>OZ245011.1:1200000-4244043 GCA_965223665.1 Nitrospinaceae bacterium
GAGAGAACTCTGGTTAAGGAACTTAGCAAATTAGCTCCGTAACTTCGGGAAAAGGAGTGCCTCCATTAGGTGAAAGAACTTGCTTCTGGAGCTGAAGGGGGTTGCAGTGACCAGGCAGCTGTGACTGTTTACTAAAAACACAGGACTCTGCTAAGTCGTAAGACGATGTATAGGGTCTGACGCCTGCCCGGTGCCGGAAGGTTAAAAGGAGGGGTTAGTCTTCGGACGAAGCTCTAAATTGAAGCCCCGGTAAACGGCGGCCGTAACTATAACGGTCCTAAGGTAGCGAAATTCCTTGTCGGGTAAGTTCCGACCTGCACGAATGGCGTAACAATGGCTGCACTGTCTCAACCAGGGACTCAGTGAAATTGACATACCGGTGAAGATGCCGGTTTCCCGCAACAGGACGGAAAGACCCCGTGCACCTTTACTACAACCTGATATTGAGTATTGATCTATGATGTGTAGGATAGGTGGGAGACTTTGAATCCGGAGCGCTAGCTTCGGGGGAGTCAACCTTGAAATACCACCCTTCTTATATTGATATTCTAACCTCGGTCCGTGAATCCGGATCAGGGACAATGTCAGGCGGGTAGTTTGACTGGGGCGGTCGCCTCCCAAAATGTAACGGAGGCGCGCGAAGGTTCTCTCAGGCTGATTGGAAACCAGCCAACGAGTGTAAAGGCATAAGAGAGCTTGACTGCGAGACTTACAAGTCGAGCAGGTACGAAAGTAGGTCTTAGTGATCCGGTGGTTCCGTGTGGAAGGGCCATCGCTCAACGGATAAAAGGTACGCCGGGGATAACAGGCTTATCGCCTCCAAGAGTCCATATCGACGAGGCGGTTTGGCACCTCGATGTCGGCTCATCGCATCCTGGGGCTGAAGCAGGTCCCAAGGGTTTGTCTGTTCGCCAATTAAAGCGGTACGCGAGCTGGGTTTAGAACGTCGTGAGACAGTTCGGTCCCTATCCGTTGTGGGTGTTAGAGATTTGAGGAGAGCTGCTCCTAGTACGAGAGGACCGGGGTGGACAGACCTCTAGTGTTCTGGTTGTGTCGCCAGATGCATTGCCAGGTAGCTATGTCTGGAAAGGATAACCGCTGAAAGCATCTAAGCGGGAAGCCAACTCCAAAATAAAATCTCTCTTTTCTCTTCGGAGAAACTGTAGGCTCCTTGAAGACTACAAGGTCGATAGGCCGGGTGTGTAAGCGCAGTAATGTGTTCAGCTAACCGGTACTAATCAGCCGTGAGGCTTGACCTTAATTCAGTTACTCTCAAACAGTATTCACCAGGCTAACGCCTGATAATAATTTTAAAATTTGTTTTATCAGATACCATTTTTTCCGGCCTTGCTAGCGGAGGGGCCATACCTGTTCCCATTCCGAACACAGTAGTTAAGTCCTCCAGCGCCGATGGTACTGCACGGGAGACTGTGTGGGAGAGTAGGTCAACGCCGGGAATTTAATTCTAAAACCCACTTGGACTTCTTGTCTAAGTGGGTTTTTCTTTTCCCCATCCCTGCCCTTGCTGTCAGAAACACCTAAAACATATCCATCAAAACATTGGAAAAGTGCGATTCTTGGTTTATTGGAAATACATTGGAAGTTTTCCTGACATTAAAAAGCCACCAGAAGACTTTGTTTTTAAATTAGGGATCGCCTACCCTACCGGCACTCGATTGGAAGGTGAAGGTGAAGGTGCAATTAGATATTGCAACTTTTCGACAGGTCCTATTAAAGAAAAGATAACTATTTGGAAGGAAAATAGTGTTTTGGCTTTTGATGTTTTATCCCAACCGGAACCAATGGTAGAGACTAGTCCTTGGGGAGAAATTCACCCTCCACATTTATATTACTATGTTAAATCCCATAGGGGAGAATTTCGTTTGGTAAAATTATCCGATGGAAAAACACGATTGGAGGGAACCTCCTGGTATTCAATTGACATCCATCCACACTTTTATTGGAAGTTTATAGTAGATGGCATTATCCACAAAATACATCTGCGAGTATTCAATCACGTAAAACAATTAGCCGAGAAATAAGGACAAACTTTGATATTAATTCCAGAACATACATTTAAAGAGCGTGAACAAAAATCTCTGTTCTCTATTCTAAAAATTCCCCTAGAGTCTCTGATAAAGTTTCGAGGTCTAAAGGTTTAACCAGATATTTTTTAAAACCGGCATCCAATGCCTTTTTAATATCTTTTTCCATTGCATTCGCACTCACGGCAACAATGGGAGTCTCCTCAATACCCTTATAATCCTTCAATTTCTCAAAAATCTGTAATCCATTCATTCCCGGAAGATTCATGTCTAGAAGAATAAGATCAAATTTTCGTGATTTTGCTAACGCGAGGCCCTGATTACCATTTTCTGCAAGAACCAATTCCACATTAATTTCCAAGTCCTCTAAAAATCGAACAAATAATTCTGTATTTAGCGGATTATCCTCAACATATAAAATCTTACTTGCCACAGAAGATGAATTTCTATTTATATACCAATCCCCTGCGGAATCAAGTGCTTCGGGCACTTCAAGGTCAGGAGCTTCCTCACTAAGAGGTAATTCAATATAAAAACAACTTCCCTGTCCTACTTCAGAAGTGAATCCAATTTTTCCATTCATTAATTCCACCAAGTTTTTTGTAATTACCAGTCCAATTCCAGCGCCCTCTTTTGTTGAGTACTCTTCATCAAATCTATTGAACGGTTCGAAAAGTTTTTCCTGTTTTTCCGGTGAAATTCCCTGACCTTCATCCTGGACATTGATTCGAATTATTGAATCTTCTATTTCTTCCACAGAAAATGTCACCGTGCCGTTTAGCCGGTTATACTTAATTGCATTGGAAGCCAGATTTAGAAAAGCTTGTCT
This sequence comes from Nitrospinaceae bacterium, assembly GCA_965223665.1. GTDB lineage: Bacteria > Nitrospinota > Nitrospinia > Nitrospinales > Nitrospinaceae > CBDCVY01. Next base: position 1,202,875 of record OZ245011.1, read on the forward strand.
CAATCGCCCCAAGTCTGCCCAGATATGTATGGAGGGAAAATCCGGAATATTATCTACAATTTTTATATTGTTAGAATCTGCCAACGGTTTGATTAATTCCAGAAGTTCTTTTTTTAATTCCGAAAAATTGATTCTTTCAATAGAAATCACCATTTTCCCGGATTCTATTCTTGCCAGGTCCAAAATCTCATTTATGAGGTTAAGAAGATGTTGCCCGGCAGATTCAATATGTTTCGCATCCGCAATTTGTTCAGGAAACAGGTTTTTCTTTTTATTTCCAAGTAATATCGTAGAAAAACCAATTATTGCATTCAAAGGGGTTCTCAACTCATGACTCATTCTAGCTAAAAACTCTGATTTGCCTTTATTGGCTATCTCGGCTTGTTCTTTAGCATTTTTAAGTTCTTTAGTTCTTTCTTCAACCTTAACTTCTAGGCTGGAATGAGCATCTAGAAGTGCAACTTGGGCTTTTTCTTTTTCTTCAATTTCAAACCCTAACTCCTTATTCAGCATTTCAAGTTTTGCAGAATGGATTCTTGCTTTACTCCAGAAAAAAACAGTAAAACCCATTAAGAAACTCGTGACCACACCTCCTAAAAGAACGGCAAATGGAATTGCTGTTTGATTACTTTCCAGCCATTGATTACTTGGAGTTACTTCAAGATTTAGATTTAAATTCAAATAATTTATTTTTTCACGTTGGGTCCATTTAGATATTGTATCCAAGTTGGGTTCAGCGGAATTAAATACCAGAGATTCATCCTGGAAGATCTTAAAGTCAAACTCCTCTTTAAACTTGCCCAGTAAAATGGCATCAAATAAATGATTTAAGTCAACAACACCGACGAGATAATTATTATTCGAAGTTTTAGAAGACAGAGGAACGATTAATAAAAATTCATTTCCAGCTTTGGATTCAAATATTCTAGAAACAATTGAACCTTTACCATTTAATTCTTTAATAAGTGAATTAATATGATTTTTTTGTTCTGAAGTGGGGCTATCAATATTACTTAAATTATCCAGATCACTCGCTACCCAATAGCTATTTTTTGAAATATTAATAAAAAACAAGTGACTAAAGCCTATTAAATCACTCATCAAATCATCTGCTTCCTGTTTAAAGTCATTTTTTGAAAAGTTTTCAAAGCGGCTCCATCGATTAGCCATTCTTTCTAAAGCCAATAAGTTATCCGTAATCGTTTTTACTAACTCCTCTCTAAACCCTAGAGCAGAAGCCTGAACTTTTTTTATTAACAGGCCCTCTTCCTGATTGGAAAAAAAATTCCAAGCCACTAATGAAGCGACTAGAAAAATTACAATTGTCAGAACCAAAAAAATAATGGGTTTATTTTTTTTCATAAATTAATTCAGGTTTAAAAGGAAAGCTTCACTTGTAAAAATAATTAAAACTTTTAATCAAGGGCATCTGCACACCTTACTGTTTCCTTAAAACACTAAATACAAATTCAAATAATTAATTTTCTCGACCATTTAAAATGGTCTTCTTTTTCGGAAGACTATTCAAAATTCATTACTCATTTAATATGCGTAGCAATCCTCAATAACTTACTATTTATTCGCATGTTTGCTTTATTGATATTAGTTTTATTAATGTTAATTAAAAACTTTCCATCCTTAAAATAAAAAGAGATCATCCCCGAGTTTCGATAAAAGTTTGGATGATCACTTATTAACAACAAACCCTCTTTATCATTGGAAAGTACTTTTTCCAAAACACCAACTTCTTTTTTTCCGATATACAATATAAAGCATTTATCAATTGAGCTATCAGGATCCAAGACGGCTATATCAATCCCACCTTTTTTATCTTTTATATATTCCAGATGCTCAAAAAACTTAAAATTTGAATAAGAGCAAAAAACCAAGTTTTCCCCTTTTACACTAGCCTCTTCACTTTTCCCCTTCCATTTAACCAGTTTTTTGAGTTTATAAATAAAAACAGCTTTAGTTTTATCTTCGAGACTATCTGAATAGGACAAGGAAGGAAAAGCAATGAGCAGTAACAGGGGGAAAATAAAACAAACAACACGAACCCAATTTTTTAGATTCATTTGAATTTTGCTCAAAAACTTTTTTTTCATACAAATTTAGCCCAAGCGGCCAAAATAGTTACAACACAATATGGACATTCAGAAAAACCCAAAGCCTTTTTAGGTTACTTGAATGATGTGGTTCAATCTTTGAGGTCTACCATTTACTGATCTAAGCTTTACCTAATTACCGGTAAACTTCAAAAAAACACTGCGGTTTTGAGTCCTTAGCAAATTTTGAACTAAGTTTGCTCTTTATCTTTGTTTTCGCCCTTTTTATATAGTACAAAGTTTTTCTTTTCCATGCTTATATTTTTAACCAAATTGGCCTATTTAGTTATCTTAAAGTTAGAGTAGCTATTTGATAGGAGTAATTTAAACTTATCGAAATTACAATATTTTTAGATGGATTTTTCCAAATTTCATTTATTCCTTAGATATAACTTACAAATTTTGGAGTTGATTGAGCAGATTATTTGATCGACAATTATTTAAAATAGGTGTTTATAATACAATTTGCCTAATAATAATCTCAATAATCTTTTCTAAATATTCAAAAATAAGTTTGCATCCATTATAGCCTAATCTCGTTTCAACTAAATAAGGGTGCATTTATATTTATTACCCTCTTTTCAGACTGATATCTCAAATTCATATATTTAAATGGGAAAATTTAAAAAACGGTGTTTAAATTCTGGCCTGGTATTTAAAAGTAGTCCTATTGGGGAAATATTTATCGCTTATTAGTAAATGATTGACTTTTTCAAGCTCACACCTTCCTCTGTTCTTTAGCGCCTTCAATACTATGGCAAGATGTATATTTTCCAGCTTCTATTCGGAATAACCCTTTAATTAATACCACTCCTATTCACCCGGGAATTATCACTTACTAAGAGGCAACACTGCGGTTTTAGTTTTTAATTGGTCCCTCCTGAATGACCAAATTATATCTCAAACTAAATTATTTACAGGTTCCAATTCTAATGCAATTTTGGTCATTGCCCTTTTTAGAAAAAAAGAAATTTAATTTGAGGTTTATATTTATAGAAGAAAGCCTTCATCGCATGATATCTTTTTCAGAAACCAATCCCCTAAATTCGGGTAATTTATTTTTTAATTCTTATACTTTTAATTGGAATAAACCTGGCTTACTCTTATGAACAATGAGGTCTCAAATAGATCTATCCAAAATACCTTTGGTAACACTTAATTGCTCACAGAATAAGTAATTTCTTTCTCTACAAAAAAAATTTAAAAACTTCTCATTTTTTGTTTTTTCACAAAACATTCTGCAAATGAAAATCAAATTTGATTTTATCTTTTTAATAGCAATTTTGTTGGGTTCCCCTGCTCTAGCCTATTCAAGTGAAGCCTTTAACCTTTGGGCTCCCCCAAACAATATACAGGAAGACAAAGAAATTGATGAACTGCTTAGCCTAGATTTAGAAGACTTATTGGTTACCGTTGCTTCGAAAAAGGAAGAAAAAATTCGTAATGCTCCAGGAATAATTACAGTCGTCACTGCTGAAGAAATAAAAAAATACGGTTATACCAATTTAAGAGATATTTTGGACCGACAAACCAGTCTTTTAATCTCCGGAGCCCATGTTTACAAAATAGGTCGGTCCAATCTGCGGGGTGTTTCTCAGGGAATCGTTGATGACAGCATCTTGATTCTACTCAATGGAAGACCCATTCGAGAGGCAGGAAGTACCGGGTTCAACTACGATATTTATTCCGGATTTCCGGTGGAAGCCATCAAACAAATCGAATTGATCCGTGGACCAGGCTCCGTTATTTATGGCACTAATGCCATGGCAGGAGTGATAAATATTGTAACCAAGAAAAACCATGATCAGTTGGAAGTCAGTTCTTCTTTAAGTTACGGTTCTTATGGCAGAAAACAATTAACTCTCAATGGAGGTGGACCTTTAGGCCCTGTACAATTTTACTCGGCTATCAATCTTCTTGATGATGAAGACAATGTTTCTTTCCCAGGGTTTAGAACGGAATCAGGCCAACCCGGCCCTTATCCATTTGGAGCCAAAAACTATCAGGGAGTAGTCACTGCTCAATGGAAAGGCTTAAAGGTCAATGGTTACTTTTCGAAATTGGACACCTCCATTTTTCCAATCCAGGTAATAAATTCCCCAATCACTCCTTTTGGAATCAGACGTGCCTATATTGATATTGGCTACGTTAAACCTAAACGAAGACTGGTCTATTTCTGTTAACGGTTTATATCATTTCCATACCCTCCGATCCTTATTTCTTTCACATACTCTTGTATTTGGTCAAGAAACAGTCAATCAACTTGCAGAAGTTTCGATTAAGGGAAGAGTTTTTCAAAATACCCATCTCCTCTTCGGTGGAATTTACGATAACCAACAAGGAGACTTTAAAATTGATCCCATCAATTTTACTGGGGATTGGAATATAACCAACTACGGCATCTATTCACAATTAGATCATCAATTGTTCGATTGGTTAAAGATCGTCGCAGGTCTTCAATTCAACAAACGCGAAGGCGGGAGCAATCGCCTTTCACCTCGGGTAGGCGTAATTTTTCAATTCAATAGGAATTGGGGAGCAAAGGTCCTGTATGGAGAAGCGTTTCGATCTCCCGTAGCCCAGGAATTACAATCGGTGGTTCCACCCTTTGGCAATCCAAACTTAAAACCGGAGTCTATTCAGACCTTTGATGTTCAAGTGAATTACAAAAACCAACGAGCTCAAGGAGCCATCACCTATTTCACCAGTCTGCAAAAAGATATTATTACCGGAACTACTCTCTTTCAGAATATGGGTGAAATTCGATTCCATGGTGTGGAGTTTGAGGGGAAACTACAACTAACCCAGGAACTCAGCTTTTTGGGAAACTTTAGTTTTCAAATCAATAAAGACACTATTACAGGCCAAAGCAATGCTACCATCCCTCCCAGCTGGATGGCGAAATTTGGATTCAGTTATGAATGTGAAAGGGGAGTTAGCCTAAGTGTCTTTAACAGTTACTTTGGGGAACCCACTCAAAATAGTGAATTATTAAGCGGGGTGATGAATATTAACCCTAACGCGGATGCCTATAATTTATTAACCGCTAATATTATACTTGAGATGGGAAAAGTATTAGAAGATCCTAGATTCGATTTCCTAAATTTGTCTCTCTATATGGACAACTTGTTAGATGAAGATATCTATTACACCAGCACCCGAAAAAGAACTTTTAACACCCTACCCCACCATTTAGGTCGCGGTTTCTATGGAAAAGTCACACTGAACTTTTAATCTGAAATGAAATAGTTACTTGTAGTTGCTCAAGGAAACTTTCTTTCCCTTCCCTCTTTGCTGGTTTTTTCCGTTTATGATAATGGGACATTTTTTTAGTTTTCCTATTTCAAAAAATTAAGCTAAACCTAAAATTCTCCCACTAATTAAACAAAACCAAACTACCATAAAAAAAGAGTGATCTCTGTTTTCTATTGATATTTCAAATAATTGAATTACTCTTAAGCGAAGTGAGACAGGGAGTTTTCTTGCTGGATTTGTTAACTTTCTTTTCTAAAAAACAAATAGGGGCGATTCCAATTTCTAAATATTCAATTTAGTATTGATTAATAACATTTTACAAAAAAAACCGCTGCAATTTGGACGTAGATTTTTATCATGAAAATCCAGTCTATCCTTTCATTAATATTTCTAACATTCCTTTTCGTTCTATTTTCCACCCCATTAGGTTGGGCGGAGAAACCTGTGAATGTAACCAGTCTGCAGGATGAAGAGCTCGAAACCTTATTAGATCTGGACATAGAAAGCCTGAAGGTTTTTGCCGCCTCTCGACGTGAACAAAAATTCCGGGATGCTCCGGGGATTGTGACCGTCATTACCGGGGAGGAAATCACCCGGTTTGGTGCTAATACGTTGCACGATGTTCTTTTTCGCCAGCCCAACACTTATGTGTATGGTTCTGTTAGCGTTCCCGATAATTTTGTTTCACTTCGCGGTGTGGCCGGATTAGGCGGACTGGCCAACCATACCCTCCTTCTGATTAATGGTCGTCCGGTAAGAAGCAGTCTCGATGGTGGACCGGGAATGCTTTTTTTTCACACCCTACCTGCGGAACTAATCGATCGAATAGAAATCATTCGAGGTCCTGGATCCGTACTTTATGGCAGTGGAGCTTTTGGCGGTACTATCAACATCGTTACTAAAGGGGCTTCCGAAGAAGAACGGCATTTATTCACTCAGGGTTACGGATCATTCAATACCTGGCAGACCTCCGGATTCTTCAGCAAAATTATCAACGATTTTGAATTTGTGATTTCCGGAAAATATTTCGATACCAACGGTTGGAAATACCAAATGACCGATGCCACAGGATTCAACGGCACCGTTAATCAAAATCGAGATCGTTATGGCATTTGGGGACAAATGAAATACAAAAGACTCACCGTATCCGCCTTTTTTGGTGATCGCAAAGAAACAGTTCCGGGAATTTCCGGTACCTGGCCACAGGATGAAAACCAGGATGAAACCGTATTTCTCGATATCCAATACGATCATCCCTTGTCTAATAATTGGCGAATACAAACTAATATTACTTATAACGGAATTATCATTCCACCAAGCAGTTTAGACGTTGATCCCAAAAGCCGGCACCACGATTTTTTGTTTGAGGCTGATTTATTCGGATCGATGTTTGATGAAACAGTCAATATTGTCCTGGGCACCACTTATCAAAGCTTAAACGGCAAATTTATTCAGGTAGGAGTTCCCAGCAACTCTTACCATAACGATTGGTTCACATTTTATACTCAGGTGGATTACCAGCCCTGGGATTTCCTGACATTCATTGCCGGCGTCCAGGTCAACAAAACTCCCAGTGTGGAAGAGAATTATTCGCCACGATTTGGAATCCTCTTTAACCCCGACCCACAATGGGGTGTAAAATTATTATATGGAAGGGCTTTTCGATCTGCTTCTGGAATAGAGCAGGCCATCATTATTCCTGGTGCGTTGGTGGGCAATCCTCAATTAGGTCCCGAGAAAATCAATACCTTTGATGCCCAAATCTATTACAACGCTCCAAGAGGCAATGCTTCCCTCACTTACTATAAAAGTAAACAAACCGATTCTGTGACGGTGGTTGCACCGGGCGGCATTCTTTCCTTTGCCAATGGCGGGGATGTTGATTTTTGGGGTCTGGAATTCGAGGGAAAACTGAATATATATTCCGGTTGGCAATTGATCGGCTCTGTCACTTATCAGGAAAACGAAGATTCTACTGGAGCTGAGGTCGGATTGATTCCAAACTTTATGGCCAAGGCCGGACTGTCTTACACTTCTCCCAGAGGTTATTCCCTGGGAATTTTTGATACCTATTTTAGTAATGCCGTCTCGTTGCCGGGAACTTTAAATGTCAATCCCCCGGCAGATTCCTACAATTGGCTTTCCGCTAACTTTATTTTTGACGTGCCGCGATTAGCTAATAACTACGACTTCCCCGATATTAAACTGAGTCTCTATGCTGAAAACCTTTTAAACGAAGAAGTGTTCTTTCCGGAATGGATTAACCGAGTCGTTAACACCTTCCCCCTCCGCGGAGGTATTGCCGTGTATGGGAATGTGACTTTAAATTTCTAAAAACTTCTTTGATTACCAAGCCCAGGAAACGGTAATGGAACCAAATTCGTCGAGCTCTTTTTGGTTATTGAATTCTTCGGTTCGAAAGACATTGGAGAAGGCAATTCGAAATTGCGAAATGACTAACACAAAACCCAAATGAAGGTCCCCGACAAAATATTTTTTGTCGACACTGTGACTGGTAGCAAAAGTATTACCATCGAGAAAAATATTATGAATCACTGCCCTGCCCTCAAGTCCTGCGAACAAGTACCAACTCACTAAACGATCGCCTTCCCCGGGAATAAAAAAATCTGACCCCTGGGCACCGGGTCGAATGCGCGGAGGACCATAATCTTTTGGAAGGTTCACTCCCAGGCGAAGGGTTGCCCCTGCAGAAAAATAATTCATTACATTTCCCGCAGCCGTACCGACACTGGGTAAAATATCCAGCTCTAACCCCTGCTTCCAGGGTTGAAGCTGCTCAAACAGCCACTTTAACTCCAGGTTAATTAAAATACCCGGCTCATTGTCCAACTGATTGTTCCATCCTCTTGGGCGAGGCGAGTCGATGATTTTATGCACCCGCAATTGAGCATCGTCTGCAAACGATAAAGGACCCACCACTCCAAGGTCAACTTCTAAAGACACGAAAGAAGCTCCATAACTTGTATTTTCCTGTTTCACCAACCCAATTCCAAAATATAGCCAACCTGCATAAGGCCTGTCATCGATAATTAAGCTCGGAGTGGTAATGTTTTCAGGAGTAAAAATATTTTGCCCGAGTATAAAGCTTACTCCCTTCGCGCCAAATCCTTCATCAGATATCATTCTATGGAACCAGCTTTTGGTAGGCTCAATTTCGAAATTGCTGCCCAACTCGTTACATTTGGACTTATTCGTAACCTTTTTCTTTAACTCTACATAAGACAGGCGGGTTCCGTGGGTGAAATGTTTATCTGCACCCCCTCCAAAGAGATCATTCTCTAAAGTAACATTCAGTGCCCTTAGTTTTTCAAAACAGGGACCTGAGATTGGTTCAGCTTTCCCTTCACTAACCATCCCCAAGGCTACTAAAAAAAAGATTCCTAAGTAGAGTAGGTTAAAAAAGTGAGCTTTTTTGAGCACTTAATCTCCTTTTACGGAATAGGAAAAATAAAAATAGAAAAACAATAGAAGTTAAGTATTTGAAAAAAATAGGACTTTTCAATCGTCCTTTCATGGGACCCGCCTATTTTAATTAAAAGCCCTTTCCGAGTCCAATATTTATCAATTGTCCGAAAACTTGTAAAAGTTTTTTACTCTACCCCCCCCAAGCAGAATATTATCAGTTCCAAAATACTTGAAAACAGATAACCCTCGTAGCCCCATAAAAAATTATGGAAAATGTTTCTTTTATTTAGTCCAAAATTCCAAGATTTTTGAGTTTAATTCGATTTTATTCTTTTCTTAAAAGTGGAACCCCCTAAACCCCTTAATCCTCTTAATTTTAACGCTTTTTCATTGACAACTCAGGGTGCATAGAGTAGTATCGCGCGTCACATTTTCCTGCATTTTCCACGTCATAAACCGTGGAAATGATATTAAAGAAACAGTGGTTTTTAAATGAATTACAGGTTAGAATCCACTTTTTTCCAGGTTCGCAGAACCTGATCACAAGCTTTTATTAAAACCTTCATGTAAGAGGCCATCAGGAAGTCATGGAGTCGTACATAGGCGCAGCCATTTTGTTTTTTATAGCAGTCGCTATCGCTGTTGGGATGGTTGTGGGAACTTCCTTTCTCGGGCCCAAGCGTAAATTCGCAGATAAAATGGAACCGTTTGAATGTGGAGAAAGCCAAATCGTTTCTCCTTACCAGCGGTTTTCCGTAAAATTCTACTTAGTTGCCGTTCTGTTCATTCTTTTCGATATTGAAGCCGTTTTTTTGTTTCCCTGGGCCATTCTATATAAGCAATTGGGGTTATTTGGCCTCGTTGAAATGATTCTTTTCCTAATAATTTTAGGAGTAGGACTCATGTATGTTTGGATACGAGGCGGATTGGATTGGGAATAATATTCATAGTATGAGTGAAACTTCATTAATAGATAAAGTAAAAGCAAAATTTGGGGATAAAGTCCTGGAGTCCCATGACTTTAGAGGAGACCAAACTGTTACCGTTGATAAAGAAATCGGGTTTGCGGTGGCCGAATTTCTCAAAGACGAACCCTCTTTGGACATGGATATATTAATGGACCTTACGGCCGTTGATTATTTAAACAAAAAGCCCGTACGGTTTGAGGTGGTATATCATTATTATTCTTTAAAACATAACCACCGTCTTCGAGTAAAGATCCCCGTAGCTGAAGATGATTGTATAGTCGATTCTTTGGTTCCTTTATATAAATCATCGAATTGGTTTGAGCGGGAAGTATGGGACCTTTATGGAATTAAATTTAAAGGACACCCCAACTTAAAACGGATTCTATTATATGAGGGTTTTAAGGGACATCCTTTAAGGAAAGATTATCCCATTAATAAAAGGCAACCATTAATTGGACCTGTGAATTGAGGTAGTGAAGTAAAATGTGGGTTGATTTAGCCATCACCATGGCAAAAATTCTTTTTATCCTTGGCGTCACCGTCGGTTTTTTTGCCCCTATTCTTACCTGGGTGGAACGCAAACAAAGTGCGATCATGCAAGACCGCATAGGAGCGAACCGTGCCGATATTATGGGATTCACGGCTTTGGGACTGTTTCACATAATGGCGGATGGCCTGAAAATGTTCACTAAAGAAGATTTCATTCCTGATGGCGCAAACAAATTTTTACATACCTTAAGTCCGATCATTGCCTTAATCCCGGCTATTCTTACTTTTGCTGTTGTTCCCTTTGGTGGTGAATACAATTTATTTGGTAAAGAAGTCAATCTCGTAATTTCTGACTTAGATGTTGGGCTCTTGTTTGTTTTTGCCATTGCATCTCTGGCGACCTATGGATACGTGGTTGCAGGGTGGAGTTCAAACAATAACTGGTCCCTGTTAGGCTCCATGAGAACTGCTTCGCAGATGGTTTCTTACGAAGTGACCATGGGCCTTACCATTATTGGAGTTTTAATGGTTTATGGATCAATGCAGCTTACAACTATTGGTGCTGAACAAGAAACCTTTTGGCGATGGGGAATTTTTCTGCAACCTTTAGGCTTTTTGATGTTTCTGGCAGCTTCTATCGCAGAAAATAAGCGCATTCCTTTTGATGCTCCAGAAGCGGAGTCAGAGTTGGTTGCAGGATATTTTACAGAATATAGTGGTCTTAAATTTGGCATGTTTTTCATGGCCGAATTTATTGAAATGGTAACCATCGGTGCAATCGTTACCATTTTATTTTTTGGTGCTTGGCATATTCCTTTTGTTACCACAAAAGACTTATTGGATGTATTTGACTTTTTAGGAACTACCGGCTCTAACCTGGTTGTCATGTTGATTCATGTAGGTGTGTTTTTCGGGAAGGTAGTTATTTTTATATGGGTGCAAATGACCATTCGGTGGACACTTCCACGATTTCGTTACGATCAGATAATGAAATTAGGATGGAAAATCCTGTTACCTCTTTCTTTGGCCAATGTTGTTGTGACTGGAATCGTCATTTTGGCCTTAAATTAAAGGAGTTTTATTATGGCTTACTACGTCAATCGCAATGTCAAAATGACGTGGTGGGAGCGACTATATATCCCTGAAATTTTTCGGGGAATGTGGATTACATCACGACATTTTTTTAAGAATTTATTAGGATTTGTTCCTTTTTTTCTCGGTAAAAAAAAGGACCGCGAAATTTTTACAGTTTACTATCCGGAAGAAACTGTTGAGTTTCCAATTGCATATCGTGGCCGACCAGTTTTAGCGTTGAATGAGCACAACCGACCCAATTGTGTTGCCTGCGGATTATGCGAAATTGCTTGCCCGGCTTATTGTATCGATATCATACCGGGTGCAAACAGTGGAAAACAAAACGAAGTCGAAAGGTATCCTGAGGCATTTACCATTGATTATGCGGTTTGCATATTTTGTGGTTTTTGTGAAGAAGCCTGCCCGGAAGAAGCAATTTTCATGAGTAACAGTTATGACATTTCCATGCTTGACAGAAAAAAAATGAAATACGATATGGAGCAACTTCTTGTTCCTGTATCTGAATTAAAAGAACGAATGGAATTTTGTAGACAAATGTACGGAAAATGGAACTACTAGTATTTTATCCCTTAGCTTTTTTATGCATTGTCATGGCTTTGTTAGTGGTATTTAACAACAGTCCCATTGGCTCAGCTGTGTCCTTAATTGCAATGATGCTTGGTTTGGCAGGTGTGTTTGTTGTGATGCACGCTCATTTCCTCGCCATCCTTCAGGTCATAATTTATGCTGGGGCGATCATGGTTCTTTTTATGTTTGTCATCATGCTCCTGAACTTAAAAGGTGATGATAAAGAATGGACAGCTAGGGAAGGGAATTTAACTTTATCCATTGCAGCCGGTTTATTAATGGTAACAGTTTTATATAAATTTATAGAAATTACCATGGACTCAGATTTCAATTCGCCGGCAAAAATTCCTGATGATTTTGGTACCACAGTTAAAGTGGGTACATCCTTATTTACAGATTTTGTGTTGCCGTTTGAGGTGGCTTCTATTCTTTTACTTGCAGCTATGGTCGGTGCAGTAGTGCTTGCTAAAACAAAATTGGATTAAACATGATTCCTCTTTCACATTATTTAATATTGAGCGCAATTTTATTTTCAATCGGGGTCTTAGGCGTTTTGATCCGTCGAAATGCAATTGTTGTGTTCATGTGTGTCGAGATCATGTTAAACGCCGTCAACATATCCTTAATTGCATTTGATAATTACCTCAATCAACACGACGGACAGATTTTTAGTTTCATGGTGATGTGTGTTGCAGCGGCAGAAGTTTCCGTTGGTTTAGCTATCGTTATCGCTTTGTTCCGCAACAAACCAACAGTGAACTTAGATGAATTTAACCTGATGAAGTGGTAAAGAAAGAATGAATTTTTTCGCAAACTTGGCTTTTCTGGTTCCGCTTTTTCCATTGTTGGGATCTATTATCAATGGATTTTTCGGACTCAAAATTGGAAAAAGAAATGTAAGCATCATTGCCTGCGGCGGACCCATATTATCTTTCGTCGTGACTCTTATTTTATGGGTCATGCTGTTATTTCATCCGGAAGGAACCCCCTACCCTGAGCAAGTATTATTTACCTGGATCTCCGCTGGAGATTTTAACGTAGATTTTGGTTTTCAAATTGATCCTCTTTCCATGGTCATGATGATGGTGGTTACAGGCGTTGGTTCTGTAATCCACGTTTACTCAATTGGCTATATGTATGAGGAATACAGCTACTACCGATACTTTGCCTATTTAAACCTCTTCCTCTTTTCAATGCTTCTTTTAGTCATGGGAAATAATTTTCTCCTGATGTTTATCGGCTGGGAAGGGGTTGGAGTTTGTTCTTATTTTCTTATTGGTTATTACTTTGAAAAAAAATCTGCATGCGATGCGGGAGTCAAAGCGTTTGTGGTAAACCGCATTGGAGACTTTGCCTTTTTAATAGGTATCTTTTTCATTTTCAGAGAATTTGGAACCATTGATTACACCTCGGTTTTTGCTGAAGCTCCCAGTAAATTAATTTATGGTGGTGAAACAGTCACCCTGATTACTTTAGCTTTATTTATTGGGGCTACCGGTAAATCTGCACAGATCCCCTTATACACCTGGCTACCCGATGCAATGGAAGGACCTACTCCTGTAAGTGCACTCATCCATGCGGCAACCATGGTAACCGCAGGCGTTTATATGGTGGTTCGATGTAGTGTGTTATTTAACATGGCTCCTATTACGATGATGATAGTGGCGTTGATAGGTGGAGGAACTGCCTTATTCGCAGCAACTATAGGAACCTGCCAATACGATATCAAGAGAGTCCTTGCTTACTCCACTGTCAGTCAAATTGGCTATATGTTTTTAGCTTGTGGAGTTGGCGCATATACAGCAGCTATTTTTCACCTGGTAACCCACGCGTTTTTTAAAGCATGCTTATTTTTGGGATCAGGCAGTGTTATTCATGGTATGCACCATGAACAAGACATCCGCAAAATGGGCGGACTAAAAGACCACTTCCCGATTACATATATAACTTTTTTAGTTTCAACAATTGCTATAGCAGGAATCTTTCCTTTTTCAGGGTTCTTTAGTAAAGACGAAATTCTTTATCATGCCCTTATGGACGGCAACGTAATTTATTGGGGAATGGGAGTAACGGGTGCATTCATCACAGCATTTTATATGTTCCGATTGGTGTTTTTAACTTTCCATGGACCATCTAATGTAGATCCACATGTTCACCCGCACGAGTCGCCACCAGTAATGACAATCCCATTAATTATTCTAGCAGGTTTAGCGCTTTTTGGAGGATTGCTTGGAATTCCTCTAATTCACGGTTGGCATATCCTGCACAATTGGCTGGAACCAGTCCTCCAGTTTGACTGGGCAACCATGTTACATAACTCCGAGGTAATGCTTGCAGAGCATGGTCACCATACCACTTTTGCAGAAGTCCTTCATGAACATGGGGAACACCATCCTAATATTTGGGTGGAAATTGGCTTAATGATTTTTTCAGTCTGTGTGGCATTGGCAGGTATCTTCACAGCATATATCTTCTATATTAAAAAACCTCACCTACCGGAAAAACTTTCCAAAGGTCAGTGGGGCTTCGATTTAGTTCAACAAAAATACCTGGTTGACGAAATCTACGATGAAACAGTTGTAAAACCTATCATGAAGGGTTCGTATTTATTATGGAAAGAAGCAGACGCTAAGGGAGTAGATGGCGCTGTTAATGGTGTAGGTCAAGTAATTCGTTGGATAAGTAAACAGGCACAAGCATTCCAATCCGGGTTTGTTCGTAATTACGCTATGTTTATGGTGGTGGGTTTTATTTTATTATTGATCATAATTTAACAGGGAAAAGATGTTTTTAACTTTTCTTACATTTTTACCTTTAGTGGGAGCAGTTGTTCTTGCTTTTATCCCAAGAGAGCATGAAGGTGCTATCAAACAAACTGCTTTAGCAGTTGCAATTGCGGACTTTCTTCTATCTCTGCAATTGTATGCTGACTTTGATACACACACCCATCTTATGCAATTCGAATTCAGTACTGTCTGGATTCGGGATTGGGGAATTAATTACCACGTAGGTATCGATGGAATTTCCCTACTTCTATACATAATGACCACTTTCTTGACGGCCGTGTCGATTCTTGCCTCCTGGGAAGTAAAGAAATATGTAAAAGAATACATGATGGCCATGCTGGCACTATCCACTGGCATGTTAGGGGTATTTATTTCCCTTGATCTTTTCATGTTTTATGTGTTTTGGGAATTACAGCTTGTTCCTATGTACATCATTATTGGTGTTTGGGGCGGCCCCAGAAGAATTTACGCTGCGGTGAAGTTCTTTTTATATACCGCTGTTGGTTCTTTGCTTATGTTGGTGGCCATTATTTGGATTTATTTCCATTTCCACGAAACAGTGGGTGTCTACACGACCGATTTAATGCTGATCACTAAACATTTAAATATTGATTTAGTATCGCAACAATGGTTGTTCCTGGCGTTTTTTCTAGCGTTTGCTATTAAAGTTCCCATGTTCCCATTTCACACCTGGCTTCCAGACGCACACGTAGAAGCACCTACAGCGGGTAGTGTAATATTAGCGGGTGTACTTTTGAAAATGGGAACCTACGGTTTTCTAAGGTTTAATTTACCCTTATTCCCTTTAGCAAGTCAGGAATTTTTACCAATGATTGGTATACTTTCAATCATTGGTATTATTTACGGAGCTTTAGTGGCTATGGTCCAGGAAGACATGAAAAAATTAGTTGCTTATTCCAGTGTAAGTCATCTTGGATTTGTTATGCTCGGAATTTTTGCTTTCAATCATTACGGTCTTCAAGGAGCTTTGTTACAAAATTTAAATCACGGAATCAGTACCGGGGCTCTCTTTCTAATGGTAGGAATGATTTATGATCGAAGACACACTCGACTTATTTCCGAGTTTGGAGGCCTGGCTAAGGTCATTCCCAAGTTTACAATTTGTTTTATGATTGTAACGCTTTCTTCTATAGGCCTACCCGGAACCAATGGTTTCGTCGGTGAATTTTTGGTGCTTTTGGGAATGTTCCAAACAGATTTAACCTTCGCTATTTTTGCAACCTCCGGAGTTATATTTGCTGCTTGTTATATGCTTTGGATGTTTCAACGCGTGATGTTTTTAGAATGTAAAAATCCTAAAAATTTAAAATTAACGGATATGAATTTACGTGAAATGATCACCATAATCCCGTTGATTATTTTTATATTTTGGATTGGATTCTATCCAAAGCCTTTTACAAAAACATTTGATGCTTCCATTGAGCACTTAATTACTCAGGTAGAACCAAAAAATAAAAAGAAATCGGGGCACGAGCATGCCTCTAATGATAACAAAGTTAAAATTGCTGAAGCTCAACTAAAAGAAAGTCATAAATTAAATTAATGAGGTTTTTGTGGATTTAATTCCTGCACCAGAAGTCGATTTAATAAGCTTAGCACCTGTTATAGTGCTAAGTGTTTTTTCCATGTTGATATTGATATTTGATTTATTTACGGGAAAAAACAAATCGGGTTTGGTCATCGTCAGTCTAACCGGACTATTGGTAGCAGCAGTGAGTGCCTTTGCGAAAGCTCCGGATATCCCAGTCTATTCTTTTAACCAAAGTTATGTGGTTGATCATTTGTCTTTATTCTTTACGATGATTTTTTGTATTAGCTCTGGGCTGGCCATCCTCATTTCAGTAGATTACAACAAACGTGAAAATATTCGGGTGGGTGAATATTATGCCCTGATTTTATTCTGTACCGTTGGCATGATTGTCTTAGCATCGTCTACTGACCTCATCATGATTTTCCTAGGGATCGAGATTGTTTCCATCTGCCTTTACGTGTTGGCTGGGATTCGAAGAAGAGACACTAAGTCAAACGAAGCTTCTTTAAAATATTTCCTCTTAGGAGCCTTTGCGACAGGTTTTTTACTCTATGGGATGACTCTGGTTTATGGAACCATTGGCACCACCAAACTGAATAAAATTGCTTCTTTGCTGAATAGCGGAGAAGTCTTTGCTCAACCTTTATTAATGGCAGGAGTAATTCTTCTGGTAATTGGATTTGGGTTTAAGGTAGCTTCAGTTCCGTTTCATATGTGGGCACCTGATGTTTACCAGGGAGCTCCCACTCCAGTTACTGCATTTATGGCCGTTGGCCCGAAGGCCGCTTCAATTGCTGCTTTTTACAGGGTCTTTGCAGAGGGCATTCCTGAGCTTGCCTCTTCCTGGAACTTAATTTTAACCATTGTCGCGATAATCACTATGTTTGTTGGAAATCTGGGCGCCATAATGCAAACCAACATCAAACGATTATTGGCTTACTCAAGTATTTCTCATGTGGGATATATTCTAATTGCTGTCATTGCCAAGAATTCCATGGGTAGTGCCAGCATACTTTTCTATATGCTATCTTATGCATTTATGACATTCGGTGTTTTCGGAATTGTAATTTTGGTAGGAAAACAGGGAAATGAAAATCTCGAATTGGAGAACTATTCCGGACTTGGTTTTAAGCATCCTCTCTTAGCCCTCTCTATGACAATTTTTCTTTTGTCTTTAGGAGGACTCCCTCCACTTGCTGGTTTTGTAGCTAAGTTTTATATTTTTCAGGCCGCATTAAATGAAGGTTTGGTATTCCTTGTTGTGGTTGCAGTATTAAATAGTGCCATTTCTTTTTACTACTACTTAAAGGTAATTGTTTTTATGTATATGAAAGAACCTCAACAAGAAATTCAATTATCATTAACTCCAGTAACTATTCTAGTTATAGTAATTGGTGTTATTGGAACCATTGAACTTGGTGTCTTCCCAGGACCCATAATTTCATTGGCAGGCCATTAAATAACCAACTGTATCCCATTCTGTAATCTCTACATAAAGTTGAGGAATATTGATTCCTAAACCATTTCTTCTTATAATGCATCTTCAGAATCCAATTAAGGCATATTTGTGAGGTTATTTTTATGAAAATGCACCATATATCTCAAGAGCAGGTTGAATCTATTATGAAAAAGATTCAGGAAATAGTTGATACGGGAAATTATCCTCCAGAAACTATGGAAGAAATTTTCAATCTTTCAGGGGTTGATGGGGCGAAATTTTTGGAATGCAAAAACCACCCTGCTCAAACAGATCAAGTTAATTTTGAATTAGATCCTAAACAAGGAATTCGCTTTTTTGATCCTTTTAATTTTTTCACAAACGGAATATATAAAACCATTGATGGATGGTCTGTGTGGACGGTTGACAATTTAAAAGAGCCCTGGAGTTATTGATACTCCTAGGGCTCTATTTCACACGGGAAAAACTTAAAAATCTATAATACCTATGCTTTTTTCTGTGCCTGATCCTCTTGATCTTTTGTAAAGTCGTAACTACCTTTTCTAGGAAGAGTAGCGGTAAAGGCTTCGGCTTGCTCCCTCATGGCTTTATCTTTTGCTTCACCATCGGCTTGGGCTTTTTCCCTGGCCAACCGTTCCTTTTCCTCATCACTTAAATTTTCCTGCTCTAATTCACCAGCAGGTTGATTTTCTCCTTCGGCAACTGCCTCAGCGTTTTCCCCGGCTTCTTCCGCTTCTTTCATAGATGATTTGAAATTCTTAATACTTTGACCAAATGCAGAGCCTATTTGAGGCAATTTTCCTGCACCAAATATAATCATTATGATGACCAATATGATCATCAATTCTGGAAAACCAATTCCCATCATTGTCGGTGTCCTCCCGTGTAAAAATCTGACCTTAGCAAAATTACCAAGGTAAACTCCAATGGATTTAATATCTTAGGTGGGCACAGTGTAGCCTTTTTTTAAAGGTAAATACAAGAAGAATTCACAAATTTTTTATATTTTTAAAAATATTTTTTTCTATCCATGTCTTTTTTAAAATTCGCTAGAATCCTAAACTAGTAATTATTTTTCAATAAGTTATATCTCTCTATCCATATGAAAAACTCTTTCCCTTTAATATTAAAAATGCTATGGTTTAACCGATAATTTAGATTTTTGCTCTTTTTTCTTAAAAGGCTGACTTTTTTATGAGTTCCATCCAATTAGCAGGCATTATTTTCGGAGGTATCCTTTTACTTGGTGCCTTTTTCGCCAGAATAAATGCCGCTACACGAGTTACCGCTATTGTTTTTGGATCCTTAATAGCGCTGGTTTCACTGATTGGGCCTGAAAAAATTGCTTCCATAAAAGCGGGTGACGGAAGTATTGAATTAGCGACATATTCTGAAAATGATTTAAAAAATATTGAGTTAGCTTCTTTAGACCTAACCAATTCAACTGACAGTTCTCCACCCATAAAAGAAAATGAGCAGTTGGATAAGTTAATTAATAAAGCAAAAACCCGGTCCGATTCGAAAATCAAATCCACTCCAGAGGATTTCCTACTATTGGCAACTGAAAAAGCTAAAAAGAACCAGATTGATCAAGCAATCAACTTAACTGAAAAAGGGCTCGCACTAAAACCCCAAAATGCCCGAGTAAAAAAGACCTTGTTGAATAATTTAGGTGTTCTGTATACAAAAAAAAATAAACCACAAAACGCAGAAACTCAATTTCAAAAAGCTTTAGATTTAGACAAAAAAAATTCACGTGTCTTAAAAAACTTAGGGACGCTTCATCTTAAAACTCAGCAATTTGACAAAGCAGAAAAAGAGTTGAAGCAGGTAATTAAGCTAGACCCCAAAAAAGTTTCTACAAGAAAATCATTAGCAGAAGTTTATATTGCTAAAAAAGATTTTACGAAAGCTGAGACGCAACTCAAAACTGTTGTCAAACAAGATCCAAATAATATTGAGGCACATTTAAAGTTAGGTGGGATCTACAAAAAACAGAACAATGTGGAAAAAGCTAAAACAGAATACAAAAAAGTATTGGAAATTGACCCAAAACAAACTCAAGCATTAAAAAGCTTAAAAGTATTAAAAGCACCCCTTCAAAACTCTCTTAATTTCACCACAAGATAATCCTTCAAAAAACTATTCTTTTTAGGGACTTTTTTTATTTTGGATTCCTTCAAATCTTTTTAAAAACCACTAATTCAAAGAATTACAATTTTTTATTTTTCCAAACAAAAAATATGATAAGGTGACAAATATTCCTTCACTAAAGGAGAGTTTTATTTTCCTTACATGATAGCAGATTTTCTTTTCTTAATATTCGCTTTGGTTATTTCGTATTATCTTCAACGGATTTCTTCAGCATGAAGATTTTTAAACATTTTATTTTATTATCATCACTCATTTCAACCGGGTTGGTTTTAACCAACACTGGCTTCCCCCCTCAATCAAACCACAAGCAAATATCGAATCAAAATCAAATTTCTCGTCTTATTTTTTCACAAAATTTCATAATTGACACAAACTCAAATTTTCGCATCAATAAAATTGATATAACCATACCGGATGTTGAAACAAAAGGCTCCAATTCTATCATTCAAAAACAGGAGGAGGAGTTTTTTGAACCTATTGAAGAAGTTACTGAAGACAAAATACTCTACCCTGAGGACTACCTTAACTCCGCTACACAGGCCTACATAGAACGAGATTGGGAAAAGACGATTAAAGATGGAGTTGAAGGCTTAAAAATGAAGCCAAGGAACAGGGTGATTAAAGTTCGATTATTGAATTTAGTGGGAGTAGCTTTTAGCGAAAAAAAGGATTTAGATTCGGCATTTAATTATTACAAACAAGCACTTATTGTCCATGAGGGATTTCCTCTCACCTACTACAATATCGGGAAACTTTTCCATGAACAAAAATATTATGAAAAAGCAAAAATTGCTTATGAAAAATCACTTAGCCTTGACCCCAACTTTATTTATCCATTAAATGGATTGGGGAATCTATACCTTGAACAAGGAAAATTTTTAGAAGCAGAAGCCGCTTATAAGAACACAATTGAAATCAATCCCAAGTTTGCATACTCCTACAATGGCCTGGGAAATTTATATACGAAAAAGAAACATTTTGAAAAAGCAGAAGAATTTTATATAAAAGCCATAGAACTTGACCCTAAAAACCCGAACCCTATAAATGGTTTAGGAAATCTTTATGTAGAGCAAAAAAAATATGATGAAGCTGAGAAAACATACCAAAGGGCTATTGAATTAAACCCGAATTTTGTTCCTGCCTTATTTAATCTAGGTTTTCTTTACAAAGGAAAAAATCAATTTGAAGATGCTGAAAACTCATATTTAAAAGTTCTAGAATTTAAACCCCAATTTGCTCCTGCCCATTATCAATTAGCTAGACTTTACCACCAAAAAAAGAACTTTCCTAAAAGTGAGCAATCCTACCTTAAAGCATTGGAATTAACCCCAAATGACTTTGCTACAGTTCAGGGACTTGCTAATCTTTATATGGAAAATTCAAATTTTGAAAAAGCAGAAACACATTTCAAAAAAGTCTTGGAGTTAAACTCTAAGTCAACCTCCGCTTTTTTTAATTTAGGAAAAATTTTTCAAAATAAAAATGATATTAAAAAAGCCGAAATTGCTTATTTAAAAACCGTAGAGTTAAATCCTAAACATATCGATGCTTTTTTCAGACTTGGAACCCTATATAAGATCAACAAAGAATATCCAAATGCAATATCCGCATTTCAAAAGGTGGTTCAATTAGATCCAAGTTACATTGAGGCCTTCAATCAAATGGGATACATTTTTTTGGAGGTAAAGGAGCCGGTTAAAGCAGAAAGCGCTTTTCTTCAAGTCATAAGCTTGGACCCAAAATTTACTTCTGCCCATATGAACTTGGGTGACATTTATAAAAATCATAAACAGTTTAAAAAAGCAGAATCTACTTACAAAAAAGTTATAGATTTGGACCCTTCTTCCGTTAAAGCTTATTACAGTCTTGGAAAGGTATATGCTGACCAAAATGAGGGAATTAAAGCTGAAATGGCTTTTCAAAAGGCTATTGACTTGAGCCCAAACTTTGCTTTACCTCACCTTCATCTAGGGGATTTATATTCAGATCAAAACCAAGTAGCGCGAGCAGAAGCTTCTTACGCAAAAGCTATTCACTTAAACCCGAACTTGGTACATGGTCATTTTAGTCTTGGAAAGATTTACGCGAATCAGAACGATTTACCAAAGGCTCTATCAGCATTTGAGAAAACTCTTGCCCTTAGCCCAAGCTTTGCATCTGTCTATGTAGAGCTTGGAAAAATTTATCAGAAACAAAATGATTTAAATAAGGCAGAAACAAGCTTTGCAAAAGCAATTTCACTTGACAGTAAAAATACTGAAGCTCATTTTAATTCAGGGAAAATTTATTGGCAAAAAAAAGACTACAAAAAAGCTCAACGGTCACTTGAGAGAACTCTAACCTTAGATCCAAAGCATGTTGAGGCCTATTCGAGTTTAGGAGCCTTGCACTTTAGTCAGGAAAATTTCCTTCAAGCTGAACTGGCTTATCTAAATGCAACTGAATTAGACCCAACCAACTCAAACGCATTTTTTAATTTGGGCGAAATTTACCGAAAGCTAAATAATAGTTCTACTGCTGAAACAGCTTACAAAAAAACCATTTCATTAGATCCAAATAACGTCGAGGCCTACTATAATCTAGGAAACCTTTATATTTCAAAGAAAGAGTTTGAGCAAGCAGAAAAAGTTTATATAAAAGCTATAGACCTAAACCCAAACTTTGTGAAAGCTCATAACAATTTAGGATATCTATATTTAGTTCAAAATAATTTTAGCGCAGCAGAAAAGCAATTTCGCGCAGCCTTAGAAATTCATCCGGATGATCCAAATTTGATGGATAGCTTAGGAGATTTATTTATGAAACAAAAGAAATGGAAAGATGCTGAGAAAAGCTTCTCCAAAGCTTTGGAAATCAATCCCGAACTACCCGGAACTTTAGAAAAGCTTCAACATGTTCAAAAGGTACAAAACAAAATAGAAAATCAACAAGCCAAACACTCTTCCTAGGTTTCAATAACAAGACACTTATGCCTCTCTTAAAGCTTGAATGGCTTTTTTATAATCATCACTTTCAAAAATTGCGGAACCGGCGACTATAACATTTGCACCCGCTTTTTTGACTATTGCAGCATTCTCAGGTTTTACTCCTCCATCGACCTGCAAATCCATTTCAACACCAGATTCCTCTAACGTGTTTCTAAGCAATTGAATTTTTCCAAGAACTTGCTGAATAAAAGTCTGCCCTCCAAATCCGGGATTTACTGACATCAGCAAAATCATATCTACATCTTCTATTATTTCATCCAAACAAAAAATAGTCGTTCCGGGGTTTAAAACGACTCCCGCTTTTTTTCCAGCATTTTTTATTTGTTGAATAGTCCGGTGCAAATGCGGACACGCCTCAACATGCACTGAAATAATGTCTGCGCCAGCCTTAGC
Source organism: Nitrospinaceae bacterium (assembly GCA_965223665.1). GTDB lineage: Bacteria > Nitrospinota > Nitrospinia > Nitrospinales > Nitrospinaceae > CBDCVY01. The sequence goes on from OZ245011.1 coordinate 1,226,111, forward strand.
AAAATCATTTATATACTTGTCTGCATCTTCTATCATTAAATGGACATCCAAAGGAAGTTTGGTAATAGGTCGAATAGCTTCAACTACCAAAGGACCTACAGTTATATTGGGAACAAATTTACCATCCATCACATCCACATGAATCCAATCTGCTCCTGCTTCCTCAACCGCCTTGATTTCTTCGCCTAATTTACTAAAATCGGCTGACAAAATAGATGGTGCAATCTTTACCATTTAAGCCTCTCAAATTAGTCAATTCATTTTTTCTAAAAAACTGGTTGAGAATAACACAACCTATAGATACGAGCAATAACTTGAATATCCAGCTAATTACACCAAATATTTATGGGGAGTTTACTAGTCAAGAAGCAAGCCAGAACTTATAATGTGAATTAGAAAACATTAATGGACACTCCATGCGCTCCCTTTACGACCATTTTTTATTAGAGATAAGAACCTTTTGGGGGAAAGAATACAACTTTCTAATTCTTGCTGCCATCATTGGTTTTTTTGCTGGAATGGCTTCCACCTTTTTTCGTTGGATGATTTCAGGTTGTGAGTGGCTATTCTCTGAAAAAGGAATGGCATTTTTTGGACTTTCTGGAAACTCCACTCTTTTTTTATTGCCCCTTATGCCTTTATTAGGTGGTTTAATAATTGGCATTTTATGGAAATATTTTCCCGAAGTAATCGCAGAGAATGGTATTCACAAAGTCATCGAGGCCGTAGCCCTCAAAAATGGAAAAGTTAAACGACGGTCCCTTTTTGTTTGTGCAATTACCTCTTCAATAACTATTGGTTCAGGTGGTTCTGCAGGAAGAGTCGGCCCCACCGTCCAAATATGCTCAGCCATCGGTTCTGCCATTGGACAATTTTTTAAATTATCAACGGAGCGTATTCGTGTTTTGGTCGGTTGTGGATCCGCAGCAGGAATCGCCGCCACATTTAACGCTCCTTTGGCGGGTGTATTGTTTTCTATGGAAATAATTCTTGGAGAGTTTACTATCCGCACTTTTAGTCCCATTATAATAGCTTCAGTAATAGGTACTGTTACGGGCCGCGCAATAGAAGGAAATGAACTTACTTTTCAAACACCACTTCACGAAATGGTCAGCCCGATTGAAATTATTTTCTATTTAATATTAGGTGTCATCTGTGGACATCTAGCCCGAGCTTATATCCATTCCTATTTTTGGAGCCAAAAGTTTTTTTCTGAAAAAGTTCCCTTACCCATATGGGCTAAACCTGCACTAGGAGGGCTCATGGTGGGTTTAATTGCCATATTTCTTCCTCAAATCAAAGGAAATGGATTCCCCTTTATGGAACAAGCCCTAAATGGAAACATGATTTGGCAAATCACTTTCGCCTTAATTTTTTTTAAACTGATAGCTACAATTTTGTGTTTGGGATCAGGCGGTATAGGGGGAACCTTCGCACCTTCATTGTTTATAGGATCCATGCTAGGAGCAACATTTGGAACTCTTGTCCATACTATCTTCCCCTCGCTTACAGCGACTAGCGAATCTTATGCATTAGTAGGAATGGGGGCGGTAACAAGTGCCGTTCTTCAAGCTCCTTTGACTTGCATTTTAATCCTTTTCGAAATGACGAATGATTACACCATAATTCTCCCAATAATGGGCTGTTGCATAGTTTCAACTTACACATTAAGAAATTACAATAAAAACTCACTCTACATTCAAAACTTAATTAATGATGGAATTAATATTCGTCACGGAAGAGCGGTCAGCATATTAAGCTCTATATATGTTAGAGATGTAATGAATAGTGAAGTAGTTACAATCCCCTCGACACTCGCCCTTCCTCAACTTAAGGATTTAGTCTCCAAAACCAATCACTCCTATTATCCAATAGTAGATACAGAGGAAAAGATGGTGGGAATTCTAACTTTTTCAGATCTTCGAGAAGTTGCTCTGTCTAAAGAAATCTCTCCTGAGACAACCGCTATTGATTTAGCGACCAAAGATGTCATGACCCTGACGCCCAATTACAATCTTCAAGAAACCATGGAAAAATTTACAGAGTTGGGCGTAGATCAACTTCCCGTAGTTCAAATAGGTGATAAACAAAAAATCATTGGTTTCATAAACCGATCAGATGTCCTTGCGGTTTATAACAGAGAAATATTAATACAAGGCGTTCAAAGTTGATTTTATGTATTGGCTTAAACCTAGACTCTTAATCCTAATTCTTGTTCCAATCCATTTGTTTGGCGGATGCACTTCTCCTGAAACAAATACACCTTATAAACGTACCCAATTCCTAATGGGCACTTTGGTCGAGATAACTATTTCAGGTGCTGATGAAAAAGTTGCGGCTTTGGCTTCCTCCAAGGCTTTTGATGAAATTGGTCGAATTGAAAAACTGATGAGTACCTATATTAAAGAATCAGAGGTGTCCCAAATAAATGAAAACTCAGGAAAGAATTTTATAGCCGTTTCACCAGATGTTTTAAAAGTAATCCAATCAGGAGTCTATTGGGCTAAGGAATCAAATGGGGCTTTAGATATTACTATCGGACCGATAGCCAAATTGTGGAACTTTGAAAATCAAAACCCTTTGGTTCCCTCGCAGAAAGAATTAAAAAAGGCAATTTCGTTGGTGAATTTTCAGGATATTGAAATTTCTAAAAATAAAATCCGTTTGGCGCGTTCTGGTATGAATTTGAATTTAGGTAGCATTGCCAAAGGATACGCAGTAGATTTAGCTTATAAAATTTTAAAAGGTTTAGTACCTAATGGGATTATTAATGCTGGGGGTGATTTAATCGCATTTGGAAAAAAAGACCCTGAACATCCCTGGATAATAGGCTTACAACATCCACGAAAACCTCAAAATCTTTTAGCTTCATTTGGTGTAGAAGGAATTGCCGTAGCAACATCAGGAGATTATCAAAAATATTTTGAAAAAGAGGGGAAAAGATATCATCATATTCTCAATCCAAGCTCAGGAAGGCCAGCAGAAGGCTTAACTTCTGTAACTGTTTCTGCACCCACAGTAATGGAGGCAGATGCCATTGCAACAGCAATTTTTGTAATGGGTTCACCAAAAGGATTAAGTTGGGTAGAAAATCTTGAAGGAACGGAAGCAATGCTGGTTTTACAGGATGGGAATATTCAATTTAGCAGCGGTTTTAAAAACCTTCCTCAATTTGTTTTGAGAACCTCCTCAAAGGATAACTAATTTCAATTTTTTAAACTATTGCTCCTCTTACTTTTAATATTAGTTTTTTCTATTTAATGGCCGGAATCCTTTGAGCAAAAGGGAATTACTCACTACTGAAACTGAACTAAGTGACATCGCCACAGCAGCAAACATAGGTTTTAATAAAATTCCAAACGCTGGATACAGCAAACCCGCTGCAACAGGAATTCCCACACTATTATAGAAAAAGGCCCAAAATAAGTTTTGTTTAATTTTTTTCAACGTCGCTTTGCTTAAATCAATTGCATTGATCACCCCATACAATTTTTTGGACATTAGAGTCACATCTGCCGTTTCAATAGCCACATCGGTTCCTGAACCCATTGCAATTCCAACATTGGCTTTTGCCAAAGCAGGGGCATCATTGATTCCATCACCTACCATGGCCACAAAACGGCCTTCATTCATCAGCCTTTCTACCTCGTGGGCCTTCCCACTGGGCAATATTTCCGAATGCACCTCTTGAATTCCAATTTGTCTGGCAACAGCTTGAGCGGTCAGGGAGTGATCACCACTAATCATAACTACTTTCAATCCTCGACCCTTTAAATCCTTTATTACTTCTAATGCCTCTGACTTTATCTGGTCCGCTACAGCAATAATCCCTAAAAACTTTTTGCCTTTCAAGACAAACATAGGAGTTTTACCTTGATCTGCAAATTTAGTCAGCGTATTCGAAACTTTAGACAAATCTAAACCTTTTTCTTTCATAAAACGTGCGTTTCCAATTGAAACCTCTTCATCTTCCAACCATGCTTGTACACCAAAGCCTGGCAAATTTTTGAAATTTTTTACGGGAAAAAGGGTTAAATTCCTTGTCATCGCCTCTTCCACAATGGCTTGGCCCAAGGGATGCTCAGATCCTTTCTCCAAAGAAGCAGCCATTGTTAATAATTGTTGATCTTCCATTCCTGAGCCGGGCAGTGAAAACACATCGGTTACCTTTGGTTTTCCTTCTGTAAGGGTTCCTGTTTTGTCAAACACGACAGTATCCACTTTTTGAATTTGCTCTAAAGTTTCCCCACCTTTTATTAAGACACCCAATTCTGCCCCTTTACCTGTCCCCACCATTATGGCTGTGGGTGTCGCCAACCCCAGGGCGCATGGGCATGCAATAATCAAAACCGAAATCATAACCATCATTGCAAAAGGAAATGCACTGGTAGTCAAAGTGGTGATTTGAGGTCCCCAAATCCACCAAACCAAAAATGCAGCAATTGCTATTCCAATTACAATCGGGACGAAAATGCCGGCCACTTTATCTGCCAATCTTTGGACAGTGGCTTTTGATCCTTGAGCCTCCTCAACCAGTTTTATTACATGGGCTAATACGGAATCTTTTCCCAATCGATTCGCCTTCAATTTAAAAAATCCTGATTTATTTATACTGGCTCCAATAACAGCATCACCAATTTTTTTCTCGACAGGAATACTTTCACCTGTGATCATAGATTCATCTACAGAGGAATTTCCCTCAACTAGAATTCCATCCACAGGAATTTTTTCTCCTGGTCTTACGCAAACAATTTCATCAATCATTACTTTATCGATGGCTATCTCAATCTCTTTTCCATCTCTTATGACCTTTGCCGTTTTCGCCTGCATAACAATGAGCTTTTTAATGGCATCGGATGCTCTACCCTTTGCACGAGCTTCCATAAGCCTTCCCATTAAAACCAGAGTGATTATCATTGCCGACGTATCAAAATAAACCGATGTTTTATCCATAAAATCACTCATGAGACCAGGAAATACTGTAAGGATAAAACTATAAATATACGCAGCGGATGTCCCTAAAGCAATTAGGGTATTCATATCAGCAAATCCATGTTTAAGTCCGTTGATGGTTCCCTTGTAAAATTGCCAACCACCCCAAAACTGCACAGGCGTTGTTAATATCAATAAAATCCAAAACAACGAACTCTTACTTTCAAATAAATTTGAGTTCATTCCAGACATGCTCAAAAATAGAATAGGGACACTAAAAAAAGCGCAAAAAATAAATTTATATAAAAGGACTTTATATTCTCGCTGATGATTGTCCTTTTCAGGGAAGGAAGAAACAATTTCGGTTTCTTCAGTGATGAGATTATAACCAATTTCATTTAAGGCTTTTTGGAAATCAATAACACCAACACGTGAGCCCAGGTACTCAATTGCGACTTTTTCACTTGCTAGATTGGCCTGAGCGTTTACTACTCCATTCAATTCTTTAAGCTTTTTCTCTACACGTGACACACATGAGGCACAAATCATCCCTTCTATACTTAAATTCTTTTTTATATAAGGAACCTCAAACCCAATACTCTCAACTGTGTTTAGGATAATATCAGGAGACACACTTGTAGGGTGGTAATCTACCGTTGCCGATTCTGCACCAAAATTAACCGTCGCCTGGTCTACACCATTTAGACTAGCTAATTTTTTTTCAATCCTTGAGGCACAACCTGCACAGCTCATCCCTTTAATGGGAATCGTGATATGCTTAATTTCATTTAAAGAATTATCATTCATTGGGATCATCCTGTCTTTTAGATGATGCTCCTATTGTATAAGATGCAACCAAAAGAGAATAATGAATTTATCAGCACGGGAGAACCTATGAATACTCAAAAAACCAATCTATTTAAACTCTTAACCATATGTCTTATATTTCAGCTACCGTTAATATTGATTTTCCCACAAAAGGGACTTTCTCAAAAAAATCTTATCGATTTAACTCATTCCTTTGACGAAAAAACCATCTATTGGCCAACTAGCCAATCATTCAAACTAGATGTTGTCCATAAAGGTCCAACCAAAGGAGGTTATTGGTATGAGGCTAATAATTATTTGGCCGCAGAACATGGAGGTACTCACATGGATGCTCCTGCCCATTTTGCCAAGGGTAAATGGAGAGTGGATCAAATTCCATTATCAAGTTTAATTGCCCCGGGAATACTGGTTGACGTGAGTAAAAGAGCGCTTATCAATCCCGACTACCTTATTTCAACAGAAGATATAATTACTTGGGAAAAAACCCATGGTTCTATTCCCCCTGGAACCATTGTATTAATTAGAACAGGTTGGGAAAAGTTTTGGCCTGAAAAAATTAAATATCTGGGATCTGATGTAAAGGGGGATGCCTCAAACCTGCACTTTCCAGGGTTTAGTGAAAAAGTCGCAGAATTGTTAGTGTCGCGCAAAGTTGTGGCTGTTGGGTTAGACACAGCAAGCCTGGATTTTGGCCTGTCAAAAAAATTTAAAGCTCATCAGGTTTTTGGGAAAGCGAATATCCCGGGGTTCGAAAACCTACGAAATTTGGATAAAATCCCCTCTAAAGGATTCAGAGTTATTGCTTTGCCAATGAAAATCGGGGGAGGTAGTGGAGCTCCCTTGAGAATTATCGCTGAAATAAATTGAAGAGGTTACCGTCTAGATAAGAAAGTTTTAATGGTATAAAACCCATAAATCAACAATAGAATAGCAATAATGGCATTTGAAAAAGAGTTTTCAGAAATGGACATAGTAAAAATGTATACACCTGAAAAACTTAAAATCAATCCTAAGCAAAAATAACCTGCGCTCTTCCAAAATGTGAAGGGAGACTTTTTCTGCAAATTTTCCCTTTTTTGCTTTAATTGCCATCGCCATCGTAAAACATGATACGTTTGGCGTAACCAGGAAATTAACCCACTATCTTCTACCAAGTTTGTACTACAGTACATACAATTGGTGTCAGATTGACGATTGGGAAAACCACAATTAAAACACAATTGGTAATTTTGCGGTTGTCGTAATGCGATTGGTTCTTTTTTATTTTTATCCATCAATAATTCCCTCTTTGTTTAAGCATTCGGAAAATGGTATTTTGTATCCATGCTTAAACAATTATTGAAACTGGAGAAATTCTAGTATGATTCTAAAACTCTGTCAATTAACAGTGAGTTTCCATATTTCAAATGATTGTTAAACGCCTATTTGTATTCCTTATTTTATTAACTGATTTTATTTGCATACAAAAAAATAATGAATAAAGTGATTAAAATTCTTATCTACTTGATTTTATTGATCCCTGTTGCCGTACATTCTCAAAACTCCGATTCCCAACCCACAACAGATTATTCCAATATGGCCTTAATCAGCGAAGGTGTATTTACAATGGGCAGCTTCCATTCATTAAAGGAGCTGGATCCAGTATCTATATTTCAAGCCGATAGGCACCACTTAGGACCAGAGGATCCTGCACATGATGTTTTTTTGAATGGTTATTATATTGATATTTTTGAAGTGACCAATAAAGACTATAAGGTATATATGGAAAGCACTGCAATTTCTAAAGCGCCAAGATTTTTTGATAATGCGGACTTCAATCAACCCTTACAGCCCGTTGTCGGAATTACCTGGAAGGAAGCCCATAAATACTGTAATTGGAAAGGAAAAAGACTCCCCACCGAAGCCGAATGGGAAAAAGCTTCTAGAGGAAAACGATCCATAAAATATCCCTGGGGAAATGAAGCTCCCGATAAAACTAAGCTGAATTTCAATAATCTAGTTGGTAAAACCAAGCCAGTAGGCTCTTATGAAAAAGGCAAATCTGACTATGGGGTCTATGATCTTTCTGGAAATGTCTCGGAATGGGTTCAAGATTGGCATGATCCGGAATATTATTTATTTTCTCCGAAAAAAAACCCCCAAGGACCTAAAAAAGGAAAATATAAAATCATTAGAGGCGGGAATTGGAGGAATGGTGCTGAAGATGTAAGACTAACTTATCGAAACGCTACTGTCTCCAAAGTCCGGAATCAAACGGTGGGTTTTCGATGTGCGGTTAATGCGAAAACAGAAAATTAAAAAATCAACTGAGGTTACTTTTTTAATTGAATAGAAATATGATCCCAAACGATTTTGGCAATTTCCTTTTTAGGCAATTTAGGAACTGACTCTATGTTTCCATTAGGAGTTAAAATACTAACTCGATTATTATCGCTACTAAAACCTATTCCCGGAGAACTAATATCATTGACCACTATCATATCTAACTTTTTTTTATTTAATTTCTCTTTCGCGTTTTCAATTAAGTTTTGACTTTCGGCTGCAAACCCAACCACAAACTGGTTATTTTTTACTTTAGCCACTTCTTGTAAAATATCTACAGTTGGAATTAATTTCAATCCAAAAGGCTTATCAATTTCTTTTTTGATTTTTTCCTTTGAAATTTCTAAAGGAGAGTAATCCCCTACGGCCGCGGTCATAACAAGAATATTACAATTCAAAAAATTATCTAAAACCAATTTCTTCATTTCTTCAGCTTTTTGACATCGAAAAAGTTTAATTCCAGCTGGTGGCTCTAAGCTAGTGGGGCCTGAAATTAGAGTAACATCTGCCCCTCTTGATTTAGCTTCTATCGCTATTGAATACCCCATTTTCCCTGAGGAGGCGTTTGTAATAAATCTTACTGGGTCAATAGGCTCGCGCGTAGGTCCCGCAGTTACTAAAATATTTTTCCCAACGAGATCCCCTGTAGTAGAAAAATACTTTTGAATTTCTTCAAATATGAGAGAAGGTTCCGCCAACCTCCCTTGCCCGACAACTCCACAGGCCAACACACCTGATTCTGGTTCAATAATTTTAAGGCCCCTTTTCTTTAAAATATTAATGTTACTTTGAACCGCAGCATTTTCCCACATCGTTTCATTCATTGCGGGGGCCACAACAACCGGACCGGAAAAAGCCAAAAATAAATTTGAGACAGGATTATCTGCTAATCCTTGTGCTAATTGGGCAATTGAGTTTGCCGTTGCTGGAGCAATGACAAAAAGGTCAGATTTTTCTGCAACAGCAATGTGTTCCATACTTGCCGAATTATCTCCATCAAAGACTTGATGGTATACAGGGTTTTCCGATAAAGCTTCAAAAGTAAGCGGAGTCACAAATTTTTTTGCATTTTCGGACAAGACAACAAAAACTGACGCACCTGCCTTGATCAAGAGTCGTAGCAGTTCAACTGCCTTAAACGCAGCGATACCTCCAGTAACACCTAATACAATCTTTTTGCCTTTTAAGGATTTCATTATATTAATTATTTAATTATATAAATCTATTTCGTGTCTCTGAAAAAATATTTATTTTGTCATTATATTTTTTATAAATAATCATTCCATAAATATTTTTTTTTGCAATAAGTATTATACCAAAATTGACTTTTCATTATGCTTTGCATAACATTACTAACAATCAACACTAATTAGAGACTTATTTTATGCATGCAACACCCGAATTAAGAAAAGACCCTATTGTCGATCGATGGGTCATTATTTCCGAAGAACAATGGAACCAGTTGGTAGATTTTCCCAGGGTAACCTTTAGAAGACAAATTACTGATTGCCCATTTTGTCCTGGAAATGAAAGTCAAACAAAACAGGAAATCCTGACACTACACTCTAATGGAGTTTTATCTCAAGAACCCGATTGGTCCTTAAGGGTAGTCCCAAGTAAATATCCATCATTGGCCCCTGAAGGCTCTACAGAAAAATTGGCCGAGGGTATATTTGACAGGATGAATGCAATAGGATCGCAAGAGATAATCATCGAATCTCCAAATCACAGTGCTGTGTTAGAGCGGTTACCTGAAAGAAATGTTCAAAATTGTTTATGGGCTTTTCAAAAAAGAATTATCGAATTAAAAAAGAACCCACAACTTCGTTATATATTAATTTTTAAAAATCATGGAGATGCCGCTGGGGCCACCTTTGAACACACACATAGCCAACTTCTGGCTCTTCCGGTGGTACCGGAACTTATAGTAGATGAAATCAGCCGGGCAAAACAATATTATGAGTTTAAGGAACGTTGCGTATGGTGTGATATTATTTCCCAGGAAAGAATAGATGGCCGACGGATAGTGATGGAGAATTCCGATTTTATTGCTCTTTGTCCATATGCGCCCAGAGTTCCATATGAAACATGGATTTTACCCAAACATCATCAGTCTCATTTCGAAGACGAACCTTTATCTTCTTTAACTTCTGCTGCAAACATATTAAAAATGGTATTATTGAAAATTGGCGAGGCACTTGAATGTCCACCCTATAATATGGTATTACACAATAGTACTATTCAAGGTAATCATAATAATTATTACCACTGGCACATAGAAATTATGCCCAAACTTTCCCGTATAGCTGGGATCGAACAAGGAACCGGCTTTTACATCAACCCCGTACCCCCAGAAGAAGCGGCGGAAACTCTCCGTTCGATCCCTAATCCCACCATAAAATGGCCCGCAGCTTAAAAATCGTATACGCCACTTCAGAAGTCCAACCTTATGCAAAATCCGGTGGTTTAGCTGATGTGTCGTCCGCACTTCCAGGTGCGCTACATCATCTGGGTCATGATATTCGAATTTTTTTACCAAAGTATAAATCTGTAGAATCCACTAAACAACCTATTCGCCCCCTGGGGTTAGAAATCAAAGTCCCCGTGGGAAAAAATACAATCAAGGCAACTTTGTCAGAGGGCAAACTCGACAACCAAGTTCCAATTTATTTTTTGGATCACTCACATTATTACGATAGAAATTCCTTTTATGGAGAGAGCGGCTACGATTATTCAGATAATGCGGAAAGGTTCATTTTTTTTTGTCGTGGAATTTTAGAATCTTGCAAATCTTTGGGATTTCGTCCGGATATAATTCATTGTAGTGATTGGCAAACAGGCCTTATTCCAGCCTACCTAAAAGTTCTTTACCACTCTGACCCCTTTTTCAAAAATACTAAAACTGTTTTTTCGATTCATAATTTAGGATATCAGGGAAACTTTCATGACTCCGTATTACCCATAGCTCATTTGCCATGGTCTTTATACAACCAAGAAGGGGTAGAGTTTTATGGAGAGTTTAGTTTTCTAAAAACGGGGCTCATTTTTTCAGATTCTATTACCACTGTAAGCCCTACCTATAGCAAGGAAATTCAAACTCCAGAACATGGTTTTAGAATGGATGGAGTTTTAAGACACCGTCAAGAAAATTTGCACGGGATTTTAAATGGGGTTGAATATGAAATTTGGGACCCCGAAAAGGATTCACATATTCCCCAAAATTACAGTACAAAATTTCCGGCAGGTAAAAAAGAATGCAAATTAGCTTTATTAAAAAAACTAAACTTAACCCCGGATTTAAAAAAACCATTATTTTGCATGGTTACCAGACTTTCTTCTCAAAAGGGAATCGAATTAATGGTTGAAATCCTTCCATGGCTGTTAAAGCAAAATGTCAATTTTGTTTTGTTGGGTTCTGGAGATGAATATTTTGAAAAGTTCTTTTCTGAAAAATCCCAAGAGTTTCCAAACAATATTTCATGCAACTTAGGCTTTAACGAAAAATTAGCCCATGAAATTCTAGCTGGAAGTGATTTCTTATTTATGCCCTCCCTATATGAACCTTGTGGACTTACTCAAATGTATGCCCTCCGATATGGCACAGTGCCGATTGTAAGGGCTGTAGGAGGGTTAAAGGATACTATAGAACCATTTAATTATCAGTCCGGAGAAGGAACCGGTTTTCTATTCCAATCATTTGAATTAAAATATTTAATACAGGCTGTTCGATTAGCTCTTTTTTCTTATAAAGATCACGGCCTTTGGCGGCAATTAGTAAAAAACGGAATGTCCCGAGACAATAGTTGGTCACATTCTGCAAAGTTGTATGAAAATCTTTACAACAATATTCTTAACCATTAATTACCCATTAACTTCAAAATTTCGCAATGGACCAAGAAAGTGCCATCGGCTTAGAAATACTTAGAGAAGTTGCACGGATTTCCAGTTCCACTCTTGATCTTGATGAAATTTTAAACAAGACCATTGAAGTCATTAAAAGTCGAATGCGTATGGATGCATGCTCCATTTATTTAATGGATATTGAGGGAGAAGAACCTCGATTAAAATTGAGAGGTTCAAGCGGATTCCCCGAACAACAAGCTAAACAAATCTACCTTAAACCTGGAGCAGGTATAACTGGGTGGGTAGCGGAAAATAAGTCCACACTTGCTTTAAGTGATGCCATCAAGGATCCTCGGTTCGTTTATTTTCCTGAAATTGAAGAAGAAAGATTCCCTTCTATGCTTTCCGTTCCTTTGATTGACCAGGAAGACTGCATAGGAGTTATAAATGTTCACACAAAGGATTCCAGGAAATTCAATCGCACTGAAGTCACCATTTTAGAAACTATTTCCGGCCAAATGACCGGTTGTATAAGAAACGCTATTGCCTACAGCAAAAGTCAACTGTTATTAAAAGAGCAAACATTACTTTATGATATCAGCATGGCGGTTCAAGAAACTTCCCAATTGGATCAAAGGTTATGGATTTTACTAACTGGAATGACTTTAGGCGGAGGGGGAGGTTTTAATCGAGCCATATTATTTTTGGTAGATGAAGGTGAATCATTTTTAAAAGGAAGTATTGGATTAGGCCCTGACTCTAATGAAGATGCTCAACAAATTTGGTCCAATTTAGAAAGTCAAAAAGAAGGAGCTTTGAAATGGATTTTAGGCCAGCCTGATAGAAATAAGTACCAACAATCAACCTTTCACCATTTTGCTCAATCCCTTAGTATCCCTTTAGAACACTCTAAACATATTGTTTCCGAAACAGCCCTGCAAAAACGACCCTTTATTATACAAGATGCTTCAAAGGATCCTTTGGTTCCTAAAGATTTTGCAACGTCTCTTGGGGTAAATCAATTTGCTACAGTGCCAATAATGCCACAACAAGAAGTGTTGGGAGTTGTCCTTGTGGACAATCGATACAACAATGAACCCATTACCGACTCAAAAATTCATTTATTAATAAGGCTGTCCACACATATGGGATGGGTTTTAGAGAACTCTCGGTTAATTTCTAAATTATTAGAGTCCAATCGAGAACTATTATCGACAAAAGAACTCCTGATTCAGTCTGAAAAGTTAGCAGCGTTGGGGGAGCTTTCGGCAGAAGTCGCTCATGAAATAAAAAATCCTCTGGTATCGATCGGAGGTTTTTCTAGAAGATTACAGAGTCAATTAACAAAAATTTCAAAACAAAGGAATGCCATAGATTCAATAGATAGTTTAGTCGGCTATTCCAATATAATTGTGGGTGAAGTGCAAAGGCTGGAAACCATACTAAAAAATATTCTTCTTTTTTCAAAATCAGATTCATTAAATTTCGAAGATTGCCCTCCCTACGAATTGGTTCAAGAAGTAGTTCAATTATTCGAAATTGACTCTAGAGAAAAAAATATCCCAATCCAAAATAAAATCTCTGAAAACTTGCCTTCCATAAAGGTTGACCTCAAAAGGATCAAACAAGTATTAATAAATATATTTTTTAATTCATTCGAATCCATGCCGCAGGGTGGTCAAATTAATGTTTCCTCTTTGCTCCCTACTTCGATTCAAGGGGAAGAAATGTTAGGGATCATAATCACTGATACTGGTATAGGAATCGACCCTGAAACTTTTCAAAATATTTTTAATCCATTTTTTACAACCAAAGAGTCTGGAACAGGTCTTGGACTGTCCATTTCTCGAAAAATAATGGAAAGTCATAAAGGTTATTTAGAGGTAAAGAATAACTATCCTAATGGGGTGTCCGTATATTTGTATTTCCCGTTGCAAAAATCCACTGAATGTAATAAAAATTAGAGACTAATCTACCAAACCGATAGATTGGTAGTATCATAATTTTTCCAATAAAAATTGATTCACAATTGGAGTCTAGTTTGAAAAAAATCCTGGTAGTAGATGATGAAGATAATATCAGGCTTCTTTATAAAGAAGAACTTCAAGATGACGGGTACGATGTAACCTGTGCCAAGAATGCTGAAGAAGCTCTTAAAATGATCGAAATAAATGAGCCCGATTTGATTACACTGGATATCAAAATGCCAGGAATGAACGGAATCGAATTCCTACAAAAATTAAAAGCCACCAAAAAGCATATTCCGGTAATTTTGTGTTCCGCTTATGGAAGCTATAAACAAGATTTTCAGGTTTGGGCCTCTGAGGCATATGTTGTAAAATCCGCCGATCTTCGAGAATTGAAATTAACCATTAAAGAAATATTGAGCTATCCCTAATTCATTTGTAAATATTGCGAAGGATCCACCAAAACCACAAAAATATGAGAAACTTAAATGAGTGAACCTCGTTTTATAGCCATTGAAGGTGCAATAGGTGCCGGGAAAACCACCTTAGCAAAGTTATTATCCAAACATTTTAATGCAAAACTGGTCTTAGAAATGGAAACGGAGAACCCCTTCATCAGCAAGTTTTATGAAGATCGAGAAGCCTACGCATTTCAAACGCAGGTTTTTTTTTTACTAAGCCGGTATAAACAATACCAAGATTTGGCTCAAATTGATCTTTTTAACTCTGTGGTTATTACCGACTATTTATTTCAAAGAGATATGGTTTTTGCCAAATTAAACTTAACCGATCAAGAATTTCATTTATATGAACAACTTTATCAACTAATTCAAATTAAACTTCCAAAACCCGATTTGGTAATTTTCCTTCAAGCTGGAACTCCCACCCTGAGTGCCCGTGTCGAAAAAAGAGGGAGAGATTATGAGCGATACATGGAATACTCTTATATGGAAGAGGTAAATGGAGCGTTCAATAATTTTTTCTTCTACTATACCGAAACTCCCCTCCTGGTAGTAAACACAAATGGAATTGATATTGTGGAAAAAAAAATTGACCTTCAGGAGTTGATTCATAAAATCAATAATCATACAATAGGCCGTGAATATTATAATCCGCTTGGATCCTGAAAAGACCGGGACGGAGTGACCTAGTTAAAGATTAATTATTGCAATTGGGAGAAGACCAGAAATTTTGGCTTCGAACCCGGAAGAAAATCTTTTAAATTTTAGGACCCCTCCGTGCCCACCGATTTTAACGGCGGGCTTTTTATTTTTAATTGTTTTTCAACAAACAGCCTTCCTCTTTTCAGATCAAGCCAACCTTAAAAAAATTATGAATAACAAAAAGGTCACTATTCCAAAATTAATGGAATGGAAAAAAATCAATAAAAAATCTGTGGCTTTAACAGCATATGATTTTACTTTTGCTCGATTTATTGATGAGGCTGAGATAGATATTGTTTTGGTGGGCGATTCGCTAGGCATGGTCTCATTAGGCTACGAAAACACCCTTCCAGTAACTATGGATGAAATGATCCATCATACCAAGGCAGTTAAAAGAGCATTGAGCAAAGCTCTTCTGGTCGGAGACATGCCTTTCATGTCTTACCAGGTTTCTGTAGAAGAAGCCATTCGAAATGCGGGTCGATTTATTCAGGAGGGGGGTGCAGAGGCCGTAAAAATTGAGGGTGGGGTTCGAGTGCTTCCTCAGGTAAGGAGTGTAGTGGATGCCGGAATATCAGTTATGGGACATGTCGGATTGACCCCGCAATCAGTTCATCAATTTGGAGGATATAAAGTCCAAGGAAAAGACATATTGGATGGGAAAAAAATAAAGAAAGATGCCATGGAACTTCAAAAGGCGGGAGTATTTGCCATTGTTTTAGAGGGAATTCCAATGGAGTTAGCAGAAGAAATTACTAAATCTTTGGTTATACCTACTATTGGAATTGGCGCAGGGCCGCATTGTGATGGGCAAATATTGGTTACTCAAGATTTGCTTGGAATGAATAAAGATTTTATTCCAAAATTCGTAAAACATTATGCACAGCTTGGAGATACTATTGAATCGGCCTTAAATCAATATGCGAGTGAAGTCCAAAACGGGCAATTTCCAGAAAATAAACACTCTTATTTTTTACCTAAGAAAAAACTCAAAAAAGTTTCTCAGGAAAAAAGGTAAAAATATTTGGAGCTAAATTTTATGGAAGTCATTAAATCAATTGAGGAAATGAAAAAGTGGTCTTATTTCAAAAATGCACAAAGCCAAAAAATTGGTTTTGTACCAACCATGGGTTGCCTTCACGAAGGGCATCTCAGTTTGGTAAAGCGATCTCTGCAAGACTGCGACAGCACAGTGGTCAGCATTTATGTAAATCCTGCACAATTTGGTCCTACGGAGGATTTAGATAGCTACCCGTCCTCCTTGGAAGAAGATTTGGCTCAATTACAAAGTCTTGGAGTTGATGTGGTATTTTTACCTACTTCAGAAAGCATGTATCCCAAAGGTTATAAAAGTTACGTTCATGTAGAGAAAATTACTGAGCACCTTTGTGGAAAAAGTCGACCTGGATTTTTTCGGGGGGTAGCCACAATCGTATTAAAGCTTTTTAATATTGTACGGCCTCATACCGCTTTTTTTGGAGAAAAAGACCGTCAACAATTAGAAGTCATAAGAGTAATGGTCAAAGATTTGAATTTAGACATAAATATAGTAGGTTTGCCCATTGTAAGGGAAAAAGATGGTCTAGCTAAAAGTTCACGCAATGTTTATTTGAATAAGCGTGATCGTATTTCTGCTGGTGTTTTGCCTAAAGCGCTTAATGCCGCAAAAGATCTTTTTGAAGGTGGAGAACTTTCTGCAAAAAAAATTCATGATAAAATTCGACATATCATTCACAGTGAACCCAATACCCGAATTGACTATGTCTCAATTTGTGATCCAAAAGAGTTTTTTTCAATAAATGAAATTACAGGAAATGCACTCGTGGCTTTAGCCGTTCATGTAGGAAAAGCCCGATTAATTGACAACTACTTATATGAGAAGAAAAATGCAAAAAATAATGTTATCAGCTAAATTGCATAGAGCTACCGTAACAGATAGAGATATTGATTATGAAGGAAGTATCGAAATTGATGAAATGTTAATGGAAGAAGTTGGGCTTTCATCATATGAGCAAGTCCATATTTATGATATTAATAATGGAAATCGCTTTATAACCTATGTTATTCCCGGAGAGAGAGGAAGCGGTAAAATTTCTGTAAATGGGGCTGCCGCAAGAATGGTAGAGAGAAATGATCGCATCATTATTGCGGCTTATGGTATTATAAATGTTGAAAATGAAGACAATTATCAACCTCGGGTTATCCTTTTAAATGAAAGCAATGAGATTGTTGAAAAACAGGGTGCCTTAGCTTTTACTTCCTAAAATTATTTATGACCGAATTTTTCTGGACTTTATCTTTAATCTTCACTATTTGGATGTGCTTCGATTGCATTAATCGTAAGGAACATTTTGTTTGGATTATTTTAATGATTGTATTGAGCTATCCTATTCCAATTGGAGCTTTGGCTTATTATTTTTCTGTCAAAAGCAAAACTCCAAGCAAAGGGATGGGAAATGTAAAAATATTCCAATCATCACCCCCTAAGGAGGTAGAGACGGAAGAGTCTTTGCAGTTAAAAGATTTAATAAATAAGTTTCATAAACCTTATCACTATGAAAAACTAGGAACTCTATACTTAGAAAAACGACAATATGAACAAGCCATTTCACCATTCAAGGAAGCAATTCAACGTGACCCAGAATTAACCGAAGCTCGTTATGGTTTAGCCAAATCTTTACATGGTTTAGGAAGACATGCAGAAGCTGCTGAAATTTTGGAAGAGTTGATTAAAATAAATAAAAAATACGACTATGGCAATGCAATTTTCGGCCTAGCTGAATGTTACCGTCTTTCGGGTCAAGAGGAAAAGGCCTTAGAAACTTATGAAGCGGTGATCAACTCGTATCATTTTTTCAAAGCTTACTATCATTACGCACGTTTATTAGATAAACGTGGAAAAAAACAAGAAGCCATTGACCACATGAAAAGCATTATTGGATCTTCTAAAGACTTACCGGAATACAAACTTGAGAAAGAACGGCATTGGATAGAGGAAGCTTATAAATTCCTTAAAAAGAATGGCGTCGAACTAGCCTAGCTCTTGCAGCAACCTTACCCTTTGTAAAAAGCCCCCTTCCTTATTTTTTAAATTTATAGTTATCATTGTGATACCATTTTTAAAAAAAATGGGTTAGAATCCGTTCCTTAATATTTTGACACCGCTATTTTCCTACCCGGTTAGGGACTTTACAGTTTACATATTAAAGAGTTGATATTAGAAAGGAAGTTCTTTTTATGACAATTTTGGCGGAAAATTTAAAAACGATCCGAAAGCGTCTTAAATGCACTCAAATGGCAATCTCAGATGTACTTGACATCGGTTTTAGAACATACGTTCGCTATGAAGCAGGGGAAAGAGACGCTCCAGTTTCCGTGCTTATAAAAATTGCCAAATTAGGCAATATCACTTTAGACAGACTTTTAACCACTAAACTTTCAACGGACGGGTTAAAGCTTTCGGACCAGGAAACTATTCCTATAAAAGCAGACAACGCTGAAGTCATTAGTGGCTCATTAAAGGAAGGACGGCTAGCATTTAAAGGTATTAAAGAAGACTTCTCTGTCACCACGTCCGTGGCAGAAAGAAAGCTTCTTAGTCATTTCAGAAAGCTGAATGCCTCTTCACAGAAAAAATGTATAAAAGATTTAGAAACTGTTATTGAAGCCAGCAAAAATTCGAATGGCTTTCAAATGAAAGTTTCAAAAAAATCTCAAAAAGTAAAAAATACCAAGAAACTGAAAAAAATGGCCAAATCCATCAAAAAAATAACAGTTAAAGGTTAGATAAAAAATAAATATCTAATTGAGGTTTTAATAAGTAGGGGAGACTACAATAATTTATTTTCTCTGAAATTTTCGCAAGATGTCATTGATATCAAACAATAAAGCAATTGGCCTTCCATGTGGACATGTAAAAGGCATTTGAGTTTGCTCTAAGTCTGAAATTAGTTTTTTAATCTGATCTATTCCCATAGGATGGTTCACCATTATTGCGTTACGGCAAGCCATCATTATTACAATCTCTTCATATTTTTCCTTCAAAGTAACCTCTGGATCTTCCCGACTCAATGACTCAATAATGTCCCGTAAAAGATGGATAGGGTCATGTTTCTTTAGAATAGCTGGTACAGCTCTAAGCAAAAAACTTTTATTCCCGAAAGGTTCAATTTCAATCCCTAATGATTGGACCAATTTCAAATGATGGTTCAATACATCCGTTTCTACCGGAGAAAGATCTACGGTGACTGGAAATAATAATGTTTGAATTTCTAAAGATTTATTTTCAGCAGACTCTCTAAATCTTTCGTACAAAACTCGTTCATGGGCAATATGTTGATCTACGACTAACAAACCGCGCGGACCCTGCATAATAATGAACGACTGATTTAATTGTCCAATTGGCTCAAACTCAGAAAAAATAAGATCTGAAATTGTTTTTGGTTTTTGATCAAAAAATTCAATCTGCAAATTCGAGGGACAATCTAAGGTAGACTCATTTGATAATTGTCGAGCACCCCCTAATAAGGATTCTACAGCCTGATTAATTGGAATGTTAGAATGATTAGGCTTGCTTATATTTGGATATTCTTTTGTAAAGGGAATTCGGGATTGTTGTTTGGACTCAGTAAGATTAAATTTTGAAGCATGGTTTAAAATTTCATCATTTTTGGGAAATTCAACTTCTTCAATATTTTTTTTCGAATTTTCCGGAAAACTTTTTTCATTTAAATGAAGTGATTCCTGAATTGCTTCTGCAACAAATTGCTGAACCTCTTTTTTAAAAGCAAACCTAACTTCGGCCTTTGCAGGATGAACATTAACATCCAACAACTCAGGGTCCATTTCTAGAAACAAAAAAAGCGCAGGATGCTGTCCTTTGGGCAACAAATGACTGTAACCCCAACGAACTGCCCATTGCAAAGCATCATCTTTGACATGCCTCGTATTCACAAAACAAAATTGATTTTTTCGATTGTTATAAGTAAACACAGGAGAAGAGACAAACCCATAAATTTTATATTTCCCATCGGCGCGGTTCACTACAATCAATTCTTTGGCCAACTCTGGCCCAAACAATTCTGCAATTCGATATAGAACATGTTCATTAGGAAGTGTATCAATAACTTTTCGTCTATTATGAATAAGTAAAAATTGAATTTGGGGATGAGCCAAAGCTTGTTGTTGGACAACCTGGGTAATTTGAGCCGATTCTGTACTGTTAGCTTTTAAGAATTTTTTTCTTGCAGGAGTATTATAAAAAATATCCTCAACTTCTATGGTGGTCCCTTGAGGACAACCCACTTCGCGAATTTTTGGCTCCCCTCCCCCTTCTATCCTTATTTCTGTTCCAGCGCTGGAGGATGAATTAAATGATCTTAACCTCACTCTTGCAACAGATGCAATACTCGGTAAAGCCTCACCTCTAAAACCCAGGGTACATATTCGCGAAAGATCTTCTTGCTTCGTTATTTTACTTGTCGCATGTCTTTCAAAAGCCAACCGGGAATTTTCAGGTCCCATTCCACAACCATTATCAATTACACGAATGAGCTTTTTACCCGACTCTTCTATTTCAATTTGAATACGGGTGGCTCCTGCATCAATCGAGTTTTCTACCAATTCCTTGACTACAGACGCAGGCCGCTCAACCACCTCTCCCGCAGCTATTTGATTGGACAATTCTAGAGGAAGTACCTTTATCATTATTTTTAAACTCTTTAATTAGGTTTTTCAGGTTATCTATTACACAATTTAGGTCGATAAGACTAAAGCTGATTGTATCTTATATCCAGGGAATTTCAAAAGTAACGAAATGAAAAATTTTTTCCAAAAAAACAAAGAAGCATTTATTCTAAAAACTCCTTCTATAACAAATATATCCTCAGATATCCCCCCTGATTTTCAAATTCAAACTACTTCTAGCGGTCACCCCACTTTAAAAATCAAAAATCAATGGATTCATAGTACCTACAATCCCAAGAAAGAAGGGAACTCGTTTTCAAAAAAAGTTACAAAAGGAAGTCGAGTAATGGTTTATGGGTTTGGATTGGGATATCATTTAGAATCTATTTTAGAAACTATAGGTCCCGATGGTTTTTTATTAACTGTGGAACTTAATCCTGACATATTATCAGTAGCCTTCTCTAATCGTGACCTAACTTCCTTAGCAACAAGAAAAAATTTCCATTTAATTTTTGGTAGTGATGAAAATTCCGTATCCAGTGAAGTTTCAAAATATATGGCTCTTCTGGAAAGCAATGGAAATAGCAGGAATTTGGAGATTCTAATTCATTCTCCCTCTTTTAAACATGCCCCGAAATGTTTTCCAAAAATAACACACTCGATTGAAACCTTATTAATGGAACGTCGAGTTCCGTCCATATTTGGAGACAAAGAGGCTGAAAATTATTTTTACAACAAACCCTCTTTAAAGCATTTCTTAGGAATTAAATCTTTATCTCAAAAACATACCAATCAACTAGGAGTTTTAGTAAGCGCAGGTCCTTCACTTGACGGACTTATTCCTTATCTTTCAATCCTCCCCGAAGATTGTGTATTGTCTTGTGTAGATACAGCCCTACCTATATTTAATCAAGCGGATCTGTCACCCCAATATATTTTCACTCTAGACCCACAAGATGTTAGTTTTGATCATTTTATAGATTTTAATTTAAAGAATTCTTCTCTGATTTTCATCCCAACAGCAAACCCAAAAATCATCCATAATTTTAGAGGAAATAAATTTGTCGCTTTTAAAGAAAACCATTCTTCTATAAAATATGAAAAAAATATTGCAGAAGAAAAGGGATTTACTAAGGCAGGCGGGTCGGTAGCTTGCTTGGCGTTAGAAACTTTAATGCTAATGGGCTGTAATCCTATTTTACTGATTGGGCAAGATTGCGCTTTTCCGAATCAAAGAAATTATTCTCGAAATGTAAATAATTACGATTATCAAATCAAGGAAATTTCGCAAGTTAAAACCCTTCAACAATATGGCAACAGAAAAAATGATGAAATTAAAATGATTAAAGTACCAAGGTTTGATGGGCAAAGTGTAACCACAAATACCATTTTATATAGTTACTTAAGAACTCTAGAACAAATAATTCAATCCAACCCCGGAACTAAAGTATATAGCTTATGCTCTCATGGCGCAGCAATAGACAACGTAATAAATTTAGGTTCCATCAATGAGTTAATGTATTTGACTTAATCTAAAAGTAAGCTATAAAAATGATTCAGAATAAATCCCAAGTAAAAATAGCCTTGATTGTTCTAGGTTTTATTTTTTTGACAGTTACTCTTTACCAAGACTACTTTAGAAGCCCCAGTAAAAATATCATCACCCTACCTGATAAAACCAACGATAAAAATTTAGAAAAATTAAATAATTCCAATCAGAATCTTGAAGAAAATATTGAACACAACCATAATCATGGTCATCAAGAAAAAGATGAGCTGTCGCCTTTTGATAAACTCCCTGCCCCGGCACCGGATCCCATTAAACAAAGAAGAATGGGCATTTTTCACTATAATGAGGGCAATAAATTCTTAAAGGAAGGAAAATGGAAGCTGGCAATCGAAAACTACGAAATGGCGCTAAGCCATGATAAAGAAATCTATCAGGTCTACCTAAATATGAGCAATGCTTTCCTTTTGGGTAAACAATGGGACCAAGCTATAAAAACACTAAAAATATTAGAATCCCAAAAACCAAATCTTCCCGCATTACATTACAATTTGGCCTGTTATTATTCTCTTACCCAACAAATCGAAAAAAGCTTAACCTCAATACAACAAGCTGTAAACCTAGGATACAAACCCAGAAATGATATCTTAATTGACCCAGATTTAGAACCTCTTCGAAAAAGCCAAGCTTTCCAAAAGTGGATTGATAGCGTTAAATAGAAATTAGTTCAGGTATTATCTTTATCATTAAATTTCGAGGGAACTAAGGACACTTTGCCCTGCTTATTGATAACTAAGCCTAGTTTTCCCTGAAGAATATGATGCAGGTCATCACCTATTAAATCTCTTTTCCACCCCCGGAAAAGAGGATGATCCTCTAAATCCTCATCTTGCTCATGCCCTCTTACAAAGGAGTGAATGGTTTTACGGTCAGCCAAAACATTAGGCTCAATTTTTAATTCTTCTGAACGAATTTGAACGTATGCCGCAATCAACTCTTCAACTCCTCGACTCGTTGAATAGTTGTTGGACTCAGGAATAACTGGATATTTGTTTTTGGGAACTTCTAATCCTTTTTGAATAGCGTTGATAATTTTATTTCCTTTTGAAGTCACCTCTTTGGGATGTAATCCGCGTATAATTGATAACTTCTCAATAGAATCAGGTAAATTGCGTGCCATTTCCAATAAAGGCTCATCTCGAACTACGGCTTTTGCTAAACAATTTCGTTTTTTCGCTTCCTCCTCTCTCCAAGCTGCGAGTTCCCTTAGAACCGCCAGGTTTTTTGGTTTGAGAGTTCGGTAGTTCTTGATTCTCATAAACTGCTGGTAAGGATCTGGTAGCTGATAATTCTTTTCATCTTCTAATGGACACAGTTCCTCATAAACCCAATCCACTCTACCCAGTTCATTTAATTTCTCTAATAACCTCCAATACACAGGAAGTAAATAAAGAACATCGTTCAAGGCATATTCAATCTGACTTTGCCTAAGCGGACGATGGCACCAATCAGAGTAAGTTTCTGACTTACCAATTTTTTTACCAATTGCTTTATAAACAATTTTGGCAAATGAAATTTGAGTTCCCCACCCCAAAAGTGAGGCAGCCACTTGAGTATCAAAAATAGGACTAACTACCTTGCCACACAATCTATAAAGAATTTCAATATCCTGTTTCCCAGCATGGAATACCTTTATCTTATCTTTTTGCTTAAAAACCTCTAATAACGGATTAAGATCCTTTATTTTGATAGGATCTACTGCAGCACAAACCCCCTCCCCTGCGACTTGAATTAAACCAAGTCGGTGAAAATAGGTTTTCTCGCGTACAAACTCAGTATCTATGGCTAAGACATTACAGTTTTTTAATTGCTCAGCAAGAGAAATTAGTTCTTCTTGAGTGGTCAGGTACATTCATTTTCCAGAGGTATTGCAAAATTAAATATTCAAATTATTTTTACAAAAATCACTCATTAAAAAATAAATTGAATAAAAAGTGGAAGAAACAATTAATGGCAAAATCAAATTTCTATTATAAAGGTAAGAATTGGGTTTCCAACCCTGAAAGGATGGGAATAATTTAAGACATGTTAATCAAAATTGCTAAAGGGTCTAATGGAAGAACTATTTGAACTTAAAGACCCATTTCCATAATTAAAATCTCCTTCTTCAACTTTAAGGTTTCCATAATATTCTTGACCTTGCTTGTCTGTTTTCCAGAATTTCCTACTTAATGATTTTGAAGATATTACTTTTTTTAAGGATCCGTCCTTGTTTAAAATTTTTACTTGATAAAACATAGTATGCCCTTTCAAAGAGGTTAAATAATTAAATAGAAAGGACTCACCATCTCCCAATTTCTCTTTAAAAATAATGCAATGCAACTCATACTGGTTTACATTGCATGCCAAGAAAATAGTAATAATTGGGTCAATTGTCAAGTAAATAAATACCCAAATTACGAAAAATTCCACTACCGATTTTTAATATAAGCTCCAATTTTTCATTTTAATTGAGTTTTTCTAAAATGAATTGGTTAAATCAGTTGATTCAGATTTCGCATTGACTTTTTGGGTAGAATCTCATAAGTTAGAGCAATAAACAGAGGTTCAGTGGAATCCAGTAAAACATTTGGGAATGTCTGGGTTTTAAGGCAATTAATGATGAAAATTTTAGGAATAGACTCCTCCACTCCTCAAAGTAACGTTGCCCTCCTGTTAAATCAGAAAGATTTATATAAAATTAACTCCAGTGACAATACAAAGGGATCCCGAACTGTATTGAATATGATAGATAGTGTTTTAACCCAGGCCAAATTAAGTATCCAAGAGATAGATTGCTTTACAGTCACTACGGGACCAGGGTCTTTTACCGGCTTACGAGTGGGAATCAGTTTAATTAAAGGATTTGTGTTAGTAACGAAAAAGCCATTTATAGGAATCAGTACCTTAAAGGCTATAGCTAATCTAATCAAGCCTTGCTCCCAACCTATTTGCTCAATTTTAGATGCCCGCAAGCAACAGTTGTATGCAGGATTGTACCAACATAAAAATAAAGAACCTAAAGCCCTCAGGCCGGAAAGTGCTATTTACCCGGAAGAATTAAATGATTGGATTAAAGAACCTACTTATTTTATTGGGTCGGGCCTGAAATCATACAAGGAACAATTAAAGTCACTGTTAGGAGAAAACTTTTTGGATGCTCCTATGTTAAATGATTGGAATATTGCTTCCTCTGCAATTCATTTAGCGCGAGAAAACATTGACACTGAAAAAAACTATAACCTAAATTCTTTAAAAATTAGTTACCTTAGAAAATCAGAAGCTGAGATTAACCTTAATCCACTTGCCACGAAAGGAGATTAAGCCATGGAAATTGATAATGAGTTGCTGGAAAAAGTGAAAAGTAGCAACGCTGAGTTCAAACAACTCTTTGATGAACATACTGAATTAAAGTCTAGAGTTGAAGAGTTAAACAAACTAAAATTTCTTACCCCAGAGCAAGAACTCGAAAAGAAAAAAATCCAAAAACAAAAATTGAAAAATAAAGATCGAATGGACACAATTATTGGAGAATATCACTCTAGCCTGCACTAGAATTCTCTAACAGACTTTTTCGTAATTTCGGGGAGCCGCGCTAGGTCGGCTCTACCGAATACTTTTTCATTGGCTTTTTATTAAACGAATAACCAACCACAGCCCTTAAAAGCTTAAATAAATATCTGTAATTAACCACCTCTTCCGCGGGAATGTAATCTCCAATTACCCCCACCAATAGATTAGCCAGATTTTTATTCTGAGAAATAGTATTAACTACTAGATTGCTCAATGCAGGAGAATAAATAATTTTTTGTAAAATTTTACTTAAAAGAAACTTATTACTGAACTCTTTTTCTCGAGCCATTTCATATCTTTTAAGAAACGATTGCGAATAATCCTTCTCCATTAAACTTTGATGAATTGTATTAGCAGCAAGTTGGGAACTACGTAAAGAAAGATAAATTCCTTCTCCAGTAAAGGGGTCAATAAAACCCATTGCATCCCCTACCAAAACCAATCCATCCAACAGGTTAGGTCCAACATCAAAGGCCAGGGTATCTACAATTCGAACAGGGCTAATTAATTTTGCTTTCAGAAAAAACTCTTTACGAAGAGGATTACGATTCAATATCTCACAATATAGTTTTTCAGGATCTCTTCCCTTTACTAATTCAGAATCCAAAATTAATACCACGTTACCAAGCCCGTCCCCCATCGGAGCCATTCCAGAATAACCTGGATTGCTTATATGCATGTAACAATAAGGACCCGGAAAACTCAAATCCTCCCAATGAGCTGCCAGGGCAACTTTACCTGCTCCTTTTTGAGATCTTTTCAATTTGAACTTTCTTAGTGAGATCGCATTTCTACCACCAGCATCAACAACAATAGCAGCCTTAATTTCAGTTCGCCCGTTTGGCCCAATCACTCTTACTCCATTCACTCGATTTTCTTCGATTAAAATATCTTCTACTCGATGACGAGGAAGAAACTCAATTCCTCTTTCACACATTTTTTCAACCAAGATACGATCAAAGTTAAATCGAGGTAAAGAAAGACTGGTAGGTATTTTCCCTGTCTTGGGATGTATTGGATAGTCTAATTCCAACTCTGAATTTCCATAAGAGGAAATGGCCACTCCGCGGAGACGATTTGAGGACGAAGCTTCTACCGATTTCAAAACCTCTAAATCATTTAATATGGAATCAGCAGCAGGACTGATAAATTCTCCACAAACTTTATCTCTAGGGAAATCTGCTTGATCTAATACCAAGACCTTATGCCCCATGGAATGAAGAAACATGGAACAACTCGATCCAGCAGGGCCAGCTCCAATTATAATTACATCATAACTAATCATTGTTCATTAAGAATATATTCAGTTTTTATTCTCTACTAAAGCCAGGCGATAAGGAAAGTGCCTAACCACCTTAAAATGTTTCCAACCCGCTTCTTTAGCTAATTTATTTAATTCGTTTGGGGTGAAAGCATTCATTACCGAAACCGGAGCATCAAAACGAGTAAGTCGATTTTTAGTTAGTAATCGTGTCAAAATCCAAATTGCCCCAAATGCAATTCTGCTTCTATGCAAATCATTTATGACAACAGCTTTCCGAGCTAACCTTGAGAATTCTTTAAGCATTATCAGAGCATTCTCCCAGGAAAAATGATGAAGAGAAAGAGAGTTGACAACAAGATCAAAACTTTCGGACTTAAATGGAAGGGATAATACATTGCACTGAAGAAACCGAATTTCTTGATACTTTCGAGATTCCTGCCTGGCAAAACTAATCATTTTAGCATTGATATCTATGGCTGTGACTTTTATGGGAACACCCAGATTTCGCGCATACTTCACCAGAGCAATAGGTTGATCCGCAGAACCTGTTGCAGCATCTAAGATTGAAATGGGATGTGATTCGGAATGGCTTTTTAAAAAAGGCATTACATGATTCAATAAAACCTTATAACCGCTTAGGTATTTATTGACAAGCTGGACATCTTTCAGGCTATCTTTAACTTCCTCAAAAGGAGCTTGATCCAGGTCTAATAATTCTGGTTGTAAATTTCGTGGCGGAGAAGAAAAAAACATAGCTTGATAATTTCATTGTTGAAAAAAACACCGAGAAAAATCTAATTTTTAAAGAAAAACCAGTTTTCGCCTCGAGACATTTTGCTCCGAAAGAAACTCATTGCAATTTTTTTTGCTATAAAACGTGTTTTTGGAAAAATGATAATCAAACCTATGAAATCGGTTATAATCCCTGGCGTTAAGAGTAGTGAGCTTCCAATTTTCATTATGGCTCCATTTACTACCTCCTCGGGTGGGTTCTGTCTCGACTTCAAATGCCAAACCATTTTTTCTTGCCATTCGGGTCCATAACCTCTTCCAATAATAACGCCTACCAATAAAGTAAACATGCAAAGAGAAATTGTATTCATTGTGCTAATCATGGACCCCATCCAAGCTAAAGAATACATTTCAACCACAGAACCTAATATAAAAACCAAAGCCACTATCAATGACATATTCTGCCTTTCTTAAACCCAAAAAAGTTAAATAAATTAAGAAAATACTTTATTTTTCTAATAAAAACCCCATTAATAAATTTGATTCATTTTTCCAGCCCGAAAACACATACACACTTTCAATCTTTGTACGAAATCCCATATTTTTTGCTTTTATCACCTTAAAACCACCCTTTTTTGTAACTTTTAGAACAACTTGAAAAATAAAGATTTATTTGAATTTAAAATCAAATTAAATAAATTATTGCGAAAAACGTCGTAATCCAATAATTGGTAACATATTTGCAACAGATGGTAATTCAAAGTTTTTGGAGGGAGGCTTTGTGATCTGTTTTATTTAATTTCTATTGGGGCGGCCTCAATTATGAGGGCATTAATAATTGATCAAGATCACGAATTTTGCAATATCCTTTCCCAAACTTTAAAAAATTTAGGTTGTCAATTAGACAATCCTATTAAAGCTGAAGATATTCTTCAAGCCCTCCTGAATGAAAACTACGATATTATCTTTTTCCATCAAATCCCCTTGGAAAATTTGGATAAGAATTTAATCTTAAAAACAATCAAAAGTAGAGATCGATTATTTGCTTGCCACACCCAACTGGTAGCTCTGTATAACAAAGAAAATTCTGAAAATAGTTTCTCTCAACAGTTTGACTCTTCCCTGGATAAAAACCTCTTCAAAAAATGTCATCAAACTTTTCAGCAAGAGATTGCAAAAATAGTTCAACAAATTTCCCATTCCCAAATATAAACTCACAAATTAAAATTTGCCGCTTCGGCTAAAAACGAAAAGATTGCATTAAGCGCTTCATCTTGATTCTTAAAATTTTTCATGTCTCTTTTTTCGGGTCTCAGGTCATTGTGTCGATTAATAAAATCTTTCCGGAATTTTTCATAACCCTCCTTATTAGAATATTTATATTCTTTTAGAAGTCTCGCCCCCTTGTTTCCCCCAACCCCATTAATAGAATGACAAAACAAACAATTATCAAAAAACATTTCCTTGCCACTTTGGGCATTATTTGAACTTAAAGCCACTTTTTCAATTGGACCGTAATACTCCTTCAATGAAATAAAATTTAACCGATTTATGTTTGCAGCCATAAACCGCTCCTGCAAAGGCGCATTTACCCCATCCGGAACTATTATTAATAAGGGATTTAACCATGAAGGTTTTTTAGAAGTTTTAAGGTCTATATTTATAGCAAGCTTTAAATTATATTTATGGATATCCTCGACGGAAACCACGCCTTGATAATCATCCCTACAATCTAATAAAACTGCATCGGTTCCACCCTTGACCTTACTTTCCAGGACTAAATCGGAAAAAGATACCACCTTAAACCTAGCCCCTTTGTATCCCATACCCCTCTCAAAATAGGCACTGGATATCCACTTTTTGGAAAGGGATTGTAATACCGGTATTTCCTTTAAAATGCTCTTCTCAATTAAGTCATTATCGGGAGATGGAGCAGATCCCAAATTTCCACATCCGCAAAGAAAAAATAAGGCCAATACCAACAAAATCATATTCCTGTAAAAGTAATGAACCATATTTTTTGTGAATCCTTTTACCAAATCTACCTTCCAAACTCTTTTTTATGTTAAGATTTGAACCAAATCAGCAATTCACCTTTATTTAAAGGCTTAAGTAGCAGGGAATTGTATTATTAATTAGCAAGGACATGCAGTTTACCATGAATAATTCGGTAATAGATAAAGATACCCCAACAAATAGCAATCAATTCCGCGCTTATTCCATTTCCTGGAATATCACAAAACGTTGCAATCTAAATTGTGATCATTGCTATTTAGATGCAGATTTTCGAGGCGGGTTCAAATCTGATGAGCTTACAACAGAAGAGTGTTTTCGTGTTATAGACCAAATTGCAGAGGTTAACCCTAATGCATTTCTTATTCTAACTGGGGGCGAACCTTTATTACGTCCAGATATATATGAGATTACTCGCTATGCAGCCGATAAAAAGTTCATGGTGGTTTTAGGAACTAACGGAACCATGATCACTCGCCAAAATGCTGAAAAAATCAAGGAAGCTGGTGCCCATGGCGTGGGAATAAGCATTGATTCTATGGATCCTGAAAAACACAATCAATTTCGAGGAGTGACCCAGGCTTGGGAACGCTCAATGGATGCATTTAATATTCTCAACGATGTTGGTGTAGATTTTCTTATTCAAATGTCCGTATCTGATATGAATTATAAGGAAATTCCGCAAATTATAGAGTTTTCTGAAAAAATTGGAGCCGTGGCCTTTAATCTATATTTTTTAGTTTGCACAGGACGAGGCCAGGGTAATACTGACATATCCAATGAGGCTTACGAAGAGGCCCTTAAAATCCTTTATGATCAGCAAATGAAGTACAAAGGTCGGCTCATGATTAATTCCAAATGTGCCCCTCAATACAAGCGTGTGGTGTATGAAAATGACCCCGACTCGGTATATCAGAGAACCTATTCGGGCGGTTGTCCAGCAGGAACCCATTACAGCCGTATCAGTCCTGAAGGTAATTTAACCCCATGTCCTTTCATTGTGGAATCTGTTGGAAATCTAAAAGAAAGCTCCTTTAAAAACTTATGGTTTGATGCACCTCTTATGAAGCAATTGCGTGATCGATCTCAATTAGAAGACCGCTGTGGTAATTGTGAGTTTTCCGCGATGTGTTCTGGTTGCCGTGCACGTGCCTTTGCCGAGACTGGTAATTATATGGCTCAGGATCCTTCCTGTGATTATGAGCCAGGACAAAATGGGGGGAAATCCATTGAACTTAAAGTTGAAGACACATTAGGTCTTGAAGTTGAATATCGCCAGAAATGGACCGACGAAGCCAAACAACGATTAGACCGAATTCCCTCTTTTGCCAGGGGTATGGTTGTGCAAGGAATCGAAAAGTTTGCGACTGAACGTGGCGTAGCTTTAATTGATGAACATGTGGTGCAAAAATCCCGTGAAGAAATGATAACCAAACGGGGTGCAATGTTTCCCTTCCTTAAAAAGTTTATCAATTCAGAAAAACTTTAAAAAAACAGACCAGTAATTTATTACTATTTTCCTTTCCTTAAGGAACAGTATATGTCACCGAAAGCAAAGGTCGGTTACTGAATCCGGTAACTTCTCTGGAATGAAAACGAATCCCATCGTTGGTTCCTGCAGTCTGCAAAATAAATCCATTGTTAGTCTTCGTACCATCCACCCAGTCCTGAATCAATTGCACTCCATCCAGATTTAAGGCATAGGTATTAAAACCTGTCGGCCCTGAGTTCAAAGTTCCAAGTAGAGTGGAACCCACTTCCGAGGCTTCATCAAAGTCTGTCCAATCTGTAGTCGCCTCATCCCAGTTCGTCAGAGCCTCATAAAATTCAAAGTCTCCGCTGCTGCCGTTGTACACATTCAACGATATACTCGCAGATTGTATTACCGCTCCTGCTGGAATCTCAGACAAATCCCAAGCTAAAACAGTTTGCTTTTCTCCTCGTAACGCTGGATTGAACGGATCCGGGGCGTCTCCGTCTACCTGTAAATCTACCAACGTTCCAAAGTTCATCGTAGGAGAAGTCTCCACAAGTCCTGCATCTCGGGTTCCATCATAAGAGGCATTCGGAAATACTCCATCTTGAAACTCTAAAGTTACCGCACTCGCTCCTGCTTCTACTGTTATCGATTGAGTCGCCGTCCCCGTATTTCCTGCAGCATCTTCCGCTGTCCAGGTCACTATCGTCGTTCCTACTGGAAATAAATTCCCGGAAGGAGCATCATTCGTTATAGAAGTCACTCCCACATTATCCGTAGCAGTTGCCGTTCCTATATCTACAAAAGTGGTCACTCCAGTTGCTGTGACTGTTTCGTCCGCCGGGGCAGTAACTACGGGAGACTCTGTATCAATTCCACCTGGAACATTGAAAGTGCAAAGGTCGGTTCTGAAAAGTTCCCATCGTTGGTTCCTGCAGTCTGCAAAATAAATCCAGTCTTCGTACCATCCACCCAGTCCTGAATCAATTGCACTCCATCCAGATTTAAGGCATAGGTATTACCTGTCGGCCCTGAGAGTTGTAAAGTGGAACCCACTTCCGAGGCTTCATCAAAGTCTGTCCAATCCGTAGTCGCCTCATCCCAGTTCGTCAGAGCCTCATAAAATTCAAAGTCTCCGCTGCTGCCGTTGTACACATTCAACGATATACTCGCAGATTGTATTACCGCTCCTGCTGGAATCTCAGACAAATCCCAAGCTAAAACAGTTTGCTTTTCTCCTCGTAACGCTGGATTGAACGGATCCGGGGCGTCTCCGTCTACCTGTAAATCTACCAACGTTCCAAAGTTCATCGTAGGAGAAGTCTCCACAAGTCCTGCATCTCGGGTTCCATCATAAGAGGCATTCGGAAATACTCCATCTTGAAACTCTAAAGTTACCGCACTCGCTCCTGCTTCTACTGTTATCGATTGAGTCGCCGTCCCCGTATTTCCTGCAGCATCTTCCGCTGTCCAGGTCACTATCGTCGTTCCTACTGGAAATAAATTCCCGGAAGGAGCATCATTCGTTATAGAAGTCACTCCCACATTATCCGTAGCAGTTGCCGTTCCTATATCTACAAAAGTGGTCACTCCAGTTGCTGTGACTGTTTCGTCCGCCGGGGCAGTAACTACGGGAGACTCTGTATCAATTCCACCTGGAACATTGAAAGTCACCGAAAGCAAAGGTCGGTTACTGAATCCGGTAACTTCTCTGGAATGAAAACGAATCCCATCGTTGGTTCCTGCAGTCTGCAAAATAAATCCATTGTTAGTCTTCGTACCATCCACCCAGTCCTGAATCAATTGCACTCCATCCAGATTTAAGGCATAGGTATTAAAACCTGTCGGCCCTGAGTTCAAAGTTCCAAGTAAAGTGGAACCCACTTCCGAGGCTTCATCAAAGTCTGTCCAATCCGTAGTCGCCTCATCCCAGTTCGTCAGAGCCTCATAAAATTCAAAGTCTCCGCTGCTGCCGTTGTACACATTCAACGATATACTCGCAGATTGTATTACCGCTCCTGCTGGAATCTCAGACAAATCCCAAGCTAAAACAGTTTGCTTTTCTCCTCGTAACACTGGATTGAACGGATCCGGGGCGTCTCCGTCTACCTGTAAATCTACCAACGTTCCAAAGTTCGTCGTAGGAGAAGTCTCCACAAGTCCTGCATCTCGGGTTCCATCATAAGAGGCATTCGGAAATACTCCATCTTGAAACTCTAAAGTTACCGCACTCGCTCCTGCTTCTACTGTTATCGATTGAGTCGCCGTCCCCGTATTTCCTGCAGCATCTTCCGCTGTCCAGGTCACTATCGTCGTTCCTACTGGAAATAAATTCCCGGAAGGAGCATCATTCGTTATAGAAGTCACTCCCACATTATCCGTAGCAGTTGCCGTTCCTATATCTACAAAAGTGGTTTCCCCAAGGGAACTAACCGTTTGATTTGCAGGTGCCGTTACAACCGGTGAGGTGGTATCTCCGACAGTAATATTTTGAATAGCTGAAGATGAGTTTCCATTATTATCGGTTGCGGTCCAGGTCACTTCCGTCGTTCCTACTGGAAATCCTCCGGCAGGCGCATCATTTGAAATCACTGGTGAAGGATCAATATCATCAACCGCCGTCGCGGTTCCAATAGAAACCGGCGTTAACGTGCCGGTGGCCTCAACGGTGACATCTCCCGGAATCGTTAGCACTGGAGGCAAGTCAACAATAAAGGAGGCCTCCTCTAACGGGCTCCAGTCATCTCCGCTTTTAACACGTGCTTTGATGGTTACATTATTTAAAATTTCAACCTGGGTATTGTCGCCACCATTGATCGCGGTCAGCGACACCCCGCCGCCATACGCTCTCGGATCGGAACTATCGGTCGTGTAATAAATCGTCGAAGTCACCGCATCATTGGGATTGGAGATATCCAGATTGAATCCGGATTGGACGATACCGCCTGTGGAATCAAAAATCGGTGCATCCACCTCATAGTCCCAATAGTTATCGAGAAAAGCCAACCGCAGGGTAATCCAATCTTTCATGGCAACAATTTCTCCATGAAGATCATTGATACCATCTGTGTCGCCATCGTACCGAGGACCATAACCGGAAGTGCTTCCCCACCGCGCATCCTCACGAATATAAGCTTCACTGATATTAGCTTCCATACCATCAATCATTGCAAAAATATTTGCTTCACTCAAAACGTCCTGTCTGAGTTGTGCCCAACGTTCGCGATACTGAAATTCAAACTCTACTCCCGCAAATAACTGCCCCCACCAATCCCAACCGAAGGGATCCACTCCATCACAGCAATTCCAAATCTCCTCAGGGTCATTATCTCTGGAATCCGCTGAGTTGAGAGTACGATCAAAATCCCAAACCAATCCATTAGATAATTTTCCTCCGCGATCTTTGTAAAAAAAGTTGCTCAATCGGAGAGTATCAGGATCTTTTGCTAATAATCTAAGTATATGTTGGTCAATCCAGGATAATGTATCTATATATGCCGGGTAACCCGAGGTTGTATCTTCCGGGTTGGGTCCATATAAAGCATCCTCAAAATCCTGGATGTAATTTTCAATATAATTTATTTGTTCTGAATTGATATCTTCTAACTTTGGTCGTCTGACATTTACGGTTAGCGAACCCCAGTTAGGTACATTTCGACTGGTTTTAAAGTTGTATTCATCGCCATCAGGGCGATCTATTGATACGATATAACCTCCTGTGACCCCCGGTTCGGTCGTATCGCCTGCGGACATTTTTTCAATATCCACGTGATTTTCACCGATTTTAAATTTTGACTCTTGAAACACATATAGCCCGTCATAATCGTCGGAAGAGATCGGTCCGGTTCCATCGTTAAGATAGACTTCCACAAACCTGGTCTCCGTCTCAAACATCCCTAACTGACCCGACAGCCGATACATCAAAGGATTCGCAACCATACTTCGGTCATACCGACCGGGAGCATACAACACCCAGTCCGATTCTTCGCCCAAACCCAGTACATCGACGTCAAAATCATCGTCGTTATCGTCCCAGATTTCTACCTTGTATTGTTTTTTAGGAAACCCGGAAGAACTGCTGCCACGAATACGAATGCCTGCATAACCGGAAAAATTGGGTGCATCGGTAATATTGGCACGCGTTCCATTCACATCTATAACAGTAATCATAGCAGAGGTGTAATGGTCTGTATTGGATACACCCGTGTTAAACGTATCGATCACGACTATGGGCAGATTGGAATTGAAGCTTGTGACACTCGAATCCAACTCCGTATAAGTCCCGAATGTAATGCGACCCCCTTTACCATCTCTAAACACTCGCGCACGAATACGTGTGGTATCAGAAATTGGAATCGGTCCCGTGTAAAGAGAAGAGGATTCCGTCGGCTCACTATTGTCCATCGTGTAGCGAATCACTTCACCCGCTATAAGCGGTCGCTCTGTATCCAGGGTCAAGGAAAAGTTTGAAGTGAACACACCATTTGGT
This sequence comes from Nitrospinaceae bacterium, assembly GCA_965223665.1. Taxonomy (GTDB): domain Bacteria; phylum Nitrospinota; class Nitrospinia; order Nitrospinales; family Nitrospinaceae; genus CBDCVY01. The sequence goes on from OZ245011.1 coordinate 1,261,945, forward strand.
TGAGAAAATGTCACTAGCGGGCGCGCGGCTTCACTGTTCAATGTCCCCGGGGTGGCTTGCTCAAGAAACCCAATATTATTCGATGGGGGTGGAAGCTTTTCAAACACCTGCACTTCCGCTAAGTGTAAGAAATTCGTGCCTTCCAGTTGCACCCGAACATAACGACCCGAACGGTTCACATCAAAATCGATTTTTCCTACAGCATTGGCGCTACCCGGAAAATGCAAATCCAATACACCTGCCTGCGCCTGCGTCGTTGCTAAATCCGTTGAAGTGAACGGCGTATCCGAAACAAACACATGAAAATTGTTCAACCGGCTCGAACAACAACTGGTGTTTCCATCAATCCGGTTCCAGATTGAAATAGTACTTAAATCATGCACAGAACCCAGGTCCACCTGCCACCAGGCCTCCGAATCACTTTGGGTGTGCGAAGCTAAGTGCTCTCCATTACCATCGGTGTTCCCATCGATCGCAATACTAGAAAAACGATTGTTAAATAGGGAAGATTGTGTCGCTGTTCCGCTAAGCGCTAAATTCGTTGAACGTGCCTGTGGAACATCGAACACTTGCAATTCGGCTAATGACAAAGGGTCTGTTCCCTCTATTTGTACTCGTATGTAACGACCCGTGCGGTTCACCTGGAAAAACTCTGAAGTGTCTGAAGGACCTTGATGAAACAAGTCCAGCACATTCGTTTGAAGTTGAGTGGTGGCCAAATCAGTGGATTCGAATGGTAGATCGGAAACAAGTACGTGAAAATTTTTCAAACGTTCCATACAACAATCGGTGCGATTCCAAACCTTGATCGCACTCAATTCTTTCACTTCGCCTAAATCCAGCTGCCACCACGCTTCTGATTCCGAACTGGTGTGTGTCACAGAATTTTGGTTGTAAACTCCATTGGTATTTCCATCAATGGCACGCTCCGGCAAACCACCACTTGCAGTAGAAGATTGAGTCGTAGTGCCACCCACAGCGATGTTCACAGGTGCTGAAATTAAACTACCTTCTCGTCCATAAGAAATATCTGTTGATTGGGAGGGATATTCAGGAGAAAACTCATCGGCGATGGTCACACCATCCGGCATCACTAACGCCAGGTACTCACCACCGGCACTTAAACTAAAATTCGTGTGCAAATTGGGAGAGGTGCGGTCTTTCTTCGATGCAAAAACAACTAAGTATTCATTGGGATCGATCGTAACTGCTGGAAAGGTCCATTGATCCAATTCCGCAGCATCATCGGTTAAGTGCCAACCCGTCAAATCAACCGGATTCAAACCGTCATTATATAGCTCCAGCCAATCTTCATCATCTCCATCTTCATCAAATAAGGTGAAATCATTGGAGGCCACAAATTCAGAAATAATTACATCCGCGTGAACCGGTGCTATAAAAATAAATAGACCTAGTAATGCAATTAGAAATCTATACATCTTCCCCTCCCAAGGAATATCCAAATTACTCAAACGGTATAGCCCAACTTTAATTGTTTTGTGTCTACCTGATTTTGAGTAATTCTTTATACTTTAAAAGAAATTATTTTAATACCCTTTTTTAGCTATAAAGATCATATTGTAAGTAGTTGAAATTTTAGTTACGACTTCTTTACAAATTTGAAAAAGAAAATTTTTTCGGTTCTCGAATAAATTATTTTAATCAAATGCAGGTATTTAAATAATTCCACTTTTTGACATCAAAAACTTTTGGAGAGGACATGGAAATTTCATCGGATGCCCGAAGCAATTGGAACCAATCTCGACCATCACTCAGAAATCAGATTTTTAGTTAAATCAGGAAGAGGTTTAAGAAAAAGGTAAGAATGGATCCCAAGCTTTTTCAATCGAAGATCTGGTAGTAAGGAATAAAAGGATCCTGGACTAATACAAAGTTCAAATTTTAATAAATTTGTTGAACTTAAATTCATTAAGATAAAAGGAAAAGTTGATAGTTATTGCAAGCCTATTCCCTTCTTTGAAAAAGACGCTCCAATTCCAGAAGCTTTAAGCAGGCAGTAAAAATTAAAATATCTTTGCAAATACTAATATTAATTTTTTTACAACCCTACTATTTTTGAAAAAAATAATTTAAATCTAATGCTGCAGGATTAAGCAACCTTTTTCTTTTTTCGGTTAGAATTGTTAATTATTAGATCTACAATTTCTTTATTCCCTTTTTGCTCAGCGAATCGAATAGGGGTCCAACCTTTATAGGATGTGAGTGGATTTGCTCCATAATCCAAGAGCAATTTTACTATCTTAGAATTTTGTAATTTTACAGCTCGCAGCAAAGGAGGATATTTACCATTTGGATAAAGATTGGGATCTGCGTTGTGTTCTAATAATACTTGAACATTTTTGAAATTTTCATTTTTTACAGCAATCAACAGCGGAGTAGAAACATTTTTCATAAATACATTCGGATTAGCACCCTTCTCTAAAAGCATAGAAACCAATTCATAGTTATTATTAAATGCTGCAGAATAAAGGGTGGGTGCACCTGCAGGATGCTTGTAATTTGGATCTGCTCCTTTGGATAATAAAAACTTTGCAAAGGAGGTATGGTTCGCACTGGTAGCACAATAGATAGGAACACAACCTTTATTATCAGATTGGTGAATATTGGCTCCGTATTCAACTAATATCTGAGCAACTGAGGAATCCTGATGCCATGCTTGATGGGCAGCTTGGTGAAGTGATGTTTGCCCTATAATATTTCTAGCTGAAATATCTGCCCCGTTTTCAATTAAAACTTTAATAACTTCATTTTGTTTATATTCTGATGCAACAAACAATGGAGTACCATAAGAAATTTGGCGAGCATTAACATTTGCTCCGTTTTTTAAAAGAACCTTAATCACTTCTATTTTCCCCCTTCGTGCAGCCTCATAGAGAGGGGTTGCCCCTCTACTTTCACGAATATCAACGGGGACGCCACTTTCAATCAGTCTCTGAACTTCGTTGACATCACCACGTGCTGCGGCACGGTGCAAATCAGACCATCCCTCACCGTCCATTTTTTGCATTCGCTTCTCATGAAATGCTATATCATCTTCAATTGTTTTGCTGCTATCAAAATCAAAATTAAAATTAAATCTAAACCCTAAGTCTTCCCCAAAAATACCAGCAATCAATGCCCAAGCCAAGATTACCGGCAAAAAGAATAAATTCGATGCCATACCTTCCTCCAGAACAAACATCCATCATTTTTACCGGGAATTCCAACAGACTATCATATTTACACCGAATTTCAATATATCGACTCAAAATTATCTCTAAGCCTGCGTTTAATAGCACATTGATTCCAAACTATATTAATTGCAAACCAAATATGCCTGGGAGAGGTATACGGAGCGTCAGGTAAGGTTATTTTTTCCCGTACAGAGAACCAAGACGGAAAGATTGGGAGTTGACATTATTTTTGTCACTATCCGGTTGGGCTAAAGCGTTTGCCACTTCGTCTCGGTAGTTTTTCACTCTGCGATAGAGAGGATGGGTAATATCTAATTTAAGATTGGCCAGAGCAGCACTAAATTTTTCTTTTCCTTCCATTGCAACCTGGCAAACGATTTCTCCGGATTCGCCATCACGGAAGGCATCAGAAATTGTCAGTGGAGTTTTTTTGTTGGCTACCATTCCCATTTCTCTCATCAATTCTATGACAGGACCATTACCATAGGCACGAATGGGTAAATGGGATTTAATTTCCACTAACAAGTTATTTGCTGACAAATCGAACTCCAGTTTCCAGGATTTTTTAATATTTCATTGTTTATATCACTTCAGCTCTGTATTCAAGACAAGATTTTTAAGATTTTTTTCTTTCTTGAAACTTTTGAATTTTTTAAAATCCTTTATTATTGGCTAATTCCCAGCAATACAACCATTTCCTAGACAAAAAATAACTGTCAGTTTTTGCTCATATTTATTTAAAATATTGTAAAATAAAAAGATAGGCTTACAACTTTGCTCTGGAACCAAAACTTTCCACTAAATTTTGCTATACCAAAAAAGGTATATCTGGGAAAATGAATTTTAAAGTACTGTACGTAGAGGACAATCTCAATAATTTGGATTTAGTAAAAGCCATATTATCTAAATTAAATAACTTGGAATTCGTCTCTGCCTATCATGCAAAATCGGGTATTGAACTTGCTTTGAGTGAACAGCCAGACCTTATCTTAATGGATATCAACCTGCCAGACATGGATGGAGTCGACGCCCTAAAACTTTTAAAAAGTTCAGATGAGACCAAAGAAATTCCTGTAATTGCCTTAAGTGCTAATGCCTTGAAGCAAGACATAAGTAAAGCATTGGAAGCTGGCTTTGATTCTTATATTGTTAAGCCATTAAAGGTAGAAAAATTTATAAATACGATTGAAGCATATATAAATCAAAAAGAGATGGATTCTTAAAATACAATAAACCAAAAAATGTTTTTTGATTAACCAATTAATGCTCCCTTTATCAACAAGTTTAATAATTCTTTTGCTTAATTAGTAATTCTCAATTTTGTTTTTAGTTTATTGTCAAAATTAAACTTTATTTGACTTACCAATCCTAGTTGACAATTTTTCAGGGATTTTATATGCTAAGTAATTGATTTTCTTGGATTAATTCACGTGAAAAAGAACCTTGCATTTTTTAATTGGATTTTGACTTTCTTCATTATCCTCGGGTTAGCCGGGACATCATATACCTGGATGGTTCCGAACTATCCTTCTCGTATCGATGGGTCGGTACAAATTGCCTCTCCTCGACAATTGGAAAAACCGGTAGTCACACGAAAGAATATTCCCGCGACTTTCAAAAAACAAATTATAGATGCAAATTTATTCCGCAAGGAAAGAGTTCAATATTCTCAACCACAAGCTCCTGTGGTTGCAGCTAAAACTAATGAAGAAAGGTTTGAACTGCCGCCACCCAAACTGGCTTTAAAGGGTGTCCTGCTTCTAGGGGGAACTCAAATAGCTATGATTAATGGAACTTATCCCATTCGCGAAACCAACAATAAAATAACAGACAAACCTGTAAAAAGGCGACCGTATAAAATTGGCGACAAGATTGGGAATTACAAAATAAAATCCATCAAGAAAACATACGTCACCCTAAGCGCAAAAAGTGGTCAAGACTTGACTTTAAAGGTTTCAAGCCAAAGCAAGGAAAGCCCTATTCAAAGAGAAGGGACTCAACTTTTTCATAAAGACCCTAGTTCAAGAAATTTTCAAAGAAGAAATATTTCTTCCGATAAACGTCAGACGAATGCAAGGCCAAACGAACCACGGTCTCCTAGAAACAGACCCGTTCCAAGGGCTTCACGCCCCAGGAAGCCCAAGAGAAATCTGCCTCCTTCTACTAATATTTCAGGTGCAAAGGCACCGAATTCTAAAATTGTTGATGCAGATGCAGATGAATAATTTTTAGCGAAGAGAATTTATGTTAAAAAAGGTAGACCCAATAGAAAACATTCTACTAAGCAGCAAAAAGATCTCCGAAAAGTCTCTCGAGGAATTCAAAAAGAATAGCCTCCAATCAGGGAAATACATGGGAAAAGCACTTGTGGACCATGGTTACATCCATGTTCAAACTCTTCTCGAAATCTTGAGTCAAAACCTTAAAATTCCACTTTTAAAATCATCCGATTTCCCAAAAGATAAAATGCCTGTTGAAGGCTTAGATCTTTCAGACAGTTATCTTAAAGAAAAACTAATACTTCCTCTTCAAGCTGATGAAAACGTTTTAACCATTACCGCATATGATCCATTTGATTGGAACACTTTTGAAGATCTAAAACTATCCACTGGAAAAGAACTCATCCTGAATTTAAGTAGCGAAGAAGACATTATGGAAGGGATAGAGATGTTTTACGGGGTTGGCGGCTCCGCAATGGATCGCATGGTGGACAACATCAATGAAGAAGAAGGCGTAGATGCAGACTTTGATATTGAGTCCACCGAACATATCCGGGACATGGCATCAGAAGCTCCTGTAATTAAACTAGTAAATCATATATTAAATCAAGCCATTGAAATCGGGGCCAGTGACATTCACTTAGAACCTTTCTCTGATGACATGATCCTACGCTACAGGATTGACGGAATTCTTCATGATTTTGAAGCTCCCCCCAAACGGCTTCAATCAGCCATCATTACCCGAATTAAAATTATGGCGAAATTAGATATATCAGAAAGACGGCTTCCGCAGGATGGGCGTATCCGAATAAAAACTCAGGGAAAAGATATTGATATCCGGGTTTCAACTCTTCCTACTTTATACGGCGAAAGCGTTGTTATGCGTATTTTGGATCGAGGGAATATTGTTGTTAATTTAGATTCCCTTGGTTTTCCTGAAAAGCAATTAGCACAATACCAAAAACTAATCCATAAACCCTATGGGAAAATTTTGGTTACTGGGCCAACAGGAAGTGGAAAAACCACCACACTTTACGGGAGCTTGGAAAAAATCAATACTCCTGACAAAAAAATTGTAACCATTGAAGATCCTGTTGAATATCAACTCAGAGGTGTGAATCAAATTCATGTTAAATCCTCGATAGGATTAACTTTCGCCAACGGGTTGAGGTCCATTGTAAGACAAGATCCAGATGTCATCATGATTGGGGAAATCCGTGATTCTGAAACTGCGGAGATTGCTATTCAGGCAGCATTAACGGGACACTTAGTTCTCAGCACAGTTCATACCAATGATGCAGCGGGAGCCATTACTCGGTTACAGGATATGGGAATAGAAAGCTTTTTAATATCTTCCGCTTTATTAGGAATACTTGCACAACGCTTGGTTCGGGTAATATGCCCTCACTGTAAGACTCAACAAGATATCAGCGGAGAAACCTTAGCTGAACTGGGAATTAAATCGAGTGGGGACATCCATGCTTATCATGGTACCGGGTGCAAAGAGTGCAATGGAACCGGTTATCGAGGCCGCATGGGAATCTATGAAATTCTAGTCATAGAGGATCCTATCAGGAATCTAATTCTATCCAAAGCTGGGGCTCAGGAAATTCGAGAAACCGCTAGAGAAAATGGAATGGTAATGCTCAGAGAAGATGGAATGGATAAGGTCATCAAAGGCCAAACAACTATTGAAGAAATTATTCGTGTAACACAAAGTTAAGAAAAATACCTTTATGGAAACCTTTTTTTATCAAGCGACTGACAAATCGGGGAAATTTGTAGAAGGAGACATACAAGCAGTTGACTTCAAATCCGCAGTACAAAAAGTTCGCCGGCTCAACTATTTTCCAATCAAGGTCACGCAGGGAAAACAGCGACCATCAATATCAAAATTATTTCAATTCCCTCTAGCTCAATGGTTCTCACGAATAAAGCACAAGGAGTTACTTAGCTTTACTCAACAGTTAGCTACTTTAGTAAGTTCAGGGCTAACTTTGGATCGAAGTCTCGGCATTACCGTCCAACTTTCTGAAAGAGAAAAATGTAAAGAGGTGTTTTCTGATATTCAAAAAAGGGTTCACGCTGGCAGCACTTTTTCTGACGCACTTGCAAGCCATCCCAAGGTATTTTCAAAGTTATATGCCAGCATGATTCATGCAGGTGAAATCGGAGGGGTATTGGACACTGTTCTCCATAGATTAGCCGGATTTTTAGAAAATATTGAAGAGATGAAAGGAAAAGTTATTTCCGCCCTTATTTACCCATTAATTCTTCTTGTTTTTGGTTTGGGGGCATTAGCAGTTTTAACCATATGGGTAATGCCAAAGTTTATGGTAATTTTTGAAAGCTCCGACAAAGCACTCCCGTTACTAACGCAAATGTTGATCACTTTCACGGAGATCACCAATCGTTTTTGGCCGTTTCTGCTTTTATTTTTAATCTCAGCAGTTATTGGATTTCTTTACTTTATAAAAAGTGAGCCAGGACGATACAAATGGGATAGTTTTTTATTAAAAGTTCCCGTATTCAATGATTTAATTCGTAAAGTGGAGGTTTCAAGGTTCAGTCGGACCATGGCTACATTATTAAACAGCGGGGTTCCCGTCCTGCAAGCTTTGGGCATAGTAAAGACTATCCTCACCAATCAGGTCATTTCAAATTCTATGAAAAGCCTACACGATAGCCTAAAAGGAGGTAAAGGTTTTGCTAAACCTCTAGAAAAAATTGGCATTTTTCCACCAATGGCAATTCATATGATAGTTGTTGGGGAAGAGACGGGAGCAATGGAGGAAATGCTGAATAAAGTTGCCGATACTTTTGACAAAGAAGTGGATACAGCTCTCAAGCGTGTCGTGGCATTAATTCAACCCCTTATAATTATTTTCTTGGGGATTTTTATAATTTTCATCGTTGCCGGAACTCTATTAGGAATGATGAGTATAAGTGATGCGGTAATTTAATTTTATTTACTAAAGAGGTTGGATGTGATGAGAAATTTCAAAAGGAGAAACAGAGATAAAAAAACTGAAGATGGTTTTACATTAATAGAAATACTCATGGTTATCATTATGATTGGATTGATTGCCGCCTTTGTGGCCCCAAAGTTTTTAGATCAGGTGGATACTGCCAAACAAACAGATGCGCAAGCTCAAATTGGAATGCTGGGTCAAGCACTTGATCTTTATCGTCTGGAAAAAGGCAAATACCCTTCTACTTCTGATGGATTGGAAGCTATTCGCCCTTATTTAAAAAAAGAAATCCCAAAGGATCCCTGGGGAAATCCTTTCCATTATCAATACCCAGGAAATAATGGAGATTATGACCTTGTTTCTTATGGCGCAGATAATTCTGAGGGTGGGGAAGGCATTGATCAAGACATTGTAAGCTGGAAAAATTTTAAATAATTTTTCATGAAAATAATTAACGAACGTGGGTTCACCCTTATTGAAATAATTTTAATAGTTTTGCTGATGGGATTAATTGCCGGATTGGCCATTCCCGTTGTCATGGACACCCTGGACCGGGTACAACGAAATTCTTCCTTGAGGGAGGTTTCTTCTATTTTAAGAACAGCCAGAGTACGGGCTGTTGCCATTAAAGCTCCTATCTCTTTCAATGGAGACTTTGAAAGCAATGAGTTTTGGCTGACAAATGTTAGAGAGGAAAAAGACTATAAAATTTTTGAATTAGAGGATGAAATTATTTTCAGTGAATACGATGACGGTGACTCCATTTTAAATGAAGGTGTATTTTCGATTCTTTTTTTTCCGCAAGGAAATTCGTCAGGCGGGGAAATCACATTCACACCTCCTGAGTCCGAAGACTCTGAAGATAAAGAAAGATACTTTATAAATGTGGATCCAATCACGGGAAAACCAAGTATTGAATTTGAAGAAGAGTGAATTTGGTTTCACACTTCTAGAAATCATAATTGCTTTAACTATTTTGGCATTTGGTTTTATTACCGTAATCCAACTGTTTTCAGGAGGGGCTAAACTAGGAATTGCTTCAGATCAATATTTAAAAGGAGTGGCATTAGCCCATCACAAAATGAGCGAGTTAGAACTTTCCACCATCGAGTTTGATTCTTTGGGAGGAGAATTTGAAAATGAGGAAGGCTATAGCTGGCGATTAGAAGTAGAGCCTTTTGATGTTCCTCTAAATAATGAGGAAGAAAATATTCAAATGGCTCAGTTAACTTTGGACGTATTTTGGGAGGACGCCGGAGAAGAAAAGTTTATTCAAGTGACTACATTAAAAACATTAGGAAATGCCTATCCCGCTACGGACAATTTACTCCGCAGCACTATTAAGGCACAAACTGGAGCTACCGCACCGGTAGGAACAGGAACTAACACCCCCACCGGACCAGGGGCCGCTCCACCCATTGATGCAGTTCAACCGGACCCAGACGATGTCCAGTTTGATATCAGCGGTTTTCCCTTGTCGTCAGATGGAGATAATCAAGGTCAAATTGGTGTAGCAAAATAATGAGGCAAATTAAATCACAAAAAGGATTTACCCTTTTAGAACTTCTCATTTCATTAATGATTTTCACTTTGGTGATAATGGTAACCATGCAAGTTATTAGATTGGCGGTAACTTCTCGCGAAATTTCTGATAAGAAATTAGATACACTACAAAGATTGCGTTTTATTAACGAGCAACTTAATTCAAAAATCCGGTCCATTCATCCTTTATTTATCCCAAAACCCGGCAAAGAGGATCTTATAAATCGAAAAAAACCAAAATCAAGTGCAAAAATATTAGCATTTCAGGGTAAATCAGATTCTATTAAATTTATTACTTTCGCCGAGAAATTGGACTCTATAAATCAAGGCCCACAGATTCATGAAGTTCAAATTTATCTGGGAACCCATCCCGAGACAGATGAAGAAGGAATTTTAATGCTGGAAAGGGAAATCACATCATTTGAAGATATCTTTAAGGATGACTCTGAAAATAATGAAGGAAATCTTTTATTATTAGCTGATGAAGTAGACCACTTAGAATTTAAATTTTATCAAGTAAATGTAGAAGAAAACCTGACACCGGATGATTCCGGAAAAATTCAATCCTTAGAATATAAAGGAGAATGGGTCGATACCATTAACCAGGAAGTATTTGGTCTTATTGACACATCTCAGGCAGATTCTTTAAGAGACAGAGATAATGACGATGAACCCATCAATTTACCAAGAGCTATTGAATTTTCTCTTGGGATATTTACGGATTCTTTTGATGAGGAAAATGGGGAGCGAGAATTAATTACTTTGCCTCCAACCATAATTCCCATTCATTCTGGAATGGTTTTTGAGCGGACAATACTAGAAGATGGACTGGAACAACCAACTTAAAAAAAACCAAGGCGGGTTTGCAATGCTTCTTGTTCTTTGGGCAATGGTGTTATTGATTGCTCTAGGGACGGATTTTGCCTTCTCTATGCGCACTGAGGTTAATTCTACACGTAACTACAAAGAAGATGTGCAAGCCTATTATTTGGCAAAATCAGGTATCCAATTAGCAATGGCAGAAATACTTCAAAAAGTAAAATATCACTCCAGGACTGAAGAAACAGGTTACATTTTTGGGAAAGACGTCGATACTAATGATGAGGACAATAATAATCTCTTTTCAAATGACCTCAATTCCAATAACAAAAAGGAGGAAGAGGACGAAAATAGCCTTATTTCAAAAGGGTTTAGTTTGAAAAACCAGAAAAAAGAAAAAAAAAGTAATTCTTTTTTTCAGGATTTAATTTTTGGAAAAGAAGAAAACGAGGAAGAATCCTCAGAATCCTGGAGTCGAACAGAAATCGAATTAGGTGACGGCACGGTTAATTATTCAATAAGTGACGAAAACGGAAAAATTAATATTAACACCGCATCACGGGAAATTCTGGTTCGGGCACTTCAGGCTAATGGGATTGAATTAGGAAATGACCGAGATGAAATCGCTGACTCTATATTGGATTGGATTGATGCAGATGATAATCACCGGTTGAATGGTGTTGAGAGCAATTACTATGAGGGATTGAATCCACCCTATAAAGCTAAAAATGCGCCATTAGATAGCATTGACGAATTATTGAAAATTCGTGGAATTACTAAGGAACTTGTTTATGGAAGTCCAGATTACGAAGAATTCGAATCTGAAAATGAAAACTCTGAAAGCAATGATGACAAAGAGAATGATTTTTTAGAAACCGATTCAAAACCTGGGTTGGCAAGAATCTTTACCGTTCAAAACGTTCCCTTGTTCAACTCAAATACAGCAACGAAGGCTGCATTATCGGTAATTTATACCAGTCAACAAATTGAGGATATTCAATCATCCATTTCAGATAAAGGTTTTTATAATGAATCGCAATCCACTCATTTCAAAGTCGTCAGCACAGGAAAATTAGATGACAGTGAAACTCAACATACTATTGTCGCGATTATTGAAAAATTAGGTGTTGATGATAAAGCTACCTTAATCATTCGATATTGGAAGGACAATGCATTTTTAGAATGAGTATTTTTGTAGAAAAATCTTTAGGAATCGACTTTAGAGAAAATCACGTTTCTCTTATTCTACTCGGCAAGAAATTCAAATCTGTCGATATATTGGGTTCTCGTGTTTTTAATATTGATTCCCAACAGGGGGCGGAAGCATTCGAGCAAACATTTATTAATGAAGTAAGTAACTTTCTAGTGAGCCTTGATGCTCAACCTGATGCAGTCACTCTCAGCTTACCGCGTGGATCCATTACCCTACAATCTTTCACACTACCTGCACCCGATTTGAAGTCAGTGGAATCAATGATTGAATTTGAATTAGATCGGCATTTTTCTTCCTCATTAGATGAATTAAACTTTTCGTATCACATCAAGAAAAAAGAAGAGAATAATTTTCACGTTATTGCTGCTGCCACCAAAAAAGAAACTTTAAAATATTACGTTTGGTTACTGGGGCAGTTAAATCTGGAACCAGCCACTATTGATATTTCCACTTTTGGAAATATCAATATCATCTACGATAAAGATTATAAAATCCCTTCAGTAGAAGCTATGGTCGACATTTCCCCCGGAGCAATTGATGTAACCATAATGAAAAATGGATTAATGGAAATTTCAAGAAATGTTCCCTTGGAAGACTCAGAAATTAAATCTGTATATTATGAAGAAAACCTTCCAGAAACTATTTGTGAAAATGCTTCTCAAAGAATATCCAAAGAAGTTTTAAAAGCTTTACAGGATACACTAAATGCATGCAGTGCAATAAACCCGGAAGATGAAGTAAAAAAAATTCATGTTTTTGGAGGAGGAAACTTCACAACCAACCTGGTCAACCAAATAGAAGTTTCCACTGAAGTCCCCACCGAAGCTGCGCTACCGATTTCATTTATTCAACAAGAATTGCCATTATATTTTGATCCTGGTTATATGATGACCGCATTGGGTTTGGCCTTAAGGGGTCTTCAAAGCAATTCTTTCGAATTCAACTTAAAACCATTGGCTCCAGAAGAATTAAAAAAGCGGTCCTGGGCAATTCGAAAAACCGCCATGCTTGCAACCTTATCAGTTGTTTTAATTTTCGTTTGGATTGCCAGTAAATTCATTCATAACGATCTCATATTAGATTCACTGGACGGACAACTTAAGGAAGTAAAAAGTCAAGTGGGCGCCTTAGAAAGAGTAGACAGAGAATTCACCACCCTGAGCCGCCATATAAATTCTCTAAATACCATCGACCAGAAAGCACCATTAAAAATGCCTGTTCTCAAAGAATTAACAAATTTATTGCCCAGAGACACTTGGCTCACTCGGATTTCAGTCACTAAAAATAAATTGGAGATCCAGGGATATTCTAGTTCTGCATCAAAATTAATTTCATTACTTGAGAACTCCAATTATTTCAAAAACAGCTCATTTAAAGGATCAATCGTCAAAGAAGCACGAGGAGAGCGGTTTACAATTCGATCAGAATTGGAGGCCATAAGATGATTAAGAATTTAACCGCTCGCGAAAAAAAAATTGGAGTGATCACAGGAGTTTTAATTATTGTTTTTATAATTTATTCATTAATAATTTCTCCTCTTTATCAAAAACAGAAGAAAGCAGACCAAGAAATTCAAAGTAAAATTTTATTTATCAACAAATACTACGCCATATTAAACCAAAAAGAATATTACCAAAACAAAGGCGTAACCAATAAACAACTTGAAGGCGAGTTAGCCCAAAGATTTCTTAGTCCATCGCAACCATCACTTGCGGCGGCAAGCTTACAAAAAATCGTCGAAAATCATGCCAAAGGAAATGCAGTAAATGTCATTCAAGTTAAAATTGAAAAACCAAAATATGAAGAAGGACTCTTAAGCATTCCTATACGTATTGTCCTAAGGTCAGATTTGCGAAATTTAACGCAATTTTTATTTCAGGTAGAAAACAGTTCAAAGTTTTTAGTAATTGAGGAAATGGTAATCCGGAGAGTAAATCGAAGCGAACCTGAGTTTTTGGAAACTCGGCTGCTAGTGAGCGGATTTGTCCAAGAACCCCAATCGGGAAAAAATAAAAAGATATGAAAAACATAAAATTATTTTTAATTATTTGGTTGGCCTTCTTGGCCTTTTATGGATGCTCAAAAAAATCAGCCATTGAACAACTTAACTATAGGAATAATGATCCTGTAGAAGCAATGCGTTTACCGCCGAAAGATGGGGTCATAATTTCTTCTGAGCAATCCACAACCAAAAAACCGTCTGAACCTTCTCCTGAAGACATTGATCTCTCCCGGATTAAAGACTTGCAAAAAGGTCCCTTACAAAAGTTTGTTACTATCAAAGAAGACAATGTTTCTTTGCTAAAAGGACCAGGCGTTAAATTTCAAACCCTGGGTTCTGTCAATAAAGGAGAAAAGTTTAAAGTCCTTAGAGTCATTCCGAGCACTGAGAGCGAACCCATCTGGTACCTGGTGGAATATCCCAAAATAGGCAAAGTATTTATTTCTAGTTTAAAGACCGAACTTTCGGAAGAGAAAGTCAAAGCCCCGCGTAAAGTCAGTTTAAAGGAAGGAAAAAAAATCTCTTCTTCTAAAGTAAGAAGTGTATTGAGAACAGAACCAAAACTACCCAAAGAATTAAAAAGCGCAAAACATATTACTCTAAACTTTGAAGGAACTGATATTTATGACATCATCACTACCTTCTGTGATCTTTTAAAAATAAATTATATTATTGAAGGGGATATCTCAGGGAAAGTTACTCTTCAAACTTTTAGCAAAATTCCTGCAAAAGATTTATATTCTGTTTTCGAGCAAATCTTAGCTGTCAACAATATTACAGTAACCCGGAGCGGTGAATTCTATCGTTTCCTTCCGATTAAAGAAGCAGCACGGAAACCTTTAAGCTTATATTATGGAAACGATTCTAAAATTCCGTATAAAGACAGATTAATTATTCAAATCATCCCCTTGAAGCATTTAACGCCTCCAGCAATGAAGAAAGTAATATCTCCTATTCTTTCTCCCAATGCACAATTGATCGATGTACCAGAGACCAACAATTTAATTCTAATCGAATTAGGGACAAATATCCGGCGGATCAGTAAGGTTATAAAAGCCTTGGATGTCGACAAACTGGCTTCATCAGACATCCACTTATTTAAAATTGCACATTCTGATTCAGATGAAGTAGTAGATGAACTCAATGAAATTTTTACTTCCATTGGATATGGGGCAGCTTTGGAAAAGTCTTTAACTTTTCTTTCGGTTAAACGACTAAATTCAATTTTAGTTGTCAGTTCTTTACCAGATATCCATGGCGTTGTAGACTTTTGGATTCAAAAGCTGGATCAACCCGCTTCCAGCGGATCGTTAAGTACTTTCGTTTACTATATTCAAAACGCGGAGGCCGACAAATTATCAACCATACTTACTTCAATTTTTGACACTAAAAAATCTAAAAAAACTGATACCCGATCCAAAAGAAAGTCCAGATCCTCAAAAAACAAAAAGAAAGATGACAAAAAGAAACGG
Source organism: Nitrospinaceae bacterium (assembly GCA_965223665.1). Taxonomy (GTDB): domain Bacteria; phylum Nitrospinota; class Nitrospinia; order Nitrospinales; family Nitrospinaceae; genus CBDCVY01. The sequence continues at coordinate 1,277,378 of OZ245011.1, forward strand.
ACTAGAGACCGGGATAACGATCGCAATGTAAATGTTAAAGGCAGTATCAACACAGACTTTGAGGGAGAAATCCATATAATCCCAGATCAAGATACCAATTCTCTTGTAATCAGAACTTTATCCAGAAATTATCCAGCAATCCTGGAATTAATTAAAAAACTGGATTTACTACCTCAACAAGTTCTTATAGAAGTTCTAATACTCGATTTAACTTTGGATGAAGAAACACGGTTAGGAATAGAATGGGCTTTAAAAGGAACAGTGGGAGATGATGGTATTAATGGCGGAGATAAAATAATTGGTGGCGGAAGTGGATCGGCAGCTGTACCCACTCTTGGTTCCCAAATCGGTGATACTGCTACCTCACTCTTTGCGCCAGGCGCCAGTTTCTTTGTTCAAAGAAAAGATAAACTCATTGCTCTTCTTCAGGCTTTTTCTTCTGATTCCAAAATAAATATCATTGCAAACCCCATTTTGGTCACCTCTGATAACAAAGAAGCAAATATTTCCATCACAGACGATATTCCAATTCAGAGTTCTACTATTAGCACTCCCACAGCTGGACAACCTTTAACTCAAACAAGCATTGAGTTCCGAGATGTCGGAATCAAGCTGGGTATTCTTCCTAAAATAAATAGAGACAATTTTGTTAATTTAAAAATAGACCAGGAAATCAGTGATCAAGGTCCTATTATTCAAAATACTCCCTCATTCATTACAAGAACCGTTAAGACTGAAGTGGTCCTTAAGGATAATGAAATTTTAGTGATGGGTGGACTTATGAGAACAAACTCAACTGAAACCATAAGCGGGGTTCCATTTCTTAAAGATATTCCCTGGCTTGGCAAACTGTTTAGCACTACGAATGTAGATACAAGGAAAACTGAATTAATGTTATTTATCACACCCCATATAATTTCAAATACTGATGATCAAAAATTCGTTACTGACCAATTCAAAAGAAAATTGAGCAACCTCTCAGAAGTAGTAAAACCTACTGCCTTCCACGAAGATGTGCCGAACTACAGAAATTCTAACAATTGAATTTCTTCAAAAAATTAGGGGAAATCATTATTTTTTAGGGGGTTAACCGGGTGATCCTTCCCAGAACCATGATATAATGCCCCCATCTTTTTTATCCTAGAAAAAAGATTTTATTGATAGACTGGGGTGGTTATTGACTTAACCAACGGTTTCCGTATAATTTTCCATTTAATTTAAAGTCACCCACGCATTTTAGGGCTATAAATCCTTATGTTAGAAAAGTTTAAATGCAAATCAGATAACAGCTTAGAACTGATTGGGGGAACCCCATTGGTAAAAATTAATAAGGTGACTCCACCGGATGGAGCCCAAATTTTTGCCAAGCTGGAATCTAACAATCCGGGTGGTAGTGTGAAAGACCGCATTGCTTTGTCAATGATAGAAGACGCAGAACGAAGTGGGAAAATTAAGCCCGGTGCCACCATCGTTGAACCTACCAGTGGTAACACAGGGATAGGTTTGGCTCTGGTTGGGGCAGTCAAAGGTTATAACGTAACTCTTGTGATGTCTGAAAATATGAGTATGGAGCGCCGAGCCATTTTAGAAAGCTATGGAGCAAAACTTGAGCTCAGTCGGGCAGAATTCGGAATGCAGGGAACTATCGAACGTGCAGAGGAACTCGTTGCGCAAAACTCAGATTATTTTATGCCTCAGCAATTTAATAACTCAGCAAATCCAGAAATTCACCGGCAAACTACCGGACCAGAAATCATTTCTGCTATGGAGGGAGAAGCCGTAGATGCATTTGTGGCAGGAATAGGTACTGGAGGAACCATTACGGGCACAGGGGAAGTTTTAAAACAACATTTTGGATTTACTAAAGTCGTGGGTGTTGAGCCTGCCACTTCTGCAGTTTTATCCGGACAACCCGCAGGTCCTCATAAAATACAGGGTATTGGAGCTGGTTTCCAACCTAAGGTTTTGAATATGTCTATATTAGACGATATCCTTCCCGTCACTGATGAAGATTCTTACGAATATACGCAAAGGTTGGCTAAAGAAGAAGGATTACTTGTGGGTATTTCATCGGGAGCAGCCCTTTATGCCGCCTACCAAGTTGCAAAGGACTTAGGGGCGGGGAAAAATGTGGTGGTGATCCTTCCTGACACAGGAGAACGATATTTTAGTTTTTATCAATATTTTTAATTTTTTTTCGATTTAATCGAATTAGTTTTTATAAAAATTTTACCAGGATAGTTACATGGGTTTTGTAAAAGGATTACGTTGTAAAGAATGCGGAAAAAATTATGAAAAACTTCCCATTCATGTTTGTGAATATTGCTTTGGTCCCCTGGAAGTGGATTACGATTATGAAGGTATTAAGAAAGTAATTAGTCGTAAGTCCATTGAATCAGGTCCGCCCTCTATGTGGCGTTACAAAGAATTAATGCCAATAGATGAAGAACCTAAAGTTGGGCTTCATACTGGATATACCCCACTGGTCAAAGCTAAAAACTTAGGTAAAGCATTAGGTCTCAATAATCTTTATCTGAAAAATGATTCAGTAAATCACCCCACCTTCTCCTTCAAAGATCGTGTGGTGGCAGTTGCAGTCTCAAAAACGCTAGAGTTTGGCTTTGAAACTGTTTCTTGTGCTTCAACCGGAAACTTAGCGAATTCTGTAGCTGCTCATGCAGCTGAAGCTGGGCTCAAAAGTTGTATCTTTATCCCAGACGGTTTAGAGTCCGGAAAAATTCTTGGAACCTTGGTATATGGATCACAATTAATCGCAGTAAATGGAAGCTATGATGATGTAAATCGTTTGTGTAGCGAAATAGCCACTACACACCAATGGGCTTTCGTGAATATTAATATCCGAGCCTATTATGGTGATGGTTCAAGATCTTATGGTTACGAAATTGCTGAGCAATTGGGTTGGAAAGCCCCGGATAATGTAATTGTTCCGGTTGCAGGAAGTTCATTAATCACTAAAATCTATAAAGCACTTCATGAGTTTCAAGATTTAGATTTAATTGATAATGTAAAAACCCGAATATTTGCTGCGCAGGCATCAGGGTGTTCCCCAGTAACTACTGCAATTAAAAATGGCTCCGACACAATAAAACCAGTCAAACCTAATACCATTGCAAAATCTATTGCAATTGGAAATCCCGCTGATGGATATTATGGGATTAAAACTGCCAAGGAAAGTAATGGTTGGGGAGAAGATGTCTCGGATAAAGAAGTGGTCGAGGCAATGAAACTTTTAGCAGAAACCGAAGGTATTTTTACTGAAACTGCTGGTGGCGTTACAGTCGGGGTGACTCGAAAATTGGTCGAACAAGGTCGGATTAAGCCGGATGAATTGACGGTTATTTGTATCACAGGAAATGGGTTAAAAACTTTAGAGGCACTTGAGGGCCAATACTCCCAAACTGCGGTCATTCAACCCAACATCCAAAGCTTTGAAGAAATTTTTGCGAATAGTATAACGGTATAACTAAAGGAGATGTTTCATGGCAGTAAAAGTAAGAATTCCTACCCCTTTAATGAAACTGACCGATAACCAAAGCGAGGTTATGGCAGAGGGAAATACAGTAGCAGAACTACTAAACAACCTGGAAGCTCAATTTTCTGGAATAAAAGATCGCATATGTGAGGAAAACGGAACTCCCCGACGTTTTATTAATATTTACCTTAATGAAGAAGATATCCGGTTTCTGGATGGAGAAAAAACTTCAGTTAAAGATGGCGATGAAGTTTCGATCATTCCTGCCATTGCCGGGGGTATTTACTAAGAGTTATGGATTTTTCAGACGAGCAAATTGAAAGATATAGTCGACACATTATTCTTCCAGAAGTAGGAGGAGTTGGCCAGGCAAAATTGTTAGAAGCTCGCGTATTAATGATTGGCGCAGGAGGCCTTGGATCTCCAGCTGCATATTACTTGGCAGCCGCAGGAGTGGGCAATTTAGGAATAGTTGACTTTGATCGTGTAGACCTTAGCAATTTACAGCGTCAAATTATTCATAATACAGAGCGGATAGGTATGCTTAAGACAGAATCCGCAAAAAAAACAATTGAAGCACTCAACCCAGATGTGAAAGTGACTGTTTTTAATGAACGCATCTCCTCCCAAAATATAAAAATACTATTTGAAAACTATGATTATATTGTTGATGGAACTGATAATTTTGCAACAAGGTATTTAATTAATGATGCTTGTATCATGATGGGAAAAACCAATATCCATGGGAGTATTTTCCGTTTTGAAGGACAAGCCACCATTTTTAAGCCAAAAGAAGGACCCTGCTATAGATGCTTATACCCTGAACCCCCTCCCCCCGGGTTGGTTCCAAATTGTCAGGAGGGTGGAGTCTTAGGTGTATTGGCCGGTATTTTAGGAAATATTCAAGCTGTTGAAACTTTAAAATTAATTCTAGGAATTGGTGAGCCTATTGTGGGTCGTTTACTCATTTATGATGCTCTAAAAACTGAATTTCGGAAACTAAAATTAAAACGTGATGAGAACTGTCCTGTATGCGGCGACAAGCCTACAATCACAGAATTAATTGATTATGAAGAATTTTGTGGGACCGCTTAAGTATTGCTAATTTAAAAAAATCAGAAACGCCTTTTAGCGTTTTGAATCTAATATTTGTATGTCAAAAGTAAAGGTTAACATCCATCCTGAAGAACATTTAACACCGGCTTGCCCGGTCATTATCAATTCGTCTGTTCTTCGAAAAATAGGGAATACACCTATTATTAAAATAAAAAATTTGGCAAAAGACTTCCCCAATGTTGAAATTTATGCCAAAGCCGAATGGCGGAATGCCGGTGGATCGGTAAAGGCAAGACCCGCTCTTCAAATGATAGAGGACGGGGAAAAATCGGGTGCTCTAACAAAAGACAAAATTATTTTGGACTCCACCTCAGGAAATACGGGTGTAGCCTATGCTCTTATAGGAAAAATCAAAGGCTATCGCGTAAAACTCGTAATGGCCGCTAACGTTTGTAAAGAACGCAAAGGATTAATGGCAGATTATTACGGGGCGGAAATTGTCACCTCTAGCCCATTTGAAGGTTCAGATGGAGCTATTCGTTTGGCACGCAAAATTTATGAAGAAAATCCTGAAAAATACTTTATGCCGGATCAATATAACAATGATTCAAATTGGCGATCTCATTATTTAAATACCTCCCAAGAAATTTGGAAACAAACGGACGGTAAAATCACTCACTTTTGTGCAGGCATTGGCACAGGAGGGACCATAATGGGAAATACCCGAGGATTTCGAGAACTCAATCCTAATATTAAATGTTTCGCTATTGAGCCCTTAGAAGAATTACATGGTATAGAAGGTCTCAAACACATGGCTTCTTCAATTGTTCCGGGAATTTATGATGAAAACTTTTTGGATGGCAAAATCAGCGTAACAACAGAAGATGCATACCAAATGGTAGAAAAATTAGAAAAAGAAGAAGGAATTTTAGTGGGACATTCTTCAGCAGCGGCCATGGTAGGGGCTTTGGAACTGGCTAAACAAATTGATAGTGGAGTCATCGTCACAGTATTTCCTGACAGTTGTGATACCTGTTATATCAACTTTGGGAAATTTAAAGAATATTTCGAATCACAAAATACTACAACCATTCCTAAGGCAGATTCTTAAACTTAATTCTTCAATTAAAATCAAAAGTTCTTCAATAATATCCAATTAAAAATGGCTAGATTTCAAAAACACCTTTTCATTTGTAATAATCAAAGGAAAGAAGATGATCCAAGAGGGTGTTGTTCTTCACGTGGATCTATGAACCTTTTGGACTATATCAAGAAACGCGTTCATGAAAGCGGCTTAAAAGGGAAAGTCAGAGTGAATAAAGCCGGATGTTTGGACGCGTGCCAATACGGACCTACTCTTGTAGTTTATCCTGAGGATGTCTGGTATGCCCCCCGCACCCAGGAAGATATGGAAGAAATCTTTACGGAACATATTCAGAATGACCGACCCGTGGACCGATTAAAAATTCTTTTTAAAAAGAAATAACCGCATTCATTACAAATTCACTGTTTCTACTTTAACCCTGGCTGTACCCTTATTAAAAAAACCAAGTTTCTTTGCCGCCGCCTGACTTAAATCAATAATCCTGCGCCCGGAAGACCTGTTATGAACACTTGGGAAAGGCCCTCTGTCATTTACACGAACAACAATCGATCGTCCATTTTCTAAATTTGTCACCCTGACATTGGTTGGTAGTGGCAAATATTTATGTGCAGCGGTTAGCCCATTAGGATGAAACGCTTCACCGTTTGCAGTCATTTGGCCACCCTTTTGACGATAAGTCTCAAAACCATACCAGGATGCTGTTCCTGTTTCCCTATACTTTTGCGCCTTAGCAACTGACATGGGAAAATATTTTTTACCTTTTACAGTATAGGGAGAGTTTTTTACACGACCCTGTCGAATGGCTTCTTTGACCGGCAAGCCATCAATTGTTTCAATATCGTCATTGGTCAAGGGCCATTCCAAAGGAGCCTTAATCACATTAAAAGTAAACTCACCAACTTTATAAGTTACTTTACCCACTTCATAAACAGCTTTAGCCGTTCCTTTACCAACTGCATAAACCCCTTTTACCGTTCCCTTGACTGTGTTGTAAGTGCCTTTGACAACAGAACATCCGGAAACAAAAACAATACATATAAAAATCCAAATAATTGTTGATCTGACCAGACTCAAGGTACCCCCAAAATGAGAACAAAACACATAACCTATTGAAAAATATAGTCTAGTTTTCATTTGAGATCAACAGACTTTTTTTATATGGGTAGAAATCATTTAAGGTGCTTACCTTTGGAGAGTTCGACTTGAAGCTTAACCAAATTAAAATATACACCCTTTTGCTTGAGCAGTTCCTCTCGTGTTCCAAACTCTTGCACTTTACCTTGCTGTAGCACTAAAACTTTATCGACACTTTTTAAAGTAGATAAACGGTGGGCGATAATAATGGAAGTTCTTCCCTTAATTAATTTTTGCACAGCTTTTTGAATTAATCGCTCTGTCTCTGTATCGACGTTCGAGGTAGCTTCATCTAAAATTAGAATTTTGGGATCGAAAGCCAACGCACGAGCAAAAGAAAGTAATTGTTTTTGCCCTAAAGAAAGATTATTACCACGCTCGCTTAATTGCTGTTCATATTTCATGGGAAGATTTTCTATGAAATGGTGTGAATTTACTGCATGTGCAATTGATTCTACCTCTTCCAAGCCCTGCCTTTGATTTCCTAACCGAATATTGTCCAAAACGTTCCGGGTAAATAAAAACACATCCTGCTGTACCAGGGCCATTTGTCGACGCAAATCATATTTATTTCCCTCACTTAAAGGAATATCATCAATAAAAATCTTGCCTTTCTGGACATCGTAAAAACGAAACAAAGTATTAATTATAGTAGACTTTCCTGACCCAGTAGCTCCAACAATCGCCAGACTTTCTCCCGGTTCTAAAACAAAATTAATTTTTTTCAAAACGTAATCATCATTTTTATAAGCAAACCAAACATCTTTAAACTCGACCCTTCCTTTTAATTTGGAAATTTTCACCGGATGGGTTGGATTCGGCAATTCTTCAGGAGTATCTAACAATTCAAAAATCCTTTCCGAAGAAGCCATTGCAGTTTGAATAATATTAAATTTTTCTGCCATATCCCTGATAGGTTCGAAAAATTTTTGCAAATATTGAAGAAATGCGATGAGAACGCCAAGCTGAATTTCCTCTTGAATAAAGCGCCCTCCCCCATACCAAACCACCACTCCAATACCTATTGCGCTAAAAACATCGATAGATGGTAGATACACAGAACTATAATGCAAAGAACGCAAATCTTCCTGGAGTTTCTTTTCGTTAATCGTTTTAAATTTTTCAAAATGATCTTCCTCTTTGTTGAAAAGCTGCACCGTAGACATCCCGGAAAGATTTTCTTCAAGAAAGGTATTAAGTGTCGTCACATGTGCTCTATTCTTCCTTAATGCATCACGAGCCCTAGTTCGATAGGCGTTTGTGGCTAAATATAAAAATGGAAATACAAGGCAGACAACTAACATTAGGCGCCAATCCAACCAAGCCAACATAACAAAAATTCCAACCAGGGTAAAAACATCACTAAAAACTAAAATTAATCCGGAGGTGAGCATCTCATTAAGCACTTCTACATCATTCACGGCACGAGTTACCAGTTTGCCAATCGGATTGTGATCAAAAAAACGAAAAGACATCTTATGAATATGACTAAACACCTGAGTCCTTAAATCAAACATGACCCTTTGACCAATGAACTGCATAATGTAATGTTGAAAGAACTGAAAAACAAATGCCGCTGCTAAAACAGCTAAATAAGTAAGAGCAATTGTATCCAGGCCTTGGTAATTTGAAACTTTAATGTAATCATCTATAGCAACTTTCGTTAAATATGGTCCGGCAAGATTTAAAATTGCCACACTAAATAATAGAAAAATCGATAAAACTACTAAGCCTTGGTAGGGTTTAAGATAACTTAAGATCCGTCTGAATAAAGGCCAATCATAGTAACGATCTTCAATAGACTCCTGAGAAAAATTATTCATTCTAGAGTGATCTCCATCTCACGAGCCAGATTCTGATCTTTATAAATTTTTTGGTAAATCCCCTGCTGTAAAATGAGTTCTTGGTGACGACCTTGTTCCACAATTCTTCCCTTTTCTAATACAACAATATTGTCAACGTAGGGAGTTAATGAAAACCGATGCGTAACCATCAGAGTAGTAATATTTTTAATTTGCGTTTGAATATTGTTTAAAATAATTTTTTCGGTCTCCACATCAAGACTGGAAAACGCATCATCCAAGATTAAAATTTTTGGTTCTTTTATAAGAGCCCTGGCTAAAGCAATCCGTTGCTTTTGCCCGCCCGAAAGAGACACACCTCTTTCCCCAACAATTGTTTCAAGCCCTTGAGGCCATCTTTCCAAATCGGGAATCAAGTGCGCACATTGAACCACATTTTGAATTTTTTCTTCATCAACACTTGCGCTTCCCATAGCAATATTTTCCCGAATTGTTGCAGAGAATAGAAATGGTTCTTGATCTACATAACCTATTTCCTTCCTTAACAGGGAAAGGGGAATGTTTTCTATTGGTTGATCATCAATTAAAATTTTTCCGTCAGTTAAATCATATATCCTTGGCACAAGTTGAATTAATGAAGTTTTTCCCGCACCTATCATTCCAATCAATGCTAAAGAAGTCCCTTGGGGAATTTCCAAATTTATATTCTCTAACACCTTTTTCTCATCGTTGGGATACTGAAAACTCATTTCCTCAAATTTGATTTTTCCTTTAATTTGTATATTTGGACACACGGATTCCGTCGGCTTTAATGTGGACTTACTTTCAAAAATTGCCTGAACCCGATCCATCGCAGTTAGCCCTTTTTGTGTGAGGTTTATTACAAACCCTATAGCCATCATTGGCCACGAGAGCATTATTAAATAACTATTAAATGCAACAAAAGAACCTAATGAAATTTCACCGGAAATAACCTCCTTTCCTCCTATCCAAAGAGAAATCATTGCAGCAATTCCTGTTGTGATTACTAATGACGGTGTAAAAAGACCAAAAAGACGAGCCAAACTCATATTTTTCTCAATATGCTTTTGATTGAGATCATCAAATTTCTTTATTTCATTTTGCTCTTGAACAAAGGCATGAAGCACTCGAATTCCTGCAAGATTCTCCTGAACCATACTGGTAATTTTTGCTAAATGCTCTTGTATGGCTTTATGACGCAGGCTAATTCGACGGATAAACATAAAAAATAAAATAGAAACGAAAGGAAGGGGAATCATTGAATAAAGTGTTAATTTAGGATTTATGTAAAACATCATCGAAACCCCAGCTACAATGACTACTAAAGCATCGACTATAATTAACAGATTAAGTCCCCAAAACTCCTTCACGGCACGCAGATCATTGGTAGAACGTGAAATCAGGTCACCCATTTGGTGATTTTGAAAAAACGTTTGGTCCAACTTTTGAAAATGTGAAAAGAGTTTATTCAAAATGTCCACTTCAATTTTTCTAGAGGGTCCAAAAAGATATTTTCGCCAACCAAAACGGGCAATTCCTTGACCCACCGATGCTAGAAATAACCAACCTGCATATTGGATGAGAATAGAACTGGAAGGTTTGTCAGGAAGCAAATCAATGACGTTTTTGACCAACCAGGGAATGAGAAGACCTAAAGCATCGGTAAATAGGAGGGCAATAATCCCAATTAAGATTTCCCAACGGTACGCTAGAAAAAATGGTATGAATGGTCGGAGTCGATCCATGAAAACAACGCAAATAACTTTAAGAGAAGGTTAAATAAAAAAATTTCAAACCAGCTCCATAGATAGAAACATCACTAACAACCCGAATGAAAGGCAAATCAAATTATTATATTTCTTCTCATCTTGTTCGTGAACGGTGGGAAGTAAATCTCCAATTGAAATATACAGAAAAGTTCCTGCGGAAATACCTAAAGCAAAACCAACGGGATAATTATTTAATTTATCCAAAACAGTCATTGAGATTAAAGCACCAAGGGGAGTTGCAAGAGAAAACAAAAACATGGATGATAGGATCTTTTCCCGAGAGTATTCACCACCTTTCACAAGAATACTACTTAAAGCTAATGCCGCAGGAAATTTGTGGATGGTGACAGCTATTAAAATAACCAGACTCAGATTAAATACATTGGCTGCCCCAATTGCCAGTCCATCTAAAAGACTATGAAATCCAATTCCCACATAGGCAGCCAAACCAATCTTATGGTAATCACAGGCCCCTTCTTCACAAGGGTGTACCATTATAAATTTTTCCATGACATAAATACCCAGAAACCCTAACATCACAGGGAAACCCATCTCTTTCCCAAGTATGGGAGATATTTCCGGAACCATGTGAAAAAAAACCGCTCCTAACAAAATACCAGCGCAAAAACTTATTAACATACGAAAGGTATTTTGAGACCAGGTTTTAACGGTAGGAATCCATCCGCCCATAAAGGTAATGGCAAAAATAAAAAATAGAAAAACATAAAGCCAAAAACTGTCTAGCACCCTTTACAACCTTTTTTAAAATCAAAATTTAAGCGAATTGGAAGTATATATTAATTACAGGTTTTCCGCCCAATTTTCTCCACTAAACTTGGATGATAATTTACACAATTAGATTTTAATTTTCATCAAACTATAACTAAAAAACCCGTTTAAAGCTTTAAATTAAACTGTTACCATAAAGAGAAGTGTAACTTTCATCAAAAAACTCTTATTTATCTATAAATTTCAAAATTACAATAAGAAATTTCCCATTCAATGATCAGTGTTATTCTAGCAGGTGGTAGCGGCGAACGATTTTGGCCTCTTAGTCGTGAAAAATATCCAAAGCAATTACTCCCAATTGCAGGGGAAAAAACTTTAATTCAACAATCTGTTGAACGACTATTAACAATTTCGAAAATTCAAGATATTTTTGTAGTAACAAATGAGCAACATGCTTTAAAAACGTTACAACAATTGTCCCCTTATAATTTTCTTGCACAAAACCTCTTTGCTGAACCACTGGGTAGAAACACCACACCCGCCATTGTATGGATGGCGGAGTTTCTAAACAAAAACCCTGAAGAAATCATGGGGGTATTTCCAGCAGATCATTTAATTCGTGATTTTCCCAACTTTCAAAAAACCATACAAAAAAGCGTGGATACTGCAAAGGAAGGTTCATTAGTTACCATCGGTATTCAACCCGATCGCCCAGAAACCGGTTACGGTTATATTGAATTGGGAAAATCAATTAACCCCTCCGTTTTTCAGGTAAATAAATTTGTAGAAAAACCCAGCAGGGAAATTGCGAAAAAGTATATAGCTGATGGCAAACACCTTTGGAACTGCGGAATATTTTTATGGAAAGTTTCCACTATCAGAAAAGAATTAAAACATTGGGTACCGGATATTTTTAACAATATGAGTACTATTGTTTCAAATATGGAATCCGCTGAAGGAAGATTTAATTATCAAAAATTGAATTCTAAAGGTGTAGAAATTTTTAGGAACCTTCCTTCACTATCTATTGACTATGGGGTAATGGAGAAATCACAAAACGTCAATGTAGTCTCCACAAATATGGATTGGAGTGATGTCGGTTCCTGGAACGCCTTGGAGGGTTTATCCACAAAAGATCTGCAGGGCAATATTTTTTCCAAAAATGTCTACCACATAGATTGCAAAGGATCACTAATTAAAGCGGACCAACGATTAATTGGAGCTATAGGTTTGGAAAATCTTATTGTTGTGGATACCACCGATGCTTTACTTCTTTGCCATAAAGACCGAGCTCAGGATATAAAAAAATTAGTGGGACAACTAAAGAAGGCTGACAGACAAGAAGCCTATATCCACAGAACAGTTCAGAAACCCTGGGGTTCATATACCGTTCTAGACGAAGGAAAAGGTTTTCTCCTAAAAAGAATCGAAGTAAATCCGGGTGAAAGTTTAAGTTTACAATCCCATACCCATCGAAGTGAACATTGGTTAGTCGTTGAGGGCGTAGCACACGTACAATTAGAAAATGAATCCGTACAATTAGCATCCCCACAGTCTATTGAAATTCCAAAAGGGGCCAAACATCGATTGAGCAATTCTAGCGATACCAAATTAGTATTAATCGAAACTCAACTTGGCGATATTCTTGATGAAAAAGATATCACCAGATTCGAAGATCAATACGGCAGATCATGCTAAACCAATAAGTTTATTGGCCCATCACCCTTAGCAAATTTCCTGCAGCATATGTTCGAATGACTAATTGTGGATCATCTAACATCTGAAGTAAAAGGGAAAACGCTTCTACACCCCCCATCATGCCAACCGCCCGAACCGCAGCTGTTCGAACCCGAGTTGTTGAATCAGACAGTGCGGTGGCCAATATTTTTGAACGTTGCGAAATAGGAGTACTTCCTAAAATACGAGCTGTACTGCTTCGAACCCCAAAATCGGGATGCCTGATCAAACTGTCAAAGTTTTTTTCACAAACATTTTCTCCCTGCCGGTTTAAAGAAACAGCTGCTGTTAACGAAACCAAGGGATCCGGATCATCACAAAAAGCTTCAATGTGTTTTTTAGTGGCAGTTTTTGGAAGATATCCTAATTCTAAAATAACTTCACGCCTGACCTTGGGATCAGAGTGCTGGCTAAGTCGAATCAAATTTCGAAAAAATCCCATATCTATTTTTTCGCCAATTGCTTTTAAACTTCGCGTGAGCACTTCAGAGTCCTGTCCTTGAAGTAAAACTCCTAAATGCGACAAAGAATTCTCATTTCCGATTTTTCCCAAATAAAAAATAGCCTGGTATTTATTAATTAGATCTCCGCTATCTAATGAATCCACTAATTCATCAAAGTTTTTTTTATCACCCAATTTATAAAGAGCATAATGTGTGGCTAATCGAACCATTCGGTCTGGGGTGTTCAAAGACAATTTAATTTTAGGAATATCTTGAGGTAATCCCAAATCTGCTAAAATATCCAAAGCGGTACTTTTGACCCAAATATTAGTATCCTCCAAACGATCTAGAGCCACCACTCGTGCCTCTTCGGTGGAAATATTTTTCAATCCTTGAAGAGAAAATTGTCGAGTAGTTGGATAAAAATCCCTGCTACCCTTTTTCAATAAAGGTATTAATTTTTCATCTTTAGATTCACCGGCAGCCCTTACCGCTCCACTGCGAATAAAGGCCTCTTCACTCGACATTGCTTCTTCTATAATCGAATAACAGCGATTCCGAATTTTTCTCAGAGTTTCATCCGGTTTGTTAGTGGATTTTTGGGCTTGGGTATTATCGGATCCCCAAACCAAAAAGACAGAAACCACAATTCCAAAAATTAACCCATTTTTTCTAATTAAAAGGTAATAACATTTCTTTATTAAACAATGATATTTCATCCCACGAATTCAAGTTTGAATTTAATAATTTCACATAGCATTTTATAGCTTCCCCATACATTTCAGAATCTTCAAGTTTACCTCTATTACGAAATCCCGTTTCTAATATAGAACATTTCTCGATCAACATTTCCAAGACCCATTTTCTTTTTTCTTCACTTAGTGTCTTTTCTCGTAAGAGCTTCTCTAAAGAATAAACCCTAAAACGATCCATTCCCCAAAATTTTTGGGAAAGTTGATCAGCGTGTCCCCCGTATTTAAAAATTAATGGAGTTTCTAAAAATTTAACATGATACCTGGCAGTCAACCGTAACCAAAAATCATAATCCTCACAGACCAACATATCTTCATCGAAAAATCCTATCTCTTTAAATACAGACGCTCGTAACATAACAGAAGAAGGACTTATAATACAAAGGGGCAAAGAATGCCGAAATATATCACCAGAGTATTTTTGGTGTTTTTTTTTAGGATTTACTCTCTTGCCACGCCGAATCCAAATTTCATCTGTATAGCAGGCCTGCGCATTTAAGTGATTCTCCATGAATTGCCATTGTTTTTCTAACTTGTTGGACTTCCATGAGTCGTCCGAATCTAAGAAACAAACATATTTTCCCTGAGCTTTTTCCAAACCCAAATTTCTAGATGCAGAAACGCCCGAGTTTGTTTTAAAACTTAATATGGTAACCCCCGAATACGCTTTTAATTTCTCTTGAGTTGAGTCGGTTGAGCCATCATCGACAACAATCAATTCAAATTCCTTAAAAGATTGATTTAAAACAGATTCAACTGATCGCTCCAAACACCAATCTCTATTATAAGTAGGTAAAATAACCGATACCTCGGGATTGTTTATTTTGGAGACCATAATTTATTGGAATATCCTCAATAAGTTCAAAATGTTAAACGATTTTAGTTAAAAGGCGGATTATAACATCTTGTTTTTTAAAGCTTAACTATGGGTTTAATCATCAGATAAATGTCTTGACAAAAGCTGTATTTTCACATATTACTTACTGCTTCGCGAACCATTTATTAGATGTTAAAATTAGCTATCTTTTTTAAATGGATTCCCGGCTGAAAGTTGTGGATAAGTTGAATATTCCTCAAAGGTAGGTTTATGAAATACCCTGAAGTTGTGGCTTTTTTTCAAAATGACCTTGTACAGGTAGAACGAGCTCTCAGGAGCAATTATCGATCTGAGATTTCTATTGTTCCGGAAATTGGTGATTACATTATGAGCGCAGGGGGAAAACGAATTCGCCCTCTCCTACTGCTTTTAAGTTCAAGGCTTTGTGGACTCCCACTCAATGAAAATGTCATAAAGCATTGTTGTGTTGTAGAGTATGTCCATGCCGCATCATTACTTCATGATGATGTTGTGGATGAAACCACTCTCCGAAGGGGACGTCAAACCGTAAATTCAAAATGGGGAAGTGACGCTAGCATTTTGGTGGGCGACTATTTAATTTCACGATCCATCCTTTTATTGGCTGATGACGTAGACCAAAAGATATTTAAAACGTTTTCCGAAGCAGCTAAGGTCCTCGTTGAAGGTGGACTTTTAGAATACTGCAATGCTAGAGATATTTTAATAACAGAGGAGTTATGTCAAAAGATAATTTATGGCAAAACTGCCTCCATCATGGAACTTAGCTGTCAATTGGGCGCTCAATTGGCTAAGAGTGAACCTATTGAAGAGAAAGCCCTTGCCGAATTTGGAAAAAACCTTGGGATGGCCTTTCAAGTGATTGATGATCTATTAGATTATGATGGCGATCCGGAACTACTGGGAAAACCGGTAGGAACTGATTTTAAAGAAGGCCATGTGACACTTCCATTATTATATCTCTATCAAAAGGCGGAGAGGTCATTAAAAAGGGAGATAGAAGCTTTCATTGACAATGAGAATATCATTCAAAAAGATTACGAATATATTACTGAAAAGATGCGTGAATATCGCATATTTGAACAAGTTTTTGAAAAGGCCTGTTTACATATTGATAACGCGAAAAGATCTTTATCCGGAAAAAACTTTGCGGAGCCCAAATATATTGAATTTCTTACCGCAGTAGCAGACTTTGTTATAGAAAACTACCTGTCAAATCGCCCTTCTTTAACCCCCATTCCTTAAATAAAACAATTAGTTAGTTGAAACCGTTTTGAAAATTAGTTGCAGTTCTTTCTTTCTAGACTTACATTAATAAAGAGTGTGTCTGAAAAAAAAGGGACTCATGAATACTTATCAACATCCCTATGTACAGCTTGCCAAGGATTCAGTTAGATATTTTCTTTCACATAAGCAAAAGCTACCTTGCCCGCAAAAATTATCTAAAGACTTAAGAGAACAAGCCGCTTCTTTTGTATCGATTAGAAAGAATAAGCAACTGAGAGGATGCATTGGATCGCTAGAGCCACAAGAACCCAATTTGGCAATGGAGATTATAGAAAATGCTGTAAAAGCCGCTCATTCAGATCCTCGTTTCGACCCAATTACTCCAGACGAAATGGATCAATTAACTTTTTCTATTGATGTATTGACTCCATTAGAAAAAGTGCCGAATTCCGCTTGTCTAGACCCCAGGGTTTATGGGCTGGTAGTGAAAAGTAATGAAAACCAGGGAGTTTTGTTACCAGACATAGAGGGAGTTGCTACAGTCAAGGAACAACTGGGAATATGTCGGGCAAAGGGGAAAATTAAAGAAGCGGATCCGCAAGAGTTGTATCGATTCAAAGTTTATCGATTCCAATAAAAAAGCCGCCCAGAAAAGCTCTGGACGGCTTTATAAGTTATTTTACTTTACCCTACATAAGCACACTTGCTTGCAGGGGTACGGGTGTCCATATTCTTGCCACGATTGGTGTGGTCATCAATCTCAGCCGCGCAGCCAATCATTCGACCAAATAGAAAGGCCATGAAACTCGCCCATTCAATATCCTCTTCTTTGTATTTACCCTCTTTATAATCAGACCAAACCATTTTAAGAAGAATAACCGCAATTACTGCATCCACATTTACGCAGTAAACATTCTTAGTAACCTTCGTTTTAAAGAGGGCTTGGACTAAATGGTGATAAAAATCCAGAAACACATTATAAAGTCCCTTTTCTTTAAATAGACCACTAACATATTCTTCACGGGGATCTACATTAACATCCTTACCTTTGAACACAGGATGATTTACGCAAGGAATCTTATCGTACGCCAAATTACCCAACCCTTTCTGCTCCTTTTTATATTTCCCATAAAAAGAAGCATACTCCGTGGCAATCTTTTCTAAATCAACACCATGTTTAGAATCAGCCGGATCCTTTAAAGCGGTATTCTTGAACTGGTCAATTAAAAATGCCGCCGCTTCATAACCATTTCCTCCATGCGCAAAACCTGTGTGGGTTAAGAACCCGATGAAGCTTTTATTAATTTGCACTCGATCAGGTTGCTCCGGACCATCCGCACTTACCGCTCCCTTAGAGCCTTGTGCGGAAATTGTTCCCGGTCCATTAGTGATAATCAAACCTAATAAAACTTGAAATTCAAACAATTCCCCTTCAGTAGGTTGGCGTCCCATTAATGCTAAAAAGGCCGTTTTGGTAAAACTTTGTTGTAATAGATCCTCATTTTTAACCCCACAGAATGAATCTTCTGATTGCAAATCTGCCGGGGCAGCAACACCCACCATAGTGCTAAATATCGCTCCATACCAAGGCAACCGAACTAAAGTGGACTGAGAAATTTTCTTGGTCCTTAAACTTTGCCATCCAAGAGTTACCCATGCTGCCGCAATAATGCTGTCCATGGATACGTTTCCACCATGTTCTTTAGCAAAATCATTTAAAAAACCAAAGAATACAGACTTATCCTTAAATGCCTCAATAGCCTTTCCTGCACATGCATTAGATTCAGAAGAAAGTAAAGCTTCTTTATGACCTGCTGCTCCAGAAATTAATGATTTATAATCAAAACTCTCTTCAGGGTTATCCATTGAACTGAGTTTAAAAATATCCAGCAGTGCCGAGGCTGCATCCATGGCGGATTGAGCAGATTTTTTACCAACTATGGAAACTGCAGCAGATAAAACTGTATTAGGTGAACTTCCCGCATCTCGAGAAGCGGAAGCAGCCGCCAAAGTTGGTTTGCCGTGTTGATTCACCCCTCCATTTAATACTGCATTTACCAATTGGATACCTGTTGCAGAAGGATAAACCTTGGTAAGCGCAAACACCAGGTTCTCCTCAAACGATTTATTGGATGCATCTAAAATGGAAACATTGTGAATTTGTGAAACTTGAGTTTTGGGATCCATTTTAGAGGCTCCACTTGCATCTTTTAAAGTTTCACGACTGGGTTGGGCTCCCACTTGTAATTTCAAAGAATCAATTTGTTGATTATAAGGGTCGATGGCTTCTACTGGTTTAATATCTAAATTTTGAGGTAATGTAATACCATTATTGTTACCAAACCAACATTTCAAAGCAAGACTACCCTTTGGCGCAAAATCAGGTTCCGAACCATTTAATTTCATAACAGCTGTTAATGCTTCTGGGATATGAGCAATGTTGGTAACCAAAGCGCCTTTTTTAGAAATTACTGGATTCTCCGGTGTGTAGATATCGTTCACACCAAAATACTCTTTAAACCAATTTTCTTTTGCAATAGCATCGTCCCCAGCACCTGCAAGAGACCCTGCATGTCCACAGGACTTGGTCAATTTAGCTTTCCAGCGTCCTACTACACAAGCAATAATCGGTTTGTCAGATTGTATTCCTTTTTCATACATTCCACCAGGCTCACAGTATATGACTCCCGCTTTAGATCGGTCATCATTATTAAATCCGTGAATAAATTCGTGAGGTCCATAATGGATATAAACATCTTTACCGCTGGAAACCGACGTAGTGGTTCCCCAACCAGCGGTAGATAAATAAACCGCGATGGTGGTCGTAAAGTTTCCTGAGTTTGAAAAAATAGCAACAGAACCTTTAATTAAAGATTCTTCCGGACTGTTCCCTCCTAAAGCGCCCCCTAGACGAACATGATTCCATGCATCCGCAAGCCCCAGGCAATTCCCACCAAATAAATCCACACCATTGGTTTGACAAATCGCTCGCATAATTCGCGAATCCTTTACCGAAACCTTCTCAGTCAAAACAATTACTTTTTCCAAATCCGGGTTTTCCCTGACGGCTTCAGCCACCCCATCTTTAACCCCTGATGGAGGCAAATAAACAACCGCAGTATTAAATTTATGGCCCGCTTCAATTCCTTCTTTTATTGAGTTATAAACAGGAATTTTCCCAATTTTGGTAGGTAAAGATTTCCCTGACTTACCTGGTCCTGTTCCAAACACAATATTTCCTCCAGAATACTCATGGCTGGTTGGGGTCACCGTAGAACTCTCTTTACCCAATATATTCAAAACCACAACTCGGTCATCTTTAGTCGCAAGCTCTGACAATGAATTGATTCCGACGTAATAGGGGAATTCTCCCACTCCTTCTTTATGCATTGGTTCTAACCTCCAATTATTAAAATCTGGATTTCCAGTTATTTAATGTTCATACCTTTTTTAATTTCTTCTTTACCGCCATTAAGCATCCATTGGTTTACCGATTTGGCATAATTGATAACTTCAGACATCGCACTATCATGCCCAAAAAATCGGTAAGGCAACCCTAGTGAATCGCAGGTATCTCGTAAATACGACATGCCCCGAATCAAATTTGGACCACCCCTACCAACGACGACAAACAAAGGATGAGGACCATAGGATTGGAAATACCATTTTATGCCATCAGCCATGGCACGAAAGGTTTCATATATATCGGTATTGTTCGCTTTACCACCGATAATAAACAATACATTAGTTTGGGGTAACCAATGCTTAAAAGTAATTTTAGAAATTTCATTCATTTTTGCGTAAGGAGGGTTTCCTCCAAAATCCGAAGAAATCGTTGCATCATCACCTAGCATTTCAGTAACCATAGCGTTTGCACCACCACCAAAAGTCGGAGAAGTAATGCTTCCCTGATCATTAATTACATAAACGTCACTTTGGCCCTGATAGGTTCTTAGTTGGTTAATCTCCTGCTCAAATTCAGAGTCATCGGAGGCAAATAAGTCATCAGGTAAATGTAAACGCTTCCAGGCAGGATCATCCTGGTCAAAGGCACATTTAAAATCACAAGCGACCGGTGTAATTCGTTTGCCATCATTTCGCATACGAATTGGATTCAATTCCAACATCAACATGCCATAGTTGTTATATAAATCCCATAACTTAGGCAGATTCTGAACCAGAGGACTAATAATGGCCTGAGGAGCTCCTAAATTAGTTAAAGCATTCGAAACATGAAATGCTTTTAACCCTGTAAGAGGATCAAAAGGAACCACTGCCAGCTTATCCGCAGGCAATTCTTCAATATCCACTCCACCATGATGGGTAATAGTCATAGCTGGGGATCGGTATTGAGTGTTGTCAGATATGGAAAAATAAACTTCGATATCCGCTGGAACACCGCCTTCAAAAGTAACCCCATTGGATTTTGCAGTTACATTGCCGAATTCATGGGTGGCAAAATAAAGCCGCTCTTTTTCCTTTAAGGCATCGGTAATATTATCCACACGACCGAGCAAACCGGACTTACCTTTCTTACCCACACCTCCCTTAAACACGGGCTTAATGAAAACCTGCCCATGCTTTTTAATCATTTCCTTTATTTCATCTACACTCAGTTCAGGACCACGCACATCGGAGCGAGGAAACTCTACAAGGTCCAGCAACTTCCTCCCCCAAAGCATTCCAGTGATTTGCATCTCAATTCTCCTGCCTAAAAAATTACTTAGTTTAAGTTTACCTTTTTGGGCATCTAAAATTTTGAAGTTACTGCAGGTTATTCACCCTGGTGATTGGTGAAAACAAGCACAATTAAAAAACCAATTTTTAGAGGCCCTTTATATAAATTTTTATCATCGGGCGAACAATATATACCCTTAGAGAGCTTTCAAAAACAATACACTCCCTGCTAATGACGGATTTATTTGGATCGAGAGTGGGAACTCTAGATTGGAACGCACTATTTTAAAAAAATTAGCGATTTTGTCAACGGATTTGGGCAAATCCTTATAAAATATGTAGGGAAATCGAACTTTTCCTCAAATTTTTCCTTTCTCTACTGGGAACTTTCGGGATTTCTTTCATTCATATCTGCAATCCGGGGATTATCTTTATTCTTTTCAATTACATAATTCATAAAAAAAGCCCGTGAGCCTGGCAGTTTTTATCTGCCAAACCCACAGGCTTGATTTTTTAATTAAAAAGGAGTTTTATTTCTTCTTTCCTCCTTTTTTGCTTCCACTTTCTTGGTGGTCACAAACGATTACATCGGCATGAGCAATGATGTATAGCGCTTGCTCTTCAAAGCTTCCTAATTGATAGGTAACACTACCATCAGGATTGACCGTAGCAAGGTCATTGGAGTTAAATTGACCTGGTGCTGCTGGATCTGGACCATTGTCAGCTTCAGTAGATACGTTGAGGTGCGTATTCAAAAGCACGAAACCATCATCCAACACGTAGGTTACAGTGGCATTGTTTGGATCAGAGTAATCAATGATCACTTTACCTACCAAGGTTCCCTTACTCAGGTCATTTCCACCGGCTCCAGTATAAAGGTTAGCTTCATAGATTTGACCCGCTTCCAGGGGACCTAATTGCCATCCCCATCGATCCGCAGTCAAACCTAAATCGATGAAAGTTGTACTTAAAGCATCACCCAGGTACGCAAAGCCTGTTTCATCGAAACAATCCACAGGAATTTCATCGTCATCCTCGTCCTCAGGAACTGGCGGAGGATTGTTCGGG
Source organism: Nitrospinaceae bacterium (assembly GCA_965223665.1). Classification (GTDB taxonomy): domain Bacteria; phylum Nitrospinota; class Nitrospinia; order Nitrospinales; family Nitrospinaceae; genus CBDCVY01. Next base: position 1,299,247 of record OZ245011.1, read on the forward strand.
TCATCATCATCGTCACTGTTAACAAAAGCTACGTTTTTGACAACCTTAGCTTGGACATCGTCCTGAGTCACTTCCACACCAACAATTAGAGGATCATTGGTCGGATCAACAGGACAGGTTCCACCCGGTGCTACTGCATCACATTCTTCTATTGAAGTACCTGCAGGAACCACGGCACCATCCAAGATGACATCTCTATCATCAGTAACGACCATATCAAGAGTTACGTTACCAGTGTTTGTGGCTAAAATTTCGAAGTACACCACATCACCTAGAGAAATGCCGCCATTACCGTCGTTATCATCGAAATCGAATTCACCCGTATCTGTTTTAACAGCGGTTTTAACAATTTCATGTGCAGGATTCTGCGGTAACGGCTCGGTATGATCATCAGGATCGTCTACCGGACAATTTGCCGCCGTACACTGACCCGTCGCCAGCGCTGTATTAAAGAACGATCCACTGTCGATGTCCGCTTGCGTTAACGTATAACTACCGGTAAAGGTCGTGCTGTCAGAAGCGCCCGGTGCCAACGTTGCAATCGGACCGCCACTGATCGTCACTCCACCCACAGTGTCCGCAAGTGTAATATTGGTTAACGTCACATTACCAATATTAGTCACGGTGAAGTTGTAACTGATCGTTTCACCTGCATCGGCAAATCCATCACCGTTCTCATCCTGGAAACTTCCAGTCTTCTCTAACTCAATTCCAGGATTCTGCGGTAACGGCTCGGTATGATCATCAGGATCGTCTACCGGACAATTTGCCGCCGTACACTGACCCGTCGTCAACGCTGTATTAAAGAACGATCCACTGTCGATGTCCGCTTGCGTTAACGTATAACTACCGGTAAAGGTCGTGCTGTCAGAAGCGCCCGGTGCCAACGTTGCAATCGGACCGCCACTGATCGTCACTCCACCCACAGTGTCCGCAAGCGTAATATTGGTTAACGTCACATTACCAATATTAGTCACGGTGAAGTTGTAACTGATCGTTTCACCTGCATCGGCAAATCCATTACCGTTCTCATCCTGGAAACTTCCAGTCTTCTCTAACTCAATTCCAGGATTCTGCGGTAACGGCTCGTCATTATCATCGTCATCTGTTGCACAATCGATTGAACCATTCGGACAATCACCCGTGGTAAGCGCCAAATTCTCACGATGACCCGCATCTATGTCGGCTTGAGTTACTACATAACTGCCAGTACATTGCACACTTTCGCCCGGATCCAGAATGCCGTCAAACGCTCCACAATCCACAGTGATCACAGGATCGGTAACATCAACATTACTCAAGGTCACGTTTCCAATGTTGGTTACGGTCAACGTATAGCTAATGGTCTCACCCACCTGGGCAAATCCGTCACCACTCTCATCCTGGAATTCACCTTCCTTGACAATCTGAATCTTTGGATCTTGTGGTAATGGTTCATCGTCATCATCCTCATCTTCTGCACAATCGATTGAACCATTCGGACAATCACCCGTGGTAAGCGCCAAATTCTCACGATGACCCGCATCTATGTCGTCTTGAGTTACCACATAACTGCCGGTACATTGCACGCTTTCACCCGGATCCAGAATGCCGTCAAACGCTCCACAATCTACAGTGATCACAGGGTCAGTAACATCAACATTAGTCAGGGTTACATTACCCGTGTTAGTCACATCCAAAGTGTAGCTGATAGTTTCACCCACCTGGGCAAACCCATCCCCATTCTCATCCTGGAATTCACCTTCCTTGACAATCTGAATCTTTGGATCTTGTGGTAATGGTTCATCGTCATCATCCTCATCTTCTGCACAATCGATTGAACCATTCGGACAATCACCCGTGGTAAGCGCCAAATTCTCACGATGACCCGCATCTATGTCGACTTGAGTTACCACATAACTGCCGGTACATTGCACGCTTTCACCCGGATCCAGAATGCCGTCAAACGCTCCACAATCTACAGTGATCACAGGGTCAGTAACATCAACATTAGTCAGGGTTACATTACCCGTGTTAGTCACATCCAAAGTGTAGCTGATAGTTTCACCCACCTGGGCAAACCCATCCCCATTCTCATCCTGGAATTCACCTTCCTTGATAATTTCAATCTTAGGGTCCTGATTAATTGTCAATACCACATCATCGGTAAGATTGAAGGGTTCAAAACATCCACCTTCAGGAGCTTCGATTGCCAATTGAGCTGAGTTCGTTAACGTACCCGCTTCAATATCATCCTGAGTGATGTTGTAAGTCATTTGACAATTAAGGGATGCATTTGGTGCCAAAGTCTGCTGACCTACCGGACAATCACCATTGATGATTCCAGTCAACCCATCAGTAAGGGTTGCAACCACAGAGGATGTACCATTGTTAGTCGCGCTGAACTGATAGGTAATCTCATCATCAACCGCTAACTCAGCAGAGGAACCCTCCACATACTCCACACCATTGATTAGCAAAGTTTTTGTGAAGCTCACGTCTACATGAGGTGCTATATCCACAACCACCGGTAAAGATTGTTCCATCAGATCATCACCTACTGGAACACCACCTACTGCACTTGCAGTGTTGGTAATAGAGCAAGCATCCACATCCGCTTGAGTTACGGTGTAACCGACGATGACATCACAACCTGCACCCGGCAACAAATTAGCCGAACATTCTGCATTGGTTGTTCCAGTTAAATCATCGGAAACCGTGACAGGAGAAAGCGGAAGGTTTCCGGTGTTCAACACCATAATTTCGTAGAACAGGTTATCCCCTGCCGTAATGGTGGGATTATTATCACCATCTACAGAACCATCCACATTTTGAAAACAGGAAACATCCGGAATTTGCTCTCCCGGATTGTTAGGATCTTCCATGAAATTCACATCCGGATCCGAACAATCTTTTAGCAAGTTAATAGATTTTGTGATAGCCATACTCGGAGTGCCAATCTTAACCACCGCATCATCTTGCACTTCTGGCACTGGCTGTCCACTTATGGCGTCATCAGCATTAGCTCGAGCTGTATTTTTTATTTCACAAAGCTCAACACCATCAACCTGCATGCAGGTAACTCCTGTGGTTGATTTCGTGATCTCCTTGCTACAAGTGAAGTTCCAGGTTTCTCCAGATTCGAGTATTCCGTCTGAATCAATATCACCCTCATTAAAACCATTAACTAAAACAGGATTAATAGGGGAACAAGTCCCAGGACCCAAGTCATCTGTGACCACAACATTTGTAACAGCTCCATCGGTGGTAACAGCATAAGAGTAAATTACAGTTTCACCCTCAAAGATGAGCATTTTGTCAGGGGTTTTTTCGATAAAAATAGAGGAAGGAGCAAGAACTCCAACATCAGCATTGGTGGGTTCAGTGACTACATTATCGTCTGGATTTAAATCTGGAAAATTAAAAAATACTTCCGCCACATTACACAAATCCGGAACTCCAGAGAGATTCCCATCATCACTTTGTGAACAAAACCCATCCACAGCTTGAGTATCTGTATCATTGGATAATCCCTCTAACGGTTGATCCGGAAGTTGTACCACGATTTCAATATTGACAATTTCTCCTGGTTCGACATTAAATAAATCACAGGTGACTAAATGAGCCCCACCATCATAAGAACAATTTCGACCCTGACCGTCAGGATCAACCGTTGCACTTACAAATTCGGTTTTTGAATCTAAAGTATCCTCAACCACCACACCCGTTGCTGTATCAGTTTCGTGAGTATTAGTTACTTGTAAAGTATAGGTCAAAGGAGGATAAACTACTACTGGCTCACCATTAACCAATTGAGCGGTACCCTGTAAAGGATCGGGTTCATCATGTTTTTCAATAATTAAATCAATTTCTGGAATAACTCCCACCAAATCTTTGATTTGTTTCAAAGGAACGGTTTGATTACCCGCTGAAATGGTATTGGCAGGGGTTGAACTGTCAACGGGTTGTCCATCTATTTCAACTACTTTTCCATGAATAATAGAGGCTTGTAAATTACCCGTTGGAGATTCTCCATTACACCCGAGACGTGCATCAATACGAAAAATAACCGTTTCCCCAGGTTCCAGGTCATCAATTTGAACACTGGAAAGCACATCGGATCCTGAAGTAAAAGCCGGTCCCGTTAATGTCCCATTCAAATCGGTACCATCATGAGGGTCTGCCCCAGCAGAAACAAAAGAAACCGTACTTCCTAAAGAACCTATAAGGATATTACTGTCGCCCAATACCGGATTAATTTGGAAATCATCGTTTATACCCGAATCCAAACCAAAAAAACCGGCCCCGGGATTGTTTCCGGTATCATCGTCTCCGTTTTCAACAGCACCATAATTTATGAGTGTATTATCTACAGAAGTGTAAGCGGCACCTGATTGCCCGGTTGTATCAGCGGTAAAACTAAAATCCAATTGGATGGTTTGATTCCCTACAGCTCCGGGATCCACATCGATTTTCACCATATGAGAGACTAAGTCTCCACAAGCGTAATCAGCAGCTTCCAATTCCTCACGGATATCGGCCGTTTCGTTATTGGTCCCATCATTAAACGCCCCGCCACCAGTGGAATGGGTATAGGTAAATGGAGCAGCTCCAACAAAATTCAAGCTAAAATCTCCACCATCGGCATAAGCCTTAATTGGATTTAAGGATAAAAAAGTACTTAAAAAAAAGGATACAAAAAAAAGTAATAAATTACTTTTTAAAAAGTGACCTTTTGTTTCAAAATTACTTCTTGTGTCTGAACCGCGCATTTTTCCTCCCGGGAAACTTCACCTTAAAATTGATTTTTCAACAATTTTCAAATTTACAATTTATTTTATTCAAAAAGAAACTCTATTGGGGTATGAATATTTTTCGCAAAATGATCCATTAGCTAAACCATAAATTTTTGGTTTAGCTTATAATAAATTCGGAAAATATTGTCAATAGAAGAAAATTCGATCTAACTAAAATCATCGAATATCGGATAAATTTAAAAGCACTCCATTTAGGTAGGCCCTTTGTTTACAAGGGTTTCAAAAATCCTTCTCTTTCGAAATTTTTTTTAAAAATTTTTAAAAAAATTTTAATTTCGAAACAAAATCTAATGGGAAATTAAATTTTTGGTGGGAAACTTTATTAATGCCAATGGAATTAAAAGAGAAATTAATAGGAATAAAAAAGTCTCTTGTTTAACTCACTCACCCTAAGATTTTTTTCATTCTCTGAGATAAATTTTTGAGAGTAGTCTTGGTTGAGCATCAAGATTTCAAATTCCAATGCATGCCGGACAGCATTCGAATACGATTGGTGAGAGTGCACATCAAAAGTAACGATGCGCGTATTAAATTTATCCGGATTTATTTTGGTAAGTAATCCATCTATGGATTCAGGTGAGATTCCTCCGCCCACGGAAACCTTCAACCCATAGTTGCGGATTTTTTGAACTGCCTTGCCCACTACTTTTTGCACATCAGCATCGGTTACACTCCTTTTCATTGATTTGGAAAGATCACTGCAACCAATGGTAATCTCATCGAGATCTTTAGCAAAAGGGCTTTCTAAAATAGAATCTAATTGCTGAATTGAAACTTTCGTTTCAATGTTTATATGTTTTTTAATTCTTTTGTACTGAATGGGAGTAGTATAACTTTTTATAGCTTCAATAAAGTTTTCCAGACCATATTCTGATTCCACCATCGGAGCAATTAATCCTTCGATCGGCAAATTCAATAATTGTTTTATATCGTTCCGTGCATTTGGTCCACCAATCTTTACCATAATAGGTATGGTATCCAGACAGATCTCAGACCAAAAAGCAATTTGCGCAATAGTCATTCCCGCATCTTCCGTCGATAGCTTTATACAAGACGCATTAAAATCTTCCACCAATTCAACCATCGCAGCTTTTTCTGCAGCTACTTTTGAATAAGGAACAACTTTAAGTGCCGCGCGACGAGTTTTCATTACAGTACTCCTTTTTTATCTCTAACTATGATCGAGGGATCAATTTTTTCAATAGAAGAACATCCTGTCAATATCATTGCCTTTCGCAATTCATTGAGTTTTTGTTTTAAATAAAAACTAACACCTTCCATTCCCGCTCCAAAAGCAGCAATACAAATAGGTCGCCCAATCATCACTGCATCCGCCCCCAGTGCAAGCATTTTTAAAACATCCACTCCCTCTCGAATTCCTCCATCCACTAATATCTTTATGCGACCCGCTACAGCATTTGCAATTTCCGGTAGAACATCGGCAGTTCCGGGCATGTAGTCCATGACTCGGCCTCCATGGTTAGAAACCACAATGGCGTCTGCCCCTGCTTCCACTGCCATCAATGCCGATTCGGGGTTCATTATTCCCTTCAATATAAATGGAACTTTTAAGTGGCTTTTCAATTCCTGCAGTTCTTCTATAGATTTTGGGCTTACATTCTGCCCTTTTAAAGCCATCGTCTTGAAGGAGGCCGCATCAATATCAATTCCAACCGCTAATGCCCCAGCATCCTCTGCTGCCTGAAACCGTTTAATAATATCCAGGTTAAACTCGCGTGGTTTAAAAATAGGGACTCCAAGGCCCCCTCTCCTTTTTATTGCGTCCAAACCAATTAAATACTTTTTCGGGTTGGCACCATCTCCTACCATTCCCAGAGTCCCACTGTCTAAACACCCATCCAGTACAGCATCGGCATATTCTTTTTCATCCATTCCTCCAGCGAGATTCGTTTCCATTCCTGTGATAGGGGCAGCTAAAATAGGAAGGGCTAATTTTTTTCCAAATAATTCGATGGATAAGTCAGGGTTTTTTACCGAATGGATGGTCCGCAAATTAAGTTTATATTTTGCCAAAGCCCGTAAATTTTCATGAAAAGAACCTCCGGTTCCAATGCCACCGATTCCCGGCACTTTTCCCGAACACTCCACTCCGTCACAGACAACACAAGCCTTACAGGCAACGTAGAATTTCTTCCGTGCATTGTTTCGAATAATGTCCCAGGTCAACTTGCAAGGAGAACCCGTTTCAATCCGTATGGTTTCACGAGCCAGATCATTGACTCGGATAGCTTCTTCCCGGGTTTTACCTGTTGAGATAACATAGCCGGTTTTACCCATATTGCTGGTAACCTCTCCTACCATATCGCCGGCTTCTTTCATTAATATTACTTCCCGAACACCCCGAATTTTGCGTGCATCATCTACCCCACGAATGGACAAAATTTTTCCTGGTGAAGGTATAAGAGCCCGTTCCGCTGATACCATTTGAATCTTTGGCTTTAAATCATCGGGAGGTAAACCCAATGCCACTTGAATCATGGCTTTATAAAGATTTACTCCTGTAGCAAGAGGAAATGTGTATGCCGACATCCAACCTCCACTTAAGCGGGCAGCTACCTCCACAATCTTTGCTCCATCAGGGGATACTTTAATATCTCCTTTTGCAGCTCCTAAATTTATACCCAAGGCCTGGATGGCCGCTCGGAATACCTGTACCGCTTCATTTTGTTTATTTTCGGGTAAATTTGAGGGTAAAGTGTGCCCCACCTCTACAAAATGAGGTGATCGTTCAATTATTCGGTCTGCAATTCCTGTAATAGTAATTTCTCCATTGTAAATAATGGCATCTAAACTCAATTCCGGACCTTCCATAAATTCTTCAAGAATTAAGTTCCCACTTATAGAAGCTTCCTTAGCTTCTTTAAAAGCAACAGGTAAATCTTCTTTTCGTTCAATCTTCCTGACCCCACGGGCACCCATATTGTCACAGGGTTTAATAACGAGAGGTAAAGACAATTCTTCTAATACGGCTTGACCTTCTTCTAAAGTCCAAATAGGGCGAAATTCAGGAATGGGGACATTAAATTGTTTTAACCGTCGCCGCATTTTTATTTTATCGGTTGCACGTTCAGCCACTTCAAAAGGAATACCGGGAAGGTTTAACGCGTTGGCCACAGCCGCTACAGTTTGTGAAGCATCGGTACCAACAGTGAGGACTCCGTTTATCGGACAGGTTAGATGGAACTGTTTAGCCACGTTAACCGTAAGATTAATATTGCGGGTGCTTACAACCAAAGGGTAGTCCGCAATTAACATACCAGGTGCTTCCGGATCGTAATCCGTCACGACCACTCTTAGTTTCATTTCTTTGGCGACTTTAATGAGAGGGACTTGAAAAATTCCGCCGCCAATAATCAATATATGTTTGGGACGGTCAATGACCATGTAATAACTCCATATATTTTCTAATAGTCTTCAGGGTGGAAGATAGAATATTTAAATACCCTTTTTTATCGACAATTTGAGGGAGATTCTTTAAATCGAGGCCATGCATGTCAATTCATTATCACGCAAAAACCTTTGAAAAATCAAATATTTAAATAATTTTAGGAATCAAGGGGAAATGAGGTTTTGTCAAATTTTTTATAGGAGAGTCATATCATCCTGGTAGCTATCCTTGATTTGTTCAAGAACAAACCCGTTTAAGTTTCTAAGGTCAGCACCCTGCAAGTAAGCTCCAGCAAATTTGGCTCCCCTAACATGTGCGCCTCTAAAATCAGACATCATGAGATCAGCCTCCTCAAAGTTTGTATTCTCTAATCGAGCATTTTCAAATATTGTATCTTGCAGGTTGGCACCTCTTAGGTCGGCGCCTCTTAAATCTGCAAATGAAAAGCGGCTACCCATTAAATCCGCTTCAACCAAAACCGCATTGCAGAGTACAGAGTGTTCGAAGTTTATCCCGCGAAGTATGGCTCGGCTTCCTTGATCTCCCTTTGATTTAAACCAAAGTTCATGATCTTCAAGAATTTTTTCCAGCATTTTGACTCACGTTTCGTTAATGCGTTTAACTTGATCCAGGCACTCAAACGTTTCTTCTCCAGTCCATTGAATATCCAGATAATCTGGTAATTTGGTAGAGCGATCCACCCGTGCTGAATGAAGTTGTTGGCAGGTTAAATTAATAATTAATGTCATATCTGCTCCCCGCAAATCAGCATTTTCAAACCTTGCTTTACTTACCGAGCAATGGGCAAAATTCGTCCGTCTTAAATTGGCTCCAGAAAAATTCGTTCCAATACACTCGGCTCTCTCCAGGTTGGAACCAAATAAATTAGCTTGAGTTAGATCGGCGGTACTTAAACTGGCTCCCCCTAATTTTGCATTTTCCAATTTGGTTCCAACCAGCTTTGCCTTACGCAGATTGGTTTCCCTCAAATCACCCTCGGAAAGATCAGCGTTCCTTAAATCCTTTCCGAGTAAATTGAGTTTTTGTAATTTATGTTTATTCGATTCAGCTTCTTTTCGATCCATTGAAAATTAGAATAAAAAAGGTTTGAACAACATTAAAAAAAAGATGAGACCCACTGCAGGAAATGCGGCCACCCCCAACCAAAACCATTGCCTTTCATACTCCCAATATTTTACAGGTAATTCTTCCTGGTGTTCTTTAAAAGCATGACTTGCTAACTTTTTCATTTTCCATTGCAAAACGAAAGCCGCCAACCAACAAACACCGGCCACAACATATAAGAACAAAGATAATAATATCCACGATGCAAAATATGCAAAACCTCCCATTTGGATCAAATGATACCCAGTCCAAGGAACAATAAAAACCGTAGGCACAGTAAACAGAAAATCTGCTAAAAGGACGTTCCTACAGGCAAAATGTATAACTGCTAAATTACGACTGACATTCGCACGATAAAACCAAAAAGCAGTTCCCAGACCAGTCCCCAAAAGAATTATCACAGATAAAATATGAACAAATTTAAGCCAGAAATAAGTCATAATTTTTTAATTTTATAGGATGTGACTTCAATTATGTTGTTTTTATTCACTTTTTCCTTAGTTGACATTAAATTGTTTCCACACCCTTTCTATGGTAAATAAGTAAATTATGATATCTCGTGTATTCAGTGGAGCCGTAATGGGCATCGAGGGTTACCTGGTGGAAGTGGAGGTCAACCTGACAAATCATGTTCCCGGAATGTCCATTGTCGGTCTTCCGGATGCGGCAGTTCGAGAAAGTAGTGACCGTGTCGAAGCGGCAATAAGAAACACTTTACAAACGATGCCGCTTTATAAAATCACGGTAAACTTAGCTCCTGCCAATATCAAAAAAGAAGGTTCTGCTTTTGATCTTCCCATCGCCATTGGAATATTAGCGGCTGATGGATTAATTGAAAAAAATAAACTATCTCAACTCATGATACTTGGAGAGCTTTCTCTGGATGGACGTATACGTCCAATAAAGGGGGCATTGTCTATTGCCGCACAGGCAAGAGATCAAGGTTTTGAGGGAATTTTGCTGCCACAAGAAAACGCAGCAGAGGCGGCTGTTGTAGAAGGTTTAAAAGTTTACCCGGTAAACGATCTTCCTTCAGCTATTTCTTTTTTAAACGGAGAAACTGAAATCGCTCCGAAAATTTCTGATCCTGAAAAAGATTTTTCCGATTATTCCAGTTACGACATTGATTTCACAGATGTCAAAGGACAGCATCATGTAAAACGAACATTAGAAATTGCTGCCGCAGGAGGACACAATATTATTTTAATAGGTCCACCCGGTAGTGGAAAGTCCATGCTCGCTAAAAGGGTCCCTACCATATTACCTTCGCTCACATTAGAAGAGGCCATTGAATCCACAAAAATTCACAGTGTGATGGGATATTTAGATAACGGCTGTGGATTATTAAGTACGCGGGTGTTTCGGTCGCCACACCATACTATTTCAGATGCAGGTTTAATTGGGGGAGGCAAATTTCCTATGCCGGGTGAAGTATCGCTGGCACACAATGGAGTATTATTTCTGGACGAATTACCCGAGTTTAAGCGCAATGCATTAGAGGTTTTACGACAACCCCTTGAAGATGGAAAAGTTTCTATTTCCCGGGCCGCAGGCTCTATCACCTACCCCACTCACTTTATGTTGGTGGCTGCCATGAATCCCTGCCCTTGCGGTTACCGAACTGACCGCAAACGGGAGTGCCAATGTAATCCTCTTCAAATAAAAAAGTATGTTTCAAGAATTTCTGGGCCTCTCTTAGATCGCATTGATCTTCATGTTGAGGTCCCCTCTGTGGAATATAAAGATCTTTCTTCAAATTCCATTGGCGAGCCCTCGAATACTATTCGGGAAAGAGTAGAAGAAGCTCGCCAAATCCAATTACAACGATTTATCTTAACGAAAACGTTTTTTAATTCGCGAATGAACACGAAACAGCTACAAAAATTTTGTCAATTGGACGAGCCTTCTCAAAAAATTATGTCCTTAGCTATTGATAAACTGGGATTGAGCGCGCGCGCCCATGATCGAATACTTAAAGTTTCACGTACTATTGCCGACCTGGAAAAATCTGATCAAATTTTGCCAGAATATGTTGCTGAGGCTATTCAATATCGTTCATTAGATAGAGAAAGTTTTTTCTAAAGAATAATTTCGAAGCGTAATCCCAAAAACAAAACATCTTCAAAGTTTGGGTTGAGCCCCGGGTTAAGGAACCATTGCAAATCGGGTTGAATGGAGAGCCAAGGCTCTAAGACAAATTCATATGTGAGCTCCATCACAATTTCCTCGTTTTCCAATGGGGCACCTGCCTGACGACTGGCTTTTAATAGAGAGTCGCCAGCCCAACCGGATGAAATAGCAAGACCTGCGCGATCTTTATTCCTAAAAGAAAAAAGTCCTGTATAAACTATGCCTCCCGAAATATTAAGATCAAACCTGGCTGAATTTGTATCTGCATTCCCCACACGAAAAAAAACATCTAGACCCTGGTCGGAGTTTTTACTTTCTGAATAAAGCCTTAAATCAAAAAAACCATAAACTCCATATCGTCCACGCTTTAAAATGGGATTTCCACTTGTATCCCGTAAGAATCGGTCTGGAATATTAGTACTATATATCCATGCACCTATACCAATGTGGAATCGTGGGAACTGAGACCCTTTTGTTTTATATCCCATTTCATTGGCAAATAACAATCCGTCATCCTGGTCCAACACCACTTGAGTTCCATGGGGATTATCCGGATCACCTGGAATTCCATCTACGATTGCGGATTGAATATAAAATTTACCTAATTCTAGTTTGAATCTAACACCTAAAGCACTAACAGCATAAATAGCCGGACCTTGAACCGTTGCATCCGACAAATCCAGCCCCGTTCCAAAAACTCCGTTGACAAAAAAGTTTGCCGTTTCTTTAAAGTCAAACTCAGTATCCAGAGAATAAAGACCCAATTTAATTGAAAATGAATTGCTAAAAAGAAATTGTTCTAACCAAGCTTCAAAAAGCTTGGCTGTATCTGTTGCCTCAAGGTTACTAACCGTTTGACTTGTTTGTATGGACACAGAAGGATCTGTACTAAAAGTAGCAAATCCCAGAAATAAAAAATGGGCTCCTTTCCAACCCATTAGTTTTTCAGCATTGATATTCAACTCACCATGTATGTATCCAGTAAAATCGCCTCTCCGCTTTTGGTTCCCAAAAAAGTTAGCAAAAGTATCTCCATATATTTCAATAAGAAAATCAAACCCTTGATCGTGAAGCCAGGTTCGATTTCCATCCCAATTTCCTGTCAGCGTTTCTTGGGTATAGTACTCTCTGGGAAGAGGCTCACGGGGATCCAACCTATGCGCATCCACAACTTCAACCGAGTAGAACGTTAGATTTGCATGTAGAAATAATAAGAAATAGAAAAATTTGGGGAGGATGAAATGCCTCATCTTTTCATTCTAACTCATTGATTTTTCAAAATAAAACTTGAAACTGCATTGCAAAAAAATTATATTTCATATTTTTTAACCTAAGTGGGAATATAATTTTTTGTCTCTACCTAAAGATTTATTGTTTTTTTTCAAGAAAGACCCAAAATTAAAAAAAAATTTTGGTACCGTCCGTTTTTTTAATAGAATGAGGCCTATCAAAAGGCGGGACTCATAAAACCAATGGTCCCTGAACATCATCAACAGTATTTTCTTAATAACCTACAAAGGAGCCACTTATGAAGGAATCTATTAACCATGGACTTTTTGCGATTGTGATGAGCCTGATAATTGTATTACCTAGTATAGTGGCAGCTGAACCAGCTAAAGATGTTGAAGCAGGGTGTGGAACAATTCAAGAATTAGATGATAAAAACCTTTGTAGGGCGTTTGAAATCGAAAAAACCAGAACTGACGAGCAAAGAAAAAATCGTTATCAAAATAAAGACCATAGCACCTATTATTGTTCAATAATTAAAAATAGGGATAAGCAAACTTTTTGTTTTGCCGTGGTTGGTAGAAACAAGACCCAGTGTGGGTTAATAATTGATGCTAACTTAGAAAAAGAATGTAATTCAAAATTGAATTAAATTAGTTTCACCTTCTCCATGGTTTGAAATTTAATTTATTCTTTATTTTAAGTCTAAATTTAAAACCCCAAGTATTTCAACGACGGGCTAATTGATTAAACTTTATTTTTCAATAGGTTACGGAGTGCATAAATATTCTATAACTGTCTAGCATTTTCTTGCTTCCAACGCTTTCCAGTATTTTTCGTCCCCTCTTTTATCTGAACTTCGGTTTTAAATTCAACTTTTTTAAAATTTACTATTTAGAGTTTCCTAATCCCTTTAGAAAAAATAATTTTATACTGGATTTTAATCTCAGATTTTTATATAAAATTATTGAAACAATATGAAAGAATATAATTATGGAAACCTGGGATAATCAAAAAATACAAGGATATTGCCAAGAAGCCCTTGAAATTGCTGAGGAATATGGAGTGCAAGAGGGTCTTGCTTTTTTAATTGGAGAAAAGCTTTTTTCTTTAATGCAAGAATTGAAAACTGCAGAGTCTCATGTGAAATTTCTTTATAATGTGGACGATCAAGGCAATATGGATAATATGATGGAAGGTGGAAACCCTGCTTACCGGGAAAGCTATACCATTGCTCTTCAAACCACCTATCAAAAATCATTTGAGAAAATAGAAGACTTAAAAAGACATGTAATAGATTTTAAAGAAGAAATTAGAGAAATTTTTGAACTTTCTGATATTGAAGAGTACTTAAACTCCTACCCAAGAATGGGCCAAAAAATTCAACCCCTTTACCAAGAGGACTTATTAAATCAAGAAGAAACCGACGGATTTAATGACATTGATGATGTATTGTTAGAAGTCGATGATATATTTACGGTAGAGGAAATGAAAAGAATTTTGGTCAATAACGAGACAATGAATTAAGTGTGTCCACTTAGGTTTCCTCTCAAGTATTTGTCACGGAACCATCTATGAGGAAACTCAACCAAAAAACTCGATTTATTATCGCCTTCGTTATTCTTTGTGCTGTGACAGTTGGCATTTTATTTACCGGACCAGAATTTAATTTTGCTCTCCAGGTTATTTTAACCTCTCTACTCTTGTTTTTTCTATTTTGGCTTGTTACCTAACTCAAAATATTTGGTTAAGAATCACCCTGATATAAGTTTTTCTCTTCAATCCAATAAATTTATTTTAATAACAAATTAACTACTGCAACTCCAATTGCAAAAATTGAGATTCCCAAAGCAATCATTGCTATTTGCTTTATTGAAATCAACCTTTGGTCCGTTTCTGATTTAAAACCCTTCAAAGATTCTTCAATCTGATTCTTCAGTTTATTTTCTATTTGTTTCTCAATTTCCCTCAAGGGTTCAACTAAATTTTCCTTTATTTGACTATCCAATTCATTCAATAATTTTTGATTTAAAGTTTCCGATTTTTTTTCAATTTCTTCTTGGACAACCAATACAGCGTCATTCTTCCAGAGATCCATTTGTTTTTTAATTACATCTAATTGATCCTGGATTATTCCCTTAAGTTTTGGCTCAATATTCTCCTGTACTCGCTCCAGCATATCTCGAGCATTTTGAATGGCCTCATGTAAACTTTCTTCAATTTCCTCCTCTAGAGCATTTTTTCTGGATTCTACATGCTCTGAAAGAATTTCGGTTTTCTCCTTTAAATCCGCCAATACCTTTAAGGTTTGTCGCGCTCGCTGTTCCTCTTCAGGGGAAAATTGTGTCATAAATGCATTCCTTGTAAAAACAATTCATTTTCTTAATAAGATGATAAATATTTAAATGGATTTCAGATTTTAACGTTATTTTTTTGAGTTACTCAAAAAACCTCAACCTTGACTTCATAAATTCAGAACGGTACAGTGTAATTATTTAAAACTCAAAGGGTTAGGGCTTGGAAACATTTATTGAAAAATTTAAAATTTACCTGATTGCAGAAAAAAACGCATCTAAAAATACGGTTTCAGCTTATTTGACGGATTTAAGTCAATTCAATATTTTCCTAAAAGACTCCGGCCATGCCTGTGATATGGATGGAAATATAGAAATTTCCAAAATTGATCGCATTGCATTACGATCCTACCTGGCTTCATTAAATAAAGAATCAATTTCTCCAATAAGCCAGGCACGAAAACTATCTGCCATAAGTTCATTCTTGAATTTTCTTTGCCGTGAAGGATTTCTTAGCAATAATATTGCGAAAACAATTCCAATTCCACCTAAACCCAAAAAACTTCCAAGATATCTCACAGTCGATGAAATTTTTAAACTTTTAAAAATTCCTAATAAAAAGACCTTTATTAGTACTCGTGACAAAGCAATATTAGAAACATTTTATTCTACGGGGATGAGAATTAGCGAATTGGCTCAACTATCTCTTTCTGATCTCTCTCTAGAAAGAGGTTTTACTAAGGTATTAGGGAAAGGCAGAAAAGAACGTGTTTTGCCAATAGGGAAAAAAGCTTTAAATGCAATAAAAGAATATATTTTATTTAGAGAAGAATTACTTAAAGAAAAAAAAATTACTACCCCCCCAACTACAATTTTCTTGAATACCCGTGCGGCAGGATTAACTACTCGGGGATTGCGCAAAGTTATGCAAAAATATTTAAATCATTTCCAAAGAGGACTTTCCCCGCATTCTTTAAGGCATTCCTTCGCTACCCATTTATTGGATAGCGGGGCCGATTTACGATCCATTCAGGAAATGCTTGGGCACGCAAGCTTGTCCACAACTCAAAAGTATACTCATGTCACGGTGGATCGCCTCATCGAAACTTATGAGAAATCCCACCCCAGGTCAAAAACTGAGGATGAGATTTCCGAAAAACCATGATAAAAATAAGATTAATAGGTTACTCACTTTAAAAACAAATCCAATTTTTTACAATAGCATCAAAATAAGCTTATGACTGAAAATCACAAAATTCACGGGACTACTATTTTAGTTGTCCGGCACAAAGGAAAGGTTGCAATGGCTGGCGACGGACAAGTTACCCTGGGCCACACAGTAATGAAACATTCGGCCAGCAAAGTTCGACGAATGTACCACGATAAAATAATTGGTGGTTTTGCAGGTGCAACGGCGGATGCCTTTTCTCTTTTTTCAAGGTTTGAAGAAAAACTGGAAAAATTTAACGGCAACCTTTCCCGTTCCGCTGTGGAACTTGCAAAAGATTGGCGGACCGACAAATTGCTTAGAAGACTAGAGGCAATGCTTTTGGTGGCCGATAAAAATAATTCATATGTTATTTCAGGAACAGGTGATGTTGTGGAACCGGATGATGGAATTGTTGGAATTGGTTCCGGAGGAATGTACGCACAAGCTGCAGCAAAAGCCTTAGTTAAGCATTCTAATTTAGAAGCTGTCCAGATTGTTGAAGAAGCCATGAATGTAGCCCAATCAATTTGTATATATACCAATTCTCACCTAACACTTGAGGAGTTGTAAAAATGGAAGAATCAACCCTGAAACTTTCTCCTCCCAAAAAAAGCAATCGAGAAGAATTGATGGAAAAGCTGACCCCAAAACAGATTGTTCGGGAACTGGATAACTATATTGTTGGACAGAATAAGGCAAAACGAGCGGTGGCCATTGCACTTCGAAACCGCTGGCGTCGTCAACAACTACCTGCCGAATTAAGAGATGAGGTGGCTCCAAAAAATATTCTTATGATAGGACCAACGGGTGTAGGAAAAACAGAAATTGCACGAAGGTTGGCAAAGTTAGCTAAATCTCCTTTCATTAAAGTAGAAGCATCAAAATACACTGAAGTCGGCTACGTAGGAAGGGACGTTGAGTCCATGATACGGGACTTAGTTGAGTTATCTCGTGGAATCGTTAAACAGGAGATGGAAACCTCTGTACAGGAAAAAGCAAAAAAGGAAGCCGAGGAACGTATATTGGATATATTGCTACCACCTCACCCAAGCCATCAATCAGCCGGCCAACCAGGAAATGAAGGAGCCACTTTGGGTAAACAACACTATGATGAAACTCGAGAAAAGTTTCGTCGTTACCTTCATGAAGGAGCTCTGGACGAAAGAGAAGTTGAATTAGAAATTCAAGAAAAATCCGGTCCGATGTTTGAGGTGGTATCTCAACCAGGTATGGAAGAGATGGACAACAATATTAAAGACATGTTGGGTAATTTTTTACCCAAACGTAAAAAAAGAAAAAAACTTAAAGTTCCACAAGCAATGCAAATTTTAACTCAGGAAGAGGCTGACAAACTTGTGGACCCTGATAAAGTCATCCAAGAAGCTTTAGAACGAGCAGAACAAAATGGAATTATTTTTATAGATGAGGTTGATAAAATTACGGGTCGCCAAGGGGGTATGCAAGGGCCTGATGTGTCCAGAGAAGGGGTTCAACGTGACTTATTACCCATCGTAGAAGGATCTTCTATTAACACAAAATATGGCATCGTTAAAACAGATCACATTTTATTTATCTCCGCTGGAGCATTCCATTCAGCCAAACCTTCTGATTTAATTCCGGAGTTTCAGGGCCGATTTCCGATTCGCGTAGAACTGGAATCACTTACCCAAAAGGATTTTTTTCGGATTTTAACCGAACCCGACAATGCACTTATTAAGCAATACGTTGCACTGTTAAAAACCGAAGGAGTAGATTTAAACGTTGACGAAAGTGCTATTCGTGAAATTGCTCAAATGTCTGCCGAGGTCAATGAGCGAACAGAAAATATCGGTGCAAGAAGACTCCAAACGGTTTTAGAAAAATTGTTAGAGGAAGTATCTTTTGAAGCCTCCGACTTAGAAGACAAAAAAGTTCATATAAACTCAAATTATGTTCAAGAAAAATTAAAAAACATTATCGAGAACGAAGATTTAAGCCGTTACATTCTATAATTACCCATGAAACAAAGTATTCAAAAAGCTGAAATTTTAATTGAAGCACTTCCCTTTATTAAACGCTTTTACGACAAAACCATTGTCATTAAGTATGGAGGTAATGCAATGGTGTCGGAAGAGTTAAAGAATAACTTTGCGCTGGATGTAGTGATGATGAAATATATCGGTATCAATCCAGTAATTGTTCATGGGGGTGGTCCTCAGATAGGTAAAACCCTTGAAGTTTTTGGAATTCAATCTAAATTCATTGACGGACAAAGAGTTACCAGTGAAGAAATGATTGATATTATAGAAATGGTACTGGGAGGAAAAATCAATCAAGATATAGTCTCTCTAATTAATTCACATGGAGGAAATGCTGTTGGCATTACTGGAAAAGATGGGGGTTTAATTCAAGCAAAACGATTCCGTGCCAAAAAAAAATCTCCTGAAACGAATCGCCCTGAAATCATCGATCTTGGATTAGTCGGTGATATAACAAATATTAATTCCAGCATACTCCACACATTAGATCATGCTGAATTTATTCCGGTAATTGCACCTATAGGCCAAGGGGAAAAAGGAGAGACCCTGAACATCAATGCCGATTTTGTTGCATCAAAAATTGCTTCCGCATTAAAAGCTGAAAAGCTGTTACTGATGACCGATATTGAAGGAGTAAAGGGTAAAGATAAAAAGTTGATTTCAGGGTTGAACCATAAACAAGCTCAAAATTTGATTAAAACAAAAGTTATAAAAGACGGAATGGTTCCCAAAGTAAAATGCTGCCTGGATGCTTTGAAAGCTGGTGTTCAAAAAACCCACATTATTGATGGGCGCATAAAACATGCAATCCTTCTAGAAATGTTCACCAAAGAAGGAATTGGAACACAAATTGTGGAAAAATGAAGCCCTCCCTTTCGTATCTATTTTCCAACCAAATTCTTAAAAAATGTTGAGTTTTTTCTAAAAAATTTGATTAATCATTCATAATTATATAAAAATTACCGAATAAATTAAGATGGGCAACATCTGTTGACAATACCTCCTGTCATTGATAGGTTAAAAAAATGAGAACATCGGTAAATTTTTATTTAATCAGCCTATGAACGCAAAACTTTTGGATCCTAGATCTCGTACCATTTTGCTGGAGACTATAAATGATTATGTCACTACAGCGGAACCTGTTGGGTCCAGGACTCTTGCAAAAAAATTATCTGAAAGATGGAGCTCAGCAACAATAAGGAATGTAATGGCAGATTTAGAGGAAATGGGTTTTCTATACCAACCCCATGTTTCCGCCGGAAGAATTCCTACAGATAAAGGCTACCGTTATTTTGTCAATGAGCTCTTACAATTGCATTCTTTGACAGCGGAAAAAAACACCATTTTGGAAAATAGTACTTCAGATTTTAAGGATGATGAAAGCTTAGCTGCCTTCTTGGGTGCTGCGTGTACTCAATTATCAAAGAATGCCAGTCAAACCAGCTTGGTAATGGTTCCCACTTTTAGTAATCTCCCTTTGAAACATATTGAATTTGTTCAGGTAAATAACAAACAAATTCTAGCAGTGTTTGTTTCACAAATTGGAATCATTCAAAATAGAATAATTGAATCTCAGGAAGACTATTCAGCAGAAAAGTTAGCTTCTATCTCGAAATATTTATCCTCCGAATTCACCGGACAGTCATTGGATTCTATTCGTAATGAATTAGTCGAGCGAATGAAAAATGAAAGAGAACACTATAGCCAACTAATGAAAAAAGCAGCAGAACTTTGGGAAAAAGCTACGGTAAAATCGAGAGGAGAAGACAAATTATTGATCGAAGGTTTAAATCATCTTCTTTCTCCACCAGAATTAGCTGCTAATTTAGATAAAATGAAAGCTCTGTTTAAAACGGTTGAGGAAAAAGATAAATTGATAAAACTATTGGATCTTTGTACTCAAAAAAATGGGATGTCCATTGTAATTGGTCAGGAAAACTCTGAAGAAGAAATGCAAGGATGCAGCTTGATTGCCCAAAACTATCAAGTGGGAGATCATACTATGGGAACCCTTGCTGTTTTTGGTCCTAAACGGATGGACTACCATAAAATGATCAATCTGGTAAATTCAACAGCTAACAACATATCCGAATTTCTTTCAAAAAAATCGCACTAGGAAAACCAATCATAATGACAAACAATAACGAAGAAAATCAAGAGAATCCAATAAATGATGAAAACGCGGAAGATTCAGAAATTCTACCTGAAGAAGAGGTAATCCAAGAGGAATTAAGTGAACTTGATCAAACTAAACTTGAGCTTTCTAAAAAGGATGATGAGATAAAAAACTTTAAAGAAGAAATGCTGCGACAACGTGCAGAATTAGAAAATTATCGTAAGCGCCTTCAAAAAGATAAACAAGATAGCATTCAATATGCTAATGAACGACTGATTAAAGACCTGATCCCCATTTACGAAAATTTACTCCGCGCTTTAGATGCCCCCGATAACAATCCAGAAAGTCTTAAAGAAGGGGTTCAAATGATCTCCGACCAATTTTTGTCTTTTTTGAAAAAAGAAAAAGTTGAACCCATTAAGGCAGTCAATGAAAAGTTTGACCCCGCCTTTCATGAAGTGATGACTCAAATGGAGTCTGAGGAGCATGAAGAGGGCATCGTGATTCAAGAATACTCACGGGGTTATTTATTAAACGGTCGTGTTATTTCACCATCTAAAGTTGTGATTTCGAAAAAACCCGCTCCTGATGATAAAGCAACAAACAGCAACGGTGAAGAATCTCAAGAAAAAAAATCAGGTGACACTTCCCCTGAGACAGAAATTTCTGCTTAGTTGAGGTGATCAGTATCCCATGCCTGAGCTTCCTGAAGTTGAAACTCTTCGAAGGGCGCTCCTTCCAATAATCCTCAATAAAAAACTCTTACAGCTTAAGTTTTATCGCCCCGATCTGAGGTTTCCCATCCCAAAAGAAACCCTGGAAGAAAACATGAGTAATTCCAAAATAAAAGATATAACCCGTGTCGGCAAATATTTACTTATTCATAACGATGAAGGTGCCATGGGATGGCATTTGGGTATGAGTGGGCGGGTAATTCAAAGAGATAGTCTAAAGCCATTGGAAAAGCATACCCATGCGGCCTTTAAATTTTCCCCTTCTACTTTTCTCCACTTTGTAGATCCTCGGCGTTTTGGAAGTATTTTTTGGGTGGATAAAGACAAAGGTCACTCTTTAATAAACCATCTGGGACCAGATCCATTGTCTCCAAATACAACCGCAACAATCCTTAAGGAAGCTGCAAAAAAATGTAAAGGTCCCATCAAGGGGTTTTTGATGAACGCAAATCGATTGGCTGGCATAGGAAATATCTATGCTTGCGAAACTTTGTTTTCCATCTCTATGAACCCTAAGAAACCTGCTTACCGGCTCACCCTTCCCGATTGGGAGAAATTATTGGATGCTTTGAGAACAACTTTAAAAAAAAGTATTGCCGCAGGAGGTACAACTTTAAAAGATTTCTTTAGCACTGATGGAGCACCGGGATATTTCGCCCTGAACTTATCTGTTTATGGAAAAGAAGGAAAGCCCTGCCCTCGTTGTCAATCTCCCATTTGCCGTAAAGTCCATTCCGGAAGATCCACGTTTTATTGTAAAATTTGCCAAAAGCGTTAACTTGTCTTGCCAAATTTGGAATTTCATATTTTAATGAGGCATGCCATTATCAATTGGAATTGTCACCTTAAACGCTAAGTTCATTCATACCTCTCTTAGCATAAGATATTTAAGAAATGCTGCACGTGCTGCAAATTTTGAGAATGTATGGATTCAGGAATTTACAATTCACCAACCCATTTGGAAAATCGCGGCAGAAATTGATCGGTGCAAACCCGACATTCTAGGAATTAGTATTTATATTTGGAATCGCAAACAAAGTTTTGAGCTCATTGACTATTTAAAAAAACAAAAACCGGAGTTAATAGTTGTTATTGGGGGCCCGGAAGTTTCCTTTGAGCCACAATTATCAAAGGATTATTTCATTATTTCAGGTGAAGGTGAATCCAAATGGGTTGAATGCCTTAACTATTTAAAAAAAGGTGAAAAGCCATCTAAAGAAGTTCAATTTCGCTGGAACTCTTATGGAGAGGATTTGCCGGAGTTATACCCTGCCTATATTGATGAGGATTTTTCAAAATTAAAACACCGTTACGGATATATTGAGTCCTCCAGAGGCTGCCCGTACCTTTGCTCTTTCTGCATTTCCGCTCTTGATAAATCGGTAAGGTACTTTAACGAAGAAACTATTTACCGCCAAATAAAAAGTTTGTTAAATGCAGGCATAAAAAAAATCAAGTTTGTGGATCGCACTTTTAATCTTAATCCCCATCGGATGAAAAATTTAATGCAATGGCTTTCTAAGCGACTGGAAGCAGAATATCATTTCGAAGTAGTAGGAGATTTATTAACTGATGACATGTTCCAATTTCTCAAAACAATGCCACGGGGATTATTCCAGTTTGAAATAGGAATTCAATCTACGGATAACGAGACACAATCTATAATTCAGCGGAAGCAGAACAAGGAAAAGTTACTCCAGTCCATTAAAAAATTAATCGAGCAAGATAATATTCATATTCATTGCGATTTAATATTTGGATTGCCTGGGGAATCCTTGCAACAAAATTTAAATTCCTTTAGCGAAATTTTTGAGTTAGGACCACACGAATTACAACTTGGATTTTTAAAATTTTTACCTGGAACTCCCATTAAAGAAAAAATTGATTCTCATCAATATCAGTTTATGACTGGCCCTCCCTATGAAATTGTTTCAAACAAGGATTTATCCGCTCAAGAAGTTTTATATTTGAAAAAATTTGAGGAAGCCTTTGATCTATTTTATAACTCCAAAAGATTTACATTTTCGATTGATCATTTATCCAATAAATATACAGCCATTGAAATTTTTGATCGGCTTTCGAAATCAATGGAAAAAAATAACGCCTTTTTGAATCCAACCTCGTTGGATAGTCAATACAAATTATTTGAAGAGACCTTTTCTTCTTCTAGAGAACCGTTGACTTTGGATATTCTAAAATTAGATTATTTGTATCATCAGAGGACCTATCGCCTTCCAGATTTCCTGCAAACTTCCTGGCCGAACGGTGGCAAATCTCAACCTTCTACTTGGTCGGGGGACCGGAAAACCCCCATATTTCCCTTTCACCATGAAATAAAATTGAATGGACGTTTCACTCAATTTAAACCCGTCGGCGACCCCATTTTATATGCAATTGCTCATCCTCCCAAATCATCCGGTTATTTTGATGAACCTAAAATTGTTCGAATCGAAGCTTAACAGTATATTTTATTTTCAATTTTTTATTGGTCAGTATATGATTGGTAGTTTATACAACCAAAACCAACCACTCGATTATTTCTAAAGGAATGGCTATGTCCGAAATAAGTAAAAAAGGCTTAAACCAAAAAAGTCGAATGATCACTGAAGGCGATAAACGATCCCCCAATCGCGCAATGCTCCGTGCGGTGGGGTTTACTGATGATGATTTTGGAAAGCCTATTATCGGCATCGCGAATGGACAGAGCAATATTACTCCATGTAACGCAGGTTTAGGCCGTCTTGCAGATATAGCTTCTTCACAAATCACACAAAGTGGAGGAATGCCTCAAGTTTTTGGGACCATCACTATCAGCGACGGTATTTCAATGGGAACTGAGGGAATGAAATGTTCTTTGGTTAGTCGAGAGGTCATTGCGGATTCCATCGAAACCGTTTGCCGCGGTGCAGCCATGGATGCCGTAATTTGCATAGGTGGCTGTGATAAAAACATGCCTGGAGCCATGATCGCTATGGCTCGATTAAACATTCCTGGAATTTTTATTTATGGGGGAACTATAAAACCCGGGCATTTGGAAGGAAAAGATCTTACTGTTG
Organism: Nitrospinaceae bacterium; assembly: GCA_965223665.1. Classification (GTDB taxonomy): domain Bacteria; phylum Nitrospinota; class Nitrospinia; order Nitrospinales; family Nitrospinaceae; genus CBDCVY01. The sequence goes on from OZ245011.1 coordinate 1,323,362, forward strand.
TTAGCGCTTTTGAAGCAGTGGGACAATACAGTGGGGGCACCATTGATAAAAACGAACTAACTGATATTGAAAAAAATGCTTGCCCGGGTTATGGATCCTGTGGAGGTATGTTTACTGCAAATACAATGTCTTCCGCATTTGAAGCCTTGGGAATGAGTCTTCCATATAGTTCCACCATGGCAAACGAGGATAAAGAAAAAGAATTAAGCACTCAAGAGTGTTCTAAGGTTATTTTTAATTTATTGGAAAAAAATATTCTACCTAAAGATATTATTACAAGAAAATCTTTAGAAAATGCAATTGCGGTTGTTATGGCAGTAGGTGGTTCTACTAATGCTGTTTTACATATGTTGGCCATTGCTCATAGTATGGGCATTGATCTTTCAATTGATGACTTTGAAAATATACGAAAAAAAATTCCTGTTTTTTGTGATTTAAAACCCTCAGGGAAATATGTAACGGTTGATTTACATCAAGCAGGCGGCATTCCTCAAGTAATGAAAGTACTATTGAACGCAGGTTTGATTCATGGAGACTGTATCACCTGCACAGGAAAAACTGTTGCTGAAAACCTGGAATCTATTCCCGATCAACCCAATTCAAATCAGGATGTTATTTTGCCACTTGAAAATCCCAAAAGCAAAGAAGGTCATCTTGTAATCCTCAAAGGGAACCTTTCCCCGGAGGGTTGTGTTGCTAAAGTATCGGGGATTAAAACAAGCCGTATTGAAGGTCCTGCAAGAATATTCAATTCGGAAGAAGAATGTTTAGACGCTATTATCGATGACAAAATCCAGGCAGGAGACATTGTGGTAATCCGTTATGAAGGCCCTCAAGGAGGACCAGGGATGAGAGAAATGTTAGCTCCCACCTCTGCAATTGTGGGAAAGGGATTAGGAGAAAAAGTCGGCTTAATTACAGATGGCCGATTTTCTGGAGGTACCTTTGGCTTAGTAGTGGGGCATGTGGCTCCAGAAGCTCAAGTCGGCGGAACCATCGCTTTATTAAAAGAAGGCGACCCCATCACTATTGATGTTAATCAAAATTTGATCCAAGTCAACTTAAGCGAAGAAGAATTAAATCAAAGAAAAAAAACTTGGAAAGCTCCAGCAATTAAATATCAATCAGGTGTATTGTCTAAATATGCTAAGTTAGTTTCTACTGCTTCAAGGGGAGCTGTAACGGATTAATTTGCTTCAAAATGAATTATGATTGAAAATCAAGAGTTACCGAAACAGCTCCTGGCAGGCCCCAATAAAGTCAATTTATATTATCTACATCAATTATTCCAGGTATCGGCAAATATGGTGAGCCAGTCTTTAAATGAAAGTCATGGCTGGGAAATTCCCATATCGGCGGGTATGTGGGGAGGGTCTTATCTAGTAGCAAATCACTTGGGAATTTCTCGCACCAACGTGGTAAGACTTTATTCAATTGTGAATCTGCCACAAAACACGCCATTAGACGATTCTAAAAATTTTGAACACTTGATGCAAATATACCAAACCACGTTTCAAAATAACTTCAATAGCTATGGATTAAAATTAGTGGATCCGCATTGGGGAGAAAGAGTTCCATATTCAAATAATGCTCGGCCTACCACCACTCTCCAATTATGGGATGCTACCAACCGTGTCAAGTTTGTTCGAGCATTTTTCGTTTGGAATCAAGCTTCCTGGGCAGAGTCTATCATTTATGATTCCATAAGAAACATAAAGCAGATCAAAGAACTTTTAGATATCAATCATCGCCCTCCTAAAAAAGATTCACAAGAACTAAAGTTTATGCTGCAAGATACTCTAATAATTTACTTCACCCTTAAACCTGCATTGAACCCGGATTTTATTGAGCACGCTGAACCCATTGTAAAAGAGTTATTTAATCACTTTATTTCCGGTCTTCATGATCCTGAAATTATTGAAGAACAATATCATAAAGTTTTTAGAAATGCCCTGGTCTATGGCTATGAAGAGGCGCTGGAAGCACCCTATAAAAAATATAATCTAGATATCCACAACTATGAAAACTGGCCCGCCGAAAAAATTAATTGGGTTCCCCCAGAATTAAAGAAAGAATTAATACCCTATTTGGAAGGAACTTTTGAAACTATTGGACAAAAATTAAAGCAGGAAGAAAATTAAAAAGGGCTATTAAAATTGAAGAAGAATCCAACCGGCAATCCCTTTTTGCCCGTTAGTTTCTCGATTGCCACCATTCCACGCAGCAATAGCCATTGGAGTGGATCCCAAAAACTGCACATCTAAATCATCTTTGTTAGTCAGTTGTCTTTTAAAAACTACTTGCCAGCCTTTTTTTGTTCGCAAGCCTTTACCCGAAACATGCTGACTTTTTTGCTGAGTGAGAGTACTAAACCCCTCCGCGTTTAAATCTTCTACAGGAGAAAAATTAATTGACTTATTATCTGATGAACTCGAATTTTTCTTAAGCAGGTTATCCACCTTCCTTTGATGCACAGCTCGCCATTGCCAAATATTCACTTCTTCGGTTCCACTTCCCATGGTAATCGGAGGAATCTCTCGGTCTCTTCGCAAAGGAAACATAACTGCAATTTGGTCTGTATATAATTGAGTACTGGCTAGGCCATCATCCACAGAGTTGTCCTCCCATTCTAGCCGAATTGCCAATTCCGAATCAGTTCTTGCTACACTCATCTGAACTTTTTTGATAGAAGGGTTGGGCCATTGTGGATTGGTAATTAATTGCGGGCCTAATTCTATTTGATGTTTTTGAGGTCCTTTAGGAGAAACCCAAAATGAAGCCTCAGGTGAAAGAGGGATCACCCCCTTAAATGGCGTCACATTAACTGATAAAATACATTCTCCATTCTCTTCACAATTTTCAAAAGAGGAATTCGATTGGCTGCAACCCATACCATATAAAATTAATAGGGAAAATCCAATACACAATATTCTCTGAACAATATATCTTCTCATTTAAAAAATATCAGCAATTCGTTGGATAAATTAAAAGGATTTTGCTAAAGATTCAATATCTCTTTTTAATTCTGGTGTACAAGGACCTACCAAAACAATGGACATTTTATGGGGAACAAAAATCTCTGTCGCAACCCGTCGTATGTCTTCCAGGGTCACCTTGTAAATCAATCTTCGCTCTTCTTCGAGCGAAATTTCTTTTGAATAAAGCTGAGCAAATCCAAACCGAATGATCTGTTTATAAGGGTCATCCAAGTCTAAATCCAAATCAAAACTATATCTTTTTTTTACATGCTCTAATTCTTCCTGCAAGGGACCTTCATCAAGGAATATTTTTATTTCATCCAGTATTACTTTTGTGACCTCCAAAACTTTTTCTAAGCGTGCAGAAACATCAAAGTCAAACGTGCCAGTATCGGATAAACTTGTCGCCCGGCATTCACAGGAATAAACCAATCCCTTATCTTCTCTAAGAGCCCTTTGCAATCTCGAAACCACTCCATCATCGAATATACGACTAATAAGAGCCACTGCAAAATAATCTGGGTCATTATATGAAACAGCTCGATAACATATTTGAACTTGGACCTGACTATCAGGGTTGTCCACAAAAAGACACTCGGGTTTTTGTTGGTCCTCTTTTACCGAGTTCAAAAAGTAATTCTTGGATATCAAGCGCCCCTTTCTTTGAAACCCTGAAAAGAAATCTCGCGTATATTGTTGAAACAATTCATGAACAATACGACCTGCACCAACAAATACCATATTTTCGGGATGATATAATTCATGAAAATATTTTTTTAAAGTTTCTTCATTGATAGATTGAATGGTTTGCTCCGTACCGATCGTGGGCCAGGCCAAAGGATTTCCAGGATATAACAAATGACATGCCTGGTTATTTATATCAATATTTTCTCCATTTTCGTTGAGGTCCTCCAGACATTCTTCTAAAATGATCCCGCGTTCCAGTTCTATTGAAGGGAAGGTCGGCTCGGCAAAAAAATCTGCAAACAACTCAACAGACCGCTCCAACTCATCACATTGAGGGCTAAAACCATAATAAGTATATTCGCTAAGAGTCGAAGCTCGAAAATCACGTCCAATTTTTTCAAACTCTTTATTGAGAGCAATTGAATCAGGATATTTCTTATTTCCGCGGAATAACATATGCTCTAGAAAATGGGAAATCCCATTATTCATTTCATTTTCAAAACGCAAACCTGCTCGGACAAACATCGCTAATTCTGTAGAGTGGATGTGGGGCATTTCTATGGTTATTACTTTCAAACCATTGGAAAGTGTGTCTTCATATGTTTTAATGCCGACTTCAGGAGTAAGGTTCACATCCATTTAAAATACCTCAAAATTTAAAGGGCGTTAGTATCTCATAATTTCTGGAAGGTTGTTTTAATTAAAATGCTATGAATCATCATAATTGGAGTGAGTCCGATTATCAACGGGCAAAAGAATATATTTCAAGACAAGAAGAGGGAACTCAAACTTCCCCCTTATGGGACTGCGGAAATAATTTATTTATCATCATTCCAAAGGGGCTACCTGCCTTAGGCATAAGGTTTCATGGCTTATTCATGCTTACACCCCTACCCTTAATAATGAGTGCTCTTGTATTTTTTCCTATTTATGGTTTCCTAAATGATTGGAAACTTTCTTTTACCACCCTTGCTATTACTCTGGGATGCGCGTTGTTTTTTTTCGGACTTACCCGTGTAATTATTCTAATGGCAAAAAACCGGGAATTATTTCCAAGACAATATTTCATTACAGTTAGCCCTAACGGTGTCGCTATGCATTTCAATGGTTTCCATTTCCCGTTCAGAGAATCTAGGACATCGCTTCTCTGGAAAAACGTTATTAATATTCTCCAAAATAATGAGTTCTTTTTACCAGGCTTATTGTTAGGAAAATTAGTTATTAAAACTGTCAAGATAATTGGAGAAGAAAATAAGTCAATTATCATTCCTTTTTATTTAAATGGAAACCAGCAACAGGCTGAATTAGAAAAGATCAAATCCTTTTTAGATAATTATCTTGAAAACCAAGAATAAAACCACAAGCCCAAAATAGTTGAATAACCGTCTCAAATTTTTAATAGAAAACAGAGCTTTTTGAATTATTATTCGAAATGGATCGAGTCTTCCCCTAACAGGGCCTCAATCTGTTGAATCACCTCGTCACAAGGTTTAACCTTTAAACTAGCTTCCAGAGTTCTTATTTTATTTTTTCTTTCCGGAAAAACAAAATGAACCAGCAGAGAATTTTCCCCTTTATGACTTTCAAGAATACTTTTGATTGACAACATCGTTTCTCTTTCAAGTCCTGGAGTTCTAATATTAATGTGAATTTTTCCTTTCCAATGATCTTTTGCTTCTGCTAGAGGAAAAATTTCTTTTGCAATTAATTTAGGAACACTATCCACTGAGTCCACAGTTCCTTTGACTAATATAGGTTCTTCTTTTTCTAATAACCCCATACAAGACTGGTAGATTTCAGGCCAAAGTGTAACTTCCATGGTACCTTGAAGGTCCTCCAGGGTTACTAAAGCCATCTTGTCTCCCTTTCGCGTGATTTTAGTAATTACCTTAATGGGCACCCCTGCCATATTTACATTTTTACCGTTATCTTCTTCAGAAATCCCTGCAGAATTTTTATCAGTAAACCAAATGATATCTTTTTCATACCTTCTCAAAGGATGCCCTGAAACATAAAAACCGATTGTCTCCTTTTCAAAACGTAGACGATCATAATCGCTCCACTCCTTAACATCCTTAAAATTTTGTGATCCATTATCATCCATCGCATCCTTTTCAAACAGATCGAACATACTGGACTGGCCTAATTGCTGATCTCTTTGTCTTGCTTGACCTTGATCAATAAAACCCTGCAAATTTTCTATCATCCAGGCTCGGTTGTCACCAAAGCTATCGCAAGCCCCACTTTTCACCAGACTTTCAATCACCCTCTTGTTCACTAAGCGCAGATCCACATGCTCACAAAATTGTTTAAGAGAAGAAAATCCATTTAGAGAATTACGGGTTTCGATAATCGAATCCACAGCTGAAAATCCCACATTTTTAATAGCGCCTAAACCAAAGACTAATTTGTCTTCAGAAATGGAAAAATCTCTTTCACTGACATTCACATCAGGAGGCATAATAGTTATTCCCATTTCGCGACAGTCATTTATGTAACGAATAACCTTATCGGAGTTATCCATTTCACTTGTTATTAAAGCTCCAAAAAATGGTAAGGGATAATGAGTCTTTAAGTACGCGGTCTGATAAGAGATTAAGGCATAGGCCGCGCTATGAGATTTATTAAACCCATAACCAGCAAATTTTTCCATGAGATTAAAAATCTTTTCTGCTTTTTTTTCGGGAATTTTATTGTGCTTAGCGCCAACATTAAATTTCTCTCTTTGCTGAGCCATTTCTTCAGGCTTCTTTTTTCCCATTGCTCGGCGCAGCAAATCTGCATCTCCCAAAGTAAAACCGGCAAGGACATTTGCAATTTTCATTACTTGTTCTTGATAAAGAATGACCCCATGCGTTTCTTGAAGGATTTCTTTTAATTGTGGAAGGTCGTAACTCTCTTCCATAGTCCCATGCTTGCGCTTGACATAATCATCAATCATTCCACTTTCTAATGGCCCGGGTCGGAATAAAGCTAATAGAGCAATAATATCTTCAAAACTATCCGGCTTCATTTTTTTTAGCAAATCTCGCATTCCAGAACTTTCCAATTGAAAAACTCCACGAGTTTTTGCTTCACTCAACAATTTAAATGTAGCCGCATCATCTTTGGGGATAGCATTAATGTTTAAATTTTCCCCCAATGAAGACTTTATCAATTTAAGCGTATTATGAATTACCGTTAAAGTGCGCAAGCCCAAAAAATCCATTTTTAAGAGCCCCAGTTTCTCAATATGATTCATTGAAAACTGTGTCACGATTTCATCATTTCCGCCTTTATAAAGTGGCAAGAACTCAGTAAGTGGCTTTGGAGATATCACAACTCCCGCGGCATGGGTAGAGCAGTGGCGTGGTAAACCTTCCAGGTTTAACGCTATCTCCATTAGTTCACTGACGTTCTCATTTTGTTTCTTAAGTTCTTTGAATCTAGGTTCTTCCTTAAGGGCATCCTTCAAAGTGATGTTCAACCGATTGGGAACCAATTTGGCAATTTTATCCACTTCGCCATAACTCATTCCCAAAACACGACCGACATCGCGAATCACTCCCTTAGCATTCATACTTCCAAAAGTTATAATCTGAGAAACAAACTCGTTTCCTCCATATTTTTCGGAAACATGTTTTATGACCTCATCTCGCCCCTCAATACAAAAATCAATATCGATATCCGGCATACTCACCCGCTCAGGATTGAGAAACCGTTCAAAGATCAACCCATATTGAATAGGATCCAAATCGGTAATTTTTAAAGCATAAGCCACTAAACTACCTGCTGCCGAACCTCGCCCAGGCCCTACAGGAATATTTTGCTCCCGGGCGTAATGAATAAAATCCCAAACAATTAAGAAGTACCCCGGGTACCCCATTTTCTTCATTATTTGCAACTCTTCATTTAACCTTTCCTTATAAAGAGCTTGATCCACTTCTTTTCCTAACTTTTCAAATTCCTCAAAACGGTCTTGCAAACCCGCCTTGGAGCGATCTTCAAGATAAGTGGAAAGAGTAAATGATTCTGGAACTGGATATTCAGGAAGGTTGATTTTCTCGAAATCCATTTCTAAATTGCATTGTTCAGCGATCTTAATGGTATTTTTTATAGCCTCTGGAACATGGCGAAATAGGTGAGACATCTCCTCAGGAGATTTGAAATAATACTCATCAGAGTGATACTTCATACGATAGGGATCATCCATTGTTTTCCCGGTTTGCAAACAAAGTAAAATTTCATGAGCCCGGAAATCTTCTTTATTTAAATAGTGACAGTTATTTGTGGCAACAACCGGGAGGTCTAATTTTTTCCCAATCTCAATGACTTCTTGATTTATCTTTTTTTGCCAATCCTGATTATGGTCCTGTAATTCTAAATAATAATTTCCTTTGCCCATAATCTCGGAGTATTGTTGAGCTACTTTTAGAGCACGTGGAATATTTTCTTTTCCCACATTGTGAGCTAATTCTCCACGGTTACAGCAACTCAATGCTATTAGCCCCTTTGAATGCTCCGCTAACAAATCCTTGTCGATCCGGGGCTTATAATAAAATCCTTCTAAATAACCTTTGGTGACTAATGTTAAAAGATTTCTATAACCATCCTCATTTTTGGCCAGCAATATTAAGTGGTAAGAAGCATCTCTTAATCCATGGTTCGTGTCTTTTTGTAATCGGCTTTCCGGAGCAACATACACTTCACAGCCTATTATGGGTTTCAGACCATGTTTTTTTGCTCCAGTAAAAAATTCAATTGCACCAAATAGGTTTCCATGGTCAGTCATTGCTACCGCTGGCATTTTATATTCGGCCGCACGCTTAAATAAGGCTTCATGCCGGAGTGAGGAATCCAGCAAACTAAAATGTGTATGAACGTGTAAATGGACGAAATCAGAATGTCGCATGGTGTGTAGCTTAAAAGTTGGTTAGGCCCTAATCATACATGAGACCTAAAGGAAGAAAAAAACATTTTTTAAAACTTAGATTATTTTATGGCTTGATCGACAGGAACATATTTTTTTCCAAGGGCTTCCGCAACAGCAGGATGAGTTACTTTTCCTAAATAAAGATTCAAACCATAACGAAGAGGAATATTATCTTCAAGTGCTTTTTTTAACCCCTTTGCCGCTAATTCACGAGCATAAGGCAAAGTTGCGTTGGTTAACGCATAGGTTGAAGTTCTCGCTAGTGCTCCTGGCATATTTGCCACACAATAATGAATAACTCCCTCTTCCTCAAAAATGGGATCACTATGAGTTGTTGGACGGGACGTTTCTAAAATACCCCCTTGATCAATTCCAACATCTACCACTACCGATCCTGGCATCATTTGCTTAAGCATTTTTCGAGTGATTAGTTTTGGAGCACGTGCACCTGTCAAAAGAACCGCTCCAATTACAATATCAGCAGTCTTTACATAATCCAATATGTTTAACCTATTAGACATGATAGTAACCACCCGCCCATTAAAAATATCATCAATATAACGTAATCGATCCAAATTGATATCCAGCAAGGTGACTTTGGCACCTGTACCCACGGCCATTTTAGCGGCATTCATTCCAACAATACCGCCCCCTATAATTACCACATGGCCCGGGTCCACTCCCGGAACACCCCCCAGCAAAATACCGCGGCCTCCATTCTCCCTTTCAAGATATTTCGCTCCCTCATTCACAGACATTCGCCCGGCAACTTCACTCATAGGAATTAATAAAGGCAAAGCTCCATCGTCTGTTTCAACTGTTTCATAGGCAACACCAGCAACTTTTCTCTCTAATAACGAATCAGCAAGGTCAGGGGCCGGCGCAAGGTGAAGATAAGTATATAAAATTTGGCCTTCTTGTAATTTATCAAATTCCTCGGGGAGAGGTTCTTTTACTTTAATGATCATTCCACTTTTATCGAAAACCTCATTACAGGACACAATTTTTGCACCCGCCTGCTCGAATTGCTCATCCTGTATACCACTTCCCACACCTGAAGAATTTTCAATTAAAACCGTGTGGCCATCTGCGACCAGTTCTGCTACCCCTGCAGGTGTTATGGATACGCGATATTCATCTGCTTTAACTTCTTTGGGAATTCCAATAATCATATTTATTTTTCCTTTTCCAAACGAAACCTCTGATTTGATCTTTATATTAAAATCCTATAGATTATAAGACCATAATACTAGAAATAATACGTCAATTTATTTTAGCGAGGAATTTCATTGACCAAGGCCACACACCCTACAAATGAACTCTTTAATTCTCAGTTTTCTCAAGAAAGTCATTTACTGGATCTGGAGGATAAAAACATCGGAATCGAGGAGTTGAAAATGCTGCAAAACTGGGAAGACCTCTTAAAAGTAGAAAAACTTTATCTAAGTAACAATCAGCTAGGTGATTCTGAAATAGAGACCTTGAAAGGATTGCCGGGAAATTTCAAGTCTCTCTATTTAAACCATAATATGCTTGGTGATGCCTCAGCAGAGGCCTTAGCAAAATCAGAATATTCTAAAAACCTGACTTGTCTAATGTTAGAAGCAAATAATATAGGTCCTAATGGGGCTGAGGCTTTGGCCAGCTCTAAGAATTTCCCTAACTTAGAAGAAATATTTTTAGATTTTAACCCCATTGGTCCAGAAGGAACTGAAGCAATCGCCAATTCATCTAACTTTCCAAAACTTAAAGCTCTCCATTTAGACAGTACTCAACTTGGGGATAAGGGTGTTATTGCCATTGCTAATTCTAAACAGTTGACAGGACTGGAACGCCTTTATCTTTGCTCCAACGGAATTGGTAACGAAGGGATGAAGGCACTTTGCAATTCTGAAAACTTGAAAACCCTTCGTGTGTTAAGTATTTGGCGAAATGAAATTCGTGATGAAGGTGGTGAAGCCTTAATGAATTCTCAAACTTTTGGAAATCTAGAACGACTTTATATGAGCTTAAATTTTATTGAACGCCCGGTGAGAAAAAAATTCCGAGGGTCGGACTTAGCTAAAAAGCTCATCACCCTGGTAATGGATTAGGAGAATGCAATGAGTTATAAATTTACCTACGGGAAATTTTTTAATATATTCTTTCATATTGGCGTCATCTTCAATGTCATTTTGGTTATCTGGCTTTATCTTGTATTTTTTGATGTAATCTAATTTATGGCAAATGACTTTTTCTCTAGATGATATTGTTCCCTGGGGCAGATCATTTGAAGAATATACTTCCATGTTCGCACTTTCAGAATCAGATCTAAAAAAATCTATCCTTGGATGTGGTGATGGTCCCGCGAGTTTTAACAGCATTCTTTCCAAACAAAATGGAAATATCATTTCAGTAGATCCCCTTTACCAGTTTTCCCCGAACGAAATCAAAATACGTATCGATAAAGCTGTTCCCAAAGTTATAGAAAGCGCACATCAAAATAAGGATAATTTCCATTGGGATCAAATACCATCGCCTGAGAAGCTGGGGGAAATTAGAATGCAATCCATGAACCAATTCTTATCAGACTATCCAAAGGGAATTGAGGAAGGACGATACGTCAAAGCAAGTTTGCCAAACTTACCTTTCAATAATCAGAGATTTGAATTAGCCCTTTGCTCACATTTGCTTTTTCTTTACAGCAACAATTTAACCTACCAATTTCATTTGAATTCGATTGAGGAACTGTGCCGAGTGGCTCAAGAAATAAGAATTTTCCCACTATTAGAACTTGATGGAAAAAGGTCACGTCACATAGATTCAATTTTATCTGAACTAAGAAATTTAGGAAAAACTTTTGAAGTTCAAAAAGTAAATTACGAATTTCAAAAAAACGGAAACGAAATGCTTAAAATCACATCTCACTAAAAACTATTTTTCGTTAGTTTTTTTACTTACTCAAATTCCGCATCAGGCCAAAGAGATTTAATCTCCTCATTTTGATGAGTTGCAGAGAAACACTCCCAGATGAGCCCGTTCACATCCTTTTCCTGACTAAAGCTAGCGGCTTCATCATTTTCAAATCCAAAATGGCGAAGCTCGACCTTGTCACTTTTCCGTATTGAAAAATTAATTTCAGGAATACGCCAAAGAGCATAAATTCCAGGCACCAACACACAAGGATTACTATTCAGGCGTCGTCCGTAATCTTCAACCGTTTTTTCAAATTCAATTACACTCAAGGCAATATGAAATTTTTTCATCCAAATTATCCATTTTAATTAAGTGTTTCGAGAAAAAATTGACTATGCATCCTAACATATTCGATTAAAATTTTGACGTTTGAGAATTCATTCTCAAACATCAAAATAATATTAAACTCTTTTTAATGATCCATGTTACTCATAATCTTCATTAAGCGCCTCAAGAAATTTAACCAAAGGAATAACATCTTGCTCTCTAAGGCGAATACCCTTAAGTTCCTTAGCTCCATTTCTTAAAGCACCTCTACGAGCCAATTGAGAGGAGTCAATATAGAAGCGAATTACATCTTCTAAAGTATCTTCCTGCCCAGTATGCATGAAAGGAGCAGAATGCCCTAAATCACGAAGCCCGGGAGTTTTGAACAAAGCAATGGTCTTAGGTAGTAATCTTTTGAAACGACATTTTTGAAATGCTCGAATGAATTTGCGAGGGGTTTGGATTAGCAAAAACAAGTTTGGCTCAGTTCCCAATTCCTTTTCACACAACAAATTGAAAATACGCACTTGTGGTTTAGGAAAATCCGGATTAGCAAATACATTCCATAAACCTAAATCGATATGCTTATTATCAGTAGAGGGTATACTTTTAAATTTTCCGGAAGCATTTGGATGCTTAGGGGTTGGAGGTAAATACCTGTTTGGATGTTTCAACCTCTTATTCAATCCAGGAACCCACAACTTTCTAAAGGATCCATTACCATGAATTCCATCGAATTCTTTTTGTGTTGACCCAGTATTGTGAAAGTTAAAGTCCGTAAAATTTGGAGCCGCATGACAGGAAACACAATTCCCGGCACCTGAGGAATGGTGGTTGCGGTTTTTTTCATTAAAAAATAATTTCAACCCTCTTAACTCTTCGGGTCCAAAAACATAATCTTGTTCATGAAATGCAAAAATCCCGTTTTCAGGGTCCTGAACATACTTTATTTCTGAAAGATTTTTAATTTCTGTTAATAATCGACGACTGTATTCCAGGTCAGACTCACCTTCTTTTGGATTTCGATCCAATCCATTCAATTGCAAAAAAACATCATACGGAGAAAGGTTAAATTCCCCATTGTCATCCTGGCTGAACATCAAATCAGTCACGTAGGCTGCGATAATTTTAGCCACTAAATTTAAGATATCCTCATCCGTAGTGGCTGGATCTTCAACGTCAATCTGCAGTTCAACAGGTAAAACAAGATCCTCAATTAAGTCTCCATTTTCGTCCCGAGGATTTCCTTTCAACACTTCTTTGTAGGCCCCACCAAATTCTTTAGCTAAATCGGCCATTCCGGCATCGTTACGAATGATATGGGCTACATGTTGAATCGCTGTTTTAAATTCATTTGATAACCATCCATAGTTTCTTCCTGTAAGGGTTGCTATTACGAGATCTTCCATGGTTAAAAATTCTGCATCAAAATGAAATAAAACTCCATTGGGTCTGGGTAAGGATGCATTGACTAATGGAGGAGAGTTTCTGGGTGCATGGGTGGCCCCATCTCCACCGAAATCTTTCGGTCTGGCAGGGACGGGGCTCCTTCTGGCAAAATCGGTATAGGTCCGCATCCCTCCACCGGGAGCATCCAAGTGCTCATCAACAAAATGACAACCGCGACAATTCATAGACTGGCCTGCAAAAGGACCTGGCAACGGCTCCCCCAATGTTTCAGTTCCGCCCATTACAGGATCGCCCTTGTCTAAATTATGGTTGGCATCTCCTTTTGACATCTCAAAGAAAAACTGTGCAAATCTTGTTTCCAAGAACAATCTTTCCCCAATTGCGATTTCGGGTGGGTCACTTTCCTCTTCTTGGGCTAAACTTTTTGAAATTAGTAAACTTTGAGTTCCTATTATCACAAGGCTAATAAAAACAATTGACTTGATGACTTTTGTCCGCATCGTAATTCCTCCCGGCAAAAAACTTACAAAGCTAATTGAAAATGATAATGATTATCATTTATATCAAAGGGGTAGTTTTGTCAACACAAAATTCACTTCAAAACCAAAAACTTTATCACTTGAGACATCAAACTATGGGTTGCCGGATGAAAACTCTTATGAGACTCTTCTAATAGACCAAGGCCTGCATTTTTCAAACTTGCAATAAAATATGGGGAAATTATTTTTTCCATGATTCATTCATATATTAAGTAATTGAGATAACAAATATGACCAAATCACCTAATTTTAGGGAGGAAGATAAAATGACCACCTTAAGAATTATTTTCTTAGTTATGATTTTCACACTTGTTATAAACCCCTTTTTATATGCTGAGGAATTTAAACCTTATGTAGGTTCTAAAGAATTTGAACAACTTAAAAAATTAAGTGGCCAATGGTCGGGTACTATAGATATGGGCAAGGGTCCAGAGAAAATTAAAGCGAGTTATAAAATCACATCAGGTGGTAGTGCTCTTGTTGAAACCATTTTTGAAGGGATGCCTCATGAAATGGTCACCATTTACCATGATGACAGTAATCGCAAATTAAATATGACCCACTATTGCATGCTTAATAATCAACCTAAAATGACTCTAGCTTCCTCGGACAGTAATTCCTTTCAATTCTACTTGGCTGACGATTCAACTATTCAAGCTGCTCATGAAGACCATATGCATTCCGCCTTGATAAAGATCGAAGGCAAAAAAAAAATGACTCAGCATTGGACTGAGTATGATAAAGGGAAAAAAAAGAAAGTCGTGAAGATTGTTTTCAACAGAGTAAAATAGGGTCTTAAAAGTAAATTTTGTTCTTCCTTGCTAACCTTTGGTCTTTTTAACTTTTTTATTCACAATTTTTGTAATTTAAGAGTCCGTCTTAAGACTAAGACAATACTTGTTATTTTTTTTCAACCACTCGATACACTTAGTCTTTGGCAAAGGAAAAAAAATGACTTTAAAGTCAATGAAAGCATCCGATTTATTAGTAAAGGCTCTAGAACAAGAGGGCGTTGAGTATATCTTTGGAGTTCCGGGTGAGGAAAATTTAGATTTATTGGATTCCATCCGACAATCCAGGAAAATAAAGTTAATTGTCACTCGCCATGAACAAGGAGCCGCATTCATGGCTTCCACCTATGGAAGACTGACGGGGCGAGCTGGGGTTTGCATGGCAACACTGGGCCCAGGTGCTACCAACTTTGTAACTCCAGCAGCATATGCCAATTTAGGCGCAATGCCTTTAATAATGATTACCGGCCAAAAACCTATCAAAAAATCCAAGCAAGGCCAATTTCAAATTATAGATATTGTGCGATTGATGGAACCCATCACAAAATTTTCCAAACAAATAGTACATGGCAACACAATTCCTGCACTAGTTAGAGAGGCATTTCGCATAGCTGAGGAAGAACGTCCGGGGGCAGTCCTTCTTGAGCTACCTGAGGATATCGCCGCCGAAGAAACTCAAACACATATTTTCAAACCCCATGAACGTCTTTATGCAGTTGCGGGAGAGGCAATTATTGAGGAAGCTTCCTCCTTAATTAATAAAGCCCAGCACCCACTTCTTTTGATCGGTGCAGGAGCAAACCGAAAGGGTGTACGACAAGCATTGTGCGACTTTGTAGGTGAAACAGGAATTCCTTTTTTCACGACACAAATGGGAAAGGGAGTTATTGATGAGCGGCATCCTCTATTTTTAGGAACCGCTGCTTTATCGGACAACGACTACATCCATTGCGCGATTGATCGTGCTGATTTGGTTATTAATGTGGGGCACGATGTCGTAGAAAAACCTCCCTTCTTTATGGAAGATGGGAAAAAGAAAGTAATCCACGTAAATTTCAAATCCGCGGAAGTCGATCAAGTCTATTTTCCTCAAATTGAAGTTGTAGGAGATATTGCTGAGTCCATTCAACTTCTAGGTAAAAAACTCGGAAAAGTAAATGCCGATTTTTCTTATTTCTTGAGAGTCAAAAATGAAGTGGATAAACATTCCACTGAAGGAATTGATGACACACGGTTTCCGTTAATTCCCCAAAGATTAGTGGCAGATGTAAGAACTGCCATGGGAGAAGATGGCATCATTGCACTGGATAATGGCATGTATAAAATCTGGTTTGCCCGTAACTATAAAGCGTACCATCCTAATACCGTTTTACTTGATAATGCCTTAGCTACCATGGGAGCAGGACTTCCTTCTGCAATGATGGCCGCAATTCTCAATC
Organism: Nitrospinaceae bacterium; assembly: GCA_965223665.1. GTDB lineage: Bacteria > Nitrospinota > Nitrospinia > Nitrospinales > Nitrospinaceae > CBDCVY01. Next base: position 1,339,340 of record OZ245011.1, read on the forward strand.
CCGATAAGCGTGTCATGGCAATTTGTGGAGATGGTGGTTTTATGATGAATTCACAAGAGCTTGAAACCGCCGTACGCTTGAAACTCAATTTGGTAGTTGCGGTACTCAACGACAATTCGTATGGAATGATTCGATGGAAACAGGCTCAGGCAGGATTTCCGGATTGGGGACTGGAATTTAACAATCCAGACTTCGTAAAATACGCAGACAGTTATGGAGCCAAGGGACATCGAGCTAAAAATACAGAGGGATTAGGCCAACTCCTTGAATCAGCCTTTAAAGAGGGTGGAGTTCATTTAGTGGAAATTTCTATGGATTATTCAGAAAACACCAAAGTACTCATTGATGAATTAAAACAAAAAGTATGCTTAATATGAACGATATCTCCAAAAAAACATCAAAAAATTCCGTACTGGAAGTAAAAAACCCTTTCGATCAAAAGTTTATTGATTCAGTTCAAGTTGAATCCTGGGATCAAGTAGATCAAAGGTTAAATCATGCTGTTCAATTGTTTCGCAACAAAAAATCCTGGCTTCCTGCTTACAAGAGAATTGAAATATTAAAAAATGTAGCGCGGTCCATGGAAACCCGTTTTGAGGAGTTAGCTTTTCAAATTGCCAACGAAGGGGGAAAACCACTTATTGATGCTCGCGTGGAAGTGACCCGCGCTATTGATGGAGTAGAGCTTTGCGTTAAGGAAATAGATCATCTAACAGGAAAAGAAATTGCAATGGATTTAACCAAGGCTGGATCCGGACGAAAAGCCTTCACTTATCACGAGCCCATTGGCCCGGTAGTTGCAATTTCGGCATTTAATCACCCCTTAAATCTAATTGTTCATCAAGTGGCGCCAGCCGTTGCAGTTGGATGCCCTGTAATTATAAAACCGGCTGATGACACACCATTGTCAGCTAAAACTTTTGTTGAGATTTTGCATGAATCAGGACTTCCCCAATATTGGTGTCAATTTGTTGTTTGTGATATCCCAACCGCTGAGCGCTTAGTTACTGATTCACGAGTAGCATTTTTTTCTTTTATAGGTTCTGCCAGGGTTGGCTGGATGTTGCGCAACAAGTTAGCTCCAGGTACCCGTTGTGCCTTGGAACATGGTGGAGCCGCGCCGGTAATAGTGGATGAAAGTGCAGATATCGACAAAATGATCCCTTCTCTCACAAAAGGAGGCTTTTACCACGCAGGACAAGTTTGCGTTTCCGTACAAAGAGTATTTTGTCCGAAAAAAAGAGAGTGGGAAATTGCACAAAAATTAGCTGACTTAGCAGCAAAACTGGTCGTTGGAAATGCGATTGCAGAAAAGACTGAAGTAGGCCCTTTAATCCGTCCTCAAGAAACTAATCGAATTGATTTATGGGTAAAGGAAGCTTTGGAAAGTGGTGGAAAAGCTCTTTGTGGTGCTAAAAAGTTAAGTGAAACAACTTACTCTCCCACTATTTTGCTAAATCCATCAGATCAAGCCAAAGTGTCTACACAAGAAATTTTTGGTCCTGTAGTATGTGTTTATTCATACAAAACCATAGACGAAGCCCTTCAAAGAGCAAATGCCCTACCCTACGCTTTTCAGGCTTCTTGTTTTACAAATCGCCTGGATATCGCTTCCCAATGTATTCGGGAATTAGATGCAACAGCCGTCATGATAAACGATCATACTGCTTTTCGAGTCGACTGGATGCCTTTTGCTGGACGAAAGCAATCAGGCTATGGGGTTGGAGGCATTCCACATACAATGCTCGACATGACACAGGAAAAAATGATGGTTATTAACGATTTCTAGATTATGGAGTTGATTTAAAACCCAGATCTGGATGTTGCTTTCACTAACGTATCAGAATTTTTCCAAATAAGTTGATCTTCAGGAATCAAGAAATCACCCTTCCCATTTCTAAACGGACGCCACTCATGATTCACATAAAGTTCATTGGGTCGGAAGTTCGCTTTATAAGACAAAGATTGATTTTTAGATATGAAATAGCCCATATAAAAATAGGGAATACTTTTACTTTGGCAAAATTGAATTTGCTTAAGTACACTGAAAGTTCCCAAACTCATCTTGGACTGTGGCACATCATAAAAAGTATAAACTGCGGAAAACGTTTTACGAGTAACATCAGATAACGCCACTCCAACTAATTTGCCTTCGTAATAATATTCAAATTCCCATCCAAAGGGCGTATTGGTATAAAAAGATAGGCGAAAGTTTTCTTCGTCTTCTACATCATCCTGCAATGATTGAAATCGCCCTTTATGTTTGAGGTAAAGTTGAAACTTTTCATGCGTGAATTTGGGAGGAGCCATAAATATCTCGATTCCTTCACATTCCTTTATGGATCTCCGCTGACTACGATTCATTTTAAAAACTTCAGTTCGCAGTCTTATAGGAACACATTCATAACATTTTTGGCAGCGAGGTCGAAAATAGTATTCCCCAAAATGCCTCATTCCATGAGCCAACATATATTCAAATTCGACCTCAGATATATCCTCTAAGAGATATTCTTCGAATAAAGATTGTCGGTCCTTAAAATAACCGCACTGAAATGGCTTAGAATCGATAAAATGGGCAAGCATGGAAAAATAAAGTGCAAAATGAATACTTTTTATTGAGACATATTCTATTATATATTTGGATAGATGAATAGATCAAACGAATCAACTTTTTGTAAAATAATCCTTTATTAATTAAGGTTTTCAATATATTTGAAATTTAGTTAGTTTTAATCTACGATTATGGTCGGTTTAAATTTATTATTTAATTCCAATACACTTACCTTCCTAAATTTCAATTGATTTCCATTGAAGACCACAATTATTATTCCCACCCTTAATGAATCCAAAATCCTGGCAAACACCCTGGAAAAAGTTAAAAAACTTCAACCCCATGAAATTATTATTGGTGATGGCGGCAGCCAGGATGAAACCCTCGAAATTGCAAAAACATATCCAACAAAGATTGTTTTAAGTCCCCCTGGTAGGAGTTTGCAAATGAATGCAGCGGCGGGTGAAGCTTCTGGAGATATTCTACTATTTCACCATGCAGATAGTTTTATAACTAAAAAAGGTTTTGAAAAAATGAATGCAGTAATTGCAAAGGGGAAGTACTTTGGTGGGGCGTTTAGTTTACAAATTGATTCAGATCAACCCAGGTTAAAGCGAATATCACGTTGGGCCACTCTCCGTTCAAGATTTTTAAATTTAACTTACGGAGATCAGGCCATATTTGTACGTCGGGATATTTTTGAGGAACTGAACGGGTACATGCCTATTCCCATATGCGAGGATTTAGATTTTTCTCTAAGGCTGAAGAAGCGTGGGCCAATGATTATTTTAAAAGATAAATCCTATACCTCTCCGAGGCGCTGGTTAAAGGAAGGGATAGGTTTTACAACAGCCCGGAATTTACTAATTTCTTCCCTTTTTCTGCTGGGTGTTTCTCCCAATCGACTTTGTCGTTGGTATCCCCCAAAACGTTGAAAGCTAACAAAAGCACTTCATCAACCTTAAATTAATTAGGTAACACTCATTTATTCAATACTTCACTTACTCTCTTTATCTCTTCTCATTTGGTCAGGTTCTTTATATAATGGCATTAAATATTGAAAAATTTTAATTCAAACGGATATTGGTGTGGGAAAACGAAAAAACAAAAAAAACTCTAAACAACGAAAATTTCCAAAGAGTAAATTGTCAAGACCTGTGGCTTTCATTATTCCCATAATTTTAACTTTAGGTTTAGTTTATTGGTACACAAAGCCGCCCACTGTTCCTCAAGCGGCGGCAACGGGACAGTTAATTGAAAATCGGCCTATCCTTTCCCCCGCGGGTTTTACTGGAAAAGCCGCATTGGCATACAGATATGCTGCAGAAATCCCAAAGGTTATTGACAGCCAATTTTGCTATTGTTACTGCAAACGAGATCATGGTCACAAAACATTGCTTACTTGCTTCACCAATAAACATGGTTCCGAATGTGACGTTTGCATTGAAGAAGTACTTTACTCTTATCAATTATATAAAGAAGGAAAAACCATTGATGAAATTGTAGTTGCCATTGATAAAAAGTTTTACCGACCCTACAAACGTCATATGTAATTAAAAAACTTATGGAACAAGCTATAAATAAAAAACCGGTTAGCATATACATTCCTTATGCTTTATTAGCAACTGCTTTACTTTCCATTTTAATAATGGCAATCAACAAAGTAGAACTCAAACCCTTTGAAGTTGAATATCCTGCAGAAGCTTTTATTGCCCCCAACTTTGACCTACCAACGATTTCAGGGGGTAAAATTTCACTCAAGGAATATAGGGGTAAAGTGGTATTTATCAATTTTTGGGCTACTTGGTGTGCAACCTGCGAGGTAGAAATGCCTTCAATGCAAAAAGTCTATAACGAGTTTAAAGATAAAGGGCTGGAGATGCTAACGATCAGTGTAGATAAAGATCAAAGTAAAATTCAACCATTTATGGAAAAACATAAGCTAACCTTTCCTGTTCTTCTCGACCCTGAAGAAAGTATCGCCAAAAAAGTATATAAAACTACTGGGGTACCGGAGACATTTATTGTAAACAAAGCAGGTATCATTGTTCATAAAGCCATTGGCCCAAGAGATTGGGCAACAGAAGAAGCTATTGCCGCTTTTGCTCAACTTGTTGAACAATCATAAACTTATGCGTGACGACCTTAAATGCATTATCTTCATAACACTTCTGCTTCTCTTTCCAAATTTGGTTTGGAGCCACGGCGGAGAAAATCACGATAGCCATAATTCAAACTCCTCTGAAATTGAATTAGAGACATCGCTTGAATCTCAATTTTCCCCGGAGGACAATACAGTAAATTTCCCTGAAATGCATGAGGATACTTCCACTCAAGAAGATACTTATGGAATAGGAGCCACGGACGGTTCTATGGAGTTAACAATACCCAAAGACCCGCTTTCGGGTTCTAAAGAAACCTCTCTTTTTGAAAAGTCTGATCCATTAGGGATGGGAGCACAACCAGAACAAAAATCTGAAAGTCATGCCGATCACTCTGGACACGATATGGGGAAAATGAAAAAGGTAAATTTAGCTGAGCATGAATGGAATGCCACGTCTCAGAAAGGTTATGGATTTGCTTTTAGTTTTACATTGATCATTCTATTCTTTTTTTTGTTACTAATGCTTAAACGACCATTTGAATAAAGTTTAACACTCTTAACTTAATCTAAAAGGCCTATGGCAAATGAAATTCTAAAAACATTAAAAGATCGATTAGGCCTCGGCGTTCTCGAATACGAAGTTCCTGAGCATGCGAATACCGCAAAATATTCTCTGGGAGGAATGACCCTCTCCGCTTTTAGTCTATTGGTGTTAAGCGGAATCTTACTTTCACAGTTCTATGTTCCCCACCCGGATAGTGCAAACCAAAGTATCCATTACCTAAACGATCAAGTATTTTTAGGTTGGTTTTTGCGAGGTGTTCATTTTTGGTCTGCTGAAGTACTTACAATAGCAATGATTTTGCATTTGGTTCGAATTGTACTTACTGCCTCATATAAGGCTCCACGGGAAGTTAATTGGTTAGTAGGAGTTGGATTGTTGGTAATGATGGTTAATCTTCTCTTTTCAGGAACGGTACTTAAATGGGATCAAGAAGCATATGAAGCACTAGCTCACTTTCTTTGGGTTGTTAAAAAAATGGGAACCCTGGGCACTCCCTTAACAGAAGACTTTGCTCCTGGAGTCCCCTTACTAAGTAGAATTTATATGGTCCACATTTGTCTATTACCCCTAGTAACCATTCCACTCATAGGATTGCATTTATTTTATGTGAAATACCATAAGCTATCTCCACTCCCGGAAAAACCAGATGCTAAGGAATCAATTTCTTTTACTAAACACCTTGTATTTTTAAACCGGTCAGGATTTGGAATTTTCGCCTTAGTTTGCATATTAGCTCTTCTAGTAAAACCCCCTTTAGGAGAGCCTCCTGTATTAGGAATGGAAGTAACCAAACCCCCATGGCAATTTGTTTGGCTGTACGCATTAGAAAATTTATGGGTGCCATTTTTAATCGTTGCTCCCTTGGTAATCCTTATGTTTTTGGTCGTAATCCCCTTTATTGATCGAAATCCCGAAACCTATTGGAAAAATCGACCAATTGCCACCGGGCTTTTAATATTCTGTTTAGTTCTATCAGTAGCTCTAATACTCTGGGGTAAATTCACAACCATGACCCACTCAATGTAATTTTTTCATCTCCTCTTCCCAAAGGTTTACTTTCTAAAAATATCCAGTAAAATTCAAACATGATAACAATTGAAATCATGACAAAGGACGGTTGTTCTCTATGTGAGACGGCAAAGATTACGGTGGAGAATGTAATTCAAAATTATCCTGCTGAGCTTAAAATGATAGATATTGAATCTGACCCACAATTATTCGAAAAATATAAAGAAAAAATCCCTGTTGTCTTAATCAATGGGGTAGAAAGTTTTGTTTATAAAGTCCATGAAGTTACGCTTCAAAAAAAGTTAGAAAAAATTTTAGAAAGCTAATATATTTATTACCTATTCAAAAAAGTATTATTCATTCTAGAGGATATAATGGTAGAAAAAACAGCCCTCACCAGTGAAGAATTAGATCAAAAAATACAGGAGTTAGCACCAAAATGGCAAAAGGGATTAAATGAAAAGGGGATTCCATATATTTCTCGAACTCACCATGCAGGGAAATTTATGGAAGGGATCGATTTCGTTCATAAGGTGGCCGAAATGGCTGAAGAAAATAACCATCACCCCGATATTGTAATAAATTACAAACGAATCACGGTTCGTTATTGGACTCACACTGCCTCGGGTGTCACTTTGGCTGATGTGCAAATGGCCCAAAAAATTGACCCTTTATTTGACTAACTTAAAAAATAACTATGAGATACTTCCCGGTCGTTGCAATGGCCATCTCAGCAATTAGTTTCACCCTCTACCTTTTCAATCTAGAGGGATCTTCGTTTTCTACTGATTTGTCAACAGTTTTTATTCTTCTTACCCCGGTTTTCTTCGCATTAATTTTGATGTGGATATTAAAGTTTCCTCATCACTTCAATAAAATAGCTTCTAAAATTCTTTCCTATTGGACGAAATAATCCTGATTTTCTTCCTCAGGTTTACCCCACCAAAATTCCATGTAATTCTTAATTAGCCTAAATGTGCCAACCCAAAACTAAACTCTCTTGATTTTTTTTCATTCAACCTTGACTCTATTAAATATAAACAAAACAAATTAATCAAACTCATTGCCCTTTTGGAATCCATCTTTTTCCTTATGGTTGATAAATCCTGCAAATTAATTTTAATAGCTTCTCTATTCTTAACGCTATTGATTTTACCTGAATCATCGCGAGGTAAATGTTTGCATAATAAATCCATAAATTTTTTTGATGGTGGTAAAGATTCTTTAAGTTGGGAATATGAAATCAAAGATTATTTTTTAAATAAATCAGAAGGCGTCCTCAATTTACCTCCAGGTTACGCTTTTCTTCAAGGGCATTCTGCTAAAACATTTTTAAAACAACTCAATGATCAACCAACAAAAAATGTTGAGGCTGTAATGCTTAATCCAAATACTAATTCCATTTGGACTTTAAGCTATTTCGAAGTTGGTTATATTGCTTCATTGTCGAATTTAAATTTAGACAAAGGAAAATTAGTAGAACAAATGCGTCAAACCGCTGTAGTGGAAAACCAATTTTTCGAAGGTATGGGAAAACCACCATTACTTTTTAAAAATTGGCAAGAGGAGCCAATATGGGACGAATCCAATCAAACACTTTCTTGGGCTTTAAATATTGAACAAGGAGAGAAAAAAATAGTCAATTTCATATCTCTAAAGTTGGGAAGAAAAGGATTCGAAAAATTTACTTGGATTGGGACCATTGAAGAATTCCAAATGCACTATGAAAAGATAATTGGACTAATTACAAATTTCAATTTTTCACCCGGCAGACAATATGAAGACTATACCCAGGGAGATAAGTTAGCGAATTTGGATATTAACCAATTAGCTAAAGCTACTTTAATAGGTTCGCATACTGGTTTGAAAGAGTTATCTGGTTTGAGTGAAACTCCATACTACACTAAATACATTTATATATTTATTTTTAGCTTATTCACACTAGGAGTTGTTTGGATGGTTGTAAAAAAACTTAACGCACCTCCTCAGCTTCAAAGAATTTAATTTATGAAACTTAAATTCTCAATTCTTATGAAAAACAAATAGGCTTTTATACTGGAGAGTGCAATGAAACGTGGATTTTATTTTTTTTCATTTTTAATAATAATATTTATTTCAACTCTTACTTATGCGGAGTCACAAGAGTACCCATCTACTCTTGAAGAAGCTCTAATGGAAATTCAATCATTGCCCTGGGATTATGAAAAAAATGATTATACTTTGCCAGAATCACACAGCACTCTCCTTCTTCCAGACAAATATTTGCTGGCTAGAGGAGATGTTGCTCGAAGATTTATGTTTTTAAACCAAGGTTTTCCCTGGCCGGACACCGAAGCGGTCCTTTTCGATCCTGAAACAGCGAACCAACTCATATTTAGTTTTCACAAAATAGGGCATATTAATTTAGATTCCTGGGATGAACTTGATGCAGATCATTTATTGCAAAAAACTATCCAACTAACGATGGAAGGTAATATCAATCGAAGAAAAAATAATCTACCGGAAGCAAAAGTTTTGGATTGGATTCAAAAACCAACCTTGGATTTAGAAAGAAAATCCATACACTGGACTATTGAATTGGTAGAAGGGAAAACCCGAATGGCCAATTCCATAGTTCTTAAATTAGGACGCGATGGATTTGAGCGAATAATTTGGGTTGCACCTTCTACTACTTATGAAAATTCTAAAGGATTCTTAAAAACAGTTATTCACAACTTTAAATTCAAACCAAATTTTCGTTACGCAGACTACAAATCTGGGAGTTCCACAAAAAATTGGGGTGTAGCGCAACTTTTAAATACCATGATTAGTGGAGGGAATTAATCCAAAATAATTTATCAATAACGATGGAACCTTCTTAATTACTGTTTTCTTCTTCTAAAATATCATCTAGCGATTGGCGTCTTCTTGCTAAAACACTTTGGTCTCCCTCTACAATCACTTCTGGAATCAACGGTTGAGAATTATAGTTTGAAGACATTACGAATCCATACGCGCCAGCTCCTCCAATAACAATCAAGTCTCCCGGGTTGGGCTTAGGTAGTTTTCTGGGAACAGGCTCTTCGTTTTCTTGTGTTAAAACATCTCCAGATTCACATACGGGTCCAGCAATTATTAAGTCCTGAGGAGAACCTAAGTTTTCTCCGACAAACCATATGGGATGATAAGAGCCATAAGCCATAGGTCGGATTAAATGACAAAAACCAACATTACACAAAACATAATCAAGGCGTTTTCTTCCTTCATCAAATGTATGATTTAACGCTCTCACCTCTCCTATCAAATAACCGCAGCCAGCAACAAACCGGCGCCCTGGCTCAATCTCACAAATTATTTTTCTTCCAAAGTGCTGTTCCAATATTTTCTGTCGCTCATCTATAATAGGTTTGTAAGCATTAATATCTTGTTGTGGCAATTCTGTTCTGTATTCGTAAGGAAGACCCCCTCCAAAATTCACAGTTTCAATATCTTCAAACTCTTTGGCATAATCAACCAATTTCCCGGTAATTCTCTTCAAATGATCCATGTCACCACCGGAACCTATATGAATATGAACACCTGAAATTATGAGACCATATTGTTGAGTTATGGATTTCACTTCATTCAAATTTTCATACCAGATACCATGTTTACTATAAGGCCCTCCGGTATTGGTTTTCTTTGAATGACCAGCACCCTCTCCCGGATTTATTCTAATAGAAACTTTATTCGATCCTTTGCCTAATCGCTTTAAAGTTTGCCCATACTCTTCAAGCATTCCCAAAGTACCGCAATTGCAAAAAATATCATTCTCTATGCAATATTCAGCATCACTTGCAGTAAAAAAAACGTCACTGGTAAAACAAATATCTTGCGGTTGAAAACCCGCACGTAATGCGCGTTGAACTTCCAGAACACTCACCGCATCTATTTTAATTCCCTGATTCAGCATCTCTTTAAGAATTTGAATATTGGAATTTGCTTTCATCGCATAACGCACAACTGGAGCCAGTCCTTTTAACTCCTCAATAGATTTCCGCAATAAATTTTTGCTGTAAACATAAACAGGAGTTCCATATTTTTGAGCAATCTCCCTAACATCTAAATTTTCAATCTGCATTTCATCTCCTAACCCAAGGTAAAAATTCCCAGAAGTTTATCTTAAAGTAAAATTTAGAGCAAAATTTCTTTTATTTAAGGGAAAAAAATTACGCTAATGAGTGGAATTTAATTGACTTTACTCATCATTCTGATTAAAAATTTTAAAATAAGAATACATTCAATGAAAAGTGGATATAAAGACTATTTGAATTCTGAGTAATTCTTTCAGAACAGAACACCAAGGGATGTTAGATGTGCAGAATACAGATAATTTTTTAAATGGCCCTCATTTCTAAACTTCCGCAATTAAATACTTATGGAAAAATGGAATATAGAAAAATCACTAGAACTTTATAATATTGAAGGTTGGGGTTCAGGCTTTTTTGGAATCAATCCTCAGGGACATTTGTACGTCCGACCGGATCATCAAAGTAAAAAAACCATCGATCTAAAAAATCTAGTCGATGATATACAATCCAAAGGATATTCTCTTCCTGCTTTAATCCGCTTTTCAGATATTTTAAAATCTAGAATCGCAGAATTAGCGGGCGCATTTGAACGAGCAGCAACGGATCATAACTATAAAGGAACCTACTTCGGTGTTTATCCCATTAAAGTGAATCAACAGCGACAAGTAGTTGAAGAAATAGTAAAATTTGGGCGCTCCTATAAATTAGGTTTAGAAGCAGGCTCCAAACCAGAACTGCATGCTATCCTTGCTATCATGGATGACCCTGATTCACTTTTAATTTGTAATGGCTATAAAGATGAAGCTTTTATCCAATTAGCATTGATGGGAAATAAACTCGGGAAAAAAGTTTTCATTGTTGTAGAGCGATTGGAAGAGCTTAGAACTATTATTAAAGTCGCAAAGGAACTAAATGTTGAACCTAATATTGGACTTAGGGTCAAATTGGTAAGCGCCGGTTCCGGGCGATGGGCTTCTTCCGGAGGAGAATACTCAAAATTCGGATTGAGTCCCATTGAACTAGTGGAAGCCTTAGATATTGCCAATAAGGAAAATATTTTAGACCGTATTCAACTTATTCATTTCCATCTAGGTAGTCAAATCACAAACATTCGAAGGATCAAAAGTAGTTTAAAAGAAATCGGACGTTATTATTCGGAACTAATGAAACAGGGTTGTAATATAAAATACATTGATGTCGGTGGTGGATTGGGTGTAGATTATGATGGAACTCGTTCTACATATGCTTCCAGTACAAATTACACGCTCCAAGAGTATGCCAATGACGTGATTTATCACCTTCACGAGGTTTGCGAAGAAGAAGAACTGCCTCACCCTGATATTATTTCTGAGTCAGGCCGCGCACTTGTGGCTCATCATTCAATTTTGGTTTTTAATGTTTTAGATATTTACTCTTTTCCAGAATTAGAAAATGAGATCCAAATTTCAGACGAGGCTCCGGCCGTCGTTCATGAATTACATTACGTCCTTGAACAGGCAACAAACAAAAATCTTATTGAATCCTGGCATGATGCTTTGGATTTAAAGGAGCGAGCCCACAATGAGTTTTTTGTTGGAATGATTTCCCTTAATGACCGGGCCGCGGCAGACAAAATATTCTGGGGAATATGCCGAAAAATCCAGGACCTATCTTCCAGACTTAAATATTTGCCTGATGAATTAAAATCACTAAAACAAAAGTTGGCAGATAAATACTTTTGCAACTTTTCTGTTTTTCAATCGCTACCTGATTCATGGGCGATTGACCAAGTTTTTCCCATTGTTCCGTTACAACGATTAAATGAAAAACCATCACGTGATGCCACCTTAATGGATTTAACCTGCGATTCAGACGGTATTATTGATGGTTTTATAGGTTCCCAAAACACTGAGCAGTCTCTTCCATTACACCCTGTATCCCCTGAAGAGTCCTATCGAATAGGAATTTTTCTAGCCGGTGCTTATCAGGAAATTCTAGGTGATTTGCATAATTTATTTGGAGACACCAACACTTTCCACGTTTCTTTAAATGAAGATGGAACTCTAAATTATGAACAAATCATTGAGGGTGAAAATGTAACGGATGTTTTAGATTATGTACAATTTCGGGCTGACGAATTGGAAGGAAGAATGGCCGCTTTCTTAATTCAGCGAGTTTATGAAGGAAAGCTCACCCAGAAAGAAGCGGACCAGTTTTTAGCTATGTACCGGGAAGGTTTGGCAGGTTATACTTATTTGATAAAACCAAATCCTGAATAATCTTGTTCGTTTCTAAAAAATATCAAATATAAAGTCTCATACAGAACCTCATAAATAAAAGAATCATAAATTAATTTTGAATATTTAAAGAATGAAAAACCTCAATTAGAGGAAAACTAATTCAAATAATCATGTTTTTTTCCAATACAAATAATTTGACCCTCAGGTTTATTTAAATCTTTAAAATAAAAGGTCTAGAATCAAACCCAATTAAAAGCAAACATTTAAAAATATCGCAATAACCAATAAAATTTGACTTTCCAAATAAATATACAGCTGATATAGTATTCAAATAAGTTAATATTTTTTAGATTAATTATGAATTCCAAAAAAAAAGGTACAGACGGTTTATTAGGAAACAGGCTTCGGGCTTGGAGGCAATCCATTCAGTTAAAAGGTTATGAATTGGCTGAAAAAATTGATATTAGTCCTGGCTCGTTATCGGAAATAGAATCCAATAATAGCTTGCCCTCTGCGGACACTTTAGCGAAATTGGTAAAACATTCGAATCTAAATATTTTATGGCTGTTAACGGGCGAAGGAGATATGCATAAAAAAGAAGAACATGAAATTGAAGATGAACTAGTAAATCAAGAACTAAAAGATTTATTTTGGGGGCTAAAAAGAATTATCGAAAATGGAGATAAGCAAAAAGCTGAATGTTTAAAAGGCTTTATTTGGGGTGCAGACCCAGGAAAATAAATTAAAAATTAAACTACAAAATTTTTAAAAAAGTGTCCTTAATTCCTTCGACCGTAAGGCTCATTTTCAAATTTCAATTGAATATTTCTTAATAATGATTGGACGCAATCTGGGCAAGCTCGATGAATTATTTCTTTATAAGTTTTTTGCTTAATAAATTCCTCAATTTCATGCCAGTTTTTTTCTTCATCCCTCCATTTCTTACACCATGGACAAATTTCTAATAAGGTCTCTTTGTTGCTGGTTTTCCCATCATGCAAATTAGAATTTATTAAGGTATTATAATTTTGAAATACCAAAATCCCTCCATCAATTTTTCCCGATTGGACAATTGAAGATAATGTTAAATCAAATGATAGAGAATTCTCTCCTTCATCCTTTTTATTAATAACTTCAAGAAAATTGAAATAAGCTCTCTCTCGAAATACTCTTTCGAAGGCAATCTCTTCTTTATTTTTACTATAAAAAAATAGTTCTTTAAGAGGTTTTCCAATTACTTCATTCTCATTCCAACCTGTTAAAGATTTGGCTGCTAAATTTAAAAAAGTAATCAGCCCATCATTATCAAAAATTATTATTCCCAGATTTAATTTATCCAAAGTAATGGAAAAATTGTTTTGAATTCTTAAAATCCGCAACTCTTCTTCACAATTTGATAATGCCATTTCAATATTTGCAATCAAGGTCTTTTCATTAAAAGGTTTTAACAAATAACCGAAGGCCTTAGTTTTTGTAGCTCTATTAATTGTATTTTTATCTGAATATGCAGTTAGATAAAGAACAGGTGTTCTAAAAACTTCCCAAATTTTTTTTGCACATTCAATACCATCAAGAGCTCCTTGAATTTTTATATCCATTAAGACTAAATCAGGTTTTGCTACATTTATCTTACCCATCAGTTCATTATAGGAAGTTGCGGTACCCACAATTTGATATCCATTATTCTTAAGGCAATATTCAATGTCTAAGGCGACAATGGATTCATCTTCAACTATAAAAATTTTAGGGTCTTTTGTTGTCATGTTTATCTTCCTTAATAGGAAATATAATTGTAAAACAAGTTTGCCCTTTTCTAGAAACAAAAATTTGCCCTTGCAGTTGCTCTTCTGATAATTTTTTCACCAATCGAAGCCCTAATGTTTGTGTTGTATTAAAATCCCAATCTGGGGATAAACCTACACCGTTATCACTAACTTTAAATTCAACCCTGTTTGATGCAGGGTCAGTAAGTTTCAAAGAAACTTTAATATCCCCTTTCCGATTGTCTGGGAACGCATGTTTTAAAGCATTTGAAATTAATTCCTGCAAAATCAGACTACAAGGCACAATTTTATTAATACCCAATAATAGGGAGTTCGTCTCAATTTGAACGGAAATCTGTTCACTTCTAATTCCATATGCCAAAAGTAAACGACTCACCAAATCATTAAAATACTCCCCTAATCCAATTTCCGAAATATTATGGAAATCAAAAATTTTTTCATAAAGTAACGCCATAGATTCGATTCTTTGCGAACATTCTTTAAAAACCTCAATTGCGTTTACATTAGATGTATGATTTGATTGAAGGCGTAACAAGCTTGAAATAATTTGCAAATTATTTTTGACTCTATGATGGATCTCACCGAGAAGAATATCCTTATCCTTTAAGGATCTCTCTAGATTTTCTTGTACGGACTCTCTTTCTACTATTTCTTGATTAAGGTTCTTATTGGCATTAGAAAGCTTCAAATTTGTATCCGATAATTCTTTTGTTCGAAGTTTTACCTTTTCTTCTAATTGGTTTTTATAATTCTCAAGCTCTTTTCCTCTATTTTCTATTCGAGTTAGCATTTCATTAAACCCCAAATACAATGTACCAATTTCATCCCTTGTATTGTGTGCCACACGAATCGAAAAATCGTGATTCTTTGATAAGCGCTTTGTTGTCTCAGCAAGATTTAAAATTGGCTTTGAAATGATTGACTGAAGTTTAATAGAAAACAAAAGAGACAAAAGCATTGCCGTCAGAAAAATAAACAATGCAAGCAATGAATACGTTTTCAATAAATTTTTGTATTCTATCAGCTTTGCCCGAATCACAATTTCTCCAATATTTTTTGATTTAAGAAATATAGGACTGCGGATTTCAATATCCTCTTCGAAAAAATTGAAAAACCAGTTCTCATTTTCTTCTTTATATGGAGTTTTTGATTCTAAATTTGATGGGTTAAATTCGACTAACAATTCCTTCGACTGGGTATACAAAGCTGCATAATATACCTGAGGCTCCGCCTCTACCGATGAAAGAATTTGAAGAGCCGCATCTTTATCCTCAAAGCGAAGGGCTGCCTGATTATTATTTCCCACTGCCTCTGCCAAAACTTTTAAATTTCTGACCATGTTGGATTTAAATAGTCTTAAATCGTTTATGGCAAAAATGCTACATGTCAATATCAATGTTAAAAAGGAAACTGCTAAAAACATGCAAACCATTTTCCATTTAATTGGCAAATCTAAAATGGAATTCATAGTGGGTTATCCTTCACAATAATGGCTAAATTAAGAAGAAATGAACTAATTTCTATTCCCTGTCTTTTTAAAGCCATTCGATTGATCTCAAATTTTACTTTATTATTTCTTTCAATAAAATTAATCCCCGCCCCTAAGGAACCATATCCTTCCGATTCCCCAATAATTAAAGTAGGGTTTCCATTTAATACTTTTAAAATGTGTTGAAAATCATCATCATTCTTCCCAGTTACAAATACGATGTCACATTTTTTAAGAACCTTATCCGGAACATTTTCATAAATAATAATATTTTTTTTTAGAATACCTTCATCCTTTGCAATTGAAAAAAGGTTTCCAAATTTGTTAGTCCCAATAACGCATAATGCATATTTAGGGAGTTCAGTTTCTTGGTTGGGGGTATTAGGCCATCTTAAAAAATCAATGAACTTCGATACTAGGCTGGCCTTAATAGTATATTCTCTGTTAACAGGAACGGCTTCTACCAGTTTCTCCATTTGAAGAGAAAAAAATAGGAACAGAGAAATTAATTTAATAAAGGAGAAAATATATCCTTTGGATAATTTCGAGGGGTTCATTGGTAAGCATTATCGTCTTAAATATTAAAACCTCATAATTACCTTAGCAAAAAATCCCCTTTGCGTTTCAGACGCCGCTTCGAAACCACCTTGAAATTCCTGGTGACTAGCATCCGTAAGGTTTTGGGCCACTAATGAGATATCCAGCTTTTCACAAGGCCTCCACCCCAGTCTTAAATCCAAGCGGTGAAATTCGGGAATGTTTGCTGCTTTATATCGACTAACATAATAATATGAGATATCAAATTGAATATGCTTTGTGATATTAAGAAAAGAATTAAGAACAATTCTATTCTTGGGTTCTCCTTCTGCATTGAACGCCGTCGCTATCACATTACTATCGGTGACTTTCAATTCAGTGAGAGCCAAAGAGTAGTTTCCAGAAATTCTCCAATTGGAAAGAATTTGCCATTGAATAACCACTTCAAAACCGTAGACAAATCCATCCAAGGCATTTGCATTTCTGAAATTAAGCCCATCTGGTGTAACAAAATCCACAAGATCTGTATAGTCAAACCAAAATCCGGAAAATTCAAAAAATAGTTTTGAATTTTTTCGAAATTTGTACCCAAATTCGTAAGCCGTTAGATTTTCAGCTTCCGTTTCTCCATCAACTTCTCTAAAAATAATAGGAGCAACTCCACCTGTTGAAAAAATATTCAATGTAGCGTCTTCGTCTCTAGGGCTGGGAATCCTAACCGCACGCGAAATCGCCGCCCAAAATGAATGGTTAGGATGCGGTGTCCACAATGTACGAATATTTGGTTGCACTTCAAAACCGGAAAATCTATTGTGCTCAAATTTTGAACCAATGATTAAACTCCAGGTTTCCGGGACTAATGTAATTTCATCATGTATAAACAATCCAAATAAATTCGAATTTTTCCTGGAAATTCTTAATAAATCCCCACCAAAATCATAGGCCTGAAATTGATAATTAAGTCCCCAAGAAAAATTATTTCTTTTTCCAATTAAAAAATCATGCTGGATATCTATGTCAAATTTTTGGATAGTATTTTCAACAATATTTTGAGCTTCTCGAGAGACAATGTCATAATAAAGTTGAAAAATAAATCTTGAGCCTTTTTCTATTGTTCGCGTCCAGCGGCTTAATATATTTGCTCCTTTTTGAATTAAACCTGCTTGGACAGGAGCATTCCCCGCAGTATCGGAAATAAAAACGCTTGGATAATTAGTTTCAGAATCTAAATAGTAGGCATCCCCTTGCAGAGTAAAAAAATCTTGTTTCCTCTCAAAATCTGACCGAAAGCCAATTTGACCCATCTGTTTCTCATCAAAGGCTCGATTTCCATTTGCATCGATACCATCATCGCGGTCCCTATATTTTCCATAAAATCTATAAGTCAATCCATTTTCCATTTCACCGCCGTGCCTATAGGTAATAAAGGCCTTTTCTTCTGTACCTGCGCCTCCAGCCACTAGGTTTCCTTGCGTTTTCCTAGAAGTTTTTGTAATAATGTTTATAACTCCAGCCACAGCGTTGGAACCCCAAAGTGCAGCCCCTGGTCCCCGTATAACTTCAATTCGATCTACATCTTCCAGCATAACGTCCTGACCAATCCAAAACACGGTAGAAGAACCAGGGCTATAAATAGATCGACCATCGATTAAGACTAAAAGTTTGTCGGACCCACTTCTTTGGTTAAAACCTCGAATGGAAATGGTATAGGTATTTTGATTGATTTTCGAAACTTGCATACCCGGCGCAATCCGTAAAGCCTCCATAAGATTAACAGCACCTACACGCTTAATATCCTTTTGAGTAATCACAAAAACCGCCGAAGCGGTTTTATGCAAGTCTTGTGGCTTTCGACTGACTGAAGTGACAGTGATTTCGGTTTCCAATAATTGTCGCATGTCCATTTTCATCAGCTCTAATTGTTCCTCAGTTATTTGTTTCTCACTGCCAAAACCATTCAAAGGCATAAAACACATCATTAGAAAACTAAGAGAACAAAGATAAAAAACTAAACTCATTTCCAAATTAAATTGGCAAAGAAACTTAGGTAAAGTTGAATTTGGTAAAAATGACCACTTCTTGACAATCAAACTCAATAGGCTTCGAAAAAATTTTTTATCCATGGAAATTCCGATCCGCCCTACACCTTTTAAGCTAATCCATTATATTTGACATGCTAAAATATTTGGCAAAAAAAATATGGACTTTAGAATAAAAATGCGGTATGTTGGCACAAAATTTTGGAATGCAAAATAAATTAATTTAGTTTAGGGGGGTTATTATGCACTCAAAAATGCAAAATGCAATTATGGAAATTTTGGGGAATGTTAATTATCGAGAAAATTTAGCTGAAGACCCAGGCAAAATTCAAAAAGATTTTGATTTAAATGAAAAGGAATTCCAGGCTTTAAACTCGAAAGTAAGCATAGGCCCAAGAGTTGTAACTGACCATGAAGTCAGCTCTTGTGTTTGTATTTGTTGCACTGCATCAGTAATTCAATTAGCAACAAAATAAATTCATAGGTATGGATATTTTGGGGGGCATTTCAAATGGAGAGGAGTTTAACCTCTTTAACAGTTGAATATGCAAATACCTCCCTGCCAAAGAATCCATTTCTGGCTCCTTGGCTTCATTGCATTGATTTTGGTGATGGGCGATTACAATTTCGTGGATCACAGTTCTCTTTCACACTATCTCATCCTCTATTTGTAAACACCTTCTTAAAAATTCGTGATCTGCTAAATGGTGACCATCAAATTGAGGAAATAGCTTCTTCTGGAGGAGAAGCTATTCTCCCGACTACTATAATTTTTGTTCTCAAAATATTGCGAGCTAATGGTATTCTTCATGAGTTCCATCCATTTTTTACTTCCTTCAACAATTTAGAAAAACGCCGAGCCGTTTTTCTCTCCCAGGTTTTACAAGACCCTGGGCATTCCATTGAAGTATTTTCTCAATCTCGAATTGGGCTGATTGGAGATTCTTCTCTTATTGATGAAGTCCGAGAATCTTTAGGCTCGATAGGAATAAATGAAATTTTCCTCCCAAGTTTTGAGTCTCTGAAAAAAACAGTAGAGACAGAGAAATTAGATTTTTTAATTGTTTGCAAAGAATCTCCCAGCTTCTCTTTTTATGAAAAAATAAATTCAAAATGCCTTGATTTGGGTATCCGCTGGATGCATGTAACCATGGATGGAACTTCAGCATTAATTGGTCCTACAATTGTTCCCTTTCAAACCGCGTGCTATAAATGTTTCACTACGCGCATTGAATTTTTGGTGCCTGATTTGGAAGGCTATGTTGCCTTCAAAAAGGAGCAAAATCAAACATCGAGAGATAACGGATATTTCTCTGCTTTAGGAAAGACTGTAGGTAGTCAAGTCGCTATGGAAATAGCCCGTATTTATTTAGGTTTTTCGCCTCCTAAAACATTTGGGCGCTATTATCAGTTTAATATCAATGATATGGAGTCAGTTGGGCATTCGATTCTTCGTTTTCCAAGATGCTCCGCTTGCTATAACAAAAAATCTCCTTTGGACATTTGGGATTCCAGCATTTCCGCCCAATGGACAAATATTTAGTTTTAAGGAGAATTGACTTTGCCATGCTCGAATCTTTCATTACGAAAGTTAAAAAAAAGTCCTGAAGTTCCTCTAGAAGAGTGCCTGGAAAGAGCTAAGAGATTAGTAAGCGATAAAGTTGGAATTATCTCCAAAGCAGAAATATTGAGTCTTCCCCCAGGAGAACCGGCGGTGTTTCATGCTAGAACAGTTCCTGCTGACATCTCAAGTGCCACTGGATACAAGACCATGAATTTTGGATCGGCTATTTCTACCAACGAAGATATAGCTATCATAAAAGCGGTAGGGGAAAGTGTTGAACGCTATTGCTCGTCGTTTATTGATGAAAATAATTTGGTCCGAGCCACGCAAAAAGAATTAAAGGGTAAAAGTATTGACCTTGAGAAATGGGTCCTTTTTAGTGAAAAACAATATGCACAACCTAATTTCAAATACCCTAAAATTAATTCAGATACCTCTCTCTATTGGACGCAAGGTTTTTCCATTTCGCAAGATTACCCAATATGGATTCCAGCTTCACTAGTTTATATGCCCTATTTATACCGTAAAGACGAACCAATTTTTCACAATCAAATTTCGACCGGATTAGCCTGTGGCGTCAATTTAGCCTCTGCTATTTATAGAGGTATCCTAGAAGTAGTGGAAAGAGACGCTTTCATGATTGTCTGGCACAATCGGCTCAATTGTCCTTCTCTTGATACATCAAACATAGAGGATTCCTATGTGCGATCTTTACTTGATGTATTAGACCAAGCCCCAGTTGAATACTATATAAAAGTCTTAACCTTAGATATTGAAGTAACCACGTTACTAGTTCTTGTCTCGAATAAAAATGGATGTCCTCCCCATACCGTCATAGGCATGGCAGTAGACTTGGACCCTTTAAAAGCCTTAGGAAGAGCCTTGGAAGAAGGGATTTTAGTTTATTTGGGATTAACCAGGTACCAGCGAGAAAATCCCGTTTACGAAAGAGACCCAGAGTACAAACAAGTGGTCACACCCGCAAAACACGGCATCATTCACGCCATGGAACCAGAACTATTGGAAACAGTACAATTCTTGAAAGAAAACCGAAATATTATGACCCTTAAAGATTTGCCGAACTATCACAATGTCGATCCCGTAGATGCTTGCAAACTGATTGTGGAACTTTTACAAAAAAAAGATTTGGAAACACATGTTGCAGACTTAACCACTGTGGATATTGATGACGTTGGCTTTAAAGTCATAAGGGCTATCATTCCAGGAATGCAGCCTTTGGACCTGGATCATGCTTATCCCTATTTAGGAGGAAAACGTATTTATGAGGTTCCCTTTAAGTTGGGACTCACTCCAAAACCTTTAAAGGAGAATGAGGTTAATCGCGATCCTCATCCCTTTCCATAAATTGCAAGGAGGCATCATGGGTAAAATTGTTCAAGATCACCTTCATTTGAATAGTCAAAGGCAGACCCAAGATTATTCGATTAGCGAAATATATAACGAGAATTCCAAATTACACCCCTCCACAATTCACGCGGTCCTGCCAGCCACAGAATATTCTAAAGAAGAATTGCAAGCCATGATTAAGGGCTATAAGCAGTACCCTCACGCAAAGAAAATTAAACTCCTAACCCCCAAGCAAGATAGAAAAACATTTTGGGAAGTGATTGAATCCAGAAGATCCATTAAAACTTTTGGAGATGAAGCATTGAACTTTGAACAGCTTTCTATAATTCTTTGGCAAAGTTATGGAACTACGGGGGAGATAGATGAACCAGGAGTGGGAAAACGGCTAAAAAGAGTGGTTCCTTCAGCCGGAGGTCTCTATCCGGGGGAAATTTATCTGGGAGTCCGAAATGTTTCAGGGTTAGACCCAGGAGTTTATCATTACAATGTACCTAATCACGAATTAGAGTTGCTCTCCTCAGGAGATCCGACCCAAAGTTTGCATAAAATTTGCTGCCAACAAGATTTTGCCCAAGAAGCTGGAGTTGTAATAATGATGTCAGCAGTTCTAGAGAGAACAAAGAGAAAATATGGAGAACGAGGATATCGATATGTATTGCTTGATCTGGGTCATCTTGGACAAAATATTTATTTGTCATGTACAGCACAACAGTTAGCTGTGGTAACCACCTGCGGATTTTATGATGATTTAGGAAATGATTTTCTCAAACTTGATGGGTTAAATGAGTCCCTGATGTATATAGCCTTTATAGGAAAAAATAAGGAACTCTAAATCACCATTAATACTTCAATATCATACGATTTAAAACATTTATTGGAATGTAAAATCTCAAAGCATAAAATTATTTATTATTTACGGTTTGATATCTTTCTTGCCTCAATGTCTCTAAAGAATAAAAAGTGTCTCGCCAATATATCCCACCCTGTTTCCACGTTTTAAAACTGGAAATTAAAATTGCATACATTTCTAAAATCACAGCAATAGGAAATAGAAAGTGGTGAAACCATCGTATTTCAAAATGAGTACCTAAGTAACCATACAATCCATGCATACCCAGCAAAGAACTTAAATATCCAAAAGCCTCAACCTCAGGAAACAAAAATAAACCTGCATAGGGTAATAAATATAGGACGATAAACATAAATAGCCCGAAAAACATTTTCCCCCATGAATATTCAAAAGAAGCAAACATATTTTTCTCGACACCTTTTAAAGTCGGCTTCACGCCATCGTACCATCTAAGCGACAAAGAATTTGTAGCAAAAAGGATTTCTTGTTTTAATCCTTCCTCCTTTATCCTTTTACCTAAAATAAAATCATCTAAAACGTCCATTTTAAAAGAACGGTGCCCCCCGATAGCCTTATAAGATGAAGTCTTTACTAAGTTAAAAGCCCCAATTCCATAATAACTATATTTTCCATCTGCAATATGCTCTTGAGTTTTGACGTAAAGAAGAAGGCCAAACAAAAAAAATGTTTTAAAAACCCTATCTAATCCTCCACGACTAAGACCTGCTGGAACTAAGCACAAATGATCTATCTCAGAATTCAACAAATAATTTACGGATTTATTCAAACTACCTGGTCGAAAATGAACATCTCCATCGGTAAAGAGCAAATAGTCTCCCCTAGCTGCATCAGCCCCTGTTTGCATCGCGTAATTTTTACCCATCCAATGATTTGGCAAATTAGATATATGGACTGGTTTAACGCGATTATCTTTCATTCCCCACTGATCAATAATAGAACCAGTATCATCAGAAGAACGATCATCCACTGCTATGATTTCAATATTGGGGTATTGGGTATTCAGGAGAGATTGAATTGTATTTCCAATATCATTAGCTTCATTCCTTGCGGGGACTATTACTGACAACAAAGGAAAACCCGCTTCAGGAGAATGGGGTTTAGCCAATTTTTCAAGATGACCATTGCGAATCAGGGGGACCAAACGCAGAATGGCATGGAACCACAAAAAAAATAATATCCAGCCTAGCCAGATCATTTTTTTAAACGAAAATTGTGAATTCAAGAATCAGGTTCAAGATCGGCTTTCCCCTTTACTCAAAACATCAATCATGGATTGGTGAACATGTCCATTCGTGGCAAGGATTTCCCGATCTCCAAATTTGAAGGGCGATCCATCAAAGCGGGTTACTTTGCCACCTGCCTCCTGGACAATAAGCCATCCGGCTGCATAATCCCAAGGGTGAAGTTTTAGTTCCCAAAATCCTTCAAACCGACCCATAGCCGTGTACACCAAATCCATGGCAGCCGAACCTGGGCGACGAACGGCTTGGCATTCTTTTACAAAATTTGCAAAGTGATCCAAATTATTATGGCAAGAATTTATTACGTCGTATGCAAAACCCGTAACCAATAAACTCTGCTTAAGAATTGAGATATCCGAAACATGGATTGGTTTGGAATTCAGCTTTGCACCCTGACCAACTTCCGCAACAAAAAGCTCATCCAAACACGGATTATAAACCACGCCCACAACAATTTCCCCAGCACATTGATAACCTATAGATACACAATAGCAAGGGAACCCATGAGCAAAGTTAACTGTTCCATCTAATGGATCTATGACCCAAAGATGGTCTGCATTCCCCTGAGTCTCTCCAGACTCCTCAGCAAGAATTGCATGATCGGGAAAGCGTTCTTTAATTCGACTAATAATTTCCTTTTCGCAAAGGAGATCAACCTCGGTTACTAAGTTTATTTCGCCCTTAAAGCTGATTTTACCTACCCGATCTTGACGTTCCTTTTGAATTCTTCCTGCAGCCAATGCCGCTTCCACAGCTACCTGGACGGGGTGGGTCATTCGATCCAACCTCCGCCAACAATACAATCCTTACGATAAAAAACCGCCGCTTGCCCAGGGGAAATGGCAGGTTGAGGATACTCCAAATTCACTCTCGCTCTTCCATTTGGAAGTGGGGTCACCCAAGCCTCCACGGCTTTATGGCGATATCGAATTTGCACCAATGCTTCAAAAGGTTCACAATGATTTAAATACCAACTTACTTCCCGAACAGAAAATTCATCCTTAAACAGTTTAGTTTTCGGACCCACGGTCACTTCATTATTTACTGGATTAATCGAGGTCACATAATATGGCTCAGAAAGACCACCCAGGTTTAACCCTTTTCTTTGCCCAACGGTATATGCTGGATATCCTTTGTGTTGACCCAGGACATCGCCATTCGAATTCACAATTTTTCCAGGTTGAAATTTTTCTTCATCTACTTGACTTGCAATAAATTTGGCGTAGTCATTGTCCGGAATAAAACAAATTTCATGCGACTCGGATTTTCCAGCCACATTCAAGGAGTATTTTTCAGCAAGCTGTCGAACCTCTTTTTTCTCCAAATTACCCAACGGAAAAAATGTTCGCTCTAATTGCTCTTGTGAAAGATTGAATAGAAAATAGCTTTGGTCCCTTGTTTCATCTAATCCCCGCTTTACAGTTAAATTTCCAGAGTCTTTGTCACGGACCACAGAAGCATAATGACCAGTGGCTATATAATCGTATCCATAAATTTCTGCTTTTTGCATTAATTCATCAAATTTTAATTTTTTATTACAAGCGGTGCAGGGGATAGGAGTCCGACCTTCCATATACTCAGACACAAAATAATCTACAACGTCTTTACGAAATTCTTTTTCTAGGTTTAAGATATAAAATGGGATTCCAACCCGCTCTGCCACCCTTCGGGCATCAGACAAATCGTCTAAAGAACAACAAGTACCAAATCGATTATCCGTGTCCCAACTGTAATCCCATAATTGCAAAGAAATCCCTATCAGAGAATATCCCCGATCTTTTAATAGTGCCGCCACCACTGAGCTGTCAACACCACCACTCATAGCGACTACTATCTTTTTATTTTTTGGGGGAACAATTTCCATACTAAAACCTAACTACCTTAACTTAATGAAAAAAACGATAAATTTGAGTCACCTAATTTGCGAGATTTTTTTAAGGATAGTCTACCATAACTTTCTGATAGGATGGTTTTGTGATGATGCTCAACAATAACTATTGAGGGTGTCTTCAATAAAGTTCCCTTTGCGAGTTCAACTATAGTTTCTTCATATAATTCTTCCGCAAAAGGTGGATCTACATAGACTAAATCAAATTGGAATTCGCGTTCTTGTAATATTTTTAGAGCCTGAGAGGCAGAGTATTTCAACAATAACCAATTCTTTTTTTTGCTCTGGTCACCTAAATCAAACTGCTTGCATTTATCCAGATTTTGATAAATTATTTTTTGAGCCCGATGGTCGGGTTCCACAAAAACCACTTTTTCAGCACCTCTACTAATAGCCTCAATTCCTATAGCACCCGTTCCCGCAAATAAATCTAAAAAAATAGCACCCTCTATATCTGGAGCTATTTGATTAAAAAGTGACTCTCGAACCCTATCTAAGGTGGGACGAATAGATGCTCCTGACAAACTAACTAATTTTGTCCCTTTGAGATTTCCACCAATTATTCGCACCCAATTCCTCTATTTCATTGATTTTCACTAATTAAAACTTCCTGAATTTTTAAGATTATCTGACTTTTCTACAGACTTTACAAGGCTGGACCTTTATGTTTAAATGCTTCTTTTATTTAATTTAGAACCGTATATAATTACACAATTCATAAGGAATTAAGTTCGAATGGCAAAAGTAGTAAACCGTAATCCCTTTCTTCTAGCTTTGTTTGCTCCACTTTATCAGTTGGTAGGAACCGTGGCAGTCACGAATGATTTTTTGCTTGCAGCCATTTTTTTAATGTTTACTTTGGGACTGCTCGGAGCTTATGTTACTGAGTTTCCAATTTTTCCCGGATTATATGCCAACGAAGTATTACATAAAGTAGCTGTTTCTTCTTTATTTGGCTTTTTATTTGGACTGATTTTATTCGCATTTTCAATGATGTTTAAAACGACAAATGAAGATGCAGATTCTTCACCCATTTCCCCCGCTGGAGAATTCTTTTTAACTTGGGTTGCTCTTTCAATTCCTGCTTATATCATCATGGCCTTTTTAATGCGGGGTGTTAATAAGCGAGATTTAGAAGAAGAAGATAGAATCCGAAAAGAAAAGAAGAAAAAACGCAAGAACAGCGGCCCTCCTATTATGGACCGGGATGGATTTTAACAATTTTATTTAGCCTTTATTTGCGGCCACCAATCCATAAGAATTCCAACTTGATAAACCGCTAAAGCAATAATTACCAGAATAGCCAGTCGAATTAAATATTTCCTTAAAAATGCCACAGGGAAAAGTATTGCCCTGTATTTCTTACCCAACGCAAAATACCCAATTACCAACAGAACCACCACAACTCCTGTCGCAACTGGGTACTCTGTTACCTTTGACAGTAATTCATTCATGAAAAATGTGCATAAATTCTAAGGGAATTCCTAAAATCGCTTAATTCTAAAAAGAGGCTGGCTTTGATTTAAAATTCTTCACCAATCCTTGGACTAAAAGAAAAATCACCCGGTAGACTCTTTTTTAGGATTAGCGCAATAAATTATATCCGCTTTAATACTCGGCAAATCAGCCCAACCCGAATCAGGAGTAGCATTTTCTGGATATGGTGTACCCCAAGGCAAATCTGACATAGAGTAAATAGTAACATCTGATTTTCCACCCTCTCCTTCTTTAAACTCAACAGCAGCAATATGGGAATCATAACCTTTACGATTCCAAACTATTAAATCAAGATCTTCATATTCTCTAAAAGTTGTTTTTTCTTTAGACCATACCCCTTTTTCAACTCCTAACCGATCTTCTTGATTCAAAAAACATTTTGCGAGGGATTGATAATTTTTTTCTAACTTTAATTTTTCAACAAAAGAGTGTTTTTTAAAGTAATTAAAATCATCCGTCATAGGTTTCTTGGCGCACCCCTGTAAAACAAAAACAATCAATACAAATAAAATAATTTTTCTCATTACATTAGAACTCCCATAAATGCCGATTCAAATCTAAAACATAATTAATAAAGGTAATTGGATTTGAACTAGATTCTCAACTTCCTCTCCCAGCGATAATTTTATTATATGTAAACCATAAAAAAAACATGAAAGTTATACTTTGAAAACTTTTTAACTCACAAAACCAAAAATTAAATGGACTGATAAATTATCAAGAAAAATTCACAAACAAATAAACTCGTTTTAATCCCCCTTAATTCAACCAATTCGGCCATTTTAGAACCAATATATCAATACCCAAAATTTTTATCCATTGATAACCTCTTAAAAAACTTTCCTGGCCAACTTAATTATCCAATACAAAGTTTTTTATAAAAATCACTTTAAATTTTCATAGATTTTATTCCAAAGGCCTAATTCATTTCATCAAAATTCGCACCATTGTCCAATTAAGTCAAACTCAAACCTCAAATTATACTCTGCTAGAAACTCAACCCAAACTTGCGTATTTAAAAATATTTTGGGATGTTCTCGTCCACATTTTGCGCTTACCCAATCTGAATATTCCCGAATAACTGTATCAGTCAATTTCGGATTTTTGCTAAACTCGACCAATTTAAAATGATGTTTTCTTTCTCCTCTTTCTATAAATGGCTTAAACTCTTCAAGTTGATAATGAATTAATTTTCCCATCTTTTTTTCTTCAAGAATCAACAGCTTTCCAGTTTCCTCAGATATCTCTGTCGCAAATACCGGAATGCGATTTTCATCGGATTGATAAAAACCTATAAATCCTGCAACATTGACTTTTCTTTCTTTTTCATCCCAACGATTAAAAAACTTATTTGAATTCTTAATAAAATCATGAGCTTTTTCTCCAAAAACAAAAATTATTCCCGGAGAGGTTTGACTATATTTTTTTAATATATCTTCAATTTGATCTTTCTTTATTTTTTCACAATGTTCCGTAATTTTATTGGCAATATAAAAATCCATTTCTCTGACAGTAAAATTTGCTAAATCAAATGCAACTTCTTTTATAGAAATATTTGAGCTCTCTAAAAAGTGAGTTTTGGGATAAACGCGCTTAACGTGAACCTTTATTTCTGGGTCTACCTCCCATCCAAATCGATTTTGAATTCGATGAAAATGATCATAAACGTTATAGAAAATCAAACTAGAGTTTAATGTTTGCGAAAAGGTTTCGACAAAATGATCCACTTGAAAAGGACTCAATCTAGATTCAGAAATCTCAATACTTCTGTTTAATCCAATACTACTTACAATGAAATCAAAAATTTCTTCTAATTGCCCCTCAAAATACTCACTCTGCTTTAACATTGAAATCCCTAAGTCTTCTAAGAATGCCTCATCATTTTCTCTTAATTCATATACAGTATTTTCTAATTCGAGGATTATTCGATCAATCCTCTTTAATCTTTCTTTTGAAGAAACCCATTTTAAATCTTTTAACGCCCCAAACTTCTCTTCTGACTTGATTGAATAAGGGTTTACAGTCAACATCAAAAGGGTTAAAAAAAACTTTTTATAATCATTTTTTTTTGCAACAAATTCATTCTCAAACTTGTCTTTAAAAAATTCATCAGGAAAATCTAAAAAATAATTAAGAACAAATCTCACTATTTTATTAGATAAAATTGGGTTAGGATTTTCTGATCTAATATCCTCAAAGTCACTATTTTCGAAAAATTCGATAACGAAATCTGCTCTTCCTTTACTAATTAAATACGCCCCTAAATTGGCCAGCAACTTTAAGATCGAACCAGATATATACTTTTTCAACATATTTTCTTTTATTTTTTTTCCTTTCAATCTTATATCACCCCAATTCACCAAGGCATACTCTCTTTCAAAAACAACATTCAATTCAGCAAAAGATTTCTCCCAATTTCGATACTCACTTAAATTAAGAACTGCGCTTTCTATTTCTTCCATTTTGCAAATTGTATTTTCAATTTTTCCATGAAAATCCAGATCATTATAAATACCAGGATCAAACTTTTTAAAATCATTTACGTATTTTCTGATTTGGATTTGTTCCTGAATTTCAAAATAAATAGTCGGCAACTCGTTTAACCATTTTCTCCAAACTTTAATTTGGTTGTTATTTTCAATTATTTTGAAATTTTTAAATAAATGAAGTGATAACAATTCTAAATAAGATGGATCAATATTCAGCCTGTCACTTTCATCCTCTGATATAACTCTATTAAACCATCCCACTGATTCTAAGTGACCTGATTCCTCAAAGGAAAAGTTCTTTGAGGAACCTATTTGAAAGCGCTTAATGGTAAACTCATTAAATAAAACTAGAATTTTTCTAACCGGACTAAAATTCCCCTCCTTTCTTGTTAAATCAATAAGTAAAACTATCAAAGACTCAATGGTAGCTTGAGTAATTTCATGATTTTTATCCAGGATTGCCTCTTCCCAAATTCCTTTATAAATTTTCAAAAACTCATCTAGCAAAGAACTTTTGTGTGGGACTTTCTTTAAAAGTTCCCAAATGTCTCCCTGAAATAGCTTTCCATCAATCACTTCATCCCTATCCATTCCCATTAGTATTTGATATTTCGTGTAATTTTTTTCTTTTAAAAGAAAAAACGTACTAGTCAAGCTCGTCAAATCATTTAAAACAGTATTTACAAAGTTATTATCAGCTTGCCTGACTCCGTACCTTGCGGACCTTAATAATTTATTCAAAATTAAACCCAAATCCTGCAGGCTTTCC
Organism: Nitrospinaceae bacterium; assembly: GCA_965223665.1. Taxonomy (GTDB): domain Bacteria; phylum Nitrospinota; class Nitrospinia; order Nitrospinales; family Nitrospinaceae; genus CBDCVY01. Next base: position 1,369,372 of record OZ245011.1, read on the forward strand.
TCTTTATTAGACGAAAAAATATTCCTTAATAAAATTCTAATTTTTTCTACAAGGATTACATGAATATCAGTTGAGTATAGATGCACCCTTTTAATTAAGAGGGCAAAAATAATTAAGTTTAATACAGCCCATAAACATATCAATGCTATGACAAACGGATTATTTATGTTTAAGAATTTTACTAACAAAATAAAAACCACATGCAATATCAGCAACCAATATTGAGCCAAATATATTTTTTCATTTAAATATAACCTGAGTATTTGCCTATCTAGATCTTTAACAAATCTGAACACCATCAATATTGTGAATGGAATCGCCAATCCAATAAGGATAATTTCAGCAATCAATATTACATTCAACAAATCTCCAGAACTTCCTATCCCATCAAAAGATATACTAGTCAAACCTTCAAATTCCAATGCCGGCAAATTTAATTTTGGCATATTGCCCGCAAAGTTTATTTCCCCAGAAATAAGTCCATAAAGGAGAATAGCGACAATAGGAATACAGGCGAATAAAAATCCGCGGACAAGATCCGAGACCGAATATTTTTCTTTTTCTTCTTTTATTTCTTTAATCATTACTTTTAATTTTAAAAATCTAATAACTATTCAAAGTTAAATATTGACCCCTAATGTTTTTATATTATTTACTTCTCCGCAGTGCGCCCTAATTCTAGCAAAGCTTTGTTTTCAAATTACCTGGATTATTTATTTTTAAATCCGCAAATATCAGTTTCCAGATAAAATATTTTGATGAAATTAAAAATTTTCATCATAACAAAGCAAACATTTGAATATCTCAGCTTATTTCAAATAAAATAAAAAGGGTTATCCAATAAATTACTTAACTTATCCAATATGTTTTATGGAAATAAAAAGAAAGGAAGGAAAAAATATTTTATCGGAGGTCTGCAAAAATGGAATAAATTATTACAAAATATAATAATTTGAATCGGAACATTCTTATTTTGCCCAAATCACAAAAATAACGTATAGCCCAAACTCAAAAGAAAACTCATTGAAAACCAAAAATTTGAAAGAGAATCATAATTCATTCAAGCAATTGAAAATTTTTTCAATCATGATTGGTTTCCCTAGAAATTCAGAACAACCTAGTTCTAAAAACTCTTTTCTCTCATGCTTCAACACTGAAGCGGAAACAATCACCACACGGGGTTTTTGGTCTCCTAAATCTTCATTCATTTTTTTTAAGGTTTCACTTCCAGTTAAAACTGGCATATGATTATCCAAAAATACTACATCAAATTTGTCTTTATATATTTTTTCTAAAGCCTCTTCACCATTCTTGGCTTGTTCAACTTCACCTCCAAGCAATTTGATCATTTGGCACAAAGCTTCTCTATTTTCCATAACATCATCCACCACTAAAGCTTTTACTTCCCTTTTTAACTTTGACAACCCAAGTTGAGTGTTTGCTGAATTATTTTCTGAAGCATTTTTTTTAGATTCTGGCAGCTTAATTGTAAAATAAAATTTTGCTCCCTGGCCTTCCATAGATTTTAATTCAATTTTTCCACCTAATAATTCTATTTGCTTGGAAGAAATGGCTAATCCTAAACCGGTTCCTCCTTTATCGTAGCCTAATTTATTTTGCTTGAAAGGTTGGAAAATCCGCTTTTGTTGTTCCTCAGGAATTCCAGGCCCAGAATCAATTACTTCAAATTTGTAAAAATCATTACCCTCATCGTAAACCAATAAGGAAACCTTGCCCGAATCAGTGAACTTAATAGCGTTACCAATTAAATTTATTAATACTTGACGAATTTTTCCCTCATCCCCATAAACCATAGATGGTATTTTCTTTGGATAATTCAAATCCCACGTAATTCTCTTTTCCTTACACCTAAAACTAAAAATGCTTGAGATCCCCGAAAGCAATTCACTTATAGAGAACTCGGTACGGTTAATTTCCATGCATCCCGCTTCAATTTTGGAAATATCTAAAACATCATTGACCAATTCCAAAAGATGTTTACCCCCGTCTAAAATATGCTTTAAATTATTTTTTTCTTTTGTTTTTAAGTTTGAAGACATATCCAGTAACTGAGCAAATCCAATAATTGCATTTAATGGAGTTCGAATTTCATGACTCATACTTGCCAAAAACATACTTTTCGCATGGTTAGCTGAATTGGCTTCTATTTGAGCTTTCTCCAACTCTTGAGACCTTCTTTCCAATTCTGAAGTTCTTTTCTGAACTCTTTCCTCTAATAAAATGTTGGAATTTTGAAGTTTAATATCAGCGTCCTGTATTTTGGTAATCATTTTATTAAACTGATCGACTAAAAATCCAATTTCGTCTTTGTTAATTTTATTGGCTCTCAAAGAATAACTATTCTTTTTTGTAACTTCCTGCATAGTAGATGCCAACTCCAATACCGGTTGTGCCACTGTCTTTTGTAATTTGAATGAATATCGAAAAGCAATGAAGAAGGAAAGAATAATAACAATTCCAATTATCATTCCATAAAAAGCAAAGCGCTGAAACATCATATCCAAAGCGGTTAAAACGAATAAGGTGCCCAATTTTTCATTGTTGAATGTTATTGGATAAAAAACCCATAAATGCCCTTCCTTAAAATACTCTCCATTCTCCCAAGGAATCTTGGGAGCAGAAACCTTATTTAAAGGGGAAGAATATTGGGCAAAAATCTTTTTATTAGGACCATAGATACCTGCAAACCGAATACTGGGCTCTGTTTTTAAGGTGCTTAACAGTTCCTTGGCACCCTTAGAATCCTGGAATTCCAAAGGACCAGCACTGTTAATAGCAATGATTTTAGTGATACTTAATATCTCTTTTGTTGCTGTAGTTCGAAAAATAAAAAACTCATAACCAGTAAAAGCAATACAAGCCACTAACACTAGAAATCCACTAGAGAAAAAAATGGCTTTTCTTATTCTATTTCTTATTGAGTCTTTTTTGCAGATATCCATAACTAACTATGCTTTAGGTTTATATACCTTGTGCGCTTGTTTTAATAACTTGTAACTCAAATTGATATTGGATTGTTGCGCTGCCTCCAAATTCACTTCAAAATCAATCGAATCATCAATTATGACAATATTGATCATTCCTCCATGCTCACAAAAACCTTCAATATCACTAATAGTCAAAATGGATGTTTCTTTTAACTTTTGAATAATCGTTTCCAGTCTTTTTGATTTTGAGGTATTAATGAATAAAGCGTCAGAAGATTTAAGATCGCTTAATGAATCAATAAACCTGATTGAAACTTTTTTTTCATTAACAATTTGACCTTCAATTAACTCTAAAGCCTCATTTATTTCTCCATCCCCTAAAACAGATAAAATAATTTCTTCATTGATTTTCTTAGAATTGGGCCATTCTGCGAATTTAAGAAAATTCAGAGTAAAGGCCGTTTTTATTTTGTACTCCAAACTGATTTCATTGTAACCAGTGGAAGGCAAAAACAGAATCAACCATATTAAAATTCCAAAAGAGGATAACTTCCTTATCACAGACAGGAATTTTTCAAACCAAAAATATTTTAAAACTATCTTCATTCGCCAGAAACACAGTTTAATTATTTATTGTAATAGCAAAAAAGAAACTTCTGGGAACTTCCGTTGGAGTTACTAAAGTTGCACTATTAGGCTCCAGAAATTCCAAATGATTAGGATCCAATAAATTCAGCGCTCCCAAGCTTAAAGATACATTTTTCAGAGGTTTCCAGCCTAAACGAACATCCAACCGTGTATAACTCGGAATATTAAATTGATTAATGTCATCCACAAAATTCAAATAAGTATCCAATTCGAAATTCCTTGGTAAATTCATAGTTGATCTCAATTGGACCTGGAAGCTGGGATCAAGACCCTCAACGGAAGGTGCAGTTACCAATCCTGGGTCGGGAGTTAAATCCATTTCAAACCATGAAAAACCAGATTTCAAGGTCCACCAATTAAAAGGATTCCAAAAAACCGATAATTCCATCCCATAAGTATGTCCAGAAAATCCCTTTCTCGCAAATGATGTCTGTCTTACAAAGGTAGGAAAATTCGATAAGTCTAAAGGACCTAATTCAACGGATCGCACATCATCATAAAAATTCAAATATGTTGATATATCGACCAAAACATTTTTTAAAGCTTTCCATCGATAACCCAATTCCAAAGACAGCAAATCTTCAGACACTGGATTGGGAACTCCTTGTAAAGAAATCACGGTGGGAGGTATTGTGGGTAAGAGTCCCGCTAGCAAAAATACCCGTTCTTCCACAATATTTGGGGTTCGGACTGCCCTGGAAGCTGCAAACCAAATCGTATTTTTTTTATTTGGAGTATAAACCAAACGTACGTTTGGTTGAAATTCAAAACCACTAAAAGAATTGTGCTCAAACTTTGATCCAACAATTAATTTTAAAAATTTATCCACAATTGTAATTTCATCCTGAATAAAACCGTCGATACGAAAATTAAAATCTGTCTGTGGATTTATACGTAAGTTAAAAGCATTTTTAAATTCATCAAAGGTATAGTTTTGGCCAAAACCAATGGTAACATCATGTCTCTTCAGCAATTTCCTACGATGTTGGATTTGCAAATCCAGTGTGTTGACTAGAATTTCCGGAAGAAATGGTTCCTCCCTGTGCTCCCGGTTCCAAAAAAACTGAACTTGTGTTTCAGAGTTTGGATTATGTCTCTTTACCCATCTGGCAAGAATATTTGCTCCATCAATATCTCCCTCTGCATCAAAAGTTCTTGCCGCGGGGGGAGTTAAAGAAACAATCGTATTAGAAGTTCGAGAGCTAGATTCACCATTATAATAATCTCCCTGAAAAGTAAATTCTTCATCTTTACTTTTTTCCAGGTCAAACCGAAATCCTCCACGGAATTGATTCCAATGGTCGTTGGCTAAAGTTCCAGGTCTAGGCTCAAAACTACCTCGATTAAAATATTTTCCATAGACTCTGTAAGTGGTATTTTCATTTAATTTCGCTCCATACCTAAATGTGGTTGAACCTTGCTCAAGGGTTCCAATTACCCCTTTCCCATGGAACCCCTGTGTGTCCTTGGAATTTTTGGTAATAATATTAATAACTCCGTTAACTGCATTTGCACCCCATAAGGTTCCTCCTGGCCCTCTAATCACCTCAATCCGTTCAATATCCTCAAGCGGGTAATCAATTTGATCCCAGAAAACTCCTGAAAAAGTAATCGAATAAACAACCCTCCCATCTATTAAAACCAAAAGCTTGTCTGAGATTCTTTGATTAAATCCTCTTGAGGTTATCGCCCATTTGTTGGAATCAATTTGAGCCACTTGAAGCCCAGGTACCATTCTCAATAATTCGGGGATGTTTAAAGCGGTAGAACGTCGAATATCTTCTTTTGTAATTACATAAATAGCTGCAGAGGCATCAAAAAGGTTTTGTTCCTTTTTACTCACTGAAGTTACTTTGGAAAGTTTAATCCCTTTTAATTCTGAAATTGAAAGCTTTGTTAAATCCTCTGGAATAGTTTGCTTTGGTTCTAACTCGTTAGCCCATAAATTACTTGCAAGGCAAAATAGGAAAAATACGAAGACAATTAGGTGTTTAATCATTGTTTGATTTCATTGAGTGCATTAATAAGTGGTTCAATTGGAGCAAAACTTAATCTTCTCAAAAAAAAGTTAAGATCTATTAAATTAAGGTAAACACTTGACGGCAATAATTTTTCAACCATCTAAAATAAATACCCTAATTAGTTGTTTTTATTGAGTATAAATAGGTTAATGGGTGTGCCGATAAATTCAACACCTCTTAAAGATTCGAACTGTAACTTCCGGAATTTCAATGCTTATCAGTAGCCTTTTTAAAGAAATCAGCCAAACGGAATAAGCATTGGCACCTAGTTTAAGGTAAGGAATGCTGTCCATGTATCTTTCAATAGGGGCTAAAGAATATATAAACCCTTCTGATTAAATACTTTTAGGTATTTAAAAAAATGTTTTTAAAAGAAAGAGATCCATTGTTTACTTACTTTTAACTTAGAAGTTAAAACCTCTTTGAAAAGAAATAAATCCATAAATTTCGAGTCAAATCAAATTTACCATCCAAGTTCATAGTTAAGAATAAATAGAGAAAGTTCTTAACATCGCTTTAAGTAAAGCAATTATGAAAAATGCCCAGACTTATCTCGATTTAAGGGATTCGAAATCTAGAAATCTGTTGCGCTATTTGCTCTTAATAAGAATTGAATATTAAGACTAAACGCTAGCTTGGTTGTTTGATGCATTTAGAGTTAAATATTGGGGATCTTGAATAATTTAGAATTTAATTAATACGAGCTAAAATCCAATTTCTCATTCATTTCTGCCAAAAATAAAACTTTCAATTCTTATCCTAAGCTCTTTATAAAATTTAGTTCCTAAGAAAAATCAAACTCGAATTATTTAATTACGAAGTTCATTCTAGATTAGGAACAAAATATGACTAGACAAAAACGCTAAATAAAATTATACTTTGCCGAAATCAAACTTAGATAAATGTATATTTGAATTGTTTTTGGGGGGTTAAAAATGATTCATGAAGCGGTTAACTTTGTTCAGAAGGAACTCCAGAAACAACTGGAGATTCCGGCAACGGATGTCATTGTTGGGAATATCAATGATTTAAAAGAACAAAACAATCAAAAAGGACTTTACATTTCATTAGTAAACATACAAGAAGAAGAATCTTTAAAAAACGTTCCTCACACTGTTCGAATAAATGGAAAACAGCATTACAAAGAACCCCCTGTCCACCTTAATATATTTCTTCTTTTTTCCTTTGCATTTGACAAATACGAAACCAGCCTCCAACGACTCTCCCAGGTAATTGAATTATTTCAAAACAAAAGAGTCTATTCAAAAACTAATGCTTCAACAGAGAATCCTTTTCCTGGAGTTTTACAAAAATTAATCTTTGATCTTTCAAGCTTGGATTTTGAAAAGTTAAATTATTTATGGGGAATTTTAGGGGGAAGTTATTATCCCTCTGTTTTGTACAAAGTCCGAATGATAAGGATTCAAAAAGATGAATCCTTAGCTGGACCAGAAATTACAAACATTGAAGTAAACACTGGATTGATCTAATCAAAATGAGTTTTATTAGACAATATCGTCGCCTATTCAAAATTGAAGCTCGAGACAGCTCTACCAAAAAGCCTTTGGAGGCTATAAAGTTTTCCCCAACATTTGAATGTCTCGAAAATTTACGAAATCATCATTTAGTTTCGAGAAAAAGAGAATCAGGAATTGAAATTTACTACCAACTAAACCCCGAATCTGAAGAACCAGTACTTGGAGCCATAGAATCCCAAACTCGTTTTGGCTTTGTTCTAGAAGTTCAGGGCGATCAATTTCCATTAAAGTATAAATCGGCTTTGTCTCCGGAAATTGGAAAGCATTACTTTTTTGATAACATCAAAGGAAACGGAACCATCGAGATTAAAAAAGAAACCTCAATCACCGAAGGAAATGTTATGGGTAAAACCGACGCCATTCAAATTCATGGTTCGGTATTTCACGAATGGGTCGAAATGAAAAATAATCCTAAGAAACTCATAATTAAAGAAAGATTCAAAGATACCATTATTAAGGAAATCCCTATTCAAGCAAAAAGTTCAGTCCAAAGGACTTCTGTCAAAGTGGATCTTTCTTCTTTAGAAAAAGGAGAATATCGAATAACTACGGACGCCACTGGAGGAAAGACAAAAAATATATATATCGATGATGATCTAGCAACCGCTTCGCTTCAAGGATTGGTAAATATTTACTTAAATGAACCACAGGATAAAGTCCCAAATGAAGGGGCTCAATTTATTATAAATTTCAAACCTCTTTAGACAAGGGATTTACAATTTCAATTTTATAAAGAGAATTTAAAAAGAAATTATTTGTTGACCGTTTTAAGTAAAGGATAGTTTATGGCTAATACATATAAAACCCCAGGTGTATATATCGAAGAAATATCAGTTTTTCCTCCTTCAATTGCAGCCGTGGAAACAGCCATTCCAGCTTTTATTGGATTCACAGAAAAGGCCGAGGAAAAAAATGGAAAGACTTTAACCAATATTCCCACTCGCATTACATCACTTCTTGAATATGAACAAAACTTTGGGAAAGCTCAAAATGAAGCTCTTTCAATAGATCTTGTTCAAAAGGTAAAAAAATCAGACAATCAAATTTTAGAGGCCACTTTATCATTTAACGGAACGCCACCATCTTTGCCAAAACATTATCTTTATTACTCCATGCAAATGTTTTTCGAAAATGGCGGTGGCCCTTGTTACATTGTATCAATTGGAAATTATAGTACAGCTTATAAGGTAGATCTGTTTACAAAAGCAATTGATATTCTAGAAAAATATGATGAACCCACTCTTTTTGTTTTCCCTGATGCCTGCTTAGGAAAAGAGGGCGATGTTGGAAACATCATTAATAAAGCCCTCGGCAGTTGCAATAAAATGCAAGACCGGTTCACTATTGCCGATGTTTATAACGCTGTTCCTGATGGAACTGACACTGCAAAGAAAGTAAATGATTTATTTAGAGACAAAACCAGTAGTGATTTGGGTTTCACCAAATATGGAGCTGCTTATTACCCTTATCTTAAAACTTCTTTAAATTTCCAGGCCAGTGACAGCGATATTAAAGTAAAAACGCATAAAACTATTTCGGTAAAGGATGACGGAAGTGAAGAAGCGCCCAAAGATGGACCCTTAAAAGACAAAGCAATTTCAGACGAATTGATTAAAACAAAGGACACGGCAGTTTACAACGCCGTAAAAGAATATATTCGTTTAAATGCTAAGGTGGTTCTTCCTCCCAGTGGAGCAATCGCGGGGGTTTATGCTCGAACGGACAGGTTGCGAGGAGTTTGGAAAGCTCCCGCTAATACCAGCGTTTTGAGAACGATGGGTCCAGCTATAGATATCACTAACGATTTTAACGATGGTCTGAATGTAGATCCTTCCACAGGAAAATCCGTAAACGCCATCCGAGCTTTCTCCGGAAAAGGTACTCTAGTATGGGGTGGCAGAACTTTAGCAGGTAATGACAATGAGTGGCGCTATGTAAGTGTTCGCCGGTTTTTTAATATGGTGGAAGAATCCACTAAAAAAGCGACCAGTCAATTCGTTTTTGAAGCCAATGACGCCAATACTTGGACAAAGGTTCGAGCAATGATCGAAAATTTCTTAATTTTGCAATGGCGGGCCGGAGCTCTGGCTGGCGCAAAACCTGAGCACGCTTTTTTTGTGAAGGTCGGACTCAATCAAACAATGACAGCCGATGATATTTTAAATGGATATATGATTGTTGAAATCGGCATGGCAGTAGTTCGCCCTGCAGAATTCATAGTACTTCGTTTTTCACATAAAATGCAGGAATCATAGTTCAAATAAATTTAAACAATATTTCATTCATCAATACTTTTAAGGAAAAGAATCATGGCAGAACAATATCCCCTCCCAAAATATCACTTTTCTGTGGATTGGGGCGGAACCAAAATATCATTTACTGAAGTTTCTGGATTAGATGTGGAAACGGAAATAATTGAATATCGTGATGGTGCCAGTCCTCAATTCAGCAAACTAAAAATGCCTGGAATGCAAAAATACAGCAACGTGACATTGAAACGTGGAGTCTTCCAATCAGACAACGAATACTATGATTGGTGGAATACTGTGAACCTGAATACTATCGAACGACGCGATGTAATTATTAGTCTTCTTAATGAAAATCATGAACCTGTTTCAGTCTGGAAATTGAATAACGCTTGGCCCTCCAAAATTCAATCCACTGATTTGAAAGCAGATGGAAATGAGGTGGCTATCGAATCTATGGAATTGGTTCACGAGGGATTGTCCATAAGCATGGAGTAGTTTTATGTATTATCCTCCAGTGGGTTTTCATTTTAAGGTCGAGTTTGATATTCCAGGAATCGCTAACAATGATTTCAGGTTCCGAGAGGTATCCGGAATCTCTCTCGAATTGGAAGAGGAAGCTGTAAATGAAGGTGGTGAAAACCGATTTGTTCATAAACTTCCTAGCAGGGCTCGCTATCCGGACCTGGTTCTCAAGCGAGGAATGCTAACAGACTCTACTGTACAAAAGTGGTGCCGTGAAGCCATTCAAAATCATGACATCCAACCGGCCACCGTTTGGGTCACTTTGTTAAATGAGGAACATACTCCCTTAAAAACGTATTCCTTTAACAACGCCTGGCCAAAAAAATGGTCCATCAGTGACTTTAATGCGGAAAGCAGTGATCTTATTGTAGAGACATTGGAGTTGGCGTATCAATATTATTCAATGGAGTAATCCGTGACTATTATTATTCATGAATTAGTTATTAAAAGTAAAGTGGGTAAGGATTCGAGGGGAGAACCTCAACCCTCCGAAAGAAGAAAACCCCTGGCACTTGAAAAAAAAGAAATCATTCAAGAGTGTGTTGAAGAAGTTTTAAAAATTATTGAACAGAAAGAAGAACGATGATACCGCTACCTTCCGTTGATGGGGTCCTGGATAAAGTAAAAATAATTCCGTTTGAAAATCCGGAAACATTCCAAATGGGATTCCCTATTGGTCCTCCCTTTATTGCTCAATTCAATCCTGAATCTTTCAGCATTGACACCCAATACGATTGGGGCCCAGAGGAAACCACTCACGGAGATAAAGGGGGAGAAGCTAAATTTAAGTCGGTCAATCAAAGAACTTTTAGCATGGATTTTTTGTTAGATGGAACAGGAGCCAGCGGTTTTCCAATGGAAGTGAAAGTAGGTTTGAAGCTATTTGAAGCCACAGTTCAATTTTCTGGAAACCTTCATCGACCCAATTATTTAGTTGTTCATTGGGGTTTATTTTTGGTCACCTGTGTTTTAGAGAGTTATACGGTCAACTACAAGTTATTTCGGCCCGACGGAAGTCCATTGAGAGCCGTCATCTCTGCATCCTTTAAAGAACACATCGCAAATGAAAAAAATGAACTGATTAAGAATTTGCTTTCCCCTGATCTAACTCATTTTCATTCAGTAAACGATGGAGAGCATTTGACTTGGCTTTCGCAAAAAACTTACAAGAATCCAAATTATTATTACCAAATTGCAGAGTCGAATAATCTAAACAATTTAAGGCAATTGAAAACTGGGCAAGAATTATTGCTTTATCCTATTGCGGACAAATAATGGCATTAAACCTGGGAGCACTTATAGATAATCGAGCTACCGACCTTACAACCTTTACTGTCAAGGTCAACGGGGAACCTTTACCTGGAATCTATAAAGTTAAATGGATTGATATCTTTAAGGCCTTAAATAAAGTTTCTCATGCTGAAATAACCATTCTAGACGGAGATCCCACTGGACAGGAATTTGCTCTCAGCAATGAAGATTTATTAATACCTGGAAATGAGATTGAAGTATTTGGAGGGTACTCCAATGAAGAGGATCTCATTTTTAAAGGTGTAATAGTTAATCAAAAAATTTCAATGAAAAAAGAGGGTGACAGTATCGTTTGCATTCATTGCAAGGACGCATCCTACAAAATGACTTTAGTCCGCCGTTCAAATTACTACAAAGAGTTGTCAAACAGTCAACTGATTGAGGAACTCGTAGGTAGATACTCTGGTTTATCTACTCTTGCAGAACCCACCCAAACAATCTTTCCAGAAATCGTTCAATACCAAGTTTCCGATTGGGACTTGATGGTTTCTCGCGCAGAAAAATCCAGTATGGTTTGCTTAGCATCGGATGGAGAGATCAAAGTATTTAAACCTTCTATCAGTCAAACTCCGATAACAACTCTCACTTATGGAAGAAATATGTTTGACTTCAATATGGAGATGGATGCGCGCTTACAGTATGGAGACATAAAAGCAAGCAGTTGGGACTTGGGTGATCAAGCTCCCTTAGTAGCTGAAATATCAGATGTAGACATTCCCCCGCATGGCAACATAAGTGGTCCTGAATTAGCCAGCGTTAGTGAAAGTCCTTCTCTTGAATTGAAACATAGCGGACGTTTAAGCCAAGAACAATTAGATAGTTGGGCTGAATCCCAAATGATCAAATCACGGTTTTCTAGAATTCGAGGAACGGTTCAATTTCAAGGTACCGCTGAAATTAGACCGGGTGATTTAGTAGAACTTGATGGGCTGGGAGATCGTTTTAATGGAACTTCATTTGTTTCTGGAGTTCGCCATTCATTGGGCAAGGGAGATTGGGTTACCTCCGTACAGGTTGGCTTGGACCCTAACTGGCATCAGCAAAATTTTCCGGTAGACCCCATGCCAGGTTCAGGACTCAATACTTCCATAACCGGTTTACAAATAGGTGTAGTCACGCAAATAGAAGGCGATCCTGATAGCGAAGAAAGAATATTAGTACGTCTTCCTCTTATCAGTTCCGAAGAAGATGGAATTTGGTCCAGAATTGCCACCTTAGAAGCTGGAGAAAATCGTGGATTTGTTTTTCGTCCGGAAATTGGAGATGAAGTGATTGTAGGATTTATTGAAGGAGATCCTCATCAAGCAATTGTATTAGGTGGGTTACATAGTAGTAATAAACCATCTCCTATTGAGGCAAAAGATGACAACCACATTAAAGGATGGGTTACTCGGAGCGAAATGAAAGTTACTTTTAATGATGAAGATATCAGCCTAACCATTGAAACCCCCAATGGAAATAAAATTGAATTGAGTGATAAAGATGGAAGTATTGCTATCAAGGATGAAAACGGGAATTCCATCACCTTAAACTCAGACGGCATTGCATTAGAGTCTGCCAAAGATATTATTTTAAAAGCCCTAAACGATGTCTCAATAGAAGGGGTAAATAGCACCCTCAAAGCTCAGGCCAATTTGACCGCGGAAGGCAACGCTGGAGCAGCGCTGAAAAGCGGAGGAAGTGTTGAGGTTAAGGGATCAATAGTTCAAATAAATTAATGGTTCAAAAGAGATGAAACCCGCCGCAAGAATAAATGATATGCATACTTGCCCTATGGTAAACCCGGGAGGAGTTCCTCATGTGGGTGGCCCAATTATTCCCCCTGGAAGTCCAACAGTATTGATCGGTGGACAACCCGCTGCGCGAGTTGGAGATATTGCCACTTGCGTCGGCCCACCGGACACAATTGCTTCGGGTTCATCCACTGTGATGATCGGTGGACAACCGGCTGCACGCATGGGAGATTCTACGGCTCATGGCGGTGTAATCGTTTTAGGAAATCCAACTGTTCTGATTGGAGGGTAAAAATGCCAACTGAAAATTCTTTTATTGGAAGAGGTTGGAGCTTTCCTCCAAGTTTCAATAGGGCGAGTGCCCGGGTAGAAATGACAGAAGGTATCGACGATATCCACAAAAGTTTAGAAATTATATTCAACACTTCCTTGGGTGAGAGAATCATGAATCCCAAGTTTGGGTGCTCTCTCAAGGATATGGTTTTTGAACCTATTAATACTTCTGTTATAGGTTATATTCAAAACTTAATTGAAACAGCAATACTATACCATGAGCCCAGAATTGATGCCGAAAACGTAAATGTGGAGTTTGATTCGAACGAAGGAGCTTTGCGAATTAAAATCGACTACAAAGTTCGTGGAAGTAATTCTCGCTTCAACTTTGTTTACCCATTTTATATTCGAGAAGCCACAGGTTAACTAATGCCAGAAAAGTGTGAACGAAAAAATCCATTAGTTCGAAAGGGCACAAGTCAAGGAGACCGCCGATTGGAGGCTTTTCATCCAAATTATTTTAAAGTTGATGAGCGTTCTCTGGCAGATTTGATTATTTTTTCCCAACGATTTAGCAAGGAAGTCCGACATTACGATAATACCGGTCAACCAAATGACTGGTTGCCCTTTTTCAATTCAGATATCACATCCGTTTTGGCTGGTGTGAGTCAAATTCCGGTGTCTTTGTTTTGGTCTGTTTCTAGCTCTTTACACAAGTTTTTAGAATCGGATCCTCAAAGACCAAAAGAACAATTATTAAGTCATTTCAAGTTATTCTTTTTGTTACCCACTGTTCTGTTTCAGGAAATTGGGATATTCTATGACAAACTTCCCAATAACCATCCTTTAAAATTATTTATTGAGAACGCTTTCAAAACCGGCTTAGAAACGGCTATACCCCATTGGGTTGCATATTACAAAGGAGCGGTAAAGGAACTCAAACCAAAATTTAAAGACACTCCCTTTAAAAGAAAAGACCACAATATTGACTTAAATAATTCTGATTCAAAATTAGAAATACCTTCAAGGATTACTGAACGGATGGATGAAGCACACCCGCTTTCTTCCCTACCGTTCAATACCAGTTTTCTTTCATTAATACCTGCGAAAGACTGGAATACTTTTTACAAATCAGTAAAAGTAGACTCATCTCCTTACACAGTGAATCCTGGAAAGCTGTATGAGCAAATTCGAGATGCTTTGAATAACAACTTACTCAATGATTCCCTAAAAAAAATATACGAGTTGGCGCAACATATCTCTCAGGAAGCAGCGAAATATTTTGAGGGATCTCTAACAAATTTAGAAGATCATGAACCTCATTATGGCCTTTGGCTTACATTCTTACAATTATTTAAACACAATCAGGATCATATCAATCAATTCACCCAACGTCATCTCGATTATTATTTTCAAGAAATTCTACAAATTTCTAAACAAGAAGCTCAACCTAATAAGGCTCATTTGCTTTTCACATTAAATAAAAATAAAAAAACGCATCTATTAAATCAAGGCACTCAGTTTAAGGCAGGGAAAGACAGCGAAGGCCAAGATGTAGCCTACCAGCTAGATAACGATTTCGTAATCAATAAAGGCACTATAGAAAAATTAATGTCAATTACCCAACTTAAAAAAAATAAAAGTGAAGCTCTTTATGCCTCCTCCATAACCAACTCCCGTGATGGCCAGGGTCAGGAGTTACTTAAAAGTCAGCCTCAATGGAAACCATTTGGCCCTATCCAAAGCAAACCCAACGGCCGCCTCGGTTTTGCTATCGCAGATCGACAGCTTTTTTTACGAGAAGGTCTTCGAACAATA
Source organism: Nitrospinaceae bacterium (assembly GCA_965223665.1). Lineage (GTDB taxonomy): Bacteria > Nitrospinota > Nitrospinia > Nitrospinales > Nitrospinaceae > CBDCVY01. Next base: position 1,384,433 of record OZ245011.1, read on the forward strand.
ACACTGACAATTCGTTTAAAGGATCGAATCCGAGTTTCCTCACTCAAAAATACATTTAAAGTCTTTTTGACATCTGAAGAAGGTTGGCTAGAAATAACAAACCCAGAGAAACTTGATATTTCAATTAACAGAAGATCATTATTAATAATCCAAGTCACCCTTGATGGTGATGATCCTCCCATCATCCCTTTTAACTCGAATCTCCACGAGGGAAATTATTCAACTTCCTGGGCGGTTGCTAGATTTGAAATAAATCAAGAGTCCAATGCATATTCCTTTTTACAAAATGCCAGAATCAGATCTACCTGGTTAAAAGTACGCACAGAAAATTTAAGAAATATAACTGCACACAACATCCAAGGTCCTTTGGATACCAGCAAACCGTTTTTACCTTTTGGTTCCCAACCGGAAGAAGGAGCATATTTCATTTTTGGAAACAGCGAACTATTTAGTAAACCTTTAAAGGAAATCAAATTTAATGTTGATTGGAAAGAAGATCATAACAGCAAAGACTATTTTTTGAGCCAAACATTTACTCGTAACGATTTCAGCTTTGAACAACTAAAAGCGTCTTTTTGGAACCCATTGGTTCAGTGGTATCAATACCCTAGGAATAGACAACGAAAACAAGCGGAAAGATTAGACACTCAAACTTTCACTATTCAATTTCCTTTAAAAAGCAAATTTGAGACGGACCAACCTTTTGAAAATCCGGTTTATTCAAATAAATCTTCTTCCGGCTTTGTAAAGGTGCTTCTCAATAGAGAGTTTGGACATAAAGATTTTAATACAAAAAAAACTCTTGCATTAATCAATAAAGCCAATCCATCGCAAAGCAAAAATATCATCCCCCTGTCGATGAAGTTTTTAAAAATTCGAACTCACATACCTTCAAAGGAAATTAAAGTATCCAAGCGAAAAATAGTGAGAATTAAAAGTTTGATACCACAACAAATCAACTATGTAGATGGAATACCATTAGATCCATACACTCCTGAAATCGTTTCATTCGATTTGACCTATTCCACACATGCTTCCCCCCCCGATCAAATGTTTCATTTGTATCCATTTGGACCACAATCGATTAACGACGAAATAAATACAGAACTTAGGGACCGCTTGCTTCCTTCAATAAGAAATGAGGGCGAACTTTATATTGGAATTAAAAATTTAAATCCTCCGGAACAAATATCTATGCTGTTTCAAACACTAGACGGAAGTTCCAACCCACTAAAAGAAGAACAACCGATTCACTGGCATTATTTAAAAGGAGACGTCTGGAAAAACCTACAAGATCATTCTGTGGATGACAAAACCAACAATCTAACGAGTACCGGGATTATCCGCATTGCCCTCCCGGAAGAGGCAAATACCACACACAATATTTTACCAAGTGGATTGCATTGGTTAAGGTTATCTGTAGAAAAAAACATAGATGCGCTCAATGATTTACTAGCGATTGATTCTCAAGCGGCAACAGTTTCTTTTAAAGATCAAAATAATTCTTTAGACTTTTTGAAAACACCTCTGCAAGCAGAAACCATTTCCAAGCTCAAAATTAGTAATTCCGCTATAAAAAAAATTCAACAACCTAATGACTCTTTTGGTGGAAAACCCCTTGAAGACGAATCTCATTATTATCTCCGAGTAAGTGAACGATTGCGGCACAAAGACCGGGCCTCAACTATATGGGACTATGAACATCTGATTTTGGAACAATTCCCCGAAATTTATAAAGTTCGATGTATCAATCATGCGACTTTACAGCGAAACAAACAAGATCAGATCATTGCAGATAATGGGCTGAAACCCGGTCACGTTTTGATTGTTCCCATTCCCTACTTGAACAAAGATACCGCCATTGATCCCTGCAGACCTTATACCCACAAAAAATTAATTGTAGCAATTGAAAAGTTTTTAAAGAGCCGCACTTCTCCGTTCGTGAATTTAAAAGTCGCAAATCCAAAAATAGAAGCCGTGCAGGTCAAATTTGAGGTTGCTTTCAACGAAAATATCGCAGACATCGCTTTTTATATAAAAACTCTGCAAACCGCTATAAAAAGATACTTAACCCCATGGGCTTATAGTGAGGGAAAAGAAATTAATTTTGGTGGGAAATGGCATAAATCATCAATCATCAATTTTGTGGAAGAACAACACTATGTCAACTTTATAAAAGAATTTCAAATGTTTCATATCGTAGACATTGATGGAAAAAACGCAACTGATGAGCGCCTCGATACAGATTTCGTAGAGGGGACCTCTTTTCGTTCTATTTTAGTTTCCCATTACGAACACCTCATTACCGAATACAAAGAATAAATGAAGACCTCTAAAATTTTAGAAAAGCAAAAGCAATTAAAACCATCGCAAGATTATTCTTTTTTGCGGCAAGAGGGAATTCAACATTTACAAAATTTATCCGGTAGCATTTGGACCGATCACAATTCACACGATCCAGGTATCACAATTCTTGAAATATTATGCTATGCAATCACCGACTTAGGCTATCGAACCGATTTTTTAACTCAGGATTTATTAACCAATAAATCGGGAATGGAACCCGATCCCCAGCTAAGCACTTTTTTTCCGGCGCAGGATGTATTAACCAATACACCTTTGACAATAATGGATTACCGTAAAATTTTGTTAAAAATAAAAGGAGTTCGCAACGCCTGGCTGGTACCACTTGGTGTTCAAGAAGCCTATGAAAATGAAGTTCCAGTTTTTGTTGATACAACTCAAAAATCTCTAAGTTACGAAGAGAATAATCACAAAGGAGTTGCCAACGAATCACTGAATTTATCGGGTTTATATAAAGTGCTTTTAGAATTTGAAGTGGATGAAAAAGTCAACTCTCCAAAAATAATAAAAAAAGCAAAATGCATCCTCAATGCCCATAGAAATTTGTGTGAAGATTTTTTTCAGATAGAAACTGTCCCCACAGAACCCTTTGGTATTTGCATGGACATTGAAGTTAAAAACCAAGCGGATTTAGAAAAAGTTCAAGCCGAAGTATTTTTTGAAATTGAAAAATATTTTAATCCACCAGTGAAATATTACTCCTTAAAAGAGTTGCTTGAAGAAGGAATGAGCTCCGACGAAATATTTAATGGTCCCTGGTTTGATTATCAATTTGAGTGCGATGGAGAGCTGGTTTTTACCAAACCAGGTTTTATCAAATCAAACGATTTACAGGAAAGCGAATTGCGCAAAGAAATATACAGTTCCGACATCATTAACTTATTGATGGACTTAGAAAATGTCGTATCCATAAAAAATCTTCAGCTCCAACGTTATGACCACGCGGGAAACCCCATAGACATTAGTCACAGATGGAGCATAAATGTCAGCGATCAACATCAGCCCATTTTTGATGTAAGTCATTCCAAAGTGCTATTTTTTAAAAATGAAATTCCTTTCTTAGCTCAGCCAGAGGAATTTGAAAACACCCTGAATCAATTAAGAGTCAAAGCTAAAAAGGCTCTTTATATGGATTCTGATCAGACTCTCGAAATTCCGCGCGGAACCTATCGGGATACATCAACTCATTTTTCTATACAACATGATTTTCCACAGACTTATCAAATAGGTGAAGAAGGCCTTGGGAAAAATGCCCGTCCAGAGCGAATTATCCAGGCAAGGCAATTGAAAGGATACTTGACATTTTTCGATCAGATACTGGCGGATTATTTACAACAACTAGGAAACCTTTCCAAATTATTCTCGTTGGATAAAAATATTAATCAAACTTATTTTTCCAGTTTCCTTACAAAAATTGCTTCTTCAGAAAAGAACTTTGAAGAGGAATATTATTTAGACCCGGCAAAATTGAGCGACCCCAAATTTCGTAATTTACTTACGGAAGATGAAGTGATTTTCCAAGATCGCAAAAACAGGTTACTGGATCATTTAATCTCTAGATTTTCTGAACAATTTACAGATTACGTTCTAATGATGCACACCTTAAAACGCGATACTGTAAAAACCAATTCTCTCATCATTGAAGATAAAATTGAATTTTTAAAAGAATATCCTGTTATTAGCCGTGAACGCAATAAAGCATTTAATCTTTACCCTCAAAAAGATTCTGGGGTGTGGGATACAGATAATGTATCTGGTCTTGAAAAAAGAATCACGCGACTTACAGGTATTCCTTCATATAATCGAACCAATCTTTCATGCGAAAATGTTTTTTCCAAAGTTTTTAAAGTTCAAAAATCAGCAAACAAATTTCATGTCACGGTTAAAGATAGAAACAATGAGGTAATTTTCAAATCTGTTCAAAAATTTAATTCAAAAGAAGATGCGTTAAAAACAATTGATAATTTATCCCAAAGTTTGCACGACGCCAGCAATTTTTCCATCGCCGAAAAAGAAGGATCCAAAAAGTATATTTTTTCAATAAGCGAAAATGATTCAACTCTGCAAAGCGACAAAACCTACGACTCTCCCTCGGACGCTTTAGCGGATATTCAAAAAATTGTAAATCAATATGACGATTTTTTGGAAAGCAGTGCATGCGATAAAGAAGGTTTTTATTTATTTGAACATATTCTTTTTCGACCGAGGAAAAAAGGCGATCCTCTTATGAATATTTTTTTGGATGATGAAAGCGACTCTTGTGGAGATGAAGATCCATACTCATTCCGCATTACAGTAGTTTTACCCTATTGGCCAGAAAGATTTCAAAATATGCAATTTCGCCAGTTTTTTGAAAAGACAGTTCGTGAGCAAACTCCTGCACATATTCACGTGAAAATTTGTTGGATCAGCAATGAGCAAATGGAAACGCTTCAAAGTAACTACCATTTATGGCTACAAACCCATTTTAACAATGAAGCCAATACAGAAAATGGAAAAATCTCGTTGTATGCACTATTAGAAACGATTGAACAATTAAAAACGATTTATCCCAAGGCAACACTTCATGATTGTATAGACGATGACACTAATCCGGTTAGATTAGGTAGTACTAACCTTGGGGTTTTTTGAATCTGAAAATATTCCTGTTTGAGGGTTAAAAAAATGCAAAAATTCCATCCGATTTTTGAAAATGGTCAAGTTTTGACTTCCTTACACCTGAACAATTTAATTGTTTGGCTTAATCAACAAGATCATTCTACAAGAAATAAAACTATCGGTGTCGGAATCGTATGTGGGCTTGAGGTAGGATTTGATTCAGAAAATAAAGGTGTTCATATATCAAAGGGGGTTGCAATTACCAGCGAAGGACATTTAATCACTCAAGAAGATTGTTTCCTCCCAAAATTTCGTGAATATTCTTTACCCACCTCGACAGAAATCGAAGGAGTTTTTAATATTTTCTTAAAAGACTCCTTTCTAAACTACCCACCATTTATTGAAGAAGACTCACAGATCCCTCTTTGGGAATTATTACCCGAAGAATTTGAACCCGGCCCCGGAGAAACCAAACCCAAGCCCATAAACGAGACATTTTTAAAAGATAAAGTAATTCTTCTCTTCCTGGAATGTTCATGGGAATCTCTAAAAAATTGCGATTTGAATGATTGCAGCGACAAGGGAGGAAAATCTAATTTTAATATCCGAAAGTTATTGGTGAATCAAAATGATGCTGAGGAAATCCTGGAGAAAGAGGCAGAAATTGCCGGAAGGCCTGTTGATTTATCTAGCCATCCAAAGTTCGACTTGGAATCATTGCAATTAGAAAAACTCAATTTATTCGCCAATGACGTCACCAACTTTGCTGAATTAAAAAACCGCTTTATTGAAATCGGCAACTCTCAGAGCGAGATCATCTCTTCCGCCTTACAAAAAAGTTACGAAGCCTATTCTTATTTCTTAAGCGACTTATTTCCATTGGAACAGTTTCCGGAAGGACCATTTGGCTCACCAAATCTATTTAATAACATTTTTGAGACCATCAATAAAAATCCCTTTTCAATTCAGCATCTATATGACTTTCTCAGCGACATTGCCGATTCTCATAACGAATTCCTAGAAATTGCTGGGCAATTGGAAACAGAATGCTGTCCGGAGGTGGATAGGTTCCCAAAACACGTATTTTTGGGAATTCCCCAGATTATCAATTCTTTAGAAGATCCAGTAAAAAAGAAACTTAATCCTTTAGAAGTGAATTTTGATTTGGGAATTGCAACTAAACCTCAACCCTATAGACATCACTTCATCGGCAGTCCAAACTTTGGAAACCAAAAAGATTTAATTAAAAAAGCTCAAACACTTTTTTACCGTACCTGGCTAATGGTTTTCCGGTTCAACACAGATGATGTTTTAAAGGAAGATATCCAATTAACCCCAAGCAAATCAGACCCGGCTTCACTTTCTGAAAAGTCCATTCCGTATTATTTTAAATTTAATTCGGAAGATGACTTCCATAAAAGCTGGTCTTATGAAAAAACGACTAAAAATCGTTTAAACAAAGTTGCTTCACATAAACTTATTAATTCCTCTGATCACCCGTTAAGATTTCAATCTGATTCAGATGATTTTTATCGAGTCGAAGGAATATTAGGAAAAGGTCTAGGTCACTGTTTGGAAGAAATCCTTACGCTCAAAAACACTTTAGGTTTAAGTTTTGGTGTTGAACCAGTTTTTCTACCATTCCAGGATTTGTCAGATGCTGCAGAAAATAGAGTACTAGAAGTCTCTATGAGAAAAGCGGAAAAAACATTAACCTCCTTATTTTTATGCAAATTAAAAGATATTGATGTGGCTTTCATGCTTATCATGGGAGTTCTCTTTGACGGCTTGACCAAACTTCTCGAAACCATCAAGGAAGTCAAACCAAAAACTTTAGTCGCAACAGAAATAAGCAGAAAACCTGAATTTCATGTTTTCAAACCTATAGCGTTTTCAGCGGTCCCCCAAACAACAAAACCCATCACCCCTCAACCCAGAGTTGGAAGGGCAACAAATGTTTTTACCGGAGGAACCACAAAAGAAAGTGTCTTAATGTCTAGAAAACTTTCCAAATGGAATGTCACATCTTATTCCAAAGGGACTTATATAAAAAATATTGCTGGAAAAGGAACTCCCGATTCTTCGGCTGGAAACCTATATGTGAGCGTAATCAATAAAAAAGGAACTGGAAGCTTCGAAGACAAATTCAAAAAAGTAATTCGGGAAGTGGATTTTGGTGCGGCAAATAAATCTTTGGTCGAAGAGCGACTGAGAAAAACTCTTGTTTTAATGGACAAAACAGAAGAGCTTATTGAAACAATCCACGTCCCATCAGTTGCAGAGTTTGATTTTGATGAATTTAGAGAACGACATGAAAGCTTTAAAATCGCCTTCGAGGAATATCAACTCGAAGATTACCAAAAGGGCCGGAAAGAAGCAGGCAAAGAAAGTGTTTTGGAATCAATTCAAAGAATAATTGCTGAGGAAACTACTTTTGTTGCGAACACTTCTTCTTCTAACCCCATTAATATTGTCGCAGATGAATTACAAGATAGAATTCGAAATGTATTAAAAAGTTTCTTTTTATCAAATTATTCTAAAACACATCCTGGAATGGAACATAAATCCGGTGTTCCTAAAGGCGGAACGTTAATACTTTTAGTCACACACAAAGAATTTCTAAACCTAAAAAGCACGGACAAATTTATCACCTTAAAGGAAATCAAAAAAATTAATGAATTCGTTCCCATTGTCTTAGCCAATCGAAGAATAGCTCTCAAGAACAACCCTAGAATTCCGGAAAAATTAAAAGAAAGAATTAACGAACTAAAAACCTTTGCCGACGCACTTGACGATTTTGTGGTTCTAGCTGATTTTTGTTTGCCCACCATGTGCTGTGAATCGGATTGCAATGAGCTAAGCTTGGAAGACCCATTTAATCCAGAAGTAAAAAAGCCTATTGAAAAACCAAAACCCGAAGAAGAAAGGCCAAAAATTAAAGAAACAAAGGTCACTACAAAAGTGACACATAGACAAGGAAATAAAGATGTTGCATTGGCAAATGCAACTATCCAGGTTTTGCCTGCAAATTCAAATAAAGCATTGCGGACTGGTAAAACCTCAACTAACGGAACTTTTCAATTTACTGCCCCACCTGGTTCTTATGTTTTAAAAACTTCTTTATCTAATTTTAATCCCATGAATACATCCTTAATTCTTTCTGGAAAGCCTACTCAAAGTGTCTCGATAAAATTAACTCCAAAAATTGTAAACACAACCGTCAGCGTTATTGTAAATCAAAAAGTGGGAACAAGATTTTCCCCCATAATAAGAGCACAAGTTGCAGTATTAGTAACCAAAGCAAATAGGGTATCAACATTCAAAACAGGGACTACAACAACAGGAGGATTATTTAAATTTGTAGCACCTCCAGGAACCTATAGAGTCCGAGCTTCTGCAACAAACTTCAACTTAAAAGAAACTTCCATTAAACTCACTGGGAAAACAACACAATCACTCACTATCACACTTGTAGCTAAACCCAAAAATGGAACTCTTACCGGAACAGTTACCCGGGGAAGGCCTCCTTTGCGACCTGTCACAAAATTAGCGGGAGCAACAATTGTGGCTGTAAACACTGTCAATCGAGCCAAACAAACCAGGAAATCCGCATCCAATGGGAAGTACACCTTTTCTCTTCCGGCAGGAAAATATTCGGTAAGCATTAGTCATCCGACATTGGGAGCACAACCTGCTAAAACAATTGTCATCAGTTCAAATAAAGTTACAACATTGAATTTTAATTTTCCACGGTGAGGACAAATGATTCAGAAAAATTGACTTTCTACTTAGCGATTATGACAAAACCAACTAACCACATAATTAATAAAATATTTTGGAATTGTTACTTCTCTAATGAAGAAGAAGCCTTTGCACAAAGAGGTCAATTGCAAAACCATTTTGAAAAAATTGTTGTACCTCCTTTAAATAAAGCACTGGATCAATTTGATCAAAAAAACAAAATAATACACATTGATCGTCTGGAATTAAAAATTGATTTCCTCAGAAAAGATACATCTGAGCATCAATTATATTCAGAAATTTTAAAACATCTTAAAGAATTTCATACCAATCAATTAACTATTACGGACATAGAATCTTTTCATGTAGAATCCTATTTAGTGTTTTTGAAAACGGGTCAATGGCATTTTTCAAAATCCTTTGAATCCTTAACCCAACTGGAAGTTTATTTAACCTCAATAAAATCTAACGTTAAGGAGAGCCTAATAGACCAACTAAAATCTCTTTTACCTGTAAGTAATATTCAAAAACGATTTATCTACCAACATTCAGATAATTTTTTTTATTGGACACTAAACCAACTCTATTCCAATTCCCCCCAAGTGGTTTCAATGGCACTAAAACACGAAATCTTTCAATCATTAGACCAAAGTCAGAAAAAAGATATTTTTCTCCAATCCATTTTAAAATTCCAAGACACAACGGATATTTCTGACATAATTAATTGGTTATCAAAAGAAGCTTATTCTTGCAAAAACTTACTAGATGACAAAAAAAATAATGCGATAGATCAAAACCTAATTACTCATTTAAAGAAACCTCAAGACGGACCTTTAGACCAAACAAAAGAAACTAAAGATGAACAGTTATCCTCAAAGGAGTCAATTGGATTCGAGGGCACCGAACATAAAGAAAAGAAATTTGCTCCAAAAACTGAAAATATTTCTAAGGAATTTAAACAGCACATTGTGGCTAATGCGGGAATTCTGCTGCTTCATCCATTTATACCCCAGTTTTTTGTAAAATGTAATTTGCTGGACTCAAATCAAAAATTTAAAAGTTTAGATTCTCAAATCAAGGCTGTTTTTATTCTTCACTTCCTCGCAACGGGTACGGTCAAATTAGAAGAACATCAATCCATAATATATAAATTATTTTCTGAGTTAGATTTTTCTTTTCCAATTCCTAATACTTTCTCCCTGACTAAGATAGAGAAAGAAGAATGCGAAATATTATTAAAATCGGCAATATCCCATTGGAGTGCTTTAAAAAACACTTCGCCGGAAGGATTAAGAGAAACTTTCCTTCAGCGAGAAGGAAAATTAGAAAAACTTGAAAAAAGATGGAATTTAATTATTGAACAGAAAACTCTCGATATATTGTTGTCCAAAATACCATGGGCCATTTCTATCATCAAATTCCCATGGATGAAAAAAACTATTTGGGTTGAATGGGCTTAATCTTCATTCATTGCTTGAGAGTCATACTATGAAAACCAAAGCGCCTCTAAAAACTAGCCACGCTAATACAACCACTACTAAAAAAAGATCTGCGACTTTATTTTTTGAGAAAACTTCATCTTCGAAAGTTCAACCTTTTTTCAACCCGAATATTCAACCAAAATTAAAAGTTGGTAAAGCCGGAGACAAGTTTGAGCAACAAGCCGATAACATGGCCGATGAAGTTGTAAGTGGGAAATCCGTCGAAAGCTCACCAATATTCAATCGTGTTACTCCCGTGACACAAAGAAAAGAAGATGATCAACTCCAAAGCAAAACTTTGCAATCATCCTCCAAAAACGATGAGGAACTTCAACGAAGGGAGGATCAGCAAGAAAACGAGGAGGTACAAACAAAATTAAACTTGCAAAAAACCGAAACCAAAGATGACGATAATTCTACAGTTCAAAAAATGGTCCAGGCTAAAAATGAAGAAGAGATTCAGAAACAATCAGAGGAAGAAGAAGAGGCCGCTCAAACAAAAAAAGAAGAAGGTGCAGAATTAAACCTTCAAAAAATGGAGGAAGAAGAGGCCGCCCAGACTAAGAATGAAAATGGAAAGGAAAATTCAGAGGAAGATTCAGACAGCACCATTCAAAAGCAAGAAAAGGAGGAAGACGGATTACAAAAAAAAGAAAATGAAGGTGAGGAAGAAGTCCAAACTCAAGGTGAGGACAACGAATCCTTGCAGGCAAAAAGAAGCGAAAATACCTCTAAAAATATTGATCCGTCTTCTCAATTAGAGCTTAAATCACAAAAAGGTAAAGGCAGTCCTCTAAATGATACCGTCCGCAAAAAAATGGAGCAAAGTTTTCATGCAGATTTTAGCGGTGTGAAAATTCATACAGATGACGCTGCAGTAGTTTTAACCAAACAACTCAATGCACAAGCCTTGACCCATGGAAAAGATATTTACTTTAATAAAAATAAGTTTAATCCAAACACGCGAAAAGGGGAGCACCTTTTAGTTCATGAATTAACCCACACCATTCAACAAGGGGCGGCCGGTCCAAACCCCCTACAATTACGTTCCGATCCAAGCCTCATTCAAACCAAGGAAGAAGAGGGTGAAACCTATCAAATTCGTCCTGAGTTATTAAAAGCATTAAGATTGGCTAGAGGAGAAATAGGTAAAGTTAATTCAAAACAAACGGGACCCGATAAAACTCGTTTGGGTTGGGAGCGGCTATACGAATTTTTCAAAACTGCATTTGGTGGGGAAAAACCTCTCAGCAAATCCGTCCACAAAGACGTCATCAAATTTTTTAAAACTTACAAAGTAGAAGGAAAGGCAAAGGACGCGCTTCCCAGTTGGTGTGGAATTTTTGTCTGGTGGTCCTTAAAGGAAGCAGGCGTTCCGCTTCCCGATTGGAAATTGGGAGTGGGAGTCCACCAAAATTTTAAATCCAGATTACCTAATGAACTTCCTAAAAAAGGCGATATCGCCCAAAAAACTACCAACCAGCACTTTGCTATTGTCTCCGGAGTTGAAAACCCTAAAGGAAAAAGCATTAAGAGTGTTCAGGTAGCTACCATTAATGGAAATACCGCCGGAGAAGATCTTTTGGGTGGTCAAATTCAGGAAAAATGGGAGCCAATCGGAAACTGGGTTGTATTTTACGATCCCGTTTCAAAGTTGAACCTTCCGGATGTCCCCCTTGTAGAAACCGGCTTAGGTCCTGATCCTGAAATTCCAGAACCAGAACCTGAAAAAGAAATAAAAAAATCGGAAAAACCCGAACCCAAAGAAAAAAGCTTTGGTGAAAAAAGTTTGGAAGAACCTGTTGCTGAAGCCATTGACGAAGTTCCTTCTGCCGAGGAATCAGCAATTGAAGTAGAGCTTCCTGAACCTCCTGCTTCTACGGAAATAGAAAAAGGTGCTGAAGTTGAAGCGCTCGATTTTAAAGGATCTTCTGACGAGTCCGTTGTAGAATTCAGTGATTCTTCCCCTTCCTCAATGGCAAAAAGCTTTCCTGCATTGGGTGGGGCAGTTACCGAAAAATTAGGAAGTGAAAAAAAGGACGAAGTAGACAACGCCCCCGTATTAGTCGCTAAAACCAGTGGAAAACTGGATGAAGGAATTGTTTCTCCGGAAGACATTCCTATTCCCAATGCCAATATCAACGAAGGTCTTACCGAAAATAACACACCGGACTTGCAAGCTGATTCCCATGAAAATTTTGCGAAGGCCCCAAGTAATCAAGAAAAAGAAAAACTACTGGACAAAAAAGAAAAAGAACCTGGTTTCATTGAGTGGCTCAAAAATAATATAAGAAATTTTATGGCAGGAGTTAAAACCAGTGACAACGGTTTAAATACCAGTGCGGGTGAGCGCCCCAAAGTCAATTTAGATGGAGAGGCCAATCCTAATAGAGCCAATGTTCAACGGAAGGAAGCTGATGGTCAGTTGAAATCGCAAAGGGATACCCTGACCGAAAAATTCAAAAACCATCCGGGTCAAAAAAATATTCAGCCAAAAGAAATAAATGAAGAAAAACCTGTGGAGTTAAATGGGGAAAACAATGAAATTGTAGAAACCACCGAAGATACCAATATGGCTGATTATGCGGAAGCTCCTTTACCTGCAGATGTCAGAGGTAAGGCCGATGAGATTTTGGAAACTACCATTAAACCTCATTCTCAAGAAGTAAAAACCGAGGCCCAAACTGCCGCAGAAGAAAAAGAAAACAATAAAAGAGTCGAAATTGAAAAAGCAGAATCTGAGGCGGCAAAAATTAATGAAAAAGCGGATAAAGATCAAAGAGATGTCGTTCTAGACAATCGTAAAAAAGTAGCCAACGAACAAAAACAAGGAATCGAGCAGGCTTACAACCACGTCAACGAATTTAACAAAGGAGCACAAGAAAAACAAAAAACTACCAATCAAGATATTACGGGAAAGGTGAACACATCCCAATCTGAAGCTAAAGGCAAGTTAGAAAAAGCAGAAAAAGATGTTAAAGAAAGAAAAGAAGCAGACGAAAAAATAGCTGCCGAGAAAAAAAGACAATTAGAAAAAGAACAGGAAAATCAAAGTTGGTGGGACCGAGCAAAAAGTTTTGTAAAAAAAGCAGTGAAAGCCCTTACCTCAGCAATTGATGGGATTTTTAACGCGTTAAGGAAATTCGTAAAAGAAACTATCGAAAAAGCAAAAAATGCGGCCATTGGTTTAATCAACAAAGCCCGTGACTGGGTAGTGGATAAACTAAACAAGTTCCGGGACTGGGCCAAAGATCAAGTTAATAAATATCTTGGCGATACGTTTCCGGGATTAGCTAAAGCAATCAATGGTGCCATCGATGGATTTGTCGATGGAGCCATTGCCGGAGTGAATGCGGCTGCTGATGCTGCAATTGCCGGCATAGAAGCGCTGGCCAAAGGACTCACAGCTGCATTGGATAAAATTTTATCTGTTTTTCAAACTGCCTTAAAAGCAGCCGTAGCAATTGCAGGAGCTGTCATTACCGGTGATTTTCTGGAAGCTTTGAAAATTGCTATTCAAGCTGGCTGCGATATTGCCGGAATCAATTCCAAACCTATATTCGATTTCTTTGAAAAAGCTGGAAATCAATTAATAAAGATACTCAAAGAACCTGGCGTCTTTTTTAATAACCTAATGAGCGCAGTCGGTGGCGGAGTTAGAAATTTTGCAAAAAATATCAAAAAACATCTAATTAAGGGCCTTATCGGTTGGTTGACCGGAGCACTTTCTGAAGTCGCCATAACACTTCCCGACAAATTCGATTTTAGGGGAATCCTCTCTCTGGTTCTGCAAATTCTTGGCTTAACATATGAAAATATTAAAGCTCGTGTCATTAAACGGTTTCCCAAAGCAGAAAAAGTCTTTAGTGCCATAGAAAAAGGAATTGAAATCATAAACCGAATAAGAACAGAAGGCATTGGTGCTATTTGGACTATGGTGAAAGAATCCCTTTCTAACTTAAAAGAAATGGTTCTCTCTGGAATCCGCAATTTTGTAATCACGACCGTTGTCAAAGAAGCCATTACATGGATTCTGGGATTACTAAACCCTGCAGGCGCTCTGGTCAAAATTCTTAAATTGCTATTTGACTTTGTAATGTTCTTGATTGAACGTTTTCAGCAGATCAAAGATTTTATTCTGTCTGTTTATAATTCTATTACTGCAATCGCTTCAGGGCAACTTACAAAGGCCATGACCGCTGTTGAAGATGCAATGTCCCGAAGTCTCCCTGTAGTGATAAGCCTATTGGCCTCATTAGCGGGTCTTGGAGGTATTGGCAAAACAATAAAAGATATTATTAAAAAAGTAACCAAACCCATAAATAAAGTGATCGATAAGATTATTGATAAAGTGGTTAAGTTTGCTAAAAAACTTCTTAAAAAAGGCAAAGCCGGAGCAAAAAAGTTAAAAGAAAAATTGTTAAATTGGTGGAAAGCGAAAAAATCTTTTAAAGGAAACGATGGCAAATCTCACAAAGTTTATTACAAAGGGAAAGAAGCCAATGCAGACCTATATGTAGCTTCCAAACCATACACCATCCCTGTTTTCTTAAAAAACAAAGAAAAAGAGATTAACAAATTACCAGATGACGATAAAAACAAAAAAAAGCAATCCAGTGCTCTAGAAAAAGCCAAAACTATTCAAAAAGAAATCGAACAATTAGAAACGAATTTACAAAAATTTCAAAGCAAAAAACATAAACCAATTGACCCAGCCGCAAAAAAGGAATTTGACAAACTCAAGAAAAAACTTGCGGCGTTAACCACCCAACTCCAAATCCTTTTTCAAGAAGAGGATCCAAAGTTTCCTCCAGCGGTCTTACCTCCATTTAGCATGGGCGTCCGAGCTTCCGGTTTTCAAGCTGAATATATTTCTAAAAAAACGGGAACGGGGTCACCAGCAGGGGGACAAAACATTCCTGGGTGGGATACTATAGATAAATATGGTCTTGGAAAAGGATCAAAGTGGGTCCGCATGCATATGTTGCCAGATCGATTAGGTGGCAAAGCCACTTCATCAAATTTGGTCCCAGCGCGAGGACCAGAAACAAACATCGAATTTGCCAACCAAGTCGAACTCGAAGCATGGAAATATAAAGAAGGAAAATTAAGTCAATTCAAACCTAAGAAACCTTCACAAGGTAATCTTATTTGGTATAAAGTGAATTTAAGATTTGGACACACACAAAAAGAGTTTGTGAATTTTCCTAGCCGAATTGCTGCGGAATTTGGAACCTACGAATGGACTAGTAATAAATGGCAACCGAAAGCAGCTCCGGCTGGAATAAAAAATAACGGCAAATGGTCCCAAAATCCCAAACCGCCGGACATCAGTGGCGGCCCAGAAACTAAAGAATATTACTTAGACACAGACGGTCGCGATCGGCTGAAACAAATTCCAGAAGCCCTCGGCTACGGCGAAACCATTTGGAAAGAGCGTTCCGAACGCGGCCTGTTTAAAAGAAAAGACAGTTTTAAAAAGCGAATGCGAGAACGAAACGAGGACTTGCCAACGCAGAATCAAATTAAAAATTTAAAACAAAGATTGGATGCCATCGCAGCTAATCCAAATGTTAAAATGAAAAAGAAATAAAGTTATGCCAATTTCTTTGAATTTAAATTTTTAAATCGCGAAAGTCATTTAAAAGCATTTTAACTTTTTTTCTCAAAAGTACTATGCAAAACTTCGAAGACAACTCAAATTCTACTTCAAAAGCAAAAGGAACTAATGCTGAGAACTTAAAACATGCCTTAGATTTTCTTAAAACCATTATCACGATTCGCTGTGACGTTTTTTTTAACAGAGTAGCTCAAAATGAATATCCAGATCCCCCATCATTAGAATATTTTGGAGACAACTCTGCTTATTGTAATTTCATTGAAAAATTTCAACCCACTTTTGATGAATATATCGTTTTCCTTCTAGCATTGGCTCCCCATGTGCAACCTGGGTTTTTAGATTCGGTCATTAAAAAAGGACTGAAAAATTCAACCGACTTCCCGGAAATCGGAGGGACTCGCGATAACGAAAATCGAATCTTCCTCCCGACTGGAGAAACTGCTTTGTTTATAATTGCCGGAAGTAATTTTGACATGCGATTTGAAGTTCAAAAAATATTTTCAGGGGATCATTGGTTTGCTCAAAACAATATTTTGAAACTGGAATCCGCAAAGGTGGGTGAACCTTTTTACAGTGGGAGGCTCATACTTAATCCTGATCATGTCGAATTGTTTACTATCGGACATATTTCCAGTCCAAATTTTAGTACAACTTTCCCTGCTCAAGAAATTTCGACAGAATTAGAATGGAAAGATCTTGTGCTTAACCCGGAAGTTCGAGAACAAATTGAAGAAATAAAAAACTGGATTAAATTTCATCCTACCTTACTAAATCAATGGGGGCTCAAGCGAAAAATCAAACCCGGATATCGTGCTCTGTTCTACGGATCCCCTGGAACGGGCAAGACTTTAACTGCTACTTTGCTGGGGAAATATACAAATCGAAGAGTTTTCCGAGTTGATCTTTCAACAATAGTTTCCAAATACATTGGCGAAACAGAGAAAAACCTAGCCAATCTTTTCGACAAAGCTAAAAGCCGCGACTGGATATTATTTTTTGACGAAGCAGATGCTTTGTTTGGTAAAAGAACCAGTATTAAAGATTCACATGATCGATTTGCCAACCAGGAGGTATCTTATCTTTTACAAAAGGTTGAAGAGTTTGATGGATTAGTCATTTTGGCTTCCAATTTCAAATCGAATATGGATGAAGCTTTTCTCCGTCGTTTTAATTCTATCATTCAATTTCCACTTCCAAGTGAAGAAGAGAGAGCGGAACTTTGGCGGAATTGTTTTCCAAAAGAAGTCAAATTTAAGGACAACATAGATTTGCCTAAATTATTAGCAAAATTTGAATTAACTGGCGGGAATATAATAAATGTAGTTCAATACGCATGTTTAAAATCCATCACACGAGGTAAAGAAAAAAAAGTCCAATTGAACGACGCGTTGCAAGGAATAAAAAAAGAAGTAGAGAAAGAGGGTAAAATATTCAAAAACCTAATTCAAGAAGAATGGATCACCAAAAACTAAAGCTTTTTTCAATCATTATATATTATCCCCTTCCCCTCAATCCCCAGTACCCCAAATGCCTACCTAACCATACATTCTGAGTAAAACTACTATCAAACTAGTTGAACCAAGACAATCTAGGTACCTGTAGACAAACAACAATTTCAACAAAAATAAGTTTAAAAACAAAGGAGGGATGGCGTCCCCAGCGGGATTCGAACCCGCGTCGCCGGCGTGAAAGGGCAAGGATCTTTCGCCTCGCGAGAACGCTCCATCCGGGTAAGCTTTGTGGTTTGAATTGGATATCCGGCTCCCGCCTTTTTGAGAATGCTCGCCAACCGTTGCCTTCTTGTTGCCCTCGGCCTCCTCCTTTTAGCTATCGATTTAATGAAAATATAAAGGGTGAATTCTACGGATTCATTAAAATTATCACTAATTTTTGTGGTGCTGAAATGCTTCGAACGTTTTCCCAGAGATCCTTTGCTCTCTCAATTTAATTTTGTGAATTGTTTTTCTGGTATCCATCTCCATCGGCAAACTATCGAATAGAATACTGGTGGATTTAAGTAATTATCTCCATAGGGATTCAATTCAATTTTGAGAGAGAAAACCTTTTCATTGTTCGAAATAATTCAAAATTGTTTTCTGCCAATTTTCGTTGGGATCCCTCACTTTTATTCATTGGTTAAAAAGAAATTCGGGTGGATTGGATTCTGCTCCATGGGATGATCTGTTTCTAAAATCTTTCTGTATCTCTATTTAACTTTTACTTTTCTTTCGAATGGGAATCTGGTGAGTGAAGATTTAAAAGCGTCGATTTAATTGTTTTATTTTTAAAGTTTTTTTCGTCGTTGCGCACCACCACAGCCTCATCTGGTCAACCTCCGGTTGGGTTCCCTATTTTTATTTATAAGATGACATGAGATTAGGATTGATTGTGGAATCATCAATAATTTTTTGGGCATCGTTTTTGGATTCAGTTCCTGATGCATAGGAATAAAACACCTCAGCTCTTTTTTGGAAAGTGAGCTTTATGAATACACAAAATTATAAATCACTGAAGGTAAATCACCCCAGCCCTTTTTAGAAAAGAGGGAGCACATCGAACTCTTTTTATTATTTTCTGCGTTTTGTTCAAAGCTCTTTTTATGTAATGGTCGTTTTTTAAAAGGATGTTGTTTAAGATTTTTGGTTCGATTCTGGATTCGGCGTTCGAGGTTTATGTCGTTTCCTTTGACATGTTTCTTTTGATGAAAGGATGGGTTTATGCCTAACCGTTTAATTAAGGAGTCGATTTGGACAAGTGAATCGCTTGGTCAGTGTTCCATTGGCGCCAACAATTTGTTTAAGAGTCTCCTTCCCAACACGGACGATTATGGTTGCTTCGACGCGCGGGCGGCGGTGCTCCGCGGTAAATTGTTCCCGCTAATGCTCCACCGGGTCAGCGAAAAAAATATCATCGGCTGGCTTGATGAACTGGTCCGCGTAGACTGCATTCGTCTTTGGACGGCTCCCAATGGAATTATGTATGGTTGGATGCCAGGGTTCAATTCACATAATGATATTAAGAACCAACACTCGCCGAAAACGCCCTGCCCTCCCTGGCTGCAGGATGAAAAGGGAAACGATTCGCGACTTCCGACCAAAACCAAAGAAGCGTTCCAAAAATTAAGTCAGGCTTTAAAGTTATACCGACACCAGTCTCACGCCGAAAATCATGGCGGCAAAACTCCGACCTACCGAGAACTTCAGGCAATGACGGGCTGCAGCATGTCCACCATTTCCAAATTCTTTAAAGAGAGGGATTTAACGTCGCCGCTCCAGTTGGCTACAGATGCTCCGGTTGCTACGGACAGGAATCATAATCATAATCCTAATCTTAATCCTGAGAGTCTTTCTTCTTGTCGCGCTTCCAAAAAACCGAAGGCGCGACGGGATAAGTTTTCTGAGTGGGATTTGGAGTTTGCGAAGCGAATGCAACAGGACCTGCTGCAACTGAACCCAGGAGCCAAGTTAGCGGCCCCCGAAACCTGGGCGAACGAGCTGCGCCTGATGGGGGAGGCAGATGGTCGCTCCCAAGAATCAATAAAAGCAGTGTGGCGGTTTGCGAATTCAAATCCGTTTTGGCAATCGAATATCCTTTCGGCCCGCAAACTTCGCGAAAAGTTTGACCAGCTGACGCTGAAGATGAAGAGTCCCCCGGGAGCCAAAACATCGGAGGAAAAAATGATGAGCTCGTTTGAGCGTAAGCGCAACACGATTTTGAATCTCAAAGATCCTACGATTATTAAATCTAAGGAGGTGACACGTGACCCCAACGAAGAAACTATTGACGTGGCGGGTGTTTCAGGAAGGACTGGCCTGGCTGGTTAGTTGTAACGGACCAAACCTGGACCAGAAAACAGCGGAGGTTTGGTTCGAGATGCTTCAGCATATTACGGACGCTGATTTTGTGTGGGCGGTGAAGGATCTGATCGGAAACGAGGAAAAGTTGCCAACCGTGAACTTTGTGTATCAAATCAAAAAACGGGCACGGTACAGTGCGGACCTTCGACTGCGATGCAGACGGATTAATGATCTGCGGCGCCAGTTGATGGAGGTGCGGCCTTCTCCTGAGGAGGCGAAGAAAAATATTGAAGCGATCAAAAGGCGGTTGGTGATTAAATCGGTTCCGCCTGACAATGGAGGCGAGGCGTAACGATGAATGACTTCAACGATATTTTGAATCAATGTAAATTTTGTGAGTATTGGTCGGAGGTGCCGGAATCATTTTTTCACAACATGCGGGCCTGCCGGAAACTGACCTTCCATCCGGAATTCGACAAGATGGTCTACGAGGTGTATCTCTCGGAAGGTCGAGACTATCGACAACATGAGACAGGTCCGGAATTCGGATGCATTCATTTTACGCCTCGAAGAATTCCTTCTAATGGAAATGGGAAAGTCAGTGCATAAAGGTGACTCACCCTACCCCTCTTTAGGAAAGAAACCTTTGCGTAAGCCAGAAAATATAAAACCCATGGAGGTAAAATCCCCCTAACCCCCTTCACAAAGGGGGAATACATGGGGCTTCTTTTTTAATCTGTTGTGTTTTGATCTAAACCCGGGGTTACGCAAAACTCTCTTTAGGAATGATGGAATACATCAATTTTCCCACTCACATAACTTTCTAAAGGAAAATGATTTTGAATCGTTCTGGACCTTATGAAATAAACGATATTGAGAAAGACATTCGCGCGGAGGATTTTCCTGAGGGCTCGTTACTGAACAAATTGTTGACCGCGGTCAAAGGGGAACATGCGGCGATTATTTGTTTGAAGGTCCTGGCTGAAGAAGCGGCGAAAGATCCGCAACGCCGGATTCATATCCGCAACTGGTCGGGTATCATTCGCAAAGCCAACGATCGGGATTTTAATAGAAAGACTCACTCGCCCCGGACAACGTCCGGAGGAAAAAATGATTTGCGATGAGTTATTGAGATCGCCGAATGTTCAGAGATTTTTCCTGGAAAATTGGGAAAACCTCTAAAAAAAAACCTTTAGTTTACTCAAGTTTTTGTGATTATTCCCTCTGGTAAAAACAATTAACTAGTTTTAAAAATGGTGGCCACCAAGCCCATATTGTCTACCTACAAGGTGGACGTCGAGTGTACGACGTTACCAAACGGCCATTCCTAATAAACGGGCGAACCCGCACAGTTTTCAGCCGCGGTGGGCAGATTTTAGGGATTCCCTTAATGCGTTTTATAGGCATTTGTAGGGTTCCTTTTATTATTGCGAGAACTGAGAGTCTCACTTTCTCTCCGAGCGGTATTGCTCGCGGCCTATCAAGCGAACCACTGGAGATAAACAGAAGAATGGTGGCCACCACCCGCCTTAATTATACGCTAAAAAAGTGCTAAAATGGGCCTATTCCGAAACAATTTTGGGGATTGGGTGTGCTTAATAAATGGATTTGGTCTCTTCTTGGCGTTGGTATCAGTATGATGATTTTTGCGCAAGAATATCTTAATTTACATTTTCCGAAAATATTTTATGAATTGATTTTTATTGCAGGGCTTATTATTTTCTTATTCGCATTATTGCTTGGTTTTAGACAAGTTTTAATTTACAAAAATATCATACCAGATAAATATGATGCTAGCGAAATGTTGAAAGAAGCAGACGTTTTAATTAATTACGTTCCAATTGAAAAAGCCGTTTATCATGTGGCTAAATTTTTAAACCCTCAAATAAACTTTAGTCATTTACATATCACTAATGATTTAGGACCGGCTTGTGATTTGCTTGTTGAGAAGTTTAGAAACGGCGAATTGATGGCTAAAGGTAAAAAAACAAATATTGTATTTGAAGGTGGACGAAAAAAATATAAAGCGCATTCAACAGATGAAAACATTGAGTTTTCTCAGGAAGATTGGACTTATAGAACATTAAAGCCATTAGCCTCAACCATTACCTATCAAGAGGATGCGCAAACAGAATCTTACGGGAGTGAAGAAGATTTAACTCAGTTGACAGCTTTAAAGGTTGATTTTAATAAAGTAAAAAAACTATGGCCTGTAGAAAATACTTAAGCCTAAAAAAGGCTAGAAAAAAGAGTCAAATCAAAACCAAATTTTTATTTTCCTTATTTATTAAGCCATGAACCGAAATGAACACATTGAAGAAGAGTTTGTTCGGTCTTTTGTCATCAAACTCAAACGGGAGCGCGCGCTTTTCGATTTGGCCTCTCCTAAAAAGCGCGACCGATTCCTCAGCAAGCTTTGCCACGAATTCTATGAAATTCTGGACGATCGCTACCTGGAGAAAATACAAAATTCCTTTGCCGACGACACTCATCAATTGCTTAAAACACACGGCGCTCCGGAAAATTGTTACGTCTTATCATTTAATGAAACCGTCGATGGAAAGGAGCTTCCCCTTGCCGAGGCGTTAAGCCAAGTGGTGCACTACGGCATGCCGTCTATCGTGATATGCATCCCCGGAAAACTGGCTTACTTTGAAGCTGAGCAAAGTTACGGCCCTCCGCCTCGTTTTCTATTGAAACGTACCTGATGAGAAAAAGAAAACGAGGAGTTTGATGCGAGTAGGAGTTGGTTCTATTTATAGGGGAATTTTTCGTGATGGCCTGGGAAAGGATCCGCTCGAAAAAGAGAACCTTAATAACCCCTTTTTAGGTGTTATTATTGTAGAAATATTAATCAGGGTATTCCCGTTTGGGCTAATTCAGAAAGTCCTTTAAATACCCCACTCTCTCAGGACATTATATTATATATATTTACAGAGTTATCCCCAACTCGATATTACTTTTATATAACTTTTACCATTTAAAACTTGTATAAGTTTTATAAATGTTATATTGTTCTCAATAATTGTTTTATCCATTTTTCCTCAATTAATATCAAATTCTAAAGTGGGAGACTCGAGTGATGAGATTAAACACATTATTGAAACCGATCCACCTGTTCCTTTTGGCCGCAGCTTTTGCGGGATGCTCGCACAGTCCCGAGCCCGCTTCGACCGCGACCCAGGACACCTTGTCCGATGCCAACATCGCCGCCATTGTGGTGGGGGCCAATAAAATTGATATTTCCGCTGGGAAAATTGCTTTGGACCGGTCGACCAATCCCAAGGTTAAAGAGTTTGCTCAACGCATGGTCACCGATCACCAATCGGTTTTGGACTCTGCGGTCCAATTGGCCACACGCCTGGGCGTGACTCCGGTGGATAACGATTTGGTGCACACCCTGGCCAGACAGTCCACCGAGCACGAAGCGAAATTGAAAACGCTTTCCGGTAAAGAGTTCGACAAAACTTACATCGATCACGAAGTGGCTTATCACGAAGCGGTGATCAATGTGGTCAAAACCCAATTAATTCCCGGAGCGGACAATAAAGAATTGAAAGACACGTTGACCTCCGTGCTTCCTGCGTTTGACGCGCATTTGGCTCACAGTAAAACTGTGCAGGCAAGCCTCCAATGATACAGAGGTGGTTCAAAGGGGCAAGGGTCGTTCCGGTTGGGTTCGGAGCGGCTCTTCCCTTTTTAATAATGGCGCTTACGGCTTGTGGCCATTCGGTTTCTTCACCTGACACTTTACCGAAACCGGCCACGCATCACATTGTCATTAAAAAGTTTAAGTTTTTACCGAAAACCTTAACCGTGGCCCCGGGGGACACCGTGAAATGGGAAAACCAGGACATTGTCCCGCATCAAATCGCAGAAGGCTCGCTGCAGCAATGGAAATCTCAAGAGCTAAAAGCGAAAGACATATTCACCCGTCAAATCGAAGGAGAGGTTTCCTATATTTGCAAACTGCATCCGACCATGAAGGGAAAAATCGTACTCCATTAAACCCGTTTTTTGGGATGCGATACAAAGGCCTGCGTTAATTATTCAGGTAAACTCAGGAAAGACGCGTGGATAGAGGGGAAAACCGGTCACTCTTCTCGCGGAATGACCTTAAACTTGCAAACTTCACCTTCGCGTATAATGCATTCCTGGTGGTCAATGTGGCTGTCTAACAAGGTTTCCAGCAAGGCGCGGTCCAGTTGGCAAACTTCTTCAAACTCGCTCGCCAGGTGATGGTAAACACAATTGTAGGCTTTAATGACGGGAAGGCTTTCGCCCTCGGCCTGAACGATTTTCGTTTCAAATCCCAAACCTTGCATGATACTTGAAACCTCCTCGATTTTTTCAATGAGGCTCATGCCGGATAATTTGGATTTCAAACCTTTTCCAAGGTTTCTTCCAATTTCATCCATCTTGGTTTCAAGACCTTCGAATCCTAATTGCGCTTTGAGGGAATTCAAAAGCAGCTCGGAAAACCAGGAGTATTGCTTGGGGAACAGGTCAATGCCTTTTTCGCTCAGTTTATAAACCTGGCTGGGGCGACCGCGCGTGGAGTTCAATTCGCCTTTGACAATGTAGCCGCCTTTTTCCAGGGCCATCGTATGCTGCTGCACCGCGTTTCGGGAAATGCCCAGCTCGGTGGCCAGTTCATCGATGGTGAGTCCCGATTTATGGAACAACAGTTTTTCCAACAATTCGCTTTGACGATGCCCAAATCCATAAAACATAAAATCGTTCCTATTCAGAGAGAACTAACGCTTATCCAAATATAATTTTACCAAATATCTGTGGCCCGAGTTCGAAAAGTTTCACGCCGGATTTGAAAAAAAAAGCGCCCTCCGGCAAGGTGATTGTCAGAGGGATTTGCGGGGAAATTGGGCCACCCGGTCCCAAAAAAATAATTTTGTAAGGTGGCGGGTGGAGCCGAGACTAATAGGCTCTCGCATGATAGTCGCGAGGTCGGTGGACTTCCTCCGGCAAAATAAAATTAACAATCTGAGCCAAGTTAAGGGGGCATATCATGAGTAATCGAAATGGAAATTTAGTCGGCGGCGATGCGGAACATCCGGCATCGGGCCTGGTCAAAATAGAAGGCAACGTGGTGAAACTGGTGGACGTTCAAATTACAGAAGCGCCGGACGGACGCGTGATTCTGAGCAAAGATCTGGACGAGGCGAGCGGTGTGCGTTTAGGCAAACTGCAGGGGTTCACCGGAAGTCATGAGTACCCGATTCCGGAGGGCACCAATCCTGACGAGTACAACAGCGTTCTCATCTGGTGCGACCAGTTTAACGTGCCCATCGGGAAAGTGGATTTATAGTTTCCAGCGTGACGCTGGACCCACTCACTCGCCGTGAGGGGCAACCAGGCCCCTCCTGGTGGGAACTTTATTTTTCATTGAATGATTGAGAATACAGAATCTGAAAATTTTTTCTAAAGTAAAGTTCATCTTTAGAAGAAAACCAAAAAAAGAGAGCCGATGTGCCCCCTCTTTCCCAACCTGCGGTTGGATGCAAAAAGTATATTAAGAAATTGATGGATAGACGAACTGAATAGAGCCATAGGATATTCCTACTTCCCCCAGGCGTTGCCTGGTGGGGTGATTCACATTCAGGGGTTTTATATTTTCCTTTAGAAGTGAATAAGGAAGGAAAGGACCATGCGTTCCCCCTTTATGAAGGGGGCTAGGGGGATTTTTCCACTCTCCGTGGAGGCAACTATAATTTGCGATGATCGGTGATCCCTGCCGATCCCGCTAAACCTTTTCCAAAGTTTAGTTTTCCTTTAGAAACCAATGAAAGAGAGAAAGGGGATGTGCCCCCTCTTTCCCAACCTGCGGTTGGATGCAAAAAGTATATTAAGAAATTGATGGATAGACGAACTGAATAGAGCCATAGGATATTCCTACTTCCCCCAGGCGTTGCCTGGTGGGGTGATTCACATTCAGGGGTTTTATATTTTCCTTTAGAAGTGAATAAGGAAGGAAAGGACCATGTGTTCCCCCTTTATGAAGGGGGCTAGGGGGATTTTTCCACTCTCCGTGAAAACAACTAGGATTGTTCACTTTTTAGCCTGCGCCTGCCGCCAAAAGTTTTGCGCCGTTTGATAAAACTGGTTGAACTGTTGCTCGGAAGAGAAACTGCGCTTGGGAATGATGTGGAATAAGTAACTAGATATTCGGAAAAGCAGGAAGGATTTCACAACTTTTATCTCTTCAATCCCTCCCCACAGGCTGGTCCCTTCATTGGCGGTTGTCTTTTCATGCAATCCTTTTTCATCGATTTCATAATGGTGCTCACCTAGAATTCCATTCGACTTTTTGGACGACGCCAGAATAATGCAAAAACTAATAATTACCCCCACAAGCATGGCAATCAATCCGACTGTTACTGATACAAAAATATTTATCAACCAGTCTTTAAGACAATTGGGGACCCCGTAGAGCCACAAATTAAACATAAAAGAAAAAAATATTATATATCCTAATGCTTTATGGTTCGCCTTCAATTTATAAAATATTGAAAGGTTAAACTGAAGCAAGTCTTTTCGAGTAAGATCTGTCGTTACTTTCATCGGATTCCATTAATGAGTGTGAAGCCGGTGTGCACCCTCTTTCCTAAAGAGGGCTGGGGTGATTCACATTCAGGGGTTTGAAATTATTTTAAAAATCTACTGGAGGTAAAATCCCCCTGGCCCCCTTCATAAAGGGGGAACACATGGCCTTCATTCAATAATTTCTTCTGAAGGTTAAACATCAAAATCAAAAAAGTTTTCATAATTCTGTCAGCAAGTAACCTCATCGCACATAAATTATGAGTGCAGCATCACGCTGCCGTCGCAAATGAATGCTGCCGCCGGCCGGGCCAGGGTAACGCTGAACCCGAAAATTATTTACTATGGTCTGCGATAACAACTGAATCCACCTAATATTTCTAAAGTTGAGTTTTTCTTTAGAAACAAATGAAAGAACGAAAGGGAATGTACCCCCTCTTTCCTAAAGAGGGCTGGGGTGATTGACCGCCTGGGAATTTTCGTTTTTAATTTCATATTAAACTAGGCCTTTCCAGTGCCGGAGCGCACGCGGATTTTCGCCGGCGTTTTCGGCGAAGACATCACCGGACAGTTGTACAGTTTCGCTTCTACCTCATAATGCGAAAAGAAACTGCGGTCACCCACTTTATACAGTTTATTCACTTCGTGCATATAGGCGGTGTTGGCGTTATCATCGACGGCGGCTTCACGGACTTTCATTTCCACATAATGAATGTACATGTCATGCTCCGATGCTTTGCCAACGTACTTGCATCCCAACGGTTCATCATAGATGAGGTTGACCTTGAGTCGGGGATCCATCACAAACTTATCTTTGTTATGACAGCGATACGCCTGCGCGATGCCGTTCAAGTAAGGTTCCTTATCATAACCTTCGGAAGCCTCCATGGTTTTCCATCGCTTGAGAACCTGAAACGTGTCGCCACCCACCTTGCCGGTTTTGTTGGTGAAGAACTTGGTGAACGCATCGAAGTTGTACTCCTCGTCATCGTACTCGGGGAAGTCGAGCATCTTGATCGTGCCGAGGTCGATGCAATCCGACGGAGTCGCATTAACCTCTTTCACATGCTTGGCATGGGGACGCACCGTTCGAAACAAATTGCCCTGCATGGCGCATCCCACGAAGAGCGAGGTTATATAAATGACAATAAGACCTTTGGCGAAATGGACCATGACCACCCGGTATCCTTTCAATCGATAGTTTTGTTGTAGAGAGAATTTTGAGATCAGAACTTATTTCGAGCCTAACCTATTATCCAGAGTAACGGATACCCAAAAAGGTGTAAAGCGCCCGTGCCGCCGTAGATTTTAAGTAAGGGAATTTGAGGGGGATTGGAGTGAATATTTGCCCTTTAAAAATAAACATGAACCCTAAAAGGCCCCAAAGTTGTACCTCAATTAAGCCATCAAACCTTCATATTTTATTAGCCCAAATTTTCCTTGATTACCAAAACGGATTTGGGTAGTGTTGAGAAAATAAATCTCTATTCTAAAAATCAGGGAGCATTATTATGGCAGTTCCACAAGGGTATGGGAATAAAAATACCGAAGGGGAAAAAGCTTCTAAAAATCAGAGTAAACAGTGTTTTGTAATAGCACCAATTGGAGCGGCAGACTCCGAAACCCGAAAGCGTTCAGATCAAGTATTAAAATATATAATTGAACCGCCCTTAAAAGAATTGGGATATGAAACAACTCGGGCTGACAAAATTAGTGAACCTGGAATGATTTCAGGGCAAATTTTGCAATTTATTGAAGAAGCGGACCTTGTAATTGCAGATTTAACAGAGAGAAATCCTAACGTTTTTTATGAGATTGCCTTTAGACACCTAATAAATAAACCTTTTATACATCTAATTCAAGATGGAGAAAATATACCATTTGATGTTTTTGATTTAAGAGCAATTCATTTTAATCATAAAGATTTAGATAGTGTGGATCGAGCAAAAACCGAAATTAAATTACAAATAGAAGCTATTGAAAAACCCGATTTTGAATTAACTACACCTTTTTCAAATTCTATAAACTTAGAAAAACTTCAAAATAGTGAGAATTCGGAAGGCCAAGCAATTGGTCAAGTAGTGGAGGGCTTGCATCATCTAATTCGGTTGATTAGCAATTCAAATGAGCGACTAGACCGATTGGAAAACCTTCAACAAATCCAAAAACCGAATTATTTAGGTATGGGAAGCTCTGATCTAAGAGTTTACACTCCATCATCACCTCCTGAATGGATTAAATACATTAATGAATTTTCTTTGGGGGGGAAAGCAACGGGAGAAAAAAAATTGAATAAAGATACAAAATTAAAAAATAAAGCATCGGGAAACCTCAAAAAAGAAAAAGACATAGAAAAAGAAAACTTAGGAAAAAGCAAGCCAGGACCATGATAATTATTCACACCAGCAGTGTTGGCAACTAAAATCATCTTCCGAAAGATAACCACTAGCATCTTGCACACTAATATCAATTATCCAATCTGTATTCCCATCGCCAATTACACAAAATGGATTTCGAGGTGGTTGGTGTCGGGGTCGTTGAAGTCCATGGCGATCCCATCTCAGCGGACCACAGGACCGGACCCCGTCCGGTCGGTAAATTTAATCTTCGATGAGTATCAGTAAATACGGTATCGTCGCAATGTTTTCGAAAATCTCAGTTGCCTCTGGCGGCTAGCCAGTCCTCACTCAGTTTGTCGATTTCTTTCGTGGTGTCTAAATCGGGGGCTTCGAACAGGGCCACGGCGGACGGACCCACCCTCACCATAATGTGCGGCGCTCCGGTTTCCAGGCGCATGAATACTTCGAATCCTAAAACCTTCGTGTAAAAGTCTTCGGCGCGTTTGAGGTTGCGTACGTTCAAGGCAATGTGGTCGACTCCTTCGATTTTCATAGTTTCAACTCTTTATTTTAAAGTTTATTAATAAGGTCAATCACCCCAGCCCTCTTTAAAAAGAGGGAGCACATTCACCTTCGTTTTCTAATTTTTCTTCTAAAGGCAAACTTTACTTAAGAAAGTTTTGTGATGATTCTGCGCTCGCCACGGATCATCGAAAATAAAATATTCCCTCCAGGCGTGGCCCGGAAATCCCCCTAGCCCGCAGCGTGACGCTGCACTCGGAATTAATCTTCAATGTGTTTCTTTGGAAACTGTATCTACAGAACTTCCCACAACGTCTTCTTTCATTTAGTTTAAAACCCCTGAAGGAAAAATCCCCCTAGCCCCCTTCATAAAGGGGGAACGCACCCACTTCTATCCTAATCTTCTTCTAAAGACCGGACCCCATCCGGTGGGAACATTTAATTTTCGATTTATATAATTAGATGCAGAATCGGAGAGAAGTATTCAAAATTTATTCCGCGTATTGTTCCGGATCCCTAAAAGAACCACTTCAAATAGGTTTTCCGGAGAGGTATAGATCGACTGATCCTAAAGGATCTTTCACGGGGAGAGCGTCCTTGCCTACTTTCTTGGTGCCGGGTGTGAAGTTGCAGGGATAAATTTCGACATTCACTTTCACCTCCGGTCCCATCACGGAGTCCAGCAGGTCACTGGCCGCGTACCGAATATCCAGATCCAGCGGAAGCGTCGTTCTGGTTTTGGGTGGAAAGTTGAGTCGGTATTCAAAAGCATCCAGAAACGGGTTGGACCAGTCCAGTATCTCGTAAGGCTTTCCCAAAATGTGCACCGGCGCAATGGCTTCGTCAGATTGTGTTTTGATGAGTCCGCACAAGGTGGAGTAATTGAACATGTGCAGGTCGATATTCGCTTTATTCGATACCACCAGATGGCCGATTTGAGTTCTGAGACGTTTGTCGTATTTTACCGAATCCAGAAATTTAAAATAGACTTCGTGCCTGTCGTTATCCGCCACCATTTGAGTCAATTGAAACCGAAACGCGTTTTCGTAATCGGGGTCCGGGCTCATAGAGCACGATGTCAGCATCAGGCACATTGCCAACTGTCCCACAATTTTTAGGAATTGAGAAAATATTCGTTTCATTATTATAAAAAGCCTATCCTCGTTTTTGATGTATCCAGTATAGGGTTTCAAAGTAGGTGGATCAATAACCACACCAGGCCACGCCTGGAAGAAGCAAAAATTTCATAAGGTACCTTTCGGACCCTCTATCCATAAACTATTGAATATCCCTTTTGCCGCCACGGCGAGTGGTCAATCACCCCAGCCCGCAGCGTGACGCTGCCGGCTCACAGCCGGTGGGAATATTTTTTTGCGATGAGTTACTGTGTAGACCGAATCTTCAGAATCATTTCTTTACGTTTTCTCCACTCAACACTAAACCCCCAAGTGGTCAATCACCCCAGCCCTCTTTAAAAAGAGGGCGATCATCGACTTCCGTTTTAATATTTTCTTCTAAAGAATCCGCTCTATATATAGAACAAACTGAACTTACGAAAAAGCTCTCAAGATTCTGCGTTAACCACCGATCATCGCTAATAAAAGTTGCCTCCACGGCGAGTGGAAAAATCCCCCTGGCCCCCTTCACAAAGGGGGAATACATCAACGCTCTATTAACATTTTTTTCTAAAGAACCAGCGTTATATATAGAACAAACTCAACTTAGGGAAAGGTTCTAATGCTTCTATTTGCAAGTAAACACATCGGAGATAAATTTCCCCGTCGGCCGGGGGCCGATGTGGACGGTTATGATTGATTCAGCGTTTGCAGGAAGGTCGCGATTTCCAGACTGAGATCGGTGAGGGTCTGGTTCATAGCTGCCACAATGCCTTTAAAGTCAGCGGAAGGAACCTGTTGCCGAAAGTCGGATTTTTTCATGACCAGGGTATCCTTTCCGTTATTGGTGAGCACCGTCCACCTGGCTTTCAAAATACTGCCCTTCCCCATCATCCCAATAAATTCGGTGACCTCGACTATGACCTGGTAGTCGATTGGCGTTGAACCTCTCCATGGGAAAATTGAAATCCGATCCGTTTTCATCAGCGCGGAAAGGTTTTCAGCCAATACTCTTGAAAAATTACCCTCCAGAGGCTCCGCCCATTGGTGAAACTCAGACAGATCGACATTATTCTGATTGGTGCGCGTTACAATTTGTGGGCGGTTGAGGTGTTCGGGAAGCTCCACGGGACCAATTCCCAGCGCCAGATTCGATTGGGGCGTAGCAGTGATAGCATCGGCATTGCTGCCAGTTTCCAAAGGTGAAAGCACGTAAAATTTTGCTGGAACTGATGAAGAACCTCCACATCCCGACAGGAACAACAGCATAACGGAAAGAACTAGAACGAACCAACGAAACATCATAAAACCTATCTCCTTTTGGGTGCGCCGGCCTTGCCGTAGAGCAAAGCGTCCGGATGCCGGGCGAGATAATCGGACAATATACGGATTGATCGGGCGGCGGTAGACAGCTCCCTAAGAGCATTGTCGAGTTCAAAACGCAGGGTCGAGTCAGTATCGACGGCTTCCTGAACAAGCTTGAGCGTTTTCTTACCTCCGTCCACAGCTTCTTTCGTAGACTTCAGAGTTCCCGAAAGCTGGGTGGCGAGAGGATCGACCTTGTCGTTAATGTTTTTAGCAAGAGTGCGGGCCTCCCGCATGGCCTCCGAAAATTCCTGTTCCATTTCAGAGAGTGACTGTTTGCCCTGTTTAAGATCCACTTGAGCCGCTTTCAGGGTTTCATTCATTTCCATGGTCACCGCGGAAATGTTGGCTAAAATCGGCGAAGCTTGATCGCTGATTTTTTTCACCAGGTCGCGTGTCTCCTTCAAACTGTCGCGTGCCAAAAGGATAGTTTCCTTCAGTTCACCCGCACCCACTATTTTATCTATCGACTGCACCATATTATCCATCGACTGTACCATGTGCAGGGTGGCCGTCACCAGATCGTTGAGAGGTAGTTTTTCGAGTCGCTCTCCCAGTTCCTGGATTTTAGAAGGAATCGTGGGAAACTCCGGCACACCTTCATAGGCCCCCACCAGATTAACCGGGGCGTCGGGATAAAAATCATACTCCACCGCAAGCTGACCCGTGACAAAGCTTTGGGTCACCAACTGCGCCCGAAGCCCCCGCTCGATCAATTTATAAGCAAAATCATCGTCCTTGTCAAAGTCCACCTTCTCGCCGTTCACCAGGGTAATCCGGTTTGCTTCTATTTGAACAATTACCGGCGTTCGCACATCCACCTCCTCGTAATTCACCTGCATCAGAATATCTACAACTGAGCCAATCTGCACTCCACGAAAGTTGACGGGAGCCCCCACGTACAAACCCGCAACCGAACTGTCGAAAAACATCACCCATTTTTTGGTTTTTGTAAAAAACTTTCCTTGGGAAAAAAAGATCAAACCAAATATCATGAGCAGGATGGCACCTACGACAAATCCTCCAATCAATGTCGGATTGGCTTTCTTAACTTTCATCGCGCCTCCAGAGTTGGAGAACTCCGGGTCAGGAAATTCCGAACCTTCGGCTCTGTGGATTCCGCTAAAAGTTTTTTGGGATTCCCCTGGGCGATCATGGTTTTGGATTCCGCATCCAGGAAGATGGAATCGTCTCCAATCGCAAAAATGCTTTGCAATTCATGAGTGACCACAACCACAGTTGTTCCCAAACTGGACTTCAGTTCAACAATCAGGTCGTCCAAAAGGCGGGCGCTGATGGGATCCAGTCCTGCAGAAGGTTCGTCGAAAAACAAAAGTTCGGGGTCCAGGGCCATAGCGCGTGCAAGCCCGGCTCGTTTCTGCATCCCCCCGCTGATTTCAGAGGGATAAAATTCCTCAAATCCTTTAAGCCCGACAAGAGACAGTTTGAGTATGGCCACCTCTCGAATCTGCGAGGGAGTGAGGTCTGTAAACTCGGAAAGCGGCAAAGCCACATTTTCCGCCAGCGTCATGGAACTCCATAGTGCTCCTGCTTGATAAAGCACTCCAAACCGATGCATCATCCGCTCCCGTTCCCAGGGATCGGCCTCCCAAAAGTTTTCTCCGTTATAAAAAATCTCTCCCTGGTCCGGTTCAATCAGACCCACCAGGTGTCTAAGCAAAGTACTTTTGCCACAGCCGCTGCCTCCCATGATAATGAACACCTCACCCCGCTTTACAGTGAAATTAAGATTGCGTTGGATAACGAAATCCCCATAGGCCATATCCAGCTGCTCTACGCGAATGTGAGTCTCTGTTTCAGTCATTGCGGTTATCGATTTCCATTTTTAAAAATCCAGAATATTGAATATGACCGTAAACACGGATGTCGCGATCACAATAAATACGATTCCCGTTACCACCGCAGAGGTAGCGGCGTTACCTACAGCGGCAGAACTCTTTCCGCACTGCATACCGCGGATGCATCCGGATACTGCCACTAACACTCCAAAGGCCGCGCTTTGGATCAACCCGGAAAGAAAATCATTCATATCGATAGAGTTCTTGGTCTGAATGAAATACTCCATCGGTGAAATGTCGAGCATACTCCATCCCACGAAAGCGCCCCCCAGTATTCCAAGAAAATCCGCGTACAGGCACAATAACGGCATCATCAACATAAGCGCCAGCAAACGTGGCAGCACTAGAAATTCCATCGGGGAAATACCCATCGTGGTGAGGGCGTCCATTTCCTCATTCACCCGCATGGTTCCAAGCTGAGCTGCAAACGCCGCCCCGGTACGACCCGCCATAATGATCCCGGCCATCATGGCACCCATCACACGCACCATACCAAGGCCGACCAGGTTGGCCACATAAATCTCAGCGCCAAATTGCTGCAGTTGCACCGCCCCCACAAATGCTAAAGTGAGCCCCACTAATACGCTGATGAGGGATACGATAGGAAGTGCCTGCGCCCCGCATTCGTAGAGAACCAAAAATAAATCTTTTTTCTGAAACCGGGCTTTCCCCTGAAGGAGTTTGAGGAAGGCCAAAAACGCCTGGCCTATGAATTCGAGCATCTCCCCGGTCGTACGGATGATGTTGCAAGTTCCCATACCGATGCGACTGAGCAAAGGATCCGGTGAATCCACAAGTTCGCTTTCGATACGTTTTGGCACCGCATGGGCTAATTCGAAAAGACGGCGTACACCTTGAGGCAAACCCGTAGAATCCAACTGTACCTTCCGGGAATGGCAATAAGCTTCAATATGATTCAGAAATGTCAATAGACCTGTATCCCAGGACTCTAACGCACGGGTATCGAAAACCACACGCTTCGGAGTTGGCCAATTTAAAAACTGATTTTTAATTTCCACAGTGGAAGGCAGATTCCCAGCCAGCTTCCAACTGCCGGACAGTTCCAGGCACAGAGATTCGGCAGCGGTGGGGATAATTTTAAAATTCCAGGATTGCGTTTGCGACAATGGAGCCACGCCTACCTCTCATTGGAGAAAAAAAACCGGTGGTCTTAGTTTTTCAAAATCTTCGCTATAAGGGTGGAGATGATATTTTCCGCATCATATAAAAAAAAAGAAGGGAAATCAATATACTCCCAACGACCCCAAGTCCACCCTGCAAGTTTTTTTCATTCGACTAAAACCCCAGGTGGTCAATCACCCCAGCCCTCTTTAAAAAGAGGGCGATCATCGACTTCCGTTTTAATATTTTCTTCTAAATAATCCGCCCTATATATAGAACAAACTGAACTTATGAAAAGGCTCTCAAGATTCTGCGTTAACCACCGATCATCGAAAATCATTTTTGCTTGCGGGCGCTGGCCCGCTGCCTCTCACGGCGAGTGAGGGTCTGCAGGCTCTGGCGGCGAGCCAGTTACTGTGTGTGAAAGGGCAAGGGCACTTTGCCTTCGTGGTAAATGAGTCCGAGGAGGATGCCGAAAATTCCGAACTGGAACGTCAGGTAAATGGTTTCCATGACCATGAACTGGAGTACGTGTTGGACCGACTGCTTGGCGACAAACGCCAGCACGTGCGACGTCCAGAAAAACGCTCCCACCAAAAAGGCAAACTTCACGCCGCGCATAATGGGGATTCCATAAAACTTGACCAGCGGAAATAACACGGACAACGCAAACCCCTGCAACAGTATCGTTAAAAAACCAAGAGAAAAACTCGGCTCGCCTTCAATGTAGCCAAAAGCACGATACCGTTCCTCGAACAATCCCACATGCCACACCACCGCTAAGATAAAGGTGCTGACCGTATACGCCACCGTTCCCCAAAGCACTCTTTTAATATTCATGAATTCTATTCCTTATTCATTTTTGTTTGAAGGGGGATGAGCCAGGAGTCTACATCCTTCACCATATGGTTCAAACCAAATTTTTGGTAAATGGCTCGCGCTTTTTGATAAGCTTCCAGCGCCGCCTCATAATTGTTTTGCCCCTGGTAAGCGTAGCCGATATTATACCAACCGGTTGCCACCCATGGGTGAGATTCTCCCAAAGTTTGTTTATATATTTCTAACGCCTTTTTATAATACTCAATGGCTTTGTCAAATTTTTTTTGTCGAATCCAAACTAAGCCAAGGTCACTTAAACTCCATCCGATATGAGGATGAGGCCCTTTAAACAATTTTTCTCTGACTGCCCTTGATTTCTCATGGTAATCAATGGCCTTATCATATTCCCCCTTGGAATCCCAAGCTTGCCCCAGGTTACTCCAACGAATGGCAATTTTGGGATGCTCTTCGCCAAAAGTTTTAAGATCGCTGTCCAAAGCCTTCTCATAATACTCAATGGCTTTGTCGTAATCCCCCTTATTATTCCAGGCCCACCCCAGGTTGTTGCGACAGGTCGCGACATTGGAATGCTCCTCACCATAAGTAGTGAGATCACTCTTCAGCGCTTTTTCATAATACTCAATCGCTTTGTCGTAATCTCCCTTATTATTCCAGGCCAAGCCCAGGTTATTCCAATTGGTGGCCACATGCGGATGATCCTCACCATAGGTTTTAATATTACGAGCCAAGGCCTTCTCGAAATAATCTATCGCCAGATCGTAATCTCCCTTATGATTAAAAGCCAGGCCCAGGTTGTTCCAACTGGTAGCAATCTCTACATGATCTTCTCCATACGTTTTAATATTGCAGGCGAAGGCTTTTTTGAGATACTCAATAGCCTTACTGTATTTACCTAACGTATCAAAGATAAGTCCAGTCTCATTCAAATACAATGCATTCTCCGGGTCCAGTTGGGTAGCCCGCTCAAAATATTTTAGCGCCTTGGCGTAATCGAGTTTATTTTCCGCCAATCGTGCAATTTCGTAAGCCGCTTCGGCGGCCTGCTGTTTCGATTGGTCCAATTGTTTTTCGGATTTCTCAATATACTTAACATTTTCATCCAACGCCTGTTGGAACAGAGCTTCCGCTTTCTCGGTTTTTCCTTTATTTAAATGTTCCTGCGCGTCGGCAATTTGGTCCTCCGGGATCGAAGGCTGCCGCTTTAAAGCTTCTTTGGTTTCCGCCAACAGCTTTTTGGTTTTTTCCAAATCCGCTTCAACATCATTCAACCGCGCTTCCGTTAAACTCGAGACTTTTTCCAGCAGAGAAATTTTTTCCTGATCGCGCTGTTGACCTTTTTCATATTCTACCTTCAACTGATCCTGAACTTTGCGAACCTCTTTCTCCAGTTCCGCCTTGTGCTCCTGAAGAGAAATGCCGATCTTATTCCCCTGGACGATGTCGCCATCGGCGTGAATATTTCCTTCTGCATGAATGGATCTGTTACTCTTACTCATCATCGTTGTTGCTTATCATTGATTATTTTTTCTCAAGGCGGTCGAGAAAGTAATCTACTTCCTTTACTATATGGTCCTGACCAAATTGCTGGTACATGGCTCGGGCTTTTTGATAGTTTTGAAGTGCTTTCTCAAATTTCTTTTGCAATTCAAAAGTATAGCCGAGGTTAAATAAATCCCTCGCAATATCCGGGTGACTCTCGCCATAGTTTTTACGGTCCGTTGCCAAAGCTTTTTCAAAGTACTCGATTCCTTTTTCAATATTGCCTTTATTGACCAAAGCCGCTCCCAGGTTATTCCAACCGGTGGCCACCCAGGGGTGCCGCTCTCCCAGAGTCTGTTTATAGATTTCTAATGCCCTCTCATAATATTCCACCGCTTTATCATAATCCTTTTTTCGATCCCAAACCATTCCCAAATCGCTCAAGTTGGATCCAATATGAGCATGCGGTCCTTTAAACAATTTTTCTCTCACCTGCAAAGCTTTTTCATAATACTCAATCGCCTTGTCATAGTTCCCTTTTTCGCACCACGCTTGCCCCAGGTTGTTCAAATTGATTGCCACCTGCGGGTCTTCTTCACCATTTAATTTAATGTTGCAGGCCAAAGCTTTTTCATAATACTCAATCGCCTTATCAAACTGCCCCTTATAACTCCAGGCGCGTCCCAGACCATTTAAGTTGATGGCAACGTCAAAATCCTCCGCTCCTTTTAATTTTATATTTATATCCAGAGCCTTCTCATGATACTCAATGGACTTATCAAAAAGTCCCAGCGTAAAATAAAGCGACGCAATAGCAGTCAAATAAACCGGATTGTCAGGAGTCAATAGCGTGGCGCGCTCGAAATACTGCAGCGCTTTTGGAAAATTAAGTTTGTTTTCTGCCAACCGCCCGATTTCGTAAGCCGCTTCGGCCGCCTGTTCCGTCTTCTCATCCAGCGCCTGCTGGAACAGGGCTTCAGCTTTCTCGGTTTTTCCTTTGTTTAAATGTTCCTGCGCTTCGGCGATCTGGTTGGCGGGAATCGATGACTGCCGCTCTAAAGCTTCCTTGGTTTCCGCCAAAAGTTTTTTGGTTTTCTCCAAGTCTTCTTCAACATCATTGAGTCTTGCTTCCGTTAAACTCGATACTTTTTCCAGCAGAGAAATTTTTTCCTGATCGCGCTGTTGACCCTTTTCATATTCTTCCTTCAACTGCGCCCGAACTTTTCGAACTTCTTTCTCCAGTTCCGCCTTGTGCTCCTGAAGG
This sequence comes from Nitrospinaceae bacterium, assembly GCA_965223665.1. Lineage (GTDB taxonomy): Bacteria > Nitrospinota > Nitrospinia > Nitrospinales > Nitrospinaceae > CBDCVY01. The sequence goes on from OZ245011.1 coordinate 1,422,497, forward strand.
GAAATGCCGATCTTATCTCCCTGAATAATGTCTCCACCGGCGTGAATATCCCGCCCGGCATGAATTGATTTTTTATTCTCGCTCATAATTTTTTTCAGGTCATTAATGTTCTTTTCATTCAGTGGGAGCCAACCCCTAAAACCAGAACAACAGGTCCGTATTTATTCAAACCCTACTCTCTTCGGCTAACGGATGCAACTACAAATGCTGCATTCCCACTCCTTTAAAAAGGGGAGACACATCGTCCTCCTTTTTATAAAGTTTTATTTGAGTCCGCAGTGATGTCGTTATACTAAAAGAAAGGATTTTTCAGGGAACCGCATGTTGAGTTTAACCAGAAACCAAAATAAAAAACTGTTAAATAAAAACGCCTTCCTTAATGGCATTGTATTTATACTGTGTCTCTTTTTTTACAACGCCTGCTCGAACTCTTCTTCGCAACTCACCCATGCCGGGAAAGGAAAACGCATGCTCGGTATTCAGGCGAACATGGGAGCCGAAGGAGATTTCGATGCGCTGTTCGATGAATCGCTGGAGGCCGGGAACGAAACGCAGGTGCTCTCCATGGACTGGCGAGAAATTGAAACCACTCCCGAAACTTTCGAGCCACAGGTGAATTTTCTGGCCATCGGCAATTATTTTTATTCCAAGCGCGGGATGCCCATTCACGTGACCCTGCGTCCCATTCACACCAGTCAAAAGGTTGTGCCTTCGGATTTAGCAAACCTTCCGATGGATGATCCGCAAATGATCGCTCGGTTTAAAAAACTTTTGGATTGGACGGCGGAACAAATCACCAAAGTGGAACTGGTCTCGCTCACCATCGGTTCCGAAGTCGATATTTATATGTGGGGAAATGCAGAACGTTGGGAAGAGTGGATTCGGTTTTACTCAGAAGTGTCCGCATATGCCCGCGAAAAATTTCCCGGAACATTTATTTCCTGCGAAACCACTTTTGCCGCTTTTACCGGAGCAGATTTGGAACGACTGCGTCGGCTGCACCAGTACAGCGATGCAATTGGCGTTTCGTATTATCCCATGCAACAAAAACTGGCCTCGGTAAAATCGCCAAATGCGGTGCATGACGATTTTGCAGCAGCGGTGAACGCCATTGAAGACAAACCGATTTTCTTTTACCAAATCGGCTATCCCTCCAACCCTGCCCTCAAGAGTTCGCTGCAACAGCAAGCCGAGTTTATTACCGAAACTTTTAAGGCCTGGGATGAGCATGCAAACCGCATTCGTCTTCTTAATTTTCAGTGGATGCATGAAGCGCCCAGCCATGGCGTGCAGAAGTATGTCGACTATTACCAATATGACTCGCAAAGTTTCCGCGCGTTTCTGGGGAGCCTGGGACTACAATCCTGGACCGGCGAACCCAAACCCGCCTGGAAACGCTTACAACAGGAAGCCCACTCCCGCGGGTTTGGTCATTAAAACAAAACTTTTAAATTCTTAATAAGAAAATAACTTATCCTCGATTGGGCAAACCTAAGATAAATACAACCATGTTAAAACTAAAACTCGTCCCTGGAGAATTGGGTAAAATTTACGGCTACCTCGTGGGTGGGTTATAACTTTTATACAATAGGATTGGGAGAGATTAATATAATTATCTATAAGAGACGCATTAGGAGACCTATATAATTGCCCTTCTTGAACTCGATAATCTTTTAATTGATCACAATGCAGGTCCCTGGCAAAATCCATTGGGAGACGATATGCCACTGAGTGCACCCCTCCTCCAATCCAACTTTGCTCAGGATGATATTCATCTAACTTTTCAGAAAAGAAGGAAACGGCAAATCCGGCAAGTTCTTTCTCACTTTCTTTGGAAGAAAAATAACTATATATTCCAGTTGTAAGATAAAAAATTAAGAAAACACTCGTCAAAAGCACAACGATATAAACAGAATATCTATAATCCTCGTTTTGCCAAAATCGTTTCCAAAATAATTTATCGACCTGCATACATTCCCTGGTATTCAATTTCACTCAAACTATGGCCTCAATACGTTTCCCAATCAGGCTAATTGAAAAATAGAATCCTTTTCATTATATAACAAACCCTAACCTAAAAAGAATTAATAGAATCTATCTCCAAGCGAGTTTAGAGTATTCCTTTTTTTAAAGAGACCATTGCATAAGTCAAATTATTGAATGAACCACTAAAAATATTAAAAAGTGAAATCAATGTTCCCCCTCTTTCCTAAAGAGGGTCGGGGTGATTCACCTTCAGGGGTTTTAAGAATAAGGTAAAATCCCCCCAGCCCCCTTCATAAAAGGGGGAGCACATCGGTCGCATTTTTATGTTTATTGTATTTTGTTTCATAGTTTCTATTATACAAAGCTCTCTTGAAAAAAATTAGAGCGGACTGAGTCCGCCCTAATTCCCATGGATTAAGAAATACTTGCAAGCGCCTGTTCGATGCGGTGGTACTGTTCCTCGGTGACAAAACTGGTGAGGACTTTGTTGAAGTGCGGTTGTTGCGCGCCCATAATAATGTGCTGCCATCGGTACGCTTTTAAGATCAGCGCTTCCACCGGCCGCCATTGATCCACGGTGAGCACGCGACCACAAGTCCGCGCAAAGTATTCGGCATCGGCCTGCGACTGCATTTGCAGAATGCCGTCCACCGCGCCGACCAGTTCAATGAACTCGTTCACGCCTCGGTCGCGGCCTTCCCATGAGGTTTGTCGATTGCAGCGATCCCATTCCAGTTCGTCCATAATGGCGTGCTGACTTTCTTCCATCCAGTGATAACGAAACACATCCTTGAACAGCGGCGACAGACCCTTCTCTACTCCAATGCTTTGGCGATAGTGCACCAGCACCACCACTTCAATATGCAGGGTGAGCGCCAACACCGCCCACGTTCCTTTTTCCAACACCACCTGCGCCACTTCGTTTGCGTCAGGGACAAATGTGTAACCAGGCGCCATTTGTGAATCGGCCAACTGTTCCAAACGACGGAACATTTCCTGGTGCTTTAATTCTTCATCACTGAACCGAATCAGCGCTTCCAGTGCGGTTTGGTCTCCAAACCGGTGATCCTGACTCACTTCCAGCACTTTCGCATTCACAAACCGTTCGGCCATATGGAAAATGTTGCAGTAAGTCCGACCCTGAATTTGACTCAGGTACCGTTGCTCCGCCTCGGTTAAAAAACCCAATTGGGAAACGAGGGACAGTCCATCGGGCAGGAACTTCTGAGAGAGATCAAAGGACCGGCCGCGGATCACGTCCTGCTCGATATCCCAGCGCACCGATTTCGATGCCTCAATGCAGCGGGCATAGCGGGAGGGTTCCTCCCGGCGGGACTCCGCAGTTTGAAAAGGTTCTATATTAATAGCGATGTTTGTTGATGTGGTTTGCGTGGTCATGAATCATCCTCCTCTTTGAATGATGTAAAATTAAAACTAACTGGTTAGTAAAGTTATTAGGTAAAAAAACCGTCCACTCCGGCCTGGATGCCTGATAAAGCCCCTCTTTTTGATATAACCTTGCCAAAAACAACGGTTTTCAATAATATTTGGCTCCGGACTTTCTGGAGAGCCGCCTCCAGGTTGGCCTCTACGAGTGGGTTTAATTTGTCCGATTTCATGTCGTTTTCTTTCTTTATTAATAGACCTTTGAATTACCCCGAACTAAGCAAAATACAACAAGTTTAAACTTGAGAACCCATGCGCTCCCCCTTTATGAAGGGGGCTGGGGGGATTTTACCTCCAGGGGTTTTTCAATTTATTCTTTTGCAAAGCTCTCTTTAATCCCGTCCGTCCAGATGGTTTCAATTATTTCTGAACGATAAGTGATTAAAACATATCTCTCCCGAGGCTGTCAACATATTTCTGAACGAAAGGTGATTTATTTTGATTTTTCCACTAACTCTTTGATATAGTGACCTTATGGGACGCAAAAAAGAGTACAACCGAGCCGAGGTTCTGGAAAAAGCCATGGAACTGTTCTGGCACAAGGGCTATGAAGGGACGCATTTGCAGGAACTGGTGGAAGTCACCGGCCTCAACCGGTTCGGACTTTATAAAGAGTTCGGCGGTAAAGCCGGGTTATTCGACGAAGCAATGGACCTTTACCTGGGCCAACTGTCGAACACTGCCAAACCGCTTTCGCGAGAACCACGCGGAATGGGAAATATTCTGGCTTATTACGACGAATTAAAAATGGATCTCTTTCTCCACGGATGCTTTTTGGCTAATTCGTTGACAGAAAAACACGTCATCGATAAAAAAACCTATGACAAAATGATCCGAGCCATCACGGAATTCCAGAAAGTATTGAAGGACAACATAGTCGCGGCGAAAGAAGCAGGCAACTTGAAACCGGGTGTCCACCCGGACAGCCTCATAAAGTTTTTAACCGTGTTTGACCTCGGCATGGTCGTCTACGAAATCAACGCCGCCCCCGGCGACAAAGACCAAATCATCACCCACATCAAATCCTACCTCACTTCTCTCATTAAACCTGTATAAATTTCACGAGTTAATCTTTCGTCAGCACAATACGATATTTAGGGTTGCCCTGGCGGAGGTGCTCCATGGCGTCGTTGACTTTGCTCAGGGGAAACTCATCCGTCACCGGTTGGATGTTGTGCCGCGCAGAAAATTCCAGCATCCTATAAACCCTATCCACACCATCACCGGAGAAGCGGTAGCAATATATTTTGCAGAGGATTGGATTTCATCCCTTTCAACATCTTGACATTCCAAATTCGCCTCAAATTTACATGCCTGAGTTTTATTTTTAGAGGAACGCAATTAGACCCTCCCGATTACTGTCGATTTAAAATCAAAAAGCCCCTCTCTCGCATGAATAGTTTGCCAGTTTAACCATTTAAGTCTATCCGAATAGACATAAAATATAACTTTTTTATAGGATAACGGTTTTCTTGAAAAGCGAAAATTCCAAGCCAAACAGGACCCTAAAATCCGATTAGAAGGCGTTTTTTCAATGAATTTCAAGTTATCCCACCTAGAGTGCTAATTGGGCGAAAACAGATAGTTCTGATATTGAATTAAAAAAAATTGTTTTTACCGAAATTTTTCTTTATTACAATTTTTCGGTGTGGTAATGTATTTACATTCAGAAGGCCAATCTAAGTTTCGTGGAGGGACGAACTTATGAAAGAGGATTCTGTCACAAGGGCGTATTACCAGGGCATTGCTGATTATGAAGCCGCTCTATTCGAAACAAACGTTGACCCCGGTTCAGAACCGGACCCCCTACCTTCCTACGAAGACCCAACAAACCTATCATCTCATTACACCACACAACTAAATAGCGACTGGGAAACTGTCATTTCTGAATTCCACCAAAGCTTACAATCCATTGAACGGGCTGTGCACGAGTTCCATACCATTTATGATTCCACACAAACTCTTGAAGAGTCTGAACTAGATAATCAACTACAAGGCTACAAAGAATATTTGCAAAATTTATCAGAAACTAACAGCCAACTAATAAAGACCATTAAGGAGTTTCTAGATACAGAATCAAACTAAAAATTTAGGGAGGGTGACATGTCTACAAATGAAGAATTGGAAGCTTATTATCAAGGGATGGCAGACTATGAAGCGTCTTTAGCCGAAGAGGAAGGCACTGAAGAAGAACTCTCTGCTGAAGAAGAAGCCTACTACCAAGGGATGGCAGACTATGAAGCGTCTTTAGCCGAAGAGGAAGGCGCTGAGGAAGAACTCTCTGCTGAAGAGGAAGCCTATTACCAAGGGATGGCAGACTATGAAGCGTCTTTAGCCGAAGAGGAAGGCGCTGAGGAAGAACTCTCTGCTGAAGAGGAAGCCTATTACCAAGGGATGGCAGACTATGAAGCGTCTTTAGCCGAAGAGGAAGGTGCTGAGGAAGAACTCTCTGCTGAAGAGGAAGCCTACTACCAAGGGATGACAGACTATGAAGCGTCTTTAGCCGAAGAGGAAGGCACTGAAGAAGAACTCTCTGCTGAAGAGGAAGCCTATTACCAAGGGATGGCAGACTATGAAGCGTCTTTAGCCGAAGAGGAAGGTGCTGAAGAAGAACTCTCTGCTGAAGAAGAAGCCTACTACCAAGGGATGGCAGACTATGAAGCGTCTTTGGCCGAAGAGGAAGGTGCTGAAGAAAGTGAATTTTCACCTTTGAATGACCCAGCTGACGTGATAACTGGCCCTATAACTCGCCCAATCACAAGACCTTTAACGCGTCCGTTGACACGGCCAATCACAAGACCCATAACACGTCCGTTGACACGGCCAATCACAAGACCCATAACACGTCCGGTGACTCGACCGATCACAAGACCTATAACACGTCCGGTAACTCGACCGATCACGAGACCCATAACGCGTCCGGTGACTCGACCGATCACGAGACCCATAACGCGTCCGGTGACTCGACCGATCACAAGACCCATAACGCGTCCGGTAACTCGACCGATCACGAGACCCATAACGCGTCCGGTGACTCGACCGATCACAAGACCCATAACGCGTCCGGTGACTCGACCGATCACGAGACCCATAACCCGTCCGGTAACTCGACCGATCACGAGACCCATAACACGTCCGGTAACTCGACCGATCACGAGACCCATAACGCGTCCGGTAACTCGACCGATTACCAGACCCATAACGCGTCCGGTGACTCGACCGATTACCAGACCCATAACGCGTCCGGTGACTCGACCGATCACGAGACCCATAACGCGTCCGGTGACTCGACCGATCACGAGACCCATAACGCGTCCGGTGACTCGACCGATCACAAGACCCATAACGCGTCCGGTAACTCGACCGATCACGAGACCCATAACGCGTCCGGTGACTCGACCGATCACAAGACCCATAACACGTCCGGTAACTCGACCGCTTACCAGGCCCGTAACACGTCCGGTGACTCGACCGCTTACCAGGCCCGTAACACGTCCGGTAACTCGACCGCTTACCAGGCCTATTATTCGTCCTGCAACCCGACCTCTTACGAGACCGGTGGGACCTTTTTAGGAAGGAAGTGAGTCTTTAAATCATAGCAACCAGGAGGTGGTACTTTTTAGAAATACAAATAGATAAGATGACTGAAGATCAGGTTTTCAACAAAACATTTATCAGTCTGAACTCTTGAGCGTATTTCAAAAGAAATGTAATTTTCCACATCCTTTGCTCAATAAGTTCTCTGGACCCAAAGCAGGACGCTTAGGTCCAGAGCCAAAGGCAAATATTTTTAATGTTGTCCGAGTTTTAACGATAGAAACTTTTGAACCGGAATCACAAGGCAAGCTTTTATGAACATAACATAGTTACGCTCTAATGGATTCAGCGTTTATTTTTCTATTTAAAAATACTTTGAGATTAAATAAAACACAATACATAAACTATGTTTAGATGGGTAGGAATCGAGGGGAAAAATGGATAAGAATAAAGTTTTATTAATTAATATGCCGTTTTCTACTACAAAATGGCCCGTTGTAGGGATTAGCATTTTGAAAGGTCGGCTACTAGAAGAAGGCATTCCTTGCGACATAAAATATTTTAATTTTGATTTTGCAGAAATGATCGGAATCGATTTATATGAAGAAATCAGTTTAGTACCTCCACAGTTAATAGGGGAAAGACTGTTTGCACAAGATTTTTTCGGCAGTCAACTGGCCGACCAGGAGCATTATAAGGCGCATCTGCGAAAGGTTTACACGGGACCGGAAAGCTACGTGGACAAAATCTTTGGAATTAATAAATTTATAAAACCCTTTTTAGACCGATGCATGCAAACCCTTCCATGGGAGTCCTATAAGATCATTGGCTTTACCAGTATGTTTGAACAAAACTTATCTTCAATTTCACTTGCGAGCCGAATCAAAAAACAATATCCGGATAAAACGATTGTATTTGGTGGCGCCAATTGCAGCGATGAAATGGGAGAAGAGTTACATCGCTCCTTTCCCTTCATTGATATAATTTGCAATGGTGAAGCCGATTTTAGTTTTCCTGAGCTGGTGAAACGAATCCTAAGCCAAGAATCCTATGAAGAATTACCGGGAGTTATTTATCGTTCCAATGGGGAGTCTATAATAAATCCCGCTACCCCTATGGTTGATAATATGGACGCATTGCCTTGCCCTAATTATGATGATTATTTTTCTCAAATGGAAAAATTTCCATTTTTACAGTGCGAAGAATTGCATATGGAAACCTCACGAGGTTGTTGGTGGGGAGCGAAACACCATTGCACATTTTGTGGATTAAATGCAGAAACCATGGGATTTCGGGCAAAAAGCAAAGACAATGTGATTGACCAAATCAAACAACTGACTGAGAAGTATGCGAGCAAATATAATATTGGACGCATTTCCATGGTCGATAATATTCTAGACATGAGTTACTTTAAGGAATTGATTCCGGAACTTAAGAAAAAGAAGTTTAATACAGAGTTTTTCTACGAAGTGAAAGCCAACTTAAGTGAGCACCAAATCAAAATGATGAGTGAGGCCGGAATCACTTCAGTTCAACCGGGAATTGAAAGTCTCAGTACCAACATTCTTGGTTTGATGAAGAAGGGAATCACCAGTTTGCAGAATATTCAGTTTCTAAAATATTGCAAACAATTCAATGTTTACCCTACATGGAATATTATTTTTGGATTTCCGGGAGAGAAGCAAGTAGACTATCACCAAACGGTGGAAATGATATATAAAATCACCCATCTGGTTCCCACTGAAGCAGTCATTCCACTTTCTATGCAAAGGTTCAGCCCCTATTTTATGAACCCGGATCTCTATGGCATTACCAATTTAAGACCGGAAAAAGTTTATGGTTTAATTTATCCATTTAAAGAAGAACGCATTTCCAAATTAGCTTACTTTTTTGAGTATGAATGTGTTGATGATTTCAAACCTGTTAATAATAAAGATGAATTGATGGAAGCTGTCGACTTTTGGCGGGATTGTTATAATAATGGCGAAGGGCTTTACTCAATGGAAATGGATCCGGCAAACATCCTGATTGAAGACAGCCGAACGAATTCAAAAATATCGCAAATGATCTTAGATGATGAACAAAAAGCAGTATACGAATACTGCAATACGGTTCGCAGCTTTCCTGCCATTCTTAAATTTGTTCGAAAGGAATTTCCTAATGATCCGGTAAGAGCAAGGGATGTTAAAGATTTTCTGAACGAAATGGTTGAATTGGATTTAATGGTCAGCGAAGAGGATAAATATTTAAGCTTAGCCATTTCAAACCAGGAAGAAAGCCGAGCTGCATAAGATTAAGTTTATTTTTAGAGACAGTCATGGGAGAAAAAAGATGAGTTCAAAAAAAAGATTTCTGATTGGACACCAAGGCAGTTCCGTGATGCCGGAAAGTTTAACCGAAAGTGTAGATAGTTTCGTCAATGAAAATAAAGATGTTAAATGCCTCCGCAAATTAAAATCCGGCCAGTGCATTATTGAAATGACTGAAGATCAAGCTGAGAAGCTAGCTCAACAACGCACAGATCTAATTATTGAGGAAGATCAAGAATTAGAAATGTTTTTCCCGATGCCAGGCCTTTCTCCTTTAGTGTCTGCAGACGAAGAGCTTTCTATTAAATTTAAAGTTGTAAACGAAAATAAAAAACCCATCAGCGATGTCACCATTTTTTGTATGGGTAACCAAGTCACTTATAAAGGAAAGACAAATAAAAACGGTCTCGCCACTGTCAGGGTATTTGAATCGAATTTCAAACACATCATTGCTTCCCCCAGAGCGGATTATTGGTCGCAGGTACAATCTTCCGTAAAAGCTAAAAGCGACAAAGAAATTCAATTTCAGCTTAAAAAAATTCCAATCAGCGGTGATTATGACTGGGGTCATGTATTGTTGGGAGTAGATAAGGTGAAAGATTCCTTTACCGGAAAGGGTATTAAAGTAGCCGTTATTGACTCGGGCATTGTAGATCATGAAGATTTAAAAACTGCGGGTGGCTATAATACGTTAGACGGTCAGGACCCTAAAAAATGGGATCAGGATGACAACGGCCATGGAACCCATTGCGCTGGAGTCATTGCTTCTCAACAAAATTCCTTGGGTGTGATAGGTGTGGCACCGGAAGCAGAAATATATTCATTGAAAGTATTTCCAGGGGGCCGATTCAGTGATCTTATGGAGGCCGTAGATTGGTGCATTGAAAATTATATCGATGTGATCAGCATGAGTTTAGGAAGCCGCGTTCCCTCGAATCTAATTGAGACGTCTCTAATAGAAGCTAATGCTCGAGGAATCACATGTATTGCCGCTGCAGGAAACAATTATGGCAAACCCGTATCCTTTCCTGCAAAATACGATCATGTCATTGCCGTAGCCGCTATGGGACAACTCGATACCTTTCCGGAAGACAGCGGTCACCAATTAAAAATCGGGAATCATTTTAGTCCTGATGGAAAATTATTTTCGGCAAACTTCACCAACGTAGGACATGAAATTGATGTATGTGCTCCCGGAGTAGCCATTCTCTCTTCTGTGCCGGGCGGGTATGCGTCTTGGGATGGAACCTCCATGGCCTGCCCCATTGTTTCAGGTTTGGTCGCCTTAATTCTAGAGGCGTATCCCGAAATCCGGACAGGAGATAGTCATCAACCTTATTTTGTCCGTGAAATTCTTAAAAGTACTGCAACGGATTTAGGGTTGCCTTTCAACAGGCAGGGAGCGGGTTTACCCAATGCGGAATTAGCCCTGGAAAATGCCATGCAACGGCTTAGTTATGAAGAAGAAATTGTAAAAGAAAATCGGGAGCGCTTGGAAGCCTTATTACAAATCGCGAATGAAAATGCCAAGAACATTAAAAGTGCCTTGGCTAAATTACCTTGAGCGTGTAAAACCAGAAGACTCTATGCAATACAAATTTTTTCTCGATACTTTTTCTTTATATCGTTTTCCAACATCCAGTAACTGTCCTGGCAACAATGACTAACCGTCCTTCGTCAGCACAATACGGTATTTGGCGTTGCCCTGGCGGAGGTGTTCCATGGCGTCGTTGACTTTGCTCAGGGGAAACTGTTCCGTCACCGGTTGGATGTTGTGCCGCGCCGAAAACTCCAGCATCTTCCTTATGGTATCGGGACTGCCCACCGGTGAACCGCTCGCCGAGTATTGATTGAACAGCATCGGAAACACATCAATATCCAGCGGATCCATCAGCGCGCCCAACACATGAAACCGTCCACGCGGTTTCAGCGTACTCATGTAAGCGTTCCAGTCCAATTTCACGTTGACTGTCGACAGCAAAATATCAAAACTTCGTGCCGCCGCTTTGATGGCTTCGACATCCCGCGAGTTAATCGTATCGTGCGCGCCCAGTTCCAAAGCTTCTTTCGTTTTCGCTTCGCTGGAAGTGAACGCGGTGACGTGACAGCCCCAGGCGTTGGCGAACTTGAGCGCCATGTGGCCCAATCCGCCAATTCCAATGATACCGACATGATCGGTTGGGCTCACATCAAATTGCACCAGAGGATTGAACACGGTGATGCCGCCACAGAGCAACGGACCCGCCGACGCCGCATGCAATCCATCCGGAAGTTTAATCGCACTGGGTGCCTGCACTCGCACCGTATCGGCAAAGCCGCCATGCCGACCGACAATGACTCCGGTGGCGGTGGCGCACATGTTATGATCGCCATTCATGCATTGTTCACACACCATACAATAGGCCGAATGCCAGCCGACGCCCACATGGTCTCCGACGGCCAAATGCGTCACGTGTTCTCCCACTGCGGAAACGGTTCCGATGATCTCGTGTCCCGGAACAAAAGGAAACGTGGTAATGCCCCAATCGTTTTGCAGCATGCTGAGGTCGCTGTGGCAGATTCCGCAGCTTTCGACGGCCACATCGACGTCAAATGGACCGATCGGTCCCAATTCATAGCCAAACGGTTTTAATTCTTTTCCCGCGGCTTCGGCGGCATAGGCGCGAACGGTCGTCATGATACTTTTTCCTTCCTGCGTTTTCGTCGTTTCATTTATTGGGTTAACACCCTATTCGTAAGTTCCCCGGATCGGATAGTTATTTTCCTGAATCCATTCCACGGTTTCAACCACTTCAACCAGATCGGCCCTATGGAACGGTGTGTTGGAGATATCAATCAACTGAACGTTTCCTTCTGCGTTCACAGCAAACATGCCCGGCTCCGAAAAGGGTCGATCAGTTTCATCCGGAGAACGCGGATTGGATATATAGAGCCCTAACTCTTTCATTTGTTCAATCGAAAGATCAAAGGCCACGGGAAACGTAAGTCCATGGGCCTCGACCATTTTTAAAGCTTTGGGTTCAGGATCGCCGGACACAGCGACCACTTCCGCATTAAATTTTAAAAATTGATCTTTCAGGCTTTCCAGTTTCGTTAAGTATTGTTTACAAATCGGGCAATGGAAACCGCGGTATACAAAAACCAGTTGCCAGTTCCCTTCCGTTTCGGGTTTTCCCAAAGTCACCGAACCGCCTTTCACGAGCGGCAGGGTAAACTCAGGAAGTCGCCCTCCCGATGAAAGTTTTTGCGTCGCCATACGTTCTCTCCATTAAGGGATCTCTCATTTGTCTCTGAAAAACTCTCATTTCATAAACTATCTACCGTTGGGTAGTGAATTATTCTCGATATTTTACCACACCTGATATTTATGGATTAGATCACCCGTATTGAAACCAAAGGCGGAGTGTTTTAATATATGCCAAACAACAATTCCTTGTGATGATTCTAAAAAAAATTACAATTCAAATTCACGCCGCCATTTCCGTAGTGATCCTCTTATTCATGGTCTATGGTTGCGGTGAAGAAGCCAAGCACTCAACACCTATTAAAGTGGTCGCACGTCCTGGATCTGTCGCGGTTGTTCCCTTCAGGCAATCTGTCGAGGGTTCCCCAAAGCGCGCACTCAGCCTCGTTCCAGCGCACGCGTTGATTGACCCGAATTCGTTATATCAAGGCGCACGTGTTCTACAGTCTAATCTGAATTTACACAACAGTGGTGTGGTGCGCGGCCAACTTTTAATACTCGTGCCACCAACGGCGCAAGGCGATATCCCATTCTCTCTGTCGGCTTCCGGAGGTGGGCGGGGTCAGTCGGCGAGTGCGGTCTCCTTCAAAACCCAGCCGGTGAAAGTCACGCTAACTGTTAAAGGCGAACCGGTTTCCGAGAGTCCACCTTCTTTGGCAGGCGACTGGCAAAATAAAAATGACACCTGGAATTTTTCTGCAGCTCCCGAACGAAAGTTAACCAAACGCTATGCCAGTGGAGAGGAAAAAGTCGAGGTGTATGACATCTATCCGGATAGCACCGGACGCTGGTTGTTGGTGTGCGTCAATCCAAAAGATGGAACTTACTGGGTAGAACTCGGCAAGGAGGGATCTCTCTCCGTGGCCCATCCCGGGAAAGCATTTAAACCTTTCGCAACCATGACTCCCCTTCCTTCCAACTAGTATTATGGCTCTTAAATTTTTTCCTTAGAAACCCCTTAGCCAATACAATTGCTTAGGTTTACTCAATAGGCTTTATTCCTTTTTTGGAGCAAGCCTGTAAAGTTTTATTTTGTCTTCAGTTTTTGCAGATTGGGAATATTTTCTCAAGTAGTCATAGACATCTTTATTTTGACGACAACTTGACGAATAGGTCCACTCAATACAGTGACGACATGCTTTGTCATAATGCAAATAATTTGTAATTAACCTGTCAAGCGCCTCGGTATTACCAGTTGCTGAAAACCAGGCCCAGGTTGCGTCTACTTCGTAAGGTTCCACTATGGTTGGATTTATTGCATCTGAAAATTTTTCAAGGGCAGCTTTTTCAGTGAATGTCCCATCCTTACATTTGAAAAGGTAAGGTTTCATTTTTTCCAGAACAACCTTTTTTAGTTCCACTCCAATCGCTCCATAGAAACGTTCACAATCAAAATAGGATTCACGGCCAACAGGCACTAAGCTTAACAACACTTCACCAATGTAAAGTGATTTGGGTCTAGTCAAAAAGCCTAATTGCACCATTTCAATGAGTAGATCTGTGATTTTTTCATCATCCACTTTATAAACAGCATGAGCCTGACTAAGAAGATTGTTTTTAGGGTTTGGATTGGGTTGGGACGCGCATCCGGAAATCAATATGACTAAAATTAAGAATATATGTATCATTTTAGAAAAATCACAGTCATTAAAAACAGGATTATTAAATTGAGAAGTCTCTATATTAACATTATTAGGATTATGAAACAGAAGGATCTAATCCGGTTATATTTTTTATCCCTGGCCCATCCAAAAATCCTTAAAATTAATCCACCTATTTTCCAAATTTCAGAATTTACCCAGAATACACAATTCGGTTTAAAAATTCTTGTTTGCCATACAACCAGTATTGTGTAAAATCAAAGTTTTTGAACACGATGACCTTGAGTCTACAATCTAAAGCGGACATTCTCATAAAGAGTAAAAGATGGCTGCCTCATTCAATTGCTAATTCCACCAGGGGGTAATGAAGACCTGTTTCCTTCCTGAAGCAAAATACCCAAGAGTCTGTCTTTAACCAAAAACTTAAAAACCGTATCGAAACGAGTGAATTGGTTTGAATCTCTGGAGAAGGGCGTCGTCGGCTCTATTCGCTTTGTGGCCTATGCCATGAGGCCTGGTATCCAAAAAATATTATGGTTTCTTTTCTTCAACGGATCTTACTGATCGCCCTGGTTCTTGGGTACCCCCTCGCAGGAGGGGCAGAAACCCCGGCCTTCACTACCGACCGACCCTCGCAGTCGGATGCGAGTTCCCTGGTGCCGCCGGGCTACCTGCAGTTCGAATCGGGTTACACCTTCGCCTACGACGATACTTCCAATATCGAAATGACCCAACACAACCTTCCCAACCTTGTTCTCCGATACGGTCTGCTGGAACCGCTGGAACTGCGTTTGGGATGGAACGGTTATTTCTGGAACAGTCCCAACCCCGGCGCCACGCAAAAAGGATCTGGCGATGGTCAGATCAGTGCCAAGTGGCAAATTTTTCAGGAAGCAGACGGACTTCCCGAAACCACTCTGCTGTCCGGCGTCAGTCTCCCTTGGGGACAGAGCGGTTTTTCTTCGAAACGTATTGATCCGTTCATCCGGGCGCTCTTGACCTGGACCTTGCCGCAGGGATTCAGTCTTGCTTCCAATTTGGGCGCTACCTGGACTACCCGCAGTGAGGGTGGGCACAAGGACACCACGGCGGATTTCATCTACACGGTGCTTCTGGGCTACGCGTTGACACCGTACCTGAACGTATTCGGCGAGTTCTTTGGATCGGTGCCGTTGGAGGAGGGGGGCGACCGGCATGGCTTCGACGCCGGTTTCGCCTGGTGCGTGCTGCCCACTGTGCAGATCGATCTATCCGCAGGTGTGGGGTTGAACGAGGCCGCCACCGACCTGTTTGTGATCGCGGGCCTGTCCTTCCGTCTTCCCCGGATAGTTCAATGACTGGGTTGAATCAGTTGCCAAGAGAAACGCATTTCTGTTTCGAATTTAGAGAATATTTTTATTTTTCGGATTGGTATTGGATTCAAATCAAAAATATAAGAGGAGATTCCCCCCAGCCCGCAGCGTGACGCTGCACCCAGAATAAATTTTCATCAGGTTTGTCCAAATATCATTTATCCACAAACTTTTAAGAATCCTTATTGCATCCAACCGCCAGGTTGGGGAAAGAGGGGATATATCGCTCTTTCTTCGAATATTTTTTTCTGAAGGAAAGCTCAACTTATGGAAAGGTTTTGAAGATTCTGCGTTTACCGCCGATCATCGAAAATTAATTCTGCCCCTCACGGCAAGTGAGTTTCCTCCGGCTGGGAGCCGGGCCGCTAGGGCGAGTGGCCCGCTATTCCACAAAGGGGCCGCCCATGAGGAAGTTGCCGATAGCAAACTCCTGTTTGTGCGATTGCAGCGGATGAAACTCGCCGGCGAGTAAATCGCGATAGAGTCGTTCCAGCCCCACTTTCCTAAAATAGGAATAACCACCCAACGCTTCCATCGCGCACTGCGCACTTTGCCGTCCGTGCGAAGAGACGATCGACTTCCCTTGAATGGCTTTACTTGCGCTCGTGGTGTCAGGACTGATGTCAAAGTTATTCACGCGGCGGACCATATCCTCGATGGCCCATTTCGTAATCTGGTAATGGTTATTCATCTTGCCGATGCATGCGGTTGAGACAGGATCTTTTTTAGCGCGCTTGGAAAACAAGTCAACCGTTTTGTCATGAATGGCTTCCACCACTCCGGCGTAGGGCGACATAAAAATCGGAAACGCCAGGGTGCACACCACGTCCCACACCGGATGCCACTTACCGCGCTCGCGGATGAGGCCCACTTTTTCTTTTGGAATAAACACGTTTTTAAAATCGATGGAATGCGATCCGGTACCGCGCATGCCCATGGCATCCCAGTCGTTTAAAATCTCCACCCCTTCCGCATTCAGTGGAGTGGAAAAATGGAGCACGTGTTCGCTTTCTCCATCGTCATATGCGCAGCTCATGACCGCGACATTGCCCAGAGGCGCGCCACTGCAAAACGCTTTGCGGCAAGTGATGCGATAGCCGCCGTCTACTTTTTCCGCCGACCCGTTAGACGAAACCCAATCGCCGCCGCCGGTGCTCACTAAAATCAAATCGTTCGCCACAACCGCCTTTAAGGTGTTGGTGGAAGGGCCGTCGCCTTTCAGGTGCTTCAAGGTCAGAACCGCGACTAAATGCTGGTGCATGGACAAAGTTAAAGCAGTTGAGGGGCAAAACTTTGCGAGGTCTTTGAGAAATACGCAAAGGTCACTGTAGGAAACACCGCCTCCGCCCAGGTCGGCAGGAATAAGCGCTTTATAAACCCCCGCCTCTTGTAACTTTAGAAAATTTTCTTCTGCAAATTTGTTTTCCTGATCCAGCTCGGGTGCGCGTTTCTCGAACTCCGGCCCCCACTGGTTCAGCACCGATTGTAAATCCATACAACTCTCCCCTCATTTTAAAAGTCATACAGTTATGGATAGCACTCCACAGGTTGGAATCTCACCTGCCTGAATTCTAGCACCAGAAGGGTGTTACCACAATGCCCCTAACGGTCTACACTCTCAACCTTTAGTTTCCAATAAGGGGACCCTTAGGATCACAATTGCCATTGGGTAAAGACCTTTTCCCAGTATCGAGATTTATATCGGTGATCCAGTAGAAACAGCAAGGCGTAGAAGAAATCGATTCCCAAGGACTTTTTACATAAGTTCACTCAACTTGTATAATATATGAACTAATTTTAAACTTTCTTCCAATTAATATGGAGATTTCATGGCTTCTCATTCTTCAAAAAAAGTAATTTACGCTGCGCTGGCAGGCAACGGATTAATCTCCGTGACTAAATTCTGGGCCGCGGCTTACACCGGAAGTTCTACCATGTTCAGTGAGGCCATCCATTCCCTGGTCGATACCGGAAACCAGTGGCTGTTGTTATACGGTTTAAAGTCTTCAAAAAAACCGGCCGATGAATCCCACCCTTTTGGGTATGGAATGGAAGTTTACTTTTGGAGTTTTGTGGTCGCGATTCTTATCTTCGGACTGGGTGCGGGGATTTCCATTTATGAAGGCATTGTCAAAATCCAATCGCCTACTCCGGTCAGCAATCCGATGATCAACTACATCGTGATTGGAGTCGCCATTCTTTTTGAAGGCGCGGCGCTGGCGGTGGCCATTAAAGAGTTTCGCAAAGTGAAGGGAGATCGAGGTTGGTTGCAGGCGGTAAGAAGAAGCAAGGACCCGGCTGTGTTCACGGTGCTGTTTGAAGATTCTGCCGCCTTACTGGGTCTCGTCATTGCCGGTGCCTGTATCTATTTCAGTGAACAGCTGAACATGCCCATTCTCGATGGCGTGGGTTCCATTTTAATCGGACTCATCCTTGCTGCCACGGCATCGTTACTGGCGTTCGAATGTAAAGGGTTACTCATTGGAGAAGCAGTCAGCAGGGATGTGCAGAGAGAAATTCGAGAAATCATTCTGAAAGAACCCAAAATCCTTCACATCAATGAAGTGTTGACGCTGCACTTTGGGCCAAAGGATGTGTTGCTGACCATCAGCCTGGATTTTGTCGACAAAATTTCATCGGAAGATATTGAACAGTCTATTTCGCGAATGGAGTTTCAAATCAAAGAACGGTTTGAACAGGTGCGGCGTGTATTTATTGAAGTGCAAAGCTGGCGGGGTCACCTGGTGGACAAAAACATGCACAAATCCAAAGAAGAAGAGGAAGACAAAGAGGAAAAAAAATAAAAGGGTTTTTGTTTAAAGACTCAATTCAGTTTCTTTAGGGGGCTGGGAACTTTAACCGTATTTAATTCCAAACACTTTTCAGTCATTTCTTTAACCTTGCGATCCATGCTCACAATGACCAACGTCCAGGGGCATTCGTCTGAGCACAGGTCCTTGATCAATGGGTCTCTCAAGGGCCGTGGAAGTTTATGGAGCGCTCCATCCAATACTAAAAGCGAAGGTCGTCCCACAATCGCCCGTGCCACCAGAATTCTAAGCCGTTGACTTGGGGTAAAATATTTTCCACCCTCAATGACCCGCGTTTCTAAACCATCCGGAAACTTTTCCAGATCCAGGTGTGCCATGGTTAACGCCCATAACAAATCTCTGGTTTCAATATCCCTTCCCATTAAAATATTCTCGGCAATAGTTCCATCGAATAAATTAAGGTCTCTGGCAAACACAATTCCGCGCTGCGCATTTATCTGACGTGTGGATAAACTTTTTAAGTCAATCCCGTTGTACTTAATGATTCCCTGCGGAATGTTATCCAATCCTGCCAACGCCAAAGAGACACGCATACGAACCGATTCATTGGGACAGATCAAAGACCACTTCTCCCCAGGCATCGCTTCAAAATTAATATTAGAAGGCACTCCCCTGCCGCCGGGCCAGTTTAAGTTGTGGCAACTCAAATGCAGACCCGGGCTCTCAGATTGAGGGACCACCAACCCGGATCCTTCTGCATTTTTCTCCTGCGACAAAGCAAACATGTGATCCAGTTCGGTAAGCGCTGTAAAAAAATAAAACATGACATAAGTCCGCTTAACAACAGAATCCAGATTGAGAAGCAGACTGGCAACAATCACTTCCGCAGCAACCAGTTGACCCAGCGTTAATTGCCCCTGACTGAGCAGCCATCCCGCAGTTCCCAACAACCCGGTGTGCATCACCACCTGAAGGAAAAGCGATCCAATATATTGTCGAAGCAAAGAACTAAATCGATGTTTACGGGCTTCGACATAATTGGTGGCCAGGGTATCGGTTTTCTTCAGGATCAGGTTTCCGCAATTGGTGGCTTTAAAATGCAATAGATTGTCTGCCACTTCCTGCAGCCATTGGTAAGCATCGTATTTCGCCTCCGACATCAGAATCGTATTGCGAAATCCACCTTTACCCAACACGGCGATGATGATCACGGAAAACAGCAGGAAAATATCAAAGATGATAAAGTAAGGATGGTACAACGCCAGCAAAACCATTCCAATAAACCCACCCACCAGCACGTTGGTCAAATCCACAAATAAGCTGGAAAGTGCCCGTTGGAGAAAAACCGTTTCAAAAAACCGGCTCACAGAATCGGTGCGAAACGACTTTTCCACAAACCGAGGTAACGATTCGGCTAAAGCGAGAATCACCCGAACAAAGACACGTCTTTCCAGAATGTCGGTCGCGTAGAATTGCAGCACTCTGAAAATCCCGACGAGGAACAGCATGCCCGCCATAATTCCCACCAACGTGACCACCATAATGGGAGTGACCGCAAACGCAAATGTGTTCACCAACTCTTGAACCGTAAACGGAATGATCAGGGAAAACAGCCCAACGGCAATCGCGTAGACAAATATAAAAAAGAAAAGCTTGCGCTCTTTATCTATAAAGTTTCCCAGGCGATCCAGGGTTTCTCTTAATGATGGGGGTTGATTCATAATTTATTTTTTCTTTCCTTTGATGGGTGTAGGATCTTTAATAAACCCATAACCGTTCACCCACTTGCCGATGGCCCAATTGTAAAAAGCCAACGCTTTTTGATAATCGGCCATTCCGTAAATCCACGATTCATTCGCCTCAAGCACATTGCGCTCCCGAATATTCACCACCAGCAAATTAGATGCTCCCAAATTGAAACGGGTACGTTCTCCCTCTTCCAGTTGTCTCGCTAACTTCAAACCTTTATCTAATAACTCAATACGTTCCTCCGCACGAGCTACCGCCGAACGGGAATCTGCTACCTCCATTGCCACCTGCTTCTTTCGATAGTCTTTGAGAAGTCTTAAGCGTTCTGCCTTCCCTTTAATTTTCAGGATATCGCCTCGCGCCTGGCGCTGGAATATAGGAATGCTCACCTGAACTCCAAACCGATACCCAAGACCCAGCACAAACTCCCCCGGTTTTCGAGTGGGTTGTGCCTCCAGAGACAAATCCGGGAGCAAATTATTTTCGGCGACATCCAAATCAATGTTGTTGAACTGAGCCTCCAATTTGACCAGCTTAATCTCAGGGCGTGTCAAAGCGGCTTTTTGTTTTACAGACTCCAGATCGTGCGGCCATTTCTTCGATTCCATCGCAGGGAACGCAGGCACCTTGCGTTTTTCGGGAACCTTCACTTCATCGCCTTCCCACAAAAACAGAGCCAACTTGTACTTTTCTTCATCGACTTTCCGCTTGGCTTTAATGAGTTTGTCCATTCGCCATTGCACTTCCTGGCCGGCATCAATCGCATCGAATTCCGCCCGAGCTCCTTCTTTAACCTGTTTCGTAATTTGTTTCAGACGATCCTTCGCCACCTTGACCGACTTTTCCTGAACATCTTTTACTTTCCAGGCGGCCACCCAATTCCAGTATTGAGTCGCCGCTCCCAGATACAAATCCTGCCGCGCCTGCTGTATTTCAAGATTCACCTGCTCTTTGGCCAGGGACGATTTTTTGATTTCTGCACTTTCCGGGTTGGTGATAAATCCGCGCAGCAGTGGAAACACAATTCCCAACAAAGGCTGATGCTTCGTGTCTATTGCCAGGTCCGCAACTTCTACATCTCCAATTCCAAAACGAAAACCGGCAAACCCTTTCACCCCTGAAGGATGACGCAACTCCACAAACGTATCATTAAAACCCACACTTTTCGTAGACCCATCCTTTACCAGACGTTCCAGTTCCCAATCGTTAACAAGTTTCGGATCAAATTTTCCGAGCGCTTTCAGCACTCTTCCGCGGGCGAGCATCATATTGGCCTGGCTTCTCTTCAGAAGCGGATGCTGTTTTTCCAAACGCTCAAACACCGATTGCAGGGTCAGCAGGGAAGTGGGAGTTTCTTTCTCAAAAGGCTTGGTCACACTTTCTGCCCGCAGGGGAATTGCCAAAGCAATCATAAACACCAGCAACGCAGTCCTGTGAAAATTTTTAGCCAAATGTAACCCTCCCTTTAAAATTGAAATCATCATGATGAAATTTGAACTTATTTCCTCGGCCTTCCTGCTTTGGGTAAAAATAATTCCTTCAGGTTAATATCACCCGACTCATAATCCGCCGGGAACAAATTAAAACGACGCCAGATTTCATACCATAACGGCACACGATTCAAAATCACCCAGCCGATGACTCGTGTGCCCTGCCGAACATTTTGCTGAGGCGGCCATTCCCGGCGTTTCGTATCGGGTGTGACCCAAAACCGAAACTGTCCATTCGTAGAAGCTGCCTGGTCCACCACCTGAATGGTTCCATCATAAGTCCCTGCCATAAACTCAGGCCAGGCCGGAAGCGGAATCGCGGGCACTCCGTTAAACAAAATTCGGACAGGACGACCCGGTTTTAAAAGAGGCGCATCGATGGCATTGCTCCACATTTCTATAGCCGGAGTCACCTGTTGCGGAACCAGTGTAAACAGTAAGTCTCCAGAATGTACAATTTCCCCCTGACCAATGGGCGAAATACGCACGATCTTTCCGTCGAACGGAGCAATCACCTGCCCGGCCTTTTGTCTTTCAAGTGCATTCGATCGGTTCAATTCCAGGTCGGCCAATTCCTTGGAGGCCTTGGCAAAATCACTGAGCGCGGTCACCCGCTTGGACTTGGTATCCAGTAAACGTTGAATCAATTCCGCATCGATCTGTTCACTTTGGTGTGCCAGCGCACGACGACCCTCTTGCGCTTCATTCAATTTAGCCTGCACCGCTTTGACTTCTGCCTTCGCCTCTGTAACTGCCTGGATGGCGAGTTCCAGTTCACGCTGTGAAACTAATCCTTTTTCTCGAAGAGCACGCAACCGTTCCAGGTTGAGTTGCGCTGTCTCTAAATTTCCTTCGGCAGGAGCTAACCGTTGCTCGGCATTCAATACTTTATTATCGGCTTCGGACACACGGGCCTGGGCGGAAGAATTGGTCGCTTTGGCTAACGCTTCCATTTCTTTAATTCGTTGCGATAAAATTTCTGCCTGATCCTGGGCGGCCTTTTTTTGCTGTTCCAGCGCCTGCCGTGATTCGTCTAACCGGTGAATCAGATCCGGTGCCATAAACCTGGGATTAATGTCTCCCAAACTTAATATCAGATCATTCTTATTAACTTCATCCCCTTCATTCACATGCCAATTGACAATTTTCCCATTGATCTGAGCATGAATTTCCTGAGGTCGATCTTTAGGTAAATACGAAGAAAGCCGACCTTGAACCGTTATCGTCTGCGTCCACGGAACAAAGCTGACAGTGACCACCAGTAATATAAAAATTAAAAATGCCGTTCGGGACCAGGCTTTTAATCGGCGAGGAATTTTTACGGATTCTATAGAGCGCAGGCCAGAAGCATCTGGATTAAGAATAATAGAAAAAGGCCCGTTACCGTGGCCGGAATTGTTAGTTGTGGTGTTTTGGGTTAATTGAATGTCGGCCATAATTTTTCCGATCGTTTTCTGAGGTGAATGCAAAATTATTTAATGATTGCAGGAATCTTATATTAGAAAATTACAGCCTCGAAACGCCGGTAACACCCAGTTTACCAAGCGCTAATTGTCTCATAAAGTAATATTTTTTATTTCTTTTGATTCAAACCAATTCCATAATTCCATATCCCATTTTTGATTTTACCATTCCATTGGAATCAACTCATCACTCCCAGAGGGACAAGACAAGATGCCGGTTATGATCCCAATGGAGATGGCAAGATCAGTATATATAAAATATCGAATCCGCAAGACTCTCCGGTACGAGTCCACGTGTTTCAATATTGTAAGTATAGACGGATTCCATCCATTTAAGTTCTTTGAATGTTTTAATAGGATAATTTAATAATATTAAACGGTTTAAATAGAAAATGAAAGGGATACTCCTAAAAATCGAGTTGAGTTGTTTCTATATATATACCTGTCTTTAAAAGGCAATTACTGAGCAAGAATCGGATGGGAAGAAAGACAAAAAATATTAAATGAGAAATCGATGCGCTCCCTCTTTTTAAAGGAGACCTTTGCGTAAATCATTAAATTGGAAACCCCTGAAGGTGAATCCCCCTAACCCGCAGCGTGACGCTGCACTCAATCTTTGTCCTCGTGGGGTGGTTTACACTTTATTTCTCCACAGAAAATTGTAAATCCCATTTGCCTCCAACCGCTAGGTTGGAAAGAGGGAATACACTGTTCTTAATAAACAATTTATTGTGTTCAGTTCAATAGTAATTGTTACGTAAAGGTCTCTATAATGAATCCGGAGTGCGTGGATCGCAAGAATCGGATTGGAAAACGATTGGCTCTGGTTTAGAGTAAAGGTCTCAAGCATGGGGAGACGATTCGATGGCCTTGGCCGCATTGCAAAAACAATCGATAGATTATCAGCGCATTGAGCAGGCAATCCATAATTTAGAAGACTCGGCACTGGATCAACCGGATTTAAAAAAGCTTGCCGCAAGTTTGAACCTGAGCGAATATCATTTTCAAAGACTGTTCAGCCGTTGGGCCGGAGTCAGTCCGAAACGGTTTTTGCAATTCCTCACTTTGGATTACGCCAAGTCCATTTTAAACCAGTCCAACAATTTACTGGACGTCACGTTGGAAACGGGACTCTCCAGTGTGAGCCGCCTGCATGATCTGTTCGTTCAATGCGAATCCGTCACCCCTGGCGAATATAAAAATAACGGGCAAGGTTTGACCATTTCTTATGGCTTTCATCCGACTCCTTTTGGCGAGTGTCTGTTAGCAACAACTCATCGTGGAATATGCGGACTCACTTTTCTTCAACAGGGAAAGCGTCGTCCCGCACTGGACGACTTGAAACGTCGATGGCATCAGTCCACTTTAAAAGAAGACGCACGCCAAACGGAAAAAGTTCTAAAAACCATTTTCAATAAAAATCCAAATCCGCAAAAGCCTTTGTACCTGTTTGTCAAAGGCACTAATTTTCAAATTAAAGTCTGGGAAGCTTTGGTGCGAATTCCGCAGGGCGCGTTGGTTTCTTATCAGAATGTGGCGCGCTCCATCGGGGCGCCTCAAGCCTCACGCGCCGTGGCCAATGCCGTGGCGCACAATCCCATTCAGTATGTCGTTCCCTGCCATCGTGTGATCCAAAGCATCGGAGCCTTTGGCGGCTATCAAGCGGGACCGAACAGAAAAAAAGCACTCCTCGCCTGGGAAGCTGCACAAGCGGAAACCGGGTAGAACTCAGCCAAGTGGAGTGACCTCTCGTTGATCCCCCTAAGGGCAATCACCCCGACCGCGGCCCCCGGCCGCTGGGAAAATAAATTTTCGTAAGGTTATTTGCGGTCTTTTTATTGACTAACTTTTGAATATCCCGGTTGCCTCCAACCGCCAGGTTGGAAAAGAGGGAGCACATCTGCTTCAAAATTTTATATTTTCTACTGAAGACCGGCTTTTAAATTGTTTCTGATGTAAATAACCAATTACCCAAAGTTATTTTAAGTAGAAATTAAGTGATCCTACGTAACCTTCACCACCGCTTCGCCTTCGATGACGATGGTTCCCTCCTGATTAACGCAAGCGGTACGCAAAGTGATTATGGGTTTGTCATCGCGAATATGAGTGATCTTCACCATGGCGGTGATTTCATCGCCAATAAACACCGGCGCTTTAAACTTCAACGTTTGCCCTAAATATATCGAACCTTCTCCGGGAAGCTCCATGCCAATCAATCCCGAGAACATACTCGCCACCAACATGCCATGCGCAACGCGTTTTCCAAAGACAGTCGACCTTGCATAAACCGAGTCCAAATGAATCGGGTTGCTGTCTTTAGACATAATGGAAAACTCAACGACATCCGCTTCGGTAAATATTTTGCTCATCGAAGCTTTATCACCCACCTTAAAATTCGTTTTCATTATCAAGAATCCTTTAAATTGGAAAAAATTGTTTAATGTGGTAATACGTTAGAATCAAAATAGTCTTTATTTAGTCCTCATCCAGATGACGCTTTATGAATTTTATCACTAAATGCAAAAAATATTTTCTATTCTTACTGCTTATTAAGAGTTTATATTTGGGAGGTTGTGCCGCCATCACAGACGTTCCACTCTTGACGAACAAAAACTCTGATCCACTAGATAATATGGAAGGGTATTATTATCTGCTGGATACCAATGGGAAAAAATCCAAACCTATTTTTTTTCAAATTCAAAAATTTCCAGAAGACGGAAAGAATTTATACAAAATTTTAGTAGCCAACCCAAAAGATACCACCCTCTTAAGATTTAAAAAACTTAGTGGCAATTGGATATTATTGGAATCAAAGGAAAGTAATTTGGTTAATTCCAAATCCCGTTATTTAAGCTTCCTTGAATGGCAAGATAAAAAGGGAACCTTTTTTGTACCAAGTGACAAATTACCCACTGATTTGTTGAGTTCTTATCATAATCTGAATGGACATGTAAAAATCAAAAGCAACTACCTTATTTTTGATGAAATCGCGGTTACAAAATATGAAAGAGAGATCCTTGGTTTTATACAGAGAGAATTCACTGAAAATAAGGATCGCTTGAAACCTGTCGCAGAAATGTTTGGATCTGATGAAAAGGCCACTATCAGCCACTGGTGCAAAGAACTAACAAAGATTTTTGACTCAAAAGAGTTTTCAGAAAACTCTCGGCAAACTCAAAAAATAAATTCCGCCATAGATAAATGCAAGCGAGCCGTTGAGCTGAATCCTGAATCCGCCGAACTAAAATCTCTTTATGAAAAAGCTTTAGCAAAAAGGGACGCTACCCAAAAACAATGAAAAGGAAACAATGACCTGCTCCCCGTTTCGTGTAAAGGTCGATGCATTTCCTCTTTTCCAAATTGATAATGGAATATTGCACGTGAAGGAGAGGAACACGTCATAAATAATGCCAACGGCTCCTCACACCTTCCATGCAAAAGAAGATCATCAATAATCAGTTACGATCATCACTCGTTATAGAGCAATAAGAACGGGTTTTTGTCCTCATTGGACTTTCGTCAAAGTATTGATGCTGATATGAGGCCACTGCGCTCGTCCCGGAAGACCGTCAGCTCGAGGTATAAAGAAATCGAGCATAACCACTTGCGAATATTGCATCCTCAAACCAGGTTTACCCTGTTTATAATCGCCTTCCAATTCTTGAATCCAAAAAATCGATTTCATACTGACGGGTTCCGCCTGTTTAACGACAAAGGGTATATTCGAAATCCCGGCATCTTGACGGGTTGAATCCACCGTAAGAATAGTGGTCTTCTTTATATCCACATTTTGATTCGCAAATCTCAGGATCTCATTCATATCGATGGGAGAAAATCCCGGAAACCCCGGAACGCCGACAACATTTCCCATAAAAGGTTCGTCTCGATAATGCTTGTACGGTTCTAAATAGATATCAGTATCCAGATCATCAAATCGACCGATGGGCAAACCGCTGATCCGTGGAATTTCCGGAGCTCCGTCAATAACCTTCTGAGTTCCCAGCGCCAGAACCGAGTTGCCGTGCGGGATGGTGGCTAAGCGAGCGACTTCCAATACTGCATCACCAGTAATATCTTTATCGGTCGTCCGCAGGTTCTTCATATAAAGCCATAACCCCGGCTCATGGTGAATCGCTAATCCGGCATCACCGGCTAAACCGCTTTCAGGAAAATCATCCGCATTGGTTTGTTGAATGGTTTGTTGATAATCCAGCGTAGCCGCAAATTGATCGTCCTCACCGGAGTCGTCGATAATCCCGGCAAGACCTCGGTTGGGAACATTGTCATCCACAAAGGAAAACTTCAATTGCTCATCATACTGATTCATCAAAATTCGATATTTCGCCTTACCCGGAGGCGCATCATTAAAAGGCAACGCAATCATATTCCAACCGGTTCCCTCTCCTTTCCACTCTCCGGGAAGTTGGGCGAGAGGCCCTAAATCTTTTGCATCCTTTAAATCAACTGGGTCCTTACAAAATTTGCGAACAAGTTTTTTTAGTTTCATTGTTCCTCCCTCATTAATGAATGATTAATTGTATGAGCTGCCTTGGGGAGGCCCTAAAGCTTAAATAGGAAATTCGAAAACTCAGGGCAAACCATCAGCTTTCCGAACAAAATTCCATAACTCCATAACCCCTTCAAAACAAGTTCTTTAAAGTAATTTCGCTTTAAATAAGGTTTTTTTTGGTGCTAGAATGAATTCTTCCTGAGGAACTCAGGAATCTAATCTAACTTAGTTATGTTAAATTAATTCGATATACAAAATCTATCATACCGAACAAGGGATAGGAACACTTTTTTTGTGTAGGGGTTATTTTTCTACTCGCCGTGGCAGCCGGGGGCCGCGGTTTGAGGCAATGGGGGTTACCCAATTTGGACGGGTTCCTGTTTGATGGCCTATGATACAATAACTATACAATCCAACCCCATAGAAAACGGATTAAGTCCTTCAGCAAATTGATTCGAATAGGAGAGCTCGTATGAGTTTCGACCCCAATTTGTTTGAAACACCCATCAACCGAAGGGATTTTATTTCTACCACCTCCACCCTGGCGGGAGCGCTTACTTTCGGCTCCGTTCTTTCATGGCCGACCCGTCTGCCGGCCGAACCCAAAGTGGTCTCCCCCGACACGGTGCTTGAAATCCTGCATGCAGGGAACAAACGTTACCTGAACGGCAATACCCACAAGCACGATTTTCACGAAGATCGGGCCGAACTGACCCAGAGTCAGCACCCCATTGCCGCAGTGCTCAGTTGCTCGGACTCCCGCGTGGTTCCGCAGTTTGCGTTCGACCAGGGTTCCGGCAAACTGTTCGTCGTCCGCGTGGCAGGTAACATCGCCAATGCTCACGGAATTGCTTCGCTCGAGTATGCGGTCAAATACCTTAAAACTCCACTGATTTACGTTTTGGGACACACCTCCTGCGGTGCCGTGGATGCCGCGATTAAAGTGGTGAAGGATGGGGCAGCGTTTCCCGGGGAACTTCCGGGGCTGGTGTCAACCATCGCCCGGGCCGTGCATGCCACCAAATCGAAACCGGGAGACATCTTGACGAACACGGTTCACGAAAACGTGCGTTTGACCGCGGCTCACCTTATAGTTTCGAGTCAAATTATACAATCCCGGGTGGAATCGGGTCAACTCCGAATCGTGGGTGGAGTTTACGACCTGGCCACCGGTAAGATCTCTCTGTTGTCTTGAGCGGTGCCACACCCTCAGTTAAAGTTTGGCCCTGGTGTGACGGTCCCCTAACACGGGAACGTTACACCAGGACACAGGGTGATTGACCACTCGCCGTGGCGGCAGAATTTATTCCCGATGATCAGTAGTTAAAACTGAATCTCCAGATTCTTTCCTAAAATAATTTCTCCCTTCAAAAAAAAATAACAGAAAAAAGAAAGATGTACTCCCTCTTTCCTAAAGAGGGCTGGGGTGATTCACATTCAGGGGTTCTAAAAATGATAAAAAAAATAATGCGAAGTTTTTGACTATCCCGTTTGCAAGCAAACACATCGAAGAATTATTCTGAGTCCAGCGTCGCGCTGGCCCCCTCTTTCCCAACCTGGCGATTGGATGCAATAAGGATTTTCAAAAGTTAGTTAATAAACAGACCGCAAATAACCTTACGAAAATTTATTTTCCCGGCGGCCGGGGGCCGCGGTTGGGAACAGAAGGAACATTCTCAAACTTTCCTTTCAAAGTTGACCTCAAGTCAAAGCTCAGGAAAGCTTTTCGTTGGCCTTTTCGCCTTTGCTGTAAGAATCGTAGACCACCACGGGAATATTCAGGTCGGCCAGGTTTTTCTGGATTAACGGTTCGACCTCACTCCACTCCAGCCCTCCGACTCCTGTAGCCAGCCGCGGCAACGCAATGGATGTAATTCCCTGCTCCTGAATGATGCCGCATAAATCTTTAAGAGCATGATTGATATTTTTCACACTGGCTTTTCCCGGATGAGCCTTGTTGTTCGGCGCCGGTTCCTGAGTCATCAGATTGATCACTACCTTCTCGGCTCCGGCCCATAACCAGGCATGGCCCGGTTTCGGATTTTGCTGATGACAGTAATGACGAAAATCTTTGACCATCGCAGGAAAACGTTCCCGCAGGGACAACGCCAGTCCCTGGTCAAAGTGATCATGAGGAGCAACGCCGTGGGCAATTGCCTTTGCTTCCGTTAAAAGAATATCGCCGTGAACTTTGGTAATCATACTCTGGCCTCATTTCTGTTGTGGAATATTCATTAAATTAATGTGCATGTGCCTGCTTTCTCTTTTCAGCCGCCCTGGAATTATACCTCCCCTATTAATAAAGATCGACAGGTGTCGGGTTTTATTCCAATCCCTGAAAGAAAAGAAACTGAAAATCGGACCCTTGTGCTAAAACTCCGACAAAAGGGGTAATACCGGGGGAAGACGCCCGCCAGGGATGAGATTCACTCAATGAAATCCTGCCTTCAAAAAAACTTTATTCCTGAAAATCAACCGTTAAACTATTTATAAACACTGGTGTCTTTGGATTCTAATTTCTTAGGGAGGGATTGGGAAAGGGGCTTTTCATGGGAAACAAGTTTGTTGGATTCTTGATTGCCGGAATTGCTTTTATCCTTGCCTCTGTGCTGATGCTGCAATTCTTTGTCAAACCCAACCCGTATCCCGAGGGCGTTGTCACCCGGCTTCCCGCAACCGGAGACTGGATTTATCCTCAAAATACTGCCGAAGTTTTAGCCAAAGAACTGACGACCGAGCAATTGATCGACCGCTGGAACCGGTGGCCGCAAAAACCCGATAAGGAAGGCTTCCATCTGGTTTACGCGGATGCTCTGGCACTGCACGGGGAAGACGCGGTTTCCGCAGTGGAGCCCCTGGCCAAAGCCGTCAAACATTTCGATCCGAATCTTCGAAAAAGCGTCATGAAAGCACTGGCCGCCATTGGCGAGGAAGGCATCCCGCCTTTGATAGAAGCGTTGAAATACTGGCCCGACGAAGATCCCAACAACTTCGGACAGGAAATCCGTGGGGACGCGGCCAATTACCTGAAAGAGGCGGCACGCGAGGAAGTCTACATTGGACTTGCCCTGCCCACTCTCAGTGCGTATCTGGTCAATGAAAAGTGTTCCGTTCACACTCGCCAGGAAGCGGCCCTCGCCCTGTCATGGATGGGCACACCCGAAGCCGGCGAAGCTCTGAAGAAAGGACGCGACTGGTATTTCTCCCTGGACGGTTTGACCCTGGAGGAAAACCAGGTCCTGGAAAAAATCAACCTGGGCCTGCGCCGATTAAACACCTGAATGGACTCGCTCCGAAACTATAAACCCTCATGAAAGAATTTAATCCCGTCGAAGACGTAGAGGACAGCGCACTGATTCTGGATAACGGCCAGTGGCCCAACTTCCACGATGCCGAGATTCATAATTTAAATTTGTGGCGCGGCGATGTACGACCGGAAGATAATGTATGGATCGGCCCCGTCCTGGAAATCACACTAGAGTTATGCGCCTTGAGAAATCCATACATGGTGGTTTTAAAGTTTCATGATTGTGAATCGATCAAGTTTACCGACTTCAATCACCAAAACGGAGTCTACGATTTGACCTTCCAATATGAAGATCGAGGCACCCTGACCACCGGTGAAAAATTAACGCCCTACATCGTTGTGAACTTCGAGCAAGGCTTCGGCGCCTCCCTCTCCTTCAAGTGTTTCAAAGTCCAGGCCATGAACGGCAATAAAGTCAATTAACCGGGCACTCGCCGCGGCAGCGTGACGTTGCACTCAAAATTTATCTGCGATGAGTTTCTGTGCAAACCAAATCCGCAGAATCTTTCCCAAAGCAAACCTTCCCTTCAGAAAAAAATATTAAAAGAAAAGCAATGTACTCCCTCTTTCCTAAAGAGGGCTGGGGTGATTCACATTCAGTGAAAATTGTCAAAAGAAGAAATGATGCGTCCCCCCTTCCAGTCCACGACTGGAGGGAATATTTTATTCTCGATGAGTTAGCTGCAAACTAAATCCCCAGATTCTTTCCTAAAATAATTTCTCCCTTCAGAAAAAAATAACAGAAAAGAGAACGATATGCTCCCTCTTTTTAAAGAGGGCTGGGGTGATTCACCTTAGTGCGGAATTTAATAATAAATTTTGCCTCCCTCGCTAGAGGGTGAAGAGGGCTAGGGGGATTTTTCCTCCAGGGGTTTTAGGAGAAAGATGTATCCCCTCTTTCCTAAAGAGGGCTGGGGTGATTAACCTTAAATGTTATTGGATTATTCTTGAAACATTTTTAATAAATTCTTTTGTATCTAAGAAATAATTTGGATATGCTTTTTTTAAAGAATTAACCGAACCAACTGAAACCAATACTACTTCGCTGGCTTCCCCTTCACTTACTTTCGTTTCCAATTCTGCATATGCTTTTGATGCTTTATGTAATTGATCTCTTCCATATGCTTGGAGGGTTATTGTCTTTTCTTCGTAGTTCAAATTAATTAAATGATAGGTATATGCTTTTTGACCTTTTTTATCCAAAATAAAATCTGCAGCAAGTGAAAACCCTTTCAACATATCCAAAACCTTCAAATCTCTTTCAATTTTTTTTACCTTTTTAAATATTTCACTTTTTGAGAAGTTTTCATAACCTGGGACCGGGGTTGTTCTTTCAATATGAGCAAATGCAGAACCAACTAGTTTAAAATAATCCAACCATTTTTCTTCTCCCTGACTTGATTTTAATGATTGCTTTAAAAAAGTACCCATAGTTTCTACCGCCGTTGCCCAAGCATGTTGAAGCTTCGTTCTTACCTGTAATTCAACCATCAAACCATTATATTTTGGAACTAACTTATTTTGGTAACGATAAATAAGATGGATGCACCTATAACCATCCTGTTTGGGGTTTTCTATATAGTTTTTGGTAGTAATTAATTCATGTTCAAATCCACCTGGACGTGTGTATTCTTTGACTACTTGATTTACTTTTCTTAGAGACGAGACAATGGCTCGCAAACCTCCTATATCTTGCATCCTTGATAATTGCATTGATTTAAATCGTTTAAGTTTATTTATTATTGAAGGTGCCCGCTTTAAACGTTGGGCAACAATCGCATGTCTGTCAATTTTATTTAATCTATTTCTTAGGGTAGAATTAAAGGTATTAATTGGATAACCATGACAAGCTCGCCAATTTTCCAATACTTTATTAGCCCACATTAAATCTTCTTCCCTCGGGCTATCTTTAATTAAAATTGACCCGGCCTTGGAAACTTTATTTTTTGAATACTGTAAGGTTGGAAAAGCCATGTAATTTTTATGAATTTATTTTGCTTTAACAAAATACAATGATTTTCAGTTGCCTGATTATAAAAGAAATACATTATTTATCTAAATATTTTTTTGACAACAAATCTTCTTAGCCTCATTCGTAAAAAGTTTATTTCGAAGCGCCAGTTAAAAAACCAAAATTAAAATAAAACAGGGAAACTCGTTGGCAACTCTTTTGCTCCCTCTTTCCTAAAGAGGGTTAGGGTGATTCACCGCTAATAGCCCTTCTTAGAATTAGAATCCTGTCAACCTTCCCGAACCCACCTTTTTAAGTTAATTTTACCCAAAAATAGTTACTTTTGAGACGAATCTACCGCTAATATTTAAATGTGCCCAAATTTACCTTGATTGCCCATACAGAATGAATTAGGGTTGAGAAAAATCATCAGAAAATGCCTATCAAATTTAATTTAGATATAAATAAGACTACTTCCGACCCTTTGAGGATGTTCAAAAAAATTCAAAAGGCTTATATTGAAAAAAATAATAGTATTTCACATATTAATTTTAATAACTATTGTTGCACTATGGATACAAGAACCTATAGGAAATATTCCAAATTGGTTAAATAGTTATTTATTAGCAATCCAATGTGTACTGATTGCGGCGGCAGGAGGGTCACTTTATTGCCTACGAGCTATATATGTTAATAAATGTGTAAAAAAAAAATGGGATGTCGAATGGGAGACTTGGTATTACCTAAGACCAATTGCTAGCTCATTAAGCGGATTTGCAGCATATATCTTTTTAAAAGCCGGCTTGCTTATCTTAGAAGCTTTTCAAGAAGCTAATTCTGGAAATTATGGCTTTTTAGCTGTTGCATTTATAGCTGGTCTAAATGTAGATAAATTTGTACAGAAAATTGAGGATATTGCAAAATCTACATTTGGGATTGATAAATCCAGATCATCAACCGAAGAGGAATCGTAAATTGGAGTTTAAGTTATTTGATGTCAAGCACGGATTTTGCGCAGCACTAATGAGCCAAAATTATTTGACACTAATCGATTGTGGTCATAATTTCTCTGATGGTTTTAGGCCCCTACAATGGCTGTATGATAAAGGATATCGACATATAGACTCTTTGGTGATAAGTAACCTTGATCAGGATCATATAAGTGACATTAAGGCCATTAGAGATTATTTCACTGTTGGCAATTTAGCGGTAAACCCCACAGTTTCTTCTACGACTTTGCGCCAAATAAAAATAAAAGGCGGTCCAATAAGTGAGCAGATGGAAATACTTTTGAAAAGTATGGACAATCCAGAGTTGAATTCCGTATATTTTGTTCCATATCAAACAAAAGAAGTAAATTTAGAGTTTTATTGGGTATGTTATCCATATGAGGAGGACACAAATAATCTTAGTGTTGTATCATTTATTAGTTTTGGAACTTGCGATATTATTTATCCAGGTGATCTGGAAAAAAAGGGTTGGTATCGGTTTCTACAAGATCAAAATTTCCGGTCTAGAATTACTAAAGTAAATGCATTTATTGCTTCCCACCATGGAAGAATTGATGGATATTGCAAAGAAGTTTTCGATTATTGCAAACCTCAGATTGTTATTATCTCGGATCAAGAACGCAAGTTCACAACACAAGAACACGATCTTTACTTAAAACACGCGACCGGAATGAAGTTTCAATCCATTTTGCATAACACTACTACTCGCAAGGTTATGACTACAAGGAATGATGGGCATCTGACCATTTTTGAAAGATCAGGCATTTCTTACATAAAAAAGGGTCTTTAACAAATAATGTCCATTTTTGGTCGAAACCTGCCATTTTAATTTACCTAATTCTCTTCCAAAATTAGCCCTTAATATATAGAACCAACTCATTAAGGGTTTCGTCACAATATTTGATACAGTTTACTGATGGCTTTTGGCCTGGTGGCTTTTTGCGGGGCAATGGTCCCGCGGGGACCGAATGAACAACAGCGGATGGTCCCGCCATTTCCGGCTCAAATATTGAGGATCTGCGGCAGGCGGTCGAGTCTGGTACCAGTAGCGATAGTAATTCACCCGGCGGAATTTTTCTGACTGGTACACGCACTCCAGCACCAGAGGTTGCGATTCGATCACCGCGTTGACGTCGTCCTCGTACATCTTGCGGGCGCGCGGGTTGTTCAAAAAATCAGCGAACGTCTGGTACAGGTGCCAGCGGCCGAACGGGGAGACCTCGATCTCCAGCAGTTGGCCCGGTGTGATTTTTTCCATCTTGATTCGTAATGCCCGATTGGGCGGCAGGTTCGGAATCGGCGGCACATACCCCTCCGGCACATCGCCATAATCATACACCGTGAACTTTTTCTTTTTGCCAATGGTGGGGTCGCCGACCTTCCCTTTCACCTTGGCATTCCGTTGGACACGCTTTTTTTCCCAGTAATTGATCTGCTTTTGGTTGTTGAAGTCGTAGACCACATACATACTTTTCAAGTTACTGGCACTTTGGTTGTCGGTTGGGTCCAGAGTGTGATGCGCCTCAAAAGCGGCCATGGCATAGAACATCGCCTTCGAATGCGACGGTTTGCCACGGCGCAGGTTCCACAAAAACTTGTGGCCGCAGTTATGGTCTTTCTTCTCTATTCTGACGCGCTCCGGATCTTTGCCTCGCAACTCCCATTCTCGACTGGCGACGAACCGCGCAAAAGTAAAATCGGATTTTTTCGTCCTCTGGCGGCGGCGCTGTTTTCGCCAGCGACCTTCAAACACCTGATAGCGCGGCATACAGACATCACTCATGTCCATATCCTTGAACTTGCGTGCCGCTATCAACAACACCAGATCCAGATTTTCTTCAGCCAGTTTCTTCGCTTCTGCTTCCAGTTGGTTTATCTCGCGACCGATTTGGTCGAGTTGGCGTTGTTGCTCCTCAGACCTTACAAACGGTTTGGGGATATCCTCTGCACTGGCAAAGCGAACCGCATTGGGGAGGTCCACGGTTATAGACAAAGCGGGTGTGAGCCGGATGGGGTTTTTGGGGTGCTTGGGTTGAATGACACCTTCCACTCGAATTACCTGGCCGACCAGTTGCTGCGCATGCTCATCCCGTTTGACCGGAGAACGGACATAGGCGTTATCATAAAAAATCAGGCCGAAGCGGTTGGAGCCTTCAAAGTACACATAAAAATAATGGCCGCCCATTGGCGTTTTCCTGGGTCCCCCGCTGGCCCAGACCACCTTACTCACTTTGCCGTAGACGACCTGACTTTTTCCCACCGAGCGCTCCACTGCATCGGCGTCGGTGACAGCGATGCCGCGATTGGCCGCATGGGCGGTGGTGATCCCGATGACCACAGTCAACAGGTAGGTGAATAACGTTTTCATGCTGTCATGACCCCTTGAAGATCAACTCGGAATTTTTATTGAGAAAATTTTTTCTACCCTATCAACGGAAGGCTATTTTTTCAACCCCAATCCCATCGGCTTGTGAGAGTTGAGCCCTGCCGAAATAATGGCTTCTATATATAGAACCCACTTGCTATTTTTTTAGAGTACATTCAGGTAATGCGAAACTTTGGGGCGGGAGGATTCCACCTGAAAGGACCAGGCTTTTTCCTGAAGGGTTTTGTCCGCATGGGTCACGCGGTTGTGCTGGCGCAAATACTCGGCCCAGGACTCTAAAGCTCAATTATTAAGGAAATTTAAGTCTTTAAAGTAAAAAAAAAGGACCGGTCATTAAACCGGCCCTTTTCTAAAAATCAGGGTAAAAACTCAAATTAAATAACAAGATTACAAGAGTAAACCTTGTAATAATTATATGGCAGTAACCTTAGTGGCACATGGTCCTTTCTGACCCATACCTTCTACAAATTCAACCAATTGACCCTCAACAAGAGTTTTATAGCCGTCGCCTAGAATTTCTGAAAAATGCACAAAAATATCCTTGCCGCTTTCACACTGAATAAATCCAAACCCTTTGCTTTCGTTAAACCATTTTACTGAACCTTTAGACATAATAATCTCCAAATATTTACGAGCATAAATTGGCGAATGCTCGCACAAAGCATGCTCTTTATTTTTAATGGGGCTGAATTTAATCAAGAAATTCTAGGAGGAGTACTTCGAGAAAAAACTAACAATTCTTAAACTACAAAACCAAGCGGCTTTTACAACGTACCAAAAGAAGAGAAACTTGAAGGAATCAACTAAATTTTAATCTATACAACCCAAATGACATAAGAAGATTAGCATCAAAAGAGAGGAAACACAAATTTATTTTTCATAAGGATAGCATTACTGAGATTATGATTATCCAACCGGCCTCCAATTTTAAAACAAAATAGGTTATTCTGAATAAAAACTATTGGGCGCCAGATTATTTACTGTCGAATTTTCCACCAATTCAGGGGAGTTAATCGATTTTCTTCCTCCAACATTTTCTTCTAAAGATTGCCTCTATATATAGAACCCACTCGCTATTTTTTTAGAGTACATTCAGGTAATGCGAAACTTTGGGGCGGGATTGGTTGATGTGAAAGGACCAGGCTTTTTCCTGAAGGGTTTTGTCCGCATGGGTCACGCGGTTGTGCTGGCGCAGGGGCTCGGCCCGGAAATCCCTGAAGGTGAATCCCCCGCAGCGTGACGCTGCACCCAGACTTTATTTGCGATGTGTTTACTTGCTAACGGTAACATTAAAATTTTTTCTTTCATTTCTTTCAATTAAACAAAGCCCCTGGAGGAAAAATCCCCTTAGCCCCCTTCATAAAGGGGGAACGCATCGCTCTCTCACTCAGTAGTTTTTTTCTGAAGGCAAACTTTACTTTTGAAAAGGTTCTGGCGATTTTGCGTTCACTATCAATCATCGGAAATATAATATTCCCTCCGGGCGTGGCCCGTGCAGCGTCACGCTGCTTCACGGCGAGTGAGTCATCGAGAATTTATGTTCCCACCGGCCGGGGGCCGAGGCCGGGGCCGTCGAGGGAATTGAGTTTCACGATTTCTTCTATCGGTCGGCGAGCATCCCGCGGTCGCGGTTCGTTTTTCTCGTAGCCTAAAACCAAAAGCATGACCGGGATCACATTGGGAGTCAGTTTCATCAATTTGGAAGCCGCTTTCGGGTCGAATCCGATCATCGGGCCGGTCGCCCAACCGCGATTTTTCGCCGCGTACATTAAAGTCATTGCCGCCATGGACGCACTGCGAATGGCTTCGTCTCTCTGCAACTGGTCCTTGCCTTCGTAAAATTTTTCAATCATGGGAAACATGCCTTCCCGCACTTCCGCGGGTGCGTTCTTATGAATTTCCGGCGCATCTTTGTAAGCATCCAGTTTGCCGCACACCAGGAACGCCACCGAGCAGTCTTCCACTTGCTGTTGTCCCCAGGCCGCTTCTTTCAATAATGTTTTCTGCGCAGGATCTTTGACCGCGACAAAAGTCCAGTGCTGGAGGTTGAACGAACTGGGACTCAACACCACCTCTTCAAAAAGTTCTTTGAGTTCTGCATCACTGATGGTTTTTTCCGGGTCATACGATTTAACACTGCGACGCTGCTGAATAATTTCTGAAAATTCCATGATAGTTTCCTTATCTCTTTTTTATATTAAGGTGAATCACCCCAGCCCTCTTTAGTAAA
Organism: Nitrospinaceae bacterium; assembly: GCA_965223665.1. GTDB lineage: Bacteria > Nitrospinota > Nitrospinia > Nitrospinales > Nitrospinaceae > CBDCVY01. Next base: position 1,460,839 of record OZ245011.1, read on the forward strand.
GAGGGGGTACATTCACTTCCGTTTTATAATTTTCTTCTAAAGACAAACTCAACTTAGGCAAAGTTTCTGAGCGTTTGGTTCAATTAATAAATCATCGCAAAATTAAACTGCCCCTGACGGCGAGTCAGTCATCGAAAATTAATATTGGGTCCACGTCACGCTGCCCTTCACGACGTTTGAGTTATTTTTTTGAAATTTCTTTGTAGGTGTTGGGGATGTTAACTCCCGAGTGCACCCAGCCCCAAAGCGCGTAACCCTGAAACTCTTTCATGGTGATTTCTTTTTGTGCCAGCTCCAAAGACGTGCCGCTTCTCACCGCATAGTCAACTTCGTCGTGAAGTTTTTCCAGGTACTTGATGGTGAAATCGAGATCGGCCGGTTTCACCGGAACGCCATGACCGGGAACCACGGTGGCATCCTCCGGAAGAAAAGCTCTCACCTTTTTCATCGTCGCTAAAACTTCCTGAAGTTTTCCATCCAGTAACCAGGGCAGCGCCGGCGGCATGGCCACCAACGGGTTGCCGGTCCAGAATACTTTTGCGCCCGGAACCCAGACAAACAGATCGCCTTCCGTTTGTGCAAACCCCATGTGCATGATTTCTACTTTTACATTTCCCAGGTCGATGTTTTTTTTATCATCGACAATGATGTCTGCCGTTCGCGCCACCACATCTTCAATCCCGCGGTTAGCACCGAAGTACTGCACCATGAATTTTTTATCCGCTTCAAACCCTTTTTGATTTTCCATGAACTCTTTGGTCTTGCTGTGCTGAATGATCTTTGTCGATTTGGGAAACACATAGTTTCCGTAAGCGTGGTCGCCGTGGTAGCTGGTGTTGATGACATAGAGGATCGGTTTTTTCGTTACCTTTTTCACAAAGCCCATGACCTGGTCTGCCAACCGTTTGTTCACCATGGATTCGATGACCAACACGCCTTTGTCACCGATCACAAACCCGCCGGAGGTGGCAACGGGATAGCCTTTAGGATTTTTTTCTTTCGCATCGGTCGGGTAAAGGGCATACACTCCTTTGGAAAGTTTTTCCATTTTTAGTTGAACCGCTCCGGCATCCCAAACCAGTTGCTGCTTTTTTTCTTTCTTCGCCTCGGCATGACTGGATGAAACCGCAAAGAGAAAGGCCAACGCTGTGATGTATAAAAGTAATCCTCCAAAAGAAAAACTTTTTTTTGCATAATCCATTTTCATGATCCCTTCCCTTTGCTTTTAAGTTGGTTGAGTTTAAAAAATTTTTGATGATTCTGCATTAACCACCGATCATCGCGAATAAATATTGCCCGCGGCGGTTCGCCGCAAAACCCCTGGTGGTCAATCACCCCAGCCGCGGCCCCCGGCCGCTGGGAATATTCATTTGCGATGTGTTTACTTGCTAAAAGCATCTGCAGAAACTTTTCGAATATTGCTGCTGCTTCCAACCGCCAGGTTGGGAAAGAGGGAGCACATCGACTTCCGTTTTCTAATTTGTTTCTAAAGACCAAATTAACTTACGAATAGTTTCTAATGATTCTTCAATGTCTATTGATCATCGAGAATTAAATATTCCCTCCGGGCGTGGCCCGGAAATCCCCCTAACCCCCTTCATAAAGGGGGGACGCATCGTTTCCCCCCTCATCAGTTTTTTCTGAAGGTAAACTTAACTTACGAAAAATTTTTCTTGGTACGGCTTACACAGAAACTCATCGAAAGTCAATTTCGCCCCTCACGGCGAGTGAGTCATCGAGAATTAATTCTGCTGCGGGCGCTGGCCCGCTGCCTCTCACGGCGAGTGAGTCATCGAGAATTCATGTTCCCACCGGCCGGGGGCCGGCGAGTGAGTTACTCGCCGTACAAGGGATAGTCCACGGTGGCCGGGACTTCGATGATGGCCAGGCGAAAGCTTTTCTCCGAGTCGGCTTTAAAGGAAACGGTTCCCTCCGCTTTCGCATGGACCACGGCAAAATCTTTTTTCTGAACAGAGTCCTTGCGGCCATTGGCTTCGTCCTGAATCAAACCGCTGCCTTCGATGACCACAACCGCCAGAGAATAGTTCTCCTTAAGATCCCAGGTGAACTGGTGATCGGAAGCAATGGTAATATCTTTCATCACCACTTCGGTTTTAATCGAAACCGGACCGCCCTCGCCTATCACCGATTTAATGCTGACGCCTTCACGCGACTCCACCGGAAACGCTTCCGGAGACAACTCGCGATAGGTCGGAGTCTGGTGCATGGTCTCGCTCAAGTTGGGATCGAACCAGATTTGAAAAAACTCGTTGTGCTCGCCCAACGTCTCTTCTTCATGCGAAACGCCGGAACCGGTTTGCATCACCTGCGCGCCGCCGGCTTTCACGCGGCTGCGATTGTTCAGCGTATCGTAATGGCCGATCTCACCTTCCAACGCGTAACTCATAATTTCAAACGCGCGGTGCGGATGCAGTCCAATTTTTCCATAGCCCTTCGCCGTGGCCCAGGCCCAGTAGAACAGCGGGCCGACGTTGGACACATACGGACCTTCTCCCGGAAAGGCAATCGGTTTGGTCTCGGTGATTCTTCCCCCGTCAAACTGCCCGATGCCTTGAACATCGGTGGGGTAAATTTTTATATCCAAGGCTGTCGTGTCTTTAATCATGACTTCGTTCCTTTATTTTACAAAATTGATTTCCAACTGATGACCGTCGGGATCTTGAAAATAAACGGAAACACTTTTTCCCCAATCCCGCGGTTTGCCGTCCAACTGTACACCGGCCTCTTCAAGACCCTGCAGGGTGGCATCGTACCGATCATAAGAACCGTCGAACGCAAAGTGCAGGTAACCGTCCTCGGTCATCGTTTGGTGCGCCGCTTCCAGATCCAGGTCGGGCGATTCAAACAGAGCGATGGCTACGTTGCCGGCGTCCACTTCAATGTGCTGCTGTCCCGCCTTCGTCTGCGTTCGCATTAGAACCGGAAATCCCAGTACCTCGGTGTAAAATTTTTCGGCGCGTTCCATATTTCTAACGTTCAATGCAAAATGGCTGATTCCATTCAGTTGAACTTTGGGTTTATTTATTGTTGTTTTGGTATTCATTATGTCCTCCCTTCAGTACGGGAATTTAAATTTTTTATAAATCTTAATAATCTGAAACCGGAAACCCATGTGCTCCCTCTTTTCCAACCTGGCGGTTGGAGGCAACCGGGATATTCAAACGTTAGTCAATAAAAAGACCGCAATAAACTTTGCGGAAATTTTATTTCCCAGCGGCCGGGGGCCGCGGTCGGGGTGATTGACCGCCTGGGGCTTTTAAGTCTAAGGAAAAATCCTCCTAGCCCGCAGCGTGACGCTGCACCCGGAATTAATCCTCGATGAGTTTCGGTAGATTCCATGTTACCAGAAACCTCGCGGAAATCTCGGTTGCCTCCAATCGCTAGATTGGGAAAGGGGGGACGCATCAACTTCCCTTTTAACATTTTCTTCTAATAACTTTGCATTATATATAGAACAAACTCAACTTGGCAAAGTCACTACCTACTATGCGTTCCGTCGCAAAATGGAGAGTTTCCGGTTTTTCCACAACCACAGATGGCGACCGTTTTCGCTTCGGTTATTTCCGCTGCGGCGGGAGACTTCCCCGTGTTTTTCGTTTCGTGCGACCCGTCACAGTACGGTTTGTTGGCCGACTCGCCACAGGTGCAATAATGTTTGGTTCCCGGGGTTTCATCAATCACATGCGGTTCATTTTGGTAAGCCATCTCTCAACTCCATTTCAAAGGTTTAAGTTTCGATGTCACTCATAGTAGAGCAACACCCGTGCCAAACCGATGGGCTTATCATAACCCTTTTTTTTATGAAGAGTTAGCGCGATTCCGACCGACGGTTGATTACTACGGTTTTACGTAGTCTACTGTTTTCAGTAGCACTGTTACGCAAAACCGTATATAATAATGAGCAGGCATACCAGGATCTTTGCGTAACAGTAACTATGGAACAAAACACAATAAACTTATAGAGATGACCGATGTGCTCCCCCTTTCATGAAGGGGGCTGGGGGGATTTTACCTTATTCTTAAAAACCCCAGGCGGTCAATCACCCCGACCGCGGCCCCCGGCCGCTGGGAAATAAAATTTCCGCAAAGTTTATTGCGGTCTTTTTATTGACTAACGTTTGAATATCCCGGTTGCCTCCAACCGCCAGGTTGGAAAAGAGGGAGCACATGGGTTTTCAAATTTAAATTCAGGAGACCTTCAAGTGGGCAAAACGTTCAGTCCAAAGAGCACACTCAAACTCGCCGAGTTCACCATTCAGCAATCCGGCGATGGCATTATCTTCCATGATTGCCAGGGAAACATTTTAAAAGCCAATCCCTCGGCGTGCCGATTGTTCGGCTATTCTGAAAAAGAGTTTACTCAACTGTCGGTTCGAGACATCAACCCGCAATCCACTAAAAAGTCCTGGCAAAAGTTTTGGAAGGATCTTAAAAAATCCAAAACACAATCCTTTGAAGAGTTGCATCGCTCGAAGGATGGAAAAGACATTCCTATAGACGTCACAGTGAACTTTTTGGAATTTGGTGGAGAAGAATTCGCCGTCTCCTTTGTTCGCGACATCACCTGCCGCAAACATATTGAGGAAGAAAAAGAAAAAGCCTATGCAGAAATTTGCCGACTGCGCGGTCAACTGGAACTGGAGAAAGAATATCTCTATGAAGAGGTGCAGGAGCTTCAGTCCTTCGGCAACATCATCGGCAAAAGTCACTCGCTGCAAAACATTTTACAGCAGATCCAAATGGTCGCCTCCACCGATGCCAACGTTCTGATCACCGGAGAGTCCGGAACCGGCAAGGAACTCATCGCCAACGAAATTCACAAACAAAGTCCACGGTCCACGCGATCTTTGATAAGAGTCAACTGCGCTTCCATTCCCAGGGAACTTTATGAAAGCGAGTTCTTCGGCCACGTGAAGGGCGCGTTCACCGGTGCCATTCGCGACCGGGTGGGACGGTTTGAACTGGCCAACGGCGGCACGCTGTTTCTGGATGAGGTTGGAGAAATTCCGCTAGACCTGCAAAGTAAATTGCTGCGCGTGCTGCAGGAAGGCACCTTCGAGAGAGTGGGCGAAGAAAAAACGTTGACCACCGATGTGCGAGTGATCGCCGCGACTAATCGAAATCTGAAACGAGAAGTGGAACATGGAAACTTTCGCGAAGACCTGTTCTATCGCCTCAACGTGTTTCCGCTGGAGGTGTCTCCTTTAAGGGAACGCAAGGACGACATTCCTTTACTGGCCAGCCACTTTTTACAAATCGCGCAGGAGAAATTCAATCGCAAAGGAATCCAGTTTTCCAGAGCGAATATGATCACGCTGGAGAATTACAACTGGCCCGGCAATATTCGGGAACTGCAAAACGTCATTGAGCGCGCGGTGATCATTGCTTCGTCCAGTAAGCTGGTGTTGGATTTACCCAAAGGTCCGGCTGCGAAAAAAGTTTCTTCGCGCAGTCCCGCCGGGCAATCGCTGGACAAAGTGATGACGTTTGATGAGATCAAGCATCTTGAACAGAGAAATATTCTTAAGGCACTGGATCAAACGCGCTGGAAAATTTTCGGCAAAGACGGCGCCGCCGAATTACTTGGAATTCCCCCCACTACTCTAACCACCCGCATGAAGCGGATGGGCCTGACCAAACCCACCGAGTAACGATATAGCCTTCCCTTTTGCGATAGGTTATAATTTCAAATAAGTTGTCATTAATCAGATATCGATCCAAAATGAGTTATTACAATAGGCTAAGACCTTTCACACAAACAGAAGCTTGCGAATGCGATCAAATCACCGGCCTTTTGCTCGTCTACATTCTCACAAGAAATCCAATACACTGTATCCAATGTAAAAACGAAATTGACCCGGAAAGACTGAAGTTATCTGCAAAGATGGTTGATAAAATTGCGGATTGGAATCGAGCCTATGGCTCTCTCTACGAATTGTGGTTGGATTCCGGAGAATATGAAATTTGGGCAGAACAAAAGCTTCTCGATCCAAAGGGTCAGGGGAATACTCAAGGAATGGCAATAGTCAAAGAGCTATCCGATCAATGGCCGACTTACTTTTGGTGGTTTGATGATGCGGCGATGGATGGGGAAGCAACCTTTTGCCCTAATTGTGGAGAAAAACTGAGCGAGGAGACTATTTTTGAAAAGAAAAAATGCAAACCCTGTCGAATAATTGTTTAACGACAGCAAATTCCACCACAAAGCAACGAATGATATATAATATAGAAGCATTAGAAATAAAAAGGGAACGCCTTTAAGCTGACTTCTCTCACTTAAATTATTAACCACAATACCGATTCATAGCCGCTATGGTGATTTACTCTCTCGTCGCGTACGCGATTATCATTGTATCCGCAGGATTTTTAATCTGGAAACGCCAGCATGAACTTCCGGTGTTTGTGAACGGCATGATTCCCGCGATGCCCACAACTGAATCGTTAGCCGAGAGTGGGTCGACGGTCTACCTTTTCTTTTCAGATACCCACGAAGAAGATGAGAACCGGGATATTTTTCGAGGCTTTGCGAATGATAAGGGTGTGGTCCATACCACGTTGCCCATCTCCAGCGTGGGCCGGCCGGTCACCATTCGCATCCGGCATGACGGTCTTACGTTTGAAGACACGGAGATCATTGTTAAAAAACACGGTTTGTTTTTCACGGCACGACTGAAGCGGGACCAGCCGGGCGATCAACCTGTCGCGGGTTCGCAGGTTAAAGACCTGGCCGCCCATTTTCGCAGGTCCAACGTTATTATGGAAAGACTGCGAACGAACGCACTCGGCCTCGCCCAAACATTACAGCTAAAGGTCAGTTTTGTTCCGATTCTTTATTGGCTGATTTTTTACACCATCCTGATCGTGGGCTTCGCTCTGGATTACTGGATGAACAGCGGCTCTTTCAGCTCATCCTTTGAGTCGCTCTGGCACGCCACTTATTTCAGCGTCGTCACCATCACCACACTGGGATACGGAGATTTATACCCAACCACCGATTTAATGAGAATGCTGTGCTCTGTGGAATCGGTATCAGGGATCGTGATCATCGGGTTATTTTTAAATTCTTTGGTTTATGAAAATCGACCATAGCTTTTCTCCCACAAATTGTTACAATAGCGGAATATTGAGAAGTGACAATTCTGGCTTCTCTTCAAGATGCGTTTCCGAGTTATTTCAGTTTTGATCCTGGTTTACTTAAAGATTTAAACGGTTCAGATCAACAGGGATTTGAACAAAGTTTTTTTTCGATAATTTTAACTAAGGAGAAACATTATGGCTGCAGACAAATTTCATCTGACAAAAAAAGGCGACGAATGGAGGCTGGAAAAAGCAAAATCCAACCGCCCTATCGTAAGAGCGAGCACCAAGAAGGAAGCGATGCAGAAAATGATGAAGTACATGGCAAATCGCGATGGTTCCGTTCGCATTCATAAAGAAGACGGCAAGATTCAGGAAGAACGCACCTACCACAAAAAATAAATCCCAGGGAGAGTAATAGATTACTGCACTATCCGAAAGTGCCCCACAGGAAACAAACAGTCCGGCATTATTTTGAATGAAATTTTCCTGAGTTGTGGGGCTACTTTTGGTTGAAAATAATCATTTTTGCTTCTAACCCCGTGCGGACTTGAGCTGAATACCCACTAAAATCAAAAAATGGAACTATTCAAATTTGGAGAATTAAATGGTCAAGTCGAATGGGTATGGGATGATGTTTACCAACGCGAGGTATATCCAAATTTTGAACGTCTTTTGATTGGTTGCAAGTCCAAAGAAATTCCTCTGATACTGGATTTATGTAAATCCCTAGATGGACCTTTTGGAATTTTGTACGTACTTATTGTTTCGAGGTTAGGGAATTTACCCGGTCGTTATCAAAGTCCTGATGCCCTTAGTTTTAATGACTTGGAATTATTTCTCTATGAGTATCAAGAATATTTCGAACAAGATGGCCGACATCACTTGTGGGTTTCCTCAATCAATAGTGCTGATCAGTTCATTTATGATAAACATAACTTCATATACGCTTATGGCAATTTGGAAAAGCATATAGAATGTTTAACAAAAAATAATTTTGTTGAGGGGAAAATCGAGATACCCAAACCGCATTGCCACCATTATCATAATCAATTTGACAATGAAGAAAGCCACATATTAAAAAAGTGGGATTGGATCCATTACCCTTTAGAGGATGGGGATGATCGATAAAATCTACATTAACAACAGTTTGCCATTAGCTAAATGCCAAACTATCTGCTACCAATCTATATAAAAACCCGAGAGACAATTTTAAACTGCAATAAATTTATCATTCCATTGGAGGGAACCTATGAAAACGATGACTTGCAAACAGCTTGGGGGCCCATGCGACAAAGCTTTTCAGGCAAATTCTTTTGAAGAGCTTGCCGAAATGAGCAAAGAGCATGGTTTGGAAATGTTCCATAAAAAAGATGAAGCGCATCTCGTAGCAATGGCCAAAATGCAGGAACAGATGCAAGATCCAGCAAAGATGAAAGCCTGGTTCGATAATATAAAAAAAGAATTTGAGGCATTACCCGAGGATTAGAAATGCTGTGTCCACCGATTGGCCTTTTTGAATTTCTTAAAGAATGTTCGAACCTATAATTCCAGTTAACTATCTAATATAGATACTTCGCAGTTTTACCTTAAGCTCCATAAATGTCTTTACCGGGGGGAAACTTATGAAAACGATGACTTGTAATCAGCTGGGAGGAGCCTGCGATCAAAAATTCCAGGCCAATACGTTTGAAGAGATGGCTGAATTGAGCCAACAGCATGGAATGGAAATGCTCAAAAAAAATGATGCGGCGCATCTCGCGGCCATGGGCAAAGTGCAGGAACTGATGAAAAATCCGGAAGCCATGGCCGAATGGTTTGAAGATAAGCAAAAAGAATTTGAGGAACTACCCGAGGATTAGTTTAAAAGCCAGAAGCTGAACAACATCCAACATTCAATTGTCCTTAGACTTAAATTTTGTGGAGTACAATAAAGCGAATAATATTTTATGTCCGCCATTGATTTGAATAAAGTCATGTGGCTACAGGAGGGGGAGTATGTCCGGCAAAAAAATAAAATCTTGGGAAGGGAGTTCATTTAGTGCCGTTGCTCTGGGTCATTTTAAGAACCTAGACGAATATTCATACACACTGCCGGCTTTGTCGATGACAGTCAATGGAAAGGTCTTCTTAAATGAATTACTCGATTTGACTGGAAGTGAAATTTCGTTCAATAAACTCCCTCCCAAAAAATCGATGCCCTTCTACCACAAACATCAAAAACACGAGGAGGTGTACATCTTTTTATCCGGCAAAGGACAATTTCAAATTGATGGAAAGGTGTTTCCGGTAGAACAGGGAACGGTGGTACGGGTCAACCCGGAAGGCGAACGAACCTGGAGAAACCTGTCGGATTCGGATGATTTAATTTTCATTGTAATACAGAGTCCAGCGGGACAGATCGAAACGACGAAAACTAATGACGGGGTGGCCATCGAGAAAAGAGTCAGTTGGGTCAACAAAGAAACTCTCTAGTCGCAATTGTATAAACTAAATATTTCATAACAAGGAAGAAAGAAACACCACATGGAAGAAATACACGCACTGCAACCGGCCATCATTTTACTGTTGGCGGGAATTTTAGCGGTCACCCTGATGCGGCCCTTCAAAATGAGCCCGATTGTCGGCTACCTTTTGGCGGGCATCCTCATTGGGCCCAACGGACTGGGGTTGATGCAAGAAAGTGAAACCACGCACCTGCTTGCCGAGCTGGGTGTGGTGTTTTTACTTTTCGATATTGGACTGCACTTTTCCCTCGAACATATCTGGGATGCGCGTCGGGAAATTTTAGGATTAGGCCCCATCCAGGTCCTCTTTTGTGCCGGCGCTTTAGGCGGACTGGCCATCGCATTGGGTTATGATACCATACTCGCTTTCATCATTGGCGCGGGGCTGGCCCTGTCTTCCACCGCCGTGGTAGCGCAGGTCCTCGCAGGGTACAAGCAAAACAGTTGCCCCATTGGTTCCGCCGCGATGGCGGTTCTGATTTTCCAGGACATCTGCGCAATTTTTCTTTTGATTGTGGCGGACTCCTTCGGCAACGAAGGCTCTTCTTTATTATCGACCATGGGCACCGCCGCGCTCAAAGCATTGGGCGCGTTTGTCATCACAGTCATCATTGGACGGTTCCTCGCGACGCCAATTTTCCGAGGGGTGGCGAACCTCAAGAACGAAGAAATTTTCACAGCCACGGCACTCTTGATTGTTTTAGCCACCGCCGCGGCGACGGGTTTTCTGCATTTGTCGCTCACGCTCGGTGCGTTTCTGGGCGGGATGATGATTGCGGAAACGCCTTACCGACATTTCATTCAGAACGAAGTCAAACCGTTTCGAGGTTTGTTGCTCAGTTTCTTTTTCATCACCATCGGCATGTCGTTAGACACCATGACCCTGCTGAAAGAGGGGTGGCAGATTCTTCTGATTGTCGCGGTACTCATTTTAATCAAAACGCTTTTCATTTATCTCGCAGCGCGGACCTTGCGTTCTTCTCACCGGGTTTCGTTGCAACTGGGCTTTTTACTTTCGCAGGGAAGCGAGTTTGCGTTTGTGGTGTTTTCTTTGCCGCATGTGAATCAGTCGATGGGAGCCGAGGTCGCTTCCATTTTAATTTCCTCCGTCGCCATCAGCATGGCGCTGACCCCTTTCCTGGCCAGCTGGGGATACCGTTTGGCAGAAAAACTGGAAGGCAAAAAACCGGATTCCGGAGAAGAAGCAGCGAGCCAGGAAGAAGAAAAGAACGTCATCATCATTGGAATGGGAGACATTGGCCGCTGCGTGGCCGATGCGTTGGAAGCTCAAAGAATTTCCTACAAGGCCATTGAAATTGATCACGACCGATTCATTCAGGCCACCCGCGACGGGTATACCGTGGTGTTTGGCGATGGCACCGACCTCCGTTTGATGGAGACGATTGAAATCGCCCACGCCAACACGCTGGTGGTGACCGAACCCAAGATCGAAGTCGCCAAAGAATTAACACCGGTTTCGCAGAAACGTTACCCGAACCTCAAGAGAGTGGTATCGGTAGAGAACGAAGAGAAACAGCAGCAGTTTGAGGCCCTGGGATTGAACGCGATCATTGACCGAAGCTTTCCCAAAGGGTTGGACATCGCCACGGCTGTACTCAAATGTCATAACATCGATGAGAAAAAAATCAGCGAATGGATGAAGCGTCAGCAGTCCCGCGCCCTCGACGAAATGGAAGAGATCCAGGACCTCACCGGCTCCCTCTCCCTGGAACGGTCCTTGAACCCACAATAAATTGACAGATGAGTTTGAAAAATCCTCTCCCCAAAGACGGAATTTCTTGGGTTTATTTTGATAGCCACCACAGTCGGTTCTCTACTTGGCACTTCTAAACTTACCTGTTATATTGGAAGTTCAGGGGGAGTTGCTGAGTTGTGGCCCAACCGGCCTGGCCAGTCTTGTCACAGCGCTGCTTAATTTGCTGGCCCTTTAGTTCTCTCCCCTGGCAAAAACCATCGACGATTGGATTTGGGTCGATACACATATCGCATTATACCCCATCACCGCTCCGATATTGATCGTCGTTGATTACCAAATAACATCCAACCCTTGTGGAATCGATTGGAAAAATGGGACGAAGCAATACCGGCTTTTCTTATCCCGGCGAGCATGCCGCTGACCTGCAGTATCGCGATTCGTTGTGCGTTATTGCCTAATCTGATTTTAATCCCTTTGAACAACAGTTGTATTTAAAGGAAGCTCATTACTTAACTTGATCTTTATGAGAATAGTTCCTTCCCGGAAAATTAAACACGCAAACCATCCATGGTGTTTTGTTCTCGCCTGGTTGGTTTTGATGTATCATCCCACTAACACACACGCCGATGATGCATTGGAAACCTTTGGCGACGTCGCTCAATTTGCTTTACCTGCCATTGGTCTAAGCGCTGCAACCTTCAACAAAGACTGGAAAGGTGTCAAGCAGTGGGCTTTTTCCGGTGGGACTGCCTGGGGCACCGCTCTTTTGATGAAACAAATCTACCGAAAGAGGCGGCCGGGTTTAGGTTCACGGGATTCCTTTCCCTCCGCCCACGCCGCGCTCGCTTTCTTTGGAGCGGGGTATTTGGATCAGCGTTTCGGTAAGTGGTGGGGACTTCCTGCATACGTTGCGGCTGCGGTTACCGCCTACAGTCGTGTGGATACAGACTTTCATTTTTTCGATGACACGTTGATGGGTGCCAGTGTCGGCCTGATGAGCAGTTGGCTCTGGACCACGCCGCGTGAAGGAGCGTTCAGCCTGATTCCTTTTCAACAAAACGATGGAGGAGGAATCTTAATCAGCTTTAACGACAATGATAAACCCAATGACTCTTCTGTTTGGATTGATAAAGACCGGTGGCGCTATGTCATCCGGTTTGGTCCTGCATGGCCCCAGGAAAACAAAGTCGTCTCACCCGCCGGCGGCGGCGCCTTGATTGATCTGGATAATTTTGCTTTGAACAGTGATTCAATAACCACGGCAATCGCTTACATCCAACGCCAAACAGGTCGGCATTTTTTTCAATTGTCTGTCGTGCCCTTTGAAGCACGGGATCAGGGTCGGTTTTCTCAACCCATGCAATTTAATGGTTCAACCTATTTGCCAGGCGAAACTATTCGCTCGCGGTATCGTTTAACCGATTGGCGATTACAATATTATTTCGACCTGTTTCCGGACAAGAAATTGATTCTCCGGTTTGGCGGGGGGTTAAGTTATCAGAATCTGGTCGTTAATCTTAAGACGATTTCTAACACTAAGATAGAAACCGCAAAAAGCGATATATTGATACCCCTGGTGAATGCAATTCTGGGTTTTCAATTTCATCCTCGGCTTTTACTACTGGCAGAATTAAGCGGCGTTTCCATAAGTAATCAGGAGCAACTGGACGCCAATATATCCCTGCTGTTCCGCCTGAGTCAAAAATGGGATGTTAAAGTGGATTATGGAATTTATAAACACGATACCGAAAGAAGCGGGTTAAGGAATAAGGCGGAATTTAATTTGCTTATGTGTTCTGTTGGGTATTCATGGTATTGAACAAGCGAAGAGCTTTAAAAATGAATGGGTGCAATATGGAAGATAAAATTATAGAAGGAATCATTATCGGCGCTACTGGGGGTTCTCTTGCAGGGGTTACAGTTTATTTAATCCAGTACCTACATCAAAGGACATTGGATATTGTTGAGTCCAATAAAATTAGAGTATGGTTTGAAAAAAACACGGACGAAAAACTCTGGCGCTCTACAAGAACGATTGCCAGTTGGACCAACCTGCCGATGGATAGAGTTCAATACCTGTGCAGCCGGGATGAACAGATAAAGTTAACGACCGGGAAGAATGAAGATTTATGGGCACTGAGGAGCAAGGTTTCTTAGGTCTTATTTTTTATTTCGTCCAGGACTAACCCAATCACCCGAATCACTTCCTTACATTTCTCCAGGTCTACGGCATCGGGATGAGAGATGACAAACCTTCCCAGGTCGTTGTCAAAATATTGTCCGGACACTTTGGCAAACTCTTCGGACAAGGCCGCGTGGGTTAGAATGTCTGCGCCAATTTGAAGATCGTTTCCTTTTACCCCAAATCCTTCCAGCACCATTTTACTGGCGAGCATCGAACCCGGGTTCACCGCAACCACCACAGGACCTTCCTGCCCCAGCGAATTCGCCATTGCGTAGGACCACATAACAATCGCCAGTTTGCTTTGGGAATAGGCATGCATGGTTTCCAACTGTCCGCACTCCCCCATCATTTCAAACAAGTTGACCGGTGATTGCGCAGCAGAGGATACATTGACCACTCGACCCTCCGCACCCATAAGCGGCAACAGTTCTTTGGTGAGCAGGTAAGGTGCGATGGTGTTGACCACAAATCGTACATCCAATCCATCTGCGGTCATCGAATGAGGTGACTTGAACACGCCGGCATTATTGATGAGGACATCCAGCGAAGAGTGTTTGCCGGCGACTTCCTTTGCCAGAGCCTCCACCGCTTTGAGGTCATACAGGTCTGCCAAATAACTCTCCACCTTTCCCGAACGGGAGAGTTTGGATTTCACTTTCTGTAATTTTTCGGGATTGCGGCCATGCAGCAAAACCTGATGACCCTTTTCCACCAGCGTCTTCGCGGTGGCAAGCCCAATGCCATCGGTGGCACCGGTGATCAAAATTGTTTTAGACACTTTCTCTTTCTCCTGACTCATAAAACTTTTACCCTAATTTTTGGCAAGATCACTTAAAAACTATCCCGTCACTCCCAGCCCACAGGCGATGGCGTTGACGCTTAACAACAATTCAGGAAGCATTCTCGGCTTTTGTTCCGGCTCGGTGGTTCGCCATTGGCGCAGAATTTCAATCTGGTTTTTATGCAGCGGTTCTAAAAATTTAAAGCGTATCGATTGCAGTTCGCTTTCATCGTTATTTTTTGTTGGCAAATTCAGTTTGCCCAAAATAGTTTTGGTGCGATTATATTCTTCCAGAATCAATTTGAGGAAGGTTTTCCTGATAGTTTCATCTTCCACCAATTGGGCATAAGCCTGCATGATCCCGGTGTCCACCATACTAAAGCTGGCTCTGATATTTTCTATAATATGGCGCAGCACCGGAGAACTGGAACAGCTTTGCTGCACTCGATTAAAACTTTCCGGGTCCTGCTCTAAAAGTTTTTCCAAGGCGCCACCCAAACCATACCAACCGGAAAGGAAAAACCGCGACTGAATCCAGCTGAACACCCAGGGAATGGCTCTTAAGTCTTCCAGGTTTTTTTGTCCTTTGCGCCGGGTGGGTCGCGACCCGATAAAACTGGATTCAATCACATCGATCGGAGTGGCCTGCAGAAAAAAATCGATGAATCCCTCCGTGTGAAGCAACGTTTCAAAATGCTTTTGATTGTCCAGGGAAATTTGATTCATGATCGGTGCCAGCTTCGTTACCTCGGCGTGCTGTTGTTGGCCCGTCAACGAAGCTTCCAACGCCCCCGCGACTAATAGTTCCAGATTGTATTCTGCATTCAAAAAGTTTGCGTATTTTTGAGAAATGGTTTCCCCCTGTTCCGTCATTCTGAAGCCGCCTTCCAGACTTTGCGGAGGCAGGGCGTTTAGAAAACGATACGTCGGAGCGGCTCCACGACTGATCGATCCGCCGCGACCGTGAAAAAACTGTATGGCCACTCCGTGTCGCTCACCCACTTGAATCAGTTCCTTCTGTGCGCAATACAGATTCCACAGGCTGGTGAACGCGCCGCCGTCTTTATTGCTGTCGCTGTATCCAATCATCACCTGGATGACCGGTTTATTAATGGACTCCGGTTTTTGCCAACCGTCCAGACTGCGTTGCGTCACCGGATGCGATAGAAACTGGTCCAAAATACCCGGAGCCTGTTTCAGATCTTCTATCGTTTCAAACAGCGGAACCACGGGCAGTCGACACACCAGACCCTCACTCGATTGATAAGCCACCCCCGCCTCGCGAGCGAGAAGATACACGGTGAGCAGGTCCAAAACATTGCGCGTCATACTGACGATGATGGACCCTAAACCGGCAGGTCCATGAAGTTCCAGTTCCTTCGCCAGGACTTTATACAACTCCCGGCTCGACTTCGCTTCCGTACCCAACACCTCACGGTTACTGCTGAACGGTCGTGAAGATTTCAGTTCTTCATTGAGGAAATTAAAACGTTGTTCAAAGTTGCCTGAAAGATAATTGGCAGGGGCGATTCCGGCAGCCTCCATAAATTGCGTCAAAGCCAATTCATGAAACTCACTGTTTTGCCGAATATCCAAACGGGCGAGATGAAACCCGAAGGTTTGAACGGTTCGTAAAAGGGGATCGACATCTTTGGCGGCAATCCTTTCGGCGTGGCAATCGACCAAACTCTCCCTCAACATTTGGAGATCTTTAAACAAATCGGTAGCGAAAGGGTAACCGGTTTCGTTTTCCCGCGGAGTGTCCGGTAAGAGGGCGATCATTAAATTAATCGCCTGTCGCCAGGGTTCACTTTTGTTTCTGTCCAACGCCTGCTTCCCGGTTTCACCTAACTTTTTAGCAGTCTCTTCGTTCCATTGAATCAACCTGGCAGGATATTCCGTCAGCTCATGCGATAGGCTTAACTTTTTTGCCAGTTCGCTCAATCGTCTCTTTAATAATTGAACCGATTGCCTGCGCATGTTGTGAAGGCTTTCCCGTGTCACGTCTGCTGTCACCAGGGGATGCCCGTCCCGGTCTCCGCCGACCCAGCTTCCAAAAGTAACGAAGGGTAAACCGTCGGGAGAGCTTATCAGGTCTCTCGGAAACTGTTTTTGTTCCCACGCCCAGAACAACCTGCGGTCCAACTCCTGCAACACGTTGGGAAACACGTTGGTGAAATAGTGAATGACGTTGCGGCGCTCATCGGAAATGCGCGGCTTTTCCAGATAAATTTCACCGGTAAAAAACAAACGCTCCAATTCCGTTTTAATTTCTTCCTTCAGGTTGGAAAGTTCCGATGGCGTCCAAACCGTGTTTTCTTTTTTCACCAGCAGCAGGTATAACCTGCGATGATGTTCCAAAACAGTAATTCGTTTGGCTTCTGTCGGGTGAGCCGTGAGGACCGGTTCAATATGAATGCCGGACAAATACTGAGCGATCTCTTCCGGTTTGTATTGCAGGTCAATCAACCGGTCCAGCGCGTGCAGCCACAACCCGGGAATCTGGTGGAGCGCTCCTTCGGACTCCAGCTTTCTTCGTTCCTGAACAATGACATTTTGTTCCACCATGTTGATGAGCTGAAACAAAATGGAATGCGCCTGCATACTTTTTTCAGAAAACTCGTTATTCACCGACCCATCCCCAGAGCTTTCTATCTGGATGGTGGAGGCCAGGGACTCTTCGCCTAACGTGTTGAGCACTTCAACAAAACAGGCCAGCAAAAACTTAAAGTCTTCAATGCGTTTATGACTCATAGCGCGAGATTTAACAGGAGAATAGGTTCCTAAACATCCATAACATTGTGAATATTCATAAGTGATTCTAATGATATAACATCAAAAAAAAGCTGGCAATTAACTTCGCAAAAAACAATAACAATGGCCTGCCTGGGAACAAGAAAACTTTTCAAAAAGTTTCTGAGGATTCTGTCGTCTTAGAAATCTACCGAGTATGTATTTTACCAGCAGGCGTTGGCCTGCGGGTCGGGGTGATTCACCTTCAGGGGGTTTATATTTTCTGAATAATGGAAAGGTCTCAATTCAGGAATGGCTTTTGGACCCAACGGTCTCAATCGATTCTTTTAGATTTCTGACTGGCAAAGGCGAATTTCCCCGGGTTAAAAGTTTCTATGAATATTCCGATTCATAGTGAAAAGTTTCTGGTTATTTTGTAAACTTCATTTTGCAGGGAGAGACTGCATCGAGTTCCATTAGCAATACCAAATTATTTATCAACTACAGTTAAGGGAGGTCATTATGAAATCGACCGTGATTCTGTCCGGGATATTGGTTTTGGGCATGGCATTAACAGGTTGCGCAACCAGCAGTAGTTCAACCAGTGGCAGTGGCGACTGTCTTAAGTGGGAAAATGTTGAAGTTGGGAAAATGCCCTCAGGTGCCCCCCAAATGAAGCGCCAATGTACAAAATGGAAAGACGAAGCGAATAAATCTTCTGGAAGTGTTTATTGAAATAAAAAAGAGGAATCCAGTCGACTTGTGGAAAGGAATGCTTTTCATTCAAAGCACGGTGGGAATGCCTTTTTCTAAATCACTGTCCAGCCCATCGTTGCCTTTGGGTTGTTTGGGTCCGTCCGTGCCAACCGATCCCCGGACTTTTCGGACTTTGACCAGATTGAACATATAATATTCATGACAATTTGGACACATCCACCCTTCTCCCGAAAAGATCCAGCAATCCATCTCTACCCATTCCTGCGCTTCTTCTTCGCTATCGTGGAACTCCCCCAGCTTGACACAGTTTGGGGCTTCCTGGGTGAAGCATTTCACAGAATATTGATTGTTTTCTTCAACGAACAACGCCGGTCCCTTTCAAAGTTGCCATCAGTAGGTTCATTATAATACAGGATTTGAAAAATTAAAATAGGGTGACCCGAGAGCGTATTTTTTCGAGAAAAAGGGTCCATACATTAAGGAACTTTTTCACCCAAACCGGAAAATCTATCGGATCCCACGCCACTGAATCACGACCCTAAAACAGATAAGATTGCTCAAACCCATAAGATAAACATTGCATGAAATAATATTCCTTTTTGGATTTGGTTATAAGTATACTGGAATATAGGGTATTTACTTTCGACCCAAAGTTGACACATTAAAAAACATAAGTTTTAAACATGCAGAATTACATCGTAACATTTGAATCAAATCAATTTGATCTTAAAGGAGAAAAAGAAAACCCCATTAACCCTATTCGTGGTTTGTCCATAGGAGAGTGGATAGTTCCATTATTAAATGAACGTGGAGTAAAAACATCTTCTATTGAACCTGAAGATTGGGGATGGTATTTGTATGCCGAGCACGAAGGCTCCCGCTACCTGCTTGGGTTTGCTGCCAATGAAGGTGAAGAAGTCGGTGATGAACCGGAAATTATGATTCAAATAGAAAAGCAGAGGACATTCCTTGAAACCATTTTATTCAAAAATAAAATGGAAGATAATGACGGGCTTCTAAAGATCGTAGAAAATCTTGCTTCTCAAATACCGAATGTCAAAAAACTTGAAACACAACCCGCTTAATTTAGAAAAACATTTCTCTCTTTTAATTTAAAAAATGCGAAGAAAACAATCTACAAACAATCAAGGGACGCGTTCCAATATGTATAGTGAATCCAAATTCACCAATTGGGCGCGTTTTGATCCTATTGGCAGTGCCATAGAAAAATTCTATTTCAAACATAGCGAAGAGCTGGAAAAATGCCCCAAAGAACCCGCTTACTTTAAGGAAAAACTCCATTCAGAGTTTCTGATGCCGGTAACCATCTATGAGTTAAAAACTCAGTTTCAAAAAATCCCGCAAGAGTTCACCTCCGGAATCCGGGGAATATTTTTGCTGGGAGGTTCCAGGAAACAACTCAAAGCCTGCTGGAGCAAATTGTTTTGTTTTGGCACCTATTGGCTGGATTGCATTTTTATCCTTCCTTATCCCAAAGAACGCATGGAAATAAATTTCAAAACTTCTCCTAGTCCTCATATTTTGAATGACTACAAAAGAGTGGGCGCTAAGGTGACAAATTCTACTAAAGGAGGGGTCACCGTGAGTTATAGTGAGGAAAATTTGAAGGCGTTTTATTTAAGGGATGTTTTTGTTCACGAGATCGGACATCATGTGGACAAGTCTTTTTCCAAACACAGGAACAAAAAGGAAGGTTTCGCTGAGTGGTTTGCCACCGAGTATGGATTTAAATTCAAGTTTTATTCTGATGAATAGATTCAATTTCTTCTTGCATCCATCCGCCTAACTGATTAAATTTTAAGTATATTCTCTCGTTGCGTTATTTCATATCAACGCAACCTTCAACCCTCCAAAAAAGGAACTCACACCATGCGCCTGCCCTCCCCTTCAGAAAAAAATATCAAACGCCTCTATATTCTTTCATTGCTGATTTTCATTTCTATTCCCTTTGGCTTCTATGAGATCTCTTCCACCCGCGCCGGAACGTCGCCGGATTGCGTTGGGAACATCTCCGCGGATTACCTGAAGGCCAAGACTCATTACCAGAATGAACTGCACGATCTCATCACCAAAACCGCACCGGACCTCACCGTACTCGCCGGAATCAATCGCGACCTGCAAGTCGCCCTGGCCGAAGACCGACACGCCCGATTACTTTTTCTGCTTGCCTCTAATAAGGAACGAATCGTCACGGACAAAGGCATGTCCCGATTCAGCAACTTCGACTGGAACGCGGGAGACCAGAAATCCTTTCTGAAAGTTTCTGCGAATCACCAAAGCCAGACCGATCGCATCACAAAACTTAAAGAAAAGAACAATAACCATCCCGACTGGCCCAGAATGCGCAATCTCTTCCGCGAAAAACTTTTCTTAAAACCCGAATACCAGGCCATTCAAAAAGAACTGACCACCCAAACCAAAGCCCTGGGCCAACAACTGAAACGTTGCCAATGAGCAGACTTAAAATTCAAAACAAATGAGCTCACTAAAATCAATTAATAAATAAAGCATGCTACACTATCCGCTTAAAGGTTTGATATCGATATTCAACTCCGAGTATTAAATCAGGAGGACACCATTAAGAATTCCACTAATTTCTATTTAAAAAAATGTTTTTGCATTGGGGTATTTCTCCTATTTGGAATTCTCTCCGGTTGTGGCATTAGCGAAGATGAAGTTTCTTTAAGAAAGGGATCGGAGGCCTTCAAGCGCGAAGATGAAATTTCTTTAAGAAAAGGATCGGATTTCTTCAAACGCAAGGATTACCAATCCGCCTATTCCATTTTTGAACCCCTTGCTAACAAAGGCAACCCTGATGCTCAAAGCTTTCTTGGAACTATTTACCAGAATGGATTCGGCAGACCACAGGATTCGGTTAAAGCTGTGGAGTGGTTTCGAAAGTCGGCGGAACAGGGAAATAAAATCGGTCAAACAAACCTTGGAGTCCAGTATTTCCATGGAGAGGGTGTCGAGCAAGATGATACCCAAGCCGTCCATTGGTTTCGCAAGGCGGCAAATCAAGGGTTAGCTATAGCTCAACTAAAACTGGGATGGATGTATTCGAGAGGCAGAGGAGTTTCCCAAGATTATGATCAGGCAGCTAAGTTGTATCGCCAAGCCGCTGAGCAGGGAGATCAAATTGCTCAAACAAATCTTGGAAATTTCTATCTTAATGGCACTGGAGTTCCACAGGATGATGCTGAAGCGGTTCGTTGGTTTCGCAAGTCAGCGGAACAGGGACATCCGCAAGGTCAGAATAACTTGGGAGAGTCGTACCGTCTGGGAAAAGGCGTATCACAGAATTTTCAAGAAGCGTTTCGACTATATGAACTGGCGGCAAATCAGGGAGATGACTTTGCTCATTTCAACCTGGGAGAAATGTATCGTGACGGGCAAGGCATACCCAAAGACCTGGTAAAGGCCAGTATGCATTTCCAAATTTCCGCAAAACTTGGTCACGGCGACCATTCCGTAAAAGCCAATAAAGATATTTGGAAAAAAATGCTTCCTGATCAAATAAATGAATCCAAAGAATTAGTTCAACAATGGGAATCGAAAAATTTAAAATGAAATGCCATCAGCCTGCTTTTTTAAAGAATGCCGGGGATTGATCTTTAGGATTATGAGAGGATCTTATATTGGACCTAGCTTTAACTGTGAGAATTCAATTCACTTTAATGGGATTCATGAATTTTTGACCCGCTAATTCCGACTCGCCTGCCAAATTGAGTAAAACCTCCAGACGCTGGTCGAATTCCTCCATCGTACAATCCTTACTGGTCAAGGTAACGTGCCCGACCTTGCGTCCGGGCCGTTCTTGCTTGCCATAAAAATGCGGGATGGCACCGGGGACGCTGCGGATTTCCTTTTCATCTGGCAAGCGGCCTACCAGATTTACCATGGCGGTGGGTTGATCCGTTGCGGTGTTGCCCAGCGGCAAATCACAAATCGCTCGGAGATGATTCTCGAATTGGGATGTCTCCGCCCCTTCAATGGTCCAATGCCCGCTGTTATGAACGCGCGGCGCAAATTCATTGGCGAACAGTTGATCCTTCATCTGAAAAAGTTCCAGGGCCATCACTCCCACGTAATTAAAATCCTCCATGAGTTTTCTTATAGTGTCATTCGCTTGAGTCTGGAACGGGTCATTCAATCGACTGATCGAAAGACGAAGGATACCATCGCGATGATGATTTTCACTGATGGGATAAAACACCATATCGCCTTTTTGGTTGCGAGCCGCTATTATGGAAATTTCCCGATCAAAGGCCACCTTGGATTCGACAATACATGGAAATTCACCCAGCCGTTCCCAGGCAGCAACAAGGTCGGTTTCATCACGCAGCAACGCCTGGCCTTTGCCATCGTAACCTTGAGTGCGGGTTTTAAGAATGGCGGGAAGACCGATGTCTTGAACCGCCCGCGTCAAACCTGCAAGAGTTTCAAAAGGCGCAAACTTTGCGGTCGGAATGCCCAGGGAGTTAAAATGGTTCTTTTCTATCAGGCGATCTCGCGCCACAGCTAACGGTGAAATCGAGGGATGCAGAGTCACTTGTGGCTGAAGTGATTCCAGAGCGAACAACGAAACGTTTTCAAATTCATAAGTCACAACGTCCGCCCACTCGGCTATGCTTTTCAGTGCCTGTTCATCATCGTAAGCGGCACAAAGATGCGTTCCCAAAGAAGCGGCACTCGGGTGACTATTGGGACTCAGAAACATAAAGTTCAACCCGAGCGAGCGGCCTGCCTGGGCCATCATGCGGGCGAGTTGGCCGCCCCCAAGGACACCAATATTCATAAATTGCCTTCGCGAGGATCAGGGTTTTCCAAAACAGTATCGGTTTGTTGCTTGCGGAAATTGTTTAAGGCGGTTTTGATATCAGGATACTTGTTGGCGAGAATACCGGCTGCCAACAGAGCGGCGTTGATCGCACCGGCACGGCCAATTGCCAGAGTTCCCACGGGGATTCCCGCAGGCATCTGCACGATAGATAGTAATGAATCCATACCATTTAGCGCTTTCGATTGCACGGGAACCCCCAACACAGGCAGAGAAGTTTTCGCCGCCATCATTCCGGGCAAATGGGCAGCGCCGCCGGCACCGGCGATGATGACTTCAATACCCTTCTGCTCAGCGCTTTCCGCATGTTGAAACAACTTGTCGGGAGTGCGGTGGGCGGATACGACTTCCACCGCATGCGGCACATTCAGCGACTCTAAGGTTTCCGCCGCATGACGCATAGTGTCCCAATCCGACTTGGAACCCATAATAATACTAACAAGCGCAGTATCTTTGGTATTCATTGAATGGATGATCTCCTAAAGGTTTAAAGCGATTCAATTGATTTATCGATTTTAAAAAGACGGGATTGGTCTTAACCTGATTCCGGCTGTCTCTAATAATACTATAATAATGAACCAATCCAAACGTTGGAGCAATATTTTCACTGCTTATTTTGGGGAGTGCCCGCCCTCTGACTTGAGTCCGTTTTTAGAGTTCAGTTTCAGGGGGCAAACCCTTGCCCCCTTGAACGGCTAATTGGGTATAACTTCCACTGCTCCATGGTCATCACAGTGTTCACCATGTTGATGATGAAGACGCCCATCGACAATATAATCGATATGGTCTCCATGTGCGACCGCCGTATGTCCACAGCCAGAACTATGGACGTGGTTGTGATTATGCTTTTCAGCACACCCATTGGGATGCTGATCATTGACCTCTAAGACATGCTCGTCCACATGGTCTCCGTGAATGTGATGCAAATGTCCATCATGAAGATAATCGTAGTGATCTCCATGCTTAATCTTGGTATGACCGCAATTTTCTCCGTGAGTATGATCATGGTTGGGATGCTGGGTACAATCAGTCATAGCTATCTCCTCAAGAAAGTTTATGATAATCCCTTATCAAATGAATTCCTCTTAAGTTCAATTCGAATAAAAGAAATCATTACCCTCCTTCTCTCTAAATAGTTCAAGGGAAAAGGCATTCAGGACACAAACTGGCTTTTATACCCCGACCATATAACTCCACCTATAATTTGTCAATACCCTTTAAATGTACCTTTTAAATAGCACGAGAAACCCATTGAAAAGTTGCCGATGAGCCCGACTTAAAAAATAGAATCCATGAATGTTGTGAAAAAGGGCTGCAAACAAAGCATGCTATAATTCCCTGCCAGATTTGAATGGAAGACTTCTTTTGAAGCTTGAATTTTTATATCGCCTCAAAAATAAATTTAAAATTGAATATCATATAACTTTGAAAACTTTTTTATATCTCTTACTTACCAGTGTTCTGCTCACCGCCTGTTCGAATTCACAGGTCACCTCCCAAAACACTCGTCCAAGTTCTGGGGTGGAACCCGCCTCCCGCGTAATCCCGGCGTCCGATGTCCAGTGGGTGGCGCTGAACCCCGCCCGCGGCGATAAAAGCCCAAAAGCGGGAACTCTCTGGGGCGATCGCACCGGCTCCGGTCCATCCGGCTTTCTGGTTAAGTTTGTGGATGGCTTCTCGTCGCCTGCGCATATTCACAACATCACCTACCGCGGAGTGGTCATCAGTGGGCTCGTTCACAACGATCATCCTGATGCGGACAATCACTGGATGTCGGTGGGTTCTTACTGGACGCAACCTGCGGGAGCGGTGCACCTTACCTCTGCTAAGGGAAGTATGAATCTGGCGTACATAGAGATTGAAGAGGGGCCGTATCTCGTCCTTTCCACAAAGAAAGCGTTTGATAATGGAGATAGGCCGGTGAAAGTGGACGCATCGAACATTGATTGGATCCATCCGCCCGGAACGTCAGTTCCTTCCCATGGACTGAAGGTCGCTTTGCTCTGGGGCAAGCCGTCCGACGGCCAGTTGAACGGAACTCTTGTCAAACTGTCCGCCGGGTTTTCCGGTGAGCTTAGCAGCCCAGGCCCAACCTTACGCACGGTAGTTATCCAGGGTCTCGCAAAGCATCGAATGTCAAACGGAACCGACATCAAGACACTGGAGCCGGGCAGCTATTTCAGTTCAAAAGGGGAGTTGGCGCACCAGGTTTCATGCGAAGCAGGAAAAGACTGCATTCTCTACGTCCGCACAGAAGGCAAGTTCGGTATCCTTCCAGTGCCGCCCGGGAATTATCTTTCCCCGATTTACGCATTAAAAGTTTTCTTCTCTCAACCCAAAAACACTCACCACCCAAACCCAGGCCATGGGCCAACAACTGAAAAGTTGCCATGGAACAAGGGTCTGTAAAAAAATGGGCCCGTTATTTAGATGGCTGACCCGCGTTTAATCGGTTGGCCTCTTCATGATGCCAAAGGATTTGCTCACGAAGCTCCAAAATTTCCTCACGGTTGGCTTTTATAAGCTCATTCCACTCATTCCGTTTTGTTCCTTTTGGATCCAGATAGGGTTTCTTATTGAACCGCTCCACTCGTTGCTGCAAGTGAACCACCTTGGCTTCCAGCCGTACTGCATCCTCATCCAGCAAGTCAGCAGCTTCGAGATGCTCTTCTGAAGACCACTCCATGGCAGCTTTTGGCGAAAGTTGAGAAGCCAGCGCTTTCTTTCCGGATGACGATACCCCGTTTAACCGGTCGGCCTCTTGATTATGCCAGGCGATCTTATCATGAAGCTCCGAAATTTCGGCACGGTATGTTGATATACGCGATTTCCACTTTCGTCGCTTGACTCCTTTCAGATCGAGATGCTTCTTCTTTTCGAACCGCACCACCCGTTGCTTCAGGTGAGCCACCTGGTCTTCCAGCCTTACCGCTTCTTCATGCAACAGGTCAGCCGCCTTCCGGTGCTCTTCTGCAGACCAATCCTTGACCTCCTGAGCGGAAAGGTGGGGAGGCAACACCTGTGTTTTGTTCTGCGCACAACCAAGAGAGAGACTCATCAAAACAATACCCGTAAGAGCAACCATTCTATTTTTCATAGTTCACATCCTTCTTGTAAACAAAAAGATTAAAATTTGATGTTTATTCTTCTTTATGATCTGCTTTCAACGAAAAATATTCCCCAGTGATTCGGAATATACCGTCTTTTATTTAATTATTAAGATATCAATTCTGTAAAAACGATTCGAGTTTCTAGATTCGTTCAAGTCGGTCCCATAGACCAAAAGAATGGCCCACCAAACTCAAGCCATGGGCCAATAGAATCCATAAGGCAATAGAATAGCGCCCTAAACAAAGCATGCTATAATTCCTAATCGGATTCGAATTAAAAATCTTTTTATAAAATTTTAAATTCTACTGTCAACCCCAGTGAACATCCAATTTTTAAAATTCACTTGTCACACGTGTCGAAGGGAATTCTGTCATTTAATGGAGAGAAAATATGAATCAGGAAAGTAACCCATTATTCAGTCCGTTCCAGTTAGGCGATCTCACTTTGCAAAATCGTATTGCTCTTTCACCCATGACCCGAGCCCGGGCGGGTTCGGAACAAACGGCAAACGAGCTTATGGCAGAATATTATTCCCAACGGTCGGCAGCGGGATTGCTGATTACAGAGGGAACCTTTATCTCCAAACAAGCCGTGGGTTGGGTGAACGCACCGGGGATCTATAATGATGAACAAACCGAAGGCTGGAAAATTGTTACCGATGAAGTCCATTCCAAAGGTTCGAAAATTTTTCTTCAATTGTGGCATTGCGGCCGAGCCTCCCACAGCGCTTTTCATGGCGGTGAACTTCCGGTGGCTCCTTCGGCCATTCAACCTGATTTGAAATACATCCATACTCCCGATGGCAAAAAGGACCTTGAAGTTCCCCGGGCTCTCGACACCGATGAAATTCCTCAAGTCGTCAATGACTACAAGCTGGCAGCCAAAAGAGCCAAAGAAGCAGGGTTTGATGGGGTGGAGATTCACAGCGCCAACGGGTATTTGCTCGACGAGTTTCTTCAATCAAAAACCAATACCCGAACAGACCGTTACGGAGGAAGTCTGGAAAACCGGTTTCGGTTTCTTCAAGAAGTTGTCACTGCGGTCACAGAAGTCTGGCCCGCCAACCAGATAGGAGTTCGTCTCAGTCCCAATGGAAATTATAATGACATGGGGTCTGAAGACTTTCGAGAGTCTTTTACTTTTTATGCGAGCCAGCTGGACAAAGTGGGTTTGGCTTATTTGCACGTCGTCGATGGCCTGGCATTCGGGTTTCATGAACTGGGAGAACCGATGACCTTGAAGGAATTTCGCAATGTTTTTCCCGGACCCATCATTGGGAATTGTGGATACACAAAAGAGACGGCGGAGGCAGCGATCCAGGAAGGAAACGCGGATTTGATTGCCTTTGGACGTCCCTTTATCAGCAACCCGGATCTGGTCGAACGGTTTCGTAACGGTTGGCCGTTGGCGGCGGATGCCGATGTCGGCGCCTGGTTTTCGTTTGAAAAAGAAGGGTATACTGATTTCGAATTTTACGAGAGCGGATCTTAAAAAATTCAAGGCTCAGCTATAACTCAGTGGTTCCATTCCCTATCAATAGATAGTTTCTATATATATAGAAACCCTTCCTGAACACTTTTTGGCCTGTCGAAAAAAATGGTTTTTTACTCTGGAAACCCGCTTCCGCTTTGGATTAAAATAAAGGTGAATTAGAAAAGAACACCGCCTGAAATATCATCTAATAGAGCATTCCCGCTATGATCGATTTGCTGGCAGCACGATCGCAATTGGCCGTCTCCCTGGGATTCCATATCATTTTTGCCTGCATTGGAATTGCCATGCCTTTTTTCATGGCCGTCGCACACTGGAAATGGTTGCGCACCGGTCAACAGATTTTTCTCGATTTGACCCGCGCCTGGCTCAAGGGAGTCGCCATCTTTTTTGCCATCGGTGCCGTTTCCGGAACCGTGTTATCGTTTGAACTGGGACTGCTGTTTCCGAAGTTCATGGAAGTCGCCGGACCCATCATCGGCCTGCCCTTTTCCTGGGAAGGCGTGGCGTTTTTTCTCGAAGCCATTGCACTGGGACTGTTTTTGTACGGATGGGATATCGTCAATCGATGGGTGCACTGGGCCTCCGGCGTGGTGATGGGAATTGCCGGTGCTGCTTCGGGTATGATCGTCATCTGCGCCAACGGGTGGATGAACAGTCCGGAAGGTTTCGACTGGGTGAACGGTCAGGCTGTCAACATCGATCCCATCGCTGCCATGTTCAACAACGCGTCGCTGCACCAGGGAATTCATATGACGATAGCCTCGTTTGCCGCCACCGGGTTTGCGGTCGCAGGTGTTCACGCCATTCTCATATTGAGGAAGAAAAATATTTCGTTTCACCAGGAGGCGTTGAAAATTGCCCTGGCGTTTGGCGCAGTGGCCGCTTTGCTCCAACCCCTCAGTGGAGATTTCATATCCCGGCATTTGACCGAACACCAGCCGGAAAAAGCCGCCGCCATGCATGCGCAATTCAAAACCGAAAAAGGCGCGCCTCTTTTAATTGGTGGCATTCCTCTGGAAAAAGAGAAGACCGTTAAGTTCGGCATCTACATTCCCAAAATGCTCAGCTTTCTGGCGCATCATGATTTCAACGCAGAAGTGACCGGACTCGACGCGTTTCCGGAAGAGAATCATCCGCCGGTGGCGGTGGTGCATTTCGCATTTCAGATTATGGTGGGTATCGGAACTTTTCTTGCCGGCCTGTCTGCACTTTATTTTCTATTCGTGATGAAATTTCCGCGCCTGCTGTTTCATTCGCTCTATCTAAAGGGTCTTGCCCTCGCGATTCCGCTGGGATTCATCGCGGTGGAAGCGGGATGGGTGGTGACAGAAGTGGGACGCCAGCCGTGGATCATCTATAAAATAATGAAGGTTTCCGAAGCGGTCACGCCGATGCCGGGGCTGATTTATCCGTTCCTTCTATTCACCGGCATCTATGTTTTCCTGTCGTTTGTCGCGGCCTGGTTGCTGTTCCGCCAGATCAAGGCGGTGAAAACTTAAAATGTTTTAGGAGTCTGAATTTATGATCGAAGTGGTAATGGTTTTTCTGGCAGGGGCACTTTTGCTTTATGTGTTGTTAGGCGGAGCGGACTTCGGCGCGGGCATTCTGGAAATGTTTGTCAATCGCAAAACTCGAAGCCAACAGAAAACTATTATCAACAAGGCCATGGGGCCGGTCTGGGAGGTCAACCACATCTGGCTGATCATCGCCGTGGTCATCATGTTCAACGCGTTCCCCAAAGCCTTCAGTCAAATTTCAGTCACATTTCACATTCCGCTGACCATCATGTTAGTGGGCATCATCACTCGCGGGTGCGCGTTTGCCTTTCGCAACTACGACGCGTATCGGGATCAGTCGCAGAAGTACTATTCACTCGCGTTCGAAATTTCCAGCGTCTTGACACCGTTCAGTTTAGGCCTGACGCTTGGCGGAATCTTGATCGGACGAATCAATCCGCAAGCAGATTCGTTTTACGCCGCGTTCATTGATCCGTGGTTCAACGTGTTCTCGTTTACACTAGGAATTTTTACCTGCTGTCTGGTTACTTACATCGCCTCGGTTTACATCATCGGAGAAACTCGAAAACAAATTCTTCGGCGACAATTCGTTTACCGGGCCAAGGTGGCAGGAGTCGTGACTTTTATCATGGGAGTTTTAGTCATCGAGGCGGCGGTGTTTTACGAATCGGAACTGTTTTCCAAATTTTATTCGGACGGATTCAGTCTGTCGTGTATTTTTCTCGCGGCCATCCTGTCCGTACCGCTATGGAAATTATTGAACCATCCTCGCGCAATCCTTGCGCGCCTGTTGGTGGGGGCGCAGGTGTCGCTGATTTTTCTGGCGTGGTACGAAATGCAGTTTCCTTTTATTATTGCCCCTTCGGAATTGTTTGGCTTTGAAGGACTCAATCTGTATCAAGTCGCGGCACCGGAAAGCACCTTCAAATATCTGTTGATTGCGCTGGTCGCCGGATCGGCAATTATTTTTCCCGCCTGGTTGTATCTTATCCGCGTGTTCAAGTTTCGATGGAATTCATAGATCCCACTCAAACGGATAGCTATGAAAGAAGTGGCGAATTTAATTCGTTTTCATTAAACTAATTCTAAAGCAAATATACTTATTAACCAGCGGTTAAGCAAAACATAACCACTTACTATACCTATGGCACTTAACGTCGCTACATCCTGGGAGATTTGGCATGATTAGATTGCCCTGGATTCTTAGGGTGCTATTTGTATCCTCTTTTTTAGCGGGCTGTAGCTCTCTTCCTGTTGAAACTCCCCCTCAGGAAATTATTATTCTAAATTCAAATAAGGCCAACCTCTCCGATTCCAGATCCGTCCGAAAAAAAATCTACCGGCAGTATGAACGCTGGAAAGGAACGAAATACCATATAGGTGGTCTTTCCAGAAAAGGTATCGACTGCTCGGGATTGGTTTATGTCACCTACCGTGAGCAGTTGGGCATTAAACTTCCCCGAACCACTAAGTTGCAGGTTAAAGCCGGAAGAACGATTAAGCGCAGTGAGCTTCGGTCCGGTGACCTGGTTTTTTTTAAAACAGGAATCAAGGTCCGCCATGTGGGAATCTATATAGAAGACGGAAAGTTTTTTCATGCATCCACAAAGAAAGGTGTTACGATTTCCAAATTGAGTGACTATTACTGGAAAGACAGGTACTGGCACTCAAGAAGAATGGAGCGGTAGGAATGGTGAAAACAGAAGTTGATGTGCTCCCTCTTTTCTAAAGAGGGCTGGGGTGATTCACATTCAGGGGTTTGCGGCGAACCGCTGCAGGTAAAATTCATTTGTGATGAATAGGCCCGTAATCGAACCCAAGAGGACCGGTCATAGTCACTGAGAAATGTCCCTATATGAGTCCACGAAAGTCGGTCGGAATGTAAGATAAGAGAAAAGCCCCTCTTTACCTTTCAATTGGCAATTTAAAGAAAAAAGTGCTTCCCTCTCCCAGTTTGCTCTTTACCCCCACTTCCCCACCATGAAGATGAATGATCTTTTTAACTATCGCTAATCCAAGTCCGGTCGACTTTTCTCCTCCGGTGGGTTTGGTACTCAACTTTTGAAATTCACCGAACAATAATTTTTGATCTTCATCCGATAAGCCCTGCCCTTCATCCTTAACAGAAAATTGAATATGGTTGTCCACTGTTTCGGTAAAAATATGAACCTTAGTTTTGGGTGGTGAAAACTTGATTGCGTTGCCTATAAAGTTTCCCATCGCCTGCACGATGGCACTTTCATCAAATAGAACCATGGGGATCTCCCCAAGTTTGAGGTCCAAATTAATATCTTTTTTCTTGGCGAGTAATTGATTTAATTCAAATTGAGAACGGGCCAACAAATTTAAATCCTGGACTTTCAAGTCCAATTCTATTTTCCCGCTTTCAATTTTGGAAATATCCAACAGGTTTTCTAAAAGATTCCTCATGTAATTACTGGAATTAAAAATTTTTTCCAGTAATTCCCTTTGTTTATCATTTAACTTCCCAACGCCTTCACCCTTAAGAACTTCACTAAACGATTGAATCAAATATAAAGGATTCCTTAAATCGTGAGAAGCAATCCCCAAAAATTTATTTTTAGTGTCGTTCAATTCCAAAAGCTGCTTATTTTTTTCCTTGATCTCCGTTAAGTCTCTTTCGATCGCTGCGAAATGAGTGACCTCTCCCTTTTCATTTTTCAAAGGAATGATATTGATATCCAGCCAGTACTTGGTTCCGCTTTTTGAATAATTAACGATGGAAGTTCTTATGGGTTCTTCTTTTTCCAAAGCGGCTCTTATTTCCGCTTTAGTTTCAGGATCCGATTCCGGCCCCTGTAATATCCTCGGCGTTTTTCCCAGAACTTCATTGAGTGTATACCCGGTTAACTGAGTAAACGCTTCATTGACATAAACTATTTTTGGTCCGGGCTCATCAAGAGGTTGAGCCTCGGTTACGATCACGATATCATTGGCAAATCGAACCACATCCTCAATCGAAAATTCCAATTTCATAATGTCTTGACCTTAGCTGATTTGTAAGAACCAGAGCTAACCTTTATTTTATCACGCAATGTCCCCTTTTTGCCGAATGTAGACCTATCAAAGCAAAGAATAATAACCATCCCGACCGGTCCAAAATGCATCGCCTCCTTTGCGAAACCCTATAGAACCAATGAGTTCGCCAAAGCCAGCGCAGCAAACAAAGCATGCTATAATTCCTTCATGGAATAACAACATACATTGGATTTACAGATAGCCAAAAAAAATTCCCTGAAAATGGAGGGCAGAATGAAGACATTTAAATTAGGCTTAACGTTGACGCTATTTATAATTTTGATGTCCGCAATCGTATTTTCTCAAGCGCAAGCGCAAACGGAAGCAGACGAATGCCCCAAGCCGGAAGTTCCGAGCCAGGCGTGCCTTTCTCATGATACGAAAGATGCAATCGATGGAGTAGAAGACATTTGCGACGGGAAACTGCAACTCGCCACTAAAAAGGCTCTAAGAAAATATTGTCTGGGAGATAAAAATGGAGAGCACAAAGGCGAAGTCTGGTGGTACAAAGACGAAAGAATAAAAAAGCAGGTCCTTGAAAAGTTTGAATGCTTCAAGCTCACATGCGGGTGCGCCTCCTACTGCGATCCCTATTAAAACTCCAGAGACACCGCATAAGAAAAGCTTGATTCAGAATCCATACCCATCCCTCTACCAACTATGAAAACCGCGCACCTGAAAATATCGTTTTTTATTGTTATGATTTCTGCCTGTGTGGCCTGTGCCACCCAAGCCCAGGATCCGGACCTCTCTCCTCAAGCGAAGAACGCCCCGACCCGCTCCATTTATCTGGTGAACCAGGGCTGGCACGCCGGCATTATTGTGAAACGCGCGGATATCCCCGACGGCGTCTGGCCAGAGCACAAAGACTTACCGGATAGCGAGTACCTGGAGTTGGGTTGGGGAGACCGGGATTTTTACCAGGATTCGGACCCAAACTTTTGGGTCGCATTCAAGGCGGCCTTGTGGCCCACGGAGAGCGTCCTGCACATCGTCATTTTCAACGGGTCCGTGACCAAATACTTTGCCCACCGCGAAATCATCAGAATCGAGCTCTCTGAAACGGGATTCGAAAAACTGTGCCGCTATTTTTCACAGAGTTATGCCAGGGACGATGCCGGTAAGCCCATTTCCCTTGGTCCCGGATTGTACGGAGTAAGTCGCTTCTATCTATCGCAGGAGACCTATCACGGATTCAAAACCTGCAACGTCTGGACAGCGCGGGCCCTCCGTTCCGCAGGGGTACCCATCACTTCGACGATGACAATCAAAGTGGAAAGCCTCATGTCCGAAGCCCGCACCCACGGCACCGTGGTCCAACCCGAACCCGTTGCTTCCGGAAGGGCTTCTCCTAAGAAAGGTTGACTACCAATGATATTAGGTGAATGAAATGAAAATAAAAACGTTGAAAGATGTGAGGCGTGCCTGGTTGATTCATTGGTGTGTGTTTTTAAGTGCGCCGCTAGTTTACATATTATTTGTTGTTGTGTTTAACTCCTTTATCTCTGAAAGCGCTGTAATTCTGATAACAATGTCTGTTGTTGGGGTTGTTTCGCTAAGAACTGCAATGATTAAATGTCCAAAATGTGGGGAGCATTTCTTTCCCAGTTACGGCATGACATCTATTTGGACGGGTCGATGTAATGGTTGCGGAGTTCATTGAAAAGAGAAATAAAGAATGATTATTTTTGAGTATTTAAACAAATCGTCAAACACCAGTTTCGTTCAAAATCTTACTCACCTGTTTCCCACGCTAAACAGACGTTCGATTATCAAGACAAACTTTTGACTAGAAACCTCACACCTCTCTTTAAAACCTGTTACCAACCCGCTTCCGGAAATCAAACTGCTTAGTGATCACGAGGAGGACAAACACAAAGATTTAAAACGAAATCTTATAAAGGAATTGGGCGAAACAGGTATGTCGTTAGCATTTCGGAGAAGGATCGGATGCCAATAAATATAAACTTATAAGAAAACCTTAACCATTACTCAGAGATCCACAATCTAATTGAGGGTATCTGAGAAACGCTACGTGATTGAACAATGATCACTCAATCACTAGATAAATCCATTTCAGGAACCACAAGAATTGAGCTGAGGATATCAAGAGAGTTTGAAAAAAACTCATTAAGTTCTCGAGAAAGATTATCCTCTATACTTTTAGATAGAACTTTTAATTCAGATTCATTTTGCTGGAGCCATTTAGCCACGGAAACTGAGGAAGCAATTTCAATAATTCCGCCCTCAAGTGCACCATCTAATTCACTTCTAAACTTTTTAAATAATTCTTGCATATTCCCATTGCCAATTTTGGTTGCTGATTCCTCGGAATCAAATCGTTCTTTCCCAACAAAACCCATTCCGCGCAGTAACTCCCACGCAAAATCCGCGTATCCACGGACAATTAAGTATGCATATGTTTTCTTTATACCGTATTTATTTGTATAGCCTTGTGGCTCAGGGATTCTAAATGTATCGGAAATATCAGATCCAGCTCCTTTAAGAATTGCTTTCCACTCATACTCAGATTTGATGTACGAAAAATACTTTGGAGGTTCAGATTGTTGTATGAGTGTTCCAATTTCAATTGGCTTAATTCTATAATCAAGTACCATTCGAAGATGGTCCGACGAAAACTCCGAAGTTGATTTTGAGACCATTTGAACCTTTAAGAGTTCGGAGGGAATTATGAAGTTAAATGCTCTCTGTATTACCGACTCAAGCCTGCTTTCAATCATTTGAAGTGCCTTATTTGACAACTCCTTCTCTGGATTAAGCAAATAATGGTGCCTCTTAATAAGTTGTTCGTGAATCTTCACTTGTTTTTCGGCCGTAGCTAAACGAGCGTCATAATCTGGAATGTCGTTTTTTTTATTCTGCGCTTGTTTTATTCGTTTCAGTACGTTTTTCCATTCAACGAAATTTAGGTTTTCTTTTTCACGATTTTTTAACACAGTTAGATAAGCAGAAGAGAGCTCATCTACCTTTCGTTTAACTTCTAACACTAGGCAAGTAGATTCTGTAACGGCCCCTTGTACAACAACATTCCCCAGCGCTAATGGAATTGATCCTACTGGCAATTTTGTGGTATGTCGAAGAAGAGTAAAGAAGGCTATTTGTTCTTTCATTCTTTTCCGCGCAAGGTTTCTAGCAACAGATATTTTGAATCTTTTTGTATCAAGCTTGAGATAATCAGAATAGGCCTTAAACGTGTCTTCAGACTTACATTTAGCCCAAATGCGCCTGTCACGAATGTAAGCTGTGATTAGCCATACCAAATACAATATTGCTGCTATAATGCTTGAAAGGACTGCTGAAAGTAATACAGATTTAGAAAAAAGGTAGTAAAGAATTCCGACAAATATTGCTATAAAAAAACCAATCGAGAATGTTTTACTTTTTTGGAATATTCTAAGAAAGGTTCGGCATACTATAAGAATAACAGTAACCACGATCAAGCCTGCAAGAGACTTTAAAATAAAAAGTGCCCAAGATTCCATTATTCCCCCCCAGCTTTTCAAGATGGTATCTTAAAACTAACAATTTGAGAATAAGCGCAATTTTCTTTCGCACAAATCAAGTTAAACGAAATTAAATTGGTGATTTTACTTTTTAATCCGAATTTGTCAATCTCATTTAATAGTGATTCGAATCAATGTTATTTATAAACAAGGATTTATGCCAAGGAGAGCAATGCGGCGCGATTGCAGTGGATAACAGCCATCGAAAACAAGCAGGCTCAATCACTATATGAATCCATGGAAGTCAATATAAGTACCTGGTTGCTTTACTCCGGCAAGACTTAAAGAAAAATATCCAACCCGACCGGTCCAAAATGCCCCCCTTTTTCACAAAACCTTATAGAACAAATGGGCTTAATTAAGTTTAGGCAGTAAACAAAGCATGCTATAATCCACGTTTAAAGGAGAACTTTTTTTGAGCCTATTACAAGAAATTCAGGAGTCTGTTATTCAAGAAGGGACAGAAGTTGCTTCAGTCTTACTAAAACTTCGCCTTCTGTCATCGCGTTTGGGGAGTGCCACGCTAGAAGAGTGGGTTAAATTTGAATCTGAAGGCTACCCTAGCGATGCTCATATACCAAATTACCGGAATATTCCCGTAACCTATAGAGGGTCATTTGCAGGTCCTTTTGGAGCCAGCGTAACGAACGCATCCATTCCTCCGCATATCATTGAGAAAAACGCTGGAAAACATTGGACAAATTATAAGCTAAGGCAAAGTATTGCCTCCATAGATGATATGGCAAAAAGTTCATCTAAAAAAACCGAAGCACTTCATATTAATGCAGCAAATTTAATTCTGCTAATACAAGGAAAAATGTACCCAGATTACTCGTGCTATGAGATTCGTGGAATTGTTTCGCCGACAAGTCTTGTGGAAGTACAACATGTAGTTAAAAGTAGAGTTCTGGAATTAACTATTCAACTTGAAAAATCAATTCCAGCCGCCAAGGATGTTACATTTGGGAAACGACAATCAAATATCAGCGAAACTTCAGCTAAGGTATCACAACTTTCACAGCAAATTATTTTTGGGAATTACACATCAATTTCCAGCAGTGGTGAGGGAGCTCAATTTCAAATAAATTTTGAAAAGGGTGATAATGAAGCGTTTAAAAAATGCCTTATCGATGCAGGCATTGATCAATCTGATGCTACTGATTTGGCTGAAATCATTGCTTCAGAAGAACCTGGAGATAAAAATGAACCCCTTGGTTTAAAAGCAAAAAAATGGGTAGTTAAAAACCTAATGAAGGCTATCGACGGTACTTGGAAAGTTGGCATATCTGTAGTTACAGAAGTTATTAAAAAGGCAGCTCTTAAGTTTTATGGCTTGGGTTAATATACAACCGAAATATTTTTATAACTACTATCATATGACACAAGATTAAAATTGGGGCAATTTTCATTCAAGCTTTAAACTATTTTCTTACCAAAACTATTTTCACAAACTAACGGCCCAATGCGGATATTCATTGTAGGACTTATGTAATTCATTTAATAACCGGGGTATATTTTAGTTTTCCTTTTTCACTAGTCCCTTTACAATGGCATGCGATCACATATCCAAAATTGACTTAATCTCTTCAATGTAGTTTAATCATTCAACAATAAATAGGCGATAATTAAAATAACAAGTAAAATAATTTGAGGGAAATGGATGATTTCAGGATGGCATTTAAAAAATTATAAGTCTTTTGACGAAGTATCTATGGAGCTTAGACCATTAACCATTTTTGTTGGTCCAAATAATTCGGGTAAATCTTCTCTAATTTCTCCTCTTAGAATTTTAATACAAACCATCGAGAGTTTTGATTCTGAATTACCGTTAGTACTTAATGGCACTTTAGGAGATTTTGGAACATACAAAGATGTCGTTTTCCAAAATACTAGGCGAAGAGATATTGAGATATCTTTAGATTTTTATAACAAGTCCATAAACTTTACAAATCCTGACAGAAAAGATCTAATTAAAGTTGACTTAAAATTTTCTTACAGAGGTGTAAGAAGGGAAATAATTTTAAAGGGAATTAAAATAACTGATAGCAAGGAAATATTATTAGAAACCAGATATTCAAATACGACAGGAAAACAATTAGTTCATAAGTTTGCAAATATCACAATTCCTAAACAGGTAAGTAGTTCATTTTCGAAGGGTCTCAGAATTTATAATTTCATACCTCATTTTACCCCCTTATATCTTTTTGAAATGAAAAATAAAAAGAGTATTCCAAACTCTTTCCTAAAAAATTTAACAGACTCCGAGTTGAGTAATGCTGCGCGCAAAATTATAAGGACAGGCAATTCCCTTCATCGGATGATATTAGACATGGATTATATAGGCCCAATGAGGGTTCCTCCTGAACGAACAATTTTATTTACAGGTGAAAAAAGATCAAGGATAGGCGCTCATGGAGAAAATGCTTCAAATATTTTAGCAATGGACTCAATCCGGAGGGGAAAGGAAAAAAGGGGAATTAAACAAGAAATAGTTGATTGGTTACAGAAGGCTGGAATTGCTGGCGATATAAATATCAATTTACTTTCGGACAGACATTATGAAATTAAAATTCAAAATGAGCAAACCAAAGAGTATCAGAATTATGCGGATGTAGGATATGGGAACAGTCAGGTTATTCCCATTTTAGTCGGCGGTTTTAATATGGCAAAAAATTCAACCTACATCATGGAAGAACCAGAAATACATTTACATCCAAAAGCACAGGCCGAACTGGGGGACTTTTTAATACGACTACACAAAAAGCAAGTACAGGCAATTGTGGAAACTCATAGTGAGCATATGATTCTAAGACTCCAACAACATGTGGCCTCTAAGAAAATATCCAATGGCGATGTAATTTTTTATTATGTATGTGGAACTGAAAGCGGAAAAACAATTACAAAATTAGAAATGGATAGCCAGGGAAGGTTTGTTGATGAATGGCCGGGAGGATTTTTTCCACAAAGATTAAATGAAGCAAAAAAACTGGCAAAATTAAGGTATTAGAATAGATTTGGTCTTTTTATGATAGTAGTAGATGCAAACGTAGTTAAAGATTATTTTCTAGAGGTAGTCATTGGTTCTAATCATAAATTAACTGAAAGTAGCAAAGAAATATTTGAGCAACCTAATTTACAAATTTTTTTAGATGAAGGTGGAATAATTGAAAAAGAGTGGAAGAGTACTGTTGAGCCTGAATGGTTTGACTCGTGGTTTAGTGATTTATTGATAAAGGGAAAGGCAATTACTATTCCGGTTGGGAATTATCCAGACTTAATACAAAAGCTTACTCAGCTTGGGTTCCCAATAAATGGAAAGGATAAGTGGTATATTCGGACTGCAGCCGAGGTTTCACTAAAAAATAGTATAGGTATTATAATTACCGAAGACTTGGATTTTTACAATCCCAAAATGAAAAATACAGGGGGAGATAAAAGAATAAAAATACTTAAATCAGCCAATCCTCCTATTAAGAAATTTTTGAAGAAGAAAAATATTATCGTTCTTTGTGTCCAAGATTATATTTCTTCTTTTTTATAGTTATTTTCATTAGAAATTGATCTGCCGCAGAAGTTTACACTATTTTTAAGCTAGAGCTTCCTCCTTTAACATGAAAGACATTGGGGCCAGTGGACTTTAAACACAAAAATTGTGTGATGGAACCACAGGATATTCTGGCAATTGTAGGTCAAAGTTTCAAAGTTGGTTATTGGCCAAATGAAAACTCCTCTTATAGCTATTCACTTAACAGTGGCAAAATACTGTATTTTTAGAAACCATTTGAAAAAGATTCATCATCATGTGGAACTGGTTTCGTAAATTTCGGCGGAGGAAAATACTGGCGGAGCCTTTCCCCAGTGAGTGGGAAACGCACATTAAAAACAGCCTTCCATATTATCGGCACCTGAACGCTGAGAACCAAAACGATTGCGGAGTCTCGTCCAACAAACAATTCAGAGGGCGGCGCATTCCTCGCGCGATCTAATCTTATTCGTTATGCAATTTTATGAGCGTAGTGACCGCGCGCCAGTTTTAGAGTTGAGATATAATTTCAGAGAATTCAGATATAATTTCAGAAGCCCACTCAAACCCAAGTGCCTTAGCTACAACCAGGGCTATGAACCCCCAAAACGCAACTATTAACACTACCTTCAGCACCTCAACTGCAAGTTTAAGTACATAATAAGCAATATAGAGGGCAGCACCAGAAGCAAAAAAGGCAATTATACCCGCAACAATAGTTTCTCCTATATCTTTATTTTTTCCATATGTTACTAAGCATGCGATTATCGCGATTAATACTGAAAGGCCACCAATGGATTCTGAAACTGACGACTGTTTTTTTGTCGCATTTGTTTTAGGGGTTCCACTTGAAGTTTTTTCAACATTTTGCCTATGGTTACTACTTACTGAAGAGCTGGGCGAGGAAACCGTTCCCGTGCCACTACAGTTCCAGCAGGCATCTTTTATTTCCGCTGTTGATTTTCCGCTACCACCGCATGCCATGCAGGCAGTATCCGTGGTTGCTCCATACCCACGCCCTCCACATGAGTAACAGTCTTCGTACCTCCCTGACGGTAAATAACACATGCCAGAACATACGCTACATGTTCCCATATTTGCCTCCCAACTATATTTACAAAACGTGCAGCTAACCGGTGGCCGGAAACAAACGATGTCGAATGTCTTGTAATTAAATAGTTCCCGTATATAATCCCAAACGGAAAAGTATACTATTTATTTCCAAATAGTACAGTTTGTCTAAATATTTAGCTAGTTCTGTGGAGATTTATTGCAGGATTTGATTGACTGGTTCTTGCCGACTGTTAACGACCCAAAGCGGTTTCGCAATTGGTGAAAACCAAAATTGGCGTAATTGCTTTTAGAAAAAAAATGCTGAAAGGAGAAAGAATGACCCCTATGTTCTTTTATCTCATCTTTGCGTCCATGTTTTTAAATTTCGTTGTTGTCGCTTATCAGATTAATAAGAAGCATTCATGGTTAGTTGTTTCTTTTTCGGGCACCTCAATTATCTTACAGGGCTTGGCGCTGCGCGCCATCGCATTTGCATAGCGTCACGCTCTCAAAGCATTTCGCGAATCCGTGGGGGATGTAGAGGGCCCTAGCGAGTCACCGAGTCTCAGCCTCTCTCCGCCTGGGACCTCCTAATAATTCATTTTCAAGATTTTATATTTTAGCTGATTCAGCAACCATAAATGCTTTTGGCAAATCCTTAATTGTTTTGTCAAAAAACTATTAGGCAGTCCTTCGCACAGAATTTATTATTTGATATTGGAATCAAGGTATTTAAGGAATGGCCGCTTTGGGCCGAATGCAGACATAACTTGAAAACAAAAAACAACTTCCTCATGAAAAAAATCAAAACCAATCAAACAGAGCGGACAGGGTTAGAATCAACCGGAAATCTTCCGTGCCTTCTCCCCCCTGTTGTTGGGATTGTTCGTTGAGGTCTTTCCATATAATGGTTTTGTATCCCAGGGCGATACTGTAATTCTCCCAATAAAGACGCACTCCCGGTAAAACATAAAACATACCGCCCCCGGTGGCGAGTTCTCCGACACCGTTGGTGACATCACGACGCAGATGCAGGTACTGCCCCTCAAAAGCGATATCAATCCGCAGTTTGTTCTTCATGTCGGTGAACAGGCGATAGATTAAAGCGCTATTGGCTCGAAACTCAGAGCCGAATTTGGTGCGGTTTCCATCAGCGTAAGAATATTCCTGAAAGCCAAGGAATGAAATTTCCTGATTGAAGGTCAACTTCGGCAAAACCACTTTGGTGAGAGTGACTCCGACTGTATACGAGGGTTTCCCGAATCCTGTAGACTTGCCGGGATCGATGGCACCGCTGTTATCCCGCTTATTGGCATTACCGGTTGGGAGTGTCATCCCGGCGAACAAAGTGAAATGCCAGTCCTCCAGGTCATCGAGGCTTTCATTTTCAGGTATCAGTTGAAATCCTTCATCGTACTTAAAACCCAGCTGGCCGAAAAACGAGATGTCCGCAAACCCGTGGGTGTCGAATCCACCGGCTTCATCCACCTTGCTGTTAAATGGAACAAACAGATAACCGGAAAACCATGAGGTGAAACCGTAACCCAGACCTGCGATATAGAAGTTGGCGTATTCGCTCTCCGGATTGGTGATATTCATATCGAACGTTTCGTAATTGGCATGGTCGAGTTTAAAAAAAAGCAGCATCTGGTCATCCGGCAAAGTGAAGGAGGTCGCCGATTCTGTAGGGGCGCCCGGGCCCTTGATTCCTGCGACCCCGAGGCTTGCAACGCCATGATGAGCCTCCACCTGGGTGGGCACCAGAAAGATCAGAACCAGCAGTGAATCCCGAATAAGTTTCAAAGAAAATTTAAAAAACAAAAGTGAGTTAAAGAAACGGTGAATCATTGCGGTCATATTGGCTTTGAGTTCTGCTTCAGTTTGGGAGTTCGAACATCAGTGAGGTCGAATGCACTATTTTATCACTCCTGCCGTCAACCGAGGGTTCATCTGCACTGGCTGTAATCACCTGGGTTCCTCCATGCCGGATTCGAAGGTTGATCCGCCCATCTTTGCCGGTGACTCCACGCGGGTCACCATCGTATGCGACTGTGACTCCTGCACGTGGCTTTCCCCTCCAGGTCACCTGCAAGCGAAGCTTGTCGCCCGGCTCCAGTTGGAATGGATCAGTTGTGCTTACCAACTCCAGTCCCTGAGAAATGGGCAGTGAAAGTGCTTCCGACCAGGTCTCCAACCTTTTCAGGACTTCAATGGACTGCCAGCTTCTTAAGGAGCTAATGATCTCCTCACGCGGTTGGTCCGTGATACCCGCCTGAGTTTGCAACCAGATACCGGTGTCTGCTTCGACAAGAATACATGCGCAAGGCCCGGCAATACGCACCGGGTAGGTTCTGGAAAATTCTGTATGAAGTATTTCTCCTGTTTGGCTGGCGCAAATCACCTGTTCTACTATTGAGGGATCGTAAGGGACAAAGGCTTCTCCTTTATGTTGAGAAGAATGGTGTCCGTTATAAAAGAGGTAGTCCTCGCCCTTTTTTTCAAGCCAATAGTCGTGAGCCGTTGCGGAACTTACGGTCAGCAGCAGAAAGATTATATTCAGAAAAAAGTTTTTTAAAAGGGCTTTGAAAGATTGATTGGTCATGTCACTGTTCATTAATATAACACCCTTTAAAAGGAACTCCATTTTTTTGTAGGATGGCTATTCAGGATTTCCCTAAGGGACGGCAAGGTGACCCGGGGGCTGCATAAATAAACCTGGAAGCGGAAACTTTGCAGTAAAGATTGTATTCCCTGTTTCATGCGCTGAATGCAATTCTTCTATTTAACTCTTGATAATAAAAGA
Source organism: Nitrospinaceae bacterium (assembly GCA_965223665.1). Taxonomy (GTDB): domain Bacteria; phylum Nitrospinota; class Nitrospinia; order Nitrospinales; family Nitrospinaceae; genus CBDCVY01. Next base: position 1,503,502 of record OZ245011.1, read on the forward strand.
AAATTTTATATAATCCGCCAATGCGAAAAGTAACCTCACAAATTTTCTGCGCTTTTTTAATGCTTCTTCTCTGGGCATCCGGAGCGGTTGCGTCTACTTCGCATCACCATAAAGGCATGGGCTCTGCCCTGGAAAGCCATTCTCCTTTTCATCAGCATCAAGCGAGTGGTTCTGCTGTGGAAAGTGAAAATGACCACCGGCGGCTTTGTCGATTAAAACATCATCAGAAGGGACTGCCCTGTCCGCATGAAAAAAAGCACATACCAGGAGAAGGGCTTGCCATCGGAACTGATTGTGGAGGAATGCCTTCCGGGTCCTTTCCTATCTCTGTGGATTTTTCAAAAAATCTCTTTTTTGATTTAAACCTGTCTTTATTTGGCTGCAATGAAAATTCAGCCGATTGGGTTCTTTATACTTCAACCTATACATTCTCTCTTTCTCATCCCATCGACCACCCTCCGAAGTTTCTCTAGTTTTTCTCTCGTTTTTATTTTCCAAAAATTCCATGAGTTCATTTTGATTTTTGAAGTGCGCTGACTTCTATGGGTGTGGTCCATTACCCTTCTGTGCAATCCATTGCCATTCGAATCGTATTGTCCTCATGTGTCGGCCACACTTGAAAGAAACGTGAAACTGGAATTTTTGAAAAGATGTGTTGCTTCGGCTGCCAGCCCTGCAACTCATTTAATTCCCAAAAAACATTTTCCTATTTACGGAATAGAAAGAAGAAAGGCTAGTTTCATGAAAACTATGGGGAGGATATCCATCAAACTGATAGCGATCTGTGCTTTATTCAACCTTCTGATCGTCCAGACTGCTTTTACGGAGGAAAAGGATAAACCGCAGAAATTAACAGAAGAAAAAGTTAAACCGCAGAAATTAAAGGAAGTTCTTGTTCAGGCTCAAAAAGCCGATCTTAAAGAAACCAAAGGAACCGCCATTGGAACTTATGAACAAAAGAAAGGAACGCTCACGGTTCCAAGCAACTACGAAGCTGCAAAAATAATTGAGCGCACTGCGGGTGGTGCGGCGGTTGTAGACAGCAAGGCTTTTGATAAAAATTTCAGTGTAAACTTTCAAGACACGTTGTCCTTTGTGCCCGGGGTGTTTGCGAGAAAACGATTTGCGGAAGAAGTGCGAATTTCCATCAGAGGTTCCGGCATAGAGCGGAACTTTCACCAAAAAGGACTCGCAACCTTTCAGGATGGTATTCCCTTTAATGCCGCCGACAGCAGTGGCGACTTTCAGGAAATCGATAACTTAGCCCTGCAGCGAATCGAGGTGTTCAAGGGAGGTAATGGATTGCAGTTTGGCGGAACTTCTCTGGGGGGTTCCATCAATATGATATCCAAGACGGCCCACAGCCAACCCGGCCATTTAGTTCGTTTTGAAGTGGGTTCCGATGACACGGTGCGGGCGGTTTTTCAAACCGGTCAGTTTTTCAATAAGTCCGATTTGTTTATCAGTTTGTCCGGGTTGAAAAGTGACGAGTATCGGGATCATGCCGATCAGGAGAATGTGAAATTTAATTCCAACCTGGGAATTCGTCTTTCTCAATCCACGGAAACCCGGTTTTATGTATCAGCCAACTATATCAACCAGGAGTTGCCCGGAACGGTCCCTCTTGCCCAGGCATTAAACTCTCCCAGGTCTGCAAGTACGAATCCTTTTAATAATGTAATTACGAGTGATCAGCATCGGGATATCAACTCTCTCCGGCTTGCCAATAAAACCACGTTTGATCTGGGAGGAGGACACCTTCTGGACGTTTCAGTCTATGCGGTAGCCAAAGACCTGTTTCATCCCATTTTACCGTTTGTCGGCGTGATTGATCAGCAAAGCATCAATTATGGCATCAATGTACAAGGATCCGGAAAATACACAGTCGCGGGTTTTATGAATCAGTACCGGTTGGGCGTAACCACTCAATTGGGAAGAACGGATGCCAAGGTATTTGCCAACGTGGGAGGCCGGTCCGGCGCTTTGACCGGTGATACTGACCAGGACGCAAAAAATGTGGTTGTATTTGGTGAAAACCAGTTTTTCATCACCCCCAAATTAGCTCTGATCTTTGGGGCGCAGTTTTCCTGGTCGTATCGCAAGGTGCAGGATCAATTCACTACATTCGCAACCAACAGTCAATCCTTCACATCCTTTAACCCGAGATTTGGTGTTCTGTACCAGCATTCAGATACCATCCAGTTTTTCACTAACATTACCAAAAGTTTCGAGCCGCCGGATTTCAGCGATTTGACGCAGGGCGGCACAGCAGCGTTTATTCCTCTCAATGCTCAAGAAGCCTGGACGTTCGAAATCGGTACCCGCGGTCAAAAGGGAATTTTTAATTGGGAACTGATTTTTTACCGGGCATGGGTTAATGATGAAATATTAAAGTTTACCGTAGGCGCAGGGATCCCGGCTACAGGATTCAATGCTGACGATACCATTCATCAAGGTGTTGAGTTCGGATTTGGAGTCATTTTGGCTCAAAACCTGCTAAGTGGTGGAGATGAGTTGAGATGGAGAAACTCTTATACCTACAGTGACTTCAATTTCGATGGGGATATGCAATTTGGGGATAACACCATTCCCGGAGTTCCCCCGCATGTGTATCAGACTGAACTGCGCTATACCCATCGCGCTCACTGGTTTGTTGCAATAAACGCCGATTTCGTAAGTGATGTGAATGTAGATTTTACGAACACATTTGTAGCACCGGGATATGGAATTATGGGATTTGCAGCCGGCTATGATGTGAACAAAAACGTAAGCCTATTTGTTACCGGCCGCAATGTCTTTAACAAGGCTTATATCTCCAACTTTTCAACAGCAGTAACCGCAACCGCTGCTTCGGCACTTTTTTATGCCGGTGACGGATCGCGTTATTTTGGCGGTGTGACTGTAAGATTCTAACTGTATTTATGCAGGTTGATGGTCATTGGAAGGTCTTTGTTGTTTTTCCAATGGCCATCAATTTCAAAAAAGAAAGGAAACGAATCATGCGAATTTCTGAAAAAATTCACCTGGTTCTTGCTCTGTTTACTCTTTGCCTGTGCATTTCCTGTTCAAGCGGCATTAAAAAAACTTCAAGTCCCGTTTCTAAAGCAACTGGTGATTTAGCAGATCTGGAATCCAACAAACATCTAGCCGCGTGGGAATCCCAACCCCGTGTCGTGGGTCAGGGGAGTGGTCTTCAGCTTTTGTTGAAGGCATCAGAAGGAATGAGTTTCATCTACGCGGCAAGCAAGGAGAAAGGGGGACAGGATCTTTTGTACCTGAGTTCTCACAATATGGCTGACACGTTTTCCAAGTCGTACGCCATTAACCAGGTTCCCGGAGAAGTCAGCGCCCATGGGGAAAACAACCCATTGTTGAAACCAGGAGTTGGAATCGGAATGTATGCCCTCTGGGGAGGAAGCGGTAACCTCAAGTTTGCGCGTTCCATGAATTTTGGCCGCAGTTTTTCCGAACCGATCGTTGTGAATGATGAGGTGGGTCATGCTTATCATTCCTTCCAAACCATGGAAGTCGCACCGGATGGAACTATTTATGTGGCCTGGTTGGATGGAAGAGATAAGGAAACCAATCCACCCGGAACCGGATCACTCTATATCTCGAAATCGGTAGATCAAGGCGCGACTTTTGGAAAGAACATCAAAGTTTCCGGAGCCATCTGTCCCTGTTGTCGTCCCGCTCTTGCTTTTGATGAAACCGGTAGAGTTTATATTTCCTGGCGTCACGTCTATGAAGGTCACAATCGAATCATTGTTGTGGCCACCTCCGAAGACAAGGGAGAAACCTGGTCCGAAAAAACCAAAGTCACCGAGCAGGGCTGGAAAATAAATGGCTGCGCTCATTCAGGACCTGCAATGGCTTATGCCAACGGAAATTTGTTTCTGGTCTGGTATACCGGGGCGGACAACAAGGCCAGTTTGCAAGCGGCAATATCTTCCGATTCGGGCAAGAGTTTTCGTAATTTGGGAGAAATCCAGGGAAACGTTTTGGATGCTAACCACCCGTCCATCGAAATGAATGGGGATGAAGCCTGGGTTATATTTCAGGGACGCGATCCGAACCTGGAGGATGGTTGGGGTACCACTCGGCCCTGGCTCACGAAAATTACGTCCTCCGGCGAAACCTACTCTCCACAGGTGATACCCTCCACCGGAGAAAGTGTGGCTTATCCACAGCTTTTTCTCGGAACCGGGAGCAGAATTTACGCCACATGGACGGAACTTACGAGTAACGGACATAAAGCGGTTCTCTGTCGAGGCCGAATGGGAACTTTCGCCCAAATGAAAAATAGAAAATGAAAAATAATTACCTGTATGAACAAAACGTTTCACATTACTCCAAAAAAAAGCAGGCAATTCAACTCAGAGAAAACTAAGTGAATTGCCTGCTTTGGAACAGGTTTAGGTTAAAAAAACTCTATAGGTACTTACAAAAAAACAACAAACTCAGGCCATTGCTTTTTGATTCAAGGCCTCTAAAATTTTATTGAAAGTAGCGCTCGGACGCATTGCAGCTCCAACTTTTTCTGGATCGGGATGGTAATACCCGCCCAGATCGATGGCCTTGCCTTTTGCTGCGTTTAGCTCTTCGAAAATTTTATCCAGTTGAGATTCGAGCTCTTCCGCGACAGGCGTAAACTGGGCTTTAAGTTCCGGATCGTCGTTTTGTGCGGCTAACTCCTGCGCCCAGTAAAGCGTTTCGTAAACATGTGTTCCCGCATTATCCAACTGTCCAAGCTCGCGTCCCGGGGACTTCTTGTTTTCCATCAATTTACCCGTTGCGCGATCCAAAGTTTCTGCCAGGACTTTCGCTTTGGCATTATTTTTTACCCGGCTTAAATGCGCGAACGACTCAGACAGCGCCAGGAATTCGCCTAACGATTCCCATCGCAGATGACCTTCTTTCATAAACTGTTGAACGTGCTTGGGAGCGGAACCTCCGGCTCCGGTCTCAAAAAGACCACCGCCGTTAATCAATGGAACGATAGACAACATTTTTGCGCTGGTGCCTAATTCCAGGATGGGAAACAAGTCGGTGAGATAATCCCGCAAAACGTTTCCGGTAGCGGAAATGGTATCCTTACCTTCCTTCGCACGTTGTAAGGAAAATTTCATAGCGTCTACAGGGGACATAATTTGAATATCCAATCCATTCGTATCATGGTCCTTCAAGTAAACGTCCAATTTTTTAATTAACTCAGCGTCATGGGCTCGGTCTTTATTCAACCAGAAAACGACCGGTGTATCAGACAACCGAGCTCGGGTTACCGCAAGCTTAACCCAATCCTGAACAGGAATATCCTTTACGGTACAAACTCTGTAAAGATCGCCCGTTTCGACGGGGTGCTCAATCAGGGTGTTGCCCGCACCATCGATAAGTTTAATCGTTCCATCACCCGGAGCTTCAAACGTCTTGTCGTGAGATCCATATTCCTCAGCCTTTTGCGCCATAAGGCCGACATTCGGTACGGTGCCCATAGTGGTTGGATCAAACGCTCCATTTTCACGGCAAAAATCAATGGCCGCTTGATAAATACCGGCATAACTACTCTCCGGAATCAGGGCTAACGTATCGTATTCTTTACCATCCGGACCCCACATTTTTCCAGAGTTACGAATGGCCGCGGCCATAGAAGCGTCGATAATGATATCGCTCGGAACGTGCAGATTGGTAATCCCTTTGTCTGAATCCACCATGGCCATAGTCGGGCCATTGTCCAGACAAGCTTGAAGATCGGCTTCGATTTCCTTTTGTTTATCTTCGGGCAAACTCTTAATCTTTGCGTACACGTCGCCCAGGCCGTTATTCGGGTTCACTCCTATTTCCTTAAAGGTGTCGGCATGCTTTTGGAAAGCGTCCTCAAAGAATACGGTCACGCAATGACCAAAGATGATCGGATCAGAAACTTTCATCATTGTGGCTTTCATATGTAAAGAGAATAAAACACCTTCGTCTTTGGCCCTTTGTATAGAATCTTTCATGAATTGACGTAAAGCCTTTACACTCATTTTGGTAGCATCGACCACAGCGCCCTTATCCAGAGGAACATTGTCTTTTAAAACTTTTGCATTTCCATCCTGGCCCACAAACTCGATTCTGCCTTTCCCGGCAGATGCTTCTGTTATGGTTGTAGCTTTCTCATTGGAGCGGAAATCGTTACCATCCATATGAGCAACATTGGTCTTGGAATCCTTTGCCCAGGCTCCCATTTTATGAGGATTGCTCTTTGCATAATTTTTAACCGAAGTCGCGGCTCGACGATCCGAATTGCCCTGTCTTAAGACAGGATTCACCGCGCTTCCCTTACAAACATCATATTTCGCTTTGATTTCTTTTTCTTCGTCGGTTTGAGGGTCTTCGGGGTAATCCGGAAGGTTGTAACCTTGCTCCCTGAGCTCTTCAATCACAGCCTTAATCTGAGGTACGGATGCACTGATGTTGGGAAGTTTGATTACATTCGCATTGGGGTCTAATACGATCTCTCCCAACAACGCTAAGTCGTCGGGTTGCTTTTGATTTTCCTCCAGCCTCTCGGGAAATTGAGAAATTATTCTTCCCGCAAGTGAAATATCCTTTGTTCCTACATCAACCCCCGCCACTCTCGCAAAGGATTTAATAATTGGCAGAAATGACCCACTTGCCAATTCGGGCGCTTCGTCAACTTTGGTGTAAATTATGTCCGGTTGATTTGCCATTGTTGGTTTTCCTCTAAAAATGTTAAAAGATAAATAAGAACTAATTGAAAAAATTGGGCTTTAAATTTTTATTCTGAAATCCAGAAATTTGGAAATACATTCACCAATATCTTGACCAAACAAGTCTTTTGGATGAAAAAAGTTTCAAAAAGTTGCAAAAATATTGGAATCGTCAAATTTAAAATTTTTGGATTTTAATTCAGTTGATTAAGAGGCGTTTTCTAATTTTTTATTCCATTCTTTACAATTTTTCCGGGGGAGAGACAAAGTCAAAAAAGCCCGTGCCCCGAAGGCCCAGGCTTAAAGGGCGGAAAAGGAGGTCCCCCTACTGAAGCTGAGGCGTTGCCTTCACGGCAAGTCAGGTTTGTGTTGATTTATAGATTGATATTATCAAACGATTTGTTTGAAAAATTTTATACGTCTTCATCGAATCCCGTACTTTTGGAATAATGAAGTCGACACGGCAAAGCCATTCCCCCTGAAAAAAATAAAAACATATCCTTTATTAAAGACTGAACGGCTTTCCACTATGCCACTCTCTGAATAGGGTGAAAAATTGGGAGAAGGCAAAAGATCCCGAGGGGGTCCTTGGAGGCCGCCGTTTTTATTTGTTTTTAATGTCCGCTTTTGGCCGTTAGTGGTATAAAGTTTTCGAGTGAACTGTTGGAGGAAGAATATTGCTCTATTTTTCGTATGGTTCCAATATGTCTGTCAAAAGACTTCACCAACGAATTTCCTCGGCGAAGAGAGTTGCTGGCGCTGTGCTTTCCAATCATGAATTAAAGTTTCATAAAAAAAGCTTTAAGGATGGCTCAGGAAAATGTGATATTGCCGAAACGCCTAATCCGGATAAGAGGGTTTTTGGTGTGATTTTCGACATCGATGTTTCTGCAAAATTAAAATTAGACCGGATCGAGGGATTGGGTAACGGGTATGAAGAAAAATTGGTAGAAGTAAAATCCATGGAAGGAAATTTTTTGGAAGCCGTTACATACTATGCCACCCATATTGACTCCAGTTTAAAACCTTACTCCTGGTATAAGGAGCACGTAATGAGAGGAGCCAAAGAAAACAATTTTCCCGAGGAATACATTCAAAATATTATTGCTGTAAAAACGATTGAAGATCCACAGCCGCAACGCCATGCGGATGAAATGGCAATTTATTTTTAACTGACTATAAGGGAGCACATCTACCTCCCTCTGCAGTTTCTTCTAAAGGCAATCTTTACTTCGGGAAATTTTCTGTGGATTCCGCATTAACACAAACTCATCGATAATTCATTTTGTCCGCGGGCGCTGGCCCGCTATCTCCGCGGCCCGTGGTAAAACCTCCTTGCCGGATTTGATTAAAAATCCGGTTTTAGGTATAAGGGGTTTATTAGCGATCCCAGGCGGACCTGAACCATAACTTTAATTTATTAATCAACCGACACAAAACAATGAGCGAACAAAATTTAAATATTTCCTTAACCCAAGATGAAGCCCTGGTTTTCTATGAAATGATCTCCCGGTTTTCTGGATCGGAAAATTTACCGATTGAGCATCAGGCCGAACTCATAACCTTATGGAACTTAAAGAGCAACCTTGAAAAAGAATTAAGCGATTCATTAAAATCCAATTATGATGAATCCCTTCAGGCAGCCCGCGATAACATGATGAAGTAACAACGGAAAAATTCTTTCAGGTTACGGTTCCCAAAACCAAACACCCACCCCTGCCCGAATGGGTAATATAATACTGGCTACTCTTTTCCCCAGCGAGTGGAAATCACACATCCAAAAAAGCCTTCCTTATTATCAGTACCTGGACAGTGAAGAACGAAAACGTTAGCCGGAAAACCCGAGGGGGGAAAACCCCGCGGGTTTTACAGGAATGGTTCCACCACATGAATTAATATTTTTCAATGACCAGATCGACAGGAAGAGAATTCGACACCGTATCGTAGACCGGGGAAAACAGGGCCAGTTCTTTCAGTTGTTCCGCCGGCGCTTCGCTTTTGACTTTCATATGGACGCGGATAGCCTGATAACCTTTTCGCACTTCCTGGGAAATCCCCAGAAACCCCCGTGCATCAATATCCCCTTCCGTTGAAGAAATTATGTCCTTCACCTCAATGCCCCGAACCGCCGCATGCGCCACAAGCGAAGTGGTCAGGCAGGAGGTCAAAGCATGAAGAAGATGTTCCACCGGATTGGCGGCGCTTCCCTTCCCTCCCAAAAGAACCGGTTCATCGGCTTCTAATACAAACGGCTTAGGGTACGTGACGGTCTCCCCATAATCGCCGAGATATTCTTTGAACTCGCTTCGGTTCGTGGTCCCGCCGGTCCATTGATTTTTTGATTTAAACCGCCACTTCCCGCAGTTCTCATCGGTGCTGACGTTATTGACCACACGGTTGACCTTATCAATCTCAATTCCGTTGACGATTTTTGATGTTTGAAGAGTTGCTTGGTTGGTAGACATTTCGATTCTCCTTTTATGTGAATATTAACGGGACACAAACGTGCCCAATATTTTTTGAGAATACGTAATGTCTGTTTTTAAGTATACTGTACGAAATGTAGTAATTAACTACAGAAAACGTAGTTAAAGGAGTCTTCTAAAATGACAAATTATGGTCAGTTTTGTCCGGTATCTAAAGCGGCGGAGGTATTGTTTGAAAAATGGACAATATTAATCGTGCGGGAACTTTTGCTGGGAACCACTCGCTTTAATGATTTTCAGCGCGCCCTATCGAGGATCTCCCCGACTCTTCTCACCAAGCGCCTTAAAGCACTTGAGGAGAATGGGGTTATTTTACGAAAACAGGTTTCCGGGCGTCGGGGGTATGAATATCGTTTAACGCCGGCAGGCAAAGAGCTTGAACCTCTTCTGGAAAAAATTGCGGTTTGGGGGATGCGGTGGGCCAGAGGTCAGATGAGCGACGATGAACTGGATGTGGAATTTCTAATGTGGGAAATTCAACGCAGAATTCAGACCAGATACCTTCCGGGTGGAGAGACGGTAATCTGTTTTGAGTTTACGGATTTAAAAAAACACAAGTACTGGTGGATCTGGGTTAATGAAGATGAAGTGGATTTGTGCACGGAAGATCCCGGCAAGGAGGTTGACTTGTACATCACAACGGATTTACGAACCATGGTTGAAGTATGGCAGGGCGATCTGGATTTTAAAAAAGCAGTGAAGAGCGAAAAACTGGAAACCTATGGCAAAAAAAAATTAACCAAGACCCTGCCGGACTGGATCGGGCTGTGTAAATATTCGAATGTGCGACCTGCTTCTTCTATAAATGCATAAGGGACTGCAGGTGCAGAAGATTACTATTTCAAACCCAGTAAAAATGAATAGATAAAAAAATATGTCTTTCGATGAAAATGTCTCTGAACATTACACCCATGGAAATTTGCTTAATGCCGTCAAAAGGGGAATTGAACAACTGGGCAAGACTTCAAGCTCTATCACAGTAGAAGACCTGGCACCTTTGGATGAATTTCATATTGGGGGCCGACAGGCTTCAGAAAATTTTTTTGATCAACTCAATTTTTCAGCGGAAGATCATCTTGTCGATGTTGGATGTGGACTCGGTGGGGCATCGCGGTTCGTTGCCAAAAGATACAACAGCAAAGTTACAGGCATCGATTTAACTCCGGAGTATATAGAAACCGGAAAAGCGCTTTGCACCTGGCTGGGATTGGATAATCGGGTTGATCTGCAACAAGGCAGCGCTCTTAACTTGCCCTTCGAAAAAGATGTTTTTGACGGAGGTTACATGATGCACGTGGGGATGAACATCCAGGACAAGATTGGATTATATAAGGAGATTTTTCGGGTGCTTCGCCCTGGTGCTGATTTTGGAGTTTATGATGTCATGCGGGTGGAAGAGGGTGAATTAATGTATCCGGTTCCATGGGCAAGTACCGCTAATGAAAGTAACGTGGCAAGTCCCGAACAGTATAAACAGGCAATCGAAGAAGCGGGTTTTAAAGTGACTTCAGAAAATAACCGACATGAATTTGCTCTGTCGTTTTTCGAACAATTACAAAAACATTCTAACAAGGCAGAGGGTCCGCCCCCCTTAGGCATTCATATTCTTATGGGAAACAATTCGGCTGCTAAAGTACAGAATATGATCAAAAACGTTTCCGCCGGGCTTATCTCCCCTGTTGAGCTTATCGCCAGAAAAATTTAGTCAGCGATTGAAATAAGGTCCACTATCGGTCGAAAGTGGACACCCATTTAAATTAAAAAACAAACTTTTCTCAGAGTCACACCATCCACAACAGAAGTGTCCTTGATTAAGAAAGATTGAGAAGTAGAAACGGCCAGCCTGTTTGTATTGACCTCAACGCGACGACTCAAACTGTTTTGCAATCAGGGAAAAGGAATATGAACCCCAACTCCAATATCAACACCACCCTCAATAGTCGGTTTATTTTGTCCGCCTGAATTACGGGGTTGCCGGACGTCAGGGTAATCCCCTCGCTGCTTTGTCGGGTAGTGACTGATTCTTCTGGGCTGACATTTTTTAGCATGTCCGGGAGGGACTTTTCCTTGTTTAGCTAACCCGGGTGGTGTACCACAACGACTGTTGTGACTTTTGGAATAATTGCCATTTCCTTTATGTTTTCCCCATTTTTTACCACCTGCAAATGAAACAGATGAAAAGAGAAAAATTAATACCAACGCCGGGATCACAAAAAATACCGATTTATTCATGGACCGCATTCAATATCCTCCTCAGTTATAAAAATTATAAAAACAGGTTAAGGACATTACCGGGTTTGTGAAACAGATAAATGTGGGGAGAATCCAAAGGATTGAAAAATCAGATCAACAAAAATTTAATTTTCCAGGTAAATCTATGCCATTGCAAACGCTTTATAATCATTTCTTTTTCAAATGGAGACCTGCCTCCTGAGTAAGGAAAAAACGCAGCACAGATAATCCAGGAATTCTGGACTAACAACTGAAAAATTGCCAATGAGGCAGATTAAAAGAATACAACAAATAACCTCCTCGAAACCAGTTCAGTAAATAAAGGATGATATAATTTCATCATTATGAAAATTTCACTTCTGGCTGATCATAAAGAGGTATTACCTATTCTGACTGACTGGTACTTATTAGAATGGGAACCGTACTATGGAGTTCATGGCACTGGAAATGCACAAGCGGATCTCGAGTCTCGCTGCAATTACGACGAGATTCCTATTGGCCTGGTGGCAATGGAGGGAGACCGAGTCTGCGGAACCATTGCGTTAGACCAGGATGCAGCCACTGATCTTACGCCCTCAGTGGTAGGCTTGTTGGTAGACCGTGCCCATCGAAGAAAAGGCATTGGGAAGGAACTCTTAAAATCGGCAGAAAATCTTGCACGTAAACTTGGATACAAACGGGTCTATATGAGTACCACCGTCCTGGGCAACCTGCTTGAAGGCCGGGGATGGCAACAATTGAAGGAAGTTACGTTTCTGAATGGAGAACAGGGGTTAATTTATGTCCGCGAATTTTAATATAGATCGTTTCCAAGTCCGCTAATGATATTGCCATCTCCTTTCAGGATGATAGAATCCAAAGTGGAAAAGTTATATAATTGTTAAAAAGCATCGATAAAGGTTAATTATTATGTGGAACTGGTTTCGTAAATTTCGGCGCAGGAAATTACTGGCTGAGCCTTTCCCCAGCGAGTGGGAAACGTACATCCAAAAAAGCCTTCCTTATTATAAGCACCTGAACGCTGAAGAACAAAAGCGGTTGCGGAGCCTCGTCCAGATCTTTATTGCCGAGAAAGATTGGCTGGGATGCAACGGCCTGGAGTTGACCGATGAAATTCGCGTTGTCATTGCCGCCCATGCCTGTTTGCTGATCCTGGCGTTGCCCAACGAATTTTACCGCAATGTGAAGTCCATTTATGTTTACCCGACCACGGTCGTTTCGCCCGAGAGTCCCACCAGTTTTTTTGATATTCCGACGTCTCCGGTGCGGGGTCCGTTTCCCATTCTCGGCGAAGCGCATCATCAGGGTCCGGTGATCCTCGTCTGGGATGCTATTAAAAAAGAAACACGCCATCCCGAAGGCGGCCATAACGTGGTCTATCACGAATTCGCGCACAAACTGGACATGCTCGATGGCAGTGCCGACGGCACACCTCCCCTGGCCACGGCGGAGGAATTCAAGCAGTGGGTTGAGGTCTGTTCCAAAACATACCTGGAATTACGTGACAAGGTGGAAAAAGGCAAGCCGGTAAAAATTGACAGTTACGCGGCGACGAATGAAGCGGAGTTTTTCGCGGTGGTGACGGAATATTTTTTCAACAAACCACAAAATATGAAAAAGCATCATCCCAAACTGTATCAGGTGCTACAGAGTTTCTATCAGCAAGACCCCGCGCAGAAAATGCTGAACTCTTCACAATCTTAGACAACCTAACTAACCTGATTTCGTCTCAAATCAAATAGAGTTGTCTGCTCCAGCAATTTCCACTACAATGTGATTGGCAACCATGAGAGAAAGAGCATACCCGAAAAATTTAAATGCAAGTCCTTCTAAAGGAGAAATCCCTACCTATGAAAACGGGAAAAAGAAAACTTATTTTCATACTGATTTTAAGCTTATTCATTTATGCCTGCGGCTCTGGCCTTTCAAATGGAGTGATGCATGATTTAAAAATCGCTAATCAGGCGGAACGCAACGGAGTTTGGAGTACCGCCAAAACTCATTATGAAAAAGCTTTAGTTCAGGCCAAGGCGGAAGGAGCCACCGAAAAGATGCAAGCCATATTAAATTACCAATACGGGAGAGCTTTAGGAGTCACTTGTTCTTTTAAGGAAGCGGAGCAGCACCTCTTAAAAGCCCTTGAACAGGATGAAAGAAATAATGGGGACACATTCAAGGATTTAACCGAATTGGCCCGGTTGCATTATGACCAGAAAAATTATTCCAAAGCGATTTCTTATTTCGAAAAAAATATTCCCATCCTTGAAAAGTGGGATGCGTCGAGCAAAGCACCTATTGCATATTCAGAAATATTATTTGAATATTCACGAGCCCTTCATCATACGGGAAATACCTCCAAAGCCGAGGACTTGAAAAATAAAGCAATGGATATCCGTAACCAACACTCTCAGAGATATTCCATTACGGAACGCACCCCTTATGGAAAATATTGTGATTGATGTAAAAAATTTTCCGGAACCCCAGCGTTTTTAAACAATGCTTACCGGGAGGATTATGCCAAAGACAAAACTCTGGATTATGATATGCATGGTACTTATAGCTGCGGGGTGTACCTTACCTCGTTTTCCGGGAGACTCTATTTCCAAAGCTCCAAAACCAACCCCTAATAAGGATTATGCCACCGTCTATCTTTACCGATATGGTAAGAACACTCCCATAAAAACCGGCATCGTTAGAATGTATGTTGATAACAATTTGGCGTTCAAAGCGGCAGATTCAAGTTTCACCTGGATATTAGTTAAACCTGGGTTACACGAAATAAAAACTTCCTGGACATGGGATACCAAACCCCTTTTAGCAGGAGGTTATTTCGATAATGATGATAAAAATCTGTCCATTAATTTCGAAGCAGGAGAAACTTACTATATTAATTACAGGACCACAGAGGGTTATGATTCCATGGGACGTTTTAAAAATATTTTAATTGTCAAAGCCGAGTTGGAAAATACAAAATCCTACGTAGCACTTAGCGAAATGGAAAACTGTGGGTACCTGAGTAATAGTTATAAACCCTAGACAGTGAAAAGATTCTGTGGGTTCTGCATTCACACATACTCATCGAAAACAAAATTTTCCCTCCGGGCGTGGCCCGAAAATCCATTAAAATACTTGCCTAAAAAAGAAAAAATCGAGTAACAAAATATATTTAATATTCAAGTACGGTAAAATAACCTTTTAATATTCTGAATTCAAAGTTTGTATGGAAATTTTGAAATTACTTTATATTGCATTGGGGCCTGGAATAGCGTTAGCAGTTTATATTTATTATTCCGACAAGTGGGAACCAGAACCCAAATTGATGGTAAGCAAAACTTTTTTATTAGGGGGTTTTGCCTGCTTTCCTGCAAGCTATATGGAAAGTGCGCTGGAAAATATTTTTGGTTTAGAAAAAGCATTTGTTGGCAACTCGAGTTTCTTCGGGTGGCAACATGTTTTCTATGCTTTTGTCGTAGTGGCTTTGGTAGAAGAATTTTGTAAATTTTTATTCCTTAAAGGTTTCATCTATGATGACAGAGAATTTAATGAGCCCTTTGACGGAATTGTCTATGGAGCCTTATTTGGTTGTGGATTTGCTACTGTGGAAAACCTGTTTTACGTGTTTCCACTGGGACAAGAAACAGGCATTTTCAGGATGTTTACAGCAGTTCCCTCCCATGTTTTTGAGGGAATTATTTTTGGATACTTTATGGGAAAAGCAAAATTTGGTTTTGAGCCAGAAAAAACTTTGATGAAAGGTTTTTTGGTAACCGTAAGTCTCCATGGAATATATGATGTAGCCGCTTTATCCCATTTTAACTGGTCGTATCTTGCTATATTGGGAATGGTATCCCTGGGTATCTATTTTGGGTTGAGGGCAAAAAAAGACCTGGAAAAACATTCTACAGTGATTGAATTTTCACCTGCAAAATTCAAGATTTCAAAAAAGGGAATAACAAAAAAATACTTAGCACTAAAAGATATCCGTTGTTTATTGTCTGAGGGTAAACTAAGCCCTGAGGATTCTCTCGTTGCTGTAAAAAGCAAAAATACCAAGCTGGTAAAAGAAGTTTTTTCTCCTCAAATTATTTCGCAATACAAAGGTCTAACCAAAATCCCTACCAAGGGGCAATCCATAGGCTTCTTTTTGCTCTTATATAGTCTGACCTTTGGTTTTTATTTTTACTTTTGGTTTCTTAGAAATTACAGAAAGTTTCGAAATCATAAAGGGATCAAGTTAAACCCGGAATATAAGACCTTACAACTTTTTATTTTTTCAATTCTACCTTATATTATTTTTAAAGTAATTCTGGAAAAATTATACGGAATTCAATTTGAAAACTATGTCACGATCTCCTTAGAATGGATTGTTGCAGGAATTCAAACCGCATTCTTATACCTTCAACTCAAAACAATTAAAAGGTTTTTAAAAAGGAGGTTAAAAGGAACTTTTAATGTTTCAATTATCGCGATTCAATTTTTTATTTTAAATGGTTTAATAAACATGCTGCCCCATAATATGCCCTATTTTTTATTTTATTTTTTTGTTTTAGTTTTAATTCAGGGTTGGGTTTTAGTCAGTGTCCAAAAAGATTTAAATGAATATTGGCTACAGGAAAGAAGGCGACTGGTTGAAATGAAATAATTTCCGCGCATATATCATCCCATGCAAAAAAATATATGCTGCAATAAATCGGTAAATGATTCCTTCATTTACCAGTCCCTATAATTAATTCTCACCATGCAGGCTTTCTTTTCCAAACTTTTCATTGGCCACATAACCTTCTCCTTCTATATTGCGACCCATTTTTTGAAGGACACTGATATAACGTTCCAATGTATGGGTTGTTAAGGGGTCTTTTTGACCTAAAGTTTTTTCAAAAATATTTAATGCGCGTTTCAGTATAGGCTCTGCCTCTTCAAACTTTTCTTGGGAGAGATAGTTTTCTCCTAGATTTTTCAGATTTGCCGCCACAATAATGTGTTTATCCCCATAAATTTTTTCTGAGTTCTCAAGAGATTGCTTAATATAAATTTCCGCTTCCACGTATTTATTCTGTGCCCTATAAACTTCCATTAAATTGTTCAGGGACAAATTTAATCTGGGATCGTTTATAGAGAATTCTTCTGCCTGCTTAAGCGCGGCCAAAAATTGATTTTGAGCTTCCAGTAAATTCCCGGCATTGTAGGCAGATAATCCAGCATGATTATAGTCTTCCCAATTCTTTGTTGGAGGATAAAAATAGTTCTTGAGGAAAAGTAGAGTTCCAACAACTGCTACGAATATTGCCAAAGCCTTTGTTTTTGTCATCAAAAGGGCCCTTGCGCAAAGGATATTTAATAATCTATATTGTAGAAGATTATACCCTACACTTGAACCAAATTGATTTTAGTATTGGAAAAAGAAGAACTTTCTCCAATGGAATTGGTGAGGCAGGTCGCCGTGCCGTATCGATCCAACCGCATGACGGCATTGGGGCTGGCCTCTGTCCACAGTCAGGCCCTCCATGAATAGTTTCGTTATCAATCTTTATATCCCGTGCCCCGTAGGCCCAGCGGCCAGATCCCTTCCAGGTAGGTCGCGGAAATAAGTTTGACTCGGCTCTATATTTCCATCCGAGTTGTTTCACATCCTGGCTATTGATCAGGATTCCATTCACATGGCTCCAGGATTGGGAATGGGTTCTGGAGTTTCCTCCGGCAATGGATTTGTAGGCAATTAATGAAAGTGGAAATTGATCATCCTGATCCTGCGCAGAAAGTTACGAACCGCGCGCTATTCTCTCCACCGTTTCCTGCACGGCGGGAGTTTTGGAAGTGATCTGCGTGGGTTCGCCTTCCTTAAAACGGAAGTCGCAATGGGCGCAACCATCGGCCAGCGTCTGTGTGCGAATGAGTCCCCAGCCCAACGCATCGCTCAACGCAATGTCTGACATACAGATGTAGGGAGCAAACTCTTCTCCGCCATGACTTTTTACAAAGTTTATGTTTCCGCATTGAAGATAATTCACACCAAAGTCGAAATCGTTACCGTCTCCCACCAGGTACTCCACTTCAAAGTCGCCCAAATGGGCCCTCTCCTGTTTTCTGGCCCGCCTCTTCAAAATCATCCTTGCCAGCGATGAAAACATGAATTTTTTCATCAGCCACTTTTTCCATTTGGGAATCTCATCTGTTCGTAACCGGATGGCCTCGTGGCAAAGCTCCCACGCTTCCGCAACGGACTTGCCATGTTGCTTCATTACTTTATACACGGCGAGTTCCTGTGCGGTGATGAGAAGAAAAGCATTGAACGGCCTGCCCCGAAATCTCTGGATGTAGGGAATCTCCGGGATGAGCTTTTCAAATTCCTGATGCGCTTCAGTCTTGAACCGGTCGGAGAATTCCTTACCAAAATGGGTGATCACCCAATCTTCAGTTAAAGACACGGTATGATCAAACTCTTCCAGAAGAGATTCCTTCTGCGCTGAGTAATAACCTGTTATCTGGTCAGACATTTTAAAGACTCTCTAAATTAAGGCTTCATATTAATAAAGACCGGACGGGGATCGGTTTTATTCCCATCGATTGCTTTGGCAACCCACTCCAAGAAAGGGAACTTCTCACAAATAAGATTAAGGGAAAACCCCTGGAGGTAAAATCTCTCAGCCCGCAGCGTGACGCTGCACCCAGAATAAATTTTCGATAGTTTTCTTAACGTTCCTGATGGTTATTCGATAACTTAAAATTATTTTTGCCTCCCACCGCAAGGTTGGGAAAAAGGGATCGCATAAGCTTCCACTAATTCATTTTTTGGTTCAAAGGTTAAGGTTGCTGATGGTTCTTCATTCACACAGACTCATCGAAAATTAAACTTTTCCTCCGGACGTGGTCCGGAAACCCCTGAATGGGAATCACCCTGGCCCTCTTAAGAAAAGAGGAAATACATGGGTCTTTTTTTAATCCTTTGTATTTTGTTCTCTACCCGAGATTATTCCAAAGTCTCTCCCATAATGCAGATGAACCCTTTCGGTGTTATTCACCCTGTTAAAGGGTCCGATTGTTTTTACCGCCTTTACCGTGTTGACAGAAAATTATGGGTTAAGTTCTGCCTTGAGGCCATTAACCTATAGGATAAAACTAATTCTAAAAGACCATTGATCGAGTAACTCCATTGCTCGCATTTGATTTTACGAAGTACTTATTTCAAAAAACCTAACCATTTATTTTTAGAATCGTTTTTGGTGTAAATACATCATTAAATAGTACTTATTTGCTGAATAGATACCGAAGTTTTAGAAAATCAGGTGTGAACTTATAAAAATATGGAAAACTCAAATTTTAACCCGGGTATTTGCAGAAAATAGACTATGACCATCCCTATTCTAATTCTTCTCTTTCCTCTCTTAGCCGGGATTTTTATTTGGTCCTTTGGCAACCGAATGTTGGCTCACGTGGCCAAAATCGGAGTCCTTGCCACCTCGATTGCCTGCCTTCTTTCCGTTTGGACCCTTTATTATGTCAGCACTGAGGGAACGGTCCAATTTGATTTTTGGACGTTAGGCTCAGAAGGTGCACCCATTTTTAAGATTGGTATGATGGTCGATCGGCTCACCGCAGTGATGATGTTGTTGATCACAAGTGTGAGCGTCGTCATTCATACATATTCAGTCCGGTATCTGGAAGGCGATCCGGGTTACGCCCGATTTTTTGCTTTATTAAGCTTTATGACCTTTGTCATCCTTTCTGTTGTTTCCAGTCCAAATTTATTCATGCTGTTTATATTCTGGCAGCTATTGAGTTTGACACTTTATCTTATACTTAACTTTAACTACACGCATCCAGACTCTTGTCGGAATGCGTTTAAAACTTTTTTTGTCCACCGTGTCGGAGACGTCAGTTTTCTTTGCGGGTTGTTTCTTGCCTACAAATATTTCGGGACTTTTGAGTTCACAGAACTGTTTGACGCGGCCGCCAAAACCCCTCACATGATTTCCTTATTACCAGGAACCATTATTGAGGTCAGCGTTATTTCGTTGATTGGTTTCCTTATCTTTATTGGGGCAATGGCCAAGTCCGCGCAGTTCCCGTTACACGTGTGGCTGCCGGACACCATGGATTCACCCACTCCCGTTTCGGCTCTAATGCATGCGGGAATTATCAACGCCGGCGGATTTTTACTGAATCGTCTGGCTCCCTTTTATGTTCAATCGTCGGGTTTGCTCCATATTGTATTTTTAATTGGTGTTGCCACGGTTCTGCTGGGAGCCGCCATGATGCTGGCGCAAAATGACATTAAGAAAACCCTCGGGTTTTCTACGATGGGGCAAATGGGATACATGATTATGGAATGCGGGCTCGGAGCATTTGCACTGGCCATATTCCATTTAATTGCCCACGGCTTTTTCAAAGCCACTTTGTTTTTAGGGGCCGGAACCGGCATTCACGCCGCGCGGGAAGAACCCCACCGCCCTCATTCGGAGGAACATCCTGTCGAGGAGACACAGCAATCCCACAAGTTAACCTGGGTAACGGGTTTAGTGGTCACGCTAATGATGCCGCTGGTGATTCTAATGATCGCCCACGACATGCTGGATATCCATTTGGAAGAATCTCATGGAGAAGTGATTTTCCTCTTTTTCAGTTGGGTAACCGCATCTCAGGTGATGTTCAGTTTATATCGTCTTCAGGCCGTGGATTCCTGGAAAGTGGCTCTCACCATGATTGGCGCCCTGTTTTTCATCGGATTCATTTATCTGTGGGTAGGTGAGAAATTCACGCATTTCCTTTACCCCGGACCGGGAGTCGCCGACAGTTTCTTTGTAGCGGCGGCGTTTAATCCCACGGTTTTTGATTTCATAATAATACTATCCACTATAGGTATTATATTTGGATGGTTTGTCATCTATACAAATACGAAGGGACAAAAAGTGTTTATCACAGGTTGGATCATTTCCCTACGTAAACAATTATATATTCTATTAATCAATCGGTTTTATGTAGACCGAATTTATATTCGATGGAGCAAAAGCATTATGAGACTGGCACAAAAAGTCGCCATTCGTTTCTAAAATGCTATGGATAAATATATGAATAATCAACAGACTGTTTCAAAAACTTTTCCTCCTTCTTTTCCAGTAGGATGGATGGTTAAAATCTCAAAACCTATACTGAAACCCATAGTTTTAATGACCGTTATTGGCTTAGGAATGTTCATGAGCCTCTTATATATTCTTTTAAACCATCGGTTTTTTGCAGACCGGATTTTTGTTCGATCAAGAAAAAGCATCATGCGGCTGGCGCAAAACGTAGCCATTCGTTTCTAAAATGTTATAGGTAGGTGTGATGGATAATCAACAGACGCTTTCAATAATTATTCCTCTCTTCCCAATTGCTTTGGGTATCGTAGGATGGATTGGAAAATTCTCGTTTTCCATGCTCCGACCTTTAGGATTAATGACGATTGTTGGTTTAGGAATGTTTCTGGGTTTTACGGTTGACCTGGACCCCACCACTCTCATTCTATCTTTTGCTGTTCTGCTCTCCGGGTTCTGCGTCATGCTTTGTCATGAGGATTCGCCAACGTCCCTGGAGAATTGCCTTTTCGGTCTGATCCTGTTGGGACTGACACTGGGCACGTTGCTGGGTGAGGGACTGGTGAGCCGGCTCTTTCTATGTGGTCTTTTGGGTTTCACCACATTTTCTTTAATTCGTGAAAAAAGTCGTTCATTTCGAACTACTTTGATTCTTATACATTTTATTATTGCAATCCTTCTCTCTTTAAGTTCCCCCTTAGGTGGAGAAACATTGCAAAGGCTGGCCAGTTTATTTCTGGCCATCACCTTTTTACCCCTGTTTCCTTTTCATCTTCCATTTGTCGGGACGATTGAAGCCGCCAGAGGAAATCTCGCAAGTTTTTGGATTGTCATTTGGCTGGCCATCGGGTTGGCAGAACTGAACCATATTTTTTCTACACTTTCAACGGAAACAGTTTTAGTTATCGGTTTATTATCTCTGGTCAGTGCGTTTTATTCGTCTTTGGCCGCTTTGGGACAAAAGCAAATCAATTTGTTCGTGGCCGCTGCCACGATGGCCCATGTATCCCTTCTTTGGGGATTACTGAATGTGTTTCCGAATTTTTCCAAGTGGGGAATCACATTTGGCGTAGCGGTCGCATTTATGTTAGGGGGCATCTGCCTTGCATTTTCTTTTGTTCGAAACCGGTATGGATGGCAAACTATTGGAAAACTTCCGGGACTGGGCTCTCCCATGCCCCGATTTGGCAGAATGATGATTCTTCTGGTAAGTGTTTCACTGTTTCTCCCAATGTTTCCCACGTTTTCAGGTTTCACGATGATGCCGACGACCGCAACATCAGATGTTAAGTTCCTTCAGGTTTTTGTAATGTTTATCGCGGTCTGGTTGGGAGGAGGCTGGTACTTCCTGCAAATGCTTCATCAAACGGCTTTTGGAGAAGCACGCCGGGACGTTCCCTATACTGATTTGCGGGCATCCGAAATGACCGCAGTGACAGTTTTAATATTAGGTGCTTGTTATAGCGGGCTGCTCTACTAAAGCCTCTTTGTTAAATTTTTTCAGGAGTTCGGCAGGATAAAATCATGGCTACCCTTGAGGAAAAAGAAACGAATACGAAAATGGAAACGAAGCGGATTGAACTCCGTTCCTTCGTGAACCTGGCTGGAGAGCCGGTTTCCCATTTCTGGCCCATGTCAACATTTATCCATCATAATCCGCTGCATGGCCTGGAACATTTCCATTTTGAAAAAGCCGTTAAAGAAGCAGAACGGTTTTTGGGGGGAAAAGGCTATTTACCCAACGAATACTACCGGGATTATTTTAAGCAGGGGCGAATCACCGAGGAAGCACTGAATAAAGTTTTAAAAGACGTGTCTAAAGACACCGTTCTCGAAATCGGTGATAAAAAAATCTCTCACCAGGAATTTCTGAAAGAGCTATTAATCAATGGCTCCGGGAAAGTCGCCGCAGATGTGGCTCCGGCAGTTTTGCAATCCACTTACAATCAACCGGAAGTAAACGATCTGGTTAAAAAAATTCAGGGATTGTCAGAAGCCAAAGAAACTAAAATATCTCTGCAGGACTATTCCAATCGCGAGCAAAATGAACTGGCAACCCAGTATACCCTTGGGGAATGGTGCGACCAGTCGCTTGGCACCGATGTACAGCATCAAATCAACAGCGAAATAGTAAAGTGGGTGAGCGGTTTTCTGGACGAAGGACATGCCCCCTGGAGCATGCCGCATCGAGACAAAACTTTTTACGGCGGTTGGAAGACCCTGGCTCTGGAAGATGCCTCGGGTCCCTTAATGGGAATTGCCAAGTGGAAAGAAAAAATTAAAAACTTACCCGATCGACCGGAAGACGCGATTTTGGAATGCATGGATCACTTGTCCATTCCCAAAGAATTGTGGATCGACTATTTCAGTTTACATATGGCTGAATTGGCCGGATGGACGGGATTCCTCAAATGGCGTTCGGAGCAAGTGGATTACGAATGGCAAAACGCGTTTCCTATTGATCTTATCAAGTACATGGCCGTCCGGATGTTTTACGAACGAGAACTGGTGGAACTGGCCTGTCGCGCCAAGCTGAATATTCCCGGAAGTTATACTTCGATTCGAGCTTACCTCAAAAATTTCTCTGTGGGATACGGTCTCTATAAGGATAACCTGACTAAAGTGTTGCCGGAAGAAATCGGCAGCAGTATGGAGATGTCGCTCTTCCTGCAGCAACCTTTACGCATAGAAGAATTGAATCGATGCGATCCCAAGTTGATTTCAAAATGGGAAGAAATTCGGAATCAGCAAAACACAGACGTTCAGGCTTTGATCACTTTACATCTTGCTAAATCGTTAAACGTTTCTTTACAGGATATTTTGAACAGCGATTCCGAGACATTAAACACTTTGCTGGAGTGGGTCGAAGAGTTTCCTGAATCCAAACATGGAGTCATCTGGCTCAAGGCTTTGGAATCCAGCTTCATCACAGGTTTTGTCAAAAAATTCTCCGGTAATATTGAAAAATTAAAAAAGATAGACTCGGCTGAAGATAAAACGACGGAATCGCGTCCGCTTTCTCAATCTATTTTTTGTATCGATGTCCGATCGGAAGGTTTCAGAAGACACCTGGAAGAAGTCGGCGGGAATGAAACGTTTGGATTCGCCGGATTTTTTGGAGTGCCTATCTGCTATCAGGGATTTTCCGAGGAGCATCAAACGGACCAGTGCCCTGTCCTGTTGAAACCCGTACACGTGGTTAAAGAAATTCCCCGTGCCTACCAGGCGAAGGCCGCACAGGATTTTCTGGAAGGACAACAACTCGCCAAGGCGGGACACACGTTGCTGCACGATTTGAAAGAAAACGTGATCACTCCTTATGTAATGGTAGAAGCCATTGGCTGGTTCTTTGGACTCAGACTTTTTGGGCAAACGTTACGACCGAAGTGGTTCAAAAAACTGACCTCGTGGATCAAGGATCTTTATACGGTTTCTATTGGGACCACGCTGACGGTAGACAAAATCCAACGGGACGAAGCTCACGAAATGGTTTCCACTAAACACCGGGCAGCCATTTACCGGCTTTTAATTGAACAATACGGTTCGCTGGGTGCTACCGTTTCTCACGAACAGGTGGAACGTTTGCGCAAACTGGCGATGAATGAAATTGCAATCGACAGCCCCGAAAATCAGGAGTTGAATCAATTGTTACAGTGGACTCAACCCAACCTGGAACGATTTGTTGAACAACTGAGAAAAGAGTTCGACGTCAACGAACGAGATGTGGACCGTCAAATGCGACGGATCACTCAGGCCGGGTTTACCGTCGAGGAGCAGGCCATTTACGTGGAAACGGCTTTACGGGTTTTGGGATTCAAAACTTTTGCCCGGCTCATATTGCTTTGCGGGCATGGCAGCACTTCCGATAACAACCCCTACGAATCCGCACTGGATTGCGGCGCGTGCGGTGGGAACCACGGAATGTCGAACGCGCGAGCCCTGGCCGTTATGGCCAACAAACCTGAGGTGCGAAAGCTGTTGGCGGAAAAAGGTCTGGAGATTCCTGCGGATACCCATTTTCTCCCGGGACAGCATGACACCACAACCGACGAGGTGGAGCTTTTTGATTTGGAAGACATGCCCGCCACGCATCGGAAAGATTTAATTCGGCTTCAACAGCATCTCCAGGAAGCCGGAGAGAGAAACAGCCGGGAGCGTTTAGCCCGAATGCCTGACGAGTCCGATACCAATGGAGATTTTTACGCTTTAAAACGGACCATTACTCGAAGCATCGATTGGTCCCAGGTTCGACCGGAATGGGGACTTTCCAAACATACGGCTTTTATCGCAGGCCGTCGATTGTTGACGAAGGGACTCAATTTAGAAAGCCGGACCTTTTTACATTCTTATGATTACTCCAAAGATCCGGAAGGCAAATATCTGGAAATTATCATGACCGCTCCCATGGTGGTGGGACAATGGATTAATATGGAACATTATTTTTCCACGGTGGACCAAAGCGTTTATGGAGCGGGAAGCAAAGCGTATCATAATGTGGTGGGTCGAGTCGGCGTCATGTTTGGCACCCAAAGCGACCTTTGTGTCGGACTCCCGGTTCAAACCGTTTTTGATGGTGAAAAACCTTACCACGAACCCATGCGATTGTTTGTTATAATAGAAGCGCCGTTGAAAATGATTGCCACGATCATTTCGCGACATACTATCTTGCAACGATTGACTGGAAACCAATGGCTCCATATTGTCGCCCTGGATCCTGAAAGCAGTCAATTTCACCTCTTTCAGGCGCCGAACAATTGGCAACCGATTCAATAAAATAATCTTGTTGAGGAGTATAGAGAAATCATGAATGGCATAACACTTCACCCAATGAAAGAAATT
Organism: Nitrospinaceae bacterium; assembly: GCA_965223665.1. Taxonomy (GTDB): domain Bacteria; phylum Nitrospinota; class Nitrospinia; order Nitrospinales; family Nitrospinaceae; genus CBDCVY01. The sequence goes on from OZ245011.1 coordinate 1,528,840, forward strand.
AAAATCATCATTGAAGGCGAACATCTTCATTTCGTGACGGATGTCCTGGACCGGATTAAAGCAAGCGGTTATACGATTTTTAACAACATCTCAGGAAAAGGCCATAGCGGATTTCACGAAGGACATTTGATGTTCAACGACACGAGTAGTCTGCAAATGATTTTAACCGTGGTACCCGAAGAAAAACTCGAACCGATTTTATCCGGCATCAAACCCTTTCTGGAACGTCACTCCGGAAGTCTGTTTGTTTTAGATGCCAGCGTGCTTCGACCCGCTCATTTCGATTCCTAACCGGTGCGCCGCGCTTTGAAGCGCACCCTTCAAACTTCCCTCTTCCAGTCCCGGACTGGACTGCGTGCCTCTGTCCCGAGAATTAATTTACCATTATCTGTTATGGTGCAAAACTCCTGGAAGCTTTTCTATAGTCATATTGGCTATAGAATAAGACCTTCTTTAGAAAATAATATCTAAAAGGGAAGCCGATGTGCTCCCCCTTTCATGAATGGGGAGCACATGGGTCTTCACTTTTGAGTTAACTTAGATTGCGCAGTAATCCTTTTATGCAAGATTCTGTTTCAGAAAGCCGCTTTTAACTTACCACTATACTTTGGATCAATTGCCCTATTGATCCCAATGAGTTTAAAGACGTATAATATTCTACCTGCCAGAATCACAAATCATTAAAGCTGATCTGGATGAATTATAGCGGAACCCACTCCTGTTCCAAACGTTGAATAGGTTGCCCATGACTCAAGACCAAATTCTAATTTTCTCTACCCTTGCGGCGATTCTGGTTCTTTTTGTCTGGGGAAGAATCCGTTATGACATTGTCGCATTTATGGGGCTCATCCTGGCGGTTTTGCTGGATTTGGTTCCTTCTCAAAACGCATTTTCCGGATTTGCTCATCCCGCCACCATAACGGTTGCCGTGGTGCTGATCGTCAGTCGCGGGCTTTTAACCTCGGGCGCGGTAGACCTCATTTTAAGCAAGATCGTCATTCCAACAAAACTTGTCTCGGCGCAGGTGGCATCGCTCTCCGGTATTGCCGCCGTACTTTCTATGATCATGAACAACATCGCCGCTTTGGCTCTATTAATGCCGGCGGGAATTGAATCCTCCGAAAAAGCCAAGCGATCCCCCTCGCTTATTTTAATGCCCATGGCCTTTGCCTCCATCCTGGGCGGTCTCGTCACTCTGATCGGTACGCCGCCTAATATCATTGTGGCTAACTTCAGAACTGAGGTGAAAGGGACTCCTTTTGGAATGTTCGACTTCAGTCCGGTGGGGGGTTTGATCGCCGTCGTCGGGGTGGCCTTTGTTGCTTTTGCCGGATGGAGGATGATTCCCAAAACCAGAAGAAAAAAAATGGTCAAGGAAGAACTGATTAAAATTGAAGATTACATTTCAGAAGTTCGCTTTGCAGAAGATTCCAGGTTAATCGGTCTCCCCTTCAATGAAGTGGACCTGCAGGCCGAAAAATTTGATGTCGAAATTGTCGGAATGATCCGTGGCAAGCGGCGCATCATGGCTTCCCTTCGTCATCAGGAAACACAAGTGGGAGATATTCTGATTGTCAAAGCGGCGGCCAAAGATCTTGATAAATTTCTTAAAGACAGCAAACTGGTTTTTGTTGAAGGCGTCAAGAAAAATACTTCCTTATTAAACTCGGAATTCACCACCTTTATGGAAGTGGTGGTGACGCCGCGTTCGAGAATGGAAGGCCAGACGTTTGCCTCCCTTCGGCTAAAGCACCGTTACGGCGTTCACCTTCTCGGAGTGTCCCGGCAAGGCAAACCCATTCAGAAGCGTCTTTTGAAATTTCAGTTTCAGGGAGGAGATGTGCTTCTCCTGCAGGGGGTTTCCGAAAGTCTTTTTGAATTGGCCTCCACCTATGGCTGCCTGCCTCTGGCGAAACGCGGCCTGAATTTTGGAACCGCTAAAAAGGCGGGACTGGCGATTGGTATTTTTGCGGTGGCTATACTTTTTGCCACCCTGGGGTGGGCTTCAATACCGATTGCCCTTGCGGTCGCGGCGATACTGATGGTTTTCTTAAATATAGTTCCTATTCGAAATATTTATGATGGGGTGGACTGGCCCGTGATCATTTTGCTGGGATCCATGATTCCTTTAGGAGAAGCTCTGAAAACCACCGGCGGAACACAAATCATTGCGGAGTCTATTGCAGGGTTGGCAGGAAACCTGGAACCTGTTTTGATACTGACGATTGTTATGATCGTTACCATGACCCTCTCGGATGTGATGAACAATGCGGCAACCGCTGTTGTGATGGCTCCCGTGTCGGTGAGTATTGCCAGTCAGTTGGGATTGAATGTCGATGCTTTTCTCATGGCGGTGGCGGTTGGGGCATCCTGTGCGTTTTTGACACCGATCGGCCATCAGAACAACGCCTTAATCTGGGGACCCGGCGGTTATAAGTTCAGCGATTACTGGAGAATGGGTTTACCACTGGAAATCTTAATCGTGGTCATAGCCGTTCCCGCAATCCTCTTCTTCTGGCCTCTCTGACTGGCTGGCCTCTGTATCATAGCCGCATGAAGAGACGAACCTTATGAAATCATTTAAAGAGAATCTTACAAAGAGCGAGGCGAAAATTATCGACAGCATGAGAAAGATAATTACCACCACCGACGCCACTGTGGAAGAATCTATCGGCCAAATCATGTCTCAGGAAGACTGCTACATCTATAAACAGGAAGACGTTTTCAAATATGGTTTAGCTAAAACAAAAAACCACTTCTCATTCCATTCGATGGTGATGTACGCCCATAATGAAATTCGCGAGAACCTCAGCAATAGCGACGCCAATTTAAAACTGCAAAAAGGCTGTGTGAATTTCACCCGTGCTGAAGACTTTCCTCTGAAACTTTTTGAAAATTTAATGAAACGTTCCGCCTCAATGGATTTTTCTTCTGTCATCGAACATTACAAGAATAAATAAGGATCGTAAAATAGTGTAGAATAACCAAATGAAAAAATTCATCAGTTTCATCCTCGTTCTTACATTCATTTCCCCGGCCCAAGCTGAAAAGGATATTGACCTAAATGATTTTGACCCGGACGTATCTCATTGGATAGAGATAAAAAGACCAGAAAACAATCTCTCACCGGAAGGAGGGGTATTCACTTCTAGCGCTAATTTTTCAAAACTAAATTGGAAAGTGAGAGAAGACGAAGGAACCATAAAAGCCAGCCTGAATGAACTCGTACCAAAAGAAAAGCCAAAATTCACACCCAAAACCCCCCAGTTCAATGGAGGACATCGATTCAAGAAGGTGGAGGATGGTTGGCTGGTCGGATTCAATGAGGGCGAATTTGGAGGCGAGCTGTGGTGGTTTTCTAACAATGGCCAATCCTCATATAAAATTTCTGATGATCAGATAAATCAATTTATTTTTACAAACAGGAGTATCTTCGCCATCCAGGGGTTAGCGCATTTGGGCTCTAGAAGAGGAAGTCTAATAAAAATAGATAAAAAGGATGGCCGTTGGGTTTCTACACAAAAGATAGATTTTGGAGAATCGCCAGAAGCAATAATCAGGATGGCGGACAACTGGTTTGCAATTGTATTGACGAATTCACTTGTTCGAGTAGATGAAAACTATAATGTCGCAAAAGTTTTGGAAGATGCCCACTGGGGTACCTTTTACCCAAATTCTATTGCATCCAATAGTCCACAGTTGGTTTATGTTGGAATGCGTCAGTATGTAGTTGAAATTAATTTAAAAACAAGAAAAGCACGATATCTAATTCCTGGAAAGAAATATTTGAATAAGCTACCCCCTGAACAGGAAGAAAGAATCAGAGAACAATATAGGGATTTTTCTAAAATATTAGAAAAGGAAAGAAGTGAATAATTATCACCTCTTTCTTAATTTGGTATAAATTTAATTGAAAGTTAGAATCAGGCAATCCAATCCGGTAGTAAAGTAAGGAGACATAAATGTCGCAAGTGATACTTAATCCCGATGAAGCAAAATCATTGGCCAGAGCCCTGAGTCATTTATTCGTTAGAGAAAGAACAGGGGAGCTTGGGATTACTCACGGCATGAATCGTTTTGTGAGCACGGATGATCGTTTTAAGAAAAAAGATTTAGAACCTCCGCACTCCGTGTTTTCTAAACTGGGCATCACCTTAACTGCTGAGTAACTTTTGACGGTTTAAACAGTACATTTCATGTCTATCATCTTAATGCCCCATAAATTCATAGGGTGAATCCAATACCCTTTCCGGCATACACTATTTTCCCAAGTGGGTTGACTCCGCTTAGTTATACCACAATTGCATGTCCGCTTATGTCGGATTCCCGTCTATAACTCACTCCTGAAACATTCAAGATTTTGGGTCAACTCTGGAACCGTTTTTGGAGGCGGTCCGTGGTTCCGTTTTCAGGAATTTTTACTGCCAAACCGGTATCTAAATATATAGAGGGTAAGTTGTTACTCTATTAAAAGGAGATGGTTATGAAAGAGCTTAAAGCATCTGATGTTATGACCCGGCCAGTGGTTTCCGCCCGGCCCAAAGCTTCAACTCGGGATGTGGTTTTGCAGCTGACCACGGGTCTTTTTAGTGGCATGCCTGTAACAGAAAAAGGCGGCAAGGTGATTGGGATTATCACCGAACTCGATCTTTTGAGCGCGGTGGTTGAGAATAAAGAGTTGGTCAAGACAACTGTGGAAGAGATCATGAGCAAGGACGTAGTAACCGTGAGCCCGGATACCCCTGCGACTGATATAGTCAAAATCATGCGGGATAATAATTTACTCAGAGTTCCGGTGGTGAAAGAAGGTAAGTTGGTCGGTATCGTAGCGCGCAGTGATATTCTCAGATGCCTGATTGAACCTGAGTTCGTAACTTATATGTAACAGGTTCCGGTTTCCCGGTGTTCCGTAATGGATTGCCGGGAAACTCCTGTTCGCGATACAAACGATTGCTTTACCTTTCTGAAAAGGATAACGCCCAATGATGAATGATTTAAACATAACTGAGTTTGGCATGCCGCGCGAGATCTACGAAAGGATTAAAGAATTAAGGCGGGACCTGCACCGTTACCCGGAACTGAGCCATAAGGAAAAACGCACGGCCCACAAAATTTCAGAACAGTTAAACTCCTTAGGAATTTCCCACGAGACCGGTATTGCCGGAACGGGAGTGGTTGCGAATATACCGGGGCGTTTTTCAGGGCCCTCTATTGCCCTGCGCGCGGATACAGATGCGTTGCCCATTCTGGAAGAGACGGAACTGCCCTTTGCCTCTGCAGAAGCTGGGGTAATGCACGCCTGCGGTCATGACGGACACAGCAGTATGCTGGTAGGTGCCGCCGCAATGCTGGCTCAGGGGGAACCGCCCCCGTTGCCGGTTCGTTTCGTCTGGCAACCCGCGGAGGAAGTAGGCGAAGGCGCTCTGGAAATGATCCGCGCCGGCGTTCTGGAAAATGTGGGTATGATTTTCGGCGGCCACCTGGACCGACATTACCCGGCGGGAACACTGATTGTTACTGACGGACCGGTCAATGCTTCCACAGATACGTTTCATATTCATATTCATGGGCAGCAGGGGCACGGCGCACGTCCTCACGAAGCCTGCGACGCTATTGTGGTCGCCAGTTTGATGATCACCGCCTTACAAACTATTGTGTCACGAGAAGTAGACCCGGCCCACCCTTCGGTAATTTCAGTCGGCGCGTTTCATGCGGGCACAGCCCCTAACGTCATTGCCGGTTCAGCCAAGCTGGATGGAACCCTCCGTGCCCAGGACAAAGAGGTACGATCTCATTTGCAGGCTTCTATATCACGCATGGCAAAGGCCATCGGTCAATTGCATGATGCCCAGGTCTCCGTAGAATTTAAATTCGGGACTCCCAGTGTGGTCAACACTCCGGAAATGGCGGAGCTTGCCAGGAGCGCGGCGGTGAAGGTGGTGGGACCGGAACGGGTAGTCGCTTTACACACAGCTAACATGGGCGGAGAAGACTTTTCTTATTACCTGGATAAAGTTCCCGGCTGTTACATTCGTTTTGGAGGACAGGTGCCGGATCGAAAAGGGTTTCCCGCGCATTCCAGTCAATTTGATTTCGACGAGAAGGCGCTTGCCGCCGGAGCCGCCTGGTTTGCACAGGTAGCCCACATCGCTGGAACGTCTTTACACAACCAAACGTCATGACTCAATTCCCCATCACCATCCGCGAAGCCCGGGAAAAGGATGTGTCCGCCATTCGAGATATTTTCTACACGGTATACAGTTCGCATTATCCTTATCCTCAGTTTTATGATGTTGACTGGCTTAAGCGATCTGTTTTCAGTGACGACATCATTTTGCTGGTAGCGGTAGACGATAACACCGGAACGGTCCTCGGTTTTTCGTCAGTCGTATTAGATATTGGTGCGCACTCAGACCTCGTCGGTGAGTTTGGTCGGCTGGTGGTCCATCCGGAACCGAGGAAACGCGGTATTGGTAACGCCCTCATGGCCAAACGAATCGAACGGGTCCGGGATCGACTTCATTTAGGGATTGTGGAAAACAGAACCTCGCATGTGTATTCACAAAAAATTTCATTGAAGCACGGTTTTGTTCCTGTGGGGTTTCTGCCTGTTAAGTTACCGTTCCCAAAGCAGCGGGAAAGTATGGCTCTGTTCGTCCAGTATTTTAGCGATGCTCTAAAGATGAGAAACAATCACCCGCGCATCATTCCGGAGGCACACACTTTAGCCCGTTTTGCATTCGCCAATTGCTCTTTAGAATGCGACGCTATAGTGGATGATCAAACCCCGCCCTATCCCCATTCCACAGATTTTGAAGTGACCGAGCTGACCACCGATGAGCTTCCTTCCCTGATACAGATTCAAAGAGGGCGAGTAAGCCATCGTGAATTGTTTGGCCCTTTGCGCCTGCATTATGGATTTTTCCGCTTGCAAATGGCGCACGCTCAATACCTGGTGGTGCGCGAGCCGGCGCTGGGAGAAACTAAGGGCCGGTTAGTTGGAGCGGTAGGTTATATTCGAAACGATCATGAGAAGTTATTAAAAATTTATGAACTCATCACAACACACGACCTTCCGGTAAGGTTCCTGATAGATCAGCTTCTCAAGCAAGCCCAAATCTGGGGCATTGAATATATCGAGGCAGACGTCAGCGCGCACTCACCCCGAATGCAGAGAACCCTACTGGAACTGGGCTTTCTGCCGGCTGCCTATATTCCAGCAATGGTATTTTGCGATGTGGAGAGGATCGATGTCGTTCGTATGGTTTTAATTCGTGGGGTACTCGACACGGATCAAGTCAACGTTATACCTGAGATCCAGCCCATCGCCGAAAGTGTGCTTCAAGCTTTTACCTTGCAATCGGTGGACCCTGTAATTTCCGAAGCGGCAGAAACAATTTCTCTGTTTCAAGGATTGGGCCCGGAGCAGACACAACTTTTGGCCGGGTTATGTCGGTCGAAGCGATATAAAGAAGGTGACCCACTTTTTGTTCAGGGCAGAAAAGCCGAAGAGATGTTCCTGGTCCTGGAAGGACGTATTTCGATTAATGCGGATGTTCCGCCTCGGCAAATTGGTTTTATTCAGCCGGGGGAATCTGTCGGAGAACGTGCACTTTTGACCGGTGAGCAACATGCCGCCACAGCAACCGCGGAGTCCAATGCCCTTGTGGCCGTGCTAACCCGTAATGATTTGACCAACCTGATTCGTCAACGACCTGATATTGGTCTCGTGTTATACCGGAATCTTGCAATTGGTTTAGGAAAAAAACTACTTCGCACGGATGCCCTGACAAGCTGAATTGAGAACGGCAAAATACCCGCGATTCGACCCAAAGCGGATATTTATTAAATTTCAAAAAATAACCGATAGATACTATGAAGTTCATCCCAATCAGAAAGAAACCTTTGCATAACCAAAGATTCTGGTGAAACATGATTGAAGCCCATTACCTCGTAGACATTCTGATACTGCTGGCGGCAGCCATTACCTGTGTTCCCCTTTTTCAACGGATGGGATTTGGATCGGTGCTTGGCTATCTGGTTGCTGGTATCGTTATCGGTCCCTGGGGATTTGGGTTCATTGACCAAATTGAAGAAATTCAGGGGATCGCCGAATTTGGCGTCATTTTTCTGCTGTTCATTATTGGCATAGAACTCAAGCCGAAACGTCTGTGGGCCATGCGGCGAATGGTGTTCGGTCTTGGTACCGCACAAGTGATAGTCACCGGAGGGGCGATCATGGGTTTGGCTTTGCTTTTCGGACAGTCGCACCGGACTTCCATGATCATCGGTTTTGGTTTGGCGCTCTCATCCACAGCATTTGGTCTTCAGATACTGACCGACCGCGGTGAACTGGGAAAAAGCCACGGTCACACGGCCCTCTCCATACTTCTGCTGCAGGACTTGGCGGTTGTGCCCTTATTGGCACTGGTATCTCTACTTTCTGAAGAGACCACGTTACTTCAGGGGATAGAATTTGCGATTTTGGAGGCCGTACTTGTTATCCTGATCGTCATCCTTGTTGGCAGATTTTTACTTTCTCCCGCCCTGCGAGTGGTGGCCACCAGCCGGACAGCGGAATTATTTACGGCAGCTGCCTTGTTCACGGTGCTGGGTACCGCATGGCTTATGGAGGAAGTGGGCCTGTCCCTGGCGTTGGGGGCCTTTCTTGCAGGACTGATGGTGGCGGACTCTCAGTACCGGCACCAGGTCATTGCCGATATTCAGCCGTTTCGCGGCATCTTGTTGGGTTTGTTTTTCATGGGTGTTGGAATGTCCCTCGATTTCAGCCTGATGGTAGGGAACATCCTTGAAATTGCCGGAATAGTATTGGGATTGCTATTGATCAAGTCAGTAATTCTATGGGGTTTGTGTCGGTCAATGGGAGTAAATAAGTCCGATGCCACGCGAGTCTCTCTTTTACTTTCGCAGAGTGGAGAGTTCGGTTTTGTAATTTTCGGGCTGGCCGCGTTTGGCGGGGTATTGAACCACGATCTTTTTCAATTCCTTTCACTGGTGATAGTGCTGACCATGATCACCACACCCGGGATGGTGAACCTGGGTGAATATATCAGCAGGGGGTCCACACTAGCGGGGGATGGACACGATGTCAGTACCACACATATTAACGAAGGGCAGCCGCATGTCATTATTGCCGGCTTCGGTCGTGTGGGCCAACGGGTCGCGAGAATCCTGCAGGCGGCGAATGTACCTTATCTGGCCATCGAAAGTAATGCCGATCGCGTGCTGGAAGGAAGACGGGAAGGGTTCTCGGTTTTTTACGGGGATGCCAGTCAGGTCAATGTGCTAAAGGCGACCGATGCCGAACGGGCCGGTGCGCTGGTCTGTACCATTGACCAAACCGTTCCTGCCATACGGCTGGTCCATATTCTGCGTCACCTTTATCCGGACCTGGCCATTCATGTACGTGGACGTGACCGGCAACACTGCGACCAGTTGTTGAAGGCAGGGGCAACCGTTGCCGTTTCGGAAACTTTGGAGGCCAGCCTTCAGATCGGCCGCGCGGTTCTTAACTCCGTGGGAACTTTTGATGAAGACACAACCGCACTGATCGAATCGTTCCGCACGGAATATTATGGATAGGTAAGCAAACGCGCGGGTTTTGGGGATCCGTGTCTGCTTACGACCCCAAGCGAACAATCAACAAAAAATAGCTTCACAAAAACTGACGAGTGATCATGGTTTTCATCGAAAATAATAAAATTTGGAGTGAAAGCATGACAAATCGCAGATTGGAATATTGGTTTTTACAGATTCCCGGATGGCTGCTACTTGTCTACCTCATATACGCACAGGCGATCCCAGCTTTTGATTATCAACTTGGGGTTCGGATGGGCACACAGGAACCCGCTCATCTGATTACTGAAGTAGGGGCGGCTTTCTGGTTCGGCTTCGCATTCTCCGATCTCGTTGTCTACATTCCCCTACTGGCGGCAGGGTTGTTCGGTTATTGGCGAAATTATTTGTGGGGTCGAGTCATTCTTGGAGCCGCCCTTGGCATTACAATCTACTGGCCTGTCGTCGCCCTTGCCACCGTCGTCGACGCTAGAGATGCGTCAGGGTGGGATCTAGATGAGACTCAATACTGGGTCGTCCTGCCAATAATCGTCCTGTGGGCACTCTGGGGGTTGTGGCAATTGGCCCGTTCTGCGAGAAACAGCTCCGATGTCAACAACTAGCTAAGATGTCCGCTTTACCCGATCACATTCTTGGTCATTAATGCCCCATAAATTCATAGGGTGAATCCATTACCCTTTCCGTTGCAGTTACTTTTCCCGTCCGGGCCTCTATCTTTAATGGAAATTTTTTTCCCGGATTTTTTACAGAAACAAAAACTCCCACTTTTCAGTTGGTTTCATAAACGAACCATACTTAAACATCAATTTATGTTTAAGTTATTGAATCATGACCTTATACTGAGGAGACAGAACTTATTATTTGACATCAGGGATTCTATGAAAATCGAAAATAATGCTTTGGCTTATTTATTCAAATTCACACTTTGCCTACCATTGTTGATAGGGCTTTATTCAATAGCAATTGCTGCAGAGGACCCAACCAGCGAGGAATTGAGATCCTTATACAATTTTCATCCTCACACGCTAAATGAGAAGGAAATAGATGAAAAATCTTCCATACTCGATGTCTTCTGGAATAAGGCAAAGAACAATGATAAAAAATATATCGAGTTATTAAGAGCGGAGCTCAAAAAAACAGACCATGTGCCCTTCTTTTACTTTGACGCAGGAAGATTGTTGTTAGTTTTATCTGGAACTCCATCTGACAAGAAACTTTTTCTCCAGGGAATGCGCCATGTAAATTTAAGAGATCTTCAAACTACAGATTATTTAAGGATAATACACAAATTGGCAGTAGAAGGTTTCGATACCTCCGATGCGGCCCTCAAAATACTGCAATATCCCAAGTTTAAAGCCTTCATACCTCAGCACTTTTTAAAACTTGAGCAAGATTTTTCGTTAATTTATATGCTGTTCCCTTTAGAAGACAAACTATTTATAGAAAAGGTTATCTCGGCCTTGTTTCAGGAAAAAAACGAAGTATCCCAAAAATCATTGATGCTGGTTTTGTGGTACACAACAACAGAGATAGGATGGGCAGCTCTTCGAAAAGTAGCAAGGGATAAAAGATTCTCGATTGAAAACAAAAAGTACGCGGAGGAACTTCTTTCAAGGATACAACATGCCAGTTTATTCAGTTTAAGCTCTTACGATTCCCTAAAGAAGAAAAGAAGGCATTCTCTAAGAAGAATTAGTGATGAGGCGTTGTATGAGTTCGACGATTACACACGTGACCTTCTTTCAAAGAAATAACAGTCACTGACAATAAAACACATTATTTAATAAACTCGAATCCCTCGAAACCATGAACATTCGCGCTTCCAAAAAACGCATTGCCCTTGCGTGGTATTTAGACTTTTTACTTTTCATGGTTTTCTGGAGTCTACTCAATCATTTTCTATTTGCAGACAAAGACCTTCCTTTTTGGATGGCCTTAGTCACTTTCATTGTCATTGAATGGGTATGCATTAAAATTTTTGGTTCCATCGGAATGCAATTTCTCAGCATTGATGAAAACCAACGGGTTGATGCCAATATCCAAAATAGAGAAAACTGGTTAACTATATTTCTAGGAGTAATTTTAGTTCTTGATGGCACAAAAAGCCTTGTGCGTTGGATGGACTTCCCGGTCAATTGGCCATTTTTCGGAGCGCTTCCTGATCCAAAAACACAAATTGTAATAAATATTCTGGCTGGGTGCTGGTTTATCGCCACAGGTTATTTTTTCTTGAAACTGAGGCCGGAAAGCATTTGGCTGGGGTTTATTACTGTCATTTGCGTATTGGTTTCCTCAGTTCTTAGTTGGTCGTTATGGGATGAAACAGCGGCCAAAATGGTTGTTGCCCGAAGAGAGCTTCAAGGCTTACCGGTCAGAGAGGGTGAAATAGAGTTCTTTCAAGGTTTAATGCCGGAAGGTATAATTGTGGCCACAGTTATTTTTGGCCTGGGAATATTATTTTCACGCAAAAGATTTAAAAAACTTCCCTAGCCCAATATTCGCTTTACGACCGATTTCATTCCATGTCCTTAATGCCCCATAAATTCATAGGGTGAATCCATTACCCTTTCCGTTGCAGTTACTTTTCCCGCCCGGGCCTCTATCTTTAATGGAAATTTTTTTCCCGGATTTTTTACAGAAACTAAAGCTCCCACTTTTTCATTTTCTTTTAAATAGGGAATCGTAACATCGACGGGAGCGCTGCCTGGATCATTGATCCTCATCAATTCATAGTTTATGTATTTAACGGAATACAACTCTCCCGCATTGATAAATATTTTCAGGGAAATGTTTTCCAAATCCCGGTTTCCGTTATTCGTTATCCAGCAATTGAAAAAGTCTACGGGTTCGCCTTCCCGCAAAACGGAGTTTGTATGGTGCATCACATACTGCAGGGAAAGACGCTCTTTAAACAGGCCCCAAATAATGATAAGTCCAGCGATCCCAAGCGCCACATATAAGAAATTTAATATATAATCGGGCATAAACGGCTAACCTAAGTGGATTGACTCCGGTTAGTTATACCATAAATGCCTGTCCAATTTTGGCCAAAAACGACTTTTTTCCTGGGTAAGGCACCTTGTGTGGCGGAAGGCTCAATGCATCCTATTCGCTCTCAACTTCCTTATATTCCACCGATTTCGATACAATACAATGTCGCTTGGCGCCTTCCGCCCAATCTTCATCTTCGATAATTTCAATGACGACATCCTTTGGGTCAATACTGTTGCAACATTTACGCACCCTATCAAAGGCTTCTTTTCCTCCTAAATGTATTGTGGCCGAATCCATATACACCGGCAATTCCAAATAGACCACATCCTGAAACACCAGCTCAAAGTCTGACCAGGAACTCGCATCGCGTCCCGCTCTCAGAATCAGCTTATCCCCCATGAAGTGCCACATGACCAGATCCGTAGGCATCCGCGACCGGACTTGATCCATAAATGTCTCAAGACTTTGGTTACTACTTTTTTCTGGTGGGTTGTTTTCCATAGTCACCCAAACGGTTAGAAAAACTCAAAAAAGTGTGGGAAAAAATTGAGGAACATTATATCAACTTCATCCTGGATAAGTTAAGATTAATTAAGTGATTTTGACGAGGAGTTAGAGGGGGTAAAATGAAATTTTATATTCCACTGGAGAAATCCAATAAACTGAAAACAGGGTTACGTCTGATACTGCTTGTTGTCATTCTACTTTGTGGGCATCTAACTCTTTCCGTTGCAGGACCTCCTTCCAACAATCCGGAAGTCGCCCCTCAAAACATCATCTGCGACCAGGCTCCCTGGAACAGAAAGGACGACCTGGACCAACGTGCCGAGGGAATTCGAAAGGCAAGCGAGTGGGCCTCGCCGACGTCCAACCCTGACTACCCGATAAGCAAGCTCTCCGGCGTATGGAAATTCCAACTGGAAGACCTTGCCTCTGGCGGCGGAACTGCCAATGAGGGGCGCTTGGTTTTCTATCAAGACAAGCCAGGCCAAACCAATGCAAAATGGCTCGTCAGTGGAAAACGATGGGGACACCAAACCATCACGAAGGAAAAACCGCATGACATCCCTCCGGGCTTTATCAATGTAACGGCCAGCGGGAACTTCAAGATACCACAACCCCAGCACTATCCATTTCCGGAAATCTCAGCGCGCTTCGACCCCGCCAACCCGGACAATTTCACCGGTACCTGGTCACTTATCTGGAGAGGCAAAACGTTTAAGACCGGTAAAGCGACTTTCACGCGCATTGTACCGAAAATCACCAAAGTAAAATATATATCGACTCTAAAGCATGAGGTCGGGGCCGATGAAATCGGGTGCGCCGCACCCAAATACAGGGGATGGGGGAAAGGCAACAATATGCCGGGAAACCGGCCCACCTTTAATGTAGAAATTTACGGTGAAAATTTTTTCTGGCATGCAGAGAAACACTACAAGATTTTTATTGACCCGGAAACCGGCCTGCAAGTCACCTCCGGTTATCCAAAAGTCATTTTTGCTCGCAATCCCAATGGCAAACCGGATCTCTCAAAAGTCGTTGGCCTGCTCGTGAATTTCACGATCTGGTCCCAATCCAAATGGGGACCAAAAAGATTTTTCGTAGAAGGCCAGCCCATCACTTTTGACTTTTATGTTAAGCCTCAATATTACTATCAGGTGAATCCCGTCGATCTGCAACTCATCGAAGGACATTTTCCGGAAAAGCCTTTCGTCAACCAGCCCACCAACGTAGGGTTTCGGCTGGTCTATCTACCCGGTCATAAGGCAAAACACACCGAACTCGACCTGGAGTTTCTGGATGCCAAAGATTTCAGCCCCGCTCAAGAAATCAAAATTAGAGATAAAGCATGTAAGCTTACAGGCAACGAAACAGTGCGCTGCTCTTTTGATGAGACCGCGATTGCTGGTTTAGAGGAAATCGAGTTCGAAATTCCCATGCCGGCAGGCGGCCTTCGATGGACGGCCCAATGGAAAACCAAAGGGGATGACCCGGATGGACACCTGCGCGTTGGCGTTATTCAACCGGAGCCTTCGCCCCGGATACTGCACACTTTTTCGCTGAGCAACCAAACCGGCGCCTTTCGACCCCAGACTCGAGATTATCTCTTTCCCTACACAGGCACCGGAGGCGTCCAACAAAAACGTGAAATCATAATATTCGGTAACAACCTTCCGCAGAAATTTGGCGACGAAGCGCGGATTCAATCTCTCGATCCGTCCATTTCCTACTTACCTCGCTACGGTACGGCGTACCAAAACCGGTATGACGCTGCCTGGGAGGATTTGTCCAAACGGTTCAAAACTCCTGTCCCAAAACTAAAGACCGGACATCAGCTTCTGCTACTGGAAGCGAAAGTTAAGGGGAAGATCTTACCGGGTGAGAAATCGCTTAAACTGAATGACGCCACTGCAAGTTGGGACCTTCGGTTTGGCGGACTCAAAGCCAACTTGGAATTTATTCGGGAAGTCGGGGACCAACCCGCTGAAGTTCTGGATAGCGCCTACGTTCCCGAGCGGGTTCGCATCCGTGTCACCACCTCTTCGCCACTTCCTCTCGATCATATTCCGCTGATTCTCCATTTGCAGCGCACCAATCGAAATCCGGAGCCATTGAGAATAGCTCGTGGCGAACCTTCTGCGACGACGTTAAATAAAATTTCACTCACAGCAACTACCACCGCCGGCAACCCCACGGTTTATCTTTCCGAACCGATTCGTATGATTGACAAGGGCAACCCACGTCTCAGCCCTCCACCGCGTCCCGGCGACATCCCGGTTGAAATTTTCAACAACAGTCGTGGGCCTGATCAGCTGGCCGTGGAGATCAAACCGAGTTTCGCTAAAAAATCATTTTTGATGCCGATCCTTCCGGCAAGCGCCGCCCTTCCCATTTCAAGCACTCCCGCGCGGCATCGTTCCGCAAGAGATCCGATTCAAACCTCCGATTACCTCTTTAAAAGCGCGCTCCAAAGAGCCGCCCAGTGTCGGAAAGATATCAAAGTAGAGAGTTGGGATGCACTTTCCCTGGAGCAGGCCGAAGCCTTTTATAATCTTGTTATCTTCACCCATGGCGATCACCTGCGAAGGACGAAAGTCCGGTTTGCCCATCATGCCGCTATGCTCTTGATGCGCGACAGGTTTATCGAACTGTTGAACGACCAAATGTTAAAAAATAACCAAGTCCTGGGAAGTCAACTCGCCCTTAAAGGATTTATGAAGATCATGCGCCTGGAGATGGATAACGACTCCATTCCCATTAATCGTATAAAAGTTTCGGCACCTGATGGGTCTATAGTTTCTTATGGAGGGATGCCGCTCTATGAGAACCTGGATTTTCTTGCAAAAAAATTCAACAAGACTCCTCAGGAGATTGCCAAATGGCGGCTGGCTGCTACTGCGGAGGCGATTGCGCGAATTGGCGGGGCCGCCAGCGAAGCCGCGGCAAAGGCCCGCCAGGTGGACCCCTGCGATATTGAAGGGTTGCTGAAACTTACGGGGAGAGGATTTGAAGCGGTCCAGTCTCAATTAAAACCGCGCCTGATGCGACTGGTGGAAACGCGAGATCCCGGTAACCGGCAAAGGCGACTTTACTGGGAGCCCGACCTCGCCGCACGTTACTGGATCAAAGACGTTGCAAGGGTTCTGAAACGTTTGGAAGCTCAACGGCAAACTGCTAGAGACGACAACACCCGTTTGACGGTACTATTCAGCATAGTAACAGCTCCGATTATTGCAGGAGGGACATCCATCACCTCTATCCTCCTGACAGGGGCGAATTTAACCTTGCTTGGTGCAGATACCGCAGGGGAATGGGCGAAGGTGTATGAAAGTAATATCGAACTGGATTTTTCACGGGACGCCGCGGTGGTGCTTGGCTTTTCGCGCAACCAGGCGGCAGTGAAAAAAGCCGTCACCTGGCAAAACGCTTACAACAAAACACTGTTGGCTCTCGGGTTGGCAACGATCGATTTGTTTCAAGTCAAAGAAGCGGTTGCTACCGGATTGTTTCGATCCAAAGAAATATTTCTTAAGGGGCGTTTAAGCGTTCGAAATTTACCGGAAGGTGGTTTAAGAGCACTGAGCATTCCCGAACAGCGCAACGTGATGATTTTCGCTTTACGCGCCAGAGTGCGCGCATTGACCCAGGGCGCGGAAGCATTGGATCCCCTGGAACGTCAGGCGCTCCTGCTGATGGATGACGAATTTCGTTCGGCGAAAACAGCCTTGATCCAGGAGACAGATAGTTCGAGAACTCTGGGTTTTGGCGATGTACTCCCCTTGCCCCAACCTTTGGGCCCGAAAACCGCAATGGTTCGTTTCGAACCGGTGGATCTCGCCGCCGCAAGAGCCGGCCGTATCCCGGAACCCGGTTCTGAACCCATTGCCATACAAATGGCCCGCGCCGGAGGGGAACCGGGAAGTTCCAGCACAGTTCTTTCCGGAACTGCACCCCTGTGGCGGCACACCGGAAATCGCCCGCCACCTTTGGTGGACGACCCACTGGACCTGGCATTATTTAAATCAACCACCATGGAAGAAAGAATTCAAGCGCTGTGGCAAAAAGAAATCATCCTGTCGTTAAGAAATCAAGCGGACCGGATCATCATAAAACTGGGAGAAGCCGTGGGCTGGGGATCTTTCAAAGGGGTGTTCGCCCATGATGTTCCCTGGGAGGAATTTCCCACAGTGGCCAAGTTAGCCTTCGAATCAGGACACGGAAAAGCAGAAGTGATTGGCAAAGCCCTGTTGAAAGAAGTCAATTCCAATAATATTGTTCTGCCGCGCGAAGTTTTTCGCGCGGATATTCCGGCGGATGTGGTGGGTCATCAGCGTCACTTTACCCATGTGGCGATTGTTGAAC
Source organism: Nitrospinaceae bacterium (assembly GCA_965223665.1). Classification (GTDB taxonomy): domain Bacteria; phylum Nitrospinota; class Nitrospinia; order Nitrospinales; family Nitrospinaceae; genus CBDCVY01. Next base: position 1,546,294 of record OZ245011.1, read on the forward strand.
GGCTGGAAGGCACAGCCAAAGAGATTGTCAAAAATAATCCTGGCGGAGTCATGACTAGAGCCCAACGTGATGTCTATAAGGACGCCCTGGATGACATCAATGATTCGGGAATCGTCTGGCTGGATTGCAAACGAGACCAGTTCACCTGGGTCGAACGTGACGATCAGCTCAAGCTGGGCATATTAGATTACGGTAATTTTTTTCGCGTCAAAGGAGGCGATCCGAAACTGGCCCGTGAGATCCAGAACGTGGTGAACGGTCCGATTGACCCGGTCATTAAAGAACTGGAACGCTTGGGACGCTACTCGCCCGACCTGCGTACTTTCAGTCCTCACAATTTGAATGAGACTTTAAACTCGGTTCGCGCTCGCGGATTGCGATTTGAGTTGATCACCACAAAATATGCCGACGCCTTCGAAAACCTGGAAGAGTTTGGCATCACCCATATCCGGCAATTTGATTTTGCCCCTGTGGCAGGAGATCAGTTTTCTCAGAAGGCGGCTTATATGTTCACTAAAGAAAAACGCCTGAAATAAAGCCCCCCACGATAGATGCAATAACAACGATTAAAACATAAAGGGAGAGCTGGCGGGCACTTCTGACCGGGATTATATTTATTATAGGGGCATTGTTGACTCTTTAATTAAAGGAATCCTATGAAAAAATTTTTATTGTTGATTGGTTTCATCTTTTTAGTCTCTATAGGAATACTCAGCACTCCTGCCTTTGCCATTGAATTAACCGATCCTCCCGAATGCCCACAGTCTCGAGAAAACACTCCGAAGGCACCGGATGATTATTACAACAAAACCAATCCGCTGGAAAAAACCGCAAAGAATATTAAGAAAGGGAAATTGCTCTACATGGTCAGAGCCAAAACGCTTCAGTGTAAACATTGCCATGGACTAAAGGGAGATGGACTGGGAGGAATGGCTCCCGAAAGTTTTCCCAATCCAAGAAATTTCACGTGCGCCCAAACCATGAAAACCATCCCGGACGGCCAGCTCTTTTGGGCCATCACTCACGGCGTCCAACATACCTCCATGCCCTCCTACGATAATTTAAAGGAGAGACAAATCTGGCAGTTGGTAATGTACATTCGAGAGTTTGCCAAGGAATAAAAATTAGAATAATCCAAATTTTACTGGGACCTGCCCTGCAAGCAAAAAGGTTTTGATTTCAAATCCCCTGCTCTTCCCTAAAAACCTGTTGCCCATCTCGTTTCGGCCCCTTATCCTGAAAGAGTTGTCAATCTAATGCAAGTCTACACAATTTTTATTCTCAGGCATGAAGGTTTCTCAATGAGCGAGTTAAATGAACCAGAACAACTTTTAAAAACGTTTATCGCAGCGATAGTCAACCATTCCACTCATGATACGGTTAAAATCTACAGAGAGCTTTATCAATTAGGGGAGCCAATAATTCCGGCAATTGAGACACAACTCCTGGGTTACACATGGGAAAACATTGACAATAAAGTCCAGGTAGAAATTCTCTCTACTCTTCTGAGTTTGGTGAATGACATAAACGAGGAGAGCGCCAGGGAACTCGGAAAAAAAATACAAAATAAAGGCTGTAACGCTGTTGTTAAGGTGAAAATTAAATCGATATTAGCTTTTTCATTGAATGATTTCAGAAATTATCAGATACAAGAAGTAGAGATTTACCAATTAAAGAGTCTGGATCATGATTCCAGAATAAAGAATAAAATGATTTCATGGCTATCAAGTGTCTCTAATGAAGACCTTAAAAAGATCGAACGTCTCTATATTATTCCTGCCGACGCTAAATATAGCGGCACCTACATGCCAATGCTTTGCAAAATAATGATCGTTTGGGATTGCTCCTATTCTGAATATAATCCGCTTTCGTATTTTCGATTACTCCGCATCGAACATACTCTTTATCATGAAATTGGCCACCATGTTCACCGCCATACTTTTGGACAGCACCCGGAACAGGAGAAAGAAGCAGATCGTTACGCAAAGATATTAATGAGAAAGAACCATCCTATTCTATATAGGATTGCTAAAACAGTGAAATGTATTTTTGGATATAGAAAGTCCTATCAGAAGATAAACAACCTCATTATTTCTAGTCACAATGGGCTCTAATCAGAAAATATAGCTACCTTGTGTCAAAAAACGGGCTTACAATGAATACTATGAATTGGTTAAATTTTTTCATCATAATATTGTTCTTGGTATTACCTATGGAAGCACTGGGTAACGGGGGTCCAGTGGACTGGACTCGTGCCTCCTCCGCTGGAGACATCCGTCCTCAGCAACAACAAAGCGTGACTCTGAATGAGGAGCACTTGAAAATATCACTGCACCTCAAGGAATATACTGTAACCGCTTCATACAAACTGGTTTCAGAAACGTCGAAAAAAGTAAAATTTGGCGTCCCTATGATTTGGCTGAAATACCAGTTCGAAAATGAAGAAATACCAAAACTTCCTCAAGATTACAAAAAAATAAAACTTCAACTTAATGGGAAAAACGTAGGTTGCAAACCCAAACTTTCCAAAGAACCAACAGAATTGAGTTCCCACCCGATTCCTGGTTTGTATAACTCAAAACCTGCACCTGTTCCCGCCAGAGCCTGGTGCCTTGCAGATTTGAATTTCGTTAAGGGAGAAAATGTATTAAAGATGAACTATTCGGCAAGTTATTGGTTTGAGGATTATGAATTTTCCAAAAGCCCCATAACGGAATTCAGCTCCCGGGTTCTTTATTATCCATTTTCGCCCGCTGGATTTTGGAAAGGCTTGATTTCAAAAATAAAGATCGAATTGGATCTGGGCCCTTACAGGCATCTTCAGTCTGTCCATTTATCTCCATTTAAACTTGAAAGTCAAGGGCAACATTTAACAGGAATAGGCAGGAACCTTGACCTGAAGATGATATCGCCTCTCGTTTTGTCACTCAATCCTGATCCTGCCGCAAAAAACCAGCTGATTCACTGGAATTCCCTGAAAGATAAAGATTATTCCAGGATAATGGCGGAACCAAATGCATCGAGCACCTTAAAAGGCAACTATAGGGCCAAAAACCTTATGGATGGCGACCCGGATACTGCCTGGTGTGAAGGCAAACCTGGCCATGGCATAGGAGAGTGGGTCGAATTCTATATTCCCAAAGATGCCAAACAATATGTAACCTGCAGGTATTACGGAGTCGCCCTCACGCAGGGATATCTGAAGCAGCAAACAACGTTCGAAAACAATGGTCGATTAAAGGAGGTCCGCCTCACCGAGTGCGGCGAAGAAGAACCATTTGCCACAGCCCATTTTAATGACACCCAAAGGCATGATCTTGCAGTTGATGTCATAAAGATCCAAAATTATCAGAATCCACAGGTATTAAGATTTATGAATAAAATAAGAGACGACCAACCTGTCTGTTTGAGATTAACAATCGATAAAGTTTATAAAGGTAAAAAATTTGAAGACACATGTATTTCCGAGGTGGCGATATTGCTTAATTGTGGTTAACTTTATGCTGGTCCTCTCTGCGAATTTCTTATTTGCAGCTGACACTCATTTAAAAGCAAAAATCAACGGCAAGCCTTCCGAAATCATAAATCATACAATTTTTGTCAAATCAAGTGACCATCTGGAGATATATCTTCACGGTTATAAATCCGGTTTGCCTATAAGGTGGTATTGGGTCGAACCTCAGGCGAGAGATTACAATAATTTTGAATACTGCGAAAAGAACCCAGGAGAAACCTGCAGTCAACCAATAGATTATAAAATAAAAGAAATTAAATCGCTTCTTAACCAAAGATATTTCAACTCCACGGCGATTCTGGAACCAAGAGGTGAAGGCACCTATTTCCTCCAATATAAATTTGAAGATACAAGCCGGGATGAGTCTAAATTCAGTTCGACGGATAAACCCCGAGGACTGCAGGTTGTGGTCCGGCGCGACGACTCCTATATCGGCTATTTGACCGAATTGAAGGGTCTCCCATTTGTGTATTGGCCAAAGGAATATAAAAGGAACAAGCACCAAACCGAATCAAGAATAGGAGCTGATTGCGTGGCGTTGGTCATATATGGTCAGAGAAGACTGGGGCGGAAAATTCGTTATTTTGCCCCTTCCGCCCTCAATAGATACACGATCAAAGTACCAGGAACCAAAGTCAAGCCGGGTGATATCTTACACTTTGGCTTTCAAACGGCGGTTCTAACCAAGGACACTCCACCCTTGGGAAGAATAAATGCCTCAGACCTCATCATTCACTCCTACCATGGATTAGTTGAAGAGGTGATCTTCGCTGAACTCTCTTACAAGGCATCAGATTATTCCATTTTAAGATGGGACTAAGTCCTTTTCAATATTCGCCAATCCTATTAATTGATGCGAAGTTTGCATATATTCCTCCGCAGAAAAAGGTTTTGATTTCAAATCCCCTACTCTTCCCTAAAAACCTGTTGCCCATCCCGTTTCGGCCCCTTATCCTGTATAAAAGAAATTTTTTTGGAGTTTTAAATGGGATTTGCGTTTCTCTGGCTGGAAACGTTGGCAACTGCACTTCTTCTGGTTTCCATTGTTATTTCATTCACTAAACAGATCAAAAAATGGCCAACTCTGGGACCCATATTAATTGCATTGCTTCTCGGACTCCTTGGTATTTCTGCAACCGCGTTCTCTGGGATTTTGTTTTTTAAAAACATTCATCCCAAATGGTTATTTCCCTATACCCTGTCCTGGACTTTAATCTTTTTTGTCACGTCCATACTTCTCATACGTTGGAGACGAAGTCCAATAGGAGCACCCGGAGCGGCTGCCTGGTCTCGCTTAAAACTGTTGGGCGGCCTTTTAATCGCAATTGTGCTTCAATGGAACACAATCACGGCTCTGGATAACGCCGCCAAACTGGAATTGGTAGCTGATCAAACAAGAATTATGACCCGCGCCAAAACTATTCTTCCCTCCCCTCCAATCAGGGAGCAGGAAGCATCAGAAATTTACGAGCGAGCCTTCCAGGAAATGGGAAAAATTCCTGAATGGATTGGGAACTCAACCACGAATCCAATTTTTGATCCGGACTTTGATCCATTGAGCGAGCAAGCCCAAAGCCTTTTAGTGGAAAAGAAAAAAGCTATCCGTCTAATAAAAGAAGCAACCCGGAAACCCTATCTTTACCATCCTTTAGTTTTGACATTTGATATTGAGTTCCCGATTTTCTATAAATTTAAAAATGGCTCCGAACTATTGGCGCTAGAGGCTCGCTCCTTTGCAAAAAGGGGCAATATGTTGGAGGCTTTAAAAAATATTTCCTGTATAAATCAAATTGCCAAACACCTGAATCAAACCCCTACTTTGGTAAATGTTTTGATGGCAAGTGCAATTCATACGAAATCCAAAAAATCCCTGGAAATCATACTGGCTGAAAAACACGGGGATTCAAAAGTAACTGTCCCATTACCTGTAAAAACAGATCAGCACTTATTGGATGCCTTTCGGGCAGCGATGGTATATGAAGAATCTTTCAGCGCTTTCGGTACAGCAGATCATTTTGTCAAAAGCGACCCTATTGATGAAAATGAGTCAATCGATGATTTCGAGTCCTTTTATGAATATTATCAATGGAAATTTTTTGTAAGCATGTTGTACCGTATTTTTCTATCCCATGAGGACATCGTTTCCCGTGAACAATATTGGAAAGAACTTCATGATTTTTTTAAAAAGCCCTATTACGAGACAAAAATAACTTCAGAAGAATGGCAGGAACAAATTCAAAAGAATATTGAATTCGGCTTTATCATGTCTGAGAACGATTCGTCATTTATCAGTTATTACAAGCGAGTCACAGAACAACAGACACAATTTCTATTGGCGCAATTGGGGCTGGCAACCGCTGCTTACTATTCCCATCATGGGAAATATCCAAATACCCTGGAGGCTCTGGCACCCAAATACATCACGGAAATTCCTGTGGATCCTTTCAGCGGGAGCCCATTAAAAATGATCCCTTCAGAAAGCGGGTTGATTCTATACGGTGTAGGACCCAATTTAAAGGACGACAAAGGTTCTTCATTTGAATCCGAAACCAAGGAGGGAGATATCGCCTTTTATCTCGGCTCTTCATTCAAAGCATACCGCCATAAACCTGCCATTTAAAAATTATCAAAGGAGTTGCAGGAAGACAGGCCTCGCCGGGCGAGGCCGTGCTCCTGATACAATGCGTGTTGACTCAATAAACCCTCAATAAAAAATTCCACTTTGAAATAGAATTTTCTATTTTCCGTTGACGCAGACAGCGTACGCCGTAAAACTTCTTGTTGAGGAAAAGGTATTGAACAACATAACCTCCCAACTGGATTTAGTAGAAGGGTATGATCTTCTTGTCCTAAAATAGTTTGTAGGCGAACTAAAACCTCCTCCAGTGACCACTTTTCCGGTTGGGCATTCTGCCCTGGCTATTGAAGCACTTCCTGCTGGTACAGAAACAGTAGCAGAGGTAACAATTTCCGTTTCAATACCACTGGGAGGAACGGTGTAGGTCACTTCCAGCGTTGGCGGAGTTCCGGTGGACTCTTTCGAATCCATATCAATACCGTTATTCGTTCCACCGGTACGAATGGCGAATCCGTTGTTTGGAAAGGTGCCATCTATCCAGCCTTGTACTAAAGCGATTCCACTTGCATTCAGTGCGATGGCGGTAGTACCAAAAGTAAACGAAGGAATTGTGCCCAATGGATTCACGTCTGAGTTTAAATCATTCCAGTTCACTGTGCCTTCAGACCAGGCAATATTCTGAGCATAAATATTATAAGGACCAGAACTGGCATCCGTATAGTTGAATGTTATGGAAACCCCAGTGACTGTAGCCTCCGCAGGAATGGAAGAAATATCCCATTTAACCATCGTGGCGATTTCCCCGTAGTTTCCATTGCCCGGGTCCTGGCTCACGCCATCAGCAATTAAAACATTTTCCGAGCCATAGTTGGTGGTCGGCGAAGTTTCTCTCACATAACTATCCTCCGGATTAGTAAACGTATCGGTCACCGCAAACGAATTGGAACTCAAACCCAACACTATTAACAATGCGAACAAGTGATATAACCTCATGGAATTCCTCCTTTAATGTAGTTGATTTGAAAACAACGGGCACATTAGTGCACGGTGAAGGTGAGTTGTCAAGAAATCGGTTAATGCAGAGAATTAATTCCAAACTTTTTAGTCATCAGGCGATCCAGAATAAATCGTGGGAGTAAAAATTGCATTACCGGCAGGAAAACACTTTGGTTCCCCAGGCGAATGACGGAGGGAGGATTCTCTTTCAGGATTAAACGAACCAAATCCCTGGCAAAAATTTTTGTGGGTGTGGCATTGGTTTGTGAAAGTCTGGCCCGTTCCAAAATTTTTTTCCGAATCGATTGGTACCACGAATCGGCCTTGAGAACATCAGTAGCTTTTTCGGCGGCGTTTTCGCCAAACTGAGACCGAATCGCACCAGGCTGAACCGTCACCACCTGAATCCCGAAAGGCGACAACTCCATTCTTAATGCATCACTCAAGGAATGCACCGCCGCTTTGGAGGCACAATAGGCACCGGCAAAGGGAGAGGAGACCACACCGGAAACGCTTCCGACATTGACAATGATCCCGGCTCCATTGTTTCGCATGGAAGGCGCCACCTTTTGGGCTAAGGCCATCGGGGCAACAACATTGGTTTTGAGTTGCAACAGTAGATCACTCTCTGGAATATCGATGGAGGGACCGATCAAAGCGTATCCCGCGTTATTGATCAGAATATCAATTTTCCCTTCTCGCTCCAGAACGGTCTCAACGACACGGTTAATGTCCTCGTTGTTATTGACGTCCAGTGGTTCCACTTCCATTCCCTGGGATTTTAATTCATCCAGCGTTTCAAGCCGCCTCGCCGTGGCAACGACACGACACCCTTTCTGATGAAACTCTTCGCAAAGCGCTTTTCCTATTCCCGAGGAACATCCTGTGATCAAGACAATCTTTGAGTCCAATGCCATAAACGGCCTCCTCCGTTTGTATTTATTACTGGGAGCAATTTAAAACTTTTCATTCAATGGAGAATAACACGAGACGCAGGCGGAATAAAATCGCCTTGATCTTAAAGAGATCTTTGCATAACAATGGATTTAGAAAAAAACACAACCAATGTAAAATAGGAAACCCATGTTTGCCCTCTTTCCCAACCTGGCGGTTGAGGCGAAAAGGATTTCCAAAAGTCGATGGATTTAAGAAATCGATAGAACCCATCGAAGATGAAATGCTGGTGGCGGGGCCTTTCCCGCGGTCAGGGGGATTCACCTTCAGGGGTTTTCAAGTTTTATGACTACGGAAAGGTCTCGTTTTTAAACTGGGGAATCATTTGGCAGGAACTTTGGGAAGGGGAAGGGCAAGGGCCATCACGATAAAGAAACAGACCTCCTGAAAAATTAGTAACGTCAACCTTATTCTATTGATCTCGCCTCATGGCGTTAACTTCATTTTTCAAATAGGTTATAATCTAAAACCAAGTTATCAACTGTTCGCTATCGACCCAAAGCGGACATTTATAATTCCAGTTTGCGAGTTAACCTTTAAGACATGGGGGAAATTAAACTTTAAAAAATTAATCAATAATCTGCGTACGATTTGTTAGCAAATTCAGGGTCGAGTTTCACTGCTGCCGCATAGTCCTTTTTGGAGGAATCGGACTCGCCAATTTTATAATAACAAAGCCCACGAAAGAAATAGGAACCAGCTCGTTTCCTATCGCTACTGTACTCAATGGCTTTTGTGAAGTCAGCAATACCCTTATCATACTCACACTTCATGCCATACACCAAACCTCGATGATGGTAAGCATCGTCGAACTGAGAGTTCCTTTGGATTGCATCATTATACTCTGCGAGAGCTCTATCCAATTGACCTTTTTCTCTAAAGACATGCCCAAGAACATTGTAGGGGCCAGGATGCGAAGGGTCCAATTTTATACTCCTTTCCAGGTCAATGATTGCATTGACAAAGTCTCTTTTCACCCAATAGGCTGATCCCCGAATCAAATAATCGCTGGAGCTTCGTGGTTCTAGATTCTTGATAATAGCATCAAAATTTACTTTCTCATTAGAGGGGCCACTTGAAGGCATAAATTTTCTCCTAACATATAAGGTCGCTTAAATTTAAAGAATCTAACAACTCTTTTAGGGTCCTAATTTTGAATTGCATTAGTAAGTAAAAATCATTTTTCTTTTAAAAACAGCTTAAATCGGTTGTTGTTTACATGGAAGGGCTGTACGCAACTATTGATGCGAACTCCGCCTACTTTTGTGCGCGGGAAAACTACTAAATAGCTGCATTACCCTCTGCCGCTAAGTTTTAATTGTTCTTAAAATTTTAATTTAGGTTGAAAAGAAATTTTCCTTGATGTAAGGATCGATTTCTGGCTTTTCATCTACTTTTTTAAAGCTTCCTTTGTTAGCATTCCACCAATTTTTCCAATCCTTAGTGTTTTCCACATGCCCCTCACCAAGTATTTTCTTTAAAGAGACACTAGCTAAATATTGAACAACATCATATTTGTCTTCCAAAGCGTTAATTAATGGTTCCACAGCGGCAATGCTATTTATTCGACCAAGAACGGAGGCAACTGTACAGCGAATCTTATCTGAGCTATGATCTGAAAGCGCTGCAATCAATGGCTTTAAGGCCGAATGCCCAAATTTTGTTAAAGAGTTTTCAGCACACCACCGTATATAGTCATCCTCTGCTTCTAAGACTTCTATCAAAGGATAGATCGAACGGATATCACCAATTTCGCCTAAGGCCCACGCTGCTGCAGCGTGCTGATCAGCCCGAACAAACTTTGGTTTGTTGATATCCAACAAACTAAGTACCTTTATTAGTAAGTCAACAGCAAGTGGTTCCTTCTTTTCCCCCAATGCCAAAATTGCAGAATTACAAAGATCAGACGAGCCAAATTTATAAGAAATTTTCACCCACTTCATTAATGGTTGAATAACACGGTTGTCCTTAATCTTCCTTAAAGCATAAATGGCTCCGTGTGGGTAATAACCTTCTTCCTCGTTTTCGAGAGCACCAATAAAATCAGGTAGTAATTGACGTGCTCCCTCTGTCTCACCCCAATTTGGACAAACTGCTTCTAATACTTCCTTTGCGCCAAAATATTCGTTCCCATCCTCTTCTTTGAGTAAAAGAATTAGCGTCTGTAGCAATTCTGGATCACTTATCTTCCCTAAAGATTTTAATGACTCACAAGCACCTCTACGGGCAGACCAGTCACCATGAAGTAAGCGTTCTATTTGTTCTTTTTGCTTCTTTCTATTGTTGAATAAGTTTGAGAACATTGCCCCCCCTCTTTAGCTTGCAATATACACTAATATGGGGGATTTTGAAGGTGGAATATTTGTGGGGAATTTTGTTGGCAAAGGATTCTTTAAGAAAATATGACCTGCCCCTGTAAGTTGTACCAAATCTTAAGTTAGAGTTTCTGTCTTGGGTTTAACGGCATCCGGAGCCATAGGTACTGGGTAAAGGCATCGTTCGAGGGCAAATACATTGGAACTCAACAAGCATCCAAAGATAATTACAAAAAGATAAATAACAAGTCTTTTCATACAAAGCCTTCACATTGACATTTTTATTTCATTTTCTACCCTCTTAGGTTAATATTGTTGGCCAAAACAGGCAATTGCTTTCATTGTGGGGAGCACAGACCAAAAGAGTACCTACCTTTTAAAATTTTCAAAGCGGAATGTCTGCTTCTGACCGAAAGCGACCCAAAGCGGACATTCGCGGTAGTTGCATAGGGCCGAAGGAAGACCTACAGAAGAGCGTTGGGCGGAATAGAAAATAGGATGCCGATGTAATTCGGTTGGTAGAGCAACTGGTTTGTAATCAGTAGGTCGGGGGTTTGATTCCTCTCACCGGCTTTAAAAATAAAAGGGCCAGGGATACCCTGGCCCTTTCTTTAGTTTCAGGTGAATGCAGGCCATACGCGCCTTATACGCAGTATGGTCTTGCGCTGACAATGGACTGGGCATCGGGTCAGCGCAAGACAATTCCCCAGCAAAATCACCCCGCATTAATGTTCACCGATGTATTTGACGTGAGGTTCGTCCCGTTCTTCCCTGAGTGCCATGGTAAGTTCCGGCACTTCGGTAAGCCTTTCGTTGATGACGGTCAGCAGGGTTTTGGCCTGGGAAAGGAACGCGTCTTTCTCTGCAGGGCCGACTTTACGGTGATACAAGTCTTCGTAACCATTAAGCAACGTCTTGGTTTTGCGGATCAATCCTTCGACTGTCTGGTAGGAAACCTTGCGTGTGGAAGCTTTTTCAGCTTTCGCTTCGTAATCAAACCAGATATCGATATCCTTTGATACCCGCCCCATTTTGATCCAATATTCCCTGGCACCTTCTTTGCCTCCACGCTCCTTGATGATGTCGGCAATCATCCTCGCAACCGGGGATTTAGGGATACCGTTCGCGGTCTCGCAAAGGTGGCGCACTGCCTGGAACACCTTGTTGAGATTACTGTCAATCTGCATACCTTTGTTGGAGAAGGTCCGTACCTCCGGTGACCGTTCGAAGGCGTGCCACATGCCTCCGTCCCGTTGCAGGAGTAACCTTTTCTCATCCAAAGCACGGAATGTCTGGTGGCAGGATTCCCGATCTTTCACCTTGCCCTGCGGGGCAGAGGCTTCTGTCAGGAGGGTCTTCCTAAAAGATTCATCCAGAGAAATTTTACTGGGAGTGGTATCTGCTTTAGCCATAAAAGCTTCGCGGGTCATTTCCTTTTTAGAAGTCCGGACCCAGGTTTTTTCTTTTTCTGGCATTATATAAGGGGACATTTTGACGGGTCCTTTCAAGGGTTCCGCACCACCCAATGTCACCAATCCAAACAAGAACAAAACGAAAAAAATCGCCCTTTTCATAATTCCTTATTCCTTTCTCTAATAGAGTTGGTTTATGAAACCTTATCACATTTCCAACCTGTTTTCACCCTCCACAGGCCCCATATTGCCCTGCCAAGGTGCTTACGCCATCCAGTGGTCATTGGAAAGTTCTTCGCGGCGATTCCTGGATCAATAAGCCTTTCTTTGTGCGAACCGCTAATCGCGGTAGGTTCGATCCTACGACTCGGCTCAACGCCAGCGGTTTCCGGTGCGTCCAGTAAGAGTTACCCTTTGCTCTTTTACGCTTTTGGCCGATAGCGACATCCACCCTCATGCAAACTGGACTCTCCCCATATGGAATTATGATTGGAAATCTGTTGGAGACAAAGTTACTATTACCAAAGCTCTCAAGGCAAAAGGCTTCGCAAGATTATCGGTATCAGAGCAGTAAAGACCGCCCCAAGAAAAAAACTGATCTCCAAAAAAATCACTGACCTCACCCCTATTCTATTGATCTTGCCTCATGGCGTTAACTTCATTTTTCAAATAGGTTATAATTTAAAACCAGTTATCAACTGTTCACTGTCGACCCAAAGCGGACGTTTTGGACGAGGCGACAATAAATGGAAGTTTAATGAGACTTATTAATATTGATGAAGAAGCACCAGAAGAGTTCTATATTTTTGTAGATCGTTCAAATTTTATAACTGCACACAACTTTAGACTCACTAAAAAATTTAGTTCTGGTGCGGCAAATTCATGCAGCATTGATTCAAATTTTGAGAAAAAATATAAAGAAGGTAGTGCCAATTACTTACCATATAAACTGTGCGAAATAGATACTGTATCGCCGTCACTCTATTTTTTGAGCGCGATAAAAAATTACCGAGTAGAATATGATGCCGAAACTTACCGAAAACATAACCACCCACTATATCCATCTCGATTATCTGCCATATATGCATTCGGCAGCATGGAAATGTGTAAAAAAGTTTCTGAAAAGTATCATTGGTCATTAGACAATATCCACAAATTTCGTTTAAGAAACTGGCCTTTAACCAGGATAGCCAAAGTTAATATGGAGCATGTTTCTTTAGCCCGTCTTGCTTATAAAAATTCAGCCATGCTAGAAGAAAGCATTGAATACTTATGGGCTAATTATTGGAGAGGTTCCGGAGAAATTGTTTTTGAATTACCATCAACTAATTTTGAACGTAAGAAATTCAATTCCGGCGTTATTTGGGAATATCTTATTGAAGGTGTTGTTGAATGCATTGAGTAAAAAGCATAATCGTTATAATAAGTCTCCAATAGATTATTAGTTTTTGAGCCAAATTATTAAAATTTGAATTTGTTAAGAAACCCTGAAATGAAACACAAGCCCTCTCAGGATCGAACTGTCTACTCCACCGAACATGGTAAAATGTGTCCCGGCTGTGGCAATCCCGTGAAACAATGCAACTGTCGCAAACAGTCATCGCCCCCCGGTGATGGAAACGTACGCGTCTCCCGTCAGACCAAGGGCAGAAAAGGAAAAGGGGTCACGTTGATTCAAGGACTCAATATGGATGCGGCGACTCTATCAGCGACGTGCAAGAAGCTCAAGACGATGTTCGGCACCGGCGGGACGGTCAAAGACGGAGTCATCGAGATCCAGGGCGATCATATTGAGCGCATCCTGGATTATTTGAAGGAACAAGGCGTAAAGGCCAAACGGTCTGGCGGGTGAAGTGGCTTTTGCATAAGAGGAAATTTTAAATAAAACACAAATAATATTAAAAAACGAAATTGATGTTTGCCCTCTTTCCCAACCTAGCGGTTGAAGCAAAAAGGATTTCCAAAAGTCGATGGATTTAAGAAATCGATGGAACCCATCGAAGATGAAATGTTGGTGGCGGGGTCTTCCCCGTGGTCAGGGGGATTCACCTTCAGGGATTTTATAAATAAGGAAAAATCCCCCCAGCCCGCAGCGTCACGCTGCACCCGGAATAATTTTTCGTCAGGTTTGTCCAAATATCATTTGTCCACAAACTTTTGAGAATCCTTATTGCATCCAATCGCAGATTGGGGAAAGGGGGAGCGCATGGGTCGCCACTTTAAGTTTATTGTATTTTTCTTAATAATCTTTCGTTATGCAAAGGTCGCTTGGTAAAGAAATGAGATTGCCTATCCAAAACTCTTAACCCATTCAACCTGCCTGGGGACTTACCTATAGACTACGGATTGAATCACTGGAAATGTAGCGTACAGGATTGGTTTCGGCACACGGCGGATGCGTTAAAGGGATCTACGGGCAAACAGCTTGTGAGGGTCTCAAAATGTCGTGCCACCGCCTCGTAGCATTGTTGTGAAGTCTTGTTGAGAGCCCTGGAAGTCCCGCAGAAATTGTATGCCGCCACGCAATCCTGATCCTGTTGACATGCCAGGAATTCTTCAGGCGTCCGCGTGATGATTTTATAAACAATATTCGTAGGCATATCTTTCACCGATCCATACCCGCACGCGGGCAGATGGGTCTGCATTTGAGGTTTGGGCGAGGCAGGTTTTTTCGGTTTGGGTTTCGGAGCCGTTTGCGTCTGCTGCCTTTCGTGCAACACCTTCAGCATATCGCTCATTTTCTTTTCAACCGCAGGCTCATTGTTTTCTCGGGCCCACGCCTGTAATTCCTTGCAGGCTCGGATCGCCTTGGCATCCATTCCTTCCTCAAAATAAAAATGTGCCTGCCGCCACAGGTTTTTAGCGAGGGACGACGAAAGTTTGGGAGCGTCATCCGCCAGGGCTTGCGAACTTTCTCCTGCAATGTTCAGCAACATAACCACCAGAACCAATACTAAGTATTTTGAAATAGGTTTCATGCTTTAGGTTTCCTTTATTAATCTCAATAACTTCTATATATTTTCAATATATGGACACCGAACCTATCCATTAATACCATGAAAAATACCCTGCTCAAAATTTTGTTGTAAACCATAGCTACTGATTTTTCCCAATATCCGCTTTTGGCGGGCAATCCATTTACTTTCGACTCAAATTTGATATTTCAATTTAAGTCCTTTTCCGGCATAATAGAAGTCTTCCCTGATATTCAAAAATTAGACAACTGCTTATGAAATCCACCTTCGTTATTCGCTCAAATATTTCAGCCATTCTGATTGCAGTCATTGTCGGGATTTTAATTCCTTCCATTTCAACTCAAGCGTCCCCTGAAAAACTGGTAACCAAGATTAATAATATAGCCTTACTGAAGGCTGCATTTAGGGGCGACGAGGCAAACGTAAAAACTCTGCTGGCAAGGGGCGCCAATGTAAATTTTCAAAAAAAAGATGATGGGGTGACTGCTTTAATTGTGGCGTCCGAGAAGGGACATTTGTCTGTTGTAAAAAGACTGTTGGCTAATGGAGCCGATGTCAACCTTCCTGCTTATAATGGGTTTTCAGCGTTGACTCAGGCAAGTTTTAAAGGCCACGAATCTGTAGTACTAGAACTTTTAGAGAAAGGAGCGAAGGTCAATCAACAGGCAGACAATGGTGCGACCTCCTTGATTCTGGCATCCGAGAAAGGACATTTTTCCGCTGTAAAGGCCCTGCTTAATCAAGGGGCAAAAGTGGACCTTCAAGCTAATGATGGAGCAACTGCATTATATGTCGCTTCTCAAAATGGCTATGAACTAATAGCGAAGAAATTACTCGAAAAGAACGCTGATATCAATATCCCAATCAAAAACGGAGGAATCCCTTTAATAGTAGCATCACTTTATGGCCATGAGCCAGTAGTGAAGTTGCTCCTGGAGAATAACGCCAAAGTAAATCATCAAGCTCAAAACGGCGAAACCGCGATATTTTTTGCATCTGAAAATGGACACGCTCAAATAGTGAAGGAATTGATTGCATACGGAGCAGACGTTGATCTAAAAAGGAAAGATGGAGGGACGGCGTTGATTTGGGCATCATTGAATGGGCACGATGTTGTAGTGAATACATTACTGGAAAATGGTGCCGAAGTTGATCTAACAGATGAAGATGGTTCAACGGCCCTTTTAGGGGCGTCGTTACCTGGGCATGAGGCGGTAGTTAAAGCGCTATTGGCAAAAGGTGCTAATGTTAATCATCAAGATAATATTGGCGAAACTGCTTTGCTCTGGGCGTCGGGTAATGGACATGAGCCAGTGATAAAAGCCTTACTTAATAAGGGAGCAGATGTTAATCACCAGAACAAAAAGGGCCAAACCGCTTTAATGGAAGCATCGCGGAGAGGACAGGTGGTGACGGTGCAGACATTGTTAGCAGCGGGCGCCGACGTCAATGCCAAAAACTCTAACGGAGAATCCGCTCTCAGTTTGGCGAAAACTAAAGCTATCGCCCAACTGCTAAAGGCGACAGGAGCAAAGTGATTCTTTTCCGAAATCCAGGCGGTTTATATTGCTGACAACAGAGAAGAATAAAGGTTAGTGAATGGAAAAAATAATTTCCGCTTTTGGCTGGCAACCCATTTACTTTCGACCCAAAGTGGACATTCCACCTAAGTGTTGCCAGTTGCTCCCGGCTTACATATAATTGCTGATATGGATAAAAAATACCAGGAACGTCGAAAAGAATTCGAAGCAAAGTTTAAGCCTGACAATCTCAAACCAGATGGGCGCAAGGAGTTGGTATCACCATCGGGCAACTTTCAATTAACCATTGATACCTACTCCAGAGGCGCTGACAAATGGGATTACTCTCGAGGTCGTGTTCGGCGCACTGGGGACGACACCGTGCTGGCAGATATTAAGCGAAACGATGGTCGTTTCTTCCATTCCTGGGTTCAGCATTCCAATGGCCATGAATATTTGATTTGCGGTGAAGATTATCAGGGCCAAACGGTGGTAAACCTAAACACAGGTCAGAGAAACGACTTCTTTCCCGAATCCGGGTATACCGGTGGAGGATTCATCTGGACCGGTGCCTTGCCATCTCCGGATTCAACCTTACTTGCCGTCGATGGTTGTTACTGGGCTCATCCCTACGAAGTAGTATTTTTTGACTTCACGGAACCTGACTCACTGCCTTACAAAGAACTTTTTCGAGTAAGCGATCTCGATGAATGCGAGGGTTGGATCGACAACAATACTTTTCGGATGACGCAGGAAATTTATTCTCGAAAAGCTGACAAGGTTCCCTATGATGAGCTGTCCGAGAAAGAACAGAAAGAAATAGACGACAATGAAAACCTTGCTCTCTACGAGTACCCAGAAGTTCTCGTCACTCGGGAGCAGATACTGCAAGGTAAGGACTGACCACTCCCGGCCGGATAGCAGACCCCTTTGTTTTCAAGACAAGAGAGACATTACAAAATTCGATTCTAGTTTGCCTTTGCAGTTAGTTTAAACAGCCGACCGTCCATGACGAGTAAGCCGAATCCGATTAAGGCCATTCCCACAAATTCAAGCTTCGTGAATGTTTCGCCTAAAAATGTCACTCCCAGTAGAATTGCTGAAATGGGAATCAGGAAAGTCACCAGCGTCGCGTTCGTCGCACCGGCGGAAGCAATGATGCGGAAAAATAAAATAAAGGCGACCACCGTGCTCAAGATGGTCAGGCCCATCATCGCGCCAACGGCTGTTAAAGGTATCGCAGCCTGTTCCCAGGGACTATCCATCATTATCGCCAGGGGAAGTAAAATCAAAGTGGCCATGGTAACCTGCCCCGTCGCCACCATCAAAGGCGACACGCCCCATTCTTTAAAACGGCGAGAGAATACAGAGGCAATCGCATAGGAAATCGAAGCCCCAATCACCGCCAACTGCCCGAGCACAGAACCGGTCATGCCGCTCAACGCTTCAGGTCCGATTAAAACAATCGTCCCCAAAATTCCAAAAACGATACCAAATAGTTTTCGCCGCAGGATGGGCTCATCCACTAAAAAAGTTCCTGCGACTATCACCGTAAAAAACGGGGTGGTTGCGTTAAAGATAGAAGCCAGGCCGGAGCTGATTTGTGTCTGCCCCCAAACAATCAGGCAAAACGGCAGGGCATTTCCCACCAAACCCAACACCGCCAAAGCCAACCAGTGCTCTTTGGTTTTGGGTATCGGCAGCTTTTGCACAAAGATGATCCCCCAAAGCATAAGGGACGCCAGCCCAACTCGGGTTGTGACAATGGTCAATGGAGGAAGATAGTCGACCAAAATTTCTATAAAGAAAAAGGAACCGCCCCATATAACGGATAGAGTGACCAACATGCTGATGTCTGCCATACTCATATGCTGATTTATTTTTTCTGCCATGTTTTATCGATTAAAGCTCATGCTCTTCCACAATGAAGGCGGAAGATCGGGAGTGGTCGATGAATTTTTTTTCATCTTCCAAAAGTGCGGCGCTTAATTGTTGTCCCTCCGGTGAACTCATGGCTTCCAAAAGATCGGCTTCCGATTCAAACCACACCTCGGCGACGCCATCAAATTCCGGCTGCATGCCTCGCGAGTTTCGAAGCCCTTCGTTTAACGGCGTGTCCAGGGTAAGCGATTGCACATACTTTTTAGCCCGCATCGCCGCCGCGTTTTTCATAAAGAAAGGACCGTGGCTGTTCACCCAGTAATCTTTAAACTGCTCGCGAGTCATATCTGACCGCCGGTGCAGACACATCACAAACTTGATCATCTCAGTAATCTCCTTTACTCAGCGCCAACGTCGGTTCAGGTTAGGGGCACGTTCGGCAGGTGATTCGGTTGGCACAAAGACTGTTTAACATCGCCGAAACTCTGCAACATCTTCCCATGATTTTTGTAGAGATTCAATGACTGTTCAGGAGGGAAATAAAACTTCAGGCGGCCATAAATAGGGACCACTCCTTCAGTTCTAGACTTTAATCAGGTTAATTTGGGTATTGGAAAAAGAAGAACTTCCTCCAATAGGATCGGTGAGGCAGGTCGCCGTGTTGTATGCATCCAGTCGCATGACGGCATTCGGGCAGGTTCCCAGTCCACGATCAGGGTCTCCAGGAATAGTTTCGTTATCAATCTTTACATCCCGTGCCCCATAGGCCCAGTGGCCATAATGAAACGAAACCGCAATCACTCCCGGGCGTAAGCCTTCCACCACCTGTAACGAACTTTCTACAGGCAGGTCGGCTGCATAAGGCTCCAATGGCCAGGTCCCCTTCGGATTAGTCGCAGATACCAATTTGACTCGGTCTCCATTTTTCCAACCCCGTTGTTTCGCATCCTGGCTGTTGATCAGGACTTGATTTTCCGGATTCACGGACACATGACACCAGGATTGTGAGTTGGTTCTGGAGTTTCCGCCGGTAATCGATTTGTACGTGATTAATGAAAATGGAAATTGATCCTCCGGGTCCTGAACAAGGGAGCCGTCGCTATGCAACGCCGGTTCGTATCTCGGCAGACCTTCAAAGTGTTTTCCGGTGATACTGTTTTTAGTGGTTGCGATATCTTCCACATAAAAATTGAGAAGCTTGCCAAAGCGATGGTTCATGTAGTCCCCCTGATAAGCATCCTCGAAGGACTCAAACCGACCGCCCCGATTGAGAACGTAAACCATTTTATTCCATAAGTCAGGTTGTACCGCTGCCTTCCATTTCTCGGCATCGAAAACCGATGCAGGCAGATGTCTTCGGGCCTGGAGAAAAATATCAAGTTCTTCCGCATTCGCGTCGGGCACTGGAGTTCCCAGCATAGCGATATTGGCCACCAACTTTAAATAAAAATCTTCCGGTCGCGTCAGTTTAATATCGGGTCCAAATCCATTGCGGCCGAATCCCGGCATTCCCAGTTTATCGGCAATGGCCAGCATGATGGCTTCCATGGAAACCGGCATTTTCTCTCCCGCCACTTCGACTTCTTCGGAAAAAGGAGGCGCCGCGGGTTGCCGAATGCCGGAAGTTTTCACCGAAGGCTGCGGGTTGTCGAACGGCATTCCCCAGCGCTCGAAAAAACTGAGGTCGGGAAAAACATAATCGGCAAACACCGTCGTTTCACCCAGGATCACATCATCCGCCACCACCAGAGGAATGATGGAAGGATCTTTTAAAATCCGCAGAAACTCGCCGCCACCCGGGCTGGAATATGCGGGAGTTCCTTTATGAATCCACAGGCATTTCAACGGGTAGGGATATTTCGCCTCAGCAGACGGAATAATTTCGTGATACACATCATGAGTGAACGGATACCACGGCCGCTTCGCGGGATACCCATGTTCTTTAATAAGAGTGGAATCCTCGTAACGCACTCTTTCGCGAGTGATCGGCACGCCAAATTTGCTGAGACTTCCCGGGTTCATTCCCTTTTTCATATCGTAAGGTTGTTCCGCCTTACCTCCCATGGCATTCCAATGACCACCGCCATCGGACATTCCCCCTTTCCAATCCTGGTTGCCTATCAGCAGGTTGAGAGAGAGGATCGCCTTTTCGGCGTTATAGCCGTTGGTCGTTTGCCCCGCACCTCGGTAGCGATCGATACCCGCTTTTTTTCCATGACTCGTAAATTCATCAGCGAGTTGGATGATGTCATTGACTTTTATCCCTGCCAGTTGTGCATATTCCTCAAGGGATTTTTCCTGAGAGCTTTCACGTAAAATAGTGAACACACTTTTAACCGGGATTCCCTGGATCGACTGATCGACTTCTAAAATTCCATGGTCCACCGCTTCACTGGATTGCGGCCCCTTCCCTGTCATCACCACACGCATTCCGGGTGACAGTCCAATATCTTCTGTACGTAAAAATTTGCGTGTGTCCAGTCGCACTAAATTTGTCGCATCACAATACGTTGGTTCTTGATCTTTTTGTGCCGCGGCCTGGTTCGCATTCTCAAGATACTTCCGGTCGTAGCGTTTATTTTCAATCATCCACCGCATCATTCCCAGTGCCAGAGCAATGTCCTGACCCGGTTTGACCGGAACCCATTTCCAGGATTTGGCTGCAGTGTGACTGAGGCGCGGATCGATAGTCGCGATCTTCAGTTGACCTTTCTCAATGGCCTCAGTCACCAGATTGGCAATGGCGGTGCATCCGAAATTTGCTTCAAAGGCACCCGTGCCCCAAAAAATCACGAACTCTGAATTGAGGAAGTCCGGTTTCAAAAGAACCTTTCCTTTTTTCTTAACCGGGTCCCAGGTCGTTCGCTCCGAGGCACTCCAGTGAGCGCGCCCGCAGATGGAAGTGTGATCCATCCAGTTAATCGAGCCGAACCCTTCATAGGTCCACCGCTGTGAAAAATCCGCCCGGCCTTTCTGAATGCGTCCTGCCATGAAACAGAATTGATTATTTTTAGGCCCAAGATCCGGATGTTTTGGGTCAATAAGAAGATCCAGATGATCCGCATGCTTTTTTTGGAATTGTTCAACGGTCAGGGTTCCCTTACGAATGGCTTTAACATCTTCAGTCAAAGCCCTTGCAGTTTCTTTATCCTTCATGACAAAAATTTCCTTGAGCCCTGTAACCGGCCCTTCCCCAAAAAGATCTCCTCCTTCCACGATTTCATGAATCGCCTGATCAAAGGAAATGGTTTGCCACTCATTACTTCCTCTCGGTCCAACTCGCTTGAGAGTTTGCCGAATCCGGTAAGGATCATAATAGGTCTGCACTCCCGCTTGTCCCTTGGGACATAAATGTCCATCGACTCTTGCAGATTCAACCGGCTTGGATTCAAAGGGAATGTTTGGCAGAAATGTTTTCGCGGCATAGGGATTGCCGTCGACTTTAACCAGCACCCCATCCTGAAACTTGGTTTTCATCGGACACCGAATATGACAATTCAGGCAAACTGAATAAATGACATTTTCCGGTTGTGCCAAATCATAGGGTTGAGGAGTTTGGGTAGTATCCAGAGACAACAGATCGCCTAACCCGCCGGTTTTCGAACACCCGGCCAGCACCGCTCCACCCGCACTTGCCCAGCCCACCGTTTTCAGGAATTCTCGCCGGTCCATCTTGTTTCCATTTTTTTTGTTATTTGAAGTTTTCATACAATACCCAATCGCTGATCATTCATTTAAAGACCCGACCGAAATCCATTTGCCAAAAAACTCGTTTAACACCATGAAAGCTAAAACGAACAGCGCCAACAGGCCCAGGACCACCACGGTTTCCAAAAGGTTGGGCCACATTCCGGAAGCAGCAAGCCGGCTGCCATGATAAATGGTTTCCATGTCATTCAGCTTTGGCACCGCTGAAGCAGGAATCAATGCATACATTCGGCTGACAAAAACTCCCCCCAGAACCGACCCCCCTGCCAGGGAAAAATAGGTGGGCCATTGATTAGGTTTTCCCAGCCCTCCTAAAACCATGGGAATAAAAATGAGAAGTCCGACCTGCCCTGCTAAGAACATCCAACTATGATCACCCCATAAAATGTGAGAGGTCGATTCATTCCTGATCATTTCCTCGAAAACAAAAACGATATAGATCCCCACCGCGAGTAAAAGAGACAGGATTAAGTTTCGCGCCACTTTTAAATAATTTGCACTGTGTTTGCTATAGGCGCTGTAAAGAACCAGTCCCATGGCCAACCCGGAAATAATTGCCAATCCCCAATAGACAGCAGGTGTCAATTCCCTACTCCATAAATGCTGTGGAAAATAATTGGTGAACACATTGCCCAGGTCCCAGTTCACCCAAAGAACTAAAATGAATCCCGTCAACCCGACCTGTCGAATGAATTTTTTATTTTCAGAAGTCTCTGATTTCTGCAACAAGTACAGGGCGGACACAATCGCAATCATAAGTAAGGGATAAAGCCACGCCAACCGTGCCATGGCCGTGTCCCAATTCGGATACAGATACAGGTTCAATACCTTGAAGGGCTGCCCCAGCTCCAGCCAGATAAACAGGATTCCCCCTGCCAGGCTGATCAGAGAAACCAGCAGTGCGGGACCTGACACTTCCTTAAATTCTTTTAATCCAAATACCGTGTACAGGCTGGAGAACAAAACACAGCCTCCGGAAACACCGACCAGAAAACTATAAACCACCACCCAGATCCCCCACGGTTCAAACGCCGTCATCGAAGTCACTTTCAATCCTTCCGTCATCCTCCAGAAGGCGCCAACAATCCCCATGAACGAAAGCAGGATTAACACGGAATAACTTAACAATCGTGACGGGCTCATTTCCTTCATGACATCCTCATTTATCATTCAGATAATAGACTCTCGGCTCAGTTCCCAAATCTTCTTTCAATCGCATGACCCGAGGATTTTCAATTAGGGTCGAAACCAGACTCTTTGGATTCTCCTTGGGACCGGGACCGAAATAAGTCGCGCCGCCGATGCAAGTCGTCACGCAAGAGGGAAGCATTCCTTCTTCCAGTCGATGCGTACAAAAATGACACTTGCGAACCACACCGATGGGAGGCTGTCCCGAAGTTCTCTCCCAATGACTGCTGTATTCAGGAGACGGAGAGGTTTCATAAGGCTGTGGTGAATCAGGACTGTTTGCCGTGTGAGACTCACCAAAATCAAAAGTTCTGGCACCATAAGGGCACGCCTTGATACAGGCACGGCAGCCGATGCACCGGTTGTAGTCGATCGGCACAATACCATCCTCCTGCTTGTGAGTCGCATTTGTGGGACAAACCGGAACACAGGGCGGATTGTC
This sequence comes from Nitrospinaceae bacterium, assembly GCA_965223665.1. Lineage (GTDB taxonomy): Bacteria > Nitrospinota > Nitrospinia > Nitrospinales > Nitrospinaceae > CBDCVY01. The sequence goes on from OZ245011.1 coordinate 1,569,777, forward strand.
GCATTGCATGCAGGGACGGGGAAGAAAATGCCGAGTCACCTGAGGATAGGTTCCCACTTCTTCTTCGAAAACGGGACGGTACACGACACCCGGAGGAAGATGGTTTTCCGCAACACAGGCCACGGTGCAGGCATGGCAACCAACACACTTTAATAAATCAATCACCATGACCCAGTCCCGGTCTTCCTCCGGTTTTCGCATGGCTTCCTGTAATTCTTTCTGCATTCTCAAGAGACGGTTCTCTTTAAACTCAGGAAGATCCGGAAAATTCGGTTGAGAACGAGGTTTAGAAGATTTTGCCAGAACCAGGTTAGGGATCCACAACTTCCAGGTGGAAAGAACTCCTAATATCCAGGCACCCAGTTTAAGAAACCCGCGTCTGGAAGGAAAAAATAGATTCTTTCTATTTTTTAATTTTAGCGAGTTAGACATCGGCCTGCCCCTTCCCAAAGTGTTTTAAGCCTTAAAAGGGTGGTTCTTTTAAACCCATTTCCTATATATATAGATACATATATCGGTATTAAATTCCCCTTTATTTTGATTTGGGTTTCTAAGCCAAACCCTCGAAGAAGCCCTATAATTCGTAAAATAATTCCTTCCATAAATGATGGTATAATTTGCGCAAACCCCTAAAATATTCTGATGCAAAGCAGTCATAAATTCACTCAAACTAAACCCTCTTTGCCTCAGAAAAAAATTTTGGTAAGCGATAGATGACAGGACGCACTTTGAAAATCGGCTTAATATTTCTATTCCTTTTATCGTTCGTGTTCCGTCCTCCTGCCTTTGGATTTATAGATATTTTTGGTGATTCCGGGGATATCAATGAACAGGTGAAAAAACGGTCCGACCGAATTGAAACCCGGCTCAAGGCACTCAATTTTTATAAACGCAGTAAAGATCCCTTAATCGACCCGACCATAAATAATAGTTCTATCTATGGCACTTTATATTACGGCTATCCGCGGGAACAGGTGACCAAAAGGCGGAACGGCGGCATCATAAAGGTTTCTCGTCCGCAGTGGAGAAGTAAACGTGATCCGCAGGGAAAAACAATCTGGAATCGTGAAGGGAAGTTCACCACCAGTTACCGCGTAAACCAGATTCGCATTAGTGAGCAGGACCGATCCATCCGCAAAAACGCTGCTCAGCTTTTAGCCAATTACAAGCAGACGAATCGACACTCCCTGGGGAAAACAAGAATTGCCGTCCAATGGAAACTGGTCGACAAAAAAGTGATCAGAAATGATTTTCACTATGTCTTTCGACCTGTGGCAAAAGAGAAAGTGTATGGAGGAAAACCGGGAGGTATGCTCATCGTTTACCAGGACGGTGAAACCACACAATGGATAGGGAAAGCAGATAATTATTCTCTGGGAATTGAGTTAAAAAATCCTCCTCCAAAATATATCGTTGCCTATTTCGATCTGGACGACAAGCGATCCGTTATAGTGAAAAGCGGAGGAATGAATTTACATCGTGACCTCCACGTTCCGGAAATTCCCACTCCCGACGAAGCGGTGATCGATGAGGTCATGGAAGTTCTGGCTTCTGAATTGTCTACCAAAGCATCCCTGGAAGCTTACGATCTCAATCCCCTGTTTAATAAAGGAAACATTTTAAACGAAGAATCCCCGGTGGAGTCGCTTCTTTTAGCCAAGGAGGAACGTGACGGCGCCGCTGCGGATGGGGTCAGCCGTCTCCTGATTCGTGGAGATCACGGTGGAGAAGGAAAGTCCACCTTTCAAGTTGAAGGAGGCAAAGCGAATGGAACCCTGCAACCGCTCTTCAATGGCGAGGCACAAAAGTCGGGGAACAATTACTACACCTTCGCCATCTACACTCCCCCGGAAGAACTGGAAGGTGATTCGCCCGACCTGGTGAAGACCAAACCGATTCGCTATCGAAACATAAAAATCACTTCCAGGTTCACTCCGGAAAAAGGCGGACCCCGCGCCGTGGAAGCCGACAAGGAAATCAGTCTGGTGGCGCCACCGGTGGTATTAATGCACGGAACTTACAGCACCCCATCCAAAACCTGGGACGACGGTTATTTAAAACTGGAAGCGGTGACGCCGGAGGAACGTGCCGCGGCTAAAAGTGCCATAAGAAGTCAAACAGACATCGGATTTATGGGCGATAATCTCAACATAGATAATTCAACTCTCAAAGCGGCCATCAAAAAAAGGAGAGAACAAGCCTTACAACTCATCGGATCCGACAAAACCATGAAAGCGGCTCTCGAAGAAAAAGGGTTCATAGTTTTTATGGTGGACTACCAGTTGACCAACGGCCTCGGATTGATCCAGGAAGCACGGCGACCCAGCCACTTTAAACACAACCGTATGGTCTTATGGGATGAATTCTGGGACAAAGCCAGGCACAGCAAATCGGGAAAACCCAATGGCATCAAAAAGGCTCTGGAATACTTTCGTGAAAATCTGGATGTCGCAGCCACCCAGGCCGATGTAGTCGGACACAGCATGGGCGGAGTGCTTCCGCGAGTGTACGCTTCCGACGCTTACACTAAAGAAGATGCGCGGTACCCCAAGTCGAAACTCACCAACCTTTCCACGCAGGGTTATAGACGGCCGGACAATTATAAAGCGGGAGACATTAATCGCTTGATCTCTATTTGCAGCACGCATTACGGCAGTGACCTTTCCCACGTCATGGCCGTGCTAAGAAGTGAGGATCTGGCAAACGAAGACCTGGGTATTTTTGAGCGCATGCGAAAAGAGAAATTAAACTTTGGCTTGAAGTGGTATGCAGGACTAAAGTCCGGAGCGGCCAACGACCAGGTCCCGGAAAGTCATGCATTAAAACTGATTGGTCCCACAAAGGTTCCCTCACATGCCGTCGCCTGTGTGGCCAGAGTTCCGGACATCAAGAATCATTTTCACGGCGAGTATCTGCATCAGAATGTGGAGCTGATGTATCAACTCTTCAAGTATCCCGGTTTGTTGGAAAAAATATTAAAACTGAAAGACCGGGAGCAGGAAGCGGAATATCTACTGAAGGCCATAGAAGAAATCGGTTGGTATACAGAAAAAAATAATCTGATCGATCTGCACAAAATCGATGAATGGGTCAAGGCCAATCAATTTCGTTTCAGCGTTTTTGGATTTACCAGAAACGATGCCGTGGTGCGCGTGACCAGTCAATGGGGCGGCATGCCGCCACAGTACCGTTCGACCATCAATGGTCTGGTTCATGGTTACGCTCCTTTGTATCCGGAAATTCAGGAAAAAGTGGTCGATCTGTTGACCGGTCCATTAACCAATTTTTCTATCAAAGGGTTTTCCAAAGCAGGTGAGCGCCTGCTGAATAAACCTCCGAACTTTCCTTTGTTGAGCGAGGACCGGTTGGAAGCGATCCGCCGATCCAACATTGTTCCCCGGCACGCATTAGCGATTTCGCAGGTGGCAAAGGCGCGTAACGAAATCATAATCATTCGCCCCGTCAATCCCGACTCCACGCATTTAATCGCTAAGGGTGCCACCACCAAAAGCATGCATGTTAAAGGTAAGAGTTCCAACTGGGGACCGCAGAAAGGTTACATCGCCGTGGATCAGGCGTTCAGCAAACTGGCGGAAGAAGGTGATAAAAAAATTAACAAGTACAACTGCGATGTGCGAGACAGCCTGAAAAAGAAAAAAGCCTACCGCAAAGCATTAACTTTTACAGAAGGAGAGACGGAGTATCAGGTCCGTATTTTGAAAAATAAGATGGCAGGTCGAAAAAGGCCTTTAGTCGTACTCCGGGACTCGGCGGGAAACTATAAATCCATTAACGATGAAAGTCTTCCAGCCTCAATCAGCGATGACAACACACAACCTCTGGAAGTTCTCACGGACACCACCAAGAACGAATACATGACGGCCGATTACGATTTCCTTGCCATCGGAACCAAAAAAGAAAGCGGACCTGCTGAACTGCATCCTGAAATGGGCAGTGTAACCCCTCTGCAAAAGCGACTTATCGTTTACCTGAACGCGGTGGTCCAGGACAAAGGCGGGTACACCGGCGGCAACGTGGTCTGGCACGGACCGGAAAATCAATTCAGTCTATCTCCGGGAGTCGACTACCCCAACACTGCCTTCGAACCCGACGGCGATATCATCACCATTGATGAAGGTCCACCGGGAAAAACTCATATGTATGCGAAACGGTATTTTCGAAAAAAAATTGAGGACGGGTGGAACCTGGCCGCCAATCCCCGCTGGAACTGGGAAGGCAAAGGTACGCCTCATTACCGGGAATTCACCGTAGAACGGGGTTGGCCGGACGAAGACCCTCCAAAAGAAAAACAGGAAGAGGATTTAACCAAACAATGCAAACCGCTTCCTCCCTGCAAAGTGGCTTTAGCTGATGGCGAAGAAGGACAGCGGACCATTGCGGACCGCGTGAAGTCGGTCAAAGAAATGGGAGAAAAAGTCCTTGCACTGAAGAGAAAACTCGACGAAGCCAAAAACAATAAAAGTGAAGTGACCACTTTAGTCACGCTGGGAGTGGCCCAGCAGTCCCAGTTGGATCAAGCCATCACCCGGTTGCAGCAGGCCGAGGCCGCGTTGAAAAAATCACAACAGTTATTAAAAGTCGGCAAAGAAGCTTTACAAAAAGCGCGGCAGGCCGCTAGTGGCGAAGAAGGAGGCCAAGCCGATGAAACCGGTTCCGGCCTCGGCTGTTCCTGGGAACCGCCCGATCCTGACGATGGCGACGGGGACGACCCCAATGATTCCGGTCTGGATGGTTTAGACGAATTGATGGCCAGTCTCAGAGAAACCGATGCGACCCAACCGTTTTCTGAGGACGAGCGCCGCATCATGGGCGTTTCTTTACTTAATGAATATTGGCAATCCATCCGGGGAGAAGTTGACCTCAGTCGACTGGACTCTGCAACTCGAGAGCAAATTGCAATTAACCAGGCAGCGAATCCACCCAGACCCGTCACTGATAATCTTTCCCCGGAGCAACTCACCGCATTGGTTCAATTGACTCGTGGCATTTTACGAACAAAAATCGACGATGACATTAAGTACCCGGAAGATCCGGATCGAAACATGGTAAGATTTGAACCACTGTATAAAGATACCAATGAAAGAAAAATGGAGTTGGCCAATGAGGTGGCGGCCTATCATCTGGGACGGTTACTGGATGTGAACGCACCTTTCTCTGAATTAGTTCGAGACAACCGAGATCCCAGAAAAATTTTAGGCGTGATGACGCGCTGGGCCGGCGACGGTAAAAATGAAAAAAGTCTAAGCAAGGACGACACCGACGGTGACCTTAAATCCGGAGAGAACCGCGGACAGTATATTCGCGATTTGATTTTATCTGCTATTTTAGGAGATCAGGATCGCAAGTTTAATAATTATGTTATTTATAATGGCAAACTTTACTCCATTGACCGCGGGAGTGGCACCCCGATAGAACCCACAGCCACCATCGCTTCAACCATGCGCGGTTGGCTGCGAGTTGGCAGAAGATATGAAAATCGTATACGGCCGGGTGAAATTCAAAGAGACTCTCGCCCGGTGAAGTTGCGGGAAGCGGTCAAGGTGACGGCTCGGGATTTTCAGACCGAATATGAAAAGGTAAAAGGAAAATTAACCAGAGAGAGAATACAAAAAGTGGTCGAGGAAGCTTATCTGGACCAATCGGCTGAAACCCAACGGGCCATTGTAGAAACCATGGTCGGTCGCGCTCAGGTATTGGAATCGGTATTCAAAAATGTTCTACCATAAAAAACGCAAATCAATGTTATTGAGATGGGAGAAAAAATGAAGAGAGATGTCAAACATTGGCGGTGGTATGTATTGGGCTGGAGTTTTATTTTTTTATGTGCGCAATTCCCCGGTGCCTCTGTGGACGCGAAAGAGTTGAGTGGGGATGCAAAAAAGATTCTTGAAAATCCTTCCGGAAATGTAACGCCCTCTGTGCAACAGGAATTGATTGTAGCCTGGAAGCAAGCGACCAAACCCATTCTGGAAGATTTCCTGCCGGGTCTGGGTCATAAATTTTCATTTCGTGTCAAAAAGCAAACTATTGATGACAAACCCTATCTCTATTTTTCAGCCACTGGAAAAAAAAGAGGCGCCGGGAAGAGCCCCGCTCTAAAAGTCACCCTGGAAATTTTTCACAAAGGAGGCGATGCCCCTTTAGAGCATAAATACGGTCTCTGGTTTCTGCCTTTGGACATGGGTCCGGAAAAAATTGTGCGGAAAGATTTTTCTGCAGATCGCGCCGCGTTCAGCACCATGATGGGTGAAGGTATTGAAGCTTTCTATTGGCAAAAAGGGGAAGCCTATGTGGAAGTGCAAAGTGAAAAAAATGTTCAGTCCGTCGCTGAAAAATTGAATTCTGAACTTAAAGAAAAACAGTTTTATGACATACTCTCGTTTTTAAATAAAACAGAAGGATCTTCTCTCCCTCCTGTCGTGGCTTCGGTCACTCCCGCTCCCGCAGAACCCGAATCCGCTCCAGTTGAACCTGAACCCACTCCCGCAGAACCCGAATCCGCTCCAGTTGAACCTGATCCCACTCCGGTTGAACCTGAACCGGCTCCGGAAGATCCTATTACCATAGTCACTCCTTTTGCAGCGCCTCCTTCAAAAAGCAAATTGAGCCAGTGGGTTTATAAAGGCTGCTACAAAGATAATGGCCGCCGTGACTTATCCGGATTTCAAATCAGTGAACCGGACATGACCATTGAAAAATGTGTGCAGCATTGCAGTTCCAGAAACTTCTCCGTTGCTGGAACTCAGTTTGGCACCTGGTGCTTTTGCGGTAACGACTTTGGTCAATATGGTCAGGCAGACAATTGCAATATGAATTGTGCAGGAAACTCGTATCAGATTTGCGGAGGCGGTTGGGCAAACAGCATTTATGCTTCCAATTCCACATCCACAACCAAAACTCCACCCGCAATTTTCGAAAGCGATGATTCAAAACTTCTATTGCCAAAAGAAAAGATCAAAGGCCTGTACGCCGCCGCAAAAAAAGGTGACCTTCAAAAGGTGAAAGAATTAATTGCCATCGGCGCAGACCTGGAAGACCCGGGAAAGGATAATGAAACTCCTATCATCGCTGCAACGGATAATGGAAACGCTGAAGTCGTCGAAGCTCTAATTGCTGCGGGGGCCAATTTAGACGTGAAGGTCGAATACGATTTTCCTTTGCTGGGAATCGCGGTGGATAATGGATACGATCAAATTGTAAAGTTGCTCGTTGAAGCGGGAGCAAAAATCGAATTTAAAGATGATAAAGGAGCGACGTTTCTGGCGGCAGCCACTTATGGAAACCATGTAGAAGTTTTAAGGTACCTGATTCGCCAGGGCGCTGATGTGAATAGCACGAAGCTGTATCGCAAAGATAAAGTTTTAGACGGCACTCCCTTAATGGTTGCGGCCGAAGCAGGCAAAATTGTTCCTACCTTAATTTTACTGCAAGCGGGAACCGATCCGAATTATCAGGGAGACAAAGGAAATTCAGCGCTCATGCTTGCCATTGAGCGGGGAAAAAAGGAAGTGGTAGCGGCACTATTAGCCGCAGGCGCCGACCCTAAAGCGAAAAATGCTGAAGGTAAAAGCGTTCTCGAAATAGCAAGGGACAGAGATAAAAGTAAAATCATAAAGATGATCGAAGGCGTTTTGGGAATTCCATCCAAAAAAGAAACGGAACCTTTGGCCAAGCCTAATGCGAAAGTGGCTCCCTTCGTGGACACCCGATGGATCGGCGAGTACACCTCCACTCACGGAAAAAAAATGACCTTTCAACCAGAACCCTATACTGACGTTATTGGTCGATACCAATCAGACAATGGACGGATTGTAGGGAAAGTCGTTGGCCGCAAACTCGATGGCTATTGGGTGGAGCGATGGACCAAAAAGAAATGCAAAACCCAAAAGGATAATAGTTATTATTGGGGATGGTTCCGCGTTACCTTTAACGAAGATTTTTCGGCCTACTCCGGGACCTGGGCGTATTGCGAGGACAGTAAAACGGGCGGCAAGTGGGAAGGCAAAAAACTGAGCTCTGCAATAGGTTCAAAACCGTCGACAAAAACAACGAAACTTCCGGTAGAACCCGAAGAAAAAATAATGAGACCCCCGCCCCTGCCCGAGAAAAAAGTTTCTCCTTTGATTAATAAACCATGGACCGGCGAATGGACTTCTACTTATGGAAAAAAAATCACCTTTCAACCGGAACCGGAAACTGAAATCATCGGTCGGTATAATTCGGATAATGGACGGATTGTAGGGATTGTGATTGGCCATTCCCTGAATGGCTTCTGGGTGGAAAACAGTTCCAATAAGAAATGCAAAACCAAAAAGGACAACAGTTATTACTGGGGTTGGTTCCGAGTGACTTTTAATCCGGATTACACCACCTACTCAGGAAACTGGGCTTACTGCAACGACGTTAAAAAGCGCGGCAAGTGGGAAGGCAAACGGCTGGGCATGATAAACAAATGATTCTTTAAAGAGAGTTCAATGATGAAAACAAAAACTGGGTTGATAGAAACGTTAGATCCTGCTCAAAAGGTTATTGCAAATAGAAATCAGGTTAAACGGATCACTGCATTTGGACTTGGGTTGTTTTTAATAATGGGCGGAATGGGTAACTCCTTAGTATGGGCGGGAGAGTTCCAGTTGCCGGATTGCGAGGGTCTGCAAAAATGGGTAACGAATTTTTCCGACGGTAAATCCATTAAGATAGCCCCTAAAATAGAAATCAATGAGATTCTCAAGGACGAACTCGTAGAACCTCTGTTTGGGCAATCTATATCCCAATGGAATGACAACAACACCAACGCTGCGAAACGCTCGATCAAGGTTTGCCGCAACAAAGCCCATAAGAAGCGAGATAAAGCAACCGTCAAAAAATATAACCAAACCACAAGGGCGATTCTGTCTGCAAAGGCTCAGTTTAAAAAGCAAAATAAGGTAAGAGAATCCTCCCACAAGAAAGTGAAATGGTTAATTGGAAATAATAAATCACAAGATCCGCACCGCCTGCTGGAGTTGGCGATGGAAGTTCTTCAAGGGAAGGATGTAAATACCGAGTTGGCAAAAGTTCAATTAAGTTCCACTTATAAACGAAATATTTCGGGATTGAAGTCTGCTTTAGACTACCTGCCTGCCAACGAAATTGAACTATTGATGAACCAGTTAGCCGAACGGCAATCCAGTCTGAGTGCAGAAATGAAAACCGCTAAGGCTGAACAAGAAAAGACAAAACAAACTCAAGTACAAGTGCTTACTACACAGAAACGAAGTGCTAATCATAAAGTCTTTCAAAAGTCGAACCAATCCTATGACATCGCCGCCCGCCTGGCCGAATTAGTCGTAACCGAAGACGGGAAGTTAACCCTCCGGGGAGTGCGTCCCGGAATCAGTTATACTGAAGCCAAAACTGTGATGAAGGAAAAATGGCGTTTTCGACTCGACCCTGGTTCCATTATGGTAAAGTCCTTTTCCCCACCCCGCCAGGACCTGGCAAATTATGTTAATAAGCTGGGCCGGAACGGAGGGTTGGTTGAAATGAAAACCATGAAAGGCAAAATCGGTCACATCAAGTTCTCGGAGCGCTATACGCTTCCACTTAAAACTCAAGATGTTCATACCTGGTTGAACAAACAGCTTGGGAAACCTGAAACAGACGAAGGAAAGCAATCGACATGGAAGGTGGGTCAATCCTTCTTAACCGTCTCCACGAAAAATTGGAACGTTGGGAGCAGCGGAAGATATCAAAGTTCTCTTGTAATGAATTTATGGAGCCAGGCTTATACCGATTATCTGGAAAATGCAAAACGTCAGTGTGCACAAATCAAACAGAAACCGATGAGCGAATTGACCCTTGTCGATCAGGAAGCGTTGGCCATGGATTGCAAGACTCCTTAATTCATCCTGTGGCTTTCCATTGATAAATTCGAGCGTGATATAATTTTCCGTTTCAAATTCGATTAAGCAAATTTAGAAAAATTCATCGGGAGTGTCTTGTGGCTGAAAAATTATTAGGTTCGTGCCTGTGTAAAAAAGTTCAATTTGAAATCGAGGGAGACTTCGATCGTTTCTTTCTGTGTCACTGTGATCATTGTCGAAAAGATACCGGATCGGCACATGCAGCCAATTTGTTTTCATCCACGGCAAAGTTCCAATGGATTTCCGGGCAGGATAATATTAAGACTTATATTCCTCCCTCCACCAAACATATCAAAAGTTTTTGCACCACCTGCGGCTCTGCCATGCCCAACCTGTTAAAACAAGGCAAACTGTTGATGGTTCCCGCAGGAAGTCTGGATAGCAAGTTCTCCATGAAACCCACCGCGCATATCTTTGTTTCGGATAAAGCCGACTGGGATGACCACCTGGAAACTGTCCCCACGTTTGAAGAGTACCCGAGCACGTCTTAAAATATTTAAAATTAAATAGAATTATGTTCGCCCTCTTTCCCAAAAAGGGTCGGGGTGATGCACCTCCAGGGGTTTTCTGTTAAAAGGAAAAATCTCATCACCAGGCAACGCCTGGAAGAAAAATAATTTTGCCTCAAATCATTTGATTGATATAATAACTGGTTATGAAACGAATCTTTATGGTCTTACTATTGGCTGCAGCTTTAATGGTGAGATTGGGATGAAATATGCAAGAGTTTCCATCTTTTATAGAAAACAAAAGCCATGAAAAAATATTTGATTGCAATTGCTTCTCTCATTTTCACTTTAGGTCTGTGGGCATTTTGGTTTGAGCCGGCCTATTTTCGAATTGCCCATTACTCGGTTCATATTCCACAGCTGGCAGATAGATTAGGATATAAAATAGCGGTCATTTCTGATATTCATACCGGGTCGCCATTTAACTCCCTGGACAAATTGAAAAAAATTGTTGCTCAGACAAACTCCGAAGATCCAGATTTGATACTCATCGTTGGCGATTTAGTGATCCATGGGGTTATTGGAGGGAATTTTGTCGAACCCAGCAAAATTGCCCAAGAACTAAAAATATTAAAGGCTAGAGATGGGGTTTATGGGGTTCTGGGTAATCATGACTGGTGGTATGACGCTAAAGAAGTCAGTTCGGCATTAAAGCAAAATGGAGTAGAGATGCTTGATGAGGCTGTGAAGATCATCGGGAGCGGAGAAAATTCTTTTTGGCTGATGGGTATTGGAGATTTCTGGGAAGGAAAACCCAACGTTGAGCAAAATCTAAAAAATGTAATTGACGATCGCCCCGTCATCGCATTCACTCATAATCCAGATATTTTTCCATCCATCCCGAAAAGAGTTAACCTCACCATCGCAGGGCATACACATGGTGGACAAGTCTATTTTCCCTTCATCGGGAGGCCAATTGTTCCCTCAAAATACGGTGAAAAATATGCGATAGGACATATTATGGAAAATGGGCACCACCTTTTTGTCTCACCGGGTTTGGGGACAAGTATGCTGCCGGTACGTTTTCTTGTTCCACCTGAGGTATCCGTATTAACCGTTCAGTGAAGTGAATCGCACTGGTAGAGAATATACCTCTTTGATAGTTTGGTAGTTCCATTTTCAAGCTTGGAATTTTTCCATTCTACTTTTTTTCAGAGGATAATCTTTGCTTTACAATGATGTTCGGAAATCTTTGGCAGAAAAATCTTCCCAGCCCTCTTCATATAAAGCTTTGCATAAGTCAGAAAATATAAAATCCCTGGAGGTGAATCACCCCGACCCTCTTTCCTAAAGAGTAAGCACATTAACTTCCAGTTTTTATGTATTCATCTAAAAAAGAACTTGGGAAAAGTTTAATACGATTCTGAGAATACTCAAACTCATGGGGGATTAAAGTTGCTCGCGGACGCTGGCCCGTTGCCGCCACGGTGAGTGGGAGGAGAAGGTGAACGGAAGGGCCGCAGATGCTTCCGTTCACCCTGGACTTCATCAAAATTAATAGAAGTCCGGTCCAAAGTTTGAAACCTGCGGATCAGGAAGCTGCAAACGTACCCAGGCACTTTTTTAAACTGGAAATACTGCTGGTGTGCGTTCGGTTAATTTTTATTTTAGATTTCTTCGCTGCGAGTACCGCTTCATTCACCATGTGATGTGAAATGGTATTCGTGAACAAAACAATTCCATGAACTTTCGACAACCGCTTTTTCATATCCGGAACTCTTTGTCCAAAAAATTTCACCTGGAAGCCCAGTTGTTTCCCGACATTTTCATATTGTCCCTTTAACCGATCCAGACCACCCAAAATTGCAATGCTCATTGTTATGTCTCCATTGTTAGTGAAAACTTAAAGGCAATTTGATAGGTGGGAGTTTCAAAATAGCCCAAAGCTGATTATAAAAAGGTATGAGTTGCCAAAATCATGACCTGATTTTGGCAACCCATTTTTTAATTAACGAAAAAACCAGAGACCCTCCGCTGGTCTTCTCCATTCATGAAATTGTTTCCGTTAATTAAAGTTGACGGTTTCTTATGGTTTTTTGAAAGTCGTTTCATTTTGATATTATTTTTAAATTCCTAACGGGGCCCCTCCCTAACCCCTGCAGGTCGTAATCCGCGAACCCATTGAGAATTTTCTAATGATTTTGAAATTCATTATCAATATCATTTTATAAAAAATTAGATCTAAGTCAACCCCTTTTTGGAAATTTTTTGTTAAATAATAAAAAAATCGGCTAAGGAGTTTAATTCAACTAAAGAACCCAAGCTTCTTTTGTTATTTCCGCAACTTGAAATTTCAAAATCCAAAAGTAACCCAGCTAACTTATTGAATTTTTTGTGGTATTTAAGCATTTTAGGGAGCAGATGGTTTTAGTGAGCTAAAAAGAAGTTTAGCTTTACTCCCTTTCGAGGAAGGGGCTATTCCCAAAAATTATGGATTAACCCATTTCTTATAAATTAAATAATTTCAATTTATCTTTCCGCCTCCCCTTGACAGATTCTGAGTTCTATCTTATTTTTGATAATAATTATCATTATCAATTGTGGTCTTGGGCAGACCTTTTAGCTTTTCTAGTTGAATCCCTTTTTGCTTCAGCCTTTAACAAGTCATCTGCCCAATGGGTTCATTAAGAATAATTTTAAGGAGAGTGGAAATGAATAACCAGGCATTTCCTGTCATTTGGGCAGCAGGTTTTTACATATCTATTCTTATTTATCTTATTTGCTTCACCCTTTTAGTTTTGATTTCTTATCACCTTTGGCGGTTCAAAGAATCTTTAAAACATTATCCGGAAATCGCCAAAAAGGAAAATGATTCAAATTACGCCTCCCCTGCCAAAAATTAAGGCAGGGTGTATTAAAAAATTTTTTAAAGTTTTTCATCGGAGGGGAACATGAAAAACTCAACAAGCTTTGCTTTAAAACAAAACTTAATTTGCAAAAAATGCGGACCCCAGGGTTTATTCGTTATTTTAAAAAGAGCCGGTGGCGGCCTTCTTGTCATTTCATTATTTTTTGTCTTGATCCTGCTCGTCGCCTCCTCCGTTTTAGAGAAAACCTTTGCCGTATCTATGGGAGCCACATTGATTTTTGCCCTAACGGTTTATGATGTATGGAAACATAATTTTGGACGAACGAAGTGCTCCGCTTGCAAACGCAGCGTATAACTTACGGCATTTTTTTTGAAGCATAGGCGGCACAATCTGGAAGTACCTCCCCCTGGGAAGGGTTAGGCCAACTTCGGCCTGCCCTTCCACTGTTTCTTCACTTAACAAATTCAACTATAATAATGAAAGAAAATTATTTAGACCAAATACTACACTTATTCAAGCTTGTTTCCGGAGACACTTCTGTGAAAATACCCACCGTTGAATTCACACCTCAACAGGAAACCCTCTCTGGCATTGAACTGTTAGAGCTGAAATCAGTTTATAAAAGATCTTCCAAACTCAAAGTCGACATGTTCGCGCCGCACCGGGTTCAGTTTCATCATTTGATCTACATCACTCAAGGTTCCGGAACTCATTTCATCGATTTCCATGAGTACCCTTTTAAGAAAGGTAATATTATTTTCATCAATCAGCACCAGGTGCATGCGTTTGATTCTAAAAAACGCCATGAGGGTTTAATGGTTTTATTCACTCAGGAATTTATTGACTCCATTCAAACCAGTATTCGAGTCCCTGTGTTTTCCGCGGGGTTTTATTCTTCTTCGGTACGGCCTGTCTTAAAAGTAAAGAACGAATTGCAGAAAAGCTGTGAAACTTTACTGTCAGAAATGAAAGTCATCAACGGCAAAAAACAATACGATCCTCTGCTTATGCAACTTTTATTCACCTCTCTCATTTTGAAACTGCACCGAGAGCGATCCGATTATAACCACCCTTCCCCCGGCGAAGTGCGACGGCAACAGTTTGCCCATTTCTTATCTCTGGTAGAAAAACACTTTGTGTCGGTAAGAGATGCGACCGACTACGCCAGGAAAATGGGCATCACTTACAAAACACTCAATCAACTCTGCAAACAGGCGACCCGCCAAACCCCCAAGCAACTGATCGATGCCCACACCATCCTGGAAGCCAAACGCCGACTGGCTATCGAAAACGTTCAGGTGTCTGAACTCGCTTATGACCTGGGATTCGTAGAAGTCAGCAACTTTGTCAAATACTTTAAAAAGCACACCTCTCTCACCCCCAGCAAATTCAAAGAAACATTAAGCGGTTAGACATTTACCATTTTTTGGATGGGAATGACCTATTCCCTTTTGTGCCACATTGCTATCCTCCTTGAGAAAGAGACCTTTGCATAACAATAAATGTTGAACAAAACACAATAAACTTAAAGAAAAGATCCATGCGTTCCCTCTTTCCCAACCTAGCGGTTGGAAGCAGCAGACATATTAAAAGAGTTTCGGGAGATAGGGTCTTCACAAAAAATTATCGAGAATGAATTTTACTGGCAGGCGTTGGCCTGCGGGCTAGGGTGATTCACATTCAGAGGTTTTATCTTTTCTTACTTACGCAAAGGTCTACTTGAGAAATATTAATCATCTCACCAGGAGGAACCCATGAGCATTTCAAACAAAGAGAAAGCGGTGGCACTGCTTAACAGCATTGAATCCGGAGATCCTACACCGGTTTCATACATCAATCCCAATCAATACACTCAGCACAATTTAGCAGTGGCCGATGGCCTGCAAGGTTTTGGTGAATTAATGAAAGCGTTGCCACCGGGAAGCGCCAAAGTAAACGTTGTGCGTTCGTTTCAGGATGGAGACTTTGTATTCACGCACACGGACTATAATTTTTTCGGACCTAAGGTGGGTTTCGATGTATTTCGTTTTGAAAACGGAAAGATCGTAGAACACTGGGACAACCTAGCAGAAAAAGCAAGCGCTCCTAATCCCAGCGGTCACACTCAACTAGATGGTCCCACTGAGATTCAGGACATCACCAGTACCGAGTCCAATAAAAATTTGGTTAAGGATTTTCTGGAAACCATTCTGGTTGAAGGAAAGATGGATCAGTTGGGAAATTTTATTGAAGGCGATAACTATACTCAGCACAACACCGCAATCGCAGATGGATTGTCGGGATTGAGCCAGGCATTAGAAGCGATGGCAGAACAGGGAATCACCATGTCCTACACGAAAGTTCATAAAGTTCTCGGCGAAGGCAACTTTGTATTGGCAATCAGCGAAGGATGCTTCGGAGGAAAATCTACATCTTTCTATGATTTATTCCGAGTGGATCAGGGAAAAATTGTAGAACACTGGGATGTGATTGAACCCATTCCTCCGCAAAATGAGTGGAAAAACCAAAACGGAAAATTCGGGAATTTTTAGCGCAACATGAAAGAAAAAATACATAGAGCTTTCTTTTTAGACGAAACTGTAAAGTTTATAAAACAATCCCCGGGTGTTTGACGCCTGAAAACACCGCGAGAATATAAAGGAGAATCCAATGACACAGCAACATTCATCAAAAACTAATAAATGGATAAGGTCCACATGGACTCTGACCGTTGTACTTGTGATTATGACTGCACTGGGCTTCACGGGTTTCGCGGTGGCCCAAAGTTCCGACACAGAGTTGACCGAAAAAGAGAAGGCCCACCTTGATAATTTCGATGACCTGGATTTCAACGTCTTTACCAACCAGAAGTGGGACGAGCTTGGAAGAAGCCACTCCCAGGACATTATCGTCCACTGGCCCGATGGGCGCGTGACTACTGGAATCCATCCACACATCGAGGACCTAAAGGCAATGTTCGTCTATGCACCGGACACGCGCATTCGGGAACACCCTATCAAAATCGCTTCCGGTAATTGGACAGCCGTGACAGGAACTTTCGAAGGTACCTTCAGCCAACCAATGCCCATCGGCAATGGCAAGACAATCGCTCCAACGGGTAAGACTTTCAAACTTTCAATGGTAACCATTGGCCGATGGAAAAACGGAACGATGGCAGAGGAGTGGTTGTTTTGGGATAACCAGACCTTCATGAAGCAAATCGGACTTGCCAAGTAAGTATGCAATGAAAAACTCAAGGCTTTTGGCTCCTTATTCGAGAAGCCAACGCATGACACTAAACGAGCAGGAAAAGTTCATCCATGAATATAAAGAAGATCCTGCCGGTAAAATGACCGATGGGTTAGTGAGCCAATATAATTTTGTTCTAAGTTTTTAACAAAACCTTAAATCCCGAGAGGATCATTACTATGGAAAATCCAAACGCATCCAACGAATTTGGACCGATAGCAAAATCGTTTCACTGGATTATATTTCTTTTATTCCTGTTTCAATTTGGAATTGCCATCGTCATGTATGGCGTCGCCACAGACGACTATTACCCGAAGGAATTATTCATGACCCATAAATCAGTGGGTGTGTTTCTTTTCTTTTTGGCAGTGGCCCGACTGCTATGGAGAAAACTCAACCCCTTGCCGCCCTGGCCGGATTCCATAACCGAGTTTGAAAAGAAAGCGTTTCATTTTCTCGAAATCGGATTGTACACGGTAATGATTGTGATGCCTTTAAGTGGATACATTTTTTCGTTAGCAGGAGGTCACGGTTTTAAATTCTTCGGACTCTTTGACGTGCCGGATTTAATCGGGAAAAATGAAACGCTATCACTGATTGGAAAATACCTGCACCGAATCACCGCGTTTATCGTGGTGGCGTTTGTCTCTGCGCATGTTTCCTTAATCCTGCGCCAGCACTGCGATTCCAAAAATAAATACATCGAACGAATGTCATTTTTAAAATCAGAAAACAAAAATTAAACAAAAGCCTATCCAAGGAGTTCCCATAAAAATATCGTGGCCCCGCGAAATAACTTCATTCTTGTAAAATAAAATGAGACCAATCCCCGAAAAGTTCATCTTTATATGAAGGGGATTTTTGCCAAACTGAAAAGCTTGAAAACCCCCTGGAGGTCAATCACCCCAGCCCTCTTTAAAAAGAGGGAGCACATGGATCTCCTAAATATATTTTTCTGTGTTCGTTCATCGCTTTCTTAAATGTAAAGCCCTCTATTTAAATAGAGGAAGGATGGATTCAAGTACCTTATATATAGAACCAACTCGGGAGCTATTTTGGATAATACAACGGAAACCCTAAGCGAAACCGACAACAGGAGTCCGGAGTTTAACTTCGACAACAGTTACGCCCGCGCCTTTGAGGGCTTTTATGTTTCCTGCGAGGCGGACCCGGCGAGTTCTCCGAAACTGTTGCTGTTCAACCGGGCTCTGGCCGAAGAGTTACGACTGGATCCGGATGCGCTCGATTCCGATGCCGGCTTGGCGATTTTCTCGGGTAACGCCGTTCCCAACGGCGCCGAACCTTTAGCACAGGCTTATGCCGGTCACCAGTTTGGCGGGTTTGCCCCGCAACTGGGAGACGGCCGCGCCCTGCTCCTCGGCGAAGTGATCGATATCAATAATAAACGCCGCGACATTCAGTTGAAAGGGTCAGGCCCCACTCCGTTTTCTCGAGGTGGCGACGGCAAAGCCGGCCTCGGTCCGGTACTCCGCGAATACATCATTGGTGAGGGCATGCATGCGTTGGGAATTCCCACCACTCGCGCACTGGCGGCGGTGACCACCGGCGAGAAGGTTTATCGCGAACGCGCTTTTCCCGGAGCCGTGCTCACGCGTGTGGCGGCGAGTCACATTCGCATTGGCACCTTCCAGTTTTTTGCAGGACGCGGCGGCGTGGAAAAAGTTCGCGCCCTTGCGGAATATTCCATTGCGCGGCACTACCCTGAAATCGCCGATGCGGAAAATCCGTTTCTGGAACTCTTTAAAGCTGTCGCCAATGCACAGGCAGCCCTGATCGCGAGATGGATGCAGGTCGGTTTCATTCACGGAGTCATGAACACCGACAACATGACCATCTCCGGCGAGACGCTTGACTATGGACCCTGCGCGTTTATGGATACGTATCATCCGGGTACCGTGTTCAGTTCCATTGACCGACAGGGACGTTATGCCTATGCCAACCAGCCGGCCATTTTAGCCTGGAACCTGACGCGACTGGCAGAAACCTTGATCCCGCTGGTGGATCCGAACAAAGAAAAGTCCATCGGAATTTTGACCGAAGTCATCGAGGGTGTTCAATCGCTCTACGAAAAACACTGGCTGGCGGGAATGCGATCCAAAATCGGTTTAACCACCGAAGACTCCGAAGACATGGACCTGGTAAAAGATCTGCTTTGGGTGATGCAGGACGGTGAAGCCGACTTCACACTTTTCTTTCGACGACTTTCGCAAGTGCTGCGAGGTGATTTTGATTCCATACATAATAATATGGAACAGGTTGGCGCTCTGGAAGTCTGGACCCGACGCTGGCGAAAACGGTTGCAACAGGAAGGTGCGGATGCAGAGAAAACCGCCCAAGCTATGGACCGGGTGAACCCGATTTATATTCCACGCAATCATAAAGTTGAAGAAGCGCTGGACGCCGCGGTGGATCATGAAGACCTGATGCCTTTTACCAAATTACTTGCTGCGGTAAGCTGTCCTTTCGAAGAAGTCGACGGCAACGAAGCCTACGCCAATCCCCCCAAAGTTCCGGACCCCACCTACCAGACCTTCTGTGGAACTTAATGGCTGTTTAACTTCCGGCAATTGGGTTAAAATATCCTCGCGACCCTAAACCCTTTAATCAGAAAACAAAATGTTACATTACGTTCGTGTTCAGAATGGCGGCGCACTGCCGGATATCAGCAACCTCAAACCTTTTAAGGCACTGGTTGTTATTGAAGAAGACATCTCGCCTGAGTGGCAGTCTCGAGCCTGCAAATGGCTGGTCGATTCAGGCTGTCTTTATATGATGGCCTGGGGAATCGATTGTGGCTCATGGGATGAAATGGTAGATTGGACCAATCTCGAACAGTGGGATTTTGGAGAGATTCCTAAAGAAGCATTTGTAATGACCACCTGGCATGAGGAACAACCCATTGAGGAAGCTTTTTTCTTTGCCAAACACGCCGCCGTTCATTCAACGGTTAAGTTGGATAACGTTCTCATATTCCACATTGGAAGGATTGACAAAGAAGCCGAGTTTGAATCTAAATTTTTGAGGGCTTAAAATTTTGTGGGACAAAGGTAAAATCTAATGGGTCTGGATACGGTTGAATTAGTGCTTCGAGTTGAAGAAGAGTTTGACGTTATCATTCCTGATGAGGTTGCGGAGAAAATTATGACCGTGGGAAACTTTTGTGATGCTGTGATTCGGCTTCGACAAGAAAAATTCGGTGATTCAGTTTCTGATAATACGGACGAAGCAGTTTTTAAAAAGGTAAAAGAATTTATCATAGACCAACTGGGAGTGGAGCCAGACCTGGTTACGCGAGACGCGCATATAGTTGATGACCTGGGAGCGGACTGAAAAGGTAGCGCACATGAATAAAGAATTGCCAAAATCATGGTACCTATATATACTATATATTGGTATATTACTTTCAGGGAGAGACGCATGGCGAAACATACGAGTATTGCTTTGGGCGATCATTTTAACGAGTTTATCGAGGATCAGTTAGCTCGTGGACGTTACGGATCTGCCAGTGAAATGGTTCGGGCTGGTTTGCGGTTATTGGAAGAGCATGAATCTAAAGTTGAAGCGTTACGTTCAGCGCTGGTCGAAGGAGAAGAAAGCGGACCCGCTAAAAGTTTTGATGCCGATCAATTCTTGTCTTCGGTGAAGAAAAAGAAAAGAAAAATAAATGGGTGATTATACCCTTCGGCCTAAAGCCAGGCAGGATTTAGAGAAAATCTGGTTTTACACATATGAAAACTGGGGCGAAGATCAAGCCGATAGCTATATCTATGATATCGACAAAATGTTTCAAGAGTTGGCAGCCCATCCACAAAAAGGCCTATCCTGTGATGAAATTAGAGAAGGATACCGCAAACAATTTGTAGGAAAACATGTTATTTTCTATCGATTTTCTAAAAAGGGAATTGAAATCGTCCGCATCCTTCATCAAAGTATGGATATAGAGCGGCATTTATAAATCACTCTTATTTTACTCAATAACTGGCAATAAAATTTTCACCAGTGCATAGATGAATAATCAGTCATCTTATTTTAAAAAGAGAAAAATGAAATGAACACAAGGAGTGAAATACATTGGAGTTTCTGGGTCATTGGTGTGGTTACTCTTTTGTTTAATCTAATGGGCGTCCTCAATTATTTTATGCAGATGAATGCCGAGTCGCTTGACGCGTTTCCGGAAGTCTATCGCCCGATCATTGAAGGCCGACCGGCGTGGGCCACCGCAGCCTTTGCGGTCGCGGTTTTTGGTGGAGCTTTGGGCTGCCTTCTGCTTCTTTTTCGCAAGTCGGTTTCGTTTTATGTGTTCATTATTTCTTTCCTGGGCGTGATCCTTTCCATGATCCATATCTACCGCATCGCCGGGTTGAGTTCATTTGATGTTTGGATGGGAGTCTTGATGCAGTTGATCGTGACTGAATTTTTACTCTGGTATTCCAAACGAGCCGAGAGAAGGGGCTGGACTCAATAGACCAACCTGAAAATCAATCGCAGGTTTTTTAACCAAGGTGGAGATTAGAAAATTTTCAGCAAGGTATCTTGATTTTGGTTATTGTCTTTTTCCTTCTTGAGCAAATACACATCGATAGTTTGCATGAATTGAGTTAAATCGAAAGGTTTTTTGATGTAAGCCTTGAAACCGGCCTTCATGGCTCTTTTAATTTGCGTTTCCATCGCATTTGCACTGATCGCGATCACCGGGATCCTTTTGGTTTCTTCAAACGCCTTCAGTTTTTTTAACGCTTCTATTCCGTCCATATCCGGCAAATTGATATCCATTAAAATGAGCTCTGGTAAATGTTTGTGAGCCAGATCAATTCCCTCCTGCGCCTTAGGGGCCGAGAGCAATGAAATGTCTTCTCTACTTTCCAGAATCTGTTTCACTAAAGTCAGGTTGGCGGGATTGTCTTCTATATAAAGAACCTTATACCGGCCTTTGTTTTCCTTTAGTTTCGGAAGCATGACCAGGTTTTCTTTTTCTGTGGATCCCTTCTGCAACTCTTTACCCTCCGGGAGTCTAAGGGTAAAAGTACTTCCCTTCCCTATTACACTTTCCACCTCGATGGATCCATTCATCTTTTCAATTAAACGTTGGGTGATGGTAAGACCAATTCCCGTTCCTTCAATTTCAGTTTGGTCGCGATCCAACCGGTTAAATGGTTCAAAGATACTTTTGTGCTGTTCCGGAGAAATCCCCATACCGGTGTCCTTGACGGAAATACTCACTTTCCCCTTGGGGTTTTCCAAGGCATCTAAAGTGATGGATCCGTTTTCACTATTATATTTGATCGCATTAGTAAGCAGATTGAGTAGCACTTGCTTGAGCTTCGTGCGATCTGCAAGGGCAAAAAGGTCTCCCTCCAGTTTATTATCCACGGTTATATTGCTTTTCTGCGCCATGGGTAAAACAAGATTAAGAGTCTCTAAAAAGACATCCGATAAATTAACATTCTCAATGGACAGCGTGATCTGGTTGGATTCAATGCGCGAAAGGTCGAGGACTTCTTCGATAAGCTCTAAAAGATGTTTTCCCCCTTTGACGATTTCACCTAAACGATTTTCCTGGGAGGGTGATAATGGATCTTTATTATCCTGACCCATGAGCTGGCCAAAACCCAGAATAGCGTTCAACGGGGTTCGTAATTCATGACTCATTCGAGATAAAAAATCGGACTTCGCCGCGTTGGCTTTTTCCGCCTCTTCCTTTGCAATCAGGATACCTCTTTCAGCAATTTTCATGCTGGAAATATCCATCGAGTCGGCCCGCACATAAATGAGATCCCCATCAGGATCAAAACAGGGACTGAACGTAGTACGAAACCAAATGACTCTTCCGTCCACCACAAAATGATACTCTGCCACACTCGTCTCCCCCTTAGTAGCACGATGCATATGTTCCTTAATAATTGCCTGAGTATCTTTGGGCGCAAATGGAGGAGGAAAGGATTTTCCATAATATTCTTCTATATTTTCTATCTTGAGTGCATTGACACCACACTGGCTCATGAATTGTAATTTTAAATCCGGATCGAAAAATTTATGACATATGGGTGAAGACGCAATCATACCTTTTATATTCGGGTCCTCACTTAATGTTTCCAGCAGTATGGGTAAGGTCAGTTTATCCATTATTATTTCTAAACTCTTTCAGAGTTTTTGGAGTAATAAATTTTTTTCAGGCGTTCCTATATTAATATTATAAACATTACATTCCCAGATAAAACCTTAATTAACACTCAGTCTCTCTCCAAAACTATCCACACCCTCAATCTTGAGATAGAGTCGTTGTAAAAGGGGAACTTAAACGGGCAACGCGATAAGTTCTTTTTGAATAAAAATAAAAGTTTTCAGAAAAAATTAATTTCGGAATATGCCATATTTAGGGTAATTGTGGACCAACCGGTCTTCAAATTTAAATACGTTTTCTCGAAGAGATCAGACGTGCAGTAAAAACATTTTCAAACAAGTTCTGTATCTAAACAATTCGAGGAAAATAAATTACCGAGGATTTCTTTGGACAGAAGGTCTTCATAAAAAAACAAGGGTTACTGCGGTAGACGTAACCCTTGTTCGGAGAGGAGAGGCTGGAGAATCCGAATCCCCAGTCTCTTTGAGGCCCATCATGAAATGCGGCTCAATTGATTCCACATACCATGCTCAGATCCGTCTTCTTCAAACAGGTCATTGGTTCGAATTCCGTTGCTGGCAAACTCATTCCACATGCCATGCTCAGAACCGTCATCTTCAAATAAATCACCTTTGGTGATTCCGTTATTGGCAAACTCATTCCACATACCGTGCTCGGAACCATCTTCTTCAAACAAGTCACCGGTTTTAATTCCGTTGCTGGCAAACTCATTCCACATACCATGTTCGGATCCGTCTTCTTCAAATAAATCACCTTTGGTGATTCCGTTGCTGGCGAACTGATTCCACATACCATGTTCGGAACCGTCTTCTTCAAACAGGTCACCGGTTTTAATTCCGTTGCTGGCATATTGATTCCACATGCCGTGTTCGGATCCATCATCTTCAAACAAATCTTCGGTGGTTCCTACAGGAACCCCAGTTTTATTCCACATCCCGTGCTCAGAACCGTCTTCTTCGAATAAATCACCAGAGGTGATTTCGTTGCTGGCATATTGATTCCACATGCCGTGTTCGGATCCATCATCTTCAAAATGATCACCAGTGGTTTCTCCGATAAGTGAGTTGCTTTTGATGTTTAAATTCTTCTCAATTGCAGGAGCAGCAAAACCGGGTCCTGCTAATAATAAAGTAGTTAATATCCAACTTGTCAGGGTAGTTTTTATTGAGTTATTCATGATGTGCCTCCATCAAATAGTTTATTAATTGTCTAGATATAATATTATACATTTATATAAATTTATCAATAGAAAACCTAGAAAAATTTCAAGATTCTGACAAAATTTTAATTGTTTGAAATTAAATGATTTATCGCGTTTTATCCCCAAATTCCCCAGAAATTTTTAAAAAAATAACACAAATTCCTCGATATTTCTCAACAAATATTCCCAAAATATCTAACTTATAAATTATACAAAAATATTAGAAATGTATAAGTAATTTAATCTGGCTTTTTATCTAAAACCGGAGATTCTTTCCGAAGATAGAGGGGGTCGAATTGATTCTGTTCGGTAACGCGCCCAATTCTTGGAAGAGGAAAAGGGCTTGTGCCCAGCGGGCCTCGGCCAGGAATCACATGAGTTTCCTTAATTGGCAGGTATTCGAAATTCAGAGAAAAAAATTGGAAGAGATAAGACGAAAACAAGGGTTACCGCGTTAGCCGTAACCCTTGTTTGGAAGGAGGAGGCTGGGTAATCCGAATCCCCAGACTCTTTGAGGCCCATCATGAAATGCGGCTCAGTTGATTCCACATTCCGTGCTCAGATCCATCTTCTTCAAAAAGTTCACCTTTGGTGATACCGTTGCTGGCAAACTGATTCCACATACCGTGTTCAGATCCGTCATCTTCAAACAAATCTTCGGTGGTTCCTACAGGAACCCCAACTTTATTCCACATACCGTGTTCGGAACCGTCTTCTTCAAACAGGTCACCGGTTTTAATTCCGTTGCTGGCAAACTGATTCCACATACCGTGTTCAGATCCGTCATCTTCAAACAAATCTTCGGTGGTTCCTACAGGAACCCCAACTTTATTCCACATACCGTGTTCGGAACCGTCCTCTTCAAACAGGTCACCGGTTTTAATTCGGTTACTGGCGAACTGATTCCACATACCGTGTTCAGATCCGTCATCTTCAAACAAATCTTCGGTGGTTCCTACAGGAACCCCAACTTTATTCCACATACCGTGTTCGGAACCGTCTTCTTCAAACAGGTCACCGGTTTTAATTCGGTTACTGGCGAACTGATTCCACATACCATGTTCGGAACCGTCATCTTCAAACAAATCTTCGGTGGTTCCTACAGGAACCCCAACTTTATTCCACATACCGTGTTCGGAACCGTCTTCTTCAAAATATTCATCCATGATAATTTCGTTACGCGCAACCTGATTCCACATGCCGTGTTCGGATCCGTCATCTTCAAACAAATCTTCGGTGGTTCCTACAGGAACCCCAACTTTATTCCACATACCGTGTTCGGAACCGTCTTCTTCAAAATATTCATCCATGATAATTTCGTTACGCGCAACCTGATTCCACATGCCGTGTTCGGATCCGTCATCTTCAAATCGGT
Organism: Nitrospinaceae bacterium; assembly: GCA_965223665.1. Lineage (GTDB taxonomy): Bacteria > Nitrospinota > Nitrospinia > Nitrospinales > Nitrospinaceae > CBDCVY01. The sequence goes on from OZ245011.1 coordinate 1,594,989, forward strand.
CGCCAGTGGGTTCCATGATTGGGGGGTCGCCATTAATATTCAAATTTTGATTTTGAGCGGCAAAGCCAACCCCTGAAAAAATTAATAATGCGGTTAACAAACTGAGTTGGGTTAATCGAATCGCTGTATTCATGATGTGTCTCCTTTATTGACTTTCCATCCTGAGCAGTGGATGGATTTTTAATGGTTTTGTTGGGTAATCTGTATTACCCCGTTTTCTTGTTATTTTAGAAGCACACGAATCGATTAAGATACTTTATAGTTTCAAACAAATAGTTTAATTTAATTAAATCAAAAACCATCCCCTAAACCCGCCGGATCCTGCCCGGCACGCGGGCTAACGAATTGTTTTTAAAAAGAATCACCTGATGTATTGTTTGACAACCCACCCAAATCCCTATATCCTTTGTCCCATAAATCCCATTTCTAATTAATGAATACGAGTGAGATATTCGCTCTCAATCGTAAACTTTCTGTACCAAGGAGCGCATATTCTGAATCCCAAAAACGATCAATCCATTCCTGCATTCTAAAATTCAGAATGTAGAAACATTTTTAAATGTGGACGATGAGATCAAGAGAAAAGGAGGGTTGTGTCATGTTAACCAATAAATTGAAGGCACTATTATTTACCGGTATTTTGACGATTTTGATTCCTGCTGTCTCTTTTGCCACCCCACCCGATAGACCCATCAGCATCACACCCCAAATATTAGAAGATAACCAGATTATAAAATCCGATGAAAAGTATTTTTATTTGCCGGTCCGAGTTTCTACCTTAAACGTGAAACGCGGTGACGTTATATTAAACGTTATCGTGTATTCCCCCGATCAGCGCAAGCAACGGATCATGGAGAGTATTTCCACCAGCCTGGAAGAAAGAGATGAACAAAAGGAAGGCACCGTGGTGCAAATTCCCAGATTGCAGAAAGACGGAATCTACCGTATAGAAATCGCCGCGGGGGATCGCAAAGGAGCAATTTATGATCGCGTGGCTCTCTATCAAGTGGTCGAGAAAAAGGAAGCGCGCATCTACACGCAACGCCAGTGGCGGGACCATAGAAAAAACCTCCGGTTCAATAAATACGAAAAGGCGAAAACGGTTCGGGTGTTTTCCGGCAACCTCAAGAAGCTTACGGAAGAAGAACTTGAGGAAACCAAGGTCACGGTTATTCGTGACCCGCGTAAAGTCCTGCGGGTGAAAGCGGACAATAACCTGGGACTGGACGCCAAGTTCGTTCTGGATTCCAGCGCCAAGGCCTGGCGGGATCGCGATCCGGTAACGTATCGAGGCAGAATTGTTTTCACCGATTTTGAAGGAACGGTCAGACCCCTCGTCAATGGAGGCATTTATCTTTACGACGACGACACCTTTGGCGATGAGTTTCTGGGTTCCGTCACCACCAACGGCAATGGAGAGTTCAGCTTCAGCGTCAACAACGACGACGGCTTTTTACAGAATGGTCGTGACCTGTACATCAAACTCAAATTAAGAAACACGCGATGGCGGGTTCATGACGGCGGAGACTATGAATGGGCAACCAGTGTCAGCGACGACCTCAATGAAGGACAGGTGGTCGACATTGGAACCGTCACTCCGGACGACGATATGGAAGCGGTTCAGATTTTTTCTTTTATGGATCGCGCCTGGCAGCATGTGGTCACTGTGGGTGGGCGAGACCCGGGTTTTGTCAATGTAGACTACCCCGGCGGCGGGGACTTTTTTGATGGAGAGGTCAACTTATCCGCTTCCACCAACCGCGCCCCGGACATTGCGATTCATGAGTATGGACATTTCCTGCTGGAGTCGGCGTATCCGGGGGGAGACCCTTCTCCCGGCGGGGCGCATAACTTTGGTGAAATGAATCAGGATCCCCGACTCTCCTGGAGCGAAGGCTGGGCCACGGCATTCATGCTGAGTCTGTGCAATGACGGTCAGTACAACTGGGACGAAGGCACCACCGAAGGCGCCGGCGAATGGCCCACCTGTACCAACCAGAACGATTCGGGCGGCCAGGAGTTGGAACTGTATTCCGGCACGAACCGAACCGGCGAAACTCAGGAAGCCCGCGTGGCCGCTACGTTATTGGACTTAATGGATTCCGACAACGATGACAACGGCGGCAATCAGAATCGCGGCAGAGATGACCTGGAAGATGACAACACCGCCAACCGGGTGTCCCTGCACACCATATACAGTGACGTTCTGTGGGGCGGCGGACACAACAACGCGTTGGAGTTCTGGACTTCCCTGTCGGGAGAAATCAGCGGCAATACCTGGAACGATGCCAATGAAATTTTTCGGTACAACTGGATGTCCATTTCCGCACCGATCGAAATCAACTGTGTCGCATCGAAAGTGGCTTCCCGGGCGTTCAGGGATTACGACGAAAAAATTAAAAACCTGCGCGCCTTTCGTAACGAAGGCTTGAAACCTTACGCCATCGGAAGGCAACTGATGCAGTCGTATTACCGTCACAGTCCGGAAATGGCGATCCTGCTGATTAAGGATCCCAAAGCCCGGAAGCACGCGGCGCTTTTAATCAGTCATTTTTCGCAACTGGGGAAAGCGTCTCACGATCGAAAGTTGTTTGAGAAAATGGCGGGCAGAGACGCTCGGTTCATTCCGGAAAGAATTGGTAAATCCGTGAAAGCGATTTTCAGTTTAATCCAGGAACAAGGCAGTAAAGAACTAAAACGCGATATGATAAAAGCCCAAAGGCTTTTCCAGAAAGTCGAAAAAATGAAATACTCGGAAGTGATCGACTTCACCAACACGTTGAAGAAAGCCGATGGCATCAGTATCAAACCGGTCATTCAAGGCAAGTACGCACCAGCCAGCAAAAAAGCCGACTGGAAACTGATCCGCGAAAACCTGCCCAAAGTCATGGGCCGACGCGAGAAAGGAATGATTATTAAACGGCAACCAAGAAATTAAGTTTTCCTTTAGAAAAAAAGAAAAGCCGATGTGCACCCTCTTTTTAAAGAGGGCTGGGGTGATTGACAATCGGGGCTTTTGATAGAAATAAATGGAAAGCTGCGAAAAAAAATTCCCTAGTCCAGCGTCACGCTGGTCCCCTCTTTTCTAAAGAGGGTTAGGGTGATTCACATTCAGGTGTTTTGAGATGCTTCTATATATAGGGATGATACTTTAGCAGTTGATATAAAAAATTAGACCAATGTGTTCCCCCTTTATGAAGGGGGCTAGGGGGATTTTACCACTCTCCGTGGCGGCAACTTTCATTTACGATGATCGGTGGTATGAGCCGAACGCTTAGAACCTTTTCGGAAGGGGGGTCTGCCTTTAGAAAAAAAAAGCAAAAAAGAATAGCCGATGTACCCCCTCTTTCCCAATCTAGCGATTGGAGGCTGCAGGAATATTTGAACAGTTAGTGACGATAGTGCACTCTCAAAAAATTATCGAGAATGAAATACTTCTTCCAGGCGTTGCCTGGTGGGGTGATTGACATTCAGGTGTTTTGAGATGCTTCTATATATAGGGATGACACTTTAGCAGTTGATGTCCAAAAAAAGACGATGCGTCCCCCCTTTGTGAAGGGGGCTAGGGGGATTTTTCCTTCAGGGCCTTTAAATTGAATGGAAAAATTTTTTGAAGAGTTTCTAAGATTCCCGAAATCGAATCAACTTATCAAAAATTAAAGGTTACCGGCAGGCGTTGGCCTGCGGGCTGGAGGAAGTACGACCTCTCGCCGAAAAATAAAGAATATCTTAGGACCCTTAAGTAAAAATGCCTTTGGATTCCAAAAACTCTGGCGGAATATCTGCATTTTTTCTTCCTACCACTGCAAAATAATGAAGCGGTTGCCCATCAATGGATAACCGATGCCGGTACCGCTCGATATGATAAACATCCAGATATTTTGAGAATATCAATTCACGGATTAACATGGAAAACCCGGTATCATCGCTGGCATCCAGAAAAGTATCCCTTATGTTGAAAGCCACCCATCCTTCGTTGCTAATGATATTGAATGCATTCACGAACGCTTTCGTTGGAATATCACCAAAACCAAGAGCCGCCACCGTGACCATACAATCGCATTGCCAGGACTCAATCTCTTCTTTCTTTTCTTCACTGAGGCTGCAAAAGTCTTCAATATAGTAAGCGTCATACACTCCCGGTCTATCACGAATCAGTGCATCGTAAGCTTCCGGAATAATATCCACACCGACTAACCGCGATACGCCATGTTTTTTAAGTTCTTCGCCCATCATGCCATTGCCTGCGCCCAAATCCAGCACGCGAAGCTCGGTAAAATTATCCGGAGACTGTTTGATAGCCGACGTCAAAATAGAGGCCACCTTGTTGGGTGAAATGCATTTGAGGCGATCATAAAATATTTGTTCATACAAACCCGGCACCTGATAAATCTCGTCGTAATCGTGAAACTTTATTTTTCTTTTTTTGCTGGTGCCATGAAGGTAGAAATAACTTTCATCCTGATTGCTGTCCAAAAGCTCCGTTCGGGGAAACTGCACTCTGTGTCTCTTGTTCATAAATTCCTTCAAAGGTTGAATATTTTTTGGCTTCACTCCATAGACTCTTCCCACTTCTTAAAAAATTCCCGGAATCACAAGCCAAAAGAACGGAAAAGGTGGGAATAAATATCTGCTCAAGGCAAAACGCGAGTTTTCTATTCTAGACTAAAAACGGGACCTATGCGAATTTAATTTTGCAGAAATCAAAAATTCACACAAACAGGTTTTGACCCTAAATATTCTGATGTGCACAACCATTGCAAAACTTATTTAGAAAACAGGCCCGAGTTAGCCCCCATAAGTTCGCACATTTGCGAGGCAGCCGGCCCCCGGCCGGAGGAAACAGGCTAGCGCCTGAGGCAACTTTCATTTGCGATGACTGACTCGCCGTCAGGGGCAACTGGGATTTTCGAAAATCTCTGAAGATATGATTCTGAGAAACCTATTGAAAATAAATTCTGAGTCCAGCGTCACGCTGGTCCCCTCTTTTCTAAAGAGGGTTAGGATGATTGACCACTCGCCGTGGAGGCAACTTTTATTCTCGATGACTGACTCGCCGTCAGGGGCAACTGGGATTTTCGAAAATCTCTGAAGATATGATTCTGAGAAACCTATTGAAAATAAATTCTGAGTCCAGCGTCACGCTGGTCCCCTCTTTTCTAAAGAGGGTTAGGGTGATTCACATTCAGGGGTTTTGAGAGGCTTCTATATATATGGAAATATTTCTAAAGAGTTCCTGAGCGCCCCGCAATCGAATTAACTCATCGAGAATTAATTTTTGAGTCCAGCGTCACGCTGGTTCCCGCTTTTCTAAAGAGGGTCGGGGTGATTCACCTTTGCAAATTTTTAAAAATTGAACCCTTGTCAACCTTCCAGCGTCAACCTTTTTAAGTTAACCCTAACCTAAATTGGTTAATTTTGAGACGAAATCACTGGAAATATTTATTTTAGCCCATTTTTACCTTGATTCTATATGCAGAATAAATTAGGGTTTGGGAAATTTGAAAATTCTTTCAGTCCTAATTAAAAATAATGGATTCAAAATGAGTATTTTTATCTCTCGGACAATTTTTGAGGGGATTTAATTTAGGCTCACTTATTACTTTGTGATAACCGCTACATTTTATTAAAAGGAATGGAAATTTCCAATGTTATGGCAAATGATTTTGTCAAAAATGTAGAAGCAAAGATAAAAGAGCAATCCAATTCTCAAAAGGTTGGATTTTTGATAGGGGCTGGATCATCGTACCTTGATGGGAGCGGATATCCTCTTGCTGGAGAATTATGGGACAAAGTATCTAGTGAGATCCCAACGCAAGAGAGGAGAGAAATTCAAGAAAAAATTGATAGTGGCGCAACTAGTATGGAACAGGCTCTTGATCTTTTAGATACTGGTGGGATTAAAGAAGGTCCTCATCGCTTTAGTGTGTTAAATGCGATTGCCAAACATTTTAGTAGTGTTGATGCACCACTGAAGTACCACAGTTTATTTGTTTCACTTCTTTCTAAACGAAAAGAAGAAATTCCCATTAAAATTTTTTCTTTAAATTATGACCCGCTGATTGAAAGAGCAGCGGAGCATGAACATGTAAAACTTTTTGATGGCTTTTATGGACATGAAAATGCTTTCTTCGATGGTGGATCTTTTCAACACATAATGATTATAAGAGGTAGGGATCATAAAGGTCGTCGAGCCAGAGGAATTCCTGGAAGTATAAGATTAATAAAATTACATGGATCTTTAGGTTGGTATCAGAATGAAAAATCTGAAGTCAGACGATGTGCATTTACAGAATCCATACCTGAAAAAACTAATCGCTTAATGATCCCCCCCCAATATAGAAAGGCGCGTGACACTGGTCGCCCACCCTACTCAACATTATGGTCAGAATTTCGCGGCTCACTATTCCACAGTGATGACAAGTTAAATAGGTTAATTGCTCTTGGATATGGAATGGCCGATGAACATGTGAATGCTGAAATTGGAAACGCTCTTGAACGTTCTAATTTTACATTTTTAATTATAGCAAAGGACCTATCCGATAAACATTTTGAACAATGGTCTACTAAACCAAGAGTTCATATTGTAACTGAAAAACGATGTTCCCTAAATGGTGAAGTTGGTGAGGGTCACCCAAGTTTATGTTCATTTGAAGGATTTATTGAAAAGATGAAACAATGGTAGAACGTGATGAAGAAACTTTAATTGGATATGTTACCGATGTACAGAGTGGCAGTATTTCAGTCTCTCTAGTGGATGATGAGCCAGGTGCGCCAGCCATTATTACAATTGGCGATGAAGATGTACTTATAGGTCAAATTGGTTCATATGTACTTATAAATCAAAGACGGACTAAAACTTTGGCAATGGTAACCCGAATGTCAGAACAAGAAAAATTTATTCCTCCCGAACCTGGTCAGCGGACTGAAGATACTATAAATGATCCCTTGGTGGTTCGTACAATCACACTCATTCCTCTTGGTAGAATTAATAATGAAGGAGAATTTGTTAGGGGTATGGGAGTTTTTCCGACTACTGGAGCCGAGGTACATGCAATTGGTACAGAAATTCTTGGTACGATGTTTAATCGCTTTCAATCTAAAAAATATGATGTTGGATATTTACCTACTAATGAAAATCAAAAGGTATATTTCGACCCCAATTCATTATTTGGAAGACACTTTACAATTTTGGGACAAACCGGAGCTGGGAAATCCTATACTGTAACCAATTTATTACAACGGGCAATAACTATAATGCCCAAAGCCCACATTGTCCTTTTAGATTTACATGGAGAATATAGTTGGATTGACACCCCAGGCAGTGATAGAAAGTGCGCATTCAAAAATGATGTTGCACGTTATATTGATGCAAGAAAACTCGAATTTCCTTATTGGCTTATGACCTATGCTGAACTTTGTGATTTACTAATAGATCACTCCGAAAGGGAAGCAGCAAATCAAACCGCTTTTTTTCGTGATAATTTACTTGAACTACGATCACTTGAAAAAGAAAGTTTAAAACTTGAGCGGGTAACTGTCGATACTCCTGTTTATTTTTCTTTAAATGATCTTGTAAATCAAATAAAAGAAAAAAATTCAGAAATGGTTCCCGGGAGCAGTAGATCTAAAAAAGGTCCTATGCATGGAGAATTTGATCGATTTCTAATACGACTAGAAAGTAAGTTAAATGATGTGCGCTATGATTTCTTACTCAAGCCTAAGATTAGGAATAATTCCAATTCCCTTGAAGCACTTTTAAGAGATTTTATTGGCCTGGGTAAACAAAAGGCACCTATTACTATTATCGATCTAAGCTCTGTCCCATTTGACGTAAGGCCTATAGTTGCTGCACAAATAGGACGTCTGGCTTTTGAATTTAATTATTGGAATCCGAATTATAAAGATTTCCCTCTACTTTTGTTGTGTGAAGAAGCACATGCATATATCCCTCGAGATTCATCTACAGCCTTTTCAGGAGCTCGATTATCAATGGAGCGGATTGCAAAAGAGGGAAGAAAATATGGGGTTGGCCTAGGTGTTGTAAGTCAACGTCCCCATGAGCTTTCCGAAACAGTTTTAGCCCAATGTGGAACATTTTTGTGTTTGCGAATCACAAACCCTACAGATCAGAATTATGTTAGAAATTTAGTACCAGAAGCCGAGCGCGATTTAATGGATATATTAGCTGGACTTGGTCGTGGAGAATGCATGGCATTGGGAGAAGCCGTACCCTTGCCCACAAGAGTACAATTTCATTTACCAAATCCCACTCCCAATAGTGATGATATCGACTTTCATGATAAGTGGATTAACGGTCCAAACGATTTGGATGTAAAAAGTATTGTTGACAAGTGGCGTCGTCAAGAACGTTCTGATGAAAAAATCGAACCGGTGGTCTAAGAATACAAGTGGGAAAATAATCCCTTTCAAATTGGTAATTGAATTGTCCATTTTTAGAAAGACAAATATTTTTTCCTATTTAATTCATAATGAATATAATTCTTTCTTGATTGCATCCATTAATTGATTTAGGGTTGGGCGAAAATACTTATTAAAGGATCATGCCATGGCGGAACCCACGATTGTTTGTCCCAAGTGCTCCCATGATATAAAACTGACCGAGTCGCTGGCGGCCCCGCTTTTAACCGCGGCCAAAGAAGAATTTGAAAAGAAAATTTCTGAGAAAGAACTGGAAATTTCCAAACGTGAAAACTCTATCAAAGATCAGGAAAAAATTCTTAAAGAAGCGAAGAGTCAGATCGACGAAGAAGTTCGAAAAAAACTGGAATCGGCACGCGCTGAAATTGCTAAAGAGGAATTAATAAAAGCGAAACGTTTAGCCGAGTCTGATTTAAAAAAGCAAGCTACCGAGTTAGCACAAACAAAAGAGTTATTAGCTCAACAGGATGCCAAACTGGCCGAAGCACAAAAAGCGCAACTCGAAGTCATGAAAAAGAATCGTGAACTGGATGACGCGAAACGCGAACTCGCCTTAACCGTAGAAAAACAAGTTCAGGCTTCCCTGGAGCAGGTCAGAATTAAAACTAAAAAAGACACTGAGGAATTATTAAGCCTAAAGGTTAAAGAAAAAGAAGTCCAGATTGCATCCATGCAACGCACAATCGAAGAATTAAAGCAAAAGGCGGAACAGGGTTCTCAGCAGCTTCAAGGGGAAGTGATGGAGTTGGAACTGGAGGAAATGCTTAAGTCCAAGTTTCCTCAAGACGGTATTGAACCGGTTCCCAAAGGAGAGTTTGGGGGCGATGTGATTCAGAGAGTTTTTTCTTCATCGGGACAAGTGTGCGGCGCCATTCTTTGGGAAACCAAAAGAACCAAAAACTGGCATAACGGCTGGTTGCCGAAGCTAAGAGAAGATCAACGCAAAGCTAAAGCCGAAATTTCTATTTTAATTTCCACCGCGATGCACAAAGAAATTGAAACGTTTGGTCAAATGGATGGCGTTTGGGTCTCGGCTCCACAGTTCATGGTTCCTCTGGCCATTGCATTACGCCAAACTTTAATAGAGGTGGCAAATTCCAAACAACTTCAGCAGGGTCAAAAAACAAAAATGCAACTGGTCTATGAATACTTGACCGGCCCTACCTTTAGACATCGTATTGAAGCGGTGGTGGAAAAAATTACGGATATGCAGGCGGACCTGGAAAAGGAAAAGAAAACCACCCAACGCTTATGGGCCAAACGCGAAGCTCAAATTAGTGGAGTCATCGCATCCACTGTGGGAATGTATGGAGACTTGCAGGGAATCGCCGGCAAAGCCCTGCAGGAAATTGAAGGTTTGGAAATTCCTTTGATTGAAGAATAAAACACTGAATGATCAATTAGTCAAACCCCCAAGTGGTCAATCACCCCAGCCCTCTTTAGAAAAGAGGGGGAAAGTCAACCTTAATGAGCAGTGATGAATTCCAGGATTCGGTTGGCAATTTCCTCGGGGGCGTCTTCGTGGGAATAGTGGCCGACTCCTTCCAGTTGGTGCACTTCACCTTTGGGAAACGCTTCGTTAAATAGTGGAATAAAATACTCCGCCTGAAGCGTTCGGTCCGCCATGCCCCACAAGGCCAGTGCCGGTTTTCGAGAAAGTTTTTGTACGGTAGCAGAGTCCGTCGTTTCAAATTGATGTGCTCCTTCTGCAAACCCTTTCGCCCAACCGAGGGCTCCCAGACAGTTTTCCGGCGTTTCAAATGGCGCGCCATACGCACGCAACCAGGTCTCGGTAATCACAGAATTCCTTTCGAAACCATTCAGCTTGAGCGTGCTCAATATATTGTATTCCAACTGTCCCAGAACCCGATCGAGAGTTCCGTTCGCATGCGCTTTCCCAATCCAGCGAAACCACGGAGAAGCCGCCGCGTTTTTGCCGAGTGCCTCCCCGAGACCCGGCTGATTCAACGGCGTCGGTCCATTGGTACTGATAATTCGCTTGATGCGATCGGGATGCCGGATGGCCAAGCCCATGCCTATGGGTCCGCCAAAATCATGCATCACCAGCGTCAGGTTTTTGAGGTCCAGGTCCAGAACAAACTTCTCCAGGTTATCGATGTGGTCCTGTAAAAAATAACTTCTATCCTGCGGCGTTTCACTTTTACCAAAACCCATATGGTCCGGAACCACCACTCGCATCGTCAGCGAAAGTTCTTTTATGAGATTCCGGAACAAGTATCCCCAGGTCGGCTCTCCGTGAAGCGCAAGAACCGTTTCGCCTTCCCCTTCATCCACGTAGTGCATGCGGAACCCGGGCGCTTCGGTGAACCGGGCTCGGTAAGGCCAGGTTCCGTCGAAAGTTTCTTCGGCAGAAACCACCGGTGGTGTTGCAATTTCTTTCATATATATAGACATGATTTTTCTCCTTTAATGGAAGCCGTTCCACCCATCAGTTCCCCGTGGCGTGAAAGTGTTGTTCCATATATTTTCTGAGTTGGTTGCGGGCGCGGTGGAGGATCACCCACAGGTTACTCGAATTGATGTTCAGGGTTTCGCAGATATCTTCGGTAGACATGCCCTCCACTTCTTTCAACACAAACACCATCCGATACTTTTCCGGCAGCCGCGCCAGACAACTTGCAAGCGTTTCCTGCAGTTGCGAGTTCTCTGCGGACTTTTCCGGATCGAACGCCCAGTGCGTGGGCGGCTGAATCCAGTGCCCCGATTCGTCGAAAGCTCTTTCCAGCGGGTCCGCGTCTCCATTCGCAGTCACTTCATACAGGTTTTTCGTTTTCTGGTTGCGGAAATGATCGAGGATTTTGTGTTTCAAAATTCCAAACAGCCAACTCTTCACCGCCGACCGTCCTTCAAACGAAGTGCGCGCCTGCAAAGCCGCGATCAAAGCCGTCTGCACAATATCCTCCGCCGCGTCGTGGTCCTGCACTCGCACCACCGTGTACCGGAACATCATATCGCCGTAAAGATCCACCCATTGGTTTGCATCCAACTCAGGCGGATCGGAATTCGTTGTTTCCTCTAAAACCTGATTTGCTTTCATGATTTCCCCTCTCGCCATCTCGTTGTGAAACAACGTCACTTAATGGTTGGCAGCAAACTCTTCCTCGGTGAACCGAGGCGTAATATGCTGTGGACAGTTCCAGTCGAACGCATGCACTTTGAACACGAAAATGCGTTCCACGTCGGCGGCGTAATCCGGAAGCGCCACCTGCTTCAACAACTCCGGATGATCGGCGGCGTGCAGCACTTCCGCCTCGGCCCAGATTTTCAATCGCTGCTGCCGGGTGTAGTCCATGAGAAACAGCACCGCTTTCTTCGTGGCGTTTAAGTTTCCCGCGCTGATGTATTGCCCGTTGCCGCGAAAATCTGCAAAAGCGAGCGTCGAGTCGTCCACCGTTTTCAAAAATCCTTTGGGCCCGCCGCGGTACTGCAAATAGGGCCAGCCGTTTTCTCCCACTGTCGACATATAAAAACTGTCGCGGCTTTCGATGTATCCTTTTTCCTGCCAAGTGAGTTTGTTGCGAAACTCGGTTTTGGCTTCCATCTTTTCGTAGGGCGCTCGCGTGCCGTATTGTTTTTGAACGGCCTTTACGCTGTCGTTGAACGCCAGTTCCATAAAATGTTTTGTCATGATCTTAATTCCTTCTTCTAGCAGCGTGACGCTGCACTCATAATTTATTTTCGATGTGTTTTCTTTCAAACTATATCCACAGAAACTTACCGAATGTTCGATTTATTCAATCTAAAATCCCTGGAGGAAAAATCCCCCCAGCCCCCTTCATAAAGGGGGAGCGCATCCGCTCTCGTTTTCTAATTTATTCCTAAAGGTCAATCACCCCAGCCCGGCCCCCGGCCGGTTGGAACATTCTTTTGCGATGATTTTTTTCAATGCTATATCCTCACAAAGTTTTCGAATATTCCTTCTGCCTCCAATCGCTAGATTGGAAAAGAGGGAGCACATCTACTTCTCTCTATTATTAATTGTGTCTTGTTCAAAACCCCCACTCACGCAATGGCCTCTCCTTTACAGGAGAGACCTTTTCGTTTTAGAAAGTGAGGACATTGAATCCCTCATCCTGCAAATTGCTGAAGCTCGGCAACCCCGTGGTTTTTGGAACCGAGTTGTCCTTGATCAAATCGTAACCACTGGTATTGGCTCCAAACACATCGGCGCAGGCACAGGAAATCCCCTGAATCTTATCCTGCACCGCCTGAAACAGTTCGTGTGCGGGATGATCCTTTGCAGAAAGTACTTCCGGCCACCGGGTTCCGGCACCCTGGAACAGGATGGAAACTTCTTTACCGGCGTTTTTAAAATCGTATGCGGTGGCTAAAGCGTTGAAGACACGTCCTAAAGATTCTTCTGATCCGGAATTGGGATCTGACAAAATTGCGATTGCTGTTTTCATTTGAAAATACTCCTGAAACAATGTTAGTTTTAATATGTTTTATTTTTAAAAGGGTTGTGGAGCTCCGGTTCTCTTATTCGCGTGGGAAAACCGGAGTTCCCTTCCTGATGAAACCCATCGAACTACAGCTCCGAAGGCGCTTTGCGCTCGATGTCTTTCCAGTTGTCATCCGCACTGGCGATGTACCCGCGAATATCTTCGTTCCACTTTTTCTGAATGCCGGCGTCCAGGTTCAAATACAATTTACCGTCGACAATCTTCCAGCGATTCGGGTCTGAGTAAAACTTTTTGCCAACCGCCACACCGTACGCACAGTAGCCACCGTATTGAGGAGCGTACTTCTCAGGATTCGCTTCAAACGTTTTCTGATGCGCTTCCGAGGTGAACAAATAGGTGCCACCTTTGTAAGTGCTGGTGTGGTACCCGCTGCCGCGTACCGGTTGTCCCGATTCAAAATAAGCGACCGGATCGTATCCGCTGATTGCTAATTGTGAAACGTCGTTAGTGTTGTGAGCTTGCACCTGTTGCGCTATGGCAAACAGCAAAAAAGCGGCCAGGGCAAAAATGTTAGTTCTTCTTAAAACTTGAGCTTTCATGACTTACTCCTTTTCGATTTAGGTTTGGATTGTTTATCTCCAACCGTTAATAATTGCGGCAACCCCTGAAGCACCCGCGCAAACGGTTTGCGGTTGCCCGTTCCTCTTGCCAGGACGAGGGCTCCCTGAATACCGACCAGGGCTTCTTCCGCACGTTCTTTGGCCATTGCCGGACTGAACCCGGAATCGCGAGCCACTGAAACCATTGCTCCCAGCCAGGCGCCGAAAGAACTTTCAATGTGCTTGCGAAAGGGATCGTCCTCGTTGCCAATGGATAATGCATCCAACAGACAGGACTTTTTGCCACCTTTAAAAAATTCGTTGAGCCGTCGGGCCATTTCCTCAATGCGTTCGGCCGGGTCACCGGTGCCGTTCAAGGGAGCAAGCACATGCGAACCGAACCAGTTGTCCACATGCGACAATACAGCTTCGGCCATTTCTTCCTTGCCGCCCGGAAAGCGGTGGTAGAGGCTGGCGCGTTTGAGGCCGGTGGCCTCGGAGATCACACTGAGGCTGGCTCCGTCATACCCGTGGAGCCGGAAAGCATCCATCAGCGATTCGATTAAAGTGTCTTCGTCGATTTTTTTAAGTGGCATTAGATCCTCCTGAATTGAACATGACGCTACTTTACCGAACGTTCGGTAAAATGTCAACGCCCTTTTCAAAAAAAGTTAAAAAAATCTCCTACCCTAAAGAGGGAACTTTTTACTCAGCTCTTTGGGTACATACACCCATTAATAATTAAACCCAGATAGAGTTCGTTCTATATATAGAGCTTTGTTTTTGAAAAACGGATTGGCATAGCTCCGAGGCCTCGGCAGGAAATTGGGTCACTTTGGAATCTAAATAAATTGCCATTTAATTAAAGGGTGGTTTGTCTTAAACTTAACGTAAGGTGGGTGAGGACTAAACCAGGAGTAGATTTCCAAATATCTTAGAGCAACTTATGAAACAATTTTTTTCACTCTTTATTTTTCTATCTTTCTTTTCAGCAGTGAACGCCTGGGCGTGCTCTTGTGTGGCGCCTTCCACACCGGAAAAAGCATTCGAAGATGCCAAAGCGGTTTTCACCACTCAAGCCCCTCAATTAATCAAAAATAAAAGCGGTTATGTGGAAACCATAATTCTTCATCCTGATAAGTTCTGGAAAGGGAACGCAGACCTCAAGTCCATAACGGTGAATCCTCGGACGATGTGCAACTACGCAAATTTTAAAGAAAATAAAAAGTACCTGATTTATGCACACTCTCATTGGGATAAGAGCAAGCCCGATGACTATAGCGTTTCCATGTGCAGCCGTACCAAACCACTGGAGGAAGCGGAGATCGAAGTACAATACCTCGATGCCGTGGTGGCCCACCAGGATACCCAAGCTATCGATGAATCCCTCCCCGGTATTCTTGCCAACGATAAAGAAAAAATCAATGTTCGAATAGAAGCGGCCCGACTCCTCGGTTGGATGATCCGCAGAGATTCGGAAGACCCTTCGGAAAAAACCGTGACCGCTTTGATTAAAGCTTCCCGGACCAAAAATGAAAACCTAAAACTGACTCTTGCAGGCGAACTTTCCAACCCTAAGCTCAGAGGAAGAGTGAACGTCAAGGATGCTTTACTCCGGCTCCTCCGTGACGACGACCCAACGGTTCGCAATATTTCTGCCGGTGGACTTGCAATGGTAGCCAGTCGCAATTCCCCGGATGTTTTTAATGCGTTGCATCAGGAATTCAACAAAGCCAGCGACAAACAATGGCAAGACAAAAAGCTCCGCGAATCCACCCTGGCCATACTAGGAGTTTCAATTTCAAAAGTTGCTACCACCACGAAAGAGAAAATGGAAGTCGTTAAAATTTTGCACAATTTAATTGATGAAATGCATAATTCCCACAATAAAGTCACGGTGATTCAACATTTAGGATTTCAAGGAGAGCTCGCCAGAAAGTCTGGCCCCAAATTGCTGACAGTGCTTAAAACCGCAGACAGCCCTTACGTTCAGCAGTACACTCTTTCCGCTTTGGGAGACATCAAAGTCACCGAAGCCCTGGACCAAATCAAGCCTTATGTAAAAAATAAGAAGTGTTACGTAGTGAAACACACGATTGAGGCGGTACATAAAATTGATCCTGAAATTTTTTCAGAATTTTTTAAAACCCAGGCCATGCCTGAAATGAAAAGGCGGTTTGAACGTTGTCGCCACGAGTTCACCTGGGCATTACAAAGCATAGGCCCCGCCGCGAAAGAAATGAAACCGTTTTTAATTAAGCAGTACGAGACAATGGAAGAGGGGCATTGGTTAAAAGGCCAGTTAAAAAATGCCATAGACTCGCTTCAGTAAGGTCCGAGCTAACCTCCGAATGTACTTTTTGCTTCCTATCACAAGATTATTAAGATAATTTATATCCCCTCCCCAATTTAAATTTTTCTAATAAACAAACTTCAGCTTTTCCGTGTACAATACGGTTTCATCTAATTGAGGGTCGGTTGTAGTTTTACCCGAATTCTTAGTTCAAATTCTTTTTCAGGTCGCATGAATGTTCAAAATCCATCGGACGGGTTACCGATCCATTCTTTTTTTCATAGTTGTTTACTTCATTACTTTTACTACTGCTAATGCCAACCAGGCGTTAATCGACGCGGCTAAAAAGGGAGAGGCGTCAGCGGTCACTTCCTTAATCACCTCAGGTGCCAATGTCAATTTTCAAAACACAAATGCCTATACGCCTTTAATCATAGCCGCGATCGAAGGTCACGATTCAGTGGTTAAAACTTTACTGGAGAACCAGGCCGACGTGAACCTGCAAACCAGTCGCGGCACTCCATTAATGATTGCTTCTCTCAACGGTCGCAAAGCCATTGTCAATATGTTGCTGGAACGTGGAGCCGATGTGAATGTTCAGTTGCCCAACGGTAGCACGGCTTTGTACTTCGCCTCGAAGGTCGGGTGCCTGCCCATTGTCGACCAGTTACTGCGGAAAGGCGCCAACCCTGACGTCGAAACAAACCAGGGTCGCTCTCCACTCATCGAAGCCAGTTTGGAGGACTATGAAGCCGTGGTCGCAAATTTGTTGTCGCACAAAGCCGATCCGAATTATCAGAACAAAATCGGACAGACGGCGCTCCTGTTTGCATCGCTTAAAGGATACACCGGCGTGGTGCGAAAATTATTAAACGCGGGAGCCAACCCGGAATTAAAAGCTAAAAACGGAGTCACGGCTTTACAAATTTCAAAAAGGTTAAAACAAAAAGCGGTGCGGCACTTACTGGTTTCCTCTTTAAATAAAAACCACAATGCCGCTTCCGGGAAAAACGGCAACCTGCTCCTGGCCGCGGCCGTCAAAAAGGATCTTCCCAAAGCCAAACAGTTGTTGGAAGCCGGGGCTCCGGTCAACTGGCAAAATGAAAGCGGCATGTCTCCGTTAATGATCGCGGCTTCCCGAGGCGCGCTGTCCATTGTGAAATTGTTTTTGGAGCACGGTGCCAAATTAGATCTTCAAGATAAAGATGCGGGATGGACCGCACTCATCTTCGCTTCCCGAATGGGTCGCAAGGATGTAGTGAAAGAGCTGGTAGAATACGGTGCCGACTACAACATCAAAGAAAAAAAAGGCAAAACGGCAATGGACTACGCCAGTAAAAAAACCCAAACCGTACTCAAACAAGCCATCGCCCAACAACAGCGCTCTCGAAAAAGTAAACATTTAAAAATGCACCGCTGCCGCTAGCCGGACAACGTCCGGTGGAATAAATTAATTCCTGATCAGTTTTTGTATATGCCGCGCGCTCAGATGCTTTTCTAAATATTGCTTACCTTCAGAAACCCATTTAAAACTGGAATTGATGCACTCCCTCTTTTTAAAGGAGACCTTTGCATAAGTAAGAATATTGAACCAAACATAATAAACTTAAAGAAGAACACCGATGCTCGCCCTCTTTCCTAAAGAGGGTCGGGGTGATTGACAATCAAAGCATTTAATAAGATAAAGAGAATTAATTTCTGAGTCCGGCGTCACGCTGCGGACCAGGGGTATTTTCCTTCAAGTTTTTTTAGTTATTAATTTTATTTATCCGCGTGGACACGTGAGATACAATAAACTCAAAACACACCGTTCAACCGTATCGGCACGTAAACTTATACCCATGGGAGATGATATGAGTTCACAAAACGCAAACGAACATCCTTCACTACCCACATGCACTGACCAATTGTTATGGGATACCTGGTTATCGTCGTTTCATTTGCCCACTCTCACAGTGGCGGATGAAGTCGGCCTGTTCCCATTTCTGGAAAACCGTTCCGCTTCCATTGAGGAGATTGCCGCGCATTTCAATTTTAGCCCGCGGGCGGCGGAAGCGGTTCTAACCGTATTGGCTTCCCTCGGTTACCTGGTTCAGCACCAGGGTCGTTATTCACTTACGGAGTCTTCCCGAAACTTTCTTTTACCGGATGGGCCTTTTTACTGGGGAGGCGTCCTTTCCCTCTTTAAGAATAATCCAATCACTCATGCCGACCTGATGAAAGTCATTACCGAGGACAAATCCCGGCAAGGACCTTCAACAGATGGAGACCTCCCCAATACCGACCCCTGGGAACAGGGAGAGTTACCTCCGGAGCTGGCCGAAAAGTTCACCGGCTTGATGCACAGCCACTCCTTTCCCGCGGCTATGGGTATCGCTCGCCAGGGATTTTTCCAGGGTGTCAGTCGTATGCTGGATGTGGCAGGAGGATCAGGCTGCTTCTGCATCGCTATGGCTCATTTTCATCCGGAGATCGAGTGTACGATCCTGGAGCTCCCACCGGTCTGCACTCTGGCAACCAATTATATTCAGCGGTATAACTTACAGGACCGGATCGATACTATTCCTGCTAATATGTTTACCGATTCCTTTCCAACGGGTTATGATGCGGTTTTTTTCGCTAATATCTTTCATGACTGGAACGAGGAACAATGCCTCCATTTAGGAGCGAAGGCGTTTGAAGCCCTTCCTTCAGGTGGCCGAATTTTTCTCCATGAAATGTTATTGAGCGATGGCAAGGACGGACCGGTTCCGGCAGCTTCTTTTACCATGGCCATGCTGAAAGCCACCAAAGGGAAACAATTTACAGCAGCGGAGTTGGAATCCATTCTAAATCGATGTGGGTTCGTCGACGTTTCCATAAATCACAGCTATGGGTACTACTCACTGACCAGCGCTAAAAAACCTTGATAATAAATTTTTTTCAAGGCGTTTCGTGTACAATGAATTTTCAGAAATTTCAATTTCTTAAAGGGACGTCAACTTACTATGGCTAAAGTTCAGCATCAAGTCGGTATTGCAGGAGATATCCATAAAATATTTTGTGCCTTACATCAACCGGAAGGGCTTGTCGGGTGGTGGGCCACCACTGTGGATGGATCTCCGCTCATGGGAGAAACTGTTCATCTCCATTTTTCCGATGTGGTGACGCTCTCGTTTAAAATCGTGGAGTTAAAAGAACATGCTTTGGTTCATTTACATTGTGTGGAGGGACCCGGTCCCTGGAACGGCAGCGATCTCTTGTTCTTCCTGAAACTGGACACGGATCAGGTTTGGGTCCGGTTGGTTCACGAAAATAATGGGGCCACGGAAGACGATTTCCTCTACTTCAACACCAAGTGGCCCTGCTACCTGCTGAGCCTTAAGCATTGGATCGAAACCGGACAAGGGCGGCCGTATCCCAATGATGTTAAAATCTACCTCGGCGACTAAGCCAACCTGGCGGTTGGAGGCAACATTTATTCTCGATGAGTTAAAGGGTGAACCGAATCCTCATTAATTATTTTGATTTTTGTTTCCCTTCAGAAATCCATTTAAAAACGGGAATTGATGTGCCCCCTCTTTTTAGAGACCTTTGCGTAACCAAAAATTATTGAACAAACAAGTTCAACAAAAGAGCGGAGCCCCATGTTCGCCCTCTTTCCTAAAGAGGGTCGGGGTGATTCACCTCCAGGGGGTTTATATTTTCTGACTTACGCAAAGGTCTCTTCATAAAGGGGGAATACACGGGTCTTTTATTTAAATTTATTGTGTTTTTTTCAAATCAGGTTTATGACAGAGACTCTTAAAAAATAGAAACTCTCTATTGTCGCCAATCGTTTGAAGGACCTCTTTCTCCAAATACCCGTTGCGCTTCCTGGTGAACGGCATTCGCCCTTTGCCAGGCGTCTTCACGGATTCTTTCCGATTCGAGCCAGGCTTCCTGCTTGATTCTTTGAGCTTCGACTCGCGACTCAGCAAGTATCCTTTCCGCTCTTCGTTTGGCTCTTCGGCGAATAGGTCGAGGTTCTCCCCAGGCAGCACCGCGTATTTTTGCAAACCGATGGCGGCCAATTGTGAGAACGCGCTCCGCTTCCCGGTTGCCTCGCCTGATAACTTTATTGGCTCGGCGATTGCCTCTTTCAAGAATTCTTCCTGCCCGATGACGGGCTAACTCAATTTCCCGATCATAGGCACGATCAAAATCCCGACCCCGCATTCCGGGTCGCCCCCCTTGCGGATAAGGACCCCCACGCGGTCCTGGGGTTCCGACACCTCCACCGCCGTCATCTCTTACTATCACCGTCCCCTGCGGCCCGCATCCTGAGTTTCCAAAAAAGAAAAACAGAAAAACCACCAAACCCAACAGGGAGAGTCCCCATTGGGTTCTAAAAATAGAGTGTTTCTCATTCATTGGATTGGCCTCTCATTTCTAATGATTACCAATTTGTTTGGCATCTTGAAGAGTTCCTTCAGCGGCACTCTTCATTTCGCCATGCGTTTCATTCACTTCATTGGCCATAGCGTTCTGTTTATTTTGTACATCGCGTTTCATTTCTGCAGGCTTGCTTTGGATTTCATGTTTTTTCTGATGAACTTCATCCGCCATGGCTTCTTTTTTCTTTTGGACTTCCTGTTTCATTTCCGCCGGCTTATTTTCAATTTCACTTTTCATTTCCTGATGTTTCTGTGTCGCATCACTTTTCATTTCTGCCGGTTTGTTTTGTATTGCCTGGAGTGCTTCATTGCTTTCTTTTTTTATTTCACTGAGACCTAAAGGATCATGATTACTATCTGCAAGGATTATGGACGATTCCCCTTGATAGGGTGACGGTGTATTCGTCCCATAAAGTGGATCCGCAAACACGTTATTATTGAGACCAAACAAAAAGACATACACCAAACTGATAAGAGTTAAATGACGCATCTCACACCTCCCGAAACATTTTTAAATTTTTATGGATTGCTGTCCATGTTATCAAGAAGCGCTTAAAAAAATCCACCTGTTTTTAGGTAGTTCGAGAAGCTGATATTTGGCCCAAAAGAACGCTGATCAACTTATTGAAAACGTTACGCCATCTTTCATTAAGAAAAATTTCCTTTGCACACAAAGTGCTATTCAGGTTTCGGAGGGTTTTCTTTGTTTTGCTCGGAGTTGGGTTTTCGTGCCTGGTTTTTCTTGATATCATCCAACACTTTTTCCAGGTACATTTCTTCGCTCAAGATTTTGTCCAGCTTGGTCTGAATCTCTTCCACCCCTTTGCTGTTTCTATAGGTCATGATAATTAACTTCACCGATACCAGGAACACTGCCGCCTCCAGCAACAGGTCATGAGTGAACCCTTTCACGAATAATGCAGCAACGAATAATACCAGCGTGGTGATAATTACAAACGCGGCGCCCGGGCCCAGGTACTTATTAATTAAATCTATCATTGACGCTCCCCTGCAAAATTGACTTTTCCCCAGAATACCAGTTTTTCGATAGATGGAGTTAAGGTTGCACTCATTAAATGAAATTTCTTAGGTCTGTTTTTTATCATAACGCATACGAGCTTTATGAACTTCCGCAAAATATTTTTGGCCCCACTGGTCGATGGCCTTTCCTATACTGCCAATAGATTTTCCGATTTTGGTGAGAGAGTATTCGACACGAGGTGGAATCTCCGGAATGTGGTTGCGGTGCACCAAACCGTCGCGTTCCAGTTCGCGCAGTTGGTTGGTGAGCATGCGCTGCGTTACGTCGGGAATTTTACGGCGCAGCTCATTAAAGCGAAGCGTGCCCTCACTTTCCAGATGAAAGAGGATCGAGGGTTTCCATTTTGCGCCAAAAACTGGAAGCACTCGTTCAATGGGACAGGGTCCGTCATAATATTTTTGTCTGGCCATGGCTTCCTCACCATACTAAGTTACTTAAATGTGCCTGGTTGTATCTATATACTATCCCTGATATAAATTCAATACAAATTCATTTTGCATAAAGGAACACATCATGAAAATAATCGTACTGGGGGCCAGTGGAATTATTGGAGCGGAAATCGTGCAGTTATTATCCGACAAGCACGAAGTGTTGCGTGCCGGACGCAGTGGAGAATTGCAGGTGGATTATACCGATGCCGCCTCCGTAAAAAAGATGTTTGAAACCGTGGGAGGATTCGATGCGTTGGTCTGCTCCGTAGGAGGCGACAGTATTTTTAAACCCTATGAACAATTGTCGGATGAAGATTTTGCGTATGGGTTCGAACGCAAGTTCATGTCGCAGATCAACCTGGTTCGCATTGGCACTCCTTATGCCAATGATGGAGCTTCGTTTACCTTGTCCAGTGGATATCTCAGTGACTATCCCAATCCAGCAAGCGCGGCAACCGGTCCGTTCAACGCGGCGGTTGATTCTTTCGCGCGGACGGTGGGTCCGCTATTGCCACGCGGCATTCGGGTGAACGTGGTCAGCCCCGCACCGGTGGTGCCGGAAGACCAGGCCGGTCGTGGAGTCGTCACCGCCCAACAAGCGGCGGAAGGTTACCTGCAAAGCATTCACGGAACGATGAACGGCAAAGTGCTACGCATGTGGGGTGGATTAGAGACCGAGCCTCGAGAATGAATTCATTTAATTTTTTTAAAAGGTAAAATCCCCCTAACCCCCTTCATGAAAGGGGGAATACATTGCGCTGCCCATCAACACTTAAATCTAAAGACGACGTGGCCCTTAGCGAGGGAGGCCCCAGGCTAGCGCCTGGAGCGACTTTTCATTTTCGTCAGGTTACTTCGATTTCATTTCTCCACAGGATTTTGAAAATCCCTGTTGCTTCCAACCGCCAGGTTGGTTAGTTATTGTTCACGTTGAAGCAAAGCGCTTCGGCGTTGAACGTGCTGGTGTCGCTGGAGTTTTTGTTCCAGGTGCAGGTGGCTTTGCCGATGCCGGATGGATCGGTCAAACTCACCTTGTTTTCCACCAACGCCACACCTGCGTTTGCAGGACCGGAACAATTAGCGGTCATAGGCACATCCAGCAAATCCTGACAAAAGCAATCGACACTGATGCTCGTTTGCCCCGACTGACCGGACGCGTTACAACTCTCCGTGTACACATTATTTTTGTTCAACCCAGGTGCAGGAGTATCTGCATCCACATAAATTATTTCTAACACGGGACGAAATCCTGAGGATTCACTGGACTCCATGCGGATTCCATTATTTGTACCGCCGGATCTTATAATCAAACCGTTATTAGGAACAGAACCATCCACCCAACCTTGAACCACCGCCACGCCTTCCTCCGTTAATTTAATAGGAGCTACGTCAAAGGTAAAAGGTGGAATAAAACCCAATAGGGTCGGTCCTTGATTCATATCATCCCAGTTAACTGTATTTTCCGACCACGGACTATCTTGTGAGTAAACTCTATAAAACCCTGAGCTAGCATCGGTATAATTAAAAGTTAGAAACACTTTATTAACCTTAGCTGTGGGAGGAATTGATGACACATCCCATTTAATGATAGCGGCCACTTCCCCATACTTTCCGGAAGCCGGATCAAACTGAACGCCATCGGCCTGGATAATTGTTTCGTTTCCAAAATTAGCGGAAGGGGAACGTTCGACCAATTAACTGTCCTCAGTTCCTCCATAACTTTCATCCGGAAACACCCCATTTTGAAAACCGGTTATAGTTGAAGGATTTGCAACTTCGATCACATTGACAGTTCGCACTGCCTGATTCGCGGAAGCACCGTTTGAATTTGTAACATCGTAAGTAACCAGATGTGTTCCGGGAACACTCGTATCAATGGGCAACCCGTTCGTAATAATATTTCCTGAAATATCACCGTCGGTATGATCCAAGGCGGTGGCTCCACTATCTACATAAGGGATTCCGACTTCTACCTCAGCGGGGTTTTTCCCGTTGATCGTAATATAAGGCCGGTCAATGGGAAAAGAATGGAAATAAGTATGGACCGGTGCAGTTAGTCCGGATATTAAAATTTCATCTGCAATATCATTGTCAAAATTTCCTGCTGATTGAGAGTCATTTAATATTCCTTCAATTATAAAATCAGTGTCAAGGTCATCCCATAAAACTCCTGTCGGCAGATTACTGCGACCTAAAACAATAACTACGTCATCTTTTGTTCCTCTATATATTGCAGCATCGTCAAACCCGTCCCCATTAATATCACCGGCCCGATTGGCTCTGATTCCAAAAATCCGTCCAGTACAAGGAGCAATTTCAATATTACCGGGAGAAGGTTGGCCATCTGCGTGACCCAAGTGAATTATTGCTAAACCAGGATTTTCTTCGTCATCTCCCCTACAAGCTCCAACTTTTTTGGGACCGGTTGGGGACCCTTGAAGAACATCATCAAACCCGTCATTATTAAAATCACCTAGGAACTCAAAATCGTCTAAACTTTCCCCAAAAATCCCCACCTGATTCAATGTTTTGATAGAAACAGCTTGCAGATCTGAACCCACAATTAAACTTTCATAAATAATAAATTCATAGGTTTGAGCAATTCTATTGAAAGAAATTAAACCGAAATCATCTGTGGCATCTCCATTAAAATTACCGACAGGGCGTGGTTTAAGAATATCCACTGCGTCAGTACCTGTCCCGCGGAGAATTAAATCCGCATCGGATTCTGCATCCCAGATAGTCTGAGAAGTTAAGTTTCGTCCTCTAAATATATAAACCGACCCGGATCTATTTTCAGGATCACTTTCCGGTATAATTGCTTGGCGAGCATAAATCATTATGTCATCAGGACCCTCCCCATCAAAATTATTCAGGGAATAAACACTAGCACCAAATTGATCTCCTTCATTAGATCCAGAAATAATGATATCGGCTTGAGTGAGTGCATCCAGGTTTAATTGTGAGGACGGATTACGACCAAAGAATACAAATGTCCGACCAGATCCGGTTGCACTTCCGCTATCACCGGGATCTCCTATAATTAAATCGTGAATTCCGTCACCATTAAAATCTCCCGCCGAAGATGTTCTAGGGTTCAATGAGGGATTAGGTAGTGTAATCACAACATCCGGGACCAATGGCGCAGGCAGGGGGAAGCTTTGACCAAAATATAAGTTAACTTTATTGCCATCAAATACAGAAATATCTTCAAACCCATCTCCATTAAAATCTCCAATGAAGTCAACCCTTCCCTCTTCTATGAAACCTTTCGCATCACTGCTGGCCACCATTGTCGGGTCAACCCATAGAGGGAACTGGAGTGCGGAATTAGGTTCCAGGTTTAACGCAAGTTGATTTTTTTCAAGAGTGTGGTTAATCCCGGTGCGGATCACTTGATGGTTTGCGTTGATGTATTCCGGTGGTGGGATTTTGAAGAGAGTTTTTTGAACGGTGCTGGCTTTGCGGGGGATGTCGGCGGACTTTGTGAACTCAATGCTTCCGTCGCTTTGCTCTTGCATCGTCGCGCCTTCGAATCGCCAACGAATCACCTGCCCGTCTTTTGGCAAAGAAGAAGCCTCCGGTAAATACACAAATTCGCGCAAGGATTTCGTGTCCGCATCGTATCTATATAATATATAACCTTCTCGACCTTTATAAACCAAATACCGTCCTATTAACTCCGCTCGGTACTCTCCACCGGAGGCGAGATACTGTCGCACCTCTCCCAACTCAGTGTGAATTCGAATTGGCGTTTGTGAATCGAGCGTTTTCGGGAATACCATGCGCTCGGCAGATCCAATGGTTTTATTAAATTCAAAATGATTTTGGTTTTTAACAAAGGGAGATTGAGTACCTTCATTCCATGAAGAATCAAATTCTAAAACCGTCTGCATATCCTTTGCAGAAGAGTGAGTGGATTGGCTGGAATAGGAATGGCCAATCCACCAAAAAGTAATTAATAAAAAGATGAACAAACTTTTCAGTGTTCTATCCATGACACCCTCCGGAGTATTTTTGGATTGCTTATTTTTTATATAAAGGAATTTAAGAAATTAAATTTTTTAATTTATTCTTTAAATGAAGCTCTCCTCACACTGCCTCGACTGTATGAGGAGAGCTATTGTACTAGTTGTTATTCACATTAAAGCAAATCGCTTCGGTAGTAAACGTGCTGGTGTTTCCGGAATCTTTGTTCCAGGCACAAGTGACTTTGCCGATACCTGAAGGATCGCTCAAACTCACTCCGCTTTCCATCAAAGACACACCACTCCCGGAACCGATACACTTGAATGACAATGGAACATCCACTAAATCCTGACAAAAACAGTCGACGCTGATGCTGGTTTGCCCCGATTGACCCTGACTATTACAACTTTCGGTGTACAGGTTGTTTTTGTTCAAACCTGGAGCAGGAGCGTCATTTGAAAACACAATATCTATTTTCGGGCGGAAACCGGAGGATTCGCTGGAATCCATGCGAATTCCATTATTGGTCCCGCCGGAACGAATGATAAATCCATTGTTGGGAATGGTTCCATCCACCCACCCCTGCACCAAAGCCACACCGTTCTCATTCAACTCTACCGATCCAAGTTCGAAACTAAAAGGAGGAAGAGTGCTCAAAATTGTTGGTCCCTGATCCATATCATTCCAACTCACAGTACTTTCAGACCAGGGTGAATTTTGCGAATAAAAATGGTAGACCCCTGAACTGGCGTCGGAGTAATTGAAGGTGATAAATACTCGACTCACCTGAGCCGTCGCAGGAGTAGAGGATATATCCCATTTAATAATGGCTGCCACTTCTCCGTATTTCCCAGAGGCAGGATCAAAGTCTACCCCATCGGCCTCCAGAGAAGTTTCGTTTCCAAAGTTAGCGGAAGGAGACCGCTGAACCAAATAACTATCCTCGGTTCCACCATAACTTCCGTCAGGAAGAGCCCCATCCTGAAATCCGGATAAAGTAGAAGGTGGATTCTTTTGAATAACATTGACGGTCCGGATCAGTTCCAATGCAGCATTGCCATCTGAATCAGTTGCATTATAGGTAATTTGATGTGTTCCCGGAAAACTCGTATCAATTGGCAACCCGGTTACAATAATTTGTCCGGTAATGTCTCCATCCTCAATATCAAACGCCGTCGCCCCTGCTTCCACATAGGGTATACCCACTTCGACATTGAGTGCAGAGCTACCTAACAGGGTGATGACAGGTCGACTAAAATTAAAGGAGAAAAAGAGACTTTGATTTGGAA
The DNA here is from genome assembly GCA_965223665.1 of Nitrospinaceae bacterium. Taxonomy (GTDB): domain Bacteria; phylum Nitrospinota; class Nitrospinia; order Nitrospinales; family Nitrospinaceae; genus CBDCVY01. The sequence continues at coordinate 1,621,893 of OZ245011.1, forward strand.
GGATGGAATTGGCAAGAAAGTCGTTGACATTATCATTATCAAAGTCCCCCGAAGGTTGCGGGGGCAAACTTTGGCCTCCTATAATGAATTGTGCATCCAGGTCATCCCATAGAGGAGCTGTTGGCAAACTGGTTCGACCGGAAAAAATTGCGTAATCAGGAACATTTGGTCTATAGATAGCAACATCATCTATGCCATCGCCATCAACATCTCCAATTCCCCAAACAAATAAGCCAAATTCAGGTTCTACACAAGGGAGAATGTCAATGGATCCCGGAGACGGTTGACCATCGGCATGCCCCAGATGTATCGCGACCGCTCCAGCATCAGCGCCGGTAAAACCGCGGCAAGGTCCCAGTTGGCCCTCTGCGTTTGCATCTCCAACAATAATATCTCCAAATCCATCGTTGTTGAAATCGCCTGCAGAGTCAAAGGAATAAATTATTCTGTTGGGTCCAACACCAGGAAAGGTGTCCAGAGTCACTGCCTGTAAATCCGGACCTACAAACGTGCTTCCATAAACCACCACCTCTCCGTTATTTTCACCAAACTCTACTGTTCTAATTCCCAGATCTTTTTTACCATCGTTATTAAAATCTCCCACCGATGCGACTTCAACAATGTTGATATCCTCAGGTCCCGTTCCACGAATGATCAGGTCGGCATCGGTTTCAGCATCCCAGGTAGCAGGGGATGTTATGTTTCCACCCTGAAATACATAAGCGGTTCCTGTTCGGACTTCGGGATTACTTCCGGGAAGAATGGCGTTTTGAGCAAAGACAACAATATCATCATTACCCACACCATCGAAATTACCTAACGTATCCGCATAAAAGCCAAATACATCTCCCCCATTGGTACCATTAATGGTGAGGTCAGCATCTGAGATATCCAGATTCAATTGCGATGCAGGGCTTTGCCCAAAAAAAACATAAACCGCTCCTGTGGATGTTCCATTTGTATCCGTAGCGGGACTGGCAATCATAAAATCCTCAAAAGCATCCCCATTTAAGTTCCCAGCAGAAACTACTTTATTCACAAAGTTTTTTCCGTCTGAACGGCTGATAATAATATCCGGAACCAAAGTGGCTGGCAAAGGAAACGTTTGCCCGAAATATATTTTTATCTGGTTATTATCTCTGGTAAAAACATCGTCAAACCCGTCGTTGTTGTAATCCCCAATATATCCCGCTCCCTCTTCCACTAGTGATCCTTTCGCTTCTGATGTAGGAACAATCGTCGGGTCGACCCAGAGGGGGAAGTTGAGTGAGGAGTTTGAACCCAGGTTCAGTGCAAGTTGATTTTTTGCAACAGTGTGATGAATACCAGTGCGGATGACTTGATGGTTGGCGTCGATGTATTCCGGCGGTGGAATTTTGAATAGAGTTTTTTGAACGGTGTTACTTTTGCGAGGGATGTCGGCGGTCTTTGTAAAGGTAATGCTGCCATCGTTTTGCTCTTGCATGGTCGCGCCTTCGAATCGCCAACGAATCACCTGTCCGTCTTTCGGCAATGAAGAGGCTTTTGGCAAATACACAAATTCGCGTAAGGCTTTTTTGTCTGCATCGTATCGATATAATATAGAACCTTCCCGACCTTTATAGACCAGATACCGTCCCAGCAATTTCGCCCGGTACTCTCCATCTCCACCGGATGCGAGATACTGTCGTACCTCTCCCAATTCCGTGTGAATACGAATTGGTGTTTGCGGATTTAATATTTTGGGAAACTCAATGTGCAAGACGGACCCAATGGCTTTTCTAAATTCGATTTGGTTTGATTTTTCCTCAAAAGGAACCTGTTCAGTCGATAACCAGGTGGGATCAAACTCTAAGATCGAATCAAAATTCCCCATTTGGGGTAATTTTTGCGGGATAGCTTGCGCTCTCCAAGTCCAAATCAGTAAAAATAACGTCACTATAGACAGCATTCCGAGTTTCTTTAGCATGACATTTCCCCCTATTTTGGCCAGTGGATAGCTAATCAATTCTTGGATTTGTTAATTTCGGAAAATATTTAGACATCCAAACTATTTATTTACTTTTTCGAATACTACCCCTTTAAGGCTATCCTGTCAACCTATTATGGCAAAAAACAGTCAGTTTCCTGCACCCTTCAGTCCTATGTTATTTCAGGTTTCTATTCATGCGGTTCCCCTGATCAAAACCTTTCTTTATTATATAGAGCTCTATCGAACCTGAAATCTTCCCCAATAAATTAGAACCACCCGGATTGCCTGATCTCCAGAAGTTTGTCCCCGCAGGATTCTCCACAAAGACACAAAACCCAATCAATGCCGGAAAGCTGAGCTTCCGCACCTCTCTCCTAGGCCTTTAATCAAATTCAACTCTCACCACAAAATCATCCCATGCAATCCATTATAGATTCGCTTCTTAACCTTTCACTTGTTTCTCATTAGACTTTGCTTGATACTGAAATAGAAAGAGTAGTTTTGAGCCATGATTTTTTTCTGCAAATCGGAGAAACATGACCTAGGCATGAAATCATACGCTTTAAATATTTTTGGTGTTTTACTAGTACTCAATTTATTGAGTTGTGGATCTCCCCTAAAAGAAGAACTGGCGCGAATCACATCTCCGGATGGACTTGTGGATGCGGTTCTATTACGTGTAAATTATCATGCGACCGTCACCTATAGTTATTTTGTTTACATCGTAGAAAAAGGCAAAAGCGTAAAAGAGGGCGATCATTTATTTTTAGGAACCCACATGGAGAATCTAAAAATTTCCTGGATAGAAACCAAATTACTGGAAATTCAATATAAAGAGATTACCATACACCACTTTGAAAATATGTGGCATTCCAAAAACCTTGACAATTATCATTACGTGGTTGAATTAAAACTCTCACCCCAGGGAGGACCTTATTCATTAAGCAAACGAAACCGAGAATAATTTTTAATCTGAAACAAATAAATTTTTGATTAAATTTATCCCATGAAAACTTATCCTATTCAGAGACGTGATGGCACTCCCGGGGCATTTGAAATCGAAAATTTTTATATCGGCCTGGGAAGAATAGAGAAATTATTATCATCACTAGAAGGAATTTCGAATATAAGACGGCGAAAGCTATTTGAGCTTTCAGATTTTCTACTTGAATTTGATTATGAAGGTTGTCGTTATAAAGTGTCGGAACCTTTTGGAGACAGTAACCGCTACTGGATCGGCCCGAAAAATGGTTTGGAAACTCAAACCAGCGCAAGCATCGAAACGATTGAGGTCTTATTCAAAAATTATCAACCCAATATACTGCTAAGGATGTTGGGTCATATATTTACTTTGGATTTTATTTTTAGAAAGAAATGATTAGGAATCCCTAAACCAATTTTCAAAAACAAAATGAATTTCAAATCAGTATTTACATTATGGTTATGTATGGCGACGGTTGCTTTGGCGGAAGAACCAAAGAATTTAAATAAACTCTGCAATAAAATTGCTCAGGTGAAAACCATACCTTTCCAAAAGAGCATCCCGGTTGAAGACCTCATTTATAACGAGTTTATACAACTCAGGGAAAAGGCGATTCCCTGTCTGATAGACAATTTAACAAACCTACAAATAATGCCGGACCCGAGGCAGGCTCCCAAAGAACCGGTGGTTGTTGGGGATGTCGCTTTATTTTTACTGAACGACATCACAGGACGATTTGAAGAAAGTTTTCCACCGGAGGTGCAAAAGAAATTCAAGACCGATGGAATATATGCTTATTTTGAATTTATTGACAACCACCCGGAAAACCGAAAGAAGCTACAGAAGAATTGGAGAAAGTGGCATAAAGCTAATAAAAATATTCACCCATTAAAATAAATAGTAAAAGTCGAAATTAAAATTACCTTCGAATCAAAAAAAATGGTTACCGCATCCGGAAAAAAAATAAGAATCATTAAATTCACCAAGATTCCAATCGAATTAGAAATCAGCCCTAATTTCCTTCTTTCACCCATATTTCTATAGGCCGCAACAAAACCAAAAAAATAAAAGGGAATTGCGGAAAAAATAAAAAAAAGAAATCCCCACGCCCAAAGAAGCGCATCTCCAAAATCATCCATTAGACTGGCTAAAATCAAAAAACACAAACCAACAAAACTAATCCCTAAACCATATATAAATCCTTTAAAAGAAATTGGAATTTCTGATTCAAAAGTTTTTTCTAATTTTTTGTTCATCTATTCATTATCACATACTCAAAACGGTTTTGTTCTGGATTTACCCTAATTTTTAAACTAACCTATAATTGGTTGTTTTTAGAATAATTTGGGATTCCAATGCGGTCGATTACCAGACTTCTCGCAACGTTTTTTCTTATTTTTGGAACTCTATATCCTAATCAGAGCGACCATGAATTTAGGCGTGATTTAATTTTTGCCATGGAATGCGAAATTTTGGCAGTTGTTATCTATTCGATGATTTTCAAATACTGTCTTAAGTCAACATAACCTTTGGTTGTTATTGGAATTATTTTAGCGGCGGTTAATTTTGGGAATTTTTTTCATTATTATATTTCTACTCCTGTAGCAGACTAAGCCATGTCATGACAAAAGATATCTGGAAACGTTATTGTCGAAGCATTTCTAATGCAATGCTTACCCAGGAGGAAAAGATATTGGACCAGGCAGTGCATGCATTGGAAGAATATCTTATAGAAGATTATAGTATGTGTCCGGAAAATGTTTTTCAGGAAATCATATCCATTTTAAAAGAAAATAATAGTTGTAAAAATCCCCATTGGTGCATTTTACTAAACTTGTTTGCTTATGACCTTGAATATTTAAACTCAACCCAACAACTTACTTTAGCCAGTGCTCTAAAAGAAATTTACCCAAGACTCGAAGAGCCTGCAAATTGCATCGTTTGCAGCGAAACCTTAACTGAAATTTTGTCTGAGGACGAGGCCCTGGAAACAATCCTCAATTGGATACCCGTAAGTGGACTAATTGCCAAAGCTTTAATTCCCAATGCATTATATTTTTTATTTAAAAAATGCAAAACCAACAATATTAGAGCGACAATATTGTATCAAATAAATTTACTAGCAAATGACTCGTTACAAGAAGTTCGAGAAGAAGCCCATTACGTTCAAGGGCTCATAAATCATAAATATTCTTAAATACTTCCAGGAATCCAATGTTCAAATATTTTTCAAAAATTATTTTCACAGCATTCATCTTAATATCATTAAACAATTTTTCGGAAGCCACTCCCAATTCCAAGGAGATTTTAGAACGAAGCATAGGGGAACTCATCCTTGTTCACAATCAATTGCTGAGTTACGAAGAAGGCCCTATGGCGTTTTCTATTGACTATATTTATGCGGAATTTCATGACATCTATCAGACAGAAATAAAACAATTGCCATTAGAAAATAGAATCAACTTCTTTTGGTTTGCGATGTGGCATTTGGATTTTGATGGACACGTTATGATGGAATTTCAAAAACTGGTTTATATGGATTGTGGTAAAGAATTCATAAAAAAACTGGAAGGTTATATTAAAACTGAAACCAAACTCAACCATTTTAAAGGCCGTCTCTACTTTACAAAAAAAGTACTAACCGGAATGAACTTAATAAAAGAACTAAAAGAAAAGGGCTACCCAATCCATTAAGTCTTTAAATTCTTTAGATAAGCAACCAGATGCCGCAAACTCATCCAATTCATAAATTGATTTTTTATACTTTAGGGATCCTTGCCTTAATTCCTTCCCTGTACTGCATTTGTGAAATAATTTATCCGGTTTGGAGCAAAGTTGGATTCAAGTGGAAAGTTTTTATAAAAGATATTCCCCTTATATTCTGGTTCATTTTAAGTTTTGTTTTTGTCTTTTATGCATGCTTCAACTTCTATCTAGCGCAAAATTTTGGGAAATTAGTTGCTTCTAAAATGGAAAGTCCCCTCATGCAAAGCTTTGTTTACGCATCAAAACTTTGGAAATTTTTCTGGTGGATCAGTATATGGATACTTCCATTTTTAGTCCTTTGCAGCCTTTTCATTTTTCTGGTTTTTGGATTGGATTTTTTAGGATTGAAATATTTAAGTGAGCCCCCCCAGGATCCGCTCAATTCTCTGCATACCGGGCTAATAATTTTCATTTTTATACTGTCGATAAGTGCAGGTTTCATTCTTTACGTTAAAGCATGCATAGAAATTACTAGAAAAATTTCTAATCACCCTTTCATTAAAAAGTTTGACCTTAAAAAGCGGAAACAATGATCAGACCTGTCGACAATCGAGCGAAATGGTTACTTCATGAATTAGAGAGCTACGAACCAAACATTCCTGATTCTTTTTTCAACGAATATGGATTAACCATTCCTGAAAATGATAAGGCTCTCGGCGTTTATACAAATTTCTTTGGCATTTTCAAGGATATCGTCGTGGTAACGAATTTAGGATTATATGTCGGAACCGAGGGACAATGGAATTATGTTACCTATGAATCCATGGAACATGTGCGCTTTCCCAATATGAGAAAGGAAAACTTTATTTATCTAAGAATCATTTTAAAAAATGGCGATGAATTCATTCTTCCCACTATAAACCGCACACCGGGTCATGCGGATTTGAGCTACTTAGATATTTATGCATTCGAAAAGTTTCTTAGTGGAATCATTATGGGTTTGGAAATTGATCGTAAGAGAAAGAATGATTAAATTTAATTGTCCTCATTGCAAGGACGGGAGGATTACCCCGTGGCAAAAAATGTTTCATAAGTTTCGAGGTCCTCAACATTGCGGCAACTGTAATGCCAAAGTGATTCTGGATCCATCATTAGATGGATTATTTTTGTGGCTGGCCCTGGTGCTCATTGTCGTTGGAATGTTTTGGATATTTTCTTTTCTTCCGGAAATTCCTAATTTCGGTTGGCTATCTTTTATAGCGTTGCTTTTATTTTTCTTTCTGGGTGTGGCCGCATTGATAATTGAAGGATTTATCGTCCCTCTCAAAAACCCCAAACCACAATATCAATGCGCCAATTGTGGTGAGCAGAGTATCACCCTGGAGGATAAAAATGGATCGTCTCGGTGGATTAAAGAAAGGTTTTGTGAAGTATGCGGAGAAAAGATTGTTTTAGATTTATTAGGGAATTGGCTTTATTTTTTTGTGGCTACAATGGGTGGTGTTTTAATTGTAATTGAATTGCTTATTCGCCGTTTTTATGTTTCCGCACTTATTGTTTACTTAATAATGACACCTCTAACTTTGTATTTCCGAGGAATAGTCGTTCCCCAAGTGAGCACCAAAAAATAATGAAACCTGATTCGACTTATAGCCAAGACCCATTAAAACTTACAAAACGGTTCGGGTGGGTTTTTGTGATCTCAAGTTTCGCAGGATTAGGTATGTGGTTTTATTTGTTAAACGATTCCAACTTTGACTCGTCTTTTTCAATATTCCTGGGCTATATGACCGCCTTTCACTTGATGATGGGCCTGGGTCTCTTATTACAAAAACTGTGGGGATATTATCTCTTTAATTTGTTTCTTTATATATTAATTCTAGGTTTCCCCCTTGGAACTTACATTTCCTACAAAACCATCCAATTCATGAAAGCTCATAAACTGAAGAATTTTTTCAGATAACTGATAACTATGAAACCATTATTGCTTTTAATATTCTTAACATTTTTCTTTGGATGCTCGCAATCGACTCCAGACAAAAAAATGATCAAGAAATTGTTAAGAATAACAATCTGGTCAGGGACCTTTAGTGGAGATAAACATTACTGGATTGGCAAGGATAAAAACAGCAAACTAGTGTCTCAAAGAATTAATGAAAATTTAAAATATGACAATTATAAGGATCATTTTAAAAATATCGAAGAACACTTCTCCGAAGAAGTTTTAGACAAAATCAGGAAAAAGCTGGCAATTGCCTACCCAATTTGTTTAAAAAAAGCTACTTTCAATAACAAACATTTATATCGTTTAGATCCAAAAAGAAGTATTTTTGGTTATGTGAAAGAAAACATACTTTTTTCACCGGATAAAAAGTATGCCCTTGTTAAGTCTCAATTTGGAGGACTATTTCTATTAAACGTATCTTCTCTAGACTTTGATAATGTATGCCTCCTAACAGGTTTGTCTACCGCTTGGAACAAAAATAACGTATTTGCGATATCTTATAACCAAACTGCTCTTAATGAAGAGCCTTACATACTAATTTATGATGTGAAGAATAAGAAAAAACGAATCTTAGAATATCCTGGAATACGAATTGAAGATATTTCTTGGCTAATTAATTCACAAACATTAGCTATAACTTCTTCTGAGTCATTGGGAAATAACCCTCTTTTATTTTTGGGAGCGATGATTCACACTGACTTTACCTATAATGATTTTAATATCGACTTTTATGACTACAAAACCCGAAGAAACCAATCACTATTAATAGAGAAAGGGTTGTTTGGTGGATATTCGGTAATATCGGGATTTCCACCTAGTAAAGAAAAAGTTCACAATCCGCGGGAAGCTTCTGATGCCTAAACACCTAACCTTTTTACTCCTTATTCCCCTTTTACTTTGGGCTTGTGGGCAAAGTTTTGAAAGATCCGAGTTACTGGGAACCTACAAAAATAATCAAGCGGACGAATTTATTATTGTCACGAATGATGGTAAATACATACATATCTTAAAAACCGAAAATAATACTTTTAAAGAAACAGGAACCTGGGAGTTGGAAATCTTTAACGGCGAACCTATTATTGAATTTTATAACTTTGATCATGACTTCGAAGACACCATTGACTCCCGACAAAAAAGATCCAGTGTTTGGCCCGCTTTCGTGGAAAGATCTTTTTTCGGAAAGATTCGTTTACCCACAGATCCTGATTTTCCGAATCGTTACTTTGAGAAATTGGACAATGAAATTAAAAAAGGAAATTAACTATGTTGGAACGATTCTTATTGCCCTCATTGCAGTTTTTGTCTTTCCACTTAAACTAACTCATGATCCAGAAACTGTTAAAACCCTTTATTTATCCTTACGAAGTTTCGTTTTGGGTGGAGGGGTCGGCAGAAAATAATTTTGCGATTCTTAAAGAGTTCATCAAGTTCAATTCCTTTAAACTCATCAGCGAAAAAGAAGGGGAAATTCAGTTTTCAATCCGACCCTCCAAGATAAAATGTGGTCATTTATTAAAAACAATCTGCACCTTCACTCGTTATTCTCCCACTCGATGTAATATGTCATTTCACTTCACTATGTTTCGAAATTGGATGTTAGCGTATTTAAGTATTTTCTTTGTCTTAATATTAATAGGAGTATTTTTCAAAGGAAAATTGTGGGGACTCTTACTCATTCCCGCAATGTATTTTGGTGTCAATTTCGCCAATTTTTGTGGCTCTATCCTCCGCCCCTGGATAAAGTTAAGAGCATTTTTTAAAGAAAAGTTATTTCAAGATCAATCTTAAATTCTATGGGGAGTAAAAGAGTGCAAGTTTCTGACAAATAGTCTTTTACCAAAAAAGCATCGATGAAATTCATACTCTCGGCACACAACGCCTTAACGAAATTCATTTTAGATTCGCTTCTCAACCTTTCTCTTGTGTCTCTTACCGCATTCCCTGATACTGAAATCACAGGAGTAGTTTGGGACCGGATTTAGCAATTCAAATTAAAAGACGATTATGTTCATTATTATCCAAATAATATTATTTTTAATATTCACTTTAGTCATGGTTTTATTTAAATTTGATGTAATCACCACATTTATATTCCAATTAAGACCAAATAATATTAAACACTATTTAAAAATTATCTTTACAAAACTATTTAAAATAGCGATTGTTTTTATTTTGATATTTTTATTTGATGAAACATTAGAATTTGAATTTGTTGATAGATGCATTGATAGAGGAGGTGGATATATAAAACAATATCCAGCAGCATGTATTAATCCACGCCAACAGGCAACACTAAATAATCTAACAAGATTCGCCACCATGGGACTTTACTCGCTTTTAATTGTAATTATTTTGCATCGATTGGAGAAAAAATAATTCTAATGAATGAAACAATAACCAAATTATGTATTACAAAGGCCCATGAAATATTTATTATCGTATAAAGTTATTTATGTGCTCCTGATCATTGCGAACCTTGGGTATTGGTTGTTTTCAGGAACAATGGATGACATTTCTAGTAAGGTCGTTATGGCATCCTTCCCTTATCTGGCGTTGAACATTTACAATTTTTTACAGATGAAAAACCGAACGGTGAAACCCTGGGTTTACCTTGTCGAGCGCATCATTACGATTGGCGGCATGGTCATGCTGGGGCTGATGGCGTTTCCAGGTGGTTTTTTCATCGCGCAGCTCAGCCCGGTGTTCATCAGTTTTTGGGGAGCCATTTTTCTGAACCTGCTCTCCCTGGTGGAACATCAACAAAGAGCCATCATGTTTGGTTTTCATTTTCTTATTTTCCTGATGGTTTTCTCCATAGAGTTTTTCTACTTTCATTTCCTTAGCCGCAACAAGCAAGCCCTGTCGGAAAAATTGCAGCTGGATAATTAGAATAACTCCAACATAAAAAAGGAGAGCTTCCGTAGAAACTCTCCTAATAAAGCTTACTATTTTGCTTAAATCACAGAACCTTATTTTGGAGGTTCTGGAACCAAACAGGTTACAGGATCGCTGGTATTACCCGATTGATCTACCGCAGTCACCACAGGGTCCCCATTCAAAATGATATGATGGTCCACATGGTTGGCGTTACCCTTGTTGCCACCAATATCTTTAATTTCAGGAGTGGCTTCCGCATCCTGGGTAAACTTAATGGTGGTTCCTACCGCGAACGGACCAAACACCACACCACTGACAGGATCAGTCACAAAAATTTGAAGAGGCGCACAATCCTGCGTGAGGTTGTCCGTGGCACTCAGAATATAGAAACCATCTTCATTAATTTTGTTAGCTTTCGGTGTGTTGTTGCCGTTAGGGTTCTCGGTTTCGGTACAAGTTGCAACCGGCGCGATCGTATCCACCCAATGCTTGAGCAGGTCGACCGAATCTACCATACCACCGATAGTCGTACTTACCGTAATGGTATCCGTACCTAAGCTGTTACAACTTTTTGGTACCGTATAGTCAAAGGATACAGCGGCTCCGCCCGGTGTAGCCGTTTCGGAACCATTCGGACCGGCATTCTGCCCACTCACTGAAAAATTAATGAGTCGGTCCGGCCCGGTGCCTCCCAAAATTTGACCAAACACTGTATGCGAGTCGTCTTGACTGAGCTCGTTGGTGGCTGTTGGAGGAGACGCCGTCAATTGAAGCAGATGGATTTGAATATCCGCGGTGACACTGTCGCTTCCATTCTCGTCTGAACCGTCGGCTCTTAAAGTTACATCGTAGTCACCCACACCCAGGTTTGGAGTGGTATCACAATCCGAAGTCACCGGTCCGTCTTGTGGAAGTGCCGGATTACAAGTGGTCGGTGCATCCGCCCCATTGATCTGATATTGGGCATTTTCCAAAGTGGTTGATAGCAAGTCCGGTAAACTTTCCGCTAGCAAAGAAGGATCAGGAACAGGAAAACATTTTCCACCGGTCGCATCGGCAATTTCATGTAGAGTTCCCACTGCACCGCTGACACAATCCACATTTGGGCCTACCGCAAACGTATCTACCTGAGCGCCGGTCGCAGCTAAATCCGCCAACTGTCCGGCGAAACCACCAGTTGCATCTTCTCGATTACCGAATCCATCTGAGAAAAAGAAGACACGGTTATTACCACTGGTGCTGGCTCCAAGAACGGAAATAATTCTCTCCATGGCTTGTGAGAAATCCGTCCAACTGGAACCAATGGAAATAGGAGTGAACTGGTTTACACCCGCCGGACCGCCGCCTGCATCGGAAAAAGCAGATTGAGCCACCGTGATCACGTTATTCGGATCCGTAGTCAACAATCCGGGCATATCCGCAGCGGCACTTCCATCAGCAAATATGACGAGGCCCATTTCTTTTACAGAAGTTATATTGGGTTGACTTTGATAAGTTACAATCGCACTGACTTCACAATCCAGAATAGTACCTCCCAGGCAGGCATTCTGCACCGTACTGGCAGAGACATCCAGAACATAAATGAGTCCAATATCCGGAACGCCCTGACCCACACTGACTTCGCCATCGATAGGTACATCAATGGTACCTCCCGGACCAGACGCAGCGGGTACTTTAAACTCGGCTTCATCGGCCGGGTCTTGAATTTCTGAAGTAAGTTCTCCACCGTTGGGTAGAGTCGTGGAATTGGGGTTGACCGCAAGCGCCGCAACAGGCACGAGTCCCCAAAGCAAGATCGCCACAATCCCAACCACCATTTTTGAATACATATTCGATTTAAACATAAATTCCCCCGTTCATTTTAAATTAGACTTTAGTTTCGAGTTCAATTTTGATGCAGTGGGTTTACTTCACCGTTTGTGGGTTACTTCGGATCAACCTCCTTTCCTTTTTGTTCCGTTATTTCCCTTTTCATAAAACCTCTCCATAGCAAATTTATAATGCTGAATCCTTTTCAAGAGTTATCAATAAAGCCCCATGGGAAGTGGTCGGCATTTCTTCACGTCGAATCGAGCGATAGCCGGGAGCAGAAATCGAAAGAGTGTGACCTCCGGGCCCCAGTTCTGTAAAAAGAAAGTGGCCGTTCCCATTGGTAATGGTTTGACGTTGAGAATGACTGGTGATCCCCTGCATTTGACCAGACCAGAAAAGCTTGACCCTGGCATTCGATACAGGTTCCCCATCAAAACTTATGATGTTTCCCGCCAATTGGTCATTCCCCCAATCGACAACCAGATCCGCATTTTTTATTTCTCCGGATTCCAGTTGAATTCCACTAAAACTGAACTTCGGGGAGCCTTTGCTGGAAAAATTGACCACCCCCGCGGGCACATCGTTTACCTGAAACCGACCACTCTTATCTCCGGTAACCGCAAGGTTTTTGCTGGCCCCTGCCCCTGTGTTCGACATCCATAGGGTGAATTGCGAAAGAGGTTTACCGCGGACGTTGAGCATGCGGCCTTGAATGCTGGTCCTGCCCATAGGTTCCAGAAAAATGGTCCGTTCGGGATTATTGGTCCTGACGGCTACATGGTCTTCAAAATAATCTTTAAAATCCTCTTTGGGTCGAACCCAAAGCCGGTAATCGTCACCAATTTCCACATCATCTATTTCAAAGAAACCATCCGATAAAGTCCTGGCGTTATAATTCCCCTGATGAATTTGGGAAAACAATCGAACTTTCGCTCCTCCGACAGGAATAGAGTTTTCATCCAGAACATAGCCGTAAACAGGAACCCCCTGGTTTAACTGTTTCAATTGAACATTGAGCTGAGTGGTTGGTGTCTCCCTTAATTGAGACTGGGGAATCCCACGAGTTTCGGTACGATAACCTGACAAGGTGAAACGAACACTTTGATTGCGTTCTCGGTCATCCACATTAATTTGCAGGAGGTAAACTCCGTTGTTGTCTGTGGTCGTCGCATTTCTCTGACCAGAAGCAGCCACTCGAACATCGGCAAGAGGTTGACCCTCCCCATCCGTAACAACTCCGTTAATGGTTACCGGTGTTCGGGTATCATTTTTTACTTGAAGAACCAGTGAAGTCACTCCGGCTCGAACTAGTTTGTTGATGCTTTCATAACTCCGAGTTTTCTCTGTTCGAAGCAGGTACTCGCCATCCGGTAACTCTTCAAAATTAAATTGTCCCAAAGAATCCGATCGCGTCTCTTCCTTCACTCCGGAACTACTGCTAGCTCCATTGCCTTCTGCCAGACTTCGACTAGACACCACAACTTTTAGATTTTTAACGGGTTCTGTGTTCTGATCGTATATCCAACCTGAAATCGGCTGAAGAGGAGGTTCGTTCTCTAATTCTTTTAGAGATGGAGTTTCAACCGCACCCTCTGAACTTTCCCTCGCAAAGGACTCGTCCATGGAAGCAGATGATTTTTTATTCTGGTCTGTTTTGCTTGAGAGATCTTTGAACTGATCCTTGGCCGAATCTCCGAGAGAATCCTTTAAACCTTCATTTTCTGAAGTGTTACTATCGAGGTTTTTATTTTCAAAATCCTTTTGGCCTTTTCCCGGATCATCCAGGATGAAAAAAGATTTCTCTGTTGCAAATTCATTCGGCAAAGAATTGGTGCTGAAAAAATATGATTCAATATGGTTTACAATTGGCTCATAAAAACCATATATCCCCCATCCAACCAGCAAAACAAAGGCAAGAACAGCAATCCATTTTCCTCTCGAAGATTCCCTTCTAACCTTTTCAGCACCTGGTTTTGAAGTACCTAGTTTTTCTTTTGAACCAGCCGTCATTTTTGCCCCTCTCAACGTTATAAAACAACAGCGTTTCTTTTATTGAGAATCCTTACGCAGATGATTTTTGGATTAAGAATTTTTTAAACTGGATTCTCTAAAACCAGCTTAAATAAAAAACCTTTTCCTTTTTGCTGCTACACTATAAGAGAGAGCCTTTGAAGTAAATAGCCCAAATTAGTCATTTTTGAGTAAAAATTATTTTAATTTCGGATGGGATGTTTTGGGAATATGAGAATCAATATTGGAAGGACAAACCGGAAATTGTCGAAACCCTTACATGAGCCTTGTCATATTTTTTATTACTTAAGTGTCATAAGCTGAAACGAATACCTTTATTAAGGTCAACCATTCACGTAGACGCAAGAAATTCTTAATAAATCAAACGATGAAATTCCTTTTATCTTACAAATTTACTTACCTGGTTTTAATTATTGCGAATCTTTTAGTTTTGTTTTGCAAACAATATTTCTTTAAAGGAAAGGATGAATATTTTTTTCAAAAAATTGTCTGGTGGAGTCCCTGGGTAATAATTAATTTGTTACTATTCATAAAAATGATCAAAAGAAAACTGACTTATAAATTTTTTGTCATGGAAGAATTTGTGACCTACTGTAGAATCGGAATGCTGTTTTATCTGACTCCATCCTTTGGTCTAATAATTTTTCTCAGCCCGATATTCGAAAGTTTCTGGCTTCCCCTTTGGGAACTTATTAATTTTTTTGATAAGCACTCAATTACAAAGGGGTCTTTATTTATTATATATTTCACACTGCTGATTCTTTTTTTAATCCTCGAAATTCGTTATCTAAAACTCTTAAGAAAAAACTCAAACCTCTTAGCCGCAAAATAAAACCTCCGAAAATCACCTTCATTCCAAAACTTGCTTTTCATAAGGAAAACCCCCTACCTCCCGCCGCCTCACCGCGGGAAATAGGGGGCTCCATCACCTAGGGTCAGTTCATCGCTTTCTTCACGGCGGGGAAGTTGGCTTTGAGATAATCCAGCACCTCGCTGTAAGGCTCGCGGATAATGGCACGAGTTGGCTTTTGTTGCTTGACAATGGTTTCAACCATCCTGGCAAACCGAACCTGATCGCTTTCCGATACTTTCTTATAGTTCATTCGGCCCACCATCGCTTTGATCACCGCCCGGCGAAACTTATCCGTTTCCTGACTGTTGCCGAGGATCTTCATCGCAATCCGCGGAAACCCAGAATCATTTTTAGCCATGGGCACCAACGCCGCTTCTCTCACTTCAAACGGAATTTGCGGACTCATGAGAATTTCCATGATCTTGCCCCGGCTTTGCCGGTCTTCGGAAAGTCCTTCCACCGCGGCAGCTCTCACCTTCACATCCGCATGATCCACAAACGGACGGAACGCTTTCAAATGCCGAGATGAGCCGTACAAATTCAACAACTGCAGCGCATCCGCCAAAGGCACTGCCGGTTTTCCTCGGCCTATCAGGGAATCCGCCAATTGCTTGGCCGCTTCTTTATCCCCGGAAGAAACCAGCAACTGAAATGAAGTCAACCGCAGTTTGTCCATATGCGTGGTCAAATTCTTTCGCGCCCAGGTGATGACTTGTTGCTTCGCGGTTTCATTTTTTTCAACCGTCGCTCGGCGAGCCATCTCCGTAAGCAGTTTCACTTTAAAATTTACCGTGCCACCGCGCGGGTTATTTAGAATCTGATCACTGGTATCCAGCAACTTTTTATCCAACGGAACCTGCCGTGTGGCTTCCAGACGCACATCTTCATCCTCTTGCGCATTCTGGATCAAAGGAAAAATCTTTCCGCGGACTTGCTGCTTTTCACCTATGGTAGATTTCAAAGCTTTCAAACGCATTTCCTTCGGTTGATTCCGATCCGTAAACACTTTGGACAAATCACTATTAACAACAATGAACTTATTCACCATCTCAATAATATCCGGATGCACCAGGATCAGTTTGCGAAATCCATAGGGAACATCGTCATAACTGAAACCCAACCCAAGTTTCGGATCAAATTTACCCAGGTAATCGATCATATCACGTGGTCTTGCCACCGAAGGGGTTGCCGGCCACAAGTTGCCGATGGTAGAAGCCGGGAACGGCTTTTGTGGAACAATCGGCCGACTGCGCGGAACATTAAAGTTACTGTTCATGTCCGCAACGCTGGCCTGGTTCGGCGGGCGATCGTCACGACTTCCCGGACCCTGTGGTCCGGAGAGACTATCCCACGGCCACATACCATCCTCTAAATAAGCGCCACTGAACCAGGCGTTATTTCCTGGATCGCTCCAGTTGCCGTTGTTGTCATAATGTTGCGGCGCAGGAAACGTCTGCGCTCCTCCGGAAATTCCGAAGCGTCGCTTTTTCCATTGCCAATACGCCCACTGCCGGTCCACCTGTGTATGCAGTAAATAAAACAGCGGATCCGTTGCCGAACGTTGCGGCGAAAGAATGTGACCGCTGCCGCAGGTCCAGCCATGGGAATAATTATGAGAGTATCTTTCCATAATATTACTGAAAGAAGTTGAACTGCTGCGCGGTCCAAAGTTGTCGTATACCATCAGATTGGGACGACTTAACAGAGCGCCCTCGCCGGCAGCATTGAATTCATTTTGCATATCCGTATTAGGTTCGTCTACAAACCGAAAGTTTGGCCAATCCGGAAAGACGGTATGATCACTGCCATTTCGGCGAACCACACCAAACGACAAAGAACCGTTGGTCCCTAAGTCTGTATCCCATCCATTTAATGGATTGGTCCAGTGAAAATTAACTGCCGGTGGAAACGACCCCGTTCCCGGAGCACCCATGAAACCACTGACAAACACATTGGGCGATTGCCGATCCCAATTCCAATAGGGCAACGCCACGCTGGGATCAATCTTTTGCAGTTCACGTTCCAGGTGCAACAATAAGGCACGATGCCATGGCAAAAACGCCGGCTGGCTATGACCCAAATCCCCCGGGCCGCTTCCTACGGTGGATCCCAAACGGTGCAACTCCTGAAACATCAGATACCCTTTAGAGTTTCCGTCGGCATCCAGCCCGGTGTCTGACTGATTGCGCAGTTCACGCATAGCGTTTAAAAATCGGTCTCGCTCTCCGGTGGTCAACTTATTTGCATCCTTACGAATTCGCACCATGAGTTTGTGTTTACCGATCAGTTTTCCTTTTGCTTTTCCTTTGTGAACTTCAATAACGGCATCCTTGTCTTTAATGCTGGGACGGCCGAATTTACCTGCTATCACAAAGTTCACCCATTTCCCGTTACGCGGCAAATCCAGAGTCAGCGTTTTACGAGTGGCTGTAGTGTTGATGGGCCAGGGTTTTTTGTATTTCGCGAACAACACATCCCCGCCAGCACGTAATTTATCATTAGTCAAAACTACTTTAACGGGTTGCGGGTTTAAACTGGCGCGACCTTTGTAGCGAGCCCTGGCAAACGTGGGTGCCCAGGTGACGTAATCATCCTTTCCTGTTTTTGTCTGATTAACCTGAATTTCCACTTCGAGGCCTGGAGGAAATTTCGGTTTTTTACAATCGATGCTGGGAATTGTCATTCCACCACCGCGTCCAAATCCGGTACAACGTTCACATATGGAACCCGGCCCGGTTCCACCAAATCCGCCCAGTTGCCATTCACCTATGGTATTGCCGCGACTCATGGAGGAAATCATTTCCTCCTGCATGCGGCCCATCTCCGGGTTCCTTTCAAACAACTCAGTCGCGCGGAAATTATCTGCGGGACATAAAATCTGCGTACAAATACGCTCGGTCAGATCCGGCCGAAACCGTTCGCGGAACCGGTTTACCGCACACAAGGTATCGTAAGTATTGGCGAACCTTCCGACATTCTGCGAGCGGAAGGCCACGTAAGTTTTTCCACCCTGCAAATTAGCCACGATCTTTCCATTCTTTTTCGTGTAAGGAACGTCCAGGAGTTTGCCCTGAACATATTCTTTAAATTCCAGTTCTGGAAAATCAGACGCTTTCGCTTTGATGGTTTTGTTAGGATCGATTTCAACACTTCTTACCGTTTGCCCCACACCCGTGTTTACTTTAAAGGCCGTCGCCTCGTTGAATAAAAACATCAGATCCTTGGGCAAAGGGACTGTTTCGGCCTTTTTAGGTTTGGGACACGGTCGCAGGATGGGTCGGAAAGACGTCCATCCGCGCGAAGGCGCAGTCGATAATCGGGATTCATCCTGACAGGGAAGTGTCAATCTCGGTTGTTCTCTCAACTGCGCATTGGATCGATCACTCATAAAAAAGAAGGCAGCAAGAACAATCAGAACTACTATTAGCATAAATTTTTTCATGGGACCCCCTCACAAGAGCTTTCAAGAAAGCCAGCTTATTTTGAGCAAAGTTTATGGTTCCGCGTGGATCCTGTTTCGGCCCCTCCTCACTAAAACTTCCCAAAACAGAAACCACGCTTCGGTTTAAAATTCTCGGTTCATTATGGGAAATTGCGATACGATCAGTTGTGTGAATAGGAAGAGAATCCTATGAGATGGGTGGCGCCCCTTCCCTCCCGGTTCGAAACTGTAAGCTTTGCATCTCAGCTTCCCCTAATTAATTTGGTTCCATTATAGAAATTTTTCAAATCGAATATATCGTAGAAAGCATATATCTTTTGTCATATTCCGAATGACATCCCCAAAGTGGTCTGATTTTTGAAAAATCCATCCACACTATAAGGCAATTAAACTAATAAAATCAATGGGTTGTTTGATTAAGGGCTGGCAATACCGGGTTTTAGTGCCTATTTTATAGAGAGCTTTGCATAACCAAGGATTATTGAACAAACAAGTTCAACAAAAGAGCAGAAACCCATGTTCGCCCTCTTTCCGGCCCACGCCCGGTGAGACTCACTCGCCGTGAGAGGCAACATTGATTTGGGATGATCGGTAACGAAATTGAATCAATAGAACCTTTTCTTAAGTTGAGTGGGTCTTCAGAAGAAAACATAAAAATGGAAGACTCATGTATTCCCCCTTTGTGAAGGGGGATAGGGGGATTTTACCTCCAGGGGTTTTACATTTTCTGACTTACGCAAAGATCTCTTTTATAAGAAACCGCAGTTATTGAAATTTCATTTAGAGGGCACACACCCCAAGGAGGATCGAATGGAAAGAGATGAATTGCAACAGCATATCTATTCCACCTATGTTAACCAACGCCACGGGATGGCCTTGATCACTTTAGTTTTTCCGGCGCTACTTTATATCGTGGGGAAGTTTAACGGCATCCCATTGGAAAATTCGATGAGCGCTTATTATTTTGCGCCGACCAGTAATCCGGTCGAGCAGGATTTCCCGGTGCGAGTCTGGTTCGTCGGAATCCTCTTTGCACTGGGAATTTTTTTCTATTTGTACAAAGGCTTTAGTGAAAAAGAAAACATTGCCCTGAACCTTGCCGGAGTGTTTGCCATAGGCGTAGCTATTTTTCCCATGGACAGACCTCCCGGAGATGAAAGCACCTGGTTCTCGATGCATGGGTTTAGCGCTGTCATGGTTTTCGTTTGTATCGCGTTCGTCAGTATCTGGTGCGCCAAAGATACGTTGTACCTGTTAAAAGACGAAGCATTGGAAAACCGCTACAAAAAAATCTATGCGACTTTAGGTGGACTGATGGTCGCTTCCCCGGTGATCGCATTCATACTGACTTTAGTATTCCAGAAACAGCCCAGTTATATTTTCTTTGTAGAAGCCGCCGGAGTCTGGACCTTTGCCGCCTATTGGTCCGTCAAAAGTACCGAGCTTGAAAAATCCAGCGCCGAACAACGCGCCCTCGCTAAAGAGATTTAGCCTGCTACTGGATAACCAGAATCTTTTCTATAACTTGCAGGGAAGATTAGATTAGATAACCTTCCCTCCATCCTGGAAAAATACTTCCTTAATTCCTAAATTCAGGGAGATAATCAACGAATATCCGTATTGCGCTTCTTTACCATTCCGAATATAATTCTTCAAAAAAACAAAACATAACTAAGGTAATTCTAGGCCTCACATCGAGAGAGCAAATGAGTTTTGAAGATAAAATCCAACAAATTTCTGAAAAAGAGTTTACGCAATTAGCTCGGGAAGGAAAGTTTAAGGAAACCACAAACCTGGCTCTTTTTCCAGCATGGTTAAATCTAAATTTATTAACTGAAGATGAAATCCAAGAATTCCCAAAAGAGATTAGAAGTGCTGAAACGATCTATCAATTGGATGGATTGAAAGATTGGTCTATTTTCAATTCACACAATTTTTCTTTAATTACAACACTTTCATTAGTTGATTTAAGACTAGACACTATAGGGATTGATTATCTTGCACAACTCGAAAATCTGACTTCACTTGTTCTTGCAGGTAAACAAATAGGCGATGCAGGATCCCAGCATCTTGCAAAACTTACCAACCTCGATTCTCTCCTTCTTTACAATAATCGAATCGGCGATACCGGAGCCAAGTACCTGGCACAACTCGAAAACCTCACTTCTCTGCATCTTAATAACAACCAAATCGGCGAGGCAGGAGCCCAATACCTGGCACATCTCCAAAACCTGCAAATCCTCGACCTGGGACACAATGAAATCGGCGAGGCAGGAGCTAAGCACCTGGCACAACTCACCAACCTCAATTCCCTTAATCTTGCGCACAACCAAATCGGCGATGCCGGAGCCCAATACCTGGCACATCTCCAAAACCTGCAAATCCTCGACCTGGGACACAATGAAATCGGCAATGCCGGAGCCCAGCACCTGGCACAACTCACCAACCTCAATTCACTTGATCTTAGATACAACCAAATCGGCGAGGCAGGAGCCCAATACCTGGCACATCTCCAAAACCTGCAAATCCTCGACCTGGGACACAATGAAATCGGCAATGCCGGAGCCCAGCACCTGGCCAAACTCAAAAACCTTGTTTCACTTGATCTTTACAAAAATAAAATTGGCGAAACCGGAGCTAAGCACCTGGCACAACTCACCAACCTCAATTCCCTTAATCTTGCGCACAACCAAATCGGAGAGGCCGGAGCCGAGCACCTGGCACAACTCAAAAACCTCAATTCACTTAATCTTACATACAACCGAATCGGCGAAGCGGGAGCCGAACACCTGGCCAAACTCAAAAATCTTATTTCACTTGATCTTGGATCAAACCAAATCGACGATGCAGGAGCCGAGCACCTGGCACAACTTGAAAACCTCACTTCTCTGCATCTTAATAGCAACCAAATCGGCGTTGCCGGAGCTGAGCACCTGGCAAAACTCGCCAACCTCCATTCACTTAATCTTGCATACAACCAAATCGGCGAGGCCGGAGCCGAGCACCTGGCACAACTCAAAAACCTCAATTCACTTAATCTTACATACAACCGAATCGGCGAAGCGGGAGCCGAACACCTGGCCAAACTCAAAAATCTTATTTCACTTGATCTTGGATCAAACCAAATCGACGATGCAGGAGCCGAGCACCTGGCACAACTTGAAAACCTTACCTCACTTACTCTTGTAAATAACCGAATCGGCAAGACCGGAACCCAACACTTGGGACAACTGAAAAACCTTATTTCACTTGATCTTGGATCAAACCAAATCGACGATGCAGGAGCCGAGCACCTGGCACAACTCAAAAACCTTATTTCACTTAATCTTAGTAACAACCAAATCGACGATGCAGGAGCCGAGCACTTGGCACAACTCAAAAACCTTATTTCACTTAATCTTAGAAACAACCAAATCGGCGATGTCGGAATGAAATCTCTATCCAACTTGAATCAACTCGCTGAACTCAACCTGGTCGATAACAAAATCAGTGACCTAACTCCACTAAGAAGCATTATTGAAAAAGGTATACCGGTTGAATGGGACGAATACGGCATGGGAATTTTAGTTGTAAACTGTCCGCTAAAACATCCACCGCCGGAAGTCGTTCAATCAGGTCACGATGCGGTTTTAAATTATTTCCGTGAAATCGACGCGCAAGGAAAAGATCAGCTTTACGAGGCAAAGGTGTTATTGGTGGGCGAAGGCCGTTCCGGAAAAACCAGTTTGATGCGGCGATTGTATTATCCCGATCTTCCATTGCCTGAGGAAGATGAAACGACTAAGGGGATTCATATTCATCCACAGGAATTTCCTATGGCCAATGGACGAAATTTTCGTCTTAACGTTTGGGATTTTGGGGGACAACAGATTTACCACGCTACGCATCAGTTTTTTCTTACCAAACGTTCCCTCTACATACTTTTGGACGATACAGCAAAGGACGATAAAACGATTCATGATCCTGTATTTAAGTATTGGCTGGGGGTGGTAGAACTGCTTGGCGAGAAAAGTCCTCTATTGATTTTTCAAAATGAAAAAGGTGACCGAAGTAAGGACATTGATATTAGTGGAATTAAGAATCGGTTTCCGAATGTAAAAGAGGTTTATCACGGCAATTTAAAGTATAAAAAATCTGTTGAGGAGTTAAACCAATCCATTCAGTTTTTTGTACAGAAACTTCCACATATCGGCGATGAAGTTCCCGCCAAGTGGGTTTCGATTCGGGATGAAATTGAAACTATTGCCAAGAATAATGCCTGCATCACTGAGAATGAATATTTTGAAATCTATGGGAAACATCTTGAGTTTGATCGGGACAAAGCCAGGCACTTGAGTCAATACCTGCATGACCTGGGAGTATTCCTGCATTTCCAGGATAAGGATTTGTTACAGCGTATTGTCATTTTGCAAAACGAGTGGGCCACCGCCGCAGTGTTTCGGATCCTTGACGATATGCAGACTAAAGTCAACTTGGGACGGTTCACCGATGCAGATTGTGAGAGGATCTGGGGCGATTCCCAGTATGCCGACATGCATCCGGAACTTCGAGCACTGATGGAGAATTTCGAGCTCTGCTATAAGTTACCTGATAAAGAACCCACCACCTGGCTGGCTCCGCAGTTGCTACCGGCTTCAATGCCTGAATCGTTAGCAGATTGGGGACAGGTCGGTGATTTGGTGCTGAGTTATTGTTATGACTTTCTTCCTCGAGGACTTGTCAACCGCCTGATGGTACGGATGCATCATTTCGTTAAGCAACCGGAATTGGCCTGGACTGATGGAGCGTTATTTCAGCATGAAGACAGTCAACTATTGATCAAGACTACTATTCGAGGAGACGAGTTAGTATTACGCGCTCGCGGCCCTCAACGTAAAGAGTTGATGAGCGTGATTTCCAGCGACCTTGATACCTTAAACACCACTTATGGAGATTTAAAAAAGAAAGTAAACAAACGAGTGCCCTGCATTTGTCCCAAATGCCTTAATTCATCCGAACCTCATTTGTATGAGGAGAAAAAACTTTTAAATCGAAAGGAGAAAAACAAACTCACCATTGAATGCGAAGAAAGCTTTGAAGATGTGAAAGTATTAGAGTTGCTCGACGGCCTCAAGCTTGACAAACTTCCCCCCTGGGCAGAGGATCCTTCTAAAAAGTCACCGGAGGATCAAAATAAAAATGGCTCCATGGAAAACCGTTCACCTAAAAGTTCATCTACCGCTTCACTCAAGACTATTAGAATTTTCCTCGCATCCTCCAAAGAACTTGCAGAAGAACGCGACGCTTTTGAATTGTATTTTCGTCAGCAAAATGATTCTTTCCGTGATAAGGGATATTATCTAGAAATCATTCGTTGGGAAAATTCTATTGAATCAATATCAGAAACGCGAATGCAAGATGAATATAATAAAAAGATAAAAGCATCCCATCTTTTTGTGAGTCTATTTTCTACAAAAGCCGGCAAATACACAGTAGAGGAATTTGAAGTAGCCCATCAGAACTTCAAAGAAAATGGAAAACCAAAAGTGTATACGTATTTCAAAAACTCGCAAGTTAATATGGAAGATGCTGATCGAGAAGCATTAAATTCCTTTTGGGCGTTCAAGGATAAACTCATTGAACTGGAGCACTTTTACTCAACCTACAATGACATTGAGCACCTGAAACTAAAATTTTCTGATCAACTGCAAAAGTTGATGAATGAAGGTTTGATCTAAACGCGATTCAAATTTACGGAATCATAAAATGCAACCTAATTGTTAAGGCCCATTTTTTGTTGGGTTTCGAGGATTTTTTGAGTGGCGCGGGTGTAGGGTTCGATGGCGTTGGCTTTTTCCCACATTTCAATGGCTTCCCGGTAACGTTTCTGGCCGACCAGAAAGTCCGCATAATTGTCGTACATCCATTTGTTCTCGGGATTATTTTTTATGTTCAGTTTTAACAGTTCCTCTTTTTTACCCAAGTCTTCCAGATAGACCGCCACTCTCTGTCGATGTGCGTTCACAATGATATGATGAAACTTAAACTTCACGCGTTTTTCAGCTTCTTTAAAATGATGCAGCGCGTCGTCCCACTGATGCAGCTTTTCATACAAAATGCCTTTGAAGTACCAGGGATAAAAACTTTTTTTGTTCAAATCCATCGCTTCATCTAATGAAGCTTCCGCCTTATCATAAGCTTCCAAAAGAATCATCAACCGTCCAAAATGCGCATGCGTCTGGCTTTCCTCGCTATCCACTTGAACCGCCTTTTCCGCCAACTCGCCGGCTCTGTAGACGCTATCCTTATCGAAATTACTCATGCTGTACCAATCCCGACCGCCATACCCTTTCACAATAAAATACAGGGAAGATGCCAGGTACACCCACGGATCGTTCGGATCCTGCTTCTCCGCTTCTTCAATTTTGGAAACAGCGTCCTGAATTTTTCTCCAATTGAACACATTACCTTCGATTTGATAATACGCTTCCTGTGCCAAAGAGTGATCATGGGAATCAGCTTCAGCTACTGCACTCAAGCAAGACGCCTTCATACCCACAAATACATTTCCCACGGCAATACTACCCAGAAGCGTTGCTGTTAATATTGGTAAATGTAATTTGTTTATCATGATGTATCCTTTAAATCGTTCGATTAAACCGTTACAAAAAATCCAGCGCACAGAGGTGGTCAAAGAAAGCTCGCTTGTTCATGGCGCTTTCCTTTGGAAACTGGCCCATCAAAGTTTCGTAAGCCTTAATTAATTTATTATGAGAACTGAGGACCAGCGGATGCCGAGTATACATTTTTTTAAACTCTTGTTTCTTTGACATGGGTGCAATAGCCCATTGATTCAACAATTGCTTCTGCTCTTCAATCGCTTCCAGCACCAGTCGATGTACGTTCTTTAACGATGTCGGCGTCGGAAGGGTTTTTAGCTTTCGCAGCAATGGATTGATTTTCCGATTGTACGCAGACTTTCCTGCATCGCCTTTTCCTTTAAAGTAATAGAGCTGGGATAAATGCTCCAGACGAGCTACCATCGCGTCATCAGTAATCATAAACATCTTTTTCAGGAACATTTTATTCTGACCGGAGACCCTGGAGGTAATCTTATCAAATGTAGTTTGCCGATGCGGAATCGATCGATACGCCTGATCCACAGACATGGCCTGCCCCTGTGAAACCACAATGAACCCCAATAAAATAAATCCTGTTAAACTTTTTAGCTTCATGATGTCCTCCCTGAACGTTCCATTAACACTTGCGGGACCATGGGTAATAAATCGGTCCATAAATTATGCTTCGGGTTGTGACCGGTAGCGTCTGATCGCAATTGAAATTCTTTATCAATTAACTGGTAACCCGGAATTAAATCGTAGCTGGCCTGACTCCGCATATCTTTTGCGGGAATAACCACGAAATGATTGTTCTTACTTTCCATTCCAAAATGTTTGGCCCAGCCCTTCGCATCCTCTACCGTGGGATGCCCCAACTTTAAGTCGTATAGAAGAAACTCTACCAGCACAATACCTTCATCCTCCAAACGCAAACCGCCGGTATACGATTTAAAATATCCCTCAAAATCTTCCAGGCCGTTTTGTGGTTTGATGTTGCCATACGATCCCTTTTTATGCGCGCCGGCGAATGATTGACACGCCGGACAGTTCATTCCGATCGGTTCGATTAAGATGACTTTGCCTTTAAACCGCGACAGATTCCATTGGTTGCCATCCTGATCGATAAACTCAAGATCCGGATACGTGCTGCCAATCTGAGGGGGCCAATTGGTAAAGTTACTTTTTGGAACCGCGGTGTTCTTTTTAGAATATCCCCAGTTATAACCAATGCTGATGAGAGCCAGAACCAAGAAGCCCAAAAATACTTCCCATTTAACGCTTCGCATGGTGAATCTCCTTAATTAATTTTTTTGCTTCTTTCCAATTGCGGTGTTTGGGATTCTTTTTTATAAACTCTTCCAATGAAACTCGTGCCAGCTCAACCATCCCGGCATCCAAATAACTTTTTCCAAGCCAGTACCTGGCGTTTCCGTGATTGGGTTCCTTTTTTAAAACTTTTAGAAATTCGGGAAAGGCTTTCCAATATTCTCCGTTGTAGTAAAACCCCATTCCCTGAATCATATGCTGGTTCACTTCCGGATATTTGTCTGCTCTTAAATCCAGAAATGAAGAAGGACCGAATCGGTCCAATTGCTCCACAATTCGCTTTGCATAGGTTTGGCAGCCCTCCGCCAAAGATTCAATCGGCATTTGCAGCGTCTCGGTAGCCACCAAGCGGGTGGATTCGGTTTCATAAACCAGGGTTTGCACCTCGACTTTTTTCCGGTCCACCCAAAAGTTCCCTGCCAGAATATAACGGGCGGCAGCCAGGCGACCAATCTTTGCCATTGTTTCCTTATCCATCGAAGCTTCGTAACGCAACCCTTGCTCGCGGATTAAAGCATCCATATAGTCGCGATCCAATATCTTTATTGATTTTGAATGCGAGGACAGACACACCTGCAAAATATCCGGAATGCCCTCAGCCAGAGTTTGATGATTTTGCTCCACCGACATGGCATTGAAAGGAAGTATCATCAAAGATATTTTTTGTTGAGGCAGAGCCTGCGCGGTGCTGTGAATCAGAAGTATCACAAATAATAATGCCCTCACGGTTCCCTCCGATCCAACTTATAAACCCCGTCGTACCAGGTTCCAACCCATACCCGCCCCTGCCTGTCGATATCCAGCGCACTGGGTGTATCGATAAACCGCTGCGGTGGATTGTACAGCGTGTTGTTCACTCCATCAAAATAACCAATGCCATAAGAACGCGCCTGACCATCGGCCCCATACCAAACCCCCTTTTCCGGGGCGGAGATCAACATTCCAATGCGGTCATAAACAATGCTTGAATTTTTCGGTGAGAACATTTTCCACTTACTATTTTTGAAACGAGCCAAACCTTTACCATCCACAGCCGCCCAAAGGCTGCCTTTGGCATCCACCGTCAAATCGTTCACTCGTCCATGAAAAACACCAATGGACGCAGGTTCCTTGTTTCCGATTTGATGGATACTTCCTTCTTCCGTTCCTACTGTAAAGTTACCCCTAACCCTTTCAGTAAGCGCGGTGATGCCAGAGGGAAAAGTTTGACTCGTAGTAACCTGATTATCTTTAAAATGTATGAACTGACCTTTCGTCGTCCCGACCAATAACCCGCCACTGGCTTCGGCGCATTTAATGACGGAGATGGCCCCTTGCGCTTGCGGAATACGCACGCGTTGAGTTATGAGCGGCTCAAAGGATCGAAACATTTTTGAGTTGACGCTGACTTTACCCACTTCCGGAACTTCATGAAACCGCGAGGACACCCAGGCATGGTTATTCGAACAAGCCGCAATATCGGTAATAAAGTTATGAAAGAATCCGTTGGACACATCCTGCACAGAAAACGACTCCCCTTTCAAACTCATGATGCCGCTTTCGATACCCCACCACACTCGTCCATTCGGTGCCAGGGCCAACGCCGTCACATCCGGAAGAATAAATCGTTTGTGCGCAAAAATTCGGTCCCACTGATTCCCCGAAAGATCCCGATCCGTTTCTGTATAGATAACTCCGTTGCCGGTATTTCCGGAATGCGTCGTGAAATTTTTGTACCGATAAATCCCCACTCCCTGTTTTTGTTTGAGCGCTATAAGGTAATTGCCCTTGTCGACCGCGGTCACGGCAAACGGTTCCATCAACGCGCGACTGACTAAATCGAGTTTAGGCAGATTCACGTCGGGATCGAAATGCGCATATTGCAATCCATAAACATTATCCGAAAGCAGCAAAGTTAAACGTCCGTCCGATTTAGGAATCAATTGAAGAGAATGGACTTTGCTGGAGTCCTGATCACAGGCGCAATGCAGTTTGAACAACTTCTGTTTCCATTGGCGACCTTCATTGGAACTGTAAAGTTGTGGCCTGCCTTTACTTGAAAATAAGGCCAGTCGGTAAACGCCTTTTGCATCCTGCACCAGTGAAGGTCCATACACAGGACCGCGGGTAGAAATTTCTGCAACCTGTTCCCATTGTTTCAGGTCGGATGATTTTAAAACCACCAAACTGTTACTCACATAGGAATAGTAAGCCAATACCCATTGGCCTCGGCGGTTTTGCATCACCGCGTATTCCAGGACACTTGGGATCGCTGATTGTGTGTTTCTTTTAAATTTAACTTTTTTTGCTTTGTCCACCACTTTAAGAAATGCATCTTTCCAGGTTCCCAGCTTTGATTTTGAAGCGAGCAATTG
The DNA here is from genome assembly GCA_965223665.1 of Nitrospinaceae bacterium. Taxonomy (GTDB): domain Bacteria; phylum Nitrospinota; class Nitrospinia; order Nitrospinales; family Nitrospinaceae; genus CBDCVY01. The sequence continues at coordinate 1,650,831 of OZ245011.1, forward strand.
TGACATCGCTTTCCAGGGTTTATGCTTTTCCAAAGGTACGCGAACCGGAGGTGACCATTCGCCTTTTACCGGTAAGTAACTGGTCCATAACTCCCAATCTCTTCCTCGTTGCTGAGAAAGCCAGAACAATCGGAGACTGCCGTCTTCCGCCGGAACGAGTCGCGGATAATATTCTCCACTGGAAGAATTGAACGGTAACTTCATCGGCGGCGCCCAAAGCGCTCCGTCTTTACTTTGCGAATACCACAAATCACTTTCCGCATTATTCAATGCTCCGGAAAGAGTGACCAAACCAATCCGTCCACTACGATCCATGGCCAGGGACATTTCTTTTTTTGGCATATAAAAATAATTATTACGGTTGCTGCCGGTGAACTTACCATCCGGAAAAGGAATCGTATTTAAATGAAGTGCTTCAGAATTCTTTTTTAGTTTCGCGGTGAGCGGAAGTGATTTTTTAAGGGGATTACTTACTTTTTGAACATAGCCTTTGATCTCCCAATCCTTCACATTTCCGTTAGAGGCTCCTACTTCCACCACAATGATTTTGCGGTTGTCTCCATGAAACGTCACTTCTTTCCGCAAGGTGGTGAATTTAGTGGTCTGCCCGTAAAGCGTCCCCAACCAGGAGTTGGTAATTTCTCTCGGCAAAGGAAACGGATGCACCCGTATTCGAAAACTGTCTCCCGATTGTCCACCGGACAACCCTTTCCTGAAAACTTTTCCGGTGACCTCCATCGCCACACCAGTCATTTCGTAACCGTGGGGAACCGCCACCGCATAGTACCGTTCCTCCCATCCCTGGTGCGGTCGCACATCTTTAAAGAAAGGCTTTGTGGTTTTATGCCCGGTGAATTTCAAAAACGGTTTCTTTGGATCTAAAAGATATGCTCCCACCGGTAACCGAGGCAATCGTTTGCGATTTAAATTTTTAGTGAGATCCGGGACCATTGCTATCATTTGCCGGTCAGCTTCCCAATGCAATGTAGAAGCATGATGCCAGGTGAAGTAAGAAGAGTTGCGTGTGCCGGGCTTGCGATATTTTCTTCCTAAAGAATATTTTTTATAAAATGTATTGACGCGTTGAAGCGCCTGATAGGCCTGCTTTTTCTGATTGCTATTGGAAAGGAGACCGCCTAACCGAAACCACGCTTCGATATTGTGCGAAGTGACCGGTTGTTTTTGCGAAAGCGTTTTGTAAATTTCAATCGCCTGCTTTCGGTCCATCAACCGTTGTTCCGTCAACAGCCCGGCAAACATCATAGCGTCTTGAGCTTCAACAGACGCCGGCGATTTTTTAAAAAGCTTTTTATAAATAAGAGCCGCTTCCTTGAGTTGCCCCTGAGCCTCCAAAGCCCGACCCATCCAGAGATTCGCTTCGCGGTAAGCAGGATCGTTTTTGGAGGCGGCAAAAAACCGGCCAAACGCATCGGCATATTGACCGCGGTCAAACAAATCCATTCCGGTATAAAAGTGTTCCGTCGCCTGGTGAGAATCCGTAACTACAAACCGAATTTTTTTTCTCTCTTCGGCACTCAGCTTCATTCCTTTTTTTTCTATCAGGTCGAGGGTGACTTGCTGAGTCAACTGGCGCATCTGTTTCAGTTTTCCTGAAGCTTTGGAAATTTTGAGTATCTCTTGCGTATCCATTTCCATCAGAAACACATTCAAGTGAAGCGTTCTTCCATCCACTTCATAATTTCCGTACAACACCTGGTCGACTTTGGCGACGCGGCCCATACGCAGCGCCTGGTTCTTATCAATCAAACCAGTCTGACTCAACTCCAGTTCATTCATGTGAGCCTGCATTTGCGAACGGTCCAGAAGAATAAAGGAATCGACCTGTGAAAAGTTTTGCGTAAACTGGTCCGCCAGTCCTTTGCTTAACCAACCTTGAGGTTCACCTTCCATAGCGGTGAAGGGAATGACCGTTAAATGGATGGGCCGTGGTTTGGAAACACTGGTGCCGGGGAAAATCAGTAACACCAGAAAACATATTCCTATCCACGTAGCTTGTTTAACCTTCATCGACTCCTCTAATGAGTTTTGGTATTTAACTTTTTAAGCATGGCCGGAACGAATCTTTCAGACAGTTGCGCCGTCGCGTTTTGCAAAGCTTTTTTACCGGCCATTTCCGGTGATAAATCCACCGCCACGACCACCGCGCGGTCAATCGCTAAAATTTTTCCGGTGGTGCGTTCAATGGCCTTCACTTCCACCCTGCCCTTACTGGAAACCAGATTGCCCTTACGCAGTCCGAATTCACTAAAGGCTTCCCCCTCGATTTGCACATCCGGCGGAGAGCTGGCACTGACAGGATCGACTAATTGGAATCCCACACCCTGCATTATGGTTCCCAGTTCCGTTTCGGAAGCCGGGTCCAGGGTGCGTTGGCTCATGCTCATTTCATCGATTGAAATAGAAATAATCGGAAAATCATTCGTATCGTAATTCACAAGCTTCGCTTGCAGTTTTTGAATGGGGTCTTGTTCTGTATCGCTGGTGGCGACCAAATGGGAACCGCTCGTTGTCAGCACGTCGGCAACTTTCGCCGCCAATAGGGTTGCCGCTTCCGTGACTGAACCTCGTTTTGGGATCGTGACGGTTTGGCTGAACACCCGACCGGTCTCCACTCCAATAACTTTGGTCACCACCACCATGTTCGACTGCACTTGAAACATTCGACCTGTAATAATTGCTTTTGCACCTGTTAAGTGGCCAATCCTGGCCGCGGTGCCGGGTTCGACTAATCCGGATTCTCCCAGTTCCATTTCGCTTAAGGCTTTATTCAACTCGGCACGTTCTACCAAAGGGATGCCGTGTGTCTCCGAAAGTTCCTGAGTTAACAGTAAAGAAAACTCCTCGCCCATGGTGTCGGCAGGTTCATCCTTTTTTCCTTTCAGGGTAGACATCAGGTCTTTAATTAAACTGGTTTCTTCACCGGTCACTGCCAAAGGAAGGACCGTGGCAACCAACTCTCCCGTTTGCGCGGCGGCCGGGATGCTGGCCAAAGCCAACAGACCGAAAACGGCGGCCAGAATAATGGTTGTCACTAATTTTTTAATTGAATGAATACCCTGCATAATGTCTTTCCTTAAAATAAAAACAGTTATAAAACTTTCTGAAACATCTGGATCAATTCAAACTGGAATAACGGATTCTCCGACAGCTCGTCCAGAAAAAACATTTCTATTGAAACTTCTTTGGGTTTGTAGAGAACCTTAGGAATCCCTTCTACCTTTTCATTAAAATGAATTTTGCTTTGTTCCAGAATTAAAGAAGCCGCGGGAGATTTTGGAGCCTTCCGGTGATTGGAGATATAGGGAATATTGTTTTCCTCCAGAAACCTCTCCAGTTTTCCATCTGAGTCGGCAACCACAAGATCATGCTTTAACGCCCAGTCCCGGATGGGATCCAGCATTTGTTGTGGATATACCTGCAATTTAACAGTTTCGGTGCGCTTCCATCCATGGGAGGTTAAAAGGTTCACTTCTAATTCAAGTTCCGTCTTGCGGCGCACTTCTGGTATTTCAATGTGAAAGAGTTTGGTGCATGGACTGATGGATGGATCACCAATCGGAACCTGCAGCGCACTGGTCTTACCAAAAAGTTGCAGACGAATTTTCTGGCAACCTTTCATTTCTGTCTTTAAAGGGATCGATAATGTCTTACCCCCAAAAGTATGATGGGTCGAATTGGCGACACTTGATTCGGGAATGGAAAATGCGAACAGAATCCCCAACAACGTTGTAACAACCCCTCTTTGAAACAAAGTCATCAATAATTTTCCGGATTATTTAAATTTACTTAGAAGGTAATTGTATCATACCGATAAATATTAATTAACCTGTTTTTTAAGCAGGGAGTTTTCAAAGAGTTTCACGAGCGATTTATGGATTCAAAGGAAAGAATCTCGAGAAAATAGGAATTGGGGCCCTGGTTTAGGTTTCTTATGCGAGATGCCCCTGAAAAAATAACGAGAAGGTTTTATATATATAGTAACCCTCCAAAAGGAACTAAGGGGTAAAAGCAGAAAAATAATAAAAATATGAAAAGTGAAGTCGATGCGCTCCCGGTTTCCCCAACCTGGCGGTTGGATGCAAAAAGGATTCTCAAAAGTCTGTGGACAAATAATATTTGAACAACCTGACGAAAATTTATTCCGGGTGCAGCGTTACGCTGCGGGTGATGGACCACCTGGGGTTTTGTTGAACTGAAAGAAATGAATAAATAGTTTCCGGAAATTCAGTTGAAAAGATAACTCATCGAGAATTTAGGCTGCCTCAGGCGCTAGCCTGTTCCCACCGGCCGGGGGCCGGGCCGCGTCACGCTGCGGGTGATTCACAGCCAGAGGACTTCGGGCTTGCGACTGCAAGCAAAGAGGAAAACAAGAGAAAAAAGGGAATGAGGTTTTTAGTTTTGTAACGATATCACCTTAAGAATCGTTACTTCAGGTTTCTTTGGGGGAAGCGAACCAAAGTGGAAAGATTTCAGTGCTAAGCTGCCTCCACGGCGAGTGGCCGGGTTCCCCCTCCTCCTCACCGCCCCCAAACTCACCAAAGCGGTTCATTAAATTTATCGAGTGGGTTCTGATTTTTCTCCATCATCCTTTGCGTAAAAGAGAAATGAAAATAAATACCAAAGAAATTAATCACAGAGTCGTGTTAGGGAGAATAGAGAGGTTGGAATTCGCTACTGAAGATGATTGAGTTTGAGTGGAGCCAGGCGATAACCCATCGCATGCATGATGGCATTGATATTTTCAAACCTGGGATTGCCTTCCTCCGAAAGCGCTTTTTGAATGCCATTCCGCGAAATTCCCGTTTCACGTGAGATCTCGGAAATTCCTTTCACACGACAAACCATACGCATAGAAGAAAGCAAGGCGGACATATTTCCATCCTTTGCATATTCATCAAAAATTTCAGATAAATAATCATCAATTTCATCCGGGTGTTCGCGGTAATATTCCTCAGACACTTCATCCAGTGTTCTATATTTTCTTTTAGCCATGGCTTTTATGCTCCTTCCAATATTCCTTAGCGGCTTTTATATCTTTATCCTGACTGCCCTTATCGCCTCCGCATAACAGAATCACAATATGGCCCGCCTCTTCACCAAAATAAACCCGGTAGCCGGGACCATAGAAGACACGCAATTCGGAAACTCCCTCGCCAACAGGTTGACAATCGCCATAATTTCCAGCTTCGAGTCGTCTTAAACGAGCATCAATACGCGCTTTTCCTTTTGTATCTTTCAAACCCTTAAACCAAATCGTGAAAGGCTCATTGCCGCTTTCATCCTGATAAACAACAAGAGTCTTCGGCTGTACCGGTTTAACCATAATTCTAATTTATCATATGCATAATATACTATGCAAGTATTTTTAACTTGCCCATGATCCTGAAAAAACAAAGTACCAAAAACTCTGGGCAGCACTTCAAATTCAGCGGAGGGAGAGGAGAAATTTTTTTGGTTTGGTGGAAAACTCCTGAATGTGAATCACCCTAGCCCTCTTTAGAAAAGAGGGAACACATCAATCTCTACTCAACATCATTTTTTAAAGGGGACTCAACCTCAGCGGAGAGAATTTTTTTTTGATTTGGGACGAAAAGAAATAGAAGAATGGGGTAAGAAGGTTTCGAAGGGCAGTGGGCTGGGATTGTATTGGGTGGAAAAGAATAGGAACAAAATTCATGGAAAGATTTCAAAAATTATACTGACCTTCAGAAAAAAATGCAGAAGAGAAATCGATATATTCCCTCTTTCCTAAAGAGGGCAAGGGTGATTCACCTCCAGGGGTTTTAGAAATGATAAATCCAATAATGCGAAGTCTCTGAGGATACTGTTGGCAAGAAAGCACATCGGAAATGAAAGGCACCTTCCAGGCGGGGCCTGGCTGCCTCCACGGTGAGTGGCCGGGCTCACCCTCCTCCTCCCCGCCCCCAAACTCACCAAAGCGGTTTGTTAAACTTGTCGAGTGGGTTCTATATATTGAAACTCACCTTCAGAAAACAATATTGAAAGTAGCGCTATGCGTTCCCCCTTTTTATGAAGGGGGCTAGGGGGATTTTACATAAGTTCGCATTCCAAAAGAAAGCATAGCGTGGAAACACGCCAAAATTTTGATTCTTATGTATATTTTATGTATAATTTATGGATATTTTATATAAGCGAACGCAAAAGGGATCATTAAAATGCATTTAAATCTAGGATCGGAATTTGAAGAATTCATTCAAAGTCAGGTTTCCTCCGGCATGTATGGGAATGCGACGGAAGTGATTCGAGATGCCTTACGGCACATGAAAGAACAACAGGAGGAAAAGCGCCTTGAAAACATTCGTGCATTATTAGATATCGGGGAAAAACAAATTGCCAAAGGCCATACGGTGCCTTACACTGCGGATTTGCTGGATCGGCTAACAGAGGAAGCCCTCGCCAATTCCAAAAAAGGCAAACCCGTTAAGAATGCAATCAAACCCAAACGCTGAACACACCCTCGAACTTTCACAGGAAGCCCAGGACGATATCCGGGATATTCTTCAATACACGTTCGATACCTATGGCAAGTCGCAGCTACTCAGCTACAAAACCAAAATCGACCAGGCATTGCAGAGGCTTCAGAAGAATCCCGGCCTGGGTCACAAACGCCCCGATCTTCCCCCAGAATACGATGCCTATTTGGTAGAACAACACGTTCTAATCTTTCGATTGGAAACTAGAAAAATATTTATCGTGAGAGTCCTACACGGCCGAATGGACTTCACCCGCGCATTGGATGGGAACTAAACATTACCTGAACGGAGGGAGAGGAGAAATTAGTTTAATGATTTGGGACGAAAAGAAATTGGGGAATGAGGTAAAGAGTTTTCGTTGGCCAGTGGACTGGGACTGTATCTGGTGAAAAAGAATATGAACAAAATCCATGGAAAGATTTCCGTGAAAAGCAATACTGAAGGCACTGTGTTCACCCTCCTCCTCCCCTCCCTAAAACTCCCAATGGCAGTTTATTAAATATTTAGAGTGGGTTCTATATAGTAGGTTGGAAAGAAAACGAAAAACTTATTTTTTGGGGTTGTATTAATGTTGTGTTTACGAGGTTAATTCCGTTCAAGTGAGAAGTTACTAAAATTATTTCTTGAATTCTAAATGTGTAAATTGGAGGAAGTTATTTTAGTCTTGTTAACAAAAAAATTTAATTTTTATCAATATATTTTGTGCAAAGACCATCAAAATAAGGTTTCTTTCAATGCTTTTCCAAAATATTTTAAACTTAGTTTGGGATTATATAACGAATAATTATTTATCCTTTAACCTTTCTTTAGCTGACTGGCTTACAAATTTAGAAGTGTCCGAGGCCAAAATTTCCAAAACATCATCAGGAGTTTTTTTGTTACAAGCAATTCGTTTTCTAACGGATTCGTCTTCATCATGAGCTAGTTTTTCGAACAAAGTTCTATCCAATTTTCTTTTAAAAGCTACCCACCAGCGTACTTCTGGGTCAGGATCATCAGATAAAATCCTCAATATATTTAATTGAACCTTTTTATTTTGAACAACCCACTTCTTCATTTTCGGGTACTTTTCAATGACTTCCAACCAAACTTCTTCACTGGCTTCTTCCCGAGCTGCTCGGTTGTATTCTTCCAAGTCCTCACTTGTTCCTAATCGAATTAATTCATTTGCCGATAAAATCATATAAAAACCTCGCGCCACTAAAATCTTTCCAGGAAATAAACAATCCGGTATAGCTTTTATGGACCTTTCATATAATTATTTTACTTACAAACCGTTTTGGTAAAATTCATTTTCTTAAATTTCTTAAACTATAATATGCTTATCTTTCCAGCTGATTTCATAGGATTCAAAACTATCATTACTATCTAATAAAATTAATTGAAAATCATTAGAAAAAAATAATTGAATATCTCCTGTGCCAAAGTTAATTACTTTATTGACGTTTTTTCCCAAAAAATCAACCAAATTTTTTGAGAATCTTGGTTCATTACTAGAAACTTCAATGGCTTTTCCCATAGGATCAATTATTTTGAATTTCGAATAAAGTATAAAATTAAGCTCATTACTATAATTCAAAATAACCTCATTGAGACCAATACTCACCTGAATTAATTCGGCACCAATAATAAAATTCAAGTTAACAGATTTATCCAAACCATACATAATTTTTCCTTATTATTTTTTTGGAGGCAAAGGTATATGAGTTTCATCTTTCGGACCCGGTTTTCCCGTTGAAGGGTTAATAGGTTGACCATGCTTATTGTATTGCCTCCAATAACCATTTGGATATTGTTTGGTAGGAGGCATTACTCGAATGGTATTTGCATTTCCTGTTGTTCCAGGAATACGCCAAATAGTACCACCTTTTGTACCAGGTACATCAACATATCCTTCAGGTATTTTTGGCTTTTGAGGGGGATTAGTTGGCGCCTTAAATTTTTTAGCTTCCTTGGGTTTACCCGGTGTTTTGGCTTTAACCTTGTTTTTTGAAAATAACTTAGATAACCACTTTAATACAGGACCCAACATACCAGCTTCTACAATTACAGGGTCTGCATCTGACATTACCTGCCCCGAATCCGTATAATCCTTCCACAAGTTTCACTTTCCTTTAGAAAAAAATATAAAAAGGAAGAGCGATGCGCTCCCTCTTTCCTAAAGAGGGATGGGGTGATTGACCACCTGGGGTTTTGTTGGACTGGAAAAAATGAATGGATAGTTTCTGGAGAATTAGTTGAAAAGGAAACTCATCGAGAATTTAGGCTGCCTCAGGCGCTAGCCGGTTCCCAGCGGCCGGGGGCCGTCTGGTGAAAAAGAATATGAACAAAATTATGGAAAAGTTTCAGTAGAAAGCAATGCCGCCAAGTGGGAAAAGGAAGAAATCCCCCCAGCCCCCTTCATGAAAGGGGGAGCACATCGATTCTCGTTCAATGCTAACTTTTTAAAGGTAAGCTTAAGTCTGACAGGGGGAGGAGAAAATTGTTTTTTGGTTTGGGACGAAAGGAAATAGGAGAATTGGTTTTTAGGTTGATTGCAAGAAAAACGCTAGAAAAGCTTCTAAGCATCCGCTCACACAAAAACTCATCGCCAACCTGCGGTTGGAGGCAACTGGCATTTTCGAATATCCTTGTGCGTCGGAATACACACCCACTCATCGAAATTTAAATTTGTCTGCGGGCGCTGGCCCGCTGCCCCTCACGGCGAGTGAGTTCCCACCGGCCCGGGGCCGGGTTGGGGCTGTATCTGGTGAAAAAGAATATGAACAAAATCCAGGGAAAGATTTCAGTGGCAAGCTCCCTCCACGGCGAGTGGCCGGGCTCACCCTCCTCCTCCCCACCCCAAAATTCCCTAAGACGGTTCTTTAGATTTTGAGTGGGTTCAATACATAGAATATGATCCAATAAGAAGTCGCGGCGAAAAAGAAAAGAATTCTTTAATTTACTCCACCGATCTCCATCGGTACCAAAAATTTTTTGAACCTCCAACAGGAATAACCCATAAAACAGCACCCCCTATTCCCACATCCTCTTTACCAATAAGAGTTCCATCCTTGGCTTTAACTAATCCTAGTTTTAAACTAACCCGGGACCATGCTGGACCGGTCACCGTATAATCAACAAGTGAGGGGATCCATATTAATCCATCGTCACATTCGAAATCACCTTTCTTTCTTCTTAAATTTTTCATTTCCTTGACTGTGTCGCCCACCATGGATTCAATCCGAATTTCATTTTCATTTTTATGAGAAATTCTTACAAGATAGGCGTGAGTTTTAGACTTCCCCCTATTCAATCGGTACCACAATTCATCAATAGGTTCTTTGGATTGATTAAAACGCTGATATTCTGTATCAGGGTTTGTGGACTCACCTCGATTGGAATACAACCCGGAAATATCAGGACAATCATCCGAATCGTTGATTTCCATTTTCGGCCAGTAACTGGGTGGAGGTTGGTTAGAAATACACCCACTATAAAAAATCCATACAATCAGGAAAAATACTCGCATGATTTCCTATTTCCGTATAAAACGAAATCTTGGATTTAACTATACAAATCTTTCGCAAAAAGTAAAAGTTACCTATCACGCTTGGCAATGGATTGAAAGGGAATACTTGAGGTTCCAATCATGGAACTAACCACAACGGGGGCAGCTAAACCAACATTAATAAGACTAAATGCTTCACCAATGAACGTTCCTAAGCGCCCATATGCGAAATTATTACCCCGAACATTATACCAGTAGGGTGTATTCAAAGTATCATGAACGCCAGAGAAAGCTTCGACTACATAATCAATAAAACCACCAGACTTGCAACTCCATTTAATGAAATTACCTTCTCCACCTTGTAACCCTCCTAGTGGACTCACTTGGGACATATCTAAAGTCCCATCTGGGTATTCCGTTATACGATTCCCCGCTATTTTAGGCCCAATTCCATTAAAACCCATACTATCTCCAGAAGCATTCCATTTTCCCCAAGTTTCCGACATTGGGTCATAAGTTAGCTTACTAGATAACTTTACCTGAAATTTACGCATCTCAATGGCAAAATAGGTAGTAATTGAAATTGCGAAACTTGTAATAAATCCTTCTAAAAAGTCTCCTCCCTTCAACTCTTCTGTTATCCCACCTGCGATGGATGTTACTCCCACTCGCTTAAGATCCCAAGTTTTTCCGAATTTTGCTCCAATGGCTCCAGACATTGCGCCGGACACCGCACCAGTAATAAGAGATTTCCAAAAGTTGACTTTATATCCAGCTGCTTGAAACACCAACGCGCTAGCTCCTCCAGTTAGCGCACCTATCATAGCACCATCTGCAATACCTGCTCCCATAGGACCTAATGAAGAAAAAATGCCAGTTCCACCAGCATAAGCTGTGGCAACAGCAACAAACTGTTGAAAGGCCATTATTCCAATATTCCAATTTGTTGCTTCACCTTGTGCAACGGTAATTCCTACCCAAGGACCCCCAATCATAGCCGCAAGAAACCCTTTAAATAAAGCTTTGAAGAAATGCCCAGACGGATCGGTATAAATAATTGGGTTGTTGCGGGTGTAGGTGTAGCGGTTGAGGGATTCGTAGTCGAAGGGATTCTGCACAAATGCATCGGGGGTGATGAAGCGGGCCAGGTTTGGATCGTAGTAGCGCGCTTCGTAGAAATAGAGATCCGTACTTTCATCCAATTCCTTGCCGGTGAACTTGTAACGGGCATTAAAGGTTGGTCCGTTATCCGAATGCACTTTTCCGTACGGAAGGTAAATTAAGTCTTCGATGTTATTGCCGCCACTGTCAGTGGTTAAACTGGTCGATCCCAAATGATCGCCATGGAAATATTTGGCGTTGCTGCCGGTGCCTGCATCGATTTGCGCTATGCGCGTACCGCCGGCAAAAATGTAGATAATACAACTGCCGCCTTCACACACATGGGATTTGCCGATGTAAATGGTATCGACACTGCCCACGGTTTTCTTCACCCGGCCGCCGTCGCCATCGTAAACAAAGTCGGTAACCACACTGCCTTTGGTGATTTGGGTCGGCCGGTTCTCGAAATCGTACACCATCGATTTACCGGCGGTATCTCCGGTCATGTTTCCGTTGGCGTCGTAGGAATAGGTGACTCCATTTGCGGTTTTCACTGCATGCGGTGTCGGATTGCCCTGCCCACTGGGGAAATAAGTATAAGTACCTCCGTTTTTAGAATTGGAGGTCATGTTGCCAATGGTATCGTAGGCATAGGTGACGGTGCCGTAACCACTGAATCCGTTGATGCCGTTATGAGTCGCGCTGGTTAAACGGTCATGGTCGTCGTAGACATAAGTCTTATTGCCGCGAACCGCATCAGTGATTTGAGTGATGTTGCCGCCGGAATCGAAAAAATAATCCAGATCCTGGAAGGTACTCACCACAGGGTGATCGTTCTGTGTGAGCATGGAATCGAGCCGAAAATTATCCGGATCGTAAGTATAATCGGTGGTCACTCCATTACCGTATTCGGCTTTCTCGTACTGACCGTTGGCGTTGAAATCAGAATAAGTCACGAAAGTTTGAGTGGAATCGCTCACACTTTCTAACAACGGTCCGTTGTAAATGTTGGTGATGACCGTTCCATCCGGATACGTTTGAGTCTTCACGCGTCCCAAATTGTCAAAGGTACTGTGAGCCGTATACGTTTGTCCATCGACCACTTTATCCGAACGGATGACTCGTCCTTTAATATCGTATTCGAAACTTGTAGAGCCGGAGCCGTCTTCCACTTTAATGAGCCGACCAATGCCATTGGCCACGGAGCCACCACCTCCACCGCCGCCGGTGGTGTAGGTGATGGAAAGCTGCGGCCGTAAGCTGGTCCCGGTAACCTCACCCGAGTGGAAACGGATACCATCGGTAGTTCCGGCTGACTGGACAACAAATCCATTATTGGTTGAACCGTTAACCCAACTTTGAATCACTGCAATTCCTGCCGAATTTAAATTAAATGTCTTATAACCGGTACCGCTTCCTCCATCGATAGTTCCCAAGTCTGTAGTACCTATATTGCCGCTGATATCGTTCCAATCGACTGTACTTTCCGACCAGGTGGTCGTCACCTCACGGAACACATGATCTCCGGAACTGCCGTTATATATATTCAAAGAAATGCTGGCAGAATCTATCGTTGCTCCGCTCGGTATCGAAGAAATGTCCCAGGCGAGTACAGTTTTCAGATCGGTACCGGAACCTTCATCGGATTCTAAATTCACTTCGGTCCCATAGTTGGTGGTGGGGCTTGCTTCTTTCAGCAAAGCGTCCCGTGTACCGTTGTAACTGCTATCCGGCTCGACACCCTCTTTATAATCGACAGTGGTTGGAGTTCCACCACCGCCTCCGCCCCCTGTGGTGTAAGTGACAATTAATTTGGGACGAACTGTGGTCCCGGTAACCTCACCCGAATGGAAACGGATACCATCGGTAGTTCCGGCTGATTGAACAACAAATCCATTATTGGTTGAACCGTTAACCCAACTTTGAATCACTGCAATTCCTGCCGAATTTAAATTAAATGTCTTATAACCGGTACCGCTTCCTCCATCGATAGTTCCCAAGTCTGTAGTACCTATATTGCCGCTGATATCGTTCCAATCGACTGTACTTTCCGACCAGGTGGTCGTCACCTCACGGAACACATGATCTCCGGAACTGCCGTTATATATATTCAAAGAAATGCTGGCAGAATCTATCGTTGCTCCGCTCGGTATCGAAGAAATGTCCCAGGCGAGTACAGTTTTCAGATCGGTACCGGAACCTTCATCGGATTCTAAATTCACTTCGGTCCCATAGTTGGTGGTGGGGCTTGCTTCTTTCAGCAAAGCGTCCCGTGTACCGTTGTAACTGCTATCCGGCTCAACACCTTCCTGAAACTCTATTGTCGTTTGTGTTCCCCCGCCACCGCCACCGGTGCCGCCATCGAAGGTGTAGACCACATCACCGACACCTAAAGCTTTTTGCGTGCTGTAATCTTTTTGCACCAGGCGATTGAGCGCATCGTACTGGAAGTGGATTACCTGACCCTTGGCATCGGTCTGTTTGACGATGTTACCGACGTTGTCGTACTCGTAAGACCATACCCCCATGTCCGGATCGTCCATACCGATTTTTCGCGACAGCGTATTGTAAGTCAGTATCGATTCGTTGCCTTTGTCGTCAGTGGTCTTGAGCAGCTTGCCCTGAACATCGTATTCGTAAGTGGTTTCGGAATAGACGTTGGTGGTACTGTTCGGATCACAAGAACTGTATGTTCCTGAGAACTCCTGGACGAGGAGTGGTTTGCCGAAGACGTTACGCACTTGCCTAGTTTTATGGCCGTTCGCATCGATGGTGGCCGAGGTCCAGTCGTCATAACAATTGAGAATGAAGCTACCGTCGGGATTGGTCACTTTGGTTTTACGTCCTGCGAGATCATATTCAATCACCACCCATTTTTTGACACCACCGATGTTAAAAAACGGTAGACTGGTTTTCCACACATTTCCGCGCAGATCATAAACGGTTTCGGTGACTATTTCTTTATTGTCAGGACCGGTGCTTTTCGTTAAATACTTACGGCCCAATCCATCGAAATACACCTGCGAGGTTTGGCTCAGCGGACCATCGGTTTTCACCTGTTGTGAACTGATATTGCCGAAGTTGAGATAAGACGTGGTTGTGACGATGTCTTCCGGATCAGTAACTTTAATCACGCGACCCAGCGCATCATACTCTGTCGATACCTTCGCACCATTGGGGTCAGTCGCCTCTTTGATCTGCCCATAAAGCCCGTTGGTCATGGACTCGCCCTCAACCCCGTAGTACTTGGTATCAACTTTATGCCCTAGAGCGTTGGTGCTGGAGATTTCGAACACTTCTTCATCATCGTACTCCATGGTCGAGGTGTTGCCGTTGGCATCGCGGGTACAAATCGGATTGCCCGCAGCATTGTACGCCAGACGCGTTTCCGGAGAGGTGCCACCGTCGAGCCAGTTCACTGAACGAGTGAGCAAACCTTTTGTAGGCAATTGATTGGTCGAAGCGGTACCACAACTGCTGGTGCCGTCGTAATACAGATCGGCATGGCTCACTTGGGTACGGCCGGTTCCAATGCCTTCATACGTGGTTTTGGATGTAGGGAAACTGAGCAGTCGTTTAGTTAGGTTGTAATCGAACGTTTGCACTACCGTGCGATCATCGAGTGGAGTGTTGGTATCACCGTATTGTTCCTCTTCGATCACATTGCCGTAGGCATCGTAAAAATATTTGGTTAAGGTTGTAACATTTCCGCCATGGCCGTCGTAGACCTTCACCTCCACCCATTGTGGTGGCGTGTACCAGGGTTCCTGGCCGTCGGCATCGGGAGTGTATTGCGTTTTAGTGATCGTCCAGAATGTTCCCGCAGTATCCCTGATTTCCTGGCGGTAAACCGAGCCTTTGGTGTAACCAATGGAATCGCTGGGATCGTTAGCTCCTACCGCCGTATCGTTCCCCTGATGGAAATACGAATGGTTGACGGTGCGTACACCGTTGGGTCCAGCGGGACCGGTGACTTTTGCGTGATGAAAACCACGAAACTCTTTGTCCACCAAATGAAAATACCCACCGTCGTATTCGTAATCGGTGCTGGATACATTGCCCCTGCCATCGTCGGTGGTGACTTTCGTCACCACCTGCGTCACAAACGGTAACAGCGTATTCGAAAAATCAGTGGAGGGAGAGTATTCTATTGTCGAGCTTCCGCCAAGGCCATTTTCAACCTTAGTTAGGAGGAAGGGTTTAGTATTTTTGTTCAACACACAACGCGATTCCCATCCATCAATGTCATTTGTAAGAACTATGCATATATCCAAAAGTCCATCGCCATTAAAGTCTCCCTGGACTCGAGTCCAGGTGCCTGATCCACCATAATTTGCCGTATTATCATGCGCATTGAGAACCATCGTTCCGAACGTGGTATCCCCATTATTCAGAACACAACGTGATTCCCAACCCCCATTAGAAGCAAGACCTGTCAACATGATACAAAAATCGGTGAGGCCATCACCATTGTAATCCGCAGGAAGTCGTGTCCAGTATTCGGGTCCACCATAATTCACCGTACCATCATGAGTGTTAAGGATCATGGTTCCGAACGTGCCATCACCCTTATTCATTACACAACGTGATTCCCAACCTCCATTTTGCGTGTTACCTGAATGCATAATACAAAAATCTGTGAGGCCATCGCCGTTGTAATCTGCGGGAATTCTTGTCCAGTAGGGAACTCCTCCGTAGTTTACATTTGCATTGTCATGCATCTGATTAATTACTGAACCAAAAGTTCCATCACCATCCCCCATTACACAACTGGTTTGCCAACTGGTTGGAGAAGTTCCTGTACCTACCATGCACAGGTCAATTTTGCCATCATTGTTAAAATCGGAAAAATCTCGTGACCAGGTATTGACATCTCCATAGTTCGCAGGGTCTTGCACTTCATTTATTATCGGGCCAAAAGTTCCATCTCCATGGCCTTCCACACAACTGGTTTGCCAACTGGTTGGATAAGTGCCTGTGGCTACCATACAAAGATCAATGTCTCCATCATCATTGAAGTCAATAAAATGTCGTGTCCATGTACCCGGCCCGCCATAATTAATCGTGTCATGAACATTATCTACCTTTGTCCCAAAATAACCGTCACCCAGACTTGGTATACATTTTGACTTCCACCCAATAGGATTTAGTCCGGTAGCTATAATACAAAAGTCGGTGAGACCATCGCCGTTGTAATCTGTTAAATGCCGTGTCCAAGTGCCTGCTCCCTCATAAGATCCTGTGTCGTGAGTATCGGATATTATGTTGCCAAATTTCCCATCACCTTGGCTAAAAACACAAAGCGTTTCCCAGCCCTGATCACTGGTTTTCATGAGACAAAGATCAGTAACCGCGTCACCATTTAAATCGATCGCATGGCGGGTCCAAATACCCTATCCTTCAGTAATATTGGGGTCAATATTGTCTTTTTGATAAGCGAAAAACTCAGCTTCACCCTCTTGGCTATAGGTAAAATCAATCTTGGGTAAAGTAGTGCCGCCGGTGATGGTGCCGGTGCCGTCGATGGTAGCGTTATCGCCATATTGCTGAATATCAGCCAATATTGAACGGGAGGTTTCGGCACTTTCTGTATAGGTAAGTTTGTATGCCCGTTGCAAAGTACCCGCGTTGTTGACGGTGACACTGCCGTTGGAGTTTACAGTCACATCTGTGTTGGCACGGACTTCGACGGTTTTGAGTCGTTTCGCGGTTTTCTGTGGCGTGCCCCATTTCAGTGTGTAAATGGGATTTTTGTCATTGCGGTCTTCCAGGTGAAACACCACACTGTTGGTGGGCTTGAGTCCCAGAGCGGTGTTTCCGGTATAATCAATGCGGGAAAGATACGCCTGGCCCTGGTCATAACTGTAGTTGATCACCATGTAGTTGCCATGAACGTCTTCTACTCGGTCCAGACACCAGCGGAAAATACGGTCGGGATCATTCGGATCTACCACGCGAGTTTCCGGGTACTGGCCAAAATAATGCTTCTTGCCCATTTTATCGGTGGCCACAAAGTAAGGACGGTTATTCGAATCATTTAGCTTTTCTACTTTGGTGAAACTGCCCTCGATTTTGGAATAGTATTCGTTGCCTGTGGTATTGATCAACTCGACATTGATGCCCGAAAGGCGAAACACATAGTCGCCGCCGTTATAGTCCAACCCGTCTTTGGTCTGCCGCTCGATGACACTCTTCTCCAGTTTCCATCCCATACCGACCCAACCGTTGCCATTGGCGCTGCCATACGTCAAGGCCAACTCCGGTTGCACCGCTTGTCGCCCCGGCGGGACTTGAATAGGAATACTGGTTGTGGCTGTTCCGGTAAACAAGTCAGCGCGCACCTCTCCCCCAACAGAACCGACAGGCATGTTTTCATCTGCAAACGCATGCGGCACTGTGAATAAGGTCAGCAGGCTGAATAAAATAAATTGAATTAAAAACCGGATAGATCGGGCGGGTCGGGCAGCGATCATGGCAGAGTCCTTCAGGAGTTAAGTTTGGATTAAAAACTAAAAGACATAAAAATGTCCCGCGATTTTTATCTCAAAACCCAATATCTGTCAACCTTTAATTTTTTGGAATGGTAAATCTAAAGAGGCTAAAAACAACCTTTTTCTGGTGCAATTACTTGAAATTTTATGTATTATAGCGATATTTTTATTTAAGAAAATTTTCTATTAGAAAAGAGTTTGACGCCCCGATGTGATGTTTTTGGGAATGCATGGGGAGCTTGGTTTCGGTAAAAGACTGGCTGGGAGTGAGTCTATCCGGAAAGTTTCAATGAGGAGTTCAGTCAGGGTTTGGGGTAGGCTTTTATTTCATCGGTGAAGAATCGCTTTTGGCATTCTGCAACATTATCTTTAACGAGAGATTTTTTGAATGCCTGATCAATGCGCAACCATCGTTCTATGAGTTCTTCAGGAACATTGCATTCCACCAGGCTATCCCGCAGCAACTGCAATCTCACTTGGAACAACTCTTCTGAGATGAACATATGTTTGTGCGCATCTTTAGGGAAACTTCCGGAATAAATCTTGCCCCCGCCCATGTTGGAAGTCATAAAATCTGTCTGCTGACTTTCAATGATTTTTTGATCGACGTCTTTAAAAAATTGTTTTAACCAGGGATGCGCATAAATTTTGTCATAAAATATTTTATGGACCCGTTCCAACAGGGGGCGGCCTCCCAGGCTTTCAAATAAGGTACTGTCTTCCAATAGCCGCTCCTTCTATTTTTTCCTGGGTTTGCCATAAACCAAAGCGAGGGAGTCCATCAGGTATCTATCGTTTACATCGATAAACTTTGCGGCGATCCCATATTGAGTGGGAGAGGTATTTTCCACGGGATCGCATCGGAGAACTTGAGCTTTCAAACGATTGCTATCCAACTTTTCATTTCCATAAAGATCAATATTTATGTTGGTTCCTTCCTGCAGGTTCTTTTGAATTTTAAAGGAGATGCCTTCCACGGTCAGATCCATGGTTTGTATGGCTATGGGATTGTCATTGGCAGTCACACTGCCCGCCATTAAAACCGTAACTCGAGGGAAATATCTTTTATCTTTGGCTTTTTCTTTCATAGAAAATTAGTTTAAAGTCAAAATTTTACGGATTCAATACAATTTTCATATTATCCGATACGTTTATTTTTACGGCATAAGGAAAATAAACTGCAGGCCATCCTTTGCTTGCCCTTACCACACATCTTCCCACATGGTTTCGACTTTATAATTTGAACCTTCAACAAAGACATCTCGCCGGAATTTTCTTTTATCTTTTGATTTTTCTTTCATACCATCCAAGGGAAATAAAAATAAAAAAGTTTATAGAGCTTTTCACACTAGGATTCCAGGGTATTTGAAGAAAGGGTTGGCCAGGACTGGGGGAAGTCCTGGCCATTTGTGCCAAACCTTGTCCTTTGCCTAATCAAAGAACAAAGACGATAAATAGGATTTTATTTTTGAGAAATCCATCCTCTCAATAAGCTATTAAATTATGGTCTGTAACTTAACTACTCTACCTTTCTAACTCTGTTATCCACCCCTTAAACTTTTGCCTGATTTACAATTTGCTGGAGTTCTGATGAAAGTTTGGACAACTCAGTCGCGGCCTGCTGCGAATCATTCGCCGCCTGAGTGGTGCCTTGAGCTGCTTCGGAAACTCCAGAAATATTTTGCGCAATTTCCTGAGATCCTTTGGCAGCGTTAGAAACGTTTCGACTCATTTCATTAGTGGTTGCCGTTTGTTCTTCCACCGCGCTGGCGATGTTATTGGAAATATCATTGATCTGATTGATCACTTCGGAAATTTCCTGAATGGCTTCTACAGAAAGCTTGGTATCTCCCTGTATAGCCTCAATCTTCATACTGATTTCTTCGGTCGCTTTTGCAGTTTGATTGGCCAGTTCTTTTACTTCGTTCGCTACCACGGCAAACCCTTTTCCCGCCTCTCCGGCACGGGCCGCTTCAATCGTGGCGTTTAAGGCGAGCAAATTGGTTTGTTCCGCAATAGAGGTAATCACTTTGATCACCTGACCTATTTCCTGAGAACTTTCCCCGAGCTGGGAAACCGTGGCGTTTGTTTTTTCTGCCATTTCTACTGCCGAACGAGAAATTTTGGCAGCATCGCTGGAGCTTTTTGCAATTTCTTTTATGCTCGCAGTCATTTCTTCGGTACCGGTGGCCACTGTTTCGACATTAATACTGACCTCCCCGGAAGATTCAGAGACCACCCGGGCCTGAGCTGCGGTTTCTTCGGCATTGCCGGCTAACTGCTGACTCACCGCTGATAATTCTTCAGAAGAACTTGCAAGTATGGTGGCCTTGTCCGTCACCTGTTTGATAATTTCCTGCATCCCTTCATTCATTTCTTTATCCCGTTTTTCCATTTCCAATTTTTTAGTGATCACTTCCCAGGTCACCATGGGCCCCATATAATCTTGATTGTTATCATAAATAGCAGATACCAACAGATCCAATGTTTCAGGGCCTACCTGGATTTGAGCGCGATGCGGTAAGTTTTTAGGGTCAGAAAGAATTTTTCTTTGGTGCGCGGGGTTTTTATGGAAAACATCAATCGACTGTCCCATCATAGAGTCCACCCGAACCGGAAGGTGTTTCTCTAAACCTCTTAAAGTTTCCCTGGAAGCCGGATTCATATACTGAATATTTAATTCCATATCAGTACACATAATATTGATGGGTGCGTTTTCCATCATCGAGTTGACCCGGGCCATTCCCTTTTCATTTTCAAGTTTCTTAGTCACCACTTCCCAGGTCACCATTGGTCCCATGTAATTTTGATTTTGATCATAAATAGGCGATACCAGCAGGTCCAATGTTTCAGGCCCCACCTGAATCTGGGCTCGGTGAGGCAAATTATTGGGATCGGCCAAAAGTCTTCTCTGATGGGATGGATTCTTGTGAAAGACATCTATACATTGACCGATCATAGAGTCCACCTGGATGGGAAGATACTGCTCCAAACCTTTTAACGTTTTTATTGAACTAGGATTCATATACTGAATATTCAAATCCAAATCCGTACACATTACATTGACAGGTGCGTTTTCCATCATGGAGTTAATACGCGCCATGGCAGTTTCGGCTTTTATTTTTTCCGTTTCATTGGACCAGTTCACCACATAGCCCTGGCTTTGACGATTTTCATCAAATATTCCATTGATGGAAGCTTTCAACGTGACTTTTCCAAAAGTAAATTCGGCGGTATGGGGCAGTGCGTGCGGGTTATTTAAAATATTTTCTATACGCTTCGGGTCTTTATGAAACCGGTGGATGGACCCACCAACGATTTCATTGAGAGAAACCCGGAACTCTTTGCTGATATCCTCCTGTATCCCCTTTAAAGTTTCCAAAGCCCTGGGATTGGCATAAATCAAATTATAATTCTTATCTGCAATCAGGACATTTTCCTGGAGACAGTTTAGGGAATTCAACAAATGGGAAGCAGAACTTAAAATGGAGGACTCTCCATTGTTGAATAAACTTTTAAATAAGGATGGTTTTGGTTTAGAACCTGGTAGAGTATCGTAATATTGAGTCATTCATTTATCTCCAAGCGCTTTGCGGCTATTTGAAAAATTATTTTGTCAGGATTTTTTTGGCACAAAAATCACTTAACTGAACTCAGCATGAATTTAAATCAAAATGAAAGGAGCAATTTGTTAAGTAAACCCATTATCATTATCAAGATGAAATGATTTCCCCTGTTTTGTAAAGCCACAAAAAATGCATACACAACCCATACAAAACCCCATAGGCAAAACCCGTCCAAAGAGATTAAACCAACGGAAAATTTTGATTCGATTTCTTTAACCGAATTTTCCAAAAAAATATTTAAATCTCTAATTTTCAGACTATTTCAAATATTGGCTGGGAAATCTTAGACTTGGAGGAACCGTTCTTTTTGGAGAATCAAATTTTTCATACAAAGTATGCACTCAGAAATGCGTCAGGAAACCTTAACCTTTATACAATTTCGTCCACTCTCCTTGGCTTCGTATAAGGCCTGATCGGCTCTTTCAAAAAATTTTTCTTCCGAATCACCTTTTGCTAACGTAGTCAACCCAAGGCTTATCGTGGTGGTCAACTTCTTTTCTTTAAATACCAGATAATCTTTTTCTACCGTGACTCGAATTTTTTCAGCAATCTTCTTTCCAATGCTTAAAGGACATTCTTTCAATAAGACAACAAACTCTTCTCCGCCATAGCGGAACACATCGTCTGATTTCCGGACACAACCCTGGAGAGTCTCTGCTACTGAACAAATCACCTTATCGCCCAGTTTATGACCATACGTGTCATTAAAATTTTTAAAATGATCGATATCACAAACGATTAGAATGGCGGGTTTTTCATATTTCCCAATTTCCTGAATGACTTGACTGACTGTAAAATTATAAGCCGATCTATTTAAGGTTTTTGTAAGTGGATCAATTACAGCGGCGGCTTTCGTCTCTTCAATTTGATTGGAAATACTTTGAATCATATTCTGGTTGGTATTTAATTCTTCTTTATAACTTTGAGTCTTCCTTTTCATATTCAAGGCATCAGTAATAATTTCATCCTTAATCGCCAAAATTTCATTTAAATCTTTAGCGGAACTAATACTGTTTGCATGATCTGTAAATCCCCTGTCAAAATCACCCAGTTCTCCCAGGATATCTTTAAGGGTGCTTACCATTTCCAATACAATCCCTTTCGTTCCCTCTTTCTGTGAACTATGAAAATTTTTTTCCAGGTTCTGGCTTTTAAAAAAGTTTTCTATACTTTTTCCCAAATCAGTTGCTTTCCCAATCCGGGCAGCCTTTCGAATTACTTTTTCTAATTGGGTTATTGAAATGGCCAGGGCATCGGTTTCCGCAACCTGGGTTTTCATTCCATTCAAAAATACCAGTAGCAAATTACATACTCGATCCGTAAACTCCGTGGAGACGTTTCTCACTTCTGTGGTTTTAACTGCCATTAATTTTGTTATTTATAAAGAATGGATATGGAGGTTTTTTTTAATTTTTTCCTGGCCGTGGCAAATGACACCCTTCTGCATAAACAAGGATGCCTAGACTAATTTGAAGTCTTTTCTTTAAGTTCTTTCTCTAATTGCAAAATGTATTTATCCTTTTTCTTATTCTGTTCAATATGCGCATTGACCACCTGTTTTAATCGTAATATTTCACCGGTTAATTCTTTATGGATTTGAGACAGTTCTTCCTCAAGCTTTCGAATCACCAACTCATCACCCTTGTCAACCATAACGAATGATTTCATTTTTTACCTACGTTAGAGTAAATTCATATAACCCTGTTGGGTTTTAAAAAAAGACAATCAATCTATTTGAGTAGGTTCAGGCAAAAGGATATTTTCGTAAAGGCTGAATTAATGCATACAAAACGCATACAAAACGCCTGCGCACGAATATCCCTAAAAATGGTGTTTTTGGGACTGAGTGGTCCCATTTGGGGGTTCCTGTTTCGCTTTCCTGCCACTCTAACTTTCCTATTTTCAACAATTTTTAAAATAGTTTTTTTAATGAACTTTAGTTGGACAATAATTTTTTTTTGAATACTGAGCTCAAAGTATTTTATGTCCAAATTTTTGGGAGGGGGTTTGCTTATACTTTAAAGGGGGTTGGTCAGGACGGCGGAACGTCCTGACCAATTGTCAAGACCTTGTCCTTGAACCATTCCAAGAACAAAGATAGAACTAAGATTTTAATTCCCTTTCGATACAACTTCTTGCAATTCGTTAGCCATTCTTGCCAACTCTTTAGATGCGTTTTGACTGTCCACCGCTCCTTGAGAAGTGTTTTCCGCAGCTTCGGCCACTCCTGCAATATTTTCTGTAATTTCAGAGGTACCCTTAGAAGCGTCGCTTACACTACGAATCATTTCGCTGGTGGTTGAGGATTGTTCCTCCACCGCACTGGCAATCGAATTAGAAATATCGTCAATTTCATTAATGAAATTACTGATTTCCCCAATTGCAGAAACCGCGCTCTGCGTATTTTCCTGAATCGATTCAATTTTCTTACTGATATCTTCCGTAGCTTGAGCGGTTTGATTGGCCAGGTCCTTTACTTCATTTGCAACCACAGCAAACCCTTTACCGGCTTCTCCTGCTCTCGCCGCCTCAATTGTGGCGTTTAGGGCCAGAAGATTGGTTTGTTCCGCAATAGATGTAATGACCTTAACAACCTCGCCAATTTCAGCGGAACTTTCATCCAATTTGCTGATAGTCTCATTAGTATCTTTTGCCATTTTTACAGCATCATCTGTTATTTTTGCTGCTTTATTGGAACTTTTAGAAATTTCCTGGATACTTGCATTGATCTCTTCTGTTGCCGTGGCTACTAATTGAACGTTTTTATTCACTTCTTGCGATGCGCCGGAGACAACCTTTGCCTGAGCACTGGTTTCTTCAGCATTGCCGGCCATTTGTTGGCTGGTCGCTGTTAATTCTTCAGAGGCACTGGCTAAGGTTTCTGAGTTACTACGGATATGATCGATAATCTCTTGCATCTTTTCGGTATGCTTTTTTTCTATTTCTTTCATAGTTTCCATTTCAGTAATAACTTCCCAGGTTACCAATGGTCCTAAGTAGTCATTATTTGCATCAAAGAGTCCATTAACATTCAGCTCCAATATATCTTCCCCAACTTGAATTTTAGCTACATGCGGAAAGTTTGCAGGATTGGATAAAATCTTTTGTATCGCTTTCGGATTTTTATGGAAAATATCGATGGAGTTACCAATCATATTTTCTACTTTGACGGGCATATGTTTTTCAATTTTTTTCAACGTTTGTTTAGACTTGGGATTCATATATTGAAGAATGAAATCCCTATCTGCGTACATCACATTGGTGGGTAATTGATTCATTAATGATTCAGTCCTTGCCGTTTCGGTTTTAGATATCCGCAGGTTTTTCACCATGGTGGCGAAAGAATTTCCCAAAGTTCCAGAACTGTTATCCATAAGGTTTTCGTTATTCAAATCATTATTGGCAATAATATGAGCTTGAGAAGAAAACCATTTCATTTTGTTTTTCATCATTTCGAATGTGTCCCCCATTTCACCGCATATTCTTTCTGCAAGTAATGGGTCATCCAACTTATCGTGAGCAATAGTGTCTGCCTGGACAGCGGTTTTTCTCAATGCCATCGTCAACCCGTCCAGCGCGTTGGGAAGATCCCCTTTTGTGACCTGGTATTTTTCCTCCACATAATCGGAAGCTTTTTGAACATCCATTCCGGACTCTAATCGTTTCTTGACTTTTTCAAGTCCGAGTTTGCCATCGGAAAGTTCATTGGCTTGTTCCACTAACAGTTTGAACGTTTTCAACATTTGATTGTAGGCCACTCTAAGACGGCTGATTTCATCTTTCTGTCTAACCTGCAAGGAATGTTTGTTTAAAATATTACCCTTCGCCAAGTCCTCTATCTCCTGGGTGGTGTCGCTAATTCGTTTAGCCATAGTTTTTGCAATCCAATAACCAAAGGCCATAATTAGGACTGCGAAAATTCCCATAATTAAAATAAGATTATTTCGAATAGAAATAATGGGAGCATTGATGACTTTATCCGAAGTGCGGATTAAAACCGACCAATTCATTCCCGGAAACCCTAAAGCTCCCTTATGATGAGCATAACCCCCAGCTTGTTCTATCTTTTTTCGTGCATGGACGGCATAAGAAAACCCTGTTTGTTTGTCTTTGACAGCGTTGACCGCAACATCAACTCCTTTTTCCACTAAATTAAGATTCATCAAAACTTTGAAATCATGCATCACACTATTTGAATTACCTCTTCCCTGGGTAGGGTCATAATCTATGATGACTCTGCCTTTGTCATCTAACAAAGTCATTTCGGTTTCCGCTAATCCTTTGCTTTGCAAAATTTGATAACTATCAACAAATATATCTTCCACTAACGAAAATTTTGCATAGTTATTCCAAACTGCAATAATATTACCGTCTGAATCATATACCGGAGCGGCGAAGCCTACCGTAAGCCCATCATCCCCTTGGTATACTTTTTTACTGACTCATTTACATGCAATGGCGTGAGGCTGGTCCCTGTAAAGGATGAATTTCCACCCACATTTCCCTCTTGGCTGGTATAAAATTTTCCTTGAATTACATTCTGAAACCATGAAGTGTCAGAAAAATTTTTTCTATAAAAGTCACGGGTGGAGATTGCGTTACCATCCTGGTCCTTGGAATTTATAGAGATGACATTTCCTTGAAGGTCTACCAGTAAAGTGAAGTAATAAATATCGTACGTATCAACATACTTGTTCATAACTTCTTCGATGGTACTACCGGGTTTATACCAATTTCCTCGATTTTGAACAGAAGTGTTCAAACCAAAAGCTTGAACGTCCCCATAGCGTTCAAAAAGGTTTCGGTCGATCTTGTCCGCAATATTGGTCGCAACATTTTGTAGATTTTCGGCATTAATATCTTTAATTTCCTGAAAAGAAATAATGTTAAAAATCATTACGAATATTAACGGAACCAAGCCCGTTAAAAGGAATAAAATTGTTTGTTTTCCTTTTAAACCCAGATCATTCCATAAACCCATAACCTTCCTCACTTTACTTTGGATGTTTAGTAATTTAATTTATCAATTATTCCTTTATTTTATATGCCTCTATTGGCGCTTAACCTTATTAGTGTCTTCGGAAAGTTCGACTAAGTAAACGTTAAAAATATACATATAAAACCCTTACACAATGCATGCAGGCGGTTCACCTAAAAACTGGTACCTTTTGGGCTAATTTTTCGAATTTCTATTCATGAAACCATTTTTTTGAACTCTAACTTTCAATTTTTCAATTTCTTTAAACCGTTTTTTTTAAAAAGCTCAGGAAAAAAAATAATTAGGATATAAAAATAAGTTCCTTATACTAATTAGGTAGTATGCATTTCTTCTGAAGTATGTTTTTTCAAACTGTCTTATTGTAAAGAGTGGGTCCGCTCCTGTTTTTTCAAAAACTCATACCATCCCACCTGTTGGTTTCGACTTAAATGTCAGCTGAAAATAATTCACAAAACAAAAAATTAAATTGGAAGGGAACTCCTTTCATTTCTTCCTTAGGGTGGATCGTCCTGGCACTGGATTTGATTGTGACTCTGGGGCTATGGTATTTCGTCAATGAAAGCGTCATCGAAGACGCAGAAAAAAGATTTCATTTTCGCGGTCAGGAAATTGAAACTGCAATTCAAGAAAGACTCAAGGCTTATGAACAGGTTTTGCGTGGAGGGGTCGGTTTATTTAATTCCACCAACCTCAAGGTCGACAGAAAAACCTTTAAAACTTATGTAGAAAATTTAAAAATTGAGGAACGTTACCGCGGAATTCAGGGAATCGGGTTTGCTCCTTATCTATCCAAAAATAACAAAGAATCACACATTCAAAAAATTCGTGAGGAAGGATTTTCAAATTACACGATCAGACCGGAAGGATCGCGAAAAAATTATGTGGTTATCACTTATTTAGAGCCCTTTTCCGGTAGAAACTTAAGAGCCTTTGGCTATGATATGTTTTCCCAACCTGTCCGGCAAAGAGCCATAGAAAGGGCAATCATTACCGGGCAACCTTCCATTACAGGAAAAGTGACTCTGGTTCAGGAAACTAATGTGGATGTTCAAAATGGTTTCCTGATGTATCTTCCTGTTTTTCAAAAGGGGTCGACTCCCAATTCCATTCAGGAACGCAGGAGTACTATCTATGGATTCGTTTATAGTCCGTTTCGTATTCTGGATTTTCTCGAAGGCGTTTTAGGTCAAAGAAAAATTCCTGATATCGCCTATGGCCTTTATGACGGTGAAGACATTCAAGAGAAGACTCTTTTATATGCAAGTAACCCCAATCATAACAAATCGACTTCATTATTTAATCTCACCATACCTATCAGTTTTAACGGACATCAGTGGTCTTTGGTCTTAGGGTCATTAAAATCTTTTGAAGATACTTTGGAAAAAGAAAAGTCCAATGCCGTTCTCCTTGCCGGAATTGTTGTGAGCCTGATTTTTTTCTTCGTATTATGGCTCACTCACCGGGCTCGCAATAATGCCATTAATCGAATGAAAAAAATTACAAAAGACCTGGAGGAAAATGAGCAGCGCCTGAACTATGCTCTGGAAAGTACTGAAGATGGGCTTTGGGATTGGAATATTCAGACCGGGGAAGTTTACTACAGTCCAAGGTGGATGACCATGCTTGGGTACAAGCCTTTTGAACTTGAGGGCAATTTAAGCACATGGAAAAAACTACTGCACCCGCAAGACCAGGAAAAAGTTTTGCTGGAGGTGGATAAACTTTTAAATGGAGAACTTCAACTCTACACAACTGAGCAGCGGCTTAAAACAAAATCCGGAGACTACAAATGGATTCTCGCTCGTGGAAAAATAATTTCTTATACTGCTAACGGAAAACCCTTAAGAGCCACAGGGCTGCATACCGACATCAGCGATAGAAAATTATTCGAAGAAGAAATTAAAACCCGTGAATCCCAATTGCAGGGTATTCTGGAACAACTTCAATTTTATATTGATCATGCTCCCGGTTTAATTTCCTATGTGGATTCTGATGAAGTTTTTCAATTTGTAAATCAAAGTTATTTGAACTGGTTTGAAATTTCAAAAGAGGAAATTGTTGGAAAGTCAGTGAAATCTGCTTTAGGTAAGTTTGCATATCAGCAAATCGAAACGCATTTAAAAGCGGCCTTATCAGGAGTTCCACAAACTTTTGAAACAGAGGTCCCTTATAAAAAAGAGGGCACCCGATTTGTCAAAGCTTCTTATATTCCAAAATGCGACACGGAAGGCAAAGTATTAGGATTATTTGCCTTTGTTTTTGATTTAACTTCTCAGAAAAAAGTAGAAGATGAAATTCGGACCCGGGAGTCTCAGTTGCAGGGCATTCTGGATAACTCACCTGCCATCATTTATATGAAGGATTTGTTCGGTCGATATTTAATGATCAACAAACGCTGCGAAGCCGCTTTGGATCTCAAAAATGAAGATGTGGTTGGAAAAACATCCCATGAAATTTTACCCCAATCCGTGGCGGATCAGTTTACAGCCAATGACCGTAAAGTTTTTGAAACTCTTTCCCCCCTGGAAGTCGAGGAAACCATTCCACGGCCGGATGGAGAACGAATCTTTTTATCGGTTCAGTTTCCTCTTAAGAAAGCCAACGGAGAGCTTTACGGTATCTGTGGAATTTCCAAAGATATCACTGAAAGAAAAAATGCGGAAAAGTTACTCAAGGAATATAAAGAAAATCTTGAAAAAGAAGTGAGCCACAGAACCGAAGAGTTGCTGGAAGCGAATGAAAAACTTAAGGACGAAATTGAAAAACACAAACACACACATAAACGACTTCTCCAAATGGAAAAGTTATCTGCTCTCGGTAAACTGACAGGATCCATTGCGCATGAGTTCAACAATCCTATCTATGGCATTAAAGTGATTTTGGAGCAATTGAACGAAAACGTTCAACCCAAAGGTAATAATAAAAGAGGATTGGAATTGGCCATTCGGGAATGCGATCGTATAACCAGCCTCATTTCCCAGTTAAGAGATTTCTACAAACCCTCGTCGCACAAAATGGAGTGGTGCAATATTAACAATCTCGTCAAGGATATGCTTTCCCTGATTCAAAAAAAGATCGACCAAAAACAAATTTATACAGAACTGCAATTAGCCCGGGACTTGCCGAAAGTTTTCGTCGTAGAGGACCAAATCAAGCAGGTTTTACTTAATATACTTCACAATGCAGAAGAATCTATTCCTGAATTTTCCTCTAGTAAAAAAATAATCATAAAAACCGAATTCGATGACGTGGAAATCAAAATTCATATTCAGGATTTTGGAACCGGAATTTCTCAGGAAAACATCGATTCTCTATTCGATCCATTTTTCACCACCAAGTCTACCGCAAAAGGCACGGGACTGGGGTTGTCCGTCAGCCACGGAATTATTGAAGACCATGGAGGAACCATTCAGGTAAAAAGTTCTCCTGAAAAGGGTGCCACCTTTTCAATCATACTTCCCATAAAAAGTGAAAACTATGAGCCAGCACAAAGTTCTATTAGTTGATGACGAGGAATCCATTCGATTCTCACTTTCCAATGATTTAGCATCCGCAGGATACTCTGTTGTGACCGCGGAAAACGGTGAGGCCGCAAAGGATCAGTTAACCAACCATTCTTTTGACCTGGTCATTACGGATTTGATTATGGAAAAAGTGGATGGGATTCAGGTATTAAAATGGACACGCGAATTGCAGCCGGAGGCAATGATGATATTGCTCACCGGGTATAGTGGCTTGACCTCTGCAATCGAGGCATTTCGATTAGGAATTTTTGATTACATTGAAAAACCCTGCGAACGGAAAACCTTTCTTAAAAAAGTTCAATTGGCGCTGGAGCAATTCGACCTTAAACAAAATTTAAAAAGGAAAACGAACGAACTGGAAATTTCTCATGAAAAGTTAAGGAAAGAAATCATAGAACGAAAGCATTATGAAAATTTGCTGCATAAGGCCAATGACCAGTTAGAAGAACAGGTACAAAAACGAACTCATGATTTAAAAGTAAAGAATCTAGCGCTCAATGAAATTTTAAGTCAATTGGAAATTGAAAAAAAGCGGATTAAAAAAGCCGTGGAATCCAATATTGAAGTCAGCATTTTTCCCATAGTGCATAAACTTCGAGAGAATGGGGACAAAGATAATACTCAACTCCTCAATTTGCTTGAAAAAAGTTTAAACGATATTAATAATGAGTTCGGACTGAACGTTTCCAATCCTCTGAACAAACTCACTCCAAGAGAAATAGAAATTTGCGATATGGTCAAAGGTCACCTGAGCAACAAACAAATCGCCGATTTGCTGAAAGTCTCTCCGGGAACCATCGAAAGCCATCGCCTGAAGATCCGAAAAAAACTCGGCCTCGCTCAGAAAAAAATCAACCTCACCTCGTACTTAAAAAATTTGTAGACCGGAAAAAGCACTGCTTCCGCGACCCTCCTTAATTGTCCTTTTGGGAAAAAAACGTCAAATGGAAATTTTTTCCCTAAATTCCACATTTTTGTAAGTAATTCGCCAATACTCAGACTAATAATTGTGTATGTTTTTCTCATGCTAGGAGGCCTTTGTATAAGACAACAGTATTTGGCGGTACTGGAATTTTTGAAAGGGTTACTAATGTAAAGTCCCCCAACTCCTGGACCTCTCCGGGAGCCGCTTTATGTTAAATTCATCAATTCTTCATTATGCAAAGGTCTCTTTAACCAGCCCCCGGCTGGAGGGAACATTGATTTACGATGACTGGCGAGGTTCGCCGAATCAAAGAAAATTTTCTAAGGTTCATTGAACTTTAGGAGAAGATAAAAAAACGAATTAGAATGTGCCCCCTCTTTTCCAACCTAGCGGTTGGAGGCAAATGGGATTTACAAGTGTCCGTGGAGAAAAAGTGTATAAACAACCCCACGAGGACAAAGATTGAGTGCAGCGTCACGCTGCAGGCTGGGGTGATTGACCTATTGGGATTTTGAAAAATAAATTAACAAGATTTGTTTTCGGCCGCGGCCCAAAGGAAATGATAAGATAAGGCATGACCTGGTTAGCAGCGATATTAATATTCGGACTTTTTTTAGCCTGGGCGAACGGCGCCAATGATAATTTCAAGGGAGTCGCCACCTTATATGGAAGTAAAACGGCGACTTATAAAACCGCGTTGATCTGGACCACTGCCGCCACCCTCCTCGGTTCCTTGACCGCACTTTTTTTTGCACAAGAACTCATTATCGTGTTCAAAGGGAAGGGGCTTGTGCCGGATAAGGTGATGGGGTTTAAGGAATTTCCTGTGGCGGTCGGGTTCGGAGCCGCGGTGACAGTCATGCTGGCCACGCGATTGGGCCTTCCGGTTTCTACCACGCACGCGCTCATCGGGGCGCTGGCAGGTGCGGGGTGGATGGCTTCCTCCAGCGGCATCAACACCGACAAGTTATTAGAGAAATTTTTTCTGCCGCTCATCGGCGGTCCGTTCATTTCATTTTTGTTGGTCTTGCTGCTGTATCCGATTTTTAAAAAATTACGAAAACACTTTGGCGCAGAACCTAGCACCTGTCTCTGCGTCGGCGAAAAAGTTGTCGCCACTCAACCGGGAACTCTCGCTACAGTCGCCGAGTTTACCGACGCATCGCCCTTACCGGAAGTCACACTCTCCGATGAAGCTTACTGCCGAACCTCTTACTCGGGCAACGTAATGGGAATTTCTCTGGGAAAATTGTTAGACGTGATGCATTACTTAAGCGCAGGCCTGGTTTCCTTTGCACGAGGTTTAAACGACACACCTAAAATCGCCGCACTGCTGTTACTGGGTTCGCGGTTCTCACTGGAACTGTCGATCTTTGTGGTAGGAATTTTTATGGCAGTGGGCGGATGGATCCATTCCAAGAACATTGCGGAGACGATGGGCAAAAAGGTTACGGAAATGAATCCCGGCCAGGCCTTTTGTGCCAACCTGGTGACCGGCATCATGGTGTTCGGTGCCTCACGAATCGGCGTTCCCGTTTCAACCACTCACGTTTCCTGCGGATCGATCTTTGGCATTGGCGCCGCCACCAAACAGGCGCGTTGGAAAATGATCAGCCAGATCCTCGTGGCCTGGATCACCACCCTCCCATTGGGAATCGCCCTCGGCATGCTCTCCATGACCTTCCTCAATTCATATTTCTTTAATTAAGGAAAAATCCCCCCAGCCCCCTTCATAATAAAGGGGGAGCACATGGGATCCCTTTTAATATTTTTTTGTGTTTTGTTGAAACTTAAAGGATATGAAATTTTTTCTCTGGAAAATTCTTATCAAAGGTCCAAAAGATTGTCGGTGCTTTTTTCGTGGCTGAGAACGTATTGATGAGAATCGTACAACTTTTTATAAATGGTGGAGAAAGGAGGGTATTTGTTTATCTCTTCAAGAAATTCTTTCCAGAGTTTTAGTTTATCTAAAAATTTGGTTAGAGATACATGTCTATCGTAGATCTCTTTATTTCCAAATTCAGGAATGAGAGAAATAAATTCTTTGGAAATTTCAGGATTATTTTTAAAGTCATATTTTTCGTAAGCAACGAATATTGCTAATCCCATGATTCGACTATGCTGGTCAAAATAATGAAACATCCCCCAATTTTTTTTAGCCGGTCCGACACTCATACTACCAAATCTAACATTTTGATCTTCCCCAGATAAATATAGAGTATGCCCAGAAGGAAGCTTCTCTAAGAAAAAGGATTTAGTAATTTTTTTATTGAGCAGGCTTTTGGTGACCTTATCTACGTTTAAAAATTTTTTCAGTGACGGCACTTCCAGAAACTTTTTGAATCGGTAAGGATCCACCTCTTCCAGAAACTTCAGCGTTTGCAACCAGCGGCCAAACAGTTTCTCGTTGTTTTCGATCTGTTCATAAAATTTTTCCGACGTGCTTTCCGGCACTTCGCTGATAAATTTTGCCGAATGATATTCCTGAATGCTTTTATGAATAAAGTTAATTTCGTTTCCTTCCTGCACCAGCAAACAGGTTATGGAAACCAGGTCCTCCAAGTAGTCTTCGGCAGGCGTTTCCTTTAAGTGGCACGCATCCAGAGATTTGCTCACAATTTTTAAACAGTCGACTTCGTTGAATCGGGTCAGGTTTTCCTTTTGAGTGGTAAAACAAAAATTCCGAAATACCGTTTCGAATTCCAGATCACCCAGTTCACTTTTCCTTTCGCGGACGTAACCGGGCTTCGTCTGGTCATGCCGTTTGAGCAACACCCAGAACAGATCGCGATACCAGTCCGACAACTGATCAGGAATTTCGTTGCCTCCCTTATAGACAATGATTAGCAGAGTTACCAACAACGGCGTGGTCAACACGTTTTGAATGTTTTTGTTGACATCGATCGCCTTTAAAAACATTGCCGCCTTTTCCGGGTCCGGCACTAACTTTTTAATGAGGTTTTTGTTGTCGTCCGGAGTGAGTTTTACCAGCGGGAAAATGGCAAAGTGAGGAGACTTTTGTATTTCCCCATTGGGTCGACTGGAAATAACGGTGCGAATGTTTTTATACTTTTGCGCAATTTTTTCCAGGTAACGAATCGTTTGCATGATGTATTTGGAATTCAATTCATCGAACCCGTCGAGGATCAAAGCGATTCGACCCGCGCTGGCAAATGCGTCGAACAACTCACTGTCGAACTTCAATCCCAGGATGGAAAGCGAGGAGAAAATCAAATCCTGCAATGAAGTTTTGTTATCGATTTGCCGCAGTTCGACAAAAATCGGAATGTATTCGCCGCGTCTCAATTCCTGAATACATAAATATTTTAAAAGAATCGATTTTCCCTGTCCGGCGGTTCCCTGAATAATAATATTCCGCAATGATTGAAAATCATCAATGGAATTGACTTCCATTTCCAAACCGCTTTCACTTTTTCTAATCAACAAATCCTTTTCTTCATCCTGGTTCGCAAATATATCATACGCGGAGGTTTCTACACGAGTGGGATAGTAGAAGTCGGACACTTTCACTTCTTTGTCCGTCTGCCAAATAGTTTTTACTTTTTCGACGTTGGCAATTTGCTCGACCAGGTTGGGGATTTTCAGTTTGCTTTTGCTGAATTTGTATTTCTTTTTTTCAACAGAGGTGAGCCGTTCCAGAACCTCTTCAACTAAATCCCGGATTCCCTGCTCCAACTCAGGTTTTTGTTTGGTCAGGGAGATATTGTAGTTTTTAACAATCTTGTCGCGGCCAACTTTATCCCCGCCAACTTTATCCCCTTTGACGCTATCTCCCTCAAGTGAAGTCATTTTTTTCTTTTGTTTTTCGTTGTTCATTTATTTAGATTCAGTATTGGGATCGTCTTTGAGTCGACGGGTGAAGGCAATGTTATTGAGAACAACAGTCACGTTCGGGTGTGCTTTTCCTAAAGTCATTTGAAAAATAGGCAACGCTTTTGCAAAATAATCGATGGCTTTGTCGTAATCCCCTTTTTCTCTCCACGCGGCACCGAGGTTATTGTACCGGGTCCCCACATAATGATGATGCGGACCCCAGTTTTTGAGATCACTGGCCAGGGCCTTCTCAAAAAATTTAATCGCTTTGTCAAAATCTCCTTGCTCTTGCCAAGCGGATCCTACATTATTCCATCCGTTGGCAACATCGGGATGACCTTCTCCAAGCGTTAAAATATTTCTGGCAAGAGCTTTTTCAAAGTAGTGGATGGCTTTTTCGTTTTCACTTTTATTGTGCCAGGCCATTCCCAAACTGTTCCAATGATAGGCTAGATTCGGATGGTCTTCACCTAAAGTTTCGAGATCGCTGGCCAGGGCTTTTTCAAAATATTCGATGGCTTTATCGTACTCACCCATCGTATTCCACGCCAATCCCAGGTTGTTCCAATCTCGAGCGACACAAGGATGAACCTTTCCAAAAACTTTGAGATCACTCGCCAGTGCCTTTTCGAAATACTCAATGGCCTGGCCCGTCTCACCCAAATTCTGCCAAGCCAATCCCAAATTATTCCACACAGTCGCAACACGGGGATGGTCTTTACCATACACCTCCTCATAAATGGGCAAACATTTTTTAAAATAGGCTATGGCTCTATCAAAATACCCTCTCGCCTTCCAAACCGTACCCACATTATGGCAACGGTGAGCCACATTCGGATGATTGGGGCCATAAGTTTTCAGGTCACTTTGCAGAGCCTTTTCATAATATCCAATCGCTTTATCGAGTTCACCCTTATCCTGCCAAACATTTCCCAAATTACTCCATTGAATAGCCACCTCCGGATGGTCCTGGTCATAATTTTTTAAATTAATGTCCAACGCTTTTTCTAAATACGCAAGTGCCTGATCGTATTCTCCCCTTTCTCTGCAAATCATTCCCAGATTATTCAAATTGATAGCCACACTTGAATCTTCCTTCCCGTGATTTTGTATATTCGCATCCAATGCTTTTTCGTAGTACTCCATGGCCTTATCGTAGCGGCCAAGGGTTTTCAAAAGAATTCCAGTTTCGTTTAGATACAAACTATTTTCCGGAACCAGTTGCGTTGCACGTTCCATATATTCGAGAGCTTTGAGGTAATCGATTTTATTTTCCGCTAGTTTTCCGAGTTGGTAGGCGGCTTCGGCGGCTTGTTCAATGGTATCTTTACTTTGATCTAAAGCTTTATGGAATAATTCTTCAGCTTTTTCAGTTTTTCCCTTTTTGAGCTGAGCTTCAGCTTCAGCTAACTGATCCTTAGTAATGGAAGGCTGGCGCTCTAAGGCTTCGGTGGCCTGGGCTAAAAGCTGTTGAGTGTTTTCTAAATCTTGTTGGACATTTTGTAGACGTGCTTCTGCATGATCCACTATTTTTTCTAAGAGAGCAATTTTTTCCTGATCCCGTTGCTGGCCTTTTTCATGCTCCCGTTTCAACTGCTCACGAACTTTGTGAACTTCCTTTTCCAATTCCGCCTTATGCCCGGCCAGCGGGATATTGTAATTATGGACGACTTTATCGCGTCCTACTTTATCGCCACCGACTTTGTCACCTTGAACATTATCGCCCATCTATCCAATTCCTGCTAAATTGAAAAATGGAAAAGTTCTTATGTATTCAAACCTACTCCTTCTGCCAAAACGAATCAAGGAAAATATTGGTGAGGGGAACGGAACCGGCCAGTCTAAAAATGGGAACTCGGTTTAAACAGGGAGTCATAGGGATTTTCCCGGTTTGTCTGTGGAAAAAAATAACGAGTTGGTTCTATATATAGGGCGTTTTCGCGGAGATTTCTATTTTACAATTTCCCCTGAAATGGTTTATTTTGTCCCCAGGTTCAACATCTAATGAGGGGTCATTTATGCAAACTATACTTCCGTTTTTAAAAATTTTTGTTGCACCATCCATCATTTTAATCGGATTGTGTTTCACCATCCGCCATTTTAAATTTGTCCGCGCCATTTCTTATCTCGAACGATTGAACAGTACCGAGATGATGAAAGTTCGTGCAGAAGTCGACGGCTGGTTAAGTTCCAAAGCAAGTGACGAAGAAAAACTGAACGCGATATTTTCGAATCCCGCACTCCATTTGCATTTAATCCTGCTCACCAACCTGTTCACAGAGTTGGGAATCGCTTATAAATTTGGAGTGATCAACAAAAAGCTGACGTTTGAAGCGTGGGACCCGGTCCTTCCCCGATACTGGAACCAACTGCAATTTTATTTTCAGGACAGCCGCATCAAAGGAAAACTAGGAAAACATTTCGGAAACATGGCCAAAGACATGATGGAACAATCCGACCATCCGGAAGAAAGATATATTTAGAAACGTGCAATAGTAAGTAATCCTGGTAACTAATGGTTACAAAATTTTTACCTACACCTTGATTTGTACGGAAATTTTCCGTATAATATGGAAATTCATTAAAGGAACTGACTATGAAACCGGAAAATCCATCCACCAAATCGGCCCGTTTTGAAGCAAGAATCACGGAAGAACAAAAGGCCATTTTCCAAAGGGCCGCGGCATTGGGGGGCCACCGGTCTCTCACGGAATTTGTCATTGAAAGCGCTCAGGAAAAAGCCAATGCCCTGATACAAGAGCATGATATCCTTCGTTTATCGGCGAAAGACAAAAAATTGTTCGTCGAAGCACTTTTAAATCCTCCGGCCCCCAATGCCAGGTTGAAGCAAGCCGCAAAACGCTATAAAAAACTGGCGCCGCGTGGGTGAGTTCCTTCCTCTAACCGAAGCATTACGCGCCAAACATAAACGGGGACACTTTACCTGCGGCGAACCTGCGCTGGATATCTATCTAAAACAATTCGCCAGGCAGGATCAAAAAAGACGTGTCGCTGCGGTGTTTGTGTTGGCCGATGCAGCGAATCGTATTCAGGGTTATTACACACTTTCCGCAGCCCATATATCTTCCGAGATTTTGCCGGAATCTCTATCTAAAAAACTTCCGAAACATTCATTTCAACCGGCCACGTTGTTGGGTCGACTGGCGGTGGATCAAGCTTTTCAAAACCAGGGGATGGGTGAAACGTTACTCATGGATGCCTTGCATAGAAGTTTTTTACTTTCGGACCAAATCGGTTCTATCGCGGTGATTGTAGATGCTTTGAATAAAAAAGCGGCTAAATTCTATACTCCATACGGGTTCATTCCCCTGACCGGCAGCAAACGATTGTTCCTTCCCATACAAACTATCGCTAAACTATTTTAAATTGTAATGACTATAGTTTATGGATTGCAAACTAAAGACAAAATATTAAATGGAAGGGAACATTCTCTTTTCGCCATTCATCTGAGGCAAAAAGCCAGGATGAAATAAGTTTGCCTGCGGTAAGCGTTGCATTTTTCCAAAGTACTCCGGAATTTGATAAAAGCAACACATAGCCTTTGGCAGGCCACCACTCCAAATCCCCCAAACATTCATCCAAAGCATCCCAATTGTTTCCAAAGTAATCCGGAAATTTTAAGGCTTGAGCTAAAACAGCAAATAGATCGGAGTCATTCGAAATAGAAGCGGCATTAGCTTCGATTAAAGTGAGAGAAGAGTTTTGAACTTTCTCTCGCAAAGCGTTCCATTCGTCTTGAGAAATAAAATGAACACACTCGGCGGATGGGTTTTCGAGAATTTTGAAATGAATCATTGTACCTCAGAAATTTCCATGGTTTCACCATCTTTAATATGAGCGGCTTTCTTCTCATCCAAATAAATACCCAGACTCCCCACCACTTGATCGCCCGTGTCTCTGTAAATGATAAGGCTACTCATCGTTTGGTGGCTCTTCACTTTGAGAATCCATATAGATTCTTTCTGTATCCCCGAATCCTGCATACTTTTTTGTTTTTAGTTTACCGTCTGGATAGTAATAATATTCATACGCCCGTTTCATTTTCCCCTTATCAAAATTTTCGATGCGATATAGCTTTCCTTTCTCATCATAATAAAGGACAGAATAAAATGAATAAACTCCAGCCAGGACATCTTCCGGAAGTAATTCTCCTTTAACTCTGGGGAATAATCTAGACTTATGACTACTTTTTGCGATTCGATAGTATTTTTTTTCTTTTTTCCCGGTGGGAGTTATTTTTCGGGATTTTATATATTTATCAACTGGCTCTCCATCCGGATCAAAACGATATCTTTTTGCAATTTTATTACCCGAATAAATTGTTCTTGCTTCTCTAAGTATTCCGTTTCCATGATACAGGTACTCATATTCTAATCGTTTTTCATCCTTAAAATATTTTTCTATTCTATGTAACTGACCTTTTTCATTGTAGTGCCCAATATAGTAGGAATCGTTGGTCGATAATGCCTCTTCTTTTGAAAAAGGTTCCACCAATTGGAAAGGTAAATATTTAGGATGCAAATGTTCCCCGGTGAATCCTGAATAGTACAGAGCTTGCTTTTCCCCGGTAGCAGGAATTGTAGGCGCCATACGATTAGCCTTTCCGGCACAACCCACTCCAATCAGTAGAACGCAACCCAGCACTATATAAATGAACCTGAAATTTTTCCTGGAAATCAATTCAAAACTCGAAATTTAATAAATCGATTAAACCCAATATCCAAAAAATTAAAAATATGCAAAGTATAAAAACAACAAAAAGCTTATCTCTTCTGGAAATTTTTCTATCGATTCTCTCAGGGAAAGATTCTTCGCTTTCCAATTTA
Source organism: Nitrospinaceae bacterium (assembly GCA_965223665.1). Lineage (GTDB taxonomy): Bacteria > Nitrospinota > Nitrospinia > Nitrospinales > Nitrospinaceae > CBDCVY01. The sequence goes on from OZ245011.1 coordinate 1,690,183, forward strand.
GACAGATAGATTGCATTTAACTTCTTGTAATGCCCATAGAAATAAAAAAGTCTTTCCACAAAATTTGTTGGCTCGTTATAGCAGTAAAACTTTAAAGACTCTCCTTTAGAGATATTAAATGAAATCGTTTTCGTATGAGAATAACCATTATTGATTTGAAGGTCATGATCACCCGGCTGTATGGGAATTTCCACGGTTTCACCATCTTTTATAAGAGCGGCTTTCTTCTCATCCAAATAAATACCCAGACTCCCCACCACTTGATCGCCCGTGTCTCTGTAAATGATAAGGCTACTCATCGTTTGGTGGCTCTTCATTTTGTGGGAAAACATAAATTGCAATAGAGTCTCCATATGCGGCATACTCTTTCGCTTTTTTAAGTTTTCCATCTGGATAGAAATAATACTCGCGTACCCATTTCATTTCCCCCTTATCGAATTTTTCGATGCGATACAGCATTCCTTTTCTATCATAAAATCCCACATAGTAAGGCTCACCTCTGGATAACGCTTCTTTTTTGGTAAGAGGTTTTGCTAATTCAAGAGGGAAAGTCGAAGGATCCCATTTTCGCCCAATATATCCTCCGTAATATGAAATCCGCGATTCGTCTGTCTCGTCCACCATGGAAGGTTTCTTGGTTGGAAGAAACCCACTCTGGGCAACCCACAAAACCAGTAACAACGTTAAATAAATCAGGAAATTTTTTTTCATCTATGCAACATCCTTTTCATTTCTTTTTCTGGTGTTTTCTGTAGATTCGCTCTCCACCATTAAGTGCCTCTCCATTCCGGTCAAAATAACTAGAATATTCTTCCTCCGTGTCCGGGTGAATCACAATGGCTTCTTTAAGGCTGCCATTCTCGTGGTAAAGATAGTCATGTCCCCAATGCATTTTTCCTCTATAGAATTTTTCTATCTGGTATAACTGCCCTTTTTCATCATAATACCCAATGATATAAGCAGCGTCTCTGGACAATGCCTCCTTTTTGGAAAGAGGCCCTACCAATTTTAATGGGAGGAAGTAAGGGTCAAAATTTTGCCCGGTAAATCCCGAATAATATTTAGCCTGCTTTTCTCCGGTTGCAGGAATGGTGGGCGCCATACGATTTACCTTTCCCAGGCAACCCATTCCCATCAGCAGAATGAAACACAGCACGAAATTAATGGACTTATATTTTTTCATATTCATTCACCGAAGAACATCCCACCGATAGTCGCAGGGGGATTTTAAGACTGGTTCAGGATCGGTTCCATCAGGCCAGCGCCTGATTCTAGAGTATAGACCCGAATAGTTTCCGGGACTGTGTATCGTCACAAAATTTGCAATAATTCCCTTTACATCCAATCGCATATTCGCAGTGGAACAAGCCACATCAGGAGGAAGAACTGATTTTGATTTATTTTTCAAAGTCGACCTAAGGATTCCCCAGGATTTCTTAACTAAATCAGTTAACTTCTTAAACTCAGTATCAGAAGCGTAAAGCCTCAAATCACCATAGTGTATCCTTTGATCACTATCAATATAAAGGGTTTCACTTCTTCCATCCTTCATTCTTAAAACCAATTTAATTATAAAATTTACAATTTCTGACTCAGAATCGCGGAAACCCAAAAAATGTCCGATTGACTTTTTAATCCTATAAGTTTTGCTGTTTTTTAAATAGAGTCTGCTGGTTTTAAAAATTTGATGCACAATTTTTCTGATCTCCGGAACCCAAATTGGGCTCCTAAAGTAAGTTACGGTATAAGGGCTTTCTGATATCTTCTCCTTAGTAGCTAATCTAGCATGTCGACGACTGGGATAGTTATAGTGAACCCATATATAGTCGATTTCCCCCTGCGTAAATTGATTGGTATCTTTTTGAAACTCGGGAGGAATTGATTTAGGCTTTCCAACACAACCCATTCCCCAAAATAGAAGAAGAATCAGTGCTAAATAAGCCAAGCCTCTTTCATTTATTTTCCTAAAAGAATTCAATGGAAAAAGTTATTCACTTTTCGATGCGGAATGGAAAACGTTATCCTTATAATTCTTTTGCAGTTCTTTCTTTTTCAGGTTTTCTTTTTTCGGGTAAACGCGAGTCATGGTCCAACGACTGGAGCATCCCACTCCCACACACACGATAAGAACAAGCGCCCCAACGACGCGACTGAACGGTTTCATCCATCTCCCTCCCAGGTGATGATTCAAATGAATTTCACCCGATTATATCTCACCCTTTTAAAGAACAGGAGCTGAAAAACGCGATTAGTTAGGGGTCGGACTCAAAAAACTTAACCAAGTTTGTGAGGAAACACAGTTTTTATCGGATACAGGATTATTTCAACCCTGCACTATAGTAATGTTGAGAGTATTTTGTCTTTATTAATCCGAATTTGGTGGTGATGGATAAATAACAGCCCAATCGTAAGAAGATGTCTCGTTCTTCTTTACAAAAAACTTTTTATCTAAGTTATTTACCAATTGCGCAACATGCACATATGCCGGCCATTCTTCAATCTTAAATATCGAAACTCCTTTTGTCCTGGTAGCTAGTATCACTTTATTGCACTCTTTTCCATACATTAGGACAGTGGGTAAAATATCAACAATCATATAACCATCTTTATTCGGGCCTATTAGCTTCTTGAACTTATAACAAGCCCGAGTCAGCCTAAATTCATCCGTACAGTCCCCATCTGCAAGATAAAAATCAGGCTTTTTTACCTGACACCCTTTCCTTGTATAAAAGGGACAACACACTTTTCGTAACTTGGTTTCTTGATCTTCTTTAATATTTATAATTTGAAGATCTCGAAAGGTGGCATCACTTTTTTCTATAACCGAATTTATTCGGTTCAAAAGGTCCTCATCCATTTCGTTGGATGAAGTCTTAAAACAAAGGGAAGTAAAAGATTCTTTTTCTACCCTCATCTGCGCTAAATAAACCCGATGAACTTCCTCTGCGTTCAAGAGCAATTCCAGCAATGCCTGCTTCAGTTTGTTTTCCTCAAGCCCAACTCGCTCTTCAACAAAAATAATATCTTTAGGATCGCTAATGAATTTCATTTTTTACTAGATATTCTTATTAAGAATAATGGTTTTCATTTCAGGTTCACCCAGCACTCTCGGTCAGTCGACCACCTTACGCCTTTCGGTTCAATGACCCAATCTCCACTTTCAGATTTTTCCTTTTCAAGCATTTTCTCAACATCCGCTTTATTGAATTTATGAATTACTTTCCGGTTTGATAAAACTTCAATTTTTTTTATAGATGAGTTTTCTTTTCCCAGGGATTGGGATTGACACAAGTAGATGAGACCTGTCTTTTTAGTCCCATCCTCGTAATACACATTCAATTCAATATTATGAGAATATTCATTTCTTAAACTAGGACCATAGTTAAAAACGCATCCAAATAAATTTAAAATTAAAACAAAACAAAAAATAAATTGGCTGAGTTTATTCATCACTTTCCATTGGTTTTTTCCCAACCTTAAATTCCATAAGATTCCTTTCTATTCCCCACCAAAAGCCGTGAGTATTTGACCTGATTGCGCATCCACAAATACACTGAGATTTCCTCCCACCATTAATTTTTTGGGTGCTAAAAAAACCATCCAATAAACTTTCCCTTCAAGCTTTTTTTTATGAAGTACAGAATCCTTATCACCCTGCAAAGGAACTTTTGGCAAACTAGAGTTCCATGGAACAGAATGCAGAGAAGTTTTTATTTTCATAGTTTTTACATCGAAACCCCATTTAATGGCTTCTTGTTTTGCAATTTCTATTGCATCCTCCTTACTGATGGAGGGTTTCTTAGCCATACTATTTTCGGTTTCATGAGCATCCGTATTTACCGAAGACAAAAAGCAAACAAAGAATGCCAATAAAATAATCGATTTAATTATTTCTCTTTTCATATTTATCTCACTGAATTAAACAGCACCCTGCTCACGGGGTTGATGATGAAGGAACATCACAAGATCACGCACGGTATTCACTTTGTCGTAATAAGGATTCTGTTCGTAGTTATCCAAACTCCGTTGAGTGCGGAGTGTAAGTTGGTCCGCGACCATATATTCAAAATCCTCTTCATCAATTTCCAGATCATCAAAGATGTGATCGTCTGCTCGAATGGGAACTATCATATCCTCATATCTTACATACATCTGTAACTGTTCATAAACCGCACGAAGGATACGGGTATCCAGTTTTCTATAGTCAAAGGAACGAGCAAAGTTGCATATGGATTCCCCCTGCCTGCTTTGGACAAGTTCTTCAATTCGCTGCTTATTTTTTCTATCGAAATACCAAAATAAAAGTGCCAATAAAAAGACAGGAATCAACACTAAAGGGTAAGACACTATAAACACCAGAGCACAAATACCTATAAGCACCAAAAAACTATTACCGATCGAATCCACCACATTCATTTTGATTTTTTGATCGTGTTTGGAATCTTTCTCTCTTTTTCTCGAAGGTTCTTTCATAGTGGTTTCCTCCTCATTATTATCTTTTTGTGAATCCAGAGTTATGCTGAGTTTTGGCGAGTGAGTGGCCAGTCGATAAAAGAGAACACCCACAGGAATATCACATTCACCAGGGGCACCAGGGTCAACAGTCCCCACCAAACCGAGAAGCCGGCTTTGCGCAATACGATCGTGGCGATGATCGACGGCGGCAACACAATTCCAAAAATCAAAAACGTTTCGGGTAATCCTAAAGGCATCATTGATCGTTCACTTTCTTCATAATGTTATTCCCTCAATTCCACGTAACAAACAAATAACAAATTAATATGAATAGGAACCCATGTGTTCCCCCTTTATGAAGGGGGCTAGGGGGATTTTTCCTTATTCTTAAAATCCCAAGCGGTCAATCACCCTAACCCTCTTTAGAAAAGAGGGTATACATTGGTCTGCACTTTTATATTGTGCTTGCCTTGTTCTTAGCCCATCGCCCGTTTTTAATCTTTTTTTGGGTTCAGTGACTCCTGCCAGGGGAAGATGATTAAGATTAGTCCGCACACAATGATCCCGAAGTACGGCACCAATGAAAACAGGCTGGTGACCGGAGGCAAACCGACGCGCTGAAAGATGCGCCACATGGGATATGCAAACGCAATTCCCGATAATAGTACCGCCACTAAATAATCTTCCAATTTCACTTACTCCATTAAGATTTCATAGCCTGAAACCCCTATTCTACCTCATTTTTATTGAGCTGAAAAACTTAACCTATAATGGAAAGAGTTACTTTTCTTAAAATTAAATTTCTACTCGAAATCTTCAAAAATTATTTATTTTTCCATACGTTTCGAAAACATACGGTTTATACTAAACAGGAAAGTTCGTTTTAGTATTTCAGGAAAAACTTTAATGGAATCCAAATTCAAGAGTGATTTAAAATATGCTGCCTTATGGGCACTTTTAAGTATTCCCATTTCTATTATGGGTGCTTTAATGAGTTGGGCAATAGTCCACGGTGGAGAGATATTGGCTCTTCCGGTTCTTCCGGCCATTATAGTCATTAATTATTTGGAAGAATACAAAGTATTGCCACAATGGTTTATTCTGGGAATCGCCCTTGTAGCTCAATACATTGCTTATTTTATATTTTTTTATGGATTTACAAAGTTATTCAAATATCGAGAGAAAAAATAATTCAAACAAAACCAGAACTTGTGAATTTTATGAGAAAGAAACCATTTCTAAGTGTGGTTCCATTAAAACTGATAAGCGATTCCAAAAGTTACCTGGTTAAAGGAAGGATCGCTGTGAGTTAATATCCCGGGGAATTGAGGTGCAAAATCAATGGTGGTTTTCTTCCTGAATTCTTTGTATTGGTAATCGGCTCTTATTTTCCAATGAGGAGTCACAGAAAATTCCAAACCACCACCAAGAGTCCAACCATTAAACAGTTTGGTACTGGACCAACGTTCTCCGCAGCAAGTATAAGTCGTTTCTATCACCGCTCCGGTATATCCACCCGCGGCATAAATAAAAATATTTTTTATAAAACCGCCTACTTTTCCTCTAAATTCCCAAGTAGAATTGATTTTATGACTCTGTTCCTGAGTGGGAGCAACTTGAACCACATCTTTCATATTGGCTCCAAGAACAGCCCCTTCCAATCCTATAACAAATGGAGTGCCAGGAAACTGCCAATGGTATCCCAAGAAGCCGCCAAAGGTTAAACCATTTGGATTCATTTCCCAAGGTGATATAGCAGTAGGAATTCCGTTGACCGTCCCTACTTCGGTAGTGATCGAATAACCATATCCTACGGCGGTCCCAAGATAAAACCCAGACAGGCCGGGAGTTTTCGCAGAGGACGCCCCGCTTTCATCACTAGCCCATGCAGGCATAATGGAATTTAACAACAATAGTATAGCCATGAATAGTCTTTTCATAATCAAACTTTAACGATGTTGTGGAGAGAATTCGTTCCAACGAATTAAACTGAGCAACTAACCATTTTTGGGTATGCTTTTAGTTTAAGTTAAAATTTTAAGTTGTAAACACCCTATTCATTTCTTTTTTAAATTTATTTAAAAAACCCCTACTTAACACACTTAAAAAACTTTCATCCCTCATGTAATATATTTTTGAACAGAAATCAGAATTACTTGTGTCGAAACCTATGAGTAAACAGGAGTTTAACTATAAAATTTCTTACTCAGGTTCAAATAAAAATTTACAAGACTAATGTGAATAATACTTCCCATAAGGATTAACATGAGCCGTCGAAAAATATTTTCAAAAAAAAAGCACCTCCCCCCATGATTTCTGCGACTCGTGGATACAATATGCCTACATTTCAGCCTACCCTTTTAGTACTGAATAACTAATTATAAAAAAAGAGAATTATTGATTTTCCCTATATTAAATCTAAAACCTAAATTCCAACCACTAATTAAGGGTATTTTTCTGGCAGTTTCGTCGACCCACCGTTTATACTAAAAAGCAACCCCTGACGACTTATTGAATCGATTAGTAACTGCTTCCCAATATCAATGATTTTCAAGTCCAAATGATTAAGAAATCAAGGAAACAGAATTACAAATGGGTTCAAATCATCGATTTAACAAAAACTTTTGTTCCGATGAATACGATTAAAGCCGTGCGGGAACTGCTTCAGCATATTCCCAACAGGCACCTGGTCGGGCTGAAGTCCATTACCATCAAGGATGAGTTTAAGGATAGAAAACTGGGTTCGAAACGGGGATTGTATTTTAAGAAAACTCAATCCACTGCCGCCACCATAGAGTTGTCGCTGCATGGAATTTTTGGTTCCGACCTTCTCATCGTCTACGTCATCCCTGTACTGGGAAAAATTTTAATGGCGCAGGTTCTTCTTAAGGAATTGGCACTCCATCGCCTGGAACAAATCGAGGAAATTTCTGCACAGGAACAAAAAGAATTTCCACAAAAATATACGATCGAGATCATGAAGAAAGCGTTCCATAACTTTCTTCGATTTTATAAATGGTGCGGACCTTTCCGGCGTTGGGTCCTGAAGCACGCGGATTGAATAACTTTGGAATGCAGAGCGCCAACACATTAAAACATTTACGATACAGGTCGATTGACCTCATCGATTTAACCACGCAGTGGGTTCCGATGAACATGGTAAAGTCCATGCAAAAGTTATTGCAAGCTATTCCGCATGAACAGTTAGAGGGACTGGAGTCGATCACGATAAAAGATAAATTCTCCAACCCAATACTGGACAAAACAGGCGGAATTTATTTTAAGGCAGGCAAAACCACATCAGCCAGAATTGAACTCTCTGCCAAAGGAGTGTTCGTTACAAATCCCAGAGTAGCGTGCTCCATTCCTATAGGACGAAAAGTTCTGCTGGCTGCCACTTTATACCGTGAACTGGCACGCCATCGCTTAGAACAGGTGGAAGGTCTTTCTAAAAAAGAAAGGAATGAATTTGTAAATAATTATTCCCGGCAGTGCATGAGGGCGGCCTTTAAAAATTTGTATCAGTTTATTCAATGGTGCGGACCCTTAAAGCGGTGGATCAAAAAGAGAAATAAATCGGGGTAAATAAACTCAAACTTATGGATGAACTCAATTCTGAAATTGAAAAACAGTTTGAACAGGCAGACCAGTTTTTAAAAGCCGAGGATTATAAATCCGCTTTTGAAGTTTACAAAACTTTGTCTGATCAAGGATGGAACGAATGCGACACCATACTGGGATGGATGTATGGATTTGGCAAAGGAACCGAAGTCGACTTTGAAGCAGCCGAAAAATATCTTTCGCGCCCAGCGCAGGCAGGAAACGAAGAAAGCCAGTTTTATCTGGGCAAACTTCATATTATAAAAGGGGATTATAGGTCCGCCACTCTCTGGCTGGAAATGGCCGCCGCTTCCAGGTATGCACCGGCGTGGCATAACCTGGGTTGCCTGTATAACAACAAACGTTTGGAAATCCGCAACGAAGAACGCGCGTTTAATTATTTCGAACGAGCTTCGCAACTGGGTCACATCTCCGGACAAATTCGATTGGCGTATAAACTGATCCAGGGATTTCGCGGATGGGTTCGCATTCCCAAAGGTTTTTACCTTCTAATCAAGTCTATAATTTCCGCTTTAACCATTTCCCGTCAAAACATCCACGATGATCGGTTACACTATTAAGAATGAAAACCCAAAAAGGATATAAATCATGAAAAGGAATTCAAAGCCCATCGTTGGGCTTAAGGGAATCGTTTTCATAATCGCAGCTTTCTTCCTTTTTTATGAAACTTCAAATGCTCTGGAGTTGAATGCAGCCCAGGAAAGAGAACAAAAGGATCCTCTGGAAGAACTTAAATCAGTGTCATTAGAGTTTGTAGAAGCCCAAAAATATGGTGATGGAGAAATACAAGTTTGGAATATCAGGAACATAGGGAAAAGAAACATTGAAAGTATAATCTTTAGCTACTTTTATCATCTACCCGACGAAGAAATATCTGTAGATATCGATATCACCAAAAAGATTCCTCCCGGCGGAATAAAACAGGTTTCATTTTTTATTGATGAATTGCCCAATGACCATCATGGTGTAATCGTAGCTTTTGGTAAAGTGAAATTTTCAAAATGACCCAACTTACTTTAATAAAATATTTAACCCATAAATGAAAAACTCATCCGAGGTGTTAATTACAAGCTTCTTTCCCAAATGGTTTCTTTGGCTAATCTTCATAAGTTGGGTCGGCAGCAATTTGCTATTTGTTATTGGGATTGTTGTATTCGTTTCAAACGATCAGGAAATTTACACTAAATACTTAATAGTATTTCTTTTAATTTTTCTCGGTGGAATCTGGATGTCGGGGTTTGTTTTTTCAAAAGCGACAGCTCAGGCTGAAGGTTTGTATTTGGACAACCCCTTTAAACAAAGGGAATTTGTCGCCTGGGAAAACATTATTGAGATAAGAAAGCCTCAATTAAAAATTCCCTATGATTTTATTTATGTTATTTCTCGTTCTGGAAAAAAGATAACCCTGATTAAAAGCATGAAAAACTTCAAGCAACTTTTAGAGGTGATTCAAACCAAGGCAAAAAACATAAACCATGATCGGTAAAATTATTAATTATGAAATCTAAAAGCAAAAACAGTTTGTATGACCAGGCTTTAAAGGAAGCACTCAGGAAAATACCGGACTTTTGGCTAGTTGATAATTGGTCTAAGTTAATTTTGATAATTACCTTGTTAATAGTTTTTGATTTCAGTGGGGTTTCCCGGGCGGACAATATAAATTTAGGAGCAAAAGCTGGTCAAGAGGGGATTCGATTATTAAATCAAGGAATAAAAGCCAGGGAAGAAGGCCGGTATAATCAAGCTATAAAATTTTATGAAACGGCAATGCTTAAACTCAAGGAAGGGTTTGGAGACAAAGACCCTAAAGTGGCAATTACTTTAAACGACTTGGGTTTAGTTTGGGACAGCAAGGAAAAATACGACACTGCTCTTGAACATTATAACAAGGCATTATCTATTTTTTATAATGCATATGGCAAACAACATCCCTGGATTGCAACCTGCTTGAATAATATGGGTTTGAGTTGGAAACATAAAGGAAACACTGATAAAGCCATTGAGTTTTATGAAAAAGCGTTGGCAATCCATATCAAAATTCATGGAAAAGATCATCCCGCTGTTGCAACCGACTGGAACAACTTAGGGGTTGCTTGGCACAGTAAAGGAAATTTGGAAAAAGCAATTCAATTATATGAAAAAGCCTTAACCAGTGGCTTAAACACATTTGGAGAAGACCATCCCGATGTAGCAAACCGATTTAATAATTTGGGAACGGCCTGGAGAGATAAAGGTGACTACCATTTAGCCATGCAATATTTCAATAACGCTCAAGAAAGTTTGAAAATTGTTCTTGGAGAAAATCATCCACATTTAGCTATCGTTTGGTCAAATATTGCAAACACTTTAGAGTTACAACACAAATATGATCGTGCTTTAGATTATTACGAAAAAGCAAAATTAATGTATCAACAATTCGAAATGGGAAATAGTGAAAAAAGAATGAGGGTAAAAATCCAAAACCTTCTAAAAAAGATTCACCACTGAAAGCAAAAAGAAACTCCTTTCTCATGATTCATTCATTTTAGAGAGCATATTTTCATCTAGAATTAAATTCACCATTCTCACTCAGTTGGTAACGTTTTTATCAAAAATATAAGGTCCTCCCAATTCCTAATTCGGGCAAATACAAATATAATTCGGCCCTCTACCGAATATTCATTAAAAACTTTTAATGGTAAAATCACCTTATTTTTGTTATTTTCCGCTTTGACCTCTTCTGTTGATACGTTACACTTAAAAATGAACAGAATTCCCGAAATTCCACAACCATAACTCATCCCATCCCTTAATTAGGGATCCTGTGGTCTTTTCAAAAAATACTCGTAGTCAAAGGAATGGAGTCATTCATGGTGAAAGTTCTCAAGCTGGTGGTTTTCTTCTATTTTTCATTTGCCGTCACGGGATGTGCCCTCAATGAAAACATTTTTGATAAAGTGCGGCGCAATGCAAAACATGTGAAACAGGTTACCAGTGTTCCAAGCAGCTGCATTAGTCTTGGAGAGATTAAACTGCATGACTTTTACGAATCCGACAATCCGGATTACAATCGCGACAGCTTCATTAATTATTTTGCCAACATAACAAAACGACGCGGTGGAGATACGTTTCGCGTGCTGAAAAAATATAAAAGTGAGTACGCTCCCGCAGGATTCCCCAAGGAAATTTATTTGAATGGAGTCGCGCAAGCGTACCGATGCGATAAAAAAGAAAACTTTGTGTTTGATAAAAAATGGGCGGTGCACATCACCGAGGAAGAGCCCAAAGAATGCGAGTTCATGGGGGAAACCACTGAAAGAAGTGTCTACATTGATGATGCTGAAACAAATTTAAGAGCCAGCGCCGTCACCTACAAAGCCAACACCATTTTTATTAAAGATAAAATTAAGCATTACAACATTGGCACCAAACGCGGATTCTATGATTCCGTAGAAACCGATGCCCATTTGTATTCCTGTCGCAAGTCGCAACGTCTCACCAGCACCAGCACAAACACATCCCCATAATAGGTTCTAACGTTACCTTCTTTGCTGTCACAAACCATCACTCATGAAAACCTATCAGAAAGTAACGCTTTGGAGCGCCGCTGGAATTTTAATCTTATCTCTGGGAGCCTGGGCATTTTTCGAAACCACATTTTCCGGATGGGGCCTCTGCGTCAATACTATTTATCAAACCGAAGTTTCTCCCGATAAGACCCATCGGGCTGTTATTTTTCAAAGAAACTGTGGTGCGACTACAGGATTCAGCACTCAGGTTTCTATACTCGGTCATGACGATGCATTGCCTGAAGGCAAAGGCAATACCTATATTGCCGCCGGCCATCCGCAAATCACGAAACTTCAATTGAATTGGCTCGATGAAATGCACCTGTCTATCAGAAATACAGACTCCGCAGCTTTCAAGTCAGAAACTCGCATTGGCTCCATACAGGTTTCCTATAAGTAAAGCTAACTCATGAATCGAGGTTTAGCGCACCATCCCTCCCCACCGCTTTATTTCCTGATAGTGGAGATTCATTTTTCTGGTTATACTATTAGGTATAATATGAAAACTGCCTATTTTCCTATTGAAAACGTATCGGTCAAAAAGTTTAAGCGTTTTAAAAGCACACACCCACCGAGGTTTGACCCAAAAATTAATTTATAGAATTATGTTTTAATGAAGAAAATACTACGCTCCATACTTCTTATTGCTACCTGCATGGTTTTACTCTTTGCGGTTTTTACCTATGGTCGTCCCATCTGGGTTCCGGTGGTTCACAAAATAGTCGGCAAAAAAACGGTAGAGGACGCTTTAAAAAGATATGGTGCTGGGGCACGGTCTCGGCTTAGACCCTTCTTCAAAACAAACAAAGTTTCGTACCCTCCGGAAAAAATCACAATGCTGTTTATTAAAAACCAATCTTTAATGGAACTTTGGGCAGAAAATGAAACTCGTTCAAAGTTGATCCGATCCTATTCCGTTAAAGCCTGGAGCGGAAAATTGGGACCTAAACTCCAGGAGGGAGACCGGCAGGTTCCTGAGGGAATTTACAAAATTGTCGGGTTAAATCCCAACAGCGCCTACCACCTTTCTTTAAAGCTCAACTATCCAAATGATTTTGACCAGAAACATGCGAAAGAAGAAAATCGATTGCATCCCGGGTCCAACATATTTATTCACGGCAAAGCGGTGTCCATCGGTTGTTTGGCCATGGGGGACACAGCAATGGAAGAATTATTCGTCCTTGCCGCCGATGTAGGCAAATCCAACATTACCGTAGCCATCGCCCCGCACGATCCCAGACTGGAACCCTTATCCCTGAACCTTCCCCCGGCCTGGAAGGGCACCCTCTATAAAAACTTAAACGAATTTTTTCGAAAATACCGATACAGTATCCAGAGCAGTTAAACCGAATGATAATCTAATGGTCAACCGCGCGAGGCGGATTGCAGATGGCGGATGTATTGGACGATGCCTTCAATTTCTTTTTTATTCACTCGATCTCTTTGCGAGGACATCACACCAGAAGCCGAGCCATTGAGAATGGTTTGTTTAATACGTTCATTAGGAAAGTTTTTTGAGGAGTAAGAATTTTGAGTGAGGTCGGGAGCCCTCCCGCCACCTTTTGCATCGGGTCCATGGCAGTTACCGCACACCCGATGAAAAGTTCTTTGCCCGACTTCCAGCTCCTGCGGCAATTGCGGATGAGACTCCACCGAACAAGCCAGATTCGAAACACAAATTAAAATCAATGGTATCCAGAATTTTGAATAGTTCACTGCAAAGCTCCCTGGTTACCTATCATTCTAACTCAATTCATCTACCGAGTTCCAGTCGAATTCTTTCTTTGAACAGGGAAAGGGGCTGCAAAGAATTGCTTTTTGTCTTTGGCGAGAAATTATTTTATTTCAACGGATGGTCAAACCAGTCTTCTACCAACTCTTTTTGAATGCCCTTTACCTTTTGGACTTTCCAGGCGGGATTACACCCCAACGATGCAAACCAGGCTTCAGTCTGCCCGTCCTGCACGCGGTAAACCATTACGCTGCCTTTTTGATTGCTTTCAGTGTTTGATGTAAACCAGACGAACAAACCCGAATTGGTAAAACTCGTTACACGATGTTGCAGATGAGAATTGTTTGGTTTTCTCCAGTAAAGAATGGGCCAACGCGGTTTATCAACTCCTCCATAAGTTCCATCGTCATAACGCGACCAGTATTCCATTCGCCCCATTTGCTTCGGATTGAATGGAGGAAACGTTAAATGATCCTGATACTTTTCTTCCTTGCAAGTATCAAATTGAGGTGGAAGTTCGAGGCTGTTTGGACCTAACTGTTTTCCCAGAAAGGCTATGACTCCATACCCGGAATACCTGAGCCATTTATGATCGAACCATTTATTGATACGAAACACATACACATCTTGAGGTTTGAACTCAGGGATTGAACGGGCCACCAGCCTGTTCAATCCCGTCATAAAAACCTTGTCATCATCCTTTTTATATTCAATACTAATTATCATTCAATTCAATTCCAATCTATTCCTTATTACAATGGTTCCCGGATTCAAAGCACAAGCCATCGGTCGGACGGCCTTCGCAGATCGCCTGGAGAAGCGGCAGTGCGTGCATTTTCCAACCTTCTCCAAACGAATCGGCTGCCGGCTTTTGAGTTACATTGTAGTGACGTAATACCAGGTGCGTCCCCTTCCCTTTCGGTTGCAGTTTGATTTCCACTGTGGAGCTTCCCGGCTCAATGTTTTCCACCCCGCCCCAGGTGAACACCACCTTTTCATGCGGCACCACTTCCACATACTCGCCGCGGCAGTGAATGCCATCGTTCGTGCCAATATGAAATACGCCGCCCGGGCGTGCCTCGGCTTCAACGATTTCTGCAAACCATTCTTTCATTTTTGAAGCATCCGTCAGGTACAGGAACACGGTTTCCGGTGTTGCTTCGATTTCAATTTCTCGTGTGAGTTCATAGGATTCCATTATTTTCTCCTTTTTCGTTCATGGCGTTCTGCCGCCTGTTTCAGTTTTCTCAGACGCGGATCCCAGAAGCCTTCCAAAAATGATTTCAAGGCTTCGAACCCTTCCGGCCGAACGCGATAGAGACGACGCGTGCCATCCCGCCGTTCCTCAATCAATCCATTTTTCTTTAACACCGTTAAATGCTGCGAAACCGCAGGCCGGGTAATGCCTTTAAACTTTTTAGCAATCTCCCCGGCGGACAATTCCCGGTCCCGCACCATCTTTAAAATCTGTAGCCGATTCGGCTCTGCCATCGCTTGTATGATTGTATCCATGAGCTTATGTTAGTACAAACTAACGTAAGTATCAACTAAAATTAGCAGCGTGACGCTGCACCCTAAATTTAATCTCCAATTATTCTTTGAGGAAGCCGTATATAAAAATAATTCCCCGTTATTTAATTGATCTTTTGGTCCATAAGCAACCACAGAAAACGTTAAATGGAAATTGATGTGCTCCCCCTTTCATGAAGGGGGCTGGGGGGATTTTACCTTCAGGGGTTTTATCGAAATAAATTTTCCTACAGGTTGGGATCCGAAGAATATTTTTTCCGCAACGTCCGAATCTCTAATCCATGTTCTTCAAAACTGGTGGGTTGAATGGTGACGAGTTGGATGAAGTTTTTATCTTCCGCGCGCGCGGTTGCACGAAACTGATCGTGAGTGCCATTGTTTATGGTGTAGCTCCATTCCTGGGAAAGAGGTTTTTCGTTGAGGTAAGAATCCGGTTCTGTGAAAAGATCTTCCGCCTTCGTGAGGGTGCACACTTTGGATGAATCAATATTCTCCTTTGGTGCGAGACTTCCGTACCAATACATTCTGCAGCCATGGAAAATTTTGCGTAACTCTTCATGCCCCCTCCATGCATAAAGGCGCTCCCCATACTGAACTTCGGGGCGGGAAAAAAAGGAAGGACGCCACGGCGCGAAAACTATCCCGGCCAGCGCACAAACCAGAAGCGATAAACTGATAATGTTTTTCCTCTTTGTCATCAATCTTACGGATAAACCCTGCCTCTATCTTTTTAGATTAAATCAGGTGTGGGATAAGTACAATAATTTAAAAACCGGTTTTCTCCGGGAGCAAAACTCTGCCTTCTTTTTCCTTACCTTCAACCGCCCCTATATATATAGAACCAACTCATAATTTTTTTTGGAAATGTCTCCATAGATAATGGCAAATACCTTTGTTTTTTGGTCCTATAATGAACCTCCGCGGTCTTTGACTTTCCGATAAATTCGCTTTTCATCCCCAACGCCATGTGATAAGGTCTTAATAATCCAAGGCTTAGGAGATTTTAAAGGAAAAAAGCGTTGGGACCAGTGCAGATTACTACTTCCGGGCGTTGCATGATGAGGGAATAAAATGTTGCAGGGGATAAAACAGATTATGGGTACGTTGCCCATCGTAATTATTTTGTCGATCATCACCTGGGTGGTCTTCTACTATGTTTATCCCGATGCTCCGCTGGAACCGAATGAAACCATATTCATCGTTTTAGTCTGGACCTTCGTGACCCTTATTTTTAAGGCTTTCCTGAAACGAAAAACTTCGAAACCCAAGCCAACGGAAAAGGAACCGGAAAATGAATCCGCCTGAAAATGTTTCCCGAATTCTATTGCTGGCTCTGATATCAGGAATGCTGTTGCTTTTTATTGCAGGCTGCCCCGGCCCTCAAAACGAAAAACCTACGGGTTCACCGGGCAAGGACAGCGACGGTTCCACTAACTCCGATACAAAACTACCTGATGCCAACGCCAGTGTGGATACCGGAGTCGAGGGTCACATTTTTACATTTCCGAAAGAAACGGACCCGGCCGGTCCGGACATCCAGGAGGAACCGGATATTTTACCGGAAGCCGAGGAAGAATTGAATACTATGAGCAAGGATCAAGCCCCGGAATCAAAATAAAGGAGACCATTCCACAAATATATGGTTATTATACGAAACAGGTGGATTCAAAACTAAAGACCCATGCGCTTCCCCTTCCATGAAGGGGGCCGGGGGGATTTTACCTCCAGGGGTTTTGATAAAATTTAACATTATGAAATGCCCTTCACTTGAAGGCTGTTATTCAGAAAAGCATATGTCGCAAAACAAAACAACATTCATTAAATTTTGTTTCACGTTACTTCTTGTGATGGTTTTTTTCATAGTCGCCGGTCCACCTGTGGAATCAGCCGTTAAAAACCCTCAAGCGAATAATGAAAAAGCTTTAGACCTGATTAAGGAATCGGCTGGAGACATTTGTAAACAAATGAAAGAGACTCCTTCCATTAAAAATCTGGAGCGAACGAAAAAGACTCAAACCCTATTAGAAAAACTCACTGTACGGTTGTCCAAGATGCAGGCGGGAGTCGCCTCTTTGTATACCGACAAATATTCCCAAGAGGAATTGCAGGACCAGTTAATCGGTGCTTTTAAAAATATAAAAACCTGTCGGCAGGAAGTGTATTACCGAATCCAGGAAACCTTGATTCCCTCTCAGTCTGCCATTGAACTGGATGAATTAATAAAAAAGCAAAAGAAAAAAGAAGTCGAAGAGGAAGATACTTTCTCCGAAGATGAATCACCGGAGGCTCCCAAACCTAAAACCAAAGGCGACATCGTTGTAAAGGGAAACACCAAAACAAATATCAAACAGGGAGTGGTGATTCAAAATAATACCGTTATCAATAAAAACTCTACCAATTTGGGAACAATCAACAAAAACTCTCCAAATATTGGCAGCATAAAAACGAAGTCCGGATCGTACAATTCCCACAGTACGGGAACCGGTACGGGAAAAGGTTATGTGACCACGGGCAAGGTCTTGACCAAAAAAACGAAAAAGAAAAAAAAGAAACGGAGACCTGCCAAACCCAAAATGGCTCAGAAAAAAGTAAAGCCGAAATCCACACCGGGCCCACCTCCGGTGGTGGTCGAAATTGAGCCAAAACCAGATTCACCAGTTACCGTGCGTAGTGGCGGCCAACGCTTAACCGGACGTGCCTTTCTGGTGAGAAAAGATGTAGAGCAACCCGGTTACGGACTCTACAGTTATATCGTTTTCGCCAAACCCGTGAACGCAGGCAATGCGGACCTTTACACCGCCGTATTGAAAGCCTTTTTAAAATTGGAAACCGTACAGGATTTTGAAGCGCATGGTGTAGAGCGGCAGGAACTGAACATCACTTACCTGCCCTTGGATAAGTCTTATCCTATAGGCAAGCTTCCCGCACCCAAATGGTTTTTACAGCATTACGATTACGCCCGCGCTAAAGTCCTCCTTAGAGCTATTCCGGAAGTTAAAGGTGACGGACCTTTTATCTTTTCCTATAAAGCCCCGCTCAACAGCAAAACGGAAATCGATCCGGAAATGATGTTACGTCAGGATCTATCCGGGGTACCACCACGGTTGGCGTTTCTTTGGGTCGACGAATTTGTGAACCAGGCGCAGAAAGAAAACTATTGGGATTCCAGCATCCTCGCCAGTTTTAAATTAGGATTGCGCAAAACCATCGCCGTCGCCGCCGAAGCCTTCACCGAAGTAAAATCCGCCCACGCCGAAGTCCTCGACTTCATGGAAAAAATAAAGTAAAAACTATTTTCCCACTTTCCATAACAGGACCAACTAGATTAAATTTATTGATCTCCTCAATCTTTAAAAAAAACATGAAGGAGTAGAACGATGTATTCCCTCTTTCCAATCTAGCGATTGGAAGCAATAAGGATTCTCAAAAGTTTGTAGACAAATGATATTTTGACAAACCTGACGAATATTTATTCCGGGTGCAGCGTCACGCTGCGGCTGGGGGGATTGACATTAAGCAATTTTAGATGAGTTCTTACAAATTACGATAACCCTTGAAGTAAAATTTTAAAAAAGGCCGATGTGTTCCCCCTTTTTGAAGGAGACCTTTGCATAGCCAGGGATTATTGAACAAACAAATTCAACAAAAGAGCGGAGACCCATGTTCGCCCTCTTTTTAAAGAGGGCCGGGGTGATTGACCGCCTGGGGTTTTGCGGCGAACCGCCGCTGGCAGAATTTAATTTACGATGATCGGTGGTGAACGCAGAATCGACAGATGCTTTTCCATAGTGGAAATTTCTGTCAGAAACAATTAATAAAACGGGAGCCAATGTTCGCTCTCTTTCCCAACCTGGCAATTGGAAGCACTCACTCGCCGTGAGGGACAACTGAGATTTTAGAAACCTTTGTGACAATATAGTATTTACTTATACTCATCGCAAATGAAATATTGGCAGCGGGGCCTACCCCGCGGGCCGGGGTGATTGACCGCTTGGGATTTTGAGTTTTTTATAAAATTACTGGAATAAAATATTAAAGAATAGATCCATGGGTTCTCCCTATTTGGAAAGCCCCAAGAGTAATTTTCGATTGTTGTCAACCTTCTCAAACAGGCCAATCCCTCGAGGAACCAAAACCTACCTATTTTTGATTAGAAACCATCAAAACTTTTCCCTCCAAACCTCTCATTATTTAAATACGCCCGATTTTTCCTTGATTCATGCATCAGATTCAACTAGGGTGAGGAAGAAATTTAATTAAGCCACCGCCCAACAAATATACTACTAGGAAATCCTTAACCTCCCGTGGGTGTTGGGTTATTTGAGTTCGAATTTATTGCTCAATTTATCAATATTAATTCTATTTCTATATATTGGAGGGAAAAATGAGCATAGAAGGTTTATGGTCCATTCAATTTCAAGAATCAACAAAAGGAAACACGGGAGCTGGGGTTGTAGTTTTTGAAACTCAACGCGTATTTGGAGGGGATTCGGGATATTATTATATAGGCAATTACAAGGTTGAAGGTAACAAAATGGAAATCGAAGCTAAAATAACAAAATATGGCCACGTTCCTATGGATTCAATCTTTGGACCATTAGGAGAATTTGATGTAATTATGAAAGGAGATATAACCGAAAAAGAACTTTTATTCCAAGGTCATTTAAAAAATAATCCGAGTCTTAGTCTCCAAATCATTGGCAAAAAGTTAAGTGACCTCCCTTAATAGATTATTAATGTCTATTGTTTAGATAATCAAAATTTGAATATTGAGAATTACTAAGTGAGAAATTTAAGGTTAAAATTGAATTCTCTGTTTGAACAATGAAAGATACTGACCAGGTTTAAGAACCAATTTTTTTTAACGGGGTTCAAAAACTCACTTTAAATCTATGTCTGAAAATATAAACAAAATTGAAAATGAAATTGATTTATTTTTCGAAAATAACAAACTTAAAGAAAAAGGGTTTGCACAAGCCGCCTGGACATTATTATCTGTAAATGAAGATCGTTTTCTATTTGCGATTCATAACTACTCAGAAAATGAAATAGATATTTTTGCTGACCAACATATTAATTGTTTAACTTATCCCCTTAGGTTCTTAAAAAAAGAAAATTTTTCAAATTTAAAAAAGTTTTGCAGGGAATTAATTAATGATGATTATCAATTTGCCACAGATTGGATAGAATCTGCATTAAGCTATGATCTATATTCAACGATATTTCCCCTTTATCATAGGAACTTCGTAAACATTTCTGTGGAAGAAAATAAACTTATTCCAATTGAAAATTGGAATTCCGACAAAGACTATGAGGCATATAATAGATTAGTCCAAAGGGAAGCGAAAAATAAATTATTAAGTTTTTCCCTTGATCCAGATTTTTTTGAATTCATCTTTTCAAAAACAAAATATGGGAGAAATTGGTTCAAAATAAATTTTGATCAGAAAATAATACATTATTTAACATCAAATGTTTATTCAATATTTGATATAAAGTTTAGTCTCCCAGAAGATTGGCACCTTGGTGACTTTACCTTTCAAGAATATAAAAATATAATTATTACAATTCAATCTATGCTTTACGCATGGTTTCAGGTCCGGATTTCATTGGTAAATAATGGGTTAGAGGAATTGGGATATAAATCTTCTGTCTATGTAGTCAAAATAGAAACACTTATAAAATTATTAGTCAAACACTCAAATTATAATCCTGAAAAAGTTGAAAAAATTTTAAACTTAGTTACATTTGGCTCAAATGGAATAAATGATCCTGATATTGCCAATCAACCTCTCATAGATTTAAAAAATGGGCATTATGCACTTTCCCCTTTCTTATGGTTGAATGGAAATACCGAAAGAAACCTTTGTGTATTATTAAACAAAATACCAAGATACAGAAATTTATATTTATCATTCGTCAATGAAAAGGAAGAACTACAAAAAGAGGATATCCAAAATTTTTTAACTTCAAAGGGTTTTTTTATTATTAAAAGTCAACAATTGGAAAATACGGACCTCGATATCGCAATTATCGATCATAATAACAAATCATGTCTATGTTTAGAACTAAAGTGGTTTATTGAACCAGCAGAGGTAAGGGAGATTGTTGACAAAACTGAAGAATTAAAAAAGGGAATCGATCAAGGAAAAATAATATTTGAATTATTTAAGAATAAAGACCCTCATTTTATTAATAATATTCTTAAAATTGATTTTGATTATAATTTCCTTGTAGCCGTGGCTTCACAAAATTGGATTGGGTTTTCTGATTTCCAAGATAATGAAATTCCCATAATCAAACTATGGGATTTATTATATAAAATCGAAGAACTTAAATCGCTTTTAAAAGTGAATAAATGGTTAGCAAAAAAAGAGTATTTGCCCAAAAAAGGTATTGATTATGAAATCCATTACAGAGATATTCCTTTCGGAAAGTGGACAACTACCTGGTATGGAATCAAACCACTAATTCCTCTCCGTGGATAAAACAAAATTTCAATTAATGGTGATAAAAACCTTTCCATTCTAACTTTTAAATTAAAATTATTTTTGAACCCATGATAAATCATTCTTGTTCCATCCCCTCCCCATCCAATACTTTCTTGATGGATTTTTTGACGTCGGCGTTGGGTTCGAGGGAGTGGGCTTGCTCCAGGGCGGGTTTCACTTCGGCCGGCCAGGCGGCTTGGCCCCATGCACTTAAGGCGTTGAGTGCCATGTTGCGGTTTCTGATGACAGAACTTTTTAAACTGGCTTCAATCAACTTCCAACCTTTGCCGGGGAAACGTTTCAGGTCTTGCACAATAAACTCCAACGCCTGATGCGCTTCAAATCCGGGGCCCAGGCCCAACTCTTCCCCTGCACCCGTCGCGACTTTTTCCAATGGCAACATCTCTTCTGCCAGGGCAACCACGTTTTCAATGCGAGCCGCATCGTCCGTTTGCATCAGGTAGTACCACTCGTTTCCGTTTCCGCTTTTCTGTCTCTTAAAATGATACTCCCAAACGTCGACGTCCAACACTTGCGCCACCGAGGTCAAGGTATAGAATTCATGATCTTCTAAATCATCTTCGCTGTCCAATGCCTTCAACACTTCTTCTTTCCAACCGGGTCGGTCCAAAATAGAATGACAGGCCGCGGCAATTTCCTCGCGCACTTCGAGAGTCCAGCCTATTTTTTCCAGACCCGACCAGTTGTCATCCGGGTCGTCCGACTCGTCGGACTCCACAAAGTCACGAATCACGTCGACAATTTTTAATTGATACAAATCCGGAAGTTCCGCTTCGATATGTTTTAAATAAAGCCGAGTCACTTCCACTCCATCAGCATAATCCTTGATTCCTTCTGCCGGTCCGCCGTAAATTAAATTTTCAAGGATGTCACCCGCTCCCTGCAGTAACTCGTCGTCCGGCTCGTCCTGCTTTAAGGCGGTCAACAGGTCCCCCGTGACCGCACAGGTGTACACCAGGTATTCATAACTAATAGAATTTTTATATCCTTCACGCAGTAACCAGTCTTTAATTTCCGGATTCGTCGTTTTCGTCAAATTCTCGACCAAATGAATTCGTCCCCATCCTTCTACCATTTTTGCACTTTCCCAAATTGTCGGTTCCGGATCATTTAGAGACGTCATCAAAGCAGTACCCGCGTATAAAGTAAACTCATCGTGACGCGCAAAGGTCATGAACAATTTCTTATGCTGCTCACCCTCAAAAATTCCAAGAATCGCCAGCGCCACTTTAATCGGTTCGCGGTCGGGCGATTCGGTAGCAATCCACCGCGCGAAATCATGAACTCGATCCACGTTCAGGTTTTTACTTTCAGTAATCAGGGTTAATAAATCATCGATAAAGCTGAGAACGTTTCCCTTTAATAGAAGTTTATAAAAGGAATCGACTTTTTGTTGGGTCGGTTGCTGGATGAGCGATTCCAATTCCTTGAATATTTTTTGGACGGCATCTTTGTTTTCCGGATCATCCATGTGGTGCGTGAAGACTCCGTCCATAGCGCCGCCAGCCCAGCGAATCTTTCCATCGGCGAAGACTACGCTATCGTCGGGCAGTTGGAGCTCTTTACGGGAACCGTTGATTTCGCTCATCAAAAAGGAACAAATAGCAACGCGGTTGGTGTCCCACGGTTTCGGCATCTCAGCCAGGTCCCACTCCAGGGGAGAGTCTTCCTCAGTTTTGCCACCCGGCCGCCAACCGGTTAGAAACAAACCAAACGCGACAAAGATCACGATACAAATGATAATAGTTAAGGGGTTCATATAATGAATGAAGGGTTTTAAAACATTGAAATGAAATTTTACTTAGATGGATTGTCTCATTTTATTTATCAATAAACGAGAAAATTCCTCCGATCCCCAAACTAAATAGGGAATGGAGGAATTGGTTTGAAAAGAGTTTACAAATACTCTGCCAGTATGGTTTCAGTATCGTAAGGAGTGATTCCTTCTTCGATCGAAAACACAGTTTCGGCGTTTTCTTTCTCGGAAACTATCTGCCCGCGTCCCAAAGCGTGCAACTCGAACAAGTCGTACAACTTCGGCGCCTGCAAACCGGTCATGGCTTTCCCGATGAGAACAATTCCTTTCTCGTTCCCTTCCACATTGTTGTACCAATACGGATTTCGAGTTAAAGCCAAATCGGTCCAAATGAACTGACGTTCTTTCAGATCCAGAATGACAGGAATACAAATACTGGTATTCGACGCAATATCGATTTTTTCCGATACCGTACTCGGCTCGAAAATCTCTCCGGAGTCCGGACTCTTCCGCATCATCCAACCTGCATAACACTCCGGCAGGTTGCAGTAAGGTTGTCCGGAAAAGGAGTACAAAGACATCACCACATACCGTGATTGTTGACTCAACGATTTGTTGATATCTATGTCAATAAACTCACAGGCTCCAAAAGGCGCCGAGGTAATATCACCGCTATGAAACACACCCATCCGTTTGGATTTCAGATTGGTGTAAGAAACATGGTTTAGATATTTCCAGTTCTCATCATAAAACACCGCAGACAAGTCAATATCCACACGTCCGGTAGACACACCGTTCACAATCCCTTCTTTCCACCAAAGAAAAAACCGAATGGTGTTTTTTCCGGGCATCGGGAAACGAGAACCTCTTGCCAGGTTGCGTAAACTTTTACTCGCCGACCGTTGTGCCAACGGCACGGTATAACTGTCCAACCGGGGATTGATGTAAACCTTACCCAACTCCGACAGTTTGCCAAACCGATCAATGAGGGCCTGACGGATCAACTCCACCAAAGCATCGCACACTTCTCGACTCAACTCAGGCAACGCGTTAGGTATTCCATACGCTTTAGCGACTTCTCCCTTGGGAAAAAACACCCGCAAATCACGCGGCTCCAATCGACCTTTAAAGTGTGCCAGGTTTTGTAACAAAACGTTAGTCGACACCTGACCGACCACCTTAGCGAAAGGTTCCAACACCGTGGACGGATCTTCCGCAGACCGCAACAGAAAATCCAACCGACGCGCAAACTCTCCCGGACGCGTTTGCAATTGTTCCACTGCCTTGGAAAATTCTTTGCGTTCCAAAGCCGCTTCCAAAATGTTATTGAAGGTTGCAAACGGTTTATCGTTACGGATCACATCAAGCGCTTCCGCCACTTTGGGATACACGTGTTGGTATTCCGTAGGATGCAACTTCTCACCCAACCGGATCCACCGCTTTTTATATCGCAGCATGTCCTCCACAATGGCAGGCCGTTGTTCCAACAGGTTCAACAGAAACCGGCGTTCTGATCGACGGAAATTTTTGAACTTGGTGTTCGCCGCCAGGCTCACATCCCCACCGGACAAACCCACCGCCAACCGCAATACATCGGTGGCCGTTTTAAAATGATCGGCTACCAGTTCCTGCGCGTTGTCCACATGCACCAACAGCAACCCACACACATAAGCCAGGTTTTCCTTATTGGTAAACATTTCCGGCAAAAATCGATCGATCTCCCCGGAATAAGAACGGACAAACCAAGCCAGGTCGCTTTTTCTTGATAAACTCCGGCATGAACCGAACCCCAATCACATCACCTAAGTAATGAATCAGGTTTATATCAAACAATAACTCTTTCCGCATTTCCTGCACCTGCTTGGGAAAGTTGGGATACATGGGTCGAAACTTCACATGCGCACCCACCATTTCCTTCAAGTAGGAAGCCAGGTTTTCATAGAACGACTTCAATGCCTTTTCATCCAAGGTACTCAACCGTTCAGCCAGTGTATCGGAAATTGCGTACCCGAGCGGTTTGATATTTTGATTCAACGCCACCATGTATTTAGGGTCCAGCTGACTGGTTCCCGCGGCGACTATAACTTTGTTTTTTCGTCTTAAAAATATTTTGTTCTTCATTGCTCTATTTAGAGGGAAATGGAAGCCCTATTGCCATCCCAAATGGTTAATAGAAGGAAGGACTTCCCTAGCCTCGCACTCCGTTGTTACATGTTTCTATTAAGAAGAGACTTTACATAAGTAATCAAATTGGAAAACCCCTGGAGGTGAATCACCCTGACCCTCTTTAGAAAAGAGGGCAAACATGGGTTTTCTAATTTATATTTCTTTTGTTTGTCGTGAACTCATAGTTACGCAAAGGTCTCTATATAAAAAGAGGAAACTGGCAACCCTAGGATCCATTCAAGGTGGTTGAAGAAGGAAGGATTGCCATAGCCTCGTACTTCGTAAATCAAGTCGTATTCAAAATGAGGAAAGTAGCAGCTCTATGACCAAGGTTTGAATTGGGGTAGAAGGAAGAACCGCCATAGCCTCAAAATTTTTACTACTTTTCAATTTAATATTTATTTTTCATTTAAATATTGAACTCATACTATTAGCTCTCCATTTCAGTATGCCTACAGAACTATTTTCTGTCAATGGAGACTGTCCAAATTGTATCGCCTGTTTTTTGGAAATCGATGTGACAGTCGATGAACTTTTGGATCACATCGCGATTGGTCAGTGTATGCGGGGTCGGTTCCATAGTCGTGAACTTCCCCTTCCCTGCCAACGCCATCGGCAACAACAACTGATCCGCCAAATGCTCGCCCACTGCCGCGTTGCTGTTCAGATAAACTTGAGTGGCATCGCACACATTCCTCGCCACGGCTTCCGCTCGGACACCGCGCACTCCAAATCCCGCGACCACTTCCGTCACATTTTCGAAAACCAGTTTATTGAACACCACGTTGCCTGCACCGACTGAGTCGTGAGTCTCACGTAATAACAACACCTCTTCCGGCCAGCCCATTTTTTTACCAACCACTTTCAACTCGCGTTTGGGAATGCTGACTTCCAAACCCGAGAACAACGCCTCAGCATACGCTTTTTTTTGTTTGCCGCGTGTCATCAAGTCCACCGGCTTTAACCGTTTCGCCGGGGTGATGGTAAACACCACCTTGCCCCCGCCGGCCGGATAAAACCCGTAACGGTGGATTTCTGCCTCCACACGCACGCCCATTGTCTTGAGGACCGGCAAATAACACTCTGCTAAAAAATCGAACGGTGGCGAGGCCATGTTATGAGTTCCCCCTTCCAACGTAATGGTGGAAGGGTGCTCCGCCAACATCAACGCCGGCAATAAGGTTTGCGTCACCAAAGTGGTGCTGCCCGCCGTGCCAATGGCGAACTGATACCTGCCGCCCTGAACGGTTCCGGGAAGAAACTTTAACTCACCGGAACCCATTTCGGCCCCTGTGATTTTGGCTCCACTGATGGCCGCTGCCGCTTTGACCGATGTCAAATGCTGTCGTAACAATCCCGGCTTTTTGCGTCCCGCACGAATGTTGATCATGTGGAAGGGCTTTCCGGTGATCATCGCCAACGAGAGGGAGGTGCGCAGAATTTGTCCGCCTCCTTCTCCCTCAGACCCGTCAATTTTTATAATTTCTGTTTTCATTCCTTGCTACCGTTAAATTTTGTTCTTTAAATCATTTCTCTATTTGGTTCTTAAAACCCTGGAGGTCAATCACTCCAGCCCGCAGCGTAACGTTAAACCCAGAATGAACTTTCATTAGGTTGAGGTGTTTCCTCTCCTCAACAGACTTTTGAATATCCTTTTTGCCTCCAATCGCTAGATTGGAAAAGAGGGAGCACATTTACTTCTCCTTCAATATTTTCTTCTAAAGATGACATCTTGTATATAGAAGCAACTCAATTTCCTGAGAGCCTCCGAGGAGATGGAGTCCCAAAACCTCCCTGAAAAGTTGAATTGCTTCCCCAAACTCCTCTATACAAAAGGATGCAGGATAACTCTAAGAAAAAACTTTGAGCACCCTGCATCCCCATTGATCATCAAACATCAATTTATCTAGTGGCGGCCACGACGTAAAATCCCTGAAGGTGAATCACCCTATCCCTCTTTAGAAAAGAGGGAATGCATCGTTCTTCTTTTCAAAAATTTTTTTCTAAAGACAAACTCTACTTTAGAATGAGATCTGTGGATTCAGCGTCCGCACCCACTCATCGAATATTAATGTCGCCCCTCACGGCCAGTGAGTCATCGCATATAAATGTTCCCTCCGGACGGGGTCCGGTTAACCTTTGACGCAGACGACTTGTTTTAGAGTGTAGACCACTTCGACCAAGTCTTTTTGCGCTTCCATGACTTTATCGATGTCTTTGTAAGCGGACGGAGTTTCATCCACCACGCCGGAATCCTTCCGGCACTCGACGCCTTCCGTGGCTTTGACATGTTCATCGACAGAGACTTTTTTCTTCGCTTCGGTACGCGACATCACCCGACCTGCTCCGTGGGAACAGCTGTGAAAGCTATCCTCGTTGCCAAGGCCGCGCACGATAAACGACCGCGCGCCCATGCTTCCGGGAATGATTCCCATATCGCCCTGCCGCGCCCGCACCGCACCTTTGCGTGTGACAAAGACGTTCTCACCGAAGTGGTGTTCTTTGGTCACATAGTTGTGGTGACAGTTGATCGCTTCCACTTTCGCATCGAAAGGTTTATCAATCACGTGACGGGCCGCTTCCACCAAATGGGTCATCATGATTTCGCGATTCCTTCGCGCAAAGTCCTGTGCCCATTCAACGGCAAACACATAATCTTCGAAATGTTCAGACCCTTCGGGAAAATACGACAGGTCCTTATTCGGCAGATTGATCATCCACCGTTCCATATCTTTTTTCGCCAGTTCAATGTACCGGGTACCGATCGCGTTACCGATCCCCCGGGAACCGGAATGCAGCATGAACCACACTCGATCGTTCTCATCGAGACACACTTCTACGAAGTGGTTTCCAGTTCCCAACGTCCCTAAATGATTCAGGTTGTTGCTGTTCTTTAATCGCGGCATTCGCTCAGTAATCCGTTTGAATCCGGGTTCCAATTCTTTCCACGATTCCAAAGACCGCTCGGGTGGGTTTCCCCACGCCCCTTTATCTCGTCCACGTCGATGGCTGGATCTTCCATGCGGAATCGCTTCTTCAATGACGCACCGCAACTCGAACAAGTTATCCGGCAAATCTGCCGCTTCCAACGAAGTTCGCACGGCCATCATTCCACAGCCGATGTCCACCCCGACCGCCGCGGGAATGATGGCTCCTTTCGTAGGAACCACACTCCCGATCGTTGATCCTTTTCCCACATGCACATCCGGCATCACCGCCAACCATTTATGGATGAACGGCAGTTGGGCAGTTTGTTTCAATTGCTCTTTCGCTTTATCGTCAACCGGCACCCCGCGTGTCCACATTTTAACCGGCGCGCCGTTTTCTTTTTGTATCACTTCATAGTTTTGAAAGTTCATCGTATCGTTCCTTTCGTTTCGCATTCACCCTAAGTATAGCAACGCGCGTGCCAGTATTTTCAGAGCCCTTAAAATTTTTATAACTCATTGTTTTTAAAAGGATAAACTTTTTAGTTCCAAAAAAAGCCTTCTCCTCAAGACTTCTTATTTTATAATATATTCTAGTCTTTTATAAATTAAGCTAGAGATTAATCATGGTTGTGATCGGCTTCCTCGGCACCACTCGTGATGGTGGACTTCAAGACAAAAAGCGTTGGGACAAATGGCGACCCACGGTTAGCCTGTGCCAGCAGGAAGATATCCTCATCGATCGGCTGGATCTGCTAATCGATATTAAGTTCACC
Source organism: Nitrospinaceae bacterium (assembly GCA_965223665.1). Taxonomy (GTDB): domain Bacteria; phylum Nitrospinota; class Nitrospinia; order Nitrospinales; family Nitrospinaceae; genus CBDCVY01. Next base: position 1,719,206 of record OZ245011.1, read on the forward strand.
AAACTCGCCGGCATGGTCACTCGGGATATCAAACAAGTTTCCCCCGAAACCAAAGTGGTCCCACACACACTCAATTTAAAAAATCCCTGGGACTTTGAAGAAGTCTACGGAGCCCTGCACGATTTTTCAATGAACTATCCGTTCGATCCAGACCGCGAAGACTACTTCATGCACATTACCACTGGAACGCACGTTTCTCAAATCTGTATGTTCCTGCTAACCGAAGCGCGGTACTTTCCGGCAAAATTGATTCAAACCTCGCCACCAATGCGACGACAAGAGGGACCCGGCAGCTATGCCATCATCGACCTCGATCTTTCCAAATACGATCGCATCGCCCAACGGTTTCAGGTAGAACATGAAGAAGCCACCGAGTTTTTGAAGTCTGGCATTCAAACACGCAACCGGGCGTTCAATGAAATGATCGACCAAATCGAAAAGGTCGTGATCAAAACCTGGTTCCCGGTTCTGCTCATGGGCCCGACCGGTGCAGGAAAATCGCAACTGGCGCGGCGGATATACGATCTCAAAAAAATGCGACACCAAATGGACGGTCCCTTCGTCGAAGTCAACTGCGCCACCCTGCGCGGCGACAGCGCCATGTCGACTTTGTTCGGTCACAAGAAGGGCGCGTTCACCGGTGCGGTGAGCGATCGCCCGGGTCTGCTCCTCTCTGCGAACAAAGGCGTACTGTTCCTCGACGAGATCGGCGAACTGGGTCTGGACGAACAAGCCATGATCCTGCGCGCCATCGAAGAAAAATGTTTTCTACCGGTCGGGTCCGATAAAGAAGCGCAAAGCGACTTTCAACTGCTCGCCGGAACCAATAAGGACCTCACTCAGGAAGTCGCGCAAGGACGGTTCCGCGAGGACTTGTACGCGCGGCTCAATCTGTGGACGTTTGCCATTCCCGGACTGAAGGACCGACGCGAAGACCTGGAACCCAACATCGAATACGAACTGCGCAAGTATTCAGAAGAGAATGCGCAGAACATCACGTTCAATAAGGAAGCACGTGAGAAATATCTGAAGTTCGGGTTATCCGGTCAGGCCGTGTGGTCGGCCAACTTTCGCGACTTGTCCGCCTCCATTAACCGCATGGCCACGTTGGCGGAAAGTGGACGCATTCGCGTGAAAGACGTCACCGCAGAGATCGAAAAGTTAAAGCTGTTGTGGCACACCGCCTCGAAAGATCCAGCGACACAAATTTTAACATCATTATTGAGTCAAAAGCAAATGGAAGCGATCGATTTATTCGACCGCGTGCAGTTGGCAAAAGTGATCGAAGTATGCCGCAGCGAACCGACGATGAGCGCGGCAGGAAGGAAATTGTTCTCCAGCACCCGCACCAAAAAGAAAGTCACCAACGACGCCGACCGCCTGAGAAAATACCTGCAGCGGTTCAACCTGACTTTTCCTCTCGATTGATTTCAATTATTATTGAAGCGGTCTAAACTTTCGCCTGAAAGACCCGGTCGCTCTTCCCCGAGGAGTCACGCGCTTTCCAAAACCATTATGATGTTCTATATATGTCAGGTAATTGGTTTTATCTAATACCGTCCATTTCAGCAACTTGTCTCCCAATTGACCGATAAGCGCCATAGTCTTGTCTGGGAAAATGAGCCAATAAGAAAAACCTCTCATCTCCTCAGAGATCCCTATAAAAATAATGTTTTTTGAATATGGGTAATTAAGATTCTTCCATTCGGTTTTTGTCGATTTTTTAAAACCTTTAATAAAACTTTCATATTCTTCTTCAGTGATCGAAACCCCATTTTCATATTGAATGGAAAATAAATAATAAGGGTGTTCTTTGATATATTTACCGAGCCAGGGAACCTTTAAAACCCGGTTTCCATATTTTTTGACTTGTGTAGAAGAAAAATGATCGAGTTGAAGCTTTCCATTCTCAACCCTGGCTACAAAATTCACTGCAAGGTTTCGCGGCCAGGTTTTATAATTCAGCTTTGCTGTCCAGCGGTCTTCTGAATATGAATTATTCTTTGAGCGCATTCCACTTTCCAGAATGTCAAAATCTTGCTTTATCGGGACCACTTCCTCTTTTAGGGCTTTCAAAGATTCAATAGTTTCAGAAATATCAAAGTACCAGGGATTTCTTACATCTTTCCGCCATACAATTTGATTGATCATTTCCGGGAGATCTACATAAATTCTTTCAAAGTTGGCACATTGGGGATGCAGTAAGTTTCCCAAAGCTTTACTGATCTTAAGGTCATAATTAATGTAAGTTTTTCTATTTGTCTCTATGGTCCAAGGAACCATAAAAATGTGTAATGCCTTTGAACTCACTTTAATGAATTCACCATTATTCAATTGAATCTCTATATTTATTTGAGGATGATCATGCGACCAACTGGAGTTAAAGAAATATTTTAGTTTTCTTAAGGTGAAATCCACATTGGCTAATCTATTGAGATGAAATTTTCTATAAAACTCTATTTCAGGAATGTCCTCCATGGTATAACCTTTGAATTCTGGTTCTAACTTCTTTTCTGCGACGGAAGTTAGCCACTCCTGGTTAATCCCCAATTGATTTAGATCTAACTCTTTCTTAGGAGGTGCTTTTACTACCTCTAAAAACTTTTTAATTTTTTCAATTGGAATTTTGACAGAATCTGTATTCACCGTTTTCTTTTTGTTTTTCAGAGACCACTGATAATTCTCTTCTTGATCAGGATCCAGTTTCTGTTTGTTGCGAGTGATGTCTAAAACAGCCAACCTGGTTTTATACTCATTTTCTGAGCGATATATTTCAAAATCACATTCACTTTTACCATAATGAAATTGAAACAAAGTTGAGTTAATTTTAATCGACTCTACATTTGCACCCAATGAAGATTGAGCACAAACAATGAAAAGAAGGAACAAAAAATGCCAAATGAAGTAAATTCTCTTTATCTGGGTAATCTTCAATTTAACCTGAATATCATTCAATTAAATTTTTCCTTTAATTCTGGATTCATCTTTATTTAGTTTCGGGCAAAATTTGTTTCAGATCAATCATTTTTGGGTAATCCCACCTTTATCTTTACTAAAGAAAACTTTCTCAAAAACTCAAAGTTCTTATTGACATTTCTTCCAAATTTTTGTATTTCTAGAAATATGGAAATAATGAGTGCGGTTGCAGCGTTATCGGCCCTGGCTCAGGAGAGTCGTTTGGAAATTTTCCGCTTGCTGGTGCAGGCGGGCGAAGGCGGAATGCCTGCCGGGAAAATCGGGGAAGAGTTGGAGTTGCCCTCTTCCACCCTTTCTTTTCATTTGAGTCAGCTGAAGCAGGCCGGGTTGATCGGGTGCCACCGCGAAGGGACTACTTTATTTTATTTTGCGAACTACACTTCCATGAATGCACTCATGGAATATCTTACTGAAAACTGTTGCCAGGGCGAGTCGGAAAACTGTCTGGTTCCCACCGCCTGTGGTTCCGAAAATAGAAGAAAATAATTCATGCACGAAAGGGCAAATCCATGAAACGACTTCATATACATGTCTCGGTGGAAGATTTAAATAAATCGATCCAGTTTTATTCCACGTTGTTCGGCAGTGAACCCAGCAAACGCAAAGACGATTACGCGAAATGGATGCTGGAAGATCCCAAGGTCAACTTTGCGCTTTCGGCGCGGGGAGCCAAAACGGGAATCGATCATCTCGGTATACAGGTCGAGGAGCCCAACGAACTGGAGCATCTTCGGGAAAAATTAAAAAATGCGGATCTGCAAACTTATGCTGAAGGCAATACCACTTGTTGCTATGCGGTCTCCGACAAAACCTGGGTGGAAGATCCCAGCGGCATTGCCTGGGAAACGTATCACAATATGGGTGATGCCGAGTTTTTTAACGATGCCGCTCCCGGAGAGGATTCCTGCTGCACGCCGGAAAGACCGCGAGCCGAATCGGGCGGGTGCGGTTAATCCATAACATTTTATCTTTGTCATTTTGCCCCACAATATTCGGTGAAGGAAATTATAAGAATTTTTAGAAAGGAAAAACGTTATGAACAACAAAATTTATAATGTTCTATTTCTTTGTACCGGGAATTCGGCAAGAAGCATTTTAGCAGAGTGCATCCTCAATCGAGTTGGAAAGGGAAAGTTCAAGGCCTACAGTGCAGGCAGTCAGCCGAAAGGGCAAGTGCATCCAATGTCGCTCCAGGTACTCAAGGAATACAATTTTATAACCGATGATTTGCGCAGTAAAGATTGGAAAGAATTCTCCGCGCCCGATGCTCCAGATTTGGATTTCGTTTTCACCGTGTGCGATCAGGCGGCTCGGGAACCGTGCCCGGTGTGGCCCGGCCAACCCCTTTCGGCGCATTGGGGATTCGAAGACCCGGCGGCCTTTGAGGGTTCTGTGTCGGAACAGTTAAAACAATTCCAGAAAATTTTTAGAGAACTGACCACACGGATCAATCTTTTTGCCAATTTACCCATCGAGTCTCTCGATCGCCTGAGCCTGCAAAAGCGCCTGGACGACATGGAAAAACATGAGAAACCTTCTCCCCAAGCAAGTCAATCTTAAATATCACCTTGAGCATAAAAATTCTCCATCCAGTTATACCAACGACGCCGACCGCCTTAGAAAATATTTACAGCGGTTCAACCTCACCTTGCCTGCCCACGCTTAGAGGCAATTGGAATTAATATAATCCGGACTCAGCAACTCCGGGTTTGATTAAATTTTTACATACTCATTTGAGGTTATTCATACATTTACGCTTTCCATCAGTCCCCGACTTTTTAAATCCTTTCCTTGATAACTCGCCTCGCCCTTACTCATTATCTTTGGCAAACGGATCGTTAACGATTCTCTTTTGGTCTGCCCCATCCTATTCGGATGGATTGGTATCCTTTTTGCTCAATACTTTTCATGCTAACCCGTTAAATCAATTCTGTTTTTGGAGGTATAACGTGCTAAAAAGGATTCGACTTATTACTACTCTATTATTTCTGGGCATTTTGGTGCCCATGACTTCTCTGGCTCAGGTGGGGAAAGGTTTGAGCGGTCCACATTATAATTTAAATATCATCGGAGTGCCCGTTGACAAAACGGCAGACATGATGGACAGCAACCGCCACACGATCTTTGTTCCATTGGACACTTCAGGAGAAATTGACAAATCGGTAAAAATATATTTCAGTCGCAATGTGGAAAATCCGGATAAATTTCAAGTGATCGATGGCAACGCCACGGATGACGGCAGGGCAGAAATTTTAGTTCCTTACGAATTCTGTCAGGATTTAGAGGCAGGCTGTACCGACATCACCAGTTATGATGTTTACGCCGTCGGATTGGGAAAACCCAATGGCATGGCCATTGTCTCTGCAGAATGCACCATTGACGGAGAAGTACTGGACCCGAATGACCAGGAAGCGACCTGTACGGATTTGCTGCATTCCGGTAGTTTTGATATTAAACGAACCAAAGGAAAACCCAAACGGGAAAACATCACCGATGTGTTTCGTATTTCCGGATGTCTGGATCTCGCCACCGAAGGTGACTTCGACCTGGGCCCCAATGGGGTTTGTGATGAAGGCGACATTGCGTTTAATGACCTTTGGGTATTCAATATTGAAGAGTTGATGGAATATATGTGGAACTACTCCAACAACGATCTCAAATTAATGCAGTTGCGATTTTATCCTACTTCTTCCGGATCTATCGGTTCGGTTAAATAACGGGCCCCTCAATTCTCTTCTGGCTTGCGGGTCATCCTGCTGGCCAGAAGAGTTGGCTTTTTAAACGTTTTTTTAATGATCAGTGACCGAATTCCCATTCACCTTTCGAAGCCTGGTTGAGAACAAACCTCTTACATATAAAAATATTTTCTAAAAATAAGGTCCCTGCCCTTCAATTTTTCGAGCCTACACATAAAGTTGTATTTTTCAAAGGATTTCATTGCACACCTGGACGACATGGGAAAACGAAAGGAATCGCCCACGGAATTGAGTTACTCTCAAAAAGATTAATCTATGATCCCAGAGAAACTTTTCAATAGATGCACCCAAACCGCTTGCGCCAATATCAGCCCCGGTTTGGGTTAACCTAACCTGCCTTTTAAAATTCCTTTCATCATTTATTAATAGTTTAGACCAAGGAGTTTTTCCGCATCCGTTTTATAAAAATATGCTAAATACCATATAGCTAATTTAGGGTGGATTTTATGATTGGCTTCTTGATAACATGAATCAGAGTTTAACGGGATTGGACTAAAAATATTATTGAAAATTTTTTCAGGAGGTACAGAATGCGCCGCTTATTTCTTATCAGTTGTGTCGGTTTATTTTTCCTGAGTTTTAACGGTAATGCATTTGCGAGCTCTATGCCAGAATCCGATTTGCTGACCGCGGGAAAGACTTCGCCTTTTCTCATGTTGGCCGACCGGGATGATGACCGCGACGATGACCGGGACCGGGGTCGAGGGCGAGATCGAGGTAGGGATCGAGGGCGTGGACGCGTCGGAGATGATGACCGCGACGACGATCGCAAGGATATGAGAAAGGAACGACGTAAAGCGCGCAAGGAGGCCGAGAAAGAAAGACGTAAAGCTCGCAAAGAAATGGAGAAGGAAGAACGCAAAGCCCGCAAAGAAATGAGAAAAGAACGGAGAAAAGCTCGGAGAGAAGAAGATAAAGACCGAGAAGAATTCCAGCGGGAACGCCGTAAGGACCAAGAAGAAGCCCGACGCGAAGCGCAAGAAAGACGCGATGAAAGAAGACGCGAAGCAGAAGAAAGACGGGAAGAAGCCATGGAAAAAGCCAAAGAAAAACGCGAAGAAGCTAAACAAAGAGGCGAAAATAGACGAAGAGGAAGAAGAGATTAATTTGACGATTAATTAGGAGAATTCAATGAGATATTACAGCATCGCTCGGGTATGGAGCATCCTTCTATTCATTTTGATTGTATCAGGAGGCTGTGCCCAATATGGCAGAGTCATTTTAGGTGATGACGGAGGCGGCGTGGTGGATATCGAAATCGATAAAGGACCCCAGCGGGTTCCGTATCCTCCTCCGAACAATCGCGTTTATGATTACGAAAGGGATAACAACCGTCGCTATGGTCGTGGACCGGCACGCGGTCATTACGAAAGCCGACTGCCGAGAGTTCCTCCGGGGCATATGCCGCCTCCCGGACAATGTCGCATTTGGTATCCCGGAACACCGCCGGGCCAACAGCCCCCACCCGGCAATTGCCGAGAACTGCGACGCAACCTTCCCCCGGGTGCCTGGCTGATTCGATAAAGTTATCTCAGAAAAATTCAACGGCTCCTGCCAAAACGCAGGAGCCATTTTTTTTTGGAGCACGCAAAATTTTTTCTTTACCTCGGTCATTTGTTTATAATGAGCTATGACTCAACCAAAATTAATAAATCACAAAACAAATGATAATGCTCGCCGCTTTTTAGAATTGCCGGAAAATGTTTATTCGGAGAGACTTTTTTTGCACACACTTTATTCATGGGGGGCTCAACCCAAAGAATTCATTTATACCGTCCTTGAATCCTGGATTATGTTTCATTACCAAAATTATGAATTCAGCATCAATAATCAATATGGTGAATACTGGTTCTTTGTCAGGGATCCGGAGTGCCCGGAAGAAATACTTGAGAAGGTGGCGATCCACTTTGCAACGCTACTTAAATAATGGGTAATAATTTTCGACCGATTTAAATTTTTCTCAAAAATATTATCGGCCATTCTTTAGTTGCCGCACTTCTTCCAAACAGTGTTTTACTTCTTTGACTTTTGGATGTTCGTCAGGAAGAATTGATTGGAGTATGCCCAAGGCAGCTTCATAATTCTTTTTGGCTTTTGCATTCTCGCCTTTCGCTTTCCAGGCTTCCCCAAAGTTAAACCAACCGGTTGCAACATTCATTTTAGTTTCATTATCTAATGAAGCGATAAGATCAATACATTTTTTTGAATTATTAAAGGTTTCTTCATGTTTATCTAATCCGGTTGCGTATGAAACGGGGATTACATGATCCGGGACTTTAAATAGATCCTGGTTTCCGAAATGAATAAAATAATTACTCAGAATCTTCATTTTAATTTTGTAGGCTTTTTTGATTTCAGCTTTTTGTTTCCACGACTCTACCCAACTTTTCAAACGCTTAACCAGCATAAAATGTTTGTCCTCTGAGACCTTATTCATACTTAAATAGTCTCATTGATTTTTTATTTCATATTGGAGTCATTCTATCACGAAACTGTTATCAATAACTGTTTTGGTCGCGGGCGAAGTTGAGGTCCTTTTGAATGGAAATTACCCTGGGATGATTTTCTCCAAACGATTTTCTTATAATTTCCAGAGCTTTTTCCAGGTTCTCAATGGCTAAGTCGAACTGTCCACTTTTTACATACGTATTACCCAGTTCCTGATAACTGCCTGCTACTTGAGGATGACTTTCACCAAATGTTTTTAAATTAATGATTAGAGCCTCTTTAAAAAATTTAATGGCTTTTGTGTAATCTCCTTTACTTTTCCATACCGCCCCCAAATTCCCTAAGCTAAGTGCGCTATTCGGATGCTCTCCTCCTAAGGTTTTCCTATTATTTGCAAGTGCCTTCTCATAATAAGAAATGGCTTTGTCATAGTTTCCACTCCGGTACAATACAAAACCAAGACTATTTTGATCTATTGCTACTTTTGGGTGATTTTCACCAAATGCCCTTATATCAACTTTTAAGGCTTTCTCATAAAATTCGATAGCCTTACCATAGTTTTCTTTTGCCAACCAAGCTAGTCCTAGATTGGTATAGTTTTCAGCAACATTAGGATGATTTTCACCCAAGGTATTTCTATCACTCGCTAAGGCCTTTTCGAAATAAGCAATGGCCTTGTCATAATCCCCTCTTTCATACGCCGTGGTCCCTAACTTGCTCCACGTTTGGGAATTCTCTTTCGCAGGAGCCTTTTCCTGTGGGATGGGTCGTGGTGCTTTGCTGTCCTGTTGTTGCTGGGCCGGTGATAATTGTCTTTGTTCTAAATCCAACGGTTCCTGTTGTTGCGGTTCCGGCGGCTCTTCAAAGAAATCGATACTTTGACCCGCGCCGGATTTCAGATCAGGAATCGCTTGTTGTTGATTCTGTTGAGGAATAGGCGGCGCAATATTTCCCTGCCGTTGTTCCTTTAATTGTTCCTGAGGTATCGGCCGTGGTGAATTACTTTGCTGTTGAGGCACCGCCGGTTCTTCTGTTACCTGCGGTGATTCTGTTTCCTGCGCAGGAACGGGAATATTAGAACTCGATTGTTGTCGAACCACTGCTTTGGATCGATTTTTTTGTCTTTGTTGAAATTCCAATAATTCCTTCTTCTTGGATGAAGGAGGAGCTTTTTTTGGATCTGGCGGCGGAGTTTTTCCTTTCTTGGCAAAAGAGAGATTTTTCTTTACCTTGACTATTTGTGGATCATTTTTCTTCAAAGTACTTTGGTATATAGTCAATGCCTTTTCATAATACTCCACGGCTTTATCAAAATTTCCAAGTAGGTGATAATTTAATCCTATTTCCTCTAAATATAAACCATTTTTAGGATCGATTTTAAATGCATTCTCCATTTCGTTTAAGGCCTTATTAAATTGTTTTTCCAAACGAAGAATTTTAGATCGAATAAAATAGTCGTCCGCCAACATTTTTTCTTTCTTTAGGTTTACCTCATCTAAAAATGAATTTAGTTTTTCAATTTCACCATTCTCCAAAAGTGTAAAAGCATACTCATAACTTGGATCGGAATAATTTATTGAAATTAGTGACTCTTTTAACTGGTCATATTTTTTTTTCCATAAGTTTGCCTGCTTTATTTTCTCCTCCAACTCTAAATCATCCCTCAGTATCTCATTGAGCTTTTGAATATTTCTCGGGCTAAGCCCCTTGCATGTAATAGTAACATTTCCATTGAGGTCAGTTATTACGGGATTGCAATCTCCAAATGTCATTTGCAAAGATTTATTTTTTATAACGGTTAGATCCCAACTTAATAATTTACCTGCAGTTTGGCCCAACTCATCAGCAACGACTAAAGTCCAGGTCTTTTCACCCGGGGTAAGGTCAAATTGATTGATATTCAATTCTTTTTCAACTTCAATTTTCTTTTCCGCACTTCCTTCTACAAGCGCTTCAGGTGTCTTCTGAGATAACGATCCAAACAAAGAGAGCCTTAACTTTTTTTCTAACGGGTTTTCCACGGTGGCGCGGACAATGATTTTTTTAATTTCAATGGTGTCCCGGTCTAAGTTCAATTTAATTTTACGGCTCACTACATCCACGGGTTTGCCTTGATTAATGAGCGCCTGCAATTTAGCCGGCGTCCAGTTTTCGGTGCCTTTCCAAAAAGCAATCACTGCCACGGCTGTTAAGCCAAAGACCAGCCACGGGCGCACGCCGTATCCCGGCAGGCCACGCGAGTAGATGAGCTTTTTCCATCCCGAGGGAACGCCGAACTGTAATTTGTTCGTCGGGTTGCCCATCATGAAGTTGAGAAACACATACTCGTATTTTTCTTCAACCGTCTGGTCACTTTTGAACAAGCCTTTGAGGTAACTCCAAAACGAAGCCAGCGCTTTCGGTTTTTGGGCCACGTCCAACCGAATGCCTTCTCGAATTTCTTTGGTGGGATGGTCCAGCAGATTTTTCAGAGTCAGCCGAATCGCCTCTTCTTCTTTTTTCGATAACACGGCAATCAAGTGAACGCGAAACTCATCAGGAATGATTCCTCGACGGAACCAGGGCAGTTGACTCAACTTGATCAAGCCTTCTTCGGAAAGCACTCTTTCTCCCTCAGAATTTTTCAAGTGCGCTCCTATATATAAGGTGAGGTCCCAGGTCACCTCCGGATACACTGCACAGGCGCGCAACCACAGGTACGCATCATCCCCCAGGTAATATTGCAACACTTCAAACAAGCTTTTGATCCATTTCGTTTCATAATCGGAATCTTTCGCGCGGCGGATGGCTTCTTCGATCAGCTCTATTTCCGGAAGGAACTTTTCAAAATCCAATACTTCCACTTCCTGCCCGGTTTGCAGATGATTCGACAACAGGCTCAATCCCAGCTTACCGGCGGGGAACAGAGTGAACCCAAATTCTCTTAACTGTTCCTCGAAGAAACCCCAATTGGAAATATCTTTCGGAGTGAAAAACGTGCGTTCTTCCCAATGCTCAAAATCTTTGAGCCAGGGTTGCAGTTTTCCGGTGACGGGATGCTGGCATCCGTAACCCTGACTGAACACCAGCAGACGGTGCTCGGGAAACTTGTTCATTAAATCGTAAATGTCATGCGGAGTCAGTTCGTCTTCATCGCTATAACAATAGCGTGGATCGCTGTTGAAGTAATACGTGTCACAGTGAATGCTCGCCGCCTCCAACGTAGAAACGAGTTGGAAATAAAAATCGGTAAGAAAGTCCTGCGGATTCGATTGATCCAGCAATATCAAATATTCGGGCAGTGCTTTTTTAGTTCCAAATACAGGAACGAACCGGCCGGCCTCCTGCGCGGACGCAGCTACTGTTTGGTCGACATTGAGTTCATGAACAGGAACGTCACGATAGTTTCTTAATTTTTGCAAGGTCTCGCGATGCAGCGGATCGTTGTATAAAAGCTGAGTTTCTCCCTTAACAGAAATGTGTTCCAGCTTCGGTTCAGATTCAGCTTCCTGCCGCTCCAGAATAAAACGCCGTTTGTACTTACGGTAAAACCACCACAGCAACCAACCCAAGACAGGAATGGATGGCAGGATTCTCAAAATCAATTCATAGTTCACAAAATAAAGTCCAACCAACTCATCCCAAAAATTCGCCGGAGGCGGTGGCGTCGCCGGTTCCGGTTTAAACACCTGACTCTCTCCTGTTTTTGGCGGTGGCGGAGGAGGAGGGTCTGGAGTCCCAATATCCGGTGGGGGTTTTACAAATTGCGGTTCAATGACAAAAACCCACAGGGCATACAAAGCAGCGACAATTAGAGTCCCGAGGCCCGCGTAATACCATTTGGAATGAGTGACGACAATTTCTTCCCCTTCTTTTGCGGGCTCCGCGTGTTTGGAATATTGCAGACACCAGCGGTTGAGGAGTTCCCTGAACTCTTTCTGTTGTTTCGGATTTGAACAAATAATAGGAGACAGGTAACTGACAAAAATATCCTGGTTGGACTTCACCGATCCTTCGACCAGTTTTCCAGCCGAAGCCAGGGAGAGACATAGATCCTGAACCGCCAGATACTGGTTCAGGCCAATATTAAAACCGTGCTGCGTTTTTAAATAATCGAGAAACTTTTGAATTTCATTATAATCCAAAGAACCGCTCGACTTTGACGAGGCAGGAGAGCTGGATGGTTGAGCTGGATCATCCTGAACAGAATCCGGCATTGGCGTTACCCATTTTTATAAAAGGAAGGAAACTTTTCTATAAACTCATCGCTTCGGTTTAAATCATTTTTCGATTTCAGCAGTACCGGCAAAGTTGACTTGATGATTCCAGAATTTTTTTCCACAATGGGACTCTCCGGTTTTTTGACTTCTATAATTTTATGCAAGGCGATGAGCCAATTCAGCATTTCAGAAGTGGACGGTTTTTTTTCCAGGTTCATCGTTTCCCGGAGCATTCTGAAAAATGCCAGAATTTCCAACCAGTAGGGTTCAATGTGCGACCAATGGTGACCAATGCGTTTGCTGACAATTTCTTTAAGACGTTCATCGCTGGGAAAAGGAATATCATAATAAATACAGCGACGGAGAAACGCATCGGGTAAATGCTTTTCTGAGTTACTGGTCACAATCACGATGGGTCGGTGCTTATCTAAAGCAGAAAATCGGGTATTGCTCACTTCCGGAATTCTAAAATAGAGTCGATCAATTTCATTAAGAATATCGTTTGGGAAATCGCGGGGCGCTTTATCGATTTCGTCTATTAACACCAGGGAAGTTTTTCGGTCAATTTTATTGGCGGCGGTTTCCCCAAACCATTTTTTAAGATTTTGATCTTCCGGATCTGAAGCCTGAATGATCGCCCGGCCCAAAGCCTGAAATTCAATAAAGTCCTTGGCTTCCTGTTTATTGTTACTGTCCTGCGCAGCATGAAACCTTCCCAACGTGTCATAGGTGTAAAACAGATCGCGCGCCAAAGAAGTCGACTTTACTTCAAACTTTAAGGGATCGCCTAATTCCAGTTTATGCGCGACAAATCTCGCTAATTCTGTTTTTCCGGTTCCCGGTTCACCGGTGATCAGAAGCGGTTGCCTTAAAAACACTGCCACCTCTACGGCTTCCACCAATCGGTCGTCGGGAATATAAAACTCCGGATTTTCCTGAAAGGGAGTAGAAAACTCCGGCAGAGAAACGGTTTTTCTTTGAACGTTTCCCAGACTTTGGCCATCCGGTTTTACCAGATCTTTTAAAAATCCCCACTTCATAAGAACAGACTCCTTCACTAGGATTTTAAATTTTCATCCAATATTTTATTCAGTGCTAATTTCAGATCTTTCATGGACAAATTCTCAACGCCTTGTTGCTCATAAAAACCTTCAATCGAATTGGTTATTTTTATGGCATCCAACTCGATATCATTTTCTACAAAATATTTATTGAACCCGGTTTTGTTCACCCACACTTTAGACTCTTCAACATTCACCGGATTCAACATTGGAAAAAAGAATAAGTTGCTTTGGTTGTAACAGTCCGAATTGTTTTCTTTAATTTTTGGAGAAAGCTTTTCTTCAAAATAACTTTTAATTTGGTCATCCTTTTCTTTAAACTCCAGTCCCAGACCAATGAACACCGGGTGGACAAAGTTTTTTTCCTGAGCGCGCTTATACCATCGAGACCAAAACCCCACCCAATCCAAAATTAATTTAGATTCCTGTTCCAATGTCTCCACGCTTTTAACCACTATACCGCTGTAAAGGAATAACCCTTTTTTCCTTTTTGAAATTTTGTCGTAAAGTGAATCGATCAACGCATCATCTTTGTGAACTGTTTTATCCTCAGCCCCTGATAAGGATTTTTTATCTGAAGAAGCTTTGCCAAATAATTTACTAAAGAATCCAGGTTTCCTGGTTTTCTTCTTCGAAATATAACTGACGTACTTTTCAAGTGCTCTTAATAAACATCCATAGCGATCCTGATTCACCGACCCCAGAACCTTGGGCCATTCAATTTGGTCGCATGAATTGTTTTGACTGAACCGGCAGCGTTGCAGGTCTTCCTCATCCACATAGCCACCTTCAATTAAAATTTGATCATAAAAATAGGTGGTCCAAAAATGCTCATGTTCTTCATTTGAGTTGCCATATAAAATGAAAAAATAAGGACCTATATTATTTTTAAAAAATTCTAATGAGAACTGAGATTGGAAATTTTGTTCCTGCACCACGCGATCACAATAATAAGGAAGATGCGAATAGGAGGGGATTTTTTTATTCGTGGTTGACGGCGGCGCCATTTCATAAGTTTTATAAAAGTTGTTTATAACTTTATCGCCGGCAACTTTATCTCCACCGATTTTATCTCCGCCAACAATATCGCCAGCGGCTTTCATATTTCCTAGACTGGCCACATTTTCAGTTTCAGTGGATTCAGTTTGACCCATGAGACGCTCTCAAAATACTTGATCACTCTTTAATAAACGCATGCATTCCAGAATATCGGGGACGGCAGATAAGGTAAGCACTTTGTTATTGATGTGGTGAAGCTTATCTGCCACAAAGCATGAAGCTTCGCCCAAACTCTACTCTTTTCAATGATTTGTTGCAAGCGAAAATGGGTTTGCCTTTGGGGGTAGGTTGGGATCGGCGAAATATTTACTGGAAACCCTACCCGTTGCGGGTTATTCAACTCGACTGTAGGAACTTACCGGTGGGTCAAACGGTTCCGTCGATTGATGAGCAATTTGGAAGCTTTTTTAAAAAAATAATGAGAAGGTTCTATTATATATAGAGACACTTACCAAACCCTTGCAATTCTCCCCAGGAAAAAAAGACAACCTCATACAGAAAGGTTCTTTCCGAGAAAGGCTCTTCAATGGAATTCAGGTTGACTACCCAAATCTTATTTCCTTCTTCAAAAGAGACAAACTGCCCAATATCTAGCGTTTCATTAAACATTAAAAATTTTTAATAATTCATTTTATCTGCGGTTTTTCAATGATTATCGATTTTTTTAATTCTTCCAAAATTTTTTTCTCTTGCTGGGTTTACTCTAAAATTGGTAATCTTTGTCCCATAAGTTTTCAACCTAAATTAGTTGGTCATTTATTTAAATTTTTTCGGGAGGGACATCATGCGTCGATTCAATTTAATCAGTTTGGTGGGATTAATGGTTTTCTGTTTCAACAGCAGTGCCTGGGCAAGCTCAATGCCTGTTTCAGATTCTGTGACTAAAACCAAAACGGACCATTACCTGCTAGTTGCGGACATGGGAAAAAAAATGGAAGCCAAGGCTGAGAAAATGAAAGCGAAAGCTGAAGCCAAACATGAGAAAGCCATGGAAAAGGCGGATGCAAAACACGAGAAGGCTATGGAAAAGGCCCAGGAAAAACACGACAAAGCCATGGAAAAAGCCGAAGCTAAACAGGAAAAAGCTAAGGAAATGGGCAAAAAGTTAGGGCATGATAAATAAGCCACTTTAGACTATTCATTTAACTTGTAGCTCCTGCCATTCGCAGGAGCTATTTTTTTTGGAACTCAATGGGACCCATTGATGGGCTCCTGTTATTAATATTGTTTGAATAAAAATTTGCATCCTGGGTTGATTCTTTTTTATACATTTACTCATTCCATTAATTCTAACTCTATTTCAAAACTGTTTCTCTAATTCTAAAAGTTCCCAACAATCTTTTGGAAAATCGCATTTAAACTTTGAACTGGAAAAGACGGTTGCCTAGCTGCAAAATTGGCATTCTTCTTGCTCAATATTTTTAGACCAAAAATACTTTTTGGTCCCGGTCTTTGGAGGAGGCAATGCTCAAAATAGTTCAACACTATTTTTTGATGCAACTATCCGGCGCTGTAATGCAAAGGATTTCTCTTGCTCCGAAGAAGAATGCCTTGATTGACCTAATTGTATAAGGACTACCCATGAATTTTGTAAGTGATGGAACCTGGAATTGCATTGCATTGATCATTTCCAGTGAAACTAAATCTGTTGAGGAAATCAGCGAAACCTTAAACACTCCGCCCAGTCGATTTGCAATCAAAAACCACCCGGTTAGCCAATCCACTAATGGAACACGGGTGTTTCCGGACAACAAATGGATTCTGGACAGCAGCCTTCCGGATACAGAGATGATGGAAACGCATATGGAAAAAATGATTTCATTTCTGGGAGAAAAACACGAAGAAGTTTTACAACTCTCCAACGATTGTCAAATTGAAATGCGATGCGCGTTTTCCGTGGTCAATCGACAAGGAGGCTACGTCCTGGAGTCAACGGTGCTCAAAAAGCTGGCCCAATTCCCACTGAACGTGGTCGTTTCCCTGTACTCGTGAGTGCTGTTTAAGTTTGCAAACATTATTTCCCTCTGCTCCGAGCCACCCTTTCTCCATGCTTCTATAATATTCACTACACATATCGGCAGATCGATAAAATTAAAATTACAGACCCATCCACAAGATTCTCATTCAAATTCACTTAATTTCTTACCAAAATTTTTAAGTTTCGTCTATTGACATAATTTCAGATAGCCCCTAACCTGAGGGAATATAACCTTTTTGGAGGAGGCCCATGAAATTTACCAATTTACTACCAGTATTCCTGATACTGGGTTTCAGCCCCCAGGCGTTTGCCGCAACTGAGACCATAACTATTGTTGAAGACAGTTACGTCCGTGAAACGTCTCCCAGCAAAAACTATGGTACGGAAACTACCTTAATCGCGGATGGGGTGGCACAAGACCCGGATACCGGAACCTACGGTGAAGTGGTCGCCCTCATTCAATGGGACGTTTCTTCCATTCCTGCCAGCGCCACCGTTACCGGGGTTTCAGTTACACTAAATTATTCCGATGCCAGTGCAGGTCCCTACAACTTTTATGCACAAAATAAAGCTTGGTCAGAAGGCTCTGTTTCCTGGGATGATTTAGATCAAGGCGTTGATATTTTAGGAACCGTAGATCCCTTTACATTTAATACTGGAACTCATTCCCTGAATGGAGCGGGTATTGCTTTAGTTCAAGGTTGGGTCGATGGTTCCATTTCCAATAATGGGCTTCTCCTCCGCAGTAGCGGCACCAATAATGGAATCGTGATGGATTCCAAAGAAGCCGGCGGAACCCCTCCCACATTAGAAATCACTTACACCGACGACGGTAGCGAACCTCCTACCATCAATCAACTTCTGACTCGAATTGAACAACTCGAAGCTTTACTCGCTGGTATAAGTCGTAATGGCAATGAAATCTATATGGATGGGATTAACTTGAATATCCGAAACGGCCTTGGAGCGACCAATGGGTATCCAGAAAACCCGGATGGTTTTACTCCTGAATATTCCAGAGTTAATGGACTTGGAAATTTGATCATTGGTTATAATGAACCAATTAATCCCAATAATTTCCCTAAACCTCAACCCACTTCTGATAAGTCCGGTTCTCATAATTTGGTAATCGGTCATGGCCATAACTACCCAAGCTACGGCGGTCTGGTCGCAGGACAGGACAACATTATTTCCGGTTCTTATACGAGCGTCAGCGGTGGTGTTTATAACACCGCTAGTGGGATATTTTCCAGTATCGATGGCGGTGCATTAAATATAACCAGTGGCAGATTATCCAATGTGAGTGGAGGAACTGAAAATATTTCCAGTGGGCATTCTTCCAGTGTGAGCGGTGGAAGAAATAATACCGCAAGTGGTATTTGGTCCAGCATTAGCGGTGGAAATCGTAATGTAGCCAATGAAGGACATTCCAGTGTGAGCGGTGGAAATAATAATACCGCAAGCGGAGATTATTCCAGCATCAGTGGAGGCCACAATAACACTGCGAGTGGGGGGGCTTCAAGTGTCAGTGGTGGATCTTTTAATGAAGCGAGTGGAGGAAGTGCCAATATCAGCGGTGGTCTTAGAAATATTGCCAGCGGTGGGAACTCTAGTGTAAGCGGCGGTGGATATAGCACTGCCAGCGGGTCCACTTCCAGCGTTAGTGGAGGTAATAGCCGGCTCGCACTAAATGCAAGCGACTGGGTGGCAGGAAGTTTGTTCGAGGACTTTTAAATTCACTGTCAATGAGCAAGTCTGTCTTTCTCTGGATTCGCACATTAAATTTTTTCCATCACTACTCCAACCACGTTTTTAAAAAAGGAAAAATCACCGATGAAAATTTTTCTTACTTCAATTCTTGGATTATTTTTATTTTGCTTCTCAAGTAATTCGTTTGCAATCACCGATTCGTTTACCAACCCTGAAGATAGTTACGTCCGAGAATCGTCTCCTGATCGAAACTTTGGCGGTGGAGTATTCCTCTATTCTGATGGGGTCTCACAAGACCCAGTTAATGGAATCTATGGGGAAGCGGTCGCCCTATTGAAATGGGATCTTGCTGTAATCCCCGTAAATTCACAAGTAAATGCCGTAAGCATCACTTTAAATCTAACCAACTCAAGTTTAGGTACCTATAACTTACTGGAACAACTTAACTCATGGGATGAAAATACGGTGAACTGGGGGGATCTTTCAACCGGAGCAACTACCCTGGGAACACTCTCCGAGGATAGTCCTGGAAATGTGACCCTAAATTTGAATCCTGAAGGTATAGCCTTGGTTCAAGGCTGGGTCGACGGATCCATTGCTAACAATGGAATCGCCATCCGCACCGCCGGTACTAATGATGGAATAATTATTTATTCCAAAGAGGTCGGCGAATCACCACCAACCTTGGAGGTGACTTATAGCGAAGCGTCTCCCACTTTAGAAAGTCTCCAGGCCGAAATTAATAACCTCAAAGCTTTATTGGCAGGGGTCACTCGAAGTGAAACCGGAATTCATTTCACGGGAATGAATGTTCATATTGAAAATGGTTTAGGAGCAACCAACGGAAACCCGGAATTCCCATACACCATTCAACCTTCTAATACAGTTGTAAACGGCCTTGGAAACTTAATCATTGGATACAATGAAAAAATTGATCCCTACAATGATGATGGGACACCTGTATCCAATAAAACAGGATCGCACAATATTGTGGTCGGCAAAGGTCATAATTACTCAAGTTTTGGGGGAATAGTTGTTGGGTTGGACAATATTATTTCTTCTTCATATTCAAGCATAACGGGAGGGCGTGGCAATACAGCTTCCTCATATTTTACTACTATCAACGGTGGGGGAGGAAATGTTGCAAGCGATTTTTATTCCAGCATCAATGGCGGTTATAAAAATGAAGCATCAGGGATTTATACAAATATCCTAGGCGGTTCCTTCAATAAAGCTCAAGGTTCATACTCTAGCATTAGTGGAGGCACCTATAACATTACCGAGGGAATTGGATCCAGCGTAAGTGGCGGCAACTTGAACAGTACTACGGGTTCCCTTTCCAGTATCAGTGGAGGTCAAAGCAATGTCGCGGATGAATGGTATTCTAGTGTTGCTGGAGGCACGAATAATACTTCCAGTGGAAGGTTTTCTCATGTAAGTGGTGGCTCAAATCGAACCGCTGCTGGTGAACATGACTGGGTGGCGGGGAGTTTGTTTGAAGATGATTAGTCCAATCCTAAATACAGACCCCGGTTCACGCCGGGGTTTGTTGAGTAAAATTAATGAATAAAAATAGAAATCCCTATGTCCCCTCTTTTTAAAGAGGGCTGGGGTGATTGACCTCCTGGGGTTTTGCCTTTCATAAAAATAAAAATAGAAAAAGGAAAATTTCCCCCAAGCCGCAGGCTAACGCTTGCCGGTAAAATTCATTCTCGATAATTTTTTGGAGAAAGCATTAACGCTACAAACTGCTTGAATATTCCTGCCGCCTCCAATTTCCAGAGTGGTAAAGGAGGAGCACATGGACCTCTAATTCAAAAATAACTTCTAAAGACAAATTCAAACCTGAAATGCTTTACATACCTCTTATCAATCACCTTTTCTCTAAAGGACAATTGACTCATGAAAAGAACCCCTCGTTATTTATTTTTAATCTTATTAATATGGTTATGCATTGTCACTCCCGTGTTTGCAGAAACCAGCACGTTTTCCAACCCACAAGACAGTTACGTTCGCCAGTCGTCTCCTACTGCCAATTATGGAGGCGATACGACTCTCATTGCCGATGGTGTCAGCCAGGATCCCGACAATGGAATCTACGGCGAAGTCGCCGCGCTTCTGCAATGGAACGTGTCTACCATTCCTGCCAGCGCGACAGTGACCTTTGCGAAGATTACCTTAAACCTGACCAATCCCAGTTCCGGGGACTACGACATTCTGGAACAACTCCATTCCTGGGATGAGTACACCGTAAATTGGACCGACCTCTCCACAGCGCCTTCCTCCAGCGGAACCATTTCCGCGGGCAGTTCCGGAGCGGTAACCTTCGATTTAAACAACGAAGGTTTGGCATTAGTTCAAGGCTGGGTCGATGGATCAATTCCAAATAATGGCGTCGCCATCCGCACGCAGGGCACGAATAACGGAATCCGAATGGATTCCAAAGAGTTAGGCAGAATAAATCCGATCTTAAAAATAACTTACACCAATGATGGCAGTGGTCCACCCACCAACGAGGAACTTCTGGCTCGAATCCAACAGCTCGAAGCCTTACTCGCCGGCGTGAGTCGCCAGGGAAACACAATTCTCTATGAAGGAGTCAATTTACAGGTGGTCAACGGCCTGGGAGCCACTAATGGGAACCCTGATAATCCAGATGAAACAGAACTTGAAAATACCTCAGTAAATGGCTTGGGTAATTTGATTGTCGGTTATAACGAAGACTCTTTGGAACCCGATCATTCTGATAAAACTGGGTCTCATAATGTGGTGATTGGCCATGGGCATATATATACAAGTTTTGGGGGAATAGTTACAGGCTTAAACAACACTATCAAGGGCCAATATTCTTCAATAGGAGGAGGCACTCAAAACATTGCAGAAGGTATCTCTTCCCATATTTCAGGAGGATCCAAAAATAGCGCTGTTGGTTTATATTCAAGTGTTCTTGGTGGTGATAGAAATAGGGCAGGTGGAGATCGTACAACTGTTAGCGGTGGATGGAGTAACGCTGCCGGTGGCTCAAACTCCTCTGTTAGCGGGGGCGAATTCAACCGTGCTGTTGGATGGGCTTCAAGCGTAAGTGGAGGTTATTTCAATGATGCACATGGAAGTTCTTCTTCTATTTCAGGTGGAGAGACAAACAGGACTTATGGTGATTTTTCCAGTATAAGTGGTGGATCTCATAATGCGGCTAGAGGTGATTTCTCAAGCGTAAGCGGAGGCAATAGTAGATCAGTTATAGGGGAAAATGACTGGCAGGCAGGGAGTTTGTTTGAAGATGAATAGCGCAACCCTTACCGCAGACCTCGGTTCCCGCCGGGGTCTGTTAAATAAAATTAAAGAATAAAATGGAGGTCCATGTGTCCCCTCTTTTCTAAAGAGGGCTAGGATGATTCACCTTCAAGGGTTTTGCTTTATAAATAAATAATTAAAGGAAAAATCCCCCCAGCCCGCAGGCCAACGCCTGCCAGTAAAAATCATTCTCGACAATTTTTTGAGGAAATGAAGTCGTCATAAACTTTTCGAATATTTCTCTTGCCCCCAATCGCTAGATCGGGAAAGGGGGAGCACATGGGCCACCTATTTTAAGTTTTTGGAATTTTATTGAATCCATCCACCTTTTCTCCTAAGGACAATTTACTCATGAAAAAGCTTTTTACTTCACTTATAGGAATTATTCTGTTGTGCGTCAGCACTCATGCTTACGCCGTGACCGATTCTTTCACGAATCCGGAAGACAGTTACGTTCGCGAAACGTCCCCCACCCAAAACTACGGTACGGAAACCACCTTAATTGCCGATGGGGTGGCACAAGACCCGGATACCGGAACTTACGGGGAAGTGGTTACTCTCATTCAATGGGATGTTTCTTCCATTCCTTCTACTGCAACCGTTACCGGCGTTTCTGTCACTCTAAACTACTCCGATGCCAGCGCCGCTCCTTATAATTTTTATGGGCAAAACACTGTATGGTCTGAAGGCTCGGTTACATGGAATGACTTGGATCAAGACGCGGATATCTTAGGCAGTGTTCCTCCGTTTAGTTTCAACACGGTTACCCATACATTAAACGCAGATGGCATTGCATTAGTACAAGGTTGGGTCGACGGCTCAATTACCAATGGTGGATTCATCCTTCGCAGCGGTGGCACGAACAATGGCATCATCATGGACTCCAAAGAATCCGGCGGCACACCTCCTACCCTTAAAATTACTTACACTGACGACGGCAACGGTCCACCGACCATCAATCAACTTCTGACTCGAATCGAACAACTCGAAGCTTTACTTGCAGGCGTGAGTCGAACTGATAATAAAATTATATTCGAAGGAATGAATGTGCAAATCGTAAACGGACTGGGCACCACCAACGGGAACCCAGATGACCCCGATTCCACTGACCCAGAGATTACAGTTGTTAATGGGCTGGGCAATCTCCTCATTGGTTATGATGAACCTAAACAACTTGTTTTGGGATCAATTTTTCCATATTCATCGGACAAAACCGGTTCCCACAATATTGTGGTTGGAAAAGGCCATAGTTATCCCAGTTTCGGTGGCTTAGTCTCAGGATCCAATAATTTGATTTATGGTCCGAGCAGTTCAGTGACTGGAGGATATGCAAATATTGCATGGGGCAATTATTCCAGTATCAGTGGTGGAGGATTTGGATATACCGAGGGGAATTATTCCAGCATCACCGGTGGTTCCGTCAATCGGGCAATAGGCGAATATTCCAATGTAAACGGAGGGATTGAAAACCTTGCCTTAAGTAAATATTCAATTGTAAGTGGTGGATTTAAAAATATCGCTGGCGGGGAGGCTGGCACTATTAGTGGAGGCCGAGAAAACGCGACGGGAGGTTTTTATTCCCATGTTTCAGGAGGTTGGAATAATGAAGCATCAGGTTTTACTGCAACTGTATTTGGTGGAATATTTAATAAAGCAGAAGGGGCCGGCTCCAGTATTATGGGAGGACGAAGCAATACAGCCATTGGAGGTAACTCGAGTGTTTCCGGCGGAGACAACAATATAGCAAACGGAGTAGGATCTACTGTTAACGGAGGAATCAGTAACACTGCTAGCGGACAATATTCAACCGTAAGTGGTGGTCAAAACCGAACCGCCTCCGGAGAGTTTGACTGGGTGGCGGGGAGTTTGTTTGAAGATAATTAATTCAACCCTTATTACACACTTCGGTTCACGCCAGGGTCTGTTAATCAAATTAAAGAATAAAAATGGTGATCCATGTGGCTCCTCTTTTCTAAAAAGAGCTTTGCATAACTAAGGATTATTGAATAAACAAATCCAACAAAAGAACGGAGACCCATGTTCGCCCTCTTTTCTAAAGAGAGTCGGGGTGATTCACATTCAGGGGGTTTGCTTTTTAAATAAATAAGAAAAGGAAAAATCCCCCCAGCCCGGCCCCCGGCCGGTTGGAGCATTGTTTTGCGATGATTTTATTTCAATGCAATATATTCACAAAGCTTTCGAATATTCCTGCTGCATCCAATGGCTAGATTGGGAAAGAGGGAGCACATCTACCTTCAATTTTTAAATTATTTTCTAAAGGCAATCTCAACTTGTGGAAAGTTTTTGAGCATTCGGGTTCCACAGAAACTTATCGGATATCCATTTGGCCTGCGGGCGCTGCCGCTGCCTTCGGGCGTGGCCCGGTTAGCCCTTCGCTTCGAAGTCGTCTTCGACGAGCTTAGCGGTGCCGTCTTCCTGAACCACCCACAACTCTTTATGAATTACGCCCCTGGCTTTGTTCATTTTCCAACCTGATTTTAAAACAGCGCTTTTTTCATCGATCACTTCAATTTCCGGGTCTACATATTCCACATCGGCAAAGCCATCGCCAATGAGTTTCGCCCAGAACTCAAGTATCGCCTCGGTACCGTTAAACGTTCCAAAAGGTCGCGCGTGCATGACGGCGTTTGCGGTATACTGCGCGGCGCAGCCGGCGGCATCTCCGGAGTTAAACGCATTCTTCCATTGCTCGCTGGCTTGTTTCACTGCATTGAGGACAGCGGTTTTTTGTTCTTCAGTAGTCATGAGGTTCTCAAGTGTTTAAGTTTATTGGAATCGATCCGTTGCCCAGATCTTTATTGAATGTATAATTTTTTTAAAATCCTTCCCAACGAAATTCTTTATTGGGCCCGAGTTTAGAAAAAGGATTATACGCCACTTCCCAAAAGTTTCCATCGGGATCGGCGAAGTGCCCCGAGTATCCGCCCCAGAAAACCGTTTCCGCCGCTTTGATAATTTTACCTCCTGCTCTCTCCGCTTCCTGCATCGTTTGATCAACCTCCCCTTCTGATCCCACATTGTAGGCAAGAGTGAACGCGGAAACCTTTGGACGCGGTTCGGTCACATTAACTTCCTTCGCAAACTTATCCCAGGGATACAAAGCCAGCACCATGTTTTGAATATTGTAGGCGACAATTTCTTCGGCCTGGTCTTCGGAGGCTACCTTCCAACCCAGTGCATCGTAAAATGCCCGCGACTTTTTCATATCAGAAACACATAAAGTAATGAGGCTCACACGTTGATCCATTTTTCAGACTCCGACTTTGGAAAATTATTTTAAGTAGTCCTAATTGCATTTTTATAAAAACTTTGATGGGACTTTCTGGAGATGGGTTGGTAAATTCATCATCTAAACTTGTTGAAGCGTACTGAATACCTGACGAAGAGTTGCCGACACAAGTATAACAATTTTGCAGGTTCGGAACATCCAACCCCTGACAAAAAGGACTCGTAAAAATGTCTAAGGCTCATTAATTTATTTATGATTTACATACTCAGGGATTAATCGAATCCCTCCCAAAAAGCACCCAAAAAAAAAGTGGTATCTTCTCGGATATTTTTGAGATAATATGAGGCATCATACACATCAATTTCCTTTGGGAGAGGGAAAGAAGAGAGGCAAGAACCTTGGGAGGGGAAACATGTCTCTGGATAAGTGGTTATTCATTTTCTTTATTGCCATGCTGACCATCGGGTGGATTAAATTCATCTAACGCTGGAGTTGCGTCTAGCCCTTGTTAGTTTCCCTTCCGTTATCATTCCGTTTCAATTTACCTAATTAAAAACTGTGCCATTGACCTGGAGGGGGTTCCAATGGGAGATGATCTCAATAAAGATTGGTTCTGGTCTGACGATGCTATCGAGTATTTAGAAGAATTTGAAACCACACTCTATAAAGTTATTAGGAAGCATGCTATCAAGCTAGTTCTAGAAGAAAATAAGGAAGTCATTACCAAAGACGACCTGCGAAGTTTCATGAGGAAGGTATTAGATGAAATGGATACGTTAATCTAACTTTCCCACAGGGTTCGATTTCTTTGCCCACTTTTGTTTATTAGAATAAAAAACGCTACCTGGATGGAATTACCGATCGGACTTCCTGCTTTTTTGTCCGGCTTTTTTTTTATCTGCCGCTTTGATTTCCTCATCGAATTTAATCAAAGTCTTTACCAGAAAATTTTGATCAACTACCGTAATATTGAGTTCCTGAGTCAGCAACCTGTTTTCGGGTAGAGGAAGGATTTCTGCACGAATGGTAAGTCCGCAGGCTTCACTCCAGGAATGATCCCCGGCAAACCAGAGCTTGGGATTGTTCACACATCGTTGTATAAACACATCGGGGCTTGTAATGCGTTTTCCATCGGCCGCAAAAACCCAGTCCAAATTAATTGCACCTTTTCGATGCGTGGCACTGAACACACCCTTTTCAGTTTGCCGCATGTGAGGGTTACTGTACTTTTTGGCCAAAGTTTTCTCCAGACTCGCCACCGTAGGATTATCACCTTTTTTAAACCGTGTTCGCCGCCAAATACTCACTGCAACTTCTCGACCCTGGGCTCCAATAAACCCCACCATGATTTCGTTGGTCACTTCCTTTCGTCCTCGAAATCGTTTACCATACGTTTCGCAATCCACATAGCTGCCCTTGGGGACCCGGCTTCTTCGTTGTTGGCTTTCTTCTACGGAGCAAGGAGTTCCATTCAAACCGCGCACTATTTGTCGTTGAGCAGCACCCTGTTTCTGGCGAATCCATTTGTGAGAAGTTCCTATACTCTTAACATCCGCACGTTTCTTTAAAACAGCCACCACTTCTTCATAACTCATTCCGGTAGTGAGCCCTTCTATATCGGTTGACTTAGGACCCTGTGGCCACCCTGCAATCGGATAACAAATTATTACCCCTATTATTGAAAGGATCCCAAGAAACTCATACCTGGATGTTATTCTCACGAATTCGCAGCCTTAAAGAAAAAATTAAGAAGTGAACAAAAACTCTATTAAAAAAATTTTAAGTTTGACCCTGTGTAAAGTCAAGGTGAAATGCAAAGATAATATTTGAATAAGGCAACTTTTTCCTGTTACACAAAATTTTAGTCCAGTTTGGTTTTGAGACTAATCTTATTTTCATTGAGCTCTTCATCGGACAGGGTCTTCAGTTTGTCCCAATTCAAGGATATCGCCCGGAAGGATCTCCTTTTGTCCTCGACAAATGGATCCCACCGGTCCGACCGCAAAACCACCTTCAACAACTGATTTGTTTCCTCGTTTTTTTCAATTTGACTCTTCATAACTCCGCCTTTTTGAAAGATAGTTTTTTATCGGAACTCGAATGAAGTGTAATTTTTTTCAGCATCCTTGAATTTCCATAAATTACATATTAACCTGAAAAAACAATCAACATAATTATTTATCCGGGAAAGCGTGTCAAAAAATCAGGAGCAATCTGTTTTAATTATCGATGGCAATCGGTTTGATGCCGTTCTTGCTTTAAGTTGTCTGCATCAGGTTCCCAATTATAAAACTCATGTGTTAGCCACCGACCCACAAACTCCGCTGGCCGCGAGTCGACTCCCCGCTTCCTTTCATTTAAGAGAAACCAATCAGGATGATGAAAAAATCCAGGCCATACGCGAAGTAGCCGGTAAAGTGGGCGCCACTCTGCTCATGCCCGTAAGCAGACTGGGGACTTCTTTCACGATCAAAAACTTGAGTGCTCTCAAAGAAATTGCGCCGGTAGTGCCTGTTCCCTCATTGGGATCGTTCGAGATTGCAGAAAATAAAGGGATGCTTGCCTCTTTTTTAAAAGATAACGATCTTCCCATGCCGCCCACTCTGCATGGCACATTCGATGCTCATTTTTTTGAGGATCTGAGTACCATGCAATTTCCCGTTTTATTGAAGCCTTATATCGGCACCAGCGGAAACGGAATTCACCAATTTAAAGACTACACTTCTTTGGAAGAATTTTTGAAAAAAAACCAGGGGTCTTTAAAACCTTTCATCATTCAAAGTAAGTTACGCGGCAAAGAAATGGCAGGAAACGTGTTAGCGAAGGAGGGTGAAATTCTGGCACATTCGTTTCAACAGGAAGTCATACCGAATCCCATTCCTTATCGGTATCCCAGCGCGGTGAAATTTGCGCACCATCCGGAAGCGTTTGAATTGGTCAAACAATTAGTAGCGAAGCTAAACTGGAGCGGTGTCGCCAACTTCGGGCTGTTTATGGATGCAGACGACAATAAAAAAGTGAAACTGATTGAAATCAATCCGCGATATTGGGGACGTTTGCGCGGATCTCTCAAGGCAGGAATCAACTTTCCGCATCTCGCCTGTCTGGCAGGACTGAACCAACCCCTTCCCCCAAACGAATATAAAAATTGCAAATTTGTCGAGCTTAAGGATTGGCTCAACATTTTAATCTATTCTTCCCGGCGCGCGGATTTACTCAAACTGGGCCCTACTGCCATTGGCTGGCGCTACGTCCTCCAGGACCCCTTCCCTTTTTTCAATATAATTTCGAACAAATTGAAATCTATTAAAAAACCAAATCCAAGAAGCTCCTAAACAAATTTTCATTTTGTTATTTTTCTCAACTCAAAGTTTCTTTTCTTTCGTTTAATTTCCCTTACAATGGAAATGAGTATGAAATCTATTATAGCAATTTTAATAACAGCGTTTTTAACGCTGTCGGGTTGTGCGGAGCATGAGCACTTTAGCGAGACTTATGTGCTCAAGTCAGGAAGACAATATTATGTGAACGACTTTCGAATTTGGCTGGTGCTTGGTGCAAAACACTCTCATTATAATAAGGATAAATGGTCCCAAATAAAGTATTTATTCACCGACACGCATGAAGAGTCTGGTTACCCTTATACTCTTCTCATAGGATCCAGATATACAGGCAAACTCAAAGAAACTGCCAAAATATTCGATCTTAAAATGAAGGTGGGTGACCAGGAAGAAATAGATTTGCTCCGTCAGCATAAAGCGGTATTGGAAATTGCTTATGACCCGCCGACCAACCCCCTTATGCCCGGAACCATGGAGTTTCCACTGGGAGACCAACTCCCCTTTCAAGAAGGTCAACAGGTGACCTTCACCATGACGTTCCGCGCCCCGGACAATAAACAAACTCAAATTCTCGAATATACTTTCGAAGGAAAAACCAAAAACCACACCTACACAACGATGGACGTTATCAATTCTGTATAAAAAGTTACGTCTTTGAACTGAAAAAATTTTTTATTGTAACTTCGACTGCTTCGTAAAATTAAAACCCATCCACCCCACAAGCAAGATGGTAATGTTATAATGGAAAAAATTTCACACATCACTCATTAACCAAAAATAAGTGCAGCCCAAATCCCAACAATCTGTTTTAATCATCGACGGTAATCGATATGTCGGATACCTGGTATTAAGCTGTCTGGCGCAGGTTCCTGATTACAAAATCCATGTATTAGCCACGGACGCGAACAGCTCGCTGCGACAGAGTCGCCTGCATGCTTCCTTTCATTTAGCAGACCCGAAGAACGATGAAGATTATCTAGAAACCATTCGGACCGTGGCCCGCAAGGTGGGCGCCACTCTTCTGATGCCGGCGAGTCGAATTGGAATCCATTTCGCCATTCGCAATTTAAAAGCGCTGCAACAAATCGCGCGGGTGATTCCTGTGCCTCCCCTGGACTCGTTTGAAACGGCTGAGGACAAAGGCAAACTAGCGGAGTTTTTAAAGGAACATGATATTCCTACACCACCTTCCGTTGCCTGCACATTGGACCCGAGTTTTTTTCATGAAGTGAAACAACTGAGGTTTCCGGTATTACTGAAACCTAACATAGGGACCAGCGGGATTGGAATTCGCGAGTTCGAAACCTTCGCCTCACTGGAACAGTATCTGGAAAAAAACAAAAATGATTTAGAGCCCTGTATTATTCAAAGCAAACTACGCGGCTCCAATATGTCCGGGAACGTACACGTTAAGGACGGAAAAATTTTAATCCACTCCTTTCAACGCACGTACATTCCCAACCCGGCACCGTTTCGTTTTCCCAGCGCCATTAAATTTGGACCTCACCCGGAAGCCTTTGCACTGCTAACCGATTTGATGGCAAAACTAAACTGGACCGGCATTGCAAATATCGGTCTTTTCGTCGACCATGATGACAACCATAAAGTGAAAGTGTTAGAAATCAACCCAAGGTATTGGGTGAATGTACGCGGAATGCTATTGGCGGGAATGAACTTTCCGCACATCGCCTGCTTGATGGCTTTGGATGAACCGTTACCTCCCAACGAATATAAAAACTGCAAGTTTGCAGAATTTCAGGAATGGCTTAACATTTTAGTTTATTCGTCCCAACGCAAAGACCTTCTCAAACTCGGTCCCTCCGCCATCGGCTGGCCCTACGCCCTGCAAGACCCCATCCCTTTTCTAAAGAATGTGTCCAATAAACTTAAATTCGTATCGAAGTCCAATCGACCATAAACTTAATTCTTGAAATAAATATTTTACAATTTGTTAGCTCTGTGAACTTTGTTATCAAAAATTGTATTGAAGTTATTGCTATTTTTTAATATATTCATGTTAATCAATTCCAAAAACCTCCAAATATTCAGAGGTGTAAATTAGATGAATTTCGAAATCTCAAAAGATTTAATTATTAAGATTTTGTTAGTCATCATTCTACTTCTTTGCACGCCTTATTTATTTGAAAATCTTTTCCAAAAAAATTCAAAGATTCCAATCGTAGAACAAGATGAAGGACCACAACTTGAAATAAAACAACTTATAGGCAAAATCCGTGAAGAATTAGAAGAAATGGATAACGAGCGAAGAATATTAAATAAGGCAGCCTTATTAGAACTTGATCACATTGATTTAGAAATTAATTTTGTTGTTCAAAGTATCAGCAAGGAAGGAGGAGCCTTAAAACCTCAATTTTTGGTAGTGGAAAAAACCTCAGAATTAAGCTCTAAAAAGGTTCAAAAGATAAAAATTCATATGAAGGCGGTTAAAGGAAAGAGTTTTGAAATTTCTGGCGGCAAGCTCCCACTATCAAACAAAGAAAACGAAACCATTTTAGGAACCGTTCCTCCTCCCAAATAGGAGACACAAAATGCACTGCCCATTTCGAATTTTAGGAGTCCATACCTCTACTATTTTGATGTTTTTTTTATTCCTCCTGATTTCTCAATCCATTGCATTCGCAAGCCCTCAAGGAGTTTATTTTCAACTGTATCCTTCAAACTCTGATTACCTTGAAATCCAAATTGATGCCAGCAATTTAAAACGAAATCAATATATTCCTTCCAGCATTTTAGGTGTAAAGTTTAAGCAATCGAACGGCAAATCGGTTAAAAAAGAATTCTCCATACCACAAATAAGTTCCGGTCAGTATAGAATGTACCAAGAGCATGGGATAGCCAATGTTATTTCGGTCGAAAGCGGATCATGGAAAGGAATTGTTGAAATTAGCGGAGGCAAGGTAGATGATGGAAAACCACGCCCTCCCGGTAAGAGATTTGAAAAATCTGGCCAACGTAAAGCTGTAAGCAAGAAAGCAGGAGAACAATTACTAGGCCAAAAACCCCCATCCAAAAGAACTCGAATCAGTTCGAGAAGAAATCCAAATTATCCTCCGAATTATTTAGGCTGTTTTAAAGATAAGGGAGATGCAAGTAATCTTAAAAATCTTACAAATAGGGATTTAAATGGAACTCATTTAAGCAAAAATAATATGACCGTTAGGGATTGTCGATTCGAATGTGGTCGAAAAGGATTTAAATATGCCGGATTGCAATACAGCAGCCAATGTTACTGCGGAAATTCGTATGGAAAGTATGGGAAATTGAAGGACCAAAATTGCTCATCATTATGCTGTGGCAATCCAACAAAAATTTGTGGCGGATCATGGGCTAATAGTGTTTACAAAGCTCGCTAAGGTTTTTCAGTTTCACTTGGCTTTAAAGTTAAAAACACAGCGATTGGAAAAGCCAACATAAATCTACGGCAAAACGTTTTTCCTGAGGAATTTTCCGGTGGTGGCGTTGATGAAGATGGAGAGGTCACCGGAGTTATATCCGCTGTTCACCGACCAGGCGATCTCTTTGGATCCAAATACAGCGAGGCCCATCGACAGGCTGTCTTCCTTTGCTCCGTTTTTCTTTGCGACTTCCATGGCCTGGTTACTGTCGATAAATTTTTCGCCCACCGGTTTCTTTAATCCGTAAGGCAATTTTAAAACTTCCAGTTTTTCACCGGTCTGACTCACACTTAAAAACTTTTTCGCTGACGGACTGAAAAACGCGTATGTCCAGGAGTCGGACGTTCCATCGGCTTTGACACTCAGGGTCGCAAGGTTGGTGAGCACGGCGTCTTTGTTCCAGGCTTTGGCTTTTTCTACGGCCTGCGGCAATAGGGCTCGGGCCGTCGTCCCCTGTGCCAGAGACAGTCCCGGCATCACCATTAAAATTAAAAAGAACACGACCAACTTTAATTTCACTTTCATGGCTTTCTCCAACTAATAGATTTGATGTCTCATCGTTATCTTTGTATTTTCGGTAACGCCCTTCGACCGGTGAGAGGCTTTTGTCGGGATTCTTCCTGTGCCGAATCCGACTCGTTTACCGTGGAACCATCCCTGCCATTGGAATTTTTGGGTTTCACCTCCAATATTGCTTCCGGCGTCGATTGTCGTTGGGGTATGGCCAACCGTCCCGAACCTGATTTTTGATTCGCTCCCGGAACCGGTTCCGTAGCCAGCACTCGCGACTTGCTGGCATCGAACGGTGTAATTTGTTTGCCATCCTTAGCGGAAACATTATGAGTGACAGATTGTTTGAAAAAATGATTCTGCGGCGGCAATTTTTTAAAGAACCGTTTGGGATTATCAATTTTACAGGCCACTTCATGAGTACCGGGTTTCTTATATGTCCATAGTTTGGTTTGTTCAAATCCTTTATTGTCCTTGGGCGTGGACACACCCACGGTTTGACCGTCAATGGCAATCACTCCGGTACCGCGCAAAGACTTTGGCTTCATTTTAACTATCAAACTCATGGCTTTCATTCCCTTTTTACCGCAGGGATTCCATTCCATTCGATCGGTTTTGGGAACATACCTACAACGGATCTGGAACTGGTCTCCGGTTCGCAAAAGAGGAACCGAGGATTCTAAAACCGGCGGTTGTGGTGCCAGATAAGTCAGATCAAATCCGCAAGCCTCTCCGGTTTTTTCCTGTGATGGCGGT
The DNA here is from genome assembly GCA_965223665.1 of Nitrospinaceae bacterium. GTDB lineage: Bacteria > Nitrospinota > Nitrospinia > Nitrospinales > Nitrospinaceae > CBDCVY01. Next base: position 1,751,960 of record OZ245011.1, read on the forward strand.
TGGCCGGTCAGAACTCCGGAAGGTACCGCTTTCATATTGGTTCCTCCTTTGGATTGATCTGACTTGTTCACCGTCCGATGACTTCTTATTTTTTTTTCCCGGTCACCTCCCCGGTGTGCGGCCAGTGGCTTGCCTCCCAGAGCTTCATTGGGAGCGGCTTTCATGGAATTGCCTGCTACTTTTTGATCGGACTGTTTCACGGTGCGATCCGGAACATAACACACCTCATCGGCTCCATTGCGATCCGGGTCCTGTGGGCAAGCATTAAACTTTACCCTTCCATACCCGGGAACGGAAGGCACAGCCATTTTGCCAACACAGGAAATTCCTAAAGGATCCCAAATTTGAAAACACGGGTTTGTCTGAGAGGCGGTGCTTTTGGATTCAGTCGGTTTCCCATTGAGTGCCAACACAAACTTCTTCGCGGTTTTCTTACCGGAAACAAAGTTGGGTTTTTCGTAATAAGCGCAACGCGTTTCCACCCGATCCGCCGGCAATAAATGATGCCGGGGGAACCCATCCAAAAGTGCTTCACAGGTTTTTGTTTTCCAGGGCCGTGTACAGGCCACCTGCGGATCGAAACCTCCGGGTTTCTTTGGATCTTTCTCAAGATAACGACAACGTTTAACGCCAAGCACGGCAACAAAATTCTGTCCCAACGCTTTCGCCGAGGCGGGGCGATTCAGTTGGCAATACTTATTGGTTCGATAATCTTTATCCGACTCACCGAGGCAGGCGGCAAATCCATCGTAGGATTGGCAGTCAAAGGATAAAGCCGTTCCCTTCGTAGTTTGCATGCATTTATTTTTAGCGAGTTTAGGAATCACGTTGGTTTGAAGTCGTTTCCTTTCGTTCACAGCAACAGCGGAAAACAGTTTACCCACAGCACGAAAACACACCCACTCTACTGCAGAAGGTGGAGACATTTTGGGAAAGGTCAATCGAGAGGTGCCTTTACCATAAATCAAATTACCAACATGAGTGCTACATTCAGAAAACTGTTTTTTATAAAAGTCGGCCCCTGCTTGACTGTTCACAAACATTTGCAACGGCAACTGCCCCTGGACAAGAGCATTCCAATCCTGGGGAGGCAACGAGTCGATAAACTTTTTATATGCACCGGCTTCATCATGACTGAATACCTCAACGGCCCGGTTCATCACAGGGGATTTCAACCAGCCTCTAAAATAAGTTTCAGGTAGAGACTGCACCAGGGTGACTAAAGCCGACGCTTCCTTATGCAGTTGCTGACTCATTTTAGACGGACACAACGCACCAAAAGAAAGACTGCCATAAGCGACGCATTGTTTAATCTCCGGAGGATCCAAACCCAGATTCGAGCGCTTCGTCATGAGTGCCTGCACCACGCGTTTATATATTAACGGACGGATGACCCGGGCATAGTAGGTATCCGCATCCATTTTTTTCTTGCCACCACCGCCGGAAAGCACTTTGTTGACTGCTTTAGTCGCATCCTGCGCAACGTTCACAAACTCCTTACCGAATTTCGCCACTTCAGCAACGGCTTTACCGAGGGTTCCGCAGGCCTGGCTTTTCATAGGAATATTTGGAGCAATTTCACAGGCTAATTCAAAGCCGAACAATTGGATGAGTTTCCATATATTCACCTTCGGCCAGGATTTAACGGTCACTAAAATTTCATAGACAATAGGCTCGGCTTTGTTCAGGACTTTATCGGCCAATTCGCCACAAACGAACGGTTTGAGCGGCCCGCCCCAGGAGAGCCCCGCCTTGCAGGCGATCTGCCCCAACAACTTTACACCTGTAAGTTCCAAAACACGTATCCAGTCGGAAGCGTTTGCGGCTTTAATGATATCCACCGCCGCTTTTATCGCCGGATCGTTGGGGACAAACTGCTGCGCGGCCTGTTCCGCCTGCGATGTTGCCTCTTTTTTCAGTTGAGCAGATTTTTTGCTGGCTAAAGATTTAACATCGATACACTGTGCGGGACTTTTTTTAACAAGGCACTCCACCAAAGGTTTAGCGTCAATAATAGCGGAGTCAATCACCCCGGCTTGAGCCAGCAATTTCAATATGGTGTCGATGGAATCTGCTGTAGCAACGGTGGGAAAGGACAAACATCCCATCAATAAAAGTCCAAATAGAAGTGAGGTAAGGTTTCTCATATAGAATTCCAGGTTTAAAGAAACGATGGAACTTTAAATTGTTTGCTCTATATATAAGGAAAAAACCGACTAGGACTTTGTTAAAACTGTATTGATAGGAACCGAATCCATAGGGCCATCATATGAATTATGAGTCAATCTGTCAAATTGAATTGGAGGGTATTTTTTCTGAATTAAATCGCAAATGGAACAGAGGTTAAATTCCTATTTTTCAATCTTTTTGATTAAAGAAACAAACTAATATGCAGGAAAACCCTATAAGTATTTCCAAAGGAAATTCTTTTTATTACTATTCAAAATCTTAATGATCGTCGTAAATGAACTGGTTGGACTTTTTGTCGAATTCCAGTTTATAGATATCCCATTTCTGCGAAGCGGATCGGGGTTCCTCCAGTTTTTGCGCGATGATGACTTTATCGCCGAGGGCTCTTAGGGTAATCATTCCATAGACGGCCACATTTCTGTCTTTCTTCATTTCCAGAGACTCGATCAGTTTTTTCTTTTTCTTTTTATCCGTCTCCGCATCAATCTGCTGAACAATTCCCTTTAAGGCAAGATACTGGACAAACCGTGGCGTGAACTCGCGCGTGCTTCGCGCCAACTCGGTGGAAAAAATCAGCGGACGTCTGCCGCGACCATACCTGCCGTAAGCGCCCAGCGCATCCGGGCGCGGGTGACTGTGCGACTCCTGATCTCCACTGGAAATCACCGTGGCCACAGCATTGAGCGAACGTATAAACCCATCAATAATATGCTGGCTGCCATGATGGCACGCTTTCGCGACATCCACCTCAAAGATATCGCGACCGGTTTTTTCCAGATCGGCAACCATTTTTTCCAGAGCATCCAGTTTTTTCTGGTCGGATGTTTTCAAAGGCTGCTTCTTTGCTTTGAGTTTTCCGATGAGTTTTTCCAACTCTTCAGGAGTGTGCTTCGTCCCGGCATAAGTTTTTAGAAGAAAGTTCTGCGACTGGCTGTTCAGGTCACCCCCTAACAACAGCGTCAGGTTTTTGTACCTGGCTTTGAAGATAACGCTGTGGCCGTTTTTAGTGATCCCTTCTAATCCCAGAGTTCGCACCGTTACCAGATTTTTGGTTTTGAATTTCTTGCGTTCCTGTATGGGTCCTAATATTTGCAGAGAAAACTTTCTGTTTTTTTCAAACCCTGGCAGGAATTCCTTTTTACCAAGGTTCTTAATGCTGACGCCCACCGTTTTCACGGAAGCCGATTTTGTGTTTTTGTAAAGGGCTCGGAAAGCGGAGATCAGACGCTTGCTGGTTTTAGGAAATTTTTTAACCAGTTTTTTCATTTCAGTCGCGCTGGTGACATAGTCAAACAGATAAGTCTCACCATCCTTCTTGAAGGTCCCTCCCAGGTCATCGGGATACTTTACTCCTTTAACTTTTTTTTCCTTGGGACGTTCGACAATTCCGTTGTGATAAACCTCATCGAAAGTTAATTTGGGATTCTGAAATACGTGTTTAAACCCCCCATAGTGATCTTCATCCGGATGAGACATCACCACATGATCTATTTTCATTGGCTTCTTTTCTTTTTGATCCGGGTCAAAACCTTCAACATCTTTTACATTTCGAGAACGCAGATTGTACCGCCAGCAAAGAAATCGGTGCATGTTATCCGAGACTCCGGCATCTATGAGCAACACCTTGTCATTGGGCGTCACAATGTGGCAGCCATCGCCCTGCCCTACATCCACAAAGTTCACTTCCAGAGCGCGTTCAGAATCAAACTCATCAATTTCCAGCCATCCGTTGTTACCGCGAGCCCGCACCCTGGCGTAAGTGGCCGATCTTGCTTTGCCGCTTCGTGTTCTCCATTTATGGACATGCGTTTCCCCCAGGTATTTGATCCAGTCCCCTAGCAATAAATGATTCACACTACCTGAACCTTTTTTGGTTTCTTTTAAAACCACAGAATGTTTGCAGATAAAGTAGCTTTTCTGATCAACTAAATCATTCACCGATAAAGTCATCTTGTCTCTCCACAAAGTTTTTTAAACCAGTAGGACCGTGCCAGCGAGTGGCTTGAAAGGTGAACTGGCAATGGATGTGTTGGGTTCATAAACCCTGTACCCAGGCTCGGTAGTACAAAACGTTAGCATCAAACCTCATTGTATTCATTGGTTCTTTTTTCAGTCCGAGCCAGGTTTTCTTAATGTGTGCAGGAACTCCCCGACAATTTTGGAAATGAACCGAAGGAACCATAAATAGTTTTCTTACAAGAATATTGAGTTTTGAAGAATTAATAAGCTTTTGCTGTTTATTCCATTCCAAGAAAAATCTATAAAGAATTAATGTAAATTGGAATCAATAACTTAGAGTCATCATAGGAATTATAAGCCATCCTGTCAAATTGGATTGAAGGCTATTATTAAGTATAGGCAAAATCCTACAAACATTGAGACTTTTCAATAAAAACCGTTTTCCCTCACTTAAAATTCACTGAGCCAAGAAAGATAACCTTATAAAAAAACATTCAGTTACCTTCAGTTCTACTTTTTTTACAAGTTTTAAGTTTTTTTATTTTCACCTCTACCTACCCTAATTACCCCTTTTTTAACCCTTATGGTCTATTGACAATATGGACCTATCGGGGTAGTTTTGCTTAAAAAGGGAAATTGGCTATATCCATTTAAAAGAGGAAAAAGATAATGAAACGGATTTTTTCTTGTTTGGGTAAAAATCTTAAGAAAGTGGGGTTGCAAGCTCAATGCAATGTCATCGGCAGATTTTCTGAAGAAAATTGATCGCTCATTTTAATTAGAAGCCTTCGGGCTACAGAATTTTTTCTTTATTTTTATTTTTTTCTAAACGATCGGATTCATTTTTCTACAAAAATTGTTTGAAGGCTTTATTCCTTTTAAGGAGGAAACAAAATGCGGGCGATTTCAAATTTGATCGTTTCCATTATTCTATTATTTTTCAGCGTACCTTCTTTTGCGGTGACTGCAAGTTTTACGGCAGTGGAAGACAGTTTCATCAGCGAGACTGATCCCACGCATAACTTTGGTTCCGATACGGCTCTTTTAGCAGACGGCGATGACGGCTTGGGTGGGGAACTATGGACATTAATCAAGTGGGATGTTTCTTCTATACCCTCTAATGCAATTGTGTCTGCCGCTTCGATCAAACTGAACCTGTTCGACTCCAGCGGTGGTCCCTACAATATCATTCGTCAAAACACCCCCTGGAGTGAAGGCACGGTAAACTGGGGCAACCGAACCGGTTCGGCACTCGTTCGTGGAATCATACCGGCGTTTAGCTTAGGACAAGTCACTATTCCTTTGAATGAGCACGGAATCAATTTAGTGCAGGGATGGCTGGATGGCGGTTTCGTCAACAACGGAATCACCATTCGCACAGCAGGTACCACCAATGGAATCGACATGGACTCACGAGAATCCGGAGGGTTTTCTCCAACTTTGGAAGTGACTTATACTCTCGCAGAACCCACTTTAGAATCATTACAAGCAGAAATCGATCAATTGAAGGCTTTGCTAGCCGGAGTGACACGAACCGGAGATAATTTAAACTTTGATGGTATGAATGTTCGAATCCGCAATGGGCTGGGTGCAACGAACGGCAATCCCGATCAAACGGATTTAACCGATCCGACAGATACCGTCGTGAACGGTCTCGGAAATTTAATTGTGGGTTATGATGAGCCTGCTTATGATATCCATGGCAACATAAGCAACATTCAAGAAAAAACAGGTTCTCATAATATAGTGGTTGGGCCGGGGCATAACTATTCCAGTTTTGGTGGACTTGTCTCAGGCTTTAGTAATCGGATATCGGGTCCTTACACAAGTGTAAATGGAGGCTTTATCAATTGGGCCAAAGGAATTTTTTCCAGTATTGGTGGTGGAAGAGAAAACTTTGCACAAGGACAGTCCTCAACTGTTTCAGGAGGAGAAACGAATAATGTTTTTGGATTTGCTTCAAGCATAAGCGGTGGATATAACAACGTGGCCTTGGGTGAAAACTCCAGTGTAAATGGAGGATTCCAAAACCGAGCTGAAGGCAGATCTTCGAGTATCCTCGGGGGCCGAAATAATGAGACTCTTGGCTCCTACTCTACGATTAGTGGGGGAAACGGTCGAACCGCATCGGGTACTGACGACTGGGTCGCAGGGAGTTTGTTTGAAGATTTTTAAATTTTTTGTGCAAGCCTCTGGCCCCTCCTTTGGCTTGCCAGGCTTACTCGCCGTAGGGGAGAGGTTCCGCTAGATTGTGCCTCTATGGCGGGTGAGCCATTTTTATATCTAACCCGAGTTTATAATGGGCTCACCTTGCCTAAATACCAGATGCCTGATTTGACATAAAAGATTCTCATTCTCATTTTTGTTTCCAGTCCCCCTTCTTTTCCCTTTTGCCAAAAAACAGGGAATAAACTCATCCCGTGAAGATCAATCTATATATAGGGGTACGTTTAAGTTCCTGAAGGCTATTCGGAAGGAATTTAAAAAGGAGATTTTTGGCGGAAATAGTAACAAAAAAATAATCAGGAGACACCCGAGCCTAATCGAACCCTTTCCTAAAAAAGGGTTCCGGCATTATCCGTTAACTAAATCCACCATCTGCTAAAAACCTTCTTTCATAAAACGTCTTCCAGGCCTTCGGAAAACACCACATTTAAATATGGAGGTGCGTCATGGCAAAAGTTTATGAATTCATGAGTTCCCCGATTTTGTCCACGACTCCCGAGACGCTGGCCTGTGAAGCGGTTAATCTCATGCAAAAAAAACTGGTATCCTCTCTCCTGGTGGAAGACAATAACAATTACATTGGAATCTTTACTAAAACCAATTGGGTGCATCTGGTGCTGCAGGAAGAATGCGATCCCAACCAGATAAAAGTTTCCGAGCTGATGTCTTCCCCCATTGTCACCATCGGCAAGAATGAATCTTTACTGCAGGCGAGTGCTCTTATCGAAATGCACAGCATCCGTCATCTGGCGGTAAAGGACCAGGATAAAATTGTGGGAATCCTTTCAGTTAAAGATTTGGAGAGATATTACTTTCGTTTACATCAGAAAGATGGGATTGCACAATATGGTTGTTGAAAAAACTAATTTGGTAATAAAAAATTAAAGGATCGCTAACTCTGAGAAACTTGCAAATCAGACTTGAGGATTTTCCGAGGGTTCCTTCTTTGCTTTAACGGAAGCCAGCCCGTTTAAAGAATGGGGAGAAACGCCGTCGAAAATTTCATAGCGATCCCTTCCATTTTCTTTGGCTTGATATAAAGCCTTGTCTGCCATTTCCACCAGCGACTCGACGGATTGGACATTGGGAATCATCGTCGCCACTCCCAGGCTAATCGTAATAACTTTGGAAGAATCATTATCGTAAGGAATCAACCTTAAGTTTCGAACGGAATCACCCAATTGCTTAGCCAACTGCGTTGCACCTTCCAGTTGCGTAACCGGCAGCAGGATGGCGAACTCTTCACCACCCACTCGGCACAATATATCTCCGGGCCGTTTCAACTGGGATTGAACAAAACGAGAAATATCTATCAGGCATTGGTCTCCTATAGGATGCCCGTAATCGTCATTGACCTTTTTGAAAAAATCAAGGTCGAACATAATAAGGGAAATGGGCAACCCCAGTCGTTTACAACGGGACCACTCATTAATCAATTGCTCGTCAAAGTATCGTCGATTGTGCACTCCCGTCAATGCATCTTGATACGAAAGTCTTTCCAGGTGGGCATTGGAAGTTTCTAATAAAGAATTGAGGTTTTTCAATTCCTTTTCGGACGCTTTTCTTTCAGTGATATCCCGAAGAATTCCTGTGAACATGATTTGACCATCAATCTCCATACGGCTTACCGCCAGATCTAATGGAAACGTGGTCCTGTCCTTTCTAAGTCCAACGACTTCACGCCCGATTCCAATAATTTTAGTTTCACCGGTTTGTAAGTACTTTGATAAATATTCATCATGCTCGGAGCGCCAGGGTTCAGGCATTAATAGGCTTACATTTTTATTCAGAATCTCGGACTCGTTGTATTGAAATAACTTCTGAGCGGCGGGATTGATCGATTGAATTTGCCCCCTATGATTAATGGTGACGATACCGTCGACGGATGTATTGAGTACCGCTAACAACCGAGCTTCATTGGCTAAATGGATGGCATCATCCTTAATAATTTCATTCCCTCTTTGGAAAGCAACGGATAAACCGGCAGTGACCCAAAGGACAAACAAGGCCAACCCACGGTTGGTTAACACTTTCCAATCTTCCCCTCCGTTGGGAGAGACAAAGTATCCCAGGACGGTGAGTGCCGTTCCCAGTGAAGCTCCCACAAATATATAGAAAGGTTTTCCAGGGTATAAGGAGAACAGAACCAGAAGTGTATAGAGCACTCCACTCGCCACTCCCAATTCCACATTGATATCAAATAGAAAAATACTGAGAGAAAACAGATATAGAGAAAGATAGTAGAGGGGTTTGTTAAATGATTTTTGAAAGGAATCGACCATAAACGTTTTTACTGAATTGGGATTTCATTTAAATTTTGAAAGTCGAAATTAAAACAGAGCTTAATTCCAATTTAAAGGCAAGGACAAAGAAAGTAAACGCTATTTCTGAATATCTTATGGAAAGAGATTGATATTCCCCAATCAGGAGGATACAACAAGAGGTGGAATCATCACAAGTTCATGGAGTTTTTTAGTAGGCGTGAATCTTATTTTTTGAGAAATTCTTTTTTCTCTTTTTCACTCCACCACCAATAATGGTCAGTCGTTTCATCTGCATAAAACCCCTCGAATAATTCATGAGGTTTAATTAATTTCGCTACTTCTTCCTTGGCGCAAATCAAAGTAAAAAAACTATCCCAATCCACAATGAACAAAACCGACTTATCGACAGTAAAAAATTTCGTTGGCCAAAGTTTTTGCACCAAGATATTTAATACCGAATTATCAGGGTCTATCATATCCGAAACTGAAATAATACTTTCTTCCAAATTAAATTCATCTCTTACTATAACCTCACCGACCCCGGCTCTTTTTAAAGCCTCTCCAAAACCTGATTCCAAAATAGGTTGAAATTCACCTTCTGTCGGCGGGTAAATTCCATTTTTACTACAATAATTTTCTAGTTTTTCAGCACCTGACTCATCTGAAAATTTATTATTGAGCGCCAATATTGTGGTGAGCAAGGCTCTATAAAACTCTTCTAATGAAGAAAAACCAATTCCGCTCATCATAGATTCCCAGCTAATTGACTTTCCTTCCTTTTTAATCGTATCTCTAAAGTCAATCGGTGAATCATTAGGATCTATTTTCGGTAAAGAAGTGATCAATTTGCTTCGTTCTTCATCGGAATAATCCGATGCTCGATGAACACGAGTTCCATGGCGACAGGATTCAGGATGATACCCTTCAATAGTGCAAAATGGATGGAAGGCTATAAAGACGATCTGGTACACTCCTTCATAATTTTTCAAAAAAGGAGTGTCGTAATCCGGATAATCTATGGTTCGATCACACTCTATACTTTTATTATCATTTTCACTTCTTTTTGATTTGTATTTATTTGACCCAATCAGCTGCGCCAACTTAAAAAATGAGATCCATCGTCTCAACCACTGCATGATTTTCTTTGTTACTCCACCTAATAAAAACATCTTTATTCAACCCACCCTGATTGAATCCCTTGAGTTAAACAATCATTCCGATTCGCAGGTTTGATCCAGAATAAAATACACTGGGCAAAAGCTGGTAAAAGCGCTTTGCAAAAGCGTCAGCCCTAATACTCCAGGTATAATCAGCCAGACCGAATCAACCCAATAGCCCAATGCCGTTCCCAGAGCGACCACCAACCCCGCAACTCCATCGTGAACCCTTCTTTTTTTGTTCATATGACTTCCCCTCATTAACTTTAAATTGTTTGAATATTCTCGGAAACTTTGTTTAGAAATTTCAAAAAAACCTAGAGAACGCTTGCCCAATATTTTTCATACAATTTTCTGTGGATCCTTCTAAGTTTATCTCCACTTCAATAAGGTCTTTTCCTCTACCCAAAATGCAAAAAGCAAAAAGTAGCGTTTTATCTGTGCTTTTGAAATTGCTTTTTAAATCCTCGAATGAAGACACAATTTTTCTACAAATAGAGCGCATGGTACCCCGATCAACATTATAAATGGTGTGAAACCACATACCATCCAGTCCCTCTCGAATAAGTTTTTCAAAATCTTTTTTAAAATGTTCTTTAGGTGGATTATGCGCCTTGAGTTCAATATTGACTATTTTGGAATCAGGGGAAGAACTGGTATAAAGACTTAAATCGGAACCTCCGCTTCGGTAGCCTTTCCCCTTTTGTTGATATTCTTGTTGAGTCGGGGTTTCAATAGAATAATACCAACAGGATTTCTCCAGTAACTGGCAAAAAATAACTCGGGATTCCTGTTCACTGATACGAACACTTTGATCTCTTTTTATTGGAAAAATCAATTTAGGTTTTTCTGAAATAATTTGCGAACCTTCAGAAATAGCCCATAGTCGCTTTGCTACTTCCTGGTTTAATTCTATGAGTTTTCTTTTTAAATCAGAGTCCATTTTTGATTAGGTTAATCTTTTCTCTTTTATTTTAAAATTACACGCCACGCTTTAATTTTTGCATTCAGAGTATACCTGGCATTCGCTGGACTTGTGGAGGGCAGCCCCGTATATATCTTTTGTCTTAACGAGTCAGGCATATTGGGATAAACGTATTTCATATAAACTGCCTCAACTTTTTTCCCATTAAAGAAAACATTCTTTATCTTGGGTCTAGATCTATAAAATTTCTTAAAATCATTGCAAATTATTGTGGATTCAATAATATCTGAATCCAGGCTCGATTTCCGAGTACAAGTTTGTAACACATCCCAAAGAGCAATCTTATTTCCCAGCAAAATTTTCTTTCTGGCGGAATAGGTCGCTTCCTCAGGAAAGTTTAATATTTCCTTCATAATTTTCCAAAATGAGTTTCTGGGATGTGCATAGTATTCGTTTTTTGCCAATGATTCTTTACCCGGCATACTTCCTAAAATCAGTATTCGAGAATCTTTGTTAGAGATATGAGGAAAACTATGAATACGACTCATAACAGGTTAAGTTCCATCACTTCAAAGGTTTTATTAGTTGTAACAGAGAAACGAGCGGTCCTTTATTTTGCCTTATTTTGAAGTTTTTTCTTAATTTTTCATCCTTCTATCCTCCAGGGTCAACGGTGTTTTTTTCTTTTATCTGATTTGGATTGAAATTTGAGTCCCGGGTTAAATTTGGTATATAATGGCACCATAAAATATCCATTGGAAATTAACTGCTATATATAAGGGAGCAATCCATTATAAAATCGTTTTTTGAGAGGCGGTTTCCCTGCTTTTGATTTCGCTTCCCCACGGATTCTGGATGCCCCTCAGCCGAGTCTAAATTTAATTCGTCACTTTTTGGAGGGAGGGACGTATTATGAAAAAATTATATTCCACTCTTTTCACTTTATCATTTTGTTTTTTATTGAGCACTCCGGTCTACGCGATCCTCGATCATTTTGACAATCCACAGGAAAGTTATTTGCGCGAAACCTCACCCGACATAAATTTTGGGACAGAACATATATTAATTGCGGATGGCGTATCGAAAGATCCCTACAACAATCTTGAAGGTGAAGTGGTCACTTTAATCCAGTGGGATATTTCTTCCATTCCGGAAAATGCCACCATCACCGGTGTGACGCTTACCTTAAACTACACGGATTCCAGCACCGGGGATTACCATATTTATTCGCAAAACAGTTCATGGATAGAAAACAGGGTCACCTGGAACGATTTGGATCCGGGCTCTACAGATCTGGGCACCGTTCCACCTGAAATTTTAGGCGAACAGGCCATTGGTTTGAATGTCAAAGGAATCGCCTTAGTTCAGGGATGGGTTGACGGTTCGATTCCCAATAACGGGTTCGTCATTCGATCCGCCGGAACCCAAAACGGAATTGATATGGATTCGAATCAATCAGACGGAATTCGTCCTACACTGAATGTGGTTTATGAGGGACACGATGTTCCGGGATGGGAGCGTGTCGAAGGACCCGCCGTTACCCTGCCACCTGCTTCTTCCGGAAAGTCGGACGCTACCTGTCCGCAGGGGAAAGTCGTTCTGGGCGGAGGTCATTTAAGCAATAATGACCTGGTGAATATTGATTTTTCTCAAGCGGAGGCAATTAACAATTGGTTGGTCCAGGCTCAAAATCCTACAAATTCTCATATTACATTCAAATCCTGGGCCATTTGCGCGAACGAAAACTAACAACAGGAAAGCTGTACATAAAATAGGACCCTTTCATTAAAAACCTCCTTTTTAACTGCCATTTAAACCTATTTTCATTTTTATCCGTTCGCCCTATTTGACTAACTCCAGTTACGGTTTATAATCTTTCCCGGGATTAGTGATTCGACCTATTGTGTTTCGACAATTCATTCAATTTTTATTCGTTGCAATTGGTTTTTCTCCCTTACGAAACTATTTTAAAATACAAACTTCAAATCCTTTTTTCAAAATGGAATGACAATGCGAATCATTTCGACTTATATCATTCTATTAATTTTAACCCCTTGTGTTTTCATTGGCTGCACCAAAAAAGTTCCACCTGAACCCGCGAATTATAATAAAAGCCACATTGACCTGGCAATCCAAAGGGGCAAAGCATTGTATGAGGCCTATACCGCAGAACCGACAAACAAAGATGCCCTTTTCATTCAAAAAGCAAAAGATATCATCAAAAATTTTTGCGATTTGAATTATCGTGGACTAATTGTTATCCAAGACAATAAAAAGGTAGTTTATTTTATTGGAGAACCTCCCGCAGAAAATGATGTGGTTTTTGGAAGACATTTTAAAGTAAGAGAAAACGTAGTGACTCAATCAACTCTATCCTGTTTTGTTCTCCCAACTCATCCTAAATCAGTGGCTGTATATTCTTCGCATTTGCTTTCCAGGACACCCACCGAATATCATGTTTTTTTATCACTTTTACTGGAAAAACCCATTTATGTCTTTAACACATCAAATGAAATCTGGAGAATTGTAAGGGATAAAATCGTATTCATAGGAACCAAAGATCAGAAGAAAAAATAAGTAACAGATATTTTCTATTTTGAAAAAATATTAAAGCATTTCGGAGGTAATAATTAGTCAAATCTAAAATTTTTCTAAAGGAGGGGCAAAATGAATATTGACAATATGAAAGACCTGGCTTCGATAGTGGAATCGTTAGTCATAATGCTCACTCTGATGATAGCTGCCTATCAGATTTTTAGAGAGAGAAAGTTAAGAGCATTCCAATTGTATCAAAGCCTGGCTGAAAAATATTCCGAACTTTTATGGCATTCAAAAGATGATGCTGATTTAGACAATGCATGGAAACCCCTTTCTCCAAATTTAAAAAATGATATAGATTTTGCTTTGAAGAATAAAAAAGAAATTAACTGGCCGGTTTGGCATAGCATTGAAACTAAGGAAAAAAAAATATACCGATTTTCCCGGGCAGGATTGGAAATATTTGAACAGGCCTATTTAGGGAGAGGCCAGGGATGGGCCGAAAAAGAAATTTGGGAAAAATGGAAAATTTGGATGAAAGACTGGGAAAATACTATTCCCATGACAAAGTATGTTTTTGAGGAATGTAAAAGTTGGTTTACAAAAAGCTTTGTTGAGTTTTGGGAAAAAGAAATCAGGGAAGAGAGTGAAGGATAAAAAACATTTATCTACCTGGTGATGGAAGGATTTTGCTCAAGCTTCTTTTTGATTAGCTCCTGAGCAAAAGGATTACTTAAAAAATTGTTTCAAGACTCGTTAATTTAACTTCTTCCAGGAAATGGTTTTGAAAGTGTCTTTGGTAATTTTCTTAAGATTTTCCAAAGCGGCACAGCTATGATAAATTTTTCCATCTCCATCAAATTTAATAGCAGCGGAATTGCTACCGGAACTGGCGATGATCATCGCTCCATAAACTTCAGGACTTCCGGATCCATTATAAAATCTCCCCTGGCACTCCTGACAACCCCCTACAATGATAAGACCATCCCATTGAAAATCTTCCTTGATCGCTAAAATATTATCAACCACCAGAATTCCATTTCCCATTAAATCGCCCCCACCCACAAAGGATCCGTTGGCATGAAACACTCCCGGCTCGGATTCTGATCCTAAAATTCCGGTGGTCATTTCTGAAGGAAGAATTTGAATGTCTGGCACTGACAAAATTCTTTCACGCAATTGCTGTATATCTGTAGAAGACATGCTCGGGTTTTGCGTGCTTAAAGTATCTACCCCGGTTACATCATTAAGATCCGCAGATGTGGTTGCCGTCTTAGCTGCAGTCCAATAATCCCACAAAGATTGCAAAAAATTCATTAAATCCTCAGCGGTTTGAACCTCTTGCAAAGCACTCCAGTCAAACGAGGATAAATCCACCGTTTCACTGCTGTTTCCATAAGTCCCTATTTGAAGTTCAGAGGCAGTAGTGGCCACATCATTTATTGTAGAACAACCCGTATCAATTTCAGGACCTAACGACCCATGGGTGGTCCCTTGCCCACTAACCAAAAAATCTGTTCCTTGAGGATCCATTCTCGCGGTATCGCTTACCAGAGAAATAGTTCCCGGAATTTCGGGAATGTCCAAATTGATTTTTCTCACCTTAGCTTCCAAATGTTCAGACATTCCTTCGGAACTTACGCCGATCGCGTCGATCAAAATGATATTGTCCGAATCCCTCCAAATGTCTCCGTCGTCCCTATTGTCCGTAATTCTTGTATAGTACTTACCATCATTAAAATTCACTTTGGTGTAGTTACTGCCTTTAAAGTTCTCTATGGTACCTACGGAAGGAAACTGGCCATTATCCGCCACTAAAACCTTATCGCCGTCTTCACCCGCCAATGCCTTATTAAAATCCTGATCCCGTACAATAGACTTGGTATGCTCCAATCCTGCTTCCGCAATATAAAAAGCTTCTTTCCCCTGTTCGTTGGCGCTGGTTTGTTTGATTTCGTTGTTGGTCTGCATTACCATTATGGGAACCACAATCGAAACTACCAAGAGTAGAAGTAATACAACAACAAGAACGGATCCTCGATCATCCTTTAACTTTTGACTTTTTCCTTTAAAATACCCGGAAGTTTCTAATAGTAATCTCACTCTACCCATTATTAATGATTGTTCCTCACATTGACCGTATTTTCAATCGTATTAGTTTTTTCAGGATTCTCCGGATCATACAGGGTCATGCTAATTTCGATTTTTTGAACATCCGAAGGGTTCGTCGTCACTGTATCGGTAGCATCCTTATATACTAGTTTAAAGTCACTAACATTATTAACAATAGGAATTACGCCTTCTTTCTCAGATTTTTGAAACACCTGATGATTTGTCGAGTCAAAAGCAATCTTATATACATCGTATTTACTGACAACTATAGAGGCGCCTGCTGGGAATGTTTCAGAAAAACTGGGGCTTACAACCATATAGTTTTCCGTTGTTGTAGTGGATGTCGTAGATTCAGTGGTTGAATCCATTGTTGATTCTGAAAGCGCGGCTAAATCACTGTCCGTGGCATATGCTGTATCCATAGTACTTGTGGTAGTGGTTTCTTCCGTTGTGGGACAAATTGTTTGTTGGGTTTCTGCATCATATTTGCAAAGATCGGAGGAGGTTCCGGATGTGCCTCCATCGGTAGTTTCACCTGAACTGTCACTTGTTTCTGTAGACTGAATATCTGTAATCTCTACGTTTTCGTAGACCAGTTGACCTTCATCCGCAAAAGCGTTATAAACCAAAATAGTATCGCCGACTTCAAATCCCAAAATACTTTTTACTTTCACCACATCCTGGTCGACTGCAATATCCCCCGCCAGGTTTGTGGAGACATCATCGCTATTCTTCCAATAAGTCAGTCCCTCCCCTGCAATTTCCCTAATCCCTTCTTTAGGAGGAACGCCGTAACCAATTTCCATAAACTCATTTGTGATCCGGTTCACCGCAACATTCCCGGAAGAGTGACTGTTCATTCGGGACATTTGCTTTTGCATAATATCGCCACTTTTAAAAAACATGGCATACCCGGCGCCTAGAATTACGGCTCCAATTGCTATGGATACCATTAATTCTGTGAGGGTATATCCCTCTTCGCCGGCAAAAGCATTATGTTGTGGTTTAAAATCTCTCATCTCATTGACTGACGACGGTGTTTAATGATACCGAATCATCTCCTGCAGGACCATTCCATTTGGCCATAACATTAATCGAAGTTAAGTTGCCCTCTCCACCATTGGAAATGGTCCAAGTTCGTTCATACCCTTCCAGTATATCGCTTCCACTATCTGAATTTTCTAAGGCAGTGGATAACCCTTGGGTTTTCAATTCTTCTAATTTTTCCTGTACTAAATTAAGTGCGATGGATTTCTGTTCCGCTGCAGAACTCTTACTGACCACATTGCCCTGTAAAGTCATAAATGCTGAAAACCCAACAGTTAAAACAACAATCGCCATTAAGCATTCGATTAAGGTATAACCGCTTTCATTCTTATTGGCTTGTTTGAAGAAGTTTTTAATTTTGTTTTGAGTTTTCATGACTGTTTTCCTTAAAACGTTGTGTTTTCCATTTTTCACATATACACCCTTTCCAAAGCAATGAAGATGCCAATTGAAAGAAAATGGGGCTAATGCCAAAACGCAATTTTCTAAAAGGGCTTTTTAGTTAGAATCTAATTATTAGGTTTACACCCTTGGTAAACCAACTATTTCAAGGGCTTTAGGGAATGCACCCTCAAATAGAGACAATATTTGTCAGGACTGGGACCGTAAATTGTTACAGAATTTCTCGAATTTGCGATTTGGGGTAATTCTAATGAGAGGAAGTTAGTCAATCTGAGAAAAGTATGAGTTGGTTCTACATATGTAGATTGAAAATAAGGGTTGATTGTTGCAGAGTTGTAAAAAGCCGCGCCGATTAATTTAATTCTGAACCAGTGCTAGCAAAAAGGTCAAATTCCATATAGAAAAATTTGTATTAGGCATGGGAGCAAAAAATGGAATCCAGGTCGGCTCCTTGATTTTGGCCGAAATACTATTTCTGAAATGGTGACCACCCAATGTATCAGGTATGTTGGGCTGGGGAAGAACAAGGGAATTGTATTGTAAATAGAGAGGCATGAATATTAAAAAAAGAGTACCAATCAAAAATAGTTATTAAAGCCTTTTTGGGGAGGATTTCACCATTTACTGGATAACTTTATTCACCGGGACACCAATGTAAGAAAATTTTTTTTAAATTAAAATTGTATAAACCAAATTTCCTATACCACAAATAAAGTCGTTCTTCTCTTAAGTTTTCAAATTAACCTACCACGAGCGGATGACAGAATTGCCCGATTTGGCAAATTTTTAATTTCTCTGTAAGCTTTAATGATTTTCCTCGACTTTACACTAAGGATAGTTATATTCAATCCCACCAAAACAATTTCAAAACAAAAAAAGGAGGAACTATGAAGACATCTCATTCACACATTAAGACCTATGCAACTCGTATAGTCAGAATGTTTGTATTAACGCTCACTTTACTGGCGCTGGCTCTTCCAGCCTATGCAGACATTCCTGTTAAGTTTTTTGGAGAACTGACACCGAACGCACTGGATGCTGAATTCGAAACGGTCGTAAATGATTTTTTTAATAACGATCCCAGAAATCGCGGGGACTTCGCCTGTTTTCAGGGGGACTTATTGAATCTCACTACCGGAAATCCAATAGGAACAGGTATTGATTGTTTAAGTATCGCCCCAATCAATGACACCACCAATGGTGACACCACCGGGGGCGTACCCGATGTGGGGGTGATTAATAACACGGTTGATGTCAGTTTAGTTATTGATGCAGTGACTTTCTTTTTTCTTCCCGGGGGCTATATTATAAATGACGGCTTAACTACCGTTCGACCCTTTTTTGAGGGTGTGGGTAATGGCGATGGGACCGATAACGAAGGGAGTGTCACACACATTACCGGTTCTGTTCCCGGCGAATCCGCAAGTATTGTCTCTGCTACAGGAAGGTTTGCCAATTTAGAAAATTCAGGAAACGTGCGTCTATCCGGTGCGGTGAATCTCGGGCTGCCGGGCACCGTTTTCTTTAGCTGCATATTTGTGATCCAATTCGGTTAAGTGATTTTAAATTGAGGTTTTTAACAATTTAAAATGAGGGGGACTTATGAAGCTATTCAGTTTTTATTCGATATGTTTTATTTTATTACTGCAAGCCACTTCTTACGCCAGCGATAAAGTAATCCAAAGTGCGGAAAGCGCTGCCTTTCCCGCCTTATCGTCCAACGCCACCATCATGGATTGGAATGACAAAGTCATCCGTAAAGGAACCAACGGCTGGACTTGTCTTCCCGACCGCGACACACCGGGAAACGATCCCTGGTGTGTGAACGAGGCGTGGATGAACTTCTTACAAGCTTATAAATCCAAAACCAAACCTTCTTATGATCAGGTTGGAGTGGCTTATATGCTGCAGGGGGACACCCCAGTAAGTAATAGCGACCCTTATGCCACAAAACCCGATGGTAACTGGGTCACGGGTTTGGGGGCTCATCTCATGATTCTGGTTCCGGATAAAAAATCCATTGCCAGTTATCCATCCGATTGGAAACAAGGCGGTCCCTGGATCATGTGGGGAGGCACTCCCTACGAGCACTTGATGGTGCCACTCGATAAAGTTGGGAAATAATTATTGATCTAATTTTTATTGTGCATTTGCTTCCTAAGTTTGTGGGCAAATCTCGGCCGCTGAGGGATAACCCTCAGCGGTTTTTGTATTTTTAGTCTATTTAACAAAACTTTTTGACGCCTAAAATTTTTTTCCTTTCAAAAAATATTAAAAATTTTTCTACAAAAAATGATATGTACCCATTAAATTTCCACATGGTAAGTTTAGTTTGTTTAAAGATAATAAATTTGTTTCCATAGCGGACCTCGGTTTGTTTCGAGTTCTATTATTTATTCGTTGCAATCTAACTCGAATGTTTATCTTAGAAGACTACCGCTTCCACAAATGATTATACTTTTAGAATTGGAATCATTGAATATTTGCTAATATATTTTATCGGCCAATTTTGAGTTCAATTTTCTCTGAGACGTTGCCGGTAAGGAAAATTTTATTTCATCCTAAAGGTTGGGTAAAATAAGACACTTTTTGGGAACGTGCGCAACCCGAAAACAGGTTCCCGATTTTAACAGCACGACTCTAATTCTATGAAACGAAAATTCAATTCGATTTCAGTTGAAAAAGCTTCCGGAGACTCGCAGAATTTTCCCAGAGTCTCCCCTCCCTGCAATCCAGCTTGACAATAAAGACAAATTCAATTATTTTCTTCAAACCGATAAAGTTTTATTGTAAATCTATAATTTCGAAATACCGACTCAGGGATTAGTGGGAAACAGGCTCCAAGAACCTGGAGTTTTTAAGGTAAAACCTGATTTTGGAAATGGTTTACTTAAAATTCATTCTTAAAACCATCTATAAACTTTATCCGATGAGTCAAATATTTTTGAGCTTTAATAGGTCTACCAGCTAAATCCACTAAATGGATTGGTATAAATTGTTTTAAAAGTTTGTCCTTAAATTAATTACTCAACTGAGTATAAATTTTTATGGCACTTGAGACGACAAAACCTACCTTCCCAAAAAAAATCAAAGTATTCCTTTCGTATTCACGAAAAGACGTAGATCTTGCAGTTTTATTGCAAGAGCAATTGGAAAAACTCGGTTACGAAGTGTTTCGTGATGTTCATGATATTGCCTATGGTGAGGAATGGAGGCAGCGTATAAAAAACCTGATCACCAAATCCGACGTTGTAGTTTTTGTATTATCTCCCCGTTCTGCAGAATCGATTGAATGCCAAAGGGAAGTAGAATTTGCAGATTCGCTTACGAAACGAATCATCCCTCTGGTCATTGAAGAGGTAGACTGGAAATCCGTGCCCGGAGGACTTGCCGAAAGAAACAGTTTTACAATAAATAAAGAAGAGATTAATAGTGAATTGCCTGAGGCTTTTATCACTGCCATAGAAACGGATATAGATTGGGTTCGGGAACACACTCGCCTGGGAGAACTGGCGCAATATTGGGAGAAAAACTCAAAAGCCGAAAACCTATTACGTGGAAAAGAATTAAAAGCCGCTGAAAGTTGGCTTACCAAACCACCTCCACCCTCAGCCAGACCACCCAGTGAATCACATCACGGGTTTATTCAGGCGAGTCAGGTTGAAGCTCAATCGCGGTTATATAAATGGATTGCAGGATCGGCAATAACCCTGTTAATTATTATTGTGATTAGTATCTACGGAATTCAACAAAGAGAACTCAAGGAACAGCAGGAGAATTTTACTACGATTGCTAATGCTAAGAAGCTAAGCACAAAAGCATTTCAAGTCACGAGTGAAGGTAATGCCACGCTAGGAACCCTTTTATCTCTGGAAGCGCTTTCCAAAACGAAAAGCATCAAGGATACCACCGTGCCCGACCCGGAAGCTTCCCTCCTGAACGCAATTTTTGCACAACAGGAAAAACACGTTTTGGAGGGACATAAAGGGGGAATCAATCAAGTCAACTTTTCACCCAATGGTAAATTGGCCGTGACTGCCTCACTAGATCAAACTGCTCGAGTATGGGATGTGGATACAGGGAAATCCATTCATACTTTAAAGGGCCATAAAGGACAAGTTTATTCTGCCCGATTTTCCAAAGATGGGAAAAAAATTATAACCGGTTCTTCGGACGACACTGCTCGAATTTGGTCGGTAAAAACGGGAAAGGAAATTATCAAATTAGTAGGTCATCAAAATGATGTTTTGAATGCGTTCTTTTTTGCCAATGATTCAAAAATAGCCACCGCATCCTGGGATGGGACGGCACGGATTTGGGATGCTAATACGGGAAAGGAAATAGAATCATTTTGTCATAAAGCACAAGCCGTTTTCTGGGTAGATGTCTCACCAAATGGCAAGCGTCTGGTCACAGCTTCGGCCGATAAAACAGCTAAATTGTGGGATTTAGAAACAGGAAAAGAAATAAACACTTTAAACCATGATCATTGGGTATTACAGGCTACTTTCTCTCCAAATGGTAGCCGCATAATCACTGCCTCCTGGGACACAACCGCTAAACTTTGGGATGGCCACTCGGGAAAACTCCTTTCTATTTTAAAAGGCCATGTCCAAGGAGTTAGTAAAGCATTATTTTCGCCCAATGGAAAAAATATTGTCACTGCTACAGCATATAAAGAAATTGGGCTTTGGAATTCCAAAACAGGGAAATTGTTGAATATCTTTAAGGAACATCGCGGTCAAGTTAATGATGTTAGATTTTCTTCTGATAACCAGCGGTTGATTTCAGCTTCGGCAGATGGGACTTCCCGAATATGGGATATAAAAAACAAAAAAGAATTAAAAATATTGTCTGCCCATTTCGGAAAAGTTTGGTCAGCAGCCTTTTCTCCAGATGGGAAATCGATAGTCACGGGTTCCGAAGATAAAACTGCAAGACTGTGGGTTGCAAAATCGCCCATTCATTCTCTGGATTTATTGGATCATAAAGATCGCATCCATAGCATAAAGTTATCTCCCGATAAAACTACATTTTTGACTTCATCAGATGATCGAACCGCCAGGATATGGAATATTAAAACAGGAAAATCCATCGCTCTTATTGGACACACTCATGATGTCTGGTATTCCATATATTCTAAAGATGGAAATCGAGCACTAACAGCTTCAAAAGATGGAACAGCTCGAATTTGGGACACCTCGAATGGAAAACTATTACACACCCTTCCACAAGAGAAATTGAATCATGTTCATTTTTCTCCAAATGGAGAACAGGTGGTAACCGGAGGAGAAAAAGGAGCCAATATTTGGAGTGTAAAATCTGGAAAAAAAATTAAGACCTTGATCAAGAAAGGTAAAACTGTCAATTATGTAGAATTTTCTCCTAAGGGTAATAGAATAGTCACGGCAACAGCAAAGTATGGATCGGATAAAAGATCTATTGCACCGGAACCAGGAGATGGAACTCTACAACTTTGGAATAACGAAGGAAAACTAGTTGAATCTATGGATGGACATACACAGCAGGTTATCAATGGAGAGTTTTCAATAGATGGGAAATACTTAGTAACCACATCCTGGGATCATACAGCTGGATTATGGAATGCTCTTACGGGCCATCTGATTTATTTTTTGAAAGGTCATTCGGAGGCTGTAAAAGTCGCCAGGTTTTCGTCTGATGGAAATTTTATTGTGACTGGTTCTTCAGATAATAGAGCACGGGTATGGGATATAAGAAAACCCAAACCTTCCTCCATAGCTTTAATCGGACACCAAGGAGAAGTAACCGACGCATCGTTTTCGGAAGATAACCGACTTGTTTTTACTACTTCCGAGGATGGCACCGCACGTGTTTGGCAAAGAGAAAGCGGTATCCCTGTTTTAATTCTTGATGGACACAAAAATTTTGTGAGTGGTATGCAAGTCCTTTCAAATGAGAAATTAGCCACTGTTTCCTGGGACAGCACAGTGAAACTTTGGACATTCCCCATAGGTTTCAAAAATAACTGGAAAGATTATGCTTTGCAAACGCTTCCTCGAGAGAAATTATCTTATGATGAAAAACTTCTATATCTCGAAAAAGTTAAAAGTTTAAAAAAATGATTAACTACCTTATCCAAACATCGCCGATTAATTGAATTTGGTAAATTATTTGCACAAACTCAATACATTCACAAATAAATTTCTTTTTGCAATTTTATCTTATATTTTATTTTCTAGTTGCGCATCCCCTTCGGTTTCATTTGATGAAACCGCCGCATCTTATCAATTTAAAAAAGGAACCGTTAAGGGCAAAAGCTTTAATCACATCGTTTATTATAATAAAAACCCCTCAACCAAAATGCTCCGCGTGTATTTAGGAGGTGACGGAACACCTATACTTTATGGAAAACCTTCCAATGACCCTACCCCCAGAAATCCAATCACGCTTCAACTCATGGCATTAGATCCAAATTCGACCATTTTTTTAGGGCGTCCCTGCTATCATGGTTTGGCAAACTCTCCTGAATGTTTTCCTAAATATTGGACTGGGGCTCGCTATTCGGAACCGGTAGTGAAGAGTATGGCCTCGGCG
Source organism: Nitrospinaceae bacterium (assembly GCA_965223665.1). Taxonomy (GTDB): domain Bacteria; phylum Nitrospinota; class Nitrospinia; order Nitrospinales; family Nitrospinaceae; genus CBDCVY01. Next base: position 1,775,356 of record OZ245011.1, read on the forward strand.
ATTCGCAAAATTTACCAAACGGGTGGATATAAATATATTGAACTGTTTGGTTATTCGGGTGGAGGTACTCTGGCTATGTTATTGGCTGAGCGATTACAGAAGACGCAACGGGTAGTTACCATTGCCGCTAATCTCGATGTCCACAACTGGGCAAAGCATCATGAAATTCCCGGGTTGGAAGCATCTCTTAATCCCATACTTCGACCTATTTTACCGAACCACATTGAGCAAAACCATTATGTTGGGGAAGAAGATTATGTAGTGCCTCAAAAGTTCACTGCACAAGGAGTACGTGGTCAAAATTCCCGGTTAATTGTGGTAGAGAATTTTAACCACATTTGTTGTTGGGTTGATTATTGGCCACGGATATTCAAAGAATTGAACTAGGGATACGAACACCAATCATCCCGGCATGGCTGTTAAAGAATGAATGAAAAAGCATCGAACGATAGTTTACAAAAATTTGGATCTTACTTTGGAGTAATAAGGTAACTCCTGCATTGAGTTCCATCCAATCCCGATCCGGAGATTGTGTTTGAAATAAGAAACGTTTTGCTCGCGTATCATCTACAAAGCTAACCGCCACGTCTCGCTGATCATTTTCAAATTCGTGTAGCCAATCTAAAGTTAACAAAGGTACAATTCCAATTTCATTAAAAGAAAGACCGCTATAAATCGTTTTAAGACCCAATCTAGATTTAAATGAACTTATTGTATCATCGTGAAAAGTAAGACCTAAACCATCGCCTCCCGCTTCACTATAAGTTGCAAAATTTATATAAAAAAATTCAGCTCCCACTTGTGGCATAAGCACAAAAGATGTACCTTCCACTTTGTATTTAAAACTAACTAATGCGTTACCTATAAATTCATTGGCATGAAAATCCGTTTCAGCTAACCCACCATGAATGTTTACAGGATTTTCAGTAATAAAATTTGTAATTCGACTTCGATTATATTTCTTATATGAATATCCCCCTAAAAAGCTAAGGAATAAATTGTCGATTGGTCTATACAATCCAAACCCCAATAATCCAAATGAATTAATTTTAAAATCTCCTTGATTAGTAAAATCTCCATAGTGATGAGAGTAATTCAACACCGCACCCCCTGAAAAGCGATCAGAAAACCGATAATCAAAACCAGCTAAAAGCTGGTTAATACTTGATTCAAATCCATTTGCAAACTCTGTCACGTCTCTATCTAATATCTGATGCTCTACTGAAAAAAGGAATTTCAATTTTTTATCAAGAAATAAATTACTGTCAGAACTCCCACCATTTACTTTTTTAGTTCCTACATTTAATTTAGCTACTTCCCTAGCTTTTTGCTGAAAAGCAGGGGGCAATGTTGTAGGGGCTCCCCCGTTAGATGTGGGAGCCGAAGAAGGAGAAGTAGTTGGCGTATCTGGAATCCGCGAACAGATTACTCTCAGGTTTCCTGTCAAATCACCTACATTGCCACCACCTCCCAGCAATTTACCACAAACCAAACCATCAACCTTCAATTGCTCATTTATTGCCTGATCCAATGTAAGCGCATGAACTCTCGAAACAATTACAAAAAAGCAACAAATTCCAACAGAAACTGTTTTAAGGTGTTTTGTCACAATATTAAATAAGATCCTAATCATACTCTTTTTATAGCAAATCAAAATCAAGGCTTTGGGATTCAACGAATAAATCAAAAATTGTTTTTATTTTGTTTCATTGGGATTAATGTTATTTGAAAATGTTTTTAAACCAATCAAAAAACCTCTGAAACCCATTTTTTTTACCAAATCGGGAAACTTGTCCTTCATAAATTATTTCATCTAACAAACTAAGGGAAAAATTAGTCTCCGGGTCGCCGACAAGATCAAGGGTATAACCCCCATTTTGATGATCTGTTACCTTCTGAAGCCTTATATTATTTCCGGCAACTTTGAACCCACTTCCTTGAGCGGGACCAATAAATCGGCCATCTTTTCTTTTAGGCCTCAGTTCAATTTTTATTAATCGGTTATTAGAGCTGCCAGGTGTTCCTAAACTTTTCACATTTAAAGAAGAATTATCGGGGTCAATTGCATCGAAACGAACATAAACACTTTGTAGAGCAGTGCGTTGAATGTCCCCCATCTCTTTACTTTTATTGGTTGCATAGTAAATCACATGATAAACCCCCGAAATTCCGAATGGCTTAAAGGAGGCAGTGTATTGCCCATTTCCCTGATGTTTTAAAAGCGTAGAGTTTTCAGTTCGTTGCAGTTGTTTTAAAAATTTGGAATCATTTTTTAATAAAAACTCGTATTTTTGTTGACCAGCAGATTCAGCATCGGGTTTTTTATTCAGGTCTTTCACTTTATGCTCGTGCTTAGCTAACAAATCGCCAACATCATCGCCAGGTTGCAAAATGATTGCTTTAACCGTGGCATCTTTAATCGGTTGTCCCCGCCAACTCAAGCTAACATTCGGAACAAACGGTTGATTGACACGCGGCGAACTTGGATTAACTGACCAAGTCATGTCCAATCGATGATCGTCACCGTAAACCACAACACGGTAGTCCAGAGGTGGGCCTTTCGGCTTATTTATTTCTATGGAATATTTTCCTTGAGGTTCCATGGAAACAATTTCGCCCTTAATTCTTTTAGAAAAAAAAGTTTTAAAAAGTATAAAATTAGTAGGACCTTCAGAAAAAATGGGTTGGAAAAATTCTGTGACATCTACAGAATTTCTTTTAAACCTAATTCCATTTTTAATTTCTAAAATTTTTTGACGCGAAATATTTTTAGACAAAGAAACCTTAACCAGTAATTGAGAAACTTTATTGACATCAAAAAAAGGTAACGTTGCGGAATGTGGTCCACCGGAAAATTTCACAGTATCCACTGTGATCATTTGCGGACTATTTCCATAGAGTGCAGGTCCAAGCGCACAATCGAAAATAGCACTCATAGTACCATTGCAGGTAGTAATCCCACCTAAATTATCAAAGAAGTTTCCGTCAGTTGTAACAATGTAATCTCCTCCACTGCTGGATGCCAACTGTTGCAATATCGTGTGATAGGTCATACCAACATTCGTATCAATGCCAACTGTAATTATCTTAGCTTTTGGACTACACCCCCCATTGTGAATTGGCATAGGGTCGGAAATGCCATCCCCATATTGGCATCCATTTAACACCACTTGATCACCCGAGCCGTTTTGCCGACCATCAGTAAATAACACAACAACATTTTTATCATCAGCCATTGGATCATCAATTAAACCTAAACCCGCTTTAAGACCTGAACCTAAAGGGGTACCGCCTGTTGGAAAGCTACCGGAAAATTCCGAATTAACCGTTAAAACTGCGTTTGAGCTATCATCTATGATGGATGGTTCGGTCAAATCATTACCAATCCTATGAAAACGTACCGACCCCAGCCGACTATTGGGAGGAGCCACTTGGGAAATCATTGTTGCAAATTGCTGAGCTGAACCTCCTATTTTATCCCACCGACTCGGCATCCCAGAACCCATACTTCCGGATTGATCCAATACAAATGCAATATCTGTCTGATCATATATTGTTCTTAAACAATTTAGGAATTTTGGTTCAGGCCAATCCATTTCGGCACCTGATATTGAGGGCATCGTATCCGCGTTATCTAGTAAAATAGCGTGTATTTCTTCTGGAGTGAGAGTTGAGTTTTTCCACTCTCTATTTGTCGCTGCGAGAACAGCAGCACACCCTGAAACCAAAGGAACCGCCCAACTTGCTCCATAATCTAGTGGTCCACCCGCATCATTTGCTTCAGGCAAATCCCAGCCGGGAGCATAAATTTCCCCTATTTTGGTTTTTAAATTCCCTTCTACCTCTGCGCGACAAGAGTCTCCACGATTATCATTCCTGTCAGTACCTCCAACAGTTAGTATTCTAGCTGCAAGATTAACGGAACAAGGAGTAGTGCAATCAAAAGAAGACCCATAACCATATCTACCAGGGTAACCTGCCTCTTCCTCCGAAACTGTACATATTCCCATTCCATTAGGACTCACTTCAATATTGCCTGCAGAAGCAGTGACTAGGATATTGCCGCAAACTGCATGACATAAGGCATCTCTAATTTCAGGTACATTTTGTGCATTCCCAGCACTAATATTTATCACATCGATCTGGTGATCTTGGTGATCATGCGCTTCTCTTGCACAATAAATAGCCCCTTCTAATTGGAAATCACCCAGATTTCTATCAATTCGGTAAAGTGTTGTATTGGGAGCAATCCCTTCATCTACATTATCAGAGGCAGGATTTCCCGTAATTAACGCCGCGACCTTATTTCCATGATGGTTTCCCCCATGAACCAATTGACCTGGATTTACATAGTGATTATAGCAAACCAAATTTTCCATATTAATGTTTTCCACTCCGGATTCAAATGGGATCACTCCCCCACTTGGGCAAGCGTCACCCCCTCCTCCACATGGAGTACCTGCCTCCAATACAGCTACCCCTGCTCCCTTTCCAAACAAAATTGATTCGGCAATTGGAAATGATTCGGGTCTTAAGTTAAAACCCCCAACAGTATCAATCCACCAATGGCTTGATGTAGGTGGGACGAAATAATTTGGCGAAGCTTTCTTAATTTCATTTTTATATTTGACATTTTGAAATTCAATAATAAATTGCTCTACTTCTTCTCGAGTTCCTTTCAAGGTTCCAGCTTCTTCGAATCTAACTAAATAAGAATTTGATTGTGAAAGATAACCAACAATGTTTATGGAATCTGGGTTCGATAATCCAAAAGACAGCCCCACTTCCTTAACAATTTTATTAACCTGTTTAGCAGTAGTACCTTTTTGGGCTCTTATGATTACCTCGTTGGAAAAGAATTTTTCTTTTTTATTTGGCCCACCTACCAGCTTTTTTATTTCTGAAGATGGATAACCAATTGGAATATTGGTAATGGGGAAAACGGTGGTTTTAGACCTTAAAATTCTTCCATTATGAATTGTGCTGTAACGAAAGTATTTTTCATTTTCTTCGGCACCACGTATTTCTAGAGGCTCCTGCCCCGTATAAAACTGGTTCCCTGCTTCTTTATCAGGGGCCTTGCCATCGTCGAGAAGCTTTCTATGCGCCTCACTATTTTTAATCAACACATTATCTTTATCAACTTCTTCTAGGCAGATAAACTTGGGAGGAGAGTCGGTGGGAATAACCCGGGTTCCAATATTTAACGTGATTATCTTTTCTTCATTCGGTTTATTAGGGTCCAATGCGAGTCCCGATGGAGAAAACGTAGGTGGGTTGAGGTAAAATTGCTTCGGTAGCGATTCCTTGCCTGGCCGATTTGGCGAAGGATCTTTTGGATCTGTATCCGTAGGCATCCCCGCATCTATTATGGGACAATTTTTTGTGGAGCTATCTTGAGTATCTGGAATTTGTTGGCGAGTGGGATCCTGGGCCAAAATGGAAGCTGGCGCGAAACAGAACCCAACTTGTATTAAGATGGTTAAGCCTAATAAATAAATTCTCATCGGTTTACCCTCCCCCTAAGAATTCATTATTCCAAATTTCCTATTGGTATCGGAATATTACTATAACTAAATTAGATAGCAAGCGAAATTATTACTAAACCAAACCTTTTTGATTATATTTCGGGTAGCGGAACTTTGTGCTGCCCTACCAGGCAATTCATTGTGGGCAAATGGAGATTAAATGGAGTGAAGATAATTTTGAAAGGATATTACTTGATGGGCTATTTCTTTTCCTTATTTTTATTTTCGAGATGGTGTTCAAACCAAAGGGTATTTTCCCGTGAGATGACCCGTTCCACCCGGCCGACAAAAAGGGCTTCTTTATCTTCTGCCTCTTTATAATCCCCAAGGCTTGCCTGATAAAGATATTTTTCTTTCCTCAAAGTTTCACAGGTGGTTCGATAGTTGATCCAATTCTCCTGGTATTTAAAGGTCTTAATAGCCGCGGAACAAATGGTGACCAAAAGAGAAGTCACAATGGCCAATCGGCTCAATTGAAAATCTTTGAAAAAATCTATATGTAATTCGATTAAAACAGGAGTGAGTGCCGAGAAGATAATGATTATCCACTGGAGACGTTTATAAACCTTTTGATTATGGAGGGATTTTTTATCGTACCAATTGACCTGGTCGTCATAACGTTCACTTAAAAATTTGGAAAAAGTTTCTTGGTCCATAACAACCCTATGTTTAATTGAATTCGGAACAAGTTTTTGACTGAAAGAGTCAATCCTCATTTTTTAGTTAAAGTCTAAATTTTCATTACGGTTGTACCATATTTAGTGTCCTCAGAATAGGAAATAGTTTCAAGGGTACGGCCAAAGTGGAGCCAATAAAAATCCGGCTAACCGATTATAATTATCATTGACGAGTATGAGTTTTCATCCCCGGTTCTTAAGGAGATCCTTGCGTAACCACAAAATTGGAAAACCTCTGGAGGTGAATCACCCCAACCAGGCAACGCCTGGAGGAAGCATGAATTTCCTAAGGTTCTTTTCAGTTTGTCTATCCGTCAACTTCTGAATATCCTTTTTGCCTCCAACCCCTAGGTTGGGAAAGAGGGAGAACATGGATCTCCGCTCTTTTACTGGACTTGTTTGTTCAATAATCCTTGGTTGTGCAAAGGTCTCGTTCATAAGGGGTCGAAAAGATTCCTTATTATATAAACCGTTGTTTAAATCTTCCCCAAGTGGGATCGAAAATAAGGAAAATTTTATTTCATCCTAAAGGTTGGGTAAAATAAGACACTTTTTGGGAACGTGCGCAACCCGAAAACAGGTTCCCGATTTTAACAGCACGACTCTAATTCTATGAAACGAAAATTCAATTCGATTTCAGTTGAAAAAGCTTCCGGAGACTCGCAGAATTTTTCCCAGCAAAAACTGTATCGTTCCCTGAGAAAGGCCGGGGCTTCTAAAGATTTGGCGGATAGAATTCTGATTATTTTGCAGGATCAAATTTACTCCGGCATGCCCACCCATAAACTGTTTCGCAAGGCGTATCAACTGCTCTATAAGGAAGCGCGTTCCCTGGCCGCCCGCTACAGTTTGAAAAAAGCCATTATGCAATTGGGCCCTTCCGGGTACCCTTTTGAAAAAATGATAGCGGCGATCTTTGCTCAGCAGGGTTATAAAACCCGAGTCGGTCAAACTTTAAAAGGCAACTGCGTCAATCATGAAGTGGATGTGGTTGCCCAGAAAAATAACCATCGATTGATGGTCGAGTGTAAGTTCCGTAACGATTCCGGAAAAAAGAGCGATGTCAAGGTGACCTTATACGTATACGCGCGGTGGCTGGACCTGAAGAAAAATAAAGACCACAGCTCCTTTAACGAATTTTGGTTAGCAACCAATACCAAGTTTACGAAAGATGCCATTCGTTATGGTAATTGTGTGGGTTTAAAATTACTGGGATGGGATCATCCCAAGGGTAAAAGTTTAAAAGATCTCATTCAGTTGGCACAAATCCACCCCATCACCTGTCTGACCAGCCTCAAATCTTTCGAAAAAGACAAACTGATCAAACAAAAGATCATTCTCTGTAAAGAAGTGCTGCAACGTCCCGAATTGCTATCTCGAATAGGATTTCAGGATTCAAGAATCAGTCGCGTTTTAGAAGAAATAACCGCCTTAACAGAACCCCCGGTCTAAATTTTCACTCTTCCCTATAATCACGTGCCATCAAAGGAAAACAGACTCTAAACCTTTTATTAAACAGTGCCTTATAGAGTGCCATATTGTTAAAATCAGTTTACAATCTGAACTAAATATTTTTTTGTAATAATTGTTTTTACCAAGGTTTTCTTCATTATTAAGTTGTTTGGATTAAGAATTCCCCAAATCCCCCCTAATTAGGCTGCAAAACTACCAAAAATCAAACCTTTTCCTAATTATTCTTTTTCGTAATAACGAAGTTTTTGGTATGCTACCCTTCGTGAAAGGATGGTTGCCTGAGATTTAATCGAATGTAACGGAATTCTTTTCCATTATTTTTCTGCCTTCAATTAACTGGCTCGCTGGTTCATTTACGGAGAACCATAGTGCACTTAACAACGATTTTCAAATTGTTCTTAATTGTGACCTTAAGTCTTTTCTCTGTGATTGGATATTCTTCCTACAAAATGAGCCAAAGTGAAATCTATCAAATTAACGCCCTGAACAATCAGAAAAAACTGGAAGCTTTAGGGGAACAGTTGGCTTCCGGATCGGACTATTTAACGAGTCAAGTGAGAAGGTATGTTCAGTTTGGAGCCATAGAATATTTTCATAACTTTTGGAAAGAAGTTAATGAAACGAAAACCCGAGAAGTGATTGATGACTTGATCGCATTGAAAGCCCTTCCCTCAGAAATAAATCTCATTAAGGAATCCAAGGCGGTTTCTGACAATTTGATTAACACCGAAATACTGGCGATGGACGCAGTGAAGCAGGGAGATTACACTCAGGCCAGAAAACTGGTTTTTGGCGGCTATTATGACAGTCAAAAAGAAATCATCATGGGAAAAATAAAGAGTTTTCAAAATGCCATCTATTTAAGAACCAACAAGGTGGTGCGGGAAGCCCAGGACCAAACGGTTTTTTTCATGAAATTGACCAATATTCTTTTAGTCATTTCCGGTGGGCTGATCCTTTTTGCCTTGGTGGGAATTACCAGGAAACGAATCATTGTACCCATTCGAAAGTTATCGGGAATGATGAACGAGGTTTCCGCGGGAAATTTGGAAGCACAAATTCCCCTGGGAAAACCCAAAGATGAAATTTACCATATGACGACCACCTTCAATGAGATGGTGAAAAATGTAAAAAATGTAAAAGAACGAGAAGAATCTTTTCTGCGCAATCGAGAAAAAATTGCCAAGCTGATTAAAGAAGTAGCTTCCGCCGCTAACCTGGCCAAGTCCATACAAGAAGTGATTTATTCCGCGTTGTCCCACATCGCCCAATACAAGGACTGGCCGGTAGCCAATGCTTATCAGGTGATTAAGAAAGACAATGAAAATATATTGGTTCCCACCGGAATTTGGAAATTCAAGGAAGAAAAACCTTATAAAGAATTCAAGGCCATCACTGACAAAACCTCCTTTAAACCCGGGAAAGGATTACCGGGAAGAGTCTACCAGCAAAAACGAGCGGCGTGGATTGAGGATATTTCCCAAGACGAAAACTTTCCTCGTAATAAGTTAATGAAAAACATTAATTTGAAAAGCACTTTTGCGTTTCCGGTGTTTGTAAAAAAAGAAGTGGTTTACGTTCTTGAATTTTTTTCTAAGGAAATGGAAAACCCTAATAAAGAGCTACTGGATTCTATCGATCAAATTGGAATCGAAATTGGCATTGCCATTGAAAGAAGACAGAGTGCAGTGGACCTTCATCGTGCATGGCAGGTGGCCGAAAAAGCTAACAAAGCTAAATCCGAATTCCTGGCCCGGATGAGTCATGAACTACGAACTCCTATGAATTCTATTTTGGGGTTCACGCAATTGCTGGAAAGAGATCACCAGAATCCTCTGGCCGATTACCAACTTCAAAATATAAAAATTATTCATTCGGCCGGCACTCACCTTTTGGATTTAATCACAGAGATACTGGACCTCTCTAAAATTGAAGCGGGTCATTTAAATATTGACCTTAAAGTTCTGGATTTGGCAGAAATTGTTGAAAGAGTCATTTCCATATCTGAACCGTTGGCAGTGCCCAATAGTATTAATTTACGCTTCGAAAATTTTCTAAAGGAAAGACACTTAGTAGAAGCTGACCCGCTCCGCCTCAATCAGGTCATTGTGAATCTGATTTCCAACGCTATTAAATTCAATAAGCCTGGCGGATCGGTTATCATTTCATTTGATTTTCCTAAAGAGGGACATATTCGATTAGTGGTTAAAGATGAGGGCAAAGGCATTCTGGAGCATCAACAGAAAAAATTATTCCAACCCTTCGAACGCCTGGGGATTGATGCCGATGGCATAGAGGGAACCGGGATTGGGTTGGCTATTTCCAAAAGGCTGATGGACCTGATGGGAGGTACCATTGGAATGGAAAGTGTTTTAGGGAAGGGAAGTTCCTTTTTCATCGACTTGCCTTTGACTTCTAAAAAGCCTTGTAATAAAAATGAAACAGACACCGAAATTATACCTTCCCCGGAAATTCCTTCACCTAAAAGAAAAATCCTGTATGTGGAAGACACGCAACATAATATTGATTTAATAGAACAGGTTTTTTCTATTCAACCTGAGATGGAACTGGTATCCGCTTTGACAGGAAAAGAAGGCATTGCCTTAACTCAGCATCAAAACTTTGATTTAATCCTCCTCGATATTCACCTGCCGGATATGAATGGGTTCAAAATATTTGAAAGAATAAACCAGGATCCCGCAACCAAACACATTCCAATAATCGCTTTGTCAGCGGATGCTATGGCGGACAAAATTCACCAAGCGTTAGAAATGGGTTTTTATTCTTACCTTACGAAACCCATCGACATTGCCAAGTTGTTAAACACAGTCCACGAAGCCATGAAAAAGTGAATCCACTGAAAAATAATTTCAATTAAAAAACATAAGAATAAACAAGGTGAGTTTTTAAAGAGAGCCCACAAATTGCATAAAACTTTTGTGAGTTGGAAGTGTCGGCTATTTTATTTTAATGCAGTTTCTTCCATTTTGTTTGGCAGAGTACATCGCTTGATCTGCCCTTTCAAATAACGTTTCCTCAGAATCGGTTTTATTTAAAGAAGTCATTCCAATGCTTACGGTCACCCTCAACTTCTTACCCTCGTGCATCAAAAATAAATTTTCAATATTTTCCCGAATTTTATCCGCCACTTGTTTTGCGGAATCCATAGAAATTCGTTTTAAGAGGACCACAAATTCTTCCCCTCCGTAGCGGAACACTAAATCGGAAGGCCGGATAGAATTGCTTAGAGAAGTGGCGACCAATCGCAGAATATTATCTCCCACTTTATGTCCGTAACGATCATTAAAACTTTTGAAGTGGTCAATATCCACCACAGCAAGAGCTGTGGGTTCTTCATAGCGTTTATATTCGCGGATCGCTTGCTCAATAGACATGCTATAGGCCGTACGGTTTAATACATGGGTCAGGGAATCGACCAGCGCTTTCGTTTTCCATATTTTTGCTTCGTCATTTTGATTGGAATTAATCGCATTGATAACCGTGTCAAAAAATAATTCCTTTGAAAAATTTTCCTTTACAATATAATCATGGGCTCCGCCTTTCATAGCCTGGACAGCAATGGACTCACTGCCATGCCCGGTAAGCATAATGATAGCTCCCTGAAACCCTTTATCATTTATTATTGAAAGAAATTGCAATCCGTCCATGTCCGGCAAAGCATAATCCAAAAGAATGCAATCGGGATTTTCTTCCAAGCATAGCTGAATACCTTCTTCACCCGTTTCGCTTATTGAGAACGAGTAATCGGATATTGTCTCTTTACCCAATTGCCGCAGGTATAAAGCACAGTCATCCGGATTATCCTCGACAATCAAAACTTTTAATTTTTGAATTTTGGAGTCGACCTCTTTATCAATAATCATTTGAACCTCTTTTCAATTACGACTTATCCTTAAACCCAGGATTCGGCAAAACATTCAAATCCCATTACTTGACTTGAATACAATTTCTTCCTCTTTCTTTAGCTAAATACATTGCCTGGTCTGCCCTTTCAAACCATGTTTCTTCCGTATCTTTTTTATTTAGTGAAGTGAGGCCAATAGTAATGGTGACTCCCAACTTCTGCCCCTCATGTAAAACCTTTAAATATTCTACATTTTCACGAATTCTTTCAGCCACAACTTGTGCGGACTCGGTATTAATTCTCTTTAGAAGAATGGTGAACTCTTCTCCACCATAGCGAAACACTAAATCTGATGGTCGAACTGAATTAACGATAGATGCCGCAACGACTTTTAAAACGTTATCACCCACTTTATGTCCATATGAATCGTTAAAACTCTTGAAATGATCAATGTCAACCACTGCAAGAACCGTCGGTTCTTCATAACGTTTAAATTGTCGAATGGTTTGTTCCATGGACATATTATAAGCAGTTCGGTTTAACGCCCCTGTTAAGGAATCCACCAGAGCTTTCGTTTTCCACTTTTTGGTTTCATCGCCTTCATTCGAATCAATCGCGTCAATGACAACATCAAAAAATCCTTTCTTGGAAAACTTTTCCTTAACAATATAATCATTGGCACCCCCTTTGATGGCCTTGACCGCAACCGACTCGTCCCCCTGCCCTGTCACCATAATGACGGCACCCTGATATCCTTTTTTATTAATTAGCGACAGAAACTCAATCCCATCCATGTCCGGCAACATATAGTCAAGCAGGATACAGTCCGGGTTTTCTTCCAAGCAAAGCTGCACTCCCTGCTCCCCCGTTTCACCGATAGAAAATGAAAAATTAGAATTCACATCATTTCCCAATTCGCGCAGGTAGAGGGCGCAATCGTCCGGATTGTCCTCCACAATCAGAATTTTTAAATTCTGAATTTTATTATCCAATGTTTTTTCAGCGTTCATTTTCCTCCATCACCTTGGGCCAAAAAAAGCGAAATGTGGCTCCTTCTTTCGACTTAGACTCCAACTCTATGGTTCCCCCGGAATCTTCTATTATTTTTTTTGCAATTGGCAACCCCATACCCGTGTTTTCCATTTGACTCTGCGGAATCAAAGATGAAAACACCTTAAATATTTTTTCACTATATTTGGTATTAATACCAGGTCCATTATCCTTAACTGAAATTTCAATAAAATTACCTGCCTCCACCGCAAATAATTCAACCCGAGGATGTTCACTATTATTGAACTTAATGGCGTTTTCAATCAGACGGCTCAATACCTGCTGGAACTGAGAAAGATCCGTTTTAATTTCCGGTATTTCCGAATGAATCTCAACAGCAACCTCTTCAGGAAGCTGCAGCTTCTGGATAATGTCCTGAACACATTTTTCGAAGTTTAAAGGTTCAACCTGCAGAGACCCTTTCCCCACGCGGGATAACTCCATCATGCCATCAACCATTTTTGTCAGTTTTTCAACTCGATTCTGGATTAACTCCAGGTTTTTCCTGGCTTCTTCAGGAACCTGATCTCCAAAATCTTCTTTAATCCATTCAGAAAGATTTTTGATGGACCGAATGGGAGCCTTAAAATCGTGCGACACCGTAAACACAAAGTCCTCAAATTCCTTTTGGATTTTTTTTAATTCAGCCAGTAATTTTTGATCCTGTAATTTTGATGCCATTAGTCTTTCAAAACTTTTTAACTGTGTTATATTTTTAAATGATAGTAATTGAGAACTTTAACCGTTTTCATTCCTCAATTTTTCACCTCTTTTTAGAAAGCCTTCCTTATGATTAAATCTCTTTGCATGATTGACGACAACGAAATCGATGTTTACCAGGTTGATCGAATCATTAAAAAATCCGGTTCGGTTGAACATTTTTATTCTTTTGCCAACGGCCAAGAAGCTTTGGATCACTTTAACGACCTCAATAAAAGCCAGGAGAAATACAACGGATATTTTCCTCCAACTGTTATTCTTCTCGATATCAATATGCCCATTATGGATGGCTTTGAATTCCTTTCTGAATATTCCAAACTTCCCGAAGCAAAAAAAGAAAGTATCATTGTCATCATGCTCACTTCATCCAATCAACAGAGCGATAAAGAAAAAGCCTCCGAATACTCGGTGATCAAAGACTTTTTTGTTAAGCCCTTCAAACAGGAAGATATCGAAAAAATCATCCAGATTGCCCAATCCAGTTAAGGGTGCTTCCCTTTCAACCTTCATTTTTTGGGTGGAATATTCAGAAAAAAACTAATGCACCCTGGTTACAGAGCGAAAGAGAGGCAGCCGGATTTTAAATACACTGCCCTCTTCGCTACTTTCATATGTAATTTCTCCATGAATTTTATTAATATTCTTTTTCACAAGATAAAGCCCCAGACCGCTGCCAAAGGACTTGGATTGATGAAATCGTTTAAACATTTCAAAAACCTGATCCTTATATTTTTCCGGTATTCCCAGTCCATTGTCAGACACTTCAATATGAATCTCCTCATTGGATTCTGAAAATTCAATGTTCACAAACCGATGCTTTTTCTCCGGATCAGAAAATTTCACCCCATTGGAAATCAGATTTTCCAGTACCCGAGTCATAAGTTTTTGGGGAAGCCACATTCTTTGAAATTCGTTCTCCCGGATTCGCACCTCCACCTGATATTCCCGGATAAGAGTTGCTAAATTTTCTTTAACCGTTCCTACCAATAATTCCACATTAATTTCTCTATAAGGGTCACTTTCCCTGTCAATTTTAGACGCATCGACAAGGTCATCGACTAATTTTTCCAGTTTGGTGGTGAGCTTATTGACTCGGTCAATATTGGTAGCTACTTCTCCGTAATTTTTTCCCTCCAAGTCCTCTTTCATAAAAGAGCTCAATCCGCGAATATTTATCAGAGGAGCTTTCAGATCATGCGAAGTACGGTAAGAAAACTCTTCCAATTCCTTGTTGGCTTGCAAAAGAGCTTTCTTGGTAACATCCAAAACTTGATAGGGATGAAGAATGATTTTCTTTCCAATGAGAAATAAAATGACAAAAGCAATTCCTGCCAAATACAATGTATTAATACTAAATTCGTTCAATAAGTTTCTTTTTTGTTCCAGAATGTTTTGGCGATCGGTAATTTGGGTAACTTCCAGGTTATAATCTTCAATGAGAATGCTTTCGGCATGAGGCTTCACGATACTTTCCACATGGGATCGAACATGGATGCCGTCTTTCGCGTAAGCCACGGCAAAGCTTAGATTATTCTTTTTTACACTTGGAAAGATTTTTTCTGGCTCGGCATTGAACCGGGAAATCAAAATCCCCTCTTTTCCATTTCGATATCGTACCGGGACGGCCATTTCAAATTGCGGACGATCGTCCATGTAAACCAGATTTAGAATTTGATCTTCGCTGCCATCAATAATAGATCGTGCCCATTCGTAATTCTCATCTTCCCCCTCTGTGAGCAAAACCTTTCCTCGAACATCCAGAACGGTGAGCGTCGAATCTTCCCCTAACAATAAAACATTGGTGATGTAATCCTGAAATGCCGGGTTATCAGCGCTTCCCATTAATACCGCGCTCGCCACTAAAGGATGATTGGCAATATCTTCCAAAGCCAATTTCCGATTCCAAATGTATTGTTGAATTGTGGAGGCGACCGTTTCCACCGCGGTACGGTCCGATTCATTGCGCAATTGATCAAATGTTTTGTCAACTTTTGGAATGAAAATCAGCAATATGGATATCAAAAATATTCCTACCGAAACGGTAATAAACAGCATAAAAAACTGCAGCATGGAATATTTTTTATTTTGCGGTTTCAAATTTGTTTCACTCATTCTCATTTTTTACTCAACACGCGAATTTCATCTTTGGAACCGTAATGAGCCATACAGAGATCGTTAACATTCAATGCTTCATGGGCATCGAGATTAGACTGACTAAAAATACCAAAAGGGTTTTTATAAGTTTTAATTAAACCTTCTACGGGTTGATCCAGGTTTTCCAAGGCCGTTCGGACTTTTTGACGGTTCGATTCCATATCACTTGTCAATTTGATTTTTTGCAGAGCACTGATAAGCAATTTGGTAATATCATAGCCGTGGATGAATCCCACCGGAGAGCGAATATCAATGGGATTCCTGATATGCTCAGGAAAGGTAAGTTTTGCTTTGGTAAATACATTTTTTCCAATCTTACTCTGAGGAGTTTTCATAAAGGAAAAACAAGATTGGATAAAAGACAGATCCACCTGTTTACGCTTTTTGAAATTAATTTTTTTATGAAAATCACCCGCCGTGATTCCCCAATGGCTAATGACCGGTAAGCGGTGTTTCGGTTCCAGAGTTAACATGGACTCAATAATTTCTGCTCCTTCAATCGCATTCGCCACCAGCAGCAAACAGTCCGCGCCCCCTTGTGAAATATTTAGCAACATATTCCGCGCCGTATATTGTTTTAAGTTCCAATTAAATCGAGTGACTCCTGACAAGACACTCTTTTTATTCCTTAAAGCAATTTTCATATTTTTAAGATTGGAATCTCCCCATGAAGTATCCTCCAACAATAAATGTGGAGATTTGCAGGCTTTGACATTTAAAGCATAGTCGACCAAAACCCCACCGGCCATGGTATCGTCAACCGACAAACGAAATATCCAGTTATTCTGCGACGGATACCGCGTGATTGGCCCCCCCGCCGCCCAGGGCACCAAAGTGAGGGCTCGGTTCTCATTGATAAAGGTTCGGTTTTTTATCAAAGGAGGTGAATGAATTCCGGATATCACCGCCAGCGCCGTTGGGTCCTTCAAAAAAGTTTCGTAGTTTCCTAAACTCCGTATCACGTTACCGCTATGATTTTTTTTCACCAGTTCGATTCGATACCCCTGCACGCTATGATCAACTTCGCTCAACGCAGTTTGTACCCCACGCCAAATCGCCTCCGCAGATTCAATATGGTTCAACCAATCCGCATCGTGGTACAACCGAAGCACTTTGTCTTGAGCAACCGAATGGCTGGGAATCAAAAGCAATAATAAAATTAAAACAAAACGCATAGTCACCAATTTCTATTTTTTCGTTAACAATTCTTTTTTAAATTTTCAGGGACCGGTAACACAATCTTAAACACACTTCCCTCCGGACTGCTATCCAGGGAAATATCCCCTCCAATTTTATCAATGGTCTTTTTAACCAGATAAAGACCCAAGCCACTTCCAAATGCCCTCGACTGATGAAACCGTTTGAACATGCCAAATACCTGGCTTCCATATTTATCGGGAATTCCTAAACCGTTGTCAGACACTTGAATTGTGTTGGACCCATTGGATTCTGCAAAATCTATTTTCACAAAACGGTTCTTTTTATCAGGGTCGGAGTATTTAACCGCATTGGAAACCAGGTTTTCTAATACACGCGTTATGAGTTTTTTCGGAAGCCACAGGTTAGGAGATCCGTTCCTCTGAACTTGCACTTCCACTCCGTTTTCATTAATAAAAGTTTCCAGGCCCTCCTTAATGGATTCAACTAAACCTTCAACATCGGTTTCTTCAAAGGAATCATTTTCACGACCAATCTTTGATGCATCGACAATGTCATCAACCAATCCCTCTAACCGAGAAGTAAGTTTATTCACCCGATCAATATTGGTCGCAACTTCCTCATAGTTTCCACCTGCAAGGTCTTCCTTCATGAAAGAACTCAAACCGCGAATATTGATTAAGGGGGCTTTTAGATCATGCGAAGTGCGGTAAGTAAATTCCTCCAACTCGGAGTTAACCTCTCGAAGATCTTCGATCAGTCGATTTTGTTCTTTTTCCAATTGGGCCATATTGGTTAAATCCCGAATAATCCCTGTATACATAATGCGGTCATCCAGATAAATTTTTCCTATGGCCAGGTTCATCGGAAATTCGGTTCCATCCTTTTTCAGGCCCAGCAAATCTCGAGTCACACCAATCACCTCAGAACTTCCTTTACCTAACGATTTTTTCAAATAATCATCATGCTCGCTAAAATAAGGTTCCGGCATTAACATTTTCACATTCTTTCCCATCACTTCACCGGCCTGATACCCAAAAATAGATTCCGCGGCAAAATTGAATTGATTGATCAAACCCTCGGCGTCAATGGTAATGATCGCATCTACCGCGTTGTTCAGAATCGCTTCATTTTTATGCTGAATTTCATGGAGATCTACAGTCAGGCGGGATTGTTCCTTCTCCAAATTAATAACATTGGATATATCCCGAATAATCCCCGTATACATAATGCGGTCATCCAAATTAATTTTTCCTAGGGCCAGGTTCATCGGAAATTTGGTCCCATCCTTTTTCAGGCCCAGCAAATCTCGAGTCACACCAATCACCTCAGAACTTCCTTTAGCCAATGATTTTTTCAAATAATCATCATGCTCGCTAAAATAAGGTTCCGGCATTAACATTTTTACATTCTTTCCAATCACCTCATTAGACTGATATCCAAAAATAGATTCCGCGGCAAAATTGAATTGATTGATCAAACCCTCGGCGTCAATGGTAATGATCGCATCCACTGCGTTGTTCAGGATCGCTTCATTTTTATGCTGAATTTCATGGAGAGATAAAATCAGTTCCTCTCTTTCTTCATTGACTGTCCTGAGATTTTCTATCCCTACTTTTATGTTTTTATTAAAATTCCTGTATTCCAAAACCAACCCCAAAAATGGAACGAAGTAAGCCAATATTTTTAAGAAATGAGCAATGTTAAAATGGTTATCAAATAAGGCGGAAGAACCAAAAGCCATGTGTGCCTCCAGAATAATTCCGGGAATGAGCGCAACAAATAAGCCTGAGGTGAGCAGATTTGGAACTCTTTTGTAAAGATTCCAGAATACTGGAGCACTAATGATGGACAAACATAACGGAACCACGTCATATGGACGGGTAATAAAGGAATTTGGAAAAATCGTTATCGGTAAATTCTCGTTGGTCGCACTAAAGGTGATTAAAAAATAAGCCAGACCGCTAAAAATTAAACTCACTAAAGTGATTTGCGAAATACCTGCCGGGGAATTTTCCGATTTCAGCCTCAGACAAATTAAGGCACCGATTAAAAGAATAGTCGCATTGAATCCCCTGGCCAACGCCCAGGTAAAAGGAAGAAGCAAGTTATTATCAGCCACCGAATCAATTAACCTCATTGCCGCCAGGGTATGAAACGCATCCATGGTTCCAGAGCAAAACAGAGCCACTCCAATAATGGGTGTAGTGGCGTCTTTATTAATAGAAAAATAGGAAAAGGCCAGAAAAATGGTCAGGACCGCCACACTCACCGCGCTCCATTCCAGAAGCCCGTGTTCCAGGGCACCGGTCAAGGCATAAAACATCTCATCCTCTAGAGCCTCATAGGCAATCCCCCAGGAGGCAATTTCTTTAACATGGAACCCGTGTACTTCAGAACTAAAATCGTAACCCGCCAGGTTAAGCATAAAAGGCAGAACAGATAGCAATAAAACAATTGCAAAAAATGTTTTAGGAAATTGATAGGCTTTTAGTTTTCTCTTCATATTCACAACATCGTCTCCACAATTTCAATACTTTTACTGACCATGTCGTAAACTTGTGAAGGAGTTTTCTTTTCGGGTAGGCTCGCTTCAATTTTCTGGTTTAGGCCCAGGGAGGATCGTAGCGTTTCTACGTCTGCCAATACATTGGTAAGGATTTCGATGACGTCATAGGGAATGATTCGGCTCTTTTTGCGGTCCCACAATTCCACATTCCCCGGAATGACATAATTCGGTTTTTCAGAAAGTTTTTTAAACTTCTCCATCAATTCATGAACCCGCTTATACACATCTCGCGGATGTTTTCCCCTGGAAGCGGTGACTGAGGCAATAGGTTGAGTAATTCCCTTTTTGGCCTGGATCTCCTGCAATTCTTCCTTAATGATATAAGCAATTTGAAATACATTGTTGGGTGTTATATTCCGGCTGTCTATACCCAGAAGTATATTGTTGATTAAAGATAGGTTCTTATAGACATCACTCGATAAAGCATTGTCTGGCAAGGGGGAAGGATCCGGACCGTTTTGGATACCCATAGATTGTCGTAAATCCTTAATGCTGGAAAGAGTATTCGCCAAAAGTTGATAAACCTTTTCGGGATTGAGATCTTGTGTAATTAATGAAGGAGTGACTTCCGTTCGTAATTTAAGTCTGGATCTAACGGTTTGGGTAGCAATATAAACTAACCGTGCCTTGTGCCAAACATGACGGGGAAGGAGATTATTAAAATATCTTTTATAGGGCCGGGCTCGTGTATTCTTTTTTTCCTGGATTAACTTGAGTTCGGCGAGAATATTTTCCGTAACCTGCAGATTCTTCCGAAGCTGCATCCGCTCTTCAGGAGTAAACTTTGATGCCCGGTTGGACAGATTACATCCCAAGGCAAATAAAACAAAAACCACTCCTAACAATAAAAGAAGTGGAAACGATTTGTACTTAAACTTTTTTGCAATCAATAGTTAACGTCTATTCGAGTTAAATGAGCAAGAACAAAGATCAGCAATTCATTTTGATAACTTTAGTTTCGAACAAAATTAGTAAGGAATCCTAACTAGCTTGCCCTCAATTTTTATCATTCCCCTTCTTTTAGGCACAGACATTAGATTTACTAAGCATGTAAATTTTACCATATTGGAAATTCTGACCCAATAAAATAACGGTACAAGGATGTAATTCTTTAAAAACTTGCCTGAACTGAAATCGTGCGGTTCTATTTGCTTCCGAAATATTCGTGAAAACATCCGATTTATGAGGCTATTTACTCTTTCTCCTGAGGGCTGTTTTTGACCCATCTTTAAAATCTAACGCCTAATTTTAGGTATAAATAGTTAAAAATTACTGAAAAACACTTGGTTAGAGTTGATTCTAAAGGCTTTCTTTATTGTCTTTTTAAAAGGTTTGAGACCCGTGGTTCGAAACACAACCGTTGAACAGGAAAGAAACGCTGGAGGTTGATTTTGAAGTCGAGAAACGATATTTTTGCAAACTCCATTATAGGTGGCATAAATACAAAACCTTTCAATTTCCTATCCTTTTCATTTCACAAATCAAAAGCATTTTTATCCCTTCACACCGATCTCGGGTTTCTATCACGCAATTCCTTGTATTTTATACTCAAAACTAACCACTAAAAAACTTTCGTGTATAAATCAAAAACTGTGATAGATTATGGTTGAACTTAATCCCGTATTATCGGGTGAGTTCAAGAACTGGGAGATGGAAAGATTTCAATGAAAACGCTAAAAGAGTTACTACATTCTATCAATGAAGATTCTAACGTTCGAGCCTTGATACAGTCTTCACCGATTTGCCATAAAATTTTTGATCCGGAATACAATTTATGGTTCATGAGCAAGAGTGGTGTGGACGCATTAAAAATAAAAAACATCGAAGAGTTTTATGGCATTCCGTTTCCAACAGAAGCGGCCCCTGAAAGCACTCGAGAAATTTTTAATAAAACCATGCGCCTTGCCTCCAAGGGAGAAACGAACACCATAGAGTATTCCTTCACCGTGGATGGAAAAGAAATCTGGTACAGAACCACCATCACTCCATTTTTCTGTGATAACGGAAATGTTTGTTACATTAAAGCCGATTCCATGGATATTACCGAGAACGTAATGAATCGGAAGGCCCTGGCAAAAGCCAAAGAAGCTGCTGAAAAAGCGAATCAAGCCAAATCCGATTTTTTATCCCATATGAGCCACGAACTCAGAACTCCCTTAAACTCCATTGTTGGTTTTTCACAATTACTGGAAATGGATGCTGAATTCCTGACCCCGATTCAATTAAGAAATATCAGCAGGATTATGGATTCCGGGAATCATTTACTGCACCTCATCAATGAAATTCTTGATTTGTCTCAGGTGGAAGCAGGAAAGTCCAGCATGTCCATGGAGTCTGTTGCGATTGTGGATTTATTAAAAGAAGTCATTTTATTAATGAACCCCATTGCAAAAGAAAATGGCATCAATATCCACCTGGAGCAAAAAGATAATTCACATGAATTCATTCTTGCGGATAAAACTCGCTTGAAGCAGGTCATCCTTAATTTAGTTTCCAATGCGATTAAGTATAATTCCAAAAACGGCAAAATTGATATCGCCATAGAAGATGCACCGGAAAATCTTTTACGTGTGTCTATCACTGACACCGGAAGGGGAATCTCGGAAGAAAAACAAAAGGAATTGTTTAGTGCCTTTAACCGTCTGGGTGCTGAAAAATCTAAAGTTGATGGGACCGGAATCGGTTTATGTATCACCAAAAAACTGATTGAACTGATGGATGGAACTCTTGAGGTAAACAGCGCTTTAGGCCAAGGAAGTTGTTTTTATTTTGAACTTCCATTAGGCGAACCTCATACAGATGAAGACAAGACACAAAGTGTGGAAACACTCCCTGTAACGTTGATCAATCCTTCCGTTGAAAATAAATTCAGTATTCTTTATGTGGAAGACAATCCCCACCACCTGGAGTTAGTCAAGCAGGTTCTTTTAGCCAGAAATAACATTGACGTGTTTTCCGCTCCCGATGCCAGACTCGGAATCGATTTGGCCAAAGTCCATCAACCGGACCTTATTTTGATGGATATCAATCTACCGGGATTGAGCGGTATCGAGGCCTGTAAAATTTTGAGAAAAGATCCTAAAACTTCAAGAATACCGGTCATGGCCATCAGTGCCAACGCCATGGAAAAAGATATTCAGAAAATTGAAGAAGCCGGGTTTGTCGATTATTTAACCAAGCCCATCAAAGTAAGCCTGCTAATAGATAAAATCAGCGGCGTTTTAAAATAACTCACCTGCCAAACTTAGCTTTCTTAAAAATTCCACCAAAGTTTAATCCCCTAACCTTCTCTTCAAAAACACAATTGCTATCATCGCCTCATCCGGCCTTGTTCTCAGAAACTCTTCTAAACTCCTCCTTTCCTTGATAAATTTTGGACCCTTCAGTCCAAAACTAAGAATAAAAGATCTCTTCGGAGTATCTATATAAATAGAGGGATGTTTTCTTAAAAGTTTTTAAATGATTGAATGCTATTTGTAGTTTTTCAAAAAGCCATTCATTTGTGGGAGGGTATTATGAATATTTCTACTTCAAACCAAATTATCACCCCTTCAAATTATTTTTTCCCTACCTGCAAGAATGAATCTGAAAAAGAAAAAGACCAAAACCCCGACTCGAAAAGAATTAATCTAAATTTTCCATCGACAGGGAAGAGGAGGAAAACAATCTTCCAAACAGTTTTATTTCGTTATGGGAGCTCGATAAAGTCATTTTACAATTCCGGATTTTTAAAAAATTTTTGCTTGGTGTTGACAATCACCTTATCTGCAATCCTTTTAGATTATTTTTATCCAAAATCAACCCTGGCCGCAGGATTGAAAGCCATAGACCCCGCTCAATGCGCTACTCCGGAAGAAGATCGGATACTAAGACCCAAACAAAAAAAAGGTAAAAAAATAACGGGGTTAATGGGCACTCCGTACAAAGTCCGACTCGGTACCGCCAGCGGACAACATCAACTTGCTCTTACCGGTTGCGAAAGCATTGGGGCACCTTCCTCCGCCGGGCATGACTTTATTTTTTATGATCTCGACGGGGGCAAATTAGAAGATGGCAACAAAATTGCCATTGTCGGTCCTCATGGTTGGTTAGTCGGCGTCACCAAAAACAAACAATTACGCGCAGATCGATTCGACGTAAATGAAGACACAACTTTCATCATCAAAAGGTTGAAAGTCATCGAGGATATTTCACGGATAGGAATTTTTACCGAACTCAAAACTTATTTTTCGGCAGTCGATAAAGGGGGAGACGCCATTATTGCTGCGGCCACTCAATTGGGACCTGAAGAAACTTTCAGCATAATGGACCTGGATGACATCTCCCTCGAAATGTCAGTGAAAGGTTTTCAAAAGGGAGTTAAAAGTGTAGGAGGTTTGGTGGCCAAAGCGGTGATGGAAAAATTATTTGGCAAGCCGGTGGCCGACAAATCCGAGGTTAAAGTCCTCCCGGAAGCCTGTGCCACGGAACTGGCAAAACAAAAGGTGAGTAAGGATACACAGAAGGAAGCTAAATCCGAACCCAAAACTCCTGAACAGAAAAAAAGCAAATTTAAAAAAATCATGAGTTGGGTATGGGACAAAATAGATAAGGCACGTGCGTGCGAAACCATATCTTTTGCACTCCAAATTCCCGGCACTGATCTGGGGGCGGAAATGTTCTACACACGAGAAGACAAAAAATCTGTCCCCGTATGGCATGTAGCTCTCATGGCGGGTGATAAAACGTTAAATGAAAACCCATTGATCAATGCCATCCCCAAATTAAAAAACTTGGTAGGGGATCCTAAGCTTAAAAGTTTAGTCATGGTATTTAGCGAAGAGAAAGGGATCAAGGATGTGACAGACCTCAGTGCACCTCTTCGAAAATATTTAAAGGACCACCATGAGGAAATTGAAATTCCGGAAATTTTCGAAGACACTTCCCATGATCTTCAAAAGGTTCGTTTTGATCAAGGAGTCAACCTGTTTGCAGAAGTGGAGAGTGCTAAAAAAGGGGTTTTGGGAAAGGTAACAAATTTGGTACTGCCCAATGCCACTCAAAGTAATGAACCCTGGAGAATAGACGGTGTGATCGGCGGCGCTTTCATGTGGAAACTACTCAACAAGGAATCGTCAAAATATAAAAAAGATCTTCCCATTGCTTACAAAGATAAAAATCAATTCAAAATTGATTTATGGATTCCGGGCCACACGCCCTACCCTTTTAATTTTTTGAACCAACGCAATGCTTTCCACACAGAAGTCGTAAAAGCTCGCTTTGAAATCAGAGTCTCCAAAGATAAACAGGCCACCAAAGGAGAACAACCGGAAAAGACAGAATATGGTCTGGATTTGGAAATCGAAAGTTGGAATGAATATTGGTTACTGGGCAAGAGGTTTCCCATTAAAGTGGAAAGTCCTATTCATATCAAAAAGGATGATATCGAAGTTTATTTAAAAGGAGTTTACGAACCTAAAAAACACGAAGACCCTCTGGCATTCATTCCAGGGTTTCACGTGCGGAAGTTAGTTTTTGGAGGCGGTTTTGCCAAAAAAGAAATTCCAAAAAAAACTAAAGATACCAGTAAGAAATCCATTCTGAGTTTTCAGGTCGGTTCCCAAGTAGGGATCGAAGGATATCAGGAGGTCGCCACAGGATTTCAAATCGATTTGGCAGCACAAGGTAAAAAAGTTTCTCTTGACGACATCCGTCTGCAAATTCAGGGAGATGAAGACGAAGGACGAATCCTGCTCGATAAATTACCGGTGTTAAAGAGCATTCCTTTGATCAATGAATGGGTATTGGAAAAAGGAACGTTAGGGTTCAAACCCACCGCCGGTATTCCGGATTTTTACATCACCGGTGGCGCCACCTGGACCCGGACCAATATGGGAAGCAAAATTGCCATTATGAAAAAGAAACTCAACGGAAAAGATGAATTTTTCCTCTTTTCCCGTGCCAATGATTTCAGTTTAGCCGGTCTGCTTCCGGCAAAAACTCCGGATGCAGTCAAAGGCATTTTCACTGCCCTTAAAATGCCACGTATGTTGCTTCTGTTGACCACGGCAAAAGGGAAAGATAAGAATGAAACCGGAGCGTTATCCATAGAGGATATGCCCAAACCTTTGGTTCCCCTGTTCGACGGGATTGTAAAGGAGGCTGATGAAAGCATACCCGTTTTTGGAGATGGGATTACATTAGTTTCGGCCCTGGATTTTTCTCAAGCTGAAGATAAACTAATGAAAAAAACCTTATCCACACTTGGCTTGGACAAACTGGGCACCAACGGGACAATTATGATAGCAGGAAGCGTTGGAGGATTATTGAACGGTGAATTGAGAATTGGCCTTGCGGCAAAACTGCCCACGTTCGAATTGCCCACAACCTTACCGGGAGGATTCAAAAATCCTCTGGGGTACTTAGTCGAATTTGATAAAGTTGCCTCGGATTTTTATTTAGATTTTAAAGCCCTACCGGAACCGGGGGTAGAGTTGGGAGTCTCTGGAGATCTCTGGTTGAACCTGCCGAAATTAGGAACGCATGCTTCTGCGGACACCACCGACAAACTGCTCCTCGATGGACGAGTTTATCTGGTCGCCAACGCTGCCGGGGATTCAGGATTTCGCGTCAACGGGAGTATGCGGGGACGCTGGAACACTCCCTTAGGCCTGGGGAATTTAGCTTTAGAGAATACCGCTTTTATCGCGGGTATGGATGTGGGTGGCCCCCGAATTGAAGTGGGCATGGGCGGAACCATGTATGTCAACCTACCCGGAAAATCGGAAAAGGAGTTTGGAGCCGATGCTATTCTCAGTTTAACCACATCCGTTCCACCCATTCCCACGAAATTGGGATTCCGCTATACGGCTGGTGAAATTTCCGCTTTAACCAACATGGAAATTCAACATGCTTTGTTTGTGGGAGCACTTACAGGTCCACTTGCCCAAACCGTGGTCAAAGCCATCCCTGGCGAAAAAGTTAGAAACGCGGCTAAACAATTGGGAGAGCAGTTGAACAAGCGATCTCTGGTTCAAATCTTACAATTAGACAAAATTCCGTTACCTCTCCTAAAACTTAAGGACGTAGATGTCTATTTCGGTACTCCCGGCGCAAAAATTCCGGGTCGTGGCGACAAAGGGGTTCCCGGTCTGGGATTTCGGTTGGCCGCACAAGCCTGGTTGGAATTGTTGGGTAAAGAACATAAGTTAGCGGCCGCAGACTTGACTTTATCGGTTAAAGACGGGTTTCGTGTTTACGGAGAGCTTCCTAAACTGGAAGTTAAACCGCTTCTACTGGGTCCTTCGATACTGGACATCAAAGCCAGCTTTTCAGATATCCCACATTTCAAAATGAAGGGACATGTCAAACTGGATCCGCTGCTGGATGACGAAACCGATGTGGAATTGTCCAAAGAAAGAATCGCATTTTACTTTCATAAAAAATTTGGATCCTTGTTCGACTTCGAATTTGACGCTCATACCGAAGGTGAAAATGTTTTATCCAGTAAGGAGTTCCAATTAACTATGCGGTTAGAACAAAATATTGATACGTTTATCAACGATAAAGTTTTGCCCAAACTTGGAGTACCGAAACCTATCATTAATGCCTTGAAAATGACCAATCCCCTGATCATCAGAAAGTATCAGGTCCATGGGGATATGGTTGGATTTGTCGGTGGAAAAACTCCACTGGACGTCTACTTAGAACCCAGATATTTCGGAGATGATGTGGAGCCGGTGACGGCAAAAATCCGTGGGCCTAACTGGAAACATCCGGAAACGGTTTTGTTCCTGGGAAACGAATTTACCGGAGCCATGGCTGGCTCTTTTCTCCAATACCTCATGAATAATCCAAAACAAACCGCGGCGTTTAAAATTTTGCCAAGTCTGTTGGAATTTAAACCGGGATATTTGGGAGGAGCCTGGAAATGCAAAAGCAATAAGGATGCAACCTGTAGGAGTTTAATTCAAACATCGAACAAAATTCTTTTTTGCCGTCAAAAATTGAAGTTGTTGGGAAAATCATCGGAGGCTCCTCACTTATGTGGAAGTTTACTACCAAAACAAAATGAGGCGCTAAGTCATCGGGCAGAAAAAGTATTTTTTGTTTCCGGCGGCATGAAACTTCCAGCAACTTCACCGGAAGTTAAAATGACCTTCAGCAAAGAAAAATTTGGACATGAAATTAAACACAAAATGGACTTGCAGTTTCAAGACAACTTACTGGATGGGTTAATAGTATCCGACTATCATGTGGTTGGGACTTTAACTAATGGAAAGCCTAAGAATTTAAGTTTAAAAGGCGTGGTCTCAGGCGATCTCAACCAGTGGTTTCAAGGCCAGGTTATTAAAATACTAGGAAAGAACCCTACCACTAACTTTCTCATCAAAGAAATTAAGAAACTTGATCTGGTAACCGTCGAAAAGGGAACCATTGAGGGTAAATTCAAAGATTTCTTTTTCAAGAACCAATCGGCGGATTTAACATTAACCATTCGTGTACTGGGAAAATACAGAGGTACGGCCAAGAAAGACCAGGTAAAATATTTAAAAACCACAGTTCCCATATATGCGTTAAATCTTAATCCTGCCATTAATGTTGCCAACGCTGCAAAGACAGCCCTGGGAGCGACGAAAATAATCGCACAGGTCATTGCAATTCTTGTTTCAGACGCTGCCAATGTGTTTGCTGGCGGTATTGATAAGTTTCTTGGGGGTGGCCGAGAATCTCCCTACTGGTTCTTAATGCAGGCCCAGCATAGTAAACTATGTTTAACTCCCGCCGGTGGGAAACTGACTAAGGGAACTCAATTGGTGGAAGTTGAATGCAACCCTAATCAAAAAGCTCAGCTTTGGAAATACCAAGTCAAAGCCTTAGGCGCGGTAAAACTTTATAATCAGGCAGCCAATAAATGTATGGATGTCGCCAAGACTTTTGTATGGCCTATCTGGTATTACAGCTTGCATAACGGGGTTAAGGTTCAAATTTCAGATTGCGCAAGCGATGCAAATCTAGCCGCATTGAATCAGCGTTTTTGGGTGAAATGGCAAAATCGAAATCAACAGATTGCCAAATTCATTCCCGCATCCGCGGTGCTGCATTGTGTCGATGTTTCTCCAAGTGAACATTACGTTCATCAATGGCGCTGCCATAAAAATAAGGATCAACAATTCAAATTGATTCCTGTAGAAAAAAATTAGGGAAATTTCAAGGGTTTATCCAGCACAGATCGAAAAGACATGGATGTCTCTTCTGATCTTTGGGTTGGGTTAATAAAAAAAGATAGGTCATGTTTTTATTAACCACAATCCCACCCTCCTCTGCTAAAATTTCAAGAACAGCTTTTTAGATTTTTGAGCCAATCAGTCCAAAACCAAGAATAAACAGTCCCTCCCACGGGTCTTTATATATAGAGAAGAAGTTTTTGCTCCCTGAGTGGCGGCAAAATTCGCAATCTTTTATTTATGATTGAAAGTGGTATTTCTTTTAGGGAGGTTCGTGTGAGAGTTTTTTCATCAAAGCCGATTTCCATACTCATTATTTTTTTAGTGAGTGGAGTGATTTTTTATTTTATAAATTCTGACCGGGAGAGACCCGGAGATTGTCCCCAAGACAGGGAGACAGTTGCGGCTCCGGAAACCTATTCGACAATGAAAAATACCCTGGAGCCTACTCAGGAAAATATTTTGGCGGGAAAACAAATTTTTAATACAACGGCTAAACCGATCCCGTGTATTATTTGTCATGGAATTAAAGCGGATGGGTTAGGACTCATTTACCCGCATTTGAAGCCTTTTTCAAGGAATTTTACCTGCTACCAAACCATGAAGGATGTTTCTGATGGTCAATTGTTTTGGGTCATCCAAAAAGGATCCCATGGCACCCGTATGCCGGGTTTTGCGAAATTGGAGGAGAAGGAGATTTGGCAATTGGTTCATTATATAAGAGATATGGAGAAAAAAGATAATACGAACGATTCTTAACGATTCAACAGTTACTTCTTTTTCAAACTGTCCCAAGGGAGGATAAGTCATGAATAAAACCATCACAATTCTATGTATTTTTTTTGTCATGATATTTCTAGTAACTCTTTCACCCGCCCTGGCGAACCGGGCCGTCAAAATTATTAAGCCAAAGCATTTAGCAGTTGTATCTAACCCGGTGGAAATCTGCATGGAAGTATATGGACTTGAAGTGGAGCCGGCAAAAAAGGGTGTCAACGAAGGAAAAGGACACCATCATCTTCTGGTTGATGTAGAGATCCCAACCAGTGTCGGAATGGCAAAACCCTTGGCAAAAGATTCTCGTTACATTCATATGGGAGATGGTTCTTCCTGTAAAACATTAACATTAACCACGGGTCGACATTTCATTAGAACTCTATTTGCAAAAGGAAATCATGTGCCGTATGATCCTCCCATTAGCGATACCATCATCATCGATGTCAAATAATCGGTTTTAATCGTTCGGGGAGGAATTCCTTGATGGCAGGATTATATGGTTCTTTAAAGAATTCCAGAGGAAAATGGATTTTCATGGTAGTTCTTTTCACCGTTATTTTATTTCCATTAAATATTTGGGGGCAAACCATGCCTTGCCAACCCAAACCTCCTTACCAGGCTCCGGAGCACACTCCTCCTCCTGCCCAACCTCCATCACCGAAATCTCTATTAGTCGACAACGGTGATAATACGATTTCAGATCTTAATACCGGGCTCATGTGGGCTCAAGCAGACAGCTATGCAAATTTGAATCATTGTTTGAATTTACCTGAGTCAAAACAGTATGTAAAAAGTCTCAAAACCGGTGGTCATAACGATTGGCGAATTCCTTCCATTAAAGAGCTGGCCACTCTATATGACTCGACTCAAGAAAACGTTATGGCATGGGACCAGAATTCAGAATACCCGTTGGCTCTGGATAAAAAGTTTGCTGACGGTGCGGCCTATTGGTATTGGTCCAGCGATTACGGAACCACGGAATTCGCCGATCATTGTGCAAAGACTCTTTACTTTGTAAACGGTATGATTGAGTGGCGCCGCTTCGAACTCTGCAATAACGGCGGTGTCCGCGCTGTCAGAAATATAAAATAAGTCACAAGTTTCTCTATTATAGAGTTGGGCATTTATAATAGGTAAAGTCTCATGGACGATTTAGCTCTTTCTCTAATAACTATTGGAGTTATTCTCCTTTTCGGATTGGCCGCGGATGTAATTGGTCGTCGGACGAAATTACCAAGAGTCACACTTCTTTTATTATTCGGTTTATTAATTCGACAAACACCCTGGTTTCCGGAAAACCTCAATCATTGGTTTCCCTTTATTACAGATTTGGCTCTTTTAATGATTGGATTTCTCTTAGGAGAAAAACTCGTCTGGTCTTTCCGAGGGAAACAATCCCTTACTGTCTTTTGGGTGTCAGGTAGTGTGGTAATAGTTACGGCGGGGTTGATTTTGGGAGGTTTACTCCTAATTGGGATCCCTCTGGAAATTGCTTTAATTTTTGCCGGAATTTCTACAGCCACGGACCCTGCCGCTACAACAGATGTTGTTGTCGAAACAAAAGCCAAAGGAAACTTTTCCAGTACCCTTTTAGCGATTGTAGCTATTGATGATGCCTGGGGATTGATCCTCTTCAGTTTTCTGCTGGCCCTGGCGCAATCTATTCAAGGCCAACCCGGGAGTATGGATATCCTGCTGACCGGAGCCTGGGACTTGGGAGGGGCCTGCCTGGTTGGAATCATGCTGGGAATTCCCATGGCTTTATTAACCGGTCGCGTTCGTCCCGGCCAACCTACACTCCTGGAAGCATTAGGCATTGTAGTTCTATGTGGTGGAATTTCTCTGATGTTGAACGTTTCCTTTATTTTGGCTTCCATGGTATTGGGTGGAATGGTGGCACTGCTGGCGACTCATCACGAATATCCCTTTCACGCTATTGAAGACATCGAACCTCCTTTTATGATTTTATTTTTTGTATTGGCAGGGGCTTCATTAGATATTTTCCAGTTAGCAGAAATAGGTTGGTTAGGGATAACATACATTTTCCTTCGTATTTTGGGTCGAATCTTTGGATCCTGGCCCGGCGCTTTGTTGGCTCAAGCAAAACCTTCTATCAGAAATTTTACCGGAATGGCTTTAATGCCTCAGGCGGGAGTCGCGTTGGGTATGGCCCTGGTAGCCACCAATCGGTTTCCAGAATTAAGTCAGGTTATTTTTCCGGTTGTCATTGGCACCACCATTTTTTTTGAACTTATAGGTCCCATCCTGACTCGTACCGCCCTGATTCTGGCGGGAGATGTTGCCAGGAAATAAAAAAGCTTTAGCCATAGAAACCCAAAAGACTCAATTTTTAAAACGGAAACACGGGTGAAAAATAACAATAATTTTTTTCAATTTAAAAATCATTAATCGAAATTTTAATTATTCTAAATACGATTGGGACCTATAAAAACAAAAGGAATGAATCATTGCAGCGGTCTATCCTAAATTTAATTTTTGATGCCTTAGCACTGGTGGGATTGATATTACTGATTGCCACCGGTTTAATAATACGGTTTGTGCTGCCTCCACTAAAAGGAAACCCCGAGAGCCCTTATACCTTATGGGAAATGAACCGGCATCAGTGGGGCGACATCCACTTTTGGATGGCCATTGGACTGTTTATCGTTTTAGTCATTCACCTCTACCTGCATAGGAAATGGATTGTCTCTATGGTACAGGGAAAATCAGAACAAGGGTTTGGTTTGAGGTCAATGATCGCCATATCCATTCTGCTTTTATTATTGATTCTGGTTATCATTCCTTTTTTGAGTCCCACAGAAAAAAAAGCTGCTCCAAAAAATAAACATCTGCAACAAAAATTTAAAAAAGAACCTGCCAAAGGAAGCAATCCTTCGGAGGAAACCACATCTAACCTGAATATCAGGGGTTATATGACTCTCAACGATTTGGCTCAAGCCACCGGAGTTCCAGCAAATTATTTTATAAAAGAACTGGGGTTACCAGAAAACATTTCTTTAGATTCCAAACTGGGTCACTTACGAAAACAATACGACTTCAAGTTTTCAAAGATTCGAACCCTGGCCCAAAATTTTCAAAAGTAATTCCCCCATCTCTTCCCTTTTTCAACTGCCTTTATTGATGGGTATCCTGTCTTCACTCCCAACCAAAAATCTTTCCCGGTTATTTTGAACCATATGGTCCAAAACCAAGAATAAACCCTCTCTCCCACGGGTCTTTATATATTGAGGGGTGTGTTTTTTATTAGCGTGTAAATCCTTTGAGGAGGTTCATTATGACCATCGAAACGATTCGATGTTTTTTGGGTTGGTGCACCATAATTAATTTAGGATTCCTTCTTATTTGGTGGCTCAGTTTATTGCTGGCCCATGACTTTATATATCGATTCCATAGAGAATGGTTCAAACTTTCAGAACAACGGTTCGATGTCATTCATTACAGCCTGATTGGTATTTACAAATTTGGAATCATTCTCTTGAACATAGCCCCCTATTTTGCTTTACATATTATGGGTTAATGCAAAGTATTTTCTCAAAATCTTTGTCAGCGGAGGGAAAAACCGAACCGCTGCGGGAATAGAGGACTGGGTAGCGGGCAGTTTGTTTGAGGATAATTAACCGTTTCATTGGCAGACCTTTCGAGGTCTGCCTTTTTTGGTTAATTTAAATCAAAACAAATTTTGTATTTCATATTCATTCTCAGAGTGATCCCTTTTTTCATATAATTTTTCACTCAAAACTTTTTGATTCATACTTGCCGAATTATCGAATAAAAGTCTCCCCAAAAATATCTTTATATATAGAGGGGATGAAATATGGAATAAATCCCCTATAAAAGGGAGGGGGCTTTTTCGCACCCTATTACACGAAAAAGAATTGATTTGATTTAATTGGAAATTAAAACAATTGAATCCCTCTTAAGTTCTTATGAGAAGGAGACCCGCATGAAACGATTTTTGATTTTTCCATTTTTGTTTTTACTAATATTTTCTTTCCTTTCCCCAGTGTTTGCTGCTCCTCCAGGAGACTTGGAGTGTCAAACCGGTGATCCCGAATCCTCTTTAACCTCTGATCAATGTGTGTCCTGGGATATTGGTGACTGTGAAAACAATGACCTAGAATGGTCCTTTGGAATCATTACGGATATCCACGTGGGAGAAGAGTCTCCGGATTTTGTTTTTTGGGGTTGGGATGACCCTAGAGTAACACTTCCCTATGGATTAGGTGACAAAGGAGCAGAACATCTGAGAAGGGCCGTCAATTGGATCAATGAAAAGGCTGAATCCCAAAAAATAAAATTCGTGGCAGAGCTGGGAGATCTTACCGATGGTGGCGAAATATCAGAACAGAAATTCGCTATAGAAGAATTAGATCGACTTTCAGTTCCTTGGTTACCCGTAATAGGAAACCACGATGTATGGCCTCATGTTAAGCCTATAGATAACACCACCTCCTCAATATTATTTAGTTTCGATAATGTTCCTATTAATCCCGCAGTAGTATTATATCAACACGAGAATTTTGAAGCAGTAGACGATGGCAACATTGAAGATCCAATTGGAGAGTACGAGGTCTTTATCGCTAGTAATGGTAGACTTCGTGACACACGTGTGGGCAATGATAGAGCTTCTTCGATGAAAATTTTTGGAGATTGTACCGTGACACTATGGGATGACTTTAGATTCCCAAATTCTGGTGGTAAGAGAACTTTTTCAAATCCTGGTGGGGGTGTTCGCGAAATCCCCAGGTTATCCGATTACGGTTTTAATGATACAACTTCCGCAGTTGAAATTACCAACTGCGCTACGGACGGGGTTGTATTGTATGAGGACGAAAATTATGAAAATAAACATGAAAATTTCATCGCAGATTCAAAGTTTATACATGATGATGGACGTACTACAGAGCATATTATTGCGAGAAACGCGGTTAGTTCAGTAGTTGTTAAAAATAATTGTCGGGTGACTTTTTTTGGCGACAACGACGAGGTTTTAACGCTAACTTCATCAGCACCACGTCTTTCGGATTTTAATTGGGATAACCGGGCCATAAAGGAAATCAAAATTGATAGATGTAATAACCCATCAAAAGGAGCTTATTTATATCAAAAAGGTGAATTTTCCGGAAGGGCGGAGTTGTTTCTTACCAACATACCTTCATTTAGAAACAGTTTTGTCGGTAATAATGTGGTTACTTCCATCAAACCCCTGAATGGTGCGTTAGTAGCTCTCTATAAGAATATTAATTATGACGGGGGTTATACCCTGTTTGACCGGGACGTTATAAATTTCGTTGATTTACAACAAGTAGCTTCAAATCAGGATACAGAAAATGCTGATAACCAAGTGGCTTCAGTAAAGTTTAGCGAATGGCAAGAGCCGGTCAATTCATCTGTTGTTCTTTATAAAAATGCAAACTTTGAAGGACCCTACGAAGTCTTTATTGCCAGCAATTATGATTTAAGGGGAGGCGGAATCATCCCCATTCCAACGCGGATCGGTGATGATGCGGCTTCGTCCATGAGAATTTTTGGGGCCTGTAAAGTCACCCTATATGAAGATCCTAAAATGGGTGGCGGGAGTTTCACTCGGGAAAATGTACTAGGAGTTATGGAGTTAGGTAATTTTATCGGTCAGACATTCGATAATGGTCACAGTTTGCAGAATGCTGTTTCCTCCGTAGAAATCGAAAACTGTGACACGGATGGCGTTGTATTGTATACCGATTCTAATTACCAGGGACGACAGGAGAATTTCATTACCGATACTTCCTTAAAGGGACATTTCCTTCCAATGAACAAAGTGAGTTCGGTCTTTGTAAAAAATTGTCCTGTGACCTTGTTTGATGATACCGGCCTCAGTTTGAGGCTAACGTCTTCTGCGCCTCAGCTCTCCCTCAACGGTTGGGATGATGCCCCTCTTACCAGGATTGAGGTAGAAAGTTGTTCCACGCAAGGGGCTTATTTATATGATGAGGCCAACTATTCGGGAAGATCCGAGCTTTTCTTAAACAATACTCCAGATCTCAAAAGCAGTTATTTGGGGAAATACGATGCTTCGTCAGTGAAACTCATCAACGGGGCACAAGCTAACTTATTTGTATTGCCCAATTTTCACCTGCCAGGTTTTAATGATCCCTATTGTGATTCCAATTGTTTTTTCACTGAGGATAACCCTGACCTATCTAAAGTATCCTTAGCGATGAATAGAGTATTTGATATAACCCCTGACAGTTACGCTTATAACTTCTACCTCCCTAAAGTAAAATTACTCGAATCCCTTCCAGAGGTCAGCAATTTTGAAGTAACAAAACCTCATATTCCTAACTCAGAGGTTTTTCAAGGTGAATCTAGCTTTTTAAATTATCATTTCGATTATACCGCTGAGGGAAGTACACCCATGCATTTCATTGCTCCAGATTTTTCAAGTCGCTCGATCGCACCATTTTTAGCAGGAGGTTCCTTAGGCGAAGCAGACCTACACAATTTTGAAAACGGTACTTTTCAATGGTTGGAAAACCACATTCCTTCCATATTCAAAAGATCTATCATATTTGCCCATCATTTGTTGGACCCAGATTTATTGGGCTTGTTCGGGCCATTTGTACATTTTACTGATACTGAATTTACAGCTTTGATTAATCTTCTTGAGCAAAAAGATCTATTTGTTAATCATTGGTTTGGTGGACATGGTCATAAAGTTTATGAAAGTGATCAACCGCAAGAAGATCCTTTTTTGAAAGTGATTGAAACCCCAGCATTAAAGCATCTAGATGGGCCGACAGGTGGAATTTTTCCTGAAGATCAAGGATTTGTCAGACTAGTCCGAATGTGCAGCAATTCATTTAAAGGTAAGGACCAAATGATACAACTAATAGATGACAACTCCGGAGAACTGAGTCCATTCGCTTTTAATTTCCAAAACCTAAGGGACGATGGCACCACTAAACTAAAAATAAGGACTTCCGGGATGGCTCCACCCCCTGGATTTATTAATGGGGAGCCCGCCATGTTTTTTGAAACCGAAACCTCGGCAGGTTATTTTGGTCTTGTTGATGTAAAAATTGACTACAGCAATATTCGTTTTGGAAACGAAAGTACATTAGAACTTTTTTCTTATAATGGTTCATCTAATGAATGGACTCCAATTACCACTGAGCAGGATTTAGACCATAATATTATTTCCGGAGTCGTAAGTGACGTAGACACGGTTTTTGCCCTCTTCGAACCGGGAATCCAAACCATGTTCCAGGATGGCGTTTACCCGGATGCAAGTTATGGCGGAACCCAGGACACCTACGTCAGGCAAACTTCACCCACGGAAAACTATGGAAGTGAGTCAACACTCCTGGCAGATGGTATTGACCAAGATCCAGTCAATGGCAATTATGGTCAAACTCAGTCTGTGCTCTCCTGGGACATATCTTCAATTCCTAGTAACGCAGTCGTTCAATCGGTAAGCATTACTTTGGATTTATCGAATACCAGTTCACAACCGTATTCACTCTATCAAGTGAACAATAGTTGGACGGAAGGATCCGCGGTCTGGGATGACTTCAGTAATCCTGGTAATATTGGTTCCACAGTTTTAGGAATGGTGCCGGCGGATCCTCGCGGTGAAAATATTGGAGATAACATTGTTTATCTGAATAATGAGGGAATCAATTTGGTTCAGGGCTGGATCAATGGCAGCATCCCCAACAATGGCATTCTCATTCAGAATCCGGACACCAATGATGGAATTGATATTAATTCCAGTGAAGCCGGGACGGGTCGACCCAAACTCACCATCAATTATGCTTTTTCCGGAATGGCTCAAAGTATTGTTGCCAATCAGGACAGCTACATTCGTCAAACCTCACCGGACACAAACTACGGGAGCGAAACGGAGCTGTTAGCGGATGGCGTGGACCAGGACCCGGTCAATGGCAAGTTTGGTGAAACCAAGTCGGTGATTTCCTGGGATGTTTCTGTCATTCCAAGTGATGCGGTGATTCAATCGGTGACTCTGACTATAGACATGTCCAATACCAGTGGAGAGGCCTATCACCTTTATGCGGTGAATAGTTCATGGTCTGAGGGAACGGTAGCTTGGAACGATCTTAATGATCCTTCCAATATCGGTACCACAGTATTAGGGATGGTCCCGGCTGATCCACGCGGAGAAAATATTGGAGACAATGTTGTTCAATTTAATACGGATGGCGTCAGCCTGGTTCAAAGTTGGGTAGACGGCAGTATTTCCAATAACGGGATTGTGATTGGTAATCCGGCTAACAAAGACGGCATTGATTTTAGTTCCAGGGAAGTGGCCAGTAGCGGTCCTAAACTGACGATTAATTATACTATGCCCAGCCTTTGAATATTCCTTTTATTAAGGGAGGTTTAAAATGTATGACATTGGCTGAGTAAAATACACCACTTAAAAGGAGATTAAAAAAAGTCCCCGCCAGAATCCTCTGGCGGGAGTAATTTAGGGTTGTATGTTATTAGAATAATTTTTCTTAAGATTTTTCATTTCTTCCATTGCTTTAAAGTCCCGAAGGCTCATCCGGTCTTCGGGACTTTAATGCTAAAGGATTCTTTATAGTGGGGATGGGTAAATAGAAATTCAGAAACAATTTTTTCTTTTGAAATTCCCGCAATTAAAAATACTGTTTTAGAGACTTCCTCTCAATCCTAATCCAACTTCTCTTTTTTTTTGAATTTAATTCTAATACACTTATTCTATTAGGATGAAAAAATATCTCAATTCCGAAGTTATCAAATACACTCTATTTGGCGTGGTTTTCGGCTTCTTGTTTCCGTTTGTCGCCACTCTATTCGTATGTATTCAAAACTTTGGAACTATTCACTGGGCCGGGATTGTCCAGGTACAAAAAGCCGACCCGCTGCTTTGGATTATAGATTCCGCGCCTTTTTGGCTTGGACTCTTTGCTCTTTTTGGTGGAATAAAACAGAGCGAAGTCATCACTCACAAAAAAGTTTTGGAAGAAAATCTTAAAACGCTCGATCAATTAAATGAAAACCTTGAACTGAAAATTGAAGAACGAACCAAAGATTTAATCAAAGCAAAAGAGGATGCGGAAAACGCTAACAAAACGAAATCCAATTTTATTTCGCAGATGAGCCATGAATTACGAACTCCCTTGAACGCCATCCTGGGTTTTGGGCAATTAATGAAATTTGATGCAAAGCAGCCCTTATCCTCTTACCATCAAGATCGCCTGGACAGCATATTAAAATCCGGAAATCATTTGCTGACCCTTATTAATGAATTATTAGATCTCGCAAAAATTGAGTCCGGCGAAATGGTTATGTCTATAGAACCGATCAATATAAACGATCTCACTGAAGAAATTTTTGGAATGATGAATCCCATTGCAAAAGATCAGGGGATTAGATTGATCGATACTTCACGAAATCAAAAGCCCACATTTATCAATGCCGACGAGGGGCGACTCAGGCAGGTTTTATTAAATCTAATTTCAAATGCAATTAAATACAACCGAGAAAATGGAGAAGTCGTTTTATCTTATGAAGAACAACTGAATGGCCGACTCCGCATTGAAATTATGGACACAGGTTTTGGAATCCCAAAGGAAAAACATGACAGATTGTTTCAGCCCTTTGATCGACTGGGAGTCGATGAATACAAAACTGAGGGAACCGGGATTGGACTCACCATTACTAAAAACCTTGTGGAACTAATGAATGGAGAAATTGGTTTTGAGAGTACTTTAGGTAAAGGCACCTGTTTTTTTATTGAATTGCCCATTTCCACCGAAACAGACTCAGAAAATTCCGCAGCTTCTTCTATTGAAAATAACCTGGAATCAGTCGCTAATGAGTCCAAGGTCCTTTAGAACCCCATCTTGATTTTCCTGAAACTTTTCCTGAATTCTAAAACAAAATCTACACCGTTTCGTTCACCCAGGGCACAGCGCGCTCCATTCCTCCGAGATTCAGTACCTTGTTAAGACCTTTTGCCTTTAGCTTCTTGACTCCCTTATAACTTCGGATACCACTTTGACAATACAAAATAAATGTTTTGTCTGGATCAAATACTTGATCCTCCAGAGTTTCAAATGGAATGTTCACCGCATGTGGCAAATGTCCATTAGCAAATTCTTCAGGTCCTCTCACATCCACCAGGACCCCATTCGATTTCATTGCATTTAAAAACTCGGATTGAGAAATGGGTTCATGCCATTGACCGACAAGTTTTACAGCTTTTTCAAATATCCAGGAGGCCAAACAAAAATGAGTGAAAATCACAACCAGTTGCAGGGAAATTAAGACAGCCCCAAAGCTATAAGCCCAATTTGGCATTTTATATATAAAGAAAAGACCAATCGCCAGATTCATCATTCCCCCCATAAAACAGGCAATCCTTCGGGGCAAAGGATTCGGCGGCAGAACCACTCCATTCCAAAGAGGGCGTAAAAGGCGATTGTAGATCAGATCTACCGGATGACCTCTGGGAAACCAGAAAGGCAGAATACCAAGAGCCGCTAACGAGAAATGCATTAAAGGTTCTTTAAGAAAAAGACCCAGAAGCGCGAACCCCATACACACTAAGGGTGTAAATCGAAGTCCCCAGGATAACTCGCGCAATTCGTCGGAACCGTAATGGTACCCTTGCTGAATAAGCCCGTGCTCCTGATAACTTTTGGAAGGCGAGGATGAAGTAACCATACATAATTAGTTTACCAAGAAATAAATGTTCGAACAAACACAGGATCGACTGAATAAAAAAAAGGCTGGCACCTTAAAGAAAGGTTTCTGCTCAAGGATTCTAAAAATTTTATAGAGATTCGTGTTTCTTGCATTATTTTTTGACAACTGCTTCACTTTTAATTTTGCAAACTCTGTTTTTTTTGAGACCATGCACAGCGTTGATTTTATCAAAACTAATTTTTGAGGTGGAGTTCGTTCCCTCTATCTAATCATGTTTACGAAAGAATTTTTTAAAGATAATTCTCTTGCTGGCAAAATAGGATTCTGGGTTTTGATTTTGGTGGGGATGATCGCTTTCAATATGGTTGCCCTGGCCATACTGAAAGGTTGGGATAGTAAGTCCTGGCCTTCCACTAACGGCACTATTGTCTCATCCAGGGTGAAGACCGTAACCACCCGCAGCACATCTACCTCAAAAACTCCTGGTAAGAAACGTACAAGATATTTTCCTGAAATCCATTATAAATATCAGGTTGATGGGAAGGAGTTTACCGGCAACCGCTTTGCATTTGGATTTAGTAATCGAACGAAGGAAACATCCAAAAATATTGTAGCGCGCTATCCCGCCGGCGCTAAAGTCCCGGTTCATTATGATCCGGACGACCCTGAAGAATCTGTTTTGGAACCGGGAGTTTATACTCTCAATTGGTTTGGGATTCTCTTTGGATTAGGAGCCATCGGCTTTGCCTATCTCGTTCGAAGTGCAGATGCCAAAGTTCAACTTCGCAAAAAAGCCAAGCCACCCCAAAACTAAACGCAAAGAATCTGTAATTTGATCCTCAACTATAAATAAGCTTTTGCTTTTTTAACGAATTTGCAATGTTCATCCTCTACACTTAAGAAACGCAAAAAATAGTAACAATTTTAATTGGATTGCTTTTTATAAAGAATCGGCTGAGCACTGTTAATATGTTCCGTTTCGAATATTGTTTCACTGTCCTCCATAATTGTCACCTTTAAAGTTCCCTTGGGGGAAGTGCGGCGCACTTCCAGATAAGTCAACGCTTCCCCCCGCACAATCTTCGTGACGTTACCTCCTCCCATATCTTCAACAGGATCACGGACCGGTTTTCCACCCTGCAGATAAATCATATGCCCTTTAAATTTTACTGGAGGATTCCCAATCCCTAACACCATCACCTGGATTTGTTTGCTGGGAGGTAAATTTCCGGAAAGTTTTTCCATGGCAGTACCCACAAACAAAAATTGATTCCCTTTTTTTCCATAGGGGATACTGGTGCCGGTCACACCCGCTTCGGCAGAACGTTTATAGCTGAACTTGATTCGACCCAAAGGTTTTAAATTCGCAAAATAGCGGAACCCGTCGACCACATATTCCGAGCGAAAACCTTCAGGCAAAGATTCGAAGGTGATGTCTTTTAATTCCGAAGCCATTAATGGTTTCATGGCGTGCTTTTTCATAGTGGCTTTCAGCTTCTCAGGCACACCTTCTAAATTAAAAAGTCCCCAAAACGCTTTTTCATCTTTGTTTTGAATTGCGGTGCGAATGTCTTTCAGAAATTGATCCTCCGAGGAAGTTCCAGCGAACGCAGTGAGACTGGTTGAGAGAATTAAGAGGATAAAGAAAATTTTTGAAATAAAAGGATACAAACCGGGATAGCGAAAGAGTTTTACCATGAATACCTCAAAAAAGTTGAATGAATTTCCCTCCCAGTAAATATTCAACATTAGTCGTGAGAACTCCCCAACCCTTACATCCAATTTTTTAAGGTCGCAAAATTGAATCCGTTTCGTTAATTCCCTTTTCTTTCTCTAATTTCCTGTATTCGGGAATCCGCCTTTCGGGCCGATCTAAAAAATATATTACTCTTCAATTTGCTTATGATATTCATGGAACCAGTGTTTCTTTTATATTTAAATATCTTAAATGGAAAACTTATTGAAAGTATCTCCTCCCTGGAGGCTCCTTTAGGGTTGCACCTGCCCATATGAAGATATGCAGGAAACATATTAAATGTTTGCACCTGCAATTTTCACCTCTTTTTAGGGAAAACCCCTGAAATCGGAAAAAATATTTATTTTCGGTATCCCCTAAACCAAATTTCTTTTCAAAGGGAAAGTTTACCCCCTGGAAATTTAAGGCACCTAAATGAATGCCCCCCTTATTTTGGTACTGGTTTTTAAATTAATCATTCATAAAAAGGTATATTTCAGAGGGGTTACCAGTTTACGGGTAATTATTATTCATGGTTATCTTAATGAAAAGAGGTTCCACTTATTATGG
Organism: Nitrospinaceae bacterium; assembly: GCA_965223665.1. Taxonomy (GTDB): domain Bacteria; phylum Nitrospinota; class Nitrospinia; order Nitrospinales; family Nitrospinaceae; genus CBDCVY01. The sequence goes on from OZ245011.1 coordinate 1,817,536, forward strand.
TTCACCTTTATTTTTTTATTCCTCAAACCAATTTATTTTTTAGCAACATCAGTTCTTCGATATTCCTAAAAAAAGGGAAGTTTTTCCCTTAAAGTTCTGATATATATTGCGTTACATAATCATCATCCTTTGGAGGAGGTATAGGAAATACTGAGGGGAGGAACCATGTCTTTAGATAAATGGTTATTCGTAGTTGTTTTGGCGATGTTATCCATTGGGTGGTTTAAACTACTTTAAAAAGTGAGCGACTTAAAATCAATCTCTAAATCTTTTCTCATATTTTTCTAATTATATTTTTATATACATTAGAGAAACCACTGAATCGAGGGAAGAGTTATGGGAGATGAACTTGAACGAGATTGGTTTTGGTCGGACGATGCATTGAACTATATTGAAGAGTTTGAAACTACCTTTTATAAACTTGCCAGAAAGCAAGCGATTCAATTAGTCATTCGTAAAAATAGAGAAGTCATCACTAAAGAAGATGTTCAAGGTTTTTTAAAAATCGTTTTGAATGAAATGAGTGAGAAGATTTAGTTTTTATCTCTAAAAAACTCCTTCAGTAAATTACCCTCCAGGCTTAAATACAAACTCCTTCCTCTCTAACACCTCTGTAATAAACGCAACCTAAAACATTCCAATCCTTTAAATCGCATTCCCTTCAATAATTGTTCAGCTTTCTTCTAAATGTTTTTTTAGAATCCCATGACCTATAAAATGCTAATAAAAATATAGAACAATTCAGTCTCCCTATTAAATCAAAGTTGATAACCTTAAAAGAATTAATAGGTTACACCTCTTTTATCCCCAGGCTTATTTCGCTCTGCTTAAGAAACCATTGCAATTAGGCTGTTATTCCTGGCCCAAATGGGTGCACACCTCTTTTCCCCTTATAAAATCAAGGCTTGCCAACCAACTCAATTAGGAGTAAGGTTCGATTATTAAATCAGGCACTAATGTTTTTTCGGGGATAAGCTTTCAAGGGGGGGTCCATGATTAAGTTTTATCTCATTGTGACCAAAGTAATTTTAATTCCTACGCTCCTATTTTTATTCGTGGGTTTTTTAGCGTTATCGCGCACCAGCTTTGACTTTCAAAGCTTTGTCGCTCTAGATGACAATGATCCGGTCATTGATACCGCGCCATCCCTGCCTGCGAAATTTTGCCCCACTGGAGAAACGTTTATTAAATTGGACAGCCCGGGTAATATTTCATGTGTGCCTGTAAAGTTTCCTTATAACTGTTCACGCATCACGAGCGGTGCCAACTTAAGTGGATGTGACCTTCAGGGAAGAGATTTACAATATCACGATTTATCGGAAGTGACTCTTCAGGATGCTTTATTGATAGACTCGAATCTGGAAAGCGCCAATTTAACCCGTGCCGTATTATCCAACACAAATTTGAGTAACACTCGCTTAACTGGCGCAAACTTTTCAGGAGCCGACCTGCAGAACGCTAGTTTTGATGGGAATCTATCTCTGACACAAACCAATTTTTCGAACGCCAATTTGCAATTTGCAGACTTATCCCGAACGAATCTGTCTAATGCAATTTTATCTGGAGCCAACCTTACCGATGCCAACTTGCTGAACGCCGACTTGACCGGTGCCGATGTCCTCGGAGTGACATGGAGTAATACCTTGTGTCCCAATGGCACTAACTCAAATAGCCATCCTACCGGAGATTGCAGCGGCCAAGGCGGCGGATTATAGCAACACATAAGGTTCCCTTTCAAAATAGAACAGACCGATCTTTTTCTTATGCCGAGAAGAAAGCCCAGGCCATAAAACCAAGAGCAATGGCAATCGCTGTAACGAACCCCGTATGAATAAAAATAGTTAACCAACGCGGCTCATGGTTATAACTCAAATATTTAAAGATTCCTTTTTTGTTTGCTGTTTTCATGATTAACCTCCTTTTAAATGACCCTTCATAAAAAGGGATTATTAATAAACACAACTTGTTGAATCAGGAGACCCATGTATTCCCTCTTTTCTAAAGAGGGCCAGGGTGATTCACCTTAAGGAGTTTTCAAATTAACTAACATTTCTTTCAATCCAACCATTCCACTTGTCCGGTGTCTAAATGATAAAACCCTGAAACCACCTTCACCGAACCGTCATAGACATGTTTATAGATCGACTCACTCATATGTTTGATATCTTCACAGGTGAGACGCACATGCATTCTTGTCACTGCTTCCAAAGATTTCTTATTCGCCGCCTTGACTGCGGGAGTGAGCCCTTCCACCAGGCTGGGCAGGTAACCGGGAAGATTCTCATCTTCCATAGCCGCATGAATGGTGCCGCATTTCTGGTGACCCAAAACAACAATGAGCGACACTCCCAAATAATCCACCGCATACTCCAGGCTGCCGAGATTCATATCATTGAGTATGTTCCCGGCAACCCGCACAACGTACAAGTCCCCCAGCCCGCAGTCGAAAAGAATTTCCGGAGTCACCTGCGAATCCGCGCAAGTCAGAACTGCAGCAAAAGGGTATTGACCTGTGGACACTTCCCGGATCCGCTCCGGATCCTGGTTCGGCTTCAAAGAAGTGCCCATGAAGTGCCTTTGATTGCCTTCACTTAAAAGTGTGAAGGCATCCTTAACCAACGGGTTGCCCATTTTGTTTTTATTCCTTTTATTTTCCATTCTCATAGTTAACATTTTCATCTCCAAAATATCAGGCAAACCCATTTCTTTTATATCTTGTGCCTGCGTTGGATAATCCCAAATCCTCAGGCGCGAAATTATTTATTTAAAAAAACCTGACGGTTAGGCCAGTCGCCGATCCGGAAACTCAAAATCATCTCCGGATACCCCTTTTACTAAATTACCTGCCACCGTTGCGGCAATTTATCCGGCTTCCATTCTGGCACCCGGTGCCAGAAAAAACTTTAACTACAATGGAATGGCGAAATTACAACCGCCCGACTGGCCCATCCGCTCCAATTCGATATTTGAATTTTTGTATTCATTTTTTTTCAACTCAAACCCAAAATTCTTAAATATGGAACTGCGGTCTTGGGGGGGAAAGCCTCATTTCGGCTTACCCTTTTTACCTTTCTGTAAGTTTAGAGGTTAATTAGTTTATTAAGTTCCTTAAATGTTTTTATGATATAATTTGATTTAATTAAACATTAGGAGGGCCTATGATCTGGTTGAATTATCAACATTTACGTTACTTTCAAGTCGTCGCGCAGGAAGGAAGTATCGTCCGTGCCTCCGAGAAATTGAACCTGGGACAACCGGCCATCAGCATCCAGCTCAAAGAATTGGAAAACCAACTCGGGCACACACTTTTTGAACGCAGAAACCGAAAATTAATTCTGACCCAGGCGGGAAAAGTGACTCTGGAATACGCCAATCTTATTTTTAATTTGGGGGATGAGCTGAAAGAAGTTTTGCAGGATGGATCCTTCAAAAAGAAAGTGCACCTGGAAGTCGGGGTTCTGGACAGCATTCCCAAAACTATTATTCAACACCTGACCGATGCCGCTCGAGATTGGGGTCCGTGCACTGTAACCATTTTGGAAGGACCCGGCGATTTTCTTTTTCGGGAACTGTTAGCCCATCGAATAGATCTTGCGATTACCGACTACCAGCCTGATATTAGCGATGCAAAACGTTTTAACATTCGATCCCTGGGAAAACACAAAATGACCGTATTCGGTGCGCGCAAATTCAAAAACCTTGCGAAAAATTTTCCGGCGTCGCTAAAGGGACAACCTTTTCTGCTACCGACACTTCACAGCAAACGCCGGCACGACCTGGATCACTATTTCCAAACGCGCAAACTGAATGTGGAAGTGGCAATGGAAACGCAGGATATCAGTGTTCAAAAGTTGATGGGAATTTCCGGAATGGGTATGATTGCCGTTCCCGATTACGCCGGTCAGGGTTTGGTGAAGGACAAAAAACTGTTTCCCATAGGGGTTATGGAAAACGTTCACGAAGAAACGTTTCTGGTGTCATCGCCAAGAACCATCACCAACCCCGTCGCTGATTTTCTGATGGAGGAGTTCGACCTGTTGTTCCACCAGGCCACCAAACCCGAATCCTCAGAACTTTAAAAAAGAGCGGGGTGGGCTCTATAAGATAGATAGAGCTATTTTATACACCATGGGATTCATCGGCCTGAGATTGTCTCATGGATAAAAGTAAGTCATGAAATAATGACTCAACTTTATCTTTAATTTTGTCCGGCTCTTTGCAACATTTGGCGAATCTGATTTGTTTTGGCAACCTTAAGAGCGGTCTCGCCATTTTTGGTTTGAAGACTTACATTGGCTCCCTTATCCAGCAACAACTGAACTATTTGGGTAAAACCCCTCTCTGACGCCATCATTAAGGCCGACCATCCTTCACTGGTTTGGAGATCTGCGTTGGCTCCCTTGTCTAATAACAACTGAACTATTTCGGGGGCGCCCTTTTCAGACCCTTTCATTAAAGCCGTCGATCCCTTACTCGATTGGAGGTCTACGTTGGCTCCCTTATTCAACAACAACTTCAGTATTTCTGTATGACCTTCTTGAGACGCCATATATAAAGCCGTGAATCCCCCATTGGATTGAAGATTCAGGTTTGCTGTCCTGTCTAAAAATAATTTCACGATTTCTGTATGACCATTCTTGGAAGCTATCATTAAGGACGTCCAACCTTTATTGACTTGAAGATTTATGTCGGCTCCTTTTTCCAACAACAACTGCACTATTTGGGCATGACCGTTTTGTGACGCAACATATACCGGCGTCCATCCTTTGTCGACTTTTAGATTCGGGTCAGCCCCCTTATCCAATAACAACCGCGCTGATTCTGTATGACCATTTTGTGACGCTAAATATAAGGCGGTCCAACCGTCATTTGATTTAAGATCCGGCTTGGCTCCCTTGTCCAACAACAACTGCACTATTTCGCTATAACCCTTATCCGCGGCTATCGTTAAGGCTCTCCATCCGTCACCTGCGGGAAAATCTATATTGGCTCCCTTATCTAATAACAACTGCACTACCTGGGTATGCCCCTTATCCGAAGCTGCCATTAAGGCCGTAGATCCTTTTTTGGTTGGAATATCTGTGTTGGCTCCTTTATCCAGCAACAACTTCACGATTTCTGTAAAATTCTTTTGTGACGCTACATATAAAGCCGTCCATCCTTTTTTGGCTTGAAGATCGGTGTTAGCTCCCTTTTCCAGCAACAACTTGACGATTTCTGTACGACCAAACTCAGAGGCTACCATTAAGGCCGTCCACCCCTCTTTTGCTTGAAGATTGATGTTAGCTCCCTTATCCAGCAACATCTTCACGATTTCTGTTTGACCTACTTGTGACGCTACGTATAAGGCCGTGTATCCCTTATCAGATTGAAGATTTGCGTTGGCCCCCTTATCCAGCAACATCTTGACGATTTCTTTATGACCATCCTGGGCTGCCATATATAAGGCGGGTACTCCTTTTTTGGATTGAATATCTACGTTGGCTCCCTTATTCAATAACAACTCGACTATTTTTCCATGACCCTCCTGAGACGCAATTTTTAAGGCCGTCGCACCTTGATTTTCCTGCAAATCCACCTGGGCTCCCTTATCCAGCAACAACTTTACAATTTCTGTATGGCCATCCTTAGTCGCCAGCATTAGGGCCGTCCATCCGTTATCGGTTTGAAGATCTGTGTTGGCTCCCTTATCCAGCAACAACTGCACTATTTCTTTGCGTCCATCCTGAGACGCTCTCGTTAAGGCGGTCCATTTTTTATTTACCTGAAGATCTACGTTGGCTCCCTTACTCAGCAACAACTGGACTATTTTTGCATGACCCTCCTGAGACGCCAGATATAAGGCCGTCCACCCTTTGTTAGCTTGAAGATTTACCTTGGCTCCCTTGTCTAACAACAACTGCGCTATTTTTAAATGACCATACTCAGACACCACTATTAAGGCCGTCCATCCTTTATCGTTTCGAATATTTACATTTGCTCCCTTATCCAGCAACAACTGCGCTATTTCTGCAAAACCATTTTGTGACGCTATCATTAAGGCCGTCCACCCTTTCGTTGACTGAAAATTTACGTCTACTCCTTGTGACAACAATGATTTTACCTGCGCTATTTTATTATTAAATGTTGCCTCTATTAAGCGCCTTTCATTTTGAGATGAAGATAATGGTTTGGCTTTTGAAGTTGAAAGAGGTTTATTGGAAAGGCTGGGGCTTTTTTGACTTGTCGAACAGGACGTTAAAAACAAACCTGCTAAAAAAATAACGAGCAAAAAATATTTAGAAAGTAACTTAACGGTATGATCCGTACGGTTCGGGTAAGAGTATTGACGGGTTCCTTCCATTATCCTCAGATGCCTCCACATTTTTAGTCCAAATTGAATAACAGAATACTACAACAGGCAGAAATTTTAGTGAAATACTAATTTGGGAAAGCTGAATTGCCAGGTATGTATAAAAATTATGTCGGGAAGAGAAATGGGTTAGAAAGAGGAAAGTAATATCGGATGCACTTTATTTTTGTTATGAAATTTTTTTCTTTAATCACCGCCACCATCACAGCCCCCAAAATCACCTGCCGAAAACCCTCCCCCATCGGTCCCGTCAAATGAAAACCCGGAATCTAATTGGCTTCCCCTATAATTCACATCCATTGCGTTAAAATCACAATTTCCGTCAAAATACTTATCGCCAAGTTCCTGTCTCAGAGTTTGGTAATCCAACCCGATTCCACTTCCCTTTAATGCTTCGTTAAACGTGTCCTCCATACAAAACAGCGCATAACCGTAGTGAATATAGTTATCGTTTAAGCCGACGATTCGGCTGGATGATTTAACTTGCTGAGGGGTATACGCACTGGACTTTCCATACCTTTTTTCCAGCATGGGACCCAGTTTTTTTAAATACCCTTTTAAAGCAAAATGTTTTTTGATTCGCTCAAACATACTAATCACTATTTGTTAAAAAAAGTTTTGTTGGCTTGGTAATACTAGAATAACAAAAGATTTAAGAAGAGATAGGGCAAATTGGGCTACGACCTTTTTTTATTATCATCATTCCAATTTTTTGCGGACTTAAGTTTTGAGGAAAGCATTCTAATTGCGGTGGTTCCAAAGACTTATAAACTATGTGTCAGAACACTTAAAAAAATATCGAGTAGGTTCTATAATATAGAAACACAATTCAATTTTCTCTCATCTCAGGTCCGGTAAAAATCGGAACCGGGACCTGCTCTTTTTTCGAACCATTAAAACCTCAACTTGAAAAGTGTGGCGGCCTGGGAATGGGAACTTGGCTTCTCCGGAATGAAAGGATCCACAATATTCGGTTCAGAGGTTGGACTTAAAAAGGTGGAGGGTTGTATTTTTGACATGGACATTTCAGAATCCACTTCTTTATTTTTACCCACGGTCTGAGCCTTATCTCGGCTCACCGTAAATTCATTCTCTGTCATTCTTTGGGGACCCAGCAATTCCCAAATAGAAACTTTTCTTTTCTTTGGCTTGGCTTTTACATCCAGTCTGGCCACTTCCACTTCATTTTGTATTTTGCGGTTCTTTGAGGCAATCCCTCGGGTGGGCTCTTCTGCACCGGCAACGCCTAACCCGCAACCAGTTGAAATCGTTAGCGTTATTAAGGTGGAACTGAGTATATTTTTTGTGGTGGCTTTCATTTTTGTACTCCTTTCGTTTTCATTTTGAAACCGAATATAGAGTAGTCTGATTAGCCGAATGATTCCTTTCATAAAAGTAACGATTTGTTTCATTTTGTAACAAATATGTGGGAGGCGACTGGGAAAAGGGGGACTTTCGGTTTGGCCGCAAAGAGAGGAACCGTACTCAAAAAAATAGAAACGCTACTTGGCGTGGGGACCGGTGATGGCGCGACTGTCCGGGTCAGCAAACGGAATGAGGCAACAGAGGCTATCTAATTTTCGATACGATACTAACTGTCAGCGCTTACCGTGGAAGGGTGGAGCCAATCTGCCAGGCATCTATCGCATAACCTCAGCATTTGGATATTTTATTTCTTGTGACCGGAAACTACGCACTCGCCGCTGTCCAGACTTTCCTGCATCGGGTTTCTTATTTCCTTGCCCTCAATGAAATAACGATTTTTCGTGACCGGCTTGCCATCAACAAAATGGGTCGAGGATTTTATACGGGCATTTTTGTAACGGGTGCTGTTTTGGAAGTAGTCCGCCATGTCGTTGAGCCGGTCTGGCGGAAAATGACAATCCATCTTTCCACCCTTGGGCATGCTAACCACGTAATTGCATTTCTCATTTTTCATGCCGGTGATGCGCCGTTCCAATTTTTCACCGGTCCACGGGTGGACATAAGGCTGTACGAAGGCAGCGCAATCTTTAATTTTTGATGCAAGCACTCGCAATTCTTTCGCTTCGCATTCATCTGCTTGAGAGTCCCAGATTTCATCTGAGAGACTTTTGGACAATTCCATACAGGCCGGCGCCAACGGGTCCTGCCTGGTCATGTTAAGACATTCACACACGGTGACTTTATTTTTACCGGCCTCGGATGTCGAAGTGGTTCCAGACCAGGGTGCAAGAAATATCAGAGCAATAATTAACAATCGTTTCATAATCGACTCCCTTCTTCAGTTTCTTCACAGGCAATAAATTTTATATAGTGGTTGAAAGCTCAATTAATCCAGAAATAAAAAGGACACGAAAAATTATTCGCGCTCTACCATAATGACAACAGAACCGGTTTGAGCTTTCTTGCCGGCTATCTCGATAACATGTGGTCCGGAGGATTGCAAAGTCACTGGTTTGGCTTTTAAACAAACCGGCGCTTCGAACAGGCGTTTTACCACATCGCCCTTGGCATCCGGGCCGATGATCCGCCAGACAATGTTACAGTCCTTGTTACTACTCGTCGGGTCCGCTAACGTCAGTTTCTCGCCCGCCTTGCCGTTAAAAGAAAATTGTACGCGTTGGCCCGGTGCTGCAATTGAACCGTCGAGGTTCTCGCCAAAGCGCAACGCTTCGACCTTTGGCTCAGGCACCTTAAAGGTTGTGACTGAAACCTTACCCGTAGCCGCCTTTTTGCCATCTATTTCCAGAATATGGGAGCCGGTGCCGGGTACCGTTACCGCACCGGTATCAAGGCAAACCGGCCCTTCGAAAACGGTGTTACGTTTGTCACCGATACTGACAATCCGCCAGACGATTTTACAATTCTTGTTTCTTCTCTCGGGATTAACCAGCACCAGCTGATCACCGGCATTAGCATTAAAACTAAACTGCGCAACCGCGCCGGGTATATTGATTGAAGCGTCCTGCGGTTCACCGAACTTCAAATCCGCTTTCCGCGGTTCCGGCACGCGAACCATCTCGATACTGTAGGGACCTGTCTTTTTACCCGCATCGATAGTAACGGTTATAGTTTCCCCGCTGGGTATATCGATCGGGTCCGTCGCCAGACAGCTTGTACCCTGAAACAGTTGCGTTTCCCCGCTGAGCACGGCCCATTTGAAACCGCAATCGTTATCGCCTTCGGGGTCCATCAACAGAAGTTGATTCCCGTTTTCGACACGCAACCTGTAGGTATCCACCTGGCCGGGCGTTAACAGGTTACCATCATAGCGTTGCCGCTCGCCGAGACGCTCTGTATTTGAGCTTCCTTCAGCAGTTTTTCCCAGCACAAAACCACCCTTGATACCGGCCGGAATATCGATCTCGAATAGCTTCGCATCCTCAACCTGCAGACGAGGCTCGGCGATGCACAGTGAACCCGTCGCTAAGATCTTCTCCTTGCTATCAAGAATTGACCAGCGTGCAGCGCAGATTGACGCGTTGGTCCCTTCGACGACCTCAAGCCCCGTGTTGCGAAAAAATAATGTACTGCCGTCGGATTTTTCCAGCGACCATCGCTTCCGTTGTCTGACTTTAGCTGCAGAGATTTCGACAGGCACGTTCAGTTTAAGCGCACCCCCATCGACTGTAGTAACTTCAGGAGGTGCAGCCGCGTTTTTATCCACATCCGCAATATTAGCCATATCTACAATATCAGTATTTGCCCATAACACATCACCGGTGAGTCCAACGTCAAAGATGCATCCATCCTGCACCGGCCCCGGAGGAAGCCCCAGGTCTCCACACGTTTTGGACGCCTTGGCAACCGCATCAGCTGGCAGTGATTGGCGAGTCACAATCGTTTGTGGTTGGATGGACCCGAGGTCCGCCGACTCAAAAGGTTTTTTGAATAAAGAGCGCTCGCCGCTAGCCAACCAGTCCTCCAGAAATTCGCCATAAAGCGCGTCGGTGTCAGCCGGGTCAATGGTTTTTCCATTATTTAACGCTACATCGTTGGCGGGATCTCCATCCCCGTTTCCCAGTAACCCGGCAAAGTCCCCCGACCATTCAGATGGGACTCGCAGGTTGATCGTGCGGCCACCTACAGTCGACAACGCCAATCCATTTTTAAACCGAAGCAAAAACCACTGTCGAAACCTTTGAATATGAATATCGTCGTCTTTGTAGGTGCCACCATCCAGGAACGGAATTGGTCGTCCATCCACAACGATCGGTACTGAATCCTCCGGCCCTGCTTCGAACAGGGTGACCACGCGATCTCCAACTCTGACCGCCAGGCCACGTGCAAAGGTAGCCCCGGGATTTACGGTTAACCTGGCAAAGCGCGCCTGCACTTCCACGTTACCCGCGGTATTACGTAACAACACATAATCGCCGGCACCCTGAAAATCGTAATAGCGTCCATCGAGTGTCTTCAGGTGCGGATCCCCAAACAGCCAGGCTATTAAGCCCTCCTCTTCTTCCTCCTCTGGTTCACCTCCGGGATAGTTTCTCGGATCATCAACAGGCCTCGGGGCAGATTCACCCATCCCCTCCTCGAAGCAGCGCTTGACCATATCGCCCGGACTCTCAGTTATTTCAAGGCCGACCGCACCCCCTACTACACTACCCCACGGACCGAATCGGCCAAACGGAGCGGGAATCACGCTACCTGCGATTTGTTCGGCCACTTGCGCCATACTGCCGCACTCGGTTTCCGCCTTAGCGGATTGGACGACCAGCAGACAGAATCCAAACACCATAAGCGCAAGTTGCGTTCGAAAGGACAATTTGTTTTGCGTGGACCTACTCATTTCTCAACCCTATACTCATGCTCAACGACTTTTGATACCTGCATATCGACTTCTTCACCGTTCCGGGTTGTCTTTGCCTTGAAGAAAACATTGACCTGGCTCTTGACCTGCCGGGCGATGAGCAAATGTCGGTCCCAGGTTCCTGAAGCCACAACGCTGACAGTCGAATCCTTCATTTCATTTTGCATCGATACTTTTGCGGTCAGTTCGAGTTCGTTTATAGAATCCAATTGGATCTCTACGGGGGACGGGTACTCTGCGTCGGCGTATGTCCATTTGGCACCAGAGCCGACAGGTTCGCCGGGAACCATTAAGAACAGAGCCGGTGTATTGAGGAGTTCAGAGTGCCGATCCTTACTTAAAACCGATGGCGGTTCCACTTTCGTCAGTACGCCATTAGAGCTCAGTCGCCATTCCCAGGATCCTGTGTTGCCCTTGCGGCTGCCGACTTTCGTTGCCTGGAACCGCGCTACAAGGTCCCTGGAGGTTTCTGGCCCAACCAGGCGCACTCCCAGTTGGTAGCGAGAGTCATAGGCATCGCTAAATGGCTTATCGCCTATCGTTCCTTCAGTCACACTGCTTGCCGAGACATTTACTTTGACCGGTGTGGTTTGATCGATGCTTATTAAGAAGCGCGGTTCCGAGCCAGCCTCTATGAGGCGGACACCGTTGAAGTCAACCCGATCCCGATTGACGTTTGTTTCTGATTTGGTCTCAGGTTTTGGCTCGGGTTTTTTCTCTGAGGCCGCTTTATCTTTGCTTGCACCGGGTTCATCATGGTTGTCGTCTTTGCCTGAGCAGGCACTCAGCGTTAAAACGACGGCCGAAGCTATGAATAAATGCAGTATCTTTAATGGTAAGTTATTCACTTGAGTATGGCAGCGTTAAAGAAAAGTATTTTACTGACTGGAAAGCACTTCGCACTACGGCAATGGAAACCTATTACCGTCAGCGACGAATAAAGCGATTATAAACACCCTCTCTCCCGGAATCAACCGCCGGATTTAACTCCGTTTAAGGACATGGCCGAACGCGATCTTGAATGTATCTTCAACTACGTACAAATCATTAGCAGCTTCCTGTGCCTCTGTCAGCTAAATACCAGCACTCAACAGGAAGATAAAGCAGACGTAGTTATTTTTTGAGACAAAATGATTTAGGAAACAGAGAGCGTTTTGGCACAATCTATCTGTCGCTCACCTCAATAAAAGGCTTATTTTGAAACAGAATTGGGTATTCCGGGTAAAACATGTTAGGCATTGGATTACTTGCTGCCCAATTTGTTTTCTATCTAATCAAGTTTTTTCCAAAAACTTTTATGGGATTCATCATTGGGTTTCCGGAGGTTTTAAAATTAAAACAGAACTTCTCAGTTCTGAACAAAACCTAATAAATTTGAAATAAGGATACCGCCCCGAGTTCTTGGCCTAGGGCTTCGTTAGCCATAGTCGTATAATGACACCATTCCGACGGATTACAACATCATTGGACCTGCGAATCTCGTAATCAATATTGACCCGCCAATTGTTGTTAAATGCATCACGCAACAAATCCAACATTCCCTGCCGAACTAGTCGGTTTTGGTCATTTCGCAGTTGAAAGCCGAATGCGCCTTGGTGCCCTGCAAATTTGGCCACAACTTCGACGTCAATCTGATCACCATTAGGGCCAAACCCTGTGCCCATATTATGGACACGGAGCAGTGTCAACTGGGCATTGCTAATGTTGCGAAGCTCGGCCTCAGCCGTACCTGTGTTTAACAAAAGTATGGCCAAAAAAGCTAAAATAAAAGTCTTCATAAAGTTATGCTCCCAAAAGAGGAACTCAATAGATTAAATATTAAATCCGGGTCACACGTATAATGCGCCCAGATCTGGGACCGATACGTTCATATTCAATTCGAACTGGTGTATTTTGACGGAATGCATTGCGCAGCAGGTCAAGCATCCGACTGTTTACTGCCTCGTTTGGGCCACCACGAAGTTGTAGCCCGAATACCTTTTTCGCATCACTGTCCAACCTAACAATCGCTTCAGCATCCAAAAAATCGAAGGGTGGGCCGAATCCGGTCCCAACATCATGCACACGTAAAAACGTTAGACGCCCCTTTGCAGCCAAAACGGTACCCAGTGGCGTATCTGTTTGGACCTCATATGCGCCACGACCAAAGGTTGCAGCACGTAACACACCAGTTGTTGGGTGCACCTGCAGTTCCATAACGTTTGTTGCCGAATGCATTCCATTCACATAGGGTGTCCAAGTCCAGGTGGCCCAGTTATCATTCGACTGGCCCTTGAAAACGCCGGATCGACGAGTCGCCACATAAATTGTATCGTCGAGCAAGAGGTCGACCGCAAGTGAGTTGATTCCTCCCGCTGGCAATCCTTGACTCAAATCCGTCCCGGTCAGTTCCGCTGACCCACTGTTATCACGGGTTAACCGCATCACTCGTCCAAGGTTGTTTCCAGTAAAAGCGGCATACATCACATCAGATTGAAAGATGTCTCGCTCCAAATCAACCAGTTGTCGGATTTCTGGATGCTTATAAACTTGCTGAAAGCTGAGCCCACCGATACCGGCAAAAATAGCACCTTGAGTGGAGCCAGCAAAATACGTATCGCTTTGAGGGTCAATCGCCAGGCGGGTAAGTCTGCCTGCTTGGGGCGCGAAGTCCTGTTTCCACGGCAAACCTTTCCACAGCCCGTTACATGTGGCCAATAGAATTTCTGAATCTCGCGGATGCACCATGAAATGATTAGGATGCGGGCCAAATTCTGCTGAGACCGGGCAACCCTCTGGGAGGTCTTCGCTAATGTTTGAGAAATCAGAACGTGTCGAGTTCGATCCTTTTGCGGATTTTTTAAGCTGGCGCATTTCTTGTCCCAGTTCAAAAAATATATTTGAATCATGGTCATCAATTTCGACCCCTTCTGAATCGCCCCCGACCAAGTAATGCCAAGTCGTATCGTTTCCATCATAGACACTGGCTCCATTGTCTTGTGTACCCCCATAAACAACGTTTGGTTGCTTGGCTGAGTCAGCGATTGTATAAAATTCTGTAATCCTTAGGCCCTCACCTATAAATGACCAAGTCCCGTCTTTTCCGCGACCGTTTGATCGGTAAAGCCCTCCGTCACTTCCTGTAAAGATTATCTCCGGGTTATTAGGATGAAATGCAAAGCCGTGGTGATCTACATGCGGTTGTTTAGCTCTTTTAAAAGTGTCACCGAAATCGCTGGAGTGCCATAAATCAGTACCAGCCGCATAAACAAACTTGGGATTTATTGGATCCACGTAGATCGCGCTCCATAACCAGCGGTGCACCGGAACACCGCCAAGTGAATGTTGAGGATTCCATGCGAGTTCCCAACTTTGTTCAGCAACACCGCCTGTCTGACAGCTGACATTGGTAGTTCGATAAAGAGCCCAGCTGTCAGGCTCCTTATGACTTGCGAATAGGCGCCCTTTCGAAAACGCAAGTTTGATGCTAACATCTTCGCTCACTTGGGGCAAACGTGCTCCCGGACACCCGTTCAGTCGGCGCCAGTTCATTGGTGCCGTCCCCGTCAAAGGAGCAACGTAGATCCCCGACCGCCCGACCGCTGTGCCGTTCACGGACATCCAAGCACGGCTTAACGTATCAGTGTCAAAGGCAAAAGCCGAAATGCGCTCGCTTCCCAAAATAGGGAAAACAATAGTCCAATCGGTACCTCCGTTGTTCGAATATCGCAATCCGCCACGCGACGTCAGGAACATCTGATTGGGATCGGTTGGATGGATAAACAATCCATGCCCATCAGAGCCAGTTGCGTCCAAATCGGTCATCGTCACTGCAAACCAAGTCGCACCTGAATCATCGGAGCGGTATATTCCATTGTTCTTTGTCGTTACAAATACAGTTGATGAGTCGACGGGCGACAGATCAACATCTTCGATTCTGAGTGTTGGTAATGCATCTGCGACTACCGCCCAATTTGCACCGCCATCTGTTGTTTTCCAAACCCCAGCTGCTCGCGCCGCAACATAGATGATCTCTGGATTACTGGGGTCGATTGCAACAGATCCCAGTCGCCCAACAGCTCCTAAACCGTCGTCGATCAACGTCGGTCCAATAGATTGCCATTCCCCAACCGGACCAGACGGTTGCACGAACGCCGCAATCCCCCCCGGAACAGTCACATCAAGATTTACGTCAGGTGCAACGCGATAGTATCCGCGCACCCCTTTGATTGAACCTGACACTTGAAGCGTTGCAGTGGAATTTGGCAAAAGGATACGGCCTGGCGCTTCTAAACAGGGTTGTGTGCTGGCTTTTATAGGCTGTTCGAAGGGTTTCCCAGCTGGCCAAGGGACTCTAATTTCAATATCACTACCTGGTTCGACGAACTTGGTCAGATTATGGTAAATCGTACGATCCCCAAATTTGATAGAAACAGGAATTCGCATGCGATCCGCCCCTGGGTTTCGCAATCGCAATTGGATCGCAACCGGCTGAGCATTTATACTCAAGATATCGAGTGCGTCGATGGAGGCTACCGCCTCGGGCTTCTCCATTTCGATAAAAACAGGAAGCTCGACAATATTGTCCGCTCGATCCCGATCAATAATGGAGAATTCCGGATCGACGATCATAGTCAGCAGAAGTGTTCGTGGGTCCGGCGCTGCAGACCATTCGAAACGAAGTTCTTTAGTTTCGAAACTGTCGAAATCCAATTTTTGGCGCCCTACTAAGGCGCCATTGGCGATCAAAACAACTTCAACTTTCTTCAGCTTTTTCCTTGACGCGTTTTGGACGCGTCCATACGCCAAAAAGGGACTGTTGGATTTCAAACAAGACTGTCCAATCTTCAGTCCCAACGCTGACAAGTTAGCTTTTTGGTCCGTTCGAATACCTTCTATTGGATTAGGTTCTGCTACGGTTTGAGTATGTGCCACGATCACTGAAAAGACGATGCCAATGGCGTAGAACATATTACGATAGCCTACCATCTTGATTTTTCGGAGCAGTGAGGTTCTATAAATATTTAGAAAACTATGCTTTGTATACTTTGCAAAAAACATTGATAACCCTCCTTGCAAGAAAAGACATCAGTGTGCTTGTTCTCTAATTCTGCGTGCTCCGTCATAAAGAGCCTTAGCTTTTTTATAATAATTTCTGTCTATTTCCTACTGCTCTAGCACCTGTGCTAGCTGACATACTGGGCAATGATTGAATAGGAGATTGGTGTTTTAATTTGGTAATAATTCCGAATTTCACAAATATTATCAAAAAACTATTTGTTTTTACACCTAATTTATTGGAAAGACGAAAAAAAGGAAGTTCTCGTTAGCTTTGAAACAGAATTAGGTAATCTGGGTAAAACTTGTTGGGTATGGGATTACTGGCTATTCATTTTATTTTCTATTCGGTCAAGTTGCTTCCTGAAACGGTCAGAGGATTCATCATTGGGTTTTGGAATTCTAAAGTAAGACTCAACTAATTGGCAAGGTCACCAGTATTTCAGTTCCCTTTTCCGGCTGGCTTTTTATTTCTAACGTTCCCTGGTGGGCTTCGGCGATGATACGGCACAGATACAACCCTAAACCGTATCCTCCCGTTTGTCGCTGGCGAGCCGGGTCGACTCGGTAAAACGGTTCCGTTAAAAAGGGAATGTTTTTTTCATCAATTCCCTTTCCATAATCCTGAACGGTCAACGTTATTTCATTTTCAGATTGTTTTAACGATAGCTTCGGAGGGTTGGCACCTTTTGGAGTGTAACGCAGGGCATTATCCAAAAGGTTTTTCAGTAGCAACTTAATGCGCACCGGATCGACATTGGCTTTAATGTCGGACTTCGGCAAATGGAGTTCCGGCGGTCGGTCTTTAAAATATTCGTTCACCAATTCGGTGATCAAATCGTTTAGTGAAACATGGGTAAGATTTAAAACGCGATGTCGTGTGTTCAACCGTTCCGTTTCCAGCAACTCGGCGATCAGGTTATCCATTTCCGACAATTCCCGGTTGATATCCTCACGCGCTTTTTCATCCTGCAACATCTCCGTGGAAACCTTCACCCGCGTCATCGGCGAGCGCAGTTCGTGGCTGATGGCCAGCAGCAACTGTCGCTTGGCTTCCAGCATTTGACGAATATCCCCCGCCATGAGGTTGATGCTGTTGGACAAATCTCCAAACTCGTTACACTGATTTAACTCAATCTTGTGTTCGAGGTCCCCTTCCCCAATCTTTTTAACACCGTCCTTAATCACCTGTATCGGAGAAAAAATGCGACGCGTCCGGTGATAAAGGATCATCAATAAGACGAGCGCAATTAACAGTGGCACTGCAATGCGCCAACCCCAAAAGTGCCGGGGATGCGGAACCGAAAACGCGATTGTGTAATCCTGATGTTTTCTTACCAGAAAATCCTGCCCTTCCAGTTCTCCCAGCGCATAATCGACACCACCCTCAGAAAATTGTTTGTAGTAGTCCATGTTCTTAAAGTCCAGCAAAGTGTCCGTGGACGACCATTGCTTTTGATCGAACATAAGGTGAACGTCCACGGGAAGTCGTTCGACAAGTTCTTTGGCTCTATTAAAATCCGGAGGGGTTCCAATATCTTTCTGAATGTATTCCATATAAAGGAACAAGTGCGGCAGAATGTTTTCCTTAAAGTTGGAACGGAAAGCAAACCGCATGGAGGCCCCCACAAACACCATTAACAAAATTGCAATCACGATAAACAAAAAAACGAGTCGTGCCGTAAGCGAATGATTTTTTCTTTTGAACAATGATTTCACCGGGCTTTTCCTATAAAGCAGTATCCTGTCCCGCGGATGGTTTTAATAAGATCTTTCGGTTTCAACTTTTGCCGCAGGCGGCTGACCAGAATATCCACCGAACGGGAATACACTTCCGTTTCGATTCCCTGAAGATGATTGAGGATCTCATCGCGCGTGAACGTTTTACCCGAGTGAGACGCGAACAACTCCAGCAACTGATACTCCATGGAAGTCAGGGTCAGTTCCTTATCATTCAAAGTGGCCTGTTTCAAATCCCGGTCCACCACTAATCCATCAAAACGCAGGACCTGACTGTCCTGCGCCTGCCGGGTGGACCGTTTCAAGATATTCTGAATACGCGCTAACAGTTCACGCGGCTCAAATGGTTTCGGTAAATAATCATCGGCACCCAATTCAATACCAACAATGCGGTCCATCACCTCGCCACGCGCCGTCAACATGAGTATCGGAATGTCGCTTTCCTTGCGAATGGTTTTACACACTTCAAATCCATCCATCTCCGGAAGCATGACATCCAGAATCACCAGATCAAACCCACCCTGCTTTAACTGGGCGAACCCTTCGCTGGGACTGAAGGCACATTCCAGTTCAAAAGAAAACTTTTGGAAATACTTTGTCAGTAATTCCGCCAGTCGTTCGTCGTCGTCAATGAGTAATATGCGTGACATCAATTTTTAAATAAGAGTTTTTCATATGTAAGAAAATCAGATTAAAGAGTCAATTGCAAATGAGTTTGTAAAAGAAAAAATCCCCCCAGCCCCTTCATGAAAGGGGGAGCGCATCAACCCCTTTCCGCATTTTCTTCTAAAGGCAAACTCAACTTGGGAAGAGATTCTGTAGATCCGGCGCTTGCCACCGATCATCGAAAATAATTGCTATCCCTGGCGGTTACGCCAGTCATCGCCAACCTGCGGTTGGAGGCAGCATTTCTTCTCGAAAGTTTTGCCAGAGCTCCGAGGGTTAATCAACTCTTGAACATCAATTTTGCCCCTCACGGCCAGTGAGTCCCTCCGGGCGTGGCCCGGAACGCCGGGCCCAACACACCCGGCGCATTGATTAAATTAATAACGCTTCCATGCATGCCTTCCGTGCTCCATTTTTTCCTTCACGTTTTCACGCAGGGTCTGTTGCTGTTCCGGCGACAGGCTATCATAAAAATCCGCCAGCGCTGCCACAACTTGTGGAGCCTTGTCATTCACGTTACGCGTTTTCTCTTCCACTAAGGACAACACCCGTTGCTGGTCCAACTTCGGCTGCTCCAGCATTTCCAAAACGGAAGTTTTCATGTCCTGTCGTTTAGATTTCATTTCCTGCCTTATCTTTAGAAATTCATCTTTAACCGCTTTCAGTTTTACAACCTGTGCTTCATTCAAGCTCAACTTTTTTGTCACCTTGTCGACCATGTGGTCGGCACGCGCTTCCGGGCTCTTGTGTCGAAATCCGCAACCGGTAAAGGCACCCATTAAAACCACGGTAGTGATGAAAAGTCCCAAAACGATCATTGCAGTTTTCATGATTGTACTCCTTTATGTTCATGGTTTAAATGAAAACAGCATACGCCGAACTCACAGGGGAATCCTTTCTCTCAAGTAACGAATTGTTTCAGTTTGTAACAGGGGATGGAAACTAACCAGGATGCAGCCGGTGGGGCGATTGGAAAGGGTTTAAAGAATCCAAGCCCATGGCCCCAATCCTTGGTTCCATGGGCAGATTCCATTTCAGGACTATTTCAAATCACTGACTCATTCCCTGTCAGTGCTTGGAATAGTATTGCTTCAATCCCTGCTTCTCAATGGTTTCATTTTCGCGCACCGCTTCATCAATCAAATCACTATGCAGTGCTTGAAATTCACGTGTGCTCTGACTACCACTGACTTTCATGTTTTGCAGGGTTTCACGCGCTTTTGAGTTTCCGGTCAACGCCAACCCTAAAGTCACCTTCGTGGTCAGGTCGTCATTGCGTTGAGCCATACTGGCTTGAAACTCGGAACGGCCGACCTTTTTACTGCTCCAGAACTGAGGATCGGTAGCAGCAATCAAATAATCGAGCGCTTTAGAACTGCCGGACCGGTTCACCGCATAGCCCAGCGCCAATGGAACAACGGACTTCGCTGAGTAATGGGACCTCTCAAGCGGACCATTGCCATTGTTTTCGAGAAACTCAATAAGTGGATCTACCACACTCTCATCACCAATCATCCCTAAGGTAGCGACAATGTTCGGCCACCATTCCATTTCCTTTGGATCTTTCAGCATCTCCAGCAGAACGGGAATCGCCTCGGTGCCATAAGTGGTCGCCTGTTCGTAAGGTGTTCCGTGAAAAAAGTGTTGGCGTACAAAGTCTCGAACATCCTCCGGTGCTTCCGCAGCGGAAGTGTCAAACTGAAGCGAAGTGTCAGCTGCAAGCACTGACGGATCACCTGCCAACGCCACTAAAGGAGAAGTCCTGAAGGCGTTACACTCGTCAGTGTTGACACCCAGTCGATCTGCACCAATAGATGGATGCATAACGTTGCTGGTACCGTTTCTGTGGCTACGACCTTTGTTGTGGCCAAATTCGTGTAACCATAGAATCCCTTCCAGGTTGGTCGTAAATCTCACCACTACGAGAGAGTTCCCGGGTACTGGAGCACAACCAATAATATTGGCTCCAATCGTACTGCACCAGTTAATCTGGTTCACGACTTTGATATTTCCGGGAAGTCCATTCACCGCAGAGAACTCAGCCCCACTGTCAATGGATCCATCACCGGTCGTAAATGCCGTCACCGTACCATCCCGAAGCATTCTGACATTACAAGCGATATCGTTCGGACCATCGTCCGTCTGAATCACTCTTGAAGCATCTCCAAAAATTCGATCCGCATCTGCATTCGTCAGACCGGTATTTTGGAACCGTCGCACCTGTAACCTGTAGGTCACTTGTGGTTGGCCGGGTGGTGTACCTGTAGAACTTGCAAGATCATGGGCACACCAATACCCTCGAACATTATTTTTATTACAGGTACCCTCGAAGTTATCCCGGTCCGGATCTCCGTTGAAAGTGATCGAGCGATTGCCGCACAAGGCATTATCGTCTGCGACCATATTTCCAATCCAACGACCATTCGGATTGTAAGACGCATCGAGATTGGAGTGTATGTAGAGATAATACAAATCTTCGTAACTCGCCATACGACCTCGCTGCACACGGCAGCGCCGTTGCGCCCAGGGATAACGGGTGGCATTCTGAACATTGGTAGAAATACAGAGTCGTGATCCTACCTGGCGATAACCCGGACGACACGCTGTGGTCGGAAAACCCACGGCTTCCACATTAGTGGAATTAGCCGCTTCGAGTTCGCCATGGACGCCCTGAAAGTCACTCTTGTCGTTTGGATTAGTGCCTTCAAGGGTTTCCGTTAAATCCGGAATTCCATCTCCATCGCTGTCTTTCAGAATCATGTTGCGATCGGTATCGAACATGGCATCTGACATCGGCGAATTAGATGCAAACTGTGTTGCGTAAGCATTTTGTGTCGTCATGACCACAAAAAGAAACATATAAAATAAACAAAAGTTTTTCGTTTTCATAATATTCTCCCGGTTTTTGGTATTTAGTAATGACTGAGTTGGATGACTCAGAAACGATCGTGAGCACACCAATAACCGCGATTATTATTTTTGTTACAAGTGCCCTCGAAGTTATCACGGTCCGGATCTCCATCGAAAGTGATCGAGCGATTGCCGCACAAGGCATTATCATCTGCAACCATATTTCCGATCCAACGACCATTCGGGTTGTAGGACGCATCGAGATTGGAGTGTATGTAGAGATAATACAAATCTTCATAACTCGCTACACGGCCCTGCTGTACCCGGCACCGTCGTTGCGCCCAGGCATAACGGGTGGCATTCTGAACATTGGTAGAAATACAAAGTCGTGGTCCCGCTTGACGATAGCCAGGGCGACACGCTGTGGTCGGGAAACCCACCGCTTCTAAATCATCGGAATTTTGAGCTCCCTGAAAATCCACAGGGTCATTGGGGTTGGTGCCTTCAAGACTTTCGGTTAGATCCGGAACTCCATCCTTATCACTGTCTTGAAGCACCATGTTGCGATCAGTGTCAAACATGGCATCCGTCGTCGGCGGATCAGAAGGAGAATGCGCATTAGCAAAGTTTTGCGACGTTAAAACCACCAAAAGAGATAAACAACAGATTAATAATGATTTCGTTTTCATAAACCCTCCTCAAGTTAAATTAAAATTAAGAGCTTTAGTCATTCCTCCTCCAAAGGAATCTAAAAGACTAAAACTCAACTTTGACTAATTTAGGGTTTTATTCGAAATTCGGATATCGTTTAAACCATGGTTTTCTTGTGGTAGCTTGTATTACAAACTTCATGAGTTGAACAAACCGGTTTTAAATAAAATCTTTTAATGAAGTTTAGCTGCTTAAAATACAATCCTTTACTCTTCTCCAAAAAAATACCTCCCCACCATCCCAAGAGGACGATGAGGAGGCAAAACATAAGATGCTTTTTATTACAACCGATTGGCTAAAAAACCGGTAATCGCAAACTACTGAGGAAGGTGATGACTTTGGTTTGATCCGCTTTCGACAGATTTTTAAAGTTCTTCGCCGAATCGGAACCTTCGCTGTTTTCACTGTCATGCATTTCAATGGCTTCCGTCAAAGTAAGCGCCCGGCCATCGTGCATCCAGGGAGCCGTATCCGCAACCCCCCAGAGAGGCCGCGTCAAAAACTCTTCTTCAGGAATTTCCTGGCCGCCATCGGTGGTTTGAGTCACTCCCTTACCGCTACTTAAGCCGACACCCATGTTGTGCCGTTTCAAATCACTATACAAAGGCACTTTCACTTTGCCATGATGATGAGGCAATCGCGGTAAAGTTTCAGGTGGCCCGTCTTGTCTATTCAGATTACGCACAAACCCTTTCAACTTTTTCGACAATTCCAAAGCAATCGTTTCGTTTGTCAGTTTTTCTTTTCGATCCTTTTTAAGAATAGATTTTTTGAACAGATACTTTTCAAGCGAAGGGGTTACTTTATGCCTGCGAGTCAGCGCAAACGATCTCTTTTTTGATTGAGAAGACAAGAGTTTTGAAACCTTAGAGGAGGGTTTGTAAAATTGTTCCACCTTTTGGGCCAGCCCTTCATCAATTCGCGGATCCCTTACTGTCACGTACGGCAGGTCAATTGGCAACTTAGGAATGTGGCATTCCGCACAACCTATTTTTTTAAACAACCTCTTTCCCTTTTTCACGTGTCTTTCGTTCAGTCCTTTGGAAGATTCTACCGGAGGTCTTAATAAAGCGAGAAAGCCGGCCACGGCACTGATCTGCCCTTCACTGATTTCATTTTTCAGATCATCCATATCGTCCTCGCCCGGTTTTTCAGCAAGAAACTCCGTCGGCTGAATACTGAAATGAAAATTCATCGCATCGCGAATAAAGTTTCTTAAATTGCTGGCAATGCCTTTCCATTGAAATGGCCGCACCACCAGGTCTTCGCTCACACCTACAATATTGGTTTTGTCTTCGATAATTTGATTGTTGGCATCGACGGCAATTTCTCCAAAAGAAACTCCCTTTGCCACCAGTTTCATGACCACTCCAGGATTAGCGTGCGCTTTCTCCCGAATTTTGGCCAAATCCCATGTCATTTCCTCGGCAAGAGTTTGAGTGTAACCTGCACCAAAGGCATGCGGCGGGTTGCGAATGACGCCTTTGGTCGTTTCACATTCATTATTCTCATCTTTATCCTTACAATTAAAATTTTCCAATCCAAACGCATTCGATGCAAAACCAGCTCCACCGCCGGTGATTCCCGGTTGCTTAATGAAACGGACCTGATTGGGGCCGGTCGATTTATGTTGTGAAGAAAACCCGATCGCCAGATGACACTCCAGGCAGGATTGGGAATCCAGACCATTGAAGCGAAGAAAAGGATAGTTTTCCCGATCGGCCATCTTATAAACACTGCGACGAGGGCCGGTGGGGCCTTCTCCAAAGTGATCCTCCGAAGTGAACCGATTCGAAAAAATATGCTTGCCGGCGTAGAACAGTTTTTCAAACGCAATATCTCCTTCATTAATTTTGTCCTGATCAATCTCGACCGCGGGTATCAAATTTCTCTGATCTGCCAGAGGCTGATAAGAATGCGGCGTGAACGGCTGAGGAGTATAAAGATGCTGATGCTTGGAATCTGGAAGCTTGGCATGATGGTTATGATTCTTGTAGCAACCTGCAATTAAAACGGGTGCAAAACAAAATAACAACAAACATAACCTTTGGACTTGTCTCATTTTCGTTTCTCCTTTTTGAAGTTATGTCTTAAAAAAGCATTTACCCTTTTGCTGTTAACAGACATACGGCCTGATGTTTTCTTCCTTTAGTCCACTCCACTGAATTTTGGCAATGTGAAAATATTCAGACTAAAGTTTTCCCCTAAAAACAAAGAGCAAACTTATTGAGATTCAACTTTAGAGAAATTTTCGGGATAAGGATATCATTAAAACTGTGCTTTTTCTGTCGTATTTTGTATTACAAAATTTGGAAGTTAAATAAATCGGTTTTCATTAAAATCTTTATTAAACCAAATAAAAACATTAACTCAGGGAATTACAATAGAATTGGAGGCAAACTTAAGAAAATCTGATATTTAAATTATTTCAAAATTGTGTGTTCAGTTCTTTGTGTAGACCCGTTTTTTAGGTATTGAATTAAAGAGCAATCGGTCTTAAAAAGAATTTTTTATCTCCAAATTCGTTTTTGTTTCCATTCAGTATTCCCCTTGCATCCGAAAACCGAAAGGGTTAAGGTTTGGACGCACTCTATGAACCTGGAGGTATTTGTTTCGTGATTCAATTCCCTTCTTTAAAAAAACAGCACTCTTTGAAACTACTCTCACTGTTTCTATTATTATTTGTTTGGTGGATTTCACTTGGATTGTGGTGGACTCCTTCAATTGCATTGGCAGATGGGAATTCTAATACCGGGGGCAATCAAACAGGAGATATTCGTAATAATCAGGGAAATATTCATGTTGGCAATATTGGCATCACTTTAGCTGAACATAAAAGCGCACTAGAAAAAGAAGTCAAAAAAGTTCGCGAGCAAATAAAACGTGAGTATGAAAAAGGACAACAACGTGACAAAGAAAAGATAGCGCTTTTAGAAAAGGTATTAGTATTTACAGAAGACCGACTCCAAAATGCTGAACAAGATTTGGAGAAAACCAAAATCCTGTTGGCCGAAGCGCAAGAAGCACTGGAACGCCAACCAACCATTCCGCAGGATCAATTGGCCCTAGCCCAGGCTAATTTAAATCAAGGCAAAACTGAACAAGCCGAAGCACTTTTTCAAAAAGCATTGGATCAAAACACTAAATCAGCAGCAGAAGCGGCTTATCAAATTGCAAGGCTAGCAGAAAACAAAATTCAATACAGCAAAGCTTTAAAATACTACGAACGTGCCTCGCAACTGGAACCTGAGAATGCGGATTATTTGACTTCGGCGGGAATTACCAATGTTATTTTAGGAAAATACGAAAAAGGGATTGAATATTATGACAAAGCATTAAAGTTACATAAACAAACTCCAGGTTCTGAACATTCAAAGGTGGCGGATGTTTACAACCACTTGGGCGTTGTTTTTGGTAAAAAAGGAAAACTCGATAAATCAATTATGTACTCTGAGAAAGCATTAAAATTACATAAACAAGCTCTTGGTTCTGAGCATTCAAAAGTGGCAAATGATTATCGAAGCCTAGGGGTAGCTTCAACTATTAAAGGAGAGTTCGACAAGGCCATTAAGTACCATGAAAAAGCATTAAAATTACATAAGCGGACACTAGGCCCTGAGAATCCGAAGGTCGCGACCGACTATCAAAATCTGGGAATTGCCTGGGATAGCAAGGGCCAACATGACAAGTCTATTGAGTATTTTGAGAAAGCGTTAAAGCTACACCAACAATCCCTTGGCTCTGAGCATCCCAAAGTTGCGGGTGACTATAATAATTTAGGAATCGCCTGGTATGGAAAAGAACAATATGACAAGGCCATTGAACATTTTGAAAACTCATTATTATTGCACAAGCAAACTCTAGGTTCTGAGCATCCTGAGGTGGCTAATAATTACAACAACCTTGGACTCGCTTGGCGTGGCAAAGGACAACACGACAAGGCCATTAAGTATTATGAGCAATCGATAGAGTTAAATTTAAAACTGTTGGGGGCAGAGCATCCATCCGTCGGAGATGGCTATTATAACCTGGGAAACGTCTCGACCAGTAAGGGACAGTACGATAAAGCCATTGAATATTACAAGCAGGCTTTAACAATTTTTAAAATAAATCGACTGGAACATAGAATCCAATCTCTTGAAAATGCAATCAACAGACTTCAAAAAATGACCCAGCAATCATAATAACCACAACCTTTATATTTTTCCTAATAAGATCTTTTCGAAGTGGTTTTATAAATTACAGGTGTTGCAGACGGTGGCGAAGGGAATTTGTTGGATGATAGATATTCGCTTTTCTTTTTGAGTCAAGGTGGGAAACAAGTCTGCGGCTTTTTTCGTAAAACCTTTCCAATATAAATTTTGCAGACGCGCCCGCTTATAAAAATGTTCGTGTTTTCTATATTGAGGATGTCGTTTTAGGATTTCGACTCTTTGCGGAGGCGCGGTATACCCGTATAAATAAAAAATGTCCATATACCGGTAACTCTTTCCAAATCTCCTTTGGGATTCGTCGGCAAACCGCATCGCTTCATCATATTTTCTGACTTCCACCAGGGCCGAAACCAGATTGCCGTAGTCATACCATTGAAAGCCATAAGCGTTCCATTCCTGAATGGAGAACCTGCTTTTCAAATGCGCCGCCATGACCTCATAAAATTCCTTAATGGTCAGCCTCAGTGATTTACGTTCCTTAGCGCTCGATTTTTTCAAAAGGGCATAGGTTTCCGCAATCAACTGAGGCAACTCTTTATAATACTGAACCGTCGACCCGACAGAACTCCTGGAGTTGGCACTTTCTATGATTAAGTCCAGCATGGACCGAAGAGGTTTTTTGCTGAAATACTTTTGAATGGTCTGGCGCCCCTTTGGAATATCGCCGATCGCCCCATAGGCTTTGACCAGACTGCGGGCGAGGATCGGCCGAATCAACGGGCTTGCCTTTTCAGTTTGATGTTTCAATTGCTCTACCATCTTTAAAACCACCTTATCCTGTTGAGCCTTTTTAAATAACCTTATGAAAATCAGGTTATCCTCATTCGTTTTAGAGGTATGAACTCCGAAAATAAGGTTCATTATGATAGAGGCCGATTTGAGATCCTCATTTTCTATGTATTGCAAAAACGCGGCCTCCAGCATTTTGCTTTTCCATTCCGATTTGTAATGTTTGGACTTTAAGTAGGAAGTGATCCAATCATTTTTTTCCGTGGCGGCCAGAGCCCTGCCCAATCTTCGGGAATAACTTTTTATGAGACCGGGAGAAGTTTTTGCGGCATCCACTACCAGGTTTAAAAACATCATGGCAGCTTCTTTATATCCTGCTTCTCCAAAATATTCTGTGACTGACAATAGATCACTGACATTCACCTTACCGTTTTTTAAATGCAATTTATTTTTGGTGTACTTCAACAATCTTGGGTCAGGAGATTCACCCATTTGATGCAAAGCCCTTACCATTGAACCCACTTTATACGTAATTTTGGGCAACTGAAAATATTTCCTTTTGGCTTTTTCAAGCTCCGATTTCGCAAGGTCCCGCCGGTTCAGTCTCAATAGATTTTGCACATTGGAAGTATGGGAAGAAAACTGTTCCTGAATACTGGTTTGTTTTTCAGGTTTCATTATGGTGTTCACAATGCAGTCCGCGGTAGGAGACAGGTAGCAGTCCGATAACGGATCGGTTCCCTTTTGTTTTATCCAACTTCTGAGAGGTTTGCGTGGGTCCACCTTAATGACAACTAACACTCCCCCGCGGGTCACCACAATATTAAAAGGCTTATCTTTCTTTTTGCTACTAAGATGCGCTTTGACTTGATATGTAAACGCCGTAGGCGCATAGCCTATTTCTTTAATGTGGTCCCCTATGAGTAGTCCTGAAGATGCACCCAGACCGTTCACATCCAGGTCAGCAATATAAGGGTCGACCCCTTGCTTGATTTGGATACCCAGTCTCACCTCTCCCGGTGGGGGAATGGTTTGTGCCAGCGCACTGGACGCTGCACCAATGAAAAATGTGATCACTATGAAACATAAAGCGAGTTGAAGTGTTTTCATAAAATGACTCTCTGAATAATACGAACAATTATGGATAATTGACCCAGCCTTACTGACGTTTACCGATTGCCGTAATGGTTTTTGTAAACCCAGATGGCGTCCTTCAGGGTGCGAACGATTACATAGTCTCCCCCACTTATGGGATCCGTTTTTTTGATGCATCGAACGAAAGAACAATCGCTTGCTCGAAGCTCTATTTTTCTACAAATCCGTTTCTTTTTTCTCCCGGGGGGAATGGAACTTGAAGAAAAAATGTCAGGAGCCCAAGCCGGGACCTTCTTGGTTTTTTGAACAACCTCTTCATACATTACCGGGTAAGACCAGTTCCATTCCGACCAACCCCATTCGCATTGATGACTCCCTTCAAATCTCATCACAGCATAAAATTGCTGGCTGTCCGGGTACCAGTGGCCATGTTCTATATAATCATTGCGGAGAACGTGGCGGAATCCCCAGGGGTCAGATTTAAATTTTCTAAATCCTTTATACTCGTAGGAATCTTTATGTTTTTTGTACAGTTTAAATTGGATTATTTCATTCGACGATACGGAATAGTATCCATCAATCGATTCGATTCTGGGTCCCTTAGGTTTGTTGTTCCTCTGCCAACTGTATTTTTGGGGTTGTGGTTTAGCAGTTTGACCTGTTCCTGGAGTGGCGGCGGGTTTCTGGGTCGTTGTGGTTTCTTTGGAAGATTGTTTTTCCGCTTCCAGTCGCTTCTTTCGTTTCTCCAGTTCCTTTTTTTCTTTTTCGGTCAGCGCCTCATCAATTTTTTTCTCAACAATTCCTTCCGGTTTAGAATTGGATTTTATAAAAGTACTTACTTTCTCGTTCTGAAAAATTGACTGAATGTTTTCTTTTAAATAGGTTAAATATTTTTCAGTCGGCAACGGATCTCTAGGCTTGGCAAAAACTTCTTTTAAAGCTTTCTTACTGGACGAGGGAAGGTAAAACTCCAGAGCCTGTCCATTCTTCTTGATAACAAACAAATGATTTTTGTGGGAAGCCGATTCCACTTCGTTTTTGGGAACAGAAATCATCTTCCCATCTTTTCGGAATCGAATCGTTTCTCCCGGAACTCCTACCAGAACGAAATCGCTTTCTGGGATTCGGGACAGAATTCCCACACCTTCAAAATGAAAGGGAATGGATCCGCCATTTTTATAAATAACGTTGGTAGAAATAAATTGTTGCGTCCCGTTTTGAGAATTCCAGGTGGCGGATCGAGGTTTGATGGATAGGCTGTTAAAGTTTCCGTCGTTATCCAATAAATGGTAATGACCGATGAGCGCGTCGATCTCCGTTTGAGAAAGCAGAGAATTTTTATAAACCGCAAGCCGGTCCGTAGTCACCAGGCAGGAAGCGAGCAGTGGCAACAATAACAGCAGGAAACCTGCACGAAAGTTATATTTCATAGAAAGATATCAATTTCAAAGAAGTGATGATGTGTACGCACTTATTTAACACTACGGAAAACCACTATGTCAAGAAGGACAATTTTTAATACAGATTAAAAACTCTTCCTTCCCGGAGACTGGCAACAAATTAGCAGAGTGTCTTTTAAATTAAGAGGTGCTTTGAAAAAGCTCATTTAATCGAGCGTCTAATTCCTGGAAATTTTTGATGGGTTTTATTTTTTTGTTATCGATGAATGCAATCAGGTTTTTGATGGCCTGCCCTCCAATCCAAACATCACAAATCGGCACCAGGTTCTTGGAAATTTCTGCCAGGTAGATTCTTCCATTGGAGTCGCTGACAGGAGCCGTAAAGGAAAGGATCACCACTTCCGGTTGCGTGCTTTGGCAAAATTGTATGAGATCTTCCGTAGGCAGGTTCGCCCCTAAAAAGATGGACTGACATCCCACACTAGTGGCATGAAAGGCAACCATTTGCGAACCGATTTCATGAAGCTCCCATGGCGGGCAGGCCAGCACCACTTTCGGTCCCTTCTCATTTGACATCATGTTCATCACGGCAAACAATTTTTGTTTGACCTGCGCGGTCACATAATGTTCTGTCGCAATACTTAATTTCCCTTCAAACCATAATTCTCCGACACGGATTTGCAAAGGAACCAGCACACGCTGAAACACGTCCGCAAATGGCAGAAGTGAAAAAATTTCATTCAGCTTTTTCTCAAAACTGATTCGATCCAGAGGAACCAGAGTCGCCTCCAGATCTTTAATCAGGGAATCCGTCACCGGAATTTCAACGGAGGGCTCGACGGTGGTTTCCTGGTTCATTCGGCGGATCAGTTCTTCTCGCCCCAGTATTGCCAAATCCCCAATGGTTTGACCCTTCTGCGTTTCCTGCGCTAAATAAATCAACAGGTTAACGTCCTCTTCTGAGTAAATTCGATATCGATTCGGCCCTCGCTCCGGAGACACCAAACGGTAGCGCTTTTCCCAAACCCTCAACACCTCTTTCGACAACCCCGTTATTTTTGAAACCTGCTTGATTCGATAGGTCTTCATACTCCAAATCCTACCAATCTTGTCCAATGTTTGTCAATTCTTTTACAAAAAACATTTGACAAACTATAGACATATTGTCTATAACTGTGAACATAACATTAAACAAACATTGTAATGGATAAGGAGAAATACAATGAATATGGGAAAAACAATTAAAACCTTGATATCGGCCGTGGCGGTCACCAGTCTATTTGTGATTCCTAACGCCTGGTCCAAAACGCAAATTCCGGAAGACATGGCCTTAATTCCGGGAGGCCCTTTCCTAATGGGTGTAGACAAAAAAGTAAACCGCGACACCGAAAAAATGTCCAAACGCCAGCAACTCAGATACGCCGTTTCTAAAGAAGCGTTTCATGATGAGGGCCCGGCCCACAATGTGATTTTAGATCCCTACTTTTTAGATAAGCATGAAGTGTCTAATAAAAAGTATGGGGAATTTATGAAAGCCACCGGTCACCCCGCTCCTGCGTATTGGGACGACCATCGTCGTAATAAACCTCAACAACCTGTCAGCGGGGTGAACTGGCACGATGCCAATGCCTATTGCAGTTGGGACAACAAACGTTTACCTACGGAAGCGGAATGGGAAAAAGCGGCTCGGGGTCCGGAGGGGTTTATGTACCCCTGGGGAAATGATTTGGACCCCACCAAAGCCAATTTTGGCCGCAAGCAAGAATTCACCGCTAATATCGATGCCTACCCGGACGGGAAAAGCCCTTATGGAATTTATAACATGGCCGGAAATGTTTTCGAGTGGGTACAGGATTGGTATGACCCGAACTACTATAAAACTTCTACCGTCACAGTAAACCCAACGGGTCCTAAAGAAGGGGTTTTCTTAAGCGCCACCGGAACGTATGTCGACAGAATTGCTACCGGCAAAAAACGGGTGATTCGTGGCGGGTCCTGGTATGCCCCAGCCCAAAGCGTCACCAACACACATCGTTTTTGGAACGATCCCATGAACAACAGTTACGGTGTGGGCTTGGGATTCCGTTGCGCGCGTTCGGTGGAAGACAGTGCCATGCTGCAAGCGCGTACGTTTTACATGGACGCTCTCGTGCACATGGGTGCTGAAAAATATCAACAAGCGATGACTGCTATTGATAAAGCCTTAACCCTTGATGCTTCCAATGCGGAATATCAGCAAGTGAAAAAAATGATTACCAAACAAATGCAGTAAGTTTTTGCGGCCCCTGGGGAAGGGCAGCGTCCCTTCCCGTCGGCCGTAATAACAACAGAAAACAAGGAATGGAATTCATGAAAGCGATCACTCATTTACTCAAACCAATATCTACATTGCAAAAATTTCTTTTTTGTACTGCATTCGTTCTTTCATTCCCGGTGGCGAGTCTGGCGGAAGACTTACAAAATGAAATGCTTTTTCAGCAAACTTCTGAAGCACGGTTGAAAGTGGAACACGCCTGGGAGGCCTACCATCACGCGGCACTCGGCGGCACTTTGGTATCACCGGCCATACAAACCGAGTTAGAGACCCATCTCCATCAATCGCGGGCGTTGTTGGCCCAGGCTTATGATGCCGCGGACCATGGAAAGGCACAAGTCGTCGAAAAGTTAACTCGGGAAATTACGAAAATCACTCAGAAAGTAATTTCTGAAAGTCGGGAGACCAAAAAATGAAATTACTGACAAAATTTTTACTGGCGCACTTTTTTATTTATCTGGTTTTTGTGACTAATGGGTTTTCCCTTCACGAAGAACCGGATTTATCTTCTAAAAAGAAACGCGATTCAGTCACTATGATTGTTATTCCTGCAGGCGAATTTTTAATGGGCAGTAAATCAGGGGAAGGCCGTGCGGATGAACGACCGCAACGCAAGGTGAAGTTGGATGCGTATGCCATCGATATTCACGAAGTCACCAACTCCCGTTACCTGAACTTCATACACAGTACCGGGCGTAAAGAGCCCCCCAATCCTTACAGCAATAAATTGTTATCAGAAGAAACTGGCACCAGCGAGTTGCCCGTAGTTCAAATCACCTGGTACGACGCTGTGGACTACTGCCGTTGGGCGGGCAAGCGATTACCCACAGAGGCGGAATGGGAAAAAGCCGCACGTGGGAATCATGGGGCCAAATTTCCCTGGGGTTCCGATGCGCCTCAGCGGGAGTGGGTCAATTTCGAACGCAATTGGAACGAAACGAAAACTCTGTGGCCTGTGGGTTCCTCACCGCAGACGGTATCTCCTTATGGAGTCCATGATATGGCAGGCAACGTTCGCGAGTGGGTTCAGGATTGGTATGCCGTGGATTTTTATATGAACGGTCCCCACATCAATCCCCACGGGCCACAACATGGGATTTTAAAAGTCATTAAAGGTGGATCCTGGCACAGTTATGAATCCGACATTCGAGCGGCTTCCCGAGGCAAGGGAGGGTTTGCCCTCAAAACTGATGGAATTGGATTTCGCTGCGCTCAGTCTATTTTATAAAATGGAGGAAAGAATCATGAGTCCTTTAAAGTTTATACCTATACTTTTTGCACTACAATTTGTATTCACGGCTTGCGCTGTGGAACCCAAAATTGAAGTTCCCGAAGCTGTCCAGGTGGGACAAAAACATTATCATCGCGTTTGCGGCAACTGTCATGGGCCGGATGGGATGGGAGGCAACAGAGCGCCGAAATTAACACAAAAGTCTTTTACTTTGGAAAACTATCCCGATGAAAAATTAGTTGAAACCATTTTGAACGGCTCCAGTTCGGGTGCCATGCCGGCACAAAAGAGTCGTATTTCTAAGCAAGAAATTCAGGAGCTTGTTAAATATTTAAGGTATATGCAAAACACCGTCAGTTGAACAGGATCGACTGAATTAAAGCGTTAAAATGACAGAATCCTGTCCTGAATTGATTAGATATTTTATGGTGTTCCCGAGCAAAACAAGGTGATCTGAAAATGTTAAAATAAGTTTTTACTGTGGAGTTTGAGATGAAACCAATGAGAGTCACCCTAATATTGCTGGTTGCTTTGGTTTTTGCAATTACCGGTTGTTTTCAGGAAAAAAATTATTCGGATTACAACGATCTCAAGCAAAAAGGAGAACCGACTTTCCAGAAAGACTGGGTCGCGTGTCACCGCATGTCCCGAGAAAATGCCAAACCCAGCGAAGGCAGTGAGGCGGCGGGACGAACCGCGCTGCGCCAGCAGGCCCTCTTTAAAAAATGTATGGAAGGGAAATTTTGGGAATTAAAATGAAAAATAAAATTTTTATTTTCAGATCTATCGGTTTTAAATTTCTCCTTACGGTACATGCGTTCCTATTCATCTTTGTGGTTTTAGCCTTCGGAGTTGAACGCGGAGGGAGTGCTGAGGAAACTCCCTTGGCACTTCCCAAAAGCGAAGGATCCAAAAGCTTTGATATGGAAATCAACCAGATCAATCGTCAGGGTTTGAAATTGTTTAAGCAAAACAACTTTAACGAAGCTGTCTCGCAGTTTGACAAGGCGTTAAACCTGGCAATATCATTACGCGATCCGGCTCGTGGCATTTTGCATTACAACCTGGCTTTAACTTTACACCATGCGGGAAACCATAAAGAGGCGTTGGAACAATTTTATGAAGCACGCCGCTGGGCCCGAGGCTATAAGAAAATTTTAAATTCAAAATTATTTAAAATGCATGAATGTGGGCTCAACCCGAGTGTCACCTGTGAAACCCCAGTTCCTTTGGAACTCAATATAGAAGGGTCTCATTAATCCAATGAAAATTACCAAAAAACTTTTTTGCATTGCCCTGATAGGCTGGATAGCCCTGACGGGAAGTGCCGTTGCTGTTCAAGCTGAATCGGGAACCGATCCGTTTACGTTAGGTTATAAAGCTTATTTGATCAAAGACTATAAAACAGCACTCCAACATTGGCAGCCTCTCGCAAAGGCGGGAAACGCAGAAGCACAATATCAATTGGGCATGATGTATTACAACGGACAAGGTGTTCCGGTCGATTATGTTTCTGCTTCGAAATTCTTTCGCGCCAGTGCTAACCAGGGGGATGCGGGAGCGCAGTATTTAATAGGAGAGATGCGTCTTAAGGGAATGGGTGTGGCGCAGAATGCACGCCTTGCCGGAGACTGGTTTAGAAAAGCGGCGCAGCAGGATTATCCTGACGCGCAATATGAATTGGGAGACTGGTATTTGGCCGGTAAAGACGGTGAACCTGATTTTGTAAAAGCTTATGTCTGGTTTTCACTTGCCGAAACAAACGGAATTAAGATTGAAGATGCGAAACGTAAAACAATTCTCAATGCATTAAGTGAACCGGAAATCGAGATGGCTCAGCAACTGGCCGACCAGTGGTGGCAGCGTTGGGGGCATTAGACTTATTTCCGGTAAAACTTTTGCGTTTTGAATCTGGTTTTTAAGGATATAATCGCATTAAGTACCCATTGCCTTTTGTTTCTTAATGTTTGCAAAAGAAACTTCTGCCTCTGGTTTTTTCATTTATGAGTTCATTTCGGTGGATTACAATCAAAACTTATTAATATGAAAGGATAAATTCATGCAGCTCATTCTAAAATTAAAAGCATTCATTCTAATTGTTTTTCTTATTCTTCCCAGCTTATCCTTTTCAGGTTCTGAAGGAAAAATCATTGATAATGACGGTTCCAAATTGCGTATCATTTCACCTGAAAATGGAACCATTGTAGGAGACACCGTAGAGATTCTTTATGAACTCCAAAAAGGAACCCAGGCGGATCATGTTCATGCTTATGTGGATGGAAAATATCAAAAAGGGTTTAAAGGTATCTTGAATGGCCTTTCCAAAGGTCGACATGAAATTGTCCTCAAAGTTGCAAACTCTGACCACGATATTATTGCCGTATCTGCAAAGACAATAGTTGAGGTTAGATAGTTATATTCTAGGCATTTTTAGCCGGGTTTGAAATTGGGTCTTAATCTCAATTGTGCTGTAATTTTTCATTCTGCTTTAGGACTAAATGGGAAACTTTGGGGAGGGGTTTTGTATCTAATATATAAGCGGGTATTTGAACTGGAAACGCTTTGAATCAAATACCTTGCAAGAGGAGGGTCGTTATTTCTTAAGTCTATTTTAAGGAGAAATATCATGAGCAAAGAATATTTTCCCTCTTACTTTAAGAAAGATTTGAAATCTTCTCAAACTGCAACTCAAAAAGTATTCAATAATATCTCCACTTTAACAAGCACCTCAGTAAATTTTTACCAAAGATCCAGAAACAAATTATTTATAACGCTGGGGATTTTAGTATTTATTTTCCTGAGTGGATGTGCCGGTTCTTCGACTTTTTACGCAAATAATGGAGATGACTTTTATGCAAGAAAAGCCGAGCGGGAAGCCTATTGCAGAGAATTTTCCCATCAACTTCATCCGGCGTATCCCACTCGAAGAGGTGTAAAAACTAATTTCTGGTTCACCAGAGATTACGACTTATGTTTAGCAGGACATGAGAGACAAGCGGAGAGATTGAATCGAGAATTGTCGATTAATTAATATGTAATGAAATAGATTTTCTAAGATCCCAGTTCAATCTTACATTGAGAAAACACTGGATTGGCGGGGTGTTATCGCTTACTTTTTGGCAAGCGCTCTTAACATACAGGAATGAATATTTTTGTTTTAGATTTAAATATAAATCGGTGTGCCCGCTATCATTGCGATAAACATGTGGTGAAAATGGTTTTAGAATCAGCACAAATGCTCAGTGCCGCATTTCGAATCAATGGAGTGGATGCGGGGTATAAATTGACGCATAAAAATCATCCCTGTACCCAGTGGGCCTGCGCTTCTCTCTCCAATTGGAACTGGTTACGGGAACTGGCCAAAGAACTGAATGAAGAGTTTAAGTTTCGTTTTAATAAAAATGAGAATCACATGTCCTGGGATTTGATAAACTCCCTGCCCCTTCCTCCTATTAAGGATTTAGGATTGTTCCCTTTCGCTCAAGCCATGCCGGAGCAATATAAAAATAAAAATCCTGTTAAAGCCTACCGTAATTTTTACATCGGTGAAAAACACAAACTGTTTCAATGGACCAAAAGAAAACCGCCTCGTTGGATTCCTAATCTTTCCATTAAAAAAAGTTCTTAAAGAAATTTTTCCATGTCTCCCTCACAAACCAACTTCAAATAGTGTGGGATATTTTTTTTGTTAATGGATTCTGTTTTTTTTGGGAGGAGGATTTTTTAATCAAATCCAAATGCACCGTTCCATCGCTCACTCAAATCGGGTGAATCCTGTCATTCTGAATAAATGTCAGAAGTGGCTTTCCCTAGTTTGAACACCTTTGAAAAACGCGCAACTATCTTTGTCCATTCTTCCCAACTCGAAATAAGATTTGAGGACTCAAAGCAAAACATTTTTTTGTTCGCGGTTTCCACATATAGCCATCCCGAAAATTTTAAATTATTCAAAGTTGTATTGAGGCATAGTCCTTTTCGTTCAGACGGGGCTTGGGATTGCCTTCTTAATTTAAATTTGAAATAATCGTGCTCAACTTTAAAATTTCACCATGGAATAGTTTCCATTGCACGTGACAATTCTTTGTTAACCTGCAGGACAAAATTGTTTTTTGCTGGGAAAGGTCACCAATCAAAGCACAAAGGTTTTAAATGAAGATTGCTTCGTATTTTAAATTTTTATATAAAATTCCTGCCTTACTGGATTTATTGAAGCTTCCCCGGAAAGTGAAAGCCCTGGAAGAAAAAGTAGGGTCACTGGAAAAACGTTTCGCCGCTTTGGAAAATCAATCCAAAGAAGATTCCAATTCAAAAGATGACCAGTCTCTGTGCAACGTCTGTGGGAAATATACGCTGAAAAAGGATCCCAATATCCCACCCAAGTTAAGTCCGAAACCAGGGAAAAACATTACCGTGTATTTCTGGACCTGCGAATGTGGAAATAGAGGTTATCGTTAAACAGCCTTTCCATCCAACCTGCATTAACTGAACCCCGGGAAAAGATTAAAATGACCTGAACAGAATCCACAAAAAAAAGCCTGCGCTCGAAGAAAACGCAGGCTTTTTGGTTCAAAGGTTAGGTTGTAACTGGGCCTCGTAAAATTTAAATCTCCGAGCCAAACCCGTTCCCGGGGCACAGCTCGCAGACAGTTACATATTTTAGGAGCCGCCCTGGATTTCGACCTTCACGGTCTTTGGAACAATTTCCTCTCGTTTGGGGAGAACTAAAGTTAAAATTCCATGTTCCAACTTTGCGGAAATTTTTTCCGGGTCTACTCCATCACCCAGCACAAAGGAGCGTTCAAAATTTTGATTCAGGAATTCGCGCATAAGATATTTATTTACTTTTTGTTCTGCCTCTTCTCCCCATTGGCCTCGAATGAACAATTTACCATCGCGCGTTTCCACGTTGATGTTTTTATCGGTCATTCCCGGCACTTGTGCTGTTAAAATAAAGCTATTCTCTGTTTCCACCAAATTCACTTTAACCGATTCATTTTTGGATGCCGCCCATTCCGGTTGCCTGGAAACCTCAGTATTAAAAATAGGATCATTTTCAAAAAAACGATCAACTAAATTATTGGGCTTAAAAGTAATAATGTTCATAATTGACCCCCTTTCACTATCCTTAAAAAAATTTTTAAAATTCGGTTGCGTTTTCGAGTCGGTACTCATTCAACTCGTTATGATTTTTAAATAAAATTGGCGGAAATAAATGTCAAGGTGAGAAGAATTTTTTTTTGAGAGAAGATGGATCCAATAAAAAATTCCGAATAATTCCTTATAAAACAAAAGCTTAAAAACATGAGCTTTTGCAATAAAATTTTTTTTATATGACCTTGACTGTATCGAAAAGGATTTTATTAATCTTATAACAAACCCGAGTAGCCGGATAGCTACAACCTAATAATAGGGGTTGAAAGTAAGACATGTTGATTTCTTAATTAATGATTAACTTCGGGTTTGGGTCCCACAATTTCCGGCTATAACTTTTCATTTATTTTTTTAAGGAGGTTACCATGAAAAAACTCTTATTTTTATTGATCACCGTTTCATTTTTAATTGGAATTTCCTCAGTCAACGCATTTGCCAGCGAACCGGCACCCGATCCTATGGACCGCCATGCAGTCTGGACTAATACCTCCACTGTTGGAAAGGGCGGCACGGCACCCATGCCTATGACCACCAAAGGTGACAAGGGAAAAACTTTTGACTTTATTCGTGAAACAAAGTCTTACGAATACAATAAAAATTCTTAATTAATCGTTAACCTGTTTTACGGCTCCTCCTAAAAGAGGAGCCGTTTTTTTTTATCTGTTCGCAAAAGTTTTGCGGGTGGATGTAGAGGACTTCTTTATATCGGGTTGAGTTTTGTCCTCATTTTTCAGGCTAAAATCTGTTAACCGATTTTGTCAGGAAGAAGATTCCAATACAAGAGGAATTTCAATATGTTTACCTTCACGCCACAATTTCACTTTCACAGTGTCGCCAATCTGGTAGCGATTAATTACCTTAACCAGGTCATCCATCTTTCCTATCTTTTCATCATTGATGGCAAGGATGATATCGCCTCCTACAGCAAAACTTAAATTGCCAATGATTAAATTCGTGTGGCCTCCTTTAATACCACTTTTACGTGCCGGGCTTCCCGGAAAGGTTTCCACAACCAAAACACCGGTTTCCAGACTGATATTGAGAATCTTTCCCAATTCGGGGTTCAGGTTTAAACCCGAAATGCCTATCCAGGGTTTCGCGTACTTCCCTGTGGTGATCAGCTGTATGGCTACCGCCTTGGCACGATTGACCGGGATGGAAAATCCAATTCCCTGATACCCGCCGGACAAACTGAAAATAGCGGTGTTGATTCCGATCACTTCACCGCTGGAGTTGAGTAACGGTCCCCCTGAGTTTCCGGGGTTGATGGCCGCATCGGTTTGGATGAGATCGTACAACACGCCGCCGTCATTACTTTGGATTTGTCGATTCAGCGCACTCACGATACCCACCGTCATGGTGTGGGACAGTCCGAATGGGTTTCCAATCGCAATAGCTTTTTGTCCTACTTTAATCTTGTCCGAATTCCCCAGAACCGCAACACGGGTTACATATTTCTCCGGAATTTTTATTACCGCCAAATCAGAGGAGGGATCTCGGCCAATTAAAACCGCATCCACTTTTTTCTGGTTTCCCAGCGTAACAGTGATAATCTTTGCGTTTTCTACCACATGGTTATTCGTCAGAATATAACCCTTTTTATCAATAATGAATCCCGTGCCCTGCCCCTGTTTCGGAATAATGTTCCTCCAGTAGTTCATGGTCAAGGTGGTAGCAGCAATATTCACCACCGCTTCATGCACCTGTTCGAATACATCCGTAGTGATTTTTTCATCGGGCGAAATAACGAGGGGACGGTCCAATTTTTCAGGCCGATTGAAATCCAGTTCCTGAGCCGACGGCGAATCCACCACTGCTAAAGAAATTTTTTCCCATTGGCCCCACAGGGTCAGCAACAGGGCAAACAGCATTAGAATCCAGAAGTGTGATTTTGAATTTTTAAATGATGAAAATAAGTTCATTTTTTTCCTGTTTTTTTCAGCCCCTAACTTGACAGAAAATCTAGTGGGTATTATTTAATTTATAGGAAGGTAATAAAATGTGTCCGTTTGTATGTCAAGAGAAGGAATCTGTTTTGTGCAGTGGTTAACACTCATGGGCTAACAAGCCATGAAATTTCAATAATTTTTAATTGGAGGTATGACCATGAACCTTAAAGAACTGATTCCCTGGTATCGGGATAAAGATGGAAATTTGTTGAAAAACACCGATGATAATCCTTTTTTGACTTTACAACGGGAAATGAATCAGATGTTCGACAGTTTCTCCCGATCCATTTTCGACGACTCCTCCTTTTTTAAGGGAAGAGGATCCGGGATGGTATCCACTAAAATGGATGTTAAGGAAACTGATAAAAATATCCAGGTGACATTGGAACTACCCGGAATCGAGGAAAAGGATATTGATGTGAATGTTACCAAAGATCTGCTGACGATTAAGGGGGAAAAACAAGCAGAAAAGGACGAAAAGAAAGAGGGCTATCATTTGATTGAAAGATCCTTCGGTTCTTTTCATCGGTCTGTCCCTTTACCACCGGGTGTAGAAACAGATCAGGTGAAAGCGAATTTTAAAAATGGAGTGCTGAAAATAACGCTTCCTAAATCTGAGGAAGCACAAAAAGAAACAAAAAAAGTCGAGATTAGTTCCGACTAGAAAAAAATGAGGCAATAGCAAAAGTGGGCCTGCCCTCTTATCTCTATTGCCTCAGCTTTATGCGAAAGATAATTTGGGTCTCAATGTTTTTAAAAGGGGCAATGTGATGAAACCAAATGATTTTTCAAAAACAAATATTTCAGACACACCACCTGAAGCCAACGACGCAGAGATGCATCGGATGAATGAATCCTACATGAACGATTTCGAGTCAAGGCGGCAATTTAAAATTAATCAGTGGCTGTGGGTAGCCATCGTGGTACTCTCTGTGATCATTGCAGTGCAAAGTTACCTGTTGTGGAAACCGCTGCAGCAACAATCTAAAGGGGATTCCTCGTCTTTAGGTTTAAAAATGGATGATTTGTTTAAACAAAAAGATCCGATAGGTCAATGGGACGCATTTGATGAATTTCAGAAAATGCAAAAGCGAATGGATGACTTTTTTAAAGAGTCTACTTCCCAATGGGAAACCCACGAACCCCCAATGAAAAGTTTTTCCTTCGGCGGGCCGTTTTCTCAACAATACGATTTAAAAGAAACGGATGATCAAGTCATCGTTTCTTTAAATCTGCCAGGGTTAAATGAAACGAATATCGATGTGACCGTTCAAGAGGGTACTTTAAAAATCAGTGGAACCCTGCGGGAAGAAAAGAAGCGAAGCAAAGACAACTCCACCTTTCAAAGCAAAAGATCTTCTCATTTTGAGCGTTATCTCACCCTTCCCCAACCGGTTAAGGAAAACTCCCTGAAAGTAGACTACGAGGACAATACCTTAACTGTTCAATTGGATAAAAAATAACCTGCGAAAAGACATCTTGCCGTTTAACAGAAAAGGTTTTTAAGAAGTTGACGGCGAATCTCCATTTGTCCTGGAGGCTCCTGTATTTTCCAGTGTCTGCGACAATAACAAACCGGAAAGAATTTAAAAAATAAAGTTGCCTCCTCCAGTTTAAGTTTTTTTAGGACAAATACTCGGGGTAAGAAAGGCTCTTCAATTTTAAGACAAAATCAAAGTTAATGGTAAGCTCTGAATTTTCCACAAAAAAAAAGCCTGCGCTCGAAGAAAACGCAGGCTTATTGGTTCAAAGGTTAGGTTGTTAAAGGACCTCGTAAAATTTAAATCTCCGAGCCAAACCCGTTCCCGGGGCCTGGCCCGCAGACAGTTTCATATTTTAGGAGGTGCCCTGGATTTCGACCTTCACGGTCTTGGGTTTCACTTCCTCACGCTTGGGCAGAACCAGAGTCAGAACTCCGCTGTCCAGCTTCGCGGAGATCTTCTCCGGGTCCACTCCATCACCTAGCACAAAGGAGCGTTCAAAACTTTGTGATGCAAATTCACGCATGTGATAGTTTTCCTCTTGCTTCTCAGTCTTTTCTTCTACATGACCTTTGAGGAACAGTTTACCGTCGCGAGTTTCCACACTGATGTCTTT
The DNA here is from genome assembly GCA_965223665.1 of Nitrospinaceae bacterium. Taxonomy (GTDB): domain Bacteria; phylum Nitrospinota; class Nitrospinia; order Nitrospinales; family Nitrospinaceae; genus CBDCVY01. The sequence continues at coordinate 1,859,870 of OZ245011.1, forward strand.
TTCAGTCAATCCGGGAACCTGCGCCGTTAGTGTAAAGTTATCTTCGTTTTCTACCACATTCACTTTGACAGAACTCGTTTTCGCAGGAGCCCACTCAGGGTTCCAGCGAAACGCATTATTAAAAAATGGATCGTCATCAAAAAAACGATCAATAAAATGATTTGGTTTATAAGTTACTACATTCATTTGGGACCTCCAGTTATGTAATTCATCCTAAAAATAAAACAATTTTTTGTTATTGATTAATTTTTAAGAGCCGGCACTCATTTAACTTGTTCTGCTTAATAAATAAAATCGCCATTTTCACCTGTCAAGGTGACAAGTCATTTTTTTTATTTTCTGAAATTTCAAACCATTGAAAAAACCTTAAAATAAGGGCTGTTTCGACGATCCCCCTAAATTTCCAATCACTTACCCTCTCACCAAAATTGTAAAATTCTGACAAAAAATTAAAACTTTTCTGTAATTTTTTTCAGAGTTTTTCTGATTGTCGAAACTAAACCGTTTTTTTTAATATAAAGAACGTTCCTTATATAGGGCAGGATTTTAGGGTTTTTTTAATTGATAGAATTCGTTTTAAAACATTCCATTTGAGAAAGGTTGTATTGCATGTGTGGTCAGGATCACTTAACTCCCATTTATGAGTCTGGTTTAAGTAAAATTGAAAAATGGTCCGGGAGTTTGCACACTCTGCTATCTTACGATTCGGACTATTTATCGCTGAAAATCTGGCAGAATATTTTACACCTGCAAGGTCAAATGCTTCAGGAATGCATTGCCAAAGAAGCTCCTATATATCTCTTTCTTCCGCCTTCCAACTCCAGAGAAAATGAAATTCAAATTCAAAACAGGGCTCATGTAAAAAACATTTCGATGAGCTCTGTCTTGAATTTATCGATTGTTTCCAAAAACAGTGGAAAAGAAATTTTGTCCGTAAGAGAACTCTCTCCCCACAAAGAGTTGCAGTTTGAGTTTAAGAAGGAAGGAGCCTATGAATTGATTTATTCCTTCGTAAATCAGCAAAAATTCGAGAAACAAATTATTAAAGTGGTTCCCAGGCGCGATTCCTCCCAACCCTATCCACCCAACTATAACCCGGACCTCAATCCCAACTGGGCCAAACGGATTTATTAAATTAAATACTTTCATTCTGGCCTATCCGTTCTAAGCAGAATAAACTTTTATTGGGGAGAGTCTATGGAATCTCGAATTTCTTCAATCCAGGGACCGGAAAGGAGTTGGTCAAAATGTTGAATGTATTTAAGGGACATTTCTTGGAGCAAATCCGAATTGTGCGCCAGGCGTTCGACTTGAACCCACAAATTCCATTCCTTTCGTAAGCTCCAATTCGGATCGTTCAATCTTGAATCCGGCAAACGGTAATGAAAAGTTGGCCGCGCAGAAGTCAGGTCGTCATTTAGCTGTTTTTCAACTTTTTCTCTATTCAAAAACGTAAGTAACGGTAGTAAATCCAATTCTCGATTACGGGTCGAATTATCCGACAAATAATCATCTATAAATTGATTTAAATCGGGTTGATACGCACTATTCATTATCTTAAGGCAATACGATTCCGGAAACGAATTAATATAGGGAGATATTTTTCGAGCCACATCCACATCAATGGCCTCGTGAAGCCAGTCACTTAACAGAAGAAATGCCCGCAAATGATTTAGGATCGCCTCCACCTTCCTGGAAGGAACTTCAGGATTGATATGAACCCCAAAGGCAAATATAAAAGCTTCATCGGTACCTTTAACATCCAGTTCCTTTAAGCCGTCGACTAAAGCATCCAACTCATTTAAGCGATCCAGCGGGATGGCATCGGTAATCACTTCATACGGAACGACGGATTTGCTAATATCCCCAACAATTTCGCACAACTTTTCCACTGCTTCATATTTAAGAAACCGTTCCAATTCACTTTCGTCCAGTTGGTCTTCGGAAGATTTTTCAGGATGCACCAGTTGCGTATCGAGTTGCACTGAAAAATCACCCAACTTGCTTTTCAGAATTTTATAGTAATGTGCATTGACGGTTTCGAGACGGCCACCAAAAATATCCTTAATTTTCTCTGCCACTTCCAACGGGTTTTCTGCAGCAAACTCGATTTCAAAACCAACGGTTCGCGTTTTGCCCTTATCGTTTTGGATAATGGGAGGCAGTAAAAAGGAATCATTCATTCACTTCTCCTTTATTTTTTGTGATCACAAAAATCTAAATCTTCCCCAGGACACCGGCCCACATCGTAGAAACCTTTATGGTCAGTTTCGCTTCCTCCTTCATACCTCACAGTATTTTACTTTTCACCCAATCCTTAATTCCTTCAAAAGTCGCGTTCAGGTCTTCACCCAAACCATCCAGCTTGGCTTTCAATCCTTCCAGGGCACTGTCTTCCGCATTTATAAGTAGACTTTGCAGTTCCTTAATGACGGCAATTTGTTTTCTAAGGTTAACGATATGCTCCTCATATTGTTCTTTAATTTCATCCGAGGCATTTTCCAGGTCTTTTTTTAGAACCTCAATATTAAATGTATATTGTTCCAGCTTTTGATCCAGCTGGTCCAGATACTCTTGTTTTTTAAACATGGTTTCCCCTTGCAAAAAAGTGAACTCCTTATCCTTTTATCACTAAACAGATTTAAATTGAAAGATTTTTAATTCAGGTATTTAAGAGAGACCCTTTCCAATGAAAAGTAATTCCTATAAAAGCCGAGACTATCAACCCAAAGGGCATCCTGAATTTTTTTTAATTTTTTTTCTACTGACCTTGACAATTTTCCAGTCCATTTTATAAATAAATTAACAAGCCTGATTGGCCGGAATATTTGCAACCTGACTTTAAGGGTTGAACTAAAACCATGATGATTTCTTAATTAATGAATTATTTCGGGCTTTAATCTTTTTTGGTTCCGGCTGTAACTTTTCATTTTTTTTCTTTAGGAGGTTACCATGAAAAAACTCTTATTTTTATTGATTGCAACTACCCTACTCATCGGATTTTCAGGAGTCAGCGCTTTTGCCAAAGACCCCGCTTCCCCCGAAGTAGACCGTCACGCCGTATGGACCCATGCCACTTCATCTGGCAAATGGAGTCAAGGCCCCATGATCTCAAAAGACCGCAAAAGCAATCCTTTTGACTTTATTCGTGAAACAAAATCTTACGAATATAATAAAGGCAGTAAACAATCTTAATTAATAACCTATGAGCGGCTCCTCTCAGGAAGAGGAGTCGCTTTAAAATTTAACGTGCCCTAAAAATAATCCGGTTTTAAACTTTCTTTTAACAAAAAGGAGGAGCCATGACCGTTGCGGAAATAACTCGAAATGAAGAAACGCGCGCCGTGGAAGAATCACAGGCGGATAACCTGAAACAAAAAATTGAAGGTAGCTTTAAATCCGAGAAAGACGAATTTCACCAACCGAAGTGGCAAAAGCGCTCTCTCATTCAGGACGCGTTTTACCGATACGGCGGGTATTATTCCTGAATCGTTAATACGCTTCAACTTTCAAGGGAACTCAGGTTTTTTGCCAGATATTCGTCAATGGTTTTTAAAAAATGGGGAATAGAAAATGGCTTCGTTATATAAGCTTCAAATCCACACGACAAAGCTTTTTTCTTATCCGTTTCCATTGCATTGGCACTCACAGCAATCACAGGGATATTTTTTGTTTCTTCATAAGATTGAAGATATTTGAATGCTGTAATCCCGTCTATTTCCGGGAGGTTTATATCCATAAGAATTAATTCAGGCTGGTGTTTTTTTGCTAATTCAATACCTATATCTGCTTTGCCGGCTGAAACAAAGCGAATTTCATCACGATTAGATAGTATTTCTTTTACAAGAAGATGATTAGCTGGATTATCTTCAATATAAAGCAGAGTAAACTTTTTATCAGCCGGCAAAATATTTTTTCTCACCTTGGGTTGCCCCATGGATACTGAATTTTTGTTTACAGGATTTTTTCCCATTGGAAAATTAACCATAAAACAACTTCCCTTGCCAGGCGTACTGTCTACCCCAATGGTTCCATTCATCATTTCAACTAAAGATTTTGTCAAAGAGAGACCTATCCCCGTTCCTTCAATCCCCGTGGTTTCGAAACCTATCCTATTAAAGGGCTCAAATATTTCCTTCTGTTTTTCTTTTGAAATCCCTGGTCCTGTGTCACTAACTTTTATTTGAACCTGATCGCTTTCCATGAGGGAATAGTCAATTGAAATCGTCCCTCCTTCTTTGTTGTATTTAACTGCGTTGGAAAGTAAATTCAGCAAAACTTGTTTAAATCGAAGCCGGTCCACATTCACGAAAATTTCTTCGTTTGGGTCCATCAGGTTAAAAATATCAATATCCCTCTTTTTCGCCATAGGGCGAAGCAGTGTTAAGGATTCCGAAACTATTTCTTTTAGATTTACATTTTCAATAGAGAAAGTTGTTTTGCCCGATTCTATGGATGCCAAATCAAGAATTTCATTGATGAGCGCCAATAAATGATTTCCCGCATTTATTATTTCTTTACATCTATCCTGCTGAGCAGGAGATAAGAGCATTTTGGAATCATTTTTTAATAACTGTCCAAATCCTAAAATTGCATTTAAAGGAGTTCGTAATTCATGACTCATGCTGGATAAAAATTTAGATTTTGCGTAATTGGCTTTTTCGGCGTCTTCTTTGGTTTTGATTAATTGCTTTTCAATTTCTTTTCGTTCTGTTATATCTCGGACAATACCCACAAAATATATTTTTTCCCCAATGACCATTTCATTAATTGCAAGATCCATAGGGAAAGTTTTTCCAGCTTTAGACAACCCTCTGACTTCGCGTCCAATTCCAATTATTTTTGACTTTTTATTTGAAAGGTATTGTTTTAAATAGTTATCGTGATCTGAAGCATAGGGCTCCGGCGCTAGATATGAAATATTCTTTCCAATAACCTCAGAAGCCTCATACCCGAAAATTCTTTCTGCACTTGAATTGAACGACTGAATGATTCCCTTGTCATTGATTGTGATCAGTCCGTCTGCAATATTTTCGATTATCGAATTGAGCCTCACCTGATTTTCTGCTAATTGAACATTTGTGGAATTAAGTTCTTTAGTCCTTTCATTGACCAGTTGTTCAAGGTGATTTTGATACTCTTCCAATTCCTGCAAGTATTTTTTTTGCTCGGTAATATCCCGAATAATACAAACATAGAGCAAATGTTCCTCAACATGCATGGGCTTTATCCGCAATTCAACAGGGAACATGTTCTGATCTTTTTTTATTCCCATGCCTTCCAATTCTTTGGAGGGTTGGGACTCAGCCCATTGAATTAATTTTTTAATGAGAATATTTTCAGAGATTTTTTCCGAAATCGTAAAAAGACGGTTCAAATTCTTCCCAATAATTTCATTCGAACTGTAACCAAACATTTTTTCTGCAGCCGGATTAAAGGATTCCACTACACCTTTTGGGTCGAAAATAGCTACTCCTTCTGTTAAATTATCTATGGTTGCAGAAATCAGTGCTTCATCTCTTAATAATTTTTCTTCCAGGGCTTCCAAATTGTGTTCTGAAATATCCAGACCAATTCTTTCTTCCTTATAATTCACCCGAAGAGGAAAAACTTTATTTATTCCCCATAAAAATACATAGGCAGTACCAAAAGACCAAACGAAACAAATACCCACACCTTCCATTTGTACCCAAAGCTGTTCTAAAACACTGTTCCGGGACCCCCAGGAGGAGGGATCTCCAAATAATGCAACGGCTAAAGTTCCCCAAACCCCGTTAACACAATGAATGGGAATAGCGTTGACCACGTCATCGATTTTTTGTTTCTCTAAAAATTGGGTGGCAAAAAAACTTAAAAGACCCGCCACCAGCCCAATAATGATTGAGGATTGATCATCTACAATGTTACAGCAAGCAGTTATAGCCACTAAGCCCGACAAACTTCCGTTGATTAGAGTTTCCGGGCTGGGGCGTTTCAGTATTATCCAGGATATAAGGAGAGAAGATAAACTTCCGGAAATGCCGGCTAAAAGAGTATTGAGAATAATGTTGGGTACTTCTTGATTAAAATGTAAGGTACTTCCCCCGTTAAAACCAAACCATCCAATCCATAATAACAATCCGCCCAACACGGCCAGGGGAATATTATTCGGCTGAAAAAATTTCTTTTCACGATTATACCTTCCAGTTCGAGGCCCTAAAATAATTAATGCGGCCAGGGCGACCCATCCCCCAACACTGTGAACTACAGTCGACCCGGCAAAATCTATAAAACCTCTTTCCGCTAGCCAACCCACCGGCTGCCCGGATTCCAATCCCGCCCACGCCCAATGCCCAAATAGGGGATAAATAATTCCTGAAACTATCATCCCGATAATTAGATAGCCCAAAAACCGGACGCGTTCGGCGATTGCTCCTGAAATAATAGTGACCGCCGTCCCGCAAAACATCAACTCAAACAGAAAAAATGTTTTTTGCCAGGGATCATATATTTCGTTTAGGAAAAATCCAGTGGTGCCTAATAAACCGTTATGGGAAACACCAAACAGGAGAGCAAAACCCCATATCCAAAAAATACTGGAAGAAATGGTAAGATCGGCAAAATTCTTTAGAGCAACATTGATTGCGTTTTTTCTTCTAACCAATCCCGCTTCAAGACAAGTAAAGCCCGCTTGCATAATTATTAGAAAACCAGTGCAAACAATAAGCCAAATTAAATCCTGATTGGAATAGATTAAATTATTCAAAACTATGTCCAAATATTTTCGAAGTCAAACTTTTTAAACAGAAAAATATTCCATGGCCCCTACCCAGAGATGAGCTAAACCATTAAATTATTTAAATTTACCTGAATTTTCATTGTAATTTATTATTAGACAAAGATGAATATTTTTATCAAACTTTGTCAAAATAATGGACCAGACGTTCCAAAATATTGGAACACCGTAAAAGTTCCTGAAGCGGAAAATTGTTTGCGTTGGGTCAATTAAGGGGTAGCAGCCTATTATATATTTACATTCGGTTTCACTATATTATAAAATAGATAGAACCCCGAAATGCCTTAGGGAAAGGCTGAATATTTCCACACCATCGTGTGTTTTGACTAAAGCATTACGAGAAAATTATAGGGAGAGGCTATGAAGATTGAGCAAAGAGTTTGGACTGAAGAAAAAGGATGGAATTCTCCATCTTCCTCTTTATTTACCGAAAAAAGCCAACTGGTTATTTTATTTTGTGGCAGCAATATCGTAAAAAATGACAAGGTCTTAAACGAAGTTAAGGAAAGTTACCCAAACTCAACCATCGTGGGTTGTACTTCTGCAGGAGAAATTTTAGAAACTCAGGTTTATGATGACTCTCTGGTAGTCACTGCCGTGGTTTTTGAAAACACTCCCATTAGTTCCCATTTAGAAAAAATTGAGAGTCCCGAAAATAGTTATCAAACCGGAAAAGATTTAATTCAAAAAATTCCTTCGGAAAACTTAAAACACGTCATAATTTTTTCAGAGGGAATCCATTTGAATGGGAGCGAACTGGTCCGGGGAATCCGAGAGAATATCCCTGCCAACGTGGGTTTGTCCGGAGGACTTGCGGGGGACGGGATTTCTTTTAAAGAAACCTTTGTATTTTACAATGGCGAGCCTATAAAAAACGGAGTGGTGGCAGTCGCTTTTTATGGAGACCGGATCCAGATTGGACATGGTTCCATGGGAGGATTCAGCCCCTTTGGACCCGAGCGATTGGTCACCAAATCCAAAGGAAATATTTTGTATGAACTGGATGACCAACCGGCCGTTGAATTGTATAAAAAATATCTGGGAGAAGAAAAATCCAAAGACCTGGCAACCAATCAATTCTTCTTTCCTTTAAGTTACCGAAACAAAGATATGGAAGAAAGTGTGGTTCGAACGATTTTAACCATTGACGAAGAAAACAACTGCATGGTGTTTGCCGGGGATTTAAAAGAGGGTGGATATGCCAGGTTAATGAAGACCAATCCTTTTAAATTGGTGGAAGGATCAGATAAAGCGGCGCAATTCTGTGTGGACAGTTTAGATTCCGATACTCCAGACTTAGCCATCTTGATCAGTTGCGTGGGAAGAAAGATTATTTTAAAACAGAGAGTCGAAGAAGAAGTGGAAGCCGTTCGGTTCCATTTTAAAAATGGAATTTCTATGACGGGTTTTTATTCTTATGGCGAGATCGCCCAGTTTAATTTTATTAAGTCCTGTCAACTGCACAATCAAACTATGACAATTACCGTGTTCAAGGAAAATTAAAATTGCATCGATTACTCGCTAAACAGGTCGACCGCTATTTAATGGATGGGAATTTGTCCAAAGAAAACCTGGATAAATTTTTAGAAGCAGTGAGCGAAGCTTACGAGCAATCCGATGAAGACTACAAAACTCTGGAAGCGGCAATGGATCTTGCCTCCGAGGAGTTAACCGAAAGATACAATGCCCTTCACAAAGAAATTGATGCTAAGGAAAAAGCCGTACAGGCAGACCGCGCAAAAACTGATTTTCTCTCCAGAATGAGTCATGAATTACGAACTCCCATGAATGCCATTCTTGGATTTGGCCAACTGTTGGCAAGGGACTCGAAGGATCCACTGACTCCGCAGCAAAATAAAAATATTCGAGAAATTTTAAAAGCCGGTAAGCACCTTCTTGAACTGATCAATGACGTTCTGGATTTATCCACCATTGAATCAGGAAAACTTTCCCTCTCTATTGAAAACGTAAACCTGTTCGAAGTGGTGAAAGAGTCTTTAGAACTGGTGATGCCTTCCGCTGAACAAAGAAATATCAGAATCATTAATGAAATCCACTCCAATAACAATTCTTATGTAAAGGTCGACCGCACTCGATTTAAACAGGTCCTGCTGAATTTATTGACGAATGCGATTAAATATAATAAAGAAAATGGTCAGGTCATTATAAAGGTAGCTGATTCTGAACCTGAGCAATTTCTTGTCACCATTGAAGATACGGGAATAGGTATCCCTGAAAATCAGCATGAATATATTTTTGAGCCTTTCAATCGAATGGGGGCGGAAGAATCTTCTGTTGAGGGCATTGGCATTGGCCTGAGTATTTCCCACCGACTCTTACACCTTATGAAGGGGAAAATTGACTTTGAAAGTGAAGTCGGGAAGGGAACCACATTTTCTCTTCAATTAATCAAAGGAGAAGCTCCGGAATTACCTTGTCCGGAAACTACCGAACAAACTTCTGAGAAAGATTGTGTATCCTCAGAAAACAATAAACTGGTCCTTTATATAGAAGACAACCCTGCCAATCTAAAACTGGTCGAAGAAATTTTTAAAGTACTGGATGGAGTTTCGCTTCTTACCGCTCCGCAGGCAGCCATGGGGATTGAGCTTGCCAAGAGCCATTTACCGGATTTAATTTTAATGGACATCAATCTTCCGGAAATGGATGGGCACACCGCCTTAAAGTTATTAAAATCTTATGAAGAAACGAAAGATATTCCCACCATCGCCATCAGCGCCAATGCCATGAAGGGAGATGTTGAAAAGGGACTGAAATCAGGATTCCTCAGTTACATCACCAAACCCATTCAAGTGGACACCTTCATCAGTACGCTTAAAAAATATTTGGACGAGTCGATCTACTCCAACCCCATCTCCTGAATTGGGTTACATCCATTTGTTTTTCTTAAGAAACCTAAACTGAACCACAATTACAATGATCAGCAAACTACATGAAATGCAAACCTGTATTCTGCACCCGGAATTCCATCCACGTTGATTCCCAAAAGCCCTGTAAAAAATCAAAGGGGAAGGAATAGGACGGTTATGATGGACAGCACATATGTTTTCCTATTAAGTTGTTTTGAAAATCGGTTCATCAAATCCTGCTGAGAGACCGGGGCCCGATTGCGATCCGAATCTATTTTTCAATATATGAAACGATTCGATCACATTCCCGCTTTAAGATGGTTATTTTCTATTTGATTAAATTATTTTGAAATGCGTAACGCGTGATTTCTGAATTGCTGCTCAAATTTAATTTCTTCAAAATATTAGTGCGGTGTGAGTTGGCGGTATTGATACTGATGGAAAGTTCACGAGCAATTTCTTTAATTTTTTTACCTGATGCAATCATAAAAAAGATTTGATGTTCACGATTAGACAAAGTTTCATGGAGTAAACCATCTGAACTTTTTCCTAGATTCATTGCCAACTTTTCGCTAAGCGCTTGAGTAATGTATTTTTTCCCATCCGCCACCTTTCGAATGGCTTCTAATAACTGCTCTGGAGGGCAGGTTTTTGACAGATAAGCTGAAGCTCCTGAATTTATTAATCGCAGTCCATATTGTTCCTCCTCAAAAATACTAAGTATAATAACGGGAAGTTCCGGATACTGAGTTTTTAGCTGAACCAAAACCTCGATCCCCGTTTTTCCCGGCATTTCAATATCCATTAACACTACATCGATTTCCAAGGTACGCAATTTATCTAAAACCTCAGAACCGTCTTCTGCTTCACCTGCGATTATAATACTCGAATCCTGAGAAAGAATATGGCGCAAACCATGCCGTACGACTGCATGATCATCTACAATTAACACCTTAATGAATTTTTCGAAATATGGGCTCATAATTTTTTAAGGGTATGGAAACATGAAGAGTGGTCCCCTCTTGCGATTTTCCGTTTATATTAAATTTTCCTTTCCAATAATTAACGCGTTCTTCAATACCGAGTAATCCCAGAGATTCATAATTAGGGTACTGATATTTTTCAATTCCCACTCCGTTATCCATAATTTTTAAATTTAAATTTTCGCTATCAATTTGCAAAAGCACTTCAATCTTGTTGGCCTTTGCATGTCGAGCTACATTGGTGAGAGCTTCCTGAAAAATTCTAAAAATTGAAGTCTTCAGGTTTTTATCCAATTTAACTTCCTTATTGGGTATATTGACATTGCATTGGATTCCCGTTCTTTGTTGATAGTCTTTCGCCTGCCATTCAATAGCTTCTGCCAACCCCAATACATCCAAAATCTGCGGCCTAAGTTCCGTTGCAATTCTACGGACTGAATTTATTGTGGTTTCGGTAAGTTCCTTCATCGACAATATTTTTTCATGCAAACAACCTGGGTCCTCTTTCAGATCATTCTCCAGGCAGGATAATTCCATTTTTAATCCAGTTAACATTTGCCCCAATTCATCATGAACTTCCCGGGCAATTCTGGTCTTTTCATCTTCTCGAATTGATTGCAGTTGATTGCTTAATTTCCGCAAACTTTCTCTTGAGTTCCTTAAATCTTGATCCGTACGCAGTCTTTCTTGAATTTCATTTTCTAAAATTTCATTTGTTTTCTTTAAATTTTGAAAATCTTTGGCCCGCAATTTTTCCAATTTATACAAAGTGATAACTACAAACAAGGCTAAAATAATTCCTGTAGTTATGAGAGCAAACTGAGTGAAACGAAATCGGTTTAAATCCTCTGCCATCACCTTTTGTAAATTTCTTTTGACTTCTTTTGCTTCCTTAAGAAAAACAGCAAAAATGCGGTTGTATTTTTTATCGATTTCGGTCCCAGGTCCTGATGTTTCCCTTTGTGATAACCGAATTTTAGATATTTTTTTAAACTCAGATAACCGTCTTATCAAATCTTTAACAATTGTCCGCATTTCTTTACTTTTGAGTGGCAAAATTATGGTTTCTTTATTTTCACCTCCCTGAAGTATTGCATTGGCATACCATTCGGCTTGAGCATAATGTTCCCAGACCAAATTTTCCTCAAATTCATCTCCGTTTAAAATTTCTTCAACCAAAAGATGGGCCATGGTCACATTTAATTCCACCTCAACACTGGAATAAATTAGGGGAGCGTATAAGGTATTCATCCGAACCGCTTTGTTGTAACTATACACCATGGTTCCAACAATGATTAAGCCGACAACGCCCATCAGAAAATAAGTACCCCAGGATATGGACAGATTTTTGATTTTGTGTTTAATCATGGTGAAGTCTGTAGAAGGTAAAGTTAAGAAGTTTTCCCTTCAAGAAATCCAAGTTTATTGCGTGAATTAAAATAATTCTGATTTTTTTATGGGTTAGTTTAAAAAAATTTTGGACTTAGGACAATCCCTGACTCTTTTAAAAATTGTGTGATTTCTCTCTATAAAAGAGGAAAAAGATTTTAAGCCCTTAAGAAAGAATTACATAAAATTTTAAGGGCTTTTCTCTAGCAAAATCTATTAGATAGAAATCACAAAAATTGTTAGGTTGAAATCACTAATTTTGGGATTCCAGCAAAAATCTTTGAAATATATGGTGATACAAATACTTCAATTTTTGGTATGACAAGTTTGGGGTTGCAGGGAACTTCATACAAGCAATATTTAGGTAACCTAACGGTAGGTTTAAAGGAGATTGTAAGAATGCCTGGATTTAAGGATTGGTCTTTGCCGAAAAAAATGGGATGGGCTTTTGGAATAAATGTTCTCATTCTCATTGCAGTTGTTTCAGTTGTCATTTTCCATACCAAAAGCTTGGAAAATGTCACAAAAAAAATCCATCAAATCCGTGTTCCCACCTCACATACTAGTATGGAGATGTTGAATGGTATCAATCATTCTTTGGCTGCTTTGAGAGGTTGGGTAATTTTGGGAGAAGAAAAATTTAAAAGTGAAAGAATTGTAGCGTGGAACGACCAAATCGAACCTTCATTAAATCGCATGACTACCCTATCCAAACTGTGGACCAACCCTGAGAATAGAGAGCGGTTGAATAATATACAAAAGGACACCCATAATTTTAAGATTATTCAGGAAAAAATTGAGTCTATTGCACACACGGCTCAAAATAATCCTGCAAAAAAAATGTTTTTTGAGGAGGTTGCTCCTTTAGAAACCCTCATAATGTTGGATTTAAAAAAAATGATTACTCAAGAAATCCAAAACTCTATCCCTTCGTCCTTCGAAAAACTTCAAAAGTTAACAGAATTGGAAGTCACTTTTCCTTTGGTAATGACGAATGTGGACCAGTTTTTACTTTCTGGTAAAAAAGAGTTCAGGTCTTTGTTTTTTAAAAATTTGCAGAAATGTAATAAATTACTTTTGCAAGTGAAAAAAATTCAAACTACCTTTAGCAAACCACAACAAGCCGCCCTTAATCAGTTTGAGCAGTCCTTTAAAAAATTTGATGCCAGTGTCAATAAGGTTATTTCTATTCGAGCAGGTGAAAAATGGAACCTTGCTCAATATGGGTTAGAAATTGAAGCCATTCCTACCGCTTTAAAAATTAAAGAGAACTTGAAAAGAATGGTGGAAAACCAGGACTTGCTTTTGAATGGGGATGTTGAAGACCTTTCAAAGAATATCCATTTCCTGGTGGTTGTCTTGGTATTGTTATTATTCTTATCCACTTTGTTAAGTGGATTAGTGGGCTCAAAAATTACCAGGGATATTAAAGATCGTATTCGGACCTTAAGCACCCGCGCGACTAACCTTGCAATGGGCAAATATAGAAATAAGCCTTTGTCGGACGATTCTAATGATGAGTTTGGGCAACTGTCCAACCATTTAAATACAATTATGAATAAATTAATTTCCACAAAAAAAAATGGAAATTTGGACAAAAACGGTTTGACGTAGTTTGATTCAATATGGTTTTAAAATCTAATCCGTAATTTATCAATTTTTTAGAAAGACCTTGTGAGTAATTATTATTTATCTACAACCCAAAATGCCGTTAAAAACTTTTTTAAAAGATTCCCCCTTTACAATTGGAGAGGCGATTTTGCAGGGGGTATTTCGGCAGGCATCATAGCCATTCCTTTGGCTCTCGCCTTTGGAACACAATCGGGCTTAGGTCCAGTTGCTGGGCTTTATGGAGCCATTTCGTTAGGAATTTTCGCATCCGCTTTTGGAGGAACTCCAACCCAAATTAGCGGACCCACGGGGCCTATGGTCGTTGTAGCCGCAATGGTGATCGGAAACTCCATTGAAAAATTTGGGGGATTAGAAGCGGCGTTACCCAATATTATTTTTACTTTTTTTCTTGCAGGTGTTTTTCAATTTTTGTTTGGGATCATCAAAATAGGAAAATATATCCGCTACATTCCCTACACTGTAGTCTCAGGGTTCATGACGGGAATTGGGATCATCATCATCCTACTCCAAGTTTTCCCCTTGATGGGAAAGGAATCTCCCAAAGATATAGTTAGTATTTGCACTCACATTTCCGAAGCATTTCAAAATTTTAAGCCAGAGGTAGCGGTATTGGGAATTGCCACTATTTCAATAATTTATTTGTTTCCTAAAATTACCAGATCCGTTCCCAACATTTTAGTCGCCCTGATTTCGGTTTCGGTTGTAGCAATATGGACTGACCTGGATGTACCTGTTGTAGGCCAAGTTCCCAACCAACTTCCCGAACTCAAATTGTCTCTGCTTGCAGATTTTTCTTTATTGGATTTAAAAGATGTTTATCTTCCGGCTCTAACTCTGGCTTTACTGGGTTCCATTGACTCTTTATTAACCTCAGTTATAGCAGACAATGTGACCAAAATACGACACGATAGCGACAAGGAACTAAAAGGTCAGGGCATTGGGAATATGTTGTCTGCTTTGATCGGTGGGATACCGGGAGCTGGTACCACAATGTCCACTTTGGTCAACACAAATTCCGGCGCAAGAACTCGACTTTCCGGTCTGGTTCATGGAATCTCATTAATAATTGTGTTGTTAATCGCGGGAGAATTTGTTGAGAAAATTCCCGTACCGGTTTTGGCGGGAATCCTTATTACCGTAGGAGTGGGAATTATAGATTATAAAGGATTAAAAAATTTAAAAAATTGGCCAAAAGCAGAAGCTATTGTCATGTTAATTGTTTTGTTTTTGACTGTATTCGTGGATCTCATTGAAGCAGTAGGCATTGGTCTATTTTGTTCCCTTTTCATATTTATGAAAAAAATGGGAGATATGGTTGAAAACCAGGCAGAAATTTTACCGCTTTCTGAAAAACTTAAATCGCTTGAAAAGCATCCACAGCTTTTGGCAAATGCCCAGGTTTGCCTTACAGATAATCTCAGAAAAGAAATTTTGGTTAAAAAATTTCAGGGGCCTTTATTTTTTGGAGTGGCAACTACTTTGCAAGATTTAGCCAAACAGGTAAAAAATATTCGAGTGGTCATCCTGAAAATGAACGAAGTACCTTATATCGATCAAACTGGATTATATGCATTGGAAGAAATGGTTATGGAACTAAAAACCCGAAAAATTGCCGTTTTAATCTCGGGCCTCCGTGAACAACCTAACGATATGTTAAGGAAAATTGATTTGATTCCCAGTTTGGTAAAAGAAAAATTTACTTTTGGAAACTTTTCGGAATGCATTACTTTTTTAACAAAACAAAAACATTTGGAATTTTTAAACGAAGAAAACGAAGAAATGGAGTTTGCTTGACCTCAGAACCACTAGAATAAACCAAGCTAAAATAAACTCCATTCTTTAACCAACTTTAAAAAACAATGAAACAAAAGACAATTCAATTAATCATTGCAGAAGGTCACCCCATTTATTTAATTGGATTGATAAATATTTTTAACGAAGTGGCGGATATTCATATCCAGGCAAAAGTTAACAATGAAAAAGATTTATTCAAGAAACTTAGCGAAAGAAATTTTGATTTAGTTTTACTTGATTCTAATTTGCCGGGCAATTCTTGTTTAGATATTTTAAAAAAATTAAAAACTAAATATCCTCGGTTACCCATTTTTGTTTTAAGTAACTCTCCAGAAGAACGTTTTGGGCGAAATATAATGAATGCCAATGCATCAGGTTTTTTGACCAAAGAAGCGCCAGGTAAACATATTTTAGAAGGCGTTAGAAAAATTGCCGATGGAGGAGTTTTTGTTAGTCCCAGCATACTCGAAAGATTTGCTTTTGATTTTTCACCTATTAATCAGGTTTTACACGGAACTCTCTCCCGGCGAGAATATCAGGTGTTTTGCTTGATTGCGCGGGGATGTGCTCTGGTGGAAATAGGTGAAATATTAAACTTGAGTGTCAAAACCATCAGCACATATCGCACACGAATATTAGAAAAAATGCAAATGAAAAAAAACGCAGAACTCATACATTATGCATTGGACCAGAATTTAATTTAATCGAATTTATGTATTGCTATTCTTATGTAAAGCTAATCTCAATTCTCCCCCCTAAAAATATTTTAACCAAAAAAACGATTCAGAAATTTTCCGACATGGTCTTAAGTGGATTTCCTATGCAAGCATTTCAGGAGTCGATTTCCAATTTTATGAGAAAAGGGTCACCCCATCGAATTAAAGAGTTATTGTTGAGGAGTAGTTTTTATGGATGAAAAGTCTTTAACCGCTTCCATAGATTTCAACCCCATTATAATTTCCACGAGAATTTGGACGAATATTCTCCAAATAGAAGGGAAATTGATTCCAAATGTCAGAGAAAAAGAAACAACAATTTATTTATTTCAAACAAGAAATGATCCGCTGGAAGTTGAGGTTCCTGTTCACCAATGGGTCCATTTTAGAAATAATTCAATGAATTCCATTTTGAACTTGTCAATACTTTATAAAAAGACCCGAGAAGAAGTATTAACTTTGAAAGAACTCCCAGCCCAAAAAACAATAGGCCTTGAGTTTAGGAAAGAAGGATTTTTTGAAGTTATTTATTTATTTGCCAACTCTCAAAAGTTTTTGAGACAGTTTATTAAAGTTATACCTGGTGACCAGGAATCTAAACGACCCTCTCCTAATTTTCACCCTAAATTAAAACCTTTTTGGTAGTGCTGTGGTTACTAATTTCTTAAGGAAAGAAAATAGGAGGTCAGCAGACAACAAAAAGTAAATTCCCACTATATTGAGGCTTATCATTAAAAAAACAGGTCCAGTGTATTCAGGAAGTTTGCCCTTAATTGGTGTAATCGTTCTTTTTTAATTTCCAATGTGTCGCGATTGAACCAGGGGTCGGATAAATAGAGTTTGCGGTTCATTTCTATTTGTATCCAGGGCAGGGGTCGGTACCCGTAAACCCGGGTGATGAAACCACCCGCAAACGGTTTGTTGATGGTAATATCGCTTTCGTTTAATTTAAAAGCGGTTTGAAAGCAGGTTGCCAGGTGACGGACCGTTTCTTCCGGACAACTTTGATGGTTGTTGCTTCCCAAACAGATTAAAGGGCGCTCGGAGCCTGAGTCCGGTGCAATTTCAGGGCCTACGGGTTCCATGGTATGACAATCCAGACAAAGCTGGATTCTTTCCGAACTCACAGAAAGATTCATAATATTGTCATGATAGGGTTGGTAGTAATTCTTTATCAGCGTTTCCGTCAACGCTCCATCCGGGTGTGAATCTTCATGGTAAATCGGTTTTCCATGACAGGTCATGGATTTCACAATACCGTCTGGATTTTTGGGGGGACGGTCATCGACATCTCGATTTAAATCAACAAACGCCCGGGCAATCGATGTATCCAAAAACGCATCAACGTGATCTTCGATCCCGTAAATTTCTCTCGTAAAGGCATCTCCATCTTCAAACAAATCAAGTGGAGTGATGCAGGTTCTCCCCTCAAGTTCTTTGGGAGTTTCGCTGCCTCCGTGTGGAATGGAGATAAGAACGGGATGTTTAGACATAAATTAGTATCCCGCGGCGGTGCCGTCTCTCCGGATTTCGGCCACACCCTGGAACTCATTTTTGGTTTGGCATTTCAGAACGGCATGGATCGCGCCCAGATAAAATGAATACGGTTCCCTTCGATCCAGTTTATAACCGACCTGTTCCAGATAGCTGAGAATATCCGGGTCGACTCTCTCCGCTTCAATGCTCAGTTTACCCCCGACAGTACAATGAAACCGTGGTTCCAACATGGCTTCGCCTATGGAAAGACCCGAGTCCACGATATGGGAAATAAACTGACTCATCGCAGAAAAGATGCGCTCACTGCCGGGACTTCCCGCCACCAACCAGGGTCTATCTTTATACAACGCTATGACCGGGGCGACCGAACTCCAGGGAATGGCGTTCGGCCTCAAATAATAAGGATGTGAAGGATCTTGTGTGTCCAGTGAACTCATGTAATTATTGTATATAAATCCTAACCCACGTGCGGCCACTTTCGAACCGTATACCAACTCAATTGACTGTGTGATACCGATAGCGTTGCCCTCCTTATCCATAACGGAAAGATGAGTTGTGTCATTTCCCAGGGTAAACAGTTCGGTTAAAGGCAGAGAGGGATCGATGCCGTCCCGAATCGTAGAAGAAAGATACCGCGCAAACGTTTGACTCAGTATTTTTTTATCATCCGGCAACTGTGAATAAATATTCGGATCGAAAGGACGTTCCTTATGATTCAACAGACCTTTTCTGAAAATTTCCGCCATGAAATGGTACGTCTGCGCATTCCTGCGCTTCAGTATTTTGGACGGAAGGTTCTTTAAAATTTGCAACACTAAAAGCAAGGTTCGTCCTGCACCAGGCGGTGGGCTGGTAAAAACCTTCAGTTTTCGATAACTTCTGCTGATGGGTTTTCTTTCAACCGGCCAGGGAATTAAAGCTAAATCTTCAGCCCGCAAAAACCCTTCATGAAACCGCATGTCTTCATCGATTTGTTTGGCAATGTCTCCCGTGTAAAACGATTTCACTCCATGGCGAGACAAATGCTCCAGTAGCTGTGCATAATCTTCCTGCACAAACCGGTCCCCCACCGAATAGGGAGTGGCGCCATCCTTTAAAAAATATTTCGCTCCGGAAAGCGAGTCCACACTTAGAAATTTTGCGACTTCTCTTTTTTGAAGATCATGCTGAAGTTGGGTGATGGCGTAACCTTCACGAGCAATACGCAAGGCCGGTTCCAAAATGGTCGACCATTCCAGTTTACCGTAGTGGAAATTCAAATACCCGAGCAAGGCCGGAGTGCTGGGAACCGTAGTGGCTTTGTAACCTTGAAACCGATGTGTCTTTTTATCGATCCGATCGATATGCGCCAGCGATGGAACGCGACTGGAACCGTCTAAAGCAATGGTCTTTCCCCGAAAATGAAGGATGGCCATGCTTTGGCCGCCAATTCCGCTTGCCTGCGGTTCACACACTCCCAGCGCAAACGCCGCCGCGCAGGCCGCGTCAACCGCATTGCCACCCCGTCGCAGCATCTCGACGCCGGCTTCCGTCGCCTCAGGAAATGCTGTTGATACCATACCATTTTCGGCAGCGGCGCACTTCTTGTCTTCTGTCGGGGAAAACCTGTTTTCAATCTTCTCTAGTTTCATATATTGAAATTCTTGGAAGATTGATAAATGGTATAAGCGAGAAGAACCCCGCGGTCGATTAAACTGTCACGCACCACATGCTCATTGTTGGAGCCATAACCTCCAGTGACCGGACCAAATCCATCCAAAGCCGGAATACTATCAGTCACATTTGCCGTGCAGGAGACGATGCTGTTGTCTGCTTTTTTAACGCGGACTTCCAAAATCTTAGCCATCTTTTCGACTTTTTCAAAAAACTGAAGGGATTTTTCCGTTTCCATAAACGGTTTTCTTTGCGCTCCCTTTGTCACATGCACTTTTATACTGTCTTGTGGTTTAGTCGCAAAAATCTGATTGATCTGATCCTCCAGTTTTTTCCTTTGGTTGGAACTTCGGTAACTCACCATAAAAGACAACGCTGCATGATAAGTTGGCTGGTCTTCCATGCCTTTGGTTTGCAAACCGGTGATGGAAATATAAATTCCATCCGACTCTGAATTTAGTTTCCTTAAGGAGTTTATTTTCTGGGAAGCATACAGAACCGGATCACTGGCTTCCGCGGATGCCTTGAGACCTTGCTTGTTTTGTGCACGGTTGATTTCAATTTCATATCTTAAGGTTCCAAAGCAGGAGGTCATAATCTCCCCACTCAACCCGGCGCCTCTTAGTCCCACCACAAAATTTGATTTTTTTGAAACCTCTTCGATGACCGGTTTGGAGGATCGTTGCCCCAACGATTCATCGGTGATCAACAGAACACCCAACTTCACCCTTTTTAAACTTCGAGTGTAACGCAAGGCTTTTATGGCACCCAATAAAACAGCGATGCCGCCTTTTCCCCGCGCCACTCCGGTTCCATACAGGCGGCCCTTCTCTTCATAGAAAGCGTGGTAGTCTTCAAAATCCACCGGGTTGTCCAGATTTCCTATGATAAGAATATCGTTATGGTCTTCCATATGATTCGTGAGATATAAAATATTTCCAAACTCCGCTCGCGAGTACACATGCCGATGAAACCCGAGAGCACTCAATTTATTTGCAATCCACCGACCGAGAGAATTGATACCTTCAATATTTTGAACATAGGAATTGATATCGACCATTTTTTCAAGGTCGTCTTCCATCGTTTTCAGATTGCCGCGGAGATAACTTCTTAATCGTATTCGCAGCGGATCTTTTTTGGTTTTGGATTCAGGCTCTTGAACCGCAACTTGATCCAATTGTTGTCCGCCAAAATAACGTTCTACCGCAACATCCAACATTCGATTCACCATAGTGTCGTAAGTGTAGCCGGCGACTTCCGCCGCATGAACGTAAGACCCCGTCCGACCAAGACTCGCCATGGAATTCAATTCCAGGATATATAATTTGCCTTCACTGTCCATTCGGTAATCGACGCGGCAAAAATCATAGATGCCCAAAACCCGGAAGGTTTCTTTCGTCAGGCGTTGCAGCTCTTCTTTAGTTTTGTCATCCACTTTAGCAGGACAGATTTTTTCTTTAGGTTTTTTAAGTTTATCCTCGAGGCTTTGAATCGCATCCGGGTCGCCCTGCAGATCAATTTCAAGAATAGGAAGAATTTCAGGGTTTGTGTTGCCCAACAGTCCGACCGCAAACTCTCTTCCCGGAATAAACTGTTCGACCAAAATAGGTTGTTTAAACTGTTCCACCAGATCGGCAATGGCGGTTTTTAAAGACGGCAGATCATGGATGACCTGAATCCCCATAGAAACCGCTTCCATTTTCGGTTTTGTAATCACCGGGAACGGCATATCCTCAGGAATCTGATCCGCATTATAAAATACCCAGTACGGTGCGGTGGGCAGTCCCGCCGCTTCGATCATCACTTTCGTGGTCACTTTATCGAGCGCCACTCCATGCCCGGCAGGGCTCGACCCCACATAAGGCACTCCCAGCATTTCAAGTAAGGAAGGAATGTGAGTATAGCGGCTCACTCCCTGGAGGCCGTAAGCCATGTTGAAAACCATTCCGGGTTGTTCGCCCTGCACCACCCGCGGCATAAAATTCTGCAACTGTTCAATGACATTAATATTACCGTCAATGACTCGAACGTTGTGGCCTCCTTTTTCCAAAGCGGAAGCGACTATTTCGACCGTTTTTGGGTTATACGTTTCCTGGTTTTGCATTCCGAAAACGTTGAGCACTCCCTGAACGTCTTTGGATTTATTGTAAATGACAGCAACTTTCATAATGAATTCCCCCAATGATTAAGCCCACTCGAGTGCCTCCAGAGATTTTTTTAATTCTGATATATGTTTATATTTTTTAAGAATCAGACTTTTCTTCAGGCCGCAGCAAATATCTTTTACGATTTTGGGTTGTTGAGCATAGTTTTTTTTGCCACCTAAAACTTCATAAAAAATATGGATCAACCCGATCAGATCTTCTTTAAAAAATATGGGCTTTGCTGACCCATAGTGGAACAGGTCCAAAAGTTTGAGTTCCACCGTCAGGCCAAATTTATTAACAATGATATTATCGGTATGCAAATCTCCGTGGTATTCCTTTTTTAAGTGGATTTCTTCAATGCCCTGGGTGAGAGCGTACAGCAAATGAAGCGCTTTATAAGGTTCCAGCTTGTTTCCCCTAAAGTTTTTCAGAAATTCCGATAAAAGGATACCTTCAACATACTCTGATATTAAAACAGAAATTGGGGTTTTTTTAAAAATAATTTCTTCCTGATTCAGATATTGGATGAGTAAAGAACAATTGCGCAGGTGGTAGAGTTTTTTAGCATAGATTTTGGAGGCTCGCTCCCGGATGTTTCTTTGTGGAAAAAATAACTTGGCAGCTCTTTCTAAACCTGTTTTGGTCTCCCTTACTTTATAGACCTCACCTTCCCAACCGGCACCCAGTTTTGAAATCACTTTATATTTCCCGGCAATGGACCTTCCCGGTTGGAGGTTGAATTCATGAATTTGGGGAAATTTCATTCAAATATCCACAAGGCAAATCGAGGTAAAAAGTTGTTTCATTTTAACGAAAAATTTTAAAATAGAACCAAAAAAACAACACCCTCGTCGAAAAAATTATCAAAAAGAGGAACCGTTGAGATCTGTAGAAATAAATTAGAAAATGAGAGATTCTGCTTTTCCGAACTTTTCTATAAGGCAGTTTTGGATTTCATTCATTAAAGAAATTTAATAAAATCACCCGTTTTACTCAAAATTTTTTTACTTTCGATTATGAATTTTATTGCTTTTCTTTTTAGAAATGTAGGATACTTATTGTCCTTCATCCAATTCTTTATTAGGAGTTTCCAAAAGTGAATTTGGGAAAGTGTGAATATATAATGAATATCCCTAAACAACTTGGGTTATTCTTCAAACCGGTAATATTCCAGACAAACTTTTCCATAGTCGACAAATTGGAACAGACCTACTTTTCCAAAGGGTTCATGTAAAACCCTCTTACCTTCTTTTTTTCTACTTAAAAATTTTTTTGTTTATCTCAGGTTCATCAATCGTTCACCCGCAAAGAACCCAATAGTTTGTAAACTTTCTTTGGCCTAAGATCCATTTTTCTTTCGGTTAATTCCGATTGTTTTTCCACAGCCTAATTAAAGAGTAACTTTTTAAGGAGAATGGCACTGCCTAAACGGGGCCGGGCAGACACAACAAAGTGGTTAACTATTTCATTAATTTTTTTGGAGATCAAACTAATGCCTAAATTTAAATTATTCGCAATTCTTTTCACATTAATGGCTTTTCTTCTTTCAGCTAACCTCGGATTTTCATCCCCACAAACTCTAGTTGTGGACAATGAAGCTCCGGTAAAATCACTCATCGTTAAAAGTGACGACAAAGACGATGATGATAAAGATGATGATGACCACGAAGAAAACAAGTAAACAACCCGGTTTTATTCAGGTTTTTACTTAAGGAAAAAACTGTTTTCCAGGGAGCAGGATGCTCCCCGGAGAGCACTGAACCAATCTTCTCTCAAGGAGTTCCGATTCAATGAATACCCATGACCAAATAGTGGTTGCTTACAATACTTATGTGGAAGAAAACGATAGCTTCGAACAAAAGAACACCAAAGCCGCCGCAGCCCGAGCCCGAAAAGCCCTGGCTGAATTAGGAAAACTGGCTAAAACCCGACGCGCCGAAATTCAAGAAAAGAAAAATAATCTTTAATTCCTTGTCCGTTCTTTTTAATCATTCAGTACCCCAGGGTCAGCGCGCCCGGTCGTCGTGGGTCCGAGGCACCGTAATAAATACCATTCTTTTTGAGAACCGATTGCGTGGAACCCATGGCATTTTTTTCAACGATTCGGTGGCCTCTCTTTTCCAACAACCTAAGCGTGTCCGGGCTAATACCCTGTTCCACCCGTAGCTTGTCCGGTCGCCACTGATGATGAATACGTCTCGAATTGGTCGCGTCCGAAATGTTCATGTCATGATCAATGACATTGATGATGACTTGTAGAATGGCATTGATCAACCGCGGTCCTCCCGGACTTCCCGTTGCAAGAAACGGTTTTCCGTCTTTGAGCACCATCATCGGAGCCATCGAACTTAAAGGACGTTTCGTGGGTTGAATGGCATTCGCCTGGCCGCCGAGCAGTCCATAAGCATTGGGAACACCGGGTTTGGCGGCAAAGTTGTCCATTTCATTATTCATCAAAATCCCCGTTCCTTCCGGAACCATGCCTGAGCCGAAACTAAAGTTTAGGGTGGTGGTATTGCTTACCACATTCCCGAACCGATCCATCACAGAAAAATGAGTGGTCTCCTCACTTTCATACGGACTCGGGGATTCCGGATGAATTTCTGAAGAGGGCCGTGTTTTTTCAGGATCAATTCCTTCTCTAAGTTTTTCTGCATACTTTTTAGAGGTGAGTCCTTCAATAGGAATGTGCCACCAATCCGGGTCTCCCAAATACTTACTGCGATCGGCAAACGCCAGTTTCATTGACTCTGCCATCAAGTGCATGCTTGCGGCACTGAGCGCGCCCATCTCTTTTAAAGAATACCCTTCCAGAATATTCAACATTTGAATAATATGAATGCCACCGGAACTGGGAGGCGACATGCCGATAATCTCATAACCGCGATACGTGCCGCGAACCGGCTCTCGAACCGCAATGTGATAATTTTTCATATCCTCTTTTGTGATGAGTCCTCCGTGCTTCTTCATGGAAGCGAGAATTTTTTCGGCAATTGCACCCTCATAAAAAGCTTTCGGTCCGTTCTCTGCAATTTGCCGTAACGACCACGCCAGATCCTTGAAAAACATTCGTTCCCCTACCTGGTACACCGAGCCATCTGGTTTGAAATAGATCCTGCGGGTTTCCGGCCACCGTTGCAACCGCTCTTTGCCTTTGGTCAACGTGAATACCTGATCTTTGTTAACGATGATGCCTTCTTCGGCAAGCTTAATAGCCGGGGCAATCACGGTTTTCAAAGGCAGCGTTCCATAGGTTTTTAAAACATGGGCCAGCCCTGCCACTGAACCGGGAACCCCCATCGACTTGAAACTCGATTGCGCCAATTCAACATCTACTTTTCCTTCTTTGTCGAGATACATGTCGAACGTTGCTTTAAGGGGTGCCATTTCCCGATAATCAATAGCAACGGTTTCCCCGGTCTCCCCGATATGCACCAGCATGAATCCGCCGCCTCCTATATTTCCTGCACGCGGCAACGTGACGGCCAGAGTGAACGCAACCGCCACAGCAGCATCCACAGCGTTACCACCTTCTTCAAGAATCCTTAATCCCACGCGGGTGGCTGTGGCTTCCTGGCTGGCCACCATGCCGTTTTTACCCATGACCGGATGAAACACATCTTTTTGGGAATAGATTCCTCCCTGCTGAGCCAATCCGGGGGAAAGAGAAAATAGAATCATAAGTAAAAGCGAACTTAGGGTCGCAAAAATTATTTTTTTATTAAACATGATGGTTGACTCCCTTTACAACATCCCCGAAAGCAGAGTGGCAATTCCTAAAAAGGAAAAGAACCCGGCAATATCCGTTACCGTAGTGAGAATAATCGAAGAAGCCGTTGCCGGGTCCTGACCTAATCGCGTCAATATAATTGGAACTGAAGCGCCTGCGAACCCGGCGGCGACCATAGACAGAACCATTGAGATGGCAATCACCAACGCCAAACCAATTGAATGACTCCAAAAGTAAACACCGATGGCGGTCGTCAATGCGATGGCGATTCCGTTTATCAGCCCCACCCACACTTCTTTGAAAACCACAGCCGCCCATTGGCGAACACTGATTTCTTTTAACGCGAGTCCGCGCATAGTGACGGCCAAAGCCTGGGCACCGGCGTTTCCCGATTGACCCGCCACTACGGGAAGTAACACCGCCAGAGCAGTAAACTTTGCGATAGTAGACTCAAAAATACCAACCACACTGGCCGCTAAAAAGGCGGTTACAAGATTGATCTCCAACCAGGGCAATCGTTTCTTTACTGAAAAAAGAGGTTTGGAAAGAGCGCGTTCATCCTTACTCGCTCCAAACATCGTTTGGATATCTACAGTGGCTTCTTCTTCAACCGCTTTGACTAAAGCATCGTAACGAACGACTCCAACCAGATTTCCGGAAAGATCCAACACGGGTAAATTTGAGATTTTAAACTCTTCCATTTTGGTGACAATTTCTTCACGCGGGTCCATCGGGTTCACAAATGCTTTGATGGGTTGCGCTAATTCTTTAAGCGTTTGCAATGGTTCAGCCAGTGCAAGATCCTGCATTTCCAGTCTTGAAACCAGTTTGTTTTTGTCGTTGATTAAAAATAATGTGCGCGTTGGTTTGAACTTGAGCTGGCGAAGTCGTTTAACACATTGCCGAACGGTCATGGAATCACGAAAAGGATGGGCACGTGTGTCCATCAACCGACCTGCTGAGTCTTCCGAGTAGGTCATCATGTTTCGATAATCTTTTTGCAACGTGGCATCGACTAAACCTAAAATCCGATCCATGTTTTCTTTTTCCAACTTGACCAACAGGTTAAGAATTAAATTTGGGTTGGATTCATATAAAAGAGTTCGGAGAGTGGTGTCGGGCAACCTAGAAAAAATTTCCGTTGCAATATCCGGACTGAGCAGTTCCAGAATTTTGACAATCAAAGGAATCGGCTGAGTCTCTAATAACTTCCCGCCCACTTCCGGTTCCAGCAACTCCAACTCTTTAACCGCCTCGGAAGGATAATCCGTGAAAAACCGATGATTTAATTTTGCAACAGCATTGCCGGAGTTAGCGATCATATTTGGACTCCTTGTGAGTAGTACTGCTGTCCGGCGAAGCACCGGTTACAGATCCGACCAGCCACTTTAGTGCAGAAATGTAAGCCTTGATCCCATCCATGAAAACGGAATCCATTTGCTCAGAATCGGTTTTCTCTCCGGAGATAGCCATGGCCCGGTTCAAGTTATTGAGCGTCAACATCCCCACGAACTTGGATTTGCCGTCCACCACCGGCAACGCCTCAAAACGATCCCAATAAGGAGAAGGAGCCACGGATTGGATGGTGGCTCTATCGGAGAGGGTGATAAAGTCACGCTCCATAATTCTAGAGACAGGAGTAGAATCTTTTGTCGTAATCAGTTTAGCAATATGCAGTGTGCCTATCACCAACCCATGGGAGTCCACCACGCAGGGCGCATAATCAATTTCTTTTTTTGCCAGACGAAAGGTTTTGCGAATTTGTTCCACTAAGGTGGTTTCCGTTACCGCCGGAATTTCAGAATCCATCCACGAGCCCACCAAATGAGAAGGATAGGATAATTTCTTTTTGATTAAAGCTTTCTTTTCCGGTACCAATTCTTTCAAAATTACTTTAGACATAGAATTAGGTATAAAACGAAACAGCGAGATTCCTTTATAAGCTTTCATACTGTTAAGGAACTCGGTACCTTTTTCGGGAGGAAACCTAAGAAAACATTGGGCGGCATATTGCGGCGCCAGAATTTCCAGCGTTTGAGCTGCCAGGTCCGTAGGCAATTCTTTTAACAATTCCACGGTGTCTTCCACCGGAAGGCTTTCCAAAGCATTCGCCGAATTCCTGGGATGCAGTTTTAAAAAATTTATTGTAAACGCAGTGACCTCATTCATTCGGATTCTCCTCTTTAATGATCAAAAAAGAAGGATCGGTATGAAAAAATTTAGCAGGGACGATCACACGTCCTTCGGTGGTTGATAACACCATGGAAGTTGGATTCAATTCGAGCACGGTTCCTTCTATACTGCCAAACCTCAAATTTTGACCTGGCTGATAGACCTTCTTTAACTGGTGACCGCTGATCAAATTACTGGCCAGGTCTTTAGTTCCCAGGCCCAATGCCAGCGCCAGACTGCCTAAAACTGCACCGAGTATGATTGATAACAGTGTGACAATAAAGTCGACCGCAATTCCCACCTGGTCCAGTCCAATGATAATGGCAGAGATCAAAATGGTTCCCTGGACAATGCCGCCTAGTAATTTCGAATAAGAAATTTGAGAAGCTTCGGTCGCAGAAAGAGTCAATTCTTTCCCGAGAGCGCTTAACAGGACCCCGAATACAATGATCAAGATTCCGGCAAAGATTTGCGGGAAATAGGCGATAAGCCGATTCACCCAAATAGAGAACGCAGTCAGCCCGAGAATTTCGGCAGATAAAACTGCAAAGAAAATAATGGTTCCCCAAAACACAATCTTGCTGAACAGGGTAGTGATTGTGCTCGACAATTCAAAGCGCGCCAGGTTTCCTTTGGAGAGCAGTTGTTTTAAAACTCGGTTGAAAATGCTTGCCAGTCGTATACTCAGTGCCTTCAACATGCGAGCCACAAACCAACCAAAAATAATCAGAATGACGGCACCAAACAGTTTAGGAGAAAACTCAATCAATTGTTTCCATAAACCTGAAAACGTATTGGGCAATTCTTCAAGTGATTTCGTTAATTCATTCATGGTGGGCACCTATATAAATTTTTTAATATCAATCAGTCCATTTGAAGTCGATTTGACATTTATTGGATAATCCCTGTTTAAAATCGGTTCAACAATTATTGGATACACTAAACAATTTTTGACTTTAGAACTTTGGAGCCGATATAGAGGAACGAGAAAAAAGCTAAAACTTAATCGAAAGATTCGAGATCCTTTTTTATATGTAGATCGCGTTGCGGGAATGGAATCGAAATATTATGCTCTTTAAATTTTTTCCAAATGGAAAACATGACTTCACTTTGAGGGGTGTAGCGGCCTTTGGTGACATCTTCCACCCAGAAATAAAGTAAAAAGTTCACCGAGCTGTCCCCAAACTCGCGCAAAAAACATACCGGTTTAGGGTCCTGCATGCACCGTGGGTGTTCGCTTGCCGCTTCTATCATGAGCTCGCGCGCCTTTTCAATATCAGAATTGTAGGAGACTCCCACAGTAAAAGCGATCCTTCCTTTGGAGTTATTAAACGTCCAGTTGGTGACGCGGTTTGCAATAAAATCTTCATTAGGGATCATAACCTCTTTGCCGTCGAACGTTTCAATCAAAGTGAACCGCGCGCCTGTTTTTCTGATAAACCCGTATACCGTGTCATGCACTTCCACCAGGTCCCCGTTCTCAATGGATTTTTCAAATAACAGAATCAACCCGCTGATGAAGTTTGAAGTGATTTTTTGCAGACCAAAACCGATACCGATGCCGATGGCTCCGCTAAAAATCGCAAGCGAGGTTAAATCGATTCCCAGAATTTCCAACGCCACAATGAACGCTATGAAGTAAATCAGAATCTGCGCAATTTTGATGAAGAGCGCCTTATTGCCTTCTCTCATGGATTGAACCGATTGAATTCTTTTTTCCAGAAATTCGGAGAGAATGCCCGTGGCCCAAATCAGTAAAATCAGAATCAAAAAAAACTTGGTTACAATGTAAACAGAAAACCGTGCATCGCCAACACGAAAAGACAACGCCTCGGAATCCAGAAACTCTTTGATCGGCTGAAGGTAATCTAAAAACCCCAACGCCAAAAACCCAAGAGCAAACAACGCCAATAACAACTTAGCCACCCATGCACGGGGTTTCAGTAAGGATATCCAGGTTTCATTCATGATTTATTAACTATAAAAAAAGAACCAAAAGGAATAAATGATGTTTTCGAATTCAATTCCGTTTATCAACGTCAGATAACATTAAAATCAAACACTCGCATCAATCGCATTGATTATACATTTGAAATTCCAAAACTCACAATGAAAGTAATGCATGTTGAAAAACGAGAGCCCCGAGCGAGTTTTTTCATATAAGATCAATCTTTAACGGAAATTTAAATTTTAGAAAAGGAGATATTGTAAGAGAGGGTGGATTGGGCGTCAGTGCCACGGAAATTGCCTGTGGTAGGGGCCGCCAGGCCAGGGTGCGCTGCGGAGGCGAGTGCTATATGACGATCAGTCACGGCCAGTCCGTGGGACGGATCAAACCCACGCCATCCACCACCGGGGAGAAACACTTCGGCCCAGCCATGGAGTTCCGGAGGTTCGGCTTCGTCTTCCACAAAATAGTATCCGCTGGTGAACCGGCTGGCCAACCCGATGGATCGGCACGCATCCATAAACAACACAGAGAGGTCTCGGCATGCACCTTTCTTTTCCCGAAAAACGGTTTCGGGCAATTCCGGGTTCCCTTCATGGCGCAGTTCCAGTTTAAAGTTTTTATGAATTTCTTCTGCCAGTTTTCCCAGAAACAAAAGTGGATCTTGTCCCACTTCCTTTAATAGTGATTTTGCAAACTCGTCGACTGCGGAAGATGGATGCTGTCGCGTTAAGTACGTAGCCAACGTATCTACATATGACGTCGAATAGGTAAAAGGAACCTTTAAGAACTCCGGATTAATTAAAATAAAATCATAGGGATTGGTCTTCAATGTTTCGACTTCGGAGTTGGCGGTGATGGACAACGTGGACGTCAAGCCCTGAAACCACAGACACGTAGCGGTGGTTCCTTCAAGGTCAGTGATTTCCGCCTGGCCCTGCGGCGTAGGTTTCACTGTCATCTTGAATTGGTGGAGCTGTTGCCAGACATCGGTGCGTGGGCGCAGTCGAACGGTTAGCGGTTCGAGAAAAATTTCTTTAGTGTAAGTGTAACTCAGTCGATGTTCTATTTTAAAACGCATGCAATTGCGTTCCCCTCCTTAAGACTTTCCGAAGATGTCATCAATCCAGTCTGCAGGTAATTCATCGAGAGAATGGCGCACTCGACTCTGCCACCACTCAGACACATTCAATAAATCTTCCTTTTCGTATTCATGCAGAATCATATGATTGGAGTCTTTTCTATAGAACACCACATTGATGGGAAAGTCCACGTTACTGGAGCAGCGACGGGTTGCATCAAACGCCAGAAACGCAGCCTTGACCGCCATCACCATACTGGAATCATAGTTCAGCACCAGGTCAAGCAGCGGTTTGCCGTATCCGGATTCTCCAATGATCTGATAAGGTGTTTCCGGGGTGACTTCCACCCAGTTGGCCTGCGGATAAACAAGATATAGCTTGTGCTCCTCATCTTCTTCAAGTTGGCCTCCTACTATGGAGTTCAAATCAAACACCAGGCCACTTTCATGGAGGGCGTTTTTGTCTTCGCGAGCCACCTTGCGGATCTGTTCCGACAAATGGTTCACTGCCTTATAAGTTTTTTTCAGGTGAGGATCGGAGTTGTGTGGATGTTCTTCAAAGTAGGTCACCGCTTTATCTCGAACAGAACGGAGCCCGGAGGTCATCAAAAATAATTGATGTTTTCCCTGTTCATGCAATGAAACCTTACGGGCAGTGGCAACCTCCGATCCCGTGGTCAAACGACTGTCAGAAAGGGCCACCAGACCGCCCTCCACTTTTATGGCAATACAAAATGTCATGTGAACTCTCTCCGAAAAAAACTATTTTGATAGGTACATTTGGGGAACAAAGTAGGTTTCGTGGATAGCATCGAGAACTAAATTCAATTCTTCCTGAATTTCATCAATGTACTCATGCAAACCGGTTTGAATCACTTCTTCGACCACAGAATAATTGAGTTTAGCGCGTAACTTTCCAAGTCGACGTTCCGGCAAGCTATTCTGCGAACCTCCCGAATGAGCAGCTACAGAATAAAGGGAACGGTACGCCATGGCAATACAATGTAGAATAGATCTCGGAAACTGCGGGTCCAGCATTAAAAATTCAACCACGTTACTGGGTGAAATTTGCCGATACTTTTTCCGATATGCTTCCAGGCCGCTGGTGGATTTCAAGAGTGCCGCCCACTGGATTTTATCCAGCGCGGAACCGACAAGGTCCACTCGCGGTAATAATAAAAAATATTTTACGTCTAAAATTCTTGAGGTTTTATCCGCCCGTTCCAGGTAGCGTCCCAATTGCACGAAATCCCATTCTTCGCCTTGGTTCATCGTGGCGTTAGTGACTCCGGCAAACAAATGGCAATCCATTTTAATTTGTTTGAAAAAGTGGGGGCTGTCTTCAAATCCTCGATTACTCGTTTCTGCCGCTTTACGAACCATCAGGTAGAGTTTGTTAACCTGTTCCCACATTTCTGATGAGATAATTTCCCGAATGGACCGCGCGTTTTCTCGGGCTGCGATTAAGCAGGACAGAATGGAATTAGGGTAATCCCCATCGAACGTATGAAAATGAATAACGTTCTCGGCGTTGGCCTCTTTATATTTTTCTTTGAAATAGACTTCGTCTCCGGTGATGTTGATCAACGGTTCCCACGGGTTTCCAAATTGAGACTCTCGTGGTAAATCCAGGAGCATGGAAAGGTTAACATCAATGAACCGAGCGGCGTTTTCCGCCCGCTCTAAATAAGAGCTCATCCAGAATAAAGAATTTGCCACACGACACAGCATTTTAAAATAGGACTCCTATCTTAATATTCCTTTGAGACCTCGATCGAAACCCAAAACTTTTATTTTTAACGAAACAACTCTCATTCATACAATACCCAAGTGTCTTTACTGCCGCCGCCCTGTGAAGAATTTACAATCAGCGATCCTTTTTTTAAAGCGACCCGCGTCAAGCCACCCGGGATCACCTGAATTTCTTCCCCGTATAGTATAAAAGGTCGAAAATCGACATGTCTTGGCTCAAAGTGATCGTCTACAATCACCGGTGCGCGGGAAAGCGAAATGACAGGTTGCGCAATATAACTTCTGGGACTCGCTTTAATTTTCTCCGCAAACTCATCCTGCTCTTCTTTTGTAGAACTCGGACCCATCAGCATTCCATACCCACCCGATTCCGCCACTGCCTTGACCACCAACTGATCCAGGTTTTCCAGAACATGCTGGCGTTCGCTATCAATTACACAGCGATAAGTGGGGACATTAGGAATAATCGCGTCCTCTCCCATGTAATACTTGATGATGTCTGGAACGTAAGAATAAATCAGTTTATCATCGGCCACGCCCAGCCCCGGTGCATTCACCAAAGCCACACGACCTTCTTTATAAACTTTCATTAACCCCGGGACACCCAATAATGAATCGGGGTTAAACACTTCGGGATCAATAAACTCATCATCTACCCGTCGATAAATAGTATCCACCTTTACGAGTCCTTTGGTGGTTTGCATATAAACAAACCTGTCTTTTACGACAAGATCACTTCCTTCCACCAGTTCTTCCCCCATGCTTTGTGCCAGAAAGGAATGTTCAAAATATGCGGAATTATAAATTCCCGGTGTGAGCACTACCGAACTGGGGTAGGTGGCGGTGTCTGAAGAAAGGAAATATAAAAGGTCCAACAAACGACTGGTGTAATCTTCCACCGGTTGAATTTGTAGGGTTTCAAAAACTTTAGGAAACGTCTGCTTTTGGATTTGGCGGTTGCCGAGCACATAGGACACTCCGGACGGACAGCGTAAATTATCTTCGAGTACCATAAACTGACCTTGCCGGTCACGAATGAGATCGATACCGCTAATGTGACACCAAATTCCTTTTGGAGGATTGATGCCCACGCATTCAGGGAGAAATCCTTTGCAGGACAAAATAATTTCCTCGGGAATCACTTTGTCTTTGATGATTTTTTGCTCGTGATAAATATCGTTTACGAATTGATTGAGGGCATAAACCCTTTGCTTGAGTCCCGGCACCAACTTTCCCCAGGTAGCTCCATCAATGATGCGAGGGATAATATCGAACGGAAAAATTTTTTCGACCCCTTGAGAGTCGGCATACACGTTAAAGGTACTTCCCAATTGCATGAGAGCCGATTCCGCAGTGGCTTGCCGATTGATTAACCCTTGCACTGGAAGATCGTTGATGCGCTCCACAAGGGGAAGGACCCACGGGTAAGGTTTTCCGGGGGATTCAAAGAATTCATCAAAAAAATCTCCAGGGTCATAAGAATTGAAATTCATATATTTCCTAAAGCAAGGCCCCATGAAAAAGGAACCTTTGAGCCAAACGAACAATAAAGAGGTGTGCGCTCCCCTAAAAAAACTGTCCTATTATACAGGATTCATTATTCTAAAACCTACAATATTAAATTAGAAAAACTCTAAAAAATTGATGAATTCAGAAAACTGGTTAGAACCCAACGCGCCGAAATTCAGGAAAAGAAAAATAATCTTTAATCCATTCAATACCCTAGCGTGAGGGCGCCGGGTTTGCGTGGATCCGACGCGCCAAAAAACATTCCCTTCCGGCGAACAATCGATTGCGACGATCCCATTGCGTTTTTCTCCACGAGGTTGTGCCCCATTTGTTTTAAGCGTTCCAGCGTGTCGGGACTCAACCCCTTCTCCACCCGAAGCTCATCCGGAATCCACTGATGATGAATCCGCCTCGCATGTGTGGCTTCGGCGATGTTCATTTTATGATCGATCACGTTAATGAGGATTTGCAACACGGTATTAATAATGCGCGGACCTCCCGGACTGCCGGTCGCGAGAAACGGTTTACCATCTTTGAGAACAATCGTAGGTGACATGGAACTGAGCGGACGTTTTTTGGGGTGAATCGCGTTGGCTTCTCCGCCAACCAGACCAAAGCCATTCATCGCTCCCGGTTTGGCAGAAAAATCATCCATCTCATTATTCATTAGAATCCCGGTACCTTCTGCAACAATACCGGACCCG
Source organism: Nitrospinaceae bacterium (assembly GCA_965223665.1). Taxonomy (GTDB): domain Bacteria; phylum Nitrospinota; class Nitrospinia; order Nitrospinales; family Nitrospinaceae; genus CBDCVY01. The sequence goes on from OZ245011.1 coordinate 1,894,222, forward strand.
AAACTAAAGTTAAGGGTGGTGGTATTGCTCACCACATTACCGAACCGGTCCATCACCGTAAAGTGCGTGGTCTCATCGCTCTCATAACGGCTTGGCGTTCCCGGACGAATTTCAGATGAAGGTCGCGCCTTCTGTGGGTCAATAGTACTCCGCAGTTGCCGCGCATACGTTTTGGAAAGCAGTCCTTTCGTCGGAACCGTCCACCAGTCGGGATCTCCTAAAAATTTACTGCGATCGGCAAATGCCAGCTTCATCGATTCCGCCATCAGGTGCAATACGCTGGAACTGTTCGGTCCCATGGCTGCCAAAGGATAACCCTCCAGAATGTTCAGCATTTGAATGATGTGAATGCCGCCGGAACTGGGAGGCGACATGCCGATGACTTCATAACCGCGATACGTGCCGCGAACCGGCTCTCGAACCGCAATGTGATAATTTTTCAGATCTTCTTTGGTGATCAGTCCCCCGTTCTTTTCCATAGAAGCTACAATTTTGTCGGCAACAGCTCCTTCATAAAACGCTTTCGGTCCATGCTCCGCAATCTGCCGTAACGACCACGCCAGATCCTTAAACACCATGCGTTCTCCCACCTGATACACCGATCCATCCTCTTTATAAAAATCCGGCGCGTTTCCGGCCACCGCTGCAATCGTTTTTTCCCATTGGAAAACGTGAACACATGATCTTTGTTAACTACGAGACCTTCCTCAGCGATTTTAATGGCAGGCGCCATGACACGCTTCAGCGAAAACGTCCCGTACTGTTTTAAAACATGCGCCAGCCCGGCCACCGAACCCGGAACTCCTATCGCCAGGAAACTGTATTGAGATAATTCGGAATCGACCTGCCCTTCTTTGTTCACGTACATATCCACCGTAGCTTTGAGCGGTGCCATCTCACGGTAATCGATTGCCACAGTTTTGCCGGTGTCCGCGAGGTGCACCAGCATGAATCCTCCACCACCCAGATTGCCCGCGCGTGGTAACGTGACCGCCAGCGTGAACGCCACTGCCACCGCCGCATCCACCGCGTTGCCACCGTCCTTAAGAATTTGCACACCGACCCGAGTGGCGATGGCCTCCTGACTGGCCACCATTCCCTGTGCCCCCGTAACCGGATGCACCACATCCTTCTGCGAATAAATCGCACTTTGCTGAGCCTCTGCAGAAACCGAAAACAAAAATGTAAAATGAAGCGCTAAAAAAACATCAAATATGGTTTTAGAACGAATCATAGTATTTCTCAAACGAAGTTCATACTACCCATGCAACCAAAACAGGCTTTCAATTAATAACACAAAATCACACCTTTTTAATTATATGGTTTTTTAGTTGGGCGTTGTATAAGTTTATTAGGGGTGTTAAGATTGCACCACAACTTTCCTCTTCTATATAGGAGGCACTTATGTCAGGCCGAAATATTTTTATTCTTATTTTGGTGGCTATCGCAGCAGTGACTGGGTTGTTTTTGTCCGGGACCATAGACCGTGTATTGTTTAAAAAAAGCGACGATGGGACCACTCTGGAAATCGATAAAAAATCTACGGAACCCGCAAACCACAAAGCCCCAACTTCAACTCCATCGACATCCACAACAATCACCAGTGAAAACAATGAAGGCATCATTCAGTCCGGCTCCGGTAACCAGGCCACCATCACTAACAACGATAATATAAACATCGGAGATAACACCTCCGGCAACATTAATATTAACGGCAATCAAGTGGGAGACATCACTGGCAATACAGGCTCGATCCATGTGGGCGACAGCTTTGGCGGTGACAAAGTGATGGGCGACAAAATTGTCGGCGACACTCACATCAGCGGTAACGAAGTCAACGTGATTGAGGAAAACAAAGGCACTGTCAACATTGGTGGAATTGAGTCTAAGTAATCCAGGGAACCACTGAATAATGAAATCGTTACCACTCACTTCCTTATATATATACCTGCTCATCAGTTTGGTCTTATGTGGAACGCCGGGCCTTGGTCACGCTGAGGATAACTTCACTCAAATTAAAACACTGGCCAGCAAAAATATAAACAACGAAGGGATAATTCAGGAAGGAAAAGGCAACCAAGCGACCATTCACAATTTCAATGTAGACACACCGGAAGGATACGAAAGAAGTCCTGAAAAAAAAGAGAATAATCGCAACCGCGGGATCATTCAGCAGGGGGATTACAACATTGCCACGATTTACAATTTTAATATTGGAATCTCAGTCGAGGATTACGAGAAGGGTCTTCGCATTCAGCAAGCTAACTTTCAACAGCAACTCAAAAACCTTCGACTCGACGAAAAACAAAAAGAATTAGAACTAAACGCAAGTTTGATGGCAGTCAACAAAAAACTATCCAATGTAAAAGCATCCTATGACCAAACAGTTATCGAATTAAAAGCCACCAATAATGAATTGATCAAATTTAAAGATCAGTTATCCACCGAGGAATTAATCACCGCCCATGAAGCCTTGGAAAAGGGCGATACCCAACTAGCCAAGAAATTATTACAAACTGTAGCGGATAAAAGAGAAATACTGATTGAAGAAACCGCCAGCATTTATTTTCGACTGGGAAAACTGAATTTTGATGAAGTAAATTATCGTGAATCGTTGGAGAACTTTGAACGCGCGTCACAACTGGCCCCTGGAAACGCAGGGTATTTAAACGATACCGGCTTTCTATTTTACACCCTGGGTAATTTCGATGAAGCCATTCATTATTATGAAAAAGCCCTTAAGAAAGATTTTAAAAATTTCGGAGAGGATCATCCTCTGATTGCCACACTTTGGAACAATCTGGGATTAGCCTGGCACAGCAAAGGCTACTATGATCAAGCCATTGAGTATTATAAGAAAGCCTTGGAAAGCGATCTCAAAAACTTTGGTGAGAATCATCCCAACGTTGCCATACGTTGGAACAACCTGGGATCGGCCTATGAGAGAAAAGGAGAACCCAATAGAGCAATTGAGTATTATAAGAAAGCCCTGGCTATCAATCTCAAAATCTTCGGTAACACTCACCCCAATGTTACCACCAGTTGGAACAATCTGGGAACAGCCTGGCAGGCCAAAGGTAACCACGACAAAGCCATTGAGTATTTCGAAAAAGCCTTGGAAAACAATCTCAAAATCCTTGGCGCTGGGCACCCGCATGTAGCAGGAGCATGGAATAATCTGGGGGTAGCATTTGGTTTTAAGGGCGACTATGATAAAGCCATTTCTTATTTCGAAAAAGCCCTGCAAGCAGTCCAAAAAATGGGCTTAGAACATCGAGCTCTATTAATTAAACAAAACATCGAATTTTTAAAACTTCTAAGTTTAATTCCTCCGGAATAAAAAAAGAAAACCATTTGGCATCCATATTCCTTCAAAGTTTATAATTGAGCTAAAGCCTTTTGCAATAAGGAGAAGTGAATCAAATTCTCCATTTAAATTATATTTTCAAAGACCACCTTTCATTATCCATCCTTTATATATAGACCCTTCTCAACCCACACACTCAAAACAGTTGAAGTTTCAAACTTTCGCACTTCTGCAATTTCCGGTGATAAACTTTGGGGCAAACCTGCCGATAGGTTAATGAACCCAAACAAATCTATTATGGCGCATTATATTTCGACAACCTGTCCGCTTTGCGGAGCGACCACCAGTCTGGATGTCCCCAGGCAGCAAAGTCGGTTTCCCAGGAGCATCATCCGAATCCTCTGCCGCAGTTGTGGATTCCGTAAGGAATTCTTCATGCACCAATCCCCTATATATAGGAACCAACCCGTGATTGAAAAAAGGGAATGGCTTTAGGCAAGATAACTTTCCTCTTAAACTTCCCTTAATTTCTGCACCAATTCTACTCAAAATTTCCTGAAAATTTTCATTTGTCTTTTTTAATAAGAGCACTTACCCTGAATTTAGCTCTTAAAAAATAAAATCACACCTGTTTTTCTCATAGGAATCGTTATTCATGAAAAGGCTACTTCTTGCCTCACTATGGGCTATTCTCATTCTATTTTGCAGCGAAACATCTTTCGCTAGAACCGTCACTTTAATCACGCCGAAAGATACGTACGTCCGTTCTACAGCTCCCACAAAAAACTACGGCACCGAACCGCGAATGATTGTCGACGGAGTCAGCCTGGACCCGGAGACCCGAACGTTTGGCGAAGTCGCCGGCTTGTTGCAGTGGGATGTGTCTTCCATTCCGGTGTACTCCATTGTCGACTCAGCTAAAATCACTCTGCGTTTGTACAATTCCAGTTCCGGCGTGTATCACATTTTTGAACAAATCGGATCGTGGAGCGAAAAGTCCGTAACCTGGGATGATTTTTCTCCGGGAAGTACTCCCCTCGGTTCCATCCCGGCTAATCGAAGCGGTCCGGTTACCATTGAACTTAACGATGACGGGATAGCTCTGGTGCAAGGTTGGATCGATGGGACTTTAGACAATAACGGTTTCGCCCTTCGCGCCGGGGGCACCAATGACGGCATCGGATTGCACACCAAGGAAGGTTCCATCGATTTTGCAAAACTTAAAATTTCGTTTTCAGATGGGCCCGCCACCATTGAACAACTTCAGGGAGAAATCAATCGACTGAGTGCACTGCTTGCCGGACTTCGCAGAAAGGGAGACACGCTTATTTTCGAAGGCATGAACGTTCAAATTGTGAATGGGTATGGCGCCACCAACGGACACCCCGGACAAAAAGACGAACTGTCACCTTTAAAAACCAATGTCAATGGATTAGGCAACCTCATTGTCGGTTACAACGAAAAAATAGATACAGATTCGTTCGAGGATTTCTTAGACGAGGATTCTGTGTTGTCGGACAAAACCGGCTCTCATAATATTATCGTAGGACATGGCCACAATTATTCAAGTTTCGGCGGCCTGGTGGCCGGCTGGGATAATATTGTATCGAGTCCATATTCTACAGTGAGCGGAGGCAAATACAATCACGCCAGCGAATTCTGCTCTACGGTCGGTGGCGGATTCCTCAACGTCGCCAGTGGAGATTACTCGGCGGTCAGTGGCGGTTACCAGCAGATTGCCAGTGGAGACAACTCCAACGTGAGCGGAGGATTCCGTAACAAGGCCACCGGATTTGCTTCGCATGTTAGTGGCGGATTTTCCAACATCGCCAGCGGGGAAAGATCGAGTATCAACGGAGGCATCGCCAACAAAGCCTTTGGAGAAAACTCTACCGTCAGTGGAGGCGGCCACCGGGAAGCCTCCGGAGAAAACGATTGGGTGGCCGGCAGTTTGTATGAGAAAGAATAGTTTTGTTCCCTTCCCCGAACATAGTGTTTCCTTCCTTTTTCGACAAAAAGTTCTAAACCATTAAAAATCGCTAACATAGACCTGCCTTTTTCTTTACGATCCAGTTTGTACCGAAATCGGTTTTCCAATTACCCCCAATTTGCCCCCATCAAGTTTTGACAAAACCGGCTAAAGGGTATAAATTTTGGCCAAATAACCAAATTTAATACAGTTTCTCACCGTGAGGAGGGGGCATGAAACGAATTACATGTTTTTTAACTTTAATCGCATTGCTACTGACCAGTACATCTGCATGGGCGGTGGTAGATTCATTTTCCAGTCCGCAGGATAGTTACGTACGCCAAAGTTCTCCGGCCATGAATTATGGATCCGAAAATGTTCTTATCGCAGATGGTATCAGTCAGGATCCCGACAACGGATTGTACGGCGAAGTCGCAACACTTATCAAATGGGATCTATCCAGCATACCTTCTGGTTCTAATGTCACTGCTGCTTCCATCACTCTGGATTTTTTCAATTCCAGTGGCGGCACTTATAACATATTGCAACAGCTCAACGCCTGGAACGAAAACTCGGTGGACTTCACGGATTTATCCACTTCAGGCACAATCCGTGGAATCATTCCTGCTGGAAGCAGCGGCGTAGTCAAAATTCCTTTAAACGCCAGCGGGATCGCTTTAGTGCAAGGTTGGATCGATGGCAACATTGACAATAATGGATTTGCTATTCGCACCTCCGGCACTAACGACAGTATTGGTATGGACTCGCGAGAATCTTCCGGAATGGCACCGACATTAGAAGTGGATTATGAAGGGGCTGTCCTGACCCTGGAAGAACTCACCGCCAAGGTTCGCGAATTTGAAGAACTCTTTGAAGGAATCACCCGATCCGGATCTAACATTTTTATCACCGGTGCCAATGTGCATATACGCAACGGCCTGGGATCAACAGATGGCAGCGATAGCTCCAATCCTCCACGAACCAATGGACTGGGGAATTTAATTGTTGGTTATAATGAACCGCCTCCCTGCCCTCCGGCAACTATATGTTTGAATCGGCTCGGTTCGCACAATGTGGTCATTGGTCCCGAACACACCTATACCAGTTATGGAGGTTTGATAACTGGAGACCGAAACAGAATCACAGATATTTACAGTGTGGCGGTTGGAGGTTTTCTCAATCAATCCACCGGTGCTTATTCAGGCACGTTCAGTGGTTCCGGCAACCAGGCGACGGGAAATTTTTCCACAGTTACCGGTGGAGCCAGTAATACCGCAAGCGGCGGTACCTCTCATATCAGTGGCGGACGGCAAAACAACGCCACCGGTGGATTTTCCACTGTGAGCGGCGGACGTGAAAACACTTCTTCCGGAAACTCTGCAACCGTCGGTGGTGGATTTCAACGAAGTGTTAACGGGTTCGACGACTGGAGAGCTGGCAGTTTATTTGAAACTCAATAATTTGTTTTATCATGGCAGACCCCGGTTCCTACCGGGGTCTGTTTTTTTTGTTTGATAAACCAACTCTCAGCTCCTGGAACCTGAGAAGGCTTCCAGGTTTTTTTGATGGCTGCCATGCCAATCCTTCCTTAAAAATATTATTCTTGTGACGAGCCCAGTGCATTTTCTTCTTGAACAGACTTAAGTATTTTTTCAAAGATTGTTTTACGGGTTTGGTCACATTGACAAACCTTAGGAAAAGGTTATAATTTGACAAGCCCTGAAATTTAATATCGAGTCTAAAGCAGTTCTCATGAAATGTTGTTTAAGATGAATCTCTTTAAATATTTTCCTTTCAATTTTTTCAAATAACTAATCCTTATTCAGTGGGGGGAACTATGAAAAATAATATTAGAGCAATTCTAATTTTTTCATTTTTACTTTTAAGCGGTTACAGTTACGCACAAACCACAGTGAGCTTTCAAGATGGGGTGTCACCCGATGCAGGGTACACCGGGACACAAGACAGTTATGGTCGGAGCACATCTCCCGGCGCAAACTATGGCAGTGACAATACTATAATTTCTGACGGGGTGGCGCAGGATCCGGATAACGGTCTTTTTGGAGAAGTTGCCGGAATCGTCAAATGGGACATTTCATCAATTCCGGCATCCGCCACCGTAACCAGCGCTTCGATAACGGTGAATCTGACCAATAACAGTTCTGGCGCTTATAACTTTTTGCAGCAAACCGGAGCCTGGTCGGAAGGTTCAGTTACCTGGAGCGACTTTAATTTTGGAGGCGTTATTCTGGGTACCATTCCCGCGTTTGCTTTTGGCAGCACGACGGTCAATTTAAATGCTTCAGGGATTGCACTGGTTCAAGCCTGGGTCGATGGATCAATAGCTAATGATGGAATCCTGGTTCGGCATGGAGGGACTAACAACAGTATTCAATTTGAATCTACAGAGTCAGGCGGTAACTCCCCCATATTAGAAGTAACTTATACAGGAGGAACCCAAACCTTGGAAGAGCGAGTGGCGTTTTTAGAAGCTCTTTTGGCCGGCGTGATGCGCAATGGAAATAAGATAGTGTTCGATGGATTGAATGTTCAAATTACTAATGGTTTAGGTGCCACTAATGGCAATCCAGGTAATCCGGACAGCGACACCACCACTGAAGTTAATGGTTTAGGTAATTTGATTGTGGGTTATGACGAAGACATTAATCCTTACAATGTAGATGGAACACCGTTATCAAACAAAAGTGGTTCACACAATGTGATCATCGGTCACGGGCACAACTACAGCAGTTTCGGTGGCTTTGTGGTTGGCCAGGATAACATAATCAGCGATTCCTACGCCAGCGTCAGTGGGGGAAATCAAAATACTGCAAGTGGAATCTGGTCCAGCGTCAGTGGTGGATTTTTCAATACTGCAAGCGCAAGCAGGTCCAGCGTCAGCGGGGGAGAACGAAATACGGCAAGTAGCCCTCAGTCCAGCGTCAGTGCTGGACTTCGCAATACTGCAAGTGGAATCGGTTCCAGTGTCAGTGGGGGAATAGATAATACTGCAAGTGGACCTAATTCCAGCGTTAGTGGGGGAGATAATAATACTGCGAGCGGAACAGAATCCACCGTGAGTGGAGGGGAAAGCAGATCGGTTATTGATACCCATGACTGGAGAGCAGGCAGTTTATTTGAAAATAATTAATTTAATTTTTTCATGGCAGATCCCGGTTCCTTCCGGGGTCTGTCTTTTTATTTTCGCATAAAAACTTTTATGATAGTCGGTGATTGACCGGCGAGGAGTTTACAAACAAAATATATCGCTCGCGGGATAATTCCTACCAAAAACCTGCGTTTTCTTCTCCCTTTCTTTTAGATTGATCCGAATTAACCTTTTTCCGTTTCAAACCGGTTGATTTTGAAGTGAACAAATCTATAATGAGCCATCCTAAAAATTTGTCTGGCTCAAAGATTATTTAAATCGGTTTTGGTTTTTATAATTAGTCTCAGTTCAATCTAAATCTTTAATGAGAGGTCTTCCTTTGGGTTCAGACGTCCGTTGTTTGAAGATTTTTCTATTTCAGACCTCTCTCAATAATCTGACTTCCAAAGGGGGGGGCGTTTCATGAAAAAAATATTCTTTATTTTATCTATCTGTATATTCGTTTTCAGCCATGAGGCATTCGCGGTTACCGACACCTTTACCAACCCGGAGGACAGTCATGGACGCAGTACGTCACCGACCTCAAATTTCGGAGCTGGATCCAGTGTGATCGCCGATGGAGTGGCGCAGGACCCGGCAAACAGTTTATACGGTGAAATCGCAGGTATTCTCAAATGGGACATCTCATCCATTCCCAATACAGCCGCAGTAACCAGTGCATCCATCACCATCAACCTCACCAACAACAGTTCCGGTGATTACAACTTTCTTGAGCAAACCGGAGCCTGGACCGAGGGCACCGTGACATGGAACGACTTTAATTTCGGCGGCACCGTCTTAGGAACTATTCCGGCATTCGCTTCGGGCAACACGACCATCAATCTTAATGCCAGTGGGGTGGCTTTGGTTCAGGCCTGGGTCGATGGCTCGACTCCTAACGATGGTCTGCTCGTGCGCACCGGCGGTACCAACAATAGTATTGCATTCGATTCCAGTGAGTCCGGCGGTTCCCCTGCGGTACTGGAAGTGACATATACCGGCGGAGCTCCCACATTAGAATCCTTACAGGCAGAGATCGATGCATTGAAAGCCATATTAGCCGGAGTGACACGCAACGGAAATAATATTGATTTTGATGGAGTGAATGTTCGAATCCGCAATGGCCTTGGCGCCACCAACGGCAACCCGGCGGACCCCAATAGCGAGACCGGTACCAATGTGAATGGGCTTGGCAATTTGATCGTGGGTTACAATGAAAACCATAAAGATTGCACTGGGACCTTTTGTTTTCTGGATAAATTAGGATCTCATAATGTAGTGATCGGCCATGGTCAATCCTATACCAGCTATGGGGGGTTGGTGGCAGGTCAGGACAACCTGATATCAGCACCTTACGCCAGTGTGAGTGGAGGATTTGAAAATCGGGCTACCGCATTTTTTTCAAGTGTGAGTGGTGGAGGTGACAATGAAGCCAGTGATTCTATGGCGAGTGTAAGCGGAGGATATGGTAACGAAGCCAGTGGATTTCGATCCACTGTCAGTGGAGGGGCGCACCGATCGGCCACGGATTTTGAGGACTGGGTCGCCGGCAGTTTAATAGAAGATAATTAACCATACGGTATTCAGCAGACTCCGGTTTTTCCGGGGTCTGCCTATTTTTGAAAATGAAATTTATATTTTTATTTAATAAATTTTCAGGGAAATAAAAATTCTTTTTGGACTTCCAATTCCTGTTGCGTGATTTCTTCCAGCATTTTTGGGTTATCGGCTTCGAGGGCTTTCCAACCCTTATAATATTTTCTCAGATAAGATTTTCTATTATTTGAAAACAATCGACCCATTTCTTCTTCTGCAAAGTCGAGCATGATTTCAAATTTGATTTCATCCACTCGAAAACTGTATTCCGCATTTAAGGCCTGATATTCTTCAGGGGAATTAGGGTTACCTATTTCAAAAGTTTTTCCCTCTTCCATTCCCGCTTCTTTTTTAATAGCAATAATCTTCTTGTTTATTTCCTGTAATTCATTATCTTCCTGAACTTCATTTATTTTATAATCGGAGAGCTTTTCTAACGCGAGGGCGATTCCATAGAAAATTAAATTGTGATAATCGGGAGCCATGGAAAAACTCCTCATTCTTTGAAGTTTTCGAATCAGTTCCGACAACTTTTCAATTTCTTTACCCTGACAACTCTGGACATTTCTAATTAATGGAATGATATTTTCCATGAGGAGTTTCCTAAAATTAATCAGAATATTTAAAATTCAGCCACATTAAAAAGGAATTAGCAAAGAGATGCAAGAGTAAGTTTAAAAGGTAAATCCCATAAACAAATCACAGCAATCCTGGCATGAAACCTGTAAGCTAATGGAAAACTGGAGGAAGAATAATGGAAAACACTATTTTTTATATCCTGGTCTCTTCAATGATTCTTAATTTTTTTGTGCTGGGGATTTCGATAAACCGACCGAACTCATTTTATCCCGTAGCTTTGTGTGCGCTCTCCATAGGATTGCAGGGTTTTGCCTTACGGTTAGTCGCTATGAGTTCTATCAGTTAAACCAGATTGACTGGCCAAAACTTCTTTTCTTTAAATACTTTTATTTTATGGCAAGACCCGGTTAAAGTTCTAACTGGTTTTTAAATAAGGACATTTTTACTAATTTCTTCCTGGATTGAGTGTTGTGTCCGTTGGGTAATTTGACAGAATAAGTAATTGGGACTATGTTTTTGAGACACGATTGTTTTTTACCTGAGTAAAGCACTTTAATTTAGTGTGACCTTTAGATTTTCAAAGCTACTAAATCTAATCATTTGGAGGAGGAACAGTTTATGTCTATCATAGAAAATGTTTCAGGCACCCATGGAAAGATTTTAGTTATTGATGACGAGGAAGATGTAAGAGATATTGTGAAACTTCAATTGGAAGAATCCGGCTATCAAGTTATTACGGCCAAGGATGGAGAAGAAGGGATCAACCTTTTAAAACAGGGGTCCAATTTGGTGCAGGTTGGGTTGATCATTTGTGATATTCGCATGCCTAAAGTGAATGGAATTGAGGCGATTGAATACATAAAAGAAAATGCACCCTCCAAACCCATTATGGTACTCACCGGATACCCGGACACCAATTTAGCTGTATCTCTTATAAAAAAAGGCGTTAAAGAATATGTCGTCAAGCCCGTTGATAAAGATGTATTGTTGGAAAAAGTGAAAACAATTCTTTCCTCCAAACAGGACTTTGATTATGCTTAGACATTAAAAAACATGTTATTTTTGCAAAGATTATAGTTCCGGGTTTTATCTTAATAATCCAAGAGAGTAGCTTTTACTGACTTACAACGGTGGAGAAATTTAATGACAACCCGGGTTCCGTTTGTTTGAAGAAAATTAAATTTTAATGTGAAGGCAATTTCAAAAATCCTATAGTCTCGAACAAAATATTTCAGGCTAAGATTAGTGAAGTAAAAATCTCAGACGGCAATCACCCCGAAAGTCAGCAGGCTTTCGGGGTTTTTCTTTTTTCCTCTCGCCCAAACACAATAATTTTATCCTATTCAGGATAATTAATTAGAAACTCTCTATGAAAAGGCTTGGACTCACCTTATTTTAGTTGCTTATATTTTTATAGTCGGCGAAACGGATTGAAATTTGGTGGGAAGAGTCTATAATTTTCTCGTTATTTGTCGAGATATTTATTTCAAACCAAATCATAATTTAAAATCTCTTCTATATAAGAAATATTTTTCAAACATAAATCTTTTTGAGAGGAAGTTCTCAACTTTTGAGTTCTAAGTTTTCATTGCTTCATTTTTCTCGTAATCATCCTCTCATTGAAATTTAAATTACAAGAGGGGCGCCATGAAAAAATTAATTTTCATTCTTCATTGCTTCAACAATTTTGTAGCCATTGGTTCTTCCCTCCACGCAGTCAGCGGGAAGGAAAATAAGTGACAGCCATTGAAAAAGATCCTGACATAAACTCGCCCGTCGGCAGGAACAGAACGCTATCATTAAAAGGCCTGGCTCTTCTGCTGTTTGCCGCAAACTTTGGGGTACGGGCACTGGCGGCTACCACCTCCCCCATCTTATATAAAGAAGCCTACTTTTGGGAATGGTCCCGCTTCCCGTCGTTAGGCTACCTGGAGCACCCGCCGCTGGTCGCCTGGATCCTTTGGGCCTGTCGTGCGATTTTTCCGGACCGAGCCTTGTTGACCGTTCGCTACGGCGCACTGATCCTGGGCACGCTTTCGTTCGTGGTGATTTGGATGCTGGCCAGACGCCTCTTTCAAAACGAAGACGCGGCTCCGCGAGCCATGCTGGTGGCCCTGGCGCTCCCTATTCTGACAGCGGTCGGCTTCCTGATGTTACCGGACGCGCCGCTACTTCTATTCCATCTGTTAGCCACCTTATTTTTCGTTCGTGCCCTGGAGACAGGTTCGAAGACCGACTGGGCGTTGACCGGATTGACGCTGGGGCTGGCACTGCTCAGCAAATTCATGGCAGTCCTCACCGTTGCTTCGTTTGTGGTGTTCCTTTTTGCCAGCCGATCCCACCGTCACTGGCTGTTTCGGCGGGAGCCTTACGCCACGCTGGGCTTGGCCCTGGCGGTTTGGTCGCCGTTTCTGTGGTGGAACTTTCAAAACGAGTGGGCAAGCTTTGCGTTTCAATTGGGATATCGACACCTGGGAAATTTCGGTTTTGAGTTTAAACGTATTGGCGAATATCTCTTTGAACAATTTACGGTGGGAGTGCTATTGATAGTCCCGATTGTAGCGTCTCTGTTCGTCAGTTCATTGCGCTTTCCGGAAGCGTGGCGGCCTGCGGTTCTGCTCCTGAAGTGCCAGATGGCGACGGTGCTTGGATTCTTTCTGTTTACCGGTTCTTTCAGCGAAACCCATCCGCATTGGACGGTACTGGCCTATCCATCAGCTGCGTTACTTCTGGCCGGGATCTGGTCGTCCCAACCCCACTCCTGGATCGCGCGTGCCACACGCCCTATGGCAGCTATCATGATCGGGGCGATATTACTAACCGGTCTCCTTTCCGTTCCGGCCCTAAGTATCCTGAAAGTCATTCAACCGGAAACGTTGGGCAAACGGTGGGGAAAAAAGATAGCCACCGCCCAGGCCAGAACTTTCGGATGGAACGACCTGGTGCAAAAAATTCAGAAACTCACCGCGGACCTGCCGGCAGGTAACAAGACTCGCATCTTCGGGGAAGGCTACCGCGAGCTCAGTACGCTCTCCTTCCATTGGGAGGGTGAACCCATTGTGAACCTGGATGCATTCAAAACCCACGGCAGGCACATGGGCGAAGCGCAGTGGTTATATCTCCCGCGCAAAGATCTGTGCGAGAAGGAGGGAGTTTTCATTACTCGTGACTTAAAGATGGAAGCACCGCAACTCATGCATTACTTCCGTTCAGTGGAACCTCTCGCCTCCTTGACCAAAGAAAAAGGCGGCGTTGAAGTGAGCCGCTACCGAGCTTTCCGGGTGGGAGGACTGCGTGAGGAACTCTTGCAGGGAGAATGAATTACACATAGTAATTTTCGTCAAAGACCCATCCGTGGCCGGTGGATCCCTGAATTTGCAATTTGAACTTCTTAGCGTTTATCTTTTGTTCGTCTACCGGTCGCTCCTTAAACCATCGCAACTTTTAGTCCAGGACTTTTAAATTTAGAAAAATTAATTTTTTATTCTTCCTCCCGCTCCAAAACCTTCCCATCTTCGGAGATTTTAACTTCGTGATCTTTTCCTCCTTTTTCAAATTCGACTTCATAAAAAGTCTTATCACCCTCAGTTTCCAGAGCCAGTTCCTTGATTTCTCCGCCTGCACTTTCGGTTTCCACGGTTTTTCTAACAGGGGCAGGTAAATCCTCCATATTCAAAATTTTTTCCATTTCCAAAATCTTTCCAGTGTCATCGACTTCCAGTTCGTGTTGCCTGCCGTCTTTGTCGTATTCCACTTTATAGAAATGCTTCTCGTCTTCTTTTTCGCAGGTAATTTTTTTAACCGTACCGCCTGCCGTATGCTGTTGTATCACTTTCTGAGCCGCGGCAGGCACGTCTTCGAATTTCACTTCTTTGGATAACAATGCACAGCCACTTAACAGGATGGCTGCCACCAACAATGCTTTTGGGAAAATCCATTTTATGCGAACCATAATTTTCACCTGTGATGAGTTAATAAAAGCGGATATTTATTTATATTATCATTTAATCCGCCGGACCTCTTCCCCAAGTTTCGACGGAGTTAAACTTTGCGCTCCAGTGGTTTTGCAGATTCGGTATTCTTGAATGCGGTCTCCGTTTTTCCGGGATCTGGCCGGGTTGCTGAGGGATGCTCATGATAAACAATCTTTTTTGATCGATTTATCATTCGTCTAATTTCCACAGGTCACCCATATTTCCGGTTGGCCTGAAAGGTCCTTAAATTCCGGTGCACGTTTGGCATCGGAAGTGTACATGGCTCTGCCTCCGTAGTGCACTTCCTGCCCGTCCACAGTGATCGTTCCTCCACGGCTCCTGGCCATGGGGTAACGCATGGCGTTGACCTTATCATTCACCTGGTCCAATTCATCCATTTTCTGTTGCAGGACTTTTTGAAATTCGTCCGGCGGCAAAGAATTGAACTTTTTATCAGGATACTTTTCCTGAACCGCTTTGGTCTCTTTTGCCGCCCAATGGTTCACCTTGTCTTCAAGTTGTTTTTGAATAATATAGGGTGGCAGAGTGCGTTGTTCCGGGGTCAGTTCCCCCAGGAGCAAGTCCACCGTGTGAAAATATTGTTTTTGTTTGACGGGATGACTTTTGCTGAGAAAGAGGATTGCCGGGCGGCCTCGAAATGTTCCCGTCCCTGTGGCATCGAATTCGACAATCAAGTTACCGGTGCGGTATTCTTTGGTTGAACAATAATCGGTCTGAAATGTATGCGTCTTATTACCCAATTTCAGGGTCAGAACATTAGCGGAAGATTGTGGGTTGGACTGAGACGCTTGAGCAAAATCCATCATTTCTTTGCCGCAGGTGAGATGAAAGTTCATGGGAACTTTTCCGATATGGTCTTCCACCATTCCTTTCCAATCTAAATTCCTGCCGGTCATTAACAAGGTGGGATTACTCACTTCAAAGTGAGATCTCTTACCAAAGTGAAATTGAATATTGCCTCTCGCATGCCCCCCGCTTATTGTTAATCGGGCATTATCAAATCCCGGAGCCTGATCGGCTTGAATCAACAAGTGCCCTGTGTTTCTATCGTTAATTTCACAACGAATGACTTTCAGATGGAACAGCATCCCATCCAAATCCACCCGAGCTTCCCCATGGCCGGCCATCTCTTCTTCAAACCTTTGTTGTGCTCTTCTCAATTTAGCATCTTTTCGTCGGCGGTCCTTTTCTATCTGACCTCTCATCATATTTTCAATTCCTTCCAGTTGTTTTGAGTCTATCCCTTGCTGTTTCAACATATCAAAAACTTTATCCATCTCCTGTTGTTGGGATTTGGGCCCTCCTTCCACAGGAACCTGCCCGGTCAAAGCAATCAGAAATACAACTGGAATCCAGACCTTATATTTTAACGACATAAATCCTCCCTTGTTTTTCATGGAATTGCGGGCTCACATTACTGAAACCCCCAATGGTGACTCTATTTCGCCTGCTACTGGAATTAGGTAGTTATGATACCAGAATCCATTATCTCACTCACGCAATTAAGGATAGTTAAATGAGTTGGGTTATTATCCTTCAAAGAATATTCTGAACAAGGTCTACAGGCTGATTTTCACAAAGCCTGCATTTGGAAATTCTACCGTTGCCTTTTTTGAAAATAATTAAAGGATATTTTTTTCTGAAAATTGACGGGGGGGAAATTAAGAAACCAGAGGTTATTTTAACCTCTGGTTCCTTTCTTCAAAAGGTTAGAAAAATATGATTTTTTTAAGGTTTCTATTTATAGCAATCACGAATTCTGACTGCGATCAATGCCGTCTTCGCTTCTTCACCCTTTCCTTTGATCGAAACGTGGGTTCTCATTAGTTTTCTTCGAGTTTTTCTAAAATAACCCAATACATTTTTATCTTGAGGTTGAATGATCACCTGGTCTCCTGCGGCAGCCACATTTACATACTGTGCGCGATCAACTGTAATTTGAGGTTTTCCCTCAAGATATAAATTGTTTAAATCGACTTTTCTTTGTTCATTAAAACAAACCGTCATTGTCATCTGGCTATCGGCCAGGAATGTTTTAATATAGGAGATCACATCAAAAATCTGTTCGTCTGATAACTCCCATGAAGGCATGGCAGTGCCAGGAATTCCATTTCGAATAGAATGGTACATGGACATATCAGAAATACGACTCATTTGCTCGAAACTTGTAAAATCTCTGGGTCTTGGCGATAAACCGTCAGCCATAAACCCATCGCCACCCCCCTGATAACCGTGACACATGGCGCATCCCATTTCCTCATAAATAATTTGTCCGGAAGACTCCTGCAAGGGCTGGGGTAATACATTGGTTTTACCTTTCGTATGCGGGTGGGCAAAACTACTTAAAGGAAACCATAAAGTCACAATTAAAATAAACCAGAATTTCTTCATTTGATCTGTCCTCATCCTTAAATGTTTTTCCTCTCTGGATCCAAAGTTTCTTAGAGGAAGGGTACCAATAATATATTTGCAAAATATCAGATTGGGAATAGCAGGCTGTAAGTAGGCCTAAAAATCAAAACAAATTTTTAAAGGGGTTTATGATTTTAAGAGGGGTTCCATATTTTATATTAAAGGATACCTTTTTGAATTCAAGGTTTATCCGAGCCTGAGGTGATATACGGCTGAATTTAAAATTTAAATGCTTTGATTTTTGCAGGGTTTTCCTTTTTGATAACCCTGGATGGGTTTTGGAGGGTCTCTTCACAGAAAGCTAAAACAAGAACAGGAATGCCGTACCTACGACATGGGCCTTAAACAATTCGTTTCCTTCGATGGTCCAATACATATAGTACAAACTAAAATTGACACCTTGAACGACCTCTGTCGTGACTCCCGCTTTGGCCCGGTTCTGATTAAAATCGTTTGGCTCGGAATCGTAAAAAAATTCGTTTGAAACATAAATATCAAAATTGCAATATTCGTATTCAATTTTTCTTTTTATTTGAATTCGTTCCCGCAGTCGCAAACTATTCTCACCATCAATATTTCTAAGTTCGAGACGGTTTCTAAGTTCGAATTGAAACCCAGCCCATTCCCCTTTTAAAAAGGGAATAATTTCTATTCGATGTTCGGTGGTTAATTCGTTCAGCAGTTTTAACCTTTGAAATCTATAATTCATTTCAAAGTCCACATGCTTAAACCAATTATATTTGGCTCCCGCAGTAAAATTGTATAACCCCAACCGGCTCACATCACTCAGAAACCATTGTTCGGTTTTTAAATGAACCGCAAGTTTTTCATTCAATCGATGCTTAAAACCAACCTCATTCCAATACGCCGTATCCGTCTCTAGCGTCTCCCCGCGGTTAACGATCCCCAGAATCAGAAAACCTGCCAGAAAACAAATCAGCAAACAAAACCTGCAAATAAATTTCAAAATACTTACACCCCTCAGGAAAGTGGTCCGCCTCCATAGCTGCCGCATTATATACAAATGTGGAGCCAAGGGCGACCATACCACAGATGACCCGCGCCGGGTTCTTCCTCAACTTCATCGGGGCCGCCCTGATTACGGGAGTCATCCTGCTCGTGATTCCCTATTTGTTTTTTTTAGGTTAAATCGAGGTTTGCTTTGATGTTCAAAATTAAGGATCAGGAGGAAGTTCCACCTGGGTTTCTTCCATTCTTTTCCGTTGCTCATCCAAAGATTTTTGAACGCGCCCCAAATTCTCCTGAAACGCTTTCATAAAAGTCGGGGAAATCCATCCTCCAAATCCTTTTTTAAAAATGGCTCTATCTTTGGAATAGCTCTGCCGTTTCAGCATCTTTTCCATAAGGATCATCGAGGCATCGTTCTTTTGCCGCTTGATCTTTTCAAAAAAACTGGAGTATCTATTAGAAAGATCCATGCTGAACACACAGTCATACGTGTTCGGTTTTATTTTACTGCAGGAATGCGCTTTGGCACTGTTGATGGTGGTGATCATATATGGAACACTGGGGTTGAAAAAAAGCTGAAATGAAATACTGTGACCGGACAGGACACGCTGAAAATTGAGGGACAGCTTACGCGAATTCACATAAGCTTGCATAATTTCCACTTCACCCACCGCACCGGCGGCCTTGGGCTTGCCTTCGTTCCGGGCCACAATCTCTTGAAATTCTTCCTCCATTTCCAATTCCAATTTTCGTATAGCGAAACGGCCTGCCAAATCCATACGACCCAATAAATTGGTATCCCCGCGAAGACTTAAATGCCGATACATAAACTCTCTAAACTCTTTAAACGTTACCGATTTATCTGTTATAAACTCTATTAGCAGTTTTTTCGCTTCCTTGGCATCCAATTCGCGTCGTTTCCAGAATATTTTTATATTGCGTCGAAACTCTCTTCCTTCGAGGTCTTGATAACGGGTCGTGTATTTATAATGCCAGATCATTCCCGCCTGCAGCGCCTGTAACTTGCGCCCGAGAGTATTGATTTCTTCCGGTTCACCTTTGATCCTTGCATACAATTCCGGATCATAATATTTCGGTTCTGTACGGATACGGCTGGCATTTTTCTCCGCCAATTCGGAACGGGTTTTAAGCGGTGAATTTTTTATAAGGTCCAGCGTCCAAGGCATTTTAGTTTGATAAAACCTAATGTTGCGTTGATCACAGGGAATGGCGGTTCGCGGAAGCGGTTGTTTAGAAGGAGGAGGGATTCCCAAGCGTTGTTCAACTATCTGATCAAAGGCGGCCAGATAATTTTCTTTGGGAGACACATTACATTTCTTAAACGTACCCAATCCTATACGGATCACTGTGCGTAATTTCTTTAAACTTTCTATCCTATATCCCATTTCTTTTGCGGGAACGGGAAATAATTCTTCCGGATCATCCCCTTTCACATTTTGGAGGATAAATCCGACAGGCCGGTCTATCGGCGGCCCTGCGGGACCCATAGGATTTCCTTGCCCATCACTGGCAACGTAATGAAACAGCAGTTCGAGGCTGGGCGCTAAGCCTTCTTCGTTCAGTAGCACCACTTTCGGGCAATCTAATTGACGTTCTTCTCTTGGGTTATAAATGTGAGAATCTGCGGATTGTTTGGGTTTCGGTTTCGGTGGAGATAAAAAAGAAGTTTCCTTCAAAAAGTTTTTAAGAATCGCTTCATCAAACAATTCTTCCGCTTCATCCAGTTTCTCAGGATAAAGTCGATTGATCTCCTGCAGGTAGCTGCTTTTGATTTCGCCTGCCCGCTTAATATCACACTGACTGATTTTCCCCGCACGTCCAGCAACCGATTTCGCCTGGCGGATGATCTGGTCGCGCGGCACAGGAGGGCCCTCGGATTCCGGGATAGCTACATGCGTCGCGGCGGGGTCGACATCCCATTGTTTAAACCCGTGACCGGCTTTTTGAATGGCTTCTTTGAAGGCGGCTTTATCCGATTTACCCAAACCAATGTAACGCAGGCGACCTTCATTGATGAGTTCCTTAATTTCTTCAGGATCGGTATTCCCCGGTTGGTTCAATTTCGCCATGGCTGCGGCAAGCCAGTCTCTACGTTCCCGTTTCATTTCAATAAACCGAAGAGCGATGGAAGAAGAAAATTGAAGTCCCAGATCCCAAAAGGCACGTCTCATTTCCTGCCTTTGCCAGTTATATTCGTTTTCTTTCGTGGGTTTAAAACAGGGAGAGATCGTTTTATTCCAAAGATCGATTCGTTCCTGTTTACCCATACCGCGGAAGGATCGCCCAAAGACCGGAACAAAATAATGGTCTTGAAATAAATCGGCCATAAGATGATACGGTCGGGTTCGAAAGTCCACCTTCGGATAATCTTTTTCGACTTGTTCACTCCACGCAATGATTTTTCCACAGGGGATGTCATAGGTTTTCCCAGGTTGAGGTTGTTCTGAAGGAAAACCTCTTCTTCCTGCGCGTTGGTTGGTCCGTCCACCGGAACGCCGGCGGCGGGTTCCCTCTCTTTGGGTTTGTTGTCGGTTTTCCTGTGGAACCCGGGTGCTCTGTTCTCTAGAGTCCGTCGAGGGCCGACGTCCACTAAAAAAAACATCCCGTGAAACGAAGACTGCATCAAATGGTTTGCAGAAGCGGTTACCTTGAGAAATAAATAAGGTATCTCCCTGGCGATTCAGCGAAGCTTTGAATGAAAACCGATACCCTCTGGGTATTTTCCGTATCCATTTACCTCGATTGATTTTCCAATGGCCTCCTCTGGGAATATACCTTCCGGTAATCAGGTGGCTGCCTTCTTCTGAACCACCACCAAATTCATGTCTGTAATGAATTTCACCTTTCAGGTTATCGCGAGAAGTTTCCTGCAGAACGATTTCAAGAAAGTACTTTTCTCCGTCGCAGATCGCTGTCCCTTTCCAGGTGCCATTCATTTCACCAGCAAAACTATTACCTGAAAGAGAAAGGACTGAGAGGATTCCTATAAAAAACTTCAACAAAGTTTTCATGGCAAAAAATATCTCAGAATTTGTAAACACAATATATGAAGAATACGGAATGAACGCAAGCTTCTTGCCGGGAGTCTGATCTTTTTTTTCCATAAAATACTTAAACTATCTCAAGTTTTTTATTTGGCAAATATCATTTAAAAAAAATTTCTTATTGAAACTAAAAGGATTTTTAAAACACCTTTTTTTCATGACACCCTTTTAAGGCTGATAATACGGTTAATATCGCCTTACCCTAATTGACTATTGTTAGACGTCGCCTATAATCCCTACTAAAAAATTTTTCAAAGATTCATTTCAAAGAGGCGAATGGCCGTTCCTATTTTAGCTGGCTTAAAAGGGTTTTCATCCACATCAAAATTTGAATAGCCTCTTTAAATATTTTCAACCGTTCAAAAGTGATTGAAGAAAATTAAAAATTTCTTCGGGGGGAATCACATGCAAAGGGCATTTATATTATTCGTGGCTTTGATGTTGCCATTCGTTTTTAACTCGCCGGCACTTGCCATCACCGATACATTTTCTAACCCCGACGACAGTTATGGCCGAAGTACCTCCCCCTCCACAAACTTTGGAACCGAAGCAAGTGTCATTTCCGATGGAGTGGCACAAGATCCATCCAATGGAAATTTTGGAGAAGTGGTTGGAATTTTAAAATGGAATATTTCCAGCATACCGGCAACGGCAACTGTGTCCAGTGCTTCCATTACGGTAAATCTCACCAACAACAGTTCCGGGGATTATAATTTTTTAACTCAAACTGGAGCCTGGACCGAAGGAAGTGTCGCCTGGAACAACTTTAATTTTGGCGGAACCGTTTTAGGGAGCATTCCCGCGTTTGCTTTCGGAAGCACCACCGTCGTCTTGAATGCTTCGGGAATTGCCCTGATTCAGGGTTGGGTGGACGGTTCCATTTCTAATGATGGAATTCTTATTCGCACCAGCGGCACCAACAACAGCATTGCCTTTGACTCCAAAGACTCCTCTGGTTCACCTGCAACTTTAGAAGTGGTTTACACCAATGACCCCATTGGAGATGGAGACCCACCGGAAATAGATAGTGTGATTGTGGCCGATGATGCATGCGGCACAGGATGCGACACTTTAACAATATTGGGTTCAAACTTAAGGGATATCAGCAACGTGAACGACATTCCCGATGTCCGGCTGGCAGGGTCTTCAGCCCTTCCTTTGAATGCAGGGGATCCCGGAACCACCGAAACGGTCATCGTGGATCTTTCAGGAGTCAATCATCCGGGGGACGGCAGTCACCGATTAAATTTTTCCAATTTGAGTGGAGACACTTCGATCAGTGTCACCATTGGTGCGCAAGGACCTGCGGGACCGCCAGGACCTCCCGGGGATTCTTTTGCCGGTCTAAGCTGTACAGCGAACTCCGTCTGTGGTAACGGCGTTGTAGAAGCGGGGGGACCCCTTCTGGGATTTTCCGCTGAGGGGAATCTGATTTGCCAAAATCAGGAAGAGTGTGATGACGGCAACACTATTAATTTCGACGGATGTGAACCCAACTGCACCTTATGTGGAGCCGATACCTTTGAGCCTAACGACACCCAGGCGACTGCATTTTTTCTTGGCACCATCACCGATGCAGACGACGATGGAGATTCCATATTAGGAACGCTGAATCCTATAGAAGAGGAAGATTGGTATTCCGTCGCCATCACCGAGGACAATCCCCTCGCTACCATTGACCCTCGATTATCCTGGTCGGTGGAATTGACTGCGTGTGTTTATTATCAGTGCACCCAGGGAACCACCGAAGTCACCTGCAATTCGGGAACCGCCGATGTAGCCCCCAACGGCGCTTTGGGTTGCTGCAGCATCAGTGGACCTTCAGGAACTACCCAACAAATTCAACCGAACTGCCTGGGCGGAATCGACGATAGCGGCACCGCATACTTCCGAGCACTAAAAACCCCTGTCCAGACCCAGTGTCGGCCCTTCATTTTGGATTGGACCCCCTAACCTTACTTTTCAACCGTACATTCCCTTCCTATCTCCTTGTAAAACTAAGGATGACAAAAAATACATTTGAGCAATGACAGACTCTTTATCTCCTTTGGGATATTATTTTTTCGAATTAATACTTGGTTAATTTGGAGAGTTCAAAGATTTCGAATTGAGGGGAACGTTATGGAAAACCAATGGAATTCTTTTGTAGAGCTGTTACAGGTGAGAGCACAAGTCCAACCCAATGATCGCGCTTTTACTTTTTTAGATGAAAAAGGAAATGAAGAAGCCATCCTTACCTTTGAAGAACTCGATCGCCAGGCAAAAGCAGTGGCAGGGTATCTTCAATCGACGACCCAACCCGGGGAACGCGTTTTACTGTTTTTCCCACCGGGTCTGGATTTCATCGTAGGATTCTTTGGTTGTTTATACGCTCGCTTAATCGCAATTCCGGTGTTTCCGGGAAAACGAGAACAATCATTAAACAATATTCAAAGAATTATTTCAGATGCTCAGGTCTCCGTTTGCCTGACCAACAAATCTTTTTACAAGAAAATTAATCACTTTCATTTTAAAAATACGGACTTGGTAAACCTTCCCTGGAAGTGCGTGGACGACCTGGCTTTCCAATGTGAATATGATTGGAATCAACCCCTCATTCAAAAAACCGATTTGGCATTTCTTCAATATACTTCAGGATCTACCGGCAACCCTAAAGGTGTGATGGTGAGCCACCAGAATATTTTGCATAACTCTGAAATGATTCGCGTGGGATTTGGGCACACACAAAAAACTGCATTTGTAGGATGGCTGCCTTTATTTCATGACATGGGATTGATCGGAAATGTTTTACAACCTTTATATTTGGGAATTCAAAGCGTCATGATGGCCCCATCCACTTTTGTATCCAACCCTTACCGTTGGCTGCAGGCGATTTCCAAATACAGAGCCACTACCAGTGGCGGACCTAACTTCGCGTTTGATCTTTGTGCGCATACGGTCACTCCGGAAGAAGTCGCCACTCTGGACCTTAGCAGTTGGGACAATGCTTTTATAGGAGCGGAACCCATTTTCTCCTGCACCATGAAAAATTTTTACAATGTTTTTAAATCCTGTGGGTTCAAATGGAATTCTTTTTATCCTTGTTATGGAATGGCCGAGGCCACCTTGTTTATCTCCGGAGCAAACAAAAGCAATCCACCAACTTTACTGACCCAAACCACCAGCGAGTGCAATGACAATTCGGACCCATCGGAAATTTCGGAAATTATTGAAACCGAGAAAACCTATATTGGTTGTGGCCGAAGCTGGCTCGACCAGGAATACTTAATTGTCAATCCGGATACCTCGATTCCCTGTGATGAGAATGAGGAAGGAGAAGTTTGGGTTCGAGGAAACAATGTGGCTCAAGGGTATTGGAATCAACCGGAACAAACTAAAAAAACTTTTCACAATTATATCCTGGGCAATGAAGCCGGTCCTTTTTTACGCACAGGAGATTTAGGATTTATTAATAACGGTGAGCTATTCATCACGGGAAGGTTAAAAGATATTATCATTATCAACGGTCGTAATTACTATCCTCAAGATATAGAAAAAACTGTTGAGAAGTGCCATCCCTCGATACGCATCCACAGCACCGCGGCTTTTTCAATTGAACAAAAAGCCAGCGAACGCCTGGCCATTGGATGCGAAGTCAAAAGAGAATTTGTAAGAAATCATAATCTGGAAGAAATCGTTTCATCCGTGCGCTCTTCCATAATGGAAAACCACGCGCTCGACACCACGGCGGTGGTTCTCCTGAAACCGGGAAGTATTCCTAAAACTTCCAGCAATAAAATCAGAAGAAGTCTTTGTAAACAGTATTTCAACAATGGTGAATTCAAGAAAGTAGGTCAATGGGAAGAGCGGGCACAAGCCGTTCCTCTATAAGAACGAACATACAAACTCGTTGAAAATTTCGAGTTGACTTAAAAGTGGGGAGAAAACTTTAAATGAAAAACAAACAGGATTATCATTCCTATTGCAAACCCAAGCTAGCTGAACTGTTGTCCGCTCTCAAGCTGGACATATGCGCAAAGTCTGCGCAGGGAAATTATATTCAGGACGAGTCCAACCATCAATACCTTGACCTGGTTAGTGGATTTGGCTCAGCGATTTTAGGCCACAACCATCCGGACATTGTTAAAACGGCAACGGATTCTTTACAAAATAATCTTCCTGTTAATGTTCAGGGAACCGTGCGCAGTTCGTCCGCAAAGCTTGCGAAACGGTTGAATGAATTACTGCCAACCAACAGCGAAGCGTATTGCGTCAATTTTTCAAACAGTGGAACCGAAAGTATTGAAGCGGCCATCAAGCATGCGTATAAAGTCCACTTTGAAAAAGTCCAACGCAAATATGAACATCTAAGTCGCGTACTCAACGATTTCTACTATAAAGTTGAAAACATGCCGAACCGCCCGGAATTACCCGGGAAGAATAAGAGCCTGGTCGACTTTCGCGATGACCTGGACGAATACAATTTAGAGCAGTTTGAAACGTTTCAAAATAATCCTGTCATGATTGGCTTTAAAGGCGGGTTTCACGGAAAAACAATGTCCAGCCTGAAAGTGACATTCAACAAATCGTTCCGGGAAATTTTTGAAGGTTTATCATCCATCAAACCGGTTTTTATTGATCCCAAAACTCCGGAACGCATTGAGGAAATTCGAGACGAACAAACCTGTCTGTTTCTTTATCCGGAATTGGTCGGAAACAAAATTGAATTGCGCACCACTAAAATCACCAAAGTGATCGGTCTGATTTTTGAAATCATCATGGGAGAAGGCGGTATCATTCCCTTGAGTGACCGCACTCTCGAATTTTTAGCCAACGAGCATGAGCGCCTTGAAATTCCTTATATCATTGATGAAATTCAAACCGGTTGTGGTCGTACGGGAAGGGTCTTTGGTTTTGCAGACACAGCCCTTTCCAAAATTTCACCGGAATACATCACACTCAGTAAAGCGCTGGGTGGCGGCATTTCTAAAATCGGTGCGACTCTGATCCGTAAAAATATTTATGAGCATGACTTTGGAATTTTACACACTTCCACGTTTGGCGAAGATGACTTATCCAGTGAAGTGGCCTTAAAGACCCTGAACTTGCTTACAGAAAATAACAACGCCCAGTTAAAAGATGTTAAGGAAAAAGGTCAAACTATTATAGATGGACTCAGAGATTTACAAAGTGAGTTCCCGGAAATTATTAAAGATGTACGCGGACGCGGGTTAATGATTGGTTTGGAATTTACCACATTGGAAGACCGCTCTCCCTTCTTTCGAGCTTCAGGGAAACAAGGCGTGCTTTCACTTTTAATCGCCAGCTACTTATTGCACTACCATCATATTCGAGTGCTGGCTCCCTTAACCAATATGCTGAAGGGGAATCCCGGTAAAGTTCGTTTATCCATTATCCGCATTCAACCTCCGCTCACGATCACCCATGAGGAAATCCAGAGATTGATTTCCGGGTTAAGAGAAGTTTGCAACATTATTCAAAATAATAATGAGTATTGTTTGATCGGTCATTTAATCGGCGCATCTTTAAGTTCCGAAGAACGTAAAAACTGTGCCTCCTTTGAAGCTTACTGGCCCATCGTCGATCAGCCACGTCCTATGGATGCCCGCGCCGGGTTTGTGGTCAACCCGACCAATTTAACCGTCCTCGCTGATTACTACTTCCCATCGTTTAAAGAATATTCCTGGGAAAAGAAAAATTTGCTCTCATGGTGGAATTGCGTCAGTCGATTCCTGGAGCCGGTCCATATCAGAAATGAGTACATTACTTCTAATGAATTCACCATTCAACTCAGCCTGGTTTTTGTTCCATACCTTCCTGAATATATTAACGCGAACAGAAAAGACCGTATTTTAGCAAAGGAAATGAGTGATAAGGTTCAGGATGCGGTGACGGTGGCCCGTGAATTGGGGGATGACAATATTCCTGTTTCTATCGTTGGTCTGGGAGGTTACACCTCCACCATCACTAAAAATGCATTGACGATTAATGATTATGAAATTCCTGTCACTACGGGAAATGCTTATACGACGGGCCTTGCTATTCAAGGTGTGATTTACGCGGCACAGGAAAAAAACATCGATATGAGTAAGGCGAAATTGGCCGTGGTCGGTGCCGGTGGAAATATTGGTTCCATTTTAGCTCAAATTTTAATTCCACGTGTGGAACAACTGGTATTAATCGGTAGCCAAAAACCAGGTAGTTTGGAACGTCTGCAAAACACACGTCAGCTATGCCTGCAGGAATTGTTGAAAAATATCCAGGCTGAAAAGCATTCCGGACAAAGTTTTGAAAATACGCAAATCCGGGGAGTGGGTTACCAGATTTATGAATACCTGGAACGGAATCATTCCGAAACAACGGAAGCCATCAGAAAAGGATTGGTCAGCGATACAATAACGCCCGATCAAATGGAAGCTTTTGAAAAAGAGTTATTCGAAGGTCCTTCCGGAATACGAATTGACCTATCGACATCCATTCAAGATTCTTACGATTGCGATATTATTATTTTATCAACCAACTCAGAAAACCCGGATCTCATTAAGCCGGAATTCTATAAACACAATGCCATCTTATGTTGTGTTTCCCTACCTTCGAATCTCAGCAAAAACTTTAAGAACAGCAACGGTCAGTTAGCCTTCGATGGCAGTTTAGCCCGGTTACCGGAAGGATCGGAAATCAACTTCGTCGGGTTGCCCAGGCAAGGCCTGTCCTTCGGCTGTTTATCCGAAACCTTGGTCCTTGCTTTCGAAGGCCATAATCACTCCTTCAGTAAAGGGGAAATTAAATCTCAACAGGTTTACGAGATTATGGAGAAAGGTCTATTAAACGGCTTCGATTTAGGAAGTTTAAAGTTTAACGAAAAAGTATTACTGGAAAGAAGTCCTCATTAATCATTTTTACATCGGGAATGTCATGTTTGATTTTAACGCAAAGCGAAAAGAAACCACATTTAAGGCATACAGTTCCATAACAAGTGTTGCCGATATCATTGAAAATCAGCTGCCCGCTTATGGCAACCGGGATGTACTTCGGTTTGACCTGGGCAAACATTATGGAAGCTTGACCTTTGATGTTTATCTAAACTACCTCAAAGCCATGATCCAGTTTTTCACGCGGAATAATATCGAGCAAAAAGTCATCAGCACGTTTTGTAAGAACCGCATTGAATGGGACATGGTGGGAATGGCCACCTTCTATCGAGCGAACGCTTTATATCCGCTGGACACTAAAACGAATCTGGTGGAACTTGAACATTTGCTCAAGCTGAATCCGCCCGATTATATGCTGATCGCGAAAGCTCAATTAACAAAAATGCGCCAATTAAAATCCAAATTGAATCTCAAAACAATTTTTATCGTTGCGGATTTAATGGATGTCTTTGAAGATTTGAATTGTGAGGACGTGGATATCGCACCGGATGAAATTAAAGTGTCCAGCATATTTTCTGAATTCGATATGAACCAACCGGTCCAGAAAAGTGCCCTGCTGGATGATCCTAATACCATTCTGGGTCATTACCCGACTTCCGGGACCACCAGTCTGCCAAAAATCGTAGCGATCTCTCACGGCAATATTGTTGCTGAAGTTAACGAAGCCGTCGATGTCATCAACTTAAGACACAATGAAGATTTGCTGAACATTGGACCTTATACGCATATAGCGACTTTGGTGGAATTCCTGGTAACGAAAACCCGCGGGTTTTGTGTCACCTATTTCACACGCGAGCCGGATGACGATGACGTTTTGGAAGATGAAATTAAAAAATTAAAATCTCAGGGCGTTCGCATTAAAGCGTTAATGGCGGTGCCCAAGTTTTGGATTTATTTAATGAAAGAAGTGCTGGAGGAAATGAAAAACAAACCCGTCCTGCACGAGTTGTACAAACATTTGATCTCCATCGAAAAAAGCGGCAAGCTATACGACATCGGGACCCTGGACAAAGCCAAGCTGGCCGCCACTCGCATCCTGTTGCGTAATAAAATGGGCGGCTATTTCAGTTACGGAATTTCTTCTTCCATGAAACTGGATGGAGCGATCGTTGAAATTTTTGGGAAACTGGGAATCACGGTCATTGATATTTATGGGGCCACTGAATGCGCGGGTATCATCTCCCGTAACCGCCTGGATGATCTCAACCCTGGTTCCTGTGGACGTATCATTAAACCTTTGGAGCACCGGTTGGTGAATCGTAAAATTATTCCCGGCATTCAAAAGCCGGTAGGTCATCTCGAAGTCAAAGGTCCAACCGTGGCACCTGCTTACCTGGGAGAGTCGAGGGGATTATTATTGAGCGATGACGGATTTTACTCAACTGGAGATTTGTGCTGGGTCGATGACCAGGGTTGGCTGCATATCGTGGGTCGTGAAAAAGAACTGACACTTTGGAAGGATGGAACTTATATTGATCCACAATATCTATCCAATCTGATGGTGCGCAGTATTTATATCAAGGATGCGATGGTAACGCAGGTGAACCCCGAGGATGATTACCTCAGCGTTTTTGTTTTTCCGGATGAAAAACGTTTTCGCAAAGATCCAAAGATTAAGAAACAAATTGAGACCGGTCTCAACTGGGACACGGCGTTGCGCCACCGAATTGAAGAGGCAATCGATTACACTCAGTCCGTGGCAAAAGTTACTGCTAGACTGAGCAAGGAGCACATTTTTATTTTGCCTAAAAAATTAGAGCGTACGCCAACGCATAAAATTAAATTTATTTTTGAACGTCAACGTATCCATTTAGCACGCCCTATTTAAGTGCTAATGTAACCTTTTTAATACACACATTATTATGAAAACAAAAATCAGTTATCTATTATCAGGAATGCTTCTTATCCTTCTATTCAATGGCACCCATGCCGTATCCAAAAACAGTACGGACAAAGGGAACCAAGTGGTTCAGGCTGTGGATAACCACGAAGCAGGTTATATCAATTTAAAGTCGGATGTCACGATGATCCTTGAGGATAAAAAAGGCAAAACACGCAAACGGTTTTTTAAATACACGATGCTGGAATCTGAACCGCTGGGGGATAAACGAAAATTTGTCTTTGAACGCCCGCGTGATATTAAAGGCACTGCGGTTCTGATCCATTCCAAAGTTGTGGAAGATGATGCGCAATGGATTTTTCTGCCTGCGTTTAAACGAGTCAAACGAATCTCCAGCACCAACAAAAGCACTCCCTTCATGGGAAGCGAGTTCAGTTATGAAGATTTATCTTCCCAGGAGCTGGAGAAATATGAAAACCACTATGTCCGCCACGATGCCTGTGACGACAAAGAATGCGATGTGATCGAACGCGTCCCAAATTTTCCTCACTCGCTTTACAGCAAGCTGGTGGTTTATGTGGACAAGAAGGATAACCGCTATCGAAAAATTATTTACTTTGATAAAAAAGGGAAAAAGATTAAAACTCAAACTCTGAGTGATTATAAATTGTATTCCGATCGTTACTTGCTACCGAACAAAATGGTAATGGTGAATCATAAGAATGGAAAGAAAACCACCATGCTTTGGGAAGACATCAAGTTAAAGACAAACATAGTGAAAAGACATTTTAATGTGTCCGCTTTGAAGCGATCGCATTAACAAGGAGGCAGATGTGCTCCCCCTTTCATGAAGGGGGCTGGGGGGATTTTTCCTTAGTTACTTTTAAATTGTTAACATGACTGAACCGCGACTCCAATTATGTATATAACCACACTCATCCGTTGGCGAAGGACGATATTGTTAATGTGGGCGTGTGTTCTTTTGGCATTCGCCGGGATTATAGTGAACAAACTCTTTTTGTCGTCGGATCCTTCCATTGATAATTCCGTCGGCATTTGGTTCAACAAAACCGATCCGGATTTAATCACATACGAACAATACAACGATACTTTCGGGGAAAAGGAATGGAGTATTCTGCTTTTGCAAACGGATTCCATTTACAGCCCCGAATTCTTATCGGATCTTGATTCCATCACGGAAAAAATCAGTGAACTCAAAAACGTTGTCAAGGTCACCTCAATCACCAATGTTCGCGATAATTTTTTGACCGACGATGGCTCTCTGGATTACAGACGACTCTATTCGGAGCAGGTGCCCACCGATTCCAAGGCGCTTCAACAATTTCAGGATCAACTGAAACGTAATCCGATTTTTGAGCGAAGTCTCATTATAAAAAATGATGAGACTTCCACTGCGCTGCTTATTCAAAATGACAATTTCATCAATGACCCGACCGAATACCGGATTCAACTGGTCGACGGCATCACCCACATTGTCAATGAACACGCCAGTATAAAAAACTTTGCGCTGGCCGGAACCACCGTGGTTAATGCAGAACTTAACCGTGCGTCTAAACGGGACGTGTTTGTTTTTTACTCTTTGATCACCGTGTTGCTGACCTTCATCGGTTTTTATATATTGAAGAGTCTGCGCAATTTACTGGTGATGTATTCCGTAGTAGTCACCAGTTCCATCCCGGCGATGGGCATGCTGGCCGCGCTGAACATTCCTTACAATATGATCACCGTCATGCTGCCCACCATCTTAATTGCGCTTTCGGTAGCGGGAGTCGTTCACATAATTACGGAGTTTCATCTTTCCCGTTTTAAACAATCGAGTGAGGCGGCCATCGCCACAACCTTGAGCCGATTGTTTAAGCCCACCGTCTGGACGACGGTCACTACAATTGCCGGGTTCAGTTCTTTCACCACCAGTAATGTGTTTCCCGTTTTTCAGTTGGGCTTGTTCTCCGCGGTCGGGTTGTTCCTGGCGGGTGTCGCCAATTTAGTGATTGCCCCTCTTCTATTGCTTATGCTTTGGCCGGACCGAATTCAATCCCCCGAGCCATTCAAAAAACCCAACTCTCTGAACCGTTGGCATAACTCGAATGGATTTCGCTTTGGAGTTTTATTGTGTACGTTGATCCTGCTGCTGCCTGTTTTCAGCTTGCCGCGACTGGAAGTCGACACGAACTATATAAAATTCTTTTCGGAATCGCATCCGACGTCTCAATCCTATGACCTGATTAAAAAAGTAGGGTTTGCGCAGAACCCGATTGTCCTGCAATTAAAATATTCAGACGATCAACCCTACTCCGCTTCACAACAAATTAAAGGAACTGTTGCATTTGAGAAAGCGCTAAAAAAGTTGCCGGAAGTGGTGAAAATTTTATCCTCCAGTGACTTCCTGGAAGAAATCAATAAAGCGTTTAATGATCAAGAAGCGAAACCGCTGGACCGGTACAACAAATCTCAGATCGAGCAGTTGCTGTTACTGGGAGAACTCAGTGGTAATGACGATCTCACCGATTTCATTCTTTCTGGAGCCACCGATGTTCAGATCATTGTCATGACGCAATACATGAGTTCGCGAGAGCTCGATGCGTTTAAAGACAAGCTGTTCAATTTACAAAATCAGTTTCTTCCTAAAGAAGTGCATATGGATGTGACGGGTACCACCACCTTGTGGGCCAACATGGATACGCAGGTCAGCAACACTCAGTTTTATTCTCTGTTGTTTATCACTTTATTCCTGTTGGTGTTGTTGCCGCTGATATTTGGCTCTCTCACGCTGGGGCTGATCGGGTTGGCTGTTAACATTTTGCCACTGGCGATTACATTGGGCACTATGGCGTTTCTCGATATCAAAATTAATATTGCTACTGCACTCATTGGTGGAATTTCGTTGGGCGTAGTGGTGGATGACACCATTCACTTCATTTCTCGAATCATTCAAAACCAAAAAAGCGGACAAAGCATTACCGAGGCGGTAGAAAACTCTATTCAAACCATCGGCAAAAGTATTATTTATACCACCTTGATTTTAATTGTCGGGTTTTCCTGTATGGCATCCTCAAACTTTCTACCCAGCGCGCACTTTGGAATTTTTATTTCCTTGTCCATCTTCCTGGCGTTACTACTGGATTTATTTTGCGTTCCGGCTTTATTAAAATCGTTTCCGGAACTCACAAAACGAAGAAGGCTGGCCGAACAGTCTTGATTTTTTTGGGGAATGATATAAAGTCAGAATCACAGAGGGGGGCAAAGCATGATTCTGGAAAACCAAATAGACATAGACGCACCACAGGACCGAGTTTGGAAAATCACCATCGATGTTGAATCCTGGCCGCAATGGTCACCGGCTATGGAAAGAATTGTTCGCGAAGACAAAGGCGAGTTCCAGGTCGGAAGCACCGCACTCATCAAACAAAAAATGATTCCCGAAACCCGGTGGGTGGTCACCAGTTGCACTCCCCCGGAAAGTTTCTCCTGGAAAGCCAAGGTGCTGGGCATTGAAATGATAGCCACGCATTTTCTCCTTCCCCGCGAATCCGGCGTCACCAGTATGCTGCAATTGGAAATGGTAGGCGCTATGGCAGCAATTTTAGGTCCGGCCATCAAAGATCAAGTCACCAAGGCCCTGGCCGAAGAAAACCACGGCCTCAAACAA
This sequence comes from Nitrospinaceae bacterium, assembly GCA_965223665.1. Taxonomy (GTDB): domain Bacteria; phylum Nitrospinota; class Nitrospinia; order Nitrospinales; family Nitrospinaceae; genus CBDCVY01. Next base: position 1,927,704 of record OZ245011.1, read on the forward strand.
TTTTGCGAAGCGGAAGAAAAAGGGTAAAGAAAAATATTTTAAAATCAAGACAAGTAGGATCATAGGAATAAAAATTTTGTTAAATTAAAAGTAAATAAAATGTATTGGGGTTTTAAAAATATCTATGGTGAAAGGTTAGATAGGTTGAACAACGCTCCTCCATTTAAGGAAATAGTAGAGAAAATTAACGAGGAGATGAAGGTAGTCTGCTGTCATTGGATAGAGGCCCAGGATGATCCCATAGATTATATTTTTGAGCCACCGTTTCACCGCATCGTTTTTTGCGTAGAAGTTAGTGAAGACCTCTTTGATATATTCTTTAATTCCAAAAATGGATATCGTGCTCAATATTTTATTTCTCCGGAACAAGGCCTTATAGAAAACTGTAAACTTATCAAGACGGTCACTCCGAAACTTATGGAAGAGATGCAAAATATTAGTGATTGTAAAGGTATAGACGACTGGGCAAGGAAATCATTAGAGGAAGAGTCAGCAAAAGCTTGGCGCCTCGAAATAGGAAAAGAACTCTGTACAAATTGTAAAATTGACAGTGAAGACGCAAAATCAGAAATTAGAAATAATCGTTGGGAAATTTTTAACCATACGAATGCAGAAAAGGGTGTAAAAGCTCATTACTTTAATAAGATTCGTTTCTTCGGTGGTTTTTTAAATAAAAAATTTCAACCTTGGGTTGATAAGAAAAAATGGTGTCGGCACTGGGAAATCCACAAATGGGGTTTTTCTTAATAGGCCACAAGCCGTCATCGAGATCAAAAAAGAGTTTTGCTCCTCCGACTTCCTTTTCTTGCTTAGTTTTTCCCAACCTATGGGGTTACCTTTAGAAGAAACCTGTTGAAAGTGTTAGTGATGTGCTCCCTCTTTCCTAAAGAGGGCTGGGGTGATTGACCACTTGGGGTTTCAGAACTGTTAGAAGAAATAGTGAGAAGTTTCTGCGAATTCAGTTTGCAGGAAAACACATCGCAAATCAATTTTGGGTGCAGCGTCACGCGGCTTTCCTGAAGAGCATTTCGATGTAGGTTTTGTAGTGTTGAATCTGGTGGGTGACGATTTTGGGATCGTTCAGGGAGCGGGCGAGGATAAACGCGCCTTCGATTAAAACTAAAAACTGATCGGCCAGGGATTCGAGATGAACTTTTTTTGCAGGTGGGTTTTCCTTTGCAATTTTTTTTAAGCGTTTGGTCAATTCCCTCCGCCAGGTTAAAAAGACGTTATTGATAATCTCCCGTGTTTCTTCATCAAACAATTGCAACTCGTAAATGTAAGACGCCAGCAAACATCCCGGCGAAGGTTTTTCAAATTCGGAAAAGTATTCTTCCCACAATCCGATCATGATCAGATATTGCTGTAGCGGATCGCTGCTCAATTTTTCGGCGCGGGCTAAGTTTCCCTGCATGATGTCAATGTCACTTTGGGCATAACGTTCGATCAGCTTGAATGCTAAATCGTTTTTACTTTTAAAGTGATGAAAAAACGCACCCTTCGTCACGTCCATTGAATCGATCAAGCGGTCGATAGAAACCGCCGAAAACCCGTTGTCCAGGATCAAAGTCTGCGCCGTATCCAAAATTTTTTCGCGGGTGGCCTCCCCTTTTTTTGACATGCTTTAACCTCCAAATATTAGAAAGCCTGCTTTAAACATATGATTCCTACAATTAGAAAAATACCGGCTACCCAAGGAAAGGAAAAATCCCAGGCGGTCAATCACCCCAGCCCGCAGCGTGACGCTGCACCCAGAATTAATCTTCGATGAGTTTCTGAAGATAACATATCGTCAGAAACCTTGCGGAAATCTCTGTTGCCTCCAACCGCCAGGTTGGAAAAGAGGGAGCGCATCCATCTCCTTTAAATATCTTCAGAGTTTTCTGCCCTATTTTCTTGTGGGCAAGCGTCTCTAAAAAATAGCATCTTCTTAAAACATATCAAATAGTATGAAAAATGTCCAACAACTTAAAAAAAAATCAAAATTAATTAACATAAATACTTATTTTTAAACACTTTATAAAAAACATACTAAATAGTATTGACTTTTACGATTTCCTGCCTATAATTAAACATACTGAATGGTATGTTTAATGAACTGAGAGGAGGAACTCATGTTTGAAATCATCGAAATTATCACACTGGCCACTATTCCGGCATTTTTGTTACTGGATATATGGATGCAGAAACGTAAATACTCGGCTCCGCGCTATTGGCGGTTGCGCGCCCTGCTGGTTACCATCGCAATCGTATTTGTGGCCGAGCAGGTGGCTTCGTTCTGGGGAGGTGTTTTTGGAGAAACCCATTTACTCGATTTAAGTGGTCTGGGGATTGTCGGCGGGGCTGTGGTCGGACTTCTGGTTTACGAGTTTTTTCATTATTGGTATCACCGCCTCGCGCATCAATGGGATTGGTTATGGAAAGCGGGACACCAGATGCACCACAGTGCGGAAAGTCTGGATGCGTTTGGCGCCAATTATCTGCATCCGCTGGATGCCGCCATATTTGCCACCATTGGCAGTCTGGTTTTCTTTCCCCTTTTGGGACTGCAAACCGAGGCGGGAATTGTAGCCACGTTGTTCTTAACTTTTAATGCAATGTTTCAACACGCGAATATCAACACACCGCATTGGCTCGGTTACATTATTCAGCGACCGGAAAGCCATGCGATTCACCACAGCAAAGGGTTTCATCGCAACAACTATGCGGATCTCGCTTTATGGGACATGGTGTTTGGCACGTTTCAAAATCCGAAAAGTGTCGATGACCTGGAAATGGGTTTTTACAAAGGCGCTTCAGGTCGGATTAAAGATATGCTGCTCGGCCGCGATGTCACCATTCCGCAAATCAGCCAATGAAAATATTAATGAAACCTCAGACACTTCCATCTCCCGGAAGTCTGAAAGCTTCCGGGAAAAAGGAATACCAGAAGGGACTCAACGCAAAGTTTACTCACTACCCCACCCCCTATGCCTGTGTCCGCCGGTGAACAAAAGCGCATTAAATAAGGGTTAAAAGTGGCACCTCTATTAGGGGAACTTAATAATTTTGCATTTCCTTTAAAAAACCTTTTAACATGATTAATTAATAGAAAAAATCGATTAAATTTTTTATTTGTGGGGACAAAATGAAATTTAGCGTAAACCACCTGACCAATAATGGGGAAGAAGTCATTCGAGTGAATCTGCTTTGCGATGTGAACAGCAAAGACTGGTTGATTTTGTTTGAGGACATTTTCAACCGTAATCCTGAAAAAGAGATCTTCAAATTCTTGATCGACAATCGCAATCATGCGGACCAGATGAATTTCCAAGGATTCATTGAACTGGGAAAACTTTTGAAAAAATTTAAGATTAAAGAATTTATTGTTGGCGTTTTGGCCAGCGATAAAGGAATGTATGATTTGAGAAATCTTTTTCTTCGCGTGTCTATGGATCAGGGATTCAACGTCAAGTGCGACGTGTTCGAAGAAGAAACCCAAGTCATGAAGTGGTTATCCCAAACAACAATTCTCAACTGACGATTTAACTTGAAAATGCTTCCAACTGGGAAACTCATCTACAATAACAATTCTCTTCATAATTCCTGCTGAATTTTAAAATTACGCGTTAATTTCATTCATAAATTTTTAATGGAGTGATTTATCCTAATTTTATTAAATGCTCCCTCTCCTCCTATCCTACTCTTTTCACGCTCCCATACTAAATGTCTCTACGGAAGCATTTGACATAACCCACCAAAAAGGGTAGTTTTTAAATTCAACTATTTATTAACTACTTGAAACCAAATTAGGAAAACAAAATGAACCGATTATTATGTCAATGGATCCTAACCATAGGGTTAATTTCCTTTTTAAACTCCTCTTCGTTCGCGGTTACAAAAACTTTCTCAAATCCGGAGGACAGTTATGTTCGTCAAACATCCCCTACTACAAATTACGGTTCCGATACGGTTTTACTTGCTGATGGAGTTTCACAAGACCCCGACAACGGAAAGTTTGGAGAAGTTGCAACTCTCATCAAATGGGACATCTCCTCGATCCCACCGGATGCCTCGATTACAAGTGTAAAAATCAAGTTGAATATTACCGATTCCAGTATCCATCGTTATAATATTTATAATCAAACTTCCCCCTGGGATGAAAATTCTGTTACCTGGAATGATATGAGTCAAGGATCCGTTTTATTTCAACAAGTCCCTCCACTCACTGTTGGCCAGGTTACCCTGGTGGTTGTACCCAACGCAGTAGATTTAATACAAAAATGGGTCAATGGAGTCGTTCCGAACAATGGAGTTATTATCCGGAATATGTCTTCAAATAACGGAATTGATATAGACTCCAAAGAAACACCTTCTGGGTTGGCTCCAACTCTGGAGGTATCTTATACCACCAGTGGAATTACCGGGCATGAAATCGTTTTATCAGATACCGTATTAGTACCCAGTGGTAGTACCGCAAATGCTACCGCCACTTGTCCTGAAGGAAAAGTAGTCACTGGAGGAGGTTTTAAGGCTGACAGTCCATTTACTTTTGCTCATAGTTCTTTTCCCACTTCAGACGTTACCTGGCGTGTGGAAGTTAAAAATCAAGGAGCAGGTCCTTCGGAAAAAATGTGGGCGTATGCCGTTTGCGCCGATGAAGGCTGAATGTGACAAGTCGCATTTGTAGAATAGGATAAATAGAGTCATTTAATTTAATGAATTCATTTCATTTTTAATCAGAGGAAATAAAAAATGCCCTCCCTGAATTTCAGGGAGGGCTTTAAGTTTTGCAGTTAAACTAATTAGGCTCGGACAAACTCCCCGCCACCCATTCATTGTCATTCGCAGCTGTGCGGTTTGCCCCGCCACTTACGGTCGAGCGATTTCCATTTGCAGAATTTTCTGATCCACCGCTTACACTTGAAGCAGGCCCCATAGCATTGTTAGCGAATCCCCCGCTTACACTGGATCCACCGCCCTGAGCTTTATTATTTGAACCTCCACTCACCGTAGAGGAGCTTCCAATTGTTTCATTAGTTGAACCACCCAGTATGGATGAATTGGAACCTGTAGTAATATTTAACGAACCTCCTAGAATACTTGATTGTCTGCCATTTGCAGTGTTTCTACTTCCACCGCTTATGGTTGATTCAGTATTTGTAGCGTGATTTCTAGTCCCACCGCTTACAGTAGAATTTCCTCCTGCGGCAGTATTAGATGAACCACCTGTTACACTTGACCCGGTTGCACTTGCAATATTACTTACTCCCGCACTAATGTGGGAATAGCCTCCACTGGCTATATTCCAAAGTCCACCACTAATACTTGCCAACTCTTCAATAGATTGATTGAGACTTCCTCCTAGAACCGTTGCATATTTTGCGGAAATCACATTATACTCTCCAGCGACCAAACCGCCATAACTTGAATAATTATGTCCCTTGCCCACAATAATATTATGTGAACCCGATTTGTCGGGAACAGGTTTGGGTTCAGAAAAAAAGTCTGGATTGAGAGGCTCATCGTAACCTACAATTAAATTTCCGAGTCCATTTACTTCTAAACCACCAATACTTGATTTATCCCCATCAGTTGCACCCAAACCATTAACGATTTGTAAATTCACGCCTTCAAATTGAATGGTATCCCCAACGCGTTTGACACCTGTCAAGTCTGCTTTAAATTGATTTAGTATCGCGACCTGCCCCTGGAGATCCTGGATCATGGAAAATAATTCTTCTAAAGTTGGAGTTCCTTCCATGAGGGTTATTTCGAGTAAAGGGTGAAATCCTGCTGATTCGCTAGAACCCATTTGAATACTATTATTGGTGCCATTACTTTGGATAACAAAACCATAGTTAGGAATAGAACCATCTATCCAACCTTGAACTAATGCCACGCCATCACTATTCAAATCCAAGGTAACCACACCAAACGAAAAAGGAGCGACGGTTCCTAACACAAACTCTGCAGGATTTATATCATTCCATGTCACCGTTCCCTCTGACCATGAACTATTCTGTTGGTACAAATGATATAACCCGGAACTTGCATTCGTATAATCAAACGTAATAGAAACGTTCGTTACAGTGGCGGTGGCAAGAATTGAGGAGATATCCCATTTTAGAATAGTCATCGCTTCGCCATAAATTCCTGTATCCGGATCCTGAGTAACCCCATCGGACAATAAGATGACTTCACTTCCAAAATTAGTGCTGGGAGAAGTACTTCGACCATAACTATCTTCCGTTCCGGAATAGGTTGCATCCGGAGAAACTCCATCCTGAAAACTGACCGTTGTCATTGCGAAAACAGGCACATTCAGCACAACTATTAATAATGAAAAAACTCCTAAACTTAAAATCCGTTTCATCTTTCTCTCCTCAGATAATAAATAATTTCAACTCGAATGGGATACTACCCTGACTCTATACGGTTTCGAACCCGATCTCTTTTAGCGAGGATATTAGACAAAATGATCTGCGCTGTCAACCTTAGAACCGTAAGACGGAAAAGCCAAAATATTTTTATCGACTATCCAAAATGAACCCACCCGAACCTACAATCGAAACATCCTTTTTCCTTTAATTAAATTGGGAAAAGCCTTGTTTTTCGCCGCACTACCTTTTTTGTAGTACAATCAACCACAACAAAAACATCGCTTCTACGATATGGGTCGTTTATGAAATCAGGCACCATTCCTCCAAAAAGTGTTTCGCTGTATTGGATGGGGTTTACAAATTCGATTGAGAAATTATTAGCTCCAATGCAAGGGAAAACTTTCTCTTTAATTCGTTTTCGGGGAGGAAACATCATGCGAAAAGTTTTAAGTTCACTGGTTCTCATTCTATCGATCTTTCTTTTTTATTCATCTGCCTTCGCAGTTACGGATACATTTACGAATCCCGAAGACAGTTATGTACGAAGCACTTCGCCCACGGCCAACTATGGATTCGATACACGTTTACTTGCGGATGGCGTTGCGGAAGATCCGGACAATGGATTGTTCGGAGAAGTGGTGACTATGGTTCAATGGGACATTACTTCTATTCCTTCATCCGCAACCGTCACCGGAGTTTCAGTTACCTTTAATTACTCGGATGCCAGTTCGGGTCCCTACAATATTTATTCACAAGATAACCCATGGGCGGAGAACACAGTCGATTGGAACGATTTGGATCAGGGACCCAACATATTAGGAACCGTGCCGCCTTTTACCTTTGGCCTGGGAACCCATGCCTTGAATGCAAACGGAGTGGCGTTGGTTCAGGGTTGGGTGGACGGTTCGATTCCGAATAACGGAATCATGGTTCGGTCCGGTGGAACCAATAACGGAATTACCATGAACTCCGCACAATCTGCGAGCCGAGCCCCGGTTTTGCAAGTCACTTATACCAACAACAGTACGCAATACTACACCGTTTCTCCCTGTGCCTTTCGCGCCAGAAACACGGTGAACACCTCGACCTGTGGAATAGGGCAAGGGGGAATCAAGTATGACGGAACCGGTCCGGGAATTATAGCCCCCGTCAATTTACCGCATGGCGCTGTCATTACAGAAATCACCGCTTACTTCAGGGACAACGACAAAAGCGTTCGACTCTGGTTCCGTTTTTTGAGAGAAGGCTTAACCGTTGGAACTTTTGGAACGATTGGTGCGGGTTTATCCAGTGGAGCCGATCCGAGTTACCGGTCCGTCAGCTTTGCACCGGTTCCCACAACTTCACCCAGAGTCGACAACCTGTCCAGCAGTCTGGTGATATTGGCCATACCTATTAATGAAGCGGACTTTTCCGTTACCACGTGGCCCACAGACAACTCATTACTGGTCAAAGGAATCGTCATTGAATACGAGGTGCCTTAAGACACTTATGTAAATTTTAATTTCAAATATTTTTCCCGGGCTGCCTTTAGGGCAGCCACACACATCACATTGTTTTAATCATGAACTGGAGGGAGTCATGAAAAAATTTAGTTACGCAGTCAGTATGATCTTGGTTTTTGGTTTGAGTTTAATAGCAGAAAACTCTTTCGCCAGTGAGCAGGGGTTTTCATCTTGTATTCCTACCGATACTTATACCCTGTCTAAAAAGAAAGGAGTGAAATGGGAAGGCAAGTCCCTGGACTGTAAGAAAAAAGATGCAGAGTCTATCGCTCTAGCCCGTTTAAAGAACAAGAGTAAAGCCGAATGCGGACATGTGGATTGTTCGCAACATTGCGCCGCCGGTTGGATAGCCGATCAGAATAACTCGCCTTGTATTCCTAAAGAAGCCAATATGACCTGGAAGGATTTGTACCGAGACAAAGTCGAGGACAAGGTGTGCGGAAAGTGGCCGGCAAGAACTCGCAAGTGGCACGCCAAGGTGGTATCGGATCCGGTGTGTGGGTGCATTTGCGACAAAACACCCATCAACCCAAAAAAATAAAACAACACTAACAACAAGTAATCAATCTTAACTTCTGAATCACAAGAAGATCACACACTTCTTTATGGAGGGGATTCCATGCGAAGGCTAAAGATTTTTACCTTAACATTACTCGCTTTAATTTTCACTTATGGTGTGGCTTCGGCCACACTATGTAAAACAAACAAGATCACTCAACGTCACCGAAACGAAACGAAAGTCATGGAGAGCGAACCCTATGCTTCCGGCGTATACAAAGGGTTCTCTCAATACAATTCGAGAGTGCTGGCCTGTAACAGAGAGCGTGACTCCAATGGCAAAGGAGTGGAACAGGTATCTAAATCTCCTTTCACTTACCCGGAGGATTTACCGGCCAAGCTCATTACCGGAAAGATTCATTACCACGGTGTGTTTCCTTTTCGCTATTTCTATGAACTCAAACGTGCCAAAGGAGTCTGGACGGTCACCTCTTACCTGCAAATGCATTATCCTTCTTTGAAGCATGCCAAAAAACTGGAAGTGAGTGAATATCTTTTGGAAGATTTAGGAATCAAATGCGCAAAGGATAACATCGTGCAACGCAAAAAAAAGGTCGGTTATACCGCTTGCCGCATGGATCGTGACCGCAAGATTGATGGAAAGACCATCGTCCATCATTACAAAGAATTCTGGCGGCGGAATATCGAAAAATTCTGGAGCAAGGCCGGCTTTACGGTAAAGGTAAAATTTGTTCCGGAAGAAGTTTCCGACCAAAGGTACAAAGATTTAAAGAAGGCAAACGCAATCTGGCATGTACGATTGAATCATAACAAGTCGACACGCGCAATGTACAAAGGGTCCACCTTATTAGGAAGACCGCATCCGTTGTACGCAGGGATGGATCGCGAAACGATTATCCATGAATACGGTCATACGCTGGGTTTCGATGATGAATATCAGGAAACTCTTACCCAGGACTCCACTGTTCTTGGGAATAAAATCGATACACGGATTGATTTGGGGGATAATTGCGAGACCATTCTTCAAAACAAAAGTGGCACTGGAGACGTAGCAATAAAAAATAGAGGAAACAGTTCTTACATCATGTGCCAAAACACTGACTCCCAAAATATAAATTTTGATGACAATCCCGAAACTGAAGAGTTCGATTATTTTAAGGATCATTCGAAAGGTGTGTATTCATGGATCGCCACTTCACGCTATGGCACTTCCGGATATTGTAAGGACGATGAAGACTGCCCGGATAGACAATTTTGTGATAAAGGCGGCATTGCGGGAGTCGGAACCAATCAGTGTAAACCGGGACATAAAGATCATTACAAAGTTTGTAGTCGCGGAAACCAATGCGCTTCCGGTTCTTGTAAGATGGGCACCTGTTACACACCCAAATCAGCCGGTATGGGAGACACCTGTTACGTCAACGATGAATGTTCGATTGGTAAATGCAGCAGTACCGGCGGACTTAAGGGAACTTGTGTGTGCGATGACGACAAGCAATGCGGAACCGGAAAGTATTGCGACAAAGGAGTTGATTTAACCAAAAACGCATGTAAACCACTTAAGGACGATGGCGAAGCCTGCCCTGCCGTGGGGGGTGCGCACACCTGCAAATCCGGAAAATGTTCTTATGGACGTTGTTACACTTCAGGGTCCGTTCCCATGGGAGGAACCTGTTTTGTCAGTGATGCCTGCGCCAAGGGTAAATGCAGCAGCATTCCCGGAGTGAAAGGGCAATGCGTCTGTAATGATGATAACCAGTGCGGCAAAGGTTTTTGGTGTAACAAAGGACTGGATCTGAAAATGAACAGTTGCGAACCAAAACTTAAAAAAGGCGAAGTCTGCGGTAAGGTGGGTGAAGTGGGCGTTGGCCACCGCTGCAAATCCGGCAAGTGCAAAGCCGGCTTCGGCGTTAATTTGAAATGTAAATAGTTTGCCTGGAGCATCATGCTGCTCCTCTTCCGATTGAGTGGGTTCTATATATAGAACCCACTCGATACGGGAAACTCTATATTTGTGTAATACTTCACAGTTTGTTTTTGGCCCGGTAACGGATAATCCAACTGTGGGAAGGGTTATTTTTTACTCCAATCCATTATTTACTTTAAAATTAATTTCCTTGAATTTCGCCTCCTTACCTTCAGGATGTTTTTTTTCGGCTTTCCTGTAATTGACAATCCCCCAAAAAACAGAGTAATTTCTCCCTGAATTCCAATATCGAATATCCAAAAAAATTTTTATGGGGAGGACCAGACATGAAAAGATTTTTTGCGTCTCTATTAATTACGGCTTTAGTCATTACAAGCCACTCAGCGGCCTTTGCAGTAACCGATATTTTCTTCAAACCCGAAGACAGCTATGTGCGGGAATCTTCTCCGGACAAAAACTATGGAGCCGAATCTGTTCTAATTGCTGATGGAGTATCCCAGGATCCGGATAATGGCATCTTTGGCGAAGTGGTGACTTTGGCCCAATGGGATATTTCTTCCATACCGCCGACCGCAACCATCACTGGCGTTAATCTTTTATTTCACTATTCCAACTCCAGTTCCGGTTCCTATAATATCTACCCACAAAATTCTGCATGGTCCGAAGGCACCGTCACCTGGAATGATTTGGATCAAGGTGGTCCGTTATTGGGCACCATTCCCCCTCTCACATTCGGCCAGGGAATTCATCCGTTGAACGCCGATGGTATTGCTTTAGTACAGGGTTGGGTGGATGGTTCTATTCTTAATAACGGATTGATGGTTCGTAGCGGTGGCACCAATGATGGAATTGCTATGGACTCGAAAGATTCAGGAGGACGACCCCCAACGCTGGAAATCACGTACAGGGATATCAAGTCCCATTATTATACTGTGGGGCCTTGTCAATTTAGAGGAAGAGACTCTACTGAGAAAACCCTATGTGGCCTTGGCACCGGTGGAGTGAGTTATGACGGGGCGAGTCGATTGGGGATTGTTGCTCCCGTTAATCTACCTCATGAGGCAGTTATCAAAAATATCACCGTTCATTATTTAGATACCAATCCTTCCGTAAGACTCTTTTTTGATTTTCAAAGGGAAAGTTTATCCAATGGTTTCTTTCAAACCATAGGCGAAGGATTTTCCAATACCGGTTTGGGTTTTCAATCCATAAGTTATGGTCCCGTACCTGCAATTTCTCCGAGAGTGAATAATTTGACCCATAGCTTGGTCTTTCAGGTAGTGGCGGTCAGAGAAACGGATCAAAGTTTACTCCCCTGGCCGACAGACAGTTCGTTACTTGTTAAGGGTGTGGTGATTGAGTATATACTGCCATAATATTAATTTTTCGGTATAAGAGTATAGAAACTTGCGGGTGGAGCAAAGCCGATTTACCACCCGCAAGCTTTTACCTTTATCTTTCCCCTTGAGTAGGTTCTATATATATCGAAACAATTCGATACAACGGAGCATTTTCTCCAATTGCCACTCTACCTAATCGAATTATCTTGCAGCTATCTTTTGGGAAAATTCGGAAATTCCATATGCAGGACCCACCAACAAGGTTGATTTTTATAGAGCTAAGATATTCAAATTAAACTCCTTGTAATTCTTTTTATTACCTATCCTAACCCCATTTTACCCCTACCCAAAAATTGACAATACTACCTAAAAGGAGTAGTTTTCAGGGAAAATTCTACTTTCATTACTAATTTAGGGAGGGACTCATGAAAAGGGTGATTCAATTTTTACTGATCCAATGCTTGCTGCTGTTTTCTTTTAATTCCGCATTGGCGGTGACTGCCTCGCTTCTCAATCCGGACGACAGTTACCTGCGCAGCACTTCTCCGACAACTAATTACGGCTCAGAACCTGTTTTGATTGCAGACGGAGTTTCGCAGGATCCCGACAATGGAATTTATGGCGAAGTGGTGACGGTGGTTCAATGGAACGTGGCTTCCATCCCGTCCACGGCAACAGTGACCGGAGTCAATGTCATATTTAATTATTCCGATGCCAGTTCGGCGCCCTATGAATTTCATGCGCAGGAATCCGCGTGGTCCGAAGGGTCTGTCACCTGGAATGATTTAAATGAAGGCGCCAACATATTGGGTACGATTCCTGCTTTCACTTTTGGCCAGGGAACTCATCCGCTCAATGCCAGCGGAATCGCTTTAGTTCAGGGCTGGATCGACGGTTCGATCAATAACAACGGATTGGTGGTTCGTACCAGCGGAACCAATAATGGAATTGCTATGGACTCAAAAGAAGGTGGTCGCAGCCCGGTTCTGGAAATAACTTACACCGATGTCAAATCGTATTTTCACACTGTTTCCCCCTGTGCATTTAGAGGACGAGACTCTACAGAAAAAACCATTTGTGGTACAGGTCAGGGAGGAACTCGATATGAAGGGACATCTAATTTTGGCATTGCCGCTCCCGTTAACCTTCCTCACGGAGCAGTCATTAAAAATATAACCGTACACTTTAAGGATGAAAGTTTTACGGCAAGATTGTGGGTCCGGTTTTCGAGGGAAAGTCTGAGCGCGGGTTTCTTTTCTCTTATAGGTCAGGGATTCTCCACCAATGGAACTGGTTACCAATCCATCAGTTTTCCTCCAGAGCCTGTAATTTCTCATACGATCGACAATCAAACTTCCAGCCTGGTGATCACCGCAAGCTCTATTAATGAAGCAGATTTTAGTTCAGCCTCATGGCCCACAGACAATACCTTAATGCTCAAGGGAGTGGTGATTGAGTACACGCTTCCGGAAAATTAACCTGACGGCAATCCAAAACTGAAGCTTGCGGGTGTAGCAAATTCAATTTGCCTCCCGCAAGTTTCGGTATCCATCAAGGATACAACTGATTGGAGAAACACCCTGTCCTATTCCTTTTTTCCAAGTACGCCAGGTTTTCGACTTTTATAAAAAATCGACCACACAACAGATTTTTTCAAAGAAAATTTCTGATATTCGTCAGCACAGAAACCACTACTGAGAGCGAGTTGTGCTCTTGAATTTAAAATTCATTTTCATTTTAAAAATTCAAACTTGAATTCCTTCTCGGCTGAAACGTGATTTAATTTTGAAAAAGAAATTGGATCCTGAAAGTATTCACTGGATGGTTTTCTTCGAGTCTATCCATCCTCAGTTTCATAAAAATTTAATTCCACTATTATGCTGTTCATAGGGACCGGTTATTTGTTAGAATGCGAAAGTAAAACAATATTTTGATTTATCTAAAATATTTGACTTGTGCTTAAAGGATTTCCTATGAATTTGGAATTGAGGTTCCATGGTAGGGGAGGCCAGGGAATCAAAACCGCCGCACAGATTGTGGGGTCGGCTGCATTTTTTTCAGGATACCAGGCACAAGACTTTCCTTTATACGGGGCGGAACGCCGAGGGGCTCCCATTGTTGCTTTTACTCGCATCAGTGAACACCCCATTCAAGAGCGTGGGCCGATCACCCAACCCAACATTTTAATGGTAGGCGACCCTACTCTTCTGAATGATCCGCAGGCCGCTCCCCTTTGCGGTATAGACGAAAACGCAATAGTTTTTATCAACACAAAAGAAAACGAAGAAGCTTTAAAAAAAAGATTCAGTCTTTTACATGCTCTTATCACTTTGAACTTTACAGATTTATGCATTTCATTTTTAGGAAAAGCTAATATTATAAGTTCTGCCTTAGCTGCCGCTGCTGCAAAAATCACCCAAAAAATCAGCATAGAAAATTTACATGCTGCTATCGAAACCGAGCTGGAAGATCAAGGCTTTTCCTCAGACCTTGTCCAAAAGAATCTTCAACTGAGTGATGAAATTTTTAACAAAACCCCTATCCTTCCCATTAAACCCAGGGAAGAACATGCGATCCAACCCAATAAATTAATTAAATTGGGTCAACAATCCGTAGTGGATGCCGCCCCCATTATTCTTTCTCATAGCAATATGGATTTGAGAAAGACTGGGAACTGGCGTTTGAACCGACCCGTCATCGAAAAAGAAAAGTGCAGTCATTGTTTGCTTTGTTATGCGCGGTGCCCTGAGGGAGTGATCGCAATAGACGACAGGGGAGAACCTTCAATTGACTATGAACACTGCAAAGGTTGCATGATTTGCGCACAGGAATGCCCCTTGCGGATTATCAAGACAGTAAAAGAAGAAGACTTGGAAAATGGTCACACATAAAAAGAAAATGTTAACCGGTAACAAAGCGGCCGCGTGGGGAGCCCGGTTGGCCGGTGTACAATATGTTCCGGCTTTTCCCATCACCCCTCAAACTGAAATAGTGGAAACCCTTTCTCAATGGATGGCCAATGGCAAAATGCAGGGGAAATACACTAATATGGACTCAGAACATTCCATGTTTATGGCTGCGGGAGGGGCAGCGGCCTCAGGAGTTCGGGTGTTTACCGCTTCTTCCAGCCAGGGAATTTTACATGGAATGGAATCGATCTATACCGTTGTGGGATGGCGGGTTCCTTTTGTTATGGTTAATGTCTCACGGGCGTTGGCAACGCCGATCACGCTGGAACCGGATCACAACGATGTCATGAGCACCCGTGATTGTGGTTTGGTACAGTTGCATGCGGAAACCTGTCAGGAAATTTTAGATTTTGTTTTGTTGGCCTATGCTCTGGCAGAATCTCCTGAGGTTTGTTTACCCGTACTTATCAATATGGATGGATTTTATTTGTCCTTTACCCGGGAGCCCATCATTTTGCCTGATGCAGAGGAAGTCAAACAATTCCTTCCGCCTTTCAAACCGGTTCAACCTGTATTTCAGGGTTCGCGGCCCATGTCCAGGGCATCTGCTGTATTTGGCGGAGGAACTTATACTTATTTTAAAATCCAGCAAGACCTGGCTGCCCGAAAGGCAGAAGATATTTTTATCGAAAAGGCGAGAGAGTTTGGAGATCGTTTTGGCCGTTATCATGAGACGGTCGAACAGTTTCACGTGGAAGATGCGGATTATATTTTTGTGATGAGCAATTCGTTTGCCACTAAGGGGAAATCTGCTGTGCTCAAACTCCGTGCTCAGGGGATCAAGGTGGGTTTAATAAAACTGATAATGTTTCGCCCTTTTCCGAAAAAAGCAATTGCTGACGCCTTAAACGGAAAGCGCAAAATTGCAGTATTTGATCAAAACCTGGCACCTGGTATGGGGGGAATCACCTATCCGGAAATTGTTACCGCTGTGCATTCCCGGCATCAGGAGCACCAAACCATTCTTTCTGTCATTGGTGGATTGGGTGGCAAGGATATCACAGATGAAGATTTTTTGACGGTGATTCAGTATTTAGATAAGGAAGACTTTCATGACCCTTTATTTCTATATGATGAAAAAGATTGGAATCAATTTCAAAAAATAAAAGACATCGCAAAGTAGTTTGAAAAGGAAACTTAATGACCAGTTCCACCCATTATAAGAGAATAAAAGATTTACATCCTCACGAGGCCGTGAAACCCGGGACGGCGTTATGTGCCGGTTGTGGGGGGTTGGCGGGTTTACGTTTGGCACTGAAAGAGTTGGGCAATGAGGTTCTGATTTGTAATGCGGCAGGATGCTTTACCCTATTATCCATTTTCCCATTCACCCCATTTGAAGGCTCCTGGCTTTACACCACTATGGCCGGCCCGGTTCCAGCGGCACAGGGGATTCGGGATGCATTGAATATCAGACTGCAAAATAAAAGTTTATCTGAAAAAGAAAACTTACTCGTGATGGTGGTAGCAGGAGACGGATCTTCTGCAGATATGGGGTTAGGTCCCACCTCTGCAGCGATCCACCGTAATCTGGATTTTATTTACTATTGTTATGATAACGAAGCCTATGGGAATACCGGGTTTCAACTTTCCGCCTCATCTCCTTATGGGGGTGCAACTGAAACCACACCTGTGACTCAGGAACATCCTTTGGGATCGGAAATTAAAAAGAAAGATTTGTTTGAAATCTGGAAAGCCCAAAACCCGACTTATATTGCAACGGTTTCTCCCCGTGAACCTCTTGATTTATCCAATAAGTTTGCTAAAGCAAAGGAAATGAAGGGTCCTCGTTTATTTATCTGTATGTCGCCCTGCCCGACTGGTTGGGGATTTGATCCTAAGGAAATGCAATTGATTGCAAAACTGGCGGTAGATACAGGGATATTTCCTCTAAAGGAATATGTAGATGGTGAAACCATCCATACCAAGAAACCCAGAAAACGAATTCCGGTTGAAAAGTTTTTAGAACGGCAAAAACGGTTCCAACATTTGTTTGTACCGAATCGGCAGGATTCCATCATAAAAGAGATTCAGAGAAATGTAGATAACTATTGGAAACAATATGAGTGAAGTCTTAAACTCCACCGCTGAAAATAATTTCAAGAAAGATAAAAAGGCATCGTCTCAAATAAATTCCTTTTTCTCCCCAAAGTCCGTTGCCATCATTGGCGCTTCCAGTAAACCGGGAAACCAGGGAGGCCGGATTGTAAAAAGTCTGCAAACGCAGGGATATCCCGGACAAATTACTCTGGTGCATCCCAAAGGACCCACCATTGATTCATTAAAACAGGTAAAAACTATAGAGGATTTACCGGAGGGTATTGATCTCGCCATCGCTGCTTTGCCCGCCGTTGATATTCCCGCGTTGATAAAGCCGCTGGCTGAAAAAAACATTCGCCACATTATTGTGATTAGCGGCGGTTTTTCCGAAACCGGGGAACAGGGTGAAACTTTGCAGAAAAATTTAGAATCTGTTTGCCACGAATTTGGTGTTCAAATAATAGGGCCAAATTGTTTGGGTGTATTTAGCGCATCCGATCATTTCAATAGCTTTTTTCTCTCTCCAAAGGACATTAGTTTTCCAGAACCCGGACCGGTAGGTATTCTATCTCAAAGTGGAGCATTCACTTCTTTGATTTTGGATCGATTTTCTCATCTGGAAATTGGCGTTAAGCGAGCGGTCAATTTTGGGAATCGTGCTGGTATTGGGGAAAATGAATTGCTGGAATTTTTTATGGAAGATCCACAAATTTCTGTGATTGGTCTCTATTTAGAGGGGTTTCAAAATGGGATACAGTTTTTAGATATCGCTCGAAAAGTAAATCAAAAAAAACCAATTGTCATTTGGAAGGGAGGACATTTCAAGGAGGGAAAACAGGCTGCCAAAGCGCATTCCGCTTCCCTTGCCAGTTCCATAGAAGTTTTTCGGGCAGCCTGCAAAAAAACGGGAATCATTGAAGTGTTTGGATTTGAAGAATTCGTTCAGGCGATTCAAATTTTGACTTTGCAGCCTGTTCCCAAGGGTCCAAATGTATTGTTGGTTTCCAATGGTGGAGGCATGGGAGTTTACTTGACGGACCTTTGTCAACGATATGGTTTGAAAATTAAAGAACCCACACAACCTGCAAAAAAAATCCTCCAAAGTTTTTTACCCCATTATTTTTCTATTCAAAACCCGATCGATCTCACGGGATCAGGAACCAATCAGCAGTGCGTGCAAACCGTCGAGACTTTATTGCAATCCGGGGAATATGATAGTTTGCTCATGGTTCTTTTGTCGGGAACTGAAGGCATCAATTCAGACATTGCCGACAAGCTATTAAACAAAATTCCAAAACATATTCCTTTGGTTTTTGTCGCTTATGGAAAAAACTTATTTCCTTCGATGGAACAAGCATTTTCACCACACAGAATTCCTGTGTTTTCTTCTGCGGAAGCGGCGGCACAAAGCCTTTCAGTTCTCACTCAAAGAGCTCAATACTTAAAGTTTCCTCCTGGTTCCAAGGATGATTTTTTATCGGAAACCTCCGTTACCGAGTGGCCCTGGGATCCCCAAGACCCAGTTGATGAAATTAGACTTAAGGAGCATCTCCGAAACAATGGAATCGAGGTTCCCCAAAACGAACACTTGAAAAATCAAGCCGACTTAAAAAATGCGATTCATAAATTAGGCTTTCCCATCGTCTTAAAAGCGATTCAACCTGAAATAAAGCACAAGTTGGAACTGAAAGGGATTCGATTAGGAATTCAAAACGAGAAGGAATTATTCAAGGCCTGGCAGGAAATGAATCAAAGTTTTCCCGAAAAAATTTGGGCCGAGGAACAAATACCGGAAGGTTTAGATGTCATGGTAGGAATACACCAGGACCTTAGTTTTGGCCCGGTATTGGTTTTTGGAACCGGAGGACATAATGTCGAGTTAATCAATGATATTAATCGAGTCATCTTACCTGCCTCGGAAGACGAGTTAATAAACCTGATAAGAAAAACATCCGCTGGAAAAATTATAGAGGGCTATAGAGACCAACCTCCTTTAAATAGGGGTTTACTGATTGCCTTTTTAAAGCAGGTGGAAAAATTGATGATTGATACACCTCACTTGGAATCTCTGGATTTTAATCCCATCCGACTCTTCAAAAATCGGTTGGTTGTGTTAGATGCCAAATGCACGTTACTGAAATAATTTAAAAGGAGGAACAAACTTTGACTTCCAATTTACTTGATCCATTTGTCGATGATTTGGGACCCGAAAAAATAATTCATATCTACAAACCTGAATCAAAACTTCGAGCGATGGTCGTTATTGACAACTTATTTCTGGGCCCGGCAGTCGGGGGTTGCCGAATGGCAAAGGATGTCACGGTCGAAGAAGTTTTCCGCTTAGCAAGAGCTATGACTTTAAAGAATTCTTTAGCCAGTTTGCCTCACGGTGGTGCCAAGTCTGCAATTATTGCAGACCCGGAACATTGTGATAAGGAAACACTGGTTCGTGAATTTGCACTTGCCATCAAAACAATTTCTGATTACATCCCCGGGCCCGACATGGGAACGGATGAAACATGTATGGCTTACATATACGACGAAATTGAGCGAGCGGTGGGACTGCCCAAAGTGTTAGGCGGAATTCCATTAGATGAATTGGGAATGACGGGATTTGGTTTAAGCATTGCGGCCGAAGTGGCTGCAAAAAAAATGGAATTAAATTTAGAAGGCGCCAAGTTGGTGGTTCAAGGTTTTGGAAATGTAGGTCGGGCCGTAGCAAAATTTCTTGAAAAGAAAGGTTGCAAGCTCATTGCGACCTGTGATTCCAAGGGCGCCGTTTTTAGTGAGAATGGATTGAATGTTCAAAATCTAATTAAATTTAAAGCGGAAGGAAATACCATTTCTCAATTTCCAGAGGGGAAATCCATGACACATGAGGAACTGTTGAAATTGGAATCGGATATTTTTATTCCTGCCGCCCGGCCGGATGTTTTCAGGATGGATAATCAGAGCCAATTAAAAACAAAATTAGTTTTGGAAGGTGCCAATATTCCCATTACTCACGAAGCCGCTAAAGAAATCTATAAGCGAGGAATTGTGATTATCCCGGATGTTATTGCCAATAGCGGCGGGGTAATCTGCGCAGCGACGGAGTACCAAAAACTGTTGGAAACCACTGCGTTCGAACGTGTTGAAGAAACCATCACAGCAAACACTTTAGAGTTGCTGAATCGGTTAGAACAAAAAGACCTGGCTCCGCATGAAGTTTCGATGGCAATGGCCCGCGAACGAATCAGCGAAGCCAGGAATTATAGAGCACATATTTAATGCATTGGAACATACATCCTGGTCAACCATTCGAGATTAATGGCCACCTTTATATTTGAAAGAAAGATGAACGCGTGCGCGGTATTCCACCACCTTATTATCATCCACTCGCATATCCAGTTTATTGACTTCAGCAATGCGCAGATCTTCCAAAGAATTTCCAGCCATTTCTACCGCATTTTTTGCCGCTTCTTCCCAGGACGTCTTACTGGTTCCCACTAACTCGATGATTTTATACACGCTGTCAGACATCGCTCCTCCTTGGTTTAAAGTGTTAAAAGTTGTCGCGCCCCTGCCCCATTGTTCTCTCTACTATTAATATACTTCCCTACCGTTGGGTTTGCCATGCGCTAAAAAAGGTGGGATCACTATTGATTAGAAAAGAATTCGGAATGAAATTTTTCCGAATCAAAGATTTCTTTTTAATTATTTTTAAAACCGGAATTTGAATATAGGGGCGGCTTCGGAGTGGGCCTGTTCTTTGGTGCCGTAGTCGTACGGGTCCCACTTTTCGTTTCTATCAATGGGATCGTACAGGAAGAGAGAATCTTTTTGGATCCGACTTTTCTCAACCTCGACTTTTTTCTTTTTCGTATCTCGCCAGGATTTGGTTTTTGATTTTTTTGGCGCTCGCCAGTCTCTCGATTTTTCCATCAACTTACCGGGAGCGGGAATCCTTGAATTTTTGGGAATGAATAAATTTTTGGACGGGTCGGCAAACACCACCAGTGTGTTCCATAGGAACAGGGTGAGGACTAGCGCAGTCATCAACCCTTTTGGAAATTGTGAGATTGGTGCAATGACGGAATTTGATAAAACCCCTTGAGGTAAAATCCCCCCAGCCCGGCCCACGGCCGGTGGGAACAGTATTTTGCGAGGAGTTACTTTCAATGCAATCTCTTCACAAAGATTTCGAATATGCCTGCTGCATCCAATCGCTAGATTGGGAAAGGGGGAGCACATCGGATTCCTTTTTAAAATTTGTTTTATTTTGTTCATTTACTTTTGAAATTTCAAAATACTCATTAAAAGGTCAATCACCCCAGCCCTCTTTAGGAAAGAGGGAGCATATCAACCTCCGTTAAATTATTTTCTTCTAAAGAAAAGCTTCTTTATATAGAACCAACCCTACTTATGAAAAGGTTCTGTCAACTCTGCATTGTCCGTCAACCATTGAGAATTAATGTTCCCTCCAGTCGTGGACTGGAGAGGGGGCACATCCGCTTTTCTTTCAACAGAATTTCCTAAAGAAAAAATTTTTTTAAAGTTCATTTCCATTTTAAAGACTCAAACCAATACTGGTGCGTAGCGCCTAACCAGGTATCGGCTTTGCGGGCCACAATCCATGAGTTGAGAAAATTCAGAAAGTCAGGGTCACCTTTTCGGACCGCAAACCCGGCATTCGTCCGCAACAACGGCTCCGACAAAGGAAGATCAATTTTTTTCGGATGCGCCAACGCCAGAAACTGTGGTATGGGTTCCGCTTCCAAATAAGCATGAATGTCTCCGTTGAGGATCGCTTCTTCGGCTTCTTTATTTTTCTGGAACACACGAATGAACGCTTTATCGAATAATCGTTTGGCAAGATCTTCTGAAACCGTGGTCGAGATCACGCCAATCCGAATGGAAGACTGGTTGAGTTCTTTCAAACTTTGGATATGTTTTGTCAGGGCCGTATTGGTAGCCAGGCTGATGCCCGAAGTCGCATAAGGCGAACTGAAGTTCACTTTCAACGCCCGCTGAGGCGTGATCGCCATTCCTGCAGAAATGAGATCGATTTTTCCTGAGTTCAGTGAAGGGATGAGTTGTTCCCAATCCAGGGGAATAATTTTCAATACCACACCCATATCTTCGGCAAGTTTTTTAGCAACGTCAATTTCAAAGCCGACCAGTTCTCCTTTTTTATTCTTCAGGGTCCACGGAGTGAAAAAAGAAACTCCCACCCGGAGGGATTTCTTTTTTAAAATTTGATTAAATTTAAGACCGGCCGGATTGTCCTGGGCAGCAACAGATGGCAAATTCGTTACTGCAAAAATGAAAGCCAAAACGATCCAAACTGGGAAAAGGCGTAAAGTGCCCCACGATGTTAGCTTCATAAACTTATGTGTATCCTTAGTGAGTTTTGAATGGTTAACGGTTGTTGTCCTATTGCCGCTCATTATATCTAAATTAGGACGGTACTTGGAAATTATTTGAAAGGACCGGCAGCCGTTATTCGTCTCAAAATTTTCTTGATTGCTTTGGGGGAATGGATTAAGTTTGAAGGAGAATATTAATTAATGGAGGTTAAACCATGAAACGAATCAGCTTATTAGCTTTAATTCTGTTTGCTCTTATATTGAATGCGCCGATGGCTCACACCCACCCGGGCCACGGACCCGATTCCATTTCCAAAACCAAAGGCGGGACCGATAAACAAAACTGCCATTGGGACAAAAAAAGCGGAACAAAGCACTGTCATTAATTTCTTAGAGGGATTTCTTTTTTTTGCAAATCTCCGGACGTCCGCACATCTTATCTGCGTCCGCTGACGTGGGGATCATCGTTTATCCAAACAATCTGTTCAATAATCTGTATTTGTAGAAACTACTTAACATGTTTACTCCATCTCCATCGTTCGCCTAACGTTGAATTTTCTCTACCCAAAATTTAGGACTGCACCCTTATTAGTGGCATAAATTTGAGGTCCTTCTTTTTATTGTTGTTCCTTAAATGATTTATCTATGATGAAACCCCACCGAGAAAAATTTTTCTTCAAAACTTTTTAAATTTAAAGTTCCGAAATTTAGAATAAAGACTTCCTAAAAAATATCTTTATAGATGAAGGGGGAAAATATATTCCTAAATTTTTCCCTGGTGGGTATCTCTTTTTTTCTTTTCCTCCTTGTTTAGTTATTCAAACGTTTTAATGGAGGATGCTATGCAGAAATATTTAAAAATCTTATTTGGAGTTTTATTGTTTTCCTTTTTTTCGAGCAGTTTGGCGTTCGCGGTAATCACTAAAAGTTTCAATGCGACGGAAGACAGTTATGTGCGAGAAACCTCTCCAACTACTAATTATGGTAGCGATGTGGTTCTGATTTCTGATGGTGTCAACCAGGATCCGGACAATGGCAGATACGGAGAAGTCATCACGTTAGTAAAATGGGATTTATCTACAATTCCGGCCGAAGCGACCATAACCGGTGTTTCCATTTCATTCGGTTATTTAGATGCCAGCGCTGATCGGTATCACTTCTATTCGCAGGATTCTGCATGGAAAGAGGGGTCGGTAACTTGGGATGATTTAAATATCGACTCTACTCTTTTAGGAGTCATTCCTGCTTTTACTTTTGGGATGGGAACTCATCCATTAAACTCAGCTGGAATAGCTTTAGTGCAAGGTTGGGTGGACGGGTCAATTTCTAATAATGGAATAGTCGTTCGTACCAGTGGCACCAATAATGGCATTACTATGGATTCTAAAGAATCTAAAGGATTCATTCCCAAATTAGAAATCCAATACGATGCGGATTTTATCATTGATGAATTACTCTCAAGGATTGAACAATTAGAAACCATTCTGGCTGGGGTGAGTCGGAATGGCAAGACCCTTTTTTTGGAAGGAATGAATTTACAAATCGTCAACGGCCTTGGTACTACCAACGGTAACCCGGACGATCCTACGGGTAATCTGGGAACCGTCAATGGGCTTGGCAATATCATCGTGGGTTATAATGAGGCCAACCAAGTATCCGATAAGTCTGGTTCGCATAATGTGGTGATTGGCCATGGACATAATTATTCAAGCTTTGGTGGATTGGTAACTGGGAAGAACAACAATATTTTCGGGGCTTATTCTAATGTAAGCGGAGGTTCCTCGAATACCGCCAGTGGATTTCAAGCCAGTATCAGTGGCGGTTCTTCTAATACGGCCAGTGGATCGCAAGCCAGTATTTCGGGAGGGTTCACTAATGTAGCTGGTGGATTTAATACTTCCCATTCTAGTGTGAGTGGAGGCAGTCATAATACAGCCAGTGGAACCACTTCTAGTGTGAGTGGCGGTGAAAATAGAACCGCTTCAGGTTCAAACGACTGGGTCGCTGGCAGTTTGTTTGAAGATTTTTAGTCACCCCTTAATAGAGCAAACCTCGGTACCCTCCGAGGTCTGCTCCATGGGGGGGCTTCTTGTTATAAAAGTGGAAGCATTTTCTTTATGAGATTACAAAGTTTAATTAAATTGGTTATTACATTAGCCATTTTGCTTTACTTTTGGATTCCCGCCTCATATGCAAAAGAGAATTCAGAATCTTCGACTTGGTATATAAAAGGTAAGGATGACCTTCCCAAGATTAACTTTTACTTTTTTTGGTCAAGGGAATGTCCGCATTGTAAAAATGCGCGCCCTTTCGTTAAAAAATTAAACTCTGAGTTTTCCTGGATTCAGGTTTTTTCCCATGACGTAAGCACCCTGTCTGAAAACTCAAAAATTTTTGAAAAATTAGCAAAAGAACTTGGAGCAACAACGGTTGCTGTCCCTGCATTTTTCTTTTGTGAGAAAATGCATCTAGGATTCACATCCGAAGCCTCTACCGGCAAAATGTTAAAAGAGCAATTGCAGCATTGCTATAAAGAATTGTTAATCTCAAAACAAACTTCAACGACTCCAAATAAAATACTTGAAAAGAATGGGAAAATTCATATTCCATTATGGGGAGAATTAGAACCCTCTTCAGTTTCGTTACCCTTCTTTACCTTAATCTTAGCCGGTGTGGATGCATTTAATCCTTGCGCATTTTTCGTTTTGTTATTTTTGCTCAGTATTCTTGTACATACGAAAGATCGCAAACGAATGATTATTATTGGTGGGATTTTTGTGTTTTTTTCCGGATTAATCTACTTTTTGTTTATGGCGGCGTGGTTAAATTTATTTTTACTTTTGGGGGAAATTCGTTGGGTAACTCTTGTGGCAGGCATATTTGCAGTGATTTTTTCTTTAATAAATATAAAAGATTTTTTCTGGTTTAAAAAAGGAGTTTCTTTGTCAATTCCCGAAAGCGCTAAACCAGGTTTGTTTCAGCGAATGCGCAACCTGACTTTTTCTTCAAATCTCCCCTCACTAATGATTGGGGCTATCCTATTAGCTTTAGCAGCTAATTCCTATGAACTGATTTGCACCTCAGGTTTCCCCATGATTTTCACAAGGGTGCTTACGCTTAGCAATCTTTCAGTTGAAAAATATTATTTTTATTTGGCTTTTTATAATATTGTTTATGTTATTCCGTTAATGATTATAGTATTTATTTTTGTTGTTACTTTAGGTTCGAGAAAATTAACTGAAAGGGAAGGAAGAATATCAAAGTTAATTTCAGGATTAATGATGTTGTCTCTTGGATTACTTTTAATAATTAATCCATCGTTATTAAATAATTTATTTGCGGCGATAGGCCTGTTGTTTTTTGCTTTGGTTCTTACCTTTATAATTGTCAAAATCATGAAGTTCAGGAACGAATCATTTTGAAATATTTAAAGAGCAACTGACCCAACCCCGGAGTTGAGTCCACTTTTACGAACGCATGTTTGACAGGTGGGTGTATTCCTGTTTCGGCACTTTGCCCCTGTCTCCAAATAACTTAAGGAGTGGGATTCAGTTTTGAACTGTGAAAAGCATCAATCAATTCATTGTAACCTTCCCGAGTAGTTGCGTTGGCATTAACATTCATCAATTGATCGCCCACCACCCCGAAATAAAAGGATTGGTGAAATAAGATTTTTCGTTTTTTTGGAGTTTGATAAATAAGAAATTCAAACGCCTCAAAATTTACTGACCCGATTTGTTGTTGATATTTTCTCTTTTCAAAGTTCACATTTTGGTGGGTAAATGTTTGTTCAATCATGTCCTCATTACGTTGGGTAAACTCTACCAGGTTTCCATCGTATTCAGGATCGTAATCTTGAAGGGAAGAAGCAAACAGATTAAATTTATCTTTTTTCAGGTTAAGAAGTAACTCATAAGAAGGAATCCTGATCTTTTGATCATTGGCCGTTTCCATCATTTCTATTCCTGTTTTGGACAGCTTTTTTACCTCACTGGCTGAGTTTGTTTTCCAACCCGGAGGAAGCGTCATTTCCCACCCAATTCCACTATGGGTGTACACTCCGCTTTCAATCTTCGACTCATTAAGCCAATCGCACCCCGAATAAAGGAAAATAAAGAATAAAAGTAAAAATGTAAAACCCTTTTTAAACGATAACATTGGAATCTTCTCCTTCGGTCCAGGGTCCACCCTTCCCCGAGTCTGGAGCATTACAGCAAATAGCGTTGGAGATGAATGGATTCTTATTAGAAGGGGCTTAATAAAAAAGGGTAACGGAATCAGGTGTGTTTTTCATTATTTAAAAAATAAAATTTTGTATCGAGGCCAAATTCAATGTGAGAAATTTACCTGAAATGACAATCACCTGACTTTGACCGGAAATATTTTCGACGCTCTCTTTGGAAGTGTCTCTATATATAGAACAAACTCGACTTTTGGGGAAAGTCTTTAAGGAGTGGGATTCAGTTTCGAGTTGTAGAAAGCATTCATCAATGCATCATAGTTTGCTGGAGAGTTCGCGTTTATGTTCACACTCATCATTCGGTTCCCGGCCTGGCCAAAAAAATATGATTGATATAAAATAACCGATTCCTTGCTGGGGCTTCGATAAAGGATAAACTCGAAAACTTCAAAATTCACCGCTCCAATTTGTTTTTGAAAACTTTTCTTGTCAAAGGTTATTCCCTTGTGGGTGAACGTTCGGGAAATCATGTCTGCATTCGTCTTGGTAAAATTCTTGAGTGCGTCATCTTTGCTCAGGTCAAAGTCCTGAACTGTAGAAACAAATTGGTTCAGTTGATCTTTTTTGAAAATAAGAAGAATCTCATAAGGCAACACTTTGACCTCACCTTCGTGCGCATCTTCCATATCCTTTTTTCCTGCGTCTATTAACTTTTTAATGTCCTCGGTTTTACTCACTTGCCATCCCTGGGGAATTGTCATCTCCCAACCTAATTTTTCATGGGAATACGCATTATTGGCAACAGCGGTCTCACTTGCCAGAGTGGATACCGGGGCGATAATTAACAATACAAGTATGACTAATAAAGTGAATGACTTTTTAATCGATATCATGGGTGAGGTCTCCTATGATCCTGGGTCAAACTTTTCTAAAGTTCAGGTCGGGTTAACGTCCAGTGCACAGAGCCTGGAATTCTTTATAAAGTAGCACATAAAAAAAGAGTAACGCAATCATAAGAATTTATCACTCTTAAAAAAGCGAATCGCAACTCAAAGTAATATTTTTATTGAGGTGGATTCAGCCGGGAATTGTAGAAGGCATTGAGAAGGGCATTATAGTTCGCCTGAGTTTTTGCGTTGGCGTTCACTACCATCAACTGTTCTCCTATTTGACCAAAGAAAAGGGACTGATATAAAATCACTTGTTCCTTTTTCTCAGACAAATACAGAATAAATTCAAACGCCGCAAACTCCACCTCCCCAACTTTCTTTTCAAAACTTCTCTTATCAAAGCTATATTTTTTGTGAGCAAAGGTCTTTGCCATTATATTTTGATTTTGTCTGGCATAGTCTTTATGAGATCCCACATTTTCTGTGTCAATCTTCTGAATAGTGGAAACAAACTGATTGAGCAAATCCATTTTAAAATTGAGAATAATTTCGTAAGGAGGGAATTCGACTTGTTGTTGATGAGCCTCCTCAATATCTTTTTTCCCTTTCTCCGCAAACGCCTTGATATCTTCAGACCGAGTCACCTTCCATCCTGGGGGAATGGTTATCTGCCATCCAATTCTTTCGTTGGTATAAACCCCGTTATCAATCCCCGTTCCTTTGGCCATCGCCGAGAAGGGCAAAAGGAACAATATCATTATGAAGCTTATAACAAATCGCTTTTTAATCGAGTGCATGGGTGGATTCTCCTTTGGCCCAAGGGCCTTGCTTTCCTAAATAATCAGGTACCACGTGACTCATGCGTCGACGGTGATCGGAAAACTTTTCTCCCTCTTTGGATTGAGTCGCTACACCGTTCACCTTCCACGGTTTGCACATCAAACACCCCGCCCGCTGATTTTTAGATTTTTTTCGTTTGTGATGCATAGATCTCTTTTCAGGAAATAATCACTCAGTTTTGCGCAGTAAAAAGATTATCGTAAATTCATCCTTTTTTCATCTATTATATATAGAAGAAACTCCCTTGTTGGAACGAATGGGCTTAGGTCATTGATTCTATTTGACGGATTTTTTACTAGGATAAAGGCTCATTCTATATATTTCCTTTAAAGTCGCCCATGAAGCATATTAAAAACTCAATTTCATTGAAAATTCTGACAGTTCTCCTCCTCCTGGGATTTTTCTTTGGGTGCACTTCCACACCAACAACTCAGGAAGAGAAAACAACCAATGCTTCGAAAGGCCCCAAAGAAAAAGAAATTTATATCCCGAAAGATTTAGAAGACGCGCATCGAGAATTGGAAAAATTATTTCCTAAGGTAGAACTGGAAAAGATTAAAGCTTCCGAAGATGAGAGCGTAATGAACCCATACCATTTAGGATTTGGCACCTGGCTGCGAAATAACTGGGGACTTTGGAATGGTTCCAGGTTAAGAGACTATTTTAATGAAATGGGGATATATCATCCGGAGGATATGTCAGGAATTCTTTTTGATACGTTCTGGCGCAAATTGCATAATCAACCGCTGCAACTTGAAGAACAAGTTCAACTCTACAAAGGGTTTTGGAGAAAACGCAGTAAACCAGATGCTAAAAGCCCTAAAGATGGAGCTGAAATTATCTGGTTTACTCTTCACACCTACCCAAATACAGATCGGGAAGATCCCTTATACATTTTTAAACAAGGAGTCGTTTTATACGGTGTCAGTACTTCAGACAAATCGATTTGGCGGTATGACCACGACTCCGGAAAAGGAATCGAACCCGCTACTGCAGAAGACAAAGAGATCATTAGAGAACAATACCGAGATTGCATAAACTGTAACCTTGAAGAAATTGGCCTGTCTCCTACAGAGGGAAAATAAAACTCGCTTTCTTTAATTTACCCCGAATATACCCCCATCCGAATTTGACAATTTTGTCTATAAATAATATTGTTTTGAATCACACCATATTTTTCAAAATCAAGGAGAAGATCATGAAGAAATCTCTAATCATTCCAGCACTTACAGGTTTTTTATTGTTCCTCGGCACTTCCAGTTACGCGATCACGGACACTTTCATGAATCCGGAGGACAGTTACGTCCGCCAGTCTTCACCGTCCACCAATTACGGATCGGAGACCACCTTAATCGCCGATGGAGTCAATCAAGATCCCGATAATGGAACTTTTGGGGAAGTCGCGACTTTAATTAAATGGGACGTTTCCTCTATCCCCTCGAATGCGACGATAGTTTCCGCGGCAATTACCCTGGAACTTTTTAATGCCAGTACAGGAACCTATTCCGTGCGCCAGCAAAATGGGAGCTGGGCAGAAGGGACCGTTTCCTGGAATGATTTATCCACTACAGCCACCCCTTTGGGAACGATTCCGGTTTTAAAAAATGGTTTAACGATTATTCCTCTTAATAGCGACGGTTTAAATATGATTCAAGGTTGGGTGGATGGCTCTATTGATAATGATGGAATTGCCATTCGAACCGATGGAACCAATGACGGTATTCTTATCTACTCCAAAGAATCTTCAAATGTAAAACCCAAACTGGAAATCAACTATTCTGTAGGGGAAACTCAATTCATTTCTCTGGATCAGTTAGATAGAGGGCCAGGCACAAATTTTATCATAGAGATTCCTGTTAACATTCCTCACGGATCTGTTTTCCAGGGGATGACTTATTACTACACTAGCTTTGAACCGGACCCTGTCCGTGAAAACCATGAAACTTATGTCGTTCTTTATAAAAGGGACCTTGGTGAAGAGTTGGACAGTAATTTCCCGGATTTTACCTTTATAGAAATAGGTAGAATCATAGCCACACAAGAAACCGGAAACAGCCTTGTCTCAACCTCTTTATCGGAACCTGTGGATAATGCGAATTTCAAATATTTGGTAAAAGTATTCGGATTGGAACCCGGAGGGGACCCCAATAATCGATTTGATCAAGATCCTCCCGTTACCACCACTAAAGGAATCGTAATTGAATACACCCCACCCAATTAGTTGTTTAGATATCTATAATTACCCCCGAGGACTTTTGGCCTCGGGGGTTATATTTAGTTTTAAATAAAAACTAACTTAAAATATCCATCCTTCTTTCGCTCCTGTTATTTCCCCCATTTCTAGAAGACCTGATTGACCCTCAACCACCCTGACCCAAAGACCAGCAGAATATTCGACACCCTTAAATATTTTGTCTAAGTTAAAAATTAGAAAATTAAGGGGTTTTTGTCGAGATTTTTGCGGATTTTTGAGAGTTTTTTGAATAATTTTTTTCCTGAAATCGACGAAATCTAAAATTTATCCTTATTTTTCAAATATTTATAATAATTAAAAAAATTATAAAAATATCTAGATTTTTTGTTGACAAATTTCAATAATTGTCTAATATTATACCTAGACAGTTTGTTAAGTTTTTTATCACTTTTAATTCATCTCAAGGAGATTCAAAATGAAAACCACAACAAAAATTATCCAAACTTTGACAGCCGTTTCCGCATCTTTAATTCTTTCTACTGGCCTCGCTGCGGCTCATGGCTCTCACGACCATTCCAAACTTCCTTTGAAATGGAAATTCTCCAAAAAAGTCGAATCTAAAATCCAAAAACGTGGTGGACTTCAAGATAGCGGTTACTACATTGGATTGACTTCTCACAAACAAAAAGTTTTAGAAAAATATGGAATCAAGGACGGAAACATTTTTTCTACGGAAATTAATGGAGTGAATGCTTATGTCAAACGTACCTCCGCCGGTATTCAAATCGTTGACAGTGGAATCACCAATATCGACGCCAAAATGGTATTGCCGATTCGTCCGAAAAATGGAATCTCTTTAGTTTCTACCGCGGCGATGAATCATCCTGGCCACGATCACTCCGTTGTGAATTATGAATGGTCTTTTGCTCCTGATACGCAAAATCGTATTGCCAAACGTTTGGGTAACCAGGCTGCCGTTTATGTGGGTCTCACTCATTTTGAACAAGCCCTGTTGAACGATTACAACATAAAAGTCGGCAACAAGTTTCATACTGTGATCCATGGCGACACGATGATCGCAGAACGCACCAGTGGTGGGTT
Source organism: Nitrospinaceae bacterium (assembly GCA_965223665.1). Taxonomy (GTDB): domain Bacteria; phylum Nitrospinota; class Nitrospinia; order Nitrospinales; family Nitrospinaceae; genus CBDCVY01. The sequence goes on from OZ245011.1 coordinate 1,958,919, forward strand.
GAAAGTGATGACCGAACCCAGTGAAGTGGCGCAACTGAATGCTGACAATGGCGCAATGTAATAAGGCAACTGACGAGTCAACTTTTAACTGGAAATGATCATGCTAACCAAAACGACACAAATGAACGATCAGCTGCTCACCATCGGGGAACTGGCAAAAAGAACTGGCATCACCACACACACGCTCCGCAAGTGGGAAAAACGATACCAGGCCCCGAAGTCGATCCGCCTTCCTTCCGGACACCGGCGTTACCGTCCTGAAGAGGCGGATCGACTGAAAGCCGTAGCCAAGGCGTTGGAACTGGGTTTTCGGGCTGGAAGAATTGCGGGCGGTACTTTGGATGAGCTGAAGGAACTGATGGGGTTGGAAAAGTCCATCCAGGTACCGTCTCAGGCAAAACTGTCTGAGAGTTCACACATTGTTAAAAATTGGTTGCAGTGGGTCAAAGATTTCGATGAAGAACCGCTGGTTAGAGATATGCATTGTCAATGGGGACGTCTCGGTCCGTTACGTTTCGTGACCGACCTGGCAGCGCCATGGGTAATGCAGATTGGGGAACATTGGCAACATGGGCATCTTACAGTAGCGCATGAACATTTTGCCACCTCACTGCTCAGCGACTTTTTATCAAATCGGTGGCGTGGACTGAACGAACATAAGGAAGGACAACGTACGGCTCTGCTCACCACGCTGCCGGGAGAGAAACATATTTTAGGACTGCTGATGTGCGCGGTGGTCACGGCGGTGACTCACTGGAAAGTCATCTTCCTGGGACTGGACACTCCGGAAGAAGAAATCGTTACCACCATGCGCAACTGTAATGCCGAGGTCTTATGCGTCAGTGTGACTGGTTGGTTTGGCGTTTCCCGAGCCCGACCGATCTTGTGGCGCATTCGTAAACAGTTGAGCAAGGGCGTCGATATCTTTGTCGGGGGCAGTGGTGCTCCTGAGGATATCAAGGGCGTGCATAAAGTGGAAGATTTTAACCAGTATCATAAATTTTTAACTCAATAGAAAGATAACCATTCCAATTTAAGGAGAGAGGACCGTGGACTATCAAGTAACTATTTTTAAAACAAAGGAAGATCTGTTTCCCCAAATGGAGAATGGCAAAATCGAAACTAGTTACTCTCCTCTAAACTGGAATGATTTTTCAACTTATGAATCCGGGGAATCGGTATCTCAAAATGAACCATTAAATACACAATATCCCCTGATAAAATTTATTTCAAAACTGAGGAGGCGGTAATGTTTTACGATGTGAAAATTTTTAATGCAAAGGGTAAACTTAAAAAAACCATCACGAGAGAACAATTAAGCCAAAGACACTGGCAGTTTTTTGAGAAACAACATACATTAAGAAAGAGAATTAAAAATCTTCTCCCAAATATGCCTGCACCCGTAGATGTGTAGGAATTCAGGGTGTTTACTATTTTTAAAGCAGACTATCAAGGAGTGAAGTCATGAGAACTATAATCCTGTTAATATCATTAGTCCTATTGGTGGGTTGTAATACGACCCCCGTCCAACAACAATTTGAACGAATAGAAGGCCCTACGGCTCGATCCCATAATTCATTGGTCATGGACCGAGCTATATGCATAGCGGAACATAATAATCAAGTAGCCATTTTCAGCGATTGTATGAAATTTCGAGGATGGAAAATGCTGGATCCTGTAGCCGTTTCCGGTGAAATAGATTCCTATGACCCGGGCATTCAATAGGGATTAGGTTATTTTACGGTTTAATCAATCTACCCTATACTTTGGGGAGCCATGTGGATCTGAATCCCCCTCAAAAAATTCAGTTTCTTAACGTGGCTCCCCTTCTGTATTTGAAATTATAAGATAAAGACATGAAGCAAAAAATCAAAATTGGGGTCAGTAGCTGTCTGATTGGAGAAAAAGTCAGGTGGAATGGGGATCATAAGCAGAACCATTATGTCCGGGAAGTATTGGGCCATTATTTTGAATACGTCCCGGTTTGTCCGGAGGTGGAAGTGGGAATGGGAACTCCCCGAGAAACTGTGGCTCTTTATGGACCGCGGGAAAACCCCAAAATGATCAGCCGGAAAAGTCATATCGATTGGACTTCACCAATGCGACACTACATTAAAAATCGAATTCCTGAATTAAACAAGGAGGATCTTTGCGGATACATTTTTAAAAGCAAATCTCCCTCCTGTGGTTTAGCTAGAATTCCCGTCTACTCGGATTTTACCCACCAGAAAGCCAGGCATGGGGCCGGTTTGTTCGCCGATGCCTTTAAAACAAAATATCCCTGGGTTCCCACGGAAGACGAAGGTCGGTTAAACGATTTCAAAATTCGAGAAAATTTTCTGGTCCGCGTGTTTTGCTTTCACAGATGGCAGCGTTTATTAAAGGAAGGATTTTCCATAAAGACACTCGTGGACTTTCACACTCGTCACAAATTTTTACTTTTGTCTCATAGTCGAAAATATTATGACGCTCTGGGGAAACTGGTGGCAAACGCAAAGTCTTTTAAAAAGCGTGAACTCCAGGATCAATACGTCAGTTTATTTATGGAAGCTCTCACGTATAAATCCACTCCCAAAAAAAATACCGATGTGCTGCTTCATATGCTGGGCTTCTTCAAGAAACAACTGCAAAAAAATGAAAAAGAAAATATTTTGAAGGTCATAGAAGATTACCGAAACGAACTCATCCCTTTAATTGTTCCCGTTTCCTTAATGCGTCACATGGTAACCATTCACAATATTAAATATTTGCAGGACCAGGTTTATCTAAACCCACATCCGAAAGAACTTATGTTACGAAATCATGTTTAAAGCTTTTAAACAACCTTTTTCTAATGCGCCAGGAATTTGAAAACAGGTTCATAAATTAGATTGGATTTAAAAAATGAAAATTTCCGAAGCGATTTCATTTGCACTGAAATCGAATTCATAACCTTCTTCAACAAAAAAAAGAAAACCCAAAACGTGAGTTTTAGGTTTTCTCATTTACCCGGCGGGGTTCTTTAATCTAGAATTATCCTGTTTGCCTTGAGGAAAGTTTATGGAATCTTAGAAACTCAAGGTGAAGCATGGGGGAATTAATCACTACAAGAAAAACAAAGTGGCCGCTGATCCGAACAACCCGAACCATAGGGTGTAATGCCACCGAACTCTGAGGGAACGGTAGCCGTGTGCTTATCAGGTTTTACTGATTTTTCTTGAATGCTCCACTGAAAAAAATTGGAGCGGGTGTGGGGGTTTAAATTTTTGTCATAGTTTCTTTCGATCATAGAGTTTCCTCAAGAAAAGGGATGGAGAAATAAAATTTTTGAATGTCTTCATAATTTCATTTCCTAGTTTGAGAAAGGTGATGAGCATCACCGTTTCTATGAGAGCCAAAATCAAATTAACAGAGCCCTCTCTTCAAAGTTAAGGGCATGAAAGCATTAGGTCAAGAAAAATTTACAAATTTTTTTGCTTTTTGAAGCGGTTTTTCAAAGGCTTGTGGTAACAACCTTTGACGGGGGGAGATAGTATGGATTGAATCCAAAAGTAAAGATGCAGTTTAAAAAGTAAAAGTCAGGTGGTATTTTCCAATGAAAAAGGTGGGCGGAAGAAGAGGGAACCACCGTTTACCCGAATGGGTTCTCTTCCTCTTCCGCCCGAGGGGCCTGAAGATTAGAAAGATCTTTATTGCAAAATCTATTTTACTCTTTAAGGCGAATCTCCAATCGATTGCGACCATTTTTTTTAGCAAGGTACATGGCCTGATCCGCCCTTTCAAAAAAGGATTCCTCGGAATCTTGTTCATGAAGAGACGTCAGACCCAAACTGATCGTTACTGAAATGGTTTCATTTTTATAAATCAGATAATCTTTTTCTATACTCGCTCGAATTTTTTCTCCAATGCGGGTTCCAACTTTCAGAGGACACCCCTTGAGCAAAACAACAAATTCTTCTCCACCATAACGAAAAATAAAATCTGATTGTCTAATCCCATTTCGAATCGAAGAAGCCACAAGGCTTAGAACTTTATCACCCAGTTTATGTCCATGCGTATCATTGATTTTCTTAAAATGATCAATGTCACATACCATGAGAATATTTGAATTTTTCAAACTTTTAAATTCCCGGATGGTTTGCGCTACCTTTAAATTATAGGCGGCTCTATTCAAAGTTTTTGTGAGCGGGTCTATCATCCTTTCACTTTTAGTTTCTTCAAGTTTTTGGACAAGGTTATTGATAATATCCTGTCTGGTTTCCAATTCTTTTTTTAAATCCTGCGTGGTGGTTTTTATTTCTTGAAGATCATTAATCAGCTCATCCTTTACCCTGAGAATGTCTTTCAGGTCTTTGGATGTATGGATTTTGCTAAGGTATCCTTCAAAGTTCTGATCGAAATTCCCCAGGTTTCCCACTGCATCTTTAAGAGCCGTTACCATACTCAAGACAATAACTTTAGCTTCTTCTTTTTCGGATTCTTCAAATTCATTGAGGAGAGTGATGCTCTTAAAAAATTCCTCGATACTTTTTCCAAGATCGGTAACAGGCTTAACGTGCACCGCCTTTCTGACCACATCTTCTAACTGGTTTAATTTTAAATTCAATGGATCGTCACTGGTGAGTTGCCCTCTCGTTCCTTTAATAAAAACTAAAAGAATGTTGCACACTCTATCGGTGAATTCTGCCGGAATAATTCTAGTCAAGTTTTTAAGCCTAAAAATTAAAGTTGATTAAGGACCAAAGTAATTATTAATCGACTACTAATTACTTTTAATTTACAAATTATCTTTGGTTTGCGAAGGAGGGTATCCAAAGTATCGTTTATATTCCCGACTAAATTGAGAGGCACTGGAAAATCCCACTTCGTCCGCTACGACATTGGCATTGATTCCTCTATTGGACAGCAAGTCTCTTGCTTTATTGAGACGCACTTTCTTTATATATTGAATTGGAGATTCAGAGGTTATTTCGCGAAAAGATTTATGAAATGCGGAGACACTCATAGTCGCTATCTTGGCTAATTCTTTTATTTCCAGTGGCGAGGAAATATTGTCCTGGATAAATCTTAGAACCCTGGCTATTCTTTCAAAACTTGTATTGTGCTCCACACAATCAAACAGGGCCGATCCATAGGGGCCATTTAAAGCACAATAAATTACCTCACGTAAATGGCAATGGCCTAGTACCCGTGTGTCGTTTGGATTTAACAGACATTTTAATAACCTCTCCACAGATTCCGCCATATCTTTATCCAGCGGTACAGAACCGATTCCTCTAAGAGGATTAAATTCCATATAACTTTTTATGTTTGGCTGCTTTTCTATTTTTGTGACAATATCATGGAGTGTAGTTAAGTTAATATTTATAGAAATTCCCAACACCGGGTACTTGGCAGATCCATAGGTTTCACATTCAAAAGGTAACGGCTGGGAAAGGACCAAATAATAGCCTTCATCAAAAGGATAGGTCTCCTTATCCAAAAATCCCATGTTCATTCCCTGCCCAATCACAATAATACAAGGACGAAGCAGGTTGGGAGCACGTTGTAAACGTTTTGAAACACGAAAAATATTTATGCCGGGAAGTAAGGGATGAATGAACTCTTTCCCTCTAGAAAGTTTTTCTAACAAAGCGGCTAGTCTTGGCATGTAGCACTCAAAAAATATTAGTCGGACAAGAGTTATAGACTATTTCAATTTTCAATTCCAGCCAAACTTACAAAATATGAAGGATTAGGCAAACAATTTAGAGATTTGTGCAATTTATTTTTATCAATTTTATATCCTCATTTATTTTAAAGTTCTTCTTAATATAATTTTAAAAACTACTGTGTAGGTAGGTTCGGGTAATCACAGTAGCAATTTATTGGATTCGGACCAAAATCCAAATCTTAAGGTCACCAAATAGTAACCCACACATTTTTTATCTATCAAAATATTTTTCAATTATTTAAGAAAAGAAATCGTTTTAAAGTTTGTTCAATTACCATTCCCCATAGCTAAATTTTTTTTTATTCCAAAATTGGCACAACCTTAAATTAGGAAAGCATAGAGATGCACCCAAAAAGAAGTGAAAGCTTAAGCCAATATGGAGTCAAAGCACTTATGCAAAATATATATAGTGTTTCTTCTAATAAATATTCACTCACAAACATAAATAATTTCGAAAACTATATTCAGTTTTAATAAAGGTCTCTATTAACTTCACCAGGCTCTAACATCAATGTCATTAAAGTAAATTTGAAGCGAGGTAGGAATTTTCCTACATCCCAAAACCCTTAAGGAAAGAACTATTTTTGTAGTTTTTAAAATTTAAATTCTGGGGCGTACCGTGAACCACTTAGACAAAAATTTTTTAACGAAGAATTTAAAATGAGTTTTCCAGCCCAATGATCAGGAAATCATTAGGACCCGATATCTTAAATCATCAAGGCCAAAGAGATTTTTACTTTAAATTCTTTCAGTGGCTGCAAATTGTTTTTTTACAGGAAAAGCTTTTGTCTTAAGAATAAAATTTACATGGTGGGATTTATTACTTAATGTCTAAAAAAAAAAGCAGAAGAAGAGTGGACCCCAAATACCTGTGGGTTTTCTCCTTCTACTTATGATTGATGAATCTTTGAATGATCGGTTAAAAAGCCAAAATGTTTTTTAACTACAAACGGAACCGAAATTTCCAAACTTAACAATTACACGAAAAAGACGGCTGATTGAAGCACGACAATGCCTGGGGTCCGGCAGAACCACAACCGTATGCCAGAGGTCCGGTAATACAACCTGTTGGTGAGGACCTATGGGTTTTAACAGTTTCCGAAGATTCCTCTTGAACGCTCCATTCAAAACCTTTTCGGTTAATAATTTTACTTTTTCTATTTTTAAGCATGATGCCTCCACTTGAATTGGACTAATTGTTCCAAAACTTAACCCCGTCAAAGGAAAAGGGAAGTGATCGTTAAATAATACACAAAAGCGGTTTTTGATTTTTTATAATCTCAATCATACTACCCTCGAAAAAAGAAAAGGGGAAAAGTATAAAGCATTTATACTTTCCCCCTTAATTTTTTGTATCCAAAGATCTTTAAATATTAATTACATTCACAACCATATGGAAGTGGTGTAATTGCATTTCGTGGAACACGGTTACATTCACAACCTAATGGAACCATTGGAGGGGTGCAACCTGTTGGCGAAGGAATATTAGATTTTCTATTATTCTGCGCCTGTTCTTGAATGCTCCAATCAAAGCCTTTGGAATTTTTTCTGTTTTCCATAATGTTTTCGCTCCCGGAAAAAAAATACTAATACATTATATATAGTTAACAGCTACCGCACCCATAAGGAAGCGGCCGTTGAATCGTGTACGATTGAGGTTGCGGCGAAAAAAAACAATCCCAACTCTGTACCATTTGAGTATTGGGTTTATCCCCATTCACAGTTTCTTCTTGAATACTCCAGTTAAAGCTTTTGGGGTCTTCCATTGTTCTTAAAGCTTTATTATTTTTGGTTTGAATCATTTCTCCCCCCTCAAGGAAAAGGATGTGGAAACAATATGCCCTTCCTGGGTTTGGTTCCACGGTTTTTAACCTCCGGTAATATTGGTTCCAGACCATAACCAAATGATATTGGAACCATCCCCTCAATTAAAGCTCGAACAACTTTAATAGTTGACCCGCCACTTAAAGTTAGACAGATCGCCGGAGTAATGTCGAGATAATAGCTATTTCTTGCCCGTTCTGTCAACCAATTTTTAAGACTATTTAATTTCTCACAATGGCTCTTCACCCCTGAAAAATCAATAACATCGGATCCCCGTAATAAATGGTCTGCCCTTTTGTAGTAACGCCTTTGACTATAAAGGTTTACATGATCCTCTGGAGTCGACGCATTTTCCGGCGAAATTGGTATCGGATTTCCGATCTGATCGGTCAGGGTCACCATCGACTCCAATTCACTGATTCCATGCTCTAAGGCCGAAAAAGGATCATACCCCGCCGCGGCCGTCACTCGCGTCATTTTCTTCGGGGTATTTTGCGAAAACAGTAAAAAACTGGTTATAGGTTCCTGTGACATGACCAAAACCTGTGCCTCCCAGCCAATTTTGTTGAGTCCACGGATCCTGTTTTGGAGTTCACTCGGAATGGAAGAAAGAATTACTTTAGGAAGGGAAATTTTTCCCAACCAGGTTCGCATGAACTGATCGCGCTCAATCAATTCCACTATGGCACGGTCCAGCGCTCCTTCAAAGGTGGGGTAAGCCGCCACTCCGGATGTGGAAGTGAACGTATAAGGCAGTTCACTTTTCTTTCTTCGCTTTTCCATATAATAACTTTTGGGTTTTGAAGAAAAATACACCTGGTCCGCCAAAACCCAATGCGGTTCATCGGTGACCAAATGTTTAACCCGAACCCATTCATATTTCCTCCGCTTACTAAAAGGAGACAGAGGAAATTCCGGCCGTTCATATTGTTCCTTTGAATATTGAACAAACTTTTCGGGATCCACAAAACGATCCAACTCTCCGGCAGTGGCCTTTTTAATATCCCTGGGCATCTGACAGGACAGACGTTCCACCGATTCGGCAATGGCTTTATCATAAGCCAATAATGGATCCGCGTCTCGCCCCCAACACCATCCAGAAGATAACTTATCTAAAAATAAATTTGTGCGTGCAAAATAAAATGGTGGTTGATAAGAATTGCTGTCAAAGTCTACCCAGGAAAATGAAAGATCATAATCTTTATTTATTTTAGACTTTTCCTTTGGAGACAACTGATTCCCGACAACCATTACCAAATACGGGTCATGATTCGGAAGCTCCGTGATGGGTTTAATACGTTCATCCATGTAACCGCCCAAAAGATAAACACCGACTCCCATTTCCAGAGCGCACAGTTGAATATTTTGAGCGGCGTGCCCCGTTTCAATCAAACAATACGAAACTGATCGATTTCCATACTTGGCTCCGGAGTGCGCAAAATTTCCACTGATAACGATAGCACCATGGCCGGAAGCCACTCCCGTTGGATCGAGCAAAGCTCTAAATAATTTGTCAGGAGGGCTGGAAAGTTTCTTAAAACCAATCTTACGAGATTTGCCAAAACTGACATGATACACTCCCGCGTCCAGCTTGTTGGTCTTCCTCCATTGAATCCAGGTAAACTCCAAAGGATAAACACCTCCACCGGAAGGAACTGTTCGCCCGGCTCTTTGATCATACTTCCCCAGTTTTTTGGTGGCGTCCAACACTCCGTAACCGGCATACAGCAACGCCGTTATTTGATCCATTGACATGGCCGTGCGGTCAAATTCGCGATCGGTTCCCCTGTTCTGCAGCGATTCTATAAATTTGGTTTTAGGAGGACGAAAGGTTTTTGCTTTGGGATCCAGTTTTTGGACACGGTCACTGGCCGCTTTCGCCAATTCAAAGGGCAACTCCGGAGGAACGTCCGAAGGGTAAGGTTGCGGGTTATGCACCCACGACCATTGATGAGAAATCCAATACTTGGTAGGAACCAGAATTCCCCGGGAAACCAGATCATTCAAAAAACTAACGATCGTCTCTCGGTCAAAACTCTTGGAAAGACCGTCCACAATCGTTTTAAAATCACGTTTGCCATCGACGGTTTCAAAAAGGTCCTTCAATAAACTTTTGGGAGCGCGAATAGTAAAACTTTTACTACTTTTCATTACGGTTAATCTGTCACCGGCTAATTTGACAGAAGAGGCAAAATTCAGGGGAGTATTATTTTCGATTTTTGACATACTTTTTTTAATTTTTAATTCAAGTTTTTGTTAAAGGAGTTAATATAGAACAACAGGATAGTTTTCATTCCTGTTTATAACAAATGGAAAATAATCAGGGAAGTAAAACTTTTTGATTAATAGACCCTTGACCGAAAGTTTATTTTGAAAAAAAAATAAACAATCTTAAAAAGGAATTCCATGTGCTCCCTCTTTTTAAAGAGAACTTTGCATAACCAGGGATTATTGAATAAACAAGTTCAACAAAAGAGCGGAGACCGATGTTCGCCCTCTTTCCTAAAGAGGGTCGGGGTGATTCACCTCCAGGGGGTTTATATTTTCTGACTAATGCAGGGAGGTCTCCTCTTTAAAGAGGGCTGGGGTGATTTACATTTAAGGGCTTTATTCCAATTTTATATTTGAGTGTAATTCTTTTTGAGAAACCAACGAGTGATTAGATAACTTTTTAAATGGAAAACTCAAAAGAAGAAACCAACAATCCAAAAAAGAGTACTCCCATAAATCTATTGTGGACTGGAGGATGGGATTCTACATTTCGACTGCTGGAGCTTTTAATTATAGAAAAAAAAAGCGTCCAACCTTATTACATTGTGGATCATGAAAGAGCATCCACACTCTATGAAATGAAAGCCATGCAAACCATCAAGGAAATTCTCTTCATTAAATTTCCGGAAACTCAAGAGCTGTTATTCCCCACCATCACCCAACGCCGGAATCAGATCAAACCCAATAAAGAAATTACTCAAAAATGGAAACAATTTTATAAGGAAATAAAATTAGGCAGCCAATACGATTGGATTCCTAGGTTTGCCGAGGAACAGGGTCTTTATGATCTGGAACTGGGCCATGAAAAACCCTACAAGCCACGTCCCCTGGATGAAATCATTGATCCCAATATTATTGGTGAAGGGCACGAATGCCGAGTGACGAGCAACCCCACCCGACCCATGGTCACTCTGTTTAAATATTTTCGTTTCCCAATTTATTTTGTCACAAAAGCAAAAATGGAGAGGATCTCTCGCGAAAACGATTTCTTTGATATCATGCAAAACGTCTGGTTTTGCCATCGCCCCAGAAGCAACGGCACCCCCTGCGAATTTTGCCGACCCTGCAGAGTGGCAAAGAAATCCGGGTTTTCCCATGGCCTGCCCCCCTCGAACTGGTTGCGCGACCAATACTTAAAACTCTGTTACAAAGTTTCCTCTGCTTGGGACCAGTGCCTGCACATCCTTAAACGCATTTCCCGTAAACTGAAAAACTTTTCCTGAGTAATTCCAAAATTCAGAAATTGATTTAGAATAGGCCTAAAATGTAAAACCAAAAATTTTTGCCTTGATCTATGGTAGGAGGAAAACCCATGCCTAATAAAATAAAATTACTATTAATGGTATTTTTTGTCTCTTTGTTTTTTAACGGTTGCTCCAGTTTTGGAAAAGGGGTCGTCGAGGGACTCCTTGAGAATTCAGAAAAAGAAGATAAAAGAGCTTGTCAAATTTGGAGTAAAGGATTTGAAGGTATTGGAGCAAGCATTGAAAAAACTCAAGGTAAGACTAAGGTCTTAATGGTCCATGGAGTTGGAAGTCACATTCCCGGATACTCTACGATTCTATTAGAAAAATTATCTCAAAAACTAGATCTTCCTTTAATTGATATTCCTTTTAAGGAATTAACCATATCTGAAATCAATGATCCCTCAAAAAATTTGGGTAATTTGCGACTAAATAGATTAATCAGTAGAGACAAAGAGAGGGAACTTTTATTTTATGAGCTAACTTGGTCTAGAATTAGTCAATCTGAAAAAGAAGTTTTAAATTATGATAATTCCGGTCTGTATTCCTTTCGACGTGCTAATGTTAATAACGCTTTGAAAAAGTTTTCGAATGACTCAATTTCGGACCCAATGATTTATTTAGGGGAAAAACAGGAGGATATTCAAAAATCTGTAATACAAAGTGTTTGTTGGATGATTTCTTATGGGTGGAATACATTTCCTTCTGGTGAACATAAACTCTGCCAATTCAACAGCCCCGGGATATTAGAAAACGCAAAAAAAGATGATTATATTTTTATTTCACATAGTTTAGGCAGCAGAATTACCATTGACGCTCTTCAAAAAGTCGTAGGGTTGGTAAATAACAAAAATGTTCAAAAGAAGTTCCCCGAAGTAGAAAAACTTCACCACGAAATTCAAAATAGAGTTGTTACTATTTTTATGTTTTCTAATCAATTACCTTTATTGCAATTGGGCCGCCCATTACCAGAGATTTTGAATGAGAATGATAAATATTGTTTACCAAATGGAAGTCACTTTTCCGATCGATTTGCCAATCAAACTCATATTATTGCATTTAGCGATCCCAATGATTTATTAAGTTACTCTATTCCCGCGGGATTCGAAAATAATTATCTTGATTCACGAATGTGTACTAAAGTAAGCAATGTTAGTATCAATGTAGCTCATGTGGTAGATGTTTTCGGTGTCAGTGAAGTTGCCAATCCCATAGAAGCGCATGTGGGTTATGACAGTGATGATCGAGTGGTGGAATTAGTTGCTCATGGATTAAATAATCAAAATATTACTCCCATTATTAAAGAAAGATGTAAATGGATGGAGTTAGTGAAATGAATAAATTTCAATGGAGGATCAAAGAATGAAATTCGCCAAGTTAATCATCTGGAAACCAGAAAGAAATATTTTATTTAATTTTTTTATTTTCGCCTTGAGTCTTACCATTCCCTCCCTATCATTTTCTAATAATTCATTTACAACACCAGCCTCCTCATCTACAAAAATATCCGAATATGAAACTCCTCCCATACTAAAAGCAAGCCAATATTTACCTTCGAAATTACTTAAGAGTAAATACCATAAGGTAGAAGAAGATATTGACACCTTTGGGTTTACCAATTCATATCGAATTAATTCAAAGTTTTTTATTTCGGAAGTTAGAGGAGATGATTTGCTTCGTGAGAGGATTCAAGAAGTACATGCCCTGGCAACACTATTAAAAATGAAAAAGACAAACAAGTTTATTGATGCTGCCACACGGTCCGCTCTCTCTCCTGTATCTTTTGCAAAAAATCTTATTCTTCGACCGGTAGATACTATCTCTGGAATTCCTCAAGGTATTTGGAGGTTTTTTTCCCGAGTGGGAGAAATGACTGGAGGAAAGCGAGGACAAGCAGAGGATGGCATTTCCAAAGAATTAATTGGGTTCTCGGCGGTAAAAAGAAAAATTGCTCATCAGTTAGGTGTTGATGTTTATTCCACAAATCGCACTCTTCAGAAAGAATTAAATAGTGTTTCCTGGGCTTCTTTTTCGGGTGGTTTTGTAGTGAGCATGGCCATAACTCCACTTAGAGTTTTAAAGCTTACAAAAACAGCAAATAAAATGACAAAAATTTTGAGAGACAAAGCTCCAGAAGATTTGAGAAAATTGAACCGAGCCAAACTCAAAAAATTTATATCTAATGATAAACTTGTCGAAAAGTTTTTAGAACACCCCTATTTTTCTCCACGACATGAAACTTTTCTTGTAGCCGCATTAGAAAATATGCAGGGAACTCAAAATTTGGATAAATTCGTCTATCGAGCTTATAAAGCTCAATCTTTTGAGGATGCTTTTATTTTCCAACGTATCGCAGAGATATTAGATAAATATCATAATGAAGTTTCACCAATTCAGAAAATAGCAATTGAACCTTCAAGAAATTTTCCGGTAGCAATTACAAAAGATAACAAATTAGTCATCGCGTTATTAGTAGACTATGCTGTTTGGTCCAAAATTGCTGCCAAGTGGGCCCAGGACTTAACCCGAGCAAATAATAGAGTGAACCCAAATCGAAAAATAGAACTATTGATTACTGGCACATTGTCTCCAAGAGCCAGAAACGAATTAAAATCCTTAGGGATATCCGTCAAGGAAAAAGTTTTAGATTAAAAACAAAGCTCTATTCTGTTTTTAATTTGTCGAGTTGTTTCTATATTATATAGAGAATTCCAAATCTGAAGTTCTTCCTAGGATATTTCTTCCGAGTGCTGAGTAAAACTTTTAAAGGTGTTTTTAATCTGTTTGAAAATAACAGTAACTAAAACGATAATTATTCCTAAAACCAGCAATCCCATCAAAACAAACTGCATCATAAGATTTTCTTTGGCGGCAAAAGCACTTTCCGTATCCTGCAAAATCAATAGAGACCAGTTTAAACTGTCGAGAGTCCCTTTGAGTTTGGATCCGGCGAACCCAATCAAATACTCGTTGCCAAAAGGACCGGTTTCAATTTGATACCCTCGATTCTCTAATTGGGCCAACTGTGCTGCACGATAATTCTGAATTGGAAATTTATAATCCCACTCTTTCAGGAAATTCTGATTCGTTTTAAATTTTAAGATAAATTCAGGTGCCGCAATGATTTTGCCTTTTTTATTTATTAACAAGGCGTATTGAGTTTTGTTTTGAGGTTCACCATCGATTTTGATGGCGTTGATCATTTTAATAAGTCCTTTCCAACTTAATTGTAGAAACAAGTGGCCTATTATTTGGTTCGGGTTGTGGTCCCGATAAATAGGAATCGAAAATGTTAAATTCAGACCACCGGTCCTTCCAAAAAAGCTTAAATCCTGTACCATAAAATCTCGAACCAACGACCCATTTTGATACCAGGGTTCCCGGCCCACATTGACATGAGTCAAACTTTGCTGGGAGGAGGCCAGTATATTCCCTCCCGGCTGAATAACCGAAATCACCCAGTGGGGAGACACACTGTCTTTTATCTGATTTAAAAAGTGGGCCGCTTTTTCTTTTCCCTGCCTCGTGTTGATTTGTTGCAAAGCACTATGAGAAGACCAAAGAATCAAATCCCGACGCACTTCCTTGATCATCACGAACAGTTCTTCCATGGATTGGGTGGCCATGGCCTGCGATTTGATCCCTGCGCTTTTTTCCAGAGCCACTCGACTGTTATCATAAGTGATATAGTACAAAGACCCCAGCGGTAGCAAAGCCACCACCATAAAACAAAGCACCAGTTTAAATTTAAACGATTTAAAAAAGCTCATTTTCAACTCTACTGCACTCGTTTCCAGGAAATAGTTTGAAAGGTATTTTCGGTTACGTTGTATAAATTATCTAAAGCCGAACAGCTGTAATTAATTTGTGCATTAGAATCTAATTGCAAAATAGCCTTTTGAGTATTTTTACTCGAAATAATTATGCCGCCATAAACATGAGGACTTCCATTTCCATTGTGTAATTTTCCCTGGCAGTTTTCACATCCGCCAACAATGATAAGTCCATTCCATTCAAAATCATCCTTCATCATGAACTGATTATTCACCACTAAAATTCCATAACCTACCAGGTTACCTTCCCCGGTGAACGCCCCTTCTCTATAAAACACTCCTGGTTCATCTTCCGATCCGAGCACGCCTCCGTTTAAGACTTCAGGAATCATTTGAACATCGGGAACCGACAATATCCTTTCTCTAAGTTCTCTCAAATCCTGTAAAGTAATCGAGTTATTACCTGAATCAATACTGCCTGTTCCATCGACCCCGGAAAATAGACTTTGTTGAGCCGTATCTACACCGGACATGTCAAAATCCATTCCTGTGGCACTTGCCGCTAAAGCATAAATGGAGGGACAATCTGAATCAATTTCGGGTCCTAAAGATCCACGTTTCGTGCCATTTCCATTGACCTTGAAACTTGAACCTGGGGTAGCAACTTCTGACTGGCCGCTAACCAGGGTTACAGCACCCGGCAGGTCAGGAATATTTAAATTCAACTTTCGCACTCTGGCCTCTAAGTGTTCTGAATGCCCTTCTGAACTCACACCAATAGAATCGATTAAAATCACATTATCTGAGTCCTGCCACATATCTCCATCGTCGCTGTTATCGAGAACTCTCGTATAATATTGGCCGGATTGAAAATCTATCCGGGTAAAATTACTGCCTTTGTAGTTTTGTATGGATCCTTGAGTGGGAAACTGTCCATTGTCGACCTGAACTAATTTATCTCCATCCGGACCGGCCAACACCTCATTAAAATCCTGATCCCGCACGATGGACTTGGTATGCTCTAATCCCGCTTCCGCAAAATAAAAAGCTTCTTTATTTTGTGCGCTCACATTGGTTTGGTTGATTTCATTAGTGGTTTGCATCACTAACATGGGAACCATAATGGACACTACTAATAGTAGAAGCAACACCACAACCAGTACCGACCCTTGTTCTTTTTTTAATGTTTGAGTATTCATTTTGAAACGCCTTAAATATTTCTAAAAATATTCATCCTTAATTGTTATTTTTTATAGAGTCCAAAATGCTCACGGAATTTTTTGTCACAGGGTTTTCAGAACCGTATAGCGCCGTATTAGTTTCAACAGTTTGAACTTCAGCAGGATCAGTCGTTTCTGTATCCGTGGCATAATTAAAAAAGTTTTTGTTTTGAGTTTTCATAATTTTCTTAAAAACGTTGCATTATCATTTTTCAAATTCACTTCTAAACAAAAGCAATGCCGGTACCAAACAGCCGGAAAAGAAAAGGTTTGGAAGATAGATTTCCCTAAATGGCGGTTTTTGATAGGAAGTTATTACTAGATGGGCATTAATTGTAAATACCCAAAAACAAGGGTTTTGCAGGGATTAATTTCCCTCAGGGCCCAAAATTGTCAGTAGGTAGACCCCATATTGTTACACTGACTCTCCCATACCCTTAATTTGCGTAAATCTATTAGAAGTGGGCGGAACTATGAATCCCCCGATATGCACCAATATTAAATGAGATTATTCAAACAAACTCAATTCCCCTTTTGCTGTTGTATAATGCTTCGCTTGGAAAAGAATTGGGTGAAACGAGTAAAGAACAAAAATTTTTTTAAATCCTAAGAAAATCAGGGCAACAGGTTTAATCATTTAAAAAGTAAAATATGACTTTGAGGTGCGGAAGATGAAAAAGATATTTTATTTAGTGACTCTGGGTTGTTGTTTAGCGTTTCTTCCTGTTATTGCCGCGGCAAAAACAATTCACTTAAATGATTGCTCCGGAACTAAACTTTCTTTTAAAACCGCCAAGGCCGCGTGCAAATCCGGCAAACATCCCGGCCAGACTATAGTTAAATGCAATAAAAAAGGAGATATAAAGAACACCAGACGTTGCAGTACCGATGGACAAAAAAAAGGGATTTACGAAGACAGTTGCACCGGAACCCCAACAGGATTTAAAGATTTAGTCAAGGCCTGCAAATCGGGAAACCATTTCGGTCAGTTGCTCGTTAAATGCAAAAACGGAAAGGAAAAGAAACGGATGCAGTGCGAATCCGCCGGAATGACTTTAAAGAAAACGGTCATTTTTAAGAATCGATGTGGCGGTGATCCCATTTCCGGAAAGAATTTAAAAAAGGCGTGCAAAAATAATACAGGGGAAACCCTGGTGAAGTGCGTGCGCAAAAATAATATTTGGAAACCCAAAAAATCCATGCTTTGTCATGGAAACCGGGACCGGTTTAAATTTAAATTTTGTTCACCCAATGAGCGGCAAACGCTCATTGATGATTATGAATGGGCCGAAAACCGAGTGGATATTGTTCTCAATGATTTAAATAACTGGTTTGCTTCTAATCCCTCAGTAGACAAAAAACTGCGGAAAAAAATGGAAAAAGTGCAAAAGAAATTAAGAAAAATTCAAACGGCCATGGACCGCCCCCGGACCTATGTTTGCCGGGCCAACAAAAATCGATGTGGCCGCGCCAACGCCCATACCATGTGGACCGGACACAAGGTTAAAATTTGCGATCGTTATTTTTTCAAATCCGGAGCCGCAAATCAACCGGAGCGTGGGTCCATTCTCGTACACGAAATTTCTCATCATAAAGTAGAAACCAATGATAAAGGCACCGAGCATGGAGGATGTGCCAGTCCCAGCCTGGCCTCGGCGAGTAGTAACTTTCATAAGCAAGCCGAGTATTATGAACACCTTATAGAATGCGGGCTTTATATTCCCAATTAATTCAGGGATAATTTATTATGTTCCAAATCCTATCGATTAGTTTCATATATATAACGATACTTTGTGGCACCGCCACAGCCAGTCCAACTGATAATTCCACTGCTCCTCCTGAAGCAATGGTTTTAATTCCGGCGGGAGAGTTCCAAATGGGAAGTCCCCGGGACATAGGAGAGGATGATGAACACCCGCAGCACTCCGTTTATGTAAATTCGTTTTTTATAGATATCACGGAGGTGACTCAGGCGAACTATGAAAGGGTGATGGGAAAAAATCCTTCTCATTTTAAAGGAACGAATTTACCCGTAGAAAAAGTGACCTGGAGTGAAGCCCAGGCGTACTGCCAGGCCCTGGGCAAGCGATTGCCGACCGAAGCAGAATGGGAAAAAGCGGCAAGAGGAAAAAATAATTCGGTTTTTAGCTGGGGCAATGAAGTGACGTCACAGGGCGGCAACTACTGCGATAAACAATGTGAAAAAAAGTGGAAGTCGGACCGGTTTGACGACGGTCACAGCAATACAGCGCCAGTAAAAAGTTATGCTCCGAATGATTATGGATTGTTTGACATGGGGGGCAATGTGTATGAGTGGGTGAAGGATTGGTACCACAAGGACACTTATAAAAAAAGTCCCTACGAAAATCCAAAAGGCCCCGAGAGCGGAAAATTTAAAGTGATGCGAGGCGGATCCTGGGATGTCAGCCCCGCCGTGTTACGCAACGCGTATCGTTCCGGCCTGGCGCCGGATTTTCGCAGCTACTCCGTCGGGTTTCGCTGTGCCAAATCCACCCAATAATTTTTTCTTATCTCCTTCAGGGATTTTTACGTTTCGCTTCCAAATATTCCGTTAAAACCACAGCGTTGTTAAACTGTTCTTCCCGGGCTCCATAGAGCAAAGTAATCACCTGCCCCTGGTTATCCATTAATGTTGAAATTAAATCTTCCTTTTCATCCAGTTCCCGGAAATATCTTTCTTTAAACTCCTCCCACTTCGAGGGCGTGTGGTCAAACCATTTTCGCAGCGAATCACTGGGCGCGATCTCTTTCAGCCAAAGATCGACCCTGGCTTTTTCTTTGCTTAAACCTCTGGGCCAAAGTCGATCTACCAGGATTCGGATTCCATCCTTCTCCGTGGGTTTGTCATAAACTCTTTTGATTCCGATCTTATCTTTCATCCATTCTAATGATTCATCATGGCGTCTTTCTTCATCATATCGCCTTTATGCCTCATTTCGTCTTTCTTCATAGACCCTTCTTCTTTCATCGCTTCGCCCTTCCCCATCATGGAATCCTTTTTCATCATTCCTTCTTTCTTCATTGTATCGCCTTTATGCATCATTTCATCTTTCTTCATAGATCCTTCTTCCTTCATCATTTCACCTTTTTTCATCATCTTGTCACCTTTCGTCATGTGATCAGGATCGGCTGAAGCAGTCACTGGTGCAAACGACATCATAAAAGCGGTAACGGCAAAAAAGAAGATGCTGGAAACTAAATTGGTTTTCATGATTTTTTTCCTTTTTTTGGATTTAATGGATTGGCTCTTCATTAATTTTTAAAGTTGCTGCTTAGTTGGTCTAAACCGGCGGGAATTCATTACGAAAAATATCTTATAAAAGTGAAAATACTTTAATTAAAAAAAAACCACAGACTTAAAGCTTATAAATTAAACAGTTAAGAAACCCATCTCCCGCACCACAAGATCTGTCAAATAGTTTGGAAATAGGCCCAACTGGTTGGAAAGAGGTCAGGCTTAGCCATGTCGATAGTTGATTTCAACGTCGCAAAATGAGACTATTGAGCCCAATTCATCAGAAAATATTTTCATTTAAAATGAATCGTGCCCGGATTTTGCAACCGGTCATTATAAAAACGCGAGGGCCATTTCGTCATACTGTGACTATGGAGGGGAAACAATGAGGGAGTATGAGTTGAGTGGAAAAATAAAAACATGGGTAACTCTAATAAGCCTATTACTTTGTTTCGGTTTCGCCGGATCGGTCTGGGGAGAAAAAGCAGCCGACAAAACAATAGATGCCGTTAATTATGATTTGGATCGAGTCGCCAAGCAATTACCGGGACTGACGCCAAGTCGTAAAGCCAACATCAAGCGTCTCTTACGAAGCCTTAAATTAGCCGAACAACGGTTGGGCGGTTCTCGCAATAAAGAACACGCCTCATGGAAAGCTGCGAAACAACGACTGGACGATTACCGAAATCAACTCAACAATTTAATGGCTGGAGGAGCTCCCGCTCCGACCAAACAAAGTTCAGCTCCAGCGTCACCCGCCGCACCGGCTGCACCCGCTCCGTCTCAATCAAAAACCACTGCGGCTCCGGGCAATCCAAAACCCTCGACAAACCCACAAATGACTTCCCATGATATTTCAAAATTCAAGCGAGTATATGGAAATTATCAGTCCATGGTTCCTCAGCTGCAAAAACTGGATCCGAAAACTCTGCACAACACAAGAGAGCTCAATAACTGGCGCGGTCGATTCAACCGCATGAAACAGGATGTCGCCAGGTTTGCTCCTTTTAAATCGGAACCCAAAGTGGCGGAATTAGAGAAGCTGGTCAACGAAGCCGCAGCGCATTACGCTCAAGTGGAAAAACAATCTTTAGCCGCTCTGGCGAGTTTGGGCGACATTCCTGCGCAGCTAAAAGTTTTGCTTGCGCGTTATGATCGCAGTAAATTGCCGAAACCTTTAGACCCGCCTTATACCAAAGAACGGGCACAAGCCTGGGGGAAATATATTCAGGCCTTCGCTGCGCAGTCCAATAAGGATGCAGCCTGGTTACAAATGGTTCGAAACACCACAGACCAATATAAATTTGATGTTAAAAATGCATTGAATGGCACCATTGGTCATTCCGCAAACAATAGTGTTAAAGATGCGGTGACTAAAACACGGCAGAATATTTATCAACCGCTGCAAGTCTTAAACGATGGACGCATCGCTCACTTGTTAAAGCTTACGCCCAAAGACACCCAGAAAATTAAAAACAATTTATTGGGTGAAGGAAAGTTTGAAGGGTTCATGGAAATTTTTCGCAACGCTCTTGGGGCTATCGAAACCGGAAAAATCGTGGACCAGTCGTTAGGACAAAAACCCGATCCCAACATCGGTCAACTGGTTCAAAAAATCAATAGTCAACGCACCGCCGTTGAAAACTTATTTGTAACCGTGTTAGCCGATGTGCGGATGCCAAAAACTCGTTCCGAAGACAAAAAGTTGTTAGCCGCCGCGGCTGAAGTTCTCAAGCGTCCTTACAACGGATATAGCTGGGAACGCATGCTGATCAATTACGCGCTCGCTTCGAAAAAAGAAACACGCGCCTGGTGGTCCGGCAGCACCGCCATCGCCGCTACATATATCTGGGATGAGTTTGAAGCCGCTACCGCTGAAAAAGTGGGAGATAAATTTTTTATCTTTTTCAATGAGTTCCATTATTACACGTCCGGCGACAGTAAAACGATCCTCAACAAATGGATTTTAAAAAAGCGGTTCCAATCCAGCCAAATCCTGAAAGAAAATATAAATAAATAGGGCCGTTGGTTCCAAAACTGTTACCTGCTTAAAAATTAATGCAGTCGGGTTTCGTTGCGCAGTATTGCCTTATAGATTTTCATCTTCTCTTTGCAAAGGCCTGCTGTACCATTCCATCTTCACTTTTTCTTTGAAGACAAAACCCTTTTCGCTTCTGCAATCACTATTTTAAGTTTCAAAATAAAACACACTCCCTTCATAAAAACCAAATTCTTTGTTTTTTACCTGGTTAGCTGGAAACGGGATCTCCAGGCCGTTTTACACCCTATTTAGATTGAATTTTTAGTCTAAAAATAGTAATTTTTGCGAATCGCTCTTTTTTTAAATAACGAATCATCATCAAGGGAGGAAACCATGAGAAACCTTATTTATTCTTTTCTATTTATTATCGCAACATTAATTGCGAGTTCACCTGCTTTGGCGGTGACGGATATATTAAATGCCTCGGAAGACAGTTATGTTCGAGAAACTTCACCCACAAAAAACTATGGCTCCGAAACCAGACTCATTGCCGATGGGGTGGCGCAGGATCCGGATAATGGGATTTATGGGGAAGTGAAAGCTGTAATCAAATGGGACCTTTCATCCATTCCTGCCGATGCCACCGTCACTGATGTGAAACTCCGAATGAATTTCACCGATGCCAGTTCCGGCTTCTATAATATTTTAACGGTGGCGGATTCGAGCCCATGGTCGGAAGGGACCGTCACCTGGGACGACATCACTCCGGGTCCGATCGTAATCGGAACCATTTCTCCCCTTACTTTTGGGGAAGCTCCTGCAACCTTGAATCCCATTGCAGTCGCCACCGTTCAGAGATGGATTGAGGGAACCACTCCCAATAACGGAATCGTTATTCAATCTGCAGGAACCAATAACGGAATTATCATAGGCTCCAGAGAATCGACCGGTTTAAAGCCTACATTGGAAGTGACTTATACACCGCGCGGAGTTATCCCCGGTTGGCAAATCGTTCAATCAGAACGTGTATCAGTTGCTCCTGATAGGACTGGGTCTGAAAGTGCGTCTTGTCCTTCAGGAAAAGTGGTAACCGGAGGAGGATTTGAAAGTGAAAACACTCTAATAACTCTTCGCAGTTATCCAAGTTCCCCAAGCTCATGGTCAGTTATAGTAAAAAACACTTCACCTACTGAAAATGGAGGGTTCCGGGTGTACGCCGTTTGTGCCAACGGACCCTAAATGCGAGACATGGTGGAATGATATAAAGCTGTCTATTTTTAAGTAAAACTAAAGTTCTATTTTTAGTTTGGTTTTTTTATATTTCTTTTTCTGAAACTGAACCATTTTATATCATTAAGAAAACTTAATTTCGGCACCTTATTCCAGGAAAATGATTCCGCTGAAGCGGAACCAACTTACGGACGAACTTGAAAGTTATTCACGATGTATTTTTTGTACCTCCACCCCTCATAACTTTGGAGAAAATTGGGTGGCCTCGCTGGGTTCAAAAATCGCCAAAAGCGAAACAGGCTGGAATAAAATTTACAATGATACTTAATGAAAATATTATATTTAAATCATTGAGACATAAATTGCAAGGAACAGGTTCCGCAAGAAAGACCCTCCCTTTCCTTATCAAGGTCCCTCCCCCGTTTTGGCCAAAAGGATTGCTATATAAATAGAACCAACTCAATACTAAATTGCCACACTTCCTCGACTTTGGACAAAACTCCCCCCTTTGTATCATTCAGCAAGGTAGTTTTGACAAAATAAAAACGAAAACTCTTCAAATACTCAGAATTTTCCGGATAAAAAAACCAGTAACTTTTTACAAACTTGCCTCAATTCCTTGCAAAGATACATTTAAATAATGATAAAATATGCCAACTTATTGTTGAGGTTCTAATGTCCAACTACAAAGTTGATCAGGAATTTGAAAAGTCCAAGCTCAGGCAAACTGAGGAAATGCTCTATGGGCAGCATGAAATCCTCGAAATGCTGGCCGTGGGAATTCCTCTGGATGATTGCATAAAAACCTTAATTTTGAACATGGAATCCCAGGTAGAAGGAATTGTGGGAGCCGTGTTTAAGTTGGACGAAACCCGCAGATATTTTAACACCCTGGCCGCTCCCAGCTTACCCAAGGAAGTTCGTCTCGCGTTCGACGGTTTTGAAGTGAATGAAAAAGTCGGCTCCTGTGGTCCGGCGGTGATATTGAATAAAGCCGTGGTTGTTGAAAATATTCAAACCGATCCGAAATGGGAAGGTTATAGAGATTTCGCCGAAGCCAATGAGTTTAGAGGATGTTGGTCCACTCCAATCAGAGATGTTAAAGGACAACCCGTAGGAACGGTATGTTGTTTCTTTAACAAACCTCGAAAGCCCACCGAACAAGAAATTGATATTGTCAATATAGCGACCTACCTGGCCGGCATTGCCATTCAAATGAAAGAATTGGAAACGGTCAAAAGCAAGGCGGAAGAACAAAAACGAAAAAGCCTGGAACAAATGCGCTCCATAATGGAAGGCACTTCCGCCCATACCGGAGAAGATTTTTTCAAATCTCTGGTTTATCAATTATCGGTTTCGTTAAATGTAAAATATACCCTGGTGACCCAGAACCATGGAAAACTGAATAAAGCTTTGGCTTTCTGGAAGGGGGACCATTTTGTTTCCAACCTGGTATACGATACTTCGGATTGCCCCTGCAGAGATGTCATTGCACAAAAAACTCCTCAGGTCATTCCTTCCAATTTTCAAAAACTATATCCTAAAAAGACACCGCTGAATGAACTGGGAGTTGAGAGCTATTTGGGAATTCCTTTAGTCAACTCTGCCGGGCAAGTCATGGGAAATATCATAGTTATGGATACAAAACCTTTGACCGACCCTTCGCAGGCGCAAATGATCATGAACATTTTTGCATCTCGCGCCGAGGCGGAAATCATTCGCATTCAGATAGAAGAAGCTTTGGTGAGCGGTAAACAAAAATTAGAAAAAGCAAACCTGGCCAAATCCCAATTCTTAGCGCGCATGAGCCACGAATTGAGAACCCCCATGAATTCTATTCTTGGGTTTTCGCAAATGCTGCAGCTTAATACCAGCAGCAATTTAAGCCCCATGGAGTCGGAAAATATCAGGAAAATAAATAAAGCCGGCCAACACCTCTTGTCACTGATCAATGATATTTTGGATTTAAATCAAATTGAAGCCGACAAATTACTGGTTGTCCCAAAATCGATTCAATTACATAAGCTGGTTCATGATGCTATCGACCTTATGCAGCCTGTGGCCGAGGACCACAAAATAGAACTGGTGTGCCAAGGCAGTTCGATGGATAGCGATGAGATTTTTGTGCTGGCGGATCCCTTGCGGTTAAAACAGGTTTTATTAAACCTGATTTCTAATGCAATCAAATTCAGCCCTGCAGGAAGCTCGGTGAATATTTCTTTTGAAAATGACCCGGATCAAAGAATCCATATTCAGGTCAAAGACTATGGAAAAGGAATCCCACAGGAATTTAAAAATAAATTGTTTGATCCATTTGAACGGGTTAATGATGACTCCCCGACAACAGAAGGTGCCGGCATTGGATTGACCATTACGAAAAAATTATTAGGCTTGATGAATGGTGAAATCGATTTTGAAAGCGAACTGAACCGGGGAACTACGTTCCACGTTTTTCTACCGAAAGGTGAAAACAATTCAGAAGAATCCGATGCAGAGACCGAAACCCAACAGGCTCCCAAAAACAACGAAACACAGGCACTCATCCTTTATATTGAAGATAACGCAACCAACTTAAGCTTAATGGAAGGTATTTTTTCGTACAGAAAAAATATTCATTTAATAACCGCATCGGAAGCATTAAAAGGATTAAAAATGGCTCAGGAACATCAGCCTGATTTAATCCTGCTGGACATTAACTTACCCGGAATGAATGGAATTTCCGCAATGCGGGAACTGAAAAAATTTGAACAAACAAGAGACATCCCGGTTATCGCCGTAAGCGCGAACTCAAACCAGTCCGACATTGATCGGACCCTTAAAGAAGGGTTCCAAACTTACATTTCCAAACCTTTCGAAGTGCAATCCTTCCTCGAAATCATTGATAACATCCTCGAAAAAACCAAGCCTCCGGAAAAAGCCATCGCTTAGTGAGAGGGTAATTCATTCCTGTTCGTTAAACTTCACTAGGTTTAATCAAACAGCTTCCTGTTTTTCTTCTACCCGATTCTCTGTGAGGAATTTGTAGGAAAGAGAAAGCGCGACGATGGTCACCGCCAAAAAGACAAAATTAAAAGCGGTTACTAAAGTTAATTTAATAATACTAAAGTTTGGATTAAATATAATATCTCCTGGTTCGGGCTGAAGAAACGGAAGAATACCCATTATAAGAGACGGAAGAAAGGGAAGAATTCCTACAACAATAAATAATCGCCATCCATTCTTTTTAGACACTGTCCAGGCCCATTCAATGTTTCTATCTTCATCCACAGCCGTAGCGGGAAACAATAAGCTAAAGCGAGAAAAAAAATACGTAGATGGAATATGACACAATATCATAGTTAGAAAAATCCCACTTAAGCTACCCTCGCCTCCTGAAAAATCTGATAAAGATATTTTTAACTCAGATAAAAGACCCATTAAGAACATTATTATGAAAAAACTTAAAATATAGACCAAAGGTAAAGCAATGGCTAAACCGGTAAACCTGAATTCTCTTTTTCCCCAACCCAGCATTCCAAATTTTGGCACTGCTTCATCCGGTAAAATAACTAACCGGTGGCAAGTGATGGCAAATAAAATATATAGCATCATACTAATTAACGAAATCAATATTCCTGGTAAAATCATGGAAGGTCCGGGTATATCTCCGGGTTCTAGTTCTACATCTATAAAAAAGAGGGGAAACACGGAAAACATAACAAGAACCAAAAACGGAACCAATAAAGCCAGCCCAAACCGTGACCGTCTTTCCCAAACCGTTTGAAACGCTTGAATCACGATTTCAAATGCAGGAAGTTTGGGATACTCTTTCATATTAGTTTCTGTCATTCTTCAATGTCCTATTTATAATTCAGTGGATTGTACCTACTAACTACTTTTAAATCAAAATTACTTTGGGTGAAGAATATTTTAGAATCTCTATTACCAGAAGTTTTAACAAAGTGAAGTTCCTCCAAATTCAATAATGTCAGGTAGAAAAGGCTCGCTTTCTTTCTATATCCTCCACGAGTTTGACCCGAATAAATTTCTAAAATTTGGGCCAAATCGCTGGGAAAATGCTCTAAAATCTCCATAAGATTCCCTGGAATTTTGTCAATTTTTAGGTACTTTTCCCATTTTTGACACGAGTTTGTTCCTTATATATATAGGCAAACTAAACCCATAAATTTTCTCTATTTTTTCGCCATTAAAAAACTTCTCTCCCAATTAAGATTTTCCCGGACTAAACTCCCAAAACATCTGAATAACGCCACTCTACGCATTCCCGATAAAATCGAATTAGAACTATCTGAGATACCTGTTTAAATATGCCCTTTTGAGCCAATTGTAAATCCTTAATTTTTCCTGACTTAATGCTCAAAATAGCATTACTTTCAAATAGTTATATAATTATTCCGAAATTTATATTATGTTTAAGTTTCTTTAAGTACGTTCCCACCGTGAAATGAAATCTCAAAACGCAATATTAATTCATGGAGGGTAATATGAAGATAAAGGTCCAAACAGCTTTACTCAGTGGTTTGTGGTTGCTGGCACTAGTTTCCATGGCCCAGGCGCAGTTGACCGACATTATCAACACGCCAAACACTGCCAACGAAGGAATCAAAAAATCCTACAGTGAACAAATTGGAGTGGGACGTGGCGATCCCAACGTTGCAGAAAACTCTTCCGCGTGTCTCATCGCCCACGATCCCTTTCGGGCCATCGCGCGCGGACGTCAATTATTCCAAAGAAAATTCAATGTCGCACAAGGTTTCGGTCCGCTCACAAATGACGGAGTCGGAGATATCGAAACCGGCGGCTCTCATGGAGCCGGGCTGGTGGACAGTTGCGCCGGATGCCACGGACGCCCCAGAGGATCCGCAGGCTTTGGCGGTAACGTATTCACCCGACCCGACAGCCGCGACGCACCTCACTTATTTGGTTTGGGACTCGTTGAGCAAATCGCTGATGAAATCACCACCGATCTGCGCAATATTCGACGCGCCGCACTTGCCCGCGCCGCCAGCGAGGGGAACCCTGTACGAGTGCGACTGCGTTCCAAAGGAACACGCTACGGTCACCTGACCGCGTTTCCTGACGGCACCGTCGACATTTCCGAAGTGAACGGCGTCAATCCCGACTTACGCGTCCGACCGTTCTTCGCAGAAGGGTCCACCATTTCCATTCGCGAGTTTGTCGTCGGAGCGCTGAATGCCGAAATGGGTATGGAATCATTCGATCCGGATCTCGTCAACGCGCAAACCGGTCAAGTCACCACTCCTTCCGGCATGGTACTCGATGGCACCACCGACAGTATCGAAAAAACGATTGCCACATCAGAAACCGATGATCCCGATGGCGACGGCACCCTGCATGAAGTTCCACAGGCGGCAGTCGATTATCTGGAGTTTTATCTGCTCAACTATTTCAAACCGGGCACCTATAAACAAAATTCCAAAACCGAAGCCGGTCGTCGTCTGTTCCGGGAAATGCGTTGCACTCAGTGCCACACTCCGAACATGACCGTTCAGAAAGATCGCCGCGTCGCGGATGTGGAAACTCAATACGATGCCGCCAACGGCAATCCGTTCAGTGGACTGTTTGCCACCGCGGAAGCGTTGACCGAGGACCGGTTCGTGGTGCGCGGAATTTATGCAGACTTTAAACGCCACGACCTCGGCCCCAACTTTTGGGAACGAAATTTTGACGGCACCCTGCAAAAAGAGTTCATGACCGAACCGCTTTGGGGCGTAGGGTCAACACCGCCTTACGGTCATGATGGACGAAGTCAAAACCTGCGCGAAGTGATCCTGCGTCACGGCGGCGAAGCGAGGAACTCTCGCAACCGTTATGCCAACGCAGGCACCACCAACCAGGATCTGATCATCCATTTCCTGAACTCGCTAGTCCTGTTCGGTCCCCCGGACACGCCTTCGAACCTGGACCCGAAGGCACCGTCCACCGCGGGCTATCCACAATTCGGCCACGGCAGTATCGACCTCAGCGTCCTGTTCACCGATGCGTGCCAGGTCACCGGAGCGGAATAAAAAAGTTCCATTCCACCGTTTCTTCAACCCGGGAGTCCATTGGGCTCCCGGGTTTTTTATTGAATATAACGATTTACCCCCTCTTTCCTAAAGAGGGCTGGGGTGATTGACCGCCTGGGGTTTCCGGTCCCGGCCAAAGGCAACAGTTCCCCTCCAATAAAATCCCCAACACGATACAACTTTCCACAAATTATTTCTCTTCCGATACCTTCTAAAAACCCAAAGGTTGAAAAAGGTTTCGAAACCATATCGGCTAAGCCATATCTTTTTTTCAGAACTCCATCAAAATCAACTACTTAAAAAATAGTATTTGACATGATTTGGATTATAGAATAATTTGCAAAAGACTAAAATAGTTTTGATTTGATAGTAATACACAGCGAACACAAACTGGTTTGAGGTGAGAGATCTCTAAGGCAGCATATCGCTCAAAATTGCTCACGCCCAAGTCTCGCCTTCCAGCCATTCATTTTAACGGTGGTTTTTCTCGAACTCGGTGGTTCTTATGAAAACGAAACATGTCAGCTTAGCAATCAGTTTTATTCTTTCTCTATTCTTATTCACTTCCATCGCCTTGGGCGCAACCGTAACGACCGAACTGCGCAACGGCGAAAACGGCTATACCGGAACGCAGGACACTTACGTCCGCGAAGCCCTGCCCAATGATAATTTTGGCGGCGAATCCGGCTTCCGCGCTGACGGAGACAATGGAGGTGAAGACCTCGCATTCATTTCATGGGATCTGTCCTCCATCCCCACCGATGCTGTTTTGCAATCGGCGGTGATCCGTTTCGATGTGTTCGATACCACCACCGGCAGTTATGAATTGCTGGAGATGTCCGGGTCCTGGGATGAAGACACCCTCACCTGGAACACGCTTAACACCGGCGACATTGGCACCACCGCTTTGGCCACCATCACCAGTCCACCGACCGGTACTTTGGATGTCACACTCAACGCCACCGCGTTAACTTTAATCACTGAATGGATCGACGGAACAACCACTAATAACGGCTTTGCTTTGCAAAGCACCGGCACCACCGACGGAATCGTGATGTCCTCCAGTGAGAAAAGCACCGGAACCAAAAGGCCCCGACTCTCTTTAACGTACACCACCAACACCACCACCGATACCTTTCAGGAAGGCGTGGCCGGATACACCGGCACCGAAGATACTTATGTGCATGAGTCCGATCCCACGTCCACCCATGGCAGTGAATCCGGTTTTCGTGCGGATGGCCAGAAAACTGTCGGCGGCGGCGTGGGAGAAGACATCGGGTTCGTCACGTGGGATATCTCTTCCATTCCCTCGAACGCGACGGTGTTATGGGCCAAGATTGATTTTGAAATTTACGACGGCAGCGCCGGCACTTATGACCTTTTCGAAATGCAGGAAACCTGGGACGAAGCAACCCTGAACTGGAACAACTTGAACACGGCGAATATCGGCTCAACTTCTTTGGCGGGAATTCCCAGCACCACACCCGGGCCTATAGAAATCGTTCTCAACAGCACCGGGTTGAACGTTCTGCAAGACTGGATCGATGGCACCGCCACCAACTACGGCTTCGCCATTCGCAGTGCCGGAACGTATGACGGTATCACTTTCAACTCCAGTGAAAAATCCATAGTCGACACCCGACCGCGACTGACCGTACGCTACAACACCCAGGCCCAACAGGTCGCCCCGGTCACATTCAATCCGAACGGCGGCACCTTTGTCGGCAATGTCTCGGTGACGTTATCCACCACCACCGCAGGAGCGGATATTTATTATACGTTGGATGGGTCCACTCCCACCACCAGCTCCACCCTGTACACCGGAGCGATTTCCCTAGGCGCAGCAACCGAAGTGAACGCGTTCGCGGTGAAATCCGGGCTCACCGACAGCGACGTAACCAGCGCCGAGTTTATCCGAATTCCGGAGGACCCTGCATTGGTGGCCAATGATATAGACAACACTCTGCTTTACGAC
Source organism: Nitrospinaceae bacterium (assembly GCA_965223665.1). Classification (GTDB taxonomy): domain Bacteria; phylum Nitrospinota; class Nitrospinia; order Nitrospinales; family Nitrospinaceae; genus CBDCVY01. Next base: position 1,989,414 of record OZ245011.1, read on the forward strand.
GTGGGCAAGAACAGTGAATTTTTATATACCGGTAGCGACCCGATTCAAACGGGAGTGGATCCCATGGACATCGACGCAGTACGCGCCTCCGTCATTCGCGGGCAGGTGTTGCAGCTCGACATGAATGCCGCCGACCCGGCCAACGCACCACCGATTCCATTAGGCGGTGCCACGGTGACAATCCTCGGTCATGACGACCCGGCAGACCCGGAGTACTACGGGCAGACCGTCACCCGCGCCGACGGGTTTTACGACATGGCCGTGAACGGTGGCGGACAACTGACAGTCAATGTGAAACGATCCGGCTACCTACCCTCCCAGCGCAAAGTCGAAGTCCCCTGGCATGATTTTGCAGTGGTGGAGAATATGTTGTTAATGGAAAAAGATCCGAATGCAACTGTAATTAATCTTTCTACGATTACTGAGGCTACCGAAGCACGAGGCAGCGTGGTTACGGACGTTGACGGTACACGTCAGGCGACGGTGTTATTTTTACCCGGTACCACAGCAGAACGGGTGTACGAAGACGGAACTAAGGAAGATATTTCCAGTCAAATCACGGTTCATGCAACCGAATACACCGTAGGCGATAATGGGCCGATGGCGATGCCGGCCTTACTGCCCGGCACTTCCGCTTATACGTACATGGTTAATTTTACGGTAGACGAAGCCGAGAGTGTCGGTGCCCCTTTTGTGGAGTTTAGCCAGCCGGTGTACGGTTACGTTGAAAACTTTTTGGACGTGAAAGCGGGACAAGTAGTTCCGAACGGTTACTATGATCGGGTGCAAGGAAAATGGATTCCGGAGGACAATGGTCTCGTGGTCAAAATTATGAGTATTGATACTACGGGAACCACTCCTATTGCTGAGTTGGATTTGGATGGTGATAATGACCACGATAATGATGATGATACCCTTGAAACAACTTATAACTTTTCCACTGAAGAACTTGAAAAACTGGCATCCCTCTACCAGGCCGGTGACAGTATGTGGCGTGTTCCGATGGAACACTTTTCTGATTGGAATTATCCCATCGCGGTTGTCATAGATGCCATTCTTGATGTTTCGGCAGAAGAGGGAAAAACGGTGAATGAAAATGTCTCTGCCGTTTGTGACATTTGCAAAAGATCCACTATCCAGGTGCAAGGCCAAATCTATGGTGAAGAAGTCGCCATTCCCGGAACACCGTTCACCTTGCATTACAACAGTGATCGGGTGCGGGGTACCAAAACAGGCGCTACGCTAGATATTCCCCTCATCGACTCCCGATTAAATTTAGGCTCCAGCAGTATTGTAAAAATTCACTTAACAGTAGACGTAGCTGGAGTTCGAAAAACGGAGGTCTTTGATCGTGTTTCCGGAAATAGCATTCCGGATATCACACCGACCCTGGTACACCGGTTCGAATGGGATGGATTAGACGCTTATGGTCGTGATGTGGTGGGAGTAGCCGGGGCAAAAATCACTATTGGTTACGAGTACCCCACGGCTGAATATGGTGCGCCCGCTCAGTTTGCTACCCCTTCACCGAGTGTGAAATTGGAAGCTTCTGATGGCGTAAGCAATGTGTTATCACGGACCAATGTTATTTTCAGCCAGTCTTATATCAAACAAGTCAACGTCAATGATTTCCGTCCCCTCGGTTTAGGCGGTTGGACCGTAGACGCCAACCACGTTTATGAATTTTTCAGTCCGGGTCTGCATCTCGGTCCCGGTCCCAGAAGAACAACTAAAACTCTAAATACGGCGGCCAGCATCTTTGCAGACACGCAAAGTGGAGGAGTAACTTTTCCGGATTGGCTAGATGTTGATTCTGTAGGAAACGTTTTTTTTGCAACCAACTGTCATATTTGGAAAGCTGATCTTTCTGGGAACATTACCGACATCATGGGATTGAACGGACCGAATTGTACCGGCCCCCCTCCGTTGAGTGGTGATGGCCAATTGGCCAGAAATCAGCCACTAATCAATGTTAGAGGTTTGGATGTAGATGACGAAGGTAATATATATTTTTATGATGCCGATAATACCCTCCCTCTCCAACCTGTTATTGGAAAAATAGACACCAGTGGAATTCTTCATATTATTTTAGGAGGAAATGATCGCGGATTTTCCGGGGAGGGTGGTCCGTCCATTAACGCCCAGGTAAATGCTCTAGGCGAAATGGTAGTGGACAAGGAGGGAAATATTTACCTCGCCGATTCTGAAAACAATCGAATCCGCAAAATAGATACCGCAGGAATCATCACCACAGTCGCAGGGAATGGAAACCAGGGTAGTTCCGGAATGACCAATACTCAATTAGGGCATGAAGGACCCGCTACGGATTTCACGCTTGGAAAACCCAATTATTTAACAATTGATAGTAAAGGAAATCTCTATGCAGCTTCAAGTCATTTGAAGAGAATCATTAAAATTGATACAAATGGAATTGCTACTGTTCTTGTGGGTAGCCATCACCCCTTAACGGATCCATTTTTGGAAGGAGTGGAAGGGAGTGGAAGGGACCAGTTTCTCATTCCATTCAATTTCTGCTCTCACCATTGATAAAGACGACAACATATATTTTGCAAATAGGGCTGAAAGTATTGGCCAAACAATTCAGTTTAGAAAAATGAATAAGCAGGGTATTGTGACTCTATTAAATTCCAGAAGTGAAGGCTGTGACCAGGGAAGTGAAGCTCCTTTTACGAATAACGAACCCCTCGGCAATACCTGCATAGAGAACTGGGATTTAGCAGTGGGCCCGGATGGAAATGTTTACTCTACCGCCCGGCATATACATAAAATTTTGAAGTATTCTTCTTCTCTTCCGGAATTCACGGCTGGAGAACTGGCTCTGCCCTCAGAGGACGGGACGCAGATTTTTAAATTCGATGCCACCGGTCGGCATATCGAAACCCGTAACGCTCTCACCGGTGCGACCATTTTCACGTTCAACTACGATGCGTCCGGTCGCTTAATCCAAATCACCGACGGCGATGGCGATGTCACCGATTTCGTTCGCAACACCGAGGGCGACCTGACCAAAATCGTCGCCGAAGACGGACAGGAAACTCTGATCGAATACGATGCCAACGGCTACCTGAACAAAGTCACTCTGCCTGAAACGGCCGAAATCTACCAAATGCAGTACACCGCCGAAGGTTTAATGACCCAGTTCACCAACCCGCGCGGGTTGTCTTCGGATATCATTTACAACGCCCTCGGGCAAATGGAAAAAGAAACTGAGGCCGCTCCCGATGGCGGGTTCCTCGAAACTATCCGCACAGACGATGCCGACGGTTACGAAGTCTCGGCTAAAACCGAACTCAACCGCGAATCCATCTTCCGTGTGGAAACCGATGTCGCCGGGAACACCGTGCGCATCAACACCGACCCCAGCGGTCTCGTCACCACCACCACGGAACTGACCGACGATAGCGTCGAAACCGTCACTCCCGATGGAACCATGGTCACCGTTACGAAAACTCCCGATGAGCGATTCGGCATGCTCGCTCCACTCACCAGTTTAAATGTAGATACACCGGGTGGGCTTTCCTCGGAAATCATTGCTGATCGCAACGTAACCCTTGATGGAAATAATAATGTATTAACTCAAATAGATACTTTAACAATAAATAACCGTCCTCTTACAAGTACTTTTGATAAGAATCAATTAAAAGTTACAAATCTATCACCTGAGGGGAGACAAACCGAAAACGCAATAGATTCTCAAGGAAGAATAACAAAAGAAATTGTTCCGGGTTTTGAAGACAGAAATTTTACTTACGATGCATCCGGTAGGCTGGCTTCAATATCTCAAGGAACAGGAGCAGATGAACGTCTCACCACTTTTACATATAATTTGGATGGTTTTTTAGAATCAATTAATGAGCCTATGTCACGAACATTCAGTTTCGAATATGATTCTAATGGCCGCGTCACCAAGCAAATCCTACCAGGTTCTCGAGATGTGGTCATTAACTATGACCTAAATGGTAATGTTACCTCAATCACACCGCCCGGACAATTGGCTCACTTATTTAATTATTCGTCGGTTGACTTGGAAGCTGGTTATTCCGCTCCTGCGGTTGTGGGTGGAGGAACAAACTCAACGATGGTTACTTATAACTTTGACAAACAACCGGTTCTGATTACCCGTCCCGACAGTCAGACAATTTCTTTTAATTATGATGGCGGCGGTCGGTTACAAAACACTTTGATTCCCAGAGGCACATTCACTTACAACTATTCTCCTTTGACAGGACAGCTCGATCAAATAACAGCCCCGGACGGTGGAACTTTAGGTTTTTCCTATGATGGTCAATTGCGTTTGAGCTCGACCTGGGGAGGCCCCTCGGGTTCAGTTTCGGGAAGTGTTTCACAAATCTATAACAGTGATGGACTTGTCACATCAAGAAGTGTGAATGGGGGAAATACAATTAGTTTTCAGTACGATCAAGATCTTTTGGTAACGCAAGCAGGAGACCTGACATTACAATACAGTTCCAACAATAACATGCTTCAAGGCACAACATTGGGTATTACAAACGATTCTCTTACATACAACTTATTTGGAGAAGTTTCTTCATATACCGCCGATATAAATTCAAGCACTGTATTTTCAATGCAGTTCATTAGGGATAAAGTGGGTCGCATCATAAAAAAAACAGAAACTGTCAGCGGTGTCACCCATGTATATGATTATGCTTACGATTCTGCAGATAGGCTATTGTCTGTTTCCCAGGATGGTCTTATACTAAATACATATACATACGACCTAAATGGAAATCGAAATAATGGTATTTATGACGAACAAGATCGTTTAACAAGCATGAATGGAATTGATTATACATATACCGCCAACGGAGAGCTTTTGTCTAGAACTGAGGCAGGACAAACTACAGATTACGACTATGATGTTTTCGGGAATTTACTTTCTGTGAATTTACCAGGAGGCACATTAATCGAATATGTTTACGATGGACAAAATAGACGGATAGGGAAAAAAGTCAGCGGTACTTTAGAAAGAGCCTGGTTATATAAAGATGGATTTAATCCTGTCGCAGAATTGGACGGCTCAGGGAATTTAGTTTCACGTTTTGTTTATGGAAACCGCAATAATATTCCGGCCTATCTGATTAAAAATGGAACTACCTACCGAATTATCAGCGACGATTTAGGAAGTCCACGATTGGTTATAGATAAAGATACAGGAACTATAGCTCAAGAAATGCATTATGATGAATGGGGAAATGTCTTAACAGATACCAATCCGGAATTTCAGCCTTTTGGATATGCTGGCGGACTTTATGATCCGGATACCAACCTGGTTCAATTTGGTTTCCGTGACTATGACCCGGAAGTTGGTCGTTTCACCAATAAAGATCCTATCCGGTTTGCTGGCCAAGACACCAATCTCTATGGCTACGTCCTCAATGACCCCATCAATTTTACGGATCAGTTAGGGTTATATGGAACTAATTCGTGCGGTTTTTATGATGATATTTGTTCTCGTTATGGAGAAGGTTATTGCAGTTTAGCAAGACCTATTTGTAAGGTGACAAATAAAATCGAAGATTTGTCTGAAGGAGGTCCTTTTGATCCCTTTGATAAACCTAGAAATAGATTTCAATGTATGCGCCAATGCCTCCAAGAAAAAATTGAAAATCGATTATCAAGGGGTATTTGCAATGTAGACCAAGAAGACATTTCTGGCACTGGCACAGAAATTATTACTGATCATTATGATTGCCATAAAGGTTGTTTAATGAATCCCGAGAACCCATTTAATCCTGATGGGCCTGATTTGCCAGATCGGGATCCTAGATTACCACCAAGTCCGTTTTAAAAATGCTTTATATTCTTTGCAATAAAATTGTTTATTTATCTCTCCTATTAATTAATCTATATTTTTTAGCTTTTGATATAACCAAAGGAAGCTACAAATTCAATGAATACATATTCTTTCTCTCTCCAATTTTAATTGCTCTAAACACATATCATCTTGCTTTAGTAATAAAACGAAAATTAAAACCTTGGAATTATAAAGCAGAAATAATAATTTCTCTTTGCCGGATGATAATGATCTTTTTTGCTGGCACGCCTCTTGTTTTAGCATTTGTAATTTTAAGCCCTGTGGCAAACAGTTTTTGGTTTCCTCTTTTAGATTTATTGGATTTCCTCCTTAAAACATTTCCAAATTCCAGTTTAAGTCTATTAATTATGTATTCATTAGGATTTTTCTTTTTACTTATTGAGTTTTATAATCTTTATCTATTGCGAAGGAATCGGGATGAACTGAGAAGAAATTTAGAATAATCACTGCGAACTTAAGGTAAACCCACTTCAAACCCTCTTACGCTAAGCATCTCCGCCACACGGGCGACCACGGTGGATGCGAACGACGTCCTCACCGCGCAAACCGATACGCTGGACATCAACGGTCGCACGTTCACCAGTGCGTTCACTCGAACCACCGGCGGTACGCCGACAGAGTTTAAGTTTGTCGACACGTCTCCGGAAACTCGCACCTCGACTTCGTTCATCGACGCGCAGGGGCGCATTGTCGAACAGCAGATTCCGGGAATATTCGATACGGAATTCAATTACGATTTCCGCGGTAGACTGTCCACCGTCACTCAAGGAACAGGAACTGATGAACGCATAAGCACTATCGAATATTACGATGCAACCGAACCAACCATGAAGGGATTCATCAAATCCATCACCGATCCGCTGAATCGCAAAGTTTCTTTTAAGTATGATGCTAATGGTCGGGTTAAAGAACAAACGCTGCCTGATATGCGCATTATCAAGTTCGAATATGATCTCAACGGCAACGTGGAAAAAATTATCACTCCCAATCTGGACGAACATGACTTCATGTACACCTCCGTCGATCAGGAGAATCGGTACGATCCGCCAAACATCGGCTTGACCAAACATCACACGGTATTCGCCTACAACAAGGACAAGCAGCTCGACCTGATCACCCGTCCGGACGATGCACAGATCGACCTCGAATACGATACCGGCGGACGGTTGGATAAAATAGAAATTACCAGCACGGGCTGGGACTGTACGGCTCCCTGCGAATTTGTCTATGATTACTATCCCAACAACGCAACGACACAGGCAGGAAATCTCCAATCCATCACCACACCCGCGGGAGATAAACTAACCTTTGAATATGACGGGTCCTTGCTGAAGAAATCTATTTGGGACGGAATCGTTACCAACTCATTAGATATTGAAAAAGTTTACGATAATAACTTTCGTATAAAGTCGCGAACCGTAAACAACGGATCGCAAAAAGTGGATTTCATGTATGATAAGGATTCATTACTTATTTCTGCTGAAGCAATCAATGAAAATCGAAAACTCACTTTAGATTACGACAGTGAAGATCCGAATAATCCCGGAACTTATTTCGAAAACGGTCTCCTGCGTGGAACCACTATGCGGGATGATACAACGGATGACGGAGTTGTAGATAGTTACGTGTACAACGAGTTCGGCGAAGTAAAAAGTTATAAGGCCGAATACCATCCCGGTGGCGGAGCCCCGGCAACGCCTCTACTCGAAATAGAATATGTCCGCGATAAGTTGGGTCGTATTGAGGAAAAAAAGGATATCGTTTTGGGAAACACCAATTCCTCTCCACGGCTTGGGTACGAATACGATCAGGCGGGTCAGCTACACATCATCAACGATATCAGCACAACTCCCGGAACCCCAATTGAGCTTAAAAATTATGGTTACGATGACAATGGGAATCGGGAATGGGAGGACGGTGGCCCAACTAAAATTGGCATTTATGATAAACAGGACCGGTTAGAAGAATATAACGGGACGACCTATACCTACACTGATAATGGGGAGTTATATACAAAAACGGTTGGATCAGATGTCACAACCTACACTTATGATGTTCTTGGAAATTTAACACAAGTAGAATTGCCCAATGGCACCATGATCGATTATATAATCGATGGCCGTAACCGACGTGTTGGCAAGAAAGTAAATAACACATTAGAAAAAGTTTGGCTTTATAAAGATGGTTTGAACCCAATAGCAGAGTTAGATGGAAATGGCGCGGTAGTGAAACGGTTTATCTATGCCAGCAAACCTAACGTGCCGGACTTCATGATTATTCCTTCAGGGGTGACCAATGCCGGAACCTACAGAATCATCTCTGACCATTTGGGCTCGCCACGGCTTATCATCAACTTAAACGACGGATTACCAGCATCTCAGCTGTATTACGATGAATGGGGGAATATCGATACGATAAAATCGACCAATATCGACTTCCAACCATTTGCATTTGCCGGCGGATTGTACGATACTGATACCAAGCTCCTTCGTTTCGGAGCACGGGATTATGACCCAGCCATCGGACGGTGGACCAGCAAAGATCCAATTCGGCTCAGAGAGGGTCAAAACTTTTACGTTTATAGCCGCAATAACCCTATAAACTTTGTTGATTTTAACGGATTAAAAACTACTGTGATCATAGCATATAGTACTTTTGGACCTTTTGGAACATTCGCCGATCATGCTGGAGTTTATGTCGAAAATGGTGGAAACCCAATTTTATATGATCCTTCAGGAAGCTATGAAGCCCTAGATCGCAAACAAAATAAACCTTATAGACCTCACGGAGAGGCTTTTTTTAAGGAGGATGAGGTTAATTTACAAGATTATATAAATTTTCATAGCAAGGCAGAAGGAACTTCTGTAAAAACATTTACTTTCGATACCACCAAAGAGCAAGAAGAAATATTTGCAAGGAGAATAGAAAGTTTTGGAAATGCTGGTGGTTTCGGTTGCGCTAAATTTGTCAGTAATGTTTTGACGGGAATAGGCCCATTTAAGGATCTAGGCACTTTTACATTTCCAGGTTCTTTGGCTAATGAATTAGAAAGAATTAAAAAGCAAATAGAAGAAAAATCGAAATAATCCTATGTCCAATTTATATTTTAACAAAAAAATTTTTTTGCTATATATGGGGTTTTCGGGATTATCGCATTTGCTTTTGAATGTATTTTTTCCATCCTGGGGACCAGTAGCATTGAATAAAAAGAATATACTCCTTTCACACACAGTAATATTTATAATAGTTTTCGGACTTTTTTTTATTTATTGGGTTTTTCCCATCCTTTCAAAAAGGAATTTCAAGCTTGCAGTCTTGACAGGATTAATTGTAGGGCATTGTTCTGGAATAATCTCAGGAATTCTAAATAATTTTTATTATTCTTTACGAATAGGCTTAGAACATTTTTTACTCCTACACAAAAATTTAGAAAGAATATTAGAGGCTTTATTCTTTAATCCCTTTATTTTATTAGGATGGGCTCACGGGCTTTTGATAACAGTTTTTTTTTATTGGACTCGAAAGTACTGGCTAAAAAATTAATTAGTTCCAAAATAAATATACCTCTTACCAAAAATAGTTTTCAAACATTCTGCCCATTTCCCTTATGAGATTACTCCGCTGTTCATGTAGATAACGGTGGCGAGGCTTTCTTATACGACCCCGGTGGAAGTTATATGACCACCGATGAATACGATGAAACGTATAGACCCTCAGGTGAATTTTTTACAAAAAACGAGGCAAATTTGCAGGACTTTTTGGAATATCTCAGAAAATCCAATTCCTCGGTGAAAACCATTACCTTCGATACTACCCCGGAGGAAGAGGCTAAAATTGCCGCTAATATAGAAGAATCAGGTAGGACTACAGGTGGATTTTGTGCATTCTCAATTAGTTCTGTTTTAAAGGGCACAGGACCCTTTAAAGATCTGGGTACCTTTTTTTCACCTGGTTCATTGGCAGATGAGTTAGAAAAACTTGAGTGATGAAAAAAAACCAAAAATTATTCAAAGATTTAACTTTATATATATTTATTAGCAGTATTTCCTTTTATTGCTTTAATTTTTTATTAAAGAACCCAGGGACCAAAAAATTAATTGAGCATAATTTATTTATTCCTTATTACATTCAATTTTATATTTTTTTAGGATTATTTCTTATATTTTGGCTCTCAAGAAAATTATCTAAAAAGAATTTTATCATTTTTATTTTATTAGGATGCTTAGGAGCATATTTTTCATCCATAATTTCTTATTTAATTACCACTGGAGTCTTTTACAGAAATGGTGTAGAGAGTTTGCTGAATACGTTTGATAATTTTAATGCAATTTTGGCATTATTTTCATTTATACCATTTTTCCTATTAGGCTGGCTCCACGGTATTTTTATTACAGGTCTTTTTTATTGGACAAAGAAATTTTGGCTTAAACCATAAAAATCTCATATACCTCACCCAATTTCTAAATTGACCTTTAAGGTCTACCAGCGCTTTCTGGGCCGTGTGGGAATGGACAACTGCCGCCAGGTGATTACACTTTAACAGGCTTGCCTTTTACTGTACCGCCAAGCCACAAAAATCTAGCTTCCTATTGTGATGCTTTAGGCAATTGCTGGTTCCAACGGATAACGCCAGACTTTTCAACTAATAGAACAGGGTTAGGCATTCACCCCGGTGGAAATGTCCCTGGCACAGTGGGGTGTATTGGTTCCACTGATAATGACACAAGCAGTTTACGCAATGCCCTTACAAAAGATCGAGGCCCTTTGAAAGTGAGGTGAATAAACATGTTACAGTTCTTTCAAGCTACTTTATGGTTAACAATTTTTCTTCTGGGTGCTTGTGTTGAATCTCAGAAGAAATTACACCTAAATGAAAAACTTAATCCAGATGTGACAGGTTTTATACAATTGTTGGTAAATCCAGAAAAACCGACTTTGGCCGAGGCTGCAAAATTTGGTGGCGAATGCGGAGGTGAATCCGAGTTGGAATTTATTTTTGAAGAGTGTCGATCCAAGGGATGGTATATTCACTCTCAGTCTTGCGTCAATTTTTCTCGGCAACAGTGCAAGAGGGCTGACCAAGTAATTTCTCTTGAACTTAATTGGCTGAGGGAGCGATTTTCTACGGTCGGGAAAAGTTATCGTCTAATCAGCATTCACTCGGAGACCGAGGGGTTTAAGCATGATTTGGTCGAAGTGGAAATAGGTATAAATAAATTTTTGCTGTTCCACAACACTGCTCAAGGCACACCAACAGGTTTACTTGTTGGCGTAACCAAAGTGAATGGTAAAAATTTAAGGGATTTCAGAGAGTAAAAATCCAAAGTAGGTACAATTTGGGAGCCTTCAACCAACAAAGCAAAGTGATCTTATTTTTAAAGTAATAATATGTGTTCCACCGGTTCATTGCCAGTGGAACAAGTACTTCACGATGACTAGAATAACTGGAATTTTGGCCTACATTTTTTTATTAATTGGCTCCTTTTTTTGGAATGCTAGCGGACCTAGTTATATAAACTTAATGTGGGCTTCTATTATTTTTGAAATTATTGCAATAATATTTTTTATTATTTGTTTAAAACAATGTCGTGGCTTTTACAAGAAATTAATTATTTTGGGAATAATCTTAGCAATGATCCAGTTATTCTTTTCTACCGCACTATTAATAGAACTTTTATAGGTGATAAACTTCTTTATTATTTGACCCAAAATTTTCAATAAATTATTTTTTTAAATTTACTGATCGCCTTTCCTTAACATCCCGCCTAAAGAATATTTTCTAAAATTTTCTTTACAAATCAATTTTTTGTTATGAAATCCCCACTAATTCTATTGCATTTGATTATGATGATGACGGGTTATTGGAGCTTGCCGGTGGGAAACGTTGGTAAAGAATTCATCCAATGGTTTATTGGATAGCACCACTCTCGGTGTGGTTAACGATTCATATCTTTACAACGATTTTGGCGAAAAAGAAGATTACGATGCGAGGATCAATACCCCGCTTTATTTGGCATTACATTTTGCGCAGACTCCAAAAAACTCTAACGAGTGCGTGATATCTGAATAACCCATATCGCGAATCATTTGTTCAATTTCAGAGATAAAACAATATTTCACTTTATCTATGCTTTTGCACATGCGGCAAATTATGTGGTGGTGATGACTTTCCCTGTCTTTGAATTCATACCGGAGGACTTCGTTACCTAAATAGTGTCTTTCCACAAGTTTGGAATTTTCGAATTGAACAATGCACCGGTAGACGGTGGCCAAATCGCAAGCGTTATTTCCCAATCCATTATGAATCTCTTCCACTGAAAACGGTCCGTGATTCTTAAGCAAAAAGCCCAATATATTTTTCCTGGGCTCGGTTACGCTTAAGTTATTTTCCTTAATCAGCTTTTCAGCTTTTTGGATTATTTTTTTAGAAACGGCTGCCTTCATCATTCCCTTCATCCCGGCGATTCAAAGTATTTCAAAAACAAGGACATAAGAATTCCCATGCAATTTTTGCAAAATATTTGCAAAATATTTGCAAATTAATTCAAACAATACTATTATAGACCTTAGAATTTCGCAAGCTATTCGCAAAAATTTTTGGCTATTTATTTTTGAAAAAAGTGAAAAGTCAAAAAGCTGGAATAAGGGATAACAAGACGACTGAGGGTTGCGCATCACAGTCTCCCCAGGCTTCAGGTCCCAATCCAAACACAACACCTGGGCTCAGTCTCGAGCCAGGTCTTTTTCCACAGGGAAGGATTTCCTCCACCCGCGGCTAAAAAAACAGGAAACGTATTTCATGAAAACTGCACAAGCGTTAACCGACAAATTGTCCATAGGCTTATCCGTGATGTGTGTCATCCATTGTCTGGGGCTAACATTCCTGTTGGCATTGCTGCCCAGCATGGCGGCATTGCAACTGGATAACGAGGCTTTTCATCTCTGGATGCTTGTGGTGGTGCTCCCCACCAGTTTTTATGCCTTAACCCTGGGATGCAAAGAACACAAACGCTACCGTTTGCTCCTTTTGGGTTCCATCGGATTAGCACTACTTGTTTTGGCATTAGTTTTGGGTGAAGAACGTATTGGCGAGGCAGGCGAAAAATTACTTACGGTTTTAGGAGCCTGTTTCGTTGCGGTGGGGCACTGGTTTAATTTTCGTCTGTGTCAGGAGCAAAAAAATAGAGACTGCGCCTGCCCAACCGAAAAGCACGCGACCTAAAAATGAAACGTGACTATTTCCTTGCCCTGGAGCAACTCAACAACGACAGCTCCCTGCCACTTAACGAAGTCATCGAGAAGCTTGCCTTCAATGAGCAAGGTTTAATACCCGTAATCACTCAAGACGTCCAAACCAAAACTCTGCTGATGTTCGCCTGGATGAATAAAGAATCGCTTCAGATAACGCTGGCAACGCAACGCATGACTTACTGGTCGCGCAGCCGGCAGCAACTGTGGGTCAAAGGTGAAACCAGCGGCCATGTGCAAAAGCTGGTCTCCATGTCATTCGATTGCGATGGCGACGCTGTACTCTGCCAGGTGGAACAGCAAGGCGCCCCCTGCCACACCGGCCGGCAATCCTGTTTTTATTTAAACGTCGATGCCGACAACCAAAAGGTTATTGTAAACGGCAACCACGCGTAACCATGTCCGCAACGCTCATCAAACATGCACTTGTGGTGAACGAAGGCAAAATCAAAGAAACTGATCTGCGGATTTTCGATTCTAAAATCGACAAAATAGAAACCGATATTAAAGCCCAGCCATCAGACCAAATCATTGAAGCGAACGGATGCTATCTGCTGCCCGGCATGATTGACGATCAAGTGCATTTTCGTGAGCCGGGTTTAACCCATAAGGGCACCATTGCCAGTGAATCCTTCGCAGCGGTGGCTGGGGGAATCACCAGTTTCATGGAAATGCCAAATGTCAAGCCAGCTACGACAACCATCGAAGTGCTCGAACAAAAATACAACATTGCCGCGGAGCGATCCCATGCCAACTATGCTTTTTATCTGGGGGCCACCGAAGACAACCTTGACCAAATAAAGCGACTCGATCCTAAAAAGCACTGTGGAGTAAAAGTCTTTATGGGCGCATCGACCGGTGATTTACTCGTTGAGGCACCGCATGCACTCGAGGCCATTTTTCGTGAATCCCCTGTGCTCATCGTTACTCACTGCGAGAGCGGCCCAATCATTAGACAAAATCGAGAGAGGCTCCATAACTCGAAGCCGGTTTTAACTATTGAAGACCATCCCCTACTTCGCGATGCCAACGCCTGCTATGCGTCTTCTTCTTACGCTGTCAACTTGGCCAAAAAATATCAAAGCCAATTGCATGTATTGCATATCACTACAGAAAAAGAACTTGGCTTATTTGAATCCGGGCCCACTGAAAAAAAGAATATTACCGCAGAAGCCTGCGTTCATCATTTATGGTTTAGCGACCGGGATTATAAAAATTTAGGTAATTTAATTAAATGCAATCCTTCAATAAAAAGGTCGAGTGACCGCCATGCGCTAATTCAAGCATTGCACACCAATCAAATCGATATCATTGCCACCGACCATGCTCCCCATACCCTTGAAGAAAAGCGGGTTGATTACGAGCAGGCTCCTGCCGGACTTCCACTGGTACAACATGCCCTATTGAGTTTATTTGAACATATGAAGCATGGACGTTTAAGCTTAACGCAGATAGTTGAAAAAACTGCACACAATCCAGCACTTCGATACGCCATCGCTGGACGAGGGTTTATTCGTGAAGGCTATTACGCAGATTTAGTCCTTATAGACAGTCAATCCTCCACTGCAGTTACTCACGAAAACAGTTTATATCACTGCGGTTGGACTCCCTTTGCCGGGCAGACGTTTTCCTGGAGCATTAAGGGTACCTGGGTCAATGGTCAGCAGGTGTATAGCAGTGAGGGCAGTGTCTCCGGAAAACCGTTAACGATGCCCCTTGCCTTTAATCCATGATTGTTAAGCGGGTCTCTATAAATTTAACGCAAAGCCAAAGAAGCTTCTCGAACGATTTCCAGGCTGGATCTAAAAATCAAAATAGAAATAAGCGTTCCCACCACTAAATCGGGCCAAAACGAATGAGTATAAGCAACTCCCCAAGCGGCGATTAAAATTCCCAAATTAGCCATTACATCGTTTCGCGTACATAACCAGGCTGATTTCATGTTTATGTCGTCGCTTCTATAACGGTAAACCAGGAAAGCGCAAACTAAATTGGCGGCTAGAGCCATGTCCACCCACCACTCCCATAGTAAACGGTTCAGGCAAGCCGGGAGAAAAAAATCTATACACTACCGAGGCAAGTATAAAAAAAGAAAAGGTTCCCATAATAACCCCTTTTATCATGGAAACCCAGGCCCGGCATTTCTCACTTCGTTGAATTACAAAAAGAGAACTCCCTAACAAAAAAGCGTCACTTAACATATCAAGAGAATCGGCAAAAAGGGCTTTGGATTCCGACAGCCAGCCATAAATCGCTTCGATGAAAAACATCCCAATATTTATGAATAACGCCAAACCCAGAACCAGTCGATGATTCTTTGCGAGTTGACTCATTCCCTCTTCGCAGGTGGAAGCGCAATTGCTCATATGAATTACCTCTTTGTATTATCCGTTGGGGTTGCGGTTGGCTCAATCCACCATTCTTTAAATTTTTGCAAGTGAATTGCATTTAGTTTTTGAGATAACTGAAAAATGACAATAAATAACAAGCGGTTAATAGAAAAATTTTATCCAAGATTCATCTAGCCGACTAGAAATCTCTCTATATTTATAGGTAATTTTAGACATTCAAAAAACAAAAATCAAAGTTTTTTGAATAATCTCTTAAAAAATAATTGCAAACCATTTAAAAAATATTGTAGATTAGGTTATATATTTGCGAATTATTTGCAAAAATAGCATTAAGGAACCCATCAATAATGATCAGGCAAATTGTTTCCATGCTCAAGGATCCGTCTCTATTATCTTCCGGAACTTCCCGGTATTCAAAGGCTCTGATGAAGGTAAAAAGGTTTGCGGAGATTTTACTGCATCAACAATTGTGGTTTTTTGGTAAAGATATCACTAATGCCAAAAGCAACTTGCTCATCGATTTCGGTTTTAAAAGGATTCGTCCCCCAAAAGAAACAGACGGCAGCACAAATTACATTTGCCATATCAATGGTGAAAGCAGCCTGGTCCTTTGGGGTTTTGGAGTTTACTATGTTCAGGGAAACAACCCGGGAGTCTACCTGGGTCGTTACAACGTTTATCCCAAACTAATCCACGGTGAACCGCTGAATCTTCCCATTTGGTCTCCTTCCAGCCTTCCTGAAATGAGCAATCCCAAAAGCATAGAAGAATGGGAATGCTCATTTAGATTGATGTCAGAATTATTTGATTGGATTGCCTGTTATGAAGGGTGGGTTAATTGGGTTATGGACCTTTCTTATCGGGAAAACTGTCTAAAAGATTTCAAGCAACCCATCGTTTCCTGCTATGAAGGAGCATGGGCTTGGAACCGGATGGCGAATTTCTTTAGACAACAACTTGTTTCAGATGAAACTTCAAACAAAACATTATTCCTATCTCAGGATTAAAGGGAAAGCCTAACCGATGCGAAATCTATTTGAAAAAAATCAAAAAAAAGATGTTGCCGCAATTTCGACCATCAAACATTGGATCAGTGAAATTTTTAATTTGACCAAAAACGACACCATACTCGTAACAGAGTTGCAATGTCATGAAGAAGGGTGCCCGCCAATCGAAACGGTAATAGTTGTTATGAGAGAAGGCGCTAGAAAAGAACAATACAAATTTCATAAACAAATTCATGAAATTAATATTGAGGATATTACTGATTTATCATCACGATAACAAAAGTAAAGGATTCTTATGAGTACTGAACAAACAATTCAATCCGTACCCGTCACCGTGTTAACGGGATTTCTGGGTGCCGGTAAAACTACATTGCTGAATTATATATTGACTGAAAATCATGGAAAAAGAATTGCCGTTATTGAAAATGAATTTGGAGAACTCGGTATTGATAACGATCTGGTTATTAATGCAGAGGAAGAGATTTTCGAAATGAATAACGGTTGTATCTGTTGCACCGTCCGGGGCGACCTGATTCGAATCCTCGGAAATTTAATGAAACGCAGAGACAAGTTTGATTACATTTTACTTGAGACCACCGGTTTGGCGAATCCCGGTCCCGTGGCCCAAACGTTTTTCATGGATGATGAAATTGGAACCAAGCTATCGCTAGACGGCATCGTGACAGTCGTTGACGCCAAGCACATCAATGAAAGACTGGCGGACAGCAGTGAAACCCGGGAACAAATTGCCTTTGCTGATGTGATTCTTATCAATAAAACAGATTTGGTCAATCCTGAAGAACTCGTTGAATTAGAAGCAAGACTTCGAAAAATGAATGGAGCCGCTAAACTGTTTCGCACTCAAAAATCAAAAGTCAATTTGGAACATATATTGAATATCTCCGCTTTTGATTTGAACCGGTCCCTGGAAATCAACCCCAAGTTTTTGGAACCGGAATATCCTTTCGAATGGGGTGGGATCTTTGAACTCAACGAAGGGGAGCACGAATTCACTCTTCAGGAAGGCCCAGACCCCGGAATGAAAGTCTCTTTACGCCAGGTTTCGCAAGCAAGCTCAGAAGAATTAAACCAGGCTATAGAACCCACCGTTAAAATTTTTTCAGAAAATAAAGAAACTTTATTTTCTGGAGACGCTTTAAAGCCAAATGCAAAACTGTTCTATCTGGATCTTCAATCGAAGCAATCCCGATTTCCTATTCAAATCCCGGTAAAAGGTTCTTACATATTGTTTTCAGAACACATGCCAGAAGAATTTAACGCGACGTTAAAAAATGAAAGTGGAGAAATTATTCAACCTGGGGTCTCACAAATTTTTAATCCGGACCATGAGCACGACGATGAAATTTCTTCTGTGGGAATCACACTGGCGGGTGACTTAGATCATGAAAAGCTCAATCAATGGTTAGGAGTCATTCTGCAAACCAAGGCTGTAGATATCTTCCGAATGAAAGGAATATTAAGCATTAAAGATCAACCCAATCGGTTTGTTTTCCAGGGGGTGCATATGCTTTTTGACGGATACCCGGAACAACCCTGGGGAGACAGAAAACGGGAAAATAACCTGATTTTCATTGGTCGAAATCTGGACCGTAGTTTTTTTGAAGATGGAGTTCGTTCGTGCCTAAGTTAAAAAAACCTAAAAATAAAAAGAACCGAAAAAAACTATCGCGATCTTGGACTCAGTCCATCGGAGACTATGTGATGGATCTTTCCTGGTCGCCTGACGGCTCCCTTTTGGCCGCGGTGGAAACCAGCGGACCCATTACAGTTTTCGATACTGAACAAGGAAATAAAGTATCTTTTGCTTCTGGTCACGAATTGGGAACTTCTCAAGTTGGATGGAGTCCCGCAGGAGACTGTTTCGCAAGCGCGGGTCTCGATGGAATAATTCGGTATTGGAATTGGAAACATTCAGAACAAGAGATTCGTTCCATGAAAGGTGGCTCGACCTGGGTTGAAAATTTGGTTTGGCATCCCAGCAACGAATGTTTAGCCACCAGCGCTGGAAAACATTTGCGATTGTGGGATACCGATGGGGAGTTATTGGTGGATTGGACGAACTTTGAAAGCACCATTGCGGATATTGCGTGGTCTCCGTCTGGCGATTGTGTCGTGGCCGCAACTTACGGTGGGCTTACTTTCCAGTTCCCAAAGGAACCAGACAGACAACGAAAATTTAAATGGAAAGGATCTTCATTGAAAATCGCCTGGAGTCCTGATGGAAAATTCATTGCAACGGGCGATCAGGATTCAACGGTTCATTTTTGGGATGTCGAAACCGGCAAAGATTGTCAAATGTCTGGCTACCCGACTAAAGTACTTCCATTGGCCTGGAATTCTACCAGTAGATATTTAGCTACAGGGGGATGCGATAAAGTAATCCTCTGGGATTGTTCTGGTAAAGGCCCCCAGGATACCGACCCGATTCCACTGACCAAACATAAAGAATTACTTTCCGCAGTGGCTTTTCAAAATAATGGACCACTTCTAGCTTCCGCCGATGAATCAGGATTAGTGGCAGTGTGGAATCACGAAGAGTCTAAAAAACCTTTGGCGACCGTAAACTTTGACTCTGAAGTCACGCAACTGATGTGGGCGCCCAACGATCAATCCATTGCCATTGGCGATAACCTGGGGAACATAAAACTTTTAACATTAAATTGAATCTTTCCCATTCGCAAAATTATGAGCTTAAATTTATGGTACTTATTCAAAACCTGATTCAACAAAATATATTAGACGAATACGTTATTGATATTGGCTGGTCTCCCAACGGTGAATATTTAGCCGCTATTACCGCTAATGGGCAGATCGCCCTATTTAATATGAAATCTGATTTCGCCTGGAAGGAACTTGGCCGGCATAAGCATGGTGCCCTTTCCATGCAATGGCATCCTTACGAAAATTTATTGGCCAGTGGCGGCCAGGACGGAAAACTTACGTTATGGGACATTTCGTCCATGAGCGAAGCCTGGTGTCAGGATTTCGGAGGATGGATTGACTGTTTAAGCTGGAGTTCTCTGGGTCAGTTTTTAGCTTCATCATCCGGAAAGAAATTAAGCATTTGGAACGTTTCAGGAAAACACGAAGAAACCTGGTCTGATCACAAAAGTTCTATTTCAGATATTGAATGGTCTCCCGATGGTCGGTTCATTGCGACGACCACCAAGGGGGGAATCACTATAAGAGGATATGGAGATTTGGATACGACTCAATACCTGGAGTGGCACGGGTGTCCAATAAAAATGGCCTGGCAGCCTAATGGAAAACAAATTGCCATGGGAGACGAGGAAGCCATTCATTTCTGGGAAGTCAAAACCAGCAAGCATCATCCCTTGTTCGGATACAACTCAAAGGTCTCTAAAATGTCCTGGAGTTCTGATGGCAGGTATTTAGCGACTAACGATAAAGAGAACCTGGTGATCTGGGATTGCAACCCTCAACATTCAGCAAATGAACAATTATTTCCTTTGTTTTCTTTGGTTCCTGAATGCAGTCTGGTGGGGCCGAGCGGTTCGGCACCTATTTTACTTAAACAGCATGCAGGTGAAATCAATTCTCTGGTTTTCCAAAAGAATGGAGAACTCTTAGCTTCCGGAGATGAGAATGGGGAGGTTCACATTTGGGATTTGCAAAAAACAAAAATACCCATTGGAAGCATCGCCATGGATTATCCTATTTCAAAAATTGCCTGGTCGCCCGATGGACAGAGCCTGGGCATAGGCGGGGCAGAGGGAACTGCCTCAATTTTTTCGTTTGATGCATAATTTGCAATTTGTAAGGAATCTATAAAATTGGAAATGGCCGTACCTTATCCCATATTAGGATTTACCATTTTTGTAACCTTATTAGGAGGTTGTCTTCCAACTTTCAAATCATGGGCTCTCCACAAATTTGAATTAATTATAAATTTTTCCGCAGGAATTTTTATTGGAGCCGTTTTATTTCACATGATTCCTGATGCAAAGCCTATCCTGGGTTTTGAAATGATTTACCCAATACTTATTGGATTCTTTTCTATTTACGGGATAGAAAAAGCTTTAGGTTCTAAAATCAACGCGACTCAGGAATTGGTTTTCCAACAAATAGGGATGTCCGCGTTAATAGGAGTTTCTTTCCATGCTTTAGTGGAAGGGTTTGCAATGGGCGCTGCAACTTTGATGAATTTTGGATTTGCCGTCATCGCAGCGATTATTTTTCATAAGTTTCCCACCGCTATGTTATTAGCCGCTCTATTCGTAAAAGCAGGGAAATACGATAGAAAAACTATTGTTTCGATCATTTTTATTTTCGCTCTAACCACGCCCCTTGGGGTTCTGCTTTCTTTTAGCGTTTTTGAGTTGGTTGATAAATATTGGCTGGGAATCGCCATTGCTCTTTCTGCCGGTACTTTTATTTATTTAGCCTTTTTTGATTTGATGGCCCTCAACAACCAACAAAAGGGCAACAAAACCCTGAACATCATTTCCCTAGGGTTGGGGATGTTAGCCATGCTTTTCTTTCAAGGTTAGTTATAGAATAATTGAGGTTAATCATTTGGAGGGATAAAGAGATTTTATGAATGATGCGACTTCTTCAACACCGCTGCCCATTTCTGAACCAGACACAGCTAAAGAGGACACAGAAAAACTGGTTTCCTTCTTTGAGCGTTCACTTGGTACCTGGGCACAAGATCAAGAAGTTACCCTGGCAGTCGGCAACTGGCAGGATGGCGCCGTGATGGAACTCGTAGGAGTGACTCAGATGCTATCGGCTCGCTATGAAGGTTGCTTCAATGGTGTCCGAGAACTACGCACATCCGATAGCGAGCATCATGTACATATTGACCTGGCTCGTATCCATTCTATCGAGTATGTAATCGCACCAAGCGTTTGTCTCGAATTTCGTCCCTCACTCGAGATCCGTTACCTTTGTATTGGGCCAGGAGGAGCTCGAACCGGCAGGGCGATGCTACGGGCTCTCTTTGCTTCACCTTACACTACCACAGGAGTCGACGGGCAAGCCGTTGCGAAATGGTATCAGAGATACAAACAGGACGTAACAGAAAAACCCGATCGAGTTCGTCTTATCTTCGATTCCAAGTTGGAAGAAGCCAAAGAGGGATGTGCAATATTAGAAGCTCTTGCAACTTCATCGCAAAAGGTGCTATCAAATTGGTCTTCCGCAACTAAAGAACTCACATTTTTAGAGCGACCCGCTACGGTGCCGTCCGGTCCAGCATTCCATTCCCTCGTCGAGGAGGCCATTGCCATTCCGGAGGCCTCTTTGGTCATCTATCGGGATCGAACACTCGTGGAGTTCAAGACCGACCACCTTGGAGGTCTCTTTGAGTATCGTGAGGGTGACCATATCTCCTGGCAGTTCGGTCGGTTCGAGGGACATCACTGCCATCTGTCACTCAATGCCGTTACAGGGATCGAGTTCTCAGCCGAACCTGTTTCCTGCCAAAAAGGGCGACTGAATTATACAATTTGGTTCTTGATCGCCGGCGGCTGCGGCAATCCTTTCCGAAGCGATGGCTATTTTTCAGTGACATTGAACCGACCCTACAAAGGGGATCACCCACGCTGGGAAGTCATCTGTCCGCTTGTCAATATTTATGCTAAGTACCGCCATCAGGAATGGGTACGTGCTGATAATGGGTTCATCGCGGCACTCAGAGATGTGCCCCAGGGAAAAGGGTTAACCCTCGATTAAACATTATGGGAGATGGACGGAGGATAGCATAAATTTCTCAAAGAAATTTTTCGACAAAACCAGAAACCCAAGCTCAGTTCTTGGAAGATATAAAAACGTAGTTATTTTTTTTGAGTTAAATCGACGACGCCATCAAAGTTTCGATCCAGCTCTACTTTAGCCAATTTTCCGCTCTTAAAACTTTCCCATCGGTCGGCCTTACCGTCATCATTGGTATCATACTCGACTTTCTTCAAGGTGGTGCCACCGGATTCGTAATACTGCCATTGGTCCGGTTTCCCATTTCCATTGGTATCGAAAGCGGTATTATCGATTTGATTATTTCCTTTGAAATAGCTCCAACTATCAGGCTTTCCATCGCCGTTATTGTCTTTTTCCAAACGAACCAATTTTTCCTGATCATTATAAAACTGAATCGTTTCAAATTTCCCATCTCCGTTATCGTCATATTCCGCGCGATCCAGTTTTTTATCAGCTCCAAACATTTCTCGGGAGTCAATTTTCCCGTTCATCTTGGTGGATTTTTCAATGCGGTCCACCTCTCCCTTTGAATTGTAGTATTGAAAGTGATCTATCGAGCCATCCTGGTTTTTATCAAACTCAACACGAACCAGTTTTTTATCGCCCTCGTAGTATTCGGTTTGATCCACCTTACCATCGTGATTTCCGTCGTATTCTATCTTTATCAATTTACCATCGGCTCCTACGTGCTGCCATTGATCAATCTTTCCATCGAAATTGGAATCTATTTCATTGACTTCGGCAAAACACACGGCATTCCCAAACCAACCCATAAAAATTAAAAAAACCCAAAAACATTTTTTTGCAGACATAGTTTTTGTTCTCGTTACATTAGAATGGATAATCAATTTTCAATTATTTTAGTTCAAACTTGAACGGAAGTTCAAGCACCAAGTATTCCTGCCCAATTTCCGCCGGAAGACTCGTAAACGGGGCAGCCTCCCTTACAGCATTCAGTCCCGCCTCGTTTAATTCTTTAAAAGGAGTTTTTGCGACCAATATAAGATCTTTAATTTCCCCTGATTTTAAAACCGTGAATCGGACCGTCAACCGACCCTGTTTGCCTTGACGTTTTGCCCTTCTGGGATATTTTTTCCTGGCCGCAATTTTACTCTGAATCCCGTGACTGTAACTCTGCAACACTCTTGGGTCCACAATCGTAGGTACGGGCCTGGGTTCCACCTTCGAGAAAGCGAAGGGTTCAGCACCCGAAGAATACGATGCGGTCTTTACGGTTCCCTTGATGAAATTCGATTTCACATTTTCCGGTTTTCTAGGACTGGAATGGGGAAACGACATTCTAAAGGATGCCGTTTCTTTCAAAAGATTTCCTTTATTAGAGGTCCCTTTTGGGGAGCCCTTATCAGATTGGAGCGCCTTCGGTTGAAACGATGCCGTACGCACTCTTTTCGCACGGTCACTGATCAATTGTCCTCTATGATTCACCGAGCTTTTTTGGGAACTCTTATCGGATTGGATTGCTTTTGGCTGCAAGGATGCGGTATTGATCCTTTTCGCACGGCCGTTGATTAATTGTCCTTCTTTTTTAAACGAATTTTTTGGGGAACCTTTATGAGATTCGATTGCTTTTGGCTGAAACGATGCTGCACTTATCCTTTTAGCGCGGCCACTGATTAACCCTCCTCCTTTAGTAGCGGTTAAAAACGAGACTGACTGTTTGGTCTGTTGAAGAACTCTTCTTTTTGGTGCTGGTTGGGTCAACCGGCTCGCCCGGTTGTCAATCACTGTCGCCTTTGATGAGGAGATACTATTGGTTATTTGAACTTGTGGATCGCTTCTTGGGACAATGGAATCAGCGTGCGATGGTCGTGTAGAAACCGAAGTTTTTGCAAGAAGTTGTCTCGTTGGAACCGAGGGAGTTTGGACGGCATTTTGCTCCATCTTCTGGACTACAGGAGTCACAGGTTTCACGGGAGTAACCTCAAGAATACCCGTTGGTTTTTGGATTTGGGGCAGATTCTCCTGTTTCATTGGACTGGGGGTTTGAATTGGTGGCTTTGAAACTTCCTTTATAGAATTCTTCTCAGGCAAAGGAGTTTTTTTGACAATCTCCAATTTGACGATCTTCTTTGGCGGATAAACAGGTCTGTCCTGAGACAAAAATAAATATCCTACAAAAACGACAAAGACAAAATGAGCACTAATGGAACCCAGAGCAGAATAAACTGTTGTAGTTGTGTAGGAAGAACTCATTGGAAAATTTATTTAGTTTGCGGGAGTTTTTGCGGTCTCTGTTGCCAGTACAAAATCTTCTGCACCCGCTTGTCTGGCCACCTCGATGACGTCACCGAAAAGCTCAAACGCAATATTTTTATCGGCCTCAATTTCAATGATTTTTTTCTCTCGATCGCCAAGCGCGGATTGCAATACTGAACTCAACGCCTCCAGCGTATAAGGTTTTCCCTCATATTCTACCTGGCCCTTTGGCAGGATCGAAACAGTGAGATTACGTTCTTGTTTTGGCATTCCAGATTCCGCTTCCGGCAGTTCCACCTTATTCAACTGCGTGAAACTGGTCGAGGTTAGCATGAAGAATATTAATAAAAGAAACACAATATTGATCATTGGAATTAAATCAAGCTGTAGAGGCGCCCGTTTTACGACGGGGACTATTAAGTTTTGTTTTTCTCTATTTAACAATGGAAAATCCTTCAGCACCCGCCAAACGAGACTTGTCGAGAACTTTGGTGAATATTTCGTAACGGGCTTTCTGGTTAGCCTCGATAACAACCGTTTTGTTAATTCGCCCGCTTAATTTTTTCTGGATCTCTTCTTGAAGCTTTTCAATAGCAATCGTTTCATTATTAATCATTATCTTTTGATCATTGCCGATTTTTATAATCAGGCTTTCTTCTTTTTGTGCTCCACCTGATGAACCCTTCGGAAGACTAATATCAATCCCTTGGCCCTGGATAGCGAATGTCAGCATGAAAAAAATCAACAGCAGAAAAACAACATCAATCAAAGGGGCCATATCCAACCGGGAGAGTTTCCTGCGAGGTTTTATCAGTATCATCTGAATTGCTTCGTTAATTAGGATTAATGTAATCCGATTTTCCAATCACTTCTTTAGATTGACTCTCTTTCTGATGTTGTTGCTCATCATCAAAGTGGTGAATCAGCAGTTGACCCAATTTAGTCATTTGAAACGACTTTTGTTCGATCTTTTTGTCGAAATAATGCAGCATAATGGTAACAGGAATAGCAACCGTTAACCCGGCGGCCGTGGTCAACAAGGCCTCCCAGATTCCACCGGCCAAAATGCTTGGGTCCACCTGCCCTTTATATTCCGCAACGCGATTGAAGGCCTGGACCATTCCAACAACTGTTCCCAACAGTCCCATCAAAGGAGAAATAATAGCGATGACTTCCAGCGCTCTAATATTTTTATTTAAATGGTTAACTTCTTCCTGAGCGGTGACTGAAAGTATTTCGGAAAGTTTCCATGCAGATGCGGTTTTGTTGTGAACCCCTGCCTCCATGACCCGGCCCAAAGGTCCAGGTGAGTTTTTACAAAACTCCAGGACCTTGGAAGACTTTTCATCCTCTAAAAACTTTTTTAATCCATTAAAAAATTTATCCGGATCTTCCTGGCATTTTTTAAAATAAAGAAGACGTTCAATGATGATAGTTAACGCGATAACAGAACAAAGGACTATAGGAACCATTACGAACCCACCTTTGGTCAGCAAACTAAATGAAGATTCAACTACATCAAACATAAACGCCATCCCTTAAAAAACTTAATTATTATTCTTCCCTCAGGCAACATTAAAATGTTGCCCAAAGGTGAAAATTTTAAAGAAAACACCTTTCCCGGGGATTACCCGGGAAACGGATACAATGTAAATTTACGAAAATTATAACTTATTGATACCAATATTAAAAGCCACCCATTTGATGGTCATTGGCACCCTTTAAAGGGCGATTTTTAAATGAATTTCCCTCCATTTCCCCTCATTCTAAAAAATATCCCACACTCCGAGGAGATGTATAGATGGTACCAAAGCCTCCAATATTAGACCAATTGCCATCAACTCCCATTGAGGAATTAATAACTGATCCGAACTCCGACTTCTCCCCCAATTCCGGGTTCCGGAGAAAAATTCCTTAAAAAAGAAGTCGCATTTCGAATGTTTGAATCCAATAAGTTATTTCCTCTTGCATAAACCAGAATATTCATTCCATGAAAATTCTTTACCTGATACTGCGTAGTGATCGTTAAAAGAAAATATCCAGGTGTTCTGGCTTCATTCAGTCCCGAATACTTCTGGCGTTCCGCTCGAGTCAAACGAAAATTAGAGCTCCAGTTTCCCAGAACATGGTCCACTTGAAATCCCCATCGCAATGGAGGAGTTTGAGGAATATCCGTACCATTTCTCAACTTGGAGCGTGTGAAATCACTGAACAAAGTTAAATCGACTACACCAAAACTGTTTTGAAGAACCGCGAAAATAAGATTCGCTTCATAACCAAAAATTCTGGCGTTACCCTGTTGTTGAATTGCCTCGGGGTCTCCAAGAACCAAAGCTCCTGTACGTTGTAGAAAAATGTAGTCCTTCACCCAGTTATAAAATAAATCCAATTGGAAAGTTACCAGGTCGGAAATGAATTTGTAACCAAAATCGAGGTTATTGGATGATTCCTTGCGTAAATTGGGGTTACCCCTTTCAAATACACGTGTGGACTCATGAAACCCTTCGAAAAACAACTCCTGCACTTGCGGCGCCCTTTCTGAATGGGTGAAGGCCAGGCTCACGGTATTTTGGGCATTGATAGTCCATACTTCTGAAATCGAGGCACTAAAAGGAGTGTAAGTTTTATCTGGATTCATTGAGTCTCTTGGGTTTAACGTAGCATGCTCTATTCGAAATCCAAATGCAGTCACAAAATTACCATTAACATATTCTTCCTGGGCAAAAAAGCTATAGATATTGGTTCGAGTCACAGGAACAAGAAATTCATTATCTTCAATTTCGAGCGCAGAAAACTTACTTGAAATTACCTGGAATCCAAAAACACCATTGAAACCTCCAAAAGGTTTGTGCGGTGCTTCCAGTCGACCTTCAAAGGTATCGTTTTTAAATAATGCTTCGTCGCCTTCTGCGTGCTGATAGTCGGTGTAGCTCAGACGAGTCCGAATGGCTTCAAGAAAACAGAGAGGATTTTTATATTCTCCTTTCATATCATATTTGGTTTGCTCCAAAAGGATACGGATCATTTCGGCACCCGCAGTACCTTCCGGTGGAACTCCGTATACATTCTCAAGAACATTTGCAGAGAACCCTATAAACCCGCTGTCTCCAACAAAAGAAGCACCCGCCGTACCGCCTTTTGTCCTGGAATTGCTGTTATCTAAAAAGCCATTTGTATTTTGAACCACGGCCAGGCCCGGTTGGCTGACCTGAGCTCTGGGAACATCAATGGCAAAGCCACCTATATCCACATTGTCATTTTCTCGATAAAATCCATCCAAATGATAAGCAAACTTACCAAAGCCACCATCTAATTGGAGTGTGGTAGAGGTTTCATCAGAAACCGAATTATATTTTTGCTCAAAGGCGCCACCAATCAATTTATCCGGAACAAACATGGGGATCCGGTTGTCGATCACATTAACTACACCACCAATGGCTCCACTACCGTAAAGCAAAGTTGCCGGCCCACGAAGAATTTCAATCCTCTGAGCAAGTAGAGGCACGGACCCGGACGCATGGTCGGGACTGGCCTGGGAAGCATCGTTGACTCCTAAACCATTCGATAAAACTCGAACCCGTGGACCACTCTGTCCCCGGATGACGGGTAAGCCCACACCGGGGCCGAATGATTGTCCGTGAACTCCCAGTTCCTGCTTTAAGGTTTCACCGATGGTGCCGCTTGACTTTAAGCGCAATTCTTCATCGTGCAAAACGGTAACCGGCTTTGCGGAACTGGCCATACTTTTTTGCATCGGGTCAGACACCACAACTTCTTTAAGATGGACCGGAAGATGTTTCTTAGGACCTTGGGATGCTTTGGTTTTTTCATCAGCAAAAGCTGAAGAAGAAAAAAGAACGAGACAGACAAAGAACACGAGAATATATAAAAACCGATTCATGATTCACTCCGTTGACAGTATCCTCTTTAAATGAACAACACCCCATTGCCTCCTTAACAAAGGGATTGCCCAAAAAGGGATAGAAAAAATAATTAATTTTTAAACTAAGGTGTCAACAGAATGCGGGGGCGCTCGACTAAATGCAGGAACAGACTCGGTAGTATATAAAACAGCGTCGGCGAGACTAATCCTGTCAGAGACTTGAGTGAATGGAGCAAGATCGGAAATATTCGCTTCAAAGTTGATACTGGATTCGAAAAAGTGAAAAGGCGCACAATCCGGGTCCAGTTGTAAATGCCCGGGATCGTGATGGTGCAGGGGTGCCCCAAACAGCATAACCAGGCTGAAACAGAACGCAATCAACCAGGTGGTTCCCTTGGATTGCTTTGTGTGTAATTTTCTCAATTGAAAGATGTCCACAATATCCCGAAATTATTGCTTAAAAAAGATTTTATTATCATAAAAGACCAGGGAATTCAATACATTTCAAATCATACTGTTTCTCCTACCCAATCACTAACAGGAACCCCAAAACGGACCCGATTCCACTTTATAACTATTGGGAAAAATCCCCCAGCCTGATGATGAAAAATTTGAAACTCAGTAATGGAAATGGAAACGACAGATCAGTATGAACCCAAGAGTTCCGGGGATGGAAGTATTGTCGCCTGGTTGGAGGAGGCTACAAAGTTATGTTTATGATATTCCGTCCCCGGACCCTCGAACTTGAGCAGAGTTCACATTTTTTACAAACAATTCGCAACTTCCAATGTTTTTGCAATGGAGCCTCAAAATTAAGTTTGTAAAATTTGGGTTAATATTAGCACAGTTAAATTTATTTGCAAACTATTTGCAAATAATCTGCGATTAATTTTAAGAACTTTTTGCAATATGTGGATTATGTTAAAATTCTTAATGAAAAGAGAAAACACATAATAATTGAATAATAAAAGCAATCATTCTAGTGGAAAACCGTAAATTTAAAGTTATAAATCTATATGGAATCTAATAGCCAGGCATTGGCGGAACAATTTCTTCGCCAAAATCAATTAAGCGTTACCAAACCCAGAAAAATGATCTTGATGTATTTACTGGACGGTCACGGTCCTTTTACCATTGAAGAAATACATAAAGGTTTGGGAAAAAATGTTTGTGATTTAGCAACGGTCTATCGCTGCCTCGGACAATTTGAAAAAGAAGGTTTGGTGGAACGTCGGTACTTAGGCGATGAAATTTTTCGGTATGAAATTAAGGATGAGTCCCACCACCATCACCATATCGTCTGTAAAAATTGCAAGGGCGTATCTGAAATGAATTATTGCTTTATTTCTGAAATAGAGAAGATGATTCAAGACAAGGGATATTCCGATGTGACTCATATGTTGGAGTTTTTCGGTATTTGTCCCGACTGCAAGCCCACTAAAAAAGCAAGGACCAAAAAGAGGAAATCGTGAGCCAGTGTTCTTCAGGTTGCGGTAATGACTTAGATGGTTTTTCCACCAACCACCGCAAGGTGCTTTGGTTTGTATTTTATATAAATCTGGCGATGTTCCTGGTTGAGATGGCTTACGGATGGTTAGGCAACTCCCACGCATTGTGGGCGGATTCGCTGGATATGCTTGGCGATGCTCTCATCTTTGGAGCTTCGATTTTTGTATTGAACCGGGAAGAAAAACTGAAAGCCCGTGTCGCCCTTGGGAAAGGAATCCTGATGGGAACCTTGTCCCTGGTATTTTTATTTTCCGCACTGCTTCGATTTTTAGAACCCTCGAATCCCGACCCGGAAATCATTGGAGTGGTGGGAGCCCTGGCACTGGCGGCCAACCTCATCTGTGTTCTATGCTTGTTTAAATTCAGAAACCAGGATTTGAATATGCGATCCACCTGGTTGTGCGCGCGGAATGATATTTTGGCCAACCTCGGAGTGATCCTTGCCGCAGGAGCCATTCACCTGTTTCATTCGTTCTGGCCCGATATTTTAATAGCAACTGTGATTTGTCTTTTTATCCTGAATTCCTCCATCGCTATTATCAAAGACGCATCCAAAGAACTGTCCAGCGAAAAGCAATTTATTTAACCAAACCCCACCGTTTGTTTTTTTCAGTCACTTTCCTTAATACATTCTCTCATTATGTAAATGGATTTTTCAGCACCCAAAAAGCGCACCTCATATCCATTCCAAAACTTCAACAAATCCCTTCCAACTGACACACGAAATAAAATCGCATACATTATCAACGGGCGGGAAGCGGGAAAACGTTTCACCCAGCCTCACCAATATCGACTTCTAACCGTTTGCATTCGGTGGCTAATTAGACGATACTGATAGGAAGCTCATCCGCTTCCGTGCTCGGGACTACGATCCGGCAATTGTGATCGGTTATTATGATAGAAAAGTGAGCCAATGAAGAGGAGACAACATGTTTTACCTGCTATTTGCACTAACTTTATTATCGGGTTGTTCATCTGCCATAAAGTGCGATCTTCCCTCCAGCGATACCCAGAAAGGTCCTCCCCCTGCTATTTCTGGACAGGTACTTAGTATTGCTGGCGAACTAAAAGAAATAAAAGTGATATCCGGGAAGGCTACATACCCAGTTAGTCTTTCCAAAATTGAAAGAAACCATGTTTTTACTCAATTTGGGGGCATAATTCGTATGGACGAAATTCATAAAGGCGACTCTATTGAAGTTTGGTTAGAAAATTGTAGTCCACCCAAAGATAACTTAAACCAAGCTGTTGCAATTAGAGTACAAAAGTAACGGTTTATTGTTGATAGGCAAATCAAAATGCGCACCTCAGATGCACTCCCAAACTTCCACAAATCCCTTCCAACTGACACACAAAATAAAATCGCATACATTATCGATGAGCGGGAAAACGTTTCACCCAGCCCCGTAAATATCGACTTCTAACTAATTGCATTTGTAGGCAAATTACACGATACTGATAGGAAGCTCATCCATTTCGGCGCGATAGATTACGATCCTGCTATAGGACGGTGGACACAAAGATCCGATTGATTTTATAGGAGACAGCGTCAATCTTTATTAACGAATTAATTTATTGGTTTTTTAAACAAATTTTTATAATTATTTAATTGGTCTCAAAAATTTTAAATTCATGAGTGATTTTTTATATTTGTCAATTCCAACAATACCGCAGCAGAATGAAAGCATTCACTCTTTTTTTAAATCTCCCATCATTTTGGAAGATGTCACTAAAACCTCAATTGGAAAAGCAATTTTGGGAGGCAAAATAAATGGGGAAGCATATCTAGCGTTGGTAAATGGTTATTCTACCAATATAATGGATCATGGCCATTGGAGAGAAAATTGTTCGAAGGATTTTGTTGGAGGGTTACTTTGTCTTTTAAGTCTCTATCCATGTGTATCAGTACTTGTGCACTGGAGCGGAGGCAGAATGAATGAATGGGTAAACATTAAAGAAAGCAAAAAGATTTCCTCTACAGAATTTTCCAATCTCTTTCCCAACATTGAAGAGCATGTCAAATATCAAATCCTCCCCAACGAACCTTAATTTCCACCAGTGGGTTTACCAAAACCACCGGCGGTACGCCAACGGAATTCAAGGTTGAAAACGAATCTCCCGAAACTCGCACCTCGACCACGTATATCCACGGGCAATGAGTTGACTTTTTATTTATTCTTTTTTCTTTTTATTAAAATCACAACGCCTATTACGATAACAAGAACCACTGCAATGGTTATGAATCCTTCCATCTTGGCTTGACGGTCCAAGGCGACACCAGTGTTATAGAAATCATTGACTGCAAAAACCAAAGGCTCCGATTATTGATAAGCTTTTTAATAAATAGACCAATATTTTATTCTTGTCAAAAGCGGAGAGGGTTAGTGAAATCGCCTCATTTTTTTGCCAACCCATTTTTTCTTTGGTATAAATTCTCGTTAATACCCGGAGAGACACCATGGAAAAAAATTCGTTTCAGGCGTTGGAGCATGCGGGTTGGCTGGCTAAAGCGAGCGAATATGATCGGCTATTCGAAACCATTACCCAACAGTCTATTGATTCCATCCTTCAAACGTTTGGCGATTTAAAGAATAAACGTTTGCTCGATGTCGCGTGCGGGCCCGGTCAATTGGCGGGAAAGGCTCACTCCCTGGGCGCACGTAGTGAAGGCGTTGATTTCGCCTCGGCCATGGTGGACAAAGCCAGGTCTCTGTTTCCGGAGATCACTTTCACCGAGGGCAATGCCGAGCAGTTGCCTTACCCGGATTCACAGTTCGATGCCGTGGCCTGTTCTTTTGGGTTGCTGCATTTGGAACATCCGGACCTGGCAGCGCAGGAAGCGTGGCGGATGCTCACTCCCGGAGGGAACTATACGTTCACCGTATGGCGCAGTCCGGATCAAGGCGGCGAGTTTTTTCAATTGGTAATGGACGCGATTCAAAAGCACGGTTCGCTGGAGGTTCCTCTGCCGCCCTCCCCTCCCATGTTTCGTTTTGCAGAACCGCAGGAATCAGAAAACCTTTTAAAAGAGGCAGGTTTTATCGATACGAAATCAACGGTACTCCAGCTTAAATGGAATGCCAGACAGCCGGAAGATATTCTGGAAATGATTTATAAAAGCATTGTGCGTATGCCCATGATATTGGAAGCACAGTTGCCTCAGGATCGGGAACGCATCAATGCAGAAATCCTGCGGGCCAGCCAGAAACACCGAAACGAAAACGGAATCCAGTTCCAATTCCCCGCACTCCTGACAACCGGCCGCAAACCAACCCCTTCAGGCAATGGTGAATCACCCTAGCCCTCTTTAGGAAAGAGGGGACACATGGGATTCCAATTTTACGTTTTTGTTTTATTTAAACTCTGATTATTTTTGAACCCTTCCTTGGTTCTGTATTCTGACTATTCAATTACAAATCTTTCTTTTTGACTACGTTCAGAGAACAGGTGGTGGTACCCACATTTCCGCTGTCGTCCACTGCTTGAACCGTCCATTCGATCATATCTCCCACTCCGCCGGCATCAATGATGTCAAGAGTCGGTCCACGCAAGGCGATGTCGCATCCATCGGTTCGGTCGATCTTCCTTCCTTTTTTATCGATAGTGAAACAGTCGAAAGCCGTCACTTCCGGAACCACATCGGAGTCACAAATATCTACAGCGGTTGCCGTGAAAGATTGAACCACATTTGACGGTGCAATTTGCGCAACAGAATTACAGGAGATAATCGGTTCTGTATTATCTGCCACGATCACATCCTGTGTGTTGACCGATGAGTTGGAACTGTCGTCCACGGCAGTCCATTGCACAGTCGTCAACCCAAGCGGAAAGGTTGCCGGTGCATTATTTGAAATGCTGACGGAGTCATCACAAATATCCGTTGCCGTGGCCTGCCCAATATTAATCGCTTGCCCACTCGGTCCGGTACATTCGATAGGGCCCACATCTGGCGGCACAATAAGATTCGGATTGGTGGTGTCGATGACTGCCACATTCTGGTTATCGGTTTTCGTATTGCCGCTTCCATCACGCACCGTCCAGAACACATTGGTGTTTCCCAACGGAAAAAACGCCGGCGCATCGTTAGCGAATGTATCTATGGAACAGTTGTCTGCCACCGTAGGACTGCCCAATGCTACGACAGTACTACCACCGGTGGAATCGCATTCATCAGTAACGTTAGCCGGCGCGGTGATGGTTGGGTTTTCATTATCGTTCACAGTCACTACTGCCTGACAACTTCCCGTAAAACCGTCGTCATCCGTCGCGGTTAAGGTCACCTGCGTGTCTCCCAGCGAATACGGATTGTCCGGATCCTGCACCAGGGTAATGGGCCCGCCATTAGGATCGAACGAACCGTCATCCACATCCACATTGCTGGCCGTACAAATTCCCGGCTCGGTGTTTACGGTTTTGTCCATGCATAAGGCAATGGGTGAAGGCAACACCACCAACTCCGAGATCATCCCCAAAGACGCATGCAAAAAGAGATGACAATGGAATACCCATCGCCCCACACTACCACCGCCCGGTATAAACTGATTCGGTGATGGAGCACCCGCTTCCTGGCGGTTGTCGGTGATGATTGGCCGGTCTTCCAGACGCACACGGAACACCAAACTTTGACCCGTTTGAATATCGACAACATCTACGAATTCCTCGTAGTCAAAGGTGTACAAAGTATTGCCTGTGGCGTTATCGATTATTCTTACCGGTTGAAAAGAAAACCCATGCAAATGAAAAGGATGATGCGCGCCACCGGTATCATTTCTCACAGTGAGTTCCAGCACATCGCCAATGCGTGCATAACGCGTTGCCCCCTGATGCGGAACCTGAGTGTAGTCCGGCCCACTGTCTTCAAATTTTCCGGGATGCCCGTTAATGGAAAGGACTCCCGTCACTTCGCCCCGTAAAATAATTTCCGGATTGGTAATTCCCAGTTCCGGTCCGGAGTTGTCGGGCTTGGGTGGCGGATCGCTCAGTAAATTTAAATCAGCCACGTCCAGAGTTTTCAAGTTTTCAATCTGACCGTTTCCTAAAATATCATCGCCTTCTGCGATCGTAAAAGGAGTTGCCGCGGAGCCAATAATTTTAATCCGCACAATATCATGGGCCGGACCAAAGGAAGGTTTGCTGTTGGGTCCTCCGCGATCCGCATCCAACCCGGTGATGGTGATGATATCGCCCACGTTACCGGTCGGCACGATAACCACATCCGCCCTGCCCGATGCAGGTAACCAAATATCACCCTTCTCAACTTTGGAATCCCATCCACCAATGATTCCCCCTTCCAGGCGCGCCTTTTCCAGAAATCCACCTTCTCCACCGATGCGATAAAGATTGTTATCGCTACCATTATTTTGAACACGCAAATGAAAATATCGATAGGTGGCGGTGTTGATTAAACGTAATCGGATTCCTTCCCCCGACCGCGCAGCGATGATGGGCGTGAAATCGGAAGGATCGTTCAGGTCGCCATAATCGGGTTGCTGACCATTGACCAAAACCCTCTCGAACTCTACCATAAACCGACAGGCTCCCTGTTGCGCTCCAATGTCTCCGGTAGCATCCGGGTCCGAGCACAAGTGCTCCCAAAGCGCCCAGGGTTGAGCAATCCCTAATGCCACGTAACCCATATTGCCTTCCTCTCCGGGAGGAAGCGGATCGATGGTGTCGAATTCGATATCGCTCAACACCAGTGTGTGAGTACTGCCTTCCTGAGGAATCGTTCCTGCATTTTGAAGTGCCGCTTCATTGGGATCGCGCACGATAAAGGCACCATACATACCCGCAGCCGTTTGCGGTCCGGGTTTCATATGCGGATGAAACCAAAACAAACCGGGACGCGGCGCAATGAATCGATAAGTATACGACTGGCCGGGGGTCAGATGATTTTGCGTAACGCCTGTGCCATCACTGTCGTTATCCACTTCCACCCCGTGCCAATGGATGCTGGTATCGCAGGCCATAACGGCACAGTCCGGTTCAAGGTTGTTGGTCAGGGTAACAATGACTTCGTCACCGACGTTCACGACGAATTGCGGAACGGGAAGACCCTCGGGAGTACCGGAGTAGGCACCGGTGGTGTTATTCAGATCTTTATAGATTAAGGCATGCGCGACGTGGCCGCCGATCATGACGGTCTGTTCATCGGCACTAAGTTCGGCTTCGAAAATATTTGGGTCCGGGTTGATGTCTCGGACATTCACAACCGATTTAGTAATCGTCGATGCCCATGCCGAGTGGAATCCTAAAACCAAAACAACTACGGCAAATAAAGTTAGACCCAATCCTTCACGTATATTCATGTGGCCCCTCCGTCAACGTGGAAATCTTTACTATTGTTAAACCCTGCTCCGCGGCAGGCCTATTTTTGTGTCACTCTGTAAGTTAAAAACTTAATGGTTGTCAGAATACTATGGGCCTTCAGGAATTATGTCAACCTGATTCAGGCCAATATGGGTATGTTGATTTTTTCTATGAAGGTGTGGGGATTTCGAATTTCCCGATGAATTGAGGGTAACATTCCCAAATAATCACGAGAAAGTTCATTATATATATAAGCGGATTTTGGCATGGCGCAGATGGGGGCATTACGGAAGAAATCAACCGCATTTCAGTGCTCACGGATTTTCCTTTTAGAGAAGACACGGCCCGCAACTAAATCATCAAAAGGCTATATTAAATGACAAATATTCCAAAACTTTTGGATTTCTCCGAAGGCGAAATTTAGGATTCCATTCAGAATTATGAATTGGGGTTTTCCCTGGCTTCATCCAGCTTACGCTTTACCTCTAATGTCAGGCGATGATCTTTGCCAAGTTTGGATTGAAAGATGATTAACGCGTATTCGTAATTTCTAGCGGCTTTGGATTTGTCCCCCTTCAACTTATAGGCATCTCCTAAATTACGCCAAGCCGGTGCAATTTCAAAATCAGGTCGACAATTGATTTTGCTGGCGACTGCTTGTTCATAATATTTTATGGCTTGATCAACATTACCTTCTTTCATCCAAGTCGATCCTAACTCATCCATAACAGCTTGAACGGACAAATGATCGTATCCATAATGAATTAATAAAGTACTTAATACTTTTTCATAAAATACTAAAGCCTTATCAAATTGCCTTTTATTTCCCCAAGCTCTTGCAAGTTTTTTCCATAAAAAAGCTGTCTCTATTTGATTATTTCCCGGCGAGTTTTCCCATATCTTTAAAGCATTTTCAAAACATTGGATCGCATTATCGTGATTACCCTGTTTAAACCATATCCTTCCTATTTCTTTCCAAATTGAGGAAACCTTATAATAATTCTCTCCAAAGTTATTTATCAAAATTTCCAAAGCCTTCTCATACATGGAAATGGCTTTATCATAATCTTCCTTTATTTTCCAAACCTCCGCAAGATCGGACCACCGTTCCGCTAAATAAGGATGCGTTTCACCAAAAATTTTAAGGTCGCAATTCAAGGCCTTTTCGTAACATTCAAGTTCTTTATCGAAGTTCCCCTTGGTTCCCCAAGTCGACCCTATGTCCCTCCAACTACAGGCCACCCGAGGATGATCCTCTCCAAAGATTCTTATATTTTGTGCTAAAGCTTTTTCATAGCAGTTAATTGCCTGGTCGTAGTCTGTTTTATAAAACCAACCATCGCCCAGGTCTTTCCAACATTTGGCAACTTCTGCACCCTTTTCTTCCCGAGTTTCTAAATTAATATTAAGGGAGGTTTCAAAACATTGAACCGCTTCATCATATTTTTCATGGCCTTCTAAAACATATCCTATCTGACCCCAAACATCGGCAATAAGCAAATCATCGTTTTTATTTTGTTGCTTTTGAAATTCAATGGCTTCATTGAAATACTTAAGGGCTTCATCGTTTTGGCACAAATAAAAATAACATCTCCCCAGGGTACTCAAATTTAGAATTATGGCTGCGTAATTCGAGTTGGGTGAAAGTTGATTAATAGCAAGAGCCTTTTTCAAATAATCAACAGCTTCTTCTCTTTTTCCAATGGTAATCAACCATTCCGCTAGAGGCTGATAGTAAATAGAGTTTTCCGAATCCAGATTTACGGCTTGTTGATAATACTTCACAGCTTGGGAGTAATCGAAATGATATTGTGCTAACTTTGCAATTAGGTAAGCCACCTCCGCAGCTTGAACTTTAAGCGGTGAAGTGGACAGAGAAAATTGATTTAATAATTTTTCCAATAATATTTCAGCCTTTGATGTTTTACCCTTCTTTAATCCAGACTGCGCTTCCCTGGATTCATTTGGAGTAATTGAGGGTTCGCGCTCTAATACTTTTGCTACCCCTGCAAATAAGGCTTTCGTGTTTTCCCAATCGGATTCAATGTTGATTCGCCTCACATTCCCATATCTTAAAATGAATTCCCAAAGATTAGTTGTATCAATATCCCTCTCTTTGCCTTTTTGACACTCCTGCTTTAACTGATGTCGAACTTGGCAAAGTTTTTCCTCTAACTCCTGAGTGTGCTGGTCTAAAGAATATTCATTTATAAATAAGTTTTTATCTGAGGAAATTTTCTCTGGCCTGCCTTCCGGATTATCTAATTCTTGGCTTGTCATTTACTGATTTAATTTGAAGGTTTCTCAAAAAAATCACGAGTTGCTTCTATATATAGGATAGGGATTCAAGGAACGTTTTACTTGGAAAATTCCCATTGGCCGTCTTTATTTTTTTGGATGAGGAAGTTGTAGGACTTGCTGGTTTTGATGATCCAGCCTTCCGGTGGGGTAGTAGCACTTAAGATCGCGCCGTCGAGTCCGGCCTTTTCTACTTTGTTGCGGAACTTCGACCAAATGTCTTCCGCCTCTTTCCGCAGTTCTGCCACATTGTCGAGTTTGATCTCGGTCAGATACCGAAGCATCAACGCAGCTTTTCCATCGGACGAATGCATTTTGGACAGCCCCATGATTTTTACCACTCGACCCGATGGCAACACTTCGACCTGGTAATCGCCCCCGCCCTGGATTCGTTGGATTTTAAAATCCGAGGCGATCGAATTTTTATGAGTATGCAGAAAGGCATTTTGCGGTTGCCTGTCGATCCATTCATTTGCATGAGAAGCGGAAAGAGAAAAGACCCAACCCACAAGTAGCAATACGAGAATTAAGTTAAGTTGTTTCATTAAACTTTTGTTAAAAGCACTGGTTGATGGAAATGGACTTGAGGATTTTTTTGAACTGCTTATCCAGATTTTTCTTCTCTTTATCCTCCACAGGTCGCGAACTCGAAATCATATAAAACTTATTGTCTAATGTAATGATCCAGGCTTCAATAACACCTTTAGACGTTTTTCCATTATCAAAAAACACAGTGAAACTAAACTTGAAATTGGTCGCATCTAATCCGGAAATTCTTTCCGGATTGGGACCGATCAATAATTCAAAGTTGGTCGCTCTTTGAGTGTAATAGGCAATCGTTTCTTCGGCCAAAGCCTGGGAAGACATGTGACGTGGTCCCATCGGTTCCAGCGAAACTTGAAACCCCGGGTTATCGCCGTCATAAGGTTCAGGAAATCGCGCGATGGTAATCGGTTCCAATCCGGTTTCCTGTTCCAACGACTTATAATAATTGTTGATTTGTTCTCTTTCCTGCGGTGAAACATTCTTAAACGGGTACCCCTGGCTTTTGAAAACCTCATCCAGCGTTAAAAAATGCCAGCCCTTCGGTTTGGTAATGGAGAAACATACCGTTTTATTATAATAATTGTTGTCCCTAATGATTTTTGCGTTTTTCGTGGAAAAGCCCGACAAGACCGCCAGACAAAATATTAATCCCGCCAAACCCAAACTTTTTCTCATCCATTTCTTCATCACATTGCATTCCTGTTAATTAGAGATTACACTGAATAGTATTGATC
Source organism: Nitrospinaceae bacterium (assembly GCA_965223665.1). GTDB lineage: Bacteria > Nitrospinota > Nitrospinia > Nitrospinales > Nitrospinaceae > CBDCVY01. Next base: position 2,029,115 of record OZ245011.1, read on the forward strand.
CTATATCTTTATTTGTCAATTTATTAATAAATCGCCCATTTATCTTTAAAAGAATAGCTAACCACAAAAGAATAATGAAGATAACTATCCAAGGAAAAAATATAACTTTATTTCGTGTGGTTGACAAGTTTGAATTGGACTATATCGTTTTAAATACTGAACCACCTATTACTCTAAAATTTATTATAGAAATACATCAAAATACAGAAAAAGAAAAAGTCTATTTTCCTAAGGTATATCAGCTTGATATGTTTTCAATTTCACCACTAATTTTTCTAAAGATAGCGTCAACGAGCCAGCAGATGAAAACATTATAATTGAAGATGATTTATATGATTGGGAAACCTTGATTGAGGATGATCCCGATAAGGTTTTGAATAAAGTTTTAAAAATTATCAGCGATAAATTTAATGAGTAAAAATCACTTTAATATTTAGATTGGATAATTTTTCGTATTTCTTTCGAAGAATAAAAAATTTTATGGAACCGTATTTCAAATATTTTCTTCGATATAAAAATTTAACGATTTTTTTGAGCGTTTGGTTTGTGATGACGAACCTGGGGTGTTTCTGGGAATACACACATGGTTATACTGGAATTTTTATTATGGAACAGAAACCCTTTCCACCCATAGAGACCTTGTCCGGTTTTAATCGAAGATTTGTTTTTTATTCCTTAATTCTTGGGTCGCCCATATTGTGGGGAATACTCGCCCACTATTTTATTTCTGGTCTTCGCTCCAAAACGTTATCTGAGTTAGATCTTCCCCAAACCTTAATTAGGGAAAGCAAATCAACTGCCAGGTACTTATATATCTCTATGGCAACCCTACATTTTGTTACTATTCTTATTATCTTTCTTTTTATTTTTGTGGTTCCAAGTAAAAAAAGCTCCACGGAGCAAGCTATTCTTTTTCTAAAAATGGGGGGGCTTTTACTGTTGGGTTATATTGGAAATAAGTACATAGTGCCCTATCTTAAAACTTTAGCGAGAAAACATTGAACTTAATCAAATCAACTTATATTTACTTAGAAGGATTGTTTCCGGAGAGATATCGCGCCCATGATAAAAAAAACTTGAGCGGGCACCGAAAGTTCGCTTTTATCACTTATTTTTCGATCATGCTGATCAGTCCAAGTATATACTTTTATAAAATGGGATTTAAGGATTTCGGGTTGGGAGTGATCTTTCGGGAAATTTTTTGGAATCCAATGGTTATATATGGCTTGGGATTAGGGGTGGGTTGTATGGGATATTTAGTAGGAGTAATCTTACAAAGGGAACCCGAAACAACTCATAGAATTTTTTACGGATGCACCATTCTTGGTGTCGTTTACTTTTTATACAAGCATTACAATTCGTTTAACTGATTTAAACCTATTAAAGAGGACTTATTAATTGTTCGATTCTTTAATCAGCCGGAATACTCAATATCTAATCCTGCTTTTGTATATCGCCATTTTTGCGATTGGCTTCTGGGTGCGGAAGGGAAAACCGGAAAAGCAAATCTACCGCCAGTTTACATGGAAAGCCTGCTTGGTGTATATGATTCCATTCAATGACTCGTGGAAACGGTTTGTTAACCGGGAAGATTTGCCATTGTTTGAAGAATATTTTTTCCGATGGAACATTTTCAGTTCAATACTAATTTGGGTAAATTTTTTTGTTTTAACTTATGTCACATATATAGTTTTTACAAAACTAGGCATCTTATAAGAACCTTTGATCTATGAATAAATTTATCATAGCAACCTGGCTTTCTAGAATTTCCTTAATGGTTGCTATAGCCATACTCTTAGCATTACATTTTCCTGAGTATGTATTATCTAAATTATGGCATTTAAAAAACGGGTCTCACCGCATCATCGGAAATATTAAAGTAACCATTCCGAAGGAAATGATTGCTATTAAAAAAACCGGAAAAGCTTCAGAGAAGTATGGCTCTTTTAATATTGTTTCTGCGGATGTAAAAAAAACTAAATTTATTCTTTCAATTTTTAAATTTCCCGAAGACAAACCCTTCCCTATGAAGAAAATTTTTAAGTCACGAGGACATAGGAATATGCAGGACTTGCCCTGCCACATCCTGAACCAGGAGTGCCAATGGCTCAAATCTTATAGTGGTAAAAATAAATATGAAGAAAATATTTTCATAACCAAGGAACGAATTTGGATCAGCTTCACCGGAAAACCTGAAGAAAGAACCCACTTACTCAACGTCATTTCCCAAATGGAATTAAACTAAAAGAAAGAGTGAAATTTTCCAGGCTGGACCATCCATTGATTTACCGCCAGGATCACCTCATTTTTTATTGGGGAACTTCCACTCGCCCTGCTCATTCTTTTTAACTACAAAGTTTTTGGACCTACTGGTTTTGATGATCCAGCCCTCGGGGATCGTGCTGGCACTTAAAACAGCATTGTTGAGTTCGGCCTTTTCAACATCATATCGAAACACTGTCCAAATATCTTCCGCTTCTTTACGTAATTCGGCTTTATTGTCAAAGTCAATATCGGTGATATACTGAAGCATCAATGCAGGATCACCTTTGGCAAAATACATTTTGACCATTTTCAAAATTTTAACTTTTCTTCCGGAGGGTAATACCTGCACATGGTAATCTCCTCCGGAAACCCGCTGCACTTTAAAATCCGATTGAGAAGCGTTTGTCTGGGATTGAAAGAAAGCTTTGTGAGGAACTCCCGGTTGCCAATCCTCCGCAAAAGCAGGAAGCACAGCACAAACCCCAAAGGTGATTAAAAGAACAAAATAAAATGTAAATTTTCGCATATACTTTTCCCTCCTTAGGGATTGCTATTTACGATTCGGGAAGATTTTCATTTTAAGAAATCAATCCTTCCTTTTTATTTGTCCCCACCATTAAACAAATCAGTTCAGATTCTGATGTCAATTCATTCTCTTTTATAAATTAAAGAAATCACCAATTTAATTATCGATCACTATGGAATTAAAAATTTGCTGAAACTGCTTTTCATAAAAAACACAATCCTTTTTCGGACATTCATTACTCAATAAAAAATATCCTTTCCCCTTGGGCACAACCCAAAACTTACTTTTGCTTGGAACAACAACTTCGGGTTCTAAAAGATAATCAAAAGAAAAGCTTGAATAAGCTCCTTCAAAGCTTGAAACTTTAGCCTTCCTAGGTTTTGTTATAATCTTGAAATTTTTCATTTTATGGGAAAAAAAGAAAAGGTATTCCTTTATTAATATTTCTGCTGTATCAGTTAAATAATCTTCATTTAGGTGGAAAGCAACTTGAAAAGAAGGATTACTGCCATCATAAGGTTCCTGGAATCGATTAATAGATAACGGCTCCATCCCGGTTTGTTTCTCCAATTTAAGCATGTTTTCCTTTATCTTTTCTATTTCTTCCTGAGTTAAATTCATATCCATACCTTTAGTCTCAAACTGATCCCCCACTCCCAAAAAATTCCAGATTTGCGGCTTCGTCACCGAAATCCCCACTGTTTGGTTATAATAGCGATGTTCTCCAATAATTTTGGCATTCTGCTCCGAAAAGCCTACCAAAACATACTGACACACCAACAACCCCGCCAAAACCAACGGTTTTTTAATCCAATCCGCCATGGAATTCACTTCCTAACTTATATTTGTGAGTTTATACTGAATAGTATTGATCCTATATCTTTAAAAGTCAAACAAATATCTTTCTTTTAGATTTAACTAATGGAGGCCAGTTGCCCGATCTATTAGTCAGCAAAAACATTCAATATTTAATTTATCTTTTGTATGGCGTGAATTTTCTTATTGTCTATTGGGCCTGGAAGGGAAAGCCGGAAAAACAAATCTTTCGTCAATTCACCTGGAAAGCCTGGCTGGTGTATATGATTCCATTCAATGACCGATGGAAACAATTTATTAAAGCCGATGATATGTCATTGTTTGAAGAGTATTTTTTCCGATGCAATATCACCGCTTCTTGTTTTATCTGGACAAAACTATTCATCATTGTTTTTGTATTTTGTTTTGTCCTCGATAAAATGGGATATATGTAAAAGGAAAAAAATATGAACAAATATTCATTTTCCACATGGGTTTTTAGAATATCGATATTAGCATTAACAGGTGTAACTTTTATTCCTCCATCATTTTACGAAGTAGTTGTCACCAAACTTTGGCATTTGAGACACGATTCTTATCGGTATCTCGGTAACATCAAAGTGACGGTTCCGGAGGATATGATTATTCCCAGACCACTTGTACCCATGGAAACCTTTGACAAATTTAATATGGATAAAGTTGACTTCGAAAACCCAAGTGTTTTCCTTTCTTTTACTAGGTTTTATGAAACCAAAGATTTTGAAGACTCCTTTACATTTAAGAAATTTTTAAAAACTCAAGGTCATACCGAGGTAAAGGATTTATCCTGCAATATTTTGGGTCAGGAATGCGAATGGCTACAGTCCTATGATGGCCAAAAAACAATAGATAAATACAGAGAAACCATTTTTTTTAAGAAAGAAAAAATCTGGATCACTTATCGAGGAAATCCCGAAGAGAGAATCCACTTTTTAAATGTCATTTCCAAATTGAAATATGACGATTCAAAAAAACCGACTTAAAAGTAATTCACTATGAACAATGATGAATTGATAAATTCCTGGATTCTTTATAACTCCGCCAGGAAGAACTCCATAGATAGAGACAAACATTACTGGGCAGAGGAAAGATTGAATGACTTGGTAATGAATGAGCCGCAACAGGCCTTAACAATAATACTAGAATTAATGGAATCTGATCTCAATGAACATGCATTTTCTTGTCTTGCAGCTGGCCCATTGGAAGATTTATTAGCCGACTGGGGAGACGAAATAATTGATCAAGTGGAAGAACTCGCCAGGAAAAACCCGAAGTTCAACCAATTACTCCGCGGTGTTTGGCAAAACGCTATGAGTGATGAAGTTTGGGCACGCATTAAAAAAGTCAGTAATAACGTTTGGTAGTTTTTCGATTTGACAATTTATATTTAAATGGAAAGTTATTCGAGGATTTGGTTAAAGAAACATAAACAAGTGTGCATGCGTGAAGGAAATTAATGAAAAAGAAATTCTTATTTTTAATTGTTTTAGTTTTAACGCTATTTGTAGTTTCCTCAGCAGAAACTAACTCTTCCGACGCTATACGAGTCAAAATGGAATATGAGGAGAAAACCGATACGATTCACCTTAAAATTAAAAATACTAGTTTCCAATCGGTAAAAATTTATAATTTGGATTTAAAACCTAAGGACAAGAAAGGAATTGCTCCCAGGGGATTCAAAGTAAAATTAAAAGATAAAAACAATAAAATTTTAAGTAATGATAATGGTGCCAAAGATGGACTTATTTCGAGTAGAGATCACTGGCATGAAATATATAGAGTGCCAACTGATCCGGTTAAACTTGAGTCGGGCAAAACTATTCAGTTAGATTTTACACTGAAGCATTTAATAAGTTGGAATTTCGGTGATTATTCAGAAATTAGATTTTTTAAATTAGTTTATTACATTTATCTCGATGGCTTTTGGGATAGAAAGTTAGAATTTAAATCAAACTGGATAACATTTCCGGACAAACTACGGTCAGCATACTCATCCAATCAAAACAAACCTAACCCTAAAGAAAAAACTTTTTTCAAACCTTATAATTTAAAAGATTATGAAACCATAAAACAACTTTTAAAAGAAGGGGTAGACCCTAATTCACGTTCAGAAAGTGGTTCCCCAGCATTAATCTATGCGGTGGGTGTTAATAATCCAAAAATTGTTAATCTTTTGTTGGATCACGGAGCCAACCCAAACATTGTCAATCGGGATGGATACTCTGCATTGCACTATGCTGCTTTAGAGGGCCAACTAGAAATAATGAGCTTATTACTGGCTAAAGACGCAGATCCCAATTTAAAAAATAATAGAGGAGAAACAGCTTTATTGCTTGCTGCCAGTGCCGGTCACCTGGAAGCCATTAAACTTTTAGTCTCTAAAGGTGCAGATTTAAATGTTAGGAATAATACCGATGACAATGCCTTGCATAATGCTTCTGTTCGAAAAAATACAAAGGTCTTTAAATGGCTATTGGATCAGGGATTAAACTTAGAGGCTAAAACAAAATTAGGTATGACCCCTCTTCATTTGGCTGTGTTCAACGGAAGCGAAGAAATTATAGATATATTATTAGAAAAGGGTGTCAAAGTTAACATTCAAAATATTAGGGGAGAAACTCCACTTCACCATGCGTCTTGGGGAATAATAAATATATTCAATAAATTGATGGCTCACGGGGCAGATCCCAATATCCGAGACAAGAGAAATGAAAAGCCTATTTCCAATGCAATTGCTTCAGGAAATTTCCAAATCTTCACAAAGTTATTCACCAAAGAAGATTTAAAAACAAAGGATATTTACGGCAACTCATTACTCCATGTTGCAATTTCATATGGAAAGAGTATTGATATTGTACGGTTTTTGCTGGAAAGGAATGCCAATCCTAATCTAAAAAATATAATTGGATTGACCCCTCTTCATAATGCAGCTTCAACTGAGAATTTCGAAATTCTAAAGATGTTAATGGAAAAGAATGTCGAGGTTAATTCTCAAGATAATGCTGGAGAAACTCCATTAATGAAATCGGTTCAAACAAATAAAATCAACCAAACAAAGTATCTTCTGGAAAGAGGCGCAAATCCTAACTTAAAAAATAAAATGGGGGAAACATCCTTATATTGGGCGGCCTATTTCAATCATCTGAATTTGGTTAAATTATTGATGGAGAACAATGCAGATCCCGCCATTACTTCAACCCGAGGATTAAATCCTGCATCCTTTGCAATTAAAGAAGGGAATTTAAAAATCTTCAAACTGTTATTAAAAAAAGATTCTAATTTAATGGTTCAAACTTTAAATGGAGAAACACTTCTTCACTTTGCAGGAAAAGCGGGCAACCTTGAAATTTTTAAAATTTTGATCTCCAAAGGACTGGATAGGAAAGCTATTGACAATCACGGCAACACCACCCTGCATTGGGCCGCTAAAGGAGGCAATCCTGAAATATCAAAATTTTTACTGGATCACGGGGTTGATCCAAATACACAAAATCACGCTGGGGACACCGCACTTATTATTGCAACTCAGTATGGGCACACTGATATGGTCAAACAATTATTAACCCACGGAGCCGACCCCAACATTAAAAACAAAGACGGAGAAACCGCATACAGCTGGGTTGGAAAGAATAAACTTTTAGCAAACTTACTTGAAGAAAATGAATAAAAACTGCTTTATTAAAATAAAAGAAAGAGCATATCTGGTTGGATATCTTTTTTGTTCTGAATGTGGGATTGAGTTGGACCTGGATGAAGAAGCTTCCGATCCAATGGAAAAATGGGCTCAACAATCGGCTGAGGTTGCCAAAGCCCAAGGATGGGGATGCTCTGAAGAAAATAAAATTGTTTGTTCCAATTGTTTAAAAAAAATACTCTGACAACGTGGTGCGCTATGAGACTTCTCGACCAAGAAACTGATAACAAATTAAACCAGGTAACTATTTTTTTAACAAAATCAGAAGCTAAAGAAATGATTGATTCACTGCAGGAACTTATCTCTAATCCTGGAGAAAATCATCAACACGTATCCAGCGAAGATTTTCAAAAAGAAATTACAATTTGCATCTACGACCAAAACTCTTTGAATGGCTTTTCGGATCGTGCCAAAATGTTAATTTTAGAAGATATTTAAAGATTAAAAGTTCTCTTTGGAAACAGAGAATCATAGGATTGTTAACTTTTGATGAAACCTATTTATTTACATATTTTTGGCACTTCAATTTTACTAATATTGAGTTGCATAATATTGAAATTTTCTGCCAAAGTTGCTTTGAAAATTTGGACTGAAAAAGACTCACAAATTAGAAACTTTTATTTAACTACTTTTACATTTGTCCTATTGACCATTATAGGTTATTTGCTGATTTGTTTACCCTTCTCTTTTTACGATAAATTTAATATTCCCATATATTCGATCGCAAAACTTAACATCACATTTGAAGTTATTACAAGTTTCATTATTTGTTGGCAGCTTCTCGCTTGTTTAATTTTCATTTTTGTTGGCCTTAAAAAAGAACGTAAACAAATTGTGGAAATTTCCAATCGATATAAAAACAACCCCAGTTAATTTTATGTTTAGATACGTTTTATTCATTTTAGTTACCATAAAAAATATTTTTATCAAATCACCCTCAATCCATTTTTCATTTCGAGGATCACAAGAAAACTTTCTTGAAGGTTTACGAGATACATTGAAAGCCAAAAATATTCATTTGTATCAATTGAATCAGCGAAGTTACCAGTTCAAGTGTTGCGGAAAAGATTTAGGCAAAAAATTTAATTTCATTAAATTCTCCAGTAATATCAATTTATCAAAAAACAAAACGATAGAGATTAAAGTTAGTAGTCTTGCAGGACAAAATATGAATTTCATGGCTTATGGATTCCTTGCGATAGTCCTGCTTGATTATTTTATTCACAACAAAGACGGTAAAACACTTTTAAATTTCCTTTTCATCTCTGCATTTATTACTCAGACGTATTATTTTTCAATGGTTGACCCCTTTCGCTCTAAGTTTAAGAAATTCTTTAAATCCGTTCTTGATACAAGCCGTGTAAAACATACCGTTCTAACCCAGAAAAAAAATGATCAAAAGAATTCAGCATGAAATCATTTCCCATTTTATTTTTAATATTGCTATTTGCAAAAATTGCATTCGCCATAGAGCCACCCCGCGAAACTATTATTAAAGCCCTGTCAAAAGGGAAAACAGCCTTCATTGGGAAACCCCGAAAAATAGAGATTGTAAATGAAAAATCTCATAACGTTACGGCAAAAATGGAATTACAGATTTTGTATTGCTTCTCGGGACTCGATTGTAAAAAGGATGAAGTCCTGTCACTTCAATTTCAATTCCAGAACTCAAAGGAAACCAGCCTTCCGGTTGAGTTTCCATTGGGCGCAGAAATTGTATTTGTCATGAATCAACCATTTAAGGATTTGAAAGAATTTGATTCGGATTGGCAGGATGGAATTGATAGAGCTTTTATCTGCGACACCTTTCCTCAATCTATTTTAACTTTAAAGGAGAGGTTCCCGTGTAAAAGCATTTATGGAGGCAAACCTGAATCATGGATTAAATTCGATGAATTACTTATCAAGGGAGACCACCAATCTCCTTGATGATAAATTGTCACAAACTCACGTAATTAATTAGCCTACATTTAAAATATTTTTATTAATATGCAAAAAAGTTTCCCTAATCTATTTATCGATCTAAAAATTAGCGACATTTCAAAATCCTCCTTACGATTTATAGGTCTATTCGTTTTTACTTTTGAATTTTATTTTTTTTATTGGATTTTTAAAAACTATCGTCAGTTTAAACATTACCAAACGCCTCCCATCAATCCCTACAAAGAACTAGCCCTTCTGATTTTTTTCTCCTTAATTTTGCCGGTGACTTTGGTTTTCATAAGTTTCAAACAAAATACTCTTTTTGCGCAAGGCAACATTAGTTTTCAAAGAGAAATTATTTTAAACGCTCTCTTCATGGGTGCGCCGGTTTTCTTTTTATTTCTGCAGTTATTATTTTTAGACAGAGTTTTTGAGAGGTATGGGATTCACAATATCCACCCGTATAAGACCACGTTTATTTATGCAGTTCTGGATGTTTTTATTCTACTGATGCCCGAACCTCTATATTGGGATCCCTGGGGTCACCGATTTTTTTTCCTGGGAATTCTTGTTTTTAGAATTTTAATGGGAACTATTCTCTATAGTGTGGAGATAAAAATTCAAAAGTTTCTGGAAGGAAGGAAAGAAGGAACCAAAGAAACCCCAAAAGGTTCGATTTTAGAAAATTCCATCCTGATATTTGGGGTTTCTTTTAATTTATGGCACATTGTGTTTGCACCCATTGAGCCTATTAATTTCAATTCCTGGTTCAATTATTTTTTCCCTTAAACAACGGTTCCTTTTTATACTTGTTTTACTGTCCAACGATGTCGGGTTTCATGGGGCCGAGGATGGCAAGGAGTTCGCCTTTTTCTTTTTCGGGGACATTGTATTTATCCAGCGTTTTCACCAGGTCGTCCACCACGTAACCGAATTCCGCATCGGTAATTCCCAATCCTGCGTGGGATTCCTTCATTGAGCGGCCTTTGTATTCACAGGGTCCGCCGGATCCGGCGCACACCTGATCGGCCACCAGTGATTTTAACTTGGCGATATCGATTTCTTTCAATCGTTGCGCCACTTTGGCGTTGGTGATTCGTTTGTCGCCTCCGACGGTATCGATAAAATCATTCACTACGGCCTGGATCGCTTTCATGCCGCCCAACCGATCGTAAAGAGACGTCTCTTTTTTCATCGCCGTTTTCGAACAGGCGCCGAACAGAGTGACGATTAATAATAAGCTGAACAATTTTAAAGAAAATTTCTTCACGGCCTCGCTCCTTTGGAAGGTGTTTAAATTTTTGAGAGAACTCTCTAGATCACAACCCGGGTACCTACAAAATCCGGAGCAATTATAGCATCAATTTTTTCCCTTCGCCATCTCCTCTACCTCCTGAATTTTCCAAACTATTGTAGATTCGCCCCATAACTTCTGCTCTTGCTTTTGCCGGTGAGTTCCAGGATACTGGATCCAGTGAATCTTTTTAGATAATGGATTTTTGGCAGATATCGACGATGTCCACTTGGGATAAATACTACCTAGGGCTTGCAATTATATTATTTTCCATGGCCTTATCCATTTGGGGAATTTTTCGCATTTCTGAAAACTTTTTGCTTCTTACAGCTTTATTAGCCACATTATTAGGACTGTGGCAATATCCATTTAAATGCCCCAATTGCAAAAAAACCATCAACATCAAGGAATCAAAATTTAGTGGAAAACCTTTTCGCATGAGTAAGAGTGGCTTAACGTATACGGCGTTTCCCCCAAAAAAATGCTGGAATTGTGATTATAATTTGACTCAATCTCCAAAATCCAAAAATATGCCCAAAGAAAATGACGCCATAAATAAAAAACTATCTCTTGCAGAAGAGTTTCTTGATGATGAAGATTTCCATTCTGCTTTCAAGATATATAAATCCTTATCAGACCAGGGGTTGAACATTTGCGATACCACACTGGGCTGGATGTATTCCCATGGTAAAGGGGTAGGAACTAATTTAGAGATAGCAAAGCAATATCTTCTCCGACCCGCAGAAGAAGGTGATAAAGAGGCACAGTTTTATCTGGGGAGAAACTTTATACAAATAAATGATTTGGACCAGGCGATCTTTTGGTTGGAAAAATCAGCCAATTCCGGGTACTCTCCGGCCTTATTCAGATTGGGATGCCTTTACGATAAGGATAAGCATCTAAAAAAAGACGATGAAAAAGCCACAGATTATTTTGAACGCGCTGCCAGGCTGAATCATGTTGGAGGACTCATAAGATATTCCTACAAACTGATTAAGGGGAACCGCGGAATTCTTAAGATACCCAAAGGATTCATTATTTTATTAAAGGGTATATTTTTGGTATTTTATTTTAGCTCCAAAGACGAGGGAGATGAAAGGCTTCAAACTTAAAAGATTTAAAATCCGGGGTAACCCTCCACTTAGAATTCCTTATTAAAAAACCGATCCAAAACTTTCTTTAGCTTATCTCACTTCACCAACTTGATATGTTCAGTGATGGTCTTCACTCCTTTGGCCTGGCGGATGGTTTTCAGCACCAGATCTTTTTCCCTTTGGCTATCGGCTTCGCCAATAATATAAATATTGTTCATGACCGATCGATAAAAATAATTGAGGGAAGCAATTCCACTGGTGGTGACCAGTTTAGCCTTTATTTTTGTTTCGATCCAGAAATCATTGACCGCCTGCCCGGGACCGCCCTTCTCTTCTTCTTTACCACTTTCGGAATCTTTTTTCTGCTCGCGTCTTGCCTCTTTCACTTCTTTCGGTACCATTTGTACATGGTCTATGAACTCTTTAATCCGTTTATCCTGCTTAGCGAGTTGGACTACCTCCTGATGCACTTTGGCATCGTCCAGCGTTCCGGTAATCATCACCCGTTGCTTCCACACATCGGTACTGATATCGAGCAATAAGCCTTTGTCTTTGTCGGTCAGGCGGTCTAAAATTCCCGCATGAATTTCTGCATCGGTTTTTTGGTCTGCACCCGACCGATCCTGGATCACCCGCCCTGCAGTTTCCTGAACGATAGTGGCACAGCCGGAAAACACGGCAAGCATGAGCCCCATCATTAAAGCCAGAGTGATTCTAAAGAAAAGAGTTTTCATCAGAAAGGTCCTCCCCAAGGTTTTTTTGTGAAAGGGCAACTATACCATTTTTAGGGTCACTTTTGGCCTAGAAAATCTACGAGGACCATCCAACCCTGTGAGGTTGGATGACCGATAAAAGTTAATATTCTAATCCCTCAAGGCAATCCTCACTTCAGCGTTTTCCACTTTAGCTTTGCTGACAGATTCCAACTCACCCAAGGGAATTTTGGCTTTCGCAAACACACGAAGACTCAGTTCCAAATTATAATTTCCCTCGCGCAAGATCAGTCCGGCGTTGGGTCCTTGTATGGTATTTTCCATCGAGGGCGGATTGCCATTCGCCGGTGTTAAAGTTTGCAGAACTGAATCGGCGGGATGACTTTCCTCTTCGCACAGTTGGTCTAGATATACTTTTACCTGGCCCGGATTATTCGGATCACTTTTTAACAAATAGTTCGCGTGGGCAATGGCGCCACTGATCGGTGGAGGTTCGGCCAATGGAAGTTCTTCCGGGATCACAACATTGGCCTGGACATTAATTTCCACACAACCTTTGTGAACCATTTCAATTCCTTCCAATTTAATATCCAGTTTAAACGTAAAGGATCCGCTTTGAGTCACCCGCAGGTTGCTGACCACTTTATTAAAGGATCGACCCACGGCGTAGGGTGAACCCATGGGATCATTCGGTCGTTCTGATTCAGGAAGAGGAGTGGATATCGCTTCCGCGCTCCCAGCCAGGCGATTAAAAACGGGCCACGCGGAGGAAGCTTTCGTTCCGTTAATTTCCGCTTTTAACTGGGCGGGATCGGGCACCGGACCCGTGGGGTCCCTATGATGTCCATGCTGATTCGGATCATTCGGGGGAAAATCCGGATACCAGTCCTCCGCATTGGTTGAGTTATTAGAATTGGCATCACCAAAAACATCGATTCTGATTATGTTATTTTCAATTTCACCTGTATTCGACCGCACTTCTCCATCCGGGCACTGGTCCTGCCCTAAAAAAACGAAGAAGGAGAAGATGAAAAAAACTATTTTAAAAAATGAGTTTTTAAACATATCCTTCCCTCCTATCAAACATTATTTTTTTGAAAAATAAGTTGAGGGTTTTAAAAGAAACAAAATTTTTATAGGAGTGCGTTCTAAAAAAGAAGCGGGAGGCGAGAATAGAAAGTGAGATAAATACCAGTATTCAAATTAGGGTGTGTGTGAACGTTGGCACTACTGATAATTAACTTTGTAATCTATGATTGAGTTATCTATTAAATTATATAATAAGACAACCTGCTGTCAATTCGGGTTTTACCGTTGGTTTTTCTAAGCGAATCAAAAAAGGAGGATCCGCCTTCGGGGGCACTCGAAGGCGGACTTGTTTGGGTAGGTTCCACACATAAAATAGGGGGCTTCCTAATTCCCCTATCTATTTTTCATTTCCTGACCTTTCTCGGAAAAGCTGGACCCGCCGAGATTAGGTTCGATATCAAAACCGAAATCACAATCCCGACGCCCCTCGTGGTCCATTCCATCAGGAAACATTTATACTTAATGATTTCATCGTCGGCCTTTGTCTGAATTTTTATCACACCTATGGAACCGGCCCATTCCACCGGCGGGTCTCAACCCTGAGTTGGAATTTCGCATAAGTCTTTATAAAGAATCCGGTGAGGCTGCAAGCGCACCTATTTTCCATCACCTCTGATTCTTCCGAACCTATCGAATCAACCCGGAGTATTCTCCCGCGACACCAAGACTGACCCCCAATCCAATGCCTGAGTTTCTCACGGTGGCGGTACCGGTTGCCGAAGGTGTTATCGTTTCATGTTGCTTCAAATGCCCTCTCTTAAAATCTCCTTTTGAAACAAACTTCAATACATAATGAGCAAGAACAGATACGGGAACTCGAAGTGCACACGGTCTGTCAGGACAAACCATTGAGAACCGGTGAATCTTTTTTAAGTCCTCAACTGCGCGAATAAGGAATCTGCACCGACTCCTCCCCGATCTTTTAAAGATATAATAGCCCTTTCTCCCGAAAGGAAATATCGTTGTATCTTTATATTTTGTGTCGTGGTTTGAATGACAAGAGAGCAGGGAATTCATGGCCAACACTGATAGTTCCTTTGAAAAGTGGGACACAGGATAGAATTCATGCCTTAGGTTGGGGTTAGCCCCGGATTTGTATTTTGATTTTATTTTGAAAACATTCAGGCATGAAGCCCACCGTAAAATCTGGTTTTACAATATGTTTGAAACTCCTCTTTCATGAGGAAATTTTTAAAGAGCCCGTTTCAACAGTTTTCGACCTCTTGAAAAACCACCCTAAATAGGTTAACCTAAAATTACCTCGATAGGTGAGTCTTTTTTCATAAGAATGGTTTTAAGTGTTACCGCTTAAAACCATTCTAACCCCCTTACTCTCTAAACCCCTGTAAACAGAAGCTCCCCTGGATGGAAGCGTGGATTGGGGATTAAATCCAACAAAATAACTTTTCAAATGTCCTAATTGGGGCAACCAAACAACACTTCAAATATTTGGTTTATTAAATTTATTTCTATTAAACAAAAACTGAGATTATCTTTTTAACCTCAACTTTACCACAAGAATTCATTCCTAAACCCTTTGAATATAGCGGATTTCCGGAAAAATTTCCATTAAATTCCTGCCCAGGAGCTGAACTCTTATTCAAGAACTACATTTTCTATAGATGAAAAAATTTAGGTAAACCAAAATTTTTTGTTTGGTGAATAGGGATTCATCTGGAGAACAGCGTCTGAAATTATGTTTTTACCCTCAGCCACAGGAGATCGAATTTTTGAAGTACTCAAGTTTTTTGGATTGGTAAATATACTGAACGGAGGTGACGATCTTTATTTCGACTCAGAAAAAGGTACCAAAGAAACTCGGCACGATTGGGAGTTAGAATAATTACGTTTCACTCTTCCAATTGGCTGAGTCTGTGGTCGACGTCTTTGACCTGGAAGTCCATTCCCAGTTGCTGGTAGATCTTCTTGGCCTTGAGGTAAGCCTGGAGTGCGGCGGCATTATTTCGTTGCTGTTGAAAGGTGACGGCGATGTTGTTCCAACTGTCGGCCACTTCAATATGGTTCTGTCCCGGAATTTTTTGACCGATCTCTAAAGCCTTATTAAAATATTTCATGGCCGTATCGTATCGACCCTGAGCGCGCCAGGCTTCGCCGAGGTTATTGAAATCGATCGCTACATAGCGATGGTCTTCTCCGTAAATTTTAAGGTGGTTGGCCAATGCTTGTTCGAAATACATGACGGCTTTTTTGTGTCGTCCCTGCTTCATCTCCTGTGCGCCCAAAAATTTAAACCGACTCGCTTCTTCAGCCAGTATCTCCGGTTTGTCCTGCGCAGAGGGAACGCCCGCAAACAACAGCATCCCCAACATCAGCAATCCTAAAAGAACACTATATCTTTTAATACTCATCCAAACCCCCCTCCGAATCAGGACTCATTTCCCAAAATGGATTTCCTTATCCACTTATTAGAATCACCGGATTCACACCATTTAAAATTGAGAAACAGATATTCGGCGTGTCACTCTTAAATCAAATTAGTTTCGGTTTAATAGTTCCTGTAATTTTTTTTATGCCTAAACCATATACCATTTTTAGATTAAGTCAATGATTTTATTAAGATTCCCTGCGATTGGTGCAGAAACCCCCAGCGTCTCAATCACTTTCAGTGGGTTCCCGATACCGATGTTTTGAGAGAATCCATCAGTGAAAATTAAATCCCGGGCCAATCAAATTATAGCCCGGGCTAACGGTCGAATGGATGGATAATTTCCTCCTCTCCCGAAAAACTATTTCAACGTAAAAACTGTTTCACACTCCTTTATAACTTAAAAGGGGATCCAGTTTTCGCACAATTCCAGTCAACCTTTTTTGCGCACGCATGACGGCGTTGATGTTTTTGTAAGCGGCCGGCGCTTCGTCGCGCAACTGATGGCCCAGGTTGTGATTGAACCACACACCTTCCATTTGTTTATGCAAATGGCGCAGCGTGATTTTTTTTCTGGCTTCGCCTCGGCTCATCACTCGGCCCGCCCCATGCGAACTGGAATTCAAAGCCTCCGGATGTCCTCGCCCTTCGGTATGAAAACTGGGAGCGCCCATGGAACCCGGAATGATTCCCGGCTCTCCCTGCTTTGCTGAAAGCGCTCCTTTCCTATGAACCCAAATATTCTTTCCGTAATGCATTTCACTGGAAACGTGATTATGATTACAGGAAATGATGGAAGACTCCCACGCCGAAACACCAAACAGATCTTGCATCATGGCTCGGACTTCTTCCATCATGACACTTCGATTACTTTCAGCATAAAGACAGGCCCATTCCACATCATTGAAATACGCTTTACCGGTTTCGCTGGTGGATTCGAAAAACTTTAATCCCCATTTACTCTTTATCGCTAAAGGCAAATGATGATCATTTATGAGCTGCCCCATACCCCGCGACCCGCTGTGAACCATAACCCAAAGCGCTCCCTGTTCATCCGCTTGAAATTCCAGGAAGTGATTACCACTTCCCAAAGTTCCCAACTGCGCCCGGCCATTTTTCGACTTCGCCTTTTCCAGTTTTTCATGACTGAGTGTGAATTTTATTAGGTCATTGGGCAACTGGCCCTGCATCGTCTTTCGCGAATGGCGAATGGTCGGAATCCGCTGAGACAACTCTTCCAGAATTTGCGCCGCGTTTCTTTCATTCATAAAATGATGCGCGTCACAATCGAACCCCAGAGCGGTCATTCCGCACCCAATGTCATTACCCACCGCTTGCGGATAGTATTGACCCTCGGTTGCCACCACAGTTCCGATACAGACTTCCCGGCTCAAATGCACATCCGGCATCACGGCAATGTGGCAGACTCCCGTCGCGTTAGACAACCGATCCAGCGCAAGCTTCACTTCGGCACTCAAAGGTTCGTCCACCCATTGATGAATTTTCTTACCTGGTCTCAATGAACTCATTGCCTCACCTCCTTCGGGTTTAACAACCGAAACGAAAACTCAGGCACTCGTTTACGATGAATTGCCTTTGCCGCTTCCGCCCTTAAAAACCCGGACGCTTTTTGAAGAGACTGCAGGGTTTCTACCGGGTTAAAACTTTCCAAAGCATCTGCGAAAGTGAAAACAATCAATAAATGCGAGCTTTCCGGAACCGGCTCCACGCGATCCACGATCAAGTTGCCTAGAGCCGGATCATTCAACTCTCCGGACAAGGTCATGTTTAATGTCAATTGAATTTGCTTGCAAAGCTGATGAGCTTTGCGGTTCGCCCTCCTGTTGGTTTGTTTATTAAAAAATTTTCGCAGGTTCACGCCATCTTCCGGCCCAATCTCCGCGCACAATGATTCTATATTTTTCTTAGAATGAATTTTTGAATTCATAAATCCTCATATGCATAGACAGCAGCAAGTCCGGGCGCAAGCGCACCACTCCGACCTGCACGCTATCGGTGATTGTTATTAGTTGAATTAAAAATAGAAAGAGTCCGGCCTGTTTCTACCGGAGAGGCTCGGAAGGAAAAACCTGAACGAGAATCAGTCTCTGGAAGAAAGAGGCGGAACCCAATGAATGAATGCTGTCGCAATAGGTTGCATGGGTCACCTCAAAGAATTTATGAATAATTCAAGCATCATAACATAGCTTTTTGAATTGTAAAAATAAAGTTTCGGGTAAACTTTATAAAAAACGGGATATCAATGGATTATTTTTCTACTCTCCCATTTTATTGATTTTGCGTTCGAGTTCCTGGACTTTTTGGTGAACCGGTAAGTGCTGTAGATGATTTGTGCTTTGAGGAAAGCTTTTAGCCCCACTGAAAACGACTCAATATTGCTTTCGGTTTCTAACATAAGCTATATTATCAAATTTAACAACAGTTGTTAACACCTGTCTTACTCACTTGCTTAAAACCTTAACCAGAATCATTCACTATTTTTCTCAAGCCAGAGGGCAAACTCTTCTTCTTTGATTTTACCGGCCGCAAGGTCAAGTACCGCTTGGACGGCCTCGGCTTCTGAGGGATTGAAGGATTTCCCGTTTCTTTCGAGAAAGATCGTGCCGAGGACAAACCCGACCCGTTTGTTTCCATCTATAAAAGGATGATTACGAATGATAGCGGAAACATAAGCCGCCGCCAAAGAGAAAAGATCAGGTTTGCTATAAGAATAATGCTGTCGAGGACGAACAAGAGCGGCATCCAAAAGCCCTTCATCTCTTAAACCCGGGGCACCACCAAACTCTGAAATCAGTTCATCATGTATGGCGAGAACTACTGATTTCACAATCCAAACCGGTTCCTTCATTTAGCGAGTTCCCGCAGCGTATTGCGGAAGCGGGACATGGCTTTTTTGCCAAGGGCCATTTGTTTTTCAAATTCAGGATCGTAAGGTGTGATGCGGTAACTTCCGTCCGGGGCTTCTGTCAGGTACACTTTGTCGCCGTCTTTGAGATGCATACGATTTAGAATTTCGCGAGGCAGAATAACACCAGAAGCGTTTCCGATTTTTCTGACTTTTAGATCGACCATAATACAAACTCCTATTGTTATAATTAATGTTATAACATTAGGAAAAAACTGTCAAGCTTGAGGGTTACCGATCCCGATCTTTAATCTTGTCATGTTTCCCTGTTCTTTCTTACTCCAAGAACGTTTTCGAGAATGAATGCCAGGTGTAACGTCACGTTTCGTGCCGAGAGAATTTTTCTAAATCATTAACTCGAAATGTTTTTCTTGCTATTTTACTCTCCCATTTGATCGAGTTTGCGTTCCAACTCCTGGACTTTTTGATGAATCGGTAAGTGTTGGTAGATGATTTGCGCTTTGAGGTAAGCTTTGAGTGCCGCAGGTTTGTCGCCCTGCTGTTCGTAAAGTTTGCCGATGTGAACCCAGTCTTCCGCCACGCGAGGATGATACTCTCCGTAGGTTTTCTGATTGCTGACGAGGGCACGCTCAAAATGTTCCATTGCTTTCTCAGTCTCGCCCTTTATTTGCAGAGCCTGTCCCATGTGCGTCCAACCCATTGCCACGCTGGGATGCTCCCTGCCAAAAGCGGCCAGGTCGATGGCCAACGCTTTTTCATACGCAGCAAGGGCTTTGTCGATGTCGCCCTTATCCTGCCAGGCGGATCCCAAATTGTTTAAACCAATCGCGACATTGGGATGATCCTCCCCCAACGTGTTGCGCCAACTTTGTGTGGCCTTCTGATAATAACCAATGGCGCGATCGTAATCGTGCTTGAGTTTCCAGGCCATTCCCAGGTTGTTCCAATCGCGTGCCACGCTGGGATGGTTTTGACCCAATGTTTTGAGATCGCTCGCGAGCGCTTTATCAAAATAGGCAATCGCCTGATCGTAGTTTCCTTTATCTTCCCAGGCGGTTCCCAAAAGATTATAAAGGTGTGCCACGTCCTGATGCTCGCTTCCATAAACAGGTTCCGCCTGCGCCAACGCTTTCTCGAAATATTCAATCGCCTTGGCCGAGGCCCCCTGCTCCAGCGACTCCATGCCCAGATCAAGATAATGATTCATTTTAGCAACCGCATCTGTTGACGCGTCGCCGCTATTGCTACTGGATTCAGGTTTCTGTCTATCGCTGGCAGGAGGATCCGTGAGAGGTGCCGCTTCATCCGGAACCTGTTGGTCACTAGCCGATGGTGCTGTCGTATTCGTGTTAGATGCTTTCTGTGTTCCCGCACACCCGTTCAGTAGAAAGGCGGTGGCGAAAATTAATGTAATAAATAGTTTGTGTCTCATAAGTCCCTCTGCAGGTTCATTTTTTTCCGGAGTGTTTTGATCCGCTGTTCCAGACCATTAACCTTTTGTTCTATCCCAGATTTTGAGTATATCTCTAACGCTTTTTGGTAAGCTTCCAAAGCGGCATCATATTCACCTTGCCATTCATAATTTCGTGCCAGGTTGTACCAATTATCAGCAATTCGGGAGTGATTTTTTCCAAGTGTTTTCAAATTACTGGATAAGGCTTTAGTTAAATACTCAATTGATTTTTCGAAATGGCCCTTTCTTCCCCAAGCGGTTCCTAAATTATTCCAATCACGAGCTACTCTGGGATTATCTTCGCCAAAATTTTTTAAATCACTAGCCAGAGCTTTTTCCATATACTCAACCGCTTTGTCAAACTCCCCTTTACTCTGCCAAACCAGTCCCAGGTTGTTCCAACGAGTGGCAACATGTGGGTGGCTCTCCCCTAAGTTTTTAATATCGCTCGCCAGACTTTTTTCTAAATACGCAATACCTTCGTCATAATTACCTTTAAGCTGCAATATATATCCTATGTTTCCCCAATCTCGGGCAACACTCGGATGGCCTTCCCCTAAGGCCTTGAGGTCAATAGCTAAAGCCTTGTGTAAGTACTCCTCAGCTTTGTCAAATTCACCTTTTCCTTGCCAGGCCAGTCCCAGGTTGTTCCAAACAACTGCAACATGCGGATGGTTTTCTCCATAAGTTTTCAAATCGCTTTCCAATGCCATTTCATAATATTCAATCGCTTTATCATACCTTTCCCTATTACTCCAGGCCAAGCCTAAATTATTCCTGGAGGTACTTACTCTAGGATGAGTATCCCCCAAAGCAGTCCGAAAACTATTCAGTGCCTTTTCAAAATATTCAATTGCTTTTTTCGGATCTTCAATTGCCAGCCAATACCGTCCCAGATCACTCCAATCTTCAGCGACATAAAGGTGTTCCTCCCCAAAATTCCTTAAATCATTAGCAAGAGCTTTTTCAAAATAATGTTTTGCTTTTTCGTAATCCCCTTTAGCTTGCCAAACGGCTCCTAAACTGCTCCAATCCTTTGCAACATTTGAATGATCCTTTCCAAAATTTTTTAAATTAATATCCAGTGCTTGTTCTAAAAATTCAATTGCCTTTTCGTGGTTACCTTTTTTGGACCAGGCCATTCCCAAATAATTCCAATCTACAGCAACCTCCGGATGATTCTCACCATAATTTCTCACATCATAACTCCAGGTTTTTTCAAAGAAATGTATGGCTTTATCGTAATCACCTAAAGCAAACCAGGCGATTCCAAGATTAAAACTATTGACCGCAACCTGATAACTATACTTCCCAAATTTTTCAAGGTTGTGTGACAAAGCTTTCTCATGATAAAAAACAGCCTTGTTATAGTTACCCTTTTCTCTCCATGCGACTCCTATAAAATTCCAAAGATTTGAGACATCCGGATGATCTTTTCCATGCTGTTGGAGATGGTCGGCTAACTCTTTTTCGAAAAAAGCAATCGCCTCATCGTAACGCGCTTCCTCAATATACTTTTCACCTAATGACTTGGAAGACTCTGCGTCAGAAGACCTCTGCGTCCCGGCACAGCCGTGAAGCAGCAAAGTCGCTGCAACTAAAAATGTAAAAATAATTTTTGCGTTAATCATATTCATCAATATCTTTTTCGATGGATCTTCGGATGTAACCAATTCCGGACTTCCTCGCAATTTCCAAAGCCTGCTCTAAATACCCTAATCCTATTTTGAGATTACCTTCTTATAACTTAAACGTTTTCAAAGTTTGTTAATTTGCTGACGCGCAATTGAAATATTTTCCAATATCTCTTCAACCTCCGGGTGAGAATCATCTAAAGTTTTTCGATAAACAGTCAACGCTTTTTCAAAATAAGAGATGGCTTTCTCAAATTCTCCTTTGTCGAAAAAAACTTTTCCAATGTTATTCATTTGGAATGCCACATCCGGATGATCCTCCCCCAGGGTTTTTCTATGCAGTTCCAAACTCTTTTCCAAATAGCTTTCGGCTTTGTCTAAATCTCCTTTTTGATACCAAGTTTGTCCCAGAATTAGATATTCCACTGGAACGTCGGGGTGGTTTTCGCCAAAATTTTTTAAATTGCTGTTCAAAGCTTTTTCTAAATAGGAAACTGCTTTTTCCAAATTCCCTTTAAGAAGCCACATAGAACCGAGATTAGCCCAATCGGCTGCGACTGTTGAATGATCCTCTCCCCAAAATGCTTGGTGAATAGCTAATCCCTTTTCCATATTACTAATAGCTTTATCAAACTCGCCTTTATTGCCCCAGGCCACTCCTAAAGCCGTCCAAATGCTACCAATATCAGGATGATCTTCACCATAAGTTTTAATCATAGGGATCAGTGCCTTTTTATAATACTCAATCGCTTTATCATGCTGACCAATATTATCTAGAGCTTCACCCAAATTATTCCATTTCACGGCCACTTGCGGATTATCTTCCCCCAAGTTTTTAAGGTCGCTTGCTATCGCCTTTTCGTAATACTCAATCGCTTTTCTATAGTTTTCTAAATTAGACCAAACAACGCCCAGGTTGTTCCATACGATTGCTACTTGAGGATGGTCTGGGCCAAAATTTTTCAAGGTGCTTTCCAAAGCTTTTTCTAAATACTCTATGGCTTTTTCATTTTCACCTTTTTTCCCTAAAGTTTCCCCAATATTGTTCCAGTCTCTTGCAACACTAGGGTGACCTTCGCCAAAGTTTTTAAGGTCAGCTGCAAGGGCTTTTTCAAAATGCATCAAGGCCTTTTCATAATTTCCTCTTCCAGACCAAACAGCCCCCATTAAGCTATCAACTTGGCTTTTGTCAGCCGGGTCCCCCTCAGGGGTGTTGAATTTCTTATCTAGTTTTTTACCCATTAGGGAATAGAGTCTGTCTCCGTGACCTGCTTCAATATAAGCCCGCAAAAACTCTTGTTTACTTTTTATTTCCGGATGGCTTTTCGCAAACGCTCCCATATGTTTACGCAATTCTTCCTCTTCAGCTTGAAGTTCCGGATCAATATCACTTGAGCCCATTTCCAGCTCAGGGTTGAGACCTTTTGAATCCCATTTAAGTTGATTGTCTCCAAGAAAATCAACCTTTGTTTTGGAATTATTAGAGCCCTTGTTAAATTTATTTTTTCGATTTTTAAGTTTTAAAAATTCAGAGACAATCTCCTCATTCTCTGTTTTTTCCATAGGAGAATTTTTATCTGCTTGTTCACTCTCTTCTATGTTGTCAGTAATTTCCGGGCTCAAATTATTTGATTCAATGGCTTGTTCAGCTTCTCTAATTTGTTGCCTGAGAAAACCTATATCCGGATGATCTTCCTTCTGGTAAAAAAGGTTAACAGCCAGTGCATTTTTAAAATAATCGACTGCTTTAAAGTATTCTTTCTTTGCTATCCAATTCGTTCCCAAAGATTTTTGAACAGAAGCCACCTGAGGATGGTCACTGCCCAGGATTTTCATATCGTTTTCCAAAGCGCTTTCTAAATACTCAATGGATTTATTATTGTCTCCCATTATATAAAAAATATTCCCCAGAGCTTTTTGACCTCTAGAAATATTTAGATGCCCTTCCTTGTAAACATTTTGATCATGAGCTAAGGCTTTTTCATAATAAGAAATGGCCTTCTGTGTATCATTTTTTTCTTGCCAATACTTACCCAAACTTAACCATAGTTCAGACACTCTCAGAGGAAGCTTTCCCATCCCATTGATACCGTTTTCAACCTTTTCAAAAAAGCTAGCAGCTTTGTCTTCCTCATCTCTCAAAAACCAAACCTCTCCCAAATAGCTATAATCCAGAAATACGTTAAAATGATTTTCGCCGAAATTTTTTAAATCACTGCTTAAAGCTTTCTCAAAGTATTCTGTTGCTGGAATCAAATCACCTTTGTCCTTATTTGCTAATCCAAGGTACTTCCAATCTCGCGCAACTCTGGAATGATTTTCTCCAAAATTCTTAAGATCAATAGCCAAAGCCGACTCTAAATATTCTAATTCCTGGACCCTGTCTCCTTTAAAGTTCCAAACCTTTCCTATATTTATATATATATCCGCCATGTAGGAATGATCTTCCAGAAAGGCATTTGAAGTACTCTTTAAAGCTTCTTTAAAATATTCGATAGCCAACTCAAGGTCCATCATTAAAAAATAAACCTTACCCAGTTCGTTCCAATCCCGAGCTACATTGAGATGGTCTTTGCCAAAATGTTTCACATCGCTGGCTAAAGCTTTCTCCAAATATTCAACCGCCTTATCATATTGCCCTTTTTCCCGCCACACTTGTCCAAGGTAATTCCAATCGGTGGCGACTTCTGGATGGTCTTCTCCATAATCCTTGAGATGGGCCGCCAACTCTTTTTCGAAAAAGGCAATCGCCTCATCGTAACGCGCTTCCTCAAGGTACTGTTCACCTAACGTTTTGTTAGAATCTTCCGGATCAATGTGAAAGGTTTCTTTATTGGGTTTGTCAACTTCTTTAGGTATGGGAGGATTGGAATCATTCGTTGAAGAAGCTGGACCAGATTGGAGGGACTTAGAAACATCGTCACTATTCTTCTGTGTCCCCGCACAACCGTTCATAAGAAAAGTCGCTGCAACTAATAATGTAAAAATAACTTTTGAGTTAATCATATTTATCAATATCTTTTTCGATGGATCGTCGGACGTAACCAATTCCGGACTTCTTCGCGATTTCCAGAGCCTGCTCCAAATAATCCAAACCTTTTTTCGTTTCGCCCTTTTCAGCCCACACTCTACCCAAACCACTTAAATCCCATGCAACATCTGGGTGATCTTTTCCCAGGTTTTTCAAATCGCTTATATATGCTTTCTCATAATAACCTAAGGCTTTATCGAAGGACTTCTTTTTTTCCCAGGCCAAACCGATTGCAAACCAATTTCTAGCCACTACTTGGTGATCCTTTCCAAAACTGTTAATATTGCTGGCGAGAGCTTTCTCAAAATACTCAAGCGCTTTATCATAACCACCTTTTTTTCCCAACACTCTTCCTATATTGCTCCAGTCTTGCGCAACTTTAGGGTGATCTTGGTCCAAGTGTTTCAGATCAGTTGCGAGAGCTTTTTTAAAATGGATAAGAGACTTATCATAATTGCCTTTTGCTAACCAAATGGTCCCCATAAATTTATCCACTTGGCTTTTTTCCTCCGGATCCGCATCTTCGGCATCAAATTTCCTTTCTAATTTTTTACCCATAAAAGAATAAAGTTTATCTCCGTGGCCTGCCTCAACATAGGCCCTTAATAACTCACGCTTTCCTTTAAGTTCCGGATGGCTTTTTGCAAACGCTGCCATATGATTTCGTATCTCTTCTTCAGCGGCAAACTCCGAATTTTCTGAGCTCTCCCCACGGCCAGCAACCTCAGATGTACTTGTTGCATTAGCAGGTTTTTTTCCTCCGGCACAACCGTGAAAAAAAATTGCAGCGACCACGGTCAAAATAACAATAAGATTCATTCTCAAAGAGTTCTTAAAACATCATCCCTAATAAAATTTTAAAAGATATTAAGAAGTCCCCAAGCGGGTTAAAAAGGTTACTTATAGTACCGGAAACTGGCCATTCACATTACCTGTTTTGGTGAGGGGAATCAAAATTTTATTGCGAGGCTCCACGGGTTGGTTAATTTTTCTAAGCCAATCCACAAAAAATATATGGGTACAGAAATGTCTGGTTTTGAGTCTGTCAAAAACCGATTCGAAACTTTGTCATAACTTTTAAGACGGCAACATAAAGTTTTTATTAAATATCGGAATGACTCTCTTGCCAAGGACGCGTGAATTTGTAAAATAATCTCATCTACCTAAAAAAGAGGAGGTGGCCGTGAATGGCATTCGACAAATGTTAGAGATGATTCAGGCGCTCTCGGAAGAGAACGCCACTTTGAAGCGGGAAAACCTGTTTTTGCAGACGCAAGTGAGCGCGCTAAAAAAATGGGGTTGGTCCAAAAGCCGCGTGGCTCCAAGACCGTAAAAGAGAATCATCCCAAAATCATTCAATTACGCCCTAAGGGGAGGCTGGAAGAGGAGGAGGATCGTTGCTTGAAAACAACGAATCCTGATTTTTCGTCTCAACGGGCCTGGCTGGGTCTGGCGTTTCTCATCAGCCTTACACTGATAATTACCTCCGGTTTCCACTCGCCACGGTCCAAATGGAATCCGCCGTCGGACATCGTAGAAACTGTATCTTCTCCGGAGCATCATCCGGCTTACTACACAAAGCATGTTCCCTTGTGGGTGGCACACCCTTACACTTTTATCGACCCTCCAAATCCGAACGATCCCCCCTGGATTCGCCTCAAATAGCAGGCTAACACCTGCAGGTTAAATTGACTTTCCAATAGTCACATTGTTAAAGAACGCTTACAAGATTTTCGAAAGGATTGTGGGTTATTCACCAAGAGGATATTTTTTCCTCTCACCGGGAACGGTGGGTTTTGGTTTGATAAATCGAGCGTATGATTTATAATTTCATTAAAACTTATTGGGTTCGATACCAATCATTTTTAAAAACTTCTTTTGAAAAATTCCCATGCGTCTAATACTAATAATATTCTTAGCCCTTATGTTCCAGGGTTGCGCCCATAATTCAGATGAGTATAAACAGGTCGGATTTCAATCCCAGGAAGAAGTCGAACCCTATATGGCCCATAGTCGAACCACGCAATTCTTAGCTAATCATCTAACGAAAGAAGAGTGGAACAAGTTTTATGATGCCTTTCCGGATTTACGATGGGAAAGAGCTTTCGAAAATAGTTTCAATACTGTGGTCACTCCCAATGGGCCCATAGTCGTTCCCACGGGCTCACCCGGACCCAATCCCGAACATACAGCATACGCCTGGCGAATGTTCACTATGGAAAGAAAAAAGAAGTGGGATCCGGAAACCATTCGTCGACTGGATGCACGTGAATTGGTTATAGGCGACGATATTTTTCAAATCATTTATGCCACAGGCGTTCCAAGATTCGCAACGAATAACAACTATGGAAATCTCATCACAATTTTAGCCTATAAACCCGACCTCGCTCTCCTTCTAAGAGAAGGAAAACTGGAATCAGTACATAGCTGCCCGGGATGCTGGGAGTACCAATCGGGAATGGGGTTATTGGGAACACTTAAGGGCATGAGCGATTATGAAGTCTTCGACAAATTAGATCTCAACGAGATTAAAAAGAAGGGGCTCGCGGGAACCCAGTTTTACCATTAGGCATTTTGTATGGAATCGCGAAAAATAAAAGAATCGAAATATATCAAAGGAATCGCCTGGTTTTCATTGGTCCATGCAGTCATAACCCATGCTGAATTATTCTTCAGGCAATGGTCAGAGGTTATATTCGTTTTAGCCAGTATGGGATTGATTGGCGCGATTTTTTTAATCAAGCGAGAGTATTGGGGATTGATTATTTTAGCGGTTTATTATTTTCCGCAGATGGTCGTTATTTTCGCTCAGGATTTTTATATAAATTTCGCGGTAGGAATTAAAATTCAATTTTTTCTCCACCTCCCTGAAGTTAAACTTGGAATTAATTTTGTGGCGATCGTGATTTTTGTCCTCTGCCTGGAACTGATGTGGGCCAATAGAAACTCTGCTACCGATGAAGCAGAAACCGAAGAAGCCAAGATTGAAACTACCAACCCCAGCGAGAATGAACTACCAAAAGAAAACCCCAAAGATCCAACCACATCACCCTAAAACTTTTTTCTATTTAATCCACATCCTAAACGTGATCGAAGGTTCACATCATTCTCTTACTACCTCACATTAAAAGAGCCTGGTGGGGCGGGTTTTTTCTGACGGGGTTTGGCGACACCGCGCTCCACTAATGCTTTAAGGCGAGCTTCCTCTTTGGCTTTTAAAGCTTCCGGGCTTTTATCGTATTGCTTAAACCGTCGCTGGGCCAACGTATAAAACACTCCCGATGTTCCGAACTGATCCATGTAGTCTTTATAGTCCTGCGCGTTTTTACTGTTCTTGATTGCATTCCAAAACTCTTTGTCCAACTCCAGTTGAATGGTTGCGGGAGTTTCTTGGGTCGACTTGGAAGCCATCGGCTTCTCTTTTTGTTTCGCATCAAATTTAACTAACGCCAGCGGCAGACGGCTTTCCAGGTCACCTTTGAAATCGGGAATCTGCGCCGACTTGGTTTTCGTTTTTACTTTTTCACGGACCCATTCATACGCTTCTTTCACATCCACCACGCCATTTTTTTTGCCGTCGGCAAACCCGTCGACTTCCACCGCCTGGTCCGTCAAGGCTTTAATCAGGTAATAAGTGAAGATGCTTTTCTTTTTATCTGCATCTTGACTTTGTTCTTTTTGACCAAACTCCTGCGACACCTGCGTGGCACGACTGGAAGTGATGATGTTAATACCTTCGTAAGACTTGCGCAGGTTTTTCAGATAATCGTTGACGCTGTTCACTCCCTTGGCCTGCCCCACCGTACCAATGGCACCGCTGTGGCACACATCGGCGATGACCAGTTTGCGTTTCGCACGGTTCTCACTGATCCACCGGTAAATATCATCCATGCGCATGGAGGTACCCGGCAAATCCGAAGCGTCTGCATCGGACGGTAAAAAGAAAAATCGGTTAGACCGACGCGGGTCCGGCAGCCCGTGACCGGACAGATAAATCACTACGTAGTCCTGCTCGTCGGCTTCTTCTAAAAACGTTCCAAGGGCGGAACGAATGGAATTTAGAGTTACATTGTTTCCGGACAAAAACCGAATGTGATCTTCCGGAAAACTTCCGCCCTGTGGACTCTTTAAAAATTTATAAAACGCGGTGGCATCTTCCACCGGTGACGTCAGATCCGGGATGTTGCCTTTGTAATCCGCCACGCCGATGATCACCGCCCAGCGATCGCCTTTGAAAGCTTTTCTTCTGGATGGCTTCGACCGGGTTTGGCTTTTCTGTTTTTGCCCAAGGTTCTTTTTTTGATTTGCTAAAGCTTCTTCCAATTCTTTGATTTTAGCCTGGTCTTTTGCTCGGGTTTTCCTGTGTTCTTCTTTTAACTTATTAAGATTTTCTTTATACGATTTTTCCAAGTTCATTTGCTTGATTCTGACTTCCTTCATTTCCATTTCCAACTCCATGGCCTTTAACTGGTCTACCCCCTGCACTTCCTGCAATTTTTTCCGAATGTCTGACTCCCTTCTCGCGAGGGCATTTTTATAATCCTGAATCGAGTTGACATCTATAGGTTCCCGATTACCATCCAGGGAATCATGGATACGAATTTTATTCTCCACCTTATCACCCATAACCTTGTCGCCGCCAAAGGTATCGCCAATATTAATGTTTCCTTTATTGTTAACGATATCGCCGGTTTGATTACCGCGGGCCTGAGCGTTCACCTCCTGAGAAATCCCAATCAAAAAACAGGCCAAAACTGCCCCCATCAATAAGGATGCTGCCATGGATTGTTTTTGCGGTTCAGGAGTCATTTCTTTTCACCCATTTCTTCTATAAGGGGATTCAGAAAACTATCCACCTCATTGACCTTATAATCCAACTCGAATTTTTGATACATCAGCCTGGATTTTTGGTAATACTCTTTTGCCATAGGATAATTGCCTAGAATTTCGTTAACGTAACCCAGGTTAAACAATGTGGTACCCATATCCGGATGGCTTCCACCAAACGATTTATTTTGGTTGTTCAGCGCTTTTTCAAAATAGGTTTTCGCAGTAACAAAATCTTCTTTTTGAACCCACGCCGTTCCCATGTTGTTCCAATCAATAGCTACTTTGGGATGGTTTTCTCCAAAGTTTTTTAAATCACTGGACTCGGCCTTTTTAAAATATTCAATTGCCTTTTCCAGGTTCCCCTTGCCTTGCCAGGCCAATCCAAGGTTATTCCAACTGGTAGCAACATCAGGATGTTGTTCACCAAGATATTTTTTAAAACGTTCGCTGGCTTTTTCAAAGTACCGGATTGATTGGTCGAAGTCTCCTTTATTTTGCCAGACAAGCCCCAGATTATTCCAATTATGGGCGAGGTTCGGATATTCTTCCCCAAAGTTTTTAATATCGCTGTGCAGGGACTTGTTGAAAAATTCGATGGCCTTATCATACTCTCCCTTGTAATTCCACACACCTCCCAAATTATTCCAAAGCGTCGAAACAGAAGGATGATCTTTTCCATATACTTTAAGATTACTATTTAAGGCCTTTTCAAAATACTCAATTGCTTTGTCATAATTTCCTTTAGCACTCCACGCTTCCCCCAGAAAATTCCAACTGGTATTATTAAAATGGTGATCACTTCCTAATGAGAGTTGTCGGCTCGCCAGAGCTTTTTTTAAAAAATCGATCCCCTTATCGGCATCTCCTTTTCGGAGCCAGGCTATCCCCAGTAAATCCCAACCCGTCGAAATTTTGGGATGCGTTTCATCATAAACCTTATTAAAAATTTCCTGGGCACTCTGGAACAATTCGATTGCGTGATCGAATTGACCCTGGATCAAAAAAGACAACCCCAATGCACTTTTACTTTCTGCAACCTCAGGACTGAATTCGCCAGTGGTTTTTAAAAAAATATTTAGTGATTTTTCAAAATTCTCTGTGGCCTTTTCAATTTTTCCCTGCACGACCCAGGCACCTCCCAGGTTCAGTAGTACTTCCGCAAACTCTTTATTGTTTTCTCCTATTTCCTTTTTGTTAATTTTAAAAGCTTCTTTCATCAAGGACTCGGTCTTATCATATTGCCCCAGGTATATATACGAAATACTCAATTGATTCATAACATCGATCAAGGCAGGATAATCTTTGGAAGAAGAATTTTTATAAAGCCGCTGAGCTTTTTCCAGATAGGAGATGGCCTCCCGATTTTGTCCAAAATCATTTAAAAACTTTCCAAACTGATTTTGATAGGAAGGGTTTTCCGGACTCAACTGAATAGCCTGCTTAAAATTTTTATACGCTTTCGAATAGTTAGCTTGGTTTTCCGCTAACTTGGCAATTTGAAACGCTGCTTCCGCCGCCTGTTTTTGAGTCTGCTCTAAAGATTTTAAGTTTTCACTCAAAGCCTGTTGGAACAAGGCTTCTGCTTTTTCCGTCTTACCTTTGGCCAGGTTTGACTGGGCTTCTGCCAGTTGATCTTTAGGAATAGACGGCTGCCGCTCTAAGGCCGCCGTCGCCTCGGCCAATAGAATTTTAGTTTTTTCCAGATCTTTCTCGACATGTTTCAGTCGGTCTTCGGTAAACTTCAATACCTTTTCTAATAGCCCGACTTTTTCCTTATCCTTTTGCTGGCCCTTCTCATATTCACTTTTCAACTGCTCGCGGACTCTGTTGATTTCTTTTTCCAGTTCGCGTTTATGATCCTCCAGCGTGATGCCAATGTTGATTATTTTATTTCCCTGGACTTTATCTCCCTGAACCTGGTCTCCGAGATGCACCTGTCCCTGGTTATTTTGGATGTCTCCAACCTGGTTTTCCTGGGCAAAAGCCCCCGGCACCCTCCCCAAAAAACCGCACACCAAAACGGCTCCTATATATAAGGAAACAACTAATGATTTTTTTCGGTATTTAAGTGTCATTTTCGCACTCATTTATTACAAATTTAGGGATAGAGGGCTGTTACTGCACTTGAAAATTTCGCTATTATTATAATTTTTTTTCCAAAATATGCACCCTCACCCAAAACTCCCCCTCTGAAATTGGCGGAAATTATTGATTTTAAAAATTTTACAGCTCATACTACCGATTAAATTCCGTCCCAGTTCCTATAAAAACAAGTTTTCAACGAATCGTAACACATAAAATGAGTCTATAGAGAGGGTTTCATTATTAATTGCCGACGGTTTGTCGAGCAATTTATGACAAAAGGGACTATATTTAATGACAGCATTAATATAGTTAAAACGATATTGATTGAAGTTCCCCGGTGTTATTTTCAGAATAGGTAATCGGTAACTCTATAGACATGTGAGCGGTGAGATGAGCGGTTCAAAAATTCATAGGGTGGGTTCGCCGAAAAATTTTTAAATTTGAAATCGACAAAGGGGGAAACATGAAGCCATTCAAATTTTCAGGGGCAATTTTAATTGCCAGTATTTTTTTATTGAACTGTATCACTGTATCCTGGGCACAGTCCATTTCCGGTTTAGCATCTATTAAGGAAGCCACCAAGTCCAAAGGAAAAGTGCGTGTCATCGTTAGACTCAAAACAGCCACCCCAAGACCAACCGAAGCCTTATTGAAAGGTGTTCGGTCCACCTTTTCCTCTACCATGTCTGCGGCCGGCGTTCAGGATTCTGAAGCGATCCCCGGGTCCGCTTTAATGGTTTTGACGTTGAATGATCAAGAGTTGCAGGCTCTGGAGAGAAGCGGACAAGTCACACAAATGTTCGAGGACAAAGCGTATCCTCCAAGCTTGAATCAGGCAGTCCCTCACGTCAATGGTGACGATACCTGGAACCTCGGGTTTACGGGAAGTGGACAAACCATCGCCATTTTAGATACCGGCGTGGATTCCAACCATTCCTTTTTTCAAAACCGAATCGTGGCGGAAGCTTGTTTTTCCAGCACCGTACCCGGACAAGGCTCTACCTCGGTATGTCCTAACGGTCAAAACCAGCAAATAGGTCAAGGGGCCGGTAAGGATTGCACGAATACGATCAGCAGCTGTAGCCATGG
Source organism: Nitrospinaceae bacterium (assembly GCA_965223665.1). Taxonomy (GTDB): domain Bacteria; phylum Nitrospinota; class Nitrospinia; order Nitrospinales; family Nitrospinaceae; genus CBDCVY01. The sequence goes on from OZ245011.1 coordinate 2,061,942, forward strand.
AACTCACGTGGCCGGAATTGCCGCGGGAAATGGTGGAGATTTCTCCGGTGTGGCCAAGGATGCCAATATTATTTCCATTCAGGTGTTTTCCAAATTTACCGATCAACCGGGTGGTGCCTCGAATTGTGCCAACGCCGGTCGACCTTCCCCCTGTATGCTCACATATATTTCTGATCAAATTAAAGCGCTGCAACATGTACGCACCCTGGCCAATACCATGGAAATCGCCTCGGTCAACATGAGTCTCGGCGGAGGAAAATCTGTTTCGCATTGTGATAACGATCCTACAAAAGAATCGATTGATCAACTTCGTGGTTTGGACATTGCCACCGTCATTGCATCAGGAAACAGTTCGCATACTGATGGAGTGGGTTTTCCATCCTGTGTTTCCTCCGCAATCACAGTCGGAGCCACGGCCCGATTTGTAGACAGTGTCGCCAGTTTTTCCAACAGTTCTCCATTGATAGACTTGTTGGCTCCCGGTGTTAGCATCCGCGCCGCAGTTCCTGGCGGAGGATTGGGAAATAAAAGCGGAACTTCCATGGCTACTCCAATGGTCGCCGGGGCCTGGGCGGTTTTGATGCAGCAAAATCCAACCGCAACCGTTTCGGACATTGAAACTGTATTAAAAGACACTGGCGTCCTGGTAACCGATAACCGCAACAACGTCACCAAGCCTCGCATTGATATTCTTAAAGCGGCACAAGGTGGCGGACCACAACTGACGGCTGATATGGAGCTTGAGTTGAAAGGCAGTCCTAATGAAGTTTCACCCGGAATGGACGTGGCTTACACCTACACCATCAAAAACGTAGGCACCAAAGCCGGCGAAGCCAGACTGGTGAGTCATATCACTCCGGAAATCGAGTTTAAATCCGTATCCGCTAACAGTTGTAAAAATTCGCCCCAGGATGTGGTTTGTGAATTGTTCACCATTCAGCCCCAGGCGCACAAAGAAGTGACCATTAACTACACGGTCAAACAAACTTCCGCGACGCTGATCAACCATAACGCCGAAGTTCAAAGTCAGGATGACAGCAACTCGAATAATAATACCGCCTCGATACAGACTGCGGTAGCTCCTGCAACCGTTGCCGGCTCTCACTGTCTGTCACCGGATGTGAACATTGCGGACAATGACAACAAAGGGGTGTCCAGCATGATGACTGTGGCGAACTCGACTTCTGCCACAAACTTGAAAGTGAAACTGGAAGTGGATCATAACTGGGTGGGTGATATCAAAGCCACACTCCGACATATCCCGACCAATACAGTGATCACTTTGCTGGATCGACCGGGCCTTTCAACCTCAGCTTTTGGTTGTGGCAAAAATAATATCGATGTCACATTTGATGACTCAGCCTCGGAAGAAGCCAATGCAGCCTGCGAAACTCCCATTGCCATCGAAGGTAATTTGAAACCGGTTCAAACTCTGGCTTCGTTTGCAGGTGCCGATGCTAAAGGCGATTGGAAATTGAATGTGGCTGATATGGATGCTGGCGAAGCCGGTAAGCTCAAGAAGTGGTGCCTGGAATTGGAATCACCGGGTTTACCGCAAGTGGCAATCGCACCGGCACCTACGAAGGGAAATATTCAAAGCGCCAATCAGGAAGATAAATATGCGTTTACCATTCAGCAACCAGGAGATTACCAGGTGGTGGTCACAGGAAACCCGCAGGTTCAAATTTCGGTCCATTCGAAAGACAACCCGGGAACTCCCGTGGCTTCAGGCAATAACCAAACTGTGATCTCCGCTTTAGGAACCGGCGTGTATCATTTAACCGTCACTCCTAAAGATAATCAACAAACAGGAGACTACCAGCTGCAAGTGCACTCATTGAATCAGGGCAGTACCTCGGTGGCTGGACTGGCTTCTACATCGGATCAGTAACATGAGTTTGCGACAATGGATTTCCGGGATAGTGATTTGCCTTGTGATGGGTTTCTCCCCAGCCATTAACGCAGATCACTTTCCGGAACCTGTTGTGGATAAAGAATCGAAAGCCCTGGAGTTGCAAATTCAAACTTTGCGCGCCAAACTCCAGGACATTAAGGCGGTGCGCGTCTTAGTCAAGTTGAAAAAGGAAACCAGGGAGGAGTCGCCTCCTCCCTCGGTTCCGCAACCACCGGGTTCACTTTCGAAAGCACAGGAAAGTTTTGTGCAGCAAGTCGCCGGCCAGGGCGTAACGGCTTTGGAACCGCTGCAGGGAACCTCGCTGGTGTTGATGACTTTAACGGAAGAAGGTCTGGAGCGTGTGATCGCAACTCAACAAGTCCAAACCATCCACGAAGACAGCCCCCTCCAACCATTTGGGATAAGGTAGAGAGTTACTCTTGCTACAAATGATAGTCACGCAATTTAATCCCTGGGAGGGTCAACAAACCCGGTTCCCCAATCTCGGCAAACAATTCGGTCCGCACGAATTCCACCGCAAAGGCCGCTGGTGCCTGCTTCACTGCAGTTGATATATGGATCTTTCCCCAAAGCTTTTTGAAATCCCAACATGTTCACTGTGGGAGCCCCACAACCTGAGTCCGGTGGACAATTGATATAAGGTGCCATGGAACCCCAGGTTAAAGTGAGTTCATCCGTTCGCTGGGAGTTAGCAAAATATGAATTTGCAAAAGATTTTGCAGGCTCAGGAATTTCAACATTTTGCTCACACTGATCCAGGTGAGGTGGACAATTATTCATAGCTTCACAACGGTTTTGAACTGCTTGATCACAACTAGGCTCTCCTGAAGTACCTCCACTTTCTGTTTCAGGTTGGGATGGCTGGTCCTCTTCTTCTGGTGTTTCAGGAGTATTCCCTCCAGAAGTCACAGGTTGATTTCCTTCGTCGGGGTCGCCAACGATAATCCTAGGAGCTGGTGGTGGTTCAGGTGGGTTCCCATCATAAATTTCGTTAAAACCCCTCGCAATATCATCACTAAATTCAATTACAGCATCCCCAATTCTATCCGGAATAGATCCTACAAATGGAATGTCCTTTGTATATTTTGCCCAATTCTTTAAACCTTGTCCTAAATATTCCACATCTTCAGCAGTAACATCCATCGCCCAGCTCCTTTTAACATTTAAGTCTTTAAAGGATTTGGCTGTTTTGAAAGGGGCAAATTTTTCAGACTTGGTCAAAGAAAGCGTTTCTCTAAAAAGTTGATGTGAAAATGTTGATGCAATTCCCTTAGGATACCATGCCGCCATCATTGCATCCTCCATAGCCAAAAGTTTGCTAACTGAGCCGGAATTGATAGCCGTTTTAAATGGATCAGACAGACTCCTTATGTTAGGGAGAGACATCCCAGGACGGTATCCTTGAACAAGTTCTTTTGCTTTTCTATAGGTATCCCAAAAAGTTCGTTCTAAGGGGGCTCGATTAAAATTATATTGAGTCGCTCTATTTTCAGGTCCGACTTCATATACTCTCAAAAATTCTGGTAGTTGTTGGCTTTCATTTAATATACGATGTGCTAAAAAATTTTGTGTCAAATGTGTTTCACTCAAACCAAGCACCACTCCATATAAAGTAGCATAATTTTTACTTAAGATATTCCCCATTAAACCTCGGCTAGCATTACCTCCATGAACCTGAAAGTTTTCAGGACAATCCCCGGTGACTTCTACTGCCCCACCAGAGTTTTGATTTCCTGCGTTTGGGTCAAAGACAGCTCTCCATCGTACTTTCCAAGTGCCGGAATGACTTTGAGAATCAGGAAGTTTAATACGAATGCTATTACCATCTAAACCAAAGACAAAACAGGAATGGGTTAATGGATTTTGATTTCCTCGGCAGTTTCGAATGGTTTGAGAGGCACCTCGACTGCCGGCGGGTGTAATGACTTCTACTTCATGGCGAAAAGTGAGAAAGTTATCTGCAATTAACTTGACTATAAGGTCATTATCTTTGCTAACTGAAGCTTCATCGATATGAAGTGAGATAGTTTTCCACTGATTAGAAGATTTTAAGCCATTAAAAATTTCTTTTACTGCAAAATAATCACTTGATTTACCCGAAACTTTAAGCGACCAACTCATGAGATAACTTACTGAAACATTCAATTCTCTTCCCGTTTCAGGGTCTACTTTAATAATTTGAAGTTTCCAGGTTCCATCCACTAATTTTCCTTTTAAGCTTGCAGGAATTGGAATTCCTCCTGATCCTAATTTGACCCTGTAACGAGATCCATTTTGGGGATTATTCTTTAACCAAATGGATTCGCCTGTTGGGCTAACCAGCTTGACTTTGGTGTCTGTAATATTATTTATGCCCGGACGAATTCTATTTAAATCTATAAGATCGGGCCGATGCATAATTGCAAATTTCACTTCAGCCGAGGAAAGATGAACCCCTGAAGCAATGAGATTAGAAGCCCCTAATGCTGCATTTTTTATTGGGCCTGTTTGATTAAATCCATTAAAAAATTGGCGTACAACATTTTTTCGGGAAGGAAATGGGGTTAATTTTCCTTTCATCTTTAAGTTTACAGATTTGATATCAAATCGGGAAACGTAGGTTTTGGGAAGGGACAAATTGGTGGCAGTGGACCGAATAAGTAGAGCAATTTCTTTTCCATCCATTAAATCCCGATTTAATGAATCATGAAGTAACGGTCGTGTATCTCGTACTAAAATTGTCCATTTACCCGAACTCATTTTGGACTGAATATCATTTGTTAAAGTGTATTTTAAGTTGTTTTTTGTATAAGTAGCTCTGTCTATACCATGTCTTGAAATAAAAGCCGCTTTATCTCTACTGCTACATATTTCGAAAATAGCATTTCCCTTCCCCCACCATTTAGTGTTAGGACACTTAACCTTTTTAACTTTGATTTTCTTATTTCTATCAAATGTAGGGAAGCCATACCGATCCAAAATCGGATGAACAAGTTTGGCTTGTCGGCCTTGGCTTACCTCCAACCTTGCAATTCCTGGTAATTTAGAAACAGGGTAGTTCATACTGATATTGGATCCTGAAGGCTCATAATGAAAAGCGTTTCCAACAAGATAGGAATCTCCATCGGGCGAAATGAGATATACTTCCACTTCATCAAAATTAGATTTGGTTAATTGGAGAGGAGTCGTTGCCAATCCATTATTTGTTGATAATTTTGAGGGCTGCAACTTTAAATTGATCTGAATTTTTTCTAAATTTGCATTGTAGGCTAAAGGAACATCTATAGTAGCTATTTGTATTGGGGTTTGAAAAATAGAATTTAGATTCTGACTAATGACTTTTCCTTTATAAGTTTTTTCAAAAACCCAACCCGGGCGAATTTGATTTCGCCTCAAGTGGTCAGCTATTGCATCTCTAAAAGGATCAGGGATTTCTCTGTCTTGGGCATAGGTAAAATTTCCACTGGATAAAAACAATATTATTAAGTACGCAATGATTATCAATTTTTTTCTCATGTACTTCCCCTTTTAATCTATGCTTTTAAGGTTTATCTTTTACACAATTTTTCAAATAATGCTTTCCTACATTTCCTTGAAATGGATTAAAAAAATAAATGGGTTCGATTGATTTTTCGGACGGATCTTAAAAATCAGCTTTCCTTATTTAAAATTCCATTTTCAAAATAAGATTCGGTGGGAATCAATTATCCTCCAACAAACTTCCGGCAACCCAGTCATGTTCTCCAGCAGCCGTTCGACCATTACCGCCGCTGACGCTGGCCCAACTATCACTTGCAGAATTCATTCTTCCTCCACTGACACTGGAACTATTTCCACTCGTAGTATGGGACGAATTATTCTAATAAACTGCCTGCTGCCCAATTCCAAGTACGGGGAGCGACAACAGTTAGTCCACCACTGATACTTGATGCTATTCCTTCTGGAATGTTATTTTGACCGCCGCTGACACTGGATGCTTCTCCATCCGCATTATTGAATCGACCTCCGCTGACACTGGAGTCTTCTCCACTCGCATCATTGGATCTACCACCACTGACACTGGAGTCCCTCCCAATCGCACTATTACCACTGCCACCACTGACGCTGGAGTCATCTCCAATCGCATTATTACCACCGCCACCACTGACACTTGAGCCCCATCCAGTTGCTTCATTAAATCGACCACCGCTGACACTGGAGTAAGGCCCATTAGCTTCATTATTACGGCCACCGCCGACACTGGCGTAAGCGGCTGAGGTTGCAATGTTTTGCAATCCTCCGGAAACGCTGGTGTACGGTGCATTGATCCAGTTATCTCTAGCTACAACGAGTCCGCCGAAGCTGGTGTAGTTGTGTCCATGACCGATGACCACGTTGTGCGAACCGGATTTATCAGTTACAGGAGTGCCGTCCCCCTTATAAGGATGGATGTGTTCGTTATAACCGACAATGAGATTCCCTAAACCATTGACCGATCCGCTGTTGCTGTCCGGATCAGAAGGATTCCCATTAGTGGCACCAAGACCGTTGCGGATATGAATATTCAATCCGTTAAAATAAAGTTCATTTCCTCCTCGGCTCACTCCAAAAAACAGAGCCTGAAGGGCATCCAATTCCGCCGTTAAAGCATCTATTTCCTCCTGCAACGATGCCAGGGTAGGTCCGCCACCGTTGTCGGTATAGGTCACTTCCAAAGTGGGAGGAGGGCCCTGCGATTCGTTGGAATCCATCACAATGCCGTTATTCGTGCCGCCCGTGCGGAGGATCAGGCCATTGTTCGGAATCGATCCGTCCACCCAGCCCTGAACCAGTGCAACGCCGCTGGCGTTCAGCACGCTTATCCCCACACCGGACGTAAACGGCGGAACAGTGGCGAGCACGGTAGGACCTTGATCCAAATCGTTCCAATCCACCGTTGCTTCCGACCAAGCGGAGTCCTGCGAATAAAAGTTATAAACTCCGGAACTGTTATTCGTGTAATTAAACGAAACCGAAGCACCGGTCACCGTTGCACTCGCTGGGATAGAAGAGATGTCCCATTGCACAATAGTGACAATTTCTCCATAAGTGCCAGTATCCGGATCCTGACTCACCCCGTCGGCAAGTAATACCGTTTCGCTGCCATAGTTTTTGGTGGGTGATGTACTTCGTGCATAACCGTCTTCCGCATTGGTGAAGGTATCGGTCACAGCAAAGGAAGAAGTGTAGGAAAATAGAACTAAAACAAATATAAAAAGCTTCACTATGGATTTCATACCCTTTACTCCACAAAGAAAATTTAATTATCTTCAAACAAACTGCCGGCCACCCAGTCAATGCCTCCTGGAGCTGTTCGAGTAAGCCCCCCACTGACGCTGGACCTTAATCCACTTGCAGTATTATTCTGTCCTCCACTGACACTTGATTGTCCACCATCGGCATTGTTAACAAAACCACCACTAATACTGGATTCCTCTCCACTAGCAATGTTTCTTTCGCCTCCGCTGACGCTGGAACTTTGCCCGCGGGCAGAATTACCTGCCCCTCCGCTGATGCTTGAACTGCCACCACTTGCTGTATTGCCTTCTCCTCCGCTGACGCTGGAACTAATTCCACTTGCAGAATTAACCTGTCCTCCACTGACGCTGGACCTTAATCCACTGGCATTATTAAACGCTCCTCCACTGACGCTAGCCAACTCTCCACTTGCAGTATTAAGAAATCCTCCACTGACACTAGCGTAAGATGCAGAAGTGGCCGTGTTTTCAAATCCCCCCGAAACACTGGTATAGGGAGCATTGATCCAGTTGTCCTTAGCAACGACTAAACCGCCAAAGCTGGTGTAGTTGTGACCATGGCCAATGACTACATTGTGTGAACCGGATTTATCAGTTGCAGGAGTACCGTCCCCGTTATAAGGATTGATGTGTTCGTTATAACCGACGATGAGATTCCCTAAACCATTGACCGTTCCGCTATTGCTATCCGGATCACCCGGGTTGCCATTGGTGGCGCCGAGGCCATTTTCAATGTGAACATTCACGCCAGTAAAGTGAATACCGCTTCCGTTACGTGTGACATTAGCTAACAAGTTTTCGAGATAGGCCACCCGTTCTTCCAGCGTTTGTCCATTGGTGGTGTAAGTCACTTCCAGTGTGGGCGCAGAGCCCTGCGATTCGTTGGAATCCATAACAATGCCGTTATTCGTGCCCCCCGTGCGGAGGATCAGGCCATTGTTCGGAATCGATCCGTCCACCCAGCCCTGAACCAGTGCAACGCCGCTGGCGTTCAGCACGCTTATCCCCACACCGGACGTAAACGGCGGAACCGTGGCGAGCACGGTAGGGCCTTGATCCAAATCGTTCCAATCCACCGTTGCTTCCGACCAAGCGGAGTCCTGCGAATAAAAGTTATAAACTCCGGAACTGTTATTCGTGTAATTAAACGAAACCGAAGCACCGGTCACCGTTGCACTCGCTGGGATAGAAGAGATGTCCCATTGCACTATTGTGACAATTTCCCCATAAGTGCCGGTATCGGGATCCTGACTTACACCATCGGCAAGGAGAACGGTTTCGCTGCCATAATTTTTTGTGGGAGACGTGCTCCGGGCATAACTGTCTTCCGCGTTGGTAAAAGTATCAGTCACCGCAAAAGCCGGAGAGTTAAAAAGGAAAAAGAAAGAAATAATGAAGGCTTGATATAAGAATCCGGGCATAATCCCCTCCTCAAGGTATATATTTTCCTGTGGAATTTAGGGGATTGAAAACTGGAAGACAATAGCACAAAAGTGCCATTTAATTTTGCCCCTCTTGTCAATAGCCCTTTTTAGTCATTTTTTCCTGTTTTACCTGTGTTTTTACTTCAAACTTGATCTTTCGCAAGTTCCCTAAAACAAAGGCTTTTTTGAAAAAAAACTTAAAAACGGACTTTTTAGTTAGGCAGCCAAAATTTTTTAACGCAAAAACGGTATTCTTTTCTTTACAATCGCTTTTTCCGAAATATAATTTCACCTAACCGTTAAGCTTTTCTATGGATTACGAATCTGCAGGAGGGGCAATAGTGATTTCGGAAAGCGCTTTATCGGAACCCGATTACCTTAAAATTATTGAGATCATAAACGAGTTGCAACTTTGTGACACCACGGAAAAACTGGATGACCTGGTCCGTGATGTCATTGCTCCCACCTTCAATATCCAGCAACTTCAATTTGTTTGGACAGACCTGGATTTCTCCGATAAATCCGCCAATAAAATTACTGCCAGTTACGGGCATGGAATTTCCAAAAGAGAATCTCAAATTGGCGAGCAGGCCACCCCCTATTTTAAATCTATAGTCCAAACCGCCATTACTTCGCAGCGTCCGGTGTTGGCACACGATATTGATATTCCCCAGGATCAAACCGAAGCAGAAGTGCAGGAATTTCTCTCCATTCACCCGGAGATTTATAATGAAATTATGCAATCCGAAACCATTCTTAGGAATTCAAAAAACCGAAGGTATCTCCTCCTGCTCAATCCCCCGGAACTAAGCACCTGTATTAACCTGACGCGGCATTACCCGAATGACACACCGTTTACCTTACGCGAAGTGCGCATGGCCGAATTGCTGCGTCCCAGTTTTTTGCATTGCTTAAAGTTTATTTCTCTCAATGAAGAATTAAAAAATTACCAGTCGCTTTCCGAGGAATTGAGCAGAGTCGATACCGCCATGGCGATGGTCAACCCGCAGGGGTTTATTGTGTTCGGAAATCCTGCGTTTCAAAACCTGATGGAATTACAACAGGGTGACATCTTGCCGGAAGATATGCTGGAACTCATTAAGCAGCGCGACGATGTATATTCGCCAACAGAAGATTTATCACAGAATGCGCCGGACCTTACTTTTTATAGAATTCACCGGGAAGTATACCGCCTCAGTTGGACTCGATTGAAGCGTCCCGGCAAACCGGAGGACCGCTGCTGGCTGCTGCGCATGAAACCGGCGGTGGAACCGTTTTCAAAATCCAGCCTGGCAATGCAGGATGCCGACTTGTCTCCGCGGGAAATCGAAATCACTACACTCATCTGTGACGGATTTTCTAATGACGATATTTCGGCGCGGTTGTTCATCAGTGAACACACGGTGAAAAACCACATCAAAAACATTTTCAAAAAATTCGGAATCAACAAACGGTTGCAGTTGATGAACCTGCTCAAACCCGTGGAGGTTCAACAATGAACCATCCTCACACCCGCGAAGCCATTGGCCTGGAGGAAAATGATTATCTTAAAGTCATCGAGATCATGCATGGACTCCAGCAAAGTGACAGCAAGGAAAAACTGGATAACCTGGTCCGTGATGTCATCGCGCCCACTTTTAATATTCAACAGGTATTCTTTATTTATTTAGAATGGGATTTAAAAAATAAAATCTTAAAGAACCCGACCTCTACGGGATATGCATATGGATTAACATCGTCCAAAGAAATGGAGCTGGCAAACAAAGTGAATCCCTACATGAAAAGTATTGCGGAAAAAGTTGCCACTACCTTAAGGCCAGTCATTTCGCACGATGTCGATATTCCTCAACAATCACTAGAAAATGATTTAGAAAATTTTTTTGGAGACCACCCACAATTTGATCGCAAAGAAATAGGGCCTGCGGGAATATCCCGCAGGATGCTTTTGACTTTTAATCCCCCGGAATTAAATACCTGCATTTCCATGGCCCGACATTACCCGAACAACACACCGTTTACATTGCGGGAAGTACGGATGAGTGAGTTGTTGCGTCCCAGTTTTATGCATAGTCTGAAATTTATTTCTCTCAATGAAGAACTGAAAAATTATCAGTCTCTTTCCGAAACGCTGAGTCAAACCAGTACCGCCATGGCCATGGTCAACCCTCATGGGTTTATCGTGTTCGATAATCAGGCGTTTCAAGATTTAATGGAATTGGAACAGGGTGACACTCTGCCAGAGAACATGCTGGAATTAATTAAGCAACGCGACGATGTGTATTCGCCAACTGAGGATTTATCGCGCAATTCCCCGGACCTGACTTTTTATAGAATCCACAAAGAAGTGTATCGAATGAGTTGGACTCGGTTAAAACGTCCCGGCAAACCGGAGGATCGCTGCTGGTTACTCCGCATGAAACCGGCGGTGGAACCCTATTCGCAAACCAGCTTGGCAATGCAGGATGCCGACTTGTCGCCGCGGGAAATCGAAATCACCACACTCATTTGCGACGGCTTCTCAAATGAAATGATTGCGCGGCGGTTATTCATCAGCGAGCACACTGTCAAAAACCACATCAAAAATATTTTCAAAAAATTCAACATCAACAAACGACTGCAATTGGTCAACCAATTAAAGAATAACGGAAATTGAAATGACTTTTAATATTGTCAATAAAATTAGCATTGTGTTCCTTGTCTGCCTTTGGTTCTTGATGTTTTCGTCAGGCCAACTTTCTTCCGCCCGGGCGCTAACTCCGGAAGAAAAAGGAAAAGCCCTGGCTTTTAAAACCGAAGAAATCCATTTCGATGACTATGTTGACGCCCTTGCAAGAGGTGAAATGCACCTCATCAAACCTAATGGGAAAGAGGTGGTGCGAGACTTTCTGATTAAAGTATTGGTGACTCCTGGGGACGGGGAAAAAACCATTACCCAATTTTTAAGTCCGGCAGATGTCAAGGGGGTGACTCTTTTGTCGGTGACGCACAAATTCAAATTTGATGACATCTGGTTGTACATTCCCGACTTGAGGCGCGTCAAACGTATCAGTTCCCAGAATAAAGGCAGTGGCGTCATGGGTTCCGAATTCGTCAATGAAGATCTGGGGCGGCAGGAACCGGAAAAGTTCACTTACAGATGGCTGGAAGAAAAACCCTGTGGCGATTTGATGTGCGATTTGATTGAGCGTGTTCCGGTAGAGAAAAGTACCATCTATTCGAAACAAATCATGTGGCTGGATCAGAAGCGACACTTTTATCATAAGTTTGAATTTTATGACAAGCAGGGTCGGTTCTTAAAAACTCTGCAAATGGAAAATGTAAATATAGTGGATGGAAAATATTGGCGTTGGAGTGCGCATAAAATGACAAACCATCTGACCGGAGAAGTAACGCACATTTTCTTTAAAGATTGGAAGTTTAACAGCGGTATCAATAAATTCGAGTTTACTGTTCAAGGTTTAAAAAATTCTCGCTGAAATTTGATTTGGAACTTAATACCATTACTAATTAATTACGGTCGTTCATTTGAAATTCGTCACATCGCGGATATTCAATTTAAACCAACTCATTGTTCATTTTCTATTAGGGGCGTTTTTATTTGGCAGTGTTCCCACTTGGGCATCCGACCTTCGTGGCTTCGTGGAAGGTGAAGCACGACTGTTCCCAAACGATCCGGTGCTTCCAGGACAAAGAGACCAGCAGTTTTCCTTTCGATTATCTCCTGAGATTTATCATCAGTTCGACAATGGCGCCCAGTTTTATTTCATACCTTATTTTCGATTGGACAGCGCTGACTCTGAGCGAACGCATTTTGATTTGCGCGAGTTGGATATTCTATATTCGATAGAACGTTGGCAGCTTCGTTTCGGCGTGCGCAAAGTGTTTTGGGGTGTGACCGAGGTGTTTCATCTGGTAGACATTGTGAACCAAACCGATCTCGTGGACAATCCCAACTTTGAAGAAAAGCTGGGCCAGCCCATGTTCAACTTAGTTTACAACACTGACTTTGGAACTCTTGAGTTTTTCGTCCTTCCCTATTTTCGAGAAAGAACTTTTCCAGGCAGCAAAGGGAGGCTTCGCCCACCACTGGTCATAGACACAGACAACCCCGTATACGAAAGCTCGGCAGAAGAGTGGCACACCGATTTTGCAGCTCGGTATTTTGTAATCTGGGATAAATTAGATTTAGGCATTTCTTATTTTGTCGGGACCAGTCGCGATCCCACTTTTAATGTTGGTTTCAAAAATGGCGAGTTAGTGTTGATTCCTTTTTATGAACAAATTCAACAATTCAGCATCGACACGTTATACGTTTATAAACGCTGGATCTTTAAACTGGAAGCCTTATACCGAATGGACATGCGGCCCATGGACTACTTTGCTACCACGTTTGGTTTCGAATATACGTTCTCGGGAATTTGGGGCTCCATTATGGATTTGGGTGTGTTGGTGGAGTATATGTACGATGAACGTGGAGCCCAATCCATTTTTCCGTTTCAAAACGATTTAACCTTTGGCATGCGATGGGCTATGAATGATATAAATGGAATCGAGTTTTTAGTCGCCTTCGTTCAGGATTTGGAGTATCCCTCGAAGTTTGTTTTTGCAGAAGCCAGTTCCCGTTTGACCGAACATTGGCGCTGGACGGTGGAAGCCCAGATCTTTATGGACCAACCTCCCTCGGATCTCTTCTTTTTCTTACGCAATGACGACTTTGTCAAACTTTCCCTGGCTTATCATTTTTAAAAACTTCCAGAACATCTCGAAATTTTCAAAAAAATAAGGAGGAAAAAGGATTCATAAATGTTTGAAATGGAAAACAAATACATTTTATGAACCATTTTCTCCTCAATTATTTATCGCTAAAAATTCTCAAACAAACTGCCGGCGACCCAGTCATTATCTCCCGGAGCCGTGCGTGAAAGACCTCCGCCGACGCTGGACTGAGTTCCACTTGCGGTATTTCCATTTCCACCACTCACACTGGAGACGGCTCCACTGGCCGTATTACCACCCCCTCCAAGTACACTGGCACCCACTGCACTGGCCACATTACCAAATCCTCCACTGACACTGGCGCGGAATCCGCTTGCCGTATTGCCATCACCTCCCAGAACGCTGGCGCCATCGTTATTGGCTGTATTATTATGTCCTCCGCTGACACTGGCGCGGGAGGCACTTGCCGTATTGTCAAATCCTCCGCTGACGCTGGCGTAAAAGGCACTTGCCGTATTCAGGAGTCCCGCACTGACGCTGGAGGTGAACCCACTTGCTGTGTTTTGAGTTCCCCCACTGACACTGGAATAGGGCGCGGTGGTCTGATTATATCTACCCGCTACTAATGTTCCGAAACTGGTATAGTTATTTCCAAAACCGATGACCACATTGTGGGAACCACTTTTGTCAGATGCCGGAGTACCGTCTCCATTGTAAGCGAAAATGGTTTCATCATAGCCGACGATAAGATTGCCCAGACCATTGACGATTCCGGTAAATGTGTTGTCGGGATCCGAGGGATCGCCATTGGTGGAGCCTAATCCATTTCGGATATGAACGTTTACTCCGTCATAAAAAATGTCGTTGCCACTGCGAGTCACTCCTGCCAATAGAGCTTTCAAGGCATCGATTTCGGCTTGCAATGATTCAAGGGTAGGAGTGCCCCCGGTGTAAGTGACTTCCAGTGTCGGAGTAGTTCCGCCCGCTTCTCGGGAATCCATATCAATTCCATTCGTGGTTCCAGCTGTCCGGATGGTAATCCCGTTGTTGTCAAATCCGCCATCTAACCAGCCTTGAACCAAATTCACGCCGTGCACATTTAAAGGAATGGTAACTTGTCCTAAACTGAATGCGGGAATCACTCCGCGAACCAATGCCGACCCGGACAAATCACTCCAATTAACCGTTCCTTCACTCCAGGCAGTGTTTTGCCGAATAATATTGTAGGCACCGCTACTCGCATCAAACAAATCAAGAATAATAGAAGCCGAAGTCACCGTAGCACCCGAAGGAATAGTCGACAAATCCCATTTAATGACGATCGCTTTTTCACCTCCGGAACCATCATCTCCATCGGCTTCAAGCGCCGTATCATTTCCAAAATTAGATCCCGGATTTGTTTCACTTATAAAACTATCCTCTGTTGCTTTGAATTGACTTGTGACTGCAAATGCGGAAACATTTATGAACATCAAAAATAAACTAATGACAAGATGGAACCTCCAAAATTTTCTCATCTTCTGACTCCCTCCAAAGAAAAATAAACGAGCGAAATATTTTTTAAGTGGATGTTAATAATTTTCAAACAAACTTTCGACCACCGCGTCTTGAACAACTGTACGATTGACTCCACTGTTGCCATGGAAAGAATTTTTACAAGCAACGTAGAACGCCCAACCCCTCATGCAAATAATGTTCTGAGGAATTTGGGGAATTGAAAAATAAAATGTAATCGTGAGGAAATGCTATCTTTATTACACTCTCTTGTCAACGTTCTGGAAAAACCTTTCTTTCGGCTCAATAGGTGTTTAGTTATCCAGACGTATCTATTCGAAAGCAAAGGTTTTTTTGAAAATTGACTCATCGTTTAATTTTTCTCAAATTAAAAATTTTCAGAGAAAAAAATCAACAATCCCTCCTTTCGAAGATATTTAGGGTATCCGTAAATAATGTTCCTGGTGCCATTGAAACCGGGAGACATCCAGGGAATCCCTTCCAAAAGGAACGTTTCCTCCCATAAATTCTTTCAGGATTTTTTTACCGAGTTCGGCGTTGTTTATATGGATCATCCGTGCTAGGATTTTGTAAAATCAGTCCTATCCATTCGCTTAAACTCATTCTGAGGGGGGAAATCATGTTTTTTATCACCAATCGTACCATTGAAGAAGAACCGTTAAGCTCCGAACAATTGGCAAAGAAAAAGTCGCCCCGCCCCATCAAATTCAAAATGGATGATAACCAGGCAGGACACTCGTTTTATTTTTGCGAACGTAAAAAGAAAGATCACTATGTAGAAATTGGCTCTTCCAAGGCCATGGAACTCATCCGTAAAATGAGTAAGGTCAAAAATATTCTGCTTTATATTCACGGGTTCAACAACATGCCGGAGAAACATATCTTCCCTCGTGCTGCACAACTGCACAAATTTTTTAACCCGGGAAGATCCACTTCGGTGTTTGTGGTACCCGTCATTTGGCCATGCGATAACGACCTGGGTGTGATTAAAGATTATTGGGACGATCAAAAATCCGCTGACCAAAGCTCCTTCGCGTTTGCCCGCGTTCTTGAAACTTTTTTTCAGTGGCGGGAGGAACAAGCGGAAAAATGCCATAACGATCCTACGAACAAAGACGTAATGTGTGATATTCGCATCAATGTTCTTGCGCATTCGATGGGTAACCGCGTGTTCCGCGAAACCATCGTCAATTGGGCGAAGTACGATCGCGGTGGCAATGTTCCTCTCTTATTTCGCAACGTGTTCCTCGTCGCGGCTGATGTGGTTAACGAAACATTAGAGCGAGGTCGACCGGGTAACCTCATCACTCAAAGCGCCCGCAACGTTTCCGTGTATTACGCCAGTGACGACCTGGCTCTGCGCGCCAGTAAGGTGTCCAACCTGAAAAACAAAGTGGCGTCGCGACGACTCGGGCATTCCGGGCCGGAAAATCTGGAACTGATTCCAAGAAACGTTTACTCCATCGATTGCGATGGCTACAACACCAAATACGATAAACCGGCAGGCCATACCTATTTTCTCGATAACGGCACCGGCAAGAAAAATAAACCGGGCGTGGTGTTCAAGCACATTCAACAAAGTATCGATACCGGACGCGTGGAGGTGAGCAATCCCGAAACCCGCACCCACGTCTTCGAAAAAACTAAATAGGCAGCCAGGCCCCGCCTGGAGGGAAAATTATTTTTCGATGATCTGTAGTGAATGCAGAATGCCAGAAACTTTTCGATAAGTGAGTGGGTTCTATATATAGAGAATTACCTTCAGAATAAAATATTTGAGGAACAATTGAATTAAATGGTCGGGTTATGAGCTGAGTTCGGCCCAGGTGAGGGGAATCCATTTTTTGACGGAGGTGTGGGCTTGTTCTATTTCTTCGGGAGTCATTTGTTTTTCCAGGGTCTGTTTATTTTGTTCTGCTTCCTTACGTTTTTTTCCCTGAAGCCCTTCGGAAACTTCATTCGGTTGCAGAGACAGCGAAATCCACTTGTAGGCTCGGACCTTGTCTTTCGGTTGGGAGCGTCCTTCTTTATAAATTAATCCCAGATGGTACTGTCCCAAAGAATTGCCCTGCTCGGCGGCGTAGGAATACCAGTGCCTCGCCTGTTTCATATCTTTGTCCGTGCCCAATCCGTTTTCATACATGCGGCCGCAGTTCACCTGAGAAACAGGGTCCCCCTGCTTGGAGCCCAACTCATACCACCACAACGCAATGCCATAATTCTGCGGCACTTCAATTCCTGTTTCAAAAAAACGACCCATGGCCACCTGGGCCTCCGGATCTTTTTTCTTCGCGGCTTTTTTGTACCACTCCAAAGCCGTTTTGGTGTCTTTGGGAACTCCCAGTCCTTTTTCATACATGGACCCTAACCCTGTTTGGGATTTGGCCCACCCGCGGTCCGCCGCTTTGCGGTACCAGTCCAGGGCTTTTTGGTAATCCTGCCCAACCGCAGTGCCTTCCACATACATGTTCGCCAGATTATTCTGCGCCAGCACGGATCCCTGCTCGGCCGATTTTGAAAACAGTTCAAAGGCTTTCTTCAAGTTTTTGGGTACGCCGCGTCCGCGTCGATGCATTTCCCCCAGTTCAAACTGACTCCAGGAGTTGTTCAGCTTGGCAGATCGCTGAAACCATTGCAGCGCTTTTTTTGTATCGTACGGGACGCCCAGCCGCATGCTGTAAATTTTTCCCAAATAATATTGCGCCTTGGCGTTTCCTTTTTCCGCCAGGGGAGACAGCACCTTCAACGCCTCTTTATGCTGACCGGTCCGGAACATGCGCACACCCTTTTTATATTCCGGCGAGTACCTGGGTTTAGCAGATTGTTCTGCCATGGCTGAGCCAACGCAAAGACCAACCAAAAGCGTCATAGTGATAAAAATTAATTTTGTAAATGAAGAAAGTTTCATCCGTAAGCGTCTATCATTCCATAAATACCGAAAACTATTAATAATATTGAAAAGACCATCGAATAATAATACAAAAACTTTTTACCTAAAAATTTATTGACTCTATATGCAAGTGGGGTATCCCAATATTTGGAAGGGCGTACAAAAAAAGGCCACTTCCTTATCGTTCCTATAAGGCAGATAATACCTAGAAAGGTAAACACAACGCAAGATATGAATCCGCTGATACTTTTCATTTTCTCAAAGAAATTTATATTTTAATTAAGGTAATCTTTCACCACAGGTATAGCAATTTTTAGGAACCCATGGAACTGTAACTTTAACCAAATGTTTTTTATATTTCCCTATAGGTTTTGAAGTCACTGTACTCTTACAGGTCGGACATTTAATGATATAAATAAGCAATCCAAATGTTAAAAAAACTAATAATGTTATATATGGATAGCCAACCTCCTTAAGTTCCCACCTTGCTATAAAATCCATTACAGGAAAAAACAGAATTACTAACAACCAATGCCTGGATCTTAAAGAAAGTTTCATAATGAATCTATTTTATAATATTTTGATTGGGATTTTAACTAAGGACGGGCGTCAATGGATTTTATAACTTGAAGAAAACTATTGCTACTTTAGGTCCACTTCTTGTTTTCAGCGGCGCGGACTAAATCTTTGACCAATATTTTTTTCTCCTGCGAACGTTTGCCGGTGCAGACGTTCCACAACCTCGATAAAAAGGTGGTGACGTTGTATTCCTTCGGAAAAAAATATTTATTGAAATCAAAGTCCGACATGTCGACATTGAACTGCTCCGAAAACGTTTCTAAAATTTCAAACGCCTCGTCTCCTTCAATGCCCCAATCGTTCACAATATCCGATTCCGGCTTAATGGTGTCCAGTTCAACGGCAAATGCGATGGACAAAAATTTAAAAACGTCATGCTCTACATTTTCTACCTGGATCTCGGACATAATTTAGCCTCGGTTTGGGGGGGTGCGCTTTGGATGATTTTGACACTACCAAAACATAGTATACCAGTTTCCAGGACCCGCTTGGGAGTTAATTACACCCACGAAACAGCCTTTAAACTCGATGATTTATCACCGGCTAACGCTTTTGGGGCAAGTGAATTTCTGGAGTCCGATCCACTTAATTGCTCCAAGACTCTATAAAAATTATAAAAAGGTAAAATCCCCCCAGCCCCCTTCATAAAAAGAGCTTTGCATAAGTAAGAATATTGAACAAAACATAATAAACTAAGAGAAGAACACCGATGCTCGCCCTCTTTCCTAAAGAGGGTCGGGGTGATTCACATCCAGGGGTTTTAAATAAGATAAAATCCCCCCAGCCCGCAGGCCAACGCCTGCCAGTAAAATTCATTCCCGATAATTTTTGGAGATAGCGGCGTCGACAGAAACTTTTCGAATATTCCTGCTGCCTCCAATCGCTAGATTGGGAAAGGGGGAGCACATTCACATCCCAGAATATAATTTGTGTTTCTTTCAAAAATTCTCACTTCCTCAAGGAATTTCAAAAAAGGGCACTTTTTGATTATTTTTTGTTGACAACATTTGGCTGGAAACATATACTTAGCACTACTAAGCATTTACTAAGGAGTACTTATAGTGAGCGATGCAAGCAAATCTTCTCAAGATCCCAATTCCACCTCCTGGAAAATCATTACCGGGTTGTCCAAGGTGTCCATTGCACTTAAGAGTCATTCCTGGAAGGAAGCCAACGAAAGCGGGTTGACGCCAACGCAGGGGCAGATTCTGGTGAACTTAAATCTATGGTCCGGCAAAGAGGACCCGAGTCTTTCGGAATTAGCGGAAGCGTTGGGGATCACTTTGGCCACTGCCAGCAGTTCCATGAATAGCCTGGTGGAAAAAAAGCTGGTTCGCAAAATCCGTTCTCCGGTGGATGGAAGGATTGTCGTCGTTTCCCTGACCGCGAAAGGAAAAAAAGAAGCGGAGAATGCGGCAGGGTGGCCGGACTTCCTGACAGGAGCCCTGGATAAATTGTCTCCGAATGAGCGGGTAATGTTTTTCCGCTGTCTTTTGAAAATCATCCGCTCGTTGCAGGACGAACACCAGATTCCTGTCAGCCGAATGTGTGTCACCTGCGCTTATTTCAAACCGCACGTTCATAAAGATTTGAAACGGCCGCACCACTGCGGTTTCGTCAACTCTCCTTTTGGCGATGGTGAGTTGAGACTGGAATGCGGCGATCATGAAAGTGCTTCCTCGGTAGAAAGCAATCGAATTTGGGAAATATTTTTTGCAGATAGAAAGTAAACTTTGGAATGTTCTTCATCGGTGATGATCTCCGATGATGTGTTGTTCATATTCGTTGGACTTTTTTAACGAATTTTTTTATTACACTTTTAATAGAAAGGAAAATTTATTATGACTCAGGCAATTTTTTATCATGCAGGTTGTCCCGTGTGTGTCGAAGCAGAACAACGGTTTGTTTCAGCTTTGGATCCGGCAGAGTATAAGGTCGAAGAAGTGAATTTAGGAAGTGATAAAGGAAGAATTCCAGAAGCCGAGCAATCGGGCGTGACTTCCGTTCCTGCACTGGTGATTGGAGGAAAACCGTTTCACATCAATTTTGGAGCTTCGATCCAGGACTTGAAATAAGATGGCCAACGCTTTGCAAACGTTGCCATCCCACCCACACATTGGGGGAGGTGCATGCCCTCCCTCTTCCAGTCCACAACTGAAGGAAACTCACTCGCTGTGAGGGGCAATATTCATTTCCAATGATCGACAATTAGCGCCGAATCCGCAGAACCTTTTCCCAATTTTTATCTTCAGAAGAAAATATATAAATTGGAAGCGAATGTGCACCCTCTTTTTAAAGAGGGCTGGGGTGATTGACCTTCAGGGGTTTAATAAATGATAAATTCTAATTCCTTACTTTACTCTTCTTTCAAACCCAACCGGCACAGGCCATCGGCGGTGAACATGAAAGAACCAAATTGATTTCCCAACAAAATGGTATCCTCGTCCGCTTTTTCAATTGTATTAGGTAAAGCATAGTAATTTCCTACCTTGGTGGCAGACCACTTTCCTTTTACCCTCTTTATTTCATAAATCAAACCATGAAACATTCCATGCATAAAACCGGAGAATGCGTACAAACCAAAAGAGGTTTTAAAAATTCTTAAAACGGTATCAAATATAATTTTTTCTACTTTACCTTCATCACTTTTATAAACCAGGTAACCTCCCCATTCTCCCTTATCGGCACCCAGTATCCAACCAGTTGGAACTTTGTATCCAAATTCAGGTGGGAATGGCATCATTTCCGAGCGCACATAATCTTTAGAAAAGTCATATTGGTCCGGAAATTTCAATCGGTTCAATTCGTCCTGGAGGTCGCTCAGTATTTGCCAATTTTTATAAAATGATGAATCTTCAGGTTCACCCATATACCACCCTTCTTTAGTTTTTTTTACGATGGGTTTTATTTTAAAAATAGAATCCACCGATTTATTACTGAGTTGTTTAAATTCTTCCTCTGCTTTTTCTACTAGTAGGCGATCGCGTTCCTCAGGAGGTAAATTGTAGGGATAAACTTTTTTAACGCTTACATTCTTACAATCTGGCATATCATTTCTTATTCTTTCTGCAACTTCATCATATCTATAATTTTTTATGAAAGACATTTCGTAATCAATAGAAGCACAATCCGAATTCACCTTTCCGTTTTCTACTTTACAATTCCTTCTCAATGCTTTTTCTTTTTCAGCCGCTTCTTCCATTTGTCTATAAGCCCAATAAAGTGGTCTTTCATCATTTTGCGGGTACAATCGGCACAGGCCGTTGGCGGTGAACAGGAAAGAAGCGTATTGATGGCCAATCAATAGAGCACCGGATTGAGTTTGTTCTACAATGTGGGGTCGCCAATATAAACTGGCCAACAGTTGGGTTTTCCAACCGTCGCCTTGTGGTTCTACCTTATGGATAAACCCATGGTTCGTGATGCTTCCCACATTTCCGGTCACTGCCAGGATTCCTTCCGGAGTTTTAACAACTTTTATCACGTTATCAATTAAAAGTTTCTGGATGTCACCCTTTCGGTTTTTAAATACCAGATACCCACGCCAGGCGCCACCGTCTAAACCGAGCAGCCAGCCATTCTTCACTTCAACCTGGATGGAAGGAGGAAACAGCATCATGTCAGACTTCTTAAAATCTTTAGCGAAAAGTTTTGCCTTAAGCGATTTCTTTTGTTCAATGGTTTCTTTTAACAGTTCCACCACGGCCACATTTTTAAAAAAAGGTTTTCTTTGGATTCGAGGTTGGGAAAACTCCTCACTATCAATAATCTCATCCAAATCGATCAGCCATCCTTTCGGTTCCTTCTTTTTAATTCTTCCTCCCAGCAAATGGGTGACCGGACGGTTTTGTAGTCTTGCCAATTCATATTCAAATCTGGCAATCAGCTTGCGGTCTCTAATTTTAGGAGGAAACATGTAGGGCCACACATCGCCAGCTACCGGGTTGGTACAGGGAGGAATCTTCAACACCTTCTTCAGAACATCCACCCGAGACGTATGAGGAATTTTTACAAATTCCAATTGATGGGGTCCGCAATCCAAATCTTTGGTCTTTGCGGCACATAGTTCCAGATACCTGGGAACCATATCGGCTGCGGCGGCAAGCCCTGAGTTTGCCAATACCAAAAACCCTACAATGCAGGAACCGAACCAAATTCTAAACATAAAGATTGCACTCAAAATTGAATAACGTTCTTCTTCTCTCTGCATAATTTCGACTCTAAAGGGAGAGATTCCTTATCTTAGCACAAACCCAAGCGCGGCTCACCTTTTAGAAAACTGGTTTTGGGTATTCGAAATTTTGGGGAGTTGAGTTTCTATCCGGTCTTAGGTTGGTTTCCAACATCCAGAAACAGGAGGGGAATGTTGTAATCGTTTTGATAAATCCGGCAGCATTCTTCGAGAGCGACGAGGAATCCCTTGATGTTCCTGGGATACCCTTCCAGATCCTGCAACGATCCAACCCATTGGTTCCATTGCTCCGGTTGCCCCGGCAAGGAAGTTTTGATACTATACATCGCACCGAGATACTCCGCCATAGGATTAAATGTGAATCGCAAAAACTGAGTGTCTCCGGTGGTTCTTTGAGCCAATATTCCGTTGGCAATGAAGCGATCGATCATTTGCGCCGATTGTTCGAATCGTGGGTGATTGGTGAATTCCTGTTCGGTAACATCGCGCCGAAAATCCTTGGGAATGCAATTATCTCCCAAACTGCAATGGGCTAAAATTTGTGCGCCCTCGATTAACAGTTCTTCTGAAATTTCGCTCTCCGTGCCGTTGTCTTCCGGGTTGATACCGCGCAAGTATTCCAAAATGATTTCCGGAATGGATAACGGCAGCGTTTCAATCGCCTTCAAGCTGCCGGTGGACTGCACTCGCGAAATGGCATTTTCCAAATACCATTTTAAAAGTAGAGGCGTGACCGATAAACGTTCGCCGCCACTTTCCACCACTGTCAGCACTCGTTCCGCCAGGTTGACCGTGGGGCGTCCTTTAAATTCACTATAAGAATCTTTGGAGCGTAAATAATCGCCTATAAATTTTACCACGCGGCCTTCATCCAGTATTTCCGGCCAGCAATACCGCACCGCGGTGCTGCCAAAATCCGGCATCAGCCGGGACGTCGTGATCAGGACATTGACCGGAACTCCTTTTTCAAAAAGTGAGGTGACATAACCCTGCGTGTCCTGGCTCCTCTCCGAAAGTGCATCAATGATGACCAGCAGGCGTTTCCTTTTTAGTAACGCTTCCACTAACCGCAGATCAATAGTTTCAACACCTAACATTTCCTTCAGAATGTGACTTGTGGATTCCACCAGATCGTCCAGCTCACCTTCCAGCGCAACCGGGATAGAACGATGAGGCATCAGCCGTTCTTCGACTTTACTCGCAAAAGCCATTTGCGCCAGCCGGCTGACCAGCATGGTTTTTCCGGTTCCGCCTTCCCCGACAATAGAAACCACACAACGCGCTCCCCTGAAGAGCGGTTGAAAGCTTTGCGGCTGGGGTTCCTTAAAGAGTTCACCGCCGACCGGATGGTCCAGTCGAACGGGAAGTTCCATATAGCCCTGGCTTTTTTTATAAAGGTCCGTCCGCTTTAACGCCGCTTCTAAAATATCTTTATGGAGGTCTATCCAAAGGTCCAGACAGTCCGGGAACTGAATAAAGTCTTGATACACTCTTGACGGTAAATGGGCAAAGGCGCTATCACCCTCCTTTACGCTTTGTATCCATGATTTCCGCACACGCTCATGGTCTGAAAAGTAGGGCAGCGTGGTGATGGAAAATAATCCTCTCAAAATTCGTGGAGCATCCTTCTTTAAATATTGAAACCATCGGCCTCCGCCCAGATTGATAAAGAAAAGCGGATAAACATACAGCAACAGGTATAACATTCCAAAATACGCCGATAACAAACCGGCCACCCAAAGCACTTCTTTATATTGGTTATAAATTTCCACCCACCAGGGTTTATAAACATGAGGAAAGGGAATTTTTTGAACCGGCAAAGCGTGCTTCCAGGCCTCCATGGTGATTTGATAATAGAGGGTGGAATTTTTGTCCACATTGTATTTTTCGTCCTGCGGATTCCAAACAAATTGATAAACCCCCGGCGACCTCTCTACTAAAGGATATTTTTTCAAATCGATGGATTGAATTTCGGCGGTAGGCGATTCCTGTGAAAACTGGATGCCTGCAATTTTTAACTGATTGAAATCAACTTCCTTCGCTTCGACGGTAAACTGGATATTGATTTTGTTGAGTTGCTCCGCCAACCCGAAGGAATTGACGTAGGGAAAATCGGAAGGATTTTTCGATTTTGTTAAACTCAGGAAATCACCACCCAACCAAATCTGATTTCCCTTATGATACACCGTGTTGAACGTGACCCGGTTCTCTTCCCGCCAGGTAACCCCGCCATTGGTAGTGACCAAATACTTTTTTTGGTCAATCATGGCATCTTTGAACTTACCGCGGAAACCGGCTTTGACCTTTTCATTCACAGTCGCAAAACCGGTCAGTTCATTGAGAAAATACATATAGCGGACCGAGCGCCCGGACCCAACCGGTTGCTCCTTCCAGGTCGCCCCGCCATCCACAGTAGTCAAAACGGCTTTACTGGTCGCAAGCACTCCATTTTTCTCGTTAAAAAATTTGGGACCATAGATCAGTTCGTCCTCACCCATATTTTTCGCATCCCAGGTTTCCCCGGCATCTTTAGTGGAGTATAAATAAGCCGCCCGTTTCTTGTGATTGTACCCGGCCACCCAGCCGATTTTAGGATTCAGAAATTGAAGGTTCCACAAAGTGACATCAGGAAATATGAGTTGTTCTTCCCATGTGCGGCCGCCGTTTTTGGTTTGCAATATATTGCCGCCTCTTCCCTTTTGGCTATAGGCCGTGGCCCAACCGATTTGGGAATCGACAAAGTCGATGTCAAAAAATCGAGAGTCGTCAGGCGGCAGAGATTTTTCCCAGGTTAGGCCTCCGGTTTGTGTTCTAAAAATAAATCGGGATCCCCAAACCCATCCGATTTTTTCGTTAACAAACTGGATCGCGTCTATGGACTCTTCGGTATCCAGCGGCTGTTTCACCCAGGTTTTACCGCCATCTTTGGTGAAGATGAGCAGCCGCTTTCTTCCAAAGCGGCTGGAGACGGCCCATCCTTCTTGATCGTTTACAAATTGAACAGAAGACAAATCTCCATGCGGGGTGTCCATGATTTTGGCGACACTTTTACCGCCATCTTTGGTGGAAAACAGATCTCCGTTTCCGGAAAGAATCCCGTTTTGTTTATCGAAAAAGAACGCCTGCCGCACATATTCGTCGACATCCAGTTTTTGAGGTTTCCAGGTTTCTCCTCCGTTGGTGGTTTTGAATATAAATAATTGAAGTCCCTGGCCCTCTAAAGCGCCAATCATAAAACCGGATTGGCCATCAATAAATTGAATAGTATCGAATGAAATCTTTTCATCAAAGGTTTGTCGTTTCCAGGTGGCGCCGCCATTCTCTGTGTACAGGTAACCTTCAAAGTAGTTGCCGATCACCCATCCGGTTTTAGCGTTGAGGAAATAAACATCTCCCAACCCCTGCTTCACACCGCTTCTTTGCTGTTTCCAGGTGGCGCCGCCGTCTTTGGTGTGAAAAATCTCACTTTCACTCACTGCCCAACCCTGGGTCTCGTCAATAAAGTGGATGTCGTTGAGTTCCTTTTTGGCTCCGACGTCTTGGCTGTTCCAGGTGGTCCCGCCGTCGGTGGTGGAAAGGATTCCCTTTCGGGTGAGAGCCCACCCGACTTCCTCATTTATAAAGTGTATTTTTTCGAGATAATTTCTTTTTTCAGAATAGATGGAATTCCAAGTTGCTCCTCCATCTGTGGTAGCATAAATCACCCCATCGTTACCCTGGTTGCCGGCCACCCAACCCAGCTTGTCATTTAAAAACTGCATGGACATAAAAAAGGAATCCTTAATCACTTTTTGATCTTTCCAGGAATTCCCTCCGTCTTCTGTCGTCAGGATAATGCTGTCTCCGTTTTCCTCACCAATGGCCCAACCGTTTTCAGAATCTAAAAAATAAAATTGTCGGAAGTACAGTCGGTCGACACTTTCCCATTCCCAGGTGAATGGAAGGTTGGCGGGGCGAGGAATTTTTTTGAGTTGGATTTCTTTGGCAATATCGCAACCGCTAAGTACACCCAATACAAGGAAGGTGGCTACGATTAAACTAAGACAAGGCTGGTATATTTTTGAGTAACGTTTCACTTTAATCCCAGGGCGAGGCGTAGAAGGATAGCACTTTACACAACTCAGTTGAATTATATAGGTAAAATTGAAATTTTGGAACCAAAGGGATTGTATTTCCAACCCTAACTTGAAAAAAAATTCAGCTCTAAAATGAGGAAAGCCGCACACTTTCAATAAGTCCCCGGAGGCAAATCCCAAAACTGCCAGGCGTTTTGAGGCCGAAAACTGCAAATTTAAAAATTTGGTTTACAAAAATTTTCGAGAACCAAAAAAGTATTAAAGTAGATGATTCCTGGGTTTAAAAAAGACAATACCTCAGATGCGCTAGAAATTCCCTGATAAATAAGGCTGGTTTTGCTATATCCTTAAATTTCCTTCCGGCCTACCCCCCTAAAAATACCCCTCGATTTATTTAGGAATACCAATTTTATCGGAATAAGTCACTTGTTTTAGGGTAATGGTTATGTAAAATGTCTGAAAAAACACCACAAAAAAAGGAGATCAGATATGCAAACTATTCGAGAAATACTGGAAGCAGTCCGGGATCTTTCTGAAGAAAACGCTATATTAAAACGAGAGAACCTGTTTCTGCAAGCCCAGGTGAGTTCCCTCAAAAAATTGGGTGTAATCCAGAAATCTCGTGAGAAAAGATTCACCGTTGAAAATTCCAAAGTTATTCAAATGCACCCGCTAAGAGATAACGGAAACGATAGAGTCAAAGATAACGAGGAAGCCTACATTAACACTCCAAACAATCAAAACAATTTTGCCACGATACAGGAAAAATCGAACCCTTGTCTAAAGGGTTTTCAAAAATCAAAAGGTTGACAGGCAATGCAATTTTTTTTAAAGAAAAGGTTGAAACGCAGCGACCCTCATTTAAGTTTCGAATATTGACATTATTAAAAACATATGCATAAATATTTTTATGTTTATTAGGAGGAATCCATTTCAAACACACGCATTCATTTTCCTGCTGCCCTTCCCACATTGGTTTTGGCAAAGCCGCATTTGCATAAAGAAAAGTTTTATGCGGATCGATGGTGTTTCAGCCATCAGGGAGAACGGGAGGTGTTACTCCCGGATTATAGTCGCGTCGATTGTGTGACTCAGGATTATGTGATTGAAGTGGAGTTTGCCCGCAAGTGGGCGGAGGCGATAGGACAAGTGCTGTTTTATGGTGCCGAGAGCGGCCGAAAGAAAGGGATTGTGTTGATTCTGGAACGTGCGAAGGACAAAAAATATTTAAGACGTTTAAAGACGGCACTGCGCCGCAACCACGTCTACATCAAAGTCTGGACCATCCATGAGTATTTATAAGACAATCAAAATTTATTCAATCCAGAATTTCGTTTCAATTTTTTATTCTTTAATTTCTATTGAGAACCCTCAGTTTAAAAACAGTTGGGATACCAAATGCCTCGCCACGTGCAGGCGCCCATATTGGTCGTGATATTTTTATCTTTAATGGCGCTGGTGTCGTGGTCTTCGGAGATTTCGGTAACGGGAGGAAGTTTCTCATTTTTAAATATTTTATTTTGGATCAACTCCAGGGCGTCTTCTTTCGTAAACGCAGTGACCCCTACTCCTTTCGAAATGAACATGCTTTGCAGGGCATATTGTTTTCCTTCCAAATCAAATTGGATCCAAAACTTTTTGAGCAGTTTTTTGTCTATCATCTTCTTCTTGATTTTAAGGTTGGCAGATTTGAAGAGGGCGCAAGCCGCCTCTTCCTGAGCATCGTGGTTTTTTTCCGGGGGTTCTTTTGTTCTTGCCGCTTTTCAAAAAAAATCTTCGGCCATTGGGAAGGTTCTTGTTATAACAGTATGCAGGTCAATTCCCGGAAAGTAAATCCCCTGCCCCGGACAAATGCGGAATTATTTCACCAGAATGGGGATCTACCAGATCCCATCGTCGCTAATTCATCCGATTTCAGTCCTCTTTTAAATTTTCCGCCCAACCCGATGAACTTTCATTGAAAAATAACCCCAAATTTTTCGCCAATGATCCCCCGATCCGTATATTTTGAGCTTATATATAATATGGAAGATAGTCCTTACTAAATTTTCGTTTTAATTTCGTCCCATTAACAACTCAGTTCTAATTTCCTCGAATTTATTCCCAAATTCCCTCAAAAAATCAACCTTTTTGAATTATTCCGGAGCCAAAGAATATTTGAAAAATGGGTATTTACCTTTTTTGGTCTATATGATAACATACTCTGGATGTGGTGTGTGTACCATGCCGGGTCACTGACCAAACCCCTCAGGTTGGGACCCGGCAAAACACGCGTTTTTAAACCTTTTCTTTTTAACGCAATCCTACCCTTTCTTAAAAACATACCCTTTTTTAGTTAATTTTTCCAGCGCCAAATTCAGCTCTCAGGATCTATCCGTATTTCAGACTTCCTGTTTTTTAAAGCCCAATAGACTCCCGAGTAAATTGCCAAAAGAATGATTAAAAATCCGACCGGTCCCGTTCCCCCAAAAAAAGCAATCGGGGCTGCCAGGGTGGAAAAGAAAAATATTTCAAAGAGAAAAAACTCAGACCATATTTTTTTGGATAAGTAATGACTCCTACACAAAATAGTGTATATTTTCAATAAAAAGGACTCTTTCATTTTGAATCTGACCTTAGGAGGAAACCATGGCGCTTTATGCTTTTGATGGAACGTGGAACGAAGATTCTGAAGACGAAGGCGGCGATACCAATGTCGTTAAGTTTCGTGAATTGTATATAGGACATTCGACTTACCTTTCCGGCGTGGGCACGCGGGGCGGCCGGTTGGGTAAAGTGTTTGGCGGGTTGTTTGGATCCGGCGGGCGCACCCGTATTCGAGAAATGTCCGAAGCGCTGGCAGAAAACTGGAAACAAGGCGATCAGGATGTAGACATCATCGGGTTCAGTCGCGGTGCGGCCCTGGCCGTGCACTTTGCCAACAAGCTGGAGGAAGACGGAGTGGAACTGGATAAAGGCGAAACCATTAAACCTAAAGTGCGCTTCCTCGGGGTGTGGGACATTGTCGGTTCGTTTGGCCTCAGTTTTGACACCATCATCAACTTTCAAAAAATCAATCTTGGCTGGGATATCGACCGCATTGGAAATAACGTGAGCCAATGCTGCCATGCCATGGCTTTGGACGAACGTCGCGAAACATTCGACGTAACCCGTCTCGACCCGGAACATAAATTCCGCAATATTGAAGAACGCTGGTTCCGCGGAGTGCACAGTGACATCGGCGGCGGTAATCAAAATCCGCTGCGGTCCAACATTCCTCTGCAATGGATGCTGCAACATGCGCTGGATGCCGGAGTGCCAGTGGATATGGAAAAAGCCAAGCAGGATAAATATCGAAAAATCGATCCGGGGGCAAAAATCAGCGAGAATAAAGATGTCCAAATCGATCCGCGTCGTAAAGTGTTTGCTAACGATGACATCGACGCCAGCGCGCAGCCGCTGAAACTTGCGGTGGGTGTAGAACACACCTGCACCGTGTGGGCGGAGCTGAAGTATAACTGGTCCGGAGTGGCGCTGGAAAAAGGCGGGAAGTATAAAGTGTCGACCGCACCGGGAGATAAGTGGGCCGACGATGAGATCATCCGCGGGCCGGAAGGCTGGGCCACGTTTGAACTGGATCCGGTGGATCGCGAATTTATAAAACTGTTTGAATCCCGGCGCCGGCATCCGCACGGCAACTGGATGGAACTGATCGGTTCTTATGGCGATGAAGACGACCACCTGATCCGACTCGGTGATGCCGAGCAGGGATGCGAGTTCGAAGCGAAGCACAATGCCGACCTCTACTTGTTCGCCAACGATTTAAAAAAGAAGTACGACAACAACGGCGGCGATTTAAAAGTCACCATCACCCGCACCGCGTGACGCTGCCAGGCCCCGCCTGGCGGGAGAACTGATTTTCGATGCGTGGATGTGTGTTCCGAACGCGTAAATATTTTCGAATAGGCGAATTGCCTCCAACCGCAGATTGGCGGTGACTGGCTGGCCGCCAGAGACCACTCGCCGTGGAGGCAACTTTAATTTTCGATGATCCGCGACGAGCACCGAAGGCACCGGGCTCACCCACCTCCTCATCCCCAAAATTTTCAAAGCTGTTCATTAAATTGTTAAATTAGGGTTAACCAAATGGATAGTTTTAATTTTTTTTAAAAGAAAGAATCCATATTACAATTTCTTTGTAAAAAAATATAACTCCAAGACAAGATAAAATAAAAAATATTAAATAAATAATTAACCCTACTTTCATTCTTGGTGTAACCTCAAAACTATGCCTTTCCGGAAAAGACTCCGCATCTATAACTTTTAGCAGAAGAATATTTTTCTTGGAAAAATAGAAATGATACAAATATTTAAAAATTACCTGCAAGAAAGTTTTATATTCTGTATAAATATAGATCCTTAGGGTTTCTCCAGGTTTAATTTGGACTGTAACCACATCGGATTTATTGAATCTCATTTCCACACGAATTTCGTGTTCTCCAGGTTCAATCGACAAACTCTTAGTTTCATTTTCTTTTAGAAGGAGAGCTTCCTTATCATCCACATAAACCTTCGTGGAACGAAATGGATCTATCCCCGTTTCTCTTCGAAAAATTATTGAGCCTTTGTTTTCCATAGAAAATCAGGACATTTTTAAATAACAGTTAATCGTGCCTGAGATAGAGACCATCATAACAATGATCGACAATACAAGCTGAAAATAATAATCGAATTTCTTTCCAAACCATTTTTCTTTAAATGACAGGTTTTCATCAGAACAATCAAAAACCGAAGCTCGGTCCTTTTTGGTTTTAATGAAGTTATGAAGAAACAAACTAAAAAAAAGGAATTGCAAAGCAAAACACCCAATATCTCCCACAATTTCTCCTGTATTCTTTAATTTTTTATTGGAATAGCCTATTCCCTTTGGGTCTAAACCAAAGGGCATTTTTTTCAGAATTAAATTTTCATCCAATTATAGCGTATCGAACCACGCGGAGGGAGAGGAGAAAATGGTTTTTTGATTTGTGACGAAAGGAAATAGGAGAATGGGGTAAGAAGTTTTCGATTGGCAGTGAGCAAGGAAATACGAAAATAACAGCGGCGACTTAAAAGTCACTATCACTCGTACAGGTAAAAACGTACCTCACTGGGACTGGGTATAAAAAATTCTCGGATTTTTTCCAAACAAGGTTGACGGAAGTTTATTTTATTTTTTCAAGCAATTCAGCGGCAATGAGCCAACCATCTACTCCGCGCCAGTTTTGAGAAAGTTCACTTGGTGTCCCTGGCATTATCATAACTCCCTCTCCCCCACCCCTAAGAACTTCATCGGAATCCACAAATCGAACTTCAGCAAAACGATTCACAAATTCTTTTTCATTATTTATACCGTCTTGGAGTGGACGAAGAGAACAACCTCCACAATGACTTCCATCATTGTCACACTGCCGAGTTTTACAATATTTAAAAACATTTTTAAGATCATAAATGGAAATTTTTTCTGACAAAGAATTTAAAAATGAATCAATACCCTCGTGCTTACAATCCAACACAATATCAAAAACCGTAAGCTTAGTTCCTTCTAAGTGAGGGTTCTCATTAATTTGGTTATTCACAATCACATATCGATATTCTGGCATTACAATCCACTCTTTAAAATACGTAAAATATCATCAAAGTTTCGAACCCTTGAATCTACCTGAATGGCATTATTTCCAAACCCCTGACCGATCTGACGTCCACGATCTCTAGTTAAAACCTTTGCACCAATTTTATTTGCAAGCTGATTAATTGCAGAATCTCCAACATCTTTTCCAAAAATTTCACTTACAGATCGAACATTAAATCCATTAACACGGAGTATATCAACTAAGCCTTTAGCCTCCAAGTTTGTATCAAGAATAATTGGGGTTCCTGAATCTGAAAAACCTGCTTTCTTTCTCAGAATCGCCCTAGTTGTATTGACTAACGACCCGAAATTTTTAGGATTTTTTCCAAATCCACTAATGAAATTAAAAATCTTTGAAAAAAAGTTCTTAATGGGATTTTTCCCAATACTAACCAAAACTCCAGCGATTCCTATTCCAACTTTCCCAATTGAGGCAAAATCATAAGGAGCAAACAGAGGATCTTCAAGACCCAATCCATCAAAAGCACCAGTATAAGAAGATTCGAATCCAAAAAAATGAACATTTTTATCCAAATTGAGACCTCCCAATAAATTTGGATTACTTGATTTTTCAGCAAAAGGATTTTTGAGATCAGCAAAATCAAGAACTTCGCCATATCGACTATAAACACCACCTTGAATTTCTCCTACAAACCCCTGTCCACCT
Source organism: Nitrospinaceae bacterium (assembly GCA_965223665.1). GTDB lineage: Bacteria > Nitrospinota > Nitrospinia > Nitrospinales > Nitrospinaceae > CBDCVY01. The sequence goes on from OZ245011.1 coordinate 2,094,821, forward strand.
CCATCCAGACCTCCACCTAAATCATAGGAGAACGGTTCATATTCAAAGTGCCGAGAGATATCGCTCAAATGCCGCTCCCTGGAATTACCGCCTAAATAACCCCCTCCAAAACTGTAATCAGGGAAACTTCCTGAGGGATCGGTATAAATAATGGGGTTGTTGCGGACATAGCTGTAGCGGTTCAAATCCTGTGGGTTGAACGGATCCGGCACAATGGAATCGGATTGAATAAATCGTCCTAAATTTGGATCATAGTAACGCGCCTCATAGAAATAGAGATCGGTACTGTCGTCCAACTCCTTGCCGGTGAATTTGTAGCGGGAATTAAACGGCCCGTCATTATCGTTCACCTTGCCGTAAGGATAGTAAGAAACATCCTGGACATTGTTTCCATTGCTGTCGGTGACCACACTTGTAGAACTCAGGTGATCATCGTGAAAATACAACGGGTTCGTGCCGTTGGAGTTCATCTGCGCAATACGAAAGCCACCGGCAAAAATAAAATTGATGCAATTTCCGTTCTCACAAACATGAAGTTGACCGATGTAAATGGTATCGACACCATTAACGGTTTTTTTCACGCGACCGCCGTCCCCGTCGTACTCAAACTTGGTGACATCGGCGGCGGTAATCAAAATCCGCTGCGGTCCAACATTCCTCTGCAATGGATGCTGCAACATGCGCTCGATGCCGGAGTGCCAGTGGATATGGAAAAAGCCAAGCAGGATAAATATCGAAAAATCGATCCGGGGGCAAAGATCAGCGAGAATAAAGATGTCCAAATCGATCCGCGTCGTAAAGTGTTTGCTAACGATGACATCGACGCCAGCGCGCAGCCGCTGAAACTTGCGGTGGGTGTAGAACACACCTGCACCGTGTGGGCGGAGCTGAAGTACAACTGGTCCGGAGTGGCGCTGGAAAAAGGCGGGAAGTATAAAGTGTCGACCGCACCGGGAGATAAGTGGGCCGACGATGAGATCATCCGCGGACCGGAAGGCTGGGCCACGTTTGAACTGGATCCGGTGGATCGCGAATTTATAAAACTGTTTGAATCCCGGCGCCGGCATCCGCACGGCAACTGGATGGAACTGATCGGTTCTTATGGCGATGAAGACGACCACCTGATCCGGCTCGGTGATGCCGAGCAGGGATGCGAGTTCGAAGCAGAGCACAATGCCGACCTCTACTTGTTCGCCAACGATTTAAAAAAGAAGTACGCCAACAACAGCGGCGATTTAAAAGTTACCATCACCCGCACCGCGTGACGCTGCCAGGCCCCGCCTGGCGGGAGAATTGATTTGCGATGACTGGCTGGCCGCCATGGACCACTCGCCGTGGAGGCAACTTATATTTACGATTATCCTCAGTGGACGCAAAGTCCTCAGAAACTTTTTAAAAGTTACGACCTTCACAAAAAAATCTAAAAAGGAAAGTCGAAGCGCTCCCTCTTTTTAAAGAGGGCTGGGGTGATTTTCCTCTGTTTCTTGTAAAGCTCATAAAATATTTTTCATACTTAAAGGGAACATATTTAATATATTCCATAGACCAATTATTGAATTACCCGCTGGAGCCCAAATGAATTGGCCGGTTCTTTTTAACTCGAGCAATGTGCATTTTGTTTTTATGTCTTCTGGAGGAGCTCCCGGAGGAAGATAAATCATCTTTCCCCCTGGAACATCCTCAATGTTCACCAACACCAGTTTTTTGTCGTAAAAAGAGGCCACGGCTCTAGTGCCCATAGCAGTCCATTTTTCTTCACTCTCCCAGAATATGATTACGGGATAAATATTTTCGGGTATCGTTTTAATAATTATGTTGGCCCGTTCAGTGGAAATATCAGAAAACTTAAAACATTGTTCTCCAAATATTTTATGCTTTCCAGCTTTCCAAAGAATTCGGTTACTGTACCACTCATCTTTTTTCTGAATTTCTTCCATATCTTCTTTCATATTCAAATCAATTTAATCTGCTTCATTTAATCAAGTGGCAATATCAAAGTTCTACTTCTTCCCAGGGGGAAGATTCGTCTTTGCGGACGATGGCCAGGTTGGCGGGGGTGTCGATATATTCCTCAAGTGTCGGTTCAATTTTTAAAACATCCTCCACCGAACACACTTTCGCGTTTTCCCAGTCTTCCTCGTCGGTCGAGTTACACAAAAATTGCCAGCCGCTGTCGTATTCCTCTTCCGGTTCATCGCGAACGGCTAACAGTATCGGTGATTTTCCTTCCGCAATATGCGAACACAACACCACTGCCAATTCTCGACCAATCTTCTCTTCCACTATTTTCTCCTGAAAAGTTAATTGATATCACTCATTGTATTTTCAACCATTCTTCGAATTTCCCTATCAGCCAACAAGGGCTCTAATATACCCAACAACTGTTCTTTTTTTGCATCAGGATTTAAGCGGGCTAAACGACCTAGGCAGGCTACAGTCACCATGCGAACCTCAATAGCCTCATGCTTTAACAAAGGTAAACATTTTTCAAGAAGCCAGTCATAATCAGAAATAAAATGTACCGCTCCAATAATGGCATCGGTCATTCTAAAAATATCTTTTCCTTCAATAGCATGAGAGAATTCTTTTTTGCTTATTTCTTCTGGTTCCGTATATTTCACATCTATTAGTCCCAAAATTGAATGACCGGATTTAATGGCATCGATTCCCTCAGCCCAATCCGATTCATCGTCCTCCTCAAACAATGGGATTTGACCAAGATAGGGAGTCACCGCATCCAGGTAAGCAACCACCACCTCTTTTTCTTTAGTCGGCCATGATGAAAATTTTAATTTTTCTAAGTTTTCAAACAGATTCAATCCATACAAATCATTCTGAGACTCCGGTGGGGCTAGCACTTCCAGTATACGGGGAAGAAAATATTTATATTTTTCAACTCCATAAAAATGGTCGAAAACTTCATGGAGAAGTATTCGAGCCATATCTGTGTTTATTTCAGCCACCGGAGTGGACTTTAAATATTCCATCTCCTTTTCGGTGTAACATACCGGACAAAAATCTATCCCTTTCCCATCATATATTGAGAATTGTTCGTACAGTTGAGCAATGGCGGATTTCAGCTCTGCGGGCCGCAGCTCCGGATTCTCCTTTCTCAAGTCTTTAGTTTGTTGCTTCTTAAAAAAATTGAAAACCATTTCATTGTCAGGTTGACGTTTTTAATCGAGTTTCTATCATCCCCTGCCATTCTACTAAAAACTTTGTAAAGTGGGTGGGTATTTTGAATATTTTTTTAGCCAAAACAGGTTGGTTTTATGGGTGAGTCGAAGGTCAGATGAAGTTTTGATTATCCATCGAGTTTGTGCTAAAACTCTCAGACTGTGTTATTTCTCGAAATCATTTTATAGGATTTTCAATATCGTGCGTTACCGATTGTTAAAAAGTTTAATGTTGCTTTTGGGTATACTCCTTCTTCTTTCAGGATGCTCATCTGTTCCTGCTACTTTTAAAGAAATTTTGAAAAAGAAGCCCGCCCTTTCCCTGGGACTCAACGAAACCGCACATCCATTTCAACTTTACAAAATAAAAATGGATTTGTGGGAGCAACAACAGACCGGCCGGGCCAAACGGTTGTGCAGGGGAAATTCCTGCTCTAATAAACCGAGAATAAACTGGCTTGGAAATTTTGACGTCACGACCCAGAAAATCGCAAACTATTTTTATGAGAAGTTTAAAGAATCCGGTTATCCCGTTCGAAAGACTATTATTAAAAAGGAAAGGCCTTCTAAAAAAATTATCGATCCCCAAAACTCTTTTGAAGAAGAAACGAAGAGGTTCCCCAATTTCCTGATCGGTGGGAAAATCGTTGAGTATAAACCCGCTTATAAAATGTCCGAGTTTTTTATTACCGAAGGCGCTTATTTAATAATCTTATGGCAAGTTTATTCCAAAGAAAAAAGGGAAGTGGTCTTTGAAGTTCTTACGATTGGGGCTACCGCAAATCCAGGAAGCATTTCTCAAGGGTTTAATTTTGCCTTACTGAATAATATAGACAATTTATTGGGTGATAAATCGTTTAATGAATTTATTAAAATCAAACATTGATTAGACTCGAATATGAAGATAACCACAACTCACTTTAAATTCACCCGGGTCGGTTCAAGATTTCCCGTCCTGATATTTTATATCACTGCATCGTTGACCCTGTTATTCGGTTGTTCCACTCCGGCCAAACTGGAAACTCGTACCGTAGCAAAGGAAGAAATCCAGGAACCCATCAAGATGAAAAAAACCAAAACGTTTCAGCTTGGAGAGATAATACTTGGATTCGATCATGGAACTGTCATCGGAACCAAGAAATCGCTGTTATTAGGACTGGTGGGTTGTGTCGGTTCCGAGAAAATTAAATGGGAAGGTAAAACCACAATCACTCAAGATAATTTTTATGCTATTTTTTACGACGAATTTCGCCGGGACGGTTACCAGGTTTTAGGCGACCCGCGTGAACTCTTTCCTCCCAAAAATCCGGAAACTCCAGAGTTGGTCGTCGGCGTTAAAATTCTTAAGGCAAAACTTGATCATTGCTCCGACAACCAAAGTTTATATTCCAAAAGAGATGTGACCTTAAAAATTCAATTTGAATTTTATTCCGTAAGTTTAGAAAAAGTAATGTTTGAAATTATTACGGAATCTTCCATTACAGGGTATGAGAACGGGACGGAATTAGGGGCTTTCCTGGAAACCTTTCGCGGAAACGTGAAACAAATTATTCAGGATGAAAAGTTCAATGAGTTTATTAAATCAGGGTCTGAAACCCCGTCACCCTTTATTAAAAGCTGAGAGGAGAATGAAAGGCCCGCTCCAACCAACACGTTCCATCAACCCGAATTTAAGCCAAATAAACTAAAGCTCAATTAACGTACGCGTGGGTTCCTTATATAACAGGGACCTTCTTAAAAGAGACTGCTTTTTATAGGCCGGGGAATGCAACGGCGGAATCTCTGCGCTCACCTTCACCGCCCGTGTGTTTAAAATCGTTATTTTATATTTTGTTTTATTGGGTTTCGTATCCATTTTAATTCTAAAGCTCCATACGGTTTGACACATTTTTTTAAACGGCATTTTTCCAACATCCCTTTAATCTTTATTCGATACCACCACTTCATATTCCCCTTCGATGAGTGGACTGGGCAGTTTTCCCGCACCGAGGCTTTGCAAAAGTTGTAAAGGCTCGCAGGGAAACCGCACGCGCGTTTCCTTGTTCTCAATGACAGATTGGTGCACAGCCATTTCATAATTCAGAAGTGCGTATAACAAGGGATCGTTTAACGGTTTTTTATCCTGCATAAAGTCGTTGAAAGCCTGCGCTTCGTCGGAGGCAAAAAGATGCGGCACTGAATCCTTCCAAAAATATTCCATCAGATTCAATAACGCTTTCTCTCCATACCGCAGCATAATGTAGCGACAGGAATACTTCAGACAGTCGATCAGTTTTCCCTTCTGCACGCTTGTGATCAATTTGCGATAGATCTTTAAACCCTCATCCTGTTTTAAACTTTCGGCAATGGGTTCCTGAGTCGGTTTGCCCAGCACCAATGCAGATAAGGTTTGTTCCCATTCAGCTTGTGTGGGTTCCATGGGTTCCTCCATATTCTCTCGGCTTAAAATGTTGCCACGGGTTTTAGACGTGAGACTTCGAATGGCTCTTCGGTTCCACATTTTTTTGATTTGTTTAAATTGGGTCACAATCGATTCCATCGAAATGTTATTCGCATAAATGTATTCGGGAAAAATTTCAAAGATCACCGCCTTCAGGTTAGGCAGTTGAGGAATGATTTCCAACGCCACCTCTTCCACTTCTTTCGGAATCAAATTGGAGTGCGCGTCCAGTAAGTAATCTTCAAACCGCTCGCCGCCGGCTAAATGTATCTCCCACACTCTATCCAGGGGAATCGATTTCAAAACATCCCGAACTTTTTCGCGGCCGTTGACCTCGTTGCACCAAAGGTTATGCAGATCCAGCAGGATCCCGCAATCCGTTTCCTCGGCGATCCTTGCAAAGAACTCACCATCTTTCATTTCACCGGGCTGGGGTTTTAAATAATTCACACCCGTCTCAAACGCCACCGGAACCGGAAGCCGGTTTTGAAATTCACGAATATTTTTACAAGCCGTCTTTACGGTTTCCTTACTTTGAATCGGGGGTAACAAAAATCCCGTATGGTAATTTTCATCACCATAACTCACTTGATTAAAACTCAAATGTTCGCTGACCCATGGGGAGTTGAATGCCTGAATTGTTTCCAATAATGGCGGCAGTGAAAGAGCATCCGGCGGATGCGTTCCCCCAAAGGGAAACCCTACTCCGTGGATCAATTTGGGCAGTTTTATTTTTTGGAGAGTGGACACCGCCTGTGGGTCCAGAGAATATTTAACCGTTCCCTCCTTATTTTCTTTCAACCAAAAATTAGACGGTTCAATCTCTACCAAATCAATAAGCCCCTGCAGGGCCTCGACCACCCGATCGAGGCCTGCAAAGTAGATCAATCCCACTCCTAATTCAGGTAGAGGTCGCACAGTCACCTCTACTTGCCAAAGGGTGCATCAATTACGAATTGTCGCTCAATGTCGTAACGGATGTCCCATCCCGACGTACAACCTTCACAACCCAGACGCCCTAAAACGGTCTTTTGGATTTCATTGAATTGCTTCAAATTGTAATAGGATGAAGCGGGGATTTTAACTTCCACCACATTGTTCATTCGTGGTCCAAATCCGTGAGCATTGACTGTAATTTTTTCTGGCATAATGTTTCCCTCCCTTAAAAGGTAATTAATAAAAATTGGCAATCATTCATTCTTAAACAACCGCCAGGTTTGCCACAGCAAACTTGATGATCTCTCCTCTTCCCCCAGGAAGAGGCGGCATGGACTGGGGGTGTATCCGTCTATTTTTTAATGAGCCTGTCGGGCGATTGTGTTGAGGTCCACCCCGCTAACTCACGATTTCATTATAGTTTTCGAGGAAAAAGAAAATATCGTACAAACCATATTTCATTTGTCATAGTCACAATGACACACGAAAAGGCACAACTTTGAGGTCGGATTTTGAGGTGGGAAAGATTTCGTAAGGCCGGCATTAAAAAAATTTATCTTTAGTTGACGACTTACGGAAAACAATTTATGAGAGCGAAATAAAGTTTTTGTAAAAAACCTTTAGCACACATAGGATCGATGATTTAATTGGCAAGTCATCCGGATTAAAATCGCAGTAGATTTCAAGTGAGAGTCCTCATTCTTTTCCGGACTCGCAAACCTTCCATTTCCAAAGTATTGCTTTCAAACTAAAATTAGACCCTCACAGAGGGCGGTGAAACGGAAAAATTTCCCTCAAAAATTTCATAATTATTTGTCCAATTTTCTAAACAATTTGCTGTCAAAAACAGTGGAAAGTTTTATCTAAAAAAAGACTACAAATTTTCTCTAACTCTGCGAAAATCAATAGAATTCGCAACGACAAGCAACATAACTTCTTTACAATCAACCACATAAAACAAAGCCTTAGTTTCTGAAGGCCAGAAGAACGACTCCAGCCTTCCTTCAAAATAGTTCGGATGGGGTAACTTTTGGAAAAAATTTGACGGTTTTATCAAAATATTAAAAAGTTTTGTTCCTTGACAACCTGAAACCTTTATGGATTAATATGCGCTAAGCCCATTTGGGGTATATCTTGAGGGGAGATTTTTAACTCATTTTACTTTTCCTGGGGAGGAAAACCACATGCAACGAACGCTCAGTTTAATCATCGGACTCATTCTACTTTTCACCACCGTTCCGGCTTTTGCCGTGACGGATGTCTTCACCAACCCGGAAGACAGTTATATAAGAATCACTTCTCGCACTGCAAATTATGGTTCAGAAAATGTTCTTATCGCAGATGGGGTTGGGCTGGATCCCGACAACGGGAAACTCAATGAAGTTGCCTCCCTCATTCAATGGGATATTTCCTCTATTCCTCCGGGGGCAACAGTAACCGCAGCTAAAGTCACTTTAAATTTTACCGACTCCAGTTCCGGCCCCTATAATTTTCATTCGCAATTTTCTCCCTGGGCAGAGAGTACTGTTACCTGGAATGATTTTGATCCGGATACAAATATATTAGGAACTATTCCCCCTTCTACTTTTGGTATCACTTCCATTGAGTTAAATGCCAATGGGATTGCTGTGGTTCAAGGTTGGGTGGACGGTTCTTTTCCCAACAACGGTTTAGCGATTCGGACCGGCGGCACTAATAACGGAATTAATATGGATTCCAAAGAATCTGGTGGAACCATCCCAACATTAGAGGTGACTTATACAAATGATAACCCACCCACTGTCGAAAGCTTGCTTATAGAAATCAATAAGCTCAAAGGCTTATTGGCGGGTGCCAAACGAGAGGGGAATACTCTGGTCCTGGAGGGGATGAACCTGCAAATTATCAGTGGGTCGGGTGCTACCAATGGAAATCCCGATAGCCCCGCAAATACTGAACCAGAACAAACCGCCGTGAATGGCCTCGGAAATATAATTGTCGGATATAACGAATCCGTTTCATCTCGGCCTAAAAGTTATTCAGGTTCTCACAATATTGTAGTGGGCAATGACCATAGTTTTTCCAGTTTCGGGGGACTGGTGGTAGGACGGAGCAATACCATTTCCGGGGTTTTTTCCAGTGTGAGTGGGGGGCAGAATGGCACAGCAAGCGGTAGATTTTCAAGCATAAGTGGGGGAGTTAGCAATATAGCCAGTGAATTCAATTCCAGCGTTTCTGGTGGACTTCAAAACCACGCAAGCGGAGCACATTCCAGTGTTAGCGGGGGATTATATGGAACTTCAAGCGGACTAGGTTCCAGCCTTAGTGGAGGAAACAGCCGGACCGCTTCCGGTAACAGTGACTGGGTCGCGGGAAGTTTGTTTGAGAGTTTTTAGTTAGGAATCAAAATATACTTAGAGGGGAGATTATTTAACTCATTTTATTTTTCCTGGGGAGGAAAACCGCATGAAGCAGTCACTTAGTTTTTTCATAGGAATCATTCTACTTTTCACCACCGTTCCGGCTTTTGCCGTGACGGATGTCTTCACCAACCCGGAAGACAGTTATGTGCGAGAAAGTTCTCCCGACACAAACTATGGATCCGAACCCGTTCTCATCGCCGATGGGGTTTCACAGGACCCGAACAATGGAATTTATGGAGAGGTCGCGTCTCTCGTTCAGTGGGATATTTCCTCTATTCCCTCCGGTGCTACAGTAACTGGAGTTTCTATAACCTTCAACTTCTCCGATGCCAGTTCAGGTCCCTACAATTTGCATGTGCAGAATACATCCTGGTCGGAAGGCTCTGTCACTTGGAATGAACTGGACTCGAGCGCAGGTATATTAGGAATCATTCCTCCTTTTTCATTTGGTGCGGTTTCAATACCTTTAAATACTGATGGAATTGCCTTAGTGCAAGGTTGGGTGGATGGATCTATTCCTAATAATGGATTAGCCATTCGCACCAGCGGTACCAATAATGGAATAATGGCAAACTCCATGGAATCTGGCAACACTGGACCTGTGTTAAACGTGTCTTACAACACCAGTGATCAATCGCTGGAAGAACGAGTAGCGTATCTCGAAAACTTATTGGCTAATCTAACGCGAAATGGAGACGAGCTAATTTTGGAAGGGATGAATTTTCATATCCGCAACGGACTTGGAGCCACTAATGGGAACCCATCTGATCCCGATAATGATTTCAATGAAACGGCTATCAATGGAAAAGGAAATTTGGTCATCGGTTACAACGAAGATATTCACCCTTATAACTTTTCTGGAGAACCTGCTTCGGATAAATCGGGTTCACATAATGTGATCATTGGCCACGGGCACAATTACAGCAGTTTCGGCGGATTAGTGGTCGGAAAAGACAACTGGATCAGCCGCCCATTTGCCAGCATCAGCGGAGGAAGAGAAAATGTTGCAAGTGGCAGATTATCCAGTGTCAGTGGAGGGTTTCGAAATACTGCAAGTGGAGATATATCCAGTGTCAGTGGTGGAACTAGAAATAATGCAAGTTCATTTGTCTCTAGTATCAGTGGCGGTGAGTTCAATATTGCTAGTGGTGTTGTGAGCAGTATTGGTGGAGGCTCTAAAAATATTGCAAACGGCTATAGTTCAAGTGTCACTGGTGGCGAGTCAAACAATGCAAATGGCGATATGTCCAGTGTCACAGGTGGCGCGGGGAATAATGCAAACGGAAATAAATCTAGTGTCGGAGGTGGAGGCTCGAATAACGCCAGTGGCCTTGAATCCACAGTCAGTGGAGGCCATGCGCGAACTGCCCCAAATAGTAATGACTGGGTCGCGGGAAGTTTGTTTGAGAGTTTTTAGTTAGGAATCAAAATATACTTAGAGGGGAGATTATTTAACTCATTTTATTTTTCCTGGGGAGGAAAACCGCATGAAGCAGTCACTTAGTTTTTTCATAGGAATCATCTTATTTATTACCAGTGTCCCGGCAATTGCACAACAGTCTTTTGACATTCAGGAAGACAGCTATGTGCGCAGCACATCCCCCACCTCTAACTACGGAACCGATACTGTTTTAATCTCAGATGGTGTGGCACCTGATCCTGACAATGGGAAATACGGAGAGGTGGTCATGCTCCTGAAATGGGACCTCTCAGTCATTGATTCAAGAGCTGAAGTTCATTTCGCTCGTTTATTCTTTAACTCACTGGATGCCAGCTCTGGTCCTTATTATGTTTATGCTCAAAACTCCCCATGGTCGGAGAACTCGGTCACTTGGGAAGACCTGGATCAGGGAGGGACAATCATTGGAACAATTCCAGCATTTACATTTAATTATGCATTGAATACATCCAATATCCTTTTGAATGATGATGGAGTTGCCTTGGTGCAAGGTTGGGTGGATGGATCAATTCCCAATAATGGATTTATCATCCGCAGCAGCGGCACCAATAATGGAATTAAAATGGATTCTAAAGAATCCAATGTAGCGCCGCCTAGACTATCGGTTGGCTATTCCGGAGAAACTACTTTATTGGAATTGAAAGCAAGAGTCATTGAGCTCGAAAAACTATTGGCTGGAGTGACACGTAACAACAACAATATACATTTTTCCGGAGTCAATGTTCACATTGACAACGGACTCGGCGCTACCAATGGCAATCCCAACAATCCTGAAAGCGACAGTACCACTGAGGTCAACGGACTGGGCAATTTGATTGTGGGTTATAACGAAGAGTTTCATAATCCTGCTTTAAATGATAAATCCGGTTCACATAATATTGTAGTGGGTCACGGGCACACTTACTCTGGTCTGGGTGGACTGGTAGTAGGAAAATACAATTTAATTACAGGCTTATACTCCAGTGTTGCTGGCGGAAGAGGAAACACAGCTAGAGGACTATTTTCAAGTGTGAGCGGAGGCAATGCCAACGTTGCAGAAGGCGATTTATCCAGTATTCTTGGAGGAGATGATAACTATACTGTCGGGGCTTATTCCGCAATCAGTGGCGGCAGATATAATGAAGCTAGAGGGCCCTCTTCAACTGTAAGCGGAGGGACGCTTAATACCGCAACGGGTGATAGCTCTTCTGTAAGCGGTGGTTCAAATAATAAAGCCAATGGGACCAAGTCCACTATTAGTGGAGGGGACAATCGAACTGCTTCTGGTTTATACGACTGGGCCGCAGGGAGTTTGTTTGAAGATAACTAACTTTTTAAAAATACTGGCCAGGGTTTCTCGTGACCTACGTTAAATAAATGGGTATACAAACACACATCAACTGAAACTTTAGTTAGCCATCAATATTTTTTGAGGGGAGATTTTAAATCCATTTTATTTTCCTGGGGAGGAAAACCACATGCAACGAACGCTCAGTTTTTTTATCGGACTCATCTTATTGTTCACCAGTGTTCCGGCCTTTGCCGTGACAGACGTCTTTACCAACCCGGAAGACAGCTATGTGCGAGAAAGTTCTCCCGACACAAACTATGGATCAGAACCTGTTCTTATCGCCGATGGAGTTTCACAGGATCCGGACAATGGTATTTATGGTGAAGTGATCACTCTGATTCAATGGGATATTTCGTCCATTCCTGCGGACGCCACCGTGACCGCTGCATTTATAACTTTTAATTATACCAACGAAAGTTCCGGGGACTATGAATTTTACTTACAAAATCAACCATGGTCTGAAAATTCTGTTACGTGGGAAGATTTAAATCCGGGGGCCATTCTTATGGGCACTATACCCGCGTATACCCTTGGCGAGGAATCCAGAGCATTTGATAGGGCTGGTATCCCTTTAATCCAAGGTTGGGTGGACGGGTCCATTCCAAACAATGGCATTATAATACGCACCTTTCGTAGCAATAACGGGATCGGTATGGAATCGAAAGAAGCTTCGGGATTCATTCCGACTTTGCACGTGGTTTACGACACAATTACTGAAACTTTGGAACAGCGCGTTGCCTACCTGGAACAACTATTGGCTGGAGTGACACGTAACAACAACAATATACATTTTTCCGGAGTCAATGTTCACATTGACAACGGACTCGGTGCGACAAATGGCAATCCGGAAGAACCGGACAGTATCAATCCGGACGATACCTCCGTTAACGGGTTGGGTAATTTGATTGTCGGCTACAACGAACCATTCCCTTCATCTGAATTTAATGATAAAAGCGGATCTCACAATGTCATCATCGGTCATGGTCATAGTTATTCTAGTTTTGGAGGAACAACTGTCGGCCAGGATAACCGTATATTAGCTCCATATACCAGTGTGACCGGTGGTATCCGCAATAGAGCCGGCGGAGAATATTCATCTGTGAGCGGAGGTAGCGGGAATTGGGCTTTGGCCAAAGGTTCAAGTATTAGCGGTGGATCTGACAACCTAATCCAGAACACCGGGGAATATGCAAGTATTAGCGGAGGTTCTTATCATGAAGCCACTGGAGAAAATTCCAGTATCAGTGGAGGCGTTTTAAATACCGCACACGGTGAAAATTCCAGTATCACCGGAGGCAGAAGTGGCATTACTCGTGGTTACAACTCCACTGTCAGCGGTGGCTTTGCTAATACTGCCAATGGAGATTATTCCACCGTCAGTGGGGGTCATGCCCGGTCAGTTGACGGAGAAAGTGACTGGGCCGCCGGAAGTTTGTTTGAAGATCATTAGCCCTTTTAAGCATCAGGCCTCGAGTGTTTCTCGGAGCCTGCGCTTGTGACAGGAACACGGACATGAACATCAACTGATTTTTTAGTTAAGTTTTCAGAGGAGACCTTTGCATAACAGTAAATTATTGAATGAACCGCAAAAGTTATGGAGCGGTGCCCTATGTATTCCCCCTTTGTGAAGGAGACCTTTGCGTAACCACAAAATTGGGAAATCCCTGAATGTGAATCACCCCGACCCTCTTTAGGAAAGAGGGCGAACATGGGTCTCCGTTTTTCTATTGGGTTTGTTTGTGAAATAGCCATTAGTTATGCAAAGATCTCTTTGTGAAGGGGGTTAGGGGGATTTTACCTCCAGAGGTTTTATGTTTTCTGACTTATGCAATGGTCGCGTTTCAGAGGGGAACTTTTTAACTCATTTTATTTTCCTGGGGAGGAAAACCGCATGCCACGAACACTCAGCTTTTGTATCGGACTCATTTTACTATTCACCAGTGTTCCGGCCTTTGCCGTAACACATTTTTTTACCAATCCGGACGACAGTTACGTTCGCCAAACATCACCCACCACCAACTATGGCTCTGAAAATGTTCTCATCGCCGACGGGGTTTCTCAGGATCCGAATAACGGAACCTATGGTGAGGTGGCAACAGTCATTCAGTGGAATGTTTCTACCATAATACCCTCCGATGCGACTGTCACAGGCGTTTCGGTCATTTTAAATTTAACAGACTCCAGCACGGGTCCTTACAATATTTATTCCCAGAATAGTCCCTGGTCAGAAAATACGGTGGACTGGACTAGTTTTGATCCGGGATCACAAATACTGGGGACCATTCCTCCATCTACAATTGGTTTAGAAACGATTGTTTTGAATGCAGACGCAGTGGCCTTAGTGCAGAGTTGGGTCGACGGATCCAATTCAAATAGTGGGCTCGCTATTCGTACTGGCGGAACCAATAATGGAATTCAGATGAATTCCCATGAATCGGGCGGAACTCCCCCTACCCTGGAAGTGACTTATACCACCAGCAGTGAACCCACTCTGCAAAGTTTACAGGCTGAAATCAACAGGCTCAACGCTTTATTGGCTGGAGTGACTCGCAATAACAATAATATTCGTTTCAGTGGCGTGAATGTTCAAATTGATAACGGCCTCGGCGCAACCAACGGCAACCCCGAACAACCGGATGAATCGGTTGATACTTTTGTAAATGGATTAGGTAATTTAATTGTAGGTTATAACGAGGAAATCAGACCTTATAGAGGTGATACTCCAGCATCTAATAAAAGCGGTTCGCATAACATCGTTGTAGGGCACGGCCATAATTATTCGAGTTACGGCGGATTAGTTGTGGGTAGAGATAGCATTATTTCAGGTCCCTATGCCAGTGTCAGCGGGGGCGCACAAAACATTGCCAGTGCACCCCTTTCCTCTGTCAGCGGGGGTTTTGTAAATGAAGCGAATGGAAATTCATCCAGTGTCAGCGGAGGCCATCAAAACATAGCCAATGAAGCAGGATCCAGCGTCAGTGGAGGCTCGGGTAACATTGCCGGTGGTCGTTGGTCCAGTGTTAGTGGGGGTTTTACGAACACTGCAAACGGTGGACTCTCCAGCGTCAGTGGCGGTCAATTCAATAATGCAAGTGGAGCTTTATCCAGCATAAGCGGAGGTCGTGAAAATACGGCCAGCGAATTTTTTTCAAGTGTGCAGGGAGGACGCCAAAACACTGCCAGCGGAAACACTTCGTCTATAAGTGGAGGAAACAATCGAACCGCCGCAGGCACTTATGACTGGGCAGCGGGCAGTTTGTTTGAAGATAATTAATTCTATAAAACATGCCTTGAAAGGATTCGAGGTAATTCATGGTCAAGGCAACAGGGACGTTCTTTGGCCGTGAAACTGTTTTTATCATCTTAATTTTTAATCAAATTTTCAGAGGAGACCTTTGCATAACAGTAACTATGGAACAAAAAGCAATGGATATAAAAGAGGAAGCTGATGTTCGCCCTCTTTCTTAAAGAGGGTCGGGGTGATTCACCGCCAGGGGTTTTATGTTTTCTGACTTATGCAATGGTCGCGTTTCAGAGGGGAGATTTTTTAACTCATTTTATTTTTCCTGGGGAGGAAACAAGCATGAAGCCATCACTTAGTTTTTTCATTGGAATTATTTTTTTGTTTACCAGTTTCCCGGCTTTTGCCGTGACAGACGTCTTTACCAACCCGGAAGACAGTTACGTTCGCCAAACATCACCCGCCACTAACTATGGATCAGAACCTGTTCTCATCGCCGATGGAGTTTCACAGGATCCGGACAACGGGCTTTATGGAGAAATCGCAACAATGGTGAAATGGGATGTTTCTTCCATTCCTTCCGGCGTTACTATCACTGGAGTGTCAGTTACTTTTAATTTTTCAGATGCCAGTTCGGCACCTTACCATTTTTACTCGCAAGATTCCGTTTGGTCCGAAGGTTCGGTGGATTGGAATGATTTGAATTCCGGACCTGATATTTTAGGTTCGGTGCCGGCATTTACGTTTGGAAATGGAACTATTAATTTTAATGCCACAGGTGTGGCAATCGTACAGGGTTGGGTCGATGGCTCCCTACCTAACAACGGTTTCGCACTCCGTACCGGTGGAACTAATAATGGAATTATTATGGACTCTAAAGACTCCACCGGAACACCTCCTACCCTAAATGTGACTTATAACAACACCGGTCAAACACTGGCACAACGGGTCGCTTATCTGGAAAACCTTTTATCAAACGTTACGAAGGTGGGAAACAATATTTATATTACAGGAGCCAACTTAAATATCCGAAACGGTCTTGGCACCACGAATGGTAACCCGAATGATCCTGATTCTACCACCTCCATTGCTGTGAACGGACTGGGTAATCTGATTGTCGGTTATGACGAAATAATAGATCCCGAATTTCGTTCTTCTAATAAGTCCGGTTCTCATAATATTGTGATAGGCCATGGACACAATTATTCCAGTGTCGGTGGTTTAATCGCTGGGATGGACAATGTGGTTTCTGGACCCTATTCTACCGTCTCTGCGGGATTACGTAATGAAGCCAGTGGTGAACAAGCCAGTGTCAGTGGCGGTGTAAGAAATTTAGCAAGAGGCAGACTTTCAAGTGTGAGTGGAGGATCTGTTAATGATGCCAGTGGTGTTTCTGCCAGCGTGAGTGGAGGGGAACAAAATGAAGCCGGAGGAGGCCATTCAAGTATTAGTGGTGGCTTTAGCAATACAACCAGTGGTGTTAACTCCAGTATTACCGGTGGATTTGAAAATGAAGCTCAGGCAACCTACTCCACGGTGAGCGGGGGGTCCCTTAGAACAGCACCCGGAACTTATGACTGGGTCGCCGGGAGTTTGTTTGAGGATCAATAATACTTTAATAAACAGTTTCGTTCCGGGTGGTTCCACCACCCGGTTGCGGAAGCGGAGGCCGTTGGCATTTCCTACCCATCGGCCCAAAATCTGCAATTTTTAATATAACAAACATGATCCTTTCCGATATTTTCTTTTGAGTAATCTCAATCCTAGTTTGTCTAAAAACAACTATATTTTTATCTGAAAAATAATTATAAACCAAGACTCCTTTCCGAAAAGCTGCTGAAAACCCTTCTTCTTCAGTCCATACTCGCCACCTGTTTCACCCCCCTTTTGAACCATTACATTCATGACCGGTTAGAATTCCATTTGATTTTTTCGAGCTAAGGATATTTCCGGTTGCTCACCGAATGTGACAAGTTTCGTCACTTGACAGACCTGATTCGGTATGAGTAAATACGGGTCCACTTCATTGAATACATTCAGGTTTCAAACCGTTGACCCTATATTTTTTTATATTTATTTTCCAAGGAGGAATAGCATGAAACGAGTGTTTAGTTTATCGATGGGATTGGTAATACTGTTGACGAGTGTATCTGCATTTGCGGTGACGGATACATTTTTAACTACCAACGATAGTGAATTGAGAGACACTTCTCCCACGCGAAATTATGGGAGCAATCCACTTTTTTTTGCCGATGGGGTGAACCAGGACGGAGACGCCAACGGAGTCTATGGAGAAGTCGTTGCTATCGTAAAATGGGATATTTCCTCCATCCCCGCCAACGCCACCGTGACGGGAGCTTCAATTACCTTTAAATATGCAGACGCCAGTTCGGGTCCCTATTATTTCTATTCACAAAATTCGCCCTGGACCGAAAGTACGGTTACCTGGAATGATATGGATCAAGGCCCGGTCATTTTGGGCTCTGTCGCTCCCTTCACCTTTGGAGTCGGGACCAGTGTGCTCAATGCAGACGGAATCGCCCTGGTACAAAGTTGGGTCGATGGTTCGGTTAATAATAATGGAATTTTAATTCGTAATAGTGATAACAATAACGGTATTTCCATGGAAGCTCACAATCAGGGAGGAATGGCCGGTTCCTTGGAAGTCACTTATACTGTAGATGATCAACCGACCCTGGAAAGCCTGCAGGCGGAAATCAACCGGCTCAATAATATTTTGGCCGGAGTGAAGCGCATTAACGACGACATTTTCTTTGATGGAGTGAATGTTTATATTCGAAATGGTCTGGGTGCCACTAATGGAAATCCGGACGATCCCATTAATGGTGCACCTGGAATTGCTCAGGTAAATGGACTTGGAAATTTAATTGTGGGATATAACCTGGAAAATGATGTCATTCCCTCCGATAGATCTGGTTCTCATAATATTGTTTTGGGAGACGCTCACAGTTATACCAACTACGGAGGGATGGTTACTGGATTTCGAAATCTTGTATCCGCTCCAAATGCTATGGTTATTGGAGGAGTAAACAATATTGCCGATGGACATCATTCATTTATCGGGGGTGGAACCAGCAACAAAACAATGGGCGGTTATTCAAACATTTCCGGGGGTTCTGGAAATACAGCAAATGGAGATATGGCAAGCATTTCAGGCGGATCCGGCAATCAGGCCAATGGCAACACCTCTTTTATTGGTGGAGGCAGCCAAAATACAACCAATGGATTTAATTCTAATGTAACAGGAGGACGAAGAAACATCGCTGACGGTAACTACTCAACTGTCAGTGGCGGGGCGGACCGAACCGCCGCAGGCGAGGATGACTGGGTTGCCGGGAGTTTGTTTGAAGATTTTTAGTGTCTTAAATAGATATACCACAGACTTAAGAAAATTCTCCGAGTCTGCTGGCTATAAAAAAAGTCTTCGAGAATGAAATGCTGAGTCCAGCGTCACGCTGGTTTGTTTGAAGATAATTAGTTTCCCATAACATAGACCCCGGTTGCCGCCGGGGTCTGGTTTCAATTTGTACCGATTGTTGTTGAGATACCCGGTAGAAACAATCAACTCTGGCAGTGGGTGTCTTTAAACTTGGTTAAGTCTTTTTTCAGGGAAAATTGTTTTTTAATCTTTTCGGCTTCCGTTAGAATTTTGCATCCTTGTTCTGAGGATGAATGATCAAAAAGATGAATGGAGTACAGGAGTAACATATTCATCAGGTAATTCTTATAGGGTTCGGGATTGGTTTTAATTTCAGTTCGCAGAAGCCCTAAGGTTTCATCATAGGTTTTATTGACGGCGTCCACCCTATCTAACTTCTCGTAAACCTCTAACATGGCGGTTAAGGTCGTTATGACTTTCGAGGTAAACACCGTCGGGTTAATTTCCTTCAACTGTTTAAAAATACTTAAGGCTTCCTGATAGTTTTCAACAGCAGGTTCCAGTTTTCCCTGCTCCTGATAAAGAAGACTTAAAGTTGTTAATGTGCTGGCCAGATAATTGCCGAAAGCCGGGAAGTTTTTCTCGGCCAGGTTTCTATAAATTTCCAGGGACTGTTTATAATACGCTACACTCTTTTCATATTGTTTCAAGACCTGGTGAAGCAATCCCAGGTTTCTTAACGTGGACGCATACTCCAATCCATACGCCCGGTTCCTCTCGTAGAATTCTTCATAAATTTCCAGCGCCTGGTTAAA
Source organism: Nitrospinaceae bacterium (assembly GCA_965223665.1). Taxonomy (GTDB): domain Bacteria; phylum Nitrospinota; class Nitrospinia; order Nitrospinales; family Nitrospinaceae; genus CBDCVY01. The sequence goes on from OZ245011.1 coordinate 2,114,020, forward strand.
CTTCTTTGCGGCCAGCTCATTTTTTTTATTCTCAATATAAAGGTGCCCCAGGATATTGTTGATCTGACCGCGATTGGCCGAAGAAATCAATTTATTCTCTACCTCTTCGTTTTCTTTCAAGGCTTGTTTTAATTTTTTTTCTGACGCTTCAAACTGCTTATCATCCTGAAAAGTAATACCTAAATCCACCAGGGAAGCAACGACAAAAGGTTGAAACTTTTTCTTGTTTTTTGTGACTAGAAACTGTCGCAACTTTAGCGATTGCTCGAACTGAGGTTTTGCTTCCTCTATTTTTTTTTCTGCACGGTAGAGCTTCCCCAAATTTTCAAGCGTGTTCGAAATAATTCGCTTTTTTTCGATTCCATTGATTTGGAGTTTCTTTTTTATTTCTAATGCCGCGAGTAAATGGGACTCCGCTTTTTTGAACCGATTGGTATCCCGGTAAACCATGGCAATATTGTTCAAGGCTTTCGCTAGAGGATAATTGTAATCTTCAGGTTTAGATTTGGCCCGGTTGCGGTAAGTGAACAACACTTGCTCATAGTTTTCTTCTGCTTTTTTATACTGTTTTTGCTGATAGTAAACCTTCGCTAAAGAAAACACATAATCCAGCTTGTCGGGATCTAAATTACTGGCCTTTTTATATTCGGTGAGGGCCCGCAAGGGGTTGAACTCCAGCTCGTGCATTAACCCTCGCGAATAATAAATAGAAGCCAGCTTTTTTTCTTCTTTCAATGCAAGTTCATCTAATATGTGCCGTGCTTTTTTAAATTCTCCCGCTTCCAGAAACTGGCGGGCTTTCTCCGCCATAGCATCGGACATTCCGGAAATTTGCAATTGATTATTCAGGGAATCAAATTTTTCTTTCCATTTATTGGCTTCTTCAATTTTTTTCTCCAGGGAAGAAAACTGCTCTTTTAATATTTTATTGAGCTGAACTAAAGCTTTGGGAGGCAACCCGGAGCAGTCGATATTCACATCGCCTTTGACTTCATTAATAATGGGACTACAGTCCCCATAAGTGGTCTGAGATTGGCTGGCAACTTTTTCAGGGAAATGAAATTGTAGAATTACGAAAAAACCAAGCAGCAGGGCACGCGCGAGCGAAAAACCATAGCATTGCCCTGAATGTTTAAGGGCAGGCTCACCAGGTTCAGGAAAATCAATAAACCTTTTAAACTTTAATCTAATACTTCCCATCCTGCACTCATTCAATCAATAATGAGTTTTTTAACGAAACCAATAGGAGAAAGAGTTTTTTTGGGTTAATCTTTTGAGTTTCCGGAGTTCACACTAAAATTAACATCTCCTCCCACCCCTTCAATAATCGGGCTGCTGTCACCATGCGTTTCCTTATTATTGGTTGGGCTGGACACCGGGTTATTCCCAGCCGGCACACTTCCCGAGTCAGCTGGAGTGGCATTTTGAGTATTGGACGGTTGGGATTTTGCCGCTTCTTTCTGATAAGACAAAGTCATCCCGCCAAGCAATGCCAGCAACGCCATAAAGTATGCTGCTTTTGGCACCCATCCGGAGCCGCCCGTTTTAACTATCTTGGGCAAAAATATAAAAACCAAAAACAGGGCGAACCCCACCAAACCTAAAGGATTGGTAACTATGTCAATCCATTTATCGATACTGGCCAAGAGATATCTCCTTAAAAGATTCTAATAACTTTAATATTGGTCCTTCAGTCAAAAATTACAATGTTATCTCCCACACTTAATAAAGAAACTTTATACCCGCAGTCGCAATATTTTCCTTAAAATCAACAATCGGAAAATTTGAAATACTATCAATGTGCTTGTAGCTGATTATAAATTCGAAATAGGTGAACATGTATCTGGACCAGCTGACATCAAAGATATGGCGCTTGTCCAGACGATCGGTACCTATAAGAGGCGTAATATTTTTATAGTCACGAATGAAATACGAATAACCAAACTCCAGTTTGCCCTTGAAACAAGTGGGCACCTTTCCTGCGGTGATAAACTTATGGCCCACAAAATCGAACCGGGGCCCTTCGGTATTTTCTATGACCAGTTCGTATCCCACTTTAAAAGAAGCTTTACCATTATTAAAGTTTACGCTCTGCGAAATTCCTAACGAATATCTCACCCCGTCTCTGATTTGGTTTATATCACGTAAAAAGTTTTTCAACTGTGTGAGAAAATACAGGTTCAAATAAAAACTGGGATTGGATAAATCCACCCCCAGTAAATTGAGGTCGGATTTTAAATTGCCTACTTCCCTTCCACCGCTCAGCAGGAAACCATTGGTCTGAAGGAAACCCGATCCGCCTAAAAAGTTATAATAATAAAGATAATCCAACCCAAAATCGTATTTCCCCGCCTTAAAGTTATTGGAGAAAGTGATCGCGTGGGTTTGCAAATTAAATTCATTCTCGTCCACGTAGATACTCTGGAAAAAGTTATACTCCACCTCGGAGGAATACTTTCGTTTATCCACAATTCGAACCCCGCCACCGGCTTCAAAAATAAAAGCGACGTCAGACGCTTGCGATACCAAATCCTGTTCTGAACTGATTAAATTGTCATCGTACTGAACGCTGGAACCTGCTTCGAACCACCATCTTTTTTTCTTGCGCTTGCCGGTGTGCATGTTCTGAAGATAATCATTTGCCTGTTTCGAAATATCCGATTGAGAATCTAATTGAATGGCATCGCTGAAACTGACTTTCGCCTGCGCCAGATCTCCGTTTCTAAAATGAAAAATTCCCAGATAGTATAGATAGGGTTGGGTAAACCGGTTGTCCAATTGCGAGGCTTCCTTTAAGAAAACCATCGCCTGTTGGGAGTCGTCGAGTTTTTTTAAAGTCACCCCTTTATAAAACAAGGCAGAAGCATCTTGAGGATGGTTTTTTAAATAGAGATCAAATTCTTTCAAAGCGTTTTCAAAATGTTGCGCCTGGTAATTTACCAGGCCCTTTTGAAAACTTAAATCTGAAAGAGACTCATCCAAAGATTGGGCTTTTTCGTAAGCCTCAATCGCAGCATCATACTTTTTTTGGGATTTGTAGACTTGCCCCAGATAAAAATAGGCGAAGGCATTTTGGGGTTCTGCTTTAATGATTTGATTGAATATCGCTTCTGCTTCGTTGTATTTCTTATTTTTAAAATATTCAATTCCCTTTTGGAAATCAGGGGCAGAGGGTTCTCCATAAGAAATGACTGGAGCCAGTAATATGAGGACCGCTATCTGAATCAATAGCCAGTATTTTTTCATTCCCTATCCTGTAGTTTTCTATCAAAACAAGGAACAGGCTTTAAATGCAATTTAATGAAAACTTGAGTTCAAATATTTAAAGCGAGCTGAACCACCTGCGGAAAACAAATTATCTTGCCACCCCTCCACTCCCTGCAGGTTTGATAGAATCAAAAATATCTTGTCGAATCTGGAGCTTGATATCATTTACAATTTCATTCTTCACATCATCCCGAATACTTTTTTTGATATCATCCTTGACCGATTCTTTAATGTCCTGATTAATGAGTTCAGGATTTCCCGGTCTGTCTTTTTTTAGAGGTTCTACTTTCTTAATTTCCTCCGGTGCTTGACTGAACAGCTCAAAGTCTTTTTTTCGAATCGTGTTTCCGGATGATTTGGATATCAACCCATCGTTGGTTTCCAAAAACGAGATATAGTTTTCCGAAGGATTCCAAACAGGATCGCTTTCTAAAGCAAAGCCGTTTTCAGAGATTCCGAATCCGATAGTACTTATGATGAGCAAAGCGACTATAGGCATTTTCCTCTCTCCTTATATTTCAATTTAAAATTCTTTAAGCCTGTGCGCCAATTTTCTTTATAGAAATGCCTAAACCCACAAAGGACCTACTCTAAAAATACGGATCAGGAGGATTAGTTTGTTGAAGGGAGCCCATTACCTCCACCTCCTGAAGGTCTTATTGAATCAAAAATATCCTGGCGAATCTGGTTTTTTAAATCCTTGGCAATATCATCCTTAATATCTTCACGAATGTTTTTCCGGACATCCTCTTTAACCGAATCTTTGATGTCTCGATTGATGGACTCAAGATGACCCGGTCTCTCCTTTTTTAAGGATTCAATTTTCTTTACTTCCTCAGGAGCCTGACTGAATAACTCAAAGTCATTATTCCGTTTATACATCTGGGAGAATTTGGAAATCGACACCTGATTGGGCTCTAAAAGCATAATAAAGTTTTCCGAAAACTGGATTCTATTATCCTCTAAAGCAAAGCTATTCTCAGAGAAGCCTAACCCGATAGTACTTATGAACAGCAAAGCAACTACAGGCATTTCTACTCTCCTATAAATTTTATGGGAAATTCGATGCACTTATTCGGAATCTTAGCTCAATTAGATCAATGCTGTCAACTATTTCGGGCTGAATCCTGAACGCAAAACGTGAGCCGGAAAAATTAAAAACAGACTCGGGATCTATGCGAAAAAAGTAGTTTTTTAACGACTGCTCGGCGGGGTTTCCACAAACGGGATTCGAATGTCATGCTCCATCAATACATTTTTATAATGGTTGAGTCGTTCCCGAAGTGCATTTCTCAGTTGGTTCATTTCCCTTAAAGCTTCATCCGTCTGGTTGTGTTTCAATGCAGTAAAAACTTCATCGGCCATTCGGCATAATTGATATAAATCGTCTCCCTGAATCAAACTGCCGGGAAATTTCCGCCCCGGAGATTTAATGACAGAAAAATTAGGCTCTGTAGAATAGATTTCAACGGTTTCTTTGCGCATATTTTCGTTTCCAATTTAAAAGAAAAGTTTAATTGAGAAAACTAACCCATATTTTAACGAGGGCTTGGGATAAAAGTCGACAACGAAATCAAAACAAAGTTCTTGAAAAAGGATCGATGCGCTCCCTCTTTCCCAATCTGGCGATTGGAGGCAACTCACTGGCCATGTGGGGCAAACGGGATTTTCGAAAATTTCCGGAGATATAGGATTCTAAGAAACCTAACGAAAATAAATGTTACCCGCAGGCGTTAGCCTGCTGAGTGCAGCGTCACGCTGCGGGTGGGGTGATTCACCTTCAGGGATTTTAATTTGGTGGCGCATCACCAACTCCTTTTATTAGGTAGATTCTGTTAAAAATAAAAACCCCAATCGGCTCTTCTTATAAAGCATAATTGCCTTGCATCGGAAAAGCGAAAATAGTAGGGTTAAGGTATAATTCCGATCACTAACCCGAAAACTGGTTTTTATGTAAAACTTTTCTGCATTTAAATATTTTAAGGAGAGGAATCATGCCATATCATCGAACGATTTTATGTTTATTGAGCTCTACCTTACTCGCCACACCTCACGCCGTCGCCGATAACCTGGACCAGGCACAAAAAGCTCTTAATATGATTCAGGAATCCGCTATTAAAATGTGCGGAGAAACTTCCACCAAACACACATCGTCTTCTTTAGAACTAAGCGGTAAATCGAAAGCCGAATTAAAAAACCTGATCAGTAAATTGATGGGGTTGAAAATCCAGGGAGCCGCCAAATACCAAACCTCAGAATCCGAAGGCGTGCTGCAAAAAGACTTAGCCGGTGAACTCAAGGATACTCGCAATTGCAGACGCGATCTGTTTCAATCCCTGCAAAAGAAGTTAGTGCCCGACTTGTCTTCCCAATCAGGTAGTAACGGGAATGTCAACGTAGGAGGCAATCAAACCGGGGATATTAAAGGCAATACCGGAAACATTCGTATCGGCGATTCCTTCGGAGGCGATAAAATCGAAGGCGACAAAATTGTGAAAGAAACACATATCAGCGGCAATCAGGTCAACCACATTGAAACCAACACCGGCACCATCAACATCGGTGGCATTCCAGACAAATGAAAAAATCACGGATTGTTTCCTTATATACAAGCCTGTTCTTCATTAGCCAATGGTTTGGCGGAGTTGCTCCCGTTTTTGCCGTGGAAAATGTCACTCCGGAGAAAAACGAAACTCGGAGTATTTCCGGGAATCAGGTGAATGTGATTGAAACCAATAAAGGCACCGTTAATATTGGCATTACCCTGGAACAACATCATGCGTACTTGAAAAAACGGGAAAAGGAAATCCGGGCGGAGTTAGCTCAGGAACGAGGACAGGACAAACAACGCATTCAGGATTTAGAGTTGGAGTTAAAGGGAATTCAGGCGAAGCAGGCCAACCTGGAACAGTCCTACAAAGAGCGGATTAAACAACTGCAAGCCACCAATAAAGACCTGCAAAAATTCAAAGACCAGTTTTCACCAGAACAAATGGAAAAAGCAGAGGAAGCCTTAGCCAAAGGTGACTCAACAGAAGCTGAAAAATTATTAAAAGCCGTCACAGAGAACAAAAATAAACTATCGGTGGTCGAAGAGTTGGCATTGGCCCATTACCGCTTGGGAAAGATCGCTTATGATGACGTGAAGTACCGTGAAGCCCTGAAAAACTACGAACGCGCCGCACAACTCGCTCCGGAAAGCGGATTATATTTGAATGAAACTGGAATCCTATACGACACCCTGGGCAACTACGACAAATCCATTGAATATTATCAAAAAGCATTAGAGGTATTGAAAAGTACTTTGGGTGAAGATCACCCGAGTGTCGCTACAAGCTGGAACAACCTGGGAGCGGTTTGGCGGGTCAAAGGTAACTATAACAAAGCCATTGAGTATTTTGAGAAATCTTTGGCAAGCGATCTCAAAACCTTTGGTGAAGACCACCCCAGTGTAGCAATTGGTTGGAACAATATTGCAGATACCTGGCACGCTCAAGGTAACTACGACAAAGCGATTAAGTATTTTGAAAAAGCCACCAAAAGTTTAAGTAAATATTATGGTAAGGCTCATCACCAAGTCGCCACCGGTTGGAACAACCTGGGTGAGGTTTGGCGGAAAAAGGGTGATAACGATAAGGCTTTGAAATTTTTCAAGAAAGCGTTGGCCAGCGATCTAAAAACTTTTGGTGAAAACCATCCCAAAATTGCATATAGCTGGAACAATCTGGGTGCAGTTTGGCGCGGAAAAGGAAACTTAGAAAAGGCGATTGAATATTTTAATAAAGCATTAACTATTGATATAAATACTTTTGGAGAAAATCATCCCAATGTTGCACGCGAATGGAACAACCTGGGTCTGACTTATTATTATAAAGGAGACTACGACAAAGCCATTGAGTATTATGAAAAAGCCCTGGCAAGCGATCTTAAAACCTTTGGCCAAGACCATCCAAGTATCGCCAACATTTGGAACAATCTTGGACAAGCTTGGAATAAAAAAGGTAACAACAACAAAACTATTTTCTATTATGAAAAAGCGTTGGTGGTTTTAAAGAAATTGTTTGGCAATGATCACTCCAATGTGAAAGTGGTGGAGGACAACATCGCCTTCTCCCTTGAGCAAATGGAGAAGAAAAATCAATCCACCTCAAAATAATTTTTACCATGAACAGAAACCTCATTAAAAAACCAATCATTTTTTCCATAGCTATAGGCATGGGGTTCGCCATCATCGGGTGGGGATTGCCCATTCCGGTTCACGCTGAAGATAAAGTCAGCCAAGCGGGAAATCAGGCGGGAAATATTTCCGGAACTCAGGGTGATGTACATGTCGGAGATAACGTCACCGGCGATAAGGTGATGGGAGATAAAATTGGTATCACTCTCGCCGAGCATAAAGCGGAATTGGAAAAGGAAGTCCAAAAAGTAAAACAACAATTGGAGGCCGAATTTCAAAAAGGAAAACAAAGCGATCAAAAAGAAATTGGATACTTAAAGAGAATTCTGGTTCTCACTGAAGGCCGCCTGCAAGATGTCAAAAACGATCTGGAAAAAACCAAAAAACTACTGGCGGAAACTAAAGAAGCCCTGGCGAAACAACCTTCCATACCTAGGGAACAACTGGCCGAAGCACAGACAAGCTTGAATGAAGGGAAAACCGAAAAAGCCGAAGCGCTGTTTCAACAAACCCTGGATCAAAGCGCCGATACTATCGAACAAGCTGCCGAAGCCGCATATCAGATTGGACGGTTAGCGGAAAACAAAATCGATTACCGCAAAGCTCTAGAATATTACGAACGCGCCGCACAACTGGAGCCAGAGAGTGGGAAATATTTAATTGCATTCGGATTTCTATACCGTGCTCTAGGAAACTATAACAAGGCCATTACCTATTATGAAAAAGCTTTAACTAACGATCTAAAGATATTTGGTGCAAATCATCCCAACGTGGCCACCGATTGGAATAACCTGGGAGCGGCCTGGAAAGACAAAGGCAACTACGACAAAGCTATTGAGTATTTTGAGAAGGCAGTGGAAAGCTGGAAAAATTCCTTTGGAATCGAACATACAAATGTCGCCACTGGGTGGAACAACTTAGGATCAGCTTGGCAAAACAAAGGTAATCTTAAACGAGCCATTGAGTTTTATGAGATGGCCTTGTCCAGCGATCTCAAAACTTTTGGCGAGAAACATTCAAATGTTGCTCGCGATTGGAACAATCTGGGAACAGCTTGGGATAGCAAGGCTAACTACGACAAAGCCATTGAATATTACAAGAAAGCAGTCGATAACTGGAAAAATTCCTTAGGAATTGAACATCCTTTAGTAGCCACAGGTTGGAACAACCTAGGATTGGCCTATGATAATAAAGGCCATTACGACAAAGCTATTGATTACTATGAAAAAGCCCTGGCCAGCAATCTCAAAACTTTAGGAGAAAATCATCCAGATGTTGCTACCCGCTGGAACAACCTAGGATTAGCCTGGAGCAATAAAGGCCACTATGACAAAGCCATTGAATATTATGAGAAAGCAGTAGATAGCTGGGAAAATTCCTTAGGATTTAAACATTCTTTAGTTGCCACCGGTTGGAGCAATCTGGGAGGAGCTTGGTTTAGAAAAGGGAATTACGACAAAGCCCTGTTGTATTTAGAAAAAGCATTAGCCAGTGATTTAAATAATTTTGGACAGGACGATCTCAAAGTCGCCATTCGCTGGAATAACCTGGGAAAGATCTGGAATAGCAAGGGAAATTATGACAAATCCATTACCTATTATGAAAAAGCATTACCAGTTTTTAAAAAAATTTTAGGCAAGGATCACCCGAATGTGAAAACAGTGGAAAGAAACATCGTTTTCGCGCAAGAACAAAAATCAAAAAATAGATAACCAAATAATCCATGCCTTCTTTAGCTGTCCATAGGACATCTATTAAAGACAAACGGTTTCCAAAAGTTTAACTGCCACCCTTGTTACCGGAATTCTAATCTAAATATTCCTGGTATTTGTCCTGCTCCCTCGGGAGAGCCATGGCGAGGATGGGGAATGGCGGCATGTCTCGGTTACGGCAAATCCAGTAACTGATGCCATACGAAAGGACATAACCTAAAGCGATTCCATATCCTAAAAATCCGATGGCGACGGAAAAGGAACCGGTCGGTCCTAAACGGTGCGCCATGAAAATGGAAAACAGGCAGAGTCCAACGGCAAAAGTGCTTCCGAGAAACCATCCGGCAAAGGCATACTCTTTGGGAATTCTTTTTTTCCAGATGGGATAGATCGAGGCGAGGATGATCATGTCCGCCATCATCGGTTCAGAAAACAGAAAGTTGCCGATCCGGTCGACGATCACCGCGGCCAAATGGTTGGCCAGAATGATCACGCCAATTTGTAATGCCAGTCTTAATAAAAATCCTTTTAATTTTTTCATTTCCAATCCCTGGAAGCAGCGTGACGCTGTGGCCCCCGGCCACTGGGAGCATTCATCTTCAATGTGTTTCTTGCTAACCGGACGCTCAAAAACTTCTCAAATACTTTTCTTTTCGTATAGCCTAAAACCCCTGAAGGTCAATCACCCCAGCCCTCTTTAGGAAAGAGGGGGCACATCGGTCATCTTTCTAAATTTATTGTAATTTGTTTCATAGTTACTATTAAGTAAAGCTCTCTTTAAAAGGTCTTTACCTTAGGCCAAATGGGCGTGCAAGTCAACGGTTCGAGCGAAATCAAAACCCTTGGTTTTGGCCCAATTGTTTTTATGCGAAATATTATTAAAATCGGCGACAGGATACCAGTTCAAAAAAGGCGAGTTAAATTTTCAGGATTTTCACAGGAAATATCCACTTCCCGATAGAAATCGCTTCCGCAAAATCTATTCGGGAAATTCTATTCCAATAAATGCGTTGGGAGGCAGTCCTCTTATCCGGATTCACCTCCCCGTTCGCTTATTTCAAAATCTGTAAGCCCGGTTCAGAGCTTGAGCTATTTGCTTTTAGACCGCTTTTTAAACCTTTTCTTCTTTTTATGCACATCTGCTTTTACTTTAGAGTTCGATGGTTTCTTTTTGTTCACAGATGAATTAGATTTTACAGATTTATGTTTACGCGGACTTCCTGTCACCCCTCTCTTGAACTTATCCCAGAATCCCGCAGTTTGAACTCGCGAAACGATAGCCGCAGTTTCCATCGGCGAAGCGTAGGCTTCAGTGACCAAACTGAACGAAGATTGTTGAGGTGCCGCTTCATCCATATTGGGCGGTGGAGCCAGATTGCTGGCATTAATCCAGGAGACAAAAAGAGCCGGTCCGTAAATGCCCAGTTGAAATATTTTGACTCGGCTTTTTTCTGTGTCATGGAGAAAAGCGATGATTCCACCAATAATACAGAGTACAAATCCCCTGACGCCATAACCCAGCGCAACGGCTCCGTCTAAATCCGTCGAAAGATTATTAAAATCGTACGAAACCAGGTTCATCAGGGTGGGAACAAACCCACCCACCATGCCTATCATAATTCTGTCTTTATCATCGTCGCTGAATTGCATAACGTTTCTCCTCTTTTAATTGCTTTGTTTCAAGAAAAACAAGTTTGACTTCATATAAGGAAATACCCTTACACTAATGGTCTTCAAATAAAGTACCGGCCCGCCAGTCGTCCCTTCCCGTAGCACTGGCACCCCTGCCTCCACTGATGCTGGAGGAGAATCCACTCGCTGTGTTTTCTTTGCCTCCGGTGATTGTGGCATAGGGACCTGAAATCACATTTTGTTGGCCGACTACAATACCGCCATAGCTGGAATAATTGTTTCCGTTACCCAGGATTAAGTTGTGAGAGCCGGATTTATCGGGTTCAGGTGTTGGATCCATGGCATGTCGACCCCAAACAATATCTTCTCCGTAACCTACAATCAGGTTACCCAATCCATTGACGGCAGGATTAGGGTCACAGAGTTCAATAAAAGAGGACCGACAATCAGGATCGCCATTCGTTGCTCCCAGGCCGTTCTCAACATGAATATTGACTCCTGTGAAATGGATGTCATTGCCATCACGTGTCACACCCGCCAATATAGCTTTCAGTTCATCAACTTCAGCCCGCAATTCTTCGATAGTCATCGAACTGCTAGAATAAGTCACCTCCAATCTTGGGATCCTTGTCAAAGATTCTCGAGAATTCATATCAATACCATTGGAGGTTCCTGCGGTGCGAATGGTGATGCCGTTATTGACAAATCCACCGTCAATCCAGCCTTGCACCATATTCACACCATGTTCATTTAAATTAATCGTGATTTTCCCTAAGCTAAATGCAGGAATGACTCCACGCACTAAAGCAGAGCCGGACAAATCACTCCAGTCCACCCTATCTTCATTCCATGGGGTGTTCTGTCGAATAATGTTATAAGCACCACTACTCGAATCAAACAAATTCAAGGTAATGGACGCAGCGGTCACAATAGCGTCGGAAGGAATTGATGAAACATCCCATTTAATTAAAGCGGCGACTTCTCCACCGGATCCATCATTTCCATCTGCCAGCAAAAAATTTTCGTTCCCAAAATTACTATTGGGATCAGACTCACTGATATAACTGTCCTCCACGGCAAAGAATTGATCCGTCACCGCAAACGAATTGCCAGCTACAAACAGAAGAGTTAAAAATACCCACAAAGCCATTACCTTTTTCATGATCAGTCCCTCCACTTTGATGTTTTAATACCAATAGGAAGATAATTAATTCTTCAATTAAAATATACGGTTTAGATGGATAACTTAATATCGTTGGACCTATATTTTTGCTGTCCTATTTTGTTTTACATAAGTGAGGCGCAGAAAGGGTAGAAGAGGAATTTGTGGAAGTTATGTATTAATGGTTAAACCGTGGGATGATCTTACCGGAGATCTTGGAAAAACTAATTTTCCGGTGGAGGCAAAGCGCCCGGCCCTGCATAGCAAGGCCGGGTTGAATGAGTGATAAAATTTAATTATCTTGAAACAAAGCACCAGCGACCCAGTCATGGTTTCCTAAAGCTGTTCGACCTAAGCCACCGCTGACATTGGACATTTGACCATTGGCGGTGTTATTTTGGCCTCCACTAACACTGGAGTAAGCTGCATTTGCTGAGTTACCTAAGCCGCCACTGATGCTTGTGTAATTTGAATAAGCGGAGTTGCGTAAACCACCACTGACATTAGACCAATTTCCATTTGCAAAATTGTCACGACCACCACTGACGCTATTGGCCAGCGCTCCGCTGGCTCTATTATTTTCTCCCCCATTGATACTTGAGTGGTTTCCACTGACCATGTTATCTCTGCCGCCACTGACACTGGAATAGCGACCCGATATCGCATTATCTTGGCCTACCACTAATCCACCAAAACTGGCATAGTTAAGCCCATGGCCGACCACAATATTATGTGAACCGGATTTATCTGATATCACAGGTTGGCCATAGCCATCGAAAGGATCAATTTTTTCATCATAACCGACAATCAAATTGCCCAGCCCGTTGACAGTTCCGGTGGTGCTATCCGGGTCTTCCATATTGCCATTGGTAGCACCCAGGCCGTTTACGATTTTCAAATTCATTCCTTCAAACTGAAGCGTCGTCCCATTTCGGGTGACTCCTGATAAAAGGTCTTCCAAAAACGCCACGCGTTCGAGCAGATTTTGAACGACGGTGTCATAGGTCACTTCCAAAGTGGGGGGCGGTCCTGCCGATTCCTTAGAATCCATCATGATGCCGTTGTTGGTACCACCGGTTCGAATGATCAACCCGTTATTGGGAATGGAACCATCCACCCAACCCTGCACCAAAGCGACGCCGCTGGCATGTAAAACATGGGTCCCTAAACCAAACGTTAAAGGAGGCACGGTACCTAATAAGGTTCCTCCCTGATTAAGATCATTCCAGGTCACGGAGCCTTCGGTCCAGGCCGTGTCTTGTGAATAGATATTGTAAGTTCCCGAACTGGCGTCGGTATAATTGAAGGTCACCGAAACGCTGGTCACGGTTGAACCGGCTGGGATTGAAGACACGTCCCACTGAACCAACGTGACGACTTCCCCGAATCTACCGTTATCCGGATCTTGCGAAACTCCGTCGGCAAGGAGTTCCATTTCGGCTCCATAGTTCATAGTGGGAGAAGTGCTTCTCACATAACTGTCTTCAGGATTGGTGAACGTATCGGTCACCGCCAACGACGGTGTGCTGATGCATAACGCCCACAATAAAAACATAGATAACGTTTTTACGAATTTCATGATCTCTCCTCCTCAAAACTCAGGTTTAAGATTTTCCGAACCGCCCATTTTTTGGTAGATGCCTAATCTGACATAGCCTAAATTGGTTGTCAACGGAAGAGAGCCATAAAACCTCTTATTTCTACCGGGTCAGTTTTGAGTATAAATAAATTTTGCTCGACAACGATTGTGCGAACTGGAAAGAAACCATCAGGTGGGTAGGAAAAGCATTGTTAAAGGTGCTTTTACCAATTTTGAAGAATCGGTTTTTAATGAAAAGGTGTTTGCGGGGAGAATTGCCGAAGGTGGGGTGCATCGTCTCGGGAGAGGATTTTAATGTTTTTTTATTTCATCAGGTAATACGGAATACACAGAGGGGAGTGTGGATAGATTGGGCTGAGTTTTTCGGCGGCATACCAGATAGCTGACCCACAGAGGTAAAAGGAAACCCAAAAGAATTCCAAATCCCAAAAGTCCCATAGCCAAATTAAAGGAGCCGGTTTTTCCCAAACTGAACGCATAAATCCTTGAACCAAGAAAAACGACCAAGCCAACGGAACTTCCAAAAAGCCAACCCAGGAATCGATTTCCTGTAGAAACATTCTTCATCCAGATGGGGAATAGAGAGCCAATGACGACGATATAAACCAGGGTCGGTCCGGAGAAACGAAAATCACCGAGGTTGGTACTGACCAGGGCGGCGATTCCAATCGCAATTGCCGTCGCTCCAATTTGCAGTAACAAATTAATCATTCTTTTCTCTCGAGTGTTTCTTAACTGTTTGCGAGAACAAACCCTTGGGATTCGCCTCGTTAAAATGGATTGGGCATAAATTAACCCAAAAAGGGTAACTTGTCAATAGAAGGATCCTACATTTATCACTCAACGGATGTCTTCAGGGAATGGGGATTTATGGTGAGTCTGGGTAAATAAAATAACTCCAATAAAATTAATTATTTAGCAAACATCGTCCGTTCCAAAAAATAAACTGAAGGAAAAGTGGCTGTCACTTTTCATCCTCCACCCCTCCTGCCAGTGGTTTTAGAACCGGGAATCTGGTATTCCATGATCCGAAACCCCCAGGGGAGTTATATCCTTTAAAGGTTTTGAGCGGATATTTTTTTAAACAAACTCGAGAGGAATTTATAATAGGGGAAAGCCAAACCGCTAAAGTTCCGTGGTTTCATTTTGTCCCGGCGTCGAGGAGGGTGCAGATAAAGAGGGGATGGAATTCGGCAAATCTTTGTCCAGTACCATAATGAAACTAACGATCGCTGCAAAAAATAATCCACACACCATGGCCAGGTAAGTCGTCCAATTGTAGTCGGGTAGAGGGAGAGTTCCACTATTATATAGAGATTGCGTCAATAGAGAGGTGACAAAATAAAAGCCTCCTCCCCCAACACTTGAAAAAGCCCAGGCATTCCATTTTTTTTTAAGACTCATTTCATCGGCCCAGACGGGATTGATGGAAGCAATGACCAGGATGGCGGCGATCACAATTATGTTTTTCCAGGCAAATTGACCGGATTCTCCCACCAGGGGAGTTGCTAAATAAAAGCCCATCATTAAAACGGCCATTTGCAATAAATATTTCAGGGCAAAAGCATCCATCATTAGAATGAACGGATTCTCAATCGGCTTGGAGTAAATCAAGATGGATTTAATTAAAAATGACACTAAAGCATACAACCCCGTAACCAAGGGGACCCAATAACCTAATTCCAGGTCGGCCAGACTCTCCAATTTGGATTCCCAAACCAAGAGCCCGATCCCCCAGAGACTTCCCAAAAACATTGCAATCTTCCGGGACATTGCTAAAAACCCTGTGGCAACGCAACCGAAAATGGCCAGAATGTTAAAAGTAAAATCGAAGGCAAAGCCAATGTTCTCTCCAAGAGAAACTCCCATCGTTCAATTTCTCCCTTCGGCTTTAAAAACTTGGGTCGGATACTGTTTCATTTTCGCTTTCATAATGTCAGAATTTTTAATATCAAATCGCGAAGTCTGCGCTGAGGTTTGATGACTGGAATGCAATTTCAACTTACTTTCTATTCTACCAAAGTCGCCAGGGATTAGATATGCGAGATATACAAAAGCTTCTACTTAAGGGGTGGGCTTCATTCAAACACACATGAAGGAGGTTTTGTGGTCTTCTCTTATAAAAATACCTGAGCCTTTAGCGAAAATATTCTCAATTCCATCCTGCAAAAAACAAAAAACTCTCAAAAAAAAATAGTGGGCACTCTCCTTCCAAAGCCGCTCGCTGGAAGTCTTTTTGAGGTAAAACAACACACATTAATTAAGTAATAGCTTCCTTCTTTTAGGTGAAATAAAGAAAAAAAGATTATCAGAGAAACTTTTTTCCAAAGTTTGTTCTATAAAAAATATTGTTTTAGAGTACAATACTCGCAGACAAAGATGAGAGACAAACCTTAGACTTTTCATCCAAAAAAGGGGCAATGGATAAACGAATCGAGGGTTTAATTACCAATGCCAAAATGTTGGCATCTACCGGATCCTACCAGGAAGCGATTTCTGTATTCAATCAGGCTATAGAAATTGATCCTACTAACATCGCCCTTTGGGTCAGCAAAGGCAACACCTTAATCAAAGCGGCCTTATACGAAGAAGCGCTCATTGTTTTCGAAACGATCTTCGTATTGAACCCAAATTTCCATCTTCTCTGGAATCCATATCAAAATGAGTTTGTCGAATCTCTTATAGGTATCGATCCTAATGTATCTATTCACTTTCACGAAATAAAAGCCGAATCCCTGACTTTAGACAGCTTATTGGAGCTGGTGATCATCAACAAGGTCAAGGAGGACTCGGAAGAAAGTGAGAACGAAGAATCTTCTCCTCCACCGGAAGACACAAAGGACACACCTGAAGAAAGTGACGACTTGCCAATAATTCCCAAGGAAGATCCTTCCGTTCCCCCTCTATATGTCAACGTCACTAAAGGACCGGGAAATAAAATAGGCGGCGACAAATTAATGGATGATAAGGTAGGCGAAGATAAGCTGGCCGATGAAAAAAAATTCAGTGGCAATAAACGACCCATCATCACTGAAACCGATTCCGACATGAACTACAAAGTCGTTCGCACTTTTTTTGCCACCGATCGCAACCGTACCGAGAAGGACTCACCCAAAGACATGTTTGGGACGGAACGGTCCAGTCTCACCTACGGCGTGTGCGATGTCAGCATTCCCCGCAATCATACCATCGGAGAGTTGGAGTCACCTTCCATTTTACGGCTGGAGTTTCGCGAGGATCCGGAAAAACATGTGGTGTTACTAAAAACGGAGGTTAAAGAAAAGGAAGGGTTCTTTGGAGAAATTGCTCAATGCATTCAGGAAGGTAAAACCAAAAATGCCTTTCTGTTTGTGCATGGTTACAATGTAACGTTTGAAGATGCCGCAAGAAGAACCGGGCAAATGGCTGCCGACCTCGATTTCGATGGCGCGCCGGTGTTTTACAGTTGGCCGTCACAGGGGAACTTTCCGTCCTATCTTATCGATTCACAAAACATCGAGTGGGCACAAACCAATCTAAAAAACTTTTTGCTGGAGTTTTTTGCGGACTCTACCGCTGACAATATTTATCTCATCGCCCACAGTATGGGCAACCGCGGGTTGACACGGGCCTTGATTGCGCTGCTTAAAGAAAAGCCGGAGTACAAGGAAAAATTAAAGGAAGTGATCCTGACCGCACCGGACATCGACGCCGATGTGTTCAAGCGGGATATTGCCCCCGCGCTTAGCCAATCGGGAAAACCCATCACGCTTTACGCCTCTTCCAAGGACAAAGCGTTGATCGCCTCCAAAAAAGTCAACGGCCACCCCCGCGCCGGGGACTCAGGTGAAGGATTGTTGATCCTTCCCGGAATGGAAACCATCGATGCCACCGGGGTCGATACCGGTTTCCTCAAACACTCCTATTTCGCCGAGAGAAAATCCGTTTTGTCAGACATTTATTATATTGTCCAAAAAGGAATCCGCGCCGACGACCGCTTCGGCCTCGAACGCAAAGACACCCCCACCGGCCCCTACTGGGAATTTAGAGTTTGAGATTAAGCTAAGATTCTTTTTTGAGGATTTGGAGGATTTGGTCCCACTGTTTGCGAAACTCGGCATCAAGGCGTGCATGTTCGTTGTCCAGGTGACGCTGTTGAAAAAATTCCACCTGATTTTTGAGCGCAGCCATTTTTTCCGAATTCTTCTGCACAATCTCAGAATTCTTGCGGGTCAATTCCTGCAACGTTCGCACCTGCTCTTTCACACCGCTGATAATGACCTGCGACGTGATCAGTGTCGACCCGCCCCAACCCACTAATCCCAAAAATGCAATTGTAAGAATTTCTCCAATCTTTCGACTGCTGATTCCGCCACCGTTACCATTTGGTGCAGCAACTCCACGATCACATGATACATCATTGATCCTGTCTCCCATGAACCATCCTACTCCCAGTTAAAAATGATTCGCTATGATTCGAGAATCTTTTCCTGTTTTAACTTCCAGCATGGTTCGAGATTCCTTCCTTCTCCGTTAAGAAACTATCGCTCTATCTTGAACGCGCAACCAATTCGTCCCATCACTGAATGCTACGGTTGCTCCACCCGTTTCATCCGAAACATAAATAAGCCCCGAAGTGGTAGAGGCTGAAGGTAATGTGGCCACGGTATACTCGGGCAAATCGACATACTGCGAGGAGTAAGAGGTTCCTATTATTCCTCGATCGGTTACCCGTCGCCAATTGGTCCCGTCGCTGAATGCCACAGTTGCCCCTCCGACATCGTCAGAAACATGGATATAACGTCCAGCTGTTTTGGACATCGCATTCGCGCTGGATACTGTATGAACCGGCATGGTTAGGTATTGATCCTGATTGGGTTCATTAATGACAGGAACTGTTTTTCGGCCTCCATCAGTTTGAGAAAAGGCAATGGCTCCCTTACCACCATCGGCGTCATCGAGAAACCAGCACATGCCCTCCATTAGAGATGCCCACGGAAGGACCGAATCTGTAGTGGTTTCATCATTATGGGTTCTGGTTTTCCAAAATAAATGAGTTAAACCATAAAACGTTCGTCTTGCCTCGGTATTGGATTCATTTGTGATTCCCAGCCCATTGCCCCAATGAAGTTTTCCGCGGTTAGAATCCACCGAACCTTCATTATGTCGCATCCCAAAAATACCTACATTTGCGCAAGTTTGAAAATCGACATAACAACTGCTGTCTTCTGCAACGTAACCATAAATCATGTTATTAATATTAACCTGGTTTGATTCCGGGCCGAATTTACTTTTTATATAAATCCCTGTATCACGGGTGAATGCATAATTGATATCTTCGTCTCCTGAAACGGTAATAACCGTTTCGGGTGTAATGCTTCCGGAAACCACCGTAAAGTTACAGGAACCCGATCCAACACTGGTCAATTGAACTCTGACATTCGCGTTCAAACCCAAATTAATTGTAAGGTGATCGCCCACTCCCAATTGAGTTGTGTCAAAGTCGGCTCCATTGGAATCAATGCTGGAAGCATTTACATCCACAGAAGTGGGTTCAGCTAAAAACAAAGGATTGGCCGGTGAGGACCCTGAGATAATACCTTCCGTCATGTGGTCGGCAGAATACCCAATGATTTGAAGAGTGTCGGCCTGATGAACCACAATCCCTAAATGGCCCCATCGACTGGTGCAACCAATTAACCGGTGCCGGGTCGAACCTTTGTGCCGGCTGGGATCGGTGCTTCCCCAACTTGGATCATAAAAGAAAAATCCAACAGCAACCTCAATGGTTTTCACGTTTTCAATGTAATCCCAATAACTTCCCTCGGTGGTTCCCGCGACCACTACACCCACGCTGGCATTAACAACCAGGATGTCTCTCAGAGTGTTGTGCACTCCATAGCTTGTAGAATTTTCACCGGATACTGTTAAGCTGTTCCAGGCTATGGTTTCATTAGCCGCTACATTTGCTACCGTGAGGGTTCTACGATCTGAAGAAAGAGCCGTCGAAACATAAGCGAGATCATTCGTTCCACCAGCAGTCCCGGAAATATCGTAAGTGTCTCCAATTTCTCCTAACCAATAACTTCCGGAAGGCAGGGTGATAGTATTTGCCGTGCTGTCAAAAGTGACATTCGGGTTTTGCCCCGGAGTAATCGCGGCGGGCCAGAAATCTCCATTGGTTTGAAGGCTGGGAGGAACCAGACCCACACCAATCATATTTTTTGCATAATCCCGTCGATCGGTTTCCATATCAATCCCAATTCCCTGAACCGTCGTCTGGGCGGTGTTGATCCGAATCATCATCATATCCGAGGTCGGGTCTTTGGGTTTTAATATCGTATTGTGTTCTCCACCTCCCACAATACGAACAAATTTACTGGTGACTTGGGCAATGGTTTCAAAATTCATTTCATCTACATGAATCCCAACCTTTAAGATAGTACCGTTTGCATCCGGCCACTTATCGATCCAGGTCACCCCATCCAGATAATAGGTTCCGGGTGGTATGTAAACCACGCCGCCGGTTAACATACAGTCATTGATCGCCTGCTGAATTCCAACTGTAGCATCATGTGCTGGGTTATTAATTTGGACATTATAGGGAGCTTCCGTCACGTTATAGAACTGAGCGCCCAAACTTCCACCGCCTCCCCCGCCGCTGGCGTTGATGGTGATGTCGTCCGCATTATTATCGATGGTGACGTTACTCCCTCCGATGATGCTTTTAATCGGCGTGTCCGATCCGACTTTGGACTTCACCAGCCCGGCACCTGACCCGCTATTGGAGTTTGTGTTGATCTCAGCGGTCGTATTGACCGTCACCTCGCTGGTGTCGTCACTGACGTTGATCAGGTTACCGCCCTGAATGGTTTTCATCTCAAAATCGACACCCGATTTTTGTTTAAAGACCTGACCCGTTCCGGTTCCCACATTGGACATGGTGTTTTGCTCTCCCACCTCAACATCACTCGCCACAGCAGGATCTCCGTTCGAATCAAACATGAGAAACTTATCCGCACGCAGCGTTTTTGTCGGAAGCTCGGTATTGGAACTTCCATCGGACACCGGTATCGTGACGGAACGTCCTGCTTTTTCAAAAGCGCGTCGTGCCAGTTGTGTGTTTTTGTCCAATGCGTTTTCGACGACCTGCGGATTGAAACCGCCACCGATGGTCAGGTCTTCCTGCTGAGTGAACGGCGGTTGATAAATGAGGTTCAACTTTTCGCCGCTGGGTAAAGGCGATCCTATGACGGGATAGGTGAGAGTGCCTCCGGGATTCTGATCCTGGTCGGGATTCAACGTCAGCGAAAAATCCGAATCCAGCACTAACGTGTCATCATCGATACCCGCCGCGTTGGTATGAATGACCTGCGCTTTGGTTTTATCGACAATTTTTGTGGTGATGGGCCAGGACGTGGTAACCCCGTTGCCTAAAAAAGGACCGTCCTTAATATTCTCATTGGTGATCATGTTCGACTCCACAAACAAAAAAGCCCCGCTGCCACAGGTCCCTCCTGTGGAGCCGGGCGTCGCGTTTGCGGTGGTCCCAACCAAGGCAATTATTTAGTTTTCATTCCTTATTATTATACCAAGTCCGGCCCCATTCGTCTGCATAAATATTGTTCCACACTCAATTTTTCCAACCTGCGATTGGGAGAGGAGAAACACATCAACTATCCTTTCACATATAATTTTGATACAATCGGTAGTTATGAAACGAATCTTGTTTACATTGTTAATGGCTGTGGTTCTGTGGGGTGGGATTGCGGTGGAAGGTGTTCTGGCCGCGGATCGGAATTATATGGTGGAAAATTGCGAGCGGTCGGTCGCCTGGCCGGAGATATTACGGATTATCCGTTGGCACGCTCCTGAGCTCAAAGAATTCATTGAAAAAAATGTCAAGCCGACGCAAGAGAATCCTAAACTCACTGAAGAGGATCATAAGCAAGTCGAACAATTTGACAAAAACATTCAGTGGTACGTCTCCGAGTGCATTCTCTTGATGAAAGAGATCAATGTTTTGGTGAAAGCCGTGCATGATATAGACCCCGAGGAAACTTTTATAATTGGTTTTAACATTAAAAGGTCTTTAGTAATGTTAGATATTCCCTTTATTTACCATTACAATAAGAAATATGATTTCGTATTTTCCGTTAATTTTGCGCCGTTAACACCGGATAAAACTTTCTAACAAAAACCATAACTTCTTTGGGCAAATATTTAATTACTTCAACAAAATGATCTTCTAAACCCATTTTGTTATTATTAAATGCCGCTTTCCTTTGAGCTTTTTCAATTGCTTCTGGTTTAGAAACATAAGCAGCTAGAGCAAATAACAACGGATTCTTTGTGTCCTTGAACTGTGGCATTATATTTTTAAACAACCACCACATCCCAGCCTGAATGTTGGTTTCCTGATCCGTCAGGATTTTTTCCGGAGTCCAACCCAGTTTTTTATTCTCCTCATTCTCCGCAATCAACTTAGCGGTGGCCCGTGTAATTCCCATCGGGCCCATCCGCTTTGCTTCCGGTTTATCATTCGGATCGGTTGGGAACCCATTCTTCACCATGATGTTCATCACCTGCGCCATCTGATCGGTAGACATCGACACCGACTCCTGAAACCGCTCGGCAATTTGTAACACACTCGCCTGCCGCGCCTGCTCCGTCGAAAAGTCCAAAGGCGTCGCCTCGGCTATTTGCCCCGATTCAGTTCTCTGCTGATCCTGCCGCTTGCGCCGGATCAACGCATCGATCAATCGTTCCATATGAGGCTGAATCTTTTTATTAAACTTTTTCACGAGTCCTTCTTTATTTTTTTCCAACTCCTCCAGAGAAAATTCAGCATCCACCCGTTCGAGCACCCGAGTCACATTCTCCGGTTTGACGCCCGGCGCATACAGCATGGAATCCCCAATCTGATAATCCATCGCCAACCGCGGATTATTTTTCCACAGTTCCCGCATGTCTTCTGCATTGAGTCGTGTGAGTCCTGCAGCAAAACTATTTGAGGAAGCTTGTTCCACTTTGGGGTTTTGAATCGATTCTTGATCCGCCAGCATTTCCTCATTAAAACCCTTATGAATTTTTTCTCGGACTTTCTCGTTATAAAACCCGGGTTCTCTTAAATTTTTATAGATAAGTTCATGATTCGCTTGCGCATTTTTATGCGACCCCGGTCGGCGCATGTTGACCAGCACCTCTGCCATTTGAGTCCACCCCGGGTCCTTTCCGGTTTCCCTTAAGATTTTACCGATAATGTCGAATGTCGTTTGCGGTAACCCGATCAGTTGATCTAAAGTAATTGTATAGAATTTGGATGCATCTTCATCTTTCTTAGTCGGATTATGCAACGCCGTGGGAAGCCCAACCAAAACATAAATTTCTTTCGGATCTTTCCCTTCCAGATCATCCGCCGAAACCCATTTGCCTCGGTAATGGAGCTTATCTTTCATCCGACCTCGGATCAGGGAGTTTTCTATTTTCGGACTCGGTGTGGTTCCCTTGAACAATTTAAATTTCAGGATATCTTTGTTATATGCCGATACCATGGTATTCAGACTTTTATCATTTATTTTGAGGTTTTCATTTTTCCTGAGAGCTTTAAACTTTTCCAGGTTTTGTAATTGAGCTTCCTCCAGGGGCGGCGTGTCTAAAGGAACCACGATGCCGGGACCGGAGGAAGAAGAGGAAGAGGAAACAGAGGGACGTTTTCGAGGATCCGGTGTTTGAGCGGCCAGGATACTTCTGTCCCACAATATCTCCCGTTGGGGCGTGTTTGCTTTAACTCCAATATCGGCAATTTCTTCGCCAGTTAACCTTCTTCCCAACTCCTTTTCCTTTTTCATGATATCTTCAATGACCGCAAACACATAGAAATCCTGGTAATCCGCTTCAATCTCTTCCGACTTTATCTGCTGCAAAATGGTAGACACTTCCTCTTTTTCTTGTTCATACGAGGCACGGAGTTCGTCGATATTAGGAACCTCTTCTGTCTTTGATAGTTTTTCTGCTTTATAAAGGTCGTTGGCCGCTTTTCCAAAACGTGATAAAAAAGTGACAATGGAAGGAGGGGCCCCGCGTTCCTCTAAATGGAAATTCGTGTTGGCCAGCCTTTCAAAGCCCAAAGGGTTGGAGGAAACCGCTCCTCTCAGAAGATCCGCCCAACTTTTGCTGCGATTAAGTTCGATTAAACCGCCGGTGAGGTCTTCTTCCGACGGTTCCCTCGAAGCAAATGGGGAAAACGAACCATCGTCCACCGTTAATTTAAATTGACCTTCCTGAGAAGATTCCTCCCCAAACCGATAGCCCGCTCTATCCTCCCATCTTTGGATTAACAATTCCTGTGTTTTACTGTCCAGAGCCAGCCATTGATCCAGTTTGGTAATTTCCGGTAATGGCACTGGAGTTTCCCCCTTATCAATGAATTGCCGGATATAAACAGAATTTTCATATTGCGTTTCCATTTTTTTCAGGGTTTCTTCTCGATCTTTATAGGCCATAAAACTTTGCGCCGCTTGCCGTATGTTAGTATTCGGCTCATCGGTCAATGCCCGAATTTGCAAATCTTTCGGCAACGAAAAAATCTCGTTGGCCAACGCCTCCCCCGCTTCCAATTCATATTGTCGTTCGATCCTTGCTTCTAATACCGCAGTGTCCGTTTCCCCAAACTCCTTTTGATGTGTCGTGAAATACTCCCGTGCCTCCCTGGCATGGCCGGTCTTTAACAGACGATCGATCACCGTCAGGTTCACCGTACTTAACACATGCTGCCATTCCCGGTTTTCACGTTCCTCCGTCCAACCGAGCAGTCCGGCAAAATGTTCCACCGACAAAAACTCATCGTTTCAATCTGCTCCTCACCCAACCGGGCCACCAGGGGAGCTACCGCTTCCGATCCCTTACCGGGAATGACTGTGGGATTGCTCTTTAAGTTATCTAAAATTTTCTGAAACTTTTCTTGGGCCGAGAAACTATATTCATTGTTACTGTCCGGAAAGACTTTTAAAATCATCGGATCGGTTTTTCGTCGCAACTTGAGCGAATCCAGTCGCGGCATTTTCAGGTGCTGTTCCATAATATTGCGGAGGGTGATGGGTTGATCCATTTCCCGCAATT
Source organism: Nitrospinaceae bacterium (assembly GCA_965223665.1). Taxonomy (GTDB): domain Bacteria; phylum Nitrospinota; class Nitrospinia; order Nitrospinales; family Nitrospinaceae; genus CBDCVY01. Next base: position 2,138,670 of record OZ245011.1, read on the forward strand.
GTTTTCCGAAATGCCAGAGGCGCGGGCCATGAGACTTCCTTCCTGTTTTAAACTTTCTACCGTTTCGTTTTCTGTGTTGGCTTTCAGGGTGGATTCATCCACCGGATTGTCCTGCGATAGCTTGGCACTGTTTTGACCGGTTTGTTGTTTTCTTATTTTTATTCCCATAAGGTTTCAGTTCTCAATTGGTTTTTGGTTTGAAAATATGAAGAGATTGGGAGTTTTCTTCCCTGAAGAATGGTGTAAAATCCGATTGGATCCCTTATTTTTTTGCTGGAGGTCAATTACCCCGGCCCGGCCCCTGGCCGGCGGAACCATAATATTCGGGACTCTCTTTTTACCGGAAAAATTTCCCGTTTCAAATGGCCTATATATATAATGAACAAACTCGTGATTTTTTTCTGGTTTAGCGGCAAATTGAGTCGTTTTCTGCCTCTTTCCGACGCCAAATTCGGGTAAAAAATCGAGTTTTAAGCTGATTTTTCCAGGAAGAGATGCTCTGCACCAGAAGCTGGGATTTCTTTTGTGGTTATATACCCCTTCGTGGCGTACCCCAGTTTCTCGTAAATTCCCAGGGTACGCTTCGCTTCCACTTCGGTACTGATTCCCAATGTGATGACGCGTGCCCCGTTGTCTTCGGCCCACTGTTCAAATACTTTGATCAGTCGAACGCCCAGCGATCCGCCGCGGTGCTCCGGCACAACGTACACTGCCAAATCGGAGGCCATCAAATCGTATCCGAAATAATGTTCGGTTATAAAACCAATCATCATCCCCACCGCTTCACCTTCCTTTTCAGCAATAAAGATACTGCCGGAGGGAATCAAAGCTTCTCCCAACTGTCTGCACTTGTCCTCACTGAAATCCATCATGCGAAAACGCGGACTTTCCTGATGCATGCGTTTGCCCATTTCCATGAGCATCGGAATGTCGTCCAACGTCGCCTGCCGTATATTAGCCACCGAGTTGTACCTCCAAAGCCATTGATAAAATTGTGGTCGGCACCGGGTCGCGTTGGCGAATGAACGTTTGCCCCGCGCGATTCCATCCCGGGGTGAGCGCCACTTCAATTTCACTGGTAATCATTTCCGTGGGAAAGCCGTAAGGTTCGGTGGTTCGCTGAATGTAAGGAGACAGGTGATCGAAGTCCGGCCCCACTAAAAGTCCACGACTGTCTTTCACACGAAAGTACGCATGCGTGACCGATTTCATAAACCCCTGACCAAACGCTTCGATTTGCATCGCCATCGGCAACGTCACCAGATCTGCTTCAATAGGCAGTCCCACATGCACACGGCCACCGGGTAAATTAAACTGTACCTCACCGTCCGTCACCACTTCCTGCGAATCGACGCGACCGTCAGAAAAAATCGATACCGTTTGCCCCTCTAAATGATGCAGGTTGTTCACTTTCGATATCTTCTTTCGCACCACGCCACCTTCTTCGTAAACATTGTATCCGGTTCCATCCACATCTTCCGGAGTGGTCACCGGCGTTTGCAGTTCAAAGCTGTTCGCATCTGAGTTGTTGATCTTAAAGGTATGTCCGTTGAGTTCAGTCATTCCTTCAACATTGGCGATGATCACTTCGTCCCCGTCATTGAATCCATGACTGTTGGCGGTGATCACTATGGGATTAGCCTTTGTGGCACCGCTGATGGGTTTGGGATCATCGTAAGTCAACCCGCTGTCCACAAAGAATGCGTCTTCCACTTCGTAAAATCGTCGCGAATGCAACCGCTCGATGTAACGACGCTCGACACCGTTAATGGTACGTTTCACCAGACAGTACAACATGTTCTCGCCATTGTTCTCAGGAACTACGGCGGTCGACTCGAATGCACCTTCTAAAGTGTCGTGGCGGTGCCAGCCGAGAATGATCGGCTGTTGGTCCGGCAAGTAAGTACAGCCCAACAACTTGCCATCGGACCGCACACACCATACGGTCGAATTGGGATAACGCGAGTAATCCCAATCGAGAACCTTAAACCCGTCGATCAAATGCGGCGCGACCAGTGAAATGTCATCCGGTTTATACTTGTCCCGTTCAAAGGAGAAGTTAAACGTGTGCACATGATTCCCCTTGTCGGCAATGAACAAAGTGGAATCCCCTACCACCAATGGACGCACGTCGGCACTGCCAATGTGACTTTGCACCTTGATATTGACGGTGGTGGGAGTGAGCGCGTCTGAGTTTCCAGTGGAAAGTCGCCACTCGTTATTATTGGTGAAGACCATGAGATCGTTGAGTGAGACCAGGTGACGCACGCTGTTGTGTTGGCGAGATTTCAAACGCACCGTAATCGCGTTGTCGTCCTGCGAAGGAATCGATTTGGTTAAATTGGATTCGGTTCCCGAGCGCGTCATCCAGATTGCCTGAGGTAAATCATTGGATGAAGCCAAACAACGGCGCTGGTCGTGATACGCTACGGTTCCCGGGTAATGGTTCGCCGCATAAAAGGGATCCGGATCAAACGGCGGCGTTTGCAAAACATCCGGTGTGATATTGTCATCAACAAATTCTAAATCGGAGGTTTGTCCGATGTACCCGTACAAACCTTTTTCCAGTTTGTAAACATTGTAACGGATAGCATTAGTTACCGGCTCCCAACCAATGGTATTATTAGCGCCACTTTTTGATAAATCGTTTATGCAAACAGCTTCGCTGACAAATCCTCCAGATACATAGTTGGTGAAATTGGAAGAATCAGTTCCCGACAACTCAAAGGTATCAGTATTCGGATTCAAAACGTCGTAAAATTGCCCGTTAATCCCTGAGGTCCCATTCAGTCCTGTCATTCCCTCTACTTCAGTAATTCGAATACGATCACCATTGGAGAAAGTATGACCAACTGCTGTAACTAATAAGGGACTACTTCCACTTTTAGTAATGGTTCCGATTGCAATTCCTCTTGCAGGTAGGGATTCCTCCTGAATATCCTCGTCGATTGCTGTGACCTGATAATCGTAATCAATACTATCTCCTCCACCGGCCCCAACATCTGCAACCGAAGCGACGGTGATTGGTGGCTCAATCGATGGCTTCCAATCGATGATATTGAATGCCCAGTTGGTGGCGCCCATGCGGCGCAGTTCCCGGGGAGCGTAGGATTTATGAGTGATGGTGACTACGTCAGCGCTTTGTTCGAATTTGAGTTGAAATAAATCCGCGGCAGGGTAAGGCGTGGCTAAGGTATACACACAAGCCGAGGTTCCCCCCGAAGTGTAGGGAGTATAACTCAGGCCATTAATATTGTTGCCTTGTAGATCGGTGAGTTCAAACGTATCGGTGAGTGGATTTTTGATTTTAAAGAACCGGCCGTTGAGTTCAGTCATTCCACCGACCCCGTTAATAAACACTTCATCGCCTGCCGCATAACCATGCCCGGTAACCGTAACCATTACCGGGTCGGCATTGGTGGCGGCGGTAATATTTTGAGCCGTTTCCAATATCGTTGCGCCTTCGGTATGAACGCGCATGTAAAAATCGCCGAACTCCAGAATGTACGCCTGATCTGTATTAAAGATAAACGGCAACAAACGCACAGGATTGGGGCCGCCGTCTTTCGCTTCTTTTATAAACTCGAACCCCGAGCGGTTCTCGGCAGGACCGGAAGGTCGTGTGATAAAGTTTCGACACCTCTCAACTCCAATCTGAAAGTGATGGAGATCGATGCGGCCAAACATTTCAGGAGCCACTTCGGCTCCGCCAAACGAACGTTGATGCGTACGCATGTCAAGACCTCCTTGCTAACATCGACGGCGGCATATAGTTTTTCAATCGCTGCTCCGGTTGGCGTGTCGCCTGTTGCGAGTTCGCGTCTTCCATGATCGCTTTTGGCAAAGCCACCGCTTCGTAACGTTCCAGCGCCATCTGCGCGATCTGCGGTTTGCGGGTGATGGGTCCCGAAAGATACGATGCCAACAACCAGGATAATGCGGTGACAAACTTCGGACGGAATACTGTGGTGTCTTCGACCAAAGAGGTGAACGTCAGTACCGCCTGGTAGGCGTCGGTTAAAATGACGCGGCCGTGAATGTCGTCTCCTGCTTCTTTCCATGGGATGGGAATCTCGTTTCCAACTTCATTGACCTCGATTCCTTTAATGTAAAGGTTAGGAATTTTATACCGGAACAACCAACCGGAGGGCGGGTCGCCGACATCGGCCAACGCCAAAGTGCGCTCGGCGAATCCCCAATGATGCGCCTCCAGCAATTCTTTCAGAGCAATCGGGTAAAACCGTGCACAATGTGCCGCTTGGGAGGTTCCGTCGGGAGGACTGATTCCCGTCACCTCGGCCTTATCGCCAAAATGACCTAACGCTAAATTACAAATATCCACAACTGAAGGCATAATGGGGTTCCTTTATGAAAAGTGTCTCTTTAACAATGCGAGAGTTCAGATTTTATACGGATACTTCCCGTTGGATGGATCAATGTTTTCATTCACAGGAAGTGGATGCCTGCTTTTGATTCAAGGGTCGTGGACTGTTTTGTGGTGGGTGAATTAAAAGGATGGATATGCTCTATTTCTGGAAAATCATTCCAAATCCACACACAAAAAAGCCCCGCTGCCGTAGATAACTTCTACAGAGCCGGGCGTCGCATTGCGGTGGTCCCAGAGAAACCAGAAATTAGTTTCCATTCCTAATTATTATACCAAGTCAGAACGCATTCGTCTGCAAAAAAATTTTAATCACTAATTATTTTTTTTGCGGGACGGCCTGGTATTCCAGAATATATTTCTTGGCAGTGCGACGGTCGAGTTGAGTGTGTTTGGCGACTTCTTCATAAGTACCGAAGCGATTGTAGATTAAAGTGCAGTAATATCCCAAAAGGTCATTCGCACTAATAGACTTGCTTTTTATTTTATCGATGAGTTCCTCTTCCAGGGTTCCCGCGCTTCGGACCCAATCTCCTTGATAAGTTTTTGTGAGCAAAACACGCCGGACCGCCTGCTCCAGTTCACGAACGTTACCGGGCCAGGGATAGTCAGACGCAATTTCGTTTTGCAGGGTCTGCAAAACCATGTCTGCTAATGCTTCGTTCTCGTTCCCTGTGATTCGCGTGATCAGTGAAACCACCAACTGATCCAGTTCGTCCGGCAACTCCTGAATCCGCTGCCGAAGCGTGGGCAGAACGATAACATCCGAGCACAACCTGTAGAAAAAATCATCCCGGAAGTCACCCCTCTTTCTTAAGGTCTCCATGGAATGATGCGTCGCGGCGATCACTCTTCCTTTAAAATTTTTCTGAAAGTGACCTCCTACCGGAGAAAATATTCTTTCCTCTAAAACTTTGAGCAGTTTGATTTGAATGGGAATGCTGACATCCCCAATCTCATCCAGAAACAAAGAACCCTGCGCACTACAGCGTTCGAACAGTCCGGTATAATCCGCCACCGCACCGGTAAAGGCTCCTTTACAATGACCGAACAGTTCCGATTCAATCAAGGTTTCCGGAAATTGCGACAGGTTGATGGCCATAAAAGTATCATTAAAGTTATGAGTAAAAACTCCTTTTTTCGGATCGTACGGAATGTAAGCGGAACGGCCAATGGCAGAGGCGGCGGCCCCTTTCCCTGTTCCGGTTTCCCCTAACAGCATGGTTGAAAAGTCATCCATTCGATTCCACAGATGGTTTTCATAAATGCGCACGTCATGGGTGAATACATTATTCCATAAAGACCATCGGAGCTTTTTCATGGAGGGACTGTTTCCCGTCAGCGTCCTAGAAATAAAATGAAATGCCCGGCGAAATTGGTAGAAAATGCCGATGTATCGAATCGCCGTCTCCTCCTCAAAGCCCCGCTCTATTAATTCCCGCAGCATGGATTTGGCAAACCGGGTATATTGCCGGAAAGTGGAAGGATTGGATACGGACTGAATCAGCTTTTCAATGTCCGGTACGTACCGCCTATAAATATGGAACAGAAACGCATACTCCAACAGTTGGCGGTCTTCTTCGGAATAACTTGCCAGAACCACCTTCCCCTGTTTTTCCAAACGCGTTAACCGGTCATTCAAAGGTTCAAAAAACGCCTCCATGAAATGCATGGGTTGTCGTTTTTTGGGAGGCTTCTCGTTAAAAAAATTATTCTTCAGAACATTCCATTCATCACTGAAGGGATTGGTGAATATGATTTCCGCCGCAAGGGTAAAGAATTTTTTATCTTCCGCTTTAAGCTGATTTCTTTTCATTATTTCTTCCTATTGAGATCTTTGCGTCAGTTAGAAAAAATAAAACCCCTGAAGGTGAATCCCCCCAGCCGCGGCCCCCGGCCGCTGGGAAATTAATTTTCTTAAGGTAACTTTTAGTGCTTATGGTCTTTCAATTTTTGAAAATCTTTATTGCTTCCAATCGCTAGATTGGAAAAGAGGGAGCACATCGGTCTCCGTCTTTATCTCTATTGTATTTGGTTAAATAATCTAACTTAGGCAAAGATTTCCTTCCTGCACAACACTATACAAATAATGCATATATTATATACAATTTTTGCATATATTGCCATTCAACCTCTTCTGCTCCCAGTGTGCCAACTCCTTAGTTTTATGGAGCTTTTAAGGTTTACGCGTCTTGGCACAGTCTTTGCCTAGTGTTCTATGAGTATCGTTATTATTTTTTTCATGGACTATGATGGCAAGGAACTTACATCCCAGTAAACAGGCAACTCCTTACAGTACGCAGAAGTCTGCTTTTGGTTGGGGTTTTTATTTGTTACTGACTTGCCTGATCTCTACAGCAGTGGGATTGAGTTTATCCGTTTCTGAAAACTTACTGCTCTGGTTTCCGGGGCAATTGATTTTAGCGGTGGCTTTGCTGCAGTGGTTCATTCTTTTGCACGAGTCCGGTCATTACACTTTGTTCCCTGAAAAAATCTGGAACCACGTGACCGGTCATCTCGCTTCCCTGTTTTCTGCAATCCCTTTTTATTCCTGGAGTCAGGTTCATCATCTTCATCATGTATGGACCGGTTGGCAGGACCTCGATCCCACGACTGAAACGTTGGTTCCAAAAAACCTTTCAGCGTGGAAGCGAAGTTTCATCAATGTCTGCTGGAAATTTCACATCCCTGTATTCGCAATTATTTATCGATTTCAAAACTTCTGGAATTTGCGTCGCCTTGAAAAATTCATGGGTTCTTCCAAACGCTTAAAGAAAATGCGATGGAATTCTTTAGCGCTGCTTTTGATTTACGGATTGCTGGGCTATCAATTGGAGCCGGAAAAAATTTTGCAGCTTGTCGGACTGGCCCTGCCGCTCACTTTATTACTGCAGGAAACCATTTTACTCAGTCAGCACACGCACATTCCTATGCAACTGAGCCATGGAAAAGAGGTCGCACCGTTTTCTCATAGCCAGCAAGTGCAGTTTACTCGATCGCTGTTGTTTCCCAAATGGGTATCCCAATGGATTCTGTTTTCATTTGATCAACATGAATTGCATCACAAGTATGTTCACGTTCCGGGCTACCGATTACAACAAGTGGCAGACAGACAGACTCAATCCATGAAATGGTATCCGTGGGTAAAAGAGGTTCGGAAAATTCCCGGTGAAATTTTCCTTTTTAAAAATCGTCAACAATCACAAATAAACTTATGAGTTCACTATTTAATTCCAGCACATTAGCAAATCCCGATCCTAACGTGGTGACACTGTTTCTGCTGATCACGTTCATCGCTTCGGGAGTTTTATATTCTGCATGGATGCTGAGCCCACTTTCCAAACCATTTAACACTCCTGTGGATGGAGGAAGAACCTTCCGCGGTAAAAGAATTTTCGGAGACAATAAAACCTATCGCGGTTTTACAGGAATGGCTTTGGCAGTGGGGTTGATGTTTTTACTTTTCGGTTGGTTTCAAGAAAGAATTCCCGGATTAGCCTCCCTCGGCATGTGGCCTTTAAGTCCATTCGCTTATGCTGCGCTCGGCATTTGGGTCGGGCTTGGTTTCATGGCCGGAGAGTTGCCCAACTCCTTCTGCAAACGGCAACTCAACATTCCTCCGGGATATGCCGCCGCATCCCCGGGATGGCGCGTTCTCTTCCTCTTTACAGATCGTGTGGATTCCATCCTGGGAATGATGGTGGCATTAAGCATGATGGTTCCGGTTCCCGTGCAAACCTGGTGGACCGTTCTTATTGTAGGACCGGCAATTCACCTGGGTTTCAGTGCGCTGCTGTTTCTCTTAAAAGTCAAAAGGCGGTTCGCATGAATTTAGCAATTTTTAAATCTCCGACTATAGACAAAGCGCTTTCATCTTTCATTGATTTGTCACAAGCGGATCAATTGAAAAATGCAGGAGGAAAAGCTGAAGGATTGTATCAAGCCATGCAACTGGGTCTCACTGTACCCAAAGGGTTTGTTATTCCCAACGAAGTGTTTCTGGATTTTTTAGAAACTCACCGATTGAACGACTTTATTCAGAATACGCTGAAACATTTGGATTGGCAGAATCTTCAGGAAGTCAAACAGGCCAGCGAAAGAATACGGAATCACATTCTGCAAACTGGATTGGATGCCGAACTTGAAGCACAGTTGAATCACTGGCAGGAAACCCGTTTACCTCAGTTTCCTCTGGTAGTGCGCAGTTCTGCAGTTGGTGAAGATTCCGGGCAAAACTCGTTCGCCGGTCAACTCGATTCTTTTTTAAATATTCACTGTCAAACGGATCTGCATCAGGGATTGCTCAAATGCTGGGCGTCTTACTGGTCGGAGCGGGCTTTGTTGTATCAACATCATAAGCAAGTCTCGTTAAAGGGAATGGCCGTAGTGGTTCAGGAACAGGTCGACTCTCAAATTTCAGGTGTTCTTTTCACTAAAGATCCGGAGCAAGCGGAAGCACATGATGCGCCCATGCGACTGGAGTACTGCTTCGGGTTAGCAGATCAATTGGTTTCCGGAGATATTCATCCGGGACATATCTCGATTGCTTCTTCGAAACCGAAGTGGGAAGAACTGGAATCACCGGAGCAGAGTCAAGAGAACGGCAATTCCCAAAAACTATCTGCAAAAACTATTCTGAAGTTACGCCAGATTGGAAAAACACTGGAGCAGGAAAAACAATGCCCGCAGGACATCGAGTGGACTCTTGGTAAGGATGGGCAAATTTATGTCCTGCAGTCGCGGCCGATAACGCACTTCCCCGGTCAAACCAAAACTGCTGAGCAAGTTCATTGGTCGAATGCCAATATTAACGAAAACTTTCCGGAGCCGGTCACTCCCTTTGTGTACTCGTTTGTCACGGAAGGATACTACCACTACTTTAAAAATTTAGCGCTGTGCCTGGGAGTGACTCCGCAAAAAGTAGAAGCCATGGAGTTTCCCTTGCAGAACTTAATCGGAGCGCATGGCGGCCGGTTGTATTACAACCTGACTCATATTCATCAGGTTTTAAAGCTGGCTCCTTTTGGAAACAGAATGGTGGAAGCGTTTGACCAGTTTGTGGGAGCCGAGTCTCTGAATAAAAATAAAACTTCGCAATCTATCTTATCCAGTTTCAAGAAAAGAACGGCCGATTACCTGGAAGTGGTTCGCATTGTTTCTAAAGTCATTCGACAATACGCATTCATTTCCCGCCGTGTGAATACTTTTGAAACCAGAGTGGATGTTTTTTCCAGCAACACCACTCCGGAATCTTTAAAAGAAAAAACACTTGATCAGTTGAAGGATGACTTAGCGGCGTTTCTAAATATCCGCTTCCATGAATGGAAAAACGCTTCTCTGGCCGATACGGCGGCGATGGTCTGTTACTGGACCTTGCAGAAAATTCTTTCAAAAGAATTTCCAGGAGATCATCAGGCGAGTCTTCACAATTCGCTGCTAAAAGGTCTTCCCGATTTGGTCAGCAATCAACCGATCATTGAATTATGGAAACTATCAAAAGTGATCACTGACGATTCCAGGCTTTTAAATTTATTTCAGAAAAAAAACTCAGAGGATCTGCTGATAGCAATCGAAACTGATCCGGAGCTTTCTAACTTCAAATACCGGTTTCACAAGTTTCTCAATGATTGGGATTTCGTAAATCCGGTGAACTGATGCTCACCATCCCCAGCTTTCAGGAACAACCGATAGAGGTTATCGACCTGTTGAAAGTTTATCTCGATGTAAAAGGAGACTCTCCCCTGGAAAAGCTGCATCAACTGGAAAAAGATCGCATTCAAAAAACTGAAGAAGTGTTAGCCGCGATCGCCGGGAAAAAAGGTTTGGGAAAGGTTTTTGGAAAATTGAAAGCACGAGCGGTTCGGTTGTTAGTGAAAGCCACTCATGGATCGATTGCCTTTCGGGAACGGGTTCGATTAAAACAAGCGCTGCTATATAACCGACTTCGCGGTGTTCTCCTCGCCATGGGTCAACAACTGGTTGCTGAAGGCTGCTTCAAACATCAAACGGATATTTTTTTCCTGACTTACAGAGAGATCCTAGACTTTATTTCAGGAAAAACTTTTTTACCGAACGGGATTCAATCACTGGTCGACCTGAGAAAAAAAGACCACGCAACGCAATCGCAATTCAATCCGCCAGACGATTTTACACTTCCCCGCGGTCACTATTATTCCAACAATTCTATTTGCGAACAACCCTGCGACTCGACCCATTCACAGAATTCTTTAAAAGGTACCGGTGCTTGCGGTGGAACCATTATTTCCAGGGCCACCCTTCTCGACAACTCCGGACAGGCGCATCTTATTTCTTCCGGAGACATTTTAGTCACTCAACAAACGGATCCGGGTTGGGGACCTATTTTTTATTTGATTAAAGGTTTGGTGATTCAACGAGGCGGGATGCTTTCTCACGGCGCTATTTTGGCGAGAGAATTTGGCATTCCCACGGTGGTAGGCATTCAGGATGCCATGCAGCGCATTCCAAACCATTGCCAACTTTCAGTAGATGGAGATCAGGGCATTGTTAAGATCATCGATTGAAACCTTGCATCAGTACAGGAAAGAACGCCTGTCCCTTCTGCCTTGGGGGTGGGTGGTGTCATTCCTCGCCATGGCGGGCATTGGAATTCATCATCCCCCTCAAGCTCCTCAATTTTTACTTCAGGTGTTCACACTCATCGGTCTCATTTTTCAATTCCGATTGTGGGATGATTTGAGCGACTTGAGTCCGGACCGCCTGAACCATCCTTACCGCGTCTTATGCCAGTCCTCTACACTCACTCCTTTTTATTTTGCGTGGGCCGTTTTGTTTGCCGCCAATTTAACGGCCATCGGGATTCTAACAAACAGTCTCATTAACCTGTCTCTGTTTCTATTACTGAATATTTTCTTTTATGGATGGTATAGGATTCGCGGCCATTTTAATTTTTCTCCCTTGGTCCGCTCGCAAATCATTCTGCTGAAATACCCGGTATTTTTATTATTGATCACACCCCTTGCTTCGACCGCCTGGAGCCCCTCATTTATTCTATCGAGCCTGCTGGTTTTGATTTGCTTTTCTGTTTTTGAAATTCTGCACGACCCCAAGTTAACAGCGCAAAAAAACGCCGGAAACTTTTTGATAAGTGATTTGAGTTTATTTTGTTCGGTTCTTTTTTTTATGGGATTCCATTTCTTCAACGAAACCCCACTGGTGAGTTGGTCGATATGGAGTCTTGCAATTATCAGCGGTCTATTGTTTATCAATCACGGCATTCGAAAATGGGATCAACCGTTAACCCTGGGATACGGAGTTTTTGTATTCGGTTTTTTAACTTTGTGTGCCTGTTATATAGGAAATTTATCATGAGCCAATATGAAGCCTTACTGCCTTCCACTCAATTTGAAAATATAAATTGTTACCTTTGCGGGGAAGCCGCCTGCCGACACCTCACTTATGCAGAAGACGATTTAACCGGAAAGGAAGGTCGCTTCCAGTTTGTGGTTTGTGATGGCTGCGGGCTGGCTTACCAAAAACCCCGCGTGAAGTTGGAACACATTGGAGAATTTTATGATGACGAGTACATTGCGCATCAGAAACAAACAGACTGGGGAGTTTTAACACCCCTGTACAACTACGCGATGGGAAAACTTGACCGCGACAAATTTAAAATTGTCGAATCCTATGTTTCCCTCAATCCATCGAGCGAGGTATTGGATGTCGGCTGCGGGGCAGCAACTTTTTTACAAAAACTAAAATCGCAGACCGGCAGTTCCGTCACTGGGGTCGACTTCAAGGATCTGTCGCATCTGCCGGGAATGAAGGGGGTCGACTTTCGAAAGGGACTTTTCTATGAGCAGGAGTTTGCCGAGAACCAATTCGATCTCATTACCCTTTGGCATTTTTTAGAACACGATTATGATCCCCTTCGTTCCCTCCAGTTTGCCCGCAACATTTTAAAACCGTCCGGCAGCCTGGTCATTGAAGTTCCGCGGCTGGACAGCCTGTCTTTCCATTTGTTCAAAGAGCGTTGGCCGGGGTTGCAGGCGCCACAGCATACCGTGTTGTTTGACCGGGCGACTTTTATACAAACTGTGAAACAGGCGGGATGGGAGGTTCTGGACTATCTACCCTACGGCGCGTTTCCCGCCTATTTCTATTTGTTTTCCGGGTTGGCATTTAAATTTTTGAAAGGCAAAGGACTCAATCTTTCCAAAGCGATGTTGCCCTACTTTCTGGGACAGGTACTCCTCAGCCCCATTATGTTGTTTGAAAAACATTTAAACCTGTCTATGCAAACCCTGATCTGCAGGAAACCATCATGACCGCAAAACAAACGACACTACAGAATTCCATATCAGCACCAAGCTTTGGGTACCAGTTGTACAACTGGTTCCGTATCGCTATAACATTTTTAATCATGACCATCGGGTGTCTGGCCATGCTGTTGGTGGCACTGGTCACAGGCTTTCAGGCAAGAAGATTTTATTCGGAGAAAATGGCTCGCCACCTGGGCCTGATGGTTCTATGGGTTTGGGGAGTTCGACTCCGTATTCACAAACCTTATGAAGGTCCCGCGGGACAGGTCGTTTATATTTCAAATCATACCTCCTCACTTGATGTATTTGCCTTGATCTCGCTGGGGCTGCCCAATAGCCGATTTTTTCTCAGCGGCTTTCTTAGAAGATACATTCCCATGGGAATCATGGGCTATTTGATAGGCATCTTTTATACCTGCCCGCAATCCCAACCTGAGAAAAGAAAAAAAATTTTTCAGCGCGCGCATCGCATTTTAAAGAAAACGAAAGAGTCGGTTTATCTGAGTCCGGAAGGCCGAGTGGTGACCAATGGAGAAATCGGCCACTTTAATAAAGGCAGTTTCCACCTGGCCACCAGTCTGCAAGCGCCTCTGGTTCCTTTTTTTATAAAGATACCTGAAGAAATGAATTTTGGAAGGGAATGGCGGATTGGTTCGGGAACGGCGGACATATATTTTGAACCGCCTATTCCCACCCGCGATTGGAAACTGGAAGACCTGGAACAAAACCGAGACACGGTAAGAAATTTATTTATTGAATTGAACCAGAAATATAGAGGGTGAACATCATGCAGCAAAATACTTTACGGAAGGAAAACCCAGTTTTGCAAACACCGGTAACCGTGGAAAATTCTCTCACCATAGGGAACGCACTCATGTGGAAAGATTTAATGTTACCCGATGATATCCAACCGCATCCCGGAAAACCACACGCCACCATAAAATCAATTCTTCTGACCGGTGCTACAGGTTTTTTGGGTTCGCATTTGCTGCATACGTTAGCAAAGGCCACCACCGCCAAAATCTATTGCCTGGTGCGTCCGCGAAAAAATCAATCTCCTTTAGAGCGCATCGAAGCTTCCTTAAAAGATTATGGGCTATACGTTGAACAACTTATGAAGCGGGTGATTCCCGTCGCAGGGGATATACGCCGTGAAAACCTGGGGCTTTCTCCGTTTTTATATGAAAGATTGTCTACAGAAGTGGATCGAATTTACCATACTGCCGCCACGGTGAACTGGGTGTTTCCTTACCGCGGTTTAAGGGAGAGCAATGTGCAGGCAACGAAGCGGCTTCTTCATCTGGCGTGCAGAAACAAAACCAAGAATTTTTATTTCATTTCCTCCATCGGCGTTTGTTATACGGCGAGCGGCCCAAACCATATAACGGAAAATGAAAATATGATTCCGTACTTGAATGAAATTCCTTTGGCCTATGCACAAACCAAATGTGTCTCGGAAGCTTTAGTTCGTCAGGCCGGCGAACGCGGACTGCCTGTTTCCATTTTTCGTCCGGGGCTCATTTCCGGAAACACTCAATCCGGGAAGTCCAACACCGATGATATTTTTTCCAGAATATTAAAAGCCTGCATCGAAATGGGGTCCGCTCCGGATTTGGACTGGACGCTGGATTATTGTCCGGTGGATTTTGTTGCGGATACCGTAGTGCAATGCTCTTTAGATAAAAACTCCCAAAACAAAACGTTTCACTTAATCAACCGAGAGTGCAGCCATTGGGGGGAACTCATCCTCTGGTTGAATTGTAATGGCTACCCGGTGCGGCTGGTTTCTTATTCAGAGTGGGAAGCGCAATTAAAGAAAAGCATGAAATCCTCAGAACATATTTTGTATCCGCTGCGGAGCTTTTTCTTCGAAAAACCGGAGCTGCTTAAGGGGATGACTCTGCCTGAGTTTTATCAGAAAAAAAATTTGGAGAAAGTGAGTAGTAACAACACCGAGCAAACCTTGAATACTCTGGGTCTCACCTGCCCTCCCCTGAATACAGTTTTAATGAATTCTTACCTGGCAACCTTTGTCGAAAACGACTTCATACAAAAACAAGGACAACATGAAATGGAATCACAAATAAATATTTCAGAAACTTCCAATAACGAAATTTTTCAAAAGTACCTGAGGCATCATTTTCGAGACGGCTCTTTAAGAATTCAAAGCATCGATTCCCCCAAGGAGGAACCCAGGTACAGCATCCTCTCCGAGTTGGTTTCAATGAAAACGGGGAAGTCGGTGGGATTGCAAAAATACCATTTAAAATTGAAAAGTATTTTCAAGCAAACTCCAGGCCAACTGAATCTCTTCGTTAAGAGTAAGGCAGAAGATAAAGTCGTGCTTGCCACCGCTCAGAAAATTGCTTCGGTCTGCGGCGAACCCATGGGCGATCTATTCGCAAAATATCATGACCGGCTGGGGTTCACGCAAACGCATCAACGGGAGTTACACATTTACCAGCAGGACGATCCGAGATTCCGCAAACACACTCCCACCATTTACGGAATTTTGAACGATGACAAAACGAAAAGTTGGAAACTGCTCATGGAAGACCTGCAGGGTCTTGCCATGATGAATTCCGTAGAGAACAATACCGTCTGGCTGCCCCTCCATTTACAAGCCGTGGTTCAAGGGTTAGCGCAACTGCATTCTATTTGGTGGAGACGAGAAGAGGAACTGAAGCGGCAACCCTGGCTGGAAGCTCCTCTCACCTCCATGGAAAGAATTCAAATGAATGACCTTTGGAAAGGTTTAGCGCATCACGCCCATCCGTTTTTTAAAACGTGGGGTGGAGAAAGTTTAACCGCCACCCACAAACATTTAATCAAAACCTTACCTCAGTGGTCCGGATTTCTGAACCAGTCGCCACAAACTTTAATTCATAACGATTTTAATCCGCGCAATCTGGCACTTCGCATCACACCGGAAGGATTTAAATTATGTGCGTACGATTGGGAACTGGCTGGATTGGGAATTCCACAACATGATCTTGCCGAATTTCTGTGTTATGTGTTGCCACCGGATTGTCAAAAGAAGGAAGTTCTAAAATGGATCCACCTGCATCAGGAATGTTTAGAGACCCTCACCGGTGAGTCTATCAATTTTTCCACGTGGCTCAAGGGATTTCAGGTTTCTTTATTCGATTTATTAATTCATCGCTTCTCGGTTTACACCCTGGTGCACCGGTTCCATCCCCAACCCTACTTACCTCGAATCTTAAATACCTGGCAAAGGCTCCATGATTTATTACTTAATTAAGAAGCACAATTAATTTCAAATCTGATTTATTTTTGATAGAATGACTGGTTATGAAACGAATCTTGTTTACATTGCTATTGGCTGTGGTTCTTTGGGGTGGGATTGTGGCGGAGGGTGCGCTCGCGGCGGACCGGAATTACACGATCACAAACTGCAACCGTAAAAAACTGTGGGAGGATGTATCTAGCCGCATCCAGGTTCACAAACCCGAATTGATTGAGTACCTTAAAGAAAACATTAAATCCGATAAAGAAAGACCCCAATTAAGCGAATCCGATTACAAAGTTATTGAGGAATTTGACAAAAGTATTCAATGGCACGTCTCGGAATGTATTTTATTTATGAGAGAAGCCAATCAATTAATCGATTCCATTTATAAAGTTAATTCTGAAAATGCCGACAATATTTCTTGGTATTTTATTGATTTATTTTCACGAAAAGATATCCCTTACATAAGACTTTGGAATAGGAATACTGAAAAAAGATCCTTTTCCTTTAACTTTTCTCCTTTAGAACCTGAAAAAATTTATTAATCTTGACTTTCAAGGGCTTTGATAAATATTTTTTAAAAATTTCATATTTTTTATCCATCCCTTCCCCTTCATTTTTCACAGCCATCTTCCTAACATCGTTCATCATTTTTTTCCCGAGCATAAATTCACTGATCACAAATGCGAATCGATTGTTGGTTTTGTCATAATCATCCCAAAGATACTTGAATAAATATGCTTCCACCAACTTGATTTGCTCAACAATTCCAAATTTCCCTTATTAAACTTTTGAGAGAGGACCGATGTGCTCCCTCTTTTCTAAAGAGGGCTGGGGTGATTCACATTTTCATGGGTTTTCTATAAAATTGTTTTATGAACACCTCAAGAAATCCGAAACCTAGAGTTCCCTATAAAACTTCTTTAAAAGAAAAAGCACGACACTTACGCAACAACCCGACTCCCGCTGAGAAATTATTCTGGAACACTCTTCGTAAAATGCCCTTTTATTAAAAGAGAATTTTTAATCGGCAAAAACCCATCGGCCCTTACATTGTTGACTTTTTCTGCTATCAGCACAATCTTATCATCGAAATTGATGGCAACACTCATGCTCCCGATGGAAAAAGCTCTCTTGATATTAAGCGAACCCAATACCTGAAATCTTTAGGATATCGGGTTATTCGATTTTACAACCAGGATGTTTTAAACAATATCGATGGTGTCATGTTAGTTTTAGAGAAAGAACTCAAAACCCCTGGAGGTGAATCACCCTAGCCCTCTTTAGAAAAGAGGGAACGCATCGGCTTCCCAATCAGAATTATTTTTGATACAATTGGTAGTTATGAAACGAATCTTGTTTACATTGCTATTGGCTGTGGTTCTTTGGGGTGGGATTGTAGTGGAATCTGCGCTGGCGGCAGACCGGAACTACAAAATCGAAAACTGCGATCGCAAAAAACTATGGGAAGGTTTTTCAATTGAACTGCAAATTGAAAAACCGGAACTGATCGAATTTTTAGATAAATATGTTAAACCTACAAAAGAAGCTCCTAAATTAAACGAATCCGACTACAAAGATATTGAACAGTTTGACCAAAAATTTCAATGGAATGTTTCTGAGTGTATATTATTTTTTAAAGAAGCAAATCAATTAATAAATTCTGTCTATGAATTGGACAATAAGCAAGCTACTAATATTTCTTGGGTGTTTACTTATTTATTTTCAAGAATGGACATCCCCTATGTCGACTTTTACAATAGAACTACGGACAAATGGTCTTTTACCTTTAACTTTGCGCCTTTAAGGCAAGGAAAAACTTATTGATACCCTTTTGCTTGTCCCCATCTAAATACTTACTAACAATTTCATATTTTTCGTGATCTCCTTTTTTCTTAATTTTTTTTGCCTGTTCCCTAGCTCTTTCTATCGCAGACTTTCCGTATAAAAACTCTCCAATCACAAAGGCCAAAGGATTTTTGGTTTTGTTGTATTTCTTCCACAACCGACCAAACAAATACGCTTCCACCAACTTGATTTGCTCAACCGGGTTTTTCATGACATCGTCAACGTTAAAGTTCAATCCCTCCACCTTCAACAGGTTCACCGCATCCACCATGGTCTGCACCTTCGGTCGGGTCAGTTGGAACAAGCCTTTCTCTCCAGTTGACTTCACCAACTTCGGGTTGAGTCCCGATAACATCTGCCCCAATGCACCCAACGTCCTATTGATCTGCCGGTCCGCCACCTCATATTCAAAGGGCGCGGTCTTGGTGACTTGATCAAAACTTTGAATGATCTCCCGCTCACTATTAAAACTCACAGCACCCACTTTCCAATCCCCTTGCTGCGCGAACAATTCCGGAGCGCGGCCTTGTTTATCGCGGATAATTCCATCGATCAAATTCCCCACCGGTGCGCGAGCCCCTTGTGGAAGGCTGTTTAACATTTCATCTTTTCCGTCCTTTAAGGTTTCCCCGGTCATTCGATACGCATTTTCGGCCAATACCGTCAGATTATATACCGTACCCTCCGTAAACATCAGGTAATCTCCCAGGCGCACTTTACCTTCTTCCCCTTCCATTTCCTCTTTGAAAACTTCCAAAGATTCTTCATCCATTCGCATGACCTTCGGAGCTTTCTTATGAGCCAACGCCTTGTGGACCACCGTCGGCGGCTTGTTTCCATCCGCTATTATTTGTTGAACTCCTCCGGCGGGCGTCAGGGCATCCAGCGGAAAAAATTTCGATACACTTTTACCGATCACATCGGCGACGTGTTCATTTTGCACAAGTTCTCCCTTACCGTTCCAAACCATGATCGCTTTCCGGTCCTGCTGCAAACGTGCTTCATAAACTTCGGCAATGTTTTGCATGGTCAGTTCTTTGTTTTCCCGTTTGAGTTTTTCCCCAATGGCATTACGCATACTCTCCGGAAGAGCGATCAGGTCCTTCACAAACACCTTCTTGTCCCCTACATTGACATAGGAAGAAAGAATCTCCTTGTTCGTCAACTCAACTATCCGGCGGCTGACACCATTTATAAATACTTTGTCATGAAACAGACTATTCATGTAATAAGACATTTCTTTTTCACTGGGTTCCCGACCTAATTTTTCCTTAAAGTTTTTAAACTTAATTCCTAAAAAAGCATTGGCTCTATCGAAAACATTTTTACGAGTTTCCCGACCCAGGCCATTGGCTTTAGCAATGCCCGACAACTTGTTTTGAAAGTTCGCCTTTTTTTCAAGAGAGCTTTCGGACTGAACCGTCTTTTGCCATTGTTTAAAGTTATCCACCGTCCAATGTTTTTGAATCAGTTCGTTCAGTCGGGTCTCATCAAACACTTCTTCAAAGGAGCCGCCCTCTGACAATACTTTTTGTAAAACGTCCGTCAAGACCACGTTTCTAAACTCCGGGTCAAAGTTCACCGACTCCACTTTTTGGCTTAGCGTTCGCAACAGATTCAGTTTATTTTGCAACCGCGTTTTCACCACATTGATATCCCCAACCTGCTGTACCTCTCCCTGTTCCGAGTTTTGAACGATTCGTTGATCTTCCTGAATCCCTCCTATAAATTCGTATAGCTTCGAGCGAAACTTTCCTTTTTCGTAATGATTCACATCGAATTGATACGCGAAGTTTTTCGCGGGATCCCGGTCACTTAACAAAATGTTATCCACCCATCCCCCAACGGTTCGGGATTCCTGCTTCAACACGTAATGAGAATTTTCTTCTTTCGCCGATTCCTTAACTTGACCCTGAGACGCAATATCATTTTGGGTAGAGACCAATGTGGCGGCAGTTCCATCTGCACTGTCTTCTTCAAGGTTCACATCCAGCGAAGTTTTAAACGGCCGTCCGTCATCCACCGCCAATACCGCCTTCCCCGTGAATTGAGGGGGTTGAAACTCCGGGTCACCCTGCGTGCGCTCTTTGAGTTGCGCCTTCATTACCTGCTTCGTTTTTTCATCTAAAGAATTAAAATCCGGATGGTAATGCAAATCCACCAGCGTGGGACTCGTCGGACTGTCCCAAATAAACTTGAAAACCTTCTCACTGTTATCATAGTTCAGTTTTAATTGTTTTCGCTTCTCCTCCAGATTCCGATGCACCAGTAACTGCCGGGTCATCTCCAACTCTTCCGGATCATCAATATGCCGGAGTTCCTCCTGTTGCTCTTCTTCCGGCAAGGACTCCAGCACCACCACATTGTGCTGAGCTTTTTCCAGAGTCACCCTTTCCTTAATCCGCGCTTCCAGTTGCGCTTTGTCGGTTTTGACAAACTTGTTTTGATTCTCCTTAAAAAATTGCTCCGCCTCTTCCCCTTGCTGGCGGTCCAGTAAGCCGTTAACCACACTCAGGGCCACCGCTTCTTCAATATTGGCGGTTTCCGCCTGGTCCCGTTCCTCACTCCACTCCATCGCCACTTTCATTTGACCCATGGTTCGGTACAAACTCACAATGTGTTTTTCTCTTCCATCAACATCGAGCGGATTATCACGTATCGCTTTCAGCAAAGCGGCACGCGTGTGCTGGTAATCCTGAATCAGAGCCCGTTTCCGCTGAGTTTCTTCATACACTCCAGCCCGTTGAAACAAATCTGCAAATTTTTGTTTTAAAATGGGCTCATACTCTTTCCGCACATACGACCGCATACCCCCTAACGCATTTTGGAGAGCCTGAAATTTTTCCGAGGCCGTATCCAATCCGTACTTTTCCATGAGTTCCGGATCCGTCGTGACGGTGGCACTTTCACTTGTAGTCGTATCAGCCGGTTCGAACAAAGGTTTTACGATCTTAACAAGCGCATCCGTGTAGCCAAAACTCCTCTCTCCTTTCAAGGGAGCCAACGTTTTCATTACACTTTCTACATACTCGGTCGTCGCTTTATCTGCTTTCATTACGGATTGACCATCCGACCTGCGTCTTTGCACGTCCATGAATACAGCCGCTTCGCCTAAAGTGTCACTGAGTGCGGCCAGATTGCGCACTTTCGCTCCACCGACCAGTTCCGGCGTGACATTCAAACGCAACTGGCCGCCCCCAAGGGATTGGGGATTCACGGTGGGGTTATTTAACGCGGGGATTTTGGGCATAAAGTTCACCTGAGTTGAGTGTTACACGGTTTGTTTGAAATTTCCTAAAAAAAGTTTCGATTACAATGTTTATTCCATTGACATCATTTTCAAAGAGTCCTATATTATTCACATGCCGCCTCGTGCTCATCCCTCCTCTGCAGTCTCACTGGATGTGATTTAGTTTGGGATTGCTTATGAAGCAGGGATGTCAGGTCCAGGGACATCTAAGGCGTTTGTGGGGGCGCTTTCGCGAGGCGGCTCCGGATTCTCTCCTTCCCCATTTATTCTAATTTTGATTCTTACAATCATTTAGAAAACTCGGGGTTACCTGCTGGTAGATTTTCGGAAAGTGGTTCCATTTTCGTTTTCCGAACAGTTAGTATTGACACGATCATTGAATAATCCTATAGTAATCATAAGCCGCTTCGTGCTCTGCCATCAAGAGCATGCTGACTAGGTTATTTTTTTCAGTATAGCTTTGGAAAGTAGGGGCATCCAGTCTAGGGGTGCCTGAAGTGTTTGTGGGGGCACTTCCTTGGAGCGGTTTAAATTTCGTTTTCCGAATATTTAGTATTGACACGATCATTTAAAAATCATATATTATTAACATGCCGCTTCGTGCTCATCCCTCCTGGATAATCTCACTGGACGCGTTATCATTGGGGTTATCTACCAAGCAGGGGTGTCAGGTCCAGGGACATCTAAGGCGTTTGTGGGGGCGCTTTCGCGAGGCGGCTCCAGATTCCCTCCTTCCCCATTTATTCTAATTTTGATTCTTACTATCATTTAGAAAACTCTGAATTCCCTGCAGGTGGAATTTCAAAAAGTGGCTCAAATTTCGTCTTCCAAAAAAAAAATGGTATTGACACGATCATTGTAAAATCATATATTATTCATAAGCCGCTTCGGACTCTAACGCCAGGGACTTTACTGACTAGGCCTTAATTCAGTATTAGTTTCGACAGGAGGGACATCAGGCCTAGGGATGTCCAAAAGTGTTCGGGACACTTTACGAAGCGGTTGATATATTTCTTCTTCCGAATTTCTTGTTGACACGATCATTTAAAAATCATATATTATTCACATGCCGCCTCGTGCTCATCCCTCCTGGGTAATCTCACTGGACGCGTTATCTTTGGGGTTACTTGTGAAGCAGGGATGTCAGGTCCAGGGACATCTAAGGCGTTTGGTGGGGGCGCTTTCGCGAGGCGGCTCCGGATTCTCTCCATCCCCTTTTATCTAATTTTTATTCTTACACTC
Organism: Nitrospinaceae bacterium; assembly: GCA_965223665.1. Taxonomy (GTDB): domain Bacteria; phylum Nitrospinota; class Nitrospinia; order Nitrospinales; family Nitrospinaceae; genus CBDCVY01. Next base: position 2,160,944 of record OZ245011.1, read on the forward strand.
AATTAGAAATCTCGGAATTTCCTGCTGGTGGGTTTTCAGAAAGTGGTTCCATTTTTCCCTTCTTCACTTTATTTTTTATGTAGTTTCCGGACTCAGGAAAACTACTTCTAACTGTATAAAATGTCTCCTTTTCTTCTATAAGTTCTAGAACGGCTATTTTTCCCTTACCATTTCTTTTAACTATAATCACGGCTCCATTAGATTTTTGATAAAGCGCTTCAGTATAATTTTTTGTAATATCATAAACAAATTCAGTAAGGTTTTTGTACTCTGGAAAGTCCCTAAGAATCTTTTCAACTCTGTTAGGGGTTGCCTCAATATGGATACGACCAAAATCATTATCACCTACTTGAAATCTAATTTTATGTGCCGGAACTTTTCTTCCAGACGGAGTATACATTTCTTTCATTTCCCCAAAGTCGATTCCCCCATCCGGTGATTCCACAAAAGCCTTCGGGCCCATTCGGATGGAGCCTCTTTCGGAGCGGAGCCACTCGGGAACGGCTTCTACAAAACCGGAACGTTTGACTTCTTTTATGAACTCGACCAGGTGTTTTACCCCTTTGCCGGTCAGTTCAAACGCTTCGCCCATGGCTCCGCCTTCGACCACGTTCTTCAGGGCTTTTTCCAGTTCGCTGTCGTCGATTTTCGAGGCCAGGAAATCGGTAAGAGGATTACGCAGTTCGGGGGCCATTTCGTTGAACAGGTTGGAAAGGTTCTGATCCCGATCCACCGTCAGCAAGTCCGCCGCGATGCCCGCGATCACGTTCCCGGAACTAAAAAATTCTTTCGACAACACCGCATTTCCCTTGGCAAAGATTCTACGACTGACCAGAAATCCCAACGCAAACGAAAACAGTCCGCGAGCCATTTGCACGCCGGGGTTGCTGGAGGCTTCCATCCGCTCCATTTCTATGGGCATGCGTCCGCCGATTCCCCAGTCGTCCAGCCATTCCTGAACTGTGGTGTTACCGATTTTCAAATCCCGCAGGTCCTGTCCCAGCTCCGTCACCAGAGTCAACAAATTGATCGCCGCATCTTTCGTTCCACCGACGACAATGTTCTCGGCCTGGCTCAATAAGCTTTCTTCCCGCCGAAGTTCGGTGTTATCCATACCTGCCAATCGAATTTTAAAATCTCCTCCAAGGGCAACGCCATTCGCAAGAGTGACCTGCTTCCCCTGAGACTGAAGTTCTTTTACAAAGATTTCTTTTTTCTCCGGCGGCAATTGCAATAGATTCACGTATTCCTCAAAACTGATGTCCTGTTTATTAAACCGGGCATTTTCTCTCAGGGTTTTGTTCTGACTCAAATGGGTCGCAAAATCAGGGATCGATAACTCGATGTCCGTTCCGGGATTTAGTGAATTCAATTGCGAGGCAAGGTCGGGAACATTTTGAATAAGATCTTTAAGGTCCAATCCTTCAGTCTCCAGAGCCTGTTGAAACGTTTCCCGATTAATAAACACTTTTGGCGTTTGGCTCCCGAAAACCTCAGGATGGTTTTCAACCACTTCTCCTATGTACTGCTTCACTCTTGCGCGGGCGACTCCCTCCGGCGGCACATCTTTGACCGCTTCATGAATATCCTCCAACATTCTTTTCGTGAGAATAGGCTGATTCGGGTTCGGCTCTGTTCGCTGAGGCAGTCTCAATGGGGAATTGCCTGTGGAGACCCGGGTCCCTTCGATGAGCGCATTTTCCGGAGAATTATTTTTTATACTATTCCTGGGTAATGGTGGACTTATGGTTTTACTGGTCCCCTTTGAAGATTTTGGCATCACTTTTTTCAATATCAATTGGGGAACTCCTTCGGCAAATGCTTTATACACCGCATCCGTGGCTTTATCCAATACCTGTTGTAACCGCTGGGTCGGCGATAACAAAGATCCGGGTTTTTGGGGATCGGATTCCACCGCCATTTCTTTACCCAATTCACTGAAAAATGACTGTAAAACATTTTTTTCCATTTCTTCCGTGATCCCCTGGCTGGTCTGATTGATAGCCTTCAGTAATTTTTTTCCTTTTTTACTGGTCAAAAATGTTTTGATTCCATCCGAGATATATTTTTTGGAAGCTTTGGAGAGCGGTTTGGTAAAAATCTTCCCGCCAAAAAATTCTACCGCCGCATTGATGGTAGCCACATTGAAGGCAATCGGTTTGGCCAATTCCATAGAGGTTCCATTCATTACCAGTTCAGCAATCGTCGTTCCATATTGGGTTTTCCAGGTATCGTACGCATCACCGCCTCTGATTCCCAACCCAAACCCCGTCAAACCGAAAGCCGGTAACGTGACGGCTTCTTCGGGAAGAAAATTGAGTCCCGGAAAATTTCCCAGAATCAGGGATAACTCCACACCCGCCAGTGCTCCCGTAAAACCGCCTGTCAACAATTCAGGAGATTTGTGTGCGATATTTGTAAATACTTCCGCGACATTAAAAACCGTTCCGGTCCCCTTGTTTTGACCCATTAACCGTTCCAAATTTTTAATTTTGTTGAGTGCGGCATCAAATTCTTCCTGGGTGCGACCAGGCTGACTCATGTAATTGCCAATTTCTGCCCGCTTTCGAAAATAGCCAACAAACTTCATCGCTTTGCCCACATCAATCACGCCTTTTTCAAACACACCTAATTTCCCGACCCTGCCAAAGTCCATTGAAAAATAATTGAAGTCTTCGGTCATCTTCTTCTGCAATACAGTAGTATCTTTGAAAACCTCTGCGGTCCTTTGGTGATTCCATTCCTTTTGGGCATTTTGGAAATCGTTTTTTATGATTTCAACCGGTATATCCAGTTTGCGCGATAGAAACTGGATTTGCGCCGCATGTTCCGGAGACACTGAAGAAGAAACCAAAGTGAATGGGTTTTCCGGCTGTTCATTACGAATAGAACGTTTCAATCCCATAGCGCCATCATAGAACGCGCCAAGTCCTAATCCTCTATCTTCGGATTGTTTGTCAAAAACAACTTCTTCCAGAACAGTGGGTGGCCCCACTTGGGCATGCACCTCCCCCTGAGACGGGTTGGACGGAAGATCGCTTTCACCGGTCCCCGGTTCATTGACATTCAGTCGATTTCCCTGATTACCAAAGTCACCTTTCATTCCTGCATCAAATGGCTCGGTTGAAGACGAGCTATTCGAGCGGCCTAAAGAAGCCAATTGAACGGGGTCCCCTTCAGAGGGTTCTGTGGAAGGTTCGTTGCCCTCGAATCTCTGTCCAGGATTCGGTGGGTTTAATGGAGATTCTAAAGTATCAGTATCTTCATCGATGGAGTCCGCTTCTACTGAAACGGAGGATGCCCGTGAAGTGGGTTGTTTTTTAATTTTGATGCCCATAATATTTTGATTCCAAATTTGTATTGATTTAATTATCTCGACGTGGCAAAAAGATTTTTATTTTTAACTGGAACCCATCTTTTTGACCAGGTCCATAAAATTGTTATTAGATCCCAATCTGGCGGCGCTTCCCAACAACGTATTGGCGAAGGCAAAGTCCGGCCGTTCTTGATCTGAACTGAACTGCAATAGTTGCGCATTGGCCCGGGCGTTATACTCGCTGATCTGATGCTCGAACACGCGGCGCTTGGTGTTGTCGCGAATCGTTCCCACATCGAATTCGCCGATGATACCGGTATCGGACATCAACTCCGCCGGTGTGCCGAAAGTCATGTCTATTCCCTGCGAGGCCAGTGCCGCTTTTTGGGCTCCCACGGTTTGTTTGATTTTTCGTCGATGGTCAAACTCTGCCTGTTTGCCGACACGTCGAGTATCTTTAATCCGCTCTTGCGCAATCTGTTGATTGTGTCTGGCGATTTGTGCCTGCATGGCCAGGCTGTCTTTTTTCGCCTGACTGGCGGCCCGATTGCCAAACGCGTTGCTCAATGCGCTTCCCACTGTCGTTGCAACAATCATTGCCGGGTGACACATATGATTTACTCCTTTGTTATAAAATCTCTTTTATTCGCAATTGGCTTTTATCCACCGCGAATTCAACTTTCAAAAAAACGTGGGCCAACCTTGCACAATGCAGGCCAGCCCACTTGTATCAAAACAGCTTGCGCAAAGGTTTTACTTTATTCACGCTGTCTTTGGATTTTTCAACGGGCTTCATCCATGAACCCAATTGCTTTTCATTCTTGATGGTAAACACGTCGCCTACTTCGCGAAGCTTCCCGAAGTAGCCGCGTTGCACTGCTTTCACTTTCATACAATCACTCCTTATTATTAATGAGGTTTATGAATGATAAACGCAGTGATTAATAACTGTTCTGGTTACCACCGGTGATACCCGCGGTTACGGTATAGGTCGGACTGGTGCCGCCGAGGGTATAGTTCAAGCGGACGTAGCGTTCATCGGTACCATGGGGCACATAGTTCATACTCAATCGGTCCCCGGCAACTCCACCCGACACGCTGGTCGATTCCACAACGGTGGCTGAAGAAAATGAATCGTTGTCATCAACTTCCAAATCTACTTGCAGGGTTGGGGAAGTTCCACCAGCATCCACCGTCAGCTGAATCACAATAGGAATGGGTACACCGACGCCGATATCCCGGGCTACACCTAAATCCAATACATTTGCAGAGGCACCGCTAACGGTTAACGCCTGGTCCTCTGAAAAGATCGCTTCTTTGTCTAATATCATTTTTAAATCTCCTAATATTTATTTCGTTTTGTTATTTTTTATCACGCGATGGAGTTAAACAATTTGCGCTTCAGTGTTAAGAATCGCTTCACACTCGCGAACCGGCATACCGCGGTAGGTCATGACTTCGCGTCCGCCAACTTCCATCGGACGCAATCGCGCAAAACTACTGGTGGTCGAAGCGGTTGGAGTAGAGGCAGCATCCAAAGCTTCCAGCACATCTTTGTTACAATAGATAGCCGCACGGCCGTTAGTGACGGTGCGCTGATATAACGCATAGTAGGCCTGCCGCATGAATTTATAGATGTCGACGTTACCCGCCTGCAGTTCAGACACATCAATATTGGCAATGCGCGCGATGTAACGGTAATCACGAACCGACAATCCTAAATCCCAACAGAATTTTTCCCGGTGCACATCGTACACGGTTCCATCCGGATTAGTTTTAGTCACCTTTCCTTTATCCTCACGATCCAACCCGGCTTTGGTGCCTTTGGGGTAGATGCCATGACAGGTGCGTTCGCCCCAAACCACAAACCACACGCTGGTGTTGTCCGATCCGGTTCCACCGGCATCGATGATCTGACCGGAAGTTTCGTTACCGCTGAGCGCACTGAAGCGAGGGGCAAAGCCCATAAACTTTTCAGGGTCAGTTCCAGTGTCACCATAAAACACGGTGCTGGCCATGGTGTTGTTCATGCCTTCGATAAATCCGGAAGATTCATTGAGGCGGAACTGTCCCGGATTTTTTGCCAACTTAACAAGTTTTGAGTCAATCTCACTCCACGCTTCCAGCATTCCGGTGGTATCTTCCACCTGCTTGTTGGTGGTTTTGGTGGGTTGCACACCCTGGTACAACAACCGCCACACGCCGGCAGGAATACCGGTACGCACGGTGGTTAAATGCTTGGTGCCGTTGTTGCATTCCATCACAATCATATCTTCCAGGATCGGATTGGTTTGGCTCATCTGTTCGATGATCGCTGCGGTGATGCCGCCCATGCCGTCCTGTTGTTTATACAAATCCATCAGGGTTAAATAGGTATTTCCTAATGTTGCCATGTTCTTTTTCTCCTATGAACAAAAAAGCCCGGCCCTTGAGCGCGAACGCATCAAGAACCGGGCATCGTGGTTACGGTGGTCCCGTTCAGTTAATGAGTATTCCTACTCGGCTAAATTTTCTACCTTTTCAATTTTCACCTTGCGGGAAATCGACCCAACGTGAAAATCCACGCGAATGGAACCGGTGAACTTTTTTAACATCAGGTCGCGTATTAACTGAACCAGTTGATGAAACATTAATAGGTGTTTCCTTTTTCGTTAGGGTAAAGGATTTCGGCGGGACTTTTCGCCTGGTTGCCCGTGCGGGAACCGGATACATATCCATCCTCGCTGAGACCTTTACCGACACGATACAGAAAGCGAATGAACTCCGGATGGTCACCTATGCCTAACTCCTCAGACAGCACTTGCAGTTGAGACCACGGTCGGCCTCTTTCATCCACATAGGGTTTGCCATGAGGACTCATCAAGGGCTTGCCGTTTTTATCCAAGGCGGGCGGGCTGAACCGGTCCATCGCTTGCTTAGCGACTCCCAGCTTTCCCGATAAATTATCGCCGCCGATTTCGCTATCGGCTTTGACGGTATCTATCCACTGAGTTCGCTCCTGTTCAAAAGCATGATCTTCCATTTCCATCAAACGGTCCTGGACATTGAAAAAATAATCAACGCCCGCTTGCGTTTGCTGTTGCGTTAAGCCATAACTGTTGGCCAACTCGGAAATTTCATTAAAATGCTCCTGATTCATTTCCACCCCTTCGGGAATATTAAACGGCTCGTAATAATCGAGCGTTCCTTCTTTTCCATGAAAGTCTTCCTTCTCCCGGGGGGAATTGTCTCCGGCGGGTTGAGTGTCGCCGGTGTCGTGGCTGCCTCCATCTTCTTTGTACAAGATAGAAGCGGCCGTTTCATCACCTACCGATTGAGTGTTATTTTGTTCGGTCGGATACAGTATTTCGGCTGTCATAAAATTCTCCATACAATTTAAATAATTCCATCGGATCTACTTCCGAGATTTCATCTTGTATTTTCAAACCGACATTGCGCATGCCCTCGTTCAGGTACGTGGTGGAATTGCCGGTGAACGTGGTTTTGAACATGTAGCAACTTTCTAAAATTCTTAGAAGGAAGCGCCGGCCCGCAGGCAATTTCAACAGTTCCTTGATGTCTTCCTGAGCTCGGGCCTTCCGTAGCGCGGATTGTTTTTCTTCTTCCCGCCGCAGTCGTTCCCGTTCTTCCATGTAACTTTTGTTGGGCATACTAATTTCCGGTTAACATTTGTTTAATATCGGTCAACGCATTGGCACCTCCGGTGTCGGTCTCCGAAAGTGTCTTCGCTGCGTCGGCCGTTTCCATCATGCCCTGCATCTGCTGCATCATGGCTTGTTGTTGATCTTCTTTCTTACGAATGAGCGCGACTTGTTCATTGGCGACGATCACATGGGAAGGCACCCCATACATATCCGCCAATTCGTCGACCAGAACATCAAAATTAACTTTGCCGGTTGCACGTGGAAAAAGCTGACTGATAGAACCCACGGAACCCAGCAAACGCTCAATCCCGTTGATGCCTACCGACTTCTGCGCCTGGGCCAACATGCCGACGAACTCAACGGTTAGATCCATGCCGGACATTTCCTGCGGAATCGGTGGGAACAAATCATTCTCCATGGCCAACTCAAAAGCGATGTCTATGAGCGGACCACCGATTTCGTTCTGCCCGCGCTCCAGCACCGGTCCCAGGATCAGCAACTTCTCGGAATGTTTTTCCTCGATTTCACGAGCCGTGACTTGACGCCGATCCGACAGCGCGATCATTTGAAACAAATCGGTAAAGAAAGTCGTTCGGATTCGATCCCGAATATCCTGAATGTCCAGGAGGATAGGATTCAGATCAACGTTCACTTCGAACGCGGTTCGAATCCCACCTGCCGGATGGTTCTGGTCATAAAAGGTTTTACCACCGGGCAGGACATCGCTCGAATCCTTCAACGAAGAAGGTATCTGCAACGGCGGATCGGTTTTATAATCGATGGCATTGCTTTTCTTCAACTGGTCGAACTGCAACTGTTGAATACTGCCCAACGCCTGCATGCCGGGACCGTGGCCGTAAATATCCTGACCTCGGGTGACCCATCGGGGAACCAGACCGGGAAAATTACGATACCCGCTCTCCCGCAAAAACTTGTCCTTCTCGTTGGTCTTGGCTTCATAGTGCACCGACATGAAGGGCATGTTTTTATTGTCATGCTTTTTATGATCGCGTTCTCGACGCGGCTCGATGGCATGGATCACCGTCACCCAATCGTCATAGCGACCGTTGTTGTAACGATCCTTGACGCGCTGGCTGACGTTTTCCAATCCATATTCCTGAACCAACGCCGCCACCTGCATATCAAACTCGCGGTAGAGCGTATCCACTTCGCCGCGATTATTGTTGGCGATGTAATACTCTCCCACGGTTTGAGGATGGAGGCGGATGACATCTTTAAAGTCGCGTGTCACCACGGCGCTGGCGGTGCCGAACGCACCGCGCTCTTCATACATTCCATGAAGAACGCGATACGTATTGGATCCGTTGAATATGGCCATCAAAACGTCGCGAGCCGCATCCATCCATTGACGGATGGGCCCGAACTTTGCACGATCTTTGTCCGGAGAACCCAGGCGGAACCAATTCTTTGCAGGGCTGGTTTCTCCGGCCATTTCCCCCGCAGCCAACACTCCTAACGCATGACTCGCAGTTTCATCGATAATCTCGTTGAAGTCCCGTTTCTTGTTCCGTTCGGTGGTTAAGAACCGACCGCTCACCGGAAGAAGGTGCGAGCTGATACTGCGGTACACACTGTCGAAGGTCGACCGTTCCGTCTTCATCGATTTCAATCGTCTGTTATGGTACTCTCGTTTTGATTCTGCCATTAGGGTGCCAATATACTTTTTCCCGTATTGAGTGAACTGTCATCAATACCGGAAGTTCCGGTTAATAAAGTGGATCGTTGTCCCTTTCCGACTCTTCCGCGTCGCCTTCTTCGTAACGAAGTGCCCAACTCACTGGAGGGAGCCTTGGCCAACTGCGGCGGAGGTGGAGGGGGAGGAGGAGGGGGAGGAGCGCCACCACACATAATGTTATCTCCTTGATTTTAAGAGCGAGGAATCGCTCGGGTTAGTATTGGGATTATCCATCCCGGTAGGACTACTGAGTAACGTGGGCCGAGGCGTTGCCAGAGACCGGGCCCGCGCTTTACGTTTCTTTAATACGGCTTGCACATCCGGATTCGGAGTTTTATTTTGATTTTGGGTCGCACCGACAATATTTTGAAACGATGAATTATTTCCGATTTGAGGACCTCTTACCACATCGACAACGCTTTTCACCTGAGAAAACGGGTCCAAAGGCATTCCTGTTGCGCGGCTGACTTCGGAAAGCCCACCCGTGGCGATTCCTGCGCCCACTCTAAAAATTGTTCCAAACGTGCCACCACACATAATTTTTCTCCTATGGTTTAAAAGCGTTATTGCCCCATTCGGTTTAAATTTAAGAGGATAAAACTATTTTGAATTTACCGTTGCTTCCCGCCGCCAATTATTATAAAAAGTAGTTATGAGACCGATCTTGATGACATTTGTAGTTGTTGGCTTGCTATTAGGCAGCGCCTCTTTGGGAAGTGCCGCTGATCAGAATTACATTATCGAGAACTGCGATCGCGAACAACTTTGGGCGGAAATTTTGAAGGATATTCGTTGGCGCGCCCCGGAAGAAACCAAGTTCATTGAAGAACATATTCAACCAACCAAAAATCGCCCCAAGCTGAGTGAAAAAGATTACCAAGACATCGAGAAAATGGATAAAGACATTCGCTGGTATGCCTCCGAATGCATTTTGCTAATGAAAGAAATCAATAAATTTTTGGGGGCGATTCATTCTAAAAACCCCAATATGGGTTCGCGGTTAGCCTTTACAATTGATGGGACCTTAGTTAAATTTGAAATCCCATTTGATAGATCCTTCAATCGACAAAATAACCTTAAACCTTTCTTTGAATTTAAATATTACCTTTATATGCCTTTCGGAAAGCTTTAAGATATTCTGCCGGGGATAAGTTATTCAGGCCTGGTTATTTAGTCTTGATTGATATCTGTGTGATATAAAATTTGGTTATGAGACCGATCTTAATTTTATTAATAGTTACCGGCTTACTTATGAGTGTGCCACAAACCGGAAACGCTGCCGATCAGAATTACATTATTGAAAACTGCGACCGGGAATGGCTTTGGGCTGAAATTTTGAAAGACATTCGCTGGCGAGCACCGGAAGAATCTAAGTTTATTGAGGAACATATTAAACCCACCAAAAATCGCCCAAAGCTTACAGAAAAGGACTTCCGGGATATCGATAAAATGGACAAAGAAATCCGTTGGTATGCCTCCGAATGTATTTTACTGATGAAAGAAATTAATGAATTTTTGGGGGCTATTCATTCTAAAAATTCCCGAATGGGATCACGATTAGCATTTACAATTGATGGCACTTTAAATAAGTACGATATTCCTTTTTTCAGGGATTTTAATAGAGAAAACAATCTAAAACCATTTTTCAATTTTAGGTATTATCTTTATAAGCCTTTCGGAAAGCTTTGAGATATTCTGCCGGGGATAAATCGTTCTTATTTGGTCGTGTATTCATGAATGTAAGCTTTTAAACTTCATTAATTTTATCTCCTGCTCCCTTACCCAGAGTATTTTCGGCTTCCTCTCTCGCTTTTTCTACATCATTCGCCCCTATTTTGTACTCCAATACCATGAACCCGATCCGATCATCCACATATTTATAACGTTTCCAACCATCAAAAAATAATGCTTGTCCTGCAATGATATTGGCTTCATTTTTATCGCGAATTTCTTTGGAGGTGAAACCCGTATTTAGATTTTTGGCGATTAAATCTGCTGTTTTTTTAACTATTTGCATCAATCCGGAAGCTGTGGAATTTGGATTTTTTACTTTTTGCCTGAAACTGGATTCAATTTGAATTAACGATTTTGTGATTCGACTCGCTTCTTGAATAGGAACCGGATAACTAAATTTCTTATGAGTTTTAGCGGTAATTAAATCCCACCGAATGTTTGACCTCCTTCACCGTACCGAATTTATAATTGGGATTAAATTTTCCCTGCTGAACGGGTGGCTGGCTCGGACCTTTCGGTGCATTGACGATGGCCTGCTGCATTGCCCAGTCCATTTGCGGGTTGCCGGTGGCCAAGGAGTCCGGACTGCCGGGTAGCGGTTTGTTGGGATCCTCGGTGTTGTATAAAATACCGGGATCAATCGATCTCTCCGAGGCTGGTAGACTTTCCTTAGCCGTGAAGTCTTGACTCAATAAAGTCGGTCTTCGATTTCTTCGTCTTCCTTTTTTAGTGCCAACCCGGCGGTCATCCTTTTTTCCGGAGCCATCTCCGTAAAGGATTTCCGCCATCTCTTCCCATCTTTCCCGCTCTTGCAGATTGGATCTGCCATATCCGCTTAAATTAATTCTTCCCATTTATTTCCTCATGTCAGCGATAATTTTTAGCCAATTCTTTAAGGTCAATTGATGTGATTGAATATTTAGTTGTGAGACCGATACTGATGATATTTGTAGTTGCCTATTTAATTATGGGTGAGCCGCACATCAGGCACGCTGCCGACCAGAATTATATTATTGAACACTGCGACCGGGATGGGCTTTGGATTGAGATTTAAAAGACATTCGCTGATGCGATAATGTTTCTGGCTGACGAAAGAAATCAATAAAATGATCTTGGATATTCATAAAAAGAATACAGGAATATCAATTGTAACCGGTCTTGTTATTAAAAGGTTCCGGAGCCTAAGGCTGTTATTTTTCGCAGAGGATGCGGTAGAGCCGGCCCCGCCTCAACTCCAGTTGGCCACAAAATCTCATTTTCGAGATTATAGGAGATCGATTCTACTGAGCCGAACATAAAGTTTTAGGTTGCCCGAACTATTTAGTTTTTATACCTTATCATTATACCAAGACTTACCCCGTTTGTCTGATTTTTTTTAAAGTTTAAATTAAATTCGAGGCGGGTTTTAAATTAGAAAACCACCGCTTTTTTTAAAGCCAATGGTGGGAGATAACTCCCTCTAGCGAAAGAGGCAGCATTCATTCTCGATGGCAGCGTGACGCTGCACTCAAATTTTATTAGCGATGTGTTGTCTTGCAAACTGGATCCTCAGAAACTTTTCATCATTTGATGCTTCCTCCAGATTATAATTTTGAACGATGGCCCATGTATTCCCTCTTTTTTAAAGAGGGTCAGGGTGATTCACCGCCTGGGGTTTTAAGAATAAGGAAAAATCCCCCCAGCCCGCAGGCCAACGCCTGCCAGTAAAATTCATTTTCGGAAATGTTTTGCCATCAAGATATCTCCAGAAACTTTACGAATATTCCTGTTGCACCCAATCGCTGGATTGGGAAAGAGGGAACGCATTGATCTTCGTCCATTATTTTTCTCTAAAGGTCAACTTAACTTACGGAATTGTTCTGTGGATTCGGCATTCGCAACCGATCATCGCGAATTAAATTTGCCTCCAATCGCTAGATTGGTATAATCATTAGTTATGAAGCGAATCTTGTTTACATTGTTAATGGCTGTGGTTCTAATTGGTGGGATTGTGGTGGATGGTGTGCTGGCAGCCGACCGGGACTACAAAATCAAAAACTGCCAACGCACTAAAGTGTGGCCGGAGATATTGGATCATATTCGTTTAGGCAATCCAGAGTTAAAAGATTTTATTGAAAAAAACATCAAACCGACTCGGGAAGATCCATTATTGAGCAAGGACGACTTTCAAGAAATTGAACGGTTGGATAAAAACATTCAGTGGTATGCCGCCGAGTGTGTCCTTCTAATGAAGGAAATAAATATCTTAGTCAAAGCAGTTCATGAAGTAGATCCTGAAGAAACATTTTTTATTGCCAATCCAATTTATAGAATACTTGGAAAACTTAAAATTCCTGTTATAGTAAACTCCAAGGGAGTTAATGATCTTGCTGTTTTCTCTTTTAACTTCTCTCCTTTTTCTCCGGAAGAAACTTATTAACCATTTCTTTAATTTCATTTGGTATTTTTTGCAGGACCAATTCAAAGTTTATTTTTTTTCCTACATTTTGTCCATTTACATTCTTTAAAATCCGGTCCATGGGTTTTTCTCCAAGAAAAAAATTAATTAAAGCAAACCCAAAAGGATTGTCCGTATTGTTATTATATAGAGGCTTATAATATTTGGTTAACAACCAAACCGCTCCCTCGATGTTTTCGAAGTTGTTGTTGAGGATGTCTTTCTCTGAATAGCCCAGGTCACTTTTGGTGGCGATGATCTTCGCCTGCCGTGGCGTGAGCGCCATCGGCCCACGAGGAATCTCCTTATCCCGCACTTTCCATTTCACTTCCGACCGGTCCATCGCTAACTGCTCGAACAATTTCCGCCTTTCTCGAGTGACGGGTTTCGATTGATATGAACTCCCACCCAAAGACACATCCACCGCCTCGGCCCCTGCGAAAACCCTGCTTCTATTGCTTTGAACACCGAATCGAGATCGGTATTTTTTGAAGAAGAGAAAGCAAACACGTTTTGGATCGCTTCTGAGGTTTTACTTTTCCATTTTGCCGACCCGGTTCGCGGCAGGGTATAGCGCATCTCCATTATATTTTGATAGGTGATCGATTTGCCCTGCTCCATTAATCGGAAACCGATGGCTTCCAAACCATCCTCCGAAAGGTGCAGCCCTTCACCCACTGCATTTATATTTTTTTCTATAGATCGAATTTCATTTTGCCGCCGATTCGATATTTTAAATAAATGAAAGAAAATTAATTTACCTCCAATCGTTAGATTGATATAATTACTGGTTATGAAACGAATCTTTATTACAATTATAATGGCTGTGGTTCTATACGGTGGGATTGCGGTGGAATGTGCGGTGGCGGCAGACCGGAACTACAAAATCGAAAACTGCAACCGCAAAAAAGTCTGGACGGAGGTTTTTGATTATATTAATTGGAATAATCAGAATCTTAAAGTATTTATAGAAAAGAATATAAAACCTACCAAAGAGGATCCAAAATTAACTGAAGATGACTACAAGCAAATTGAACAACTGGATAAAAATATTCAGTGGTTTGCATCTGAATGCGTTCTATTAATGAAGGAAATCAATGTTTTGATAAAGGCAGTACATGAAGTTGATCCAGAACAAACTTTTTATATTGCTAATATAATTGAAAAAAATCTAAATAAGGAACAAATTCCATCATTGTGGAACTCTAAAGGTGTAAATGATCTAGCGGTTTTCTCTTTTAACTTTGCTCCCTTTTCTCCGGAAAAAAATTTTTAATTAATCTTTTATAGTTTTCTGGTGCTGTCTCGATAACTAAATCTAGTTTTAATTTTGTTCCTTTTGCACTTCCTTCCACCTTTTTCTGAGCTTCACTCATTAATTTATCCCCAACCAAATAATGCATTAACGCAAAGCCCATTGGATTATCGGTTACATCCCTGTAAAAAAGTAAATAATAATTTACCAATAGCCACGTGGCTCCTGCAATATTTTTTCTCGGGTCCGTTAAAATATCATCTACCGAATAATTCAAACCACTTTCTTTAGCAATTATTTCAGCCTGCCTTCGTGTCAAGCCCATTACTCCCTGTGGAATTTGTTCGTCTCGGACTCCCCATTTTATACGGGAAGATTCGTTGGCCATTTTTAAGAGTACAGTTTTCCATGGCCCAAGGTTCACTCCCGTATTGTCTTTATTGCGACTCAATCCTTCGTTGATGACTGCCGCCACAGAATTCGCATCTCTCAAATCAAACTTGGCAGGTTGCGGCTGCGCCTTGTTTCCTCGCTGCGCGAACAGTTCCGGAGCGCGGCCTTGTTGTTTATCGCGGAGGATGTTATCGAGTAAACTTTCTACTTTCCGGACCGCCTTCTCGGAAACTTGTTTTCTTACATCCTTCAGAATCTCACTTTTACTCTGTTTCAATTGTTCTGCCGACATGCGAAAAGCGCTTTCTACCGGGAACGTTATGTTCTTCAACTGATTGCCGTCAATCATCACATAATCGTTCCGCGCAAACTTCCCCTGCTTTTCATCAAACACATCACGGAACCCGGCCCAGGCCGCTGCATCCAACTTCCCTATGATCACTTCCGAGTTCTGTTGTGTTCGTGGATCACCGGGATTCAAATTACGCTGCTTTCCCTGCTCAATGAGCTTCTTAAGTTTCTGCGAAAATCCCTGACCGCGCACAATCCCCTGTGGAGTGTATGTTTCATCGATAACTTCGCCGATGCGCTCTCTTGCGATCACCGCTCCCGAAGGATCTTTCACCGGTTTTAAAGTTCGATCGCTGGAAAACTTTTCCAGGAACATCCGACCCAGGTTTTCCCGTGTAATCAGAATTCCCTTCCTCTTCAATTCCCTTCGCATCGCCCCCAGGGTCGGTCCCGGCAGAGAATCAATATCTCGGACTCTCACCTTTTTGTCATCCACCCAAACATAAGCCAATGGTTTCTGTTCTTCATCTAACTCGGAATAAAATTTGCCGGGCCCTATATGGTGCAACCCCTCCAAATGCACCCGATCGTTCAGTAAACTTTCCGCAAAAAATCTCTGGTCGCTTTCCGTAAACTTTGGACCCGCTTTTCTTTTGATACGGGCAAACTCTTTTTGCAAAGTATGCTTCGCAGTATCAATCGATTCTTTAGGAACCAGGGAAATTAAAGGAACGGTTTCAAGGGAGTGTTCAAACATCTCATTGAAAGCATTTGGATCGACTGCGTTAATAATCTGAGTCCATTCATTATAATTTTTTTCATTCAATTGAGATTTCACCCAGTCATTCAGTTGAGATTCTGTATAGTTATACTCCGATTGAATTGCAAGAGGCACAATAGTCTTCATCATATGGGCAAACCCAACCTCCTGATAATTGTCCCCAATGTCTTCCTTTTCAAGCCTCCTTGCAATTGCCTGCACCAGATTGATTTTCTTTTGATACTGCTCCTTCACTCTTTGTCGATCCGCAACATTTTGCAGCTGACCCGGATTCTAGATCAGCCGATGGTCTTCCTGCATTCCATTTAAAAATTCTGAAAGGACCGGGTCAAATTTATTGTATTGATGAACACCGGAGCCGAAGTACAGGGAAAACTTATTCTGCAGATTCGGGTTATCCGACGTGGCCAAATCCATCAAAGGCTTATAAGCGTTTGCCTCCTTTTGCAGTTTGAGTAACAACTCATCTCTTTTCCGGTTCGCATTGTTTTGCTCAGAAGTTCCCCCTGCCGGAACAGCTCCCTGTGTAAAATCCTCCGGGTTGATTTCCGTCGACAGTGAAACCGGTTGGCCTCGGTCCACGGCCAATTCAGCATGACCGGTAGCTTCAGGGGAAAGCGGGGGTTGTGTACCTTTCAACCGGAACTCGATAATTTCTTCCAAAGCCTCTTGGGTTTCTTTACTGACGAGAGGCCATTCCGATCGCTTTTTCAAATCGGTCAACGAGGGAACTACCGGGCTTTCGGCAGCAAATTGAAACAAGGATTCCTCATTCTCGTATTTGGCGGTATATTCTTTTAACGTGTTTGTGTATTGTTGGTGATCCCTTAACTTTTCAGTCATCTTCCGTTCTTACGGATCGTCAATATTCCGGAGAGCTTCCTGTTGTTCTTCCTCCGTCAGGGACTCCAGCGCTGCCACATTGTGCTGGGCTTTATTCATCACCACCTGCTCCCGGATTCTCGCTTCGAGTGGTTCCGTATCGTTCGTTTTAAATTCTTTTTTATGCGCGGTAAAATATTCCTGCGCTTCTTCAGGTTGTTCGGATTTCAACATACTTTCAATCACCGTCAGGTTCACCCGCTCCAACACTTTTCCCTTTTCCGCAGCGACCCGTTCATCGCTCAATCCCATCGAAACCTGCAACATTTCAATGGAGCGGTTGATGACCTCAATTTCATCTTCGATCACTTGAGAATCTAAAGGATTTTTTCGAATCGATTCCAGAGAGGTGCGCGCCGTGTTCTGGTGATTTTGAATTACAGACCGTTTCCATTGCACTTCTTCATAGTCCCGCATTCCATCCAACAACCGGGAAATTTTCTTTTCCAGAATCGGTTGGTATTCTTCGCGCAAATACTGCGGCATCTCGGCAAAACCTTTTCGTAGAGCCTGGAAATTTTCCGAGGACGAATCCAACTGATACGTTTCCAACAGTTCCGGATCCGGGTCTGCAAAGTCTACGGGTGTTCCATCGGAAGGCTGATCCAACAAAGTTATAAATCTTTGAAACGCGTGTGCGAACCCGAAACTCTTTTCACCTTTTAACGACGCCATGCCCTCACGCACCTCACCCGCGGCCCCGGTGAGCGCTTTCTCCATTTTCATGATCGATTGAGTATCACGCCGCTGTCGCTGCACATCCATGAACACCGCCGCTTCGCCCAGGGTGTTGCTGAGCGCATCCAGGTTACGCACTTTCGCTCCGCCAACCAGTTCCGGAGTCACATTCAATCGCAACTCCCCGCCCCCTAACGACTGCGGCTGTATTGTCGGATTATTAAGATGAGGTATTTTTGGCATTAAGGTCACCTGAGTTGAAAGTTTTATTCATTTTATTTTTTACTTTGAGTATTGGGTTTACTTTTTCCTTGAGAAGATCGAAACTCGTCTAATGAAATTTTCCCAACCGGATTACTCGGATTAAATTCAACAGCATCGATTAATTTTCCATCCTCGAGGAAATAAAATACATAATCCTCAAGTGATATCTCTACTCGCGTTCCCTGCTTTAAATTATCTAGTTCCTCGGAAAGACCAGGAAGAAAGTTATCCAATTTTTTCTTTGCAGTTCCATTTTCTCTAATATAATTTTTAAACCGATCTCCTTCTATTGAAACCGTTCCCATCTCATTTTTTTCGCCCAAATCAGAAATAAATTCTTTGAATTTTTCGGGATACTTTTCTCTCGCTTTTGAATTTCTGATTATTAAAAGTAAGGTGATCTGAAAGTTATTAGAGTTTATCTTTTTTAATCTTTGGCTGGCCGTTTCTGACTTTGAGCCTGTTATTGAGGGAGTATTTGATGGATTTGCAGCGTCCCGTTGTATTTTTTCTACTTGTTTTTTTAATTGGCCTTTGAGAGGAACCGTAACAGGTGCCGTGGTCACTCCTTTTTTAAAGCCTTTCTTTGCCGCTTTTATCGCACGTATCAACAAATCATTAACATTTTTTTCAGACGAGAACGAAGTTCCTCTCTTTGCCAGAGTTCCATCCTCCTCAGCTCCTAAAATGATTCCCAAATCTTCCGCCCCGGCGGTTAATAGTTCATTCACCGTAGTTTTTTCGGTTCCTTCCAGGGTTTCCATTGCAATGTTTTTGAGTAATGTACGTGCTTTGCGTCCCTTATTAGAGGCTAAATAAGTTTTTAATTCTTCTAAGAGTACATTTTTGGTGGCCTCTCCGATGCGTTTTGAAGCCACTCCCCCGGGAATCAAATCAAACCCTGTCATGAGAAAGGCCATCCCCTCCGCCACCTCTTTCGCCACATCTCGTTTAATGCCTCCCATTATCAAATCGACTACGAGGATGCCGCGTTGCATTTTCCAGTTATCTCTGGCACTGACCACCTTGTAAGTAATTCCCGCTGCGGTAAGACCCGCAGGTAAGGCCAATGGCCCCGTCTCCGCAGCTGCGAATGCGCCAATCGCAAATCCCGCTCCTACCTGTTGGTCTATTCGAAGCCATTGCTGTCCCCAATCAATGAACGTACTTATTCCTAAATTAGCCAGACTGTCCGGGCCTTGGTTAAAAGCAATATGATTATTGAGGTTTTCTACTTCTTTTTTTATTTTTATCAACTCTTCTTCAGAAATATCACCCTCAAAAAATCTGTTCCCAATTTCCGATTTTTTAAAATTTAGAGACGATACCTCGTTAGCCTTTTTAGCCAAGTCCCAAAAGGCTTCCATTCCGGATAAATGTTTTAGTTCCTCCAGGGAAAGAGAGTTTGGCGGCAAGCTTTTATAAAATTCTTTAGTAAGTTGAAATAATTTCAATATGTGTGTCGTTTCTAATTCTTCATATTTTTGTTTCGCCATTTCCGGAAGGCTCAAAACTTTAGACAATTTCCACTTTGTCCTACGCTGATATTTTTCTACATTCCTGACATATTTTTCAGCGTCTTCCTCGGACAGTTGGGGTTCCCATTTTTTTACCAAGGAGCGGATTTTATCTAATCTTTCCTGATCTGACTCTTTCCTACCCTCTAACCACGGGGACAGAAACTCAAGAAGCGGATCGTTATTATTCTGTTTTTCTGAAGCACCTTCAAGGAGACCGTTCGGCTCTTCTTTTTCTCCTGATAAATTCCCTGCAGAAGCGGAACTGGAACTTTCGCTAGTCATTGCGCCCTGTCCCGCCTGGGCCAGCAGGGTGCCTGCAGAAGGATCGGGCGCAGGGTCGGTTTCGCTGCTAGATGCCGGGTTTTCCTCGGTGAAGTTTGCCGGATCTGTCAAACCCTCTTCATCCCCTCCGCCTAAGAAATTAGAGGATTGGGAATTCTCCGGGTTTACCAGCGATGCCAGTTGATTTGGATTCTCTTCGGATTCCAGCGAAGAATCGGAGGTGTCCAATTTCGACTCACTAACTCCGGCTTTCTGAGACGATGCCTTTCCTATGACCTTCCCGGATGATGTGGGGTTTGCAGTTTTTATAGAATCCACCATAGAGCTTATACTCATAGCACCTTCCCTATCGCCGGAGTTCTTCGTTGAGTGTGCATGGGCGGAAAGTCCTCGCGATAATTTGTTTTAAGGGTTCGTCATTTAGTTTTAATTTTATTTTCCATGAAGATTAAGATCTCAATTAATATGGGTAAAAAAATTGGGAATAGCAGGTTCTTCTGTTATTACGTAATTTCTAAAAACTATTAAGGATTTAACTTTGAAAAATCTTTCTATTTTTTAATGCGTTGTAGTTTCGGCGTTCGTTTTGGGAGCCGGCGGTTCCAAAGGCGGACTTTTTAAACGCTACCGGATAGGCAAAGGTGAGTGCCAACGCATCGCCACGATTCGGCGAAGCCAGCCCGCGTTCCTTCATCTGCTCTTTACTTTCCAGTTGAATTTTTCCATCGGGTCTTGGTACGGTTTCGGGTCCGATTAAATCCTGATACAACACATCATCTTTCGGAATTGCCCCGCCCTCCTGCAGCCATTTCTTAACACCGCCCCACATTTCGGCCCGCTTGTTTAAAAACCCTGCATCGTTCGCCTTCTCCCCAAACCATACCAACTGCCAGTTGCGCTGCATGGTTCTGCCGGCGCTCACTATACCTGTCCCATAACCGGCATCGACAAATACGGCATCGGCTTGAAGCTCGTCTTCCAACCGGGCAATGAGGTTGGCCACTTGAATATCGTTGTCGTTTTTGGGAATGGTCCGCAGTATTTTAAAATATAATCCCTGCCGCATGGCGATGACCAGTTCATCGTCGCCACCCCAGGCGGGATCGCAGGCAATAATCTTCGGCGCATAATTGTATTGCTCCGGTTTTAGATGCTTGCCCAGTGCCGCGTCCACCCACTCTGTTGAAATAAACTGCCTGGCCGAAACTGCGGGAAACATGCCGCGCACGCGGACTTTAACGAAATCCGAATCCTCTCCGTAATCGTCAATCCATTTTTGAATTTTGGCTTTGTTGGTGATGGCCACCTGTCGCGAGTCGATTTGATAACTTTTCCAACGGTGGCGAAAGCGTCGCCAGCATTCGCGGAAGCGCCCGGTGTTGCGAGTGGGATTTCCAAACGCGGCCCAGATCATTTCGGTATCGCTGTCGGTGAGCGCGCCTTCGGACACCTCCCAAATTGCATCGGGAATGGCCGAGCCTTCATCAAAGATGAGAAGAATCCGTTTGCCTTTATTGTGCAAGCCGGCAAACGCCTCGCTCCGTTTCTCCGACCAGGGAATAATATCCATGCGCCAGGTCTTGGCGTGATCAGGATCCACCGAATGATAACTGGTCGCTTCCAACTGGAAGAAACTTTTGTAAGCACTGAGGCGATGCCACTTTTCCAACTCCGCCCAGGTTTTGGTCTTCAATTGATTCTCTGTATTCGCGGTGACCACGCCGCGAGTGTCCACTTTGGTGGTCATGCCCCAGTCGATGACCCACGCCACCAGTGCAGATTTCCCGACACCATGTCCCGAGGCGACAGCAATTTGGATCGCTTCACCGGGAGTGAGCAACCCGTCGCGGATTTCTTTCAGCACTTGAATTTGCCACGGTTCGGGTCCGGTGTGATCTTTCAGTTCGCCTTCACCCCACGGGTAGGCAAACAAAACGTACGCGTAAGGGTCATGTTCGAACTCGGCGATGGCATCGATGAGTTGATCGAGCGTTTCCAGTTCCTGTTCAATCACTGCTGGCATCTTTTGCTTTCTGCAAACGTTCGGCGATGCGGTCGGCAAGGCCGTGTTTAAAATCGACTTCGTGCTTTTGCACAAACATTCCCAGGTGGTCTGCCAGAATTTTTAAGGAACGAATTTTATCGTGAAGCTTGAACTTGATGGTGCTGCCTTTGTCGTTCAAGGTGGCGTTGATTTCAGCGACAGCGGCCATTTGTTCGCGGGACAGTTTATCTTTAGCAATCATCGTCGCTTCATGCGAGTTCCAGTCTAAGTAGTCCCCAACATTGGCAAACGCGACGTTGACCAATTCATCGAGAACGCGATCCTGTGTGATCTCCGTTCGCTGCGACAATTTGGCCTTGCCTTTTTGAATCGCTTTCTGAATTTCCGGCAATGCCATAAGCTTCCCCACGTTGGGTCCGGCAAACTTTTTGGCGTATCCGGCGCGGATGTAGGCTTGCGTGGCATTTAAATCCACCAGGTACTCTTCCACAAACCGCTCCTGCTTTAACGATAATTTTTTAGCCACTGCTTTAACGTGAAATTGATGTGATATAATATTTAGTTATGAGACGGATCTTGATTTTATTGATAGTTTTCGGCTTACTTATGAGTGGGCCACAAATCGTAAACGCTGCCGACCAGAATTACATTATTGAAAACTGCGATCGCGAGTACCTTTGGACGGAAATTTTGAAGGATATTCGTTGGCGCGCACTGGAAGAAGCTAAGTTTATTGAGGAACACATTCAACCTACCCCAAACCGTCCAAAACTTACAGAAAAGGACTTCCGGGACATCGATAAATTGGACAAAAAAATCCGTTGGTACGCCTCCGAATGTATTTTGCTGATGAAAGAGATCAATGAATTTATGAGTGCTATTCATTCTAAAAAACCCAATATGGGTTCTGAACTGGCATTTGAAGTTGATGGTACTTTAAACAAGTTCGACATCCCTTTTTTTAGACATTTTGATCGAGAAAATGATTTTAAACCTTTTTTCGAATTTAAGTATTATCTTTATAAGCCTTCCGGAAAGCTTTAAGATATTCTGCTACCTGTGATAAAATGCTTTGTTATGAGACAAATCTTTTCGACAATTATGTGTTTATTTTTTTTAGTTGTCCTACCTCACATTGTCCACGCCGGAGATGGAGGTTATGATATTGAGAACTGCGATCGGGGAAAAATTTGGCCATTAATTCTATCTGACATGAAACGCCTGGACCCTAAAACCGCAAATTATATTGATCAAAATATTCAACCCTCGAAAAAACGGCCCACCTTAACGGTGGCGGACTACAAAGAAATCGATAAATTTCCGGAACCCTATCGCAAAGATATTTCTGAATGCATTCTGCTGATGAAGGAAATCAATCAACTGATCCTGACAATCCATAAGAAAGATACCGAAATATCAATAATAACTAGTCTTGATATTGAACAGTTCCTTGGCATGCATGAAATTCCATTTATTTATTTATGGAATTCCCAAAAAAAACTCATCACCTTCACTTTTGATTTCACAACGGTGAAAACTTTATTGCTAGGTCGCGAAAGTTACTAGGCACCGGTTTCCCTTGCCTCACCAAATTTAAAACATACCTGAATTGCCTTAAATACTTTCTTGTTTGAAGCGGCATTTTCTTTTCTACCTTAGCAATTATCTCTTCATCTCCTTGGTTTCCTTTTATTAGGACATTTGTACGCGCCCTATTAATTGCTTCTATTCCTGCGTTATACTCCATGGCAACAAACCCTAAATAATCATCTGTGCCCTTCCACCTTCGGGCCATGTCTTTAAAAATGAGCCATTTGGCCGCTCGGACATTAGACGCAGGATCCTTAGTGATTTGAGTTTGCGTCAAATTTAACATAGCTGATTTTGTATTTACTATATCTCCCGCCGTTTTTGGCATTATCTGCATTAATTGTCTTGCCCCTTTAGAACTTGGTTGGTTATTTTTTCCAACATCGGTTTCTAAATGCGCAATAGTGATCAATATATCTCCCACATCTTTTTCAGAAAAGTCCTTGGGAATCTCCATTCCTGATTCGCCTGCAATGACACGAATCGATTTGTAGGTATTAGGAGCATAGTTTTTTACTCCTTTTTTTATATTGTTCTTAACAGTGGATGAGCTATCAAAAACTAAATTTGGTGTGTAATATTTAGAAGGATCATATTTCGTTGCAGTCAATTTTTTAGGACTCTGGCCTTTCGGTGCGTTGACGAGGTTTTGCTGCATAGCCCAGTCCATTTGAGCGTTACCGCTGCCGAGGGCACTGGGACTTAATGGATGCGGTTTTGTATGATCCTCGGTGTTGTACAAAATACCGGGATCAATGGTCCTCTCCGATGGTGGCAGACTTCCCTCTGTGGTTAAACCTCCATTCAATAATGTTGGTCTTCGATTTCTTCGTCTTCCTCTTTGGGTGCCAACCCGGCGGTCATCCTTTTTTCCGGAGCCATCTCCGTAAAGAATTTCTGCCATCTCTTCCCATCTTTCCCGACTCGGGAGATTGGAACTACCATATCCGCTTAAATTAATTCTTCCCATTTTTTATCCTTGTTCTAAAAATAACTTTTTAGCCACTGCTTTAACGTGAAATTGATGTGATATAATATTTGGTTATGAGACGGATCTTAATTATATTTGTAGTTGTTGGCTTATTTATAAGTGGACCACAAATCGGAAACGCTGCCGACCAGAATTACATTATTGAAAACTGCGACCGCTCTATATTGTGGCCAGCCATATTGAAAGACTTAGAAACTCGTGATCCTTCGGCATCCGATTTTGTTAAAAACAATGTTAAAATTCCAAAAGAAAAACCCAGATTGACAGCCGATGAATTAAAGCAAATTCAATATTTTGATCCGAAATTACATTGGCATGTTTCGGAGTGCATATTGTTGATGAAAGAAATTAATCAATTTGTTTCTGCAGTACATAAGTTTGGATATTCAAGAAGTTGGGATGTATCAATGGAAATCGAAGGCACATTAAATATTTATGATATCCCTTTTATTTCCATATGGGATAAAACCAAAAAATTTGTATTCTTTGTCAATTTTTCAAAATTAAGGCCACATAAAAACTTTTAAAAATTTTCTCAATCATAATGAAAACCAAACTAACTATAATTTCGTTAATTCTTATCTGTTTCTTATTTTCTGGAACCCGGTTTGGGAATGCGGCGAATCGAAATTATCGCGTTGAAAATTGCAGCCGGGCCCAACTGTGGCCGGAAATACTGAAAGATTTGAAATGGCGTGATCCGGAAACCGCTGAGTTCATCGATAAAAATATCAAGCCTGTCCAAGAACGCCCTCAACTGACCGATGAGGACTATCAACAAATTGAACGGTTTGATAAAAGGATTCATTATTTTCTATCCGAGTGCATGCTTTTGATTAAAGAAGTAAATGTGTTGATTAAGGAGGTCCATAAAATTGATCCCAATAAAACTTGGGCGGTTGGAGATGAAATTAGAGGAACCCTAGACAAGTATGAAATTCCTTTTGATTACAAATATACAAAAAAAGATGAATTTATTTTTTATGTCATTTTTGCGCCTTTAACGCCGGGCGAAACCTTTTAAGATAATTCTGTGTTTCCTGCGGCATAAACTGTATTACCTTATCTATTTTTTGATTTGCTCCAACTCCAAACTTATTTACCGCTTTTCTCCTTGCCTCTTTCACCGCATTTGGGCTTGAATTATACTCAATGATCGAAAATTCTAATCGGTTATCCACTCTTGGATAGCGTCTCCAAATATCACTAAACAACAACCACTTGGTTGCCCGAATGTTTGAAGCTGAGTCATTTAAAATTTGTTGTTGCGATAAATTTAATCCGCTTTGATTGGCAATTCCCTGGGCAGTTCCCGGCATGATCTGACCCAAGCCTTTGGCTCCCATTGGACTGGTTTGACCGGGCACAAAACTGGATTCTAATTCCACGATGGTTTTAATAATTCGAGCTGCGTCTCTATTAGTAAACCCTGTGGGAATTTTTACATCCGGTTCACTCGTTATTATTTCAATAGATTTCTTAACCTCCTTCACCGTACTGAATTTATAATTGGTATTAAATTTTCCCTGCTGACCGGGTTGCTTGCTTTGGCCTTTCGGGGCGTTGACCAGGTTCTGTTGAATAGCCCAGTCCATTTGAGCATTGCCACTGCCGAGGGCACTGGTGGGAAGAGGTTTATCCGGGTTCTCTGTGTTGTACAAAATACTTGGATCAATCGTCCTCTCTGAGGCTGGAAGACTTTCCTGTGCGGTTAAACCTCCATTCAATAACATTGGTCTTCGATTTCTTCGTCTTCCTCTTTGGGTGCCAAGCCGGCGGTCATCCTTTTTTCCGGAGCCATCTCCGTAAAGAATTTCTGCCATCTCTTCCCATCTTTCCCGACTCGGGAGATTGGAACTACCATATTCACTTAAATTAATTCTTCCCATTTTCTATCCTTGTTCTAAAAATAACTTTTTAGCCACTGCTTTAACGTGAAATTGATGTGATATAATATTTGGTTATGAGACGGATCTTAATTATATTTGTAGTTGTTGGCTTATTTATAAGTGGACCACAAATCGGAAACGCTGCCGACCAGAATTACATTATTGAAAACTGCGATCGCGAGTATCTTTGGGCTGAAATTTTGAAAGACATTCGCTGGCGCGCTCCGGAGGATGCTAAGTTTATTGAGGAACATATTCAACCTACCAAAAATCATCCAAAGCTGACAGAAAAGGACTACCGGGACATCGATAAAATGGACAAAGCAATTCGTTGGTACGCCTCCGAATGCATTTTGCTGATGAAAGAAATCAATGAATTTTTGGGTGCTATTCATTCTAAGAACTCTGATATTGCTATGGGTTTAACCTTTGAGATTGATGGAACCCTAAACAAATTTGATATACCGTTTTTCAGGCACTTTAATCGAGAAAATGAATTTAAACCTTTTTTTGAATTCATGTATTATCTTTATAAGCCTTCCGGAAAGCTTTGAGATATTCTGCCGGTGATAAATCGTTCTTATTCGGTCGTGTATTCATGGATTTCAGCTTCAAGACTTCCTTAATCTTGTTTCCTGCTCCCTGACCAAATGATTTTTCAGCTTCCTTTCTCGCTTTTTTTACATCATTCGCCCCTATTTTGTACTCCAATACCAGAAACCCGATTCGATCATCCGCCTTATCATAGCGTTTCCAGCCATCAAAAAATAAAACCTGTCCGGCAATGATATTAGCTTCATTTTTATCCAAAATATCGGTTTTGGTAAAACCCGTATTTAGATTTTGGGCAATTAAACCTGCTGTCCCATCAAGTATCTGCATCAATCCGGAAGCTGTGGAGTTTGGATTTTTTACTTTTGGCCTAAAACTGGATTCAATTTGAATTAACGATTTTGTGATTCGACTCACCTCTTGAACAGGAACCGGATAACCAAATTTCTTATGGGTTTTAACGGTAATTAAATCCACCAAATGTTTGACCTCTTTCACCGTACCAAATTTATAATTGGTATTAAATTTTCCTTGCTGACCGGGTTGCTTGCTTTGGCCTTTCGGTGCGTTGACGATTGCCTGCTGCATAGCCCAGTCCATTTGCGGGTTACCGCTGCCGAGGGCGCTGGGGGGAAGAGGTTTATCCGGGTTCTCTGTGTTGTACAAAATACTTGGATCAATCGTCCTCTCTGAGGCTGGAAGACTTTCCTGTGCGGTTAAACCTCCATTCAATAATGTTGGTCTCCGATTTCTTCGTCTTCCTTTTTTAGTGCCAACCCGGCGGTCATCCTTTTTTCCGGAGTCATCTCCGTAAAGAATTTCTGCCATCTCTTCCCATCTTTCCCGACTCGGTGGATTGGAACTACCATATTCACTTAAATTAATTCTTCCCATTTTCTATCCTTTAATTAATTCCCGGAATGTGAATCACCCCAGCCCGGCCCCCGGCCGGCAGGAACATTCTTTTGCGATGATTTAATTTCAATGCTATATCTTCACAAAGTTTTCGAGGATTATAGTTGCCCCCAATCGCTAGATTGGAAAAGGGGAGCGCATTGGCTTCCCATTTTTATATTTGCTTCTAAAAGTAAAATTTGAGAACAGTTTCTGTCGATTCAATGTTCGCCACCGATCAGCGCAAATGAAAGTTGCCGCCACGGCGAGTGAGTGCCCCCAATCGCTAGATTGGAAAAGAGGGAGCACATCGGCTTCCATAGAAACTCAACGCAAATGAAAGTTGCCGCCACGGCGAGTGGTGAATCACCCTGACCCTCTTTAGGAAAGAGGGAGCACATCGTTTTCCCCTGCGTCATATTCTCCAAAAGACAAAATCTGAGTTTGAAAATTTTCTGAAGATTCCCTTCTATATATAGAACAAACTCACTTCCCTTTCTTAGATCACTGATCGGTATTCCGCCAGTTCAGGAAGCGGGCCCAAAGGCGGCGCAGCCAGCGTTTCAGTTTTTGCCAAAATCCGGGAGGGTCTTCTTGGGGTTTTCTATTTTGCCAGGGCATCAGTTCATTCCATTTTCAAAGAGGAGTAATAAGTCTATGTCTGTATTCCAGAACGGTCCCGGTACGGTCGGGCCGCTTAAAACCATCACTGCGTTCGGCGTCACCACCAGCGGAACGTTGCCCACCAATACAAAGCTGGATTGGCCGGCGCTGTAATCCATTGGTGAATTGGCACTCAAAACCGCGGCCACGTCTCCATCCACCCAGGGATGTTTGTTTTGCTCCAAAACTGAACTGACCGCCAAAGCCAACGTGATATCTCCCGCAATTTCCGGGTGACGGTTCATTAACATTCCGGCCTGAGGTGTCAATTCCAGATCCACATTGCCGGCAATCGAATACGCGCCGAACGCACTCATTCCGGATTGTGGGGTGAGGGTGACGGAAACGGTTCCGTCGATGGAGGGATGGATTTGAACGTCCATCACCGATGCGGCCTCAAACTGGCTGGTCACGTTGCCATCAATCGAAGGATGAATATTAAAATCGAAAATTCCTTCGGCAGACAGGGTTAAGGGAATATTGCCGCTCAACGACGGATGAATGTTTTTCACAAATGTGGACAGCGGTGTGATGTCCAACGGAACCGATCCGGTCAAATTCAAATGTTGATTGTATTGCTCGATTCCATCCGGGGAGAGAGTGACCATTACATTGCCGACGACGGAAAAATCAAAATGCGCGGTCATGATCGCCGCGGGTGTAACGTCGGCAGTGACGTTGCCGGTAATGGAGTAACTTGCCGCAGGAGTGCCGACGGTAATGGATGGAGTTTGCGTGATCGTATTTAAAATTTGGAAAGACTCTTGTCGGGCTAGACGGAACTCAATGACATCAGTATCCACTGTGTCTGCATCGACGATCTTAATGACAAACTCAACTTCGGTTTCGTCATTGCCGGCAAAGGTGATTTTCTTACCCTGCCAATCGTTCTCCATCACGTATCCGGTGGCAAACGTGCCCGAACCTAAACGCTGAGTACTGTTTTCGAGATCCGTGATATTCGAACTCAATACGAGTTGGGCAACCGAAGAAGCATTGGTCACGCCACCCCAGGAACCTGAATTTAATCGTCGTTGCAATGAAAGCGCATCGACAGCACCATTAGCCGTTGCACACTTCACCAGGAAGCGCAACCGAACTGTGGTTTCCGCTTGGAGAGTAATGTCTGTGTTCAATGCGGCTTTAAATGTAGCTGCCGACTCCGAGCCGTCGTCATTAATAAAACGAAATGAATGTTGATCCAATACTGGTTCGTCAACGGTTATGCGTGGGGTTTGGGTGTAGGCATCGAGGGCAGTGGACCCGTCGTAAACACGAAAATCGATGGTGTCTAAATCCGCGACTTCCTGAGGTCGAATCCAAAAACAGAATTCCACTTCGGTGTGTTCGCTAGCGGCTAAAGTAATCGCGGCGGCTTGTCCGTCAGATTCGTCAAACTCACCGGCTTTAAACGTTCCGGTTCCTCCAAGTTGGTCGGTGGTTGCAGTGCCATTCGAAATATTAGGTGAACCAATAGACCGAGCAATCGAGGAAGCACCGTCAACGCGAGTGTAAGTTCCACTGGAGTGACTGCGATACAAAGTAGGCGTGAACGTAATTCCGGAACCGCCCGTTTCCTGAACGACAAACCGTAAGCGCACCGGGACATCTGTCGAATGGTTGATGCTGGTATTTTCTGTTGCCAGCCAGGTTGCGGTGGTTTCGCTTCCATCGGTATCTCTAAATCGGAACCCGGTCTGATCCAGTGTAGCGGATACAGCGTTGACCGTAATAGTTTGGCTGGAACTGTTGGTGGCGGCACCGCCGTTGTTGTTATCGATAACGCGGATGCGAACCGCATAAGTCCCGGCGGTGTTGCAGGTAATGGTCTGGGTGTGCTCCAGCTCATCCCCTAAATTGGAGAGCGTGTTGGTGGGCGTGGTGAGTGCCGCGCCACTGGAGGGAATGTTCACCCAGGTGCTGGTGCCCTGGTCCCACTGCCAGATCATGTTGTAATCCCCACCGCCGTGATTGGACAGAGTGACCTGCCCTCCCATGGTAAACGTTTGGCCTTCGTTTAGATTCGGGTCGCTAGTGGGTTGAGTTAAGCTGACACTGGTTACGGTTTTAGCCATGGTCCTCCACTTTTACAACTTTGAGATAACAACGTTTTTCGCCCTGGGCGTATAAGTCATTGAGAGTGTCAATGTCCAGTTGCCGACGCGGCCAGACAACACAGGAAATGGGCTTGCAGGACCGCCCGCCCTTCTCCTGTTGGCCGCACTTGAGTGTGTCTTGATTCAAATGCTCGCAGGAAGTGCCCACCGGCCCGATCAACGGCATAGCCTGACAACATAACGCCTGACATTTTTCGGTGGGGCACCGCACCTGACCGTTTTCATCTTCCACATACCCCTGCACTTCGTACTGCTGGCCGTCTTTATCGACAAACTTCATTTGGTCCCAGTTTTCGGTACGCAGTACGACGTACGAGTATTGTGCGGAACTCTCTGTCTCCGTTGGGGGGATTGACATATAAGATTCGCCGAGTGTTCTCAGGAAAATTTATGAAGTTTAGCTCGGCGATCATCCGCCGCAACAGCGGTGTTATCCAAAGCCAAAGTCAATTGGTGCATCGCCAGCGCGGTGTTAATAGCATCTTGGGTTTTCGTTACCTGCTCCGAGGTTGCTGTGCCGCCATCGGTGAACAGTTGATCGGCCAATTCCTGATCGGACAAGGTTCCCTTGACTTCCTGCAGGTCTTTGTATTCCTCTTCAGCCTGAGCAAGGGTCACTAAAATCTGCTTACTGTGCTGTTCTAACCTGCGAACCACATCCGGCCATTTCATTTCACTTGAGTAAGGCATAATTTATTTTGACTCCTGTTATTCCGCAGAGATTTGCGGGGTGATGTCGTAAGTATCGCCATCGTTTAAGGTATATGGTCCGTTACCGTCTACTTCAATCGCAAGGATTCGCGCCGTTCCTGTGCCTGCGGGCTTCGTTGCAATGAAATATCCATATATACTTCCGGAGTAATTGCCGCCCGATGGTGAAAACTGCTGAACGGCGTAGGTCATGGGATTGGCCGAGGTCCAACTACCATCAGTAAGCGTCTTGCGTGCATAGCCCCCGCCGGTAGGTTCTGTGATGGTAGCTTCCGTGATGGTGTCCCCAGGAGCAGAATTTGTAAACAGACCCAATTCCAGATCGGCTCCTCTATCGGTGTTAGTGTTAAACGTTGAAACGTTTTCGGCGGACAAGGCTAAATCTAAAAAAACCTGTTCCCCTTCATTGGGCACAAATCCGGGCATATCTTTACCTCCTATTCGTTAACCGCAACCGCGTGCGGGATTAAATGTTCTCGTGGTATTTCTCGATATTCTCGCGGGTCCGGTCCCTCGAATTCGGGATGGGTGACCAAATCGTTAGTGAAAATCACTTCGTAACCTTTGCGCGCCATGATGCGTTGAAAGCTGGCGGGGTCATCGTTCTCTCCCACTCGCCCTCTAAAGTTGAACTGTCCGGATGGCTCGCCCTGACCGGGCATAAACTGGTGCTGTCCTTCCGCCTCGCTCTCGTTTTCTTTTTTCTTTGAAGTTTCCAAATAGCAAAACATTTATCTCACTCCTGCGGTTAAAGTTATGTTGGTATTAGATCCTGCGAGCCGGGCCGCCTCTATTCGTATGGCATCGAATCCACTAGGGTATAACAGAAACCAGCCGCGGGTCCCCGACGGCAAAGTCGTCAGGTCGCTACTGGCGCCGATCAGGACGCCTTCCGGCGTGGTGTAATCGGTCGGAGTGGAATACAACACGCTCCAGGCGCCGCTTTTTTGGGCTCGTGCCGAAATGACAAATTGATCAAGATCGGTGGTGTCGGAAAGGATTTGCACAAAGAGGGCATAACGGTAGAGGATCCGTATATCCTTGATGACAGTTAGAGATTCGTCTTCCAACACCACCGATGCGGAGACGTATTCTATCGGCTGCGATTTATATCCGTCGTGATTCGACATTCTATATGTTGACTCCTCGCTTGAAGATCGCGGTTATCATTGACAGCATGGACCGTGAACATCCATAGCCAGTTGGTTTTCTAATCCGGAAACGTATTGGGTGTGTTTGATGAAATCGGCCTTGTTCAAGCAGGACAGCATTTCCTGATCGACCACCCCGCTGTTTAAGTATTGCCATTCGATGAAGGGTCGTTGAAACCTTCGAGGCTTTGAAGATACCTGGCTCCACGTGAACCGATCCGGGTGCCGGGAAGTTTCCACTTGCGAAGTGGCCAGGCGCTGTTGGCACGCATAACTTTCGATGGCATAGTAAACGGCAAAACAAATGCTGTAGACAATCACTGCCATTAAAAGGAAACGTTTCATGATCGCGGCACCCCGACCTTATTGACGGGTTTGTCCTTAGGGTTGGAATGAGGTGAGTTTTTCAGTAAATTCCGTTCCTTTAAGTCGCTTTTCCCTGAGGTCCTTCCATAAGACTGGCGGCTGCCGAGCCAGGCCGCATAAAGCAACAAAACCGTGATGGAAATTATCACTACGACTAAAGCTTCGACCATTCCTGCCTCCACTCTTCATCTTTGGGATCCGGGAACATCACGTCCAGCGTTTGTCTCACCGATTCCGAAACATTGGTAGACCCCGGTTGGTTCTTGCGAATCGAATCTTCGTTTTGCCAGAACTGGTCCCAGTAGATTTTGCTGAGTTGTTGTCCCGAGAGGACATCTTTCACGGTTCCGTCGGGACGCTTGACGCGAACTTCATAAAACATGGAAAACCCTGTAAGGAATCAGAATTCAGGCGGGCCGCACTCACACGTTCGCCCAATACTCTATTAATTTACAAGGTTTCGAAACAAAATGTAATGGAAGGGATAAGTGGAAGTTGGTTGTGGAAGTAATTTATGAATGTTTCACAAGGAACGTAACGTATCAGATAATTTAAATATAAGATTCTAGAGGGTGATACCCCCAGCCCTCTTTAAAAAGGAGACCTTTGCGTAAGTCAGAAAAAATAAAACCCCTGAATGTGAATCACCCCGACCCTCTTTAGGAAAGAGGGCGAACATGGGTTTCCAGTTTTTAATTAGACCTGTTTGTTCAATAATCCTTGCTTATGCAAGGCTCTCTTTAAAAAGAGGGAGCACATCTACTTTTATTTTTATGTTTTCTTCTGAAGGAAAAATCCGGAAAGCTATTTCATTGAATTTTGTATTCATTCTTTTGATTTAGGTTTTTGGCGGCGGATGTGTTCGAGGTTTTTTTGGATGGCCAGGACGTTGGCGTGGTCTTTGCCAAAGGCGGTTTTGAAAATGGCCAACGCGTTTTCAAAATATTCCGTGGCGATTTTAGAGTTGCCTTTCATGTACCAGGCGCCGGCCAGGGTGCTCCAATGAAACCCCATCTTCGGATGACTTTTTCCATAAGTGACTCTATCGATGTCCATTGCCTTTTCATAATACTCGATCGCTTTGTCCTGATCGCCCTTGCTGCTCCAGGCCACTCCCAGATGGTTCCAGCGTGCGGCCAGGTTGGGATGATCTTCCCCATAAGTTTTAATATCACTGTTCAAAGCTTTTTCTAAATACTCGATGGCTTTGTCAAAATTCTCTTGTGCACCGTAGGCCGATCCCAGGTTGTTCCAGTCGGCCGCCACATGCGGATGCTCTTCGCCAAAGTTTTTGAGATCGCTCGCCAGAGCTTTTTCATAATACTCGATGGCATTTTTGTAATTGCCTTTATCCTGCCAGGCGGTGCCCAGGTTGTTCCAACTGGTGGCCACTCGCGGATGTTTTTCTCCAAACGTTTTCTGGTTGACGGCTAACGCTTTTTCGAAAAACTCAATGGCCTTATCGTACTTTTCTTTTTTGGCCCACACTTCACCAAGATGCGTCCACCTTATGGCCAGCTTGGGATGGTCCGGATCATACGTTTTCAGATCACTCGCCAACGCTTTCTCGTAATACGGAATGGCTTTGTCGTAGTTGCCTTTTCTCTCCCAGGTCATTCCGAGGTTGTTCAGGTTGGTGGCGATGCGTGGATGATCTTCGCCATAGTTTTTGATATTGCTGGTCAGGGATTTATTAAAAAACTGGATCGCCTGTTCCAGGTTGCCCTTGTCTCTCCAGGCTTCTCCCAGGTTATTCCACGCCATGGCGATGAGAGGATGATCGGCACTGTGAGATTTTTTTAAATTTCTAACGGACCTGCCGTAATACTGAATGGCCTTATCGTAGTTACCGAGTTTTTTAAAAAGAAAACCGTTGGCGTTGGCATACAACGCATTGTCCTGGGCCAGTTGGGCCGCACTTTCCAAATGCTGCAGCGCCTGTGCGTATCTGGCCTGCTCGCTGTAAATTTTTCCCAGTCGGTAATGAACTAAAGCCTCATCGTCTTTACTGGGGAGTCGTGTTGGATGTCCCACCAATTCCTGCAACAGCTTTTCTGCTTCGGAGGTATCGCCTTTTTTCAAGGCCTGCCCGGCCAGTTTCAATTGTTCGGATGAAAACTGTTTTTCGAATTTCTGGAGATCGGTGTGAGTGTCTTTCAATAGCTGAATGTGATCTTCCAGGGAATTTTGCAAATCGACTTGTTTGCTTTGAATGGCGTGCATTTGCAATTGCAGGACTTTCATTCCTGCAAGGCTTTTACCGCGCGCCTCATTGATCTCAGCGCGAATTTCGGATTCGCGTTTTTTGAGAGTCGCCAGGTGCTGTCCCAAGGTGATTTCATAGACAATTTTTTTTTCTTCCGCGGGTGGGGTTCCATCAATGGGGTTGCCGCGAACCGGCTTGCCGGATCCTTGAGCCCAGGAAAGACTAACGGAACTTAAGGAGATCATTATAAAAAGGAGAAGAGTAATCAGAAAATATAAAACCCCTGGAGGTGAATCACCCCGACCGCGGGGAAGGCCCCGCCACCTGCATTTCATCTTCGATGGGTTCCATCGATTTCTTAAATCCATCGACTTTTGGAAATCCTTTTTGCCTCCAACCGCTAGGTTGGGAAAGAGGGCGAACATGGGTCTCCGATTATTTTCTGTATTTGATTGTTCCATTATCTTTTGTTATGCAAAGAACCCTTCATGAAAGGGGGAGCACATCCACTTTGTTTAAATACTTGTTGTATAGGGTTCATTGCAGAGTGATAGGAGACACTCTGGCAAAAGGGAATAATTTTATAAAACCCCTGGCGGCAAATCCCTCCAGCTCGGCCCCCGGCCGATTGGAAAATTGATTTACGATGAGCTAATTTCAATTCCATATCTTCACGAAGCTTTTTAATATTACTTCTACTTCTATCCACTAATTTAAAAAAGTGAAGTTTGATTCGTTTTTTCTTTTCTGTTTTTTCTCGGGGGCCGTTGCTAACCACATGCAAGTTCATATAAGGAACTTCATTTTTTTGGGAGGCGATCCAGGTAGTACTTCACATCATTATACTTATGGTTAAGCCCGAAGTTTTGGTAAATCCCGGCGGCTTCTTGATAATTGACCAGAGCAGAATCATAATTGTTTTGCAGATCATAGGTATAACCGAGGTTGAACTTTCGGTCCGCCACTTTGGGATGGTTGTTACCAAAAGTGTCTATATCGCTGGCCAGGGCCTGCTCAAAATAATCTAAGGCCTTCGGGTAATCTTCCTTATCTCTCCATGCGGCACCCAGGTTATTCAATCCGACCGCAACTAAAGGATGCCCGGCACCGAGGGATTTTTTCCAGCTTCCCAGAGCTTTGGTGTAATAATCGATGGCTTTGTCATAGTTTCCCTGGAGTCGGCACACTTCGCCCAGGTTGTTTTGATTGGTCGCCACCTGGGGATGCTCATCTCCATAGACCTGAACATTGATGTCCAGCGCAGACTGATAATATTCGGTGGCCAAATCGTATTCGCCTTTGGCCCGGTAAGCGTCCCCCAGGTTGTTTCGATTCAATGCGACTGCAGGATCTTCTTCCCCCAGATTTTTCACATTACTGTTGAGGGCTTTTTGATAATACTCCACCGCTTTATCGAGGTCTCCTTTATCCTGCCAAACGTCTCCCAGGTTGTTCCAGTTGGTGGCAATTTTAGGGTGGTCTTCCCCGTATACCTTGATATTGCCGGCCAGCGCTTTTTCATAAAATTCAATGGCCTTATCGTACTGACCTTTGCTTTTCCAGGCTAACCCCAAATTGTTCATTCCCGTAGCAATGTCTGGGTAATCATCGCCCTCGCGGATCCGCCAGCTTTCGGTCGCCTTTTCATAAAACTCGATGGCTTTATCGTAATAACCCAGTGTCGAGTAAAGAATCCCAGTTTCGTTCGAATACAAACCGTCTCCCGGATCCAATTGAGCGGCTCGTTCAAAGTTTTTCAACGCTTCCGGATAATTCACTTCATCATCGGCCATTTTGGCTAGCCGGTAATGTCCCACCGCCAGTTTTTCGACGGCAGCCAACAAGTCTTTATTTTCGATCACTTCTTTAATGAGTTTTTTAGCTTCTTCGAGATCGCCCTTTTCCAGGGCCTGGGTGGCGCGGTCCATCTGACCGGATGAAAACAGATCCTTGAACTTTTGCAGGTCTTCGTTAGTGTCTTGCAGTTGCTGGATGCGTTGCTGATAAGATTCTTCCAGGTTTTCCTGTTTCGCCTGAATACCACTCAATTCCATTTCCAATCCATGAATCCGGGCACGGTCTTTTCCATGCTCACGTTCCAGTTCAGCGCGAATCTGGGCTTCCCGTTTCTGCAAAAAATCATGGTGTTGTTCCAGGGTGATGCCGGTGTAAATGATTTTGTCGCGGCCAATCTTATCTTCGCCGACTTTATCGCCTCCTACCTGGTCCCCTTGCACCGAATGACCCAAAGGCGGAACATTTTTTTCTGAGGTTTTGTCGTCACTCATTCGCTTTCATTCAGCACCGAGTATTCACGCAATGGATCGAGATAAGTTTTTACATCTTTCACCAAATGATCCAACCCGAATTTCTGGTAGGTCGCTAAAGCTCTTTCGTAATATTGCAAAGCGGTGGGGTTTTTCTCTAAAAACTCATACATAAATCCAAGATTAAAACAGCGGTCTGCAATCTTCAGATGATCTTCCCCAAAGTTTTTGAGATCGATGGACAAAGCTTTTTCATAAAACTTCACTGCCTTTTCGTATTGGCCCAGTGCAAAGAAAAGGTACCCTGTATTTTCCAGATACAATATTTTATCCGGAACCAGTTGGATGGCGCTTTGAAAATAGTCCAGGGCTTTGGGGTAGTCGAAATCGTTCTCGGCCAGTCGACCAATCTGGAAAGCGACTTCAGCCGCCTGCAGCTTGAACTGGTCTAACGGTTTATCCGGGTGAGCGATAAAGGTCAGATAATGATCCAAAGCCTGTTGGAAAAGATTTTCAGCCTTTTCTGTTTTACCTTCGTTGAGAAGAGCTTCCGCTTCATTAAGCTGTCCCTTTGGAATCGTGGGTTGCCGCTCTAATGCTTCCATTGCTTCGGCCAAATAAGTTTTGGTTTTTGGCAAATCGTTTTCGATATGCTTGAGCCGATCGAGGGTCAGGTTTAAAATATTTTCCAGGAAATCAATTTCTTTATCATCTCGGAGATCCCCTTTGGCATATTCCTTTTCCAGCTCCTTTTGGACCTGGTGAATTTCTCTCTCCAACTCCTTCTTGTGACCGGCCAGTGAGACTCCCGTTATATTATTTCCCAGACTCGCATCCCCACTGTAAATATCTTCTTGAACATGATCTCTATAAAACTTGATTCTTCGAGTCAAAGAAAGGGTTGCCCTTTTCTTAAAAGGAACCTGGATATTCCGGGATTTCATATTTTTAGCCATTACTTAATTCCTAACATAACTTTAAAACATTAATCACTTTTCACCGGTCAGGGGGGAACATTCCCACCTCAACGGAGATCTCTTATATTAAGGCCAAAGCAAAGCCGACCAGTTTGCCGATCTTTTTCGCAATGGGTACTGCTTTCTCATAAATGCTGGTCACCTTATCCGCTAAACTTGCGGTTTTTTCTACGGTGGTATTCACTTTTCCTAAAAACCCTTCCGCGCCTTTCACGAAATCTGAGACCTTATGGGTCGCTTCTTCAGAAGCCGCTTCACCAACTTCTACGGACTCGACACTTTCTTTAGCAGTTTTCAAATCTTTCAGTTGGCTGGTGGCTTCGAGAATCAAATCATTTTTGTCGTCATCGTTTACATCTTCTGAGTTCATTATTTCAGTGCGGATTCCTTCTATGAGAACTTTTAATTCCTCCATTCCGTCGACAGTCTCTTTTTTGGCTTCTGGTTTTTCGAACCAGGTTTGCGAAATATTGTGGGTAATTTTATTACCGCCAATTTTATCGCCCATAATTTTATCGCCGCCGACTTTATCCCCCTGGATAATGTCACCACCCGCGGATATATTACCGCCAGCTGAAATACCGCCTTTATTTTCGTCGCCCATGTTTACTTTCTCCTGTGAAAGTTTTTTTTACAGACTGTTTTTATCCAAATAGTTTTGGGAAAAACTGAATGTTTTCAGGAAATTCCATTTCAACTTAATAGGATCCCCATCCGGTGGGCGAAACTGCCAATCCTTTTACCTCTTGCAAGGGCTACCTAAAAGGACTGTTCCTATATTCGATATTTATCAAAACATACTCCTTTCAATTTTGAGGTGCAAGAGTAAATTCCTGATCTTTTTAACTATCGAGGCCTTTATTTTAATGGGTTTACGTAAGGGTTTAATTCTCAAACACTTCCCCTTAACCGGGGCGCTTCTATATATATAAATTTAATTCAGGATTAGGACTCGATGAGGTTAGCCGTGCGTTGGGATAGGGAGAAAAATGGGGAAAGATCTTCTTTTCGAAGGGCGGGGGTATTAAACTTGAGCGGGGTTTCTTTTCAAAAATTCTGAAAACTTAAAAGCTTTTTAGATTTTGGATCTGGTTCAAGTGGGAGGGAAAAACTGGGAACGCTGTTATTTGTTTTGGCTGATCTCTTTATCTTGTTCTTCTGAGGAAATTTTTACCTCGTCCCAATGATCAATAATCTGGTGCGCAATACTTTCCAAATTCGAATGCGGCCCATAACCTCCGGGGCAAGACCAAAGCGGTTGTTTTTCTCCATGAAGGTAAGCTTCAAATTTTACCAACCTGTCAATATGAACCTCGCCCACTTTCTGGTTTTCATAAATTTCCACTTGATGCCCTTTGTAGGCAAACAACTTTTTATTCATAGACTGCCCCTCCTCTGTATTCACAGGCGCGCTATTAAAAAATGAACTCGAAGTTTAATTTCAAAATATTCTTATGAATTTCTAAAACACTTCCAACAATTTAAGTTTAGGATAAAATTGGTCCACCATTTTCCAACCCACTTAAAGCGCCTCTTGAGACATTGGTTGGTATGAGTCACGGGGATTCATTGAGTTTGAGTGGACCCAACAGAACTTAAGCTCAAACTTAAAATTTCATATTTTATAGCAATCCAATATTTTTGATAAAACGAACCTATAAAAAAAAATATCGGAATCTACTAGGTTTATACCACAAAAAGGGCTTACGTTTCCTTAATTTTTGAAAAATTTTTATTTTGATTTTCAAAAAAATTCCTAACACAAAAAAGTTATTTATTTTCAAATACTTGTAAAGGCGTAATTTAGAGATAGATAATTGAAATAAACCGATTCAGTTCCTGCTCACCCCAAACAAACTATTCGAATCAAATATTTTAAATGTCCCTCGAATATAGTAGATAATTTTATTAGGTTTAAGAATATGGTTCTTCTCCACATTACCCTGATGTTAATAATGAGGCTTTTCGTTATTATGTGACAACCCAATCGTAAAACTGGGAGCGGTTCAATTTAATTTTTTACTCGCAGCAGGTACTCATGAATTTCATGTTTCTGATCCGGTGGATCCCTCCAAAAATACTGTCGGCCCAGGCCAGGAAGCCAAGGGGTTTTCTGGGTCGTTATTTAATGAAGAATATTTTTATTAATAACAACGCCGACCTGAATGCATTTATAAAGGAAAACCTGGGCTTAAAGTCCAACGATCACGTTTTAGAAATCGGATTTGGACCCGGGCGACTCATTCACGCCATGGCGAAAACAGTTTCTGAGGGAGTCATTGAAGGAATCGATTTTTCCCGCGTGATGCATGAGGAAGCAAGTGCTTTTAACCAGGAGTCCATTGCTTCGGGAAAGGTTCAGCTGCATTCGGGAAATTGTGAAAGCCTCCCTTTTTTAGACCAAACGTTTCATAAACTCTGCTCCGCCAACACTCTTTACTTTTGGAAGGATCCCTTACCCTACTTTCAAGAGATGTATCGTGTCCTCAAACCCGGAGGAAGCCTGGTGATTGGGTTTCGTGATGATGAGCAAATGAAACCGCTGCGGTTGGACCGTACGGTATTTAATACCTACACTCAGGATGAAGTGAAGAACCTGCTTTCCCGAGTCGGGTTTCAGGAAATCGACATTAAAAGCAAAATCGGGAAGCCCTTTGACTCGCTTTGCGCGGTAGGAACCCGGCAAAACCAATAGGAATTCCAATATATTTTTGGCATAACAAATTAATTTCATGGTTTTTTTTCCACCCTTTAGAAAAATGTTGTGAATCCAATCTACATTTTTCTGGTTAAGGAACACCTCGATTCACACCCTTATTTAATTAAAGTTCAGGGTTTTCCCAGGGGGTTCCAGGAAAATTAAGATTGAGTTTTCTGTTTTTACGGAGAATGATCCAATAAGACGTTGACCTGTAACCTATTTTAGCTGAAACTGGAAAACAAAAACGTATTAATTGTTCCGATATTAAGGGGGCTTATTTTTGAAGGAACTCCCCAGAGTTCATTTGAAAAGGTAGAAATATCGGATAAAGAAGTTTAGGTAAATTAGAAAGGAAAAGAGAGAAACAAGGAAAATTGGATTTTTTCATAATTTTCTAAGGGGGGGAAGGTAAAGTCACCTTCTCTATAGACGCGCCTACAACTCATTACCTTGTTTTTTGCGGTTATAGTTTAATTCCGGAGGGACTGTGTAATTTTTCCGGGAATAGATTCTAAAACTCAAGGTCTTTAATTCACTCTAAAGCTGCTCCCCTAAATAGAAATTCGTAATTCCGGCTCAAATTGTTTAGTGAGCGATTCGTACACTATCAATAACAATTATTAGAATATATAAAATCAAATGACCCAGGAAACCGCTGAAAGAGTTATACCTACTGAATTTACTGATCGTGTTTGCAACATCCTTATCGTTTGTATTAAAGGAATGCGGGACCAGCTTCTCATCGAAGATCCTTTAAACCAAAAATTAGAACAGTTAGAAAAAGTCATCCGTAAAGCTGCCCGTATCGGCCAAATGACGGATTTAGGTAAAGCCATTGAAGATTTCTTCAAGGGTAAAAAACTGGAGAGCCAGTTTAAAGAATCAGAGAAAGAAGAAACCAAAACCATTGTTCTTAGCATGGTGGGCGTGCTCAAAGAGGTGGTGGGCAATTTGGGAAGTTGCGACGATCATTTTGATGACTATATTAAAAAGATCGATGCTGCCGAAGACCTGAAAGATATTTTAGAAATCAAAAAACACCTCACCGATGAAACGCAAAAAATCAAAGACAGCACACAAAGCCTGAGAAAAGATTTAGAGAATAGTCACCAAACCATTGAAGAGCTTACCAAAAGACTGGAGGACTCCAAAAATGAAAGTATGGTCGACGCGCTCACCAAAACCTTAAACCGGGCGGCGTATAATTTGAAAATCAGCCATGCGTTACGCCAGTTCAAATTGACTCAAAAAACAAGTGTGCTGATGGTTTGCGATATCGATCATTTCAAAAAGTTCAATGACACCTACGGTCACAAACTGGGAGACAAAGTGCTTTGTGCCGTGGCCTCTTCCATTCAAGGGAGTGTCCGCAAATCAGACGATATCTTTCGCTATGGAGGTGAAGAGTTTGTGGTCTTGTTGGGAGAATGTCCGCTGGAAGTGGGAAAACGCATTGCTGAAAAAATTCGTTCCACTATTGAGGGGGATTACCTGGTGCATCAGGAAGAAAAAATTTCCGTCACCATCAGTATCGGCGTGACTGCCCTCAAACCGGAAGACACTGAGGAATCGTTTTTTGAGCGTGCCGATAAAGCCATGTACCGCGCAAAAGAAGAAGGCCGCAACCGGATAGAAATCGAAAAGTAATTCCAGAAAATCCACTGGCCTTCAAAAAGTTTCCACCTTCTTTCTTTTGAAAACCCTCTTCTTACCCATAGATTTTTAGAATGGCTGAAGGCCCGGGCTCGTCCTATTTTTTTCTTTATTCCCCCCGTTTTTTTTATACAATTAATCTCACAAGTGTTATCGCCTTCAGGGAGAGTATGGGTTTATGAATGAAACCCCGATAAAAATTTTTATGGTGGACGACCATAACCTGTTTCGAGACTGTTTGAGTGACGCGCTGAAAAACCGGGGTGGAGACATTGAGGTTGTGGGTCAGGCACAGGATGATCAAGGCCTGCTGCAAAAGATCAAAGATTCAGGATGCAATATCATCCTGCTGGACATCATCATCCCGGGTTGTGATTCTTTGGATCTTTTGAAAACCTTTAAAATCGAATTCCCCGATACACCGGTTCTGGTATTGAGTTCCCACTCGGAGGAAAAATTTGGTCCCCGGTATTTAAAAGCAGGAGCTTCCGGGTATTTTTGCAAAATGGATACTCTGGATGAACTGATAGACAGTGTCCTCAAAGTGAAGAGCGGGCAAATTGCCATCAGTTCTTCCCTTTCCAACCTGATCGTTCAAAGTAGTTTGAATCAGAAACAACCTGAAAGTCATGATATTTTATCGGACCGCGAATTTCAGGTGATGTGTTTAATGGGGTCCGGTCTCCAGTTATCGGAAGTGGCCGAGCGGCTCCACTTAAGTCCTAAAACCGTGAGTGGCTACCGGTGCCAGATTTTAGAAA
Source organism: Nitrospinaceae bacterium (assembly GCA_965223665.1). Lineage (GTDB taxonomy): Bacteria > Nitrospinota > Nitrospinia > Nitrospinales > Nitrospinaceae > CBDCVY01. The sequence continues at coordinate 2,203,611 of OZ245011.1, forward strand.
AAATGGGATGGAAAAATAACGCGGAAATGATGCGTTATACCATTGAAAACGATTTGGCGTTTTGACGATTATTCCGGGAAACTCATTTATCTTCCTCACTTCCTAAATTTAAGAAAACCCCTGAAGGTCAATCACCCCAGCCCTCTTTAAAAAGAGACTTTTGCGTAAGTCAGAAAAAATAAAACCCCTGAATGTGAATCACCCCGACCCTCTTTAGGAAAGAGGGCGAACATGGGTTTCCAGTTTTTAATTAGACCTGTTTGTTCAATAATCCTTGCTTATGCAAGGCTCTCCTTTAAAAAGAGGGAGCACATTAACTCCCCCATTTAATATTTTTTGTGTTCTATTCAGAAATTCCACCTATGTGACGGTCCAGTTTATCTTTTGCCTTCCTCATTCTATTGATCCTCCAAAATTCAAAACCCTTGATTTTTGCGTACTTAATAATTTTTGCCATCCAATTCCCTGTCATCAATCAAGCCAAATTCCGGTACCCCTTTTATCGAATTCTTTATAAATTTCTATACGACCCGAAAGTTGGGTCATTACTTAAAAACCTGGAGATGAAAATTTAAAAAGGAGTGACAACACAATGAAAAGAATATTCTCAATGCTCGCGGTTTTAGTGGTTTTTGGTTTCTCCACCGGTGCGTTCGCTAACAACTCAGTGAGCATTACCAAACCCGCAGATGGTGCCACCGTTTCCGGACCGGTTGAAGTCTGTCTGGAAACTCATGGTGTCGAAGTGGAACCTGCAAAAAAAGGCGTGAACGATGGAAAAGGACATCACCATATTCTCATCGATGTCGACCTCCCCGGAGATTTGAGCAAACCTATCGGAAAAGACGCCAACCATGTGCATATGGGCGATGGTTCCACCTGTAAGACTTTAGAATTGAGTGCAGGAAAACACACCATTCGTGCTTTGTTTGCAAAGGGAAATCATGTTCCTTATAGCCCTGCAATCACAGCAACGGCGACCATAACGGTGAAGTAATTCTCCAAAGTCGACACGGAGTCGAAATGGGAGGGTATGGAGAAACTTCTTCGTTTTAATTTTTTACCTGGAGAATCGTCATGAAAGCTAAATCACTTGGTATGAAAGTAGTGGGTATGGCCATGCTGTTACTTCTCCTGGCGGCTAACTCTGCCTGGGCCAATAGAGGGAACGGCCCAGCCAGAGCATCCGCGGACATTTTTGGCTGTACCGAAGATAGTCCCGTAGAAGGAACGGCAAAACTTCGTGAACGGGTTTCCGAAGAAGGCGTCAAGCAAATTGAAATTAATATGCTGGTGAAAGGTTTAGAAGACGGAAAACATGCGGTTCATATTCATGAAGCTGCATCTTGTGAACCTTGCGGATCTGCATTGGGGCACTTCGATCCCGGCCCTAATGGAAACAGCAGCCCGGATGGCAACCATCCGTTTCATATGGGGGATCTTGAAAATATAGATTCCGGTCACGGTGTGGGTACATTACAAACCACCACGACACGGGTCACCCTTTCAGATGGACCGTTAAGTTTGTTTGATGAAAATGGAAGTTCTTTCATCATTCATATTAACGAAGATACTTATTGTCCTGATGGAGTTGTCAGTGGATGCGCCGGAGGCGGAAGAGCCGCCTGCGGAATCATTTATCCAGATTAGGTTTTGCTTTAATAGCAAAACCGGAGCCGGAGAAAACGCGCTTTTGCCCCTTGTTTTCTCCGGTTTTCTTTAGGTGAAGCGAAACCAAACTAAAGCCCTCCTGGCTTCCCGGGAGGGCTTTTCTTTATCCTTCCGTCTTGCTATTTTCACCCAAACCGAAAAAACTCAACCCTTTCAAGCCGGCATACCTGGCCAATTTTCATTAAAAAAGAGAGTCGTTCCCGATAATTGCTGTTGATATAATGGGAAAAGGGTACATATTGACCACGAAGAAAAAAAATGAGAAACTTCGACACATACGCACATAAATATTGGACTGGGAATTCTTAAAACTAGACTTTCAAATTCAATCGGCACTTGCATGAAAAAACCCTTTAAAAAATTACTTACCGGAACGATAGGTCTTCTGATTGTCAGTATTGTTGGATTTCCTTCTTACCTGACAGGTCAGCACCGCAAATTAACCATTGTGCAGCCGTTCCACAACCAGGTTGTCAAAAGTCCGGTGACCATTTGCATGGAAGTAGAAGGTTTGGGGTTAGAACCGGCAAAACGAGGCGTTCGAGAAGGTTACGGGCATCACCATATCCTGTTTTCCTCCTTACCGGCGGACTTGAGTCAACCTATTGGCAAAAACGAAGCCATTCACGTTTCGGACGGATCCAAATGCAAAGAAGTCGACCTCATTCCCGGTCAACACATTATCCAATCTTTGTTTGCCTACGGGGACCACACTCCGTATAACCCGCTGGTTCACGATAAAGTTCTCATCACAGTCGAATGAACTTCCCCAAAGCCAACCTTTCTGGCGCTGACTTCTCAATGAATTGGAACGAAGTCCTGTGTTTTCTTTCCTAAAAATATTTTCGCGGTGGTCCATTCGTTTAAAATTTGCGGTCTGTTCTATTCTGACTCTTATTCTGATGACCCTGTTCATCTGGTTTTACTTCTCCCAAAAACAGGAAACGTTTGCCCTGCAAATTATGAAAACCCAAATTGAGGAAACCGCGCTGGTGCTTTCCGCATCGATTGGCGCCGGCTATAAACATCTCGACTTCGCCGCCATCAACGCATCCCTGAAAGGAATGGTAAAAAATCCGAATCTAGTCTACCTGGGAATTTTCAATACAAACGACAAACCCACTTCCACTTTTAATCCCCGCAAACTGGAATTGAATTTTCAGGAAATGATCCACCATAAAACTCCCATCACGGAAGGAGAGGTCTATTATATTGCAACGCCCATTCAATTTGAGAATGAAGTTTTTGGAAACCTGCTGATCGGGTACTCTCTCGAAGAAATTCATGAGCAGATAAGAACGAATACCTTTCAGGGTTTGTTCATCTGTCTGGCTCTGCTTCTTATCAGTACTCTTTTAATTATTTTTATCAGCCAGATCATCACGAAAAATATCAGCAAATTGAAAGACGCGGCCAAAAGCTTTGTCCCGGGGCGCAAATACAATTCCATTTCCATCCAGAGCGAAGATGAAGTGGGAGAACTGTCTACGGCGTTTAACCATTTGACTTCCGAGATCAACTCGGTAGTCAAAAATCTGGAGACAAAAAATCAGGAGCTGGGGGACTTTATCAATATCGCTTCCCACGATATCAATGAACCGCTGGTCGATATCGCCAACATTCGCGACCTGATGGAAACTTCCGTTTCCATGTCCACGGTCGAAGCGACGAATCAGAAATACAGCAATTATCTGGAAACGATGCAAACGCCGCTCAAACGAATTCGGCGACTGCTGACCGATCTTTTGAAATACTCTTACGTCATGGTGGAGACGGATTATCAGTTTCAATCGGTTCCACTGGAAAACCTTATTGAAAAAGTGATTTCGGAATTGGATGTTCAAATTAAAAAGTGCTGTGCCAATATTGAGGTGGGACCGATGCCCACCATTGAAGCTCATCCGTTTCACATTCAACAGGTGTTTACCAATTTGATCAGCAACTCCCTAAAGTTTCAGGAAAGGAATGCGGCTCCCCTGATACAAATCAATTCCGAAACGTTTGAAGACAAAGATGGAAAGACTCACTGCAAGATTTCAGTTCAGGATAATGGAATTGGTTTCGACAGCGATAAAGTTCAAGATGTGTTTAAACCGTTAGTCCGTCTGACCCCCAAAAGCGATTACGAAGGAACCGGCATGGGACTTTCCATTTGTAAACGGATCATAGAACGCCATGGAGGCACCATCACCGCCGAGAGCTCTCCCGGCCACGGCGCCAGGTTCATCATCACTTTGCCTACCCGACAACAACCCGCGGCCTGACACCCCAAACCATTTTAACGGAAATAGGATATTAAGTTTGAAAGCTTTTATCAGTCGGTTTCGCATGGCTTTTTTGACCCAAAAATAATTCAAAATTGTGCTGGCATATTGGCATTCTCTGAATTACTCTTACAAATAGATTAAGACAGCAACCCCGGAGAGAGGCCCTTAAATAAGGGTAAAACGCTATATGGGCTGATCGCCAGCGAACCTTTTATAGAACATTGGCAACACCCATTGCAGGACCTATATTTAAATTATGAAAGCCAATTATACCTGGAAAGATTATTGCCAAAGTATTGATGACGCGCTTTTAGACGACAACCTGGAACTGTTTCAATGCGCCATCGAGGCAGTCGAATTATTTATTATCGACCACTGCGAAAAGTTTCCACAAAACCTGTTTGCGGAGCTCATCCACCTCATCCAGCGTCATAAATTTTTTAAGTTCACGGATGGCTTTCATCTACTCAATATTTTTGCAGATGATCTCGACCTTTTAAACACCACGCAGAAAAAAACTTTAGTGAAAACCTTAAAAGAGATTTATCCTCAGCTGGAAGATTCGGCAACCTGCGTCGTGGCCAGTGAAATTGTGATTGAGGTCATGAGCCCTGAAGACGCCTGGGAAACTCTGAAACTTTGGATGGCCGACAGCCACCCTGCAGCTCGGGAAATCCTTCCTTATGCGTTAAGTTATTTTTACGATGAGTGTTCCCATGAAACTTTAAGAAAACGGATTTTAACCTCTCTTAAAAAAATGACAACCGACCCTAATCCAAACGTTCAACTGGAAGCCGAGTTCAATTTAAAAATGCTGACCCATAAGTATTCTTAATTTTCGAAAATTTTTTACATACTCTAATTCTCACCTTGAATAAAACGCTATAAAACCACCAACATAGGCCAGAATTCCTACTAAGTTCAAACCCACTCCCAAACCTTTGTATTTTTCTTTACTTTTAAGAGCTGTAATTAATCCAGTGAATAAGAAAATTAAAGATGCTAAAAACATTAACCACAAAAATACTGTAGCCCATAATACGCTTGAATGACTTCCCCAATTAAAATTTAAATTAGCGTACACAATTAAAACACCCGTTAAAATTAGCCCAACGCTTAAACTAAAGTACTTCACCGATAACGGAAGTTTTCCTAGGCTTGGATTTTCTAGGTTATTTCGCATTGAAACAGTCTCGCACGTTTTCCTGTAAATTTCTGGTAAAATAATTACTGGAAATTAACTCAGGGTCGCAGCATGAGTCCTGAACGTTTTTTGCGATCGATCAAAACCTGTGGGTCGTTATGCAAATATTCATTACAATTCTGGCTACCTTTTTTCTTGTATTGGGTTTTTATTTTGTGAATACCCAAGGCCCGGATGCTTTTTCCTTCATGTTGTATTCTATGGAATGCGGTCTCCTGGCGGCGGTCTTTTATTCGTACAATCTTAAAAAAGTCCAAGGTGGGTTTAGAGTTGCAATGTACGTGGGAATTGTTTTAGCCAGTATCCAGTTCCTCTATTCACTCCTGATGTTTATTTTAATGGCATAAAAATTATTCCGGATGGTGCCATCAGAGGAACCCAAAACTCTCCCTGTACCCAGCGCGAACATGTCCATTGAAATCCGAGTTCCTCTTCCCTGCAAAGACATAAATTAATTTCGCATTCAAACAGTATCGCATCCCGCTCCCAAAATTCCAACCTGCCTAAACGAAAAGGTTTGTAAAACCGCCTCCTAACCATCCCCCCTTGCTATTCAACCTATTTTGTCTGACACTGAAATTATCGAGATAAACATCACAATAATTTTGGGAATCGCCAAAACCCTTGGCGTGGGTTTCAAGTCTTTTTTCTGCAGAAAGTAAAACCCGCCCCCAAGGACCACAGCCCTTCTCTCTAAATGGAGGTGTCTTATGACATGTCGCATTTCTTCGAACCTGGGTTTCATCAAATCCTGGATCCTTTACCAGTTGGCAGAGGAAAACTCTCCTCAAAAAGAAAGTCTGTTATGGACGGAAGAAAAAATGAAAGCCATGGTGACTTCGGAACCTGAACTGGCCCTCAGAACTTTCGGCGATATTTTAAAACTGGATTCCAGTGATCCGATCTGCACCTGTCTTGCCAACGGCCCTTTACACGAGTTTTTAGTTTTGCATGGAAATCAATTTACGAAACAACTGGATGAACTGGCTCACAAAAATGAAAAGTTTAAACAATTGCTGAGCAGCGCTTGTCATTAGACTGCACCCAACATTAAAGGATGCCTTTCCATTTAATTTCGATCGCCGAGGTTATATTAGAAATCATCTCTTCTTTTCTCTGGCTTTACCGCGGGTGGGCGTTTTTAATTTCCTCGAAATACAGAACGTCCTGCTTACAGGAGTGGAAAAAGTCGAGCCTTCTCTGGAAATTTTTTGATGTCCTTCTTACCCTGGTTTTTTTCATCGCGGAATGGGTATTGCTTTATGATTTATTTAAATTACTTCTGATATAGAGTTTCCCCTTCAATCAGGTAGCTCAAATCCCATCCTTCCCTATTTCCATAATTCTACCCACACTGAAACTTATTGAAAAAAAATGGCTTTAAATCAATATCTTGCCTTTTCCGATATTTTATTCGATAATAAAAATAGTCTTTATAGGGTGCGTCTTGAGGGGAGATGGGCCATTTGGACCTTTTGAAACAAAGGTTCCTGGGACATCACCGGACCCCTGATTAAACACACCACCACATTCAAATGAACACGAAGTTTATTCACGCTTGGATTCTTTACCAGATGGCGGAGGAGAAATCTCCTAACCAGGAAAAATACTATTGGGCCGAGGAAAAAATGCAAAACCTCGTTTCCTTTGAACCTGAACTGGCCCTGGTCACTTTTTTAAATATTTTAAAACTGGATGTCAGCGAGCGAGTGCTTTCTTATCTGGCAACAGGTCCTTTGTTAGATTTTTTTGTTCTTCATGGATCCAAGTTTATTAGCTACGCAGAAGAACGGGCTCAAAACAATCCCAAGTTTAAGGAATTGTTACGCCATATGGATCAAAATACAATTTCCGAAAACGTTTGGAAACGCATCGTCTCATTGAGAAGTGAGGATGAATAAATCTATTGACGCCCAGATGAAAGGGTAGAAGAAGAAACCTGACTTTCAACCCCATTTGTTTGTAAGTATCACCACTAAACTACGATTTTTATGAAAACTTTTCTGTCCACTCATCCAAACCGTATTCAAAGTATGGACAAGAAAACTGAATTCAAAAACCTGATCACCGAAGCGTATTTCTTACTGAAGAAATTCGGTTTTAAAAAGCGGAAGGAAACGTTTTATCTTTTACAGGATGACAATTGGGGACTGATCAATTTTCAGACCAGTCAAAAAAGTTGTCAGTCGGAAATCATTTTTACCCTCAACGTCGGCATCATGTCGCGCAGACTGTATCAATTTTTAGAATCGAAAGCACTGCCCGATTTTCCACCCTTGCTGGATTGCCATTTACAACAGCGTGCGGGAATCTTATTGCCGGAGCGCGGCGACAAGTGGTGGCTCCTCAACGCAAACCATTCCACAAAAGATTGCTTCACTCAAATTAAAACCGCTTTGGAAAAATGGATCACTCCTTACCTTCAAAAAAATATGACGGATTCTAATTTGATTGAGCTGTGGGAAGACGGCACCTCCCCGGGTTTGACGGAGTTTGGACGGCTCCTGAACCTGTTAATTTTAAAAACACTCACGCTCACAAATCCGGACACTGCACCTCTGATTTCTCAATTGAAAAAAGAGGCAAAAGATAAACCCATGGAAGACTATTTAGACACAGTGTTAAAAAAACTCAAACATTTTGAAGACAGTCAAACTTGAACAATCCTTTCCTGTCGCATCCGTTTTACCCACGGCCATTTTGAATTATTTGCGGACAAGAGGAACATTCCTTTATGGATAAGATACATTTCCAACTGGGTAACGTAAATCAAATTCACCAACCCAATTTTCATGACTCCCACCTTTATAAACTGGAATTCATGGAAGACGCCGTCGAGCTGGGTTTCAGGCTGGCGGACGGTGCGTTGTATCGCCTTCTCCTCTCAGGAAAGGTCGTCTTTAAAGGAAACGGTCTCAGAGAAGGAAATATTATTTTCAATATTACGATTGAAGAAGGGGAGAACGCAGACCTGTCCCTGTTGAATGAAATTTTAGATATCCGTCCCGATACCACTATTAAGCAACAACACAATTATTTGCAGAATACCCGGGATCAAGTTAAGAAAAAACAACTCAAGGTCATTTATATCAGCCCGTCCTATGGGGCAGAAATCATGGCTCTGTGTAAAACCATCGAAGTGTTTCCGGTGGAACCTGAGTGAGTTTGTTTAAAAATGGGAATTAATCAGACCATAAAAAACAACCGAATTCGAAAAGGATTAAGTGAAGAAGAACTGGCACAAAAAATCGGGCTCACTCTTATGGAATATCACGACATAGAAGCCTACCCCGACGAAATAAAAACCGTGACTCATTTAAAAGAAGTAAGACTTTTATGTAAGGCCTTGGACATAAATTTATTGGATCTACTTGGAGTGGGTGAAAAATTTAGAGATGAAAAGGATTCCATTCCCCGCAATCAACTTATCCAAAGATCCAGAGAAAACTTAAATCTATCCAGGGAAGAATTAGCAGATAAAATCGGATTCGAAAAAATTACGGTGCAAGAGATTGAAAATGATGAAAGCTTTTTGGAGCAATGGTCCATTGAACTCATATCCAATCTCGCTAGGGAATTATATCTTCCCATTGAGCGTCTTTTGAATAAAAAGAGTAACTAAAATGAACCGTTATACCTATGACACCTTTTCCAATATTGAAGGAGAGTTGTATCAATCCCTTCTCCATGTGGGAATGCAGTTTGCTAATCAGGGGGGATTTGTAATTCGGTCTCAGGGAGAGACGATTAATCAAGTGCTGGAGGAATTTTTACCCTACTTCATCGAAGACTCCCTGCAATCCGCCTGGCCCGGAACCCAGTTGACTTCGAGCCAGGAAAGAGTGATCCTCTTTGAATTGAACCCAACCACTTTGGAATTGCTACAGCAAAACTCAAACTCTATTTTTTCCTGGATCCTACCGGACCTTCCTGAAGATTTATTTTTATTGAGAGAAGACGGCACTCCCTGGATGGGTTCCGTAGCGCACGAGGAATACATCTTTTTTGAATTCACCGAGGAAGAATCCCGAATATTTTTTGAAGAATTCCCCACTCTCAAAAAACGCCTCACCAAATACAATCGTTAACGGGAATTCACTCACCAAAGAGACTTCCTTATTCCCACTCCCCCTTGCCTTTTTTGAAACTCTGTTTGATACTAAAACTAGATTATTTTGCTTGGATACGTTTCATCAAGGATTAGTTTTTATGAACATCAAAACTATGTACCCGCTAACCCTCAAAAACATTGGCATTGATCTCCTGATCCTTGGGTTGTGCGCCACGTCCATTTTAATTGCGAGAAACAATACGGAGTCTCCGGCTCCCATGTGGCATTTCTATTTGATGGTTTTTGCCGGTGGGGTGTTTTTATTTCGCTGGACTTATTTGTCCTACGCCTACTTTTATGGAAAGAACCAGCCGTCGCACCAAAGTTTATTTTTCAAAGCGCATCGTGCTTTTATGACCCTAGGAGCCGTATTGGCCTGCGGTATGTACTTCACCTTTATATTTATATTTTTGCTTTAAGCACTCTATACATTAAAAATGAACCACAAATATATGAAGCCTATTTCAACAATTGTTTTGGTATTGCTAGTGGGATACGGATGCATCCGCAGTTACGCAAGCCTTTCCAAAGGATATCCTTGGGAAGAAATGGATTGGAATAACAATGGGTCCACGTCTCCCTGGGAATTTTTACAAGCGAGTGACATAGGAATGCGACAAGTCAAAAGAAACGGAAGCAACTGCAAAGAGTATTACGCCTATAAAGATGGGTTAACCCTAAAACAGGATTGCGATTTATAAATAATGGATTGTTTTAGAATCATGATCAACTCCCTGATCCTTGCTCAAGAATGAAGGATTATGAATTACATTTTCACCTATAAAAGTATTTATATATTTTTACTGACCTTGAATCTGGCAATTTTTACAGCATTTATGAGTAAATATCCGATAAATTGGTTTGTATTTCTTCTGTTTTCCCAAATTGCATTTTATATTGGACTCAATTCATTCATACTTTGGAAAATAAAAACTCGGCGGGTGGGTGCCTTTATTTTTAAAGTGGATCGGGCAATTTCGTTATACAGGATGACGGAAGTCATCCTTTCTGGATGCTTAATGGTCGATTATTTTCTGAAATTGGTGGAATTACGTTCTCTAGCTCCTTTCTTTTTCTTCAATCCATTATCTTTAGTTTTCGTGGAGCCGGCTATGTTAATTTTAAAACTGGACGATAGGGTTTTCTATTTCTACCTATTACTGGGAATTCTTTTTTCTCTTGAGTTGATCAATTTTAAACTTTTAAAAAAGAACCGACAGGAACTGGAAAGCACTTTAAATCCAAAAATAGAAACCATTCCTGTTTATCCCATCAAAGTAAAATACCTGGAAGACAATGAAGAGTCTCTCCATTTAGACGAAATCGATCTCACCTGCGACCTGGAGTGGATTGACAGTGAAAACCCAGAAGAACAGGTAATGGTAACCGACGCTTTGGGCCGCGAAGTGATTTTAAAAATAGAATCCTTGGAACTTCTTAAGTTTGAATTGAAGTAAATATTTTTGGAATGGATGGGAAATTGCTCATGAATAACGGAGAAGATCATAAATTTTTTTTAAAGATACTTTTCGCTGCAATGCTAGTTGCCTTTATTCTAGCTTATCTCGCCCCTTTCTTAGGTGACCTGGGAATTTGGCCGACGGTAGAACAGTAGAAATAACTTATAAATATTCTATAGCCATGAAATCAACAATGTATTTAATCTCAAATTAAACCATCGTGTCTCCCAAAACTATCCACAAACTAATTTCCGTTTTTTTAATCCTCGTTTTTGCTCCATGGATCTTAATCTTTTTTTTACCCAATATAAAAGTGGACTATCCTAAACCTTCTATTAAATTAGGGGGAGAGATCATCTGTGCTTGGGGAGGAATTGATATTATTGGTTTTGATCTAAATAATTATCAGAGAGAGGATTTAAGATATTTCACAAATTATGATTCTACTCATTTCGTCCAGGATATTACCATTGGCCCTGAAAACAGTTTTTTGTTTTCCGATTTGGACGAGTGCTATTTAAGACAGGTAGATTTAAGCAATAAAGAAAAGATCCACCATGTTGGCAAAGCCTGTCACCCGACTTATTTAAAAGATGTCGACAAACTTTTCTATTACTTACATGACAGGAAACGAGGTTGGGAGCTTTGGGTTTCTGACGGTTTGCCCATTCGAAAGACAAAACAAATTCCTCTGGATATATCGAATCAAATTGGTCCTTATCAGGGGTATGGTGCCATAATTTCTGAGGTGGTCAGGATTTCGGCAGAGGAAATTGTATACACTGGAAAAAATAGCCAATTAATTTCATATAATTTTATTAATGGTGAAATTAAGTTCTTTAAGATCAACGATTGCATTCCCGAGGCATGGAGAACAAAACAAAATAAGCTCGTGTGTAAAGATTTAAACCGGAGAAAAATTTCTTACTTTCAAATAGACCTTAAAACCCTGGTGAAGGAAAACCTACCGGCCCTTGAAGAATCATCAGGGCTTATTTACCTTCCACATGTGGATGGGTTTATTTTCGAAAGCCATCCGATCGAATTTTTGGAGTACATTCAAGTAATGCCTCACTGGGTGCTTTATCTTCACCGACCGGACCAACCTGTTTTACGAATCGGCTACGGATCTTTGCGCAGGGGAATTTGGGTTTCGCATGGGGTCCTCTGAAAAAAATTTTTTCTGCCGCACCTTTCACTTTGGATTCAGTACCGATTGGTCCACAACTCTGATTAATAACGACTTAATCGAAATTTCCCTCTAAATGCCACAATTTCAATGTTTTAAAGCAAACCGAAACTGTCACAATCCCTAAAAAACCTCTTGAATTCAATATATTTTTAATATATTCCTTCCTATATCACTAGACAATTGAGGGGAGATGGGGGCAACAGTATGAGTACATTTTTTACCTTTGGGGGGAATTCGCTTGGCGGACGATTCCACCTGGGGCTTAGGGGAGAAAACCGCATGTCGGTCGCGTGGGCAGTTCACGATGGAGACACCGTTCACGTTCAACCGGAAGCCAATTTAAGCATCCGCTTTTTGGCGATCGATACTCCCGAAGTATCTTTTCAGTTTCCCGGCACCAGCAGTTTTGTCAAAATCTCTGATGAACGCTGGGCCACCTATTTGTCCGATCTGCCTCCCACGATTAACATTTCACCGGAACTCCGAGAATATTTGGCATCAAAACTAGGTCCCGATTGCGCACAGAATCATGCCACTCATGCCGAGGCGGCGCATCGTGCACTTGAACGAATCATGACCGAAGACCTGGAGGCGCTGAACCATACGATAGAATCTTTCAAATTTTTTCTGGCGTTCGCTTACGAAGCGCTCGATACTTACGGTCGCCTTCTCGCTTACGTGCACCCGAACCAACCCAACACGGCCGCAGAAGACCGTCTGGATTCATATAATTTTCGAATGCTGGAACAGGGGCTGGCGGTTCCCTATTTTATTTTTCCGAACATTGATCCGTTTCGGTCCCCGGGGACACTGGTCAATTCCGTGGAAGGATTACACAACCCGGGGGATATATTAACCCGCGCTCCTAAACTGAGAGAGGCCCGCGAAGCCGTGCAACGCGCACGCGCCGCTTCCGCCGGGGTGTTTAACGCAGAGAATCCCCTGCGGCTTTCCCCCTTTGAACTCCGGATGCTCGCGCGGGCACAACTTCCCAACCGGTTTCTCATCAACCTGGGAAATCCCGAAGACAACATCCTTCATCCTCCGGGTGAGTACTTCCGCTTCGTGGAAGAAAACCGACTGTGGATTCCCGAAGAGTTCGTTCCCCTCTTTCAAGGCCACGGGTGGAATTGACCTCTAACTAGCCGTTAGAGGCAGCGGGCCAGCGCCCGCGGGCAACTTTAATTCTCGATGACTGGCTAGCCGCCAGAGGCAACTTTATTCTTCGAAGAGTGAGTGTGTATACAGAATCCTCAGAACCCTTTCTAAAGTAAAGTTGCCCTTTAGAAAAAACTATTGAGAGAGAACGATGTACTCCCTCTTTTCCCAACCTGGCGATTGGATGCAGCAGGAATATTCATAAAGTTTCTGACCATCCCGTTGGCAGGCAAACCCATCGAAGATAAATTCTGGCAGCGAGGCCTACCCCGCGGCTTTTTTCGGGTCCAATCTATTATTTTTTTCAAGCACTTCGGAATTACGATGTTTTGGCTCAAAATTCATAATTCCCTGTTTTTGTTAATTTTAAGCTCATAGATTCCCTATATGCCAAAAAAACTTAGGAGGAATTTAAATTTATCTAACAGTTTTTAGGTGAATTCCCTATTTTCTTCAGGTAGACTGAATCCAATCCAATTAGGGTACTGGAGGGAACCCGGGTTGGTGGCGATCTTTTTTTTCGTAAAGGCTTGTTTTACGCCTAATGAGAACACAGGCCAAACACCGTTTTCATCTCCCTCTAGTGCTGCCCAGGCACGACCCTTTTTAGTCTGGCTCGATAAAAATTTTGTTGAGGATAATCAGGGCGGATTACCTCATACCACAAAGAGACTACTATGGCTGGTACTTTTATTATTTCATTTGATTGCGAGGGGAAGTGGGGAATCTCCGATTGTCTCAAATCAAAACACAAAGACATCCTTACCAACTCCAAACTGTTTACGGCTTATAAAACATTACGGAAATTTTAGAAGACAATGAGATTAGAGCGACCTTTGCGTTTGTAGGGGCTTACACTTTAACGATTGACGAATACCTGAGTCACCCGGAGTGGTTTTCCGACCTGGGAGAAAACAGGGATCGTTGGCTTTCGGCATTTAAGAACGCGGCCCAGCAAAATGATTTTGATGGTTGGTTGAACCCGAAAGTATTTAACTGGATTGCCAAAAGACAGGAACATGAAATTGCCTCGCATGGGTTCAGTCATCTTCCTCTCGGTGAATCGGAGGTAACACAAAGTGAGTTTTGCCAAGAGATGGAACTGATTGGACAGGTGGAAAAACTCAAAAAGATTGAATTCAAAACCTTCATTTACCCGCGCAATTTAGTAGGTTATGTCGATCAACTTCGCGATTATGGATTTATCGGGTACCGGGAAAACTTAAAAAGAAAATACGACAATCCTCTGCTGAAAAATATATGCACTCTTCTGGGAGAGTTCGATCTAAATCCCATCCCGCAAAGTCATCCGGAGAGTGAAGTCCCCATCCAAATTCCTGCGGGATACTTTTTGAACTGGCGGTACCGGCTTCGAAAAACCATTCCTCTGGAAGTCACCTACAAACGATGGACCAATTTAATTTCGCGTGCCATTCGGCAAAACAAGGTGGTGCATCTCTGGACCCATCCCAACAATTTTATTGACGGCGAAAATATGTATTTTCTTTTGGATAAAATTCTTCAATTTGTCGGTCAGGCTCAAAAGCGCGGCGAGATTGATGTTCTCACTCAAAGTGAATATTCCACCCGAAGAATTCTATTGGAAAAACCACCCACTCGGGTGGAGTCTCCCCAATTGAGTATTAAAATGGAAAATCCTTCGACCTATCCGCTGAGTTCTTAACGATTAAAATGCCAGCTTGATCTCTTCGCGGGACTTCTCTTCCCATAACCGGATCTGGCCGGACGTTCTCTCGCAAAATATATTTTCTTTTCCCACGCGTTTATAAACAAAATCCAAAATCGGTTCCTGGACTGATAAAGGAAGGTCCGCAATGAGTTTGTATTGAAAAGGTTTCACCTGGCCATAGTCACCCATGTAACCACGGGTGTTGGGAACAGGTGAGCCGGAGGCTTTACGACTCTTCCTTTTGGCAAAACTTCCCAGCGCCTGTTTGATTTTATGGTTGAATCCCTTTTTGCGACCCCACACTTTCGCACGCAAATAAGTGGAATCCCATTTCATGACACATCGGTTTTTGAAAGACGGGTTGGGTATAAACAAATAACGTGAGCTCTCTTTCTTGCCCTGCGCCCAGGCCTTTTTGTCAATAGTCTCTCCTTTAGAAAAATCATAAATTTGAATTCCCATTTCCCGACACGGGTCAAACGAAAGGCTCCGGTTCAATTGCCCTAACCGAAACGGCGCAAACGCAGGATGAAACGCAATGATGTATTCGAAAAAGGTGGTCCCAATTCGAAATCCCAAAGTGAACATTAAATGCTCTCCGTCCAGGCTGGAGATGAAACCAAGAATATGGGATTGCTTCGCATGTTGAATCAAATCGGTGAGGAACTGTTTATTTTCCTCTTCACACCAGGCATTGCCCGTTCCCAAATGACGTTGTTCATGCAAGGCAAAGAGATCCTTGATCAACCGCAAGGCTTCTTCCCGGTCTTCATCAAAATCGACAATCGTAAATTCAAACCGGCCCATTTTTTTTAATTTTTTGTGGTTGCCTCGAAGCCGCGACAAAAAACGTTTTTGCGAGGAAGAACGTTTTTGTTTTTGTTCCACGGTCAAATCTCTATAGGGATAGAAATAGAGCGGAATTTTTTCAAAATGAGGAAACAACGACGAGTCTGCAAAAACTTTGCTTAATGGATTCGACTCGGAAATATCGTTGAACGAAAAGATGGCATCGGGGAATTCCTTGAGAACTTCATCCACCACTGCCTGAAGCATCGGGCCATCCACCGGACCCACAAATCCTAAATAATCGGACAATCCGTCACCCAGAAGTTGGACCTGCGGAACTCCTCCCACCCGGGGCTGAATGGTTAAAGGTGCCAGAGTGGTGATCTTTTGGTCTTGATAAACTCCGACCAGAAAAAGCTGCTTGCCCGAAGACTTACCAAAATGGTTCCAATATTTCCAAAGCCAGTCAAAGGTCGAGAACGGAACACGATTGTGATTTTCCAAAAAAGGTCGTCCCTCCCCTTCGCAACTCTCGAAAGATTTCCAAACTCGAATTTCCAATCTCTTTCCTTATATATAGAACGTTTAATTCCCAGGAGTTTTTCCATCCACCCCTGGCAAAAAGTCCGATATTTGAACTGGATTTTCTATAATGAAAAGGGTACCCTTTATGGACTATATCTCAATTGACCTCATTTCGTCCAATGAATAAACGACCTCAAATTGAATTTTTCTCCTCCGCAGGAAATCTCAATTCAAAAGGAGATCATTTGAGGATATTGAATTTTGATTTATTTCAATTTTTTAAAATTTTTTTCTTTGAAAATCCAGAAGGTTGCAACTACTCTTAAGGTAATGAATTGGCTCCCATTTAACCTGTTTTGCCAGTATCGGATAAGTTATATTGCTGATAAATTTGTTTTTACGCCTTAGGAAATACTTCGAACGGTTTTGAAATTCGCTCCAAATTAAACTGACTATGTATTGATTCCCGGCTGTCCGGGCTTAACATTTTTCACTTCAATCTCTTTAAACATCTCGGTGTTTTAAATTAAAAACAATGAGTTTTCACAGTTGGTCACTGAAGACTTTTCTTGTCGTCAGTGTATTTTTTATATTTTCAACAAAAAGTTTTGCAGAGCCCCATCCTCCTGTCACTGCTGACGAGGATGAAGAACTCGAACATCTGTTGAGTTTGGATCTGGAAAACCTCAAAGTCTTTGCGGCTTCCAAACGTGAAGAAAAACTGACTCAGGCTCCGGGAATTATCACGGTGATCACTCAAGATCAAATTCGCAAATTCGGTGCGCTGAGTTTGCGCGATATCTTGAATCGTCAAACCAGTATTCAGATTACGGGAAATCATTTTCAACAAAGAGCGCGCACCAGTTTACGCGGTGTCGGCAATGAACACCATGATCGCAAAGTCTTGTTGCTCCTCAATGGCCGACCCATGCGCGAAGCAGGTACCACCGGCATCAATATAGATATCTACGCAGGATTCCCTGTCAATGCAATTGAGCGCATCGAAATCATTCGTGGACCAGGCTCTGTTTTATATGGAACCAACGCGGTATCCGGCGTCATCAATATTGTTACGAAATCTCCAGACGAAGAATCCGAGTTCTCCGGTGCTGTCACCTACGGCTCGTATCACCGCCGACAATTGACTCTGAACGGGGGCGGAAAAATAGGGGAGTTGGAAATGTACGGCAGCGCCAATCTATTAAACAGCGGCAACGTCAAAGTCAAAGGAATTCGTGATCAAACCTTGACCACCGGGGACTGGCCCATGGGGGAAGAAACGTTTCAAGGAGTCCTCACCGCCAAATGGAAAAACTTAAAACTGAATGCTTATGCCAATCGACATGTCTTCTCCAGCCTTCCTCTTGCCGCAGTCACCTTTCCTCCGCAGGATAATATTACGGAACGCTACTTTTTTGATGTTGGCTACACCCACTTTTTTAACAGCAAGTGGCAAGCGTCGATCAACACCCTCTACCACCAACATAAAATCGAACGCTACTTATTGTTTAACACGGTTCCTTACAACCAGGTGGCTCGCAACCTATTAACTGAACT
Source organism: Nitrospinaceae bacterium (assembly GCA_965223665.1). Classification (GTDB taxonomy): domain Bacteria; phylum Nitrospinota; class Nitrospinia; order Nitrospinales; family Nitrospinaceae; genus CBDCVY01. The sequence goes on from OZ245011.1 coordinate 2,221,235, forward strand.
GAGTGTCCGCGGCCAAATAATGAAAAACCTGGACGTACTGTTCGGTGGATTTTATGACCACCAAAACGGGGACCTGGAAATCGAACCGGGGGCACTAACCGACTTTTGGGACATCACCAATCATAATTTGTATGGTCAATTGGAATACCAGGTGGCCGAATGGGTTCGCTTCATCGGCGGACTCCAGTGGAACCAGCGCAAAGATGGGCCCAGTCGGATTTCTCCACGGGCGGACTTGATCTTTTTCATCGATAAATTCTGGCACGCCAAGTTGTCTTATGGCGAAGCGTTTCGGTCGCCGGTGGCGGAAGAATTTCAAAGAGTCGTCCCTCCTCTGGGCAATCCAAATCTCTCGCCCGAAACGATTAAAACTCTCGCCGCGCAAATTTCATTCAATCACGTAAAAGGGAACGTTGCGCTAACTTTTTATTACAGTTGGCAAAAAAATATTATCGGAGGAACTGCCGTTTACAACAACAGTGGCAACATTCGTTACCATGGTGTGGAACTGGAGGGCAAATACCTGGTGACACCTCGGCTTACTCTCATCGGCAACGCCACTTATCAGAACAACCGCGATCAAACCGGGAATTATCAGACCACCCTCGCTCCTTCATGGATGGTGAAAACTGGAGCGACGTATTCCTTTCCCATCGGAATCATCCTCAGTGTATTCAACAATTACTTTGGCGCGCCTCCGCGAAACAATGAATTCGTCGCCGGAGTGATCAACGCCAATCCGCCACCGGATTCGTATTCGCTTCTCACAGCTAATGTGATTTTCGAACTCGGTAAACTCACTCATCAATCCTGTCTGGATGGCGTGAGCTTGTCCATCTACGGAGACAACCTGCTCGACGAAGATGTCTTCTTCCCCAACATCAATCCGCAAACCTTCAATAGCATTCCCTTTCACCAGGGCCGAGGCGTCTTCGCCACTCTCCGCTTCGAAACCAACTAGCAGGCTAGCGCCTGCAGGCAGCATTTCATCTTCGATGTGTTTTCTTACAAACCGTATTGTCAGAATCTTTTCGAATATTCCTTTTGCATCCAATTGCAAATTGGCGGGGAAGGCCCCGCAACCAGAATTTCATCTACGATGTGATTCCCTGCAAACTGAATCGTCAGAATCTTTGCGATAATTCTATTTCACTCAATCCTAAAAACTAAACTCCGCTAAAGGGGGGCATTTATTTTCGATGGCAGCGGGCCAGCGCCCGCGAGCAACTTTAATCCTCGATAGGTTTGCATGAATTTTTAATCCTCAGACCTTCTCATAAATTTTACATACCTTTAGAACCAAACTAGAAAATGGGAGTCGATGATCGCCCTCTTTCCTAAAGAGGGCTGGGGTGATTGACCACTTGGGTTTTTACTTGTTTCTATATATAGACTTTCTTTAGAAAATTTTGCTGAAGGAAAGATCCATGCGTCCCCCTCTTTTCCAATCTAACGATTGGAGGCAGCAGAGATTTTCGTATAGTTTCTGGAGATACCTTAATGGCAAACATTTCTGAGAATGAATTTTACTTGCAGGCGTTGCCTGCGGGCTGGGGTGATTCACCTTCAGGAAGCACTCGCTGTGACAAAGTTGAATATCTTCATTCGATTTTGCTCTAAACGAATAGATTTGCTTGCCGTATTTCTACTACATAAATTTCGTAATTCGAACGATTTTATATTCTTTTAATTTAACTATACTTTGTGGGTAATTCTGAAAACATTAAGGATCCTTTTAAGGAAGACTTAATTTCAACCCAGACAGAAATATGAAAACTTTTTCCTGCTCAGGATTCAATAATTTTCATTTAAATGTAACTGATAAATTTTTATTAAAAGGAAACGTCATGAACAAAACATTAAAAGTCAATGCAGCATTATTTGTGGCAATAGCCATGTTTTTATTTTTCGTGAGTGGGCTGAATGCTTTTGAGTCCTCGGATCAGCCAAAAACAATGGAAGAAGTAAAAAGGGAATTTGGTCCCGTATTAAAACTCAAGGGAGTGGCAAAGAAAGAAATCAACGCAATAGCAAAATTAATTTCTCCGGGTTCGAAGCTGGTTGCAATCGATGCCACCAGTGCCAGTGGTGAATATTGCATGCTGGAAACCGTCACCAAACATAACATGACTCATTTCTCAAGTAATCCTGAAAAAACTCATGAGGATGTAGTGTACTACATTAACCCGGCTACATTTATTGCAAACGGTTTAGACGTAAGCAAACTTCCCAAACAACCGAAAGAACTCGGGAAAATGAAACCACTGCAGTGGTACTACTACGATGGAACCTACGTGGAACCACATCAGGGAACAAGAATGAATAAAGAGTATGTAATCATGGCGGTAGATGTCATTTAACTATTATCGAAGACACCCCTGGTTTTCGAAACCACACGGTGTCTTCGGTTGAATATCTTGAGGGAAGGGAAGTTGGGACTTTAGAGAAAATCACTAAGAAGGAGGATGGACAGGGGGGATTTGCCCCAAAACTTCTCAACAAAATTCTCTAAAGCCCTTTTTAGATTTTATTCAAAACTAATATTTCAATCTATTCATTTAGATTTCGTTTGGTTAACAATACTTTGCAATTCATTAGAAAGCTTGGATAACTCCATTGCCGCATTGAGAGAATCATTCGCTCCCTGAGTGGTGCTTTGTGCCGCGCTGGCCACTCCCGTAATGTTCTCATTGATTTCGGCGCTTCCCTGATTGGCATCGGATGCGCTTCTTCCAATTTCAGATGTGGTGGCCGTTTGTTCTTCCACTGCACTGGCAATGGTTGAGGAAATATCATTAATCTGATTAATCACCTGAGTGATTTCCTGAATGGCCACCACCGACCCTTGCGTGTCTTCTTGAATCGCCCTTATTTTGTCACTTATTTCTTCCGTGGCTTTAGCCGTTTGATTCGCCAGTTCTTTCACCTCATTGGCCACCACTGCAAACCCTTTGCCGGCTTCACCGGCGCGAGCTGCTTCAATGGTTGCATTGAGCGCCAGCAGATTGGTTTGCTCTGCTATGGAGGTGATCACTTTTATGACCTGACCAATCTCATCTGAGCTTTCACCCAACCGGGAAATCGTTGAATTGGTTTTTTCAGCAAGTTGTACCGCCGTGCTGGTGATCTGTGCCGCTTCATTCGAGTTTTTGGCAATTTCTTTAATGCTCGCACTCATTTCATCTGCCCCACTCGCCACGGCTTGAATATTTTTACCTACATTTTCACAAACAGAGGAGACGACATTTGCTTGAGCAGAAGTTTCTTCGGCATTCGTTGTCATTTGCTGACTGGTCGCCGTTAACTCCTCCGCCGATCCGGCTAAAGTTTGAGCCGTTTCGGCTACACGCGCCATCACTTCCTTTTCTCTTTCTTCCATGGCTTTTTTCTCGGTTACCACTTCCCAGGAAACCATGGGTCCCTCGTATTCGCCCTCATTATTGTAAACCGCCGAAATTGTCAGATCGAAAACTTCGGGACCGACCTGGACAACAGCCCTATGCGGCAGGTTGCTGGGGTCGGCAAGAATCTTACGTTGATATTCCGGATTTTTATGGAACACATCAATCGGTTTCCCCACTAAATCGGACACGTCCACTGAAAAATATTTCTGCAGACTGGTTAAAAGTTTTTTCGTAGCTGGGTTTATATATTTAATGTTCAGATCCTTGTCCGCCAACATTAAATTAATTGGAGCATTGTCCACCAAAGAAGAGACAGACTGAATTTTTTCCTGGTAAGCCAGTTTTTCAGTAACAATATCCCAGGTCAGCATGTTCCCTATATGCTTCCCGTGTTTATCATGAATATCCGCAACCAACAGGTCCAAAGATTCGGGACCTACTTTGATAATGGTTTGAATGGGGAAATTTCTCGCATCCGACAGCAGGCTGCGTTGATGCGATGGATTTTTATGAAATATATCAATGCTCTGACCCACAATATTTTTTGGATCTATTGGAAGATGTTCTTTAATTTTGTCCAGAGTTTTTATCGATGCAGGATTCGCATACGTAATATTAAAATCCATATCCGCATATAATACGTTGGATCGGGAACTTTCAATAATCGCCAAAGACCGATAGGCCTCCCGTTCGGAGTTCTTTTTTTCATCAACGAATTTAATAAATTTATTCAATTCTTTTTTGAAGTCCCCTTCCAGTCCCAGCCCTTGAGAAGATCGCGTTTCACCTACTAATACTTTCTGTGAATGGGTCAAATAACTTTTGAAAGTTGCCAGAAGCTTTTCAAATGAATTTTTCAGGCTTCCATATTCATCTTCGGTTTTTATTTTTAATTCCTCAATGGCATCGATTTCTCCAAGGGAAAGTTTTTCTAATTCCCTTTTCAGTGAAACAATGGGTTTCGTAATCAAACCGGAACTCCAGAGACCAAAAATTGAAATCACTCCGGCAAAGACGGCAATCAACATAAATAACTGCGACTGAATGGAATTGATCGATTCATTAACAACAGAATCCGGCGCCCGCACCAATACCGACCAATCCATTCCGGGGAATCCCAGGGCTCCGTTGAGATGGGCATACCCGGCGGCCTGCTCAATTTTTTTGCGAGCATGAAACGCATATTCAAATCCGGTTTGTTTTTTTTGAGCCGAATTGATCGCAGCGGTTACTCCTTTTTCAGCTAAATTAAATTTCATCAAAACATCCAGGTCATGACTGATGGAAGAATCATTGCCCTTGCCTGCACTCGGATCATAATCGATGATAATATTTCCTTTTCCATCCAATAAGGTGAGCTCGGTTTGCCCCAATCCCTTTTCTTTTAAATCTCCAAAAGCATCTATAAAAATTTCTTCCACCAGGGAAAACTTGGCGTAATTGTGCCAAACCGCCATCACGTCACCATTGGCATCATATACAGGCGCCGCAAACCCCAGGGTCAGTCCTTCATCGTTCTTGTAAACCTTTTTCACGTCCTGATCTATATGAAGAGGAACCACCACGGTGCCGGTAAAACTTCCGCCTCCTCCCACATTTCCTTTCTGGCTGGTATAGAACCGTTCACGAATGACATCTTTAAACCACTGAGTATTTTTATAATTTTTCCCATAGAAATCCGCAGTGGAAATAGAATTTCCATCCTGATCTTTGCTGTTAACGGAAATCACATTACCCTGCAGATCGACAAGAAGCGTCAGGTAATAAATGTCATAAGTATCGACATATTTATTCATTGCCGTCTCAATGGGGGACCCGGGCTGATGCCAGTATTCTTTTTTCTGGAGGACGGTGTTTAGGCCAAACGCCTGGACATCGCCATATCTTTCGAACAGGTTTCTATCGATTTTATCAGCAATGTTTTTTGCCATCCCTTGAAAGGACTCTGCATTGAGATCTTTGATTTCTCTAAAGGCTACTTTATTAAGAACAAATACAGAAATTAAGGGAATTAATCCGGCTACCAGCAATAGACAAACTTGTTTCCATTTAATACTAAGTCGACTCCAGAAAGTCATTAGTTTCCTCCATAAACCATTTTTGAAAATGAACGGCGCAAATTTTATTAATTAGATTTTTGAAATTGAATTTTTCGGTATGCGAAACAGAATAAAGGCAAGCCTTTGAATTTAAATGTTTAATTTAAACTCAAAACCAAAATTATGACTTTCTGATTTTTTTCATTGAAAAATGGGCAATTAGGTTCGCAGTAAACACAAACTCTGCATGTAGGAAAACACCTGCCCTGCTAGAAATCACCCCAATATGACTATAAGGATAAAACCAGATCGGATTTACCCCCGGCAGAAGACCTGAAAAACCGTCCTTTAAAGAAAGGGGATAAGAAATAATTTGTTAGTCTAAATTTTTTATCACAAAATTTTGCAAGGCCAAAAAAATTCCCCTGTTTAATGCCCTCCCTTTAATCATTAAAAATCATAATTGAGTGGGTTCTATATCTATAGATAATCTTCAGAAACAACTAACAGAAGTACAGACAATACGTTCCCCATTTTCCAACCTGGCAATTGGAAGCAACTCACCTATTCGAAAATCTTTGTGGATTCTGCATTCACACCAACTCATCGAAAATAAAAGCTGCCCGCGGGCGCTGGCCCGCTGCGGGGATTTCCCTGCTTAAACGTTTCCGCTCTTTGAGCACTGCAGGCTTTTGCCCTGCCAGAAGGTTTTGACTTTTTCCACCGAGTGCAGAGTTTTGCCGTCCAGGGGATCCCAGATCTCCGCCTGCCCTGCCTGCATCCCCATGAACGCCACGGCGTGAGTTTCCGGCCCGAGTTGGGCATTGTCGATGAACAGCATTGCCGGTGCGGTCAATTGGGTGATGTCTGAATCCATCACCCACTTTTTGGAACAACTCACACCCACCTGGCCCAGTGCATGGATGGCGCGGCCGGCGTTGGTGCCGGTCATTTTGGTGGTGCGCATTCTAAGGGCCATTTCCTTTTCTGTTTTTTCGATCCCTAACCAACCGGCAATGTTGGCTCCCGAAGCGGCGACACAGGTAGAAGGATGACTCTGCAATATGACTCCCTTGACCTTCAAATGGTTCAGCTCCGGAACCACCAAGTCCGAGTACTGCCAATGGAGAATGGGAAAAATGGCGACCAGCATCACGGAAGCCATGGCGATGGCCCACTTCTCCTTATGCCCGGTTTTGAAGGCGACGCAGGAAACCAGCGTGTATAGAAAAGCAAAACACGCGATGACGATTCGGAAACCGGCGTCATTGGCGTAAAGATCGAACCAAATGGGAACCTGCCACCTCAGGGTTCGGTTGACCATGGGGACGCCAACGATGGTGAACACCAGAAGAAGGATCGCAATGATGAAATAAATGTATCTGGCCTGGTGATGCAGCGTTTCCAGTTTTACGTTTTGGTGCTTCGAATGAAGCCGCTGGCCCGCCCGCAGACCCAGCACGCCAAAGATCAATACAATCGCAACATTAACGATCAGGTGAAGGTTCATCTATTTTATTTTTCCTTTCGCGTGTTAAGAGTCTGATTGGGATTCCCATCGGTATAGAGAGCTTTGCATAACCAAGGATTATTGAATAAACAGGTCTAATTAAAAACCGGAAACCCATGGTCTCCCTCTTTCCTAAAGAGGGCCGGGGTGATTCACATTCAGGGGTTTTCTTATTTTGTAGTTACACAAAAGTCTCCCGGTTATAAGGGCCGCCCCTGAATCGGAATTTTAAAAACCAGGTTCCTTTTTATTCCTCGGGACATCCCCATTCAATTTTTGCTATGAATTCAGGTTAATTTAAGGATGGGATAAAAACAATACCAAAACCCGGCAGGCCTGTTTTTTCGGGTTTTGAAGTGCGTTCTATAACAATATCAAGGTCAATCATTAAAATAAATGCGGATACGAGAAGGATTCATTGTTCATTTAAGTGAGATAGGAGAATTTTACCTTCAGAGATTTTACTTCGAATCCTCCACCCCACCCGGCCTGCGGTTTTGAACAAGGCCGGGCTTAGGTGAGGTTTTATTCCTTACAGTTTCGAAACACGTTTCGCTAATTAGGTTCCGACAGACTACCGGCGGCCCAGTTGTTGTCATTGGGTGCGGTGCGACCAAACCCGCCGCTGACGCTGGACGAATCTCCATCGGCAATATTCTCGGCGCCGCCACTGACACTGGATTGCGAATCTCGGGCGCTGTTAAACAGACCGCCACTCACGCTGGCCCCTTCCCCGCTGGCAGTGTTGCGTCCACCGCCACTGACACTGGCGCTGTGACCGCTGGCAACGTTCGCCGCGCCTCCGCTAACCGTCGAATAAGGTCCGGAAATCTCGTTGACATCGCCGGCCACCAATCCGCCAAAGCTGGAGTAATTGTGACCATTGCCGATCACTACATTGTGCGAACCGGTCTTGTTGGAGGGACTGATTCTGGAGTCTTCATCGTATCCCACAATCAAATTACCCAGTCCATTGACTTGCGCACCGGCTGAGAAAGGGCTGTTGGGGTTTGCCGGGTCGCCATTGGTCGCGCCCAGACCATTTCGAATACGAACATTCATCCCATCAAAATTCAAATTGTTGCCGGTGCGGGTGATCCCCGCCAACAAAGCTTTAAGCCGAATGATTTCTGCGGTGAGTTCTTCATTCGTTAACGGTCTCGCAGTGAAGGTTACTCTCAAACCAGGTTCGCTAGGGCCAAACTCTCTGGAGACCAACGAAATTCCATCGTTAGTTCCCGAAGTGCGAATCGCGAATCCATTATTAGGAATAGATCCATCCACCCACCCCTGCAACACGGCCAAACCGGCACTGTTTAAATTTAATCTTAAATCACCCACAGATCCGGCCGGAATCACACCTAAGACATCCGTGTTTGTGGACAGATCGGTCCAATTCACTGTAGTCTCTGTCCACGGATTCAACTGCTGCAAAATATGGTACGGCTCCCCACTGGAATTGCGGACGAAAAAATATAATTCCGCCCCCGTGATTACAGAAAACGGAGGGATCGCAGAAACATCCCATTGCACCAGGCTGACCACTTCCCCAAAAGTTCCATTGGCCGGGTCCTGGCTCACACCATCGGCAATTAAAATATTTTCAGAACCATAATTGGTGGAGGGCGAGGTTTCTCTCACATAACTATCCTGGATAACGGGGGCTATGTTTTCTGTTGCTAGCGAAGGGACACTCATAAAAATCAAAAAGACTGGCAGAACAAAAATCTTGAATAAGCTTTTCATTGTTTTTCCTCCTAACTGAAATTGGCGCGCGGGGTTTGAATTGCCCTATTTAGGCATAAAGAAAAGAAGCTGTCAAGAAAAGTATCGATTTAAGACAATTTAGGTGAAATCTCAAATTTTCTTCGTTAAACTATTAAGACAAAATAAATTATTTTCACTGAGTTGATCTCGCTAGAAAATTATGAAAGCCACACTTTTCTCCATAGGATGTATTGGCCTCTTTTTGTTTGGTTTATGTTTTATTTTAACCTTTTCGGCACCCGGTACATTTGAAGAGTCTGCAAAAGAGTTTGTGAAACAACAAATAGAGAAGGAAATTAAGGAAAAGTATCAAGAGGTCAAAGCCTCTTCCTTTGTGGGGAAAGTGAGTGCTTTGGTAAACCAGTTTGGGTATCATGAACAGCAATTGCGAGAGGCCATTGAGAATGGGTTACCTGAAAAAATTGGAAATGTGCTCGCCAGGATGTGTGGCTATGACTGTGAAAAAAAGAAAAGTGTTATTCAATCGATTAAAAATACTTATTTAGAACAAATTTCCAATTATGATTCCGCTCAGGAAAGACTTAAGGAAATCATTAAGAACAAATATCTTACTATCTTTGGGAATTTAAAATCAGACTTAAGGATTTTTCTTGGTTCCAATACCCTTGTATTTTCTCTTTTACTGTTGATCTCAGCACTAAAACCAAGGGCCTTTGTCCAGTTATCTATTCCGGGAATACTATTGTTCATCGCCACTATAGTTTCGGTGGCATTATATGTTTTTGGACAAGATTGGTTTTACACATTGGTTTACAACGATTTTATGGGATGGGGATACCTGGCTTACATAGGTGTAATATTTTGCTCTTTAACGGATATAGTTTTTAACAAAGCAAGAGTGACCACAGAGGTCGTCAATTTCTATTTTAACCTTATAGGCTCAGCCATATCAGCGAGTCCGTGTTAAAAGAAAAAAAAGAGAATTTCATATTAATCTTGAAATAAAGGCAGCCAAGAATCGAGAGAGTCCGTATGAAAGGGATGTTCCTGAGAACGTTCCATAGCACCCGTTACTTTCTCCTGAACCGTTTTCGAAGCAGAAATTATTTGAATTTCCCTTATTTCATTGCCTGCAATGAACTTTCACAAGAATATAATTATGCACTCTCCATCCTTGAAAAGAAATTTGAGAATCTGACTTTTCCGGTAGATCGTTTTTATTGGTATGCATCGAATTCTTTAATTGCTGCCAATCAAAACCGCAATAATGATGCAATTGAATTTGCTAAACAGGCTCTCGAGGCAGCCCAAGTAAAAAAATCTGGATTCCGTTACCATCAGAATATAGGGCTGGTTGGAAAGGAACATCAAAAAGTGATTAAAAAACTTGTTAAATTAGTGGGTTAAAATTAATTATTCAAGATCACTTAAACTTCCTGTACTCACCGCCCATGATCCCCAACCGGCACCCGGAGGTAACTAAACTATTCAAAAAGTTTCTGAAGAACCCGCACTCGCCACCGAACATCGCAAATAAATTTTCCCAATGGCCGGGGGCCATTAGTCTTTGCGTTTTTCGAGTTTTTTGACTTTTTCGCGCAGGACGGAAATTTCGGAAGAGAGGTTGCGGATCATTTCCAGCGCTTCTTTGATGGCGATTCCATCGGGATGAATCACGTTGCCCGGGAGGGCATTTTTTTCAATTTCCATGACTCCCCGACCGGTCAGCATCCAGTCAAGTGATACTTTACGCGAGACGCAGAACGCCACGATGGTGTCTGTGGGAAAGTAATCCTGCTCTTCATAATTTTTGATACTTTGCCGAGAGATCCCGAATTCTCGCGCCATATGAGCCTGTTTCAGGTCTTCCACACCCAGGACCTGCCCCACCCGCTTGGCGATGACCGCAAACGGCTTAAAAACCTTCTTGTGCTGCTGTAAATTTTTATTTGACATATGTCAGGTTTTAATTTACATTGCTCTCGTAGGCACATTGCCCCGGAGGACGCGGACGAAATGGAAAATCCCGACAGTATCACAATTCCGGATTCCAAACAAGGTTCCCAACCTGGCGGTTGGCAGCGTGATGCTGGCCACTCGCCGTGGCGGCAGAATTTATTCGCGATGTTCGGAGGTAAATACAAAATACTCTGAAAATTTTCGGAGAGTTTACTTTCCATTGATAAAACTCCCGGGTCGCGAGGACAACTCTATTTTCCATGGACCTGTGGCATGTGCCGAGCACTCAAAAATTTTTTAATAATAAAGTTAGCCTTTAGGAAAAAATTTCCCTGCCGGCATAAAGCCTGCCGGTCTCATCTCCCTGGTGGGGGTTTTTCACCCTCCCGGAACTCCCGCCGGGGAGGCTTTAAAAATTAAGAATGAATCAGTGAAAAGATTCTGATGATCTCGTTTGAAAGTAAATAAAGGAGCATCCGTATTCACGACTTTGACACATACCAAACCCAGGTGCAGCAACGAATCGACCAGATCGGTCTGGTGGAACCACATGAAGTGGCCGCACCGGATGCCATTTTGCCGCAACTTAAAAAACTGGTTTCGTTATGGAATGAAGTGGAGGACTTTCACCGCATTGCTGAAGACAATTTTGATGAAGACGATATTTACACCGCCCTCACCGCCATCGCCATAGGCTTTGATGAAGTGGGGAACCAATGCATCGACGCCTGCGAGCAGATTGCGCTGATACGGGACCAGATTCAGAACCACCAGGGCCACATGTGCGCTGAATATAACGAGGGCACTCGCCTGTCTCAACAGGAGGATGAATGGGAACAGAGACATTACTATTAAGAGTTGTTCTGGGTGGCATTACCGGACTGTTAGTGTGGATTTTTTGGGACGAAATTGAGGAGTTGTTTCGATGAATATTCAATGGACGCTGCTGCTTCTTGGCACTCTATGGTGTTTCGCCCTTTCCCTGTGGGCGTGGAAGCGGTTGTGGGACATCGTGTCAAGGCCCTGATCCTTTAAGCTTGCGGTACAGGCTTCCGTTAGTTCGAGAAGGGTTGTCTGCTCAATAATATTGGGTCGAAAGCGAACCAGGGTGGGGCCAGTGGGGTTTACGCAGGCGTGCGAGTTTCCCCCGAGCAAACCCTCGCGAAAGACAACCAACAAGCCTACAACTTTTTCGAGATATCAGCTAGCCATAATGAAAGAACAAAACAATAAATTAAAAATAAAAAGCAAATGCGTTCCCTCTTTTCTAAAGAGAGTTAGGGTGATTCACCTTCAGGGGTCTTCACTTATAAAAATAATTTATTCTTTCAGCAAGAATGATGACACGCGTTTTTTTAAGCGCAAATTTAATTTTTCTAAATTTTCAAAACAAAAAAATCATCTCTTTTTATGGAGCCCGGCCACATGATCTTCGAGTGCAAAGTATTTTCAGCCCAAGGCGAGTTGAAACAAGTATTGGACCCGGAACGAATTATCAAAAAACATTGGGAAGGATTTTGGTTAGGCGAAGGACCCAGCGATAACCGAAACTTTCCCCTGCGAAACTGCGAATTATGCCAGGAGGAATACAAACCCACATCCAGCACTCAGAAAATTTGTCTCACAGAAGCGTGCCGGGTTCGGCTCCGCCGATTGAACCGCAAACGCGCCCAACTGCGCAAACAACAGCAACTGAATTAAAAAATAAATGCCGCAACATCAATTGAAACAGGATGTGGTACCATGGGGTCATCCAATGAACCACAAAGCTTGCCCTTATAACGATAAGGAGGGTGAGCCCATGAGAATGCGATTGAAAGGAAACCGCTGGTACGCGGCGTTCCGATGGAAAGGCCAATGGCGCGGCGATTCGCTGGAAGCGTTTGCACACCAAACGATGAAAGCCCAGATGAACCTCGGCCGCCTGATAGAAAGACTGGAGAGAGGAGACGACCCCAAAATCACCAAAAAGCCGATTGCCTCGGCTCAGAAATTGTACGCAGAGCAGATCCGGCATCGGTCCCAGTCCGTCAAGTTACGCAGCACATCGATTTTAAAACTGCACATCATTCCTTTTTTCGGTGAGACTCCGTTTGAAAAAGTCCCCCCCGACATGGTTGCCCACTATAAGGAAAAACGGGAAGCCAGCGGCACCACGCAGAGTACGCTGCAAAAAGAGTTGCGCGTGCTGAAAGAAGTCATGCGCCTGGCAATAAAAGATTGGGAAATACCGACCGCCAGAGAAAGTGCGCGGATGGTTTTCAAGAATCCCGGAAAGACGCCGCAACAAGTCCTGCAGCTGGCGGATCTGAAGCACGCCGCACCGTGGGTGCCAAAGCAATCCGCAAGGTACGGAGAACAATATTTAAGAGCCTTCTGGTTTATGGCCTTCACCGGATTGGACGCGTCCGACGTATTGAAAATCACCCCCGGGCATATCAAGAACGGATGGATAGAAGGCAAACGCGGAAAAAATAAGAAACCCTATTTCATTTATATCTCCCGATCATTACATGGGTTGATCGAGTCCATGCCCAGTCCACTGACCGAGGATCAGCCCTATCTGACCGGCATCAAAAGCAATCCCCTGTGCAAGGCGATCAAGCGAGCGTTTGTGAAAGCCGGGCTGGACTGGGCCAATACCAAAAGCCTGCGACACTTTTTTGCGTCGTACCTGCACAATGCCGGGTTGCCGAAGCAAGTCATCGCCGAAGCCGTGGGGCACGCCGAGAACTCGAAATGCACCCCGGTGTATTTACATTTATATAAAGATAACCTGAAGGCCGCATTTGAAGTCTTCGACCAGACCGTCGACCCCATGCTGCCATTCGAAAAATGAGAGGACGAATAGTGAAAAAATAGATTCAGAAAATTCTAATTAAGCTTAAAGAGGTGAACAAAATAAACTCAATCGGCGACCAGATTTTTAGAGAAAGCTCCATCTCGTCGAAGATGAGACGGATGAAGGGTGGCCGGACAACGTCAGGATGGAACGAGGAAATGGGAAAAGAACTTCAATTTAATTCTAAGATTTACAAAATTTAAAAAATGTTCACTCTTTTAGAAAAAAAAGTAAGCGGAAAACGATGTGCTCCCTCTTTCCCAACCTGGCGGTTGGAGGCAAGAAAAATTTTCGAAAAGTTTCTGATGATTCTGTCATCTTAGAAATTTACCGAAAATGAATTTTACTGGCAGGCGTTGGCCTGCGGGCTGGGGGGATTGACCTCCAGGGTTTTTATAAAGTAAGAATGAAGAAAATCCTTCTAGCCGCGGTCCCCGACAGCTGTGGGATTCACATTCAAGAGAAGAAATTTTTATGGGAAAAGACGATGCGCTCCTTCTTTTTAGAGAAAGCTCCATCTCATCGAAGAGGAGACTGGCGAAGCCGGGCCGGACACCGTCCGGATGGAGCGTTGAAAGTGGAAATAAGAAGGGGACTTCAAACGGGTTGGACATTCCATTGAATCAAAAATTTAAAGAAGAGTTCTGGAAAACGGTATTTTTAAAAACCGCAACAAACAAATTAAAAAAAATTTGTCCGTTACCAACTTTTTAGGAAATGCTCCATCTTATCAAAGATAAGACAGGCGAAGCCCGGCCGGACAACATCCGGATGGAGTAGAAAAAATCGAAAAATATCACGAACAACCTTAATAGCTCTAAAGAAAAACACCTTGGGAGAGGGAAAAGCCAGCAACAAACTAGAAGTTACCTGACAAAAAAAGCGACTTTCTGAATAAAATTAAGGGTAGAGAAATAGGAGAGTTTCCAAGTAACCATAAGGATCAAATAGAATCGGTACAAAGAGAAGAGGAAGGTGACGTTTGGATCGGTGACGAGAAGTGTTGACCGAATGTGAGCCAAGTATAAACATGGCTTCCTGAATAAACCCAAATCGTGGATAATGGTGATAATTTTCAAATATTACTTAGCCATCAAAGAGAAACTGGGCAAAGACTATAGGAAGGTGACGTTTGGATCGGTGACGAGAAGTGTTGACCGAATGTGAGCCAAGTATAAACATGGCTTCCTGAATAAACCCAAATCGTGGATAATGGTGATAATTTTTAAATATTACTTAGCCATCAAAGAGAAACTGGGCAGAGACTATAGGAAGGTAACGTTTGGATCGGTGACGAGAAGTGTTGACCGAATGTGAGCCAAGTATAAACATGGCTTCCTGAATAAACCCAAATCGTAGATAATGGTGATAATTTTCAAATATTACTTAGCCATCAAAGAGAAACTGGGCAGAGACTATAGGAAGGTGACGTTTGGATCGGTGACGAGAAGTGTTGACCGAATGTGAGCCAAGTATAAACATGGCTTCCTGAATAAACCCAAATCGTGGATAATGGTGATAATTTTTAAATATTACTTAGCCATCAAAGAGAAACTGGACAGAGACTATAGGAAGGTGACGTTTGGATCGGTGACGAGAAGTGTTGACCGAATGTTGCCGATAGAAAAATGAGCATTCTCAAAATCGCAATAACCGGAGCAAAAACAAAGGAGGGATGGCGTCCCCAGCGGGATTCGAACCCGCGTCGCCGGCGTGAAAGTTACCCACCCCAAAAATCGACCCTTGTTTTTGATACTCTTCTACTTTTTTTGAGAATCTCAACTGCACGTTTCTCCCACGTTAGCCTAAAATGCCTCATTAAATGCTTGCTTCAAAGTGTCTTCATACACCCCCGGATACACCTCCGTAATCCTCGATCCGGGAGAATGCCCCAAGGCTTTTGCGATCCAATCCAAGCTGTATCCCGCATCCAACAACCGACTGGCCACATACCGCCTGAGGTCCTTCGCGGAATACTCTTTGTACCCAATTTTTTCAAATGCCCGTTTCACTTGCTTGGCAAATAACCTGGCATCAAACCCGGGCAATATTTTTTGATCGGCTTTTAAAGGAAACGGAACCTTCTTCAATTTTTCCTGCAACCCCTTACACACCGGAACCTGAATCATCGGTTGGGATTTGTACCGACTGGATTTACTCCGAACCTTTTTGATCAATCCATCCTTGAAATGACCTTTCTCCAACTGCTCAATGTCTTTCGGTTCCATCCCGGTATAGGCCATGATCCAAAACCCGATTAAACTTTGCTCTTTCATGTGAGTGGCCGCCAGGGCAATCAGTTCCGGGGTTAACGGAGCTTTCTGAATGCTGCTCTTCTTTTGCACATAAGAATACCTGGGCAATTCCCATTTGGGCATCCCCCTACAAATAACCGTCTTTAAAACTCTCAGTTCTTTATCTAAAGTAGATTTAACGCCAAAGGGTTTTCCGTCCTTTTGCCCCCACCGATGCACGATATAACTTTCAATCAATTCCCGGGTAATATCTTTCACATAATATTCCCCAAAGAACGGTTTGACATTAGTCTCCCAAATACTAATCCCCCGCGGATCTTTCTCCGGGTATTTCATGGTTTTAAACTTTTTCCGGCTGGTGATGGGATCTTCACCCCGTTCCAACCGTTCCCGCAAAGCCCCCAGGTTTTTTAACGCTTTCCAGGGTTCTTTTTCGTAGGCATCTAAAGACACCTCAATCTTTCGACCCTTGAAACGGAAATTAGAGACCCACTTGCCGTCCTTAAGACGCATCATCATAGGCTCACCCCCACTATTTAAAAAAGGATGGGATGATTTTAACACAGACTGTTTTGGGTCTCTTAATTCCATTGATTTGCTTGAAACTCCTGCTTAATCCGGAAACCAGAAAAAAGATTTATCCAACCGGCGATTCTGCTGCAACGGGTGGAAGAGATTCGAGGTCCAAATAAAACTCTTCCCCTACTTTTGGCAATTCACCTTTGTAATGATGCTTATCCATGGAAAAGTTTAACGTTCCCGACGGCGTGAACTTCCAAAACAAGGAATTCTCATGGTTCTTGTCATTGTTGTGAAACACAGCGGACATTTTACAAATCCAACCGTGCCGATGTTCTTCCACAGAATCACAAACAAACTTGCAACGCGTTTTCATAATTCCTCCTTTTCATTTAATGGATTATCCATTGGGGTGATGTCGACATAATATTCGTCCCCCACCGTTGGGAGTTCGCCTTTGTAATGCGATGTTTCTGGACAAAACTCTAAGGTGCCTGGAAAATTGTAATTCACGAATTTATAATTTACATGTTTTATATAACGTTCCGGGTGGACCGGTTTGAACTCAACCTTCACATTATGTATGCGGCGACTAACTTCTACACACTTCATTAAAATTCGAGCTTTCATTCGCTCTCCTGTTTTACGCGGACGGCATCGATCTCTTCATCCAACCCTTTTTGCTCTTTCAGTTCTCTGTTCTTCAAGTCCAATAACCACTGGGGACAATAAAACCCGTCGGACTTTTCAGAAATCCTTTGCTCGGGAAACCACATCCGCCATTGCCGGCGCTCTCCCTGAGAGTTTTTCAACTGAACCAACAGGTTGATGCCCTTCCCTTTGATCTCAATTTTTTCCGCATCGATTAATCTGAAATAAATGGTTCGCTTTTTCGTTTTTTTACTTTTGATTTTTGTTTTTGTTGAAACCATTTCAAATACTATTCGCTCCCAGATTAAAGACGGCCCGGCGTTTCCGGGAGGGTGAGAAACGCCGGGCCCAAGAGCCCATCCAAATAAACAGGGGCCTCAATATTTCTGAAATAAAAGTTTTCCATTTTGTATTCAGTACCAAAAGCATCCGCCGCCCAGGCAATGACAAGGACAATAGAAAGCCAAAACACAATCAATAAAATCAGGGGCCAAAACAAATCATGAAAAGGATCCTGAGGTTTTTGGTTACACATTGATTTCCCCCGCGGCGGGGCTCCGTAAATAAGAAACCCGGATTACCGATGCCTTGAGGAGGTAAGCAATAATCCGGGCCGAGGAGAATTTGATTTCAAATGCAAAGGCTGAAATCAAAAAAATACCCAAGAAAGTGAGGGTTACGGGTCCCTTCTCGCTTGGGCAACGTAATTGATTGAAATTTTGAAATATGGTAGTGTGCATAGTTCCCCGTAATTAGTGTTTGAACTAGCGTGATTCCCTATACGAAAAATTCGTTAGGGCTTACCACCCAAACCCGATCCATACTTGAAATTAGGTGGTATACGCGAATATATTCCTATCACGAATAACTGTCAAGAAAATATTCGTAAATGAATAAAAAAACTGAGAACTACAGTAACCCTAATATGGGAAAAATCATTTCTGAAATCCGCGGAAGCCTTAAACAAGAAGAGTTTTGCGAGATCATAGGAACTACCCAGGGTAATCTATCGAAAATTGAAAAAGGAATGGTCCCTAGCTTAGATATTCTTATACGAATATCTGAGTATGGTCAGGTAAGCATTAATGATCTCTATAAGGGAATTAACAAGAAATATCGGAGTAACCCTCTTGATTCGGCGCACCATGAAAAGATAGAATCGGAAGACGTTGATAAATGGTATGTTGAAGGTCCACAGGGGGAAGAAATGCGGAATTTTATGGAGCGGTTGGTCGATAAACTGAGTGAAGCCAATGTCAAGATTAATGAATTAGAGAAGGAAAACGCCCACCTTAAGGAAGAATTGGCTAAAGCGAAAAAGCAAAATTTCGCCCAGGGTTGACGGCCATTACCCCCAGGAAAACCGTTGTAAAATCAACCACCCCCAAATCCGCACAAGTGATTGATATTCGGACGAGATAGATTAATTTCAAATCAGGTAAAACTTCAATGAAAAAGAAATTTTCAGAACGCATAGGTTTAAGCCCACCTCCCAAAATTCAAATTGATGAAATGAACGAGGTTTTAAGGAATTCTATTTGGAATTTTCTTTATGAAAATTTTAACGACTCTTCCTCTAGTATAAAAACCAATTGGATAAAACTCGCTAAACACATCGCCGTATTATTCAGGAAAACTCCTGTTGATAATATAAGTATAAATAATTTCGATTGTTTAAACTGGGTAAAGAGATATTTTTTTAGTCTTAATTGGTATCAAGTTTATGACCTTTTAGAATTTTTATATGGTGAATATAATAATATCAGAGGATATTCCTCATGTAATAAAGAAAGGTTTGTAGAGATTACCAATAAAATTTTAAAAGAAGAACTTTCTGGCTATCGTTTTATTGATGGACAATTGGCTCCTATTTCAAATGAGACAGAAATTCAGGAAATTGAAGATTCCCTTGAAGCCACTAAAAAAAATGACTTGCACGGCGCCCAGGAGCACATTGAAAAAGCTTTAAGTTTATTTGGAAAAAAACCAGACCCCGATTATAGAAATTCTATTAAAGAAGCTATTAGTGCAGTGGAATCCGTGGCAAAACTGCTTTCGAAAAAAAGTTCTGCTGGGGTTTCTGATGCCCTAAAAACTCTACAAACCAAAATGGATTTGCATCCTGCTCTCAAGGCCGCGTTTGAAAAAATGTATGGTTATACCAGTGATGAAGACGGAATTCGTCACGCAATCTTAGAGGAATCCGATGTGGGTTTCGATGAGGCCAAATATATGATTGTTGCATGTTCCGCTTTTGTAAATTTCCTAATTGCGAAAGCCGACTCGGCTGGATTGTTTCCAAATGAATAATTCGAAGTCTGCTTTTTATATACTTACCCTGAGTTAGCACTCCTATTGACAATCCCCCAAATTTAACATAAGGTTTTCCGATAAAACAACACTTGTTGGGGGAACCATGGAAAAGCACTCACCGATTCCTGTTTTTGTTTTTATCGCCTTCCTATTTATTCCAATTTCTAATGCTTATGCAGCTTGTAACAAACCAAGTGGCATACCGCAATTTGACTCAGACTCTTATTACCAATCAGCCATTGGTAAAACTGGCGATTCGTTAAAATCCGAGTTAAATAAAATTATTAAGAAGCATCATAGACATTCTTATAGTTGCGTGTGGAATATACTTAGAGAATCGGATGAAGATCCTGATAATCCAGACAATGTAATTCTTTTATACACAGGAAGAAGCCAGGACAAATCAAGAAGAGATCAAGGTGGGAATGATCAAAACGCTTGGAACAGAGAACATGTTTGGGCCAAATCTCATGGATTTAAAAGTAAAGGGCAACATGCCCATACAGATGCGCACCACTTAAGACCTACAGATAAATCTGTTAACGCGGATAGAGGTAACAAGGATTTTGCAAACGGTGGTTCTCCCAATAATGAATGTACTTTATGTAAATCCACTTCTACAACATGGGAACCTCCTGATGCTGTAAAAGGAGACGTTGCCCGAATGATGTTTTACATGGTAGTTAGATATGAAGGAGAGGATCAATCAAGCACACCGGATTTAGAGCTTGTTGAAAGGTCAACATTTGTTGGTTCTCCACGTTTTGGAAAACTGTGTGATTTGTACGGGTGGCATAAACAAGATCAAGTGAGTGATTGGGAAAAGCAAAGGAATTCAGTGGTTTATTCCTGGCAGGGTAATAGCAATCCGTTTATTGATCATCCAGAGTTTGCTCAGGCAATCTGGGGTGAAAAGTGTCATGACACAGGACCAGTTGAGCCACCAGTGGACCCTGAGCCTGATCCAGAGATTCCAGATCCTGAGGTTCCTCAACCTGTACCTGACCACCCCGAACCGGAGGAGCCAAATCCCATTGACAAAGAAAAATTGGATGGAATTATCAAATCTTTAGAAGAGATTCTTGAAGAAATCCGAAAATTGAGAGAATAACTATGGCCATCTTTGAACCCTACCGCTGCCACAAATGCTTTGAGGAGATTACCTTGGTTCAACCTCAAGCTAAGGATGGTGAGCCCAAAGGAAAAGCAAAGGTTGAATGTATATTTTGTGGATGGAATCAGGAGTATCAACTATATAACGGGCAAAAAAATGAGGAATTAATTAATGACAAAAAAGAGTAACGGAGGCAACCGAGAGGAAGTTCCATTGGAAAAAATTGTGATTTCGAATATGTATAGTATAGAGGGAATAATCAA
Source organism: Nitrospinaceae bacterium (assembly GCA_965223665.1). GTDB lineage: Bacteria > Nitrospinota > Nitrospinia > Nitrospinales > Nitrospinaceae > CBDCVY01. Next base: position 2,241,832 of record OZ245011.1, read on the forward strand.
TTTGCTGGTGAAGAAAGAGATAATCACAAAAGAAGAAGTGTTGAAGGAGATGGAACTGGTGGTGAAGGAGAAGAGAAATACTGAGTCCTAAAAATGGTTTGAAGGTTATACATTCACTAACGGAGGGCTGCTTTCGACCCAAAGCGAACATTTCCCAGAGATCTGCTTAATGATTTGGCAACAACCCATCCCTAAGTTATGGATCCACTCAAGCCGCAGTTTGATGAAGAAATCGGTCAAGCTTTCAGGGAAAATTAATATGCCAATTTTTTCTTGATTACTTATACCCATTGGAATAGGCTTGGGGAAAACCACGAATAAAAGATGTGGTGGCTATCGACCCAAAGCAGACATTAGGCCATTAACATGAGGTGGAAACGAAGGCATGAAAGAAATTATTACTAAATCCACATCACGAGTGACGGCTCAAGTTTCCGATATTGCTCTTAGGGAGACTATTACTACACGCTTGATATTTCGTCCCATCATAATAGACAATCCCAATAATCGTGAAGCTTCTATAAAGGGTAATTTTCTATTTCAAAGAAAATCGAAAAACTCTCAATGGGAAGATTTTGAAACTACCCCTTTATCTAAGCTTAAAAGTGGGGAAGGTTTTAAGCTTGAACTTAAGTCTAGTGAATTACTTAAATTAGTAGATGAGATTAAACCTTTATATGATCTCCATAAAAATGAAGGTGTTCCCAGAGGTCAAAAGAAATTCGTTCGCGCAACCCCACAACTTGAACAACTAGCATCTCTTACTGATGATGATATTTCCAATTATTTAGATGCTAATACTACGATTGGTGCAACATTATTAACAAAACTATTAAATTGGGCTATAAACCTCGATGATCCAACCCCTCTAATCGAACGATTGGTTGAGCTTAATCCTAAATCTCTTGAAAAATTAAATGCTGCAGTGGGGCTGCAAAGTCTAAAAACTGCACTCGCTACTTGGCAGAAAAACGTGTGCAATTCAGATGAAGAATTTTGGCAGAAGACTTTAACAGAACATTCATTCGTACTAGAGCAAGCATTTTCATGGCCAACTTCAATTGTCAAAGGAAAGGCATATGTAAGTGGAAAGTCTGTATTTAACACAGGCGGTAATCTAGTAGATTTTTTGATGAAAAACAGCCTAACTCAAAGTGCTGCCCTTATTGAAATTAAAACACCTTCAACAAATTTAGTGGGACCTGAATATCGTACAGGAATTTACAATATATCAAGTGAGTTATCTGGCTCGATAATGCAAATTTTGAATTATAAGCATTCATTGCAAGAAGACTTCACCATTTTAACAAAAGAGACACCTGATCTTTTCGATTCTTTTAATCCACAGTGTGTAGTAATAGTCGGTAATACTGGGAACGAACTAGATAATCAAAATAAGACGAAGTCATTCGAGCTATATCGCCATCAGTTCCAAAGTGTAACAATAATCTCATACGATGAATTGTTTCAAAAAATTAAAAACCTTATTAGATTACTGGAAAATCCTATTGAAAATGAAAGTTTTGACGAAGCTGAAATTCCTTTTTAACATCCGCTTTTAGCCGACAGCGGTAGTTGGGCGTAATCTCTGTTGAAGGACAGATACCGACCCAAAGCGGGCATCCGTCTATATAATTATTCATGAATTTTTTTTGGAATTTTCAGGTTTTATTTCTTGAAAGAGGAGCCAAGGCGATTTATGAGTGACGACAACAAAGAAGTTAAGAGCTCAAGCGGTTGTAACTGGTACGTTTTTGTTCCATCATTTTTATTCCTATTGTCGGGGACATTGTTTTTTGGGGTAAAAGAACAACCCGCAGAAATGGGTCTAGCTATTATCGCCGGAGCCATAGGAATGGCCTTTTCCAGCCTAGATAAATTTGAGTTTTTTAAAGGTGCCGGTTTCGAGGCAAAAACAAGGGAACTTCGGAAAGTCGTTACCGAGGGGAATGAAACTCTTGAAAGGCTTAGGACGGTTACACTTTTTTCGGCAGAATCAGTTTTGACGCAAGTCATAGCAATGGGCAGATGGGGGGTGGATCTAAGACTAAGAAATGAAACCAAAGCCAAGGTGGACAGAATTTTAAAGATTATAAATGCCAATCCAGATGAAATCGCCGAAGTTGAAAAGTATTGGAGGAAATACACAATCTGTGATTACATCTTCCATATTTTAGGAGGAAGCACAGTACCGGACGGGTTTGATGGAGACGAAACAAAGGAATGGCAGGAGCTTAGGAGGGGTCTTATAGATAACCCACCCAGCCCTAAAAAATTACGAGACTTTCTAACGAAGTACGGCATGCTCGACACGGAGAGAGAAGGTTTGATAAAGGATTACGAATATTATCTGGAAAACTCTATCCACAGGGATGAAGAAGCATGGGAAAACCGAGTTGACAAGAGATTGGTTAAAAACTCTTCCTGAATTATTTTCTTAAACGTCCGCTTTTGGCCCAAGGTTGAAGCGCAAGGCCAAAAAAAAAACAAACTCCCTATTCTCTCCTGGCAAAGTTTCAGATTGCACTTCCACCTATCTTGTGCCAAAATGTCAAAAATATTCCCAGATGAGGAATGATGGCAAAAAATCAAAATCAGACAGAATTTGCAAAGCTTCTTAAAAACACAGGGTTTTCCAAGGTAGAGCTTGCCGAACGCATCGGATACAACGTCAGAACTATTTACCGGTGGGAGAAAGGAGAAACCCGCCCGAGAAAAGCCATCCTGGATCTTGTCCGTGAAGTAGCAGCTTCTTCCGGAAAAATTCGCAATCGTTCTCCCAAGGAGTTTGGTTTTAATTTCATTGATCTTTTCGCCGGTATAGGTGGACTCCGGGCAGGGTTTGAAAAAATTGGCGGGAAATGCGTTTTCACCAGTGAATGGAATGAGCCCTGTCTCCATACCTATCGGGCCAACTTCTCTTGTGATCATGAAATTGAGGGAGATATCACAAAGGTTCCTGAGCACAAGGTTCCACCTCATGATGTTTTACTGGCGGGTTTTCCCTGCCAGCCTTTTTCCATTGCGGGAGTTTCAAAGAAAAATGCCCTTGGCAGACCACACGGTTTTTTGTGTGACGCGCAGGGGACCCTGTTTTTTGATGTCGCCCGAATCATTGCGCACCACAAGCCCGCTGTCTTTCTCCTTGAGAATGTAAAAAACCTGATAAGCCATGACAAGGGAAATACCTTTCGTGTGATCAGGAAAACCCTGGAAGAGGAACTTGGTTATCATATTGACTGGCGGGTAATAAATGCCAAACCCTTTGTCCCCCAGAACAGGGAAAGAATTTTTATTGCCGGTTTCAGGGAAAATACAAGGTTTGATTTTAATGATCTGGTTTTACCCCCCGAAGAAAACTGGCCTTCTATGGTTTCCGTTCTCCATCCGGAAGACGGCTCAGAGCCGGATGAACCACCCTATACCATTGGATCGAGGGGAAAGGTTAATCCCAAATACACCCTTTCTGAAAAATTATGGACCTATCTTCAAAACTATGCCCAAAAGCATCGCGAAAAAGGCAATGGTTTCGGGTTCGGTCTGGTTGGTAAAAACGACGTAGCCCGAACACTGTCAGCCAGATACTACAAGGATGGTTCTGAAGTTCTGGTACGTCAACGCGGAAGAAGGCCACGCCGCCTGACCCCCCGCGAGTGTGCCCGTCTTATGGGATTTGATCAGCCAGGGAAACCTCTCTTCCGGATCCCTGTTTCTGATACACAAGCCTATAAACAGTTTGGCAATGCAGTTGTGGTTCCGGTTGTCGAGGCCGTTGCCGGGTTTATGCTTCCTCATATCCAGCAGGTGATTCATGGAAATTCAAGGCAACAAAAACTTTTTTCTGAAGAGATGCTGTTAGAAGCCGTTTGAAGCTATGGCTGACATTGTATCCCCCGAAACCCGCAGTCGCATGATGTCCGGAATAAAGGGAAAGGATACTCGCCCTGAACTTTTGATCAGAAAAGGACTTCATGCCAAAGGACACAGATACCGTCTTCATGTAAAAAGTCTTTCCGGCAAACCTGATCTGGTTTTTCCGAAATACAGGGCTGTTATTCTGGTTCATGGTTGTTTCTGGCATGGCCATAACTGCCATCTTTTTAAATGGCCATCCACAAGGAAGGATTTCTGGCGTCAAAAGATCACTGGAAATCAGAAAAATGATTCCAAAAACCTTGCAGCCCTGAAAGAAGATAACTGGAGAGTTATGACCATATGGGAATGTGCCCTCAAGGGCCGCGAACGAATTCCCCTGAATGAAATAATCGATAAGGCAGCTGAGTGGCTGTTATCAAACAGGCTCGCAATGGAAATCAGGGGAAGAAAAAAAAGAGATCGGGAATGAAAAAAGGTTTTCTGTCCGAATATTTTGAAGGCGTTGCTGCCAAACGATTGAGTGTCGTTGAAGTTGACCCTGCCAGCTCAAACCAGCATGAATTTAATGGAGTGAAAGCCCTGAAACAACTTCTCGGACCTGAAAGGTTAAATGATATTCCTGTCCGTTTTGTCTGGCTTGGTGAAGAAAACGAAGGTTTGTCTGAAGATTCCCATGTGACCTGGTATGATTCGCGGGAAAACCATCCGACAAGATCAGAATACCGCCTTTACTTCAAGTCCAACCCGGTCATGGAAATGGCCCGTGAAGGTGATTTGCTGGTTGTTGCCAAAAGACCTGGTGGTGAACTGATGATAATTATTGCGAGTCAGGGGACTACTATAGAAAACCAGTTGATATGGCTTTTCGGAGTTTCCGTCCAGATAGGGACAGGTTTTGAGTTTCGGGAGTTGGATGAGCAACAGGATATGGAAGTTGATTTTGCTGTCCGCTTTATTCTGGAAGAACTCGGAATTGAAATTGAGGAACCGGAAGCCGACCTGTTTGACAGGTTGCTTGAACCTTTTCAGGGCATGTTCCCCAAGACTGCCGAATTTTCTGCCTTTGCAAGAAAAACCCTCTCTGATGTTTCACCCATGGATGACCCGGACGCGGCCCTGATAGCCTGGATAGAAAGAGAGGAAAAACTTTTCAGGAGACTGGAACGACACATTGTTTCTGACCGTTTAAAGGAAGGATTTGCCGGGCCCGAGGGTGCGGATGTAGATGGCTTTATCAGTTTTTCGCTTAGTGTCCAGAATCGCCGAAAATCAAGAATGGGATACTCTCTGGAACACCATCTTGAAGAAATATTTTGTTTGCGGGGTATCCGGTATGACAGGAATAAAGTAACTGAAAACAATTCCAAACCGGATTTTTTGTTTCCAGGACAAACAGAATATAGGGACCAAAACTTTTCTTCCCTGAAACTTTCCATGCTGGGTGTAAAATCAACCTGCAAGGATCGATGGCGACAGGTTCTTTCCGAGGCCGCCAGAATACCGGACAAACATCTGCTTACACTGGAACCCGGTATTAGTGAGAACCAGACAAAAGAAATGATGTCCAACCGGCTTCAGCTTGTCATTCCAACCGGTCTTCATGAGACCTATCAACCTGCCCAGAAGGAATGGCTTATGAATGTAACAGAATTTATCCAACTGGTTCAGGAGCGTCAGGAATGAAAATGATTTGACGAACAAGAAATGATCACCCTACGCCTAATAGGACATGGGGTTTATTGTCCTTTCGCCCACGTCCCGTTAACACTACCCTTCCTTTTTTTCATCTCCGGCTTGGGCTTGCATCCGTAAACCGAAAGGAGTAGGATTTGGAGTAATTTCCGTTCTATATTATATGGGCTTAGAAATCTGTTAATCCTCATTGGAAAATTTGATGGCTGAACCTAGTTCCAAAAATCAGGATTCCAAAAACACCAAAACCCACGACACCGTCATGGGCGATAAAGTCGTGGGAGACAAAGTAATAGGCGATAAGGTTGGAGGTGACAAGTTTACGGGTGACAAATTTGTTATTGGTATCACCTTAGAAGAACATCACGCGTATTTGCAAAAACGGGAAGCGCAAATCCGCGCAGAGTTGGCGGAAGAACGCGGGAAAGATCAGGATCGGATTCAGGAATTAGAACTGGAGTTAAGTGCCATTGAAGGCAAACAGGCCAACCTGGAACAATCTCATAAAGATTATATTGAACAACTGGAAGCTACCAACACGGATTTACAGAAATTCAAAGATCAGTTTTCTCCCGAACAAATGCAGCAAGCCGAAGAAGCTTTAGCAAGAGGTGATTTATCTGAAGCCGATCAGTTATTTAAAGAACTGGAAGAAAATAAAGAGCGACTGATTTTAATTGAAGAACAAGCCCTGGTCCATTATAGGAGAGGAAAAATTGCCCAAGATTCAGTGAACTACCGGGAGGCCTTGAAGCAATACGAACGCGCCTCGCAACTGGCACCAGAGAATGGAACTTATTTAAATTCGACTGGTTTGCTATTTGATACCCTTGGGCAATACGATCGGGCCATTGAATACTACGAGAAAGCGCTTGCCAGTAATCTCAAAACCCTTGGCGAGAAGCCCCCCAGGGTAGCCTGCATTTGGAATAACCTGGGATTGGCTTTCCGAGACAAGGGTGAATACGACCGAGCCATTGAATACTACGAGAAAGCGCTTGCCAGTAATCTCAAAACCCTTGGCGAGAAGTCCGCCCAGGTAGCCTACAATTGGAACAACCTCGGAATAGTTTGGGCTGACAAAGGCGATTACGACCGCGCCATTGAATACTACGAGAAAGCGCTGGGCAATTTTCTCAACACCTTTGGCAAAGAGCACCCTGATGTCGCCCGCTGTTGGAATAACCTGGGATTTGCTTTCCGAGACAAGGGTGAGTACGACCGCGCCATTGAATACTACGAGAAAGCGCTACACAATGCTGTCAATACATTTAGCGAAGACCATCCTCTTGTCGCCACCTGTTGGAGCAATCTGGGGGCGACTTGGAATGTTAAGGGTGATCACGACCAGGCCATTGAATACCACGAGAAAGCGCTTGCCAGTGATCTCAAAACCTTTGGCGAAGACCATCCTAATGTCGCCCGCTGTTGGATCAACCTGGGATTGGTTTTCAAAGACAAGGGTGAGTACGACCGGGCCATTGAATATTACGAGAAAGCGCTACACAATGCTGTCAATACATTTGGTGAAGACAATCCTCTTGTAGCCACCTGTTGGATCAACCTGGGAGGGGCCTGGAATGCCAAGGGTGATCACGACAAGGCCATTGAATACTTTGAGAAAGCGCTTCACAGTAATTTGGAAACTTTTGGCGAAGAGCACCCTAATGTCGCCGGCTGTTGGATCAACCTGGGGGCGGTTTGGAATGATGTCAAGAGTGATCACGACCAGGCCATTGAATACTTTGAGAAAGCGCTGTGCAGTTTTCTCAACACCTTTGGCGAAGAGCACCCTGATGTGGCCCTCATTTGGATGAACCTCGGAATAGCTTGGGCTGACAAAGGCGATTACGACCGGGCCATTGAATACCACGAGAAAGCGCTTCACAGTAATTTGGAAACTCTTGGCGAAAAGCACCCTGATGTGGCCACCTGTTGGACCAACCTGGGAGGGGCCTGGAATGCCAAGGGTGATCACGACCAGGCCATTGAATACTTTGAGAAAGCGCTTCACAGTAATTTGGAAACTCTTGGCGAAGAGCACCCGGGTTTGGCCCGCATTTGGAATAACCTGGGAGGGGCCTGGAATGCCAAGGGTGATCACGACCAGGCCATTGAATACTTTGAGAAAGCGCTACACAATCGACTGGAAACCTTTGGCGAAGATCACCCTGATTTAGCCAGCATTTGGAACAACTTGGGAATGGCTTGGGCTGACAAAGGGGATTACGACCGGGCCATTGAATATTACGAGAAAACCCTGCTTATTGGTCTAAACACCTTGGGAAAAGATCATCCAATGGTGAAATTGGCATTAAAGAATATTGAGGTTATTCATTTAAAAATGAACCCACTCAAATGGTTTTGGAAAAAACTTTGGCCATTTTAATAAGAAATTTCGATACAAAAAAATATTTTGAAAAATAATTAGAATTTCATTAAAGCCATACCTTATAAACAACTTCAGCAGGAAAAAAATGACTGGCGTAACTAATTGGCTACACTCCAGCTAATTTTCTCACCTCTCTTATTTAACTTTTGTTGGTTCTGCCAAACCTCTAATTATCTCTCCCTTTTTCAAATTCAATTTTTGTTCTGGGAAACAGCGAATATTTGATTACTTCCTATCCAATTTGTTTTCTATCCGGTCGAGTTGTTTCCCAAATCGTTCATGGGATTCATCGTTGGATTTGCGGAATTCCTCAAAGACATCTTTTTCCAATCTCTCCTTTCTTCATTGCTCCAATGAACCTACCCCCTTCCCTTTTTCCACTCCCGGCTTGGGCTTGCATCCGAAAACCGAAAGGAGTAGGATTTGGATTAATTTCCTTTCTATATTATATGGGCTTAAAAATCTGTTTATTCTCATTGGAAAATTATATGGCTGAACCTAACTCTAAAGATCAAAAATCTAAAAAAGCCAATCCCAAAACAGAAGACACCGTCATCGGCGATAATGTGGTGGGCGACAAAATATTAGGCGATAAGATTGGAGGCGACAAGTTTACGGGTGACAAATTTGTCATTGGTATCACCCTGGAAGAACACCATGCGTTTTTGCAAAAACGGGAAGCGGAGATCCGCGCCGAGTTGGCTGAAGAGCGTGGGAAAGATCAAGATCGGATTCAGGAATTGGAACTGGAATTAAGTGCCATTGAAGGCAAACAGGCCAACCTGGAACAATCTTATAAAGATCACATTGAACAGCTGCAAGCCACCAATACGGATTTACAGAAGTTCAAAGATCAGTTTTCTCCCGAACAAATGCAACAAGCTGAGGAAGCTTTAGCTAGGGGTGATTTATCTGAGGCCGATCAGTTATTTAAAGAACTGGAAGAAAATAAAGAGCGCTTGTCTTTAATCGAAGAACAAGCTTTGGTTCATTATAGGAGAGGAAAAATTGCCGAGGAAGCCGCGGACTATCGTGAGGCCCTGAAGCAATTCGAACGGGCGGCGCAACTGGCACCGGAGAATGGAATTTATTTATCGGATACCGGCGTTCTTTATTTAACCCTTGGTCAATACAACCAGGCCATTAAATTCCATGAGAAAGCGCTCAAGAGCGATTTGAAAACCTTTGGAGAAGATCATCCTAGTGTAGCTTATGATTGGAACAACCTGGGTGCGACCTGGGTTAAAAAAGGAGATTACGACCGGGCCATTGAATACTACGAGAAAGCACTTGCCAGTATTCTGAAATCCTTGAGTGAAGACCACCCTAACGTCGCCGCATGTTGGAACAACCTGGGATTGATTTGGGCTGGCAAAGAAGATTACGACCAGGCTATTAAATACTACGAGAAAGCGCTCTCCAGTACTCTAAAATCCTTGGGTGAAGAACACCCTAAAGTCGCCACAGTATGGAGCAACCTGGGATTGGTTTGGGCTGGCAAAGGAGATTACGACCGGGCCATTGAATACTACGAGAAAGCGCTTCACAGTGATCTCAACACCTTTGGCGAGGATCATCCCAGTGTCGCTACAAGGTGGAACAACCTAGGAGGGGCTTGGGGAAACAAAGAAGATTACGACCGGGCCATTGAATACTACGAGAAAGCGCTTCACAGTGATCTCAACAACTTTGGTGAAGAACACCCTACAGTCGCCACAGTTTGGAGGAACCTGGGAGGGGCTTGGGAAAACAAAGAAGTTTACGACCGGGCCATTGAATACTACGAGAAAGCCCTTCACAGTGATCTCAACACCTTTGGCGAGGATCACGACAGAGTTGCCGAAATTTGGAGCAACCTGGGAGGGGCTTGGGATAAAAAGGGAGATTACGACCAGGCCATTGAATACTACGAGAAAGCACTTGCCAGTATTCTGAAATCCTTGAGTGAAGACCACCCTAAAGTCGCCGCATGTTGGAGCAACCTGGGAGTGGCTTGGGCTGGAAAAGGAGATTACGACCGGGCCATTGAATACTACGAGAAAGCGCTTCACAGTGATCTCAACACCTTTGGCGAGGATCACCCCAGTGTCGCCACAAATTGGACCAAGCTTGGAGTGGCTTGGGCTAAAAAAGGAGATTACGACCAAGCCCATAATCACATCGCGAAAGCGTCGATGATTTTTGAGAAGATTGGTTTAAATGAAATTGCAGTGATGGTACAAAGCGAATTCGATGCCATGAGGAAACAAAAGTAAACCAAAATATATTCCTCTACCGCCCATCCAACTTTCCTTCAATTCGATCCAATTGTTTGCCAAATCTTTCATGGGATTCATCGTTGGATTTACGGAATTCTTCGAAGACATCTTTTTCCAGTTTTTCATTATCAAGTTTTTCAATCCGATCATGAGCCCGATCGATTCGATTATTGATCCGCTTCACCAACCAACCAATGGCGGCCACGATTCCACCCCCGATCCACATCCAAACGTCTTTATGATTTCCGTCCATTGTTTTCCTTTAAAAATTAAAACCCCCAGGCGATCAATCACCCCGGCCCTCTTTAAAAAGAGGGAGCTTATCAAGGTGTGTGAACAATTTGATTTCCTGATTTCCAGTTCGCGGATCCATCCCATGTTTCCAACCGGCCGTCGCTGGTGTTGTAAATAGTTAATCCCCCAAATGGCGCTCCATTAGGCCAAAGAAAATCCCGTTCCCCCGAAGTCCAACCTATAGGCTTAAACCAATGGCTGGTCCAAATCGACATATCATCGCAAAAGTAATCGTTTTTACTGGACTCCCAGGTGTAACCATAAATTTCTGTTCCACGCCCATCGATCCAGGCGTTCCGCGTATTATCTTCATTGGGGCAAGCAAAAAACCGGTTTTGCTCATTACCGAATTGAGTATTGACCGGCGGTGTACGCGTGATATAAATTCCGGTGGGCGTGGCTAAAGGAAAGGTACCAAACTGTATGTTGTCCGCAGTGCAATGAACAAAGGTGTTGGTGTCGCCGCCCTCGATATGATATGCCACGTTTTCGTGCTGAACCTGGCATTGAATGAACAGGTTACTGTTAACAATCGAAGCCCCACTGATTTTATCTGCCAGGTAAATCCCCCGGCGGCCGCGTCGAATAACAATATGTAAAAACGTATTCCAATAATGCTGTCCGTGATCTGATTGATTTATTCCATCCCATCCACCAAACATCACAATGCCATCACTGCAACGTTCCATTTTAATGTTGTGGTAAAACCCGTAAGAATACCGAGCGACCTGGGTTGGACTGTTGACATGGTCGGGACAGATCGCCAAGCCAATCACGTGGTCGGTCGTGTTGGTGTTGGGAATCTCACCATTGATGGAAAACCCTCCAACTTCGGCATAAGCGAGTTCGCATCGGACGGTAAACATTGCATTGGCGGTGTTACTTCTTACCGGAATTAAATGGGTGAGTCCTGGACCGGCTCCTAATAATTGAACCCGCGGCTCGGTGCTAGTAATCGTGTTTCTATAATCGGGAATATGGATCCCGTTTTCCAGCGTCTTCCCTTCCCAGATTTCGGTGGCCGTGGGAAGTCCAACGATTTTATATTTTCCGGGTGGCATGTAAACTTTACCGCCCTTGGGATCCGCCACGGCCGCGTCGATCGCCGCTTGAATGGCGCCACGGTCATCGGCGACACCATCCCCCACGGCGCCATAATCCATCACATTGTAGATATGGGCAAACGGTGAGATCGCATTGATCCGGAGTTCATTGGTGAGAACCTCAATATTGATATTAGTTCCGGCCAATAACGATTTAAGGTACATGATGAGGCCGGATTTATGCGAATACCAGCCATGACCGGTCCCCAGATTATCCAGGTCGTTAACCTCACCTCCACCCGGACCCGCCGCTACGGATCCCCCATTTCCTACCCAATAAGTCATTTATCGCTCGATGATTTGAAAATAAATTGTACGTTCTGCTTTTTGGCCGTTATCTGTAACAATTTGACAGGTCAATCCGTGTGTATTATTTAACGTTCCGTCTTTTACGCGAACGGTAACAATTCCATTCGCCTGAGACTCTTGAACTTTGGTGATCCCGCCGGCCTCTGGTGTAAGCGTAAAATCAAGAATCGATTCCTCTTCCTCCAACCAATCATTCCAATCGATGCTGTAATCCAATTCTTCATCTTTATCTTTAAAAATGGTCGGGCCGCGGGTTTTATCTTCAAAAAAACTTGTTGTGCTCATTGATTCACCTCAACTTTATAAACACGATTTTCATATGGGATCGTATATTTCCGGATCTCTTCAGGGACCGCATAAGTGCGAAGTGGATCCACATCCAAAATCCAAACCAATAGAGTATTTGGATCTATACCCAAGGCACTAGCAGCTGCAGCCGACGGAGTTAAAGTGATCGGCCCTAAAAAATAATTCGGATCCAAACTTGTGACGCGAGTTCCGGCCGCTACGGGTTGAATAAAAATTCCGCCGGAAAATACTGAGGGATCCACAACCAGTGATTTAGAAACGGCCGGTCCCGGTGAGAGGGTGATCCCTCCTAACTCAATAACAGGATCTTGGCCGATGCTTATAACGTTGGCTGGATTGGGTGAAACCGTCAGACCGCCCAGAATTAGATTTCCATCCAAAGCATTGACGATGGCGGCCGCGGATCCCGGATTGAGTACTAATCCCCCTAACACCGTTCCAGGATCCACGGCCAAGGCTCGCAGCCCGGAAACATTACCACTAATTGTGATACTACCCAAAATAACCACCGCTTCGGTGGCGAATACTTTTGCGATCGCAGGATTGGGTGAAATACGAATACTTGTATCCACATTGGGATCGATTACCAAGGCCCGGGAAGCTGCAGTGGTTGAAATGATGGTGATCCCACCCAGCACCACACCCGGATCTAAACCCAAAGCCACGGCCGCCGCGGTTCCACCGGTTAAAGTAATTCCGCCTGACTCCACTGTGGGGTTCAGTGCGGCAGCAATAACCGACGCGATCGATGGGTTGACCAGGATTCCACCCAGCACTACACCCGGATCCACGCCCTCAGTGCTGACAGCTGCTATTTCACCACTTATTGTGATTCCACCTAAAATACTATTCGGATCTAAACCGAGTGCGCGGGCTGCGGCCGGATCCGGATTTAAAACTAAACTTGTGTCCACATTGGGATCGATGACTAATGCCCGGGCCGCTGCAGTTCCGCCGTTTAAAGTAATCCCACCTAACTGAACTGTGGGATTTAATGCGGTGGCGATGGCGGACGTGATCGACGGGTTGACCAGGATTTCCCCAATCACCACTTGCGGATCCACACCCAACGCCTTGGCAGCTGCTATTTCTCCACTAATTGTGATTCCGCCTAAAATAATATTCGGATCAAAACTGAGTGTGCGGGCTGCGGCTAAGGTGGGCGTTAAGGTAATCCCTCCTAACTGGACTGAGGGATCCATCACTAAGGACCGAGCGGAGGCCGTGTTAGGAATAATGGTGATTCCACTCAACACAGTGTTGGGATCCACCACAGCGGCTTTGGCCGATGCCGGTCCGGGTGTGACCGTGACACCGCTGGAAGGCTCCACCACCAAATAGGCGACCATGTTTTCGATTCTAAGATCCGCCGGACCCACAACTTTTCCACCCATTTGGAAAAACTGGGAAAGTGTCGGCACCACGTTGGCCGCTTCAGAAACTTTCATCAAAATGGTATTGGTGGCGTTGACGGTGACCACATCTTCCGTGAGCGTGTCCACATTGTTTCCGTAGATTATCGAATAAGTTGTGGATCCACCGGTTCCTGCAGAAAAATCACCAATGATTTTACAACCCAGAACGTTGGTTCCACTTGCGTTGGAATCGCCACTCGGTCCTGACCGGGTACCACTATTGGTGATCATTTCACCGGATCTCGGATCGCCTGTGTATTCTCCACGGTTACCGGCGCCAGTGGTGAATGGCGCCTGGGAAACTTTGCCCCAATCGCCCACGTCAAAGGCGTCGCCCTGATCCTGGGTGCCACCATCGGTTTTTTGGTACATCAAGACATCAACGTCCCCCGCCGGTCCGTCGGTGATGTCTGTGGCATCGCTGTACCACAACCATTTTGAAAACCTTTGTGTTTTACCACCTCCAGAGGTTTTGAGTTCCAAATAATCGACGGTATTATTTCCGGTTTTGAAATCACAGGCTACGACGTTTGACACCTCGGTGCCATCGACTTCCATTTTAAAGGCGCCGCTGTTGGCATTTTGGAAGTAAATTTTTAATCGGTGTTTTTGCCCCAACGTGAACGGGTTGGTGATGGTATCTTTAACCGCTGCTTTAGAATCGATGACCTGGACATCACCGGTGGACTGAATGACACGCAATTCTAAAATTAAATTTCCGCCGGTATCAATGATATTGATGATATCGGAATCGCCAGTGTGGCCGGTATTGACCCGGGTGTAATAACCAATCACCACATGATTGTCCCCCGCCTTGGCGACGGCATCAAAAATCAAAAACCGGGCACGGTCCCCTTGTTCACACACCAATTCGTAATCGCTGCCAATTAAAGAAACGACGGGTGTATTCGTGATCCCGTTGGTGACATCGGTTAAGTCCTGCGTTAAGAAAGCAAAGATCTGATTTAGGGTGAAAGCCATTAGTCTTTTATGGGGTTGATGTCAATATCGAAATCATTTCTTTCGGTGTTCCAGGTCACGGTGACGGTATCGGAGCGGAAAACTATTTTGTCCCCCTCGTAAAACTCTTTTAGCTTTTTAGGATCCGAAGTTTTTCGCGGGTCTCCCTCTTTGATTTGGCTAATGTCTATTTTGTAATCGATGATAGCCTGCAACCCGATTTGTAATGCCGCGGCCTTTTCGGCGTTGTTTCTTCCGGGCAATAGGGAATAGTCGATGGACTGGCCATCGACCATAATTCCTTCTTTAGTTCTTTCAATCTTGCGGACTGGCATTTAGAACTACTCGGTTAACCGTAGTTCACAATCCTGCAGAGTGAGTGGTTGCCCATCACTGACAATACGGTTTGAGCCAAGATCAAACCAGGCCAGGATTTCCCGGTTTGCCACCGTCACATTATCGTCTGTCAAAACTGCATAACGAGCACCATTCCCACTTGCAGGTAAATTTCCCCCGGAAGCCGTCCACACTAAATCCTTAATTTGTATTGATGACAAATCACCTGTGTCATCTTCATTGATGACATCAAAATCAGTGGCGTTTTTAGCTAATTGAATTCCACCCGAAAGATAACCGTTACCTGCGGGAATTTCTCCCAGGTCACTCAGGACGTTAGAATCCGGACCTGGCGCCACCGAATCATCTACTAAAGCCATGTAATAATTTGCCGGGGCGGCCACCCCGCGAAATTTCTCCTCTAACATTTTGAATTTTCCTCGATTGGTTACTCCACCCATAGTAATACCTCCTTATTGAGAGTTTTTGAGTTTTGCTTTAAAACAACTCACCCCGGCGGGCGCACCACGGGTAAGTTCCTGGTTATCTAATTCCACATAGTTTTCATGAAACAATTCCAAAGTGTTTTCCCCATCTCTTTGCATTTGCCCCAGCTGCCGGACAAAGTCTGAAACCGGATCCACAAGCACCACCGTTTTTCCGGTGAGGTCGTTATTCATGAACGGATGTGGGATTAAGTTCATATCTGCATTTTTGATGGAATGATTGATTTCCACCCAATCAAACTTTTCATCCTTTGCCAACAATCCCCCATTGACCAGGCGATCAAGCAATAGAGGTGCGTTCTTGGTTTCTTCCAATGTGGGTTTGTTCTCATACTGTTTAATAAATTTCTTTTTGGTGATTGGATCGATTCGGTCCGGACGGATTTTTGTCGGGCCATTGTTGGCCCACGGTGGTTCCGGAGCGTGGTACATGGCTTCGATCTTTCCCGATCCGTTTTCGACCAGGGCAAATAAAAACCCATGCACGTCGCCATCGTTTTGACTTAATTGATAAGGTGGGGACGCTTGAATGTAACGCTGTTGAGCATCGGCCGTACCTACTGTGCCGCCCTGATAATCAATATACATATTGATCAAGGTCGTATAAGTCGATGGCAAAATTGCTAGAGAACCACTCAATTTTGCATTCACCGGTTGAGTGTTAATACTGTGTTTAATTTGCGGATAAAATCCATATTCTCCACCGGGCAGGGTTAAATTAACACCCGGCAACCCCAGAAACCCGGTTGATACTTCACCGATGGCCGTTTTTAAAGAGTTTTGATTTACGCTATCCGCCGGTGGAATGAGATCGTCCCACACCGGGGTTTGATTGGGACCCGCGCTTTTTAAAATTTGCCCAGCCACACCGGCACCTAAATCGATGGGAACTCCATTGAGATCGTAAACTAAAACACCACCCCCCGTTCCATGCGCGATTTTTGCTAACGTGACCGCATCATCCAGGATCAAAACGGTGGTAATGATTCCATTTTGATTCGGTAATAGATTTAAATAATCCGCATCAAGAGTCCCAACTTTATTCCAAGCGGTATTCGCTCCATTACGTTTCCAGAGTTCATTGACGTTTCTATTTCGCCACCACATACCCGGATAAGCCGGGTTGGGCTCATCTGTCCCATCAAACATTGTCACCAAGGCGTCGTTGATATCATTATTTTGCTGACGGAAAAGTGCCCGGGAAATATTTTGAATAAACATGTTTGGCGTGGTCATTAAAATCCCTCCACGTGATAATTAAATGATTTTTGGATACTAACCTGGCTTGAATCAAAAAACTGGACAGTGAACCCACTGTTGGTGGCGTTGGTAATTTGGTAAGTGTCACCGCTGCTATTGTCATAAGTGAGCACCGCGAAATTAGGCTCTACATAAAAGGGCCGATCAAAATTAAACGATGTTCCCCCGACCTGTGCGGTAAGACCTTTTTTGGTTTCAGTCCGCTTCTTTAAATAGACATGCTGCTTTAAAACGGACACACTGACGTTTTGGTCCACGGCGTTGGAAATGAGTAACATTCGGGTTTGAATGGCCCTGGCTTTAAAGTCGCTGACCAGGAAGTTTTGCCATGCCGACCATACCGGACTGGCTCCGGGATCGTCCTCCGTGTAGTGGAATTGCATTTGAATGTTGGCTCGATCCGCGTCTTCCCCATCCCATAATTCGGGACTGTCGACCAAATCTTCCGAATCTATCAAATCGCTTTGTAAAAAAGTGACGGCATCAATTTCGAACGCCAGGCGAATGTTTTCATACACGTTCCCTAAGTCCACCACACCTTGAAAATCGTAAGTGGCCAGCGGGATCACTTCGCTATTCCCATCGAGATCAATTTCCAACTTGGTGGCGTTGACACTGCAATCGGTTTTGGTTCCAAGGAACCCTCCTCCGGATTCATCACTTTCCACGGCCAGGTGGAGAAAAGGAATTTCCCCGGTTTGAGAAACCGCAGCGGCCGCATTGACGGAAGCGTTCCCACCCAAATCGATCGCTTTCACTAAATAAGTTCCGGGTAAAAGGGGCAAGGTCACCTGTGTGTTGTCGGGTGGAACTTCCGGACCAATATCCACGGCCGACGCCCAGGTGGCGCCGGATGTTTTAGAGGAATGGCGAACGCGGATCCTTCCCCCGTTGGTGACATCGATGTCCGTTACCGGATCCCAACTGAGCACCACACTATGATCGATAATATTCAACGTGAGGTTTTGAATATCATCGGGTGGTGTGGATCCTCCAATCACTAAATGGTTATTGATTTTACTAAATGGGCTGAACGTTTCGTCTTCATACTTAAACCGCAAATGGATATCATAAACTTCCTTCTCCATAATATTTCGAATACTGATTTCCCGGGCGTCCGGAGCCACCGGCGGAATCCAGTCCCATCGACCGTTGGTCCCTGCAGGTCGGATCCTTCCTTCAATGGCCGTAGCATTCGATGGAATATTTTGGGTAAGAGATAAGGAAATCACGATGCGTGGTTCTAAAATACCGGTGGGTCCAATTTCCATTACCGTTTCATCACTTTTCACCTGGGCGACAAAAGGTTCAGTTAAGACTTGCTCCGGAGTGATTTGGCTATTGTGATCGGGAATCACTCCACTATCGGCATCCTGAATGGCCGGCGCATGATCCACACACACAAGCCTGGCATTCTTTCCCCCAAGCGGTTGGATCTCTTTGATCAAAAGTTCCACTGTTTCGGATCCAGTTTGACCAAATGCAACCAGGTCCCCCACCTTGGGAGCATTGGCAATAGGTACCAGGGGCGAAAGGTTCACGGTTTTAGAGGTCCCGGGAACAGTGGATAAACCCAAATTGACCTGGGTGTTGTCTTCCAACCTTCCACGAATTGAATAATTTTTTCCCGTGAGCATGGTCATTTCCTCATCGAGCACAATTTGAGTTACATTGACCGTGTCATCGATGACCTGTTTCACCCGACCCTGGGCAATTCCCCAAAGCGGAACATCATGAACGGCTCGAATGAGATCACCCCGACGGCAAACCAGGTTTTCCACGTCTGCAGAAAAAGTATAAATCTCCGGCCGCAATCTCAAAGTGGCTATGTGATATCGGGCAAGCTTCCAAATTTGTTCCGGATTGGTCACGCCCGTGAATTCCATGGTGGCAAACTTCGTGGCGTTGGTTTCGTCGAACCCGTCGTCGTAAACAATCCGTTCGTCCTGGGTAAATTCTTTTTCTTCATTGATAAAACGAACGCGAAAGCCATGGGGTTTATCACTGTAGACAATCTTTCCGCTAAAGCTTCCCTTTAACATATTGCGCGGGGTGAACATTTGACACGGAGTGGTTTGGGGCTGGTCAATGACCACACTCCATTTCCCATCACGGTTCGTGGGTGATGCACGGCCAGCGGCCAGGATATCGCGAACCATTTCTCCTACGCTCGATTGGAAATCCACCACAATGTTGAAAGTGAATCCTTTGGCCACACAATAATCGTGAAACGCTTGCAGACCTGGAATATCCACACGGGTGTCGGGTAAGGGAGAATCGTCCCCCGGGAACTGCCAAACGTGGCGAGCCAATGCACTTGGGTTATTACTCACTTGCTCCACCCAGGCGGATCCATTCCAGTCCTTCACAATGGATTTCACGGTGGCGCTGTATTTATCGATCACGCCCGAAAGTTGGTCGGTAGCACGGATGCGCAAAGCCGTGGCGGCAACGGGTTTATGGAATTGAATCGGGTTTTCGTTGGTAAAGGTGCGGAGCGCAGTCCACATGGCCACACCTGGGTGGAGATTGACATCGGTGGGATCGGGCGTGATCCTGCGGATCCGTATATCGTATTGACCGCGGCTCGGCATTTTAATCCGTTGCCCTTTACGAAACAGAGTCACTTGATTAGCGGCCACGGCTAAATTTGGATGCTGGGTCCAGGTTCCGGCGCCGGTGGGACTGGTTTCGATTTCAAATTCTATTTCCGTTAAAGCGGCCGGGTGAAACTTTAGAAACCCAAATTCCATTTGGATCCCGCGCGGAAAGGTGAGGTCAAAAGAGATTTCATCACAATCGGGTTGGGTGGTGCGAAGGATCCAATCGTCCACCTGGTGGACGGTAATTTGTAACGCTTCCTCAAAGACCTGGTCCGGGAATAGGGTGAGGGCTGGATCCGAGTCGAATCCCTGGACCGTTTCGATTTCCACATCTTCAAATTCGTTAATGTCCGTTTGCCCGATTTTATGATTGGAAATGTCCAGTGGTCCGTACCCCCAAATCAAAAGCATTCGGAAATATTGATCATCGCCTAC
Organism: Nitrospinaceae bacterium; assembly: GCA_965223665.1. Taxonomy (GTDB): domain Bacteria; phylum Nitrospinota; class Nitrospinia; order Nitrospinales; family Nitrospinaceae; genus CBDCVY01. The sequence goes on from OZ245011.1 coordinate 2,261,580, forward strand.
GATCTCGGTATAGGTCTTGGCTCCCAACGGAGGGAAATGGCGATGTTCCCCCAAGACGACAGGAATGGGACCAAACGGAGTTTCAAAATTCCCGGCTCCGGAAATGGAATTACTTTTTTTACTGGTACCGGTGAGGGTGTCCAGTTTTGGCCGTGAAGGTGGAATGATGGCGTTGAGTAACAGTTGCCCTCCGATACCGACTGCAGCGGTGATACCGGCGGACACTAAAGAAAAAGCGGTGGATCCTTTTACTAAACCCAAAGCCCCTGCAGCGGCCGGACCGGCAAACGCAGCAGCCGCAATGATCGCGATGGATAGAACGGTTCGGAGCGGGTCTTTCCCTTCCCCTCCGGAAGGAACCACGCGGATAGTCAGGGTCATTCCCGGCTTGGGTTTCACCTGGCCCCAATAATCCTGAGGAATGTATTGATCACCTACAAATATATGGGCATGGCGCCGCAATACCGGGTCCGCTTGCACCCGGGCTAAAATTTCTAACACGGTCAACCCGGCGGGTAAAGTTAAATCGTTACGTTCCACCTTGAATGGATGCGGACAGGAAAAAACCTGTATCGATCCTTTTTCAGGCGCTAAGACTTCCATCTAGTAACCTTTCATGGCGGTAAAAATTAACGATCCGGTTTTTAAACAAGCGTTGATGATAATTGGCAATACTGGAATCGATTCCTGATTCCGTATGAATCAGAAACCCTGGCGCAAGGATCAAACCAACGTGCATGTCAGCTGCCATCCACTTGCCTTCCACTTTGTAATACCCTTTCATAAAGGCCACATCCCCCAGGCGCTCTTTACCGTATGGGATCAAGTTCCATTCCGGATTGTGCAAACAGTTGTCGGTCAATGTGGCTTGAACTTCTTTTCCGGATTTAGCCGATTCGTAGGTGGTTAAATAATCGGGAAGTTCGAGTCCAAATTGCTCTTTCCAAATCAACCGACACAGGCCGTAACAGTCGCAGCCGTCGCGACCGCGGCCACGCTCTTTAAATGGGATACCGATATATTGTTCTACCCAATCAGAATATACCGACCCGGTTTTCCATCCATAAAGTTCCATAATCAAAACAGCGCGGGAAACCCACTTGGCACAAACGCATGGGGCGGGAACGGTTTGGATTCCAAATGCTCCACCGATAATTCACCCGTAACCACCAATTGGTTGTAATCCGCTTCCTTCAATTTAAAATCCGGTAAAGACATTTCGACCGTATCCGGTGTGCTGGCCAAAACGATTTCGATCAACACGTCCACCGCCGAGGTGATACTGCGCAAGGCCTGGACGATTTGTCGATCGACGTTTCCGATCGTGAGCGTGGCCACCGGCGGCCGGTCTTCACTTTCGTTGGGTAATGGCAATTCAAACGGGAAGGCCTGGAACGTGTTCCCGTTGGAAACCAGGTTCACCTTGTCATCACAAACGCGAATCGGTTCGGCCAAATCGGCATGTGAAAGAGTGAGCAAGGTAATAAACGCCTCTTTGGTTTCCTGGGCCGTGACGGCCTTCATTGCATTGGTTGAAAAACTTCTTCCCGTCATGGCAAAATTAAAAGTTGTAAGTTCACTTGATAGTTATCTGCTCCCAAAGCCGAATACTGCGGCGGCTCGGCAAATCTAAAGTTTTCCAAGTTTTCCCCTGGGCGTTGCCATTCAAAGGACAAAGAACCACCACCCAACGTGGTTCGATAGAACGTTCTCAACGTGGCCTTTTGGGCAGCGGTTAAATTCATCGATCCGGAAATAGGTTGTTCTGCAGCGGTGAACCGTTGCCGACTTTTTCGCGGGCCCGTATCCATTTCCGTTTGGATAGAGGTTTCGGGTTCGCTTTCCGAAAAACTACCGACTAAAAAATCCTGCGGTAAAGTGGCAGGCCAAACGTCCGGCATGACTTATCCCCTTTGCACGGCGGGACTCAACCCGAATTGAGTTAATAATTCATTGCGAGTGGCACCGCCCTGGCGAATCTTTTTGGCCACGGTTTGATCGATCATGATTTCTAAATCCATTCCGCCCTGGCCATTCGGTCGTTGCTCGGCCTGGACATTGGCGTTGCTGTTATTACTGATAAACACATTGAACTGAATTCCGTTACCACCTTGACGGCCTAAAGGTTCCACCGTGATGCGTTCGCCACGGGTAACGGGAAAGGAAGCGATATTTTGGTCGGTGCCTCCGGTGCCACCGGCAATAAACGACCCGCCACTGGCAAAGCCCGGACCTAAGAATCCGGCGCGGGGCGTCACTCCGGGAATCGTCGGCGGTAGGGTCGGTAGAAATAAACTTGTGGCCAGCTGGCCAAAAATCCCAAGTAATCCGGATCCTGAATTTTCCCCGTTGCCAAAGGAACCTATGGAAAGATTGATTAATTGACTGAGGGCGTTATCGACAAAGCTGTCAACCACCCCTTCAAAACTTTTGAGTTCGACCTTGCCGGTTTTAATAAAACCCTTGATGGCATTGCCCGCGTTACTGGCGAAGGATTCGAAGGCAGAAACCATCGTGTCTTTCGCTGCCATGACCGGCTGTACCATGACCGTGTCGAGCCGGTTAAATTCCGCTCCCACGTCGTCGACCAAATCGGGAATGATAGAATTACCAACTACCTTGTCATATAGATCCGTAAAAAATCCGGTAATTTTATTTAACTTTTCTTTGATGCCATCGACAATGGCATTGAATTTATCGACCAACCAGGTTTTGATGACCTCAACCGTTATCCTGACAATATTTTTGATATCGTCACCCCAAATTTTCCAAGCGGCCACAATAGCAACGGCGGCGGCAATGAATAACCCGATAGGACCGGTGGCGGCAATTAACGCAGTCATACTACTGCCTATGGTTCCCAATGCGGTGATGGTTGCGCCTAAGGCTATGGCAAGCGGTCCGATGGCAATGGCAGCGCCGCCGATAATAGTCCCCCATTTAAGAATGGTAGGATTGACCTTTGTTAATTGCCGAAATAACCCCGCGATGTCTTTAACCAAGTCGGTGGCAAATTTTAGTAAACCGGAATCGGCGATGGCGAGTTGTGCGCCTTCTAATGCAGATTTAAATTCCCTTAGCGCTCCGTTAAATCCTTTCATTTGGACGGCGGCCACCTCAGCGGCCCTTCCATCGGAATCTTTTAACCGATCATTAAATTTTTTAAATTTTTCTGATCCTTGCCCCAACAATCCTGCAAACGCTACTGCCGACCTTTTGTCAACTATGGTGGATATCCCACCAATATCGTCTTTGAATGGCTCTAATCGTTTGACTAATTCAAATAAAGAAACAAGACGTCCTTTACTGTCGGTTAGTTCAACCCCCCATCTTTGGAGAGTTTCTCTTGCAGCTTTAGTCGGTGCCAATATACGGATGATTCCAGTTCGTAAAGCGGCACCGGCCCGTTCTGCCTGCAGACCGGCATTCCCCATTAAACTTATTGCAGTGGTAGTTTCTCTAAAATCAGTTCCCGCCGCTGCAGCTACCGGACTAGCAAAACTCATAGCATCGCCTAATTGCTCTAAATTGGTATTGGCACCGGTAAATGAAGAAACAAGGGAATCCACTGCGGGCGCCAAAAACCTTATATCTTTACGAAACCCGGTTAATATATTTGTGACAATATCAGCAGATCGTCCCAAATCAATTTGGGCAGAGGACGCGAGTTTTAGGGTTTCCGGAATGGCGGCAAATACTTTATTTGCATCGAACCCCGCCATGGCCAGAAAGTTTTGCGCGTCTGCCACTTGGGTTGCAGTGAATTGGGTGGTGGAACCTAAGTCCTTTGCCTGTTTACGAAGTTTCTTAAATTGTTCTTCACTCGCTTCGGAAACCACTCGAACCTGGTTCATCTTAGCTTCGAAATCTCCGGCGGCTTTAAGGGTTAGCGCCCCAAAAATACCGGCGGGAACCGATGCCTTTGCAGTGAACGATTTTCCAAATGAATTAATTGAATTTCCGATTTTCTGGAATCGTTTTCCGACCTTGTCCCCGGTTTTTCCCAAATCGTTCAACCCTTTTTTGACCTGACTGAACGCTTCCTGGGTTTTATTTTGCGCCCGAATCTTAAAAGTGGCTTCGGGTTGATTGTTTAAAGGCATATCAAGACCTTTTCATTTTTTCGGTTCTGAATTTAAAATAAGCCATCCAATAATTAAATTCGGATGCGGTCATGAGGCTTAATTCCTCGATCGTTTTCCCCAGTGTTTCAGCGAGGAAAAACATGTTGTAGAGTTCCACATCCGTTTTTACTTTTCCTCTACTTCATCCTCATTATTTCTATCAATGCCAATAATTTTTGCGGCCAACTGAGCAATAATGTCGGGATCTGCTTTGCGCAAAAGTTTTGGTTTATCCTGTACGGAAAATAAAGGATTCAAATCTTTATCCATGGCTTTCATGATCAAACAATCAACCATAGCGATCACTTCTCCCGATTTGATCGCTGTCTTTTTTAATTTTGATTGCTCATTAATATTGATCGGGGTGAAATGAATGATTAGCGGTTCGTTTTCATTGGGTCCCCATTCGGGAACCTCAATGGTTTGAACCCCCTTCGAATCAAAATGTGAAAAAATATTTTCTAAAACACTCATAAAAAATTCCTTTTGAATTTATTTAAAAATCAAATTAAGCGACGGTTTGTTCGGCCAAGGCCCCGTTGCCTTCAAAACTGAAAGAGGCTTCTACCATCCCATCGACACCGGCACTCTTATTAATATTGCTGACAATTGCTTGGCCTTGAAAGTAAGTGTCACCGGTAGCATCACCTTCGGGATATAAATCGAGAGTCACTTCGGCCCCTAAGATCAAAGCCCCCTGGCCATTGGTATCGGATTCATCCCAAAAACATTCCAACGACCCTTTCCATTCCTTGGTCCCGGATTTTTTGGTTTTCCAATCATCCTTGAGTTCCGTGTCGTCAATAATGTTGACACTTTCTTCCATATTCCAGTTTTTAACCTCTGCAATTGTATTGGCGCCAATTTTGACGCACCCTTCGCTGCCTTTATGATTCATTTTCGGTTTCTCCTTTCTCTAAAGGGGTGGAGGGTGGGGAAGGTTCAAATGCTCCCTTCTCTTTCCACCCTTTTCGTTTGAGTAATTCCGCCTGTGCCCGGTTGACTTGTATCGGTTTATCGTTCGGGTTGTTGGATGGCGGGTACAGTTCCACCATTGGGTTTCCCATTTTGGTTTCCTTTCTAAATCATTTGATCGGGAACACCTTCCCGAGTGCGGTATTGGACCACCCAGGTCATGACACCGGCGATCGCCTTTTTCTCACCCTCGACAACCTCTTTGGATCCGCCGTCCGCAAAAAAATCTTTTACGTTCCGTGTATTCATTAAATCTTGAACCAAACCGTTCAAGGTGACGTCTGCTTCCAACTTGGGAATAATTTCCTTAAACACAGCACTCACTAAATCTTCCACCGCACCAGTATTTTTGATTAACACCTCGATTCGAACCTCTAACACGTGAGTTTTCCCCCTGGGCCGGGTTTGCGTATCGAGTTCCATATTTTCCTGGCCGGTATAAACCAAAATGGCCTGGGGAATATCCACCGACATCGGGTAATATCGATGGGGATAAACATCATTGGTGATCAAAGGGATTTCACGAAGTTTGTTAACGATCGCGTCACGGACTTGTTGTTCTGCAACGTCTGCCATTTACTTTTCCTCAAGCTTTATTAAAACCATTCCCGTTCCATCCGGTTGAACACCCACCACGCTATAAGCTTTTCCGCTAAGGGTTAACGTGTCGCCTTGCCTGGCGCCAATCAGGTCGCACTCTTTCCCAAGGAACATTGGCTGGTTCCCCTCCATCCCAGCCGTTCCGACATCTAGATCGAGATACGCATGATCAAAGATTCCCTCGATCGTTTTCACTTGCCCGGACTGCCAGGTATAAACAGCGCATCCGGCAAAATCATCCGGGTTCGTGAAGGAATCAAAGTTTTCCTGAAAAGGCATAGCGTTCCTTATGCAGCCGGTTTCTCGACTTTTTTAGATTTACCCTTTTTTACTGCATCAGAAATTCGTTTAGCCTCCTTGGAATCTGCAAGCACCCACTTTTTACCCATGAGGACATTGGCGTCTTTTTCCCTTAGTTCAATTTCTTCGCCAATTTCACAAAGGTGTCTGCCTTCATCCTCACCAAAGTTGACGTAGCAATTTTTTTTGATCATGACTTTGACTTTCTTATTTGACTTTTGCATCGCTGTTTTCCTCTTTATGAAATATTTTATTGAGGGCCGGACTGAACCGGCCCTTGTTTGATGGCCTAAAAATTAGTTGGTGCTGTAATCCGTCACCGCAGAAAAACTTTCCGGATGCCGGATCGCCAAATCCATAGAGCGGAAAATAATCACACGAATTCCCCCACTTAATGATTTGGTGAAAGGATCCACAAGGATATCCACCGCTCCCCAGTAACCCTGAATCAAATCAGCCCAGTTACCAAAGATCATGGCAGAAAGATTTGTGCCGGCTCCTTTAGTAAGGTTGCCTGGAATCTGGTTGGTGAACCCGGCGCGGTATCCATTCAATTGACTGAAAGGTCCGCCGTTTCCTTCACCCATTAAGAAAATACCGGTGTTGGTGGCTTTCTCTGTGGTTTTTAATTTTCCGCGCATAGAGGCGTTAGTGAGGTAACCGAGGTTTCCTAACAACGCATTGTCGATCGCCACTTCGGTTTCCAGATCCACCACGTTTTGCCAGGTGGGTGGACCGCCATCAGGATTACCAGCAACCACCGCGCCAATTCCAGAGGTGTTTAAAATTCCGGTCGGTTCGTTTGCAGCACCGCCATCGATGGAAACGCGGTCCACTTCCAAAGCTACCACTTTAGCCAGTTCCTGACGGACAAAGGCTTCAATGTCGATGGAAGATTGAAGCATCAATTGTCGTGAAATTTCTGTATAAGCGCCGACATGTTTCGGGGTCATCCCTAATTGATCAAAAGCGGCTTGGGATGCTGCGGTGATATCCGTGGACTCAGGCAACCAATACGCAGTGGCACCACTGATTTGTCGTGGAATGGCTATGTCGCCGACCAACCCATTGAACACGGTCGATCCCATTTGCGAAACCAAAGGCATATTGCGCAAGAGTTCAATCAAGGATCCTGACATTAGGGTTGTATCCACCAGGTGCCCACCGTCAGCAGGAACCCCCGCGGTCATTTCACGGAGCAAGTTAACTTTTGAAACTTCAAAAGGAACAGAAAAGCGATTAGCTTCGCATTCGTCCAGTTTGTATTTCTTACGAACCTCATCGGAACACTCTTTTTCAAAGGGAGCCTTTGACAAATTACCGGTTTCCAAAACCGATCGCATGGCTTTAAGAATTGAAAACTCTTTGGCTTGTTTTTCTGAAAGACCGATTTCCGGATTGGGATCGGTCACCGGTTTCGCGCCAATTTGTTCCAACACCGCTTGACGGAATTCGTCGGCGGATTTTCCATCCTGAATAAATTTGCGGGCGATCTCTTCCAATTTAAATTGTTGACCGATAGCGGTAATTTCACGAATGCGGTGTTGTTCCTTTTCAAACGCATCCTTCCGCGCTTCTTCCCGGATTTGGGTTTTTTCCTCTGGGGAAAATGTGGCGGTCCCGCCGCTTTCGTTCCCGGTTTTGTCGGGATCTAAAAATTGTTTGAATTTCATATTCTCTTCCTTTCTTTCCGGTTGGATTTCTTCTTTGTTGTTGTCGGAACGACCCACACCCACCGTGGTATCTGCAGGAACGGAAACGATACTGATTTCCATAGGTTCCCAATCGGTCGCGCGGTAGATGTCTGGTTCGTCCTTTTTTTCTTCTTCTAGCACTAGCTTGTGAATCATGTATCCGACCGAAACGTTTTGCCGGATTCCGTCTTTCACATCCTGGAAGATTTCTTCGGCACGTGCGCCTTTCCCAAAACGCACAACGGCCCGCCCCTTGCGGTCCTCTCCTATTTTTACCGATTCGATCACTCCAATTTGATCCCGTGAATCATGGTTGAGCAATAAAGGTCCGGCTTGCTTTAATCGGCCCAGCCGAATCGATGCGCTTTTGTGATCCAGAATTTCAGTTCCGAACCATCGTTCGTAAGGCTCCTCGGAAGAAAAACTGAGTTCCAGCGTTCGCTTTTCACCGTCGACCGCCGAGCGGTCAATGATGATATTGCGCTTTAAACTTTTTCCTTCCAGTTCTATTTCTTTAATCTTTGTCGTCATCTTCTTTCTCCGGTTCGGGGTTTTCCGGTTTGGGTTTTTGGGTTTGATTGGGTTTTAAATCGACTCCAATTTGCTGGGCTAAATCTTCCTCACCTTTAATTTCAGTCAACACCTCTTCATAATCGTTGCCTTCTTCCGCTACGATTTGCGATCGCGATTTCAATTTGTGATTTAATGCAGTCACCGAGGCATCCACATCTTTTTTAGGATCCACCCAAGGCCAACCACGCGGCCGCCAAACAGGTTGTTTAAACTTTTCAATTCTTGACATGGGGAGGTCGACTTGTTTGGTCAAAAGCGCCATTAACAGCCAGTCTTCAAAAACCAATTCGTGTAACTGCTCAATGGTCCAGACCTGCAGGGCTTTCCACACTTCCCTTTCTTCCAACGTTCCCGATCGAATGGAAGAAAAATTCACGTCGGTTAAATCATTCGCGAGTGTATGGTAAGAAACACACAACCCCGATGCGATGGCACGGAGCATGGCTTTTAAAAACGACTCAAAGTTGGACGATGGGTTTCCCGGGTCAAACTTTTCGAACTCATAACCTTGAGGAAGTTTTTCGATCACCCCTGGAGAAAATTCATTTATCGTATTGCCGGCGCTGTCTTCCTCATCCCCTTTGTACTCTTCACCCTGTGGCGTTTTTAGAAACCCCATTTTGGAAGCAGTTGCCCGGGCGCCAATCAATTCTGCTTCCTCTAAACCGCCGACATGTTTAATCCGGGTCAAGGCGGTATGCGCCCAAGGCACTCCACGCACCTGCCCCACACGATCGGGAAGGAACAAGTGAATAATTTCATCCGCTGGCACGCGGTTAACCTTGTTCGGAAGAACGGCGCCAAACGAATCGCCCGGGTGAATCTGTAGAAGGTGGTACGCTACCGGTCCGCCCCATTCATCAATTTCCACACCCATGCGGATCCGGTTGCCGTTGCTTAAATTTGCGTTGTGATCCACTTGCAGGTGGTCCGCTTCTATGACCTGAAGCGCAAACTTGAAGGGATTATCAAACCCGCGCACTTTTCGGATAATAATTTCACCATCTCGGGCCAGACTGCGGAGGGCCATGTTTTGAATATCCAACCAGGATAATTTACGAGTCACCGAAGCGTTCTTCATCTTGGCCCAATCTTTAAACCCGCCTTCAATTTTTTTGTTTGCTACCAAATCTAATTCTCCGGTTTTATGCTTCGCCTTCATTTGCAATTTGATACCGGAATGTCCAATTACATTGTTCTCGACCATTTTGATAAACCGTTTCATATAAGGTTCGTTGATGGCCAGGTTGCGGGAATTAGCACGAATCTTATCGAGCGACATTTTGATCGCTTCATTAGCCGAAATATTACTGGTCACCCAATCAGCAAAATGATTCCCCAGGCCAACGGCATTGAATCCGCTGCGGGGTTGCGCTTTACGTTGGTTACTATTACCTAATGCAACCATTTTTTGACCGAGCCAGTTTAAGATTCCCACTTAGACGAACCTCGTAAAAATTTTTTTTCCGGTTGGTAAGCCTTGCTTTAATTTGTCTGCATCTTCTTCACGCTTCAACATTGCTTTCCATTCCAGGTATTCCACACGTAAATCGGCCAAGGACATTTGGGATTTGGATCGCCCCGAAATGGAATAACTGAGAGTGTCAAAATCTTTCCTCTTAATTTTTCCTGTAAAAAAATCTTCGAACGCCTGCACCATTTGTGCAGAGATGGATCGCGCATCGTAACCAGTAGCTAATTTGATGAGATCCGGTTTTATTTGAATTTTTCCGGATTGGTATTGGAATCGCTCAGTACCATCGGTTAAAAATGAAATCCAATGGTAAATGCCTTCCTTGTAGTCGGTGGTATCTTCCTTAGCGACCTGGATTAGGTGGTCGGTATTCTCGGCGACGGATGTCAAAACAATTTGCTTATCTACGAGAGTGAGGACATATTCCATGCTCCAGGTCGGCGCCGGATTAGTTGGAATAATTTTTTTCCATTTCAAGGTGGTGCCGGCCCAAAAGACAACGGGCTCAACTGTAGCAATGGAGTTCATAAACGGCTCCTGTATTTGCTCACAAAACCGCCACGTGATTTAGGTTTGTGACGCTTCGGAGTTTGAATGGTGTTGGGTCGTTCTTCCTCAGGTTCCACTGCAGCGGTTTTCGTTTCCGGCTTTTCAGTTTTTACTTTCTTTTTTCGCCGGCGGTGGATCTCTTCCATGTTCGGATTCAAGTTGTAGTACGCGGCGAGGGAATACACACAACAGTCGAGTGGTTCATTGCGATTACGATGTTGTTTCCAGACTAACTTGGGAAACCCTTTGTTATATTCAGTGACCCGCTTTTCGGCGGTGAGCCCTAGAAAATATTCCTCATCTATCGGGTTGTTGGTTACTAAATCATGAAACGGGAAATGAAAATATCCCGGGCCGGGTTCCACAATTTTTAAATGGGAATAGATAACTTCTTTCGCCTGGTCAACGCCGGTGATATAAAGAGTCACTCCTTTTTTGTTTTTCGACTTTGGTCTGCGGACCACAGGAAGGGCTTTGGAACTCATTCCTTTGGTGGCATAGATGCGTTTCAATTCCCGTGACCTGACATAATCGTAAACCGCTTGGGTGTGGTGGCCACCGGAATCGATCATTACCGAAACAATACGCAATTGAACTCCGTCCTCTGTAGTGAACGTGCGCTCCAGGTGCATATCGAGATCTGTCCACAATTCCTTTTTAGCGGGATCACCCGGAATAGCATAATGAGCCAGTAGCCACTTTTCCATCATGAGGCCGTAACCAATGAGCGAAATTTCCAGGCGATCGTCCTGGACGTCGACACCGGCGGTAATGAGTAACACTTTGCCTGGAACCTTCGGCCCATAATGTTCCCGCCTGGCTAAGAGCGGACCTTCCTTCACTTCCTCCGCTTTTTCCTTCCACGTTTCTGCCAGCGAAGTGTTGACAAAAACTTTCAGAGTTTCGGGTAGAGGCTTGGCTTTATAGTAATTCGCCACCATTTGCGACCAGGACACCCAAGGGGAATAAATTTCATTAATCCAAAAACCCGCATGGCCTTTGAATTCCGCTTGCGGTTCCCAAAATCCCAAATTCAACATCCGGATTTTGTCGCCTTCGTAAATTTCACCGTGGCACTTTTCACACAAGTAATAGGCGGTGTTAGGATCTTGATCTTTCCATTTGATTCCAAAGTCGGCCTCCTTCCCGCCCCAGCGCAATACTTGTTGAAAATTGCATAATGGACAGGGGACTTTAAATAAACGTTGATCTGAATTTTTATAGGAATGATCAATTCTCGAAAAACCTTCGATTGTTGGGGAGGAAGTTTTTACCTCCTTTTTGTTCCAAAAAGTTGTGGTCCTTTTTGCAGCGATGGTGATGGGATCCCCTTCGGTACCTGCACTTTCCGGATAGCGGTCAATTTCGTCACAAAATAATAAGCGGATGGGACGCATCGCCAAGGATGCGGCAGAATTGGCGCCGGCCAAAGTGATATGCCCGCCCGGGAAATCTTTATGGCGGATGGTGTTGGTTGACTCCTTTGACTTTACAATGGAAACCAAATTCTTGAGACAGGGCGTATCCTGAATCATTGGAGCCAAACGATCTTTCGAAAAGGCTTCGGCTAATTCCAACGTGGGTTGAACCAAAAGAATTGGACATGGATCCAAAGCGATGGCGTACCCGATGGGATTCAAAATAAAGGTTTCTGATTTACCGATCTGAGAAGAGGCCATCAAAGTAATTTCGGTAACTTCCGGATCGTTGAACGCATCCATCCACTCGACCTGGAACGGCGTCCGTGATGTTTTGAATCGGCCCGGCTCACCGCTGGACTTTTTACTGAGAACCCGAAACCTGGTTGCCCACTCGCTAACCGTTAGATTTGGCGGCGGCTTTAGTTTTCTTGCGTTTCTTAGAAACAGGTTGTTCAGATTCTGCAGAGCTTGTGGTGTTGACTCCCAAGACGGGATCATAGTTTTCGAACTCCTGCAAAGCCTCGTGAATGATTTCGGTATAAACTTTTTGGACCACACCGGGTGGTTGGTGCGCTGCTTCTTGGGCCCCTTTGGAAGGTGCGGATAACAGGCGTTGGCGAACGGCGGTGACCAGCTTAGACAAAGCAATATCCACATCGTTAAGAGTGACAACCTGACCGGATTGCCTCGCATATTCCAAGTCTGACAAAAGTCGCTTGGACCTCTCGTGTTTTGCTTTTTCCGTCCAGTAATCCACCGCGGAAGATTCAGATTCCTCATCGATTTCACCATCCAAATCATCCGGTTCAGATTCTTGCCCACCCGTGGGCACTTTTCCATAAGTGGGCGCCTGCGTGGGCACTGAAAGTTTTCCCATTTTGTTAAGGACTTTGATTGCTGATTTAGAATTAATTTTTCCATTTTTAATTGGTAAAAATTTTTGACTGCACCACTTCGCAACCGTTGATTTACTTACACCAACGAGTTTTGCGAAATCTCTCTGCGATAACAAAGCCACACAACACCACTACCCATTTCCTTGTTGGATTTTTGTCAGTTGGAGCATCCATTTTTGGGCTGCCCACTGCCCACTGCCCACGATTTTTCGAACGCATTTCCTAGCAAAATTCCGCGCTGCCGCGCACCCGTAGGGCGCGACCCCCAGGAAGGACCCGTTGAACACTTTGGCGACGACTTGGCCGACACCATCAATTACCAAGATGTCTTTTAAGTTCACGATTAAAATTTTCTTTAAAAAATTGGATTGCGTTCACTTGCATCAACCCGATGGCTTTGGGCCGGGAAAATTCCTTCATAACACCGGGGCCAAAGATGGGCTTCAACGGCAACCGCTTTTTGGTTGTTCTCACTGCCACCCATTTATCATTCACAATAAATGCGTGTTTAAATAACCGGCGATTCTTCCAGGGTGAAGCGGTAACACCTTTCTTGGTTTGACGTGCATTCCAGTGAATGATATTCCTTGGTTTCCCTCGCGTCCTAATCATTGAGGTGAGCCGAGTCCAGGAAGACTTGATCAAAAACATTTCACTGCGAATAAGCTTTTGTTTAATACCGGCCACGGAAGAAATAAAACGGATCACTCTCGTTTGTACTTTCTTAGCAGTTCTATTCAAAGCCCAGGAAGCGGCCTTCGGAACAACTTCGCGCTCAACACTCGTAAGATATTGTTCCGCTTGTTTAATATCTGAAATTACATCAATGTCGAAACCAACAGGCATAACGATCCAAATAAAATTAACTTACTTAATATTTAGATCCTTTTATATTTTGAAACAAGGGTAAGAGGTGGGACGGAAGGAGGACCGTAGATTTGGCCTCCCACTCAGGCAAGGAAGGAAAGAAAATGACAAAAAAGTGATTATTTACAATAATTTAAATCAATGCTACCATTTGCATCGAATCCAAACATTAATACCTACATATAATTTCTTAAAGTTTATTTTATAAAGGGTAGAAAATGCCATTGCAGTATTGGTTTTTATTAATATTCGGAGCTTTAATTATTATTGGAGGTTTTTTTGCCAAAATCAAAGAATCTACTCGAATTGCTTATGTGCTGATTGGAGCCACTTTAGTAATTATTGGTGCTTTAGGACCAACCATAAAAAAATTAACTTTTTCTTTTACCCAAGGACTAGACCTAGTTCGTTACACCACTCCTGAAAATGAACGTAATCTCATTATTCAATATTCCAAAGAAGATCCTTCTAATAAGATAAATGAAAAAGTTAAAAAGGTTATTGAAGAAGCTAGTAATCGCCCAGAATTGAAACGCTCCCCTGAAGATTTTCTTGCCTTAGCCACAAAAAATTGGCGAGCTAAAAATTACGACGATGCTTTATATTATGTTTATTCTGGTTTAAGGTTAAACCCTAAGGATATACGAACGAGAGCAGCTTTAATTCATCGAAAAGCAAGCATATTCGATGTTGGCCTTAAGCTTTATTCCCAAGCTAATAAAATTTATGAACAAGCCATTAATCTGGATCCGAGTTTCTCTTGGCCTCATCTTAATTTAGGAGTTATGTATATAAAGCAGAAAAAATTTAAGGAATCTGAATCAGAATGCCAAAAAGCCTTAAAATTACAACCCGATTTTGCTTTAGCTCATAATTGTTTAGGTAATACTTTTTTTGAACAAGGAAAACTGGAAATTGCAGAGTTAGAATACAAGAAAGCCATAGAACTAGATCCTAGCCTACCTCTTCCACATATCAATTTAGCAACGTTATATGCTAACCAAGAAAAATTGGACCAAGCGGTCAAAAGATATAAAGATGCTTTAAAATTAGAACCCAAAAACCCTTATACACATGCTAAATTGGGCAGCCTTTTTGCCAAAATGGAATTTCCTGGAAAAGCAGAAAATGAATTCCAAAAGTCCATAAAATTAAACCCAAACAATTCAGACCTGCAAAATAATTTTGGGGTATTTTATGAAAATTCGGGGCAATTTACAAATGCTGAAAAAAAATATAAAGAGGCAATTAAATTAAATCCCAAATTTTTCCTGCCTCGAAATAACTTAGGCAATTTATTTCGTAAGCAAAAGCAATTTAAAAAAGCTGAGATGATTTTCAACGAAACACTAAAACTATTTCCTAATAATATTCAACTTCATTGGTCCAGGATTAGATTGTATTCTGCAAAGGGAGATTTTGAAAAAGAAGAAAAAGTATACAAAGAATTAATAAAGTTAAAACCCAAAAGTATGATAATCCATAGAAGTTTTGCTAGATTCTACGAGCGACATGAAAAAATTAAACAAGCAGAAATAGAATATAAAAAAGCAATGGTGTTTAATCCAGATTATCTTTTAAGTTATCGTCCATTAATAGATTTTTATAAAAAGCATGGAAATCTAAAACAAGCAGAGATTGAGTTAAAAAGAGCAATGAGCTTTGGAACCGAAATTTCTGTTATTAGTGCTCTAATGCATGACGACCTAGGTGATATTTACAAAAAACAAAATAATCCTAAAAAAGCTGAGGAAGAATTTAAAAAAGCCAAAAAACTAGACCCCGATAATTTTAGATGGGAATTTTCACACATAAAATTTTAAAATTATTTTTTTAAAGGCCATAATTCTTCCACAATAATTTTGGAGGTCATAAGTGAATGGTATTCAGAGGGACGTCGACCAGCAAATGTTCTATTTTTAAATGCAGCATTATTATTTTTTGATTTCAAAAAATCATTAAAATCCAACTGACTATTTTCCCAATAATTAGGTTCTATTTCTTCCCATGTTTGTTTTGTCGAAACCTTTCCCCAAATTGGTAATTTACCATCTAAACCTGCCTGACAAATTTCATTTAAAGCAATTTTAAATTTTGGCGCATCCAATGGTTTGATACTTGAGGTAATGGTTCCCCACTTTCTATCCTTAATATAAAAAATTACATCTATAATTTGAATATCTCGTTTGATTTTTGGTTCAGGGCACCTTTTTCTAAATGCTAAACATAAAATTGCAAAGAGAAAAAGAAATACCCCTATTACTCTAACAATCAAACTAGTAATAGGATAATCTGAGTTTTCAATTACAAATGAGCCTATAAATAGTGTTGCGCTTATAGTAAAAATAACATTTAAATTTAATTTCCACATAACTTTATTCATAAATGGAATTATAAATTAAAAAATTGACTGGGGGAAATATATGTTTCGTATTATGATTTTAATATTAAATCCCCAATTTTTTTTCTAAATCTCTTTCCCTAGTTCTCTTCATTACAAAATCAAATGATAAAAGATGAAGTCGGTCTCCATGGACCTTTCTTAATTTGGCAAGAACAATTGGAGCTTTTGGTCCTAGATGTTTAACTATAAATCTATAGGGATGGTTATTTGGAAAGTCATCTTCTCGAATATCAGGTAATTGATTTTCTCTTTTTTTAATCTCTTTTGACTGATCCATTGCGTTTCCTTTTTCAGTGGTCATTCGGGTTCACATTTCTACTTTTTCTAGTTGGTCGAGTATAAACTCTACACTTTGGAGGGTGGAATCCACTTCATTTAAAGTTTGCTCGATTAATTCTTGATAATTTTCAGTTAAACAGCGTTCAAAAAATTGGTTGGGAACGGCAATTAAAAGCTTTGGGCCATCTCGACCGATGGGCCGAATTGGTGTGAACCAGGTATTATAATTTTCTGACAAAATTTCATTTTCGATTTTTACCAAAGCCTTTTCCCACGTTTTGTAGTCATTTTCTTGAACCGGTTCCCCCATGTATTTTTCTGAACTCTTTTCCTCCAAGTCCGAATTTCGTGCCAAGTTTCCAGATATTCGGGCTGAATTTTCCGGATTTCGTTCTCTTGTTTGCTTCAACAAACTTGTGGCCTTTGGAAGACAATCATTCAAAAACTTGCTGAAAATTGCAAGGTCTCTAGGTTTCGGTTGGGTTGGATTGTCCAACCAAGAGTTTTTTAAATTAAGAAATTCCCACCACGCCAAGCGTAAAAGTTTTTGGTCGGTCACTCGGTCGACCAGTTTCAAAGTCCGTTGGATGTCCTTCTCCGAGTCAAACTCAATTTCAAAGCCCTTCACTTTTTTGTGAGACCGCTCTGCAAATTTTAAAAACCAGTGCACAGGCATGGCGTGGCCGTTTAACCCGGCGTATGGATCCCCTGTGGTTTCTTGGTTTTTGGTCAAATTAATTTTCATGGGTGGAGGTAGAGAATTATTTTTTTCTTCTTCTCCCTTCTTTAGATTATTACGTAAGTAATAATCTTCTTTCTTCTTAGGAGGGACATTATCCGGAGTGTGTCCAGACATTTTTTTATCATTATCTTTTATTTGTAAGGAGTTACATGATTTGGTTTCTGAAATGTTTTGATTTTGTTTCCGATTCATTTCTGAAACGTTTCCGGTTTGTTTCCGGAATGAATCCGAAATGAACTGAGAATCACGTTTTCCTTTCTTGGATTTTTTCGAATATTCATCCCGTTTTTGTAGTAAACCTGGGATTGAAATCGTCAGAATATTCCCTTCTAGAATGTAAGAAATCTTTCCCTTATCTTGTAAAAATTTAAAAAACAATTCGAGTTTAGTTTTCTTTCCTCTTAACTCGCTTTGCCATTTAGTCCAAGACAAAGAAATATGATGCCGGTCGGAATAACGATCCATGTTTTCCCCTACCACTTCTTTTAATAAAGACCATCTAGCGTAACCATCCAAGCCAAACTGATCGATCAACTTAGAGCTAAACTCTTCATTGCGTTCACCGCATTCATGCTTAAACCATTTCATAAATCACCTGATTTAAATAGGAATTTAGGTGGCAAATAGACCAGAGAATTTCTCCCACGTCTCTCCCACGGGAGAGCGTGCGATTCTCAATATCAAAAAATCTGTTTGGAGTTTAAAAACAAGGGAAGGAATGGCGTCCCCAGCGGGATTCGAACCCGCGTCGCCGGCGTGAAAGGCCGGTGTCCTGGGCCTGGCTAGACGATGGGGACTCCAATTTAAATGTTATTTTGGAAAAAAATGGTGAGCCGCGAAGGGCTCGAACCTTCGACCCACGCCTTAAAAGGGCGTTGCTCTACCAACTGAGCTAGCGGCCCACCAATAATCAAAGTGTTATTGAATACCAAACTCATTGTATCATGTCAATTTATTTTATGGACTTGATTTTATTATCTTTGCTCCCTAAAATGACAAATCTATATTAATTTCTTCAAATCGACTTCTAAAAAATTGTTTTTTCTTCTTTGCCTACCCCATCAAAGAGCAAATTAGAAAACAATATAAAAAGATTTAATGGTTTAAACATCTTTTAGAATAGGCTCCTCTTGGAAAAAGCAGAAAAAATTTGGATGGATGGAAAACTCGTTCCTTGGCATGAGGCTAATGTTCATGTTCTCACGCATACATTACATTATGGGCTCGGAGCTTTTGAAGGAATCCGTTGTTATCAGACAAAAAATAAAAAGTCAGCCATTTTTCGTTTACCAGAGCATGTAAACAGATTATTTAATTCAGCCAAGATTTTAGGGATCAAAATTCCTTTCTCCTCCAAAGAAATTAGTAAAGCCATTATACAAACTGTTACTGCGAATAAACTCTTGGAATGTTATATCCGTCCAATTGTTTTTTTAGGTGATAATAAAATGGGATTAAATCCTGAAGGTGTAAATGTTCGAGTGGCAATAGCTGCCTGGCCATGGGGCACCTATTTAGGTGATGATGGTTTAAATAAAGGAATTCGGGTAAAGGTTTCGTCAATTAACAGGCACCATGTCAACATTTCTTTAACTCGAGCGAAGGCTTGTGGCCATTATATTAATTCTATATTTGCCAAATCTGAAGCGGTAAGAGATGGTTATGATGAAGCTATTATGCTGGATGCCAATGGTTATGTATCTGAGGGTTCAGGGGAAAATATTTTTATTCTTTCCCGAGGTAAGTTGATCACCCCTACTTTATCAAGTAGTTGTTTAGATGGGATAACTCGAGATTCAATTTTTGAGATTTGTAAACATTTAAAAATCAATTTAGAAGAAACTATTCTCACAAGAGATGAACTATATATAGCAGATGAAATTTTTCTCACAGGAACGGCTGCAGAAATTACCCCTGTTCGGGAGGTCGACAACCGCCAAATTGGTTCTGGAAAAAAAGGCAATATCACGTCAAAAATCCAAAAAGTATTTTTTGACACTGTCGCTGGCAAAGTACCCAAATTTAAGAAATGGCTCACCGAGATATAGCCATTAAACATTCCCCATCCTACAAAATTTCTTGAACCAAAAATCATTTTGCCTCAAAATGCATCAAATCACTTTATAATCCCCTTTTGGCCTGGGGAAATTTATATTGAATGGTTTAACGAATAATAGGCTATTAATGGGTTGCTTATTACCTTTGCTAAAATAAATAATTGATTTTTAAGGAGTTTTTAATGCCCATCTATGAATACGAGTGTAAAACCTGTGGAAGTGTATTTGAGTTAATGCACTCAATTAGTGCCCCTCCCCCCAAAACATGTGAAACTCCTAAATGTAAGGGTAAGCCTCGAAGACTAGTATCAGCATCAGGTTTTATTTTAAAAGGATCTGGTTGGTATGCCACTGATTACCCCTCCGAATCTCGAAAAAAGGGTTGGGAAGAGGAGAGTCAACAGGGCAAATCTAAAGCTTCGACAGAAAATGCAGATGAAAAAAACCCGGCTCCCGCTTTACCAAAAGAAAAAAAGGGCGAAGTAAAAGCGACCGAGAAGGCTTCTACAAATCCAGTTACTAAGGTAAATCAAAAAAATCCTTATACTGGAAAGAAAAATAAAAACAAAAAACCATCTTCAGCCAAAAAATAGGCCATTGGGGCCAACGATGAAAAACGTAAATGTATTTTATCAATCTATTTTTTCATCAATAATTGATGCCGCTCTTCTTTTTTCACCCAAAGGAAATGTTCTATTAGCCAACATTGCTGCGGAGGAAATGTTTCGACAATCAAAAGAAACTTTACTCAAAAGGTCTTATTTAGATCTCTTTCCGAATCAAACGGATCTAGTAGAAAAATTTGAGGAAACTCTCAATAAAGGTATTTCATTTAGAGATTTTGAATGTAATGGTTATCGAAAAGTAAATGATCATTTTTTTCCCGTTAGTTTAACCGTTTCAATGGTAACTGGAAAAGAGAATAAACAAGAGGGAGTGTTAATATTAGTCCGAGACTTAAGTTTAAAAAAAGAATTGGAAGAGACTTCCCGTCAATCAGATTATATTTCAAACCTAGGTATTCTTACATTGGGCATGGCTCATGAAATCAAGAATCCTCTTTCGGCTATTTGTGCCTCAGCACAATTGCTTATTGAGAAATTATCAAAGGATGAACAGGAGTATTTAGAGATAGTTATTAAAGAATCTCATCGAATAAATCGCATGGTAGAAAAAATGTTAGATTTTGCACGGCCTTCCAATTTAAATCTTCGTCCAATTAATATTCACCAAATATTAGAAGAAATTTTAATTCTGGAAAAAGCTCAATGCAAAGGAAAGGTAAAATTTATTCACAATTATGATCCAAGTTTACCCCTGGTGGAAGCGGATGAGGATCAATTAAAGCAGGCGCTCTTGAATTTAATTCGAAATTCAATCGAAGCAATGGCTCAAGGAGGAAGTTTAAAAATTGTCACACGGTTTAATTCTAATTATGCAGCTAAGCCAATCAAGGGAAAGCATCCCCACCATGATATTGTAATTGAACTCATAGACACAGGAACAGGAATTGACCCTCAAGATTTAGAAAAATTATTTACTCCGTTTCACACAACCAAAAGCAAAGGAACTGGTTTAGGTTTATCGCTTTCTTTAAAAATTATCGAAAATCATGGTGGAAAAATAAAAATTTTTTCAGAAAAAAATAAAGGGACCCAGGTAAAAGTTTTTTTGCCTTTAAAGCAGGAAAAAGATGGATAAAAAATATAAAATTTTAGTTGTTGATGATGAAGACAATATACTTTGGGTATTTTCTAAAGCCTTTGAAAATTCTCCCTATTCGATTTCCACAGCTTCCTCGGCCGAAGATGCTTTGGAGCGAATTAATGAGGAAGACTTTTTTTTAGTTTTCACAGATATTTTTATGCCCGGAATAAATGGATTAGAACTACTAAAAAGAATAAAAGAACATCCCTCACATCCAAATGTAATTGTAATGACAGCTCAAGATACTATGAATAACACCATTGAGGCTATGCGCCATGGTGCATTTGATTACATAAGTAAACCCTTTGACTTTAAAAAAATATTTGAACTTATTGAACAACTAGTAAAAAACCAAGATATCAAACCAGTTGAAATAGAAACTCCTCCCATTTCATTAGAAGACTTTTCAGTACAATCCATTATTGGGAAAAGTGATTCCATGCAGGAGATATTTAAAACTATTGGTAAAGCAGCCGCAACTCAACTTCCCGTTTTAATCACTGGAGAAAGTGGTACAGGAAAAGAAATGGTAGCTCGTGCTCTCCATCATTATTCTGATCGGTCGCAAGACCCTTTTATTTTTATAAATTGCGCTGCGATTGCTCGGGAATTATTGGAAACAGAATTATTTGGTCACGAAAAAGGATCATTCACTGGTGCATTGGAAACCAAAAAAGGTAAATTTGAACTTGCAGATGGTGGAACTTTAATGCTCGATGAAATTGGAGACATGGAATTAGCTCTTCAAGCAAAAATTTTACGTGTTTTACAAAATAATGAGTTTTTTCGTGTAGGTGGCAAAGAGCCAATTCGAGTAGATGTCAGAATTATTGCTGCCACTAATCAAAACCTATCGGATCTAATGGAGAAAAACCTCTTTAGAGAAGATCTCTTTCATCGTTTAAACGTTATAAATATTCAACTTCCTCCATTAAGAGAGCGCAGAGATGATATTCCGTTGCTAGCAAATTTCTTTTTAAAGAAGTATTCTGCTGAATTGAGTGGTGGTGAAGTATTTATGTCACAAGAAGCTGAAAAAATTTTTAAAGCCTATCCTTGGCCGGGGAACATCAGAGAATTGGAAAATACTATGAAGCGAGGGTTGGTCCTTGCAGCTCGAGGCCCTCTTTTAAAAGATCACTTACCTCCTAAATTACAAGACTTTAATGTAAAAGGTCCCCCTACTGATGATTCTTGGGAAAATGCTCTTGAACCCCTAATTGAAGAGTTCCTTAATCAAACTCAAAACTCGGAAACCGGTCAATTGTATGATCAGCTCATCGAATCTGTAGAGAAGCATTTATTTGAACAATTGTTGAAAAAGCACCGAGGAAATCAAGTAGCAACAGCAAAAGCATTAGGGATTAATCGAAATACCTTAAAAAGAAAAATTGATGCATTTTCTATAGAACCCAAAAAAGGCAAGTCAAAACCCTCGGGGAGTTCGCAATGAAAACTGAAAAAATAGTTTCTATAAATACTCCTATGGGAAGGGCCCTCGAGGTTATTCGTCATACTTTTTCTTCTCATAAAAACAAACCTTCTCTAAGAATCTCAATTATTGCAGGCCTGCATGGAGATGAATTGGATGGAATTTTTATTTGCAATCGTTTAATAGACGCATTAAAAAAATACAAAGAAGAGGCTCCCGAAGTTTTCGAAGGAGAAATCAATATTTACCCTGCAGTAAACCCTCAAGCCTTAAATAGTGCTTCAAGATTATGGCCATTTTACTCCATTGATATGAATCGCACTTTTGGAAATCCTGCGAACAATTCACTTCCGGTTTCCGTGTCCCAAGAAATTTTCCAAGACATTCAGAATAGGTCCGATTGGGCTTTGGATATTCATTCCAGTAATCTCTTCCTTAAAGAACTTCCACAAATAAGGATAATAGAAGAGTTTTCCAAACACTTGCTATCAGCAGCAGAAAAAACTAATGCTGATTTGATTTGGGTTCACCCGATGGCAGGTTTATTTGAGTCCACTTTAGGTTACAATTTAAACCAACAAAAAGTAAAAACACTAGTAATAGAATCAGGAATTTGCTTAAGGATTCACCAAAATTATTGTGAGCAACTTTTCCTGGGAATAATAAATTTATTACAACATTTAGAAATTTTGAATTTTTCGCAGGCTTCTCAATTTGATCTTAAAATACCAAAAATTATTCAACCCACCCAAGTTTCCATAAATTGCTCCAATAAATCCGGGTTGTTTATCAGCAAAGTCCGTTTAGGGCAATACCTTATTAAAGGGGATCGGATTGGAGAAATCGTTGACCCCCAAGACGGAAAAGTATTGGAGGAAGTCTTTGCAGAACAGGATGGCCTACTTTTCACCTTAAGAGAACATCCATTAACATATTCCGGTGCCCTATTAGCTCGAATTGCCTTGGAGAATGAGCCGGAACCATGAAAAAAGAAGTCTTTTCAATTGCCTCCCCTTTTGGCGAGCCTTATAAGCTGCATAAAAATTATTGGGGGAACAAAAATTTTTATGAAACCTTGACAATAGTAAGTGGTTTACAAGGTGATCGCTTAAATAGTGTTTGGGTGGCTTCCCGTTTATCCCATTTTTTACAAAATATTGAAGATGGTTTAGAAACTGGCTATGAATTTGGAGGAAATATTCAAATTTTTCCTGTCCTCAATTTTCGGGCTTTGGAATTCGGTTCGTCAGTTTGGGGATTTGATAATCTGGATTTTGACTATGCTTTTCCAGGTATTGAGGAAGGGGATCTTTCAGAAAAAATATGTAATATCCTTTTGCAACAATCCATTGACACTCATTATGGAATCGTTATTCAAACGGGAGACCATCTTTATGAAGAAGCTCCACACATTAAATTGTTCAACCCTAATCGAAACTTAAAAAGCTTGGCGCGTTGCTTTGGATTAAATGTGGCACGGCAAATACCTGATTCTCCTACCCTAAGTTTAAATCTAGTAAAAAATTGGGATACCATGGGTATTCCCGCGCTTCTT
Organism: Nitrospinaceae bacterium; assembly: GCA_965223665.1. Taxonomy (GTDB): domain Bacteria; phylum Nitrospinota; class Nitrospinia; order Nitrospinales; family Nitrospinaceae; genus CBDCVY01. The sequence goes on from OZ245011.1 coordinate 2,285,229, forward strand.
ATAGTTTCAGGACGAAATAAAATTTTAGATCCTACATATTGTGATATTATTTTTGAAGGGTTAATTAATTTTTTAATCATGACAGGGTTCCTAATCCACAAAGAAGAAAAAGGTAAAAAAAGTGAAGTTGCATTTTATAACCCAAAATGCGAACTCGCAATAAAAACAAATTTTCCTGGACTTTTTATTCCTGAAATAAACGTTGGTTCTTATATAAAAGTCAATCAAACCATTGGAAAAGTAATTGATATAATAGAGGGAAGAATATTAGAAGAGATTAAAGCACCAGAGGATGGATTATTGATATCACTGAGATATCATCCCTTAATTCACGAAGGGGAAGCTATAGCTACTTTACTTACCGAAAAAAACCGGCGATGGTTTTGGCCATTTCCATAATTTATTAAACAATATTTGAAATAAATTTTACAAATCCATAAAGCGAACAGATTATTCCTACCACAGTCAACGTTAATCCACGAATCGCTCTAATTTTTAAGATTCGCATACTTTCCGAATCTCCATCAATAAACGCCCATTTGGCCTTAGGGTCTCGCATTTTTTCTAACTCTTTACGCTCCACCTTTGCGCACCAAGTTAATAATCCTATCCCAATTGCAAAAATAACTAGCCCTGTTAACACGGATTTCTTTATTAAGTTTAAACGTTATTGGAAATAATCTATACAAAAAGTATAACAGTATGCGCTTAAAAATCAAAGGGTTCAAAGAATATTATCCAACAATTCATAAGTTGCTGAAAAAGGCCTAATTCGATAAACTTGGGTAAAATTAATAAGAGATTTTTTCTTTAAAATTGTTTCCAATAAAGAAACCTAGCTAAAAATTATTGATATATCGAGATTAGTAGTCCTTTTCTTTGTTAACTTTAAAAATTAGTTCCACTAAATTTTTCTTTGCGAAACTAATTTTAATTAAACTAATTATGGTGCTTATTTCTAGAAATTTACTAATTGAACAACCTGCCCAAGGTTATAGGTTCTCAATTGAACCCTTTATACTTTCCCATTTTGTAAAACCAGAGTCTAATAGCAAAGTTTTGGACATTGGAACCGGATGCGGGATCATTCCGCTTTTACTTATTACAAAACACAAGGATTTAAAAATAACAGGCATTGAAATCCAAAAATCGCTTTTTCAACAGGCAAAAAAAAATATTCAAACAAATGAATATGAAAATTTTATTCAAATCATTCACGACGACTTTTATTCTTTAAAAGAAAATTATTCGAAAGAACACTTTGATCTTATTGTTAGCAATCCTCCCTATAGAAAAAAGAACAGTGGAAGGATAAACCCTTGCAGTGAAAAAGCAATAGCCAGACATGAATTGTCTCTTAGCCTTTCCAATCTAGTTAAATACTCTTCCCCTATTCTAAAAACCACCGGAAAAATAATATTAACTTACCCAATAACACGTAGGGATGAGGTTATAGGCGAATTAAGAAAAAATAACTTTTTCCCGAATAGGATTTTAATTGTCAAAGGACATAAAAAAACTAAATCTAGTTTTTTTGTTGTTGAAGCTTCCAAATCAAACCAAACACTTTTTCCCAGAGAGAGTGAATTAATAATCTTAAATGAGGATGGTTCTTATACAGAAACCATGCAGGAAATATATGCATCCTTTAATAATTCTGGCTGGCCCAACCGCTTCTGGGAAAAGTGAGCTGGCTGTAACTTTGGCCCGCCACCTACAAACAGAAATTATCAGTGCGGATTCTATCCAGGTTTACAAACACTTTGACATAGGAACCGCAAAGCCATCTCAAAAATTGCGCCAAACAATCCCCCATCATTTAATGGACATTCTAAATCCAGATGAAGATTTTACTTCGTTTCAATTTAAGCAATTAGCATTACAACAAATACGAAACTTGCAGGCAGCAGGAAAACCTCCTATCCTAGTTGGTGGAACGGGATTATATATAAAAACATTAGTAGAAGGTTTCGAATGCGCAGTTGAGGTTTCTTTAGAAACCAGCAAACTTATAAAACAAAAAATAAAAAATGCAGGTTGCCAAGATGCTTACAATGAATTAAAAAATATCGATCCTGAATATGCCAAAAAAATTAGCTCCCAGGATTCTCAGCGAATAGAAAGAGCATTAGCGGTTTTCTATTCAACTGGAAAAAAATTTTCGGAATTTCACGCTGAAAATCAAAAGCAAAATCCAGATCTCGATTTTTTTTATTTTGTTTTGGAGCTTGAGCGTAACGACTTATACAATAGAATTAATTGCCGTGTAAACGATATGATTCAAAAAGGTTTCCAAAAAGAAGTTGAGAAATTACTTAACCAAGGTTGGAATAAACAGTTAAAACCTTTCCAAAGCATAGGTTATTCTCAAATGATTTCTTATCTCAATGGCAAAATCTCTTTTGAAACCGCCATTGATAAAATAAAACAAGAAACTCGACGCTATGCCAAGCGCCAAATCACCTGGTTCAAAAAGGTCCCTAATGCTATCCCCATTACCGTAACCACCGAGGATAATCCAGAGTCTTTGAAACGAAGAATCTTAAAACACCTACCCAAATTTATTTTAAATCTTGCATTTATTTTTTTTAATTTAATTTGTCTTCAAAGCTTCGCATATTCCAGTTCAAACGACTTTAACAAGGCAGTCAACCAGTTCCATGAAAAGAAATACCACCACTCTTTGAAAAGTTTAAAATCTACTCTTACCGCTAAACCGGAAAAAAATCTTCTCAATCAATCGAAATTTTTATTATCAAAAATATATGTAGAAAACAATAATTTCTTGGAGGCTATTCCTCATCAAGAAGAACTATTGAACTCCTTTCCTGAGTTAGAAGATTATATTTTATTAGATTACGCTAAAACCCTATGGAATAGCGGGAAACCCGATAAGGCTTTAAAGCAATTAGAGTTACAATTAGTCAAATTTCCTCAATCCAGATTACGACCTCAAGTAAGCTTTTTACGAGCAGAATTATTGACATCTATGGGGAAATTTAAACAAGCTCTTCAACAATATAAAAAATTAGAAAGGTTACTAAAAAAAAGATTACCTAAAAATAAATATAGAGAATCATCATTAAAAATAATTAAACAAAAAATATTTCTTTATGAAAAGCTAAACCAACCCCAAAAAGCCTATAATCTTTACCGAGAACTTTATGTAAACTATCCTAATGATAAAACATCTAATCTTGTTTTTAAAAAACTCCAAAAATCTGCAAATAACACGCCCTCCCCAGCTTCACCATTAACAGTAAAAGAACAATCTTTAAGAATTCGAAAATTATTAAATGCCACGCAATTTCAAAAAGCCTTAAAAGAAATTAAGACTTTTAAAAAAAAATCTAAAGATTCTTTTTCAGCAAAATTATATTTTTATTTAGCCAATGCTTACCAAGGCAAACGAAATCGAGCGAAAGCAAATCGTGTGTTTTTGGAGTATTTAAAAAAATTTCCACGTCACAAACGAGTTCCTGAGGCTAACTATCGCATTGGGAAAAACCTATGGAATTTAGGAAACCCAAAAGAGGCTATAAAATATTTCGAAAAAACAATTCAACTTTCTAAACGGAGAGGTTGGAAATCAGCTTCATATTTTGTTTTAGGGCGGATATATGAAGATTTAAAAGATTATCCAAATTCAATTAAGAATTACCAAATAGTTGCGAAAAATTATCCAAAAGGGAAATACGGTGAAAGAGCCGCCTGGCGAATTGGTTGGGTTTATTTTAAATCGGGCAATCTTAAAAAAGCATACAATCAATTTAAAAACAATACCAAGAAACACTCTAAGGGTTCCTTAATTGATAAAAATTTATTTTGGATGGGTAAAGTTTCAGAAAAATTAAAAAAGAACAAACAATCTGAAAAAATTTATAGAAAGCTTTTTAAAAACTATCCATTTACATACTACGGATTTCAAGCAAAGGATAAAATTAACGCATCAATTATCAAATTGAAAAAATATAATTCAAGCTCCTCTTTAATAAGAAAGGCTTCTTTTGAACAACAACAAAGGACCAAAAATATTTTAGGTCGATCCTTATCAAAAAGAGAAAATTTTCACTTTTCAAGAGCAGTGCATTTGATCCAACTAGGCTTTTATTCATTTGCAACTTTAGAACTCCAAGCTTTAGGTAAAACTATTCGGAAAGATTTCAATGGAGTACTCTGGTTATCTTATTGGTTCAACCAGGCTCATGCTTATAAAGATTCTTTTAGAGTTTTACAACTTTACAAGAATTACAAAACTAAAGCTTACGAAAAAAACCTTCCCTTAGAATTTTGGGTCAATTTTTATCCACCTGCTTTTTCCCAAACCATCGACTCATTTTCTAAAAAATATAAAGTCGATCCTCTCTTGGTTAAAGGTTTGATTCGCCAGGAAAGTCTTTACAACACTTATTCTCTTTCACCTGCAGGAGCAAGAGGATTAATGCAAATAATGCCCAAAACGGGACGCCGTATTTTTCGCCAAATTTATTCATCGAAAAACTTTGACGTTGAATCCTTATTTCAACCAGAAATAAATATTGAACTAGGGATCCACTATTTAAGTAAATTAAACCAAAAACATAAAAACAATAAAAATTACATCCTCATCAACTACAACGCTGGGCCAAAAGTATTAAGAGCTTGGAAGAGACGCTTCCGCCATCTTAAAGATGTGGATGTATTTATAGAATCCATTCCTTACACAGAAACAAGGAACTATATAAAAAAAGTTATTAGAAACCTAAGGACTTACAAATTTCTTGAAACTTTGGAATCCGCCACCAATTCCTCCACGAAGTCTTTTTAAATTGCTTGCTCCCTAAAAAATCCGATATTTTTATTTTATTTCAAAAAAATCCCATTAAAAACCTATAAAAAACTGATTATAAGGAAATTTTCTTCAACTTTTTCTAATTAATCTTATAGAATAAAGAAAAATTTTCGTGCCTATGTAGGTGGCACAGGGATAAAGCAGGGTGAATGATAATCCAAAAAATTCTGTAAAATTAGATTCTGAATTATGGGTGGAGCGTTATGGGGATCCCATGTTTCGGTTTACTCTCGCCCGGGTAAAAGACCCTGTTACCGCAGAAGAAATTGTTCAGGTAGCATTAGTTGCCGCCTTACAATCCCAAAAATCTTTTGCGGGGAAATCTTCCGAAAAAAGTTGGCTGTTTGGGATATTAAAACATAAAATACTTGATCATTTCCGTTCATTAAAAAACCAACGCACCTTTGATTTGACTTCGGAAGATGATACGGATCCTTATGATATTGCGTATGATGCGTCGGGTCATTGGATCACTCCTCCAAAAGATTGGGATACCGACCCGGAAAAAGCATTGGAAAACCAACAACTATTAGAAGCACTAACTGATTGTTTATCCCATCTTTCAGATAAATACCGGAATGTATTTGTTTTAAAGGAAATGGAGGGGTTAGATTCTGAAGAAATATGTAAGGAATATGATATTCAACCGACCAATCTTTGGGTAATTCTTCATAGAGCTCGAAATCAACTTCGGCTATGTCTGGAAAATAAAAATTGGTCAGGTAAAAAATAAAATGGATGGAATCTTTTAACATATGAACTGGTTGACTGGATTATTTAAAATAACTTGTAAAGACACATCGCCTCTGATTTCTGAAATGATGGATCATTCTCTACCCCTGGGTCGTAAGTTGAGGGTAAGAGTTCATTTGGGAATGTGCAAAGTCTGTCAAATTTATCAAAAACAGTTAAAATTATTGAGAACTTTAGCTAAAAAAATTTCAGAGGAGGATAATCCTTCCTATTCCAAAGTAAGTCTGACCGAAGAATGCAAGGAGAGAATGAAAGAGGCATTAAAAAATAACCGATAATTCAGTTTCCCATTTTGAAAGGAACTAAGTAATGAACGATAGTCGAATGACTAAATCTCCAAAAGATTCAAACCAGGTGTCCCGTGATAACGTAAGGGATTTTTATTCTAAAGCTGCAGTTTCTACCCAAGAAAGTTTATGTTGCCCAGTTAACTATGATCCTACAGATTTATCTCACATTCCAAAAGAGGTAATGGAAATCTCTTATGGATGCGGTAGTCCGGTCAATCGGGCAAACTTGTCTTCAGGAGAATCTTTGGTTGACTTAGGATCTGGAGGAGGAATTGACTGCTTTATTGCTGCAAAAATTGTAGGGCAAAATGGACAAGTCACTGGAATTGATATGACGGAAAAAATGCTCCAAGTCGCACAAAAAAATTCAGAACAGGTAAGTAAAAACTTAGGATATAACAATCTTGAATTTAAGCACGGTTTTCTTGAATCAATTCCAATGGAAAACGAATCGGTAGATGTTGTAACTTCTAATTGTGTTGTCAATCTGTCTACGGATAAAAAAGAAGTTTTTTCAGAAATTCACCGGATTTTAAAACCCGGCGGTCGTTTCGTGATTGCAGACATTATTTCCGATCAAGTCGTACCCGAGGAAATGAAAAATAATAAAGAATTATGGGGCGAATGTATTTCGGGGGCATTGACTCTGGAAGAATTTTTAAGTTTTGCTAAAAATTCAAACTTTCATGGTTTCACTGTTTTCAAAGATTATTTATGGAAAAAAGTGGAAGGCTTAAAATTTTACTCTTATATAATCACAGGTTTCAAACCCCTGGTCCTTGAAGAGTTATCTTGTTGCGCGCCCGACTTATTAGCTATTTATTCGGGTCCTTTTCCTTCAGTTAATGTTCAGGGTACTGATTTTGCCACCGGTGCTTCTGTAACTGTTGATCAAAATTTAGCTAAGGTGCTAGGGTCTCCCCCTTATAAAGGAATGTTTAATATAATTGATCCTGAAAGTGAATCAATCAAAGAGGCTGATGATTCCTGCTGTGGGTAGTTTATAAAAAGGATTGCTGAATACTAAAAAAATAATCTGAATAAACACGCTTTTTTCCAGAATAATATTTTCATTCTTTATTTTTTCCTTCATCTCAAAAATCTAAAAATTTATCAATTGGATTTTCTACTATTTGGCCGTTAAACTAAATTGATAAACCCAAAATTTTTCTGATTTGGAGGAATTCCCCAATGACTTATAAAAGTTTAGTAAAAAAAGAAAAAATCAATGCAATTATTCGCACTGAAGGTGAAAAGATTGAAGGGAGTGTGCATATAATACCCGAAACTCGCCTTTTGGACCTTTTAAACAGTGAAAGAGAGCAATTTATTCCTGTTAAAGAAGCAAAAGTTTATAGTGAAACATCAGGAAAATTACTTTACGAATCGGAATTTATCGCCGTCAACAAAAACCATGTTATTGTAATTATCGAAGGCCAACCATCTGAACCAGCACTGGTATAAGAATTAACCAAAATTTTTTTATCGATTTACAGCTTCATGGTCCACATACCATTCTAATTTTTCCGAATTAATTTTTGCGGCAGGTAAATGTTTTCCTTCCTCCGAGCCATTTAAAACCTTATTTAAGGTTTTTGATTTATCTTTACCTGTGACCAGAAATGAAATTCGTCGGGCGCGGTTAATAGTATCCAACGTAAGTGTAATGCGTCTTTGACTTGTCTGAGGATGTTCTGTCAAACCGCAAATGTTTAAGGGATCTGAAGTGATTCTTCCCTCAGGGAAAATTGAAGCCGTATGACCATCGGCTCCCATTCCTAATAAAACCCAATTAAACTCAATCTTACCTTGATTAAAAGCCTTAAAAAATTTCTGAATTTCATTTGCATATCTCACAACCTCTTTTTCGGGAGTTTCTTCACCTCGAATTCGATGGATATTTTCCTTGGGTAGTGGCAAATATTTTAAAAACTTATCCCAAGCATTTTTATAATTGCTTTCATGATTATCTGGGGGAACGCATCTTTCATCACACCAAAAAATGTGGACTGATTGCCACGGAATACTACCACTTATTTTTGGCTTTGAAATTTCCTGGAACATTTTCTGCGGAGTAGATCCCCCGGACAACGCAATCGAAAACTTATCACTAACTCCTAAATTCTTTGTGAGTTTAACCCATTCTAATGCAACTTGCCTGGCCAAAGCAGATTTATCGGGAAATATGTACAAATTTTTAGACCTAAAGTTCACAGAACAAACCATCTTCTATTAAATTTTTACATGGATAATGCCAATCCGTTCCCAGCTCATCAAATAATTTACTCGTTTGACGTGGACCCCATGTCCCGGCAGGATAACCATAAATAGTATCATCCGGATTTTCCTTCCATTCCTTTAAAATGGGATCCAGAAACTGCCAGCAAGCTTCAACCGCATCTCCTCTAGCAAATAACGTTGAATCTCCCAACATACTATCCAACAATAATCGTTCATAGGCTTCAGGAACTGCTGAATCACTTAACTCAGAATAATGGAAATCCATATTCACTTTTTGTACTTGAAAACCCGCACCCGGAAGTTTCATTCCAAAATTGAGTAAAATTCCTTCATCGGGTTGAATGCGAAGAATAAGTTGGTTTGGCTCCGTGGAATGCTTATCTTTTAATTGAAATAAGCGATGTGGAGTTTTCTTAAAATGTATGACGACTTCCGTTACCCGCGTGGGAAGACGTTTTCCGGTACGGATATAAAAAGGTACTCCGCCCCATCGCCAATTATCAACAAATATTTTCAAAGCAACGAAAGTTTCTGTTCTAGAAAATGGTGGCACATGCTCCTCATCTCGATACCCCGGAATAATATTTTCCTGAACCATTGATTTGGTATATTGACCACGAACCACAAAGTCATTTACTTCATTCCTCTGAATTTCTCGCAAAGACTGCAGGACCTTCACAGTCTCATTTCGCACCGCAAAGGATTCAAATGAGGAAGGTGGCTCCATTGCAATAACAGATAGTAATTGCAAAAGATGATTCTGAACCATATCTCTTAAAGCCCCTGCCCCATCATAATATTTTCCACGTTTTTCTACACCCACCGTTTCCGCAGCGGTAATTTCAATATGACTAATATAATTTCGATTCCATAGTGGTTCAAATATCCCATTGGAAAATCGAAATACAATTATATTCTGAACCGTTTCTTTTCCAAGGTAATGATCAATTCTATAAATTTGCGGCTCTCTAAATACTTTAAACAACTGTTTATTTAAAGACATTGCAGATTCCAAATCATAACCAAATGGTTTTTCTACAATAACCCTCTTACAGGCCGAATCTTTCCTGTTTTCTTTTTGAAGACCATGGGCTCCCAGGTTTTGAACAATCACTTCATACATACTAGGAGCAATTGACAAATAATAAATATAGTTTCCATTTATTTGATACTGTCGATCCAATTTCAAAAGCTTGTTTTTTAGCTTTTTATAATCATTCGAATTACTCGTATCGATTGCCAAGTAGTACAAATGCTTGGCAAATTTTTTATAATCTGAGTTTTTTGTGTCTTTCTTCTTCCAAATATCTTCAAGGCCCTTCACCATTTTATTTCTAAAAACTGAATCTGACATTTTTGAGCGGCTTACACCTAACACAGCAAAGCCCTCCGGGAGAAATCCTTTCCGATACAAATCATACAATGCCGGCACAAGCTTTCTCTGAGTTAGATCTCCTGAGGCCCCAAATATTACAAGTATCTGATTTTCTGGACATTCCATAATGCTTTTATTTTTATTCATAATATTTTTAATGAATGAGATTTAGTCTAGGCAAAAAAAAATATTAAACTTACTTACTTTTTACCGCGTGGCCTCCAAACTGTTGTCTTAATGCGGCCAATAATTTCATTGCAAATGACTCTTCTTGTCGTGATTGGAATCGAGAGAATAATGACATGGTAATCACAGGAACCGGCGTATCGAAATCAATAGCAGACTGAATAGTCCATCTTCCTTCTCCACTATCTTGCACATAATCTTTAACCTCATTTAAGTTCGAGTCTTTTGCTAAAGCATTTTCTGCAAGCTCAAGTAACCAGGAACGAACAACACTTCCATGTTGCCAAACCTGGCTAACAGCATGCAGATCAATATCAAAAGAGGAATTTTTCATTAATTCAAAACCTTCTGCATAAGCTTGCATCATCCCATACTCTATTCCATTGTGAACCATTTTCACAAAGTGTCCGGCTCCACTTGGACCAGCGTATAAATATCCATTTGAAGGGGCAAGGGTAGAAAAAACAGGCTCTAAAAACTTACAGGAATTTTCTTCTCCACCTACCATCAAACAATACCCGTTTTTTAATCCCCAAACCCCACCACTGGTTCCACAATCCACATATTGAATTCCATGAGACTGGAGGAGCTTTGAACGCTCCTGGGTTTCTCTCCAATAAGAATTTCCTCCATCAACAATAATGTCATCTTTTTTTAAAAGAGGAATTAAGGCCTTTATCGTCTCCTCAACCGGTGGACCTGCAGGCACCATTATCCAAAGAACTTTTTTTTCTGGGAGCTTTTCAACAAGGTCTTCCAATGAGCTTGCCGCTTCCGCACCTTTACTTGAAGAAGAATTAACCGCTTCCAAAGAACGATCATATGCTACCACTTGATGATTTCCTTGGAGCAAACGTTCCACCATATTTCCACCCATCTTACCCAATCCTATAAACCCGATTTTCATAAATTCTCCTTAGATTTTGGTTTGGATCTTACAGAATTACCTCTAGTTATTATAACTCTTCTTCCTGAAGGTTCTATAACTCACTGCACTTCCTTCCAAGATAAAGCCATAACATTCCTCTAATTAAAGTTTTCCGAAAGAAATAAAAGCAAGACATTTTTGATCAACTATGTTAAAAATTTCTTTCAAAAATTTAAATCAAAATTGATTTTTTAAACATTTTTAAAAATCTGTTATGGATTACCCCCGGGCCTCAGGACAAATTTTTACAGAAGACAATCGGACCAATTTGTTTTATCTAAACGAGCTGTATCAAAAAATAGCAGGTTATGTTTCCAACAAAATGACCTCTCTTCATGGAATACCATTAAATATCACCTCCGGAATTTGGGGCGGAACTTATTTAATTGCAGATAATCGAGGAAAATCTCGGAGACGACTTTGGAGACTTTATTGCCTGGTAAACCTTCCCCAGGGTACTCTTTTGGATAAGCATTCAAATTTGGAAAAATTTGTTGAAGTTTATTATAAAACGCTTCAGTTCAGCTTTGAACCATATGGATTAAAATTAAAACTAAAAAATTGGGGCGGAAGATTACCCTACACTAATAAAATTCGTCCAAATATAACAATGCACTTTGAAGACGAAAACGAAAAAGTCCGATGGCTTCGACCCATAGTAGTTTGGAACGAATCTTCTTGGGAACAATCCATTATTTATGATTCTATCCGTTTGGTAAAAGAATTAAAAGTAAACTTGAACTATGAAAAAGGCCTCACTCTTACTGATCCTGGAGAAATAAAATATATGCTGCAGGATGTAATTATTACATACGAAACTTTGAAGGCAGCGCATTCACCCGATTTTATTGAGCATGCTCAACCTATAATCGATGAAATGACAGAGGCATTTTTGAAAGGACTTTTTGAAGACGACGAGATCAATGAGTGGTACAAAAAAGTTTTAGAAAATGCGCTAGTATATGGATATGAACAAACTCTTAATTCTTTTTACTCTAAACATGGTCTTGATGTAAAAAAGGTAGAATATTGGCCTGTTCAAAAGATAAACTTTGCCCCTGAAGAATTAAATGCCCGTTTGATTCCACCCATTCAAAAAATATTTTCCACCTTTAAAGAAAACTTGAATCATTAAAAATTTTTCTTTCAATTAATTTATTTTACAGGTACTTCAATGGATTTTTCGTCGCTCGCTTTTTTATTTTTAAATTTGTTATAGAGAGTCGGGATTAAAGCGAATAACCCCAGTAATGCAAAAGCCCCTAAAACACCAGGTGATGCAATATCGCTTAAAGAATTAATTGAAGCCAAGTTACTGCCAGCATTTGCATAAACAAAAGTTCCAGGTAAAGTACCAAACATTGTTCCCAGAAAATAAATGGGAAGTCGTATTTTCGTCAGACCAGATACTAAGTTCACAAGAAAAAACGGGAACAATGGAACCAATCTTAAAAACAACATATAGTTTATCGCATTATTTGAAAACCCATCGTTAAAAGGTTTAAGTTTTTCTCCGAATTTTTTTTCCACCCAATCTCTTAATAAAAATCGGGCTGCCAAAAATGCTAGAGTTGCTCCAACAGTGGCACCCACATTCACTACCAAAGTCCCAGTTAATGAACCGAAAATTGCACCTGCAGCCAATGTTAATATGGTAGCTCCAGGCAAGGAGAGAGCTACCGTAATGATATATATACCTATGAAAATAAAAATCATTTTCCAGGTATTCTCTGCATAAAATTGATTTAGACTATCTCTATTACTTTTTAAACTTTCCAGAGAAAGATATTGTCCCAAATCAAAGTAAAAAAATAATCCAACCGCAACACCGATTATCCCTAATAATATAATTTTCTTATTCATAAAATTTTCAAACTTAAATTAGTGGATTCAAATTATTTTACGAATTATCTGCTTTAAATAATTCAGTTTCAGGATGAAAAGCAAACCATGCAAACCAAAAACCTTCTATAGCAGGCAACTCCCTACCTTTATTATCTTTAATGATCCCAGTATTAATCTCATTATCAAAATAAACTCTAATTGAATGTTTTCCGATCTTGTCTTCAATTGGCAAAGCTGAAAGACTTAACTTTACAAAAGGATTAACTTTTTATTTTCCATTCACCACTATCCCAAGAATTCTGTCACTTTTTTCAAAGAATCCCTTTTCAACTTTATTAGAATTCAAATATAGAAGGGAGTTTATTGTCGGGATCCCATCCTTGGGAGGACCTCCATTAACAATGTCTCCCAGGGAAACATTGTGATTGGAAAAATCCCAACCCGACAATCCCGGGAGGGAAACAAGAAAAAAAATTTTTAAATAAGCTTTCATTTACCAACCTATATTTTATTGCCGGTTGGTCGGATGTAATATGTAATTCCTTACAAGTTTTAGAGAGATAAAGAGGATAACTCAGAGTAACTCATTGTAAAGAATATACTTAACATTGGTGATCTTTTGCAGTTTTTTTGAGGCGATGATAAAAAACATCTTGAATTTCTTTTCGGATTTTTGCCGATTGATATTCAATTAAACTACCGCCGTTCTCAATAAATTGAATCTGTTCATTCAATTTAACGCACATAGCACTATTATTTTCGTTATTTGCGGCTTTAGCAGCTAACATAAGTTCACAAAATTGTTTCGCTGCTTCAATCGTATTCATATACTTTGGATTTATTTGGAGAGATTTGATTCGAATTAAATGCTGAGAAATATCTAAGGCTTTTTGAAACTCGCCTCTTGCATTTAAATAATTACCATCTAAAACAAATTGAATAGCTTTCATTACTTTTAATCCTTTATTCCCCAAAAATTCCGGATCTGAAATATTATCAAAGTAAAGGGATTCATACTCTTTAATTAGATCTAATGCACGCTTTCTACATTTTTCTCTATGTAAAGGATGATCTTTTTCAAGATCTTTATTGGCAGGGTTAATTTCCTCTGAAATATAAAACCAAATTAATGTTTTTATCGCTAAGGGCCGAGACATAATTTTAGATTTTAATGCTCGTTCCAGGTACTCCAAACCCAATTGACGATGGTCTTTTCCCCATTGCATAACAAAATTACCCAATCCCCCCAGACGGGTGTTACCATAACGATAAACTCCTAAACCCACATAAGCATCTGCATGATTCGGATCAAATCTTAATGCATCTTCTAAATGATTATCTGCGCTTAACCCATTAATTAATGCCGCAATAAACCTTCCTTGTCCATACGCCATTAAGCCAACATATCCCTCCGAAACACCAAGAAAAAAATAAGCATCCGCTTTTTGTTGTCGAGTTAAACCGGGTTGATCAAGAATTTCTTTTGCCAGACTCTTTGATTTATCACTATACATAGTAAAATTATTTTTAATCTCATCAATTTTAAATTCACCAGTAAAAGACAACGCATGAGTCATTTCCCCATATAAACCGGCAAAATAAAAATAAAATTTCATCAGCTCGAATTGATTCTTTAATGTTTGAGGTTGCGCCTCTAATTTTTCAATACGTTTTTTAAAACAGGGTATCCATTCATAAAACTTGTAGTACAAAGTATCTACTAACGCCTGTTTGGCGAACTCTTCTACCGGCAAAGTATCTTTATTAAGAATTTCTTTTGAGTAAATTCTTTGAGGAATAATTATTAAGACAAGGAAAAAAATAAGAAAAGTTCTTATCATAAGTTTCCAATCTAGCTTTTTATTGTTTATAAACAAAAGATCCGAGCTTAATACTTCGAAAGAATTTGCTTCACCTCTTCTGCTCGGGTGTGGTCACCTATTTTTTTGAATAATTTTTCAGCTTTTCGAAAATGGAAAGAAGATTTTTCATTATCATTCAATGGAGATTCAAAAATTTTTCCTAAAATAAAATGGGCATCGGCAAAATCCGGGCGGATCCTAATCACTTCCAAAAAAGCTTCAGAAGCCTCTGCATATTGGTTGTTTTCCGTTAATGCCAAGCCAAGGGCAAAGTGATTCTGCAAAGATTCTGGAGCCAGCTCACTAGCCCTTTCTAAACATTGAACAGCGCCAATCTGATTTTTTACCATACGAAAAGCAGTTCCAAGATAATAGAAGATAGCAGAATTTTTTGGCTCTTTTAATGCTGCGGATTCCAATAATTGAATCGCTTCCTGGTATTCACTCATTCTAATATAGGCGGCACCCAAAGCCACTTGAGCATGAATAAATTCCGGATTAATCCTTACTGATTGTTTAAAAGCTCCAATGGCTTTATCAATTTTTCCTAAACCAGCATCTTCCATATTTCCATAAGCTATTCCCATGTTGTAATAAGCATCTTGAAAGCCCGGCTGAAATGAAATGGCAACTTTATAAGAGCTCACCGCCGATTGATATAGACCTAAATTATGGAGACGTAACCCCTCTTTAAACCATTCAGCCGCAGCTTTATCTTTTTCCTTTACATCTTGTTTTGAATAATTCAATTGATGTGCAAATGTAGCTCTTTGCAGGTTTCCATTTTGAATAAATAATCCTTCGGCTTTTTCTAAAAACTTTTTCTTTCTCCCTGGATTCCTAAGCTTTTTAATATGAAGAGCTCCCAATTCGTAATAGGCTTCAGCAAATTCGGGACGCAAACGTATTGCATTTTTTAATGCTGTACGTGCTAGAGCATTAAAGCCTAATTCTAAATAAGCCTGGCCCAACATATAGTAAGATTGAGCTAGGGTTTTTACTTTTCCTCCCAACTCCTTTTCACCTAATCCATCCGGATCCTGGAAGCGACCCAAATTATCAGAGGCGAAGGTTAACCAATGGTCTGCAATAGTGAAATCAGGCGCAAGCGAAACCCCCTGTTTAAAAGCCTGATAAGATTTTGCTTCTTTTCCCATCATCCAATAAGCCATAGCCAAATCATAATATATTTGGGGATAATCGGACTTTATCTTAATGGCCTTCTTATAATAATCGACCTCCATTTTATATTTACCCATATTTCCACATACGTAACCGAGTAAATGAAATACTGGATAGGCTATAGGTTCTTTTTCTAAAATTTCAGAAAATGATCCAAGCGCCGCTAAATAATTTCCACGAATACACAAAATGGCTGCATTAGAAAAAGAGGAGGGATCTTTCCATTCATATGGGAAGGTGTCAAATAATGTATCAACCAAACGACCAACCACTTGGTCTGACATTTGAAACTTTTCAAACTTTTGGACTGTTTCGGGAAATTTTTGTCTTAGTTCTTCCCCCAGGGTGGAAAGAGACTCATCCCCCGTGGAAAAAACAACCCGGTTACTTTGGTCTTTTTTTATTTTCATTGAACTTATGACAATTAGAATTTTAAATGATTATAGAATTTTAAATTAATCTTGGGAAGCCCCGGAAGAAAAATTTACTGGACTTAATTTTGTTTTATCTGTAGTGGCAAAATTCCCATTGATTTAAAAGGAATTTTTTACAATCCAACTGAAAATATTGACTTTTTCCTAACCAGCCTTTTTAGACCCTTCATGGACTTTTATCGGGCAAAAAAAGTAGAATTTTAGGGTTTATTGATAAACAACTTGTAGATTCTCATCTAACTCATTAGGGAGGAACTTGTGATGCGCCAATTTTTTAAGGGCGCCCAAGGAAGGTAGGTGGCCTTGTTCCGCTGCCCGGCGAAACCACTTTGATGCTACATGGGAATTTTTTAGAAATCCTTTTCCTTTAAGGTAAAGATTTCCTAATTGATATTGGGAATCGGCATTTCCTTGTTCTGCTGCAAGCCTAAACCATTTTGCCGCTAACTTGAAATCCTGCTCAATACTTTGACCATTCAAGTAACATTGCCCCAGGAAGGCTTGTGCTTCGGAATTTCCATGTTCTGCAGATTTTTGAAACCAATGGATCGCAGTTTTACAATCTCGTCGAATACCCAATCCATTATATAAGTGTTTTCCCAGCTGATATTGAGCTTGATCATGATTTTGTTTGGCTGCCTTTTCGTACCACTGCCTGCTTTCATTATAGCTTGGAGAAATTCCTTCACCAGTTTCAAATAGAGTTCCCAAATAGTATTGAACCTCAGGAACCCCTGCCCGCGCCATTTTAAAAATCCATTCAATGGGCTTATCTTGTATTAATCCTATTTGCCTATCTGTATTTTCACTTGGCAAATCTGAAGATAAACCATTCCCTCTATGAGAAGCTTTACGGTACCAACGGGCTGCTTGATTAAAGTCTTTTTCAACTCCTCTTCCAATGAAATACATCATTCCTAAATTCTCTTGTGCCGGTTCAAAACCTTGCTCGGCGGCACGAAAATACCATTGAACCGCTTTCTGATAATTTTGGGAACAGCCAATTCCTTTTTCGTATAATTTTCCCAATTGATTTTGAGCCATGAGGTTTCCATTCTGGGCGGAACCTTCAATCCACTGAAAACCTGCAGCATCATCCTGTAATTCACCCTGGCCTTTTAAAAACATTTGCCCCAGTCGTAATTGTGCAAAATCATGCCCCTGATCCGCCGCCTGCCCAAACCAATGCTTGGCTTTAGAATGGTTTTGTTCCACTCCATGCCCATAAAAGTACATACGACCTAAATTATATTGACCATACTCATTATTTTGATTTGCTGAAGCCTGATACCAATTGAAAGCTTGATGCAGGTCCTGGTCCACTCCCTTTCCATGAAAAAACATTCGAGCTAAGTGATACTGTCCAAAACTATCATTATTTTTTGCAGCAATCATAAAATGATTAAAAGCTCTATTAAAGTCCTGAGGTGTCCCTTTTCCATTTTCCCAAAGAATCCCCAAGAAAATTCTAGCTTCAACTACTCCTTGTTGTGCAGAATGTTCAAACAATAAAGCAGCTGATGCATAACTTTGTAATACACCCTCTCCCAAAAAGTGCATGACTCCCAAGTTAAATTGAGCTTCTCCATTTTCCTGTTTAGCAGCTTTCTGAAACCAATGAACTGCCTTTAACGAGTTTTGTGAAACTCCCATTCCATGGTCATATAAAATTCCTAATAAGTTCTGGGCCTTTGAGTTATTCATAGTGGCAGCTTTCTCTAACCAAACCGCAGCCTGTTCAAAGTTTTTTTCCTCAAAATAGTGGAGCCCTTTATTTAATACTTCTTCTTCTGTCAGTACAAATTGCCCATTTTTTTTCTCTAGAAACTGTTGAGCTTCGTGATAACCCTGTTCCCCAGCTTTACACATCCAATAAAGAGCTTTTTCAATGCTCTTAGAGGTCTTCTTTCCTTCAAAAAGTATGGTCCCTAATTTGAATTGGGCCAAATCTAGACCCTTTTCCGCAGCTTTTTGATACCAATGGAAGGCCAACTGCAAGTCTTCATTTACTCCCTGACCTTTTTCATACAAATCAGCAAGATTAAACATAGCTTCATCATTACCCTGTTCTGCCGCTTTACGGTACCACATCGCTGCCTGATAAAAATTTTGAGAAATACCCTCACCTTTTTCAAGCATCACACCCAGTTGATTTTGAGCAAGAGGATTGCCCTTTTCTGCTACCTGTTGAAAACAATGACAAGCCATGTCCAATTTTTTAGGAGTTCCCTTTCCATAATAATACATACGGCCTAAATTGAATTGAGCCTCTTCATTCCCCTGTTCTGCCGCTAAACGGTACCAACGAAACCCTTCCTCATTATCCAAAGAAACTCCTAATCCTTGTTCATATTGAATACCTAAGAATCCCTGCGCCTTTGCATTCCCCTGATCTGCAGAAAGCCAAAACCAGTGAAACGCTTCTTTAAAATTCTTTTCTACTCCGACTCCCTTAAAATACATTACACCAATATTGTATTGAGCCGTCGCATTACCTTGTTCCGCTTCTTTGAACCAATTAGTTACATCTTTGTATTCAATGGAGGGCAAATCCCCTTTTGCGGGGCGGTACACCAAATCTAAATTTTGCCCACCTTTATTGTTAAATAAAAAATCAATTCCTCTTCTGGAAATTCCTAGGGATTTATCAATAAGAGCAAGGCTGGAGCTTTTCTTATTACTTTTTTGCAAAATTTCCTGGCTGGGTTCTAAGATAGTTTTATTCATATAAAAGTACAATCCGAAGCTAGATTTTTAATTCTTAATTTTAAAGTCGCAATTTTTTCGTCAACCTCATTTGACATATCCTGAAGAACATCTTGTCCTTGCCGTTCACATTCATTTGCGTAAACCTTTAATCGGAACATTTCTGATTGCTGAACTCTTTCAATTTCAATTTCAATTTTGTTCATTCGGTGACGCACTTGAGCGATTTGCTTTAAAATATGCGATAACTTTTGGCCAAATGATAGATTTCCATCAGGTTTTCGGCCCGCTTCAAACTCTGTAACGATAGTATTCAATTGTTCCGCATCCAGTAAATTGTACGCTTGATTCAAACGAGCCATTAATGCATGGCGTCGTTCTCGTTCTTCCATGTCAGTGGTTAAATCAGGATGAATTTTTTTAGCTGCTTCACGAAATATTTTTTTTAGTTCCTCACTGGGTGGGTCTGCGGTTTCACTGGGATCGATTTCATTTTGGAAAGTATAATTTTCTTTACTTTTTCGGGCTTTTTCCTCGGCGGATTTCGCTTGAGATTGAAAATTTTCAGATTCAGGGTTTAACTTTGCAGCTAACTTTAAAATATCCGACTTTAGCCCATCTAATTCAGCAAACTTTTTTCCTACTCGTTGGTTATAAATATGTTCAAATATTGCAACTTCTCTTCGTAAAGTTGATAGAGTAAGTTCCTTCTCAGCTAATTCTTGTTGTAACTGATTTAGTTCAATATTTTTGCGTTTTAATTCTTCCTGGTCTATAGATGCCGAGAGACCTACTGTTTCCATTAAAGACTCCTATGAAAACTCGATTAAGTTGTTTCTTTTAAAATTGAATTTTTTCGATAAGATAATATGCTCAAAATATTTGAAACGGAAAATAGGGGATTTCAAATTCTTGAAAGAATCCCTACAAATAGGTAAACACATGTGTCCCTTAAAATCAATGATTTAGAGATGATTTCCTTATTCCCAGAAGATTCCGAATTTTTAAAAATAGACACTCGAGGCAAACGGTGGGCCATTCCTTATAATTTCGAATGTCTAAATGCTCGGGTAGAGAAACTATTGATTGAGAATCAAAAACAAATTCAGGGTAAGCGAATTTTAGACCTGGCTTCCCACTTAGGAACTTTTTCTTATGCTGCTTTAAAGTTAGGAGCTTCCTATGTCCAGGGAATTGATACCGAAAATAGTTTAATTGACCAAAGTATAAACTTATTTAATAAGCATTCTATAGACTCTTCACTTTATCAATTTAAAGTGGCTAATGCCTTTGAGTTTTTAGAAAAAGCTACTGAGGAAGAGTATGACACCGTTTTCTGCTTTGGGTTACTTTATTACACCAGCGAACCTTTTCATCTGCTTAAGTTAATGAAACGAGTGGCCAAAAATTGTATTTTGCTGGATACCTTTACTTCATACTATGCTGCACTTCAGGGTAAAGACTCCCAAACCATTCTACCCAACATTAAGGACGAAACCCTGGACTTGCCTTTAATGATTGTTAATTTAACGCAATCAGAGAAAAAAGATTATTCACTGCCGGATGGATTTCAATACAAAAACAAAAATTTAAACATAACTACTTTTACGAGTAAAGCATTATTGGAAATTTGGTTTGAGTCTTTGAGCTTGCAATATCATTATTTGGATTGGTCCCAATATTATAGAAAAAATTGTCATTGGAGAAATCTGATCACTCCTGAGCAGAAAAAAAATTCGCATTGGGCGGATGTTTACAGTAGCAAAGTTCGAGTAGCTTATCGCTTAAACAAATAACTACTGAATCGCTCTTTCTCCAGGGGTTACCTGATAAACCTTGTTTGCTTCAAGTGATATTTTTTCATGCAAATAAACATAAATCCAACGTTTCAATGCCTCTCTTACAAAAGTAAAAGCAAAGTCTCTAAATAAAATTCCCGGATGTCCTTTTTTAAATGTTTTGTATATAAGTGTGGAGTATTTTACAGCTTGACCGAGACGGTATTTCTTTACCAGCTCCATCATTTCACTATTAAGTATCTTATCGGCTGATTCCTTGACCTTTAATATATGCGAATAACGCAAATCCAATATTTTTTGAATTACGGGTTTATTTTTTAAAGCAACTATTTGCTCAGAAAACTCAGCCAAGGCCAATATCAAATCATATACCCGTGCCTCTTGTAAAGGCTTCTCCGATTCTGGGTAATAATACTGTGCCACATCCTCCACCAATTGCACATACAATTGTCTGATTTCACCCCAAGGCATGGGTCGAGGACTAAAAAGAATTCTTTTTCGAGAAGGAGAAATCAATTGACTTAACCCTTCCGGAAAATTCGCATCCACTTCTCGGTTCGCTGAGGGCAGATCATCCAATTCTTCTAATACATCATCCTTTGGCAACTTAGGCTCTTCCTGATGTTCTCCATAAACTTGAAGAGCCCATTCACCAACCATTAAATACCAACGGAGCAAAAGAGTTTTAAAAATAAAAATATCTATGGCATGTTTAAACATTGTTAACAACCAAAACACCAAATCTAAACACCGGACTAATTTGTATACCCATTTCAAAACAAAAATGACTTTGTATTTTGAAACTGCTTTCCCAAACGAAGATTCTTCCCATTGTCTTTTTTTCTGTAAAGCTTTCACTAAGACCACTAAGTGCCTAATTCGAAATTGTGTTAAGGATTGGATTCCTTTAATTTTTATAAGAGATTGAATATTCATTTGGATTTCTAAAAATACCTGAAAACTTTGTCCAATCCTTGCCTCATTCAACGGTTCTTTGGATTTGGGATAAAAAATTCTAGCTATTTCTTCAACCAAACTCCGAGTATTAACCCCTATAAACAGATCTTCTTCTTTCAAGAACCATCTTGATTTAAGGGCTTCAGCATGTTGAAGAGAAATGAATAAGGCTTTCTTTTTTTGGGGATCCTTCGAAAAATGAAAGCGCTCTTTTAGACGGGTTGTCTGCTTTTTATTCATCCAGCGAATTTTTAATATTCCAAGCCCTCGTAGCAAAAACCATAAAAGACTGGAAAATATTAACCCCGCTGCAATTATGAAAATTAAATTCCAAATGTCCATATCATCTTTTAAGCAATTACACTCATTTAATGAAACCCTCTACATTTATAAATATGGTGGACAAAGTATAGAAATGTTATAGTTTTATTCAATTGAGAAAGAATTGCCTTAAAAAAATGGCTTTTTTAAAATACCAACATCATTATTAAAGGCAGCAAATGCCTAATTTAAACCAATGGTTATATTTTCTTATTCTTGTTAGTCTTCTGATTATTTTACCTAACTGTACAGATAAAACGAGTAAGGAATTAGTTGCAGAAGGTTGGGATGAAATTGATCATGACAATTTTAAGGCCGCGGAACACTCATTTCAGCAAGCCCTCAATAAAAAACCCAAAAACGCAGAAGCCTATTATGGTCTTGGAACAGTATACAATGTTATAAAAAGGTTTGAAGACGCTGAAATCGCTTTAAAAAAAGCTGTGAGACTGGATCCTACATATGTTGATGCTCATTATAGCTTAGGTTATCTTTATGAACAAATGGGCAAAGAGCAGGAAGCTCGAAAACATTATTCTATGTATAACCGGTTAAAGAAAAAAAAGGAACAATTGCAAAAGGAGGTAAAGGAGAAACTTTGAAAAAAATACTAATTGGTGGATTGGCTTTTGCTTTTTTTTTAGGATGCTCTTCTAAACCCTTAAAACCATCCCAACCTTCATCAAAGCCCAATAGCTCTTCCAAAAAAGCCAAGGCATTATCCTCTAAAATTATTCCGAAACCTTATGCACCCAAACAACAGAAAAATTTTCCAAAAAAAGAAAAGGGGTTTTTAAAACCTAACCCAAAAACAAAAAGCTCACATTCAATTTCTTTACCAACAAAATTAAACGTCAAAGACCACTCCATTCTAGTGCGAGTTCCCAAAGGAAAATATTTTGTCACAAAAGGAAAAACCATTATTTCTGACAATAAAAAACCTAAAGCTCAATATGGTTTCCAACTTATTCCCGAATTTTTCATCGATCTTCATGAAATAACGGTTGAGCAATATAAACTGTTTAATCCCGACTACGATGAATCTGTTTATAATAAGGGCGAACCTTGCCCACAATGTCCAGTTGTCGCTGTTGATTGGCTAACCGCACTTGAATATTGCAAATGGGCCGATAAAAGACTTCCCTCAGAAATGGAATGGGAGGCTGCAGCTCGGGGCTCCACTCGGCGGCAATTTCCCTGGGGAGACCAGTATTCATCCAAATTTGCAAATCTTGTAGGCAAAGAGGATGGATTTCTCGGATTAGCTCCCGTGGGGCAATTCCCTCTAGGGGTAAGTCCTTTTGGGGTTATGGATATGACAGGAAATCTTTGGGAATGGGTAAACACTCCTGCCACAGTTATCAATAATAAATCTGAAGAACCTTCATCGGACTCAACGCAGTTTTTTTGGGTTAAAGGAGGAAGCTGGCGAAGTCTTCCCAAGGAAGCCACTATCTCTAA
Organism: Nitrospinaceae bacterium; assembly: GCA_965223665.1. Lineage (GTDB taxonomy): Bacteria > Nitrospinota > Nitrospinia > Nitrospinales > Nitrospinaceae > CBDCVY01. Next base: position 2,308,400 of record OZ245011.1, read on the forward strand.
TCGAATTAAAATGGAAAGTACGGTACAAAATCCCAGTATTGGATTTCGCTGTGTAAAATAGTGGGTGCTTAGTAATCCCCAAAAAAAGAAAAAGCCAGATCCTTACTCTGGCAGGTGAAGTAAGGATCTGGCCCTTAAAATGTAGGGAACCCAAGCCTGTTGGCGGGTGAGGTTTATGAACAGCCCGAGGTCGCCCCACAGGATAAACACTTCAAACATGTTCCATTGCGGACTAATGTTAATTGTCCACATTCACCACACGGATCTCCTTCATATCCTTTCAACTTCGCTAAAGTTGCCGAATCTTCCTTTTGGTAAACACCGCTAGTCGGTAAAATTAGCGTCTCCGGTTCTTGGAATGCCAATGCTCCATTCCCATTTCCGCTATTCCCGTTTTCATTTTCCTGAGAAATAATTCGAGTAGGAGATTTTAATTGGATTGGTTCTTCTTCTTCATTTCTATTATTGATTGGAGAAGCGTTAACTATCTCATCGTCTAAGCCTACTTCCTCATTTCTTTGAATTGCGTCAGACCGCAAATCATCGGGAGTTACCTGGGCAAGATCACTCCTACCCAGGTATGTGATGGCAAGCTCCCTAAAAATATAATCAATGGTGGAGGTAGCCATTGTAATGGAATCATTCCCTTGAACAATTCCATTGGGCTCAAAACGAGTAAACACAAACGCATCCACAAACTCTTCTAGCGGGACTCCATGTTGCAATCCAAGAGAAATGGAAATCGCGAAGCAATTCATCAAGCTTCGATAAGCAGCACCTTCTTTGTGCATATCAATAAAAATTTCACCTAAAGAACCGTCTTCATACTCACCTGTTCTCAAATAAACTTTATGACCACCCACAACAGATTTTTGGGTATATCCTTTTCGGCGAAATGGCAGGGAACGCCTTTTCTTTTGTTCCCATACAACTTTCACTAATTTCTCGGCAACTTTTAATGGTTCGCCACTTTCAATTTCCTCAAGATCTTCTAAATCAAATTCCTCCTTGGCAACAGAATTTAGGGGTTGGCTTAATTTAGAACCATCTCGATAAACAGCCGTTCCCTTAAGCATTAATTTCCAAGAAAGCATATGAGAAGCCTCAACTTCTTCAATCGTAGATTCATTTGGCATATTAATGGTCTTAGAAATAGCTCCAGAAATAAACGGCTGAGCCGCAGCCATTTTATTAATATGCGCTTGGTGGCGAATGAATCGTTTGCCATATTTTCCACATTTATTTGCACAATCAAACACTGGATAATGTTCTGATTTCAAATGGGGTGCATTTTCAATGGTCATTGTTCCACAAATATAATCATTAGCTTTTTGAATTTCTTCCTCAGCAAATCCAATATGCTCAAGCAAATTGAAATCGAATTGATTCAACTGGTCTTCGCTGATTTTAAGTACCTCTTTACAAAACTCCGCACCTAAAGTGAATTGATTAAATGCAAAAGTGATATCAAATACTTTCGCCAACTCCTCTTCCACACGATTCAAAATTTCCTTGGTAAACCCTTTTTCGCCCAGTGACTCACGATTAATAATGGGAGAAGATTCCAGGTTGGGAACTCCAACACAATAATCGATAATGTCATCAATCTGGTGTTGAGGATAACCAAGTTTTTTAAGAGCCAATGGAACCGAGTGGTTGATTATTTTGAAATAACCGCCACCAGCTAATTTTTTATATTTAACCAAAGCAAAATCAGGTTCAATTCCTGTGGTATCACAATCCATCAATAAACCAATAGTACCGGTTGGGGCAATACAGGTAACTTGAGCATTTCGAAATCCGTGTTTTTTACCTAACGCTACAGCCTGTTCCCAATTCTTTATAGCTGAGTCTTTAAGATAATTTGGGCAAAATTCCGGATCAATACCTTGAGGAAAAATAGTCAAGCTCTCATACTCGTGCGGATCACAGTTCTTTGCAGCCCTGTAATGGTTTCGAATAACTCTTAGCATAGGGTTTTTATTTTCCTTAAACCTTGGGAATGGGCCCACTTCAGCAGCTATTTCCGCTGAGGTACTATATGCCTTTCCAGTCATGATTGCAGTAATGGCTCCTGTAATTGCTTGCCCCTCCTTAGAATCATAAGGAATCCCAGAAACCATGAGCAACGCTCCTAAGTTGGCATAACCTAAACCAAGGGTACGATATTCATAACTTCTCTCCGCAATTGACTTATTGGGAAACTGGGCCATAGTCACGGAAATTTCCAGAGCCAAAGTCCATAGCCGACAAGCTTCTTCAAATCGTTCTACTTCAAATTCACCCGAAGATTCGTCATAAAATTTCATTAAATTGATGGAGGCCAAATTACAAGCCGTATTGTCTAAAAACATATATTCTGAGCAAGGATTGGATGCATTAATTCTTCCATCTTTCGGACAGGTATGCCATTCGTTGATGGTTGTATCAAATTGCAATCCCGGATCAGCAGAAGCCCAAGCAGACTCGTTAACCCTTCTCCATAAATCACGCGCTTTTACAGTTTTAGTCACCTTTCCGGTGGTCCTGGCTGTCAAATGCCATTCTTCATCATTTTCAACAGCGCGCAAAAATTCATTATTCAACCTCACAGAGTTATTTGAGTTTTGCCCGGAAACTGTTTGATAGGCCTCGGAAGTCCAATTGGTATCGTATTCTTCAAACTCAATATCTTTAGCTCCCTGTTGAGCTAGTTGAATTACACGGTAAAGATAATTTTCTGGAACAAAATTTTTAACCGCTTCTCGGACTGCTTTCTTCAATTTTTTATTTGCTTTAATATTAAAGCGCTCTGAATCATTGTCCCAAGCCCAGCAGGCCTGAACCACATTTTTAAGGTGATTCTTACAAACCTTACTTCCCGTGGCCAAAGCCGCAACTTTTCTTTCTTCTTTAACCTTCCATTCAATAAACTCTTCTACATCCGGATGATCAATATCTAAGGTGACCATCTTGGCCGCTCGGCGAGTTGTCCCCCCAGATTTAATCGCCCCGGCCGCACGATCTCCAATCTTTAAAAAACTCATTAATCCTGAAGAATTACCTCCTCCAGAAAGGGATTCACCTGCTCCACGTAAAAGAGAAAAGTTAGTCCCGGTACCAGAGCCATATTTAAACAGACGGGCCTCTTGGTTCCATAAATCCATGATCCCACCCTCATTGACTAAATCATCCTTTATAGAAAGGATAAAGCAAGCGTGGGGCTGTGGACGCTCATACGCATTTGTAGAACGCTCCGGAATCCCTTTTTCCGGGTTCACAAAATAATGACCCTGTGCCGGACCTTCAATTCCATAAGCCCAATTCAATCCTGTGTTAAACCATTGAGGGGAGTTAGGGGCTGCATATTGATTGGCTAGAATGAAGCACATTTCGTCAAAATAATTTTTTGCAGATTCCTCATTATCGAAGTAGCCGTATTTCCACCCCCAATAAGTCCAGCAACCAGCTAATCGATTAAATACTTGTCTGGAATCTCTTTCACGGCCAAACCGCTCAGATTCTGGCATTTGTGACAACGCCACTAAATCTGGCTCGGAGGGACATAACCATTCGGGGCAACCCTCTTCGTTTCGTTTACGAGTCCGTGCAGGAACACCCGCTTTCCTAAAATATTTTTGTGCCATGATATCCACGGCAACTTGAGACCAGTTTTCAGGAACCATGACCCCATCAATTTCGGAAACTACAGAACCATCAGAATTTGTAATTTTGGAGACTCTTTCTACAAATTTTATTTTTCCATAGGGATTTTTAGGGTCTTTGGCAAATTGGCGGGTTATATTCATGGGATAATTTAAAGAATAGGTGTTAAATTATTGAATCTTCTAAGTAATATAAAGACTCATAAATGATTTATCCATCACTACATTTTGTAGTGATTTGTGTAGATTAGCACTACATATTGCGTTGTCAATAGAATTTTGGAAAAACAGTGGTTCCCTTCTAGGAAGGCATTTGAATCAAAGGACTTTCCCGTTTAACTTTTTTTTTGGAAAACCGAGAGGAAAGCCAAAATTTTCTCCCTTACACCAAAACCCATTGAATTTTAAAGCTTTTTTAAACATCACAACTGTTTGGGACTTAAATTATGGGAGAATTTTACCCTTGCAGTAATCAAACCTTTTATTTAAAACCTGATCGGCGATAATACCTATAAAAACTTCTATATTTAAGGACTTTAGAGGGGGGACGATAGAAAATGCCTAATTTTCTATCAATTCAATATCTACTTTTCCTATAAATTCATTTAGTTTTAGCGATCCTTCATTATTTCCTTCGGAAAGCTTTATATGAGTCGCATCAACTTTTGGTTGCCCTAAAGTAGGATCCAGGGCTCGCCATTCGCCTACAAAAACTTCTGGCCAAGCATGGTACATAAAACCTTTATATTCTTTAGAGTAAACCAAACCATTGACTACTTTTGAAGGAATTCCTGCAGCCCTTGCCAAAGCAACAAATAAGTTAGTGTGAGATTGGCACTCACCTTTTCGACTGTTAAGTGCATCCACCGCAGTAAAAGCATCCGCTAATTTTTTCTCCAAATTACTATATACCCAAAGATTGATGGACAAAGCCACTTTCCACGGATCCTTTTCATTAGATTTAAGTTCTTTCGCCAACATTTTTATCATTGGATGGTTGGACTGTATTTGTGAAGTGTCCTGGGAATACTCAGCTTTTACTTCTTGATTTAAAGGAAACCCGTTTTCATTAGTGGTCTTTCTTCTTTCACTCTGAATTTGAATAGTAGTTTCAAAAGTTCCTTTTTCGTTTTTCTTAACATTTAAAACTTTTTGTCGGTGATCCTGCGGTATGGACTCAGGAGTTTGGACATTACTCAACTTCACAAGGAGTTGATCTAATTTATAGGGTCTGGGAATTTCTTTTTGAGGCTTGACCAAACTCAGAGTAATAAAGCTGCTCATAGACATAGTTTCTTTCAATTCTTGAGCTTCTTCTTCGGTTTCATTTCGCGATTCTAATCCTTGAGCGGTCAACTCCCTTACCAGAGTTCCATCCTCTGTTACCCATAAGGTCAAATCCAATCCGGCATATTGCTGTTTTAAAACATAAGCAGACACCTGCTGACCACGAAAAGAAATCATTTCTTTGCGAACCACTTCATAAGTCATTGGAGTTACAGTTTGAAATGGTTCTACAAATAAATTAATTTCTTTTTTTTGCCCAACCTTAAAACCCGTTCTCAACATATTTAGCCAAACGGTTGCGGCTGGAACAGTCCCTTCAGGAAAATCTATTTTTCGCTCTTTTTGATAACCACTTGTAGCAATATCCATAACAAGCTGGTCCTTTTTAACCTTTGCATCAATTTTTTGTCGATTTCCAGATATTTCCTGTAATAGAGAAAAGCTTTTTAATTGAAGATCAGGGGTAAGTTTTGTTTCTTGGGTAATAGTCGTGACTTGCTCTACGCCTGCAGCCTTCAGGCGGAAATATGTATGAGTGGATACTCGAATTTCATCCTTAACTACGCGGACCCGTCCATGATTAAAACCTAATTTGTTTCCATTAAGATAAGTCCCCGACCAATCATCACGATCTACAATGGGAATTGCATTTACAGGAATGGTCCAAAGAAACATTCCAAAAAAAAGACAAAATCCAAATAATCCAATCTGCTTTTTCATATCCAACAGATTAACTCAGGGGAGCTCCAGGGGCAACAACGTTTAACGAATTCCAACTATAAGTGAGAATATTATTGAGACTGATATTTTTTGCGAATTCGCTCTTCGTTTAAACGTTTGTTATCTATCAACTGATCAATGATTTGTTTTTGCTGCTGGCGGGAAGCTTTCATTATTTTGTCCGCTTCTTTGTAATATTGATTCCTAAACTGTCTTTTTTCATAAGGATCACGCGTACTATTGACATTCTTTCTCAGTTCTTTTTTGAGTGCATTGAATTTTTTTACCCGTGCCGCTTGAAGTTCTCTCCGTTTTTGCCTGATTTCCCTTTGGGATCGAATTTCCTCTTGGCGCAACTCCTTAAGCATGGCTTGTCGCTTGGCATGGGGGGTCATGGCCTGAGCTTGTAAACTGGAAGAAAAAAAAATGAAACCCAAAAATAAAGTCAATATTGTAATACGTAAGCAATTATTAAAACTTTTCATAAGAGCCCTTCGAAAGTTGGGATGGAAGGTAGTAATTATAATATAAAAATTCTCAACTATTTCCCATTAATCCAAAGCGTTTTTTCAAGAAAAATTTATGTCGCTCTTGTGCTAAGCCGGTGGTAAGATATTCGATTTAATTGATGCAGGGATTCTCCCTGTAAAACATAAAATAAGTATTTTAATTCGATCTTACGACCTAATTTATGCCCTCTAAAACAAAAGATATTGAAACCTATTTAACTTTTGATGATGTTTTGCTACTTCCTGCATTTTCCAAAGTTCTACCCTCTGAGGTCGATCTAAGTACTCAACTTACGCGAAAAATTCGTCTTAACTGTCCCCTATTAAGTGCTCCTATGGATACGGTGACAGAAGATAATCTAGCTATTGCTCTAGCGCAGCAAGGGGGAATCGGAATTATTCATAGAAACCTGCCCCCAGATCGACAGCGCAAAATGATTGAACGAGTTAAACGATCTATTAGTGTGGTTATACCAGACCCCATCACTCTGGAACCGGAAACTACATTGGAAGATGCTTTGCAGGTAATGGACAAATTTCATATTACTGGAATTCCAGTTACAAAAAATAAAAAGCTTGTAGGCATTCTCACTAACCGGGATATCCGTTTCGAAAATAAACGCAACAAGCCGATTTCAGAGCTAATGACCAAAGAAAACCTGGTAACTATTCGAGAAGGAACTTCTTTAGAAAAATCCAAAAAGCTCCTTCACGAAAACAGGATTGAAAAACTTCCGGTGGTTGATTCAAAAGGAAACCTTAAAGGTTTACTCACATTAAAAGATATTTTACAAAGCTCAGAATATCCCGATGCTGCTAAAGATGAAAAAGGTCGTCTGCTGGTTGGAGCTGCATTAGGAGTTTCAACGGATTATATGGATCACATCGATGAGTTGGTTCAGGTTGGTCTTGATGTACTAACAATTGACAGTGCGCATGGTCATTCGAACAAAGTAATTCAAACGGTGGGAGAAATAAAAAAGAAATTCCCAGAATTGCAAGTAATCGCTGGTAACGTGGCCACCGTTGAAGGGACTCAAGCTTTAATTAAAGCCGGGGCTGATGCAGTTAAGGTGGGAATTGGTCCAGGATCAATTTGTACCACCCGGATTGTGACAGGAGTGGGGGTTCCGCAAATTACGGCGGTCCAGAAATGCTCAGAGGTTGCAGATAAAAAAGGAGTCCCGATTATTTCCGATGGGGGCATTCGTCACAGTGGAGACATTACTAAAGCTATAGCAGCAGGAGCAAAATCAGTTATGATCGGCTCTTTGTTTGCTGGAACAGAAGAAAGTCCCGGAGAAAAAATACTTTACCAGGGTCGCAGTTATAAAGAATACCGGGGAATGGGTTCCATTGGAGCCATGAAAAAGGGAAGTAGCGAAAGATATTTTCAGGAAATGGGTTTGAATGAAAGCAAACTGGTACCTGAAGGGGTTGAAGCACGTATTCCTTATCGAGGATCTGTAGAATCTACTGTACATCAATTACTGGGAGGGTTACGATCCGGTATGGGCTATTGTGGTTGTGAAACTATCCAGGGCTTAAGAACCCAATCTAAATTTATTAAAGTCACATCTTCCGGCCTGCGGGAAAGTCACGTTCATGATGTCATTGTCACAAAAGAAGCACCCAATTACCATATCGAATAAACCCACTGCCCAACACGAATGAATTAATTGTAATTTTATGGCCAAATCTAAACAAGATCTGCATGATCAAAAAATATTGATCCTAGACTTTGGGTCGCAATACACCCAACTCATTGCCCGCAAAATTCGTGAATGCCAAGTCTATTGTGAAATTCATCCCTGCACTTGGTCTTTAAAAAAAATCACCCAATTTAAACCGAAAGGGATCATCTTATCAGGTGGTCCGGCCAGTGTGCTGGATTCCGATTCACCTTTGGTAGATAGAGGGTTATTCAATTTAAAAGTTCCCATTTTAGGGATCTGTTACGGCATGCAGGTTATCACGCACATGCTGGGGGGAAAAGTAGATCCTGCACAAGAGCGTGAGTTTGGTAAAGCCGAGTTGATGATCAGTTCTTTTTCACATTTGTTTGAAAACGTGGGTAATCGATCCACTGTTTGGATGAGCCATGGCGATAGAATAAACAAACCACCAGATGGATTCCATCCCACAGCCTTTACCAATAATTCGCCCGTAGCTGCCATTGAACATTCTCTTCAAAAGATTTATGGATTGCAGTTTCACCCGGAGGTCGTTCATACACAAGAAGGTATCAAAATTTTAAAAAACTTTTTATTTCGGATTTGCGATTGCAAACCCACCTGGAAAGTAGAATCCTTTATTGATTATTCAATACAAACTATAAAAAAATCTGTGGGCAAGGGTAAAGTTTTATGCGCTTTAAGTGGTGGAGTGGATTCATCTGTTGTTGCAGTATTAATCCATCGGGCTATTCAAGACCGTTTAATGTGTATATTTATTGATAACGGTTTGTTAAGGACTGGCGAAAGAAAAAAGGTGGAAGACACTTTTCGCGGAAACTTTCATATAAATTTAATGGTGGTAGATGCCTCGGAGACATTTTTAAAACGATTAAAAGGTGTGGTTGATCCTGAAGAAAAAAGAAAAGTTATTGGGAATACGTTTATAGAAGTATTTGAAGAGGAAGCGAAACGTTCTGGGGACTTCACTTTTTTAGCTCAAGGAACATTATACCCTGACGTAATTGAGTCAGAATCTTTTAAAGGACCCTCCGCCGTTATTAAAACTCATCATAACGTAGGCGGTTTGCCCGAAGAAATGAATTTAAAATTAGTGGAACCCCTTAGAGAATTATTTAAGGACGAGGTTCGTTCTTTGGGTAAAGAAATGGGAATGCCGGATGAAATAATATCCCGCCAACCATTTCCCGGTCCGGGTTTAGCCATCCGCATTTTGGAAGAAGTCACCAAAGAGCGAATTGTTATTTTGCAAAAGGCAGATAAAATAATTTTGGAGGAAATAAAAGAAGCGGGTCTTTATAAAAATATTTGGCAGTCGTTTGCTGTTTTACTTCCCGTAAAAACGGTTGGAGTAATGGGGGATGCGCGAACCTATGAAAACGTAGTTGCCATACGGGCAGTGCATAGCAATGATGGTATGACTGCTGATTGGGTTCGACTTCCTTATGACTTACTCGAAAAAATGTCCAACCGGATTATTAATGAAGTAAAAGGAGTCAACCGTGTTGTTTACGATATAAGCTCCAAACCCCCCAGCACCATTGAATGGGAATGATTACATATCTTATTCCATTTCCACTATTCTAGGGATAGATCAATATTAAATTGTTCCCCACACCCAATCGCAGGGATAAAGAGTATATGACTTTTGGACATGCGAAGGGTATTGCCCAGCGGATGTGTATAGCCAACCGTGCCATGCGTTGTCTATACCATCAAAGGAAGTCATCGGCACATGACTTGCCTTGAGGTGTTTTCTTCCCAATTAAGATCTTATTGATCTCGTGCCCCTTACAGCATACTTGGCATCCTGCCTCCTCATGATTTAGACTACGGCATCGGCTAACAACTTTTTGACGGCGATTCTCACTACCATTGCCTTGCCAAATCTTCTCATATGATTCGCTATATATATTCCCAAATACATAATTATCATCAAAAAGATGGTACATGCATACCGATAGCGCACCATCGCAATTTAATGCAACAAAAAGATTGTGTGATGAACACCCCTGATAGGTCGTGATGTCTGAGTGCGGATCTTCGTTTTTTATATGCCAGGTTTTAAGATCCTCAAACTTGTCATAGGATACAATCAGTTTGGTGTCTTGATCGCGCGTTTGCTTCTCTAACTTAAACAGCCGAAGATATAATTCGATTATTTTCGATTCACTAAGCACCCTATCACCTTCGTTTTCTACCATAGGCCTTGGCAGAACTGGTCTGATTTGCAAATATGAAGCTTTCGTATTTTTTGCTAAATCATACAAGCCTTCCAGATCCTCAAAATTCCAATATGAGATATTTGCATTAAGCCCCACTTTTAAGTTTCGATACTCAACTAACTGCTCGATATTTTCACACACCCGCTCAAAGCTTAATGAAGTTGATCTTCGATGTTTTTGATATGCTGTTGGCCGATGCGTATCAACAGAGAACCTGACCCATTCCATGTGCTTGCCGATGTGTTCGTTCAAAGAAGAATCGTAATCCCCATTGGTAAACAGACCTTGCTTTATTTTGGCCTCGCTAGCATAGTCGATTGCCTTAACAAAGTCCGGATGTCTAGTTGGCTCCCCCCCTCCTGACCAAGCCAAACATTTCCCTCCTTTCCCTTGGAAATCGAAAAGGAATTCTTTAAAATTATCGTCAACTTTCAAATTCTTCGGAGGTTTATTGAGTATATTTTCACTAATGCACCAAGAGCACCCTTGATTACACTCATCGGTCAAATTTACTTCCATTTGTACTGGGTAGGTTAACTCATCATTCCAAACCCTCATCACATTATCATAGTAGTTAGATAGTAATTTTTTCTGCGTTGCGAAGGGATTTTTGGATTTATCCGAGAATGGGACTTTTTTCCTTAGGTAGATGTCGAGCAAATCCTTGAAAAGATCAATATCGTACGTTACTTCCCCTTTTCCCGATATACTGTCGAAGTCAATATTGATAATGTCGAAATCTTCACGAAAAAAATTATCCAAGTGCTTAGTATAAAAATTATAAAATTTATCTTTGAGGTCGCGGTTAAGATATACTGCATAAGGAGAGTCGAGTGCCCTCATGCCTAACAGGTAATTGTTAACAAAAATCGAGTGGCCCTCCACCCAGTTGACATGAAATGGGATAGGGCTCATTGTTACTCGAACATCAACATCTTCTATCCTTGGATTGTTACGAATTTTATCTAGTATATACAGTGTATTATAGATCTTGTCGGATATCCGACCTTTAGTCTTCTCTTTTCTTTGAGCTCTGTGAACCTCAATAGTAGGTATCTGAGGATTGGATGGATTGAGTAACAAAACCCGGAGTTTGAGTTTTGCTTCCTGAGGCAGATGTTGAAACAAGCTGCCTCGTAACGACAGAGACTCAATATCCTTCCTAATATCTTCGTAATCAAAGGGTTTACCTTGAGAAGAGTTCATGGAAGGGTGCATGGGTTCAAATGCCCTAAAGAGGTTGCCCCCGCACAACAGGACATCATATTCCTGTTTTCGCTCCCAAAAGGCATTTCGGTAGAATTCATCGAACACGTCTTCTATATTGGATTTTTGCAGAACCCCTACACTATTACCAATTTCGACAATGTTTTCTTTTTTTGCGTTTTTTGCTTGTTTAGCCCATTGCTTGATTTCATCCTTATTCTTTTGTTCAAACTTATCAAGGTGCTCCTGCGATGGATTGGATATGGGTTCGCCTAAAAGTTTTAAATGGTTTACACCGTCAAGGTTAGATGGCAGCCTCACTCCCTCAAAAGGCGCAATACAAGTTTTTTTACTTCCGCAACTAATCAAGAACATTCCATATTCTATAAGGACATTCCCCTGCGCACTCCGATGCTCTTTGCCTCTATGGTGAGTTGCATCGTCCGGGCTAGCGAGCATTATCGCACCATCATATTTAAATAGAGTATATGGCAGAGCCTGAAAAACCGATTCTCCTGTAGGAAATACCTGGGGGTCCCACCAACCCTCTCCGGCGATACCCTCTAAACTTTCAAGGATTTTCTGAACCCTCTCCGCATATAGCCTATATTCTGAAGAACTACCAATAAAGATTTTAAACATAATTAATTCTCTCTGACCTAAAAAGAGCAGGGGCAACATTCATGATTCGAGCCAACCAGCAGGATGCGCCGCATTCATTAGCAAGTTACGGAAACATGATTCTCTTCGTCGCGTGGTTATACCATATCTGAGAATTTTGACTCGACATTCGAGTTTAAATCTGTCACATGATTTGGCTCGGAACCATATTCGGCGGCGCACTTACCAAAACCTGTACCTGGCCTTTACTCACCACGCCAGTAAAATGCATATTTCGAAAGCATCACTCGTCTGCCTGACCAAATCCCGAACACGTTCAGCAATCTCTCCCATATCACTTTGTATAGGTATTTGGTCATTCACACGAACTGGTACTCAATCTGGCTCAACGTATTACCGCTAAATTGGTACTCCATCAATCCCCTCCGTATATTACCCGGGGACTCAGTCTCGCAGTTAAAGCTGACCGGCTGAAGTGGCTTAAATCGTAGGAAGGACAATTAAAAGATGTATTTTTTAAGGAGTTTCTAATCAGAGTATTTTTCATTGCATTGCAACATACACCAACACATTAACCATTGATATTAAATTGTAAAAATACTCGTTTACCATCGAGTGGGAATAGAATTTTTTTTAAGCTTTTAAACTACCTTAGGTCGTATTCTTAAATCAAATTTGAAACTTGTAAAAAAATAATTTAAAAAATTTCATCCCGCCTATTTTTTATTTTTTAAAATTCGGTTAAAATCTCTCTCTGTATGAAAACTTTTGAAAAAACTTTAATTACCCTTTTTTTCCTAACCATCATCAATTCAAATGCTTTTGGCGGGCCTATGGTAGATATCCCAGCAGGGCCGTTTACTATGGGTAATGATCAAGACTCTCAAGCGACTAAAGAAGGAAGATTGTTTCTGGATGCTTACTCCATTGATAAATATGAAATTCGTAACAAGGAGTATAAGCAAGTTTATCCGGATCATGAGTTTCTTAGCAGTAGAGGTCGTTTCCCGGCAGTTCGAATAACCTGGCAAGAAGCCAAAGAGTATTGTGAGAAACTAGGAAAACGTCTTCCCACTGAAGCTGAATGGGAAAAAGCAGCTCGTGGGGAAAAAGGCCAATTATATCCATGGGGCAATAAACGGAAACGGAATCCCCCTAAGCCATTTTATTCGGGTTTAGCCCCTAAAGGAAAAAGAGGTTCAAGCTTAATTGATTCCTCTCCCTATGGAGTAAGAGATATGGCAGGGTCTGTCTGGGAATGGACGGCCGACGACTATGGCGATAAAAAAGTAATCCGCGGTGGATTATGGAACTTACACCTAGATTTTGAATGGAGTAAAACTTATGAACGCGCATTTATTCCTCCTGAAGAAAAACTTTCCTTTCTAGGTTTCCGATGCGTTCTCCCCAAAAAATAAACCGTCGCTTTTTTTTAAGTAGAACCTGGACCGCATTTCTTTCCTTTTTATTTACATGGTTTTTTTTCCCAAAAAAGTCACTTGCCAAAGATAAGGATTATTTCACCGGAACTGAATACGTTGGCAAAAACCGGACTGAAAAATTTAAACATTTTTACATAAATTATTGGAAACCCTTTCTCCGAATTCAACCCAAAAATTGGCGACTTCGGGTTGACGGCCTATGTTCCACTCCCCAGATATTTGATATTAAGCAAATTTATTCTTTTTCTAAAGATTCTCAAGATTCTAGAATGAAATGCGTGGAATGTTGGTCCGCTCGTGCAGAATGGGCTGGGTTTCGTTTTCAACAGCTAGAAAAGATTTGTCCTCCTCTTCCAAATGCCGTGGGAGTTTTGTTTCATTGTGAAGATGAATACCAGGAATATTTAACATTGGAGGAACTAAGGCACCCGAGGACCCTTATTGCAACTCACATGAACGGAAAACCTTTGTCTGATGAGCATGGTTTTCCTATACGAGTTATCATTCCTTTTAAATATGGATATAAAAATCCCAAAGCTATTCACAAAATGGAATATGTTTCCAACTTAACTTATGGAACTTGGAGTCGAATAGGGTCTTATTCAACGGATGGCACCATTCTTCCAGGATATGATCATCCGCTTGAATTAAGGAAAAAACGACATCGGATTTCTGGAGGGGAAATAACCGATTATTAAAGAAACCATTAAAAAAAATTGATAATTAATTTTAAACGAATCAACACACCAATATTTCCTCAATAAAGATATGAGAACACCAGCCTAAATATCGAAACTCCTGTTTCAAAAAAAATTGCTCTTGACCCATTCTCCCTGAAATGGTACTAAATTGCCTTTTAAACTCAATATTTTGGAAATAATTTTGTATTTTTGGAGAAGTGATAATGGAAGTAAATACAATAAAAGTTGAAATCCGTAAGCATCATGTGACCCCTGGAATCAATGTACTAGATTTGGTGATTGATGCAAATGGTGAAAAAGTCGTCAAACAAACCCAACATAAGGATACGGATCGAGCATTTAAAAAGTTTGTAGAGGATATAACGAAAGTAGCTAAGGATTTAGCTAACGCAAGAATAGAAGGTTAAGAAAATTTTTTTGACAATTTTCTAAAAAACCCATTGCTTACTTAATTCGACGAATTAGGGAAGTGTTAAATAGAGTGAAGGGTATTTAGTCGTCAGCATTTCTTCAAGCTCTTTGTATGCTCATTTTTTTTAATTTTTCTACTAACGTAGTGCGATTTAATCCCAACAGACCTGCGGCTCTATTTTTTACCCAATTGGTTTTTTCAAGTGCTTCCAAGATTAAATCTTTCTCAAAATTTTCCACCATTTTTTTTAGGTTTACTCCCTCTTCAGGGATTCCCAAGGGTGAGCGGCTCATAGAATTGTATAAAAATTCAACGGGTGTCTCTTCAGGTTTGGATTCTTCAAGTGGCTCCCAATTATTTTTTCCATTATCTCCCAACACCTTCTCTGGTAAATCTCTCGGTGTCAAAACACAATTGTTGCTCAAAACCACCATACGTTCTATAAAGTTTGCCAATTCACGTATATTTCCAGGCCAATGATAATTACAAAAAATCTCCATAGCTGCATCATTTAAACCAGTAACTGTTTTTCCTTTAGTTTCATTGAAATATTTTAAAAAATGGCGAACCAGGTAAGGAATATCAGATTTTCTTTCTCTTAATGGAGGAATAGTGATAGGAATAACATTTAATCGATAAAAAAGATCCTCTCGAAACTTACCGGCTTGAATAGCCTCCTCAAGATTGCAATGAGTCGCCGCAATAACTCTAACATTTATATTGATGGGCTTAGTGCCACCTACTCGGTCAATTTCATTTTCCGCCAAGACTCTTAATAACTTCACTTGTAATGAGAGCGGCATATCTCCAATTTCATCTAAAAAAACCGTCCCCTTGTTGGCTAGTTCAAAACGCCCTACCCTTGCTTGATTCGCTCCGGTAAAGGCTCCTTTTTCGTGACCAAAAAGCTCGCTTTCTAATAGTTCTGTGGGGATAGCTCCACAATTGACAGGCATAAATACTTCGTTCATACGGTGGCAATTGTGATGAAGAGCTCTTGCGACTAATTCCTTACCTGTTCCACTTTCCCCTGTAATGAGAACAGTGCTGTCTGAGTTAGCAGCCT
This sequence comes from Nitrospinaceae bacterium, assembly GCA_965223665.1. Taxonomy (GTDB): domain Bacteria; phylum Nitrospinota; class Nitrospinia; order Nitrospinales; family Nitrospinaceae; genus CBDCVY01. Next base: position 2,323,927 of record OZ245011.1, read on the forward strand.
TTTGAATGAGCTCAAAAACTTCTTGAATAGCGGGGCTACTTCCAATCAATTCGTAGGTGTCACTTTGCAATTTGATTCCCATATGAAATTTAGTTTAAGGGGAGAAATAGCGTGTGTCAAAAAAATGTATGCATAAATATTTGAAAAATATGAAGAAATATCGGAAGCGATAATATTATGACGGCCAAAATCAGAGAAATTTACTTTCCAATACAAAAATCATCAAAAATTTGGTCTAGCATATCGTCTAAAAAGGATTTGCCCAATATCCCGCCCAATTGTTCTAAAGCAATATTCAAATCGACAGCAATCAAATCTTCTGATAAATCGGCTAATAAAGATTCTCCAACACGGTTCAGAGCCTGATAGGTTTGGGACAACGCCTCACGATGCCTTTCTCGAGTAATGACATAGTCCTCACTACATTTTTGTCCCTCTAAAACTTTTTTATAAATAGCATCTAGAAGAACTTCTATTCCGGTCTCATTAGTTGTCGAAATTTGAAAGCATTGGTTCTCATTTAAACGTTTAAGAACATCATCTATTGCAATTTTTTTTGGGAGATCTATTTTGTTAATAATAATTATTTTTTCCCTCAAACCGACCTCTTGAATTAACATCTCGTCGTTAGCGTCCAATGGTTGTGATCCATCGAATACCACTAAAGCTAAGTCCGCTTGTCCAAGAGATTTTCGAGCGCGGGAAATTCCTTCTTCTTCTATGGCATCAGGAGCATGCCTTAAACCAGCTGTGTCCACAATGTTGATATGAATATCTTTGATACGAACTCGCTCTTGAATAACGTCTCTAGTGGTTCCAGGAATGTTGGTGACAATGGATCTATCCTCCTGAAGCAAAGTATTTAGCAAACTAGATTTGCCCACATTTGGCTTACCCACAATCGCAACCTTGATTCCTTCCCTATAAATTTTTCCCTGCTTGAAAGATTCAATTAATTCGAAAATTTGTTGTTGAACTGAACAAACTTTTTTCTCCATTTCCTTTTTTATATGAAATTCCAACCCATCTTCAGGGAAATCAATAGCAGCCTCCAAATGCGTTAATATTCCTATTAGTTGGTCATATAAGTTATTAAGTTTTTGTGAGAATTTTCCTTGAAGCTGAAATAAAGCTGACTTTAACGCCTTTTCAGAAGCAGCATGAATGACATCGGCCACCGCTTCAGCCTGCATTAAATCTAAACGTCCGTTTAAAAAAGCTCTTTTTGTAAACTCACCAGGCTTGGCCAAAACGGCACCTTGATCCAACACCAACTGCAGAATTTTTGAAGAAACCAAAGTTCCCCCATGACAGCTGATTTCAATTACATCCTCGCAGGTATAGCTATTGGGTGCTTTAAAAAAAGTTAAAAGGACCTCGTCCAAAGTGTTTCTTGTTTGAGGATCCACAATTTCTCCTAAACAAACTTTCAAAGGTTTAAGAAAATCAATATCCTTTAAAACTTTAGAATGAAAAATTTTTTGGACAATGGGCAAACAATCAGGTCCGCTCATGCGAACAATATTGATTCCCCCTTCGCCTATCGGAGTGGCTATTGCAGCAATGGTTTCGATCATAATTAAATCCTCAGATGGCCATTGTGCTTCAAGCTTTAATTTGGGTCAACCATTGAGTGTAATAGAGAAGGAAGTTAACCATTGATGTTCCAAAATTAATCCTTTGCAATTCGGTAAATATAAAACTGTTGGGCAATGGTTAAAATATTGTTGACGGTCCAGTAAATTACTAACCCCGCTGGAAAGGTTACAAATAGAAAAGTAAAAACTACAGGCATGATTAAGAAAATCTTTTGTTGGACAGGGTCTGCAACAGTAGGTGTCATTTTTTGTTGAAGGTACATAGTTGCACCCATCAAGACAGGAGTAACATAATAAGGATCACTTTGAGAAAGATCCTGGATCCACAGCATAAAAGGAGCCCCCCGTAACTCAATGGAGAAAAATAGTGCATGGTATAAAGAAATAAAAACAGGAATCTGTAAAAGCATTGGCAAACATCCGCCCAGGGGATTGACTTTGTGCTTTTTATACAGATCCATTAATTCCTGATTTAACTTGGATCGGTCGTTTTTATTTCTTTCCTGAATTACTTTGACATAGGGCTGGATCTTTTGCATCCCTTTCATCGATTTAAAACTTTTGTGGGTCAAAGGGAACAATACTAATTTAATTAAGAATGTCAGGAAAATAATAGCCCAACCATAATTATGGGTAATACCGTAAAAGAAGTTTAGAGCCTTTAACATCGGCTTGACTAAAAATGCAAATTTGTTACCTAACCAACCATAATCAATCAAGCGAAACAACTTGTGACCCAGGCTTTCCAAAATTTCCAGTTCTTTAGTTCCCACATAAAGATGATGCTTTGCAGAGGCCGCAGACTGCACTGACTCAAAATTTAAACCAACGTATACATTTTCACTTTTATCCTTCTTCACAACCGCAGACTTAATTCCACTTTCCGGAATTAATGCGGCGGCAAAATATTTATTTTGTAATGATGTCCACTCCAGATCCCCTTTGTGTACAATTTCTCCTGTAATATCATTTGGTGGATTTTCCTCACGTTCATTATTTACAAAAGTAGTTGGTCCTGTAAAAGCGATGAATTCAGCTTGCGAATTTCCAGATCCTCCTGCTAATCCTGGACCCCATAAAACAGAAAACTGTAAATTCTCTTTAACCAAATTAGGAGCCTTAATTTCTGTCTCAATTCCAATTAAGCGGTTATCGTATTCAAATTTAAGTTTCCGTAATACTGTCAATCCTGAAGAATGCTTTAGCTTTAATACCAATTCCCCAGTAGTATTGGTTGGTGATAGTTCTAAAGAACTAACAGAAGGTTCATAATGACCTTTTTGCAAAATACTATCTACTGCCAGATTTCCCGTTTCCAGAGCTAGAGGATATTTATTTTCCGGGGATTCTTTTATCAGGTTTAAAGGATTTCCCTCATCATCTTTATATTTAGTCACTAAAACCTTTTTTAAAATACCTCCCTTAGTGGAAAAAACATAAACTCCCATTTTATTTTTTACTTCAATCAATTCTTCGCTATGTATCTCATCGGGAGAGTCCAGAGATAAACTTTCAATTTTAGATTGATCTATGGATTCTGTAGGCTCCCCTTTAGGTAAATCCTGGGTTAAATTGGTTTCTCCGGAATTCTGTTTGGATGGCACAACCTGATTTTTTTTACTTTGCTGAACTTGCGCTTGTTCTGAGGGAGGCCCTTGTGTTTTTGACAAAAAATATCCCCAAAGCAAAAAAACCCCTAAAGAAAGCACAAAGGCTAATAGCGCTCTATTTTCCAAGTCAATTTCTCCGGCAAATCATTTTAAAGGGTCACACCCTCCATTATGAAATGGGTGGCATTTTAATAAACGCAGGATGATTAAACTTCCAGCTTTAACAAGAGGGTAACGATCTAACGCTTGGTGAGAGTACTCTGAGCACGTAGGGTAAAAACGGCAAGATGGAAAAAACATAGGAGAAATCCATCTTTGGTAAAATCGAATAAACTTTTTAAAAAATAATCGCAACATTAATTATAGGTATTTCTTTCAAAGGAAGACTAAACAGCAAAAGGCACTCACTTCAAGGAATTAAGAGCACTTCTTAGTTTTTCTTCGAGGACAGCAAAGGGAAGGTCGACAAGTTTTTTACCAGAAATAATCACTAAATCTAAAGCAGGAGCGCCTAAGTTTTTATTACGGCGAAATATTTCTCGAATTCTCCTTTTGGCTCGATTTCTAACCACAGCATTACCGACTTTTTTTGAAGCTATGATTCCTAATCTTTTGTGTGGAAGACTGTTGGGCAAGTAAATAATAGTGCAAAGATTTTCAACTCTGCACTTTTGACCTTTAGCCATCACAATTTCAAATTGGGAACGCTTTAACAATCGCTCAATTTTGAGAAACGATTGAGGCTTCATACCTCCCCATCAAACTGTCAGACGTTTTCGACCTTTTCGTCTTCGATTAGCTAAAACCTTCCTACCTCCCACAGTGGCTTTTCGAGCTCGGAATCCATGGGTTCGCTTTCTTCTTAAATTTTTTGGCTGATATGTTCGTTTCATTGGTTTTCGTAGTTACCCGTTAAGTTTGCTCAATACAATCTTTTGTTTTTAAAAAAGTTATAAAATTGAGGCGAGTGGTCAAAAAATTAGCCTAAAATTATTTCATTGGCGGCTTGGGTTGTCAAGCTTGAATTCATTATTAGATAATCTTTATATTTGGGTGGTTAAGAGAATTTTGGTCCTTAAATAAGAAGAAAGGATTATTTAATTGTCTGAACCAACCATTAGATTTTTATTTACAAAGAATGAAAATCTGATAATCTATTAGCGTCTCTATTTAATTGGAATTAATAGAATTATTTCTCTTCTACAAGAAGAATTTACCCAAAAATATAAGGAACGGGGTTATGGTGCGAACATTTAATCTTTTGGGATTTGGCCTAATTTTATTTATAGGAAATTTGACGATTGTTTCACAATTAGAAGCGCTTTCATCTCAAAAAGAGGGATCAACTCAATCTTCGAAAAACGTCTTGATGGCTCAAGCCGACCCTTGGTTGGAAACATTAAATCCGCATCGTGGAACTGTCAGCGAAGATGATGAAGAAATTGATAATGATTCTAATGATTCTTCGGTTAATCCTTCCGAAACAAAAAAACGAAAAATTAAGGTTCATTATAAGAAAAAACCAAATCATGTAGTCACCTATAACCAATTCTTTGGGGCGGGGTCTGTAAGTGAAATAACCGAACCTTTAGGTACAATTATTGGAAATTTGGAGTACAGATCTTTTTCGAATGTAGAAACTCGAGTAGGAATGATTCCTTTCGATTATGTTTACCTTGACATTGGTACCAACAAAAAACTTGAAGTAGGAGATCGTCTGGTTGTTTATTCCCAAAGAAGAGAAATCAATCATCCTTTAATGGATTTAAGTACTACAGAGAATTTTCATGAGGTGGATTTCCTGGATGGTCCCTACGACGGTGAATTTTCTTACGATTTGTTTGATCCTCAAGGAGAATATAAGGGAAATCAAACCGCCATTTTGGGACTAATCGAAATTACTGAATTGTCTACAAATATGTCCAAGGCCAAAGTGATCTATAACTACGATATTATACAAAAAGGTGATAAAGTTCGGCATTTCCCCCCAAACAGACCGCCTATGGTTTCTGCTTCTTACATGCCCCCACAAAAAGAACTTGAAGGTTATATTCTATCCAACAGAATCAATCGATTAATGGCAGCTACTCATGATCTTGTTTTCATTGATATTGGTTCAAAGGATAATGTACAAAGAGGAGATAGATTCGAAGTTTACATATATCCACAATCTGTTGATGCACGAGAAGGAACTGTTTTACCACATGTGATTGGGGAATTAATCGTTGTTTCAACCAAGCCTGAAACCGCAACTGCAAAAGTGGTAAAATCTACAAGTCCAATTGTTCCGGGCCAAAAAATTCGAAGTAAGCGATTCTAATTTTATGTCCTGGTAATTCTTAGGAAACGTTTTTTACCCACCTTTATAAGGTATTCTTGATCTCCTTGAATTTCCAAACTGTCATCAGTTACTTTTTCCCCATCAATAGATACAGCGCCCTGTTTGACCATTCTTTTAGCCTCAGAGGTACTACCACATATTTTGGCATCTGCTAACACCTTGCAAATCCAACGCCGCTCCGCTCCCCAGGATTCAATAGTAGGAATGTCTTTAGGTAGATTTTTATTTTTAAAAACATTTTCAAACTCAGTTTCAGCTTGATCAGCTTTTTCCAAGTCATGATAACGTCCTACAATCTCTTTCGCTAATCTGACTTTCACTGTTTTTGGATTTAGCTTCCCTTCTTGGGTCTGGAGTTTTATTTGTTTTAATTCCTCCCCTGAAATTTCACTCAACAACTCAAAATATCGCCACATTAAATCATCAGAAATAGATAATAACTTTCCAAACATCTCATTTGGAGATTCTAAAACTCCAATACTATTACCTAAACTTTTACTCATCTTTTGAACCCCATCAGTGCCTTCTAACAACGGCATAGTGATGATTACCTGAGGAGGCAAACTGTAGGATCGCTGCAAATCTCTACCGACTAACAAGTTAAATTTTTGATCCGTTCCCCCAAGCTCAATATCTGATTTGATAGCTACAGAGTCATATCCCTGGATTAGCGGATAAAATAACTCATGCAAAGATACAGGTTGATTGTTAGCTAAACGTTTTTGGAAATCATCACGTTCTATCATCCTTGCTACAGTGTATTTTGCAGCTAAGTTGATCATATCGACTGAAGTAAATTTATTCATCCACTCACTGTTAAACATTACCGTGGTCTTATTCGGATCGAGAACTTTATAAACCTGCTCCAAGTAGGTCTTGGCATTTCTATTCACATCCTCACGGGTTAAGCTTTTACGAGTTTCAGATTTGCCTGTGGGATCTCCTATCATTCCGGTAAAATCCCCAACCAAAAATATAACCTCATGGCCTAATTCTTGAAATTGCTTCATTTTTTGCAGAAGAACAGTGTGTCCCAAATGCAAATCCGGTGCGGTAGGATCAAAACCTGCTTTGACACGTAGGGGCTTATTGGTCTTTGTGGATTCTTCAAGAATCTTTGCTAAATCCTCGTCATCAATGATTTCAACAGCACCTCTTTTTATTATTTCTATTTGATCGCTAACAGGTATCATAAGCGGGAATTAAAAAAATTAACGTTAATATTGCGGTAATTACCTATTTTTGTTAAAGAATGGGAAAGCTATCATACCCAAATAAAAACTGCAAATCGGTTGATTTGATAATAGTTTCGAATTTTAAAAAATTGGAATCCTGAAAAAATAGATCTTTAAAGGATCAACTTGAAAACAAAATTTCATCACGCAGCATATGTTTTTTTTGGATTAAACATTTTATATCTAATATTGATATATATTTTTCTTCCACCCTTTAATCTTGGCATTTTGGAAAGTATTGCATACTCTCTGTTGTTTACTATTTTTTTTGGGTTATTGTCCTATGTAATTTTTAAAGAATCGTTAAAGATAACTTTGATACTATTTATTGTTTATTCTATACGCACAGTTTTATCTTTATACACTGTTGCCACAGGGCAAGCCTTCGAGGCAGTGCCCTATGTATTACCCTGCCTGATATTAACCATTTACTTTTTGGGTCGTCCGTTGTGGAATTGGCCCTAACCATAATTGGGTTTTTGCTATGAATACATTAATACTAGATGGGAACAGTTTAACTCTTAAAAAATTCATTTCTGCTATACAAAATCAACTTCCTGTAAAAATATCTTTGGAATCAAAAAAAAAGATCCAAAAAGTACGAAAGATTATAGACAAATCTTTAAAAGACAAAAAAATCATTTATGGAATCACAACAGGTTTTGGAGCTTTGAGCGATGTCCTGGTCTCTCCAAATCAGGCAAAACAATTGCAAAAAAATATCCTGAAAAGTCACGCCGCAGGTGTAGGCCCTCTTTTTTCAGAGCAGGAAGTCAGAGGCATTTTATTGTTAATGATGAATAGTAAGGCAAAAGGATATTCGGGTTTAAGAATTTCTACATTGGAAACCATAAAAAAAATTTACAATAAAGGTATTTTACCCGAGGTCCCAGAGCAAGGTTCTGTTGGTGCCAGCGGAGACCTTGCTCCATTGGCCCATTTATCATTAGTATTTATAGGTCGAGGGAAAGCGCGTTTCCATGGGAAATCCCTAAGTGGAGCAAAAGCATTAAAGTTATCGGGAATACGACCCATTGATTTAGCTGAAGGGGAAGGGCTCGCCCTGGTGAACGGAACACAGGTAATGACTGCGGTAGGTGCATTAACCATCCATAAAGCTCTAAATTTAGCTAAAATTTTTGATGTTGCTGCAGCTATGAGTTTAGAAGTCCTGTTAGGATCAAACACTCAGTTTCAACAACGTATTCATCAAATCAGGCCTCACCGCGGACAAACCCTTTCAGCAAAAAATATGAGAAAAATCACTAGTGGCAGCGAAATCATTTCTTCCCATAAAGATTGTGGGAGAGTCCAGGATGCTTATTCTTTAAGATGCGTTCCCCAAGTGCATGGAGCCAGTAGAGATACTATGATGCTTGCATTAAAAACTATTGAAATTGAAATGAACTCAGCAACAGAAAATCCATTAATATTTCCGGATGGTCAAGTCTTATCTGGTGGAAATTTTCACGGGCAACCCATAGCCCTGGTTATGGATCATTTATCAGTGGCGATGTCTGAGTTTTCTAATATTTCTGAACGTCGTATCGAACGTATGGTAAATCCACAATTAAGCGGCCTTCCTTCATTTCTAATTCAAGAAGGTGGTTTAAATTCAGGTTTCATGATCGCACAATACACTGCAGCCGCTTTAGTATCGGAAAACAAAGTCTTGTCGCACCCTGCTTCTACGGATTCGATTCCTACTTCTGCAAACAAAGAAGACCATGTAAGCATGGGTACAATCGCAGCCAGAAAATCCCGCCAAATAGTCGAAAATGCAACACGTATCGCTGCCATTGAATTGATGTGTGCGGCACAGGCTTTAGATTTATTTACGAATTTAAAACCTGGGAAAGGAACCTTGGCTGCATATAAAACTATCCGCCAAAAAATTAAACCTTTAATGCAAGACAGAGAACTTGCCCCTGACATTGAGACTATTACAAATATAATTAATGATGGAAGTATCTTAAAAGCTGTAGAAAAAATCACAGGCCCATTAGGGTGATAGAATTCAAATATAAAAGGAATTGTTCGAATGACTTCAACTGTATTTATTGAAAATGAAAATCGGCTTCCATTAATAACCCCAGAAGGCAATAAATGGTTGGGGTTGGAATTTTCTAGAACCCCTGAAATCAATAAAAGAGTTAAACAACTTTTTCAATATCTTAATACTATTTTGGGTTTCCCTAACAACTCGGAAGGCAAAAAAAACCAATCTTTATTTAATTTAATTTTACGTTATGGTTATGCAGAGGTCATGCTGGATTTAGCAGATTTAGTTTATGTTCAACACGAACGGCCTATGGTTTTTTTAAATATGGACAATCTAAATAGAACACGCTTACAGGATACAAACCCTCCTGATCCAAATATAGACCTCCTTGAAATGCAAAAACCCTTAGATAATTTACTCCAATCACTTGCCGACGTAATAAAAACAAACTCAAAACTATTCAATGACCCCATGATTTTAGAACCTCTTGCAGAAAGTTATAGTTTTTACCTTTACTATACGAAAAACTTTCCCTGGGAAGACCCGCTCAAAGACATGAAGATTCCCAAACAGAAATCAGTGCTTGATGTGGCTACTGGCTTGGCAGGATTCAGTTTAATTCATGATTGGCCCAATGAAAATCCAACTCTGGTGCTTACGGATTCATTAGCATTTGTGGTTGTGGGTTTAAAACATTACAAAAGTTTGATTGGAAAGGAAAACGTAGATGTTTTAAAAATTCACTTTCCACATTTACAAGATTTATCGCAAAAGTTTGGCTTTATTCAAGTAAGTAAATTTCTGCACCATTTACAACGTGATGAAAGGAAGCAATTTCTAAAGTGGACTATGGGCCATTTAGAAATTGGTGGGAATCTATTTATTATAGACACAGATCTCGAGCACCAAATCCTCGTTGAATCCAAAGACTCTAACTACAGAAACAAACTTATGCCAGGGTATTTAGAGACTCTTTCAAAAATTGAAGAAAAGTTCTGTCATAATTTGGTGGATGATGTGCGAGAAACAGGATTGGAGGTAAAAGAATTTGATTTCCACGAATATTACGATGAGACAGATGCCTACAGCCATTATCCCGGGGATGATTTACCAATTAAGTTTTTAGGATTTGAAATAATAGCTGAAAAAGTAAAATAATTTTCTAAGCAATTAACTATTTTTATTAATCTCTTTGCGCAAGATTTTCCAATGGGGTTCAATTGATTTTTGAGCTTGTTCTTCCATTTCTCGGTAAAGCCGGACCACCTCTTCACCCAAAGCTGTAAGTAATGCCCCTCCCCCACCTTTACCCCCTTTTTTACGTTCTATGAGAGGAGACTTGAAGCACCCGTTCATCATATCCACCATATCCCAAGCCCGGCGATAACTGAGTCCGTTTTTTCTAGCAGCACCTGAAATGGATCCCTCTACATTAATAGCTTCTAAAAGATCTACCTTACCTGGACCCAAGGCAATATTTTTACCTACCATAATTCTAAATCTTGGACGGCAGGAAATTTGAGGTTTGGATGATTTAGTCAAAATAAATTTTGGGGTTTCAGGGAACTTTCCTTACTATGCCTACCACATTTGGGATTGGCCATGCAAGAGTATTAGCATTAGTTTCATTGGAACCGGTTGAATAACTTCCCACAAATTGGTATTCGGTTCCTTTAGAATTAATATACATTTGTGCTTCGGCACCACCCTCTACATACATGGCTCGTTTAATATTAATAGGAAGTTTAAGCAAAATATCAATCAAATCATGGGTGCTGTAGGGGGATCGTGCATGAATAAATAAAATATTTCCTTTTGAATCCATTCCAATTGCGGAAGTACTCCATATTTTATTTTTGTTTTCCCAAACATTTTTTCGATCGCAAGATATCATCCTTATGCTTTGAATCAAAGTTTGATAGTCTTTTCGAAGTTTTGGGACATTTTGGCAGTCGCGATCCAAAATCTGGACCTTTGGTAATGTAGAGTCCTTGGGATCAAAGGCTAGTAGGGCTCTATCTTTGGAAAACCACTTGTTATTAGTATGACCCAACGTTTTCATCAAAGACACACTTTTCAATCGATCCGCTTGATACATACTGGCATTTATCGCTGCCACCAAATTAAACCGATTTGCCCAACCTTTCGTAGAATGTCTTTTTGGAGTGGCCTGTGCAGAAGCATTTAACAATTTAAAATTAAATGCTTTAGGGTCTATTCTGAGTATATGAATAAGGGAATCCCCGACAATAGATTTTTGAGGCGAAGGGAATGCGCCCAAGTCCAAACCATATTCCAAGTGAATCCAATATTGGGAGTTTTCCGTTTTTGTTTGGGAAGGGACTTTTTTAGAAGAAGAACCTTGAAGACCCAGAAACAAAAATATCAAAATTAAAAAAGTTATTTGATTTCTATACCCCATAGCTCAAATGAAGTTTTTTCTAAACAAGGGTACTGATTACTTCAAAAACAACTTTAAATTTCTCAAAGAAATTATACCAATTTATTACCTATAAGGTTCCAATAATTTAACACTAGTAAATAAGTAAAAACCAAAAATTAATTTTCTAAATTCCAATTAAATCTTGGCAAAATAAGTGTATCTGGTTGATTTTAGGGCAAATTAGTTTATAATACCTACTCGTTAAGATATCATCATGTTTAGCTCAAAGTATTAGATTTAACCAAAACAATGAGCCCCTTTGTTTCCCAACAAGTAACTTCTATGAACCTAGTTCGTTTATAAATAATTTTCCAAATTGGAGAGCACCAGAAAGGAAATCTTATGAAAATATTGAAATGGTTTTTAATTTTATGGGCAATGGTATTTTTTGCGGGTTGTGCAACTCAAGGCGGTGGCACCTCTGGAAGTAGCAGTTCATCGGCGCCTGCGAGTACGTCTGCTGCCGCAGATTTTTCTAAAGGAGTTCGCATTGTTAAACCAGCGACCACCGCAACCGTACGAAGTCCTGTGGAAGTTTGCATGGAAACAAAGGGTTATACTGTAGAACCTGCAAAAAATGGAGTTAATGAAGGGAAAGGTCATCATCATTTAATCATTGATTCTGGATTACCAAATTTATCAAATCCAATCCCTAAAGATTCAAATCATGTTCACATGGGAGATGGATCCAAATGTAAAAAGCTTGAATTGAGCAAAGGGTTCCATACAATTACTGCCCTATTTGCAAAAGGTAATCATGTTCCCTATAACCCTCCTGTCACCCATGGAATTATTGTTCAAGTTAAATAATTCCGTAACCTAAGGAGAAATTATGAAATTGTCTTCAAAATTGATTTCGATTATTGCTTTAATTGCAATATTTGGTTGTGCCACCTCTCCCAACGGTGGAGGTTCAACCTCTCCCTCCAGCGGAAACTCTTCAACTGCACAAAGCAGCAGTTCCGCAAAAAAGATGTTAACTGAAGATGATTACAAGCGAATAGGGATCAAGGAAACTGCAGGTAAGTAAAAATCGTTTAAATGGTTAAAAGGCATCAGAAAGTATTAATACTTTTTGATGCCTTTCATTTTTTTGAACCTAAAATTTGGGTCAATTGATTTAAATTGGGCAAAACGACATCCGCCATAGAAAAGTCGATCGACTCATTAAGGGGATTTTGAATTATGATGCATGGCATATTGGCTTGATGAGCTGCATTTAAGCCTTTTAACGCATCCTCCACTACAACACATCTTCTTGGATCCAAACCAAGTTCTTTAGCCGCTTCAAGGAAAATATCCGGAAAAGGTTTTTCTCGTCGTGTTTTGGGACTTTTTCCTAAAATTGTTTGCACTAAATTCTCAGCATTGGAGTGACGAAGAATTGCACGAATATCATGCTCCCATGAACCGGAAGCAATAGCGACTTTATATTCTTTACACAATAGGTCTAAGAAATCTCGAGCATCGGGAAATAACGAAATTTCACCACTTTCACAATACCGGGAATATGCTTCAAATTTTTCTTGCCTCATCACCTGGGGAGTCACATTGAGCTTTAAATTATGACGTTCAATTTCACCCTGTATTCCAGTTCCCTTAGAAGTAAATTCCACCCAATATTCCTCCGGGTTCAAGGAATGTCCATATCGTTCGAATACTTGGTTATAAGCTTTATAATGAAATGGTTCAGAGTCGGCGATCAACCCATCAAAATCTAGAATAAATCCATCACATTTTGATAAAATAGATTGGAGTTTTTCAGAAGTTTCGGAATTCATTGGCAGTGAAATTCAAAAAACAAGTTTTAGGGGATTAATTATATACCGATTGGAAAATGCGACTCCATCGAACTCCAGAGTCTTCACTATCCCATGAAAAATAAATCCACTTTGCTTTACCTCTAATCTTATTGACATCAAGATACCCCCAAAAACGGCTGTCATGGCTGTTTTCTCGATTATCTCCCATAACAAATACATATCCTTCAGGAACTCGAACAGGACCAAAATCGTCACGCTTCTCAATTCGCTCAATACTGGGCGGCTGAGTATGATGGGTATAAGCTTCCTGAATCGGTTTATCATTTATATAAACCTTTTGGTGTCGAATTTCTAATTTATCCCCAGGGAGTCCAATCACGCGTTTAATAAAATCTCGTGATTCATCCTCCGGGTATTTAAAAACTACTATGTCTTCTCTTTCAGGTGTCGTTTGAAAAAAAATGATGTCAGGAAAAATTTGCCAACCAAAGAAAATTATTTCATTGGGAACGTGTAGGCCATAGGCCATTTTATTGACCAAAAGGTGATCCCCAATTAACAAAGTCTCTTCCATAGAGCCTGAAGGTATTTTATAGGCTTGAATAAAAATTGATCTGATAAAAAGGGCCAGGAGAAACGCAATAAGAATTGCTTCTACCCATTCGCGAACCGTAGATTTTTTGGGTTTATTATGAATTTGAGAATTTTTATTTAACATCAGTTCTTAGTACCGCGAGGAAGGCTTCTTGGGGAATTTCTACTCTTCCAATTTGCTTCATACGCTTTTTACCCGCTTTTTGTTTTTCCAACAGTTTTCTCTTTCGAGTAATATCTCCCCCATAACATTTAGCTAAAACATTTTTTCGAAGAGCTTTTACAGATTCGCGGGCAACAACTTTACCACCAACAGAGGCTTGAATAGCAACCTCAAACATCTGTCGAGGAATTTGCTCCTTTAATTTTTTAACTAATTCCCGACCCCGGTAAAAAGCTTTATCCTTATGCACTATTGTTGAAAGTGCATCAACCACTTCACCGTTAAATAGGATATCTAACTTTACCAGATTTGAAGCTCGAAAATCTATAAATTCGTAATCAAAAGAAGCATAACCCCTGGTAGAGGATTTCAATTGGTCGTAAAAATCTAAAACAATTTCACTAAACGGCAAATCATATTGCAACAAAACTGTTTTTGGAGTCAAATACTCCATTTTTTTTTGAATTCCCCTTCGTTCCCTTGTCAGGGACATAATAGTCCCAATATATTCCTCCGGAACAATTATGGTTCCACAAACATAAGGTTCTTCCACCTTATCCGCTCTGGTTTGAGTTACCAGTTTTGAGGGATTGTCAATCAATTCCACTTCACCTTTTTCCGATACCAATTTAAAAATTACCGTTGGTGCCGTTGTTAAGAGATCTACACCATATTCTCTCTCTAAACGCTCTCTTACAATTTCCATATGCAACAAACCCAAAAATCCACATCTAAAACCAAAACCTAAAGCAGCGGAGGTTTCCGGTTCATAGGTAAAGGAAGAATCATTCAGGGTCAACTTCTTTAAAGCATCCCTTAAAGGTTCATATTGATCTCCAACAATGGGATAAAGACCACTAAACACCATAGGTTTTACATCTTTATACCCTGGTAAAGGTTCCAAACAAGGGTCTTTTCCATTAGTAATGGTGTCCCCTATCTTGGTTTGATCCAGTTGCTTGATTCCAGCAATCACATAACCTACCTCACCTGCTTGCAATTTATTGATGGATTTTGGGGCAGGTGTGAATGTTCCAATTTCTTCCACCTCAAACCGTTTATTAGTTGCCATCATTAAAATTTCCATTCCCTTTTCGATAGTTCCTTCCATAACCCGGATCAGAACAATGACACCTTTATAAGGATCATACCAGGCATCAAACAAAAGAGCTTTTAAAGGGGCTTCAAAATTTCCCTTTGGTGGTGGAATCAAAGAAATTACGGACTCTAAAATTTCTTCCATCCCCATACCTTCCTTCGCACTTGCGAGAACTGCATCACTGGAGTCAATTTGAAGAATATCTTCCAGTTGCTCTTTCACGTTATCTGGGTCTGCACTTGGTAAATCAATTTTGTTGATCACTGGAATAATTGCTAAATCATGTTGCATTGCCAGGTTTACATTTGCAATGGTCTGAGCTTGAATACCCTGGGAAGCATCTACAACCAACAAGACTCCCTCGCATGCTGCAAGACTCCTGGAGACCTCATAGGAAAAGTCCACATGGCCGGGAGTGTCAATCATGTTTAATGCGTATTGTTCTCCGTTTTTAGATTTATATTGAAGTCTAACGGTTTGAGCTTTGATAGTAATGCCCCGTTCCCTTTCTAAATCCATGGTATCCAGAACCTGGTCCTTCATCTCCCGTTTTTGAAGTGCCCCAGTCTTTAAAATCAATTTATCGGCCAAGGTAGATTTACCATGGTCAATATGGGCAATAATTGAAAAGTTTCTTAATTTAATTTTCGACATAACAAGTACTATTTAAATACAACTGAAGAAAAGGATTTGAGGGCTAGATCAAACCACTTAACTTAACAGAAGATTAAAAAATTAATTCGATTTAACTGGCAATTTCTGTTTTGATCTCTGACAAAGAAGCTGTTGGGGATGTATTTGCCGGGGAGGGTTCTCGTGGCATCTTTCGGAGTCCGCCTTCTGGCAGAGGGAACCGTTCATTTAACCGAGCTAAATATTCTTTCCAATTCTTAAACTGAACCTTTATAGCTTCAAAATCCTTAACATTATCAATATCCATAGCCGCCCCAGGAAAAGGAACCTCTAGGCCGGTAAATCGGGTATTCATAATACTGGAAATACAAGTTTCCAACTCTTTTTTGGGAACCAAAGCCCTTACCCAATTATTCAAAAATTCCAACTTTAACCTGGACAGTATCAATCCCAGCATGAGACCAATATAATATCGATAGCGTACTATTTTATCTTTTCCAATTAACTCAATTCCAAATAACACAACGTTTTTTAAATTTCTAAGATAACGGAATTGGTACATTTGTTGAATGTAATGACGATTCCGAATTTTTACAGGTCTTACTAAATGAAGATTATTGATTCGACAATTTTTTTCTTTTAAGTGTAAATAAGCCATTTTTATCCCCGGAATTCCTTTTTGGGGGTAGAAGGGCCGTAAGGCATCCTCCGGAGTCAATCCCAAAACATAATCATATTTCTTCATATTTGCATGATTTATAAAATAATCAATTTCATGGGATGTAATTAATGGGGAATCACAAGGAACGACCAGAACCACTTTATCTTTATGTATTGAATTTTCCAAACTTTTATCATCCACTAGCTTTCCCAAAGTCTGTTTAAAGGTAAACCATACGTTTTCAAACAAATTTTTCTTCTGTTCGCATACAAATATTTTCTTTGGATATTCCAGGTTAATCGCATCTTCTCTAAAATTTTGAAGAATGGATTCTCTTGGACCTACCACATAAATGTTGTTTACGAATTTCGCTCCTTGCAAACTCTCAAGCACATGGGTAATTACACACTTTCCTTCCAAACGGAGGAAAGCCTTGTGTTGGTCATAAACCTGGTAACTATTTTTACCTTCACCGGCTACTAATATGACATCGTATTTTTTTTCAGGTGTTGCAAACATATCCGTTACAAAAAATTGTTTTCCATATTATTATATATACTAATTGGATTAATAAGCAAAAGAAGGTTTTTGCAGAAAACGCCCTATTTTAATAAGAAATGAAATCGATTACCACTCGCTTTCTTAAAATTTTAATGCTAAATTTTAAAATCATCCTCATAATAACAATTAAATCAACAATTATTAGCAATAATGGCTTCAAATAATCAGTTAAAATCTACTCCCCTTTTAGAAGTTCATAAAAAGTTAAATGCCAAGCTGGTTCCTTTTGCAGGATGGGAAATGCCAATCCAATATGAAGGAGTTAAGGCGGAGCATTTAGCAGTCCGGAATGGTGTGGGTATTTTTGATGTCAGCCATATGGGAGAAATTGATATCAAAGGACCAGATGCTCAAAAGTTTATTCAATACCTTATAACTAATGATATTGAAAAATTGATAGATGGTGGAATTCTTTATACTTTAATGTGTTATGAAAGTGGTGGGGTTGTGGACGATCTTTTAGTTCATAGATATTCGCAAAATCATTACTTTTTATGTGTTAATGCGGCAAATACAGATAAGGATTTTGATTGGATCCAAAAAAATTCACAAAATTTTGATGTCCAAATTGAAAATATCAGTCCCGATATTGTTCAATTAGCAATTCAGGGTGCACCTGCGGAGAATCTATTGCAAAAACTTAGTGATATTCCTTTGAACAAAATCCATTACTATAATTTTAATCAGGGAAAAATTTGTGGTGTGAATTGTCTATTTGCCCGAACCGGATATACAGGCGAAGATGGATTTGAGATATACTTTGAAGCAGGTCAAGGAATAAATATTTTCGAAAAAATTATGGAAGAAGGTAAAGCATTTAATTTAAAACCGATTGGGCTTGGAGCACGGGATACCTTAAGATTGGAAATGGGCTATGCTCTTTATGGCAATGAAATCAATTCAGAGTCCAATCCTTTAGAGGCTCGTTTAGGTTGGGTCATAAAATTAAATAAACCTGATGATTTTATTGGCAAGGAATCTTTAAAGCAAAAAAAGGCTGCAGGGACTAAAAAAAGACTGACTGCAATTCGACTTTTAGAAAGAGGGGTACCACGTTCTCATTATCCTATTGTATCCGATGGAAAGGTGGTTGGCGAAATTACCAGCGGAACTTATTCTCCTTGTTTGGATTATGGAGTGGCTATAGGTTATGTACCGGTTGAACACTCAAAGAAAGGAACTCCACTTCAAATAAGAATTCGAAACCAAGACGTTTCCGCAGAAGTGGCGGAACTTCCATTTGTGCCCAGTCAGGTAAAAAATTAAACTCAATCAGAATATTTCGAAAAATATACTTTACATCAATATTAATTTGTTTCTAATGGGTTTGCTGAGAAACATTTCATTAGATTAAAGGAGGTCAATGATGGAGATCCCTAAAGATCTTCGATATACCCGGGAACATGAATGGATTCGTATTGAGGGCAACAAAGGGAAAATAGGAATTACTTCATTTGCCCAAGAACAGTTAGGCGATGTTGTATTTGTCGAACTTCCTAAAGAAGGCGCAGAATTAGCTCAGGAAAAAGAATTCGGTGTTATTGAATCAGTAAAAACCGTTTCTGATTTATTTTCTCCTTGTAATGGAAAAGTCGTTGCAACAAATAAAGAACTAGAAACCAAACCCGAGCTTGTAAATCAAGATCCTTACGGAGAGGGATGGATCATCGAAGTAGAAATTCCGGATGCAAGTTCATTAGATCACCTTCTTTCTGCTGAAGATTATGAATCCTTTCTTAAAGATCAATCTTAAATAAAGGTTATTTCATGCGTTACATCCCACACACAGAATCTGATATTCAGGAAATGCTTTCCTCTATCGGCATTGAAAAAGTAGAAGAACTTTTTCAGAGTATTCCAAAGTCTCTTAGGCTGGAACGACCTTTAAACCTTCCGTCCGCATTACCAGAGGCAAATTTAGTACAAACTCTAAAACGGATGGAGAACCGCAACCTAAATACTGAGGATTATTCTATTTTACTTGGTGCGGGCGCTTATCGACATTTTACTCCTTCTATTGTTAATCATTTAATTTTAAGGGGAGAATTCTCAACCTGCTACACGCCCTACCAACCCGAAGTCAGCCAGGGAACGCTACAAGCTATATTTGAATTCCAGAGTTTAGTAAGCATGCTGATGGGAATGGATATCGCCAATGCTTCTTTGTACGATGGTTCCACCGCCCTGGCAGAAGCCATTTTGATGGCAGAAAGAGTAACAGGAGGAGACCATTATCTAATTGCAAACTCAGTCCACCCGGAATACCGTGAAGTAGTAAAAACTTACACTCGTGGAACTGCTATACAATCTAAAGAAATTTCCTTTGGAGAAAATGGACAAACTGACCTAAATTCAATAAAAGATCAAATCACCGACCAAACTATGGCTGTAGTACTCCAAAGCCCAAATTTTTTTGGAGTTATTGAAGAATATCAGGAGTTGGGAGAATTTTTAAAAAATACCAAGACTCTTTTAATTGTAGTAGTCACAGAGACAACTTCCCTGGGAATATTAAAACCGCCAGGTGAACGAGGGGCGGATATCGCTGTTGGTGAAGGTCAGGCACTGGGGTTACCTGTCTCTTATGGAGGGCCCTATGTTGGTCTATTTGCGTGCCGCGAAAAATTTTTTCGCCAAGTCCCAGGTCGAATCGTGGGACAAACCCTTGATCGAAATGGCAAACGTGCTTATGCTTTAACCCTGGCGACAAGAGAACAGCACATTCGTCGAGAAAAAGCGACGTCGAATATATGTACTAATCAGGGTTTATGTGCTTTAGCGGTTACAATTTATTTGACTCTAATGGGAAAACAGGGGATGAGAGAATTAGCTATTCAAAATTTAAAACATGCGGATTATCTAAAAAATCGTTTGGCTAAAATTCCTCAATTCAAAATTAAATTCTCAGGAGATACCTATAATGAATTTGTATTAGAATGTCCGGTTTCTGCAAAGCAGGTTCAGGACCAACTGTTGCAGGAAAAAATTGTAGCAGGTTTGCCGTTAGGAGATTTTTATCCAAACCTAGAAAACTGTTTACTGGTTTGTGCCACAGAACTCACGTCTCAAGATGAGATGGATCGTTTTTTGGATCGATTGGCGGCGCATGACTTTTAAACAAACCTTCTTCTACCTCCGAATAATATTTTAAATCTTTTTTTACTTGTCTAAACCGCATCCATAAATATGAAAATACAATTACACCTATAAAAAGAAGAGCTGTTAAATTAAAAACAATATCGATGTATAACGTTTCAGGTTCATTAAATAAATTCTGAAGATAATTTACGACACTTTCTAGCCCAGGGGCCTTAAAATGCAATAAAAGCCCCAACAAAACAGGCAACGAGGCCAAAAATACCACTGGCAAATCAACATCTTTAAACGATTCCTTAAGAATCGGTTCTTCTTCCTTAATTTCTTTTGTTTTAAAATCCAACAAAACTCCATAGAAAAAAATAATAAATAAAGGAACAATTAAAATGACAATCGTTTTAAGCCACTCCATATGAACTTCTACATGAAAAAGCAACGAAAACGAAATTCCTGAAAACAAGATCAAAAGAATGGGTACGGTAGCCAATATTCTTTTAAATTTAGTGCCCTCCATTTTTCTCACTTCATAAGGTTTCGGATCTCTTCCTAATCTTTCACGAATCTCTCCCCAATAGCTTTCCGCCTTAAGCCTTAATGTCTGCCGCCACCAAACCAGAAGATCAATTAATTTCCTTCCAACCCAACAGGTCCCAACAAAAATAACAGTTGCTAAAACCGCACTGTGCTTGCTATCCGCATAAATGGCCCATGTAAAAGTAAAAAAATCAGCTAACAAAATAATGCAGGGAATCATCCAATAATTAATTTTTATAACTTTCCTGTAAACATCGTTGGAAAACCATTTTGGAGGATTGGGTTGTGCTGTTTTATGGTTATCAACCGCGTAATGGATGATCCTTTTAAATAACTTGAGATCATTCCAATATTTCATGTGGGCGGCCCCTGGCGCGGGGTATCGGTTAAAGACAATATCTTCCATAGGCTGAAAAAGGTTTTTAAAAGCGGGTGTCCCTCGTGCCACCTCTAATTGATGGCCCACTGGATCTTGCTCGTCGCAATAATTATATTGACGAATTTTTCTAGGATTCTCTATTCTTTGATTATTCTTCCCTTTAAGAAATCTCCTTCCAACGGAGTTATCTTGCAGATATTTATAGTTAAGCCACCACATCACTAAAAATTTATCGATTGGAGAACCCAACGTTACAAAAGAATCTACTCGATTGATCCAATCCGTGTCTAAATATCCTAAATCCTTTTTAATATTCTTCCAGCGAATCCTTTCATCTTCAGATAGCTTATTGGAATTATTTTTCCTCTTTAACTCAAAATAGTTTTGAATTTCCTCTGGATCTTCATCAATGTATCCAGGGAATGGAATATTAGAAGTAGAGGTATCGTTAAAACTTTGTGCTCTTAAGATAGGATCAACTGTGGCATACATCAAAGCATCTAAACTCATTACAGTACCTAAACTGTGGGCTATAATTGTATATTTAGGACAAGATTTTTGATCCTCTGGAAGACCTCTTTCTAATTTTTCATGTGTCTGTTCTATGAGAGCCATTAAACGGTGAAAACGACGTGCAGCTTTGCCGCGAATTCTAGGAAACTCCCCATAGAGTTGCACATCTCCTAGAAATTGATTGAATACCATTTCCTCTATTTTTTTTATGCGAAAAGACATAACCTTCCGCAAAAAAATTAAGGTGTTTGCCAGGTTTTCCAATGTTTTTAATACCCAAAAGGGAACCGGGACCAAATTAGACAAGGGGTAAGCAAAGTTAATTTCTAACGAAATATCTGCGAATAATTTAATTAGCCGAGAAAAAACATCAACCGTATTTTTATCTGAAGGATTTGCTGCAGATAGATCACTTGAAATACTTTTTAGTTCTAAAATCCAATCATCAATGTTTAAATTAGGCTTTTCATTTTTAAAGTTAATAATAAAATATTTTAGTCGGTTCGAAATATTTAAGGCAGATGCGATTTCTTCTTTAGTAAATTGTTCATTGTTGGCTATTCGTTTTTTCCATTTAAGTACATTTTTTCTCCAATTAATAAAAAACGATTTTCTTTGAATTCGGCCTAATAAACCGTTAGCCCATATTTCAACTGGTTGGCCCACAGATATCCAATTCCCCTTTAAGATATCTGCCCAGCACATATCTACAAATCTTAAGTTCTCTCCATTTTTTGATGCATCTCCCAAAAAAGGCTGTGATTTAATATGGTCTAAAGGATCCCCTTCAACAGATTTTTGAGGAATACCTTCAAATTCCATCCAGGGTGTAAACATGTTTCTTTTGGGGGGAATACGACAAACAAAGTTAGCCTCATCGGTGCCTGTTTGACCCGTCGCACGGCCGAGGGTAAGTATTTCGCTAAGGTCTTTGGGATTAAGGTCTCTCCGGGCTTCAGCAAAACGGTTGACCACACTGAGGACAGTCTCGTTTTTTCTTTGGTCCCCTATTCCGTGCACAACAACAATGTAATGAGTGTACTTTTGAGTAGTGGGATCCTCATCTTGGATTCCCTTTATTTCCTTATTCATTTTCTCATCCATTTTGTTACCGCCCCTCTATTTTGAGAAAACCCCCTTAAAGTCATTTTTACAATTTTGACTTTAGTAATTCTCCCCACAACATCATTCAAATTAAAGGTGTATTGAAAATATTGGAAAAGCTATACGAATTGTATTCGTAATTAAAATAAAATCAAAAGAATTTTGAAGGGGATTGGTTTGATCAGAAATTATTTTTTATTCTATGATTTCAATCAATTCTTCAGCAGGGTAAGTTAAAATCTCTGATAATGTAGGGTGGTAGTGAGGCATGGTTGCAAGGTCTTTTACTGTTCCACGAAAATGCATTACGGCTATTAATTGATGAATTAACTCGGAACCTTCCGGCCCAACAATATGACCTCCAATAATTTCTCCCGAATTGGGTTTGCAAAGTATTTTAACGATCCCATGAGTTTCTCCCATACAAAGGGATTTTCCATGATCGTTAAAAGGATAAGACGCCACGTGATAATCTACGCCTCCTTCTCGACATTCTTTTTCACTCAATCCTACACTGGCGACTTGTGGATCAGAAAATACAATAGTGGTTTTTAAACGGTCATCTGTTTTTCTCAATTGCTCAGGAAAAACTGCGTTGTGTCCTGCGATTTCTCCTTGCTCAATTGCAGTATGCACAACTTCATGCAATCGATTAACATCTCCAACTGCAAATATATGTGGTTGTTTGGTCCTCAATTCATTATCTACCTTTACCGCTTTGTTACTAATCTCAACTCCTGCCAAATGTATATTTAGATCATCTATGTTGGGTCTTCGGCCTAAAGCATTCAAAATTTCCTTAGCCTGGACAACTTTTTCCTCATTTTCATGATTGAAACGGACAATTTTTTGAGAATCATCCGAGCAAACTTCAAGCAATTTTGTCCCAGTATATAAATGCATACCTTCTTCCTGTAATCTTGCTTCCAGTGGTCTGGCAATATCCTCATCAAACGAAGATAAAATATGGGAACTTCTTTGAACTAGAGTGACCCGAGTTCCACATCTTTGATAAAACTGAGCCAACTCAACGGCAACGGCCCCCGCACCCAAAACTATTAAACTCTCAGGTAAGTCCCTCAATTGCAGAACATCATCACTGGTAATATAACCGGTTTCTTTCAACCCTGGGACGGGAAGATAATCTACAATGGACCCTGTGGCAATAATAAAGGAATTAGCCGTATAGGTTTGTCCTTCCGCTCGAACTTCAGTAGGAGACAGGAATTGTGCGGATTTTTGGATTAGGGTAAATCGCGGATTTTTCAGCTGATCAATTCTATAATCGGCGAATTCCTGGATTAATTTATTTTTTCGATCCAGGATAGCGGCCAGGTTGGCCTTTACTTTAACGGGTTCAATCCCAAACTCTTTTGCACGTCTCATAAGTGCCATGATGTCAGAAGATCGTAGAATGGTTTTAGTTGGCATGCATCCCCGTAAAATGCATAAACCTCCTAAAGGTCCCGGATCAAAAATGGCAACTTGAGCGCCTGATTTTTGCGCAGTATCTGCAGCAGCATAACCCGCGGAACCTCCGCCCAAGACAATGACATCAAATTTCATTAATTAAAGATAAGAAAGATTTTAACAAAATCAATTAAGCAACTTCGGGAAAGTCCTCACGCGTTAAGCGAAATTCTGCATAACATTCTTTTAATAAGCTTTCAGCAGTTTCAGCCATGAGATAATCCCCTTGATCCTTAAATAACTTCTCTGCAATCAAAAGGTGCTTTATTGCCTCCCGGCCCTGCTTTACAGAATAATGAACAGTCGCCAGATTACTATGAGCTTTGGCAAACTCAGGATTTAAGCGTATGGCCTCACCATAATGATGAACGGAATCCTCTATTAATCCTAATAGATTATTAATTACGGCCAAACTGTAATGAGCAATAGGGTCCTCCTTCTTCAAAGCCACCGCTTTTTCAAAACATTCTTTCGCTTTTACATTTTTTGGGATTTTCCCATAGCGAATACCCATATTGAACCATGCTCGAAAGTGATTTGGGTCTAAATCGACGGCTTTTTGATAAGCCTCAATAGCGCCTTCCGTATTACCTTGTCGCCCGCACTCTAGTCCTTGTTTAAACCAATAATCAGCGGTCTTCTCAGAATCGGATTCTGCGGTCATATTTCATTCCTTAAAATATTGGGTTTTAAATGTGGTTGGGTTTTTCTCAGGCCCTATGCTACCTATATACCCAGATAATTTCAACCCAATAGGCTTAAAATCTTATTTATCCACTAAGTAAAAATGGCTAAACCCTTGACCTAATGGGAAAATTGTTTTTTAATACATCCTTCTTTGCATTACCTTTTAAATATTGATTAAGGATATTACCCATTATGGCCATTGAACCCGGTTCCGATGAAGAACGCCTGGTATTAGCGCGTTGGATCAAAAAAGCTGAAAACCTTATAGTTGCCTCCTCCGCATTGGGAGAATCTTATTTAGATCCAAACATTAAACGCGAACCCGAAGTTCAGCAAAAAACTGAAGAATATGTAAAATTTGATCATGATGTTGCAGAGCAGTTACCACACCTCAAGGGAAGATTTCGTTGGGATTTGGAAAAATATTACAGGGATAATTTTGGCCCCTATTTACCTAAGGAATAAACAAACTCTAAACCATGTCTGATGTAAAAATCGCAGAACTTGCAGATGCCCCCGCCGAAGGGCAACCCAAGCGAATCGAATTCGACCACCCCTTTACGGAAATTCGTTATGAATTAGCCCTGTATTTTGCAAAGGAGCGATATTTTGTGATTAGAGATGATTGCAAAAAATGCGGTAGCAGTCTGGCCCAAGGTAAGGTAAATGGCATGTATGGAATTTGCTCTCGGGGAGAACATCCCTGGAATTTTAAAACGGGACTGTATAAATTTGACCGCCGGCTATCACTTCCCACCTACCGTGTGATTGTCCGCGATGATGGACTTTATATAGAAATTTAAAACATTTTAATCCAATTACAAAAACGTCCCCTTATTTTTTTCGAAACCTAACTAATCCATTTATATTCTGAGACAAAACTTAATTAGCTCTTTTTTATTTTACTCCTTATACTAAAAATATGGAGCCTGGAAAGAGTTGGCCGAAATCTCAAATCGCAATAAAAATTGCAAAAACAATAGGTTTGTTCTTAATCGGTTATGGAATCTACAATCTCTATCTTGAAATCCAAACTTTTCCCCAAACAGAAGTCAAATCTTTCACTGATTTATCTAATAAAATACCCTCTGCATTTTGGATAAACTGTTTTATTTTTGTGATGTTTGCCGGGAGTGGTTTTGGACTGTTTCTTAAAAAATGCTGGGGAAGGTATTGTTCCATATTTATTATATTTTTTAATCTATTAATTCCATTATTTTTTGTGTTACTCGTTTGGGGATGGAATTTTATTTCTTTTAATTGGGAAGTAATCATTATTTCTCTAATTTTTATATTGATTTTTAATTGGAGCCCCATTCGGAATTTATTTCCATATAAATATGGTTGGAAATCCATTTCCATAATTTTTGGAGTGATCTTGATTATCCATGTTGGAGGATTTGTTTTTTATAGAACGAAAATTCCAGAAGATGAAAAAATAACTTTTTTAAACCTAACTTCTCAAAATCTATCTTCTAGAGCCCCTAATTCTCTTTATTATCCTGAAATTTTATTAGACTTCACCCTAGGCCTCCCTGAAAATGCTCAAATTTTTTATATTGGACATGGAAATAATTATAAAAATTATAATTTTAGATTTGAGTTAGAAAAGAACTTATGCTTATTAAGTTTATCCAACCAACTTTTTTATCAAACAGTATTTAAAAATATAAAGGTTCCTGGTCACTTTGAAAATGAATACGATGTGGCAAGAGCCGTACTATCAAGTCAATATGGGGCTTTCCCCATCCTAATGCGTAAATTTCTCAAAGGTTTAACTACCGAAGAGTTAGCGCTTGATTCTCTAAATGTTTTTTTGTTAAGGAATAAACAAGAGTTTTACTCTTACTATTTTGTGGCTTTTTATAACAAAAACTTCTTAGGCGAAGGAGATATGATTTGTTCGAAAAAAACTAAAATACCAATAAGTTTTTTTTCCAGTATCCGGCCAGACAAATTTCCGCAAAAAAATTCTGAAAATTTTGTAAATGATGGAATTAAATTATCTCAAAATAAGAGATTTAAGGAAGCCTCTATTGCCTTTGGAAACGCCATCTACCTCCACCCTGACAATTCTTACAATAATTTCTTACTTGCTCAAAATCAATTTAAAGCAGGCGATTTGAAAGGTGCCGAGTGGAATTTAGTGAAAGCTAAAAGGCTGGATCCCAACTTAACGGAGGCCAAGGTTTTATTAGGTGAAGTTCAAAAACAATTGGGCCAAAATAAATAGCAAGAACCTTTATTTAAGCTACCTTCTCCAATTATTAAATTTTTGAACCCACTTCAAGATTCCTTCGGGTGCATTGGCTTTTTTCCAAATACCGGCTGCATATTTATTTGCTTCTGCCATGGTCGGGTAAATATGAATTGTTCCTAAAATTTTATTGAGTCCTAAACCATGTTTCATCGCCAATACATATTCTGCAATCAAATCTCCCGCATGATAGCCAACAATAGTGACCCCTAAAATTTTATCACTGCCAGGAGGAGTAAGTACTTTGACAAACCCATGATCTTCACTGTCGGCAATTGCCCGATCCAAATCATCTATCCCATAAATAGAAACTTCGTGAGGAATGTTTCTTTCTTTAGCCTCGGTTTCGTTTAACCCTACTCTTGCCACTTCCGGATCTGTAAACGTACACCATGGGATAACACTGTAGTCTACCTTGAATTTTTTAAGTGGACTGAACAATGAGTTCACTGCACAATACCAAGCCTGATGAGCAGCCGTATGCGTAAACTGGAAAGGTCCGGCAACATCCCCACACGCATAAATATTTTTATGAGTGGTTGTTCGTAAATATTTATCCACCTCAATGGTTCCACGAGGCCCTAATTTCACACCTATTTCTTCTAAACCAAAACCTTTTGCATTAGCGGAACGACCCAAAGCAATTAAAATTTCGTCAAATGGAATTTTTTCTCGTTCCTCCCCTTTTTTAACCACTAAAAATTTTTGCCCGTTTTCCACTAAAACCTCTTCAGCTGTAGAACCCACACGAACATCAATTCCATCTTTTACAAATTGACCCTGAAGCATTCGACCAATTTCAGGATCTTCCCGGGACAAAATTCCTTGAGACCTTTCCACCTGGATAACCTGAGTTCCAATCCTTCCAAAACATTGTGACAACTCAGATCCAATCGGCCCACCCCCTGCAATAACCAGTCGTTTCGGTAGTTCACGCAATGACCAAATAGTGTCAGTCGTATAATATTTAATCTTATCCAGACCCGGAATAGGAGGAACGGCGGGACGAGCACCGGTAGCAATTATAATATTTTGTGTGGTCAGTATCTTGCCATTGATTTCTACTTCATGAGGAGATATGACTCTTGCAGCGCCTTCATAACAATCGACACCTAACTTTGTATATCGTTCAATACTATCGTGCGGTTCAACTTTTTTAATGACCCCCTGAACTCGCTCCATCACTTCTTTAAAGTCGAACTCTGAGGACGCATGTTTTAAACCAAAATCACGATGCCTTTTTATATAGGAAAGAACTTTTGCACTCCGTATAAGCGCTTTACTAGGAACACATCCCGTATTTAGGCAATCTCCACCCATTTTATGCTTTTCAATGAGCGCAACTTTTGCCTTTAATACCGATCCAATATAGGACGAGACTAAACCCGCTGACCCCGCGCCAATAACAATTATATTATAGTCCTTCTTAGCCATAACCCCTCCATAGTGCTCAACGAACGAATTTATTCAATTGTTGCACATAAGTCGAACTTTCGAAAGGAACCTTACACTAATCAAAGTTATCTGAATAAAGAATAGTTTTAACTGGAATTAAAGAAAGACAAACTTGGGGCAGGAAGCTGGAAATAGAAATTTAAATTTGGCTAATTTTGGATTTATTGCCAGGTGAACGTCAGGTATTAATATTTAAAATTCGACCCACACTACTTTCATTTTGTCTGGCTTGAATGCCTAAGACGCGAATGGAAGACTCTAATTGAACAAGTGAGCTATTTAGGTCTGAAACTGTTTTCGCAAAATCAGTTCCTGCAATTTGTTCTTGGGATGCAGATAGATTCACTATTGAGTTTTTTAAAGTTTCAGCTGTTATGGATAAACGATTAGAAACAGCTCCCACTTCCCCGCGGGTGTTGATTACGGTTTGTTGCGCTTGCTCCAGAGGTTGGAAGGCATTTAAAGCACCAGAAACAGTTGAAATATCTAAACCATTTACACCTAAAGACGATGTCGAAGTATTCTCTATTACATTTAGATTGATTTGGTTTTCGGGTCCACTTCCAGTTCCGGATTGAATATTGATTTGATTGGAAGATGAGGGACTTAGGTTACCATCCAAGATAGGCTGACCGTTGAATTCCTGCGTTTGAGAAACTCGATCAATTTCGGTAAGAATTTGTTGGAATTCCTCATTAAGAGTTTGTCGCTCCGCATCTCCAAGTGTTCCATTGGAAGCTTGTAAAGACAGTTCTCTTCCTCTGGCGATCAGGTCTGATACATTAGATAATCCTCCCTCAGCCACACGAATAAAGTTTGCTCCCGTTTCAACGTTTTTCACTGATTGCGAAATTGCAGCAATTTCTGATTTTAGCTGCTCGGAAATTGCCAGACCGGCTGCATCGACTCCTGCCTTGACTAAACGTGTTCCAGAGGCAATCTGGGATAATTTTGTACCGACGTTTGCTCTATTTTTGGTTATTAAATTGAGAAGTCTATTGGTATTCCCCGGATCAAATGAGATTGGCATGTTTCCATCCTCCACCAATGAAGATTTGAAATCTATTTTCAAGGTAAGGGTATTATGGAAAACTGTCAAATTTCCGATAGGGTATCATTAGAATATTTATCAATGGTTCTTATTTGAAATATTTTTTCAGTACCCCTATTATAAGTTTAGAACCTGAAAACTGCTGAGTTACAAAATCAAATGAAAATTACAATTAACGGAAAAGAAGAGTCTACCCAATACAACCACTCTCAATTAGGCAACCTGCTTGATCAAATCACTGCTGAAAACAATGAAGAAGGTCATTATTTATTAAAAGTTTATGTCGATGGTCAAGAGGTAGATTTTGAATCTCCCAAGGCAAGAGAAATAGCCTTAGATGCTGTGGAAAGTTTGAATATTGAATATGGGACTTTAGACAGCATAGTTGAGAGAAATATTGATAACGCAGAGGCTTACTTAGAAAAATTTGTTCCAGGGCTTGAAAAGGCGTCTGATCTTTACCGAACCGGGAATTCACAAGAAGCCAGCAAGTTTTTCTTAAACATCATTGATGGTATAGATTGGCTTTCCATGGTCATTGATTCCGTAATTGAGGCCAAAAGATTAGACATCCACAAAAAAGCCTATACCAATCAAAGCCTGCAAGAACGCAAGGAACAATTACTTCAATTAACCAACCAGGCCCTGGAAGCCAATAAAAATAAAGATTGGGTATTGTTAGCCGATTTACTTGAATATGAAATTTTGCCCTTTTATCAAAATTGGGCCGAGATTCTACCCGAAATTAAAAACGAAAAAACAAATTCTGTCCATTAAAATTCCAAAGTTGTGAAACCCATTTCTGCGTAGTTTAAAAGATTTTTTATTTTAAACGTTTTCCTTTGAAAAAACGCTCCAAAGATTTTTTTTTATTTTTTTCCTAAAGTTTAAATAATTTTTGCCGATAACAAGTTAGGTACTTTTTACCTTTTTCTTGTGAAAAAGGAAAATATTCAAAAAGTTTGTTTTTTTGAACTTTTAATAAAAGTTGGCAAGGAAACGCAATTCGTGGATGATTTTATTTTGGAAAAAATTAGAAAAGATATTTTTTTAGTTAACTTCTTATCGGTACAATAAAAGAAGACTTAAATTTATATTCTTATTTATCCTAGTTTTTTCCTGATCTATGAATAAAAAAGTCCTCAAAAAACAATTTAGTAATCATAAGGTATTAAAGCCGAATTTCTCAGGGGAGGAAGGATAATGGCTGAAGTAAACAATAGTGTTGGATTGAACAACAGGGTTTTGGTTAATCCCAATAACACACAACCTACCCGCGAAAATCAACAAACCAATAGCGAAGACAAAAACAAATTTCAGACTCAGAATGATCCTGACAAAAATTTTGATAAGGTAAAAACCTCAGGTGTTACGAAGGATTTGGTGGAAAATCAAATTTTACGTCAGAGAGATCCCGTCATTGAACCTCCCTCTCAGGACTTAAGAAATTTCAATCCTCAACTGGATGATCAAAGCAGAGTAGAGGCCTTTAATAGACAACAGCAAGGTGCGGTTGAGCAAGGTTTACAACCCCGGGTAGGGCAAGAAACCTCAATAGATATTTCAAACAATGCTATAGATGAATTTAAAAGGTCTCAAGGAAGCAAATCCCAGGAACCTTCACTAACACCGCCTCCACAGGGATTAGAAAATAGTTCGAAGGATCTTTCTTCTGCCGAAAATCCTAACAATTCAAACGAATCAGGAGCTCAATTAGATGTCAACGTTGAGCAAAAGGCCAATGTCTTGGATCCTCTGGGACAACGCGCAAGAGTGGACGAATTAAAACCCCAAAAAGTGGAATTAAACGAAAATAATTTAAACACTGGTGAAGTTACCCGGGAGGAAGAAAAACCCGGTCAAACCACACCCAAAAGCCAAGAGTCAACTCAAACTCAAAGAGGTCAAAATATCGATAAATTAATTTAATAACTATTCAAAAAATTATTTATTCAGATTTGCTTTTTCTGGTCAAGATATAATTAGGAAGTTTTTTTGGACGGGACAACAGCAAACTGGATTTAAGAAACACTAAAATTTTATTAACCTGTAGCTGAAAATTTTAGGGAAAGATTAAGACGCGCCAGCGTGTTCCTAACTGGGGAGGAAAGAACACGCCGGCTCCGGTGCCTCTGCTTGGAACGCTTGAACACCGATCGTCTTTTTTGGCGAATAAAGCAGATGGTTGTTCAGTGGTGACCGGGTCTTTGTGTCACTAAAATACAGCGGTGAAACACCCGTTCAGTGTAACTATCGGAAAGTATTTAGAATTCCTTTAGGAATTATTTTAATTTTTTTCGAAATGTTGCCCTGAGCCGTAACAACCATGAAGATTAGCGGCTTAGCAAATTTTCTTCGACCTCCTTTGTCACGTCAAAGGAATAATGAAGAAACACAATTCAATACAAATATTCGGACATCATCCAAAGGTTTGGTGTCCCCACGTCCCAACCCCTCGAAAATACTTTTTGATTCATTTGTCTTCAAGTCCAATCAGGTTCCTAACATTAATAATCTATCCGGGCCACTGTCTGCATTTCGTTTGACAGAATCAGGAAGATTCCTAACAAACAAATTTCAAAAACCCAAACTCCCCATAATCGAAAATTTCGAAAAGCGATCCCGATTTTTAGAAATCAAAACAGATTCAATTGAGAATATTAAAAGTCGACTCCAAAAATTAAAAGAAACGATCAGTGAAATCAATGAATCTCAGAAGCTTAATTTAAGAGGTAATTCGTCAAATCCTCCAAACATCATAGAAATCCAGACTGGCAGTCAAAGCCCTCAAACTGAATTCAAGGTTCGCCCTAAGCGGTTAGCTTCTGGAAGTGTTCTAGTTTCGGACCAACAAAATAAAAGCTCATTAGGTTTATCGGGTAGTTTTCGAATTAATGGTACCGAGGTAAATGTGTCCACAAGCGACACCCTTTTTGATATTAAAAACAAGATCAATTTAGGTGAAGATCTTAATAACAATGGACAATTAGACCCCAAAGAGGATTTCAATAATAATGGAATCGCTGAAATTCTTGAAATAAGTGGGAATGAGTTTTCAGAAGGTTTTTATTTAAATGAGGACATAAATGGGAATGCCGTTTTAGATCCCCAGGAAGATTTAAACAACAATGGAAAATTAGATGGAGGAACTGTCAATTCTCAAGTCAAAGCAACAATACAAAATAATCGCTTGTTATTAACAAGTGTGGCGGAAGGCTCACAATCTATCTCCTTAGTGGACTCAGACGGAATTCTCTTAACACTCGGATTTTTTGAAACTACCCCGAGTGGATCTACTGTCCTAAAAGAAGTTCAATTAGATTTTTCCAAAAATCCTGCAACTAATTTAAATCAACAACCAAAACAAGCAGAAATTGAGTTCAATGGAAAAAAAACTCTAAGCAATTCAAATGAGTTTAAAAATATTATTGAGGATACAACGTTATCTCTAAAAAACTCCTCGAATGAAGAAATATTAGGAAAGATCTTTCTGGATATTCAATCTGGAGTTCAGCAAATAAAAACTTTTTTCGAAAATTTTAATTCTTCTATTGTTGCCTTGAATGATTCTCTGTTAGGATTCAACCAATTTACAACCGACTTTGAATTTCAAAAATTGAGAAGCGATTTAACCCAAAACTCAAAAAATCAAATCAAAAAAAATAACAAACAAGCTGAAACCCGAAAAAGCGTTTCGCCTCATTCAAGAAATACGAAATCATTTGGATTGGAGATATCAGAAGACAAAAACTCTAATATCTCCGAAATTGCTGTTTCACAATTAGTAAACACAATTAGAAGCGGGCTTCAGCTGCCCTTTGAAAACACAGGCAATCATATTTTTAGAAAACTTACCACTATTGGTATCCGAAACCAAGAAGACAGCACATTTAAAATCGACATTCAAAAGCTTGAGGAAGCATTGAAAAAAAATCCCAAAGAAGTCTTAGACCTTTTCACCAATTCCCATACTGGAATTTTTAATTCCTTGGAGAAACAACTCAACAAGGTTTTGGATAAAAATTCCGGGTTATTAGAATTAAAGAAAGACTTAATTGAAAATGTCTCCAGTTTTTCTGAAACTCCTTCTGAAACTTTCGAAGCTGAAGAGCGTAACAGGACATTGGGCTTACAGTTTAGAAACTTAATTACAGTGGCTTAAAATGACCTCAATTCCCAAAACTGAAAAATTAATTCAATTGTTAAGTGAACAACAAACCTGCTACCAGGCACTATTTGAACTTGCTAAACAGCAAAAGGACGCTATCGTTGAAAACGATGATGAGCAATTATTTAAAATAGTTGACAAAAAAAATCCCTATGTAAAAAAAATCTATGAACTAGACCAACAATTTACCAATATCTTAGGCTCATTAAGTGACAAAGAGAAAGATCTGCTAAATATAAATGGAGAAGACATAAGAAAGCGTATTGTCTCCTCTATTGAATCGTTGATAAAAATTGAGGAAGAATGCTCAAACTCCCTAAGTTATAAAAAGGAAGAAACTTATGAATTACTCAAGGAGTATAAAAAACGTAAAACCGGTTTAAAGGGTTACAACTCATTTTGAAAATTTTTAATCTATCATAGAGAGCAAAAAAAAATGCCATTGCCAGTAGGACAAGTTTCTAGAGTTTTCCGTAGCTATTTAAATCAAGAACGTATTGCAGAACTCAATAAAAAAAGCGGCATAAAGACCGTTCAAAGACAATCTGATCAAGTAAGCATTTCTTTAAAAGCAAGGGAGTTGCTTAAATCCAGTTTAGAAAATAAGGGTACTCTTTCCAACACATCTTTGAATTCCCCTACAAATTCTCAAAAGTAAGAGTTCCCTAAAAAGGTTCAAAGCTAAGAAATTTACAGCGTTTATACTCAGTAAAAAAGTAATTCCCTCCTGAGACCCAATTCAGTGTGGTAATTTTATTAATAACTGATTATTATAAATCATTTCTTATTTTCAAAAATTTAAAAATAGAATAACCAGGAATTTTGAATGATTTGTGTCCCTATTGTTGGCCCTACAATGGATCAAGCCCTTAGTGATTTGGATTTATGCCAATCCGTAGCTGACTTTGTTGAGTTTCGTTTAGACCTATTCTCTGATTTTGATCTTCCCCGTCTTATAAAAGAAGCGGGAAAACCATCCATAGTTACCAACCGTTCAAAAATGGAGGGAGGACAATTTAGAGGATCTGAAGACGAAAGAATTGCGGTTCTAAGAAAAGCCATTGACCAAGGAGCCCAATATATAGATATTGAAACATCTACCCCGGGCCCCTTATTAAAGTCTGTATTAGAAAATAAAGGAAACACTCAGGCGATTCTTTCTCATCATGATTTTACGAGAACTCCGGATGATTTGTTTCCACTATACGAATTAATGTGTCAATTGCCAGGAGATATTTTAAAAATTGTTACCTATGCCATGGATATAAGTAATAACCTGGTGTTGTTTAAGCTTTTGGCCCAAGCAAAAAAAGATGAGAAAAAATTGATAGCATTTTGTATGGGGGAGAAGGGTGAAATAAGTAGAATATTATCGCCTCACCTGGGGGGCTTTTTAACTTTTGGGTCCCTGCAACGGGGGAAAGAAAGTGCCCCTGGTCAAATTCTAGCTTCAACTTTAAAACATATCTATCGAGTTAATGATCTCACCCCGGAAACCAAAATTTTTGGAGTTATTGGAGATCCTGTTTCCAAAAGCATGGGATATTTGATTCATAATCAGGCGTTTCAAGAAACCCACTTGCCTCATGTATACGTTCCTTTTTTAGTCAAAAATGTTTCACAATTTTTTTCAGCTTTTGAACCTTACTTTAGCGGACTAAGTGTGACTATGCCCTTCAAAGAAGAAATAATGAAGCATATGGATTTTTTAAATGAGGAAGCTAGACAAATTGGTGCCATGAACACCGTTGTTTGGGAAAAAAATAGTTGGGTGGGTTATAACACAGATTGCTCGGGGGCAATTATAGCTCTAGAAAAAAAAGTGAGCTTAGAAAACAAAAAAGTCTTAATTATAGGTGCAGGTGGAACTGCTAAAGCCATAGGACATGGTATTGCACAGCGGGGAAATCAATTAACCCTGACCTATAACCGAAACCGTGAAGGCGCAGAAAAGCTAGCTCAAGAATTAAGTGCTAAACTTATTAGCATTCGAGACATTGACCAAGAGTCCATCGACATTTTAATAAACTGCTCGCCAATAGGTATGAAACCCAATATTGAAGAAACTCCCTTTAGGACAAATTTATTAAAACCTGAAATGGTCGTATTTGATTCAGTTTACAACCCTTTAGAAACCCGCCTCATTAGAGACGCTAAACAAGCGGGATGCATAACTATTCCAGGAGCTGAACTATTTATCAATCAAGCCATGGCCCAATTCGAACTTTGGACTGGTTTGCCTGCCCCCGAAAGTGAAATGCGAAATATTGTAATAAAAAAATTAAGTGAAAATGAATAACCCTTCCAAAAAAAATATCTTAAACTATAAAAGTATCTTTAGGAGCCTAGGGTGGGTCGAAATATCCAAAAATCCGAATTTTCTTCTGATGACTTTTTAGAATTCAATCAACGATTGAAGGAAGAATATCGTCTCCTTAACCAATGGTTTAAAGAAAGATATTTTGATGAAGATGAGCCCGTTTGTGGATTCGAATTAGAAGCTTGGTTAATTGACCAAAATTTTTTACCCTCTCCCTCCAACGACCAGTTCCTAAATAAATTAAACCATTCTTTGGTTGTCCCTGAACTATCAAAGTTTAATTTCGAGATCAATAGTACCCCTCAACGTATAGAAGGATCCGTTTTTCAAAACCTGGCAAAAGAATTCGGGGAAATCTGGGAACAATGTGAACGCTCTGCTCAGGAAATAAATTCCAAGGTTTTAACTGTTGGGATCCTCCCTACCCTTCGAGAAAATATGCTCTCTTTGGAAAATATGTCTTCGAATAACAGATACCAAGCCCTGAATGATCAGGTCCTAAAATTAAGAAACGGGCAACCTCTTCAATTAAATATTAAAGGTCAGGATCACCTTCAGGTAAGCCACCAAGATGTTATGTTAGAAGCCGCAGCAACTTCTCTTCAAATTCATTTACAAGTAAACCCTAAAAAAGCAATTCACTATTACAATGTTTCCCAAATTATTTCCGCTCCAATGGTAGCTTTAATGGCCAACTCCCCTTATCTATTCGGTAAAGATTTGTGGCAAGAAACCCGCATTCCCACATTTGAACAAGCCGTCTGTGTTGCTAGTTTTCGAGACTGTCGTGGGCAACAAATTGAGCGGGTAACATTTGGTACCGGGTATGCTCGCAATTCCATTTTAGAACCTTTTTTAGAAAATTTGGATGGTTTCCCGGTATTACTTCCTTTTATTTATGATGAAGACCCCATAAATCTTAGTCATTTAAGATTACATAATGGAACCATATGGCGCTGGACTCGGCCCCTTATCGGCTTTGACAAAAATGGTAAGCCACATATCCGAATAGAGCACAGGGTTCCAGCCGCCGGCCCGAGCCAAGTGGATATAATTGCTAATATTGCATTTTTTGTGGGACTTATGGTTCATTTTAGTGATCAGGAAATCCCACTTGCATCTCAAATTCTTTTTCCCGATGCAAGAAAGAATTTTTACGAAGCGGCTCGTAAAGGTTTTAAAGCTCAAGTCAAATGGGTTTATGGACAAAAAATTATGATGAAAGACCTACTTTTAGATATACTTCTCCCTGCTGCTAAAAAAGGTTTACTCTCAATGGGTATTGATGAGAAAGAAGTCATTTATTACCTTGACGAAATTATCAAACCTTGCGTGAAAACTGAGAGAAACGGGGCAAATTGGCAAAGAGAATTTATTTCCGTTTATGGACCTGATTTTCCAAATATGACACAAGCATATTATTCTAATCAGAAATTGAATATCTCTGTTTGCGATTGGGATATATAATACAAACATGAAGTTAAACGTACTCGATAATATTCCCAATAAATTATTAGAATTAGGACCGGAAGAATTATATACTTTTCTCCCCGGTCCAACCCTGATCGAGATTCCAGGGGAACAAAAAAATCCCTTATTTATTTCTACATTGTTACATGGCAATGAAACTACAGGCTTCCTAGCACTTCAACGTTTCTTGAAAAATTTCAAGTTTCAAGAGAGGTCACTTCCCAGAAGTTTAATTATTTTTTTGGGAAATATTGAAGCCGCATCCCGAAATTTGAGACGTTATCCCAATCAACCTGATTATAACCGTCTATGGAATGGAGGATCATCTCCGGAGCACGAAATAGCTCAGCAAGTTTTAAAAATTGCAAAAGAAAGAAAGATTTTTGCCGCAATTGACCTGCACAATAGTTCTGGTAAAAACCCTCATTATGCCTGCATAAATAAAATAGATCCTTCCATTATTGGTCTGGCCAAACTATATAGTTCTATTTTAGTTTACTTCACTTTACCAAAAGGAGTTTTATCTCTAACATTTTCTGAATTCTGCCCGGCAATTACAATTGAGTCGGGATTACCAGGTGATTTGGGAGGTATTGCACACGTAACAGAATTTATTGAACTCTGTTTAAATCTTAGATCAATTCCTGAAATTCACTCAGAACCCAAAAATATTTTTTTAAGTAAGGGAAGAGTAACAGTTCCTTCGGGGAGTAAAATTGGGTTCAATCAGGAATGCAGGAACGTGGATTTCTGTTTTTTAGACAATTTGGATTCTATGAATTTCAACCTACTTCCTAAGGACACTTTAATCGGTTGGCGACACAATCCAAATTTTAAGCTTTCAATCACTAACGAATATGGCGACGAAGTCGGTGAAAAATATATCTATTATGACAACAAGAATGAAATCCGATTAAAAACTTCTGTCACACCTTCCTTATTTACGACCCAGCCTGAAATTGTCCATCAGGATTGCTTAGGTTATTTTATGGAACATTATTAAAAATGGAGAAAAATCTTAAAATTGCTAGGGTGATTTTCTCCATTGCACAAATAACTTCCATGCCTCACCTAAATGATTTATATCGAAACTGGCAGATTGGGCTGAGTTTTCAGAATCAGGACAACGGGCAACGATTATCATTTGATCTCTAATATTACCTGTTTCCATAAAAATGGAACAGCCTTCAGCCATAACAGCCCCGGTCCCTCTAAGCAACTCCTCTCGAACTTCACGAGCAGAATCTTCAACTGGCATCCCATTTTTATTAAACACATTACACCTGTGGACGATATCGAGGAATTGATGCGTCTACAACTTGCGACCAAGCATCTATTCCACCCAATAAGTTATAAACATCTTT
Source organism: Nitrospinaceae bacterium (assembly GCA_965223665.1). Lineage (GTDB taxonomy): Bacteria > Nitrospinota > Nitrospinia > Nitrospinales > Nitrospinaceae > CBDCVY01. The sequence goes on from OZ245011.1 coordinate 2,362,498, forward strand.
AAATCGTTCTTCTTTTAATATTTTAGCAGCCCGAAGGGATCTTTCTCCCACGTGGCAATAAACTACAATTGATTCTTCAAAGGCCAACTCTTGCATTCGATCCACCAATTCAGCGATTGGGATATTTTCGGACCCAGGAATTGCTGCTAAAGAATGCTCCCACGTCTCTCTGACATCTAATAAAAAAATATCAGAATCTGACTCAATTAGTTGTTTTAGTTCTAAAGGTTGAATATTTATTATCTCTTCAGACGCCAAATCTAAATTTCCTTATTGAAATAGGGTCTCTAAACCTGGGGAATACAACAATTTCTACCCTTAACTCAGGGTATTTCTGGTACAAATTCCGTACAAATCCTATACCAATGTCCGGACAACCGTACAATTTTAACCTCCCAAAATTCATGGGAAAATCTAAGTACTTAAAATAAAAGCATTTTTTTGTTTTTTTTAAATAACTCCGATTTGGCATAGACATTGCTTTATAAAATCGAACCACTTAACTGTGGGTTTGATCTCTCATCTCCCAGGGGGAGGTCGTAAAGACAGGTCACCGAATTTTGTAAGATTACCCAAACAGTATCTACCCTCCCGATGCTGTTTGGGCCTGTCTTTTGACCTCTTCCCAAAGGGATCAATTCTTTCCTACTGAAAGTCCAGTAAAGGCCAATAAACCTTTAATAAGAAAATGTAACATCCCAAACCCAATAAACTTAACAACATTCCAACTGTAGCCATTTCCCGGAGTGAAATTTGTCTTGATGAATATGCTAAGGCAGAAGCAGGTGTAGCAATAGGCAATATAAAGGCAAAATTACTGGGTAAAATCACCGTCATTGTGGCCAAAACAGGGTTTATATTATTTACTGCACACATACTCAATACCGGGGGCAAAAGAACAGCAATCACCGCAGAGTTACTCATAAATGTTGTAAACAAAGTAGACAATGCAGCTATCGTTATTAAGAACAGGGTTGGTGAATTAATTAATCCATCAAAAACCTGGTTGGCTAACCATTGAGCGGCACCCGATTTAGCCATGACCTCGCCCAAGCAAATTGCACCTCCATACATCAAAATAATGGCCCAATTGACATGAGGCTCCACTTCCTTCCAAGTGATTAAGCTAAAAACAAATAAAGTAACAATTGCAATAATAGAAATGTTGGCAATCCCCAACTGGTCCCCAAACACAAACCAGAAAAACAGGGTTACCATCATTGCTAATCCGGTTCCCATTTCTTGAAAAGTCATCTTTCCTAATGAAAGTGATTTTTTCTTCAGGTTCTCTAAAGCGGGGCTCATATTTACTTTCTCTGGCTGAAAAAAAAGAGAAAGAATTCCCCATCCACAGCACAACAAAAGAATGACAAGAGGCAACGACAACGCACTATATTGCAAAATTCCAATACTACTTTGAAACTCTGTTCCTTTTTCAAGAATTTCCACAGCGAGTGGCACCCGTCCACCTCCCAATACTGTAGTGGAACCTCCTATAATACATCCCCAGGCCATAGAAAAATATAATCCTTTTGCAAACGCCGAATTTCTCCGGGGTAACCCCAAAGAATTTACAATTTCCGTCACAATAGGAAACAACATGGCAGCTACCGCATGTTCTGACATAAAACATGAACTCACTGCCCCTAATAAATAAATAGAGCGCATTAGTAATTTTGGTCGATGGCCCCAACGTTGCAATACATAGAGAGACATGCGGGAACTTAACCCACAAGCAATCATCGCACCGGATAAAATAAAAGCTCCGAGAATAAAAAAGACCGCCTTGTTTCCAAAAAAAGAATAAACCTGAGAAGCATCCATTACTCCCATTAGCGGCAAGGCACCAATAGCTAACAGACTAGTGGCAGATAAGGGAATAACATTGGTCGACCATAAACTTACACATAGAAAGAACAGACATAAAACCTTGTAACCATCCTCAGACAAACCATGAGGCGCCTCTTTTCCTAAAAAAATAAAAAAGAGAACAAACATCAAAGCCACCAAAATAGTTCGCCGAAACCTATCCATAAAAACGATCCACAAGGGTCGGCGATCAATAACAATTTTTTGCGTTGAATTTGATGGAATCACAAGAGTCCTACTTGAAGTTTTTCTAGAAGGAGAAAAAAATATTATCCAATTTCTATAAGTTAAAAAAGTTTAACCATTTAACCTACAAGAAATAGCTAAAGGATTCAAGGAGTAACACTATCATCCTTGAGCAGTATGAGAAATTAACTCCAGTTCTTGGTCTATTTTTAAAATAAAATTAAAAGAGTTTTTTCTTTTAGGCAGTTTACGGCGTGGGAACCGATTTGGGGGGTTCTAATTGTTCTTCTTTTGGATGATCTACCATATCGATGGTCCAAAGGTCACAGGATCCGCAAGTTTCGCGATAATTTTCACGAAAATAACTATAATGCCCGTTCAGCCAAATTGCCTGCAGATTTGATTCCTTAACATTACCCATTCGGACCTTTGGCAATAAACAGCAGGGAGTAACATCTCCTTGTCGATTAACGTATGTGTAATCAAAGGTCTTTAAGCAATACTTCCCCCCTTGGTGCAGTTTGTTTTTTAATAATTTGTAGAAAAATCGCTGAACTCCACTGGAAACTGCAAATTGCAACCAGTCTAATTGAACTCCTGCTTTTCGAGCAATTCGATTGGCCGCTTTAAAAATTTGCTTTTCCTCGGTAGCACTGGGTCGTTTAAGATAAGAATCGTATTTTCGATCAATCCTTCCTACATTGACTGAATCAATTTTTAATTTACCTCCATATCGGATAACCTCATAGAGCTCTTCTTCTTCGTCTTTATGTAATGTAGCTTGAAGACGGAGATAAGGCTTTCCTTTTTCACGCAGTGAAGCAACTTTTTCAATACTCTCTAACGTTTTGGGATTTGTATGACCCTTTAACAGGTTAGATTCAACGCTATCCAATGAGAAAGTTAACGAATCTAAACCCGACTCAATTATTCTTTCAGGAATATCTGACCTAGGAAAAATTCCATTAGAAGTAATACATACTTTATGACCCCTCTCCTTACAATAACCGATCATTTCAAAAATCTTTGGGTGTAAAAAGGGTTCACCCCAACCGGTTAGCGTTATTTCCACATCAGGTTTCAATTGATCGATTGTGGTTTGAAAAATATTCCAATCCATATGCTCTAATTCAATGTCCATTACTTCTCGAGGGCACATATGACAATCTAAATTACATTTATTGGTCACCTCTAATTGCACTTTTTTAGGACGGAAAGGAATTTGATACTTGAGACGATCCAATGTTTCCGATATTAAATTGAGCCAACTCAACGGGAATACTCTCCAAAATTCATGAGGTTTTGGGATCACTTTTAGTTTAAGGGTGTCCCAAGAAATGATAAAATTTAATTCAATCCATTCGCCGGAAATGATATGGTAACTGGTTTACTTATAATTCGGCAAAATTAGCTAAAAACTCAAATAAGAAACTATTTCCCCTGGAGAAATCAATATGGGAATGACAATTACAGAAAAAATTTTGGCGGCCCATTCTGGAAAAACCTCGGTAAAACCTGGAGATAATGTATGGGTCGATGTAGATGTTCTAATGACCCACGATGTTTGTGGCCCAGGAACTATTGCCATATTCAAAAAACAATTTGGGCAAAATGCCAGGGTTTGGGATAAGGAAAAAGTGGTAATTATTCCAGATCATTATGTTTTTACAAAAGATCCACATGCAAATCGAAATATAGATGTCATTCGAGAATTCGCTAAGGAGCAGGAATTACCTTACTTTTACGATGTTGGGACGGATAATTATAAAGGGGTTTGCCATTTGGCTTTAGCTCAGGAAGGACATAATCGACCCGGAGAGGTGCTTTTCGGTACAGATTCTCATTCCACAACCTCTGGAGCATTTGGAATGTTTTCAGCTGGAATTGGAAATACCGATGCCGCATTCATTTTAGGAACCGGGAAGCTCTGGGTCAAGGTTCCGGAAACCATGCGCTTCGAATTTAATGGGACGTTCCCTCCATATATTATGGCAAAGGATATTTTATTACAGGTAATTGGCGACATCAGTTGTGATGGGGCCACCTATAGGACTATGGAATGGGCAGGAGATGCGGTTTATAAATTCTCTATGGAAGAAAGAATGACCCTATGCAACATGGCAATCGAAGCGGGCGGGAAAAATGCTGTAATTGAGGCAGATGAAACCACCTTTGAGTATTTAAAGCCGCGTAACCAGAAACCCTTTACAGTAGAACATTCAGACCTGGATGCGAATTACTTTTATAAAAAATCTTATGTTGCCGATGACCTTGAGCCAGTAGTGGCAAAACCCCATTCTCCAGATAATCGAGCTTTAGCGAGGGAATGTTCTGAAGTTAAATTGGATCGATCATATATTGGATCGTGCACTGGAGGAAAAATTACAGACTTTATTGCTGCAGCAGAAATCTTAAAAGGGGAAAAAGTAAAAATTGAAACATTCATAGTTCCTGCCACCCGTGAAGTAGAAAAAGACTTGGAAACGGAAACTATTGACGGAAAATCTTTGATACAAATTTTCACCGAAGCTGGTGCTCATATAGGTGAACCCAGTTGTGCGGCCTGTTTGGGTGGCCCAAAGGACACGTTTGGGAGGACTCAGGGAACAGAAGTTGTAGTGTCTACTACAAACCGTAATTTTCCTGGTAGAATGGGATCAAAACAATCCTCAGTCTATTTAGCATCACCTTATACTGCCGCTGCTTCAGCATTAACTGGATACATTACTGACCCCAGGGAATTTATTGGAGCCACTGTTTAACATAATTAAGAGCATTATCCGTCACAAAAAAGGAGAACTTGCTTTAATGGAAAAAGTCATAGAAGGCAGAGCCTACGTGCTAGGTAACGATATAGATACAGACCAAATTATTCCAGCTGAACATTTAGTTTATAGCTTGAGTGATCCTGAAGAAAAAAAGAATTATGGGAAATATTCCCTTTCAGGAGTTCCAATTGAAAATGCAGGTTTGCCTGAAGGCAATATTAAATTCGTTGAAGAAGGAAAATTTCAATCTCAGTTTTCTATTGTTATCGGTGGATCCAATTTTGGTTGCGGCTCATCTCGAGAACATGCTCCAGCCTGTATGGAAATTGCTGGAGTCAAGGCGGTAATCGCAGAATCCTATGCAAGAATATTTTATAGAAACTCTATTGATGGAGGTTTCTTTATTCCCTTAGAGACCAAGGAATCTTTGATTGAGTCCATTAAAACTGGAGACTCTTTATCCATTGATTTGAAATCATATACCTTAAAAAATATTACCCAAAACAAAACCTTTCAGTTAAATCCATTAGGGGATGTAATTGATATCATCGAAGCAGGGAACATTTTTGAATATGCGAGAAAGGCAGGTTTAATAAAAGGAAATTAATAAATATTAAACCTCTTTGATATTAATGATGAATTTCGACAAAGCTAAAAATACTTATGTATCTCCTTTCTTTCTAATTCTTGGCGGGATATTAATAGTTTTCACAACTATAAATTCATCTTCAGCCTCATCCGCAGTTCCACCCACTGAAACCGAAATGGTAGCTATCCCTGAAGGCGAGTTTATAATGGGTAGTTCAAGACAGGATATTGAATGGGCCGCGCAAAAATTTTTTTCAGAATCGTTAGATTACTACCAAGATGAAACTCCCGCTCATAAAAGATCTTTGCCAAAATTTGAAATTGATAAAACTGAGGTCACCTTTGCACAATATTCCAGTTATTTAGAAAAAACTGGAAAACAAAAACCCAAGTTGCTAGATGACAAACGATTTAATCAAAACTCTCAACCTATGGTGGGCATCACCTGGCAAGAAGCAAATGATTATTGCCACTATTTTGGCAAACAACTTCCAACAGAAGCACAATGGGAAAAGGCCGCTCGAGGACCTAAAATAAGCTATTACCCCTGGGGAAACGAACCCTTAAAGACTCATGCAAATGTAAGAGGCAAAAAAGATGGATTCCGCTATACCGCCCCGGTAGGAAGCTACAAAAATGGTGCCAGTGTATATGGAGTTTTGGATCTTGCAGGGAATGCTTGGGAATGGACAGCTGACTGGTATCAGCCTCACCCGGGAAATACAGTTAAAAACGACCTGTATGGAGAAAAATTTAAAGTTATTAAAGGAGGGTCCTGGTTCTCTAATCTGGATTTAGCACGAATAAGTGTTCGTGGAAAAAATTTGCCGGACCGTCGTCAAAATTACATTGGATTTCGATGCGTAAAATGAATACCTGAAATGAACGTAACCTAATATATTGAGAGGTCAAATGATTAATTTTATCCGAAACGGAGTTTTTTTTATTCTTTGCTGTGCCCTAATTAGTTCCGCAAATGCACAACCCCCTGGAAAACACTCCCCGGAAGCTTATAAAAAAATGAAACAACATGGGGGAAAACACAGCGGAGGTGGACACCACCACGGTTATGGGAGAAGAAAAGGCCCCCCAAAAGACATCCCTGCACATATTGAGTCTCGCACTGATGAAAGTGCATTGGGAGTTAACTTAAACAATTCACAAGTGGGCCTAAAAGGTATTCTTTATTTAGCCAATTCAGATCGACATAAAAATGTAAAAACCCTGGCTCTTAAAACCAATAAAATTGGAGACGAAGGACTAAAAATTTTATGCGAATCTGAAACTTTCCAAAATATTGAGAAATTGTCTTTGTGGGATAATCAAATCACCTCTGCAGGCGCAGATATGATTGTTAATTCTTCTTTTGCAAAAAATTTAAAAGAATTAAATATAATGAAAAATCAATTAGGGGACCAAGGCACAAAAGTTTTGACAGTCGCTTCAAAATTAGACCAGTTAACTTTATTGGACTTAAGCGCAAACCAGATAACCGATTCAGGTGCTCTGGCCATTGCTAATTCACCCAACCTTTTAAATCTTAAGCGACTCGAGTTATTTCGAAACCAAATAGGAGAAAAGGGAATCCAAGCCATTTTACAATCCAAAAATTTACCGAATTTAGAATATATTGACTTAACTTCTAATGCGATTGATGCGGATACCGCCAACGCATTGGAAAAAGCAGCCACACTGCCAAAACTAAAAACACTTTTACTTTATTAAAAAGGAAAGTAAAGAAAACGCCTTACGTGAATCAAAAACGAAGATGAATCCCTAATGTAAATACTGGAAAAAATTTGAAGTCTTTAAGGTCTTGCTCAATTTGGGCTCGTTCAGCATTTAAATCGGCCGGTAAAACGACTCCCGCGCTGTCTGTTACAGTAACATCTGGATTACCTTGATAGAATGCTCCAATATCTAAAGAAAAACCAAGTGCCACTGGTAGATCGAAAGTATTGTCATCGGCGGCATTTCCCCAGCCGATTCCAAAATACGGAGCAAAATCACTAGACCAATCAACATTTGCGTTTAATGTAGTAGTCCCACCCAGAGGGGTGTTTCCTACTACAGTTCCAGCCCCGACAATTGAACTTAAATCAAAACTATTATCGTTATAATAAACTCCCCCCGTAAACCGAAAGTTCCCGTGAAAGGGATGAAAATCAATAAAGATTGGAGCATTTTTTAGACTCACGTCTCCTTTATAACGAATCCCACCTTGTTTCATAGATGCTCTAAATTCTAACCAATTATAACCAGACCGGATATTTACCAAATTACTTATAATGGGAAAAGTTATATCTCCTCCAATGCCAGTAGTTCCTCCTTTAGCAGTTACCCCAATATCCAATAAGGCATTGGCTTGAGAAGGAATCCAAAGACACAAAAATCCCAATGCAATTGCCCAAGATTTTACTTTTAAAAAGAAATGACGGTTCGTCCTAATCATTTATCGAATTCCACCAAGAAAGACAAATATAGTCGCCAATTAACCTAATCGAATACCGTTAAAAGTTTATCCGAAGGAACCTTAAATTTCAATGAAAATTATTGTAATTTTAAATGCTCATCGATAGTTCTTTTTCAGCAAGAAATCCAATTCCATTATGTTTCTAACCTCAACCTTAGGTATTCGGAATTTAATTTAGCAGGCTTCAAATTATCCCTTCCATTTCCAATTTAAAATTAATTCATTTAAAAATAATATGTTATGTGACATATTTTTCAATCCAACCAAATATTATCTCGAAAATTAAAAATTTTTATTGCAATATCACCCATATATTGGTATACAGAATCGTTATTCCTAAGGTTGATACACTCAATAATTAAACTTAAATTTCAGTTACTCTGTCAATATTCATCACCAAAAATATGTTCAATTTAGTTGAGAATTGCTGGATACCAGTAAAAATGAAGGACGGATCAAATGAACTTATAAGACCATTTGATGTTACAAAAAATCTATCATCGAATCCCATAGTATCGTTATATGCCTGTCGTCCCGATTTTAATGGCGGGCTAATTCAGTTTCTAGTTGGGTTGGTACAAACTTCAATGACACCTAAAAACTCAGAGGAATGGAACAATTATTTCCATAACCCACCCTCTACTTCTTTATTAAAGTTCAATTTCTCAAAATTAAAATACGCTTTTAATTTGGATGGGGAATTTCCCCGATTTATGCAGGAGGGAAACTTAGAAAACAACTCCAGAAAAACTATCAATTTTTTATTAATTGATTCTCCCGGAGAAAACACGATAAACAAAAACACAGATCTTTTTGTAAAGCGCAATCAATATTTAATGCAGTGCTATCCTTGTACAGCAACAGCATTATTTTGCTTAAATACATTTGCCCCTTCAGGTGGTTCAGGACATAGAACATCCATTCGGGGAGGAGGGCCGCTAACAACTGTAATTTTTGATCCAGAAAGCCTATGGAAAACAATTTGGTTAAACATTATTCCAGAAGATAAATGGCCAAAAACTAATTGGAAATTAGATTCCCATTTAGATGCCCATATTTTCCCTTGGTTAAAATTTAAAAAAACCTTATTACAACCGGAAGAGATTCACCCCTTGCAAATGTATTGGGGTCTTCCAAGAAGAATTCTATTAGATTTTCAGCTTGAATCCTATGGAACATGCCAACTGTGTGGCACTCAAAATCAAAAATTGGTCAAACATTTTTTTACTGCAAAACATGGTTACCATTATAAAAACTTTCCTTTGCCTCATGTACTTAGTCCCTATATTAAAAAATCAAATAAAGAAATTTTTCCAAAGAAAAGCCCCGTTAATGATAATTCTTACAGACAATGGTTAGGACTAATTTTTAAAGACACAAAGTTAAATGTTAATCCCGCTTTTGCTGTCACAACATTTCTTCATGAAAAACCTCGATTTCCTTCTATCCGGCTTTGGTCTTTCGGATTTGTAATGAATAATATGAAACCGCTTAATTGGAAGGATTGGGAAATTCCATTACTAATTCCATCAAAGGAATACATAGCAACATTCAAAAGTTTCATTAGTCAACTAATTCTAGCAGCTGACCATATCGCTACAATTATTTTTTCAAAATTAAACCATTCCTGGAAGTTAGACTCTAGCCAACCTAATCAGGAAATTGATAACCAAATCAAATATTTCTGGTATTCAACTGAATTCTACTTTTATAAGTTATTGAACAAAGCCCTAATCCTGCTCCCCGATGATTCCAATCTAAATTTCTTAAAATTAGATTGGTTAAAAGCTATAAATCAAACTACAGAAAAATTATTCCAAATTCATTTTTCCAAAAGCCTTTTTAGAAAAAAAGATTTACGCAAAGAGTCTATCATTTGGAAAAACTTGATGTGGTATGCATCCGAGAAAAATCCAAAACTAAGAAAGATTCTTTTATTACCGGATAATATTGAAAAAAATTATACCTTAAATTTTTTACGATGAATTCATCAATTCTAATTTTTAAAAAAAATAATACTGAGGGACAAATTTTATTTACATGGTGGAATTTACTGCAAAACAATCATTTACAACTAACAGAGTTAATTCACTGCAAAACTTTAAATCAAGTTTTTTTGTGTCAAGGATTCTGGACTCTATATAAACAAGTGTATAAGAAGGAACCTAATATTTGCGAGGAAAGGCTTGCATTAATTGCTGGATTATTGCCCAAAATAACAAATCATATAACAGGGATATCCATCCCTCAACGAATGGCTGCAGTTGTTCCTGGGCGTTGGAATTATCCATTAGTTAGTTATTCCAGGTTTATGCGTTTATTAATGATAAATTCGAAGGAAGACTTATATAAATCTTTTTCAGAAAACTTAAGACTAATCCGTTATTCAGCAGACATTTTATCATTATCCAATGATCTTTATAATTGGGGAGAATCCGTTAAAAAGTTATACGCCATGGAATACTTTTTTAAGTCTCCCGAGACATATATTGAATAAGGATTAAACCAAAAATAAAATGACCCGTTTCCTGCAAATACATTTATTAACAGCTTACCCCCCTTCGAACCTGAATCGTGATGATCTAGGAAGACCCAAAACAGCGATTGTTGGAGGAACAAATCGTCTTCGTATTTCTTCACAAAGTTTAAAAAGGGCATGGCGAACTTCAAATTTTTTCAAAGAATCCTTGTCAAAACATATAGGAATTCGGACTCGTTCAATGGGAAAAATAATTTTTCAAAAATTTTTAGATAGAGGTGTTTCAGCCACTCAAGCAAAAAAATGGACGGTTCAAATTTTGGGTACTTTTGGAAAAGTCAAAAAGGGGAAAGAAAATAGGTTTAATGAAGAACTGGAGATGGAACAATTGGTTCATTTTAGCCACGAAGAAGAAAAATCTATTAATACATTAATAAAAACTTTAACGGAACAAAATAGAAGTCCAAACAAAGAAGAATTATTTTTATTAAGGAAAGAGAATAGTTCCATAGACATTGCTTTATTTGGAAGGATGCTTGCTGAAAACCCTTATTACAATTTCGAAGCAGCTGCACAGGTTGCACATGCATTCACCATTCAAAAAATTGCTCTTGAAGATGACTTTTTTACCGCTGTGGATGATCTAAATATAGGTTCATCTTCCGCCGGCCATATCGGAAACAAAGAGTTTAGTTCGGGAATATTTTATTTATATATTTGCATCGATAAAGAACTGTTACTCAAAAATTTAAATAACAATACAAAACTAGCTGTACAAGCTACGAATGCGTTAACTATGTCCGCTTCAAAAGTTTGTCCTGGGGGTCATCAAAATAGTTTTGGCCATTACGGATATGCCATGTTCTTGATGTCAGAAATTGGTAATTACCAGCCCCGTTCATTGGCCGCTGCATTTTTCGATCCAATCAAAGAAAATTACCATCACCCTATGATTCAACAGGGAATTGATAAATTGTTCGATGTTCGTGAAAAAATAGACAACATATATGAGAAATGCGCCGAAGATTTTTATTTTTTTGATGTGATGGCCAACAAAGGTAGTTTAAAAGAAACTTTAAACTTTCAGGAACAAACATTTTGAATCATTTAATTTTTACCTTATATAGCCCTTTGCAATCTTGGGGAACTATTGCGATTGGAGAAAGGAGGGAGACCTTTACTCATCCTTCAAAATCTTCAATCTTAGGTTTGGTTGGAGCATCGTTAGGGATACCCCGAAACACATCCAAACCACATGTCATAGACCAACAACATCTTGAATTACAAAATTCCCTTGGATTCGCAGTTGCCATTCAGCAACCGGGCGTCTTGATCAGTGATTTTCATACTACTCAAGTCTCAAAAAAAAATAGAACTCCTCTTATTTCTACCCGTATGGATGAAATAGAATTTTCAGCTTCAAATAAACCAAACATTTCTAATATTATTTCTTATAGAGATTATCTTTGTGATGCCATTTTTATTATTTGCTTATGGTGCAAAGACTCCAAATCACCTATTTCATTAGAAAAGATTTCTCGAACATTAAAACAACCTCAGGGAAATCTTTATTTGGGGAGAAAATCCTGTCCACCGGCCCTACCCCTCAACCCTCAAATAATAGAGGCCAAAAGCTTATATGATGCATTCTTTTATTTTAAAAAAAGGAATCCGAATGAAATTATTTTTTCCAATAAAATCCTTTCCAATATTAAGGTATATTGGGACCATTATCCCAACCACGGCATAGAAAATATTCGAGAAAAAAATACTCGCAGGGATCTTATCCTAAGTCGCTGTCGTTGGCAGTTTCAAAATCGGACTGAGTTTGGGGGAATCCTCTCGTGGAAGTCAAATTCTTAAGCGTCCTATGTATATAAGCCAAATTCGTTTACATTCTAAAGTTGCTGATTCGAGACTACCAAAAGTGGTAATTGAAAATAATTTATACGGTTTGCATCAATTGATCTGGAGTTTATTTAGAAGCGAAAAAAGAAACTTTCTATTTCGCATGGATCGTAAAACAGAATATATATCCTTCATTGTTGTTTCTAAAGTTCCTCCAAAAAATTCCAACAATTTATGGGAAATTCAAACCAAACCCTATCATCCCAAAATTTATCAGCATCAAACTTTAACTTTCAAACTTCGAGCCAACCCCATCAAAACCAAGAAAAACTTCGATAAAAAACAAAAAAGACACGATGTCGTTATGGAAAAGAAAAAAGAATTAAAAAATAAAAATGAGGAATTAAAGAAACCGTTCCTTTACAACCAATTAATCCAAAGCACTGGGTATCAATGGCTACAGGAACGAATGGGAAACCATGGGTTTAATGTAAAATTCGAAGAAGTGCGAATTGATGGTTATCTGCAGCACAGGTTTCAAAAGAAAAATCATTCCATCAAAATTAGTACACTAGAATACACTGGACAATTAACTGTTCTAGACCCGGTTAAGCTTTCAAATAGTCTTTTTCAAGGTATCGGTCCTGCAAAAGGATTTGGTTGTGGATTGCTATTGGTAAAGAATCCATAAGAACGTTCCCCATTTTATGGGGATGAACCGGTTGATGTCAGAAAAAGGCAGTTTATTCTTAATTGTTCCCCACTTTGTGGGGAGATTTTTAATTAGCCTATATATTGAGCCAAAATTTTTACATCTTGATAGTAGTTGGCACCTTTACGATCACTATTGATACCTTCAGCAAGTTCAGCGGCCCTTTCCTCGGAAATACCTAAAGCTCCAGCTAAATAATCGGCTAATACCTTATTATCGGCATAATAATCTGCCCCAGAGCGATCCTCTAAAATGTTTTTGGCTACATTTAATGTGTTATCATTTTCCATTTTCCCCTCCAAAATAAATTTACAAGAAGTTTATCATAGTCTCCCAATCACTTATAAGAGGACAAAAAACATTTTTTCAAAAATCTATTTCTTCAAACATTGCTTCTCAGGTTTTAAGTTTTATTTTTCAATTTAAACAGCACGGTAAACCAGATTCTTAATAAGGAAATGAAGTAAAGGGAAAAAGTCAAACTCTTTCGGACCATTTTGTGTTATTTACGGGGACATAAGGGGGAAGTGATCGGAAATCTAGAAAAAAAATTACAAAATGTTAGGAAATTTCACCAACAGAATCGAAAGGAATGAAAGTAAGAAGGGTAAACAATTGAAACACAAGATGCCGGGGGACGGAATCGAACCGCCGACACGAGGATTTTCAGTCCTCTGCTCTACCGACTGAGCTACCCCGGCTTCCGAAAAAACGCTTTAGCGCCAAAGAAAGAGGGAAGTTAACACAAACCCAAAACCCTGTCAATTGGTATCCCTGCGTCGCTTTTTCCGAAAAAACCTTGTTTTCTCTGGTATAATCCCATGCAAGATAGGCAAATTTGGTTAAATTTTAACTATAGGCCCACCATGCTTGTACTGACCCGAAAAATCGGCGAGAGTATCCAAATTAATGAGGATGTCAAGATTACGGTCATTGACATCAAAGGAAAAAATATCCGATTAGGCATTGAAGCCCCGAAGGATACAAAAATTTATCGCGAAGAAGTGTTTTTAAAGATTAAGGAAGAGAACAAATCTGCCGCTACGTCTACTGAGTTTGATTTAACCAAGGTCAGTGAATTAGTAAAAAACAATTTGAAGCGATGAATTTTCAGACAACTCGATTTGGACTCATCGAAGTCGATGAGACCAACGTCATTCATTTTCCTGAAGGACTATATGGTTTTGAGGGTGAGGAAAAGTTCGCCCTACTGCCTTTTGATCCTAATGTAGAGTGTCCTCTCCAGTGGATGCAGTCTTTGCAGACTCCGGACTTGGCTTTTGTAGTAACCAATCCTTTTATTTACAAACCAGATTATAAACTCAATCTTACAGATGATGACAAGAAAAGAATTGGGGTGGAAGAAGATGATACTATCTCAGTTCTCGTAATCGTAAAAATTCCGTCAGAATTTGTAAACATGACTGCTAATTTAATTGCCCCCCTTGTAGTCAATAATCGAAATTTGGTTTGTAAACAATTTGTGATGACTACTCTGGAATATGACACTCAGCATTACCTACTACCCGAGGAATTAAGAGAAAACACAGCCGCGGTAGGATCTGCTTAAACTTTCTAAAACTTTTCTAACTTAGGTTTGAAAATTAGAGTTAAGGAGATTACTTGCTTCGTGGTTAGTCTTTCTCATTTTCCTTAAAATGGGATAAGTGCTTTTTAAATTCGGACATTGCACTATTGGCATCAATATAAATGTAGGTATGTCTCACATTTGAGTTAAGAGCAAAATTCACTCGGGATAATTGATTCCCATCCACAAACATTAATTCTGTCCAAGGAAACTTCACTCGATAATTTCGATTTTCTCTTAAAAAAGAAACAAAGTTTTTAAATCCCCTTAAACACAAAGCCGATGGCAAATCTTGCAGGTCACACACTGCCCTTAATTTTGCCGAATTATTTTTGGAAATAGACTCTAACCTTTCAGCTTGGGTAACATTTGCTTCAATTGCTTGCTTATCCAGCTTATTTGAAGCCATTTCAATTATTTCCTCTTGGGACATATCGTAACGCATGACAAAATCATAATCGTTTTGTATAAGAGTATTGAATTTATTTACAAAAATCTTACCCCACGTTTTTTCTCGAAGAATTTTTTGAGAACTGGCTTTAAAAATGCCTTCAGCCCCTTTTACACATTCTTCAACAGTCAAAGATACCGCGCAAAAGTAATTCGATAATTGCAAAGCATCAAAGCCTTCTCCAAATTCTTCTTGAATTTTTTCATACATTTTTTTTCTATTATTCCAATTTTTTTCGGTATCTGAATTTAGCAATCTATTTTTCATTTGTGTGACCTCATCATCATATGGCAAGGTCAGAATGGTGGGGTCTTTTTCTGATAAATGAGTGTTAGAAATTACAATTGCGCTCCACTTTTTATTTTTTAGGGATTTATGTGAAGGGATGGAACTCAATGTCTGATAGCCCTTCAGACATTGCTCATTACTAATTTTTTGTGAGCAGTAAAGTTGTGGAATGAAAAATTGAGAATGAATTTTTTCTTTAAGGAAAAATATTTTTTCCAAAAATTCTTTTTGTTGCTTTTCTGAAAGATTGGAATTCAGCGCATGAATCATTTCCTCTAAAGAAGCATCCCAAGGAACTAAAAGGGTATGAAATCCACCCGTCCTGAGAAAGCGAGTACTTATTCCAACAGTGTGTAATTTAGAATTAGGAGTTTTATTAAGAGCTTGAGAAAGAGTTTGAACTCCTTGATAACATCGGCTTACCCATTCCGCCTCATCCACATTGGTTCCAATTTTTTCTAAAAAAGGGAAACATTCAAGGGTTTGGATTCCATGTAGTTTTTCAATTTCAGCTTTTAATAAAACTAATTGATTAAACGTATTGGCATTCGCACAAAGTGGGAAAACTAAAACTAATAAAATTAAAACGGTTTTCAAATTCATCGGCACTAATCCAAATAAAGGGTTTACCCTATATGATCAAATTGTTTGCTCAAGTACAAGAGGAAAATATGCAGGAAATTTATTGGAGAGTTAAGGAGAAGGCTTTGGGTTGTTTTTTATTTTTTCAATTTCTTCTTCCAAACCTGGTTTTAAATATATCGCTTGTTCAAAGTTAACTTGAGCCCTCTTAAATTTTTTTTGGTGGAATTGAGCTTTTCCTAAGTCCATAAAAATTTCCGCTGAATAGGGCCATCTCTTTTTGGCTGCAGTAAAAGCTTTTTCAATTTCGTCCCAATTATTAATTCTTTTATAACCTTCCATGGCTTCCAAAAATTGGAGTTTATTTATGGTAGTCGGTATATTTAAGGGTTCCATCACTAACACAGCCCAACCACCCCAATACTCTTGAAAGTTTTCAAATAACATCACCCGATTTTTCTGACCCCCCTTGTGAAAAATCACTTGCTCTAAATCAAAATCATATCCAACAACAACCGCCATTTTTGAATGACAAGGCAAAGAATCTGTATTTTGATTGATAAGAATTGGATTTCCAGAATCAATTTCTTTAAACATCTGTTGAATGGTACGAATAGGATAAGGAACTCGTCCCATTCTTCGGGCAGTTCCTATTATAAAAAATTGATCCAACTCATCGCTTCCCCAAATATTTATTTTTTTTGAAAGATCCTCCAAATTGGTTCTCCTTCCAGTATTATGAAGAGCCATAGATAAGGCCGCTGCGCTACTCTTATTTCCACAACCTGAAATGAATGGAACATTTTTAAGAGTTGCCTGACTTGCAATGGAAGGGTCACGAAAAATGGGATTAAATGTTCTATGTGTTGAAGAACAACTTGTTGCAGTAAAAAATACTACAAATACCCCAACAATAAGTTTTCTTTCGTAAAACTGCATTTGTAAAAAGAAGAACAATTTGTCAAAAATATTTTTAGGACTGAGATTAGCAATTTGGAGGACAAGTAGTGTCATCATCTTCTAATGAATCTACTAGCGCAGCCCCCAATATATATAGAGCTGCAATTAATACCACTGTCCCAACAATCACAATTCCAGTTCCAACTTTCTTCAAAACTTCATTAGCTGATGATTTTGGAGAACTTTTGGATGATTGATTGGTTTGATTGGATTCTCTAATTGTTTCTTCGATTTGCTTTATTTCGTTATCCGTAAGACTATTTACTCTTGCCTCCGCTTCCTTCTTCGAAATTCCTTTTGAAATTAAAAACTTGGATAAACCATTACGGTCCGAAGACATACCAGCTTTATTTTCTTGGGCAAACAAACTACCAGGCATTACCCCGATAAAAATACTCACAAAAGCACAGAACAACTTTCCACGCAAACGAATATCACCAAAAAAAATCATATTCCCCTAAACTCCGAAAAGTATATCTAACTCAATATTATGCAGTTTTGAACAGGAACTTCAATAGAAATTAATTTTCGAGTTGAGAAATACCTTAATGAGAGCTATTAATTTGGCTTAATGTGAGACGGAAAGTTTTTAATTGAGGACCGCCAATGGAAATTGCCCGGCGGGAGGCGGCTAAGGCTTCTTTCTTTTGGCCTAATTCATTCAATACATGAGCCAGGTTATTAAAAGCCACACCGGATTGAGGATGGAAGTGAGTCGCTTGGCGAAAAGCATTTACGGCTCCCAATAGATTATTTTGAGCAAAGCGGCTATTCCCTAGACCCATCCAACCTGCAAGACTTTTGGGCCATTTTTTTAATGCAGTGCGGTAACCAATTTCTGAAGATTTCCATTGCCTACTTTGCTCCAACCCCAAAACTGCTTTTAGATATATCTTATTTTCAGCGGTTTTAGGCAATCGTGTGGTGGGAAGCGTAATTAACCCCCACTTTTTCCAAGCTTGCCACGTTTCCAAGAAATCTTCAAAATGCATTTTCACTTTCGATTGATTTCCTGACCGCAAAAATACTTCCCGATTTTTTAAATCATATCCATAAACAACCGCATAATGCCAATCATTATTAAATAATCCTTTTAATTGCTGCAATACAATTACTGGATGAGAGGCCGCTACTTCTTCCAACAAATTTGAAAATGATCGAACGGGATAAGCAACCCGCCCGTTTCGACGAGTACCAGAAATCATATCTTGAGGAAAAGTTCCTCGGCGTCCGGGTGTAAAGACTTGCTCTTTTAATTTTTCAAAGTCGACTTTCACCCCAGACCATTCCAAAGCCATGGCTAGTGAAGCAGGACCACATTGCCGCTCTTTCTGAGAATAAAAAGGAACACCACTAATTTCAATCTTAGTAGGCAGGTTTTTAGGAATATTTATTTTTTCGATTTTTGGGAAAGAGACACAACTAGAAAACAGAAACAAACTAAAGACATAGCCTACGATTGGCAGAAAATTAAAATATTTGCTTATCATCTATTTATAAGAAAAATACCCAACAAAAAGATAAACACCCTAGAACAGCCACTACCAACAAAATGGCTAAAATATAAGCCCAGCCATCGTCCTCATCAAATCCCCCTGCAACTATAGGATCAATGTCATTAACCAGGTTAGCCACTTCTTCATCCGTCAAACTATTAATTCTTTTCAAAGCTTCCTCCTTAGAAAGCCCAAGGTTTTCCAAGTGCGAAACAACATTTTCACGATCTAACAAACTAATGACTTCTTGACGAGAATTTATTGAAGATTCCTGTGACTCCAAAAGAGTTTCGGTATTTACCATCTCTGCCCATGAGAACATTGGCAAAATTAATATTAAAGGAATCAAAAGGCAGGCGACTCCTATACGAAGTTTTAAGGTAATTTTTTGGTTGGACAAGGGATTCTCCTTTAAGGAAGGGGTTGATTCAATTACTTGAGGAAATTAACCTTCTTCTATCCATTTGTAACCGCTTTAAAAGGATTTTTCAATATTTTATAAGGAGATTTGAAAAAATAGAAGATTTGCTTGGTAAAATCTTATTTTAGATAGCTAATTGTTTTGCACCATGCTGAATATACAAATCCAAAGTATTCTGATGACAGGTAAGGACAATGATTTGTCTTTTTTTGGAAAACTTTTTTAACGCTTTGGCTAACTGCTGCCGTCGGTCATCGTCAAAATTCACAAAAACATCATCCATAAGAATTGGCAAAGGCTCAGATCGTCTTTCATATTCTTTTATTAAACCCAATCTCATCGCTAAATAGAGTTGTTCTTTCGTCCCACGGCTCATTTCAGCTAAGCGTTTGGTTTCCGCCTTTGTATTTTCAATTATTAAATCCTCTTCATCCATTGGTTTTACAATGCTGCGATAGACCCCTTCAGTAATTATTGAAAAAAACTCTTGAGCCTCTTGAATCACCACAGGTTGGCGATTCTTTTCATATTTTTTCTTAGCCTGATCCAAAAAATGAAGGGCTAAGGTAGAAACCGCCCATTTTTTTGCACTTTTCTGCAACTCCGATTTTTTCATTTCCATTTGAGTTTGGATTTCTAATAGGGAGTTTTCCTCAGTCAATTGCTGAATTTCTTTTCGTGTTTCACCAATCTTTTGATGACATTCTTCACGTTTTTTCTCTATTTGCTCTAAACGACTTCGGGCTTTTAAATATTGGTCTTTGATAGTATCCAATTCACAAGCTTTCAACGTTTCAATAAAGTTTGAATAAGCTTCATCCACACCCACATTTGACTGGATTATTTTTTGTTTTACATTGATTTTTTGTTGCAGGGAGTTACGATGCTCCAAAACTTTATACTTGGCCAAAAAATCATCGATGGACTTGGCTCCGGTTTTATGGATCAAGGCCATTACATCACTTTGAAGCTTTAGCTTTTGCTGTTCTAATTTGTCAATTTTGATCTTTTTCTCAACCAGTTGATCTTTGAAAGAGTTAATTCTTTCAGAGTTTTTCCTTTCTTCCTGAAAAATTTGTAGTGCTTGAGAAATATTGACAGTTAAGTCCTCTCCAGGAGAAAAGGTTGAAACCACCTGCGATATATTATCCACGAGTTTTTGAGCTTGGTTTTCGGTTTCTTGAAACCGATCTCTTCTTTGCTGAACACTTAGCCTTTGAGAAAGCTTCCCTTGTATTTCTCTAATTGCGATTACAATATCTTTAACTATCCTGGGAGTCGCTTTTTGATCCAACCCCTTATGTTCTAACCATTCCTCCCAAGTATTTAATTTGTCAATTTTAATTTTCTCAATTAACTCCATCTGCTTTTTTAATCGCAGTTCAATAGTATCTTCTTTAAAAAATTGATTATGATTTTGTTGGATCCAATTAAAAAGCCATCCACCCAAACCAAGAATACCAAAAGAAATAATCATCAAAAACAGATCCATCCTAATAGCCGCACCTATTAAACCAAAAACACCCAACGACATTAAAACTATAGCCATAATTTTGGCGTTAGAAGGTATTTGAGCACTACGGGCTTTTTCTGCAGCGATATGATCATAATGTAAGTCTAGCTTATTTTGAAGGGAAACCAATTTTTGACGGATAGTTTCAAAGTCTTCTTCCTGATTTTTTATAAAATCTTTATCGGATTCATTTAAATAAAATTCCTTAACTTTCTCTAAATTCCATTTTTCACCCAGTTGCTTGATTTCAAAATCTATATCTTGTGTAAGACCTTCGTATTCTAATTTCATCACTAATTTATCAGCAGCAGAATTCTTTAGCAGTTCTCCCAAGGGTTGGAGTTGAAGTATCTCATTTTCCATTCTCAACAAGTTTTTATTTATATGGATTTGCTGTTTCTGAGTTTTTAATTTTTCTGAATCTTGGAGTTCTTCCTCTATCCGGTTCTGCAAACTTTTCACTTCCATTTGCATTTTCTCAAACTCTTTATACCCATTTTCAGGAAGCCCATTTAAGGGTTCTAATTTTTTAAGTTCATTTTCTGAAGATTCAAGTTCAACAAAATCTTGAAACAGGTTTTGTTGATTTTCATATCTTCGCTTTTGGGAGACCAATTCTAAATACTCTTTTTCCAATTTAGCTGATTGGTTTGTATATCTAATCATATCGCTTTCCAATAAATCGAATCGTTCTAAACTTTTTTGAACTTCTTTTTTTCTGATTTCTAATATTTTTATCTCATTAAAAATTTGGTTTATCTGGGGTTTATGGCTGTGACCCCTTACACTAAACAGGGATTTTTGCTCTTGCAACAATTTTTCTGTTACCGAATTAAGAGAAATGGGACCCAACCCAAGTCCCGCTCCATAAATTTTACTTTTAATTTCATCTTCCAATAAAGAATCAAACTTTTGTAATTCATCTAAAGTAAATGCATAAATATTTTCGAAAACCTTTCGAGAAGCATTTCCTAAAATTTCATTTACAGCCTCTTGCCCCTCTATTTCTTTATCTTCAATATTCACTTTAACCTTCCCAGCTAAAGTATTACCTGCCCTGGAAAGGATTATTCGCTTTTTATCACTTGATTCACATATTAGTTTTCCAGAAAGGACACCCCCTTCGTTTAAGTTATACTGATTTCCATTACGCTTTCTTGCAAAACCAAATAAAACCCATCGCACAAATTCCAACAAAGTAGTTTTTCCAAACTCATTTTTTCCATAAACAATATTAAGACCGGGGGATATTTTTTTTATCTCCTTGTCACCCCAGATCCCAAATTTATCAATATGTATTTCTCTAATTTTCATAAACTACAAAAATTTTCCAGGTTTTAACTACGAATCCTCTTCTAACAAATGATCTAAAGTCAAATCTCTTGCCTCAATCAACCATTCTTTTAAAGCCTCTTTATCATCCATATCATCTAATAAGTACTGCCCTTGCCAAGTTTGGAATAAATTTGCCAGAGGATTTTTAAGAACATTTAAAGAGCCCTTCTTTTCGACCTCTTCGTACAGTTTAAGAATATCTGCTACAAAATCGTTTCCCTGGCTCAAGTTCTCCAATTCATAAATTCCTCTAGTTTCTACAACTATGTCCAACCACAAGGATGGAATTTGGTCTTCAAAGCTATGGTTTACTTCCTCTTGTAAAGCAAACACATTGGAAACTTTTTGGAGGGAACCATGCAACTCAGTACGTCCAGTTAAAATGACACGTAATACCACATCCCGCCCATCGCTCCGGTTCAATGTATCTTCGCAAACTTGTTTAATAGTATTTAACACTTGATTCCAAGCCGAACAATTTGCAAGGTCTACTTTTTCAATTTCAAAACGGACGACATCGGTAGATATAAAATTTACTTCAGGAGTGCTTTTTGCAGCCAGGGTAACCAAACAACACCCTTTTGCTCCGGATTCCCTCATATGACGTCCTTGAGAATTACCAGAGTAAACCACAGCGGGAGAGCTCTTCCTTAGAATTCCATGGGAATGAACATGCCCTAAAGCCCAATAATCCATTTTTATCCCTATTAAATCTTTCAAAGTACAGGGAGCGTAGGATTCATGGTTTGAGTTTCCACCTACATTCGCATGCAAAACTCCAATGGAAAATCCGCGGGCATTCTTTTTCTTAAATAGGGGAGTTAAGTTTTCTTTAACTTCTCTTTCCGGATAACTAACCCCATATAGATGTGCTATTATTCGACCTTCTTTTTTTACAGAAAAGGACTCTACTTCAGGACCAAATCTGAATACCCCAGTGGGCCATTCCAGTTTTCCCGACCAAGTGTTTAAAGCATCGTGGTTTCCGTGGGCCATGTAAACAGGAATCGATTTTCCTGAAAGACGACTCAATTCTTTTTTAAATTTTAATTGAGCATGTAAATTTTTTTCAGCTCCATCAAAAATATCTCCTGCAATAATTACGGCATCCACATTCTCTTCAATTGCTAAATCGACTATTTTTGTGAATGCACGAATAGTGCAAGAACGAAGCCTTTCTACCCACTTATCCGAAAGGCCTGTAATTCCGACAAAAGGACTATCAATGTGAAGATCTGAACAATGAATAAAACGAAAATTCGCCACTTTTTATTCCTTAATTAATGCTAGTTAAAACAACTCTTTTTCTAGCGCCCGATATGCCTCATTTATTCGACGCGTCATTTCCGTAGCGATCTTTTTAAGGTCTAGATTTTCTGAGGTAAGGTCTTTATGGTATTGATTTAATCCGCGCTTCCAGGCCTCACGCAATTCCTTAAGGCCAGAACCCTCTGGTACCCCCAAATCTGAATAATATTGGGATATTAATTCATTAGATAGTTTTTTCTTTTCTGGTCCAGGTTTTTCTTGTATGCCAGCAACATCTGCTTGGTTTTTGTTTTCCGTTCGAAAAAATGGGAATAATCTACCTAACATCACTCAATCCTATCCGTCTGAACCTTAAGTGTCAATAATTGATAAATACAAGAACCATCACATTCCCTTGTTTAATTGACACTTTGATGCATTTTCACTAGCATGAAACTAATAAATCCTTAATCTACCCATTCTCTTCATGAATACTTTACCTAAAATCACTCAAGAGAGCCATTTTCAAAATTTACCTCAAATGGAATACCGCCGTTTTGGAAAGACGAATGAAAATATATCCGTCTTAACTTTAGGAGGAATGCGATTTAAACATGGTTGGAATCCTCCGCGAAACCACCTTCCAAAAGATTCAATTGATAACTGTATAAATTCCACCCGTATTGCCTTGGATTTAGGAATCAACCATATTGAAACCGCTTATGGTTACGTAAAAAGCGAGCACTTATATGGAGTTACTTTGAAAGAATTAAAGGTCCCGAGAAATCAATTTAAAATGATGACTAAGGGGGCCCCTATGACTGCTGATGAGACTAAGTCAATGGTTGAAGAACAATTAAACGCTTTACAATTGGATTACCTGGATTTTTATGGATGGCACGGTATTAACAATGAAGAACGATTAAACGCCGCTCTCAAAAAAGGAGGTCCAGTAGAGACTTTACTGCGCTTTAGAGAACAAGGGGTAATAAACCATGTGGGTTTTTCTTCTCACGCACCTTTGGATATATTGTTGAAAGCAATAAATTCTGATCTCTTTAGTTTCGTCAATCTCCATTTCTATTACTTTTTTCAAAGGAATTGGCCCGCTGTAGAACTCGCTGGCAAAAAAGATATGGGAATCCTAATAATTTCCCCGAATGACAAGGGAGGTCAATTATGGAATCCATCAAATTCAATAAAAAATCTTTGCCACCCCATGACTCCAATTCAATTCAATGGACGGTTTTGTTTAAGCCACGCCCAAATCACGACCCTAACGTTAGGCATGCACCATCCAGAACATTTTTCTCAAAATATTTCCATTTTATCGGGAGAAAATTACCAAAATCCAGAATTCGATTCAATAAAGACAAAAATGGATTCTCCCTTAAAATCATTGCCAAATTTCTGCACTTACTGCAGTGATTGCCTCCCTTGCTCCGAGGATATTAATATTCCTGAAATTCTAAGATTCCGAAATTTGTTAAACGGTTATGACATGAGAGCTTTCGGAAAATACAGATACAACATGCTTGAAGGAAAAGACCATTGGTTCCCGGGTAATTTTGCTAATGCATGCACAGAGTGTGGAGATTGCCTACCTAAATGCCCTGAAAAACTTGATATTCCGAAACTTATAAAGGAAACCCATAAAAATTTATTTGATAAAAAAACCTATTGGAAGAATAAAATTCAACTGTTTTTTTATGATATATATCAAAAACTTAGAAAACCATTTATAAAAAGAACAAATTAAATCATTGTTTTTTAATGTTTAATTTAAATGCGAAAATGATTTGGTTTTCCCCGCCCAAATTATCCTCATAAACCTTATCGGATAAGTTATTTTTTTATATTGTTTATCCATAACAAAAGGAATTTTTCTTTTAAAAACTCCCCACCGAATTGACGCTTCAGGACACTTCCATTAAATTATATATACATATGCTTTCTAGGTAATTTTATTAGAAAAGATATTGGGAGAAACTGGCCAACTTTAACTTCTAACACTTTACCCCTTAATATTTTTTGAATTTGGTTATTGAAATCTTATGACCTTGGTATCTAAAACAGCTGCGCATCCCGAAGCCAGAATCCTTATTGTGGATGATGAAAACGGGAACATTAAAGTTTTGGAAAGAATGCTGAGATCTGTGGGATATAAGAATATTGCGACCACCACAGATGGAAGAATTGCACCGGACCTTTATCAGACATTTAATCCAGACTTAATTCTTTTAGATATAAAAATGCCAAGGTTTAGTGGATTTGATGTAATTAACACCCTAAGAGAAATCGAAAAAAATACCTACCTACCCATTCTTGTACTTACAGCCCAATACGATCACGAGGTAAGAATCCGTGCCTTAGAATCCGGAGCCAAAGACTTTGTCAGCAAGCCATTTGAGGCTTCCGAGATTTTAGCAAGGATCCATAATATTCTGGAAGTTCGTCTACTTCATAATTCAATAAAAGAAGAAAAAATACATTTGGAGGATAAAGTTCAAGAACGAACTAAAGAACTTCAAAAGTCTAGAATTGAAGTCATTCATCGTTTAGGACGTGCAGCAGAGTTCCGCGACAATGAAACGGGAATGCATGTCGTGCGAATGAGTAAATACTCGGAAATGGTAGGGAGAAGCATTGGTCTTGATGATAAGACATGTAAGCTTATTCTAAATGCCAGTCCTATGCACGACATAGGGAAAATAGGAATCCCAGATTATATACTTTTAAAGCCAGGTCCTTTAACTCCGGAAGAATGGACTATCATGAAATCTCATACTGAAATTGGTGCCCTTCTTCTATCGGGAAGCGATTCAGATATCCTGCAATTGGCGGAAGTAATAGCTCTTAGTCATCACGAAAAATGGGACGGGACTGGATACCCTCGAGGTCTAAAAGGAGAAGAAATTCCTTTAGAAGCGCGAATCGTAACTATGTGCGATATATTCGACGCTCTTACAAGTGAACGACCCTACAAAAAATCCTGGCCGGTTGAGGATGCCATTAATGAGTTAATTAATATCAAAGGGAAAATTTTAGATCCCAATTTAGTGGATTGCTTTGTGGATAAAATTTCCCAAATAGTTGAAATCAGCTTAAAGTTTTCTGACTCCGAAGAAGAGCTCGCAGAATTACAAGAGTTTGCCAAAAAGCATGCGTTGAGCCTTAAAGTTCAAAAACTCTCCTAACTTTCATTTTCAAATTTGCTTAAATAAAATCTTTAAATTTATGAATCTTGTTCCTGTAACTGATTCTGGCATTGGTCAAACCATAACTGGGCATTTTGATAAGTGTCATCTTTATTTAAAATTGTTTTTAAATAATTTACCGCCTTACCACATTGCAGTGTTTGTATATACATTTCCGCCATGATGTATAGAAAGCGTAAATCTTCAGGTTCAACCCTTTCGTAACGCACTCCATAGCTTATTACTTTATGTGGCTCTCCCAATCCTCTATAACTAAACACAGCACTTTGTAGAGCTTGCTTATTATTAGGTTCTTTTTCCAAGATTTTCAAAGAATACTGAAGAGATTTACGGAATTCATTTTTCACGTTATAAAATTGAGCTGTTGCATTCAATAAATTCAAATCATCAGGATCTTTTTCTAAATTCGTCAATAACTCAATCAACCCCATCTGCTGCATTACAGAGCGGAGTTGTCGAGGATCTTTTTTAACTACCTCCTCTAAAGTTTTCTTTGCTTCCTTTAAATTCCCTAATTCTAAAAAATCATATCCTAAATATAGATTTGCAAAACTATTTCCAGGGTCCTTTTTTAAAACTTTTTGAAGATACTCTATACTTTTTTCATATTCCCCAATTTGATAAAAGACATGGCCTAAATTTAACAGGGTTTCAACATTATTGGGGTTTTCCTTCAAAGCTCCTAACAAGTTTTTTACCTGATTTTTTCCAGCTTGAAGGTGATAACGAAACAATTCATCGTTCTCTACCTCAGTAATAGCTTCCAATAGCAAACCACGGTTTGCGTACATTACCCCCCGTTGGTAATTATTCATGACATTGAAATGTTTTTTAAACAGCTCCCAGTCATCAAACTCCACATTTTTAAAACGCTTCCAAATATCCTGAGCAGGAGTTCTATTGAATACCAAGCGTTCCAATCCTGGAACTTCAATCACATTTGGATAATTTAAATAAAACTCAATTCGTGGTTGGTTATCTGAAATCATATAGCTACGGGAAGATATTTTTTTCATTTCATCTTCAAAAAACCATATGTTGCTTAAAAAGGAGTAAACATTCGAAATATGAATATCTTCAAGGGCTTGTTTAATTAATGGTTCTGACAATCGCTCTTTAAGTTTCTTTAAATCAATTTCAATCGGCTGATCGGATCCAATCAATAAAATTTCATTCGCAACGGACATCCAAGCAATAGCATGAGGAAAAACCTGCAAAAATGTTTTAAAATGCATGTCCACTTCTTCGGCACTTTGACTGTGTAAAGGAACCCATTGGGCGATGATCCCACCCGGCTTGAGACGCTTTGCCGCCTGTTTATAAAAATCCAGTGTGTACAAATTAACCGTAAAAGCGGTTCGAGGCGGTGGAGGTTCTCCGGTGATCACATCATATTTCTTTTCGGTAGTGAGTAAATGGTTGCGCCCATCCTGGAGAATAATATTTACTTTCGGATTATTAATAGCGTCATGATTTTCCTCTTTAAATGCAGGGGCCGCATGAATAACACTTGGAGACAAATCCAAACTATCCACTTGCTGAACCCTGGGGTGGATGCCAGCGGCTCCGGTAGTTTGTCCTGTCCCAAAACAAATCACTAATACCTGCTCTGGATTGTCAGAAAGCAAAATAGGAACGTGGGCAAATAATTTCATATACCGGGTAGCAATCACATTTGAGGCAGACATTGAAATTCCGTTGGTTATAAGCCTTTTTGCCTCTGGATCCAAAATGCCATAATTATCTTTAAAAACAGCAACCGTGTCGGTTAATCCCTCTTCAAAATAAACCAATTTTTTTAAATCTCTTTTCCCTGCACTATCTCGCATAAAAAAAGGTTTTAATAAATCTCCGGGAAGCGCAATGTTTAGTAACAACACTAACCCAGTCGCACCTGAAAAAACTCCTAAATTACCCGAAAAAATTGATTCTCCACTTTTTTTAAGAATAAAAGGAATTAAAAATAAGTTCATCGAGGCTATTAATATCAAACTTCTTTCAGTTCCAAAGACCGGCAACAATATAAATCCTGCAATTAAAGAACCTAATATTGCTCCTAAGGTATTTACCGAATAAATAGCCCCTGTTCCTCCACCTATATGTTCCGGATCTTCTGAGGTCAATTTAATAAGAATCGGGAAATTCATTCCAAACAAAATGGTTGGGAAAAGCATTAAGGAAGACGAATCTTTGAAATAGCGCCAAATAGTTTCTGCAGGTTTTTGTAAATTGTAACTGTTCCAGGGTGAAGACAATAAAAATTCCATGGAATACAAAGAAAAAAGAATATAGGCACAAATTCCCGCCTGCAGGATCCACAATATTTTTTTTAAATCTTTAAAACGCGCTATAAGGGGGACCGACAAAATGCTACCAATACAAATCCCAAGCAAAAATACCGCTAACATCATACTGAAGGAATAAACCGTACTTGCGATACTGAATACTAACAGTCGCGTCCACAGAACCTCATAAGCTAGAGCGGTAAAACCACAAATAAAACTCACCGCTATAAAAATATTTTTTTCAGAATCTAATTTCCATCCCGGCCATTTAGGCACTGGCAATCGCAAAGGAAATTTTTTTTCCGGATTTTCTTCCTGAACGATTCTTATACAACCTATTCCTATAATTAAATTGGCAGCAGATGCATACAAAGCCGTTTGTAAAACTCCAAAAGTGGATATAAAGAAATATCCCGTTAAAAGACACCCGATGGAAGCTCCTAGTGTATTCAGAAAATACAAAATCCCGATTTGGTCATTCAATTGGCTGTTTTCTGTGACGTAATATTTGCTTATTATGGGAAGGGTTGCACCCATTAGTGTTGTGGGGATAACCATTAATAAGAACGCCATCAGGGCTTTAAACAAGCTTAATAAAATGGCTGACTCTGGAAGAAAACCATGAGCCCAGGAATAAATAACGTGAAACTTGAATAATACCAATGATATCAATGCACTACTTACAAAAATCAATATTTCCACCATTCCATATATTAATAATGGAGGATTCCTTTTTTCATTAGCTACTCGATCAATCGAGTGTCCCAAATATAGCTACCCAGACCTAAACCGGCCATAAATGCAGCTAATACAATAGATACTGAGTACACAGTATGCCCAAATACCAAAGTCAACATACGTGTCCAAATAATCTCGTAAATTAGAGCTGTAATTCCTGAAACAAAGAAAAATGCGTAAACTAAGGGAGATCGCCTCATAATATAAATTTTCTTCTAAATCGCAGTTAAATCATTTGACAGAGTAGTTTGCAGGTAAGATATAATAATTTTAAATTAAGAACCAATAAAAAACTGGGTTCAGTTGAACCCAGGAAAAAAGGTAAAACAATGGCTGAGGATTATACCGCACAAGAAAAAGAAATTGCTGCATCAGATAGAATTAATCACCCCTATGCAGATGAAAATGGGGTCGAATGGACTGTGGAAGCATGGGAAAGAGTAAAACATGCTCCTGAATTTGTCCGCCCCGGAATTCGGAAACTAATGGTACAACGTGCCGTGCGCCGAGGGTTTAAGTACGTTACTTCCGATTTTCTGACAGAAATTCGTAACGAATCTATGATGCTCGTTTCGAAGCGCGTTAAGCAATTTGGCTTTGAAGAACTGTCCATGGGCGCTTTTGATGTTGCTAAACAAAAAATGTCTGAGAGTCCAAGGAAATTAGAAGTGATTGACGAAATTCAAGACTTCCTGGCTATGCGAACGGAAAAAAAGGAAGACATCGTAGATAAATTCAAATCTTATATGGACTCTGCCCCGACAATGGGGATGCCTTGGACTAAAGAAGCCTTGGAAAAAATGGAAAAGGTTCCACCATTCGTTTTGGGGATGGCCAAGCAAACCATTGAAGCCAGAGCACGGCAGCGGGGTGACAAAATGGTGACTCCTGGAATTATTGAAGAAGTGTTTACCAATATCATGCCAGCTTCGGCTAAGGAAGCCATGGGAATGGAAGTTTCAGAAGAAGACAAACAGCGGGATGTCGATTATGAAGCACAACAAGGAGATGAACCCACTTTTGAATTGAATTGGCACACGGAAGCAAAGGCTAAGGTCATGCGAATTCCTATTCCTTTTATTAGAGATATGGCTGTAAAAAGAATTGAAGCTGAAGTTAAAAAGGAAAATGTCACTGAAGTCACGGGTGACCTTTTCGACAAATATCGATTTACATTCTAGACCGGATTATTTTTTTAACTGTGGAGGGCATTAAGATGGCACAAACTATTCAATGGAATTGGTCCACTTTATTATTCATTATCGCGCCTAGGCTTTGGATCACATGGAAAAGTTTTTACGCTATACCTGCTTTAGCAAAAAAAATGAAAAAATAAGATCCCAATTGAATTTGGGGTTATCATTTAAAAAAGAAAATTTTAAACGATTTGCTCGCCTACCTTAATTACTTTCTTGGCCAGGCGAGTATAGTCCCCTCCTTTAACCACTAGAAATAAATCAGCATTCAATTTGATGTGCTCTACCACTTCTTCCATTATTTTATCCCAACTGAAACTCCATCCTTTGATTTTAAAGGCAACAATATAGACGGGTTGATCCGGAAAATGCTTTACCACCTTCTCTGCTATCCAGGCTGATTTTAATTTCGGATACATCTCCAGTTTTTCTATTAATTCCTTTTTTAAATCCTCCGGTATTGAAGACTTTTTATATTCATCCTTTGGAGTGCACTCTAATCTTTCCTCATCGGCAGCCTGATTTATTTCCATGGCTTTTACAGCTCGATCATACCAAACTTTGGCTTCATCTTCTCTTTGTGCGTCCTTCAAAAAGCAGTACGCAATCTCACAGGCCTGCACTTTAATGGATGCATCTTTTGTTGCTTCGGAAAGGTATTTCAAACCAGCTTCATCTTTCTTTTCGACCAAAATATCGCCAATAACGTAGTTCACAGCTACATCCTGAGGGTGTCTTTGATAATACTCCTGAAAAAGAGGCAACGGGTCTTTCTCCTGCTTAAATTCCCGGGTGAGACGAGCTTTTTCCCAAAGTTCATCATCGGAAAGAGAAGCATTTTCTCTCTCTTCTAATTCACAAAGTTTTTTATTACTTTCCAGGACGTGTTCATAACGCTCTCTCCACCGCTCTTCATTCATCTCCTTCCAATCTGAATCAAATTCCTGCAAAATCTTTTGGTAATTTTTTCCTAGCCAGACTTGTGCAGCCGACTGATCAAAGGTCTTAAATGAAATTTTCTTTTCACCCATTGCCTTTAGACGATCAACGAGCGCAGGATGTGTATTATGATAAGCGGTTTTTTGCTTGAGTTCTTTTTGAAGACTCTTTTTAATCTCTTCCTTAGCCTGGGAATTATTGACTAAAAACTGGGAGAGTCCTTCATAGGGTGGGCCTTCAGGTTGTGGGGCAACATCGGCTTTTTTAAAAAACTTATCCCAATAATGCTCTTCCACATAGGGCGCGGCTACATAAACATTAACTAAAGCTCTACTGGCAGTAGCAGGTGAAGTGAGTTCAGCAGAAATAGCATCCGCCTCATATTCATTATTTCGCGCTAAGGCAAAGGAATACGCAGAAAATCGTGGGACATACCAATTAAAAAATTTTCTTAAAATTCCCGGGCCAAACCCATCAGCATGACCAAACGCATCCATGACTTTTTGCCAGGTAATTCTAACTCTGTAAATCCATCCTGCAAAGCGACTGTGATTTTTTGATAAGTGACCAAACTCATGAGCTAAAACGGCTCTCATTTCTTCAGGAGAAAGTATAAGAAGAAGCTCTAAACCTAAGGTGAGTGTATTGTATTGCCAACCAAATATTCCCAGCCGGGGAGTTTGAACCACCGAAGCATTTAAATCGTAATTAAGTAAAACTTGGTGAATAGGCAAGGCATCCAGTTTCTCTTTTAGTAGGTCAATTTCTTTATAAAGCTCGGGAAACTCTTCTCGTTTTAGTTCATATCCAGTGGGTTTTTCAAACTTTACCCACAATGCCTTTACTAATACCCAGGCTAAAACGCACAATGGAATAATTAATTTCTTTTTTAACAAAAGAACTGCAAAGGTAGTGCTTAAAAAAGCAAACCATACTGATCCTCCAATTAAGGCAACCACTGCAAACAGTATTAAGAATATTGCCACATATCCCAACAATGCAAAAAGCAAAACCTTATTGTGGTAAGAATTCTTATTCTCCTTCACTTCCTTTTCAGCCTGCTTAACGCGTTCGATAAATTGCTCTTCTGTCATTACCACAATTAAACCACTCCATTATCTAAGTCGATAGTTTTTAATAAAAAGTTTCTACGGAAATCGCCCTAATAAAATAATTTAAATGTTAACTGAGATATAGTAAATGGAAAATTAAAACTGATTGAATTACCAAAAGTTAAAATTCACCCTTACTTAAAATTAGAAAGTTTTGATTAAGTAATTTAAAAAGATAAAAGGAAGGAAAGCTTTTTAATTAAACTTATAATCCTGTTGGGTAATCCAGGAATTCTGTACTGAGGTCGAATTTTTGTTCAAGATGTTTTCCAATGGCTTGGACCCCACCGGTTTCAGTCGCATAATGTCCAGCAAAAATCAGAGCACAATTTCCTTCAACTGCATCATGAAATTGATGATTTGCCCCTTCACCAGTTATATAACAATCTAATCCTTGCGCTACCGC
This sequence comes from Nitrospinaceae bacterium, assembly GCA_965223665.1. Lineage (GTDB taxonomy): Bacteria > Nitrospinota > Nitrospinia > Nitrospinales > Nitrospinaceae > CBDCVY01. Next base: position 2,395,197 of record OZ245011.1, read on the forward strand.
TTGTTGAATAATTTCTCCTGCCCCTCCAGTAACCACCCCAACAGTCTCCACTTTTTTTTCACCGATAACTTTTACGGAAGCCCCCAATTGATCCTGCAGAAGTTTACCTAAAGCCTGAGAAGATTGAGGATGGACTCTACCCTTTAATCCGATTAATTGTCCCTCATATTCCCCAAAGGGCTCCATGTTTTCCAGCCCAATTTTTTCCGCTAAAGCCCTATTGTTTCCTAAAACCGGGTGCACATCAAGTGGAAGGTGAGCAGAATATAACCCCAGATTGCCGCGAATCATTGCTCCTAATTTATTGTAATAAGAACCCCTTACCGTCTGGAGTCCTCCCCAGAATAACCCATGGTGAACAAACATCATTTGGCATTTTTTTTCAATTGCCATTTCAATGGTAGCAAGGCAAGTATCTACCGCCAATCCTACTTTTTTTATCTCACCGGTGTTTTCCACCTGCAATCCGTTTAGTGCACGGGAAGAATCTTTGATATTATGAATATCCAATAACTGATCAAGGTATTGGCTGAGTTGTAATATATTTATAACCATTTTTATAAAATTGGATTTCCAATTGTTAAAATTATTTGAGTTTAAATTTTATACCAATTTTCAAATACTTCCTATTCCGAGTTTTAATATAATTGCAAATTTATGATCGCCTTTATTATTAGAAATATTGGGCAGCGTATTGTCTTACTAGTATTTATTTCGATTATTGCTCACACCATGGTGCATATTGCCCCTGGAGAACCCAGCTTAGTAGATCCTGCCAATCCACGAATGAAACCTGAGGATATTCAACGGATTCGGAATGCATTTCATTTGGATGATCCTCTTCATATGCAATACATTTACTGGGTTCGGGATCTAATCTCAGGTGATTTAAAAGCTTTTAAAGATGGGCAACCGGTTTTAGCAAAAATTTGGGATCGATTTTTAAACTCCTTACCGCTATTTCTTTTAGGAACTCTTATTACTTGGTGCATTGCATTTCCCATGGGAGTTCAATCAGCTCTCCGGAGAGGAAGTTTTTTTGACCGCTCCAGTACTTTTATTTCATATGCTTTAATATCTATTCCAGGTTTTTTTCTTTCTTATATCTGCATTATTTTTATTGTAAAAACTTTTGATATTCCAGTTATAGGAATGAAAACATTTGGTTTGGAAAATGCTTCCACATTTATTCAGTCTATGGATCGAATATGGCACCTCACAATTCCAGCCTTAATGACTGCCATTACCGGAGTTGCAATTCTTTCTCGATATGTTCGATCACAAATGTTAGAGGTCATCCAACAAGATTACATTAGAACCGCAAGAGCAAAAGGATTAACAGAAAATGAAGTTATTTATAAGCATGGGTTACGAAATGCCCTTTTGCCATTTATCACTATGTTTGGTTTGATGATCCCTGGTTTGATCGGTGGATCCGTAATATTTGAGACTATCTTTGCCTGGCCAGGTATGGGACGTTTAGCTTATGAAGCAATATTAGCACGTGATTTTCCAGTGATTTTAACACTGAACCTTTTTTCCGCAATTTTAACCTTATTAGGAACTCTTGTTTCTGACGTATTATACGCCGCAGCTGATCCTAGAATTAAGTACTCTTAAAAAAGTTTTATGGACACAATTACTTTAAATAAAGAAGAAATTTCAAGTCCCGAGCAAAGCTTATTTGAAGAACGCTGGAAATTTTTCAAAAAGGACAAAAGTTCTTATTTCAGTTTAATTTTTCTATTAGTCTTATTCTTAGTGGCAATAGTTGGAAAATTATTAACCCAATTTCATCCAATGTTTAATCCTTCCACTGTTCGATTGTCAGAAAAATTCCTTCCACCAATGACCACCTTCACAAGCAAACTAATCTCCGCCCAAGATTCACCTCCCTTCGGATTATATTTAATGGGTACAGATAATTTGGGACGAGATGTTTTTTGCCGAATGTTAGAGGGAACATTTGTATCTTTAACAATTGGTTTCGTTGCAGTTGGAATATTCGTTTCAGTTGGAGTATTCCTTGGTGGATTGGCAGGTTTTTATGGGCAGAAACGATTAGGATTTATTTCAGTGGATACTCTGATAATGAGATTCGTCGACATCATGTTATGTTTTCCAACCTTTTTCTTAATCCTTACTGTTGTAGCCTTGCTCCCACCCAGCATTTACAACATTATGATTGTCATTGGTTTAACAAGTTGGATGGGAACAGCACGGTTTGTCCGTGCAGAATTTCTTTCTCTTCGGGAACAAGATTATGTAATAGCTGCAAAAAGCCAGGCGATTCCAGAATTTAAAATAATTTTTCAACACATCGTACCCAATGCAATTGCCCCTGTTTTAGTTTCAGCCACCATTGGAGTTGCAACCGCTATCCTCACAGAATCCGCTTTAAGCTTTTTAGGTTTTGGAGTCCAACCCCCAGATGCCACTTGGGGAAATATACTTTCCGACGGCAAACAATATATTTTCGACGCTCCCTGGCTCACCTTTATTCCCGGCTTTACCATCCTTTTTGTGGTTTTAGCTTTTAATTTATTTGGAGAAGGTTTACGGGAAGCCTTTAACCCAAAATTAAGACAAAAACGATAATTCTAATCTATCATGATTTATCTTCAAAACTTAAAGAAGCAATTTGGTCCAAAAATTTTATTTAATGACATTAGTTTTCATTTAAGACCACAAGAACGGGTTGGGCTTGTGGGAGAAAACGGAACCGGAAAAACAACATTAATGAAAGTAATTCTTGGTCGTTCCGGATTAGATAGCGGTAATATTGTAATTCGTAAAGGATCACGTGTTGCCATGTTAGAGCAGGAATTGGAAGTATCCAAAGAAAGTGTTCTCCAAAAAGTGGTTTTTGGAGATCCTTATTTTAAGAAAATAAAAGAATCACTGGAAAAAATACAAAATGATGAAACACTTCATCATAAGAATCCGGAAGGTTGGGCTCGGCAATTAGGAGATCTGCAACACGAATTTGAACGTTTGGGAGGATACGAAAGAGAAGCTAACGCACAGGCTATTCTAACCGGTTTAGGATTTAAATTGGATCAGTTAAACCAGCCCTTAGAAAATTTTTCTGGGGGATGGAGAATGCGGGCAGAGTTAGCTCGAATATTATTACAAAATCCAGATGTATTACTTCTCGATGAGCCTACCAATCATTTGGATTTAAAATCTGTCATCTGGTTAGAGTCTTTTTTAAAAAGCTTTGAAGGAAGTATTCTGCTTATTTCACATGACCGTAAATTTTTAAATAGCCTGGTAGGAAGGATTGTAGAAATTGACCGAGGCAAATTAAGTATATTTCCTGGTAATTACGATGCATATGAAACTTTAAAGGCCGAGCGTATTTCCCAATTGGAGTCCCAGGCAGCGCAACAAAACAGAAAAATTGCACAACTAGAAAAATTTATCGAACGATTTCGTGCAAAAAATACAAAAGCCACTCAAGTACAAAGTAAAATCAAAATGCTTAACAAAATCGACCGCGTGGAAACGTTTCAGCAAACTAAAACAGTTCAGTTCAGGTTTCCGCAACCACAGCGGACAGGTCGTATCGTCGCGGATATGAGGCAAGTTTCCAAAAGCTACGGAGACCTACAAGTATATAAAGATTTTTCTATAGCCATTGAGCGAGGATGGAAAATTGCTTTAGTCGGTGATAACGGCGCGGGGAAATCAACGTTATTAAAACTTCTTTCAGGAAAATTGATGTTAGATTCCGGAGAGATTAATTTGGGAGCGAATGTCACTAGAGCTTATTTTGCTCAACATCAATCTGAAGTATTAAATTTAAATAATACAGTCCTGGAATCTATGGAGGAGGTAGCCCCGCATTTAAACCGCACCGCCAAGCAAAGTATATTAGGTGCCTTCCTTTTTTCGGGAGATGATGTAAACAAACCGGTAAAAGTTCTTTCGGGTGGAGAGCGATCGCGCTTGTCTTTAGCTAGGATTTTAGCTCATCCGGCTTCCTTCTTACTTTTAGACGAACCCACAAACCATTTAGATATGCGCTCTTGTGAAATTTTAACAGCTGCTTTAGAAGATTTTGAAGGTACTATCATTACCATTTCTCATGATCGCTATTTCCTGGATGGCATTATCAACCAGGTATGGGAAGTAGACGAAGGGACGGTCAAAAAATATTCAGGAAACTTTAGTGATTATGAATGGGCAAAAGGAAGAGAGAATGAAAATCTAATAAACACTCCTGAAATAAAAGAATCCACAAAACCAAAAAATTCCCAATTAAGAAAAGAACAAAAAAGAAAAGAAGCTGAACAAAGAAACTTACGTTATAGGAAATTAAAACCTTTAGAAACCCAACTTAAAAAATTAGAAAAAGAATTAGAAGTTATAATGCAAAAATCACAAGATTTGTCTGACAAATTGGCAGACTCTCAAATTTATGAGGATGATGCTAAAGAAGAGCTAATGAACACCCTTTCTATGCAAAAAGAGCTTTCAAAAAAAGAAAGTACTCTTTTAAACGAATGGGAAATTCTTTCCCAAAAAATCGAAGAAATCTCAGAGTCCCTAAACCACTAGTATTTTCGGAATATAAAATTGGAAACCTTTTTGGAATTTACTTTAATAATTGCTGTTTTATTTATTGCTGGAATTATTATCTTCCCAATTTTTTACGGGGCTCCCTGGCATCCAACTTCAAAAAAAAAAGTCAGAGAAATTTTAGATTTTTGTCAACCACAAAGAGGACAAACTCTTATTGATCTGGGTTGTGGAGATGGTCGAGTTGTGATTATGGCTGCAAAAGATTATGGTCTGAAAGGAATTGGACTTGAAATTGACCCATTTAAAGTTTGGTTCGCCAAACTAAAGGCTCGCTGGGCAGGAGTGGATGACCAGGTGACAATAATGCGAAAAAATATTTTTGATTATAATTTTGAAGAAGCAGATATTCTTTTTATATATTTGACTCATCAAGCAATAGACAAACTATTTCCAAAAATTCTGAATCAACTTAAACCCGAAGTCAAAATTATTTGCTATCGATTTTGTCTTAGAGGCCTACAACCTGAAAAAGTCAACCAACAAAAAAATATTTTTCTTTACTCATTAAACAAAGGAGGCAAACTCAACCAGTACACTTAATTGGGAATTTTCTCAACAAATCCTTCCCAAACATATGCAATATTTCCATCTACCTTTACCTTAAGCCACGGTTTTTTATTTATTATTTTTTTAGTCGCCTCAATTAGTAGCAAACGTTTACCCTTTTTGACTTTGGTAACGACAGCAAATTTCATTGCAGGGCCTTTGCGTAAAGAAAGATTGTCAATCCGCGTTCGCAAATACACTTCCTCTTTTAGGGATTCTATCTTCTGTGATTTCTGCTCAGTGGGTTGTATTTGATTATTATCACTGGGAGTTTTATGGGTTGTATCATTAGCGATAGTTTTATTGTTAGTTGGATCTTGGTCATTTATTTGCCCTGATGCGGGCACAGCTTTTTCAGGAGGTTGGGATTTTTTTGATTCCTTTTCGGAACCTAAGTCTGGAGACGCCTGCAATACCTTATCATTTTCAGCATCAGTAAATTCTAAGACTTTTGAATCCGCTGACTCTTTTTCAGACAAGGCAGCTACTACTGTAGATTCGTCTTTAAATCTGATAAAAATTGGATTAGCAACCAACCTGTTTTTGGACTCTGTTTCAACCATTAATCTGTAATAATGCAAACCCGATTTCTTAATATCATTATCGGTCCATTTCCAATTAACAGGAAGCTCACTGGAAAATTTCTGGATAATATTTCCATCACGGATAAGTTCAATAGAAGCATTTTCTTTTTTTCCAGAAATAGACCGAATTTTTATATTCACCTCCGGATAATCTTGAATGACCATTTCATCGCCTAAAGTAACACTTTGTCCCCCATTGGTTTCCTTCAAAATGAATTCATCCAGGGACAAACGATCCTTTGAAGATAAAGAGCTTTCAGAATACATTCTTCCTGATCGCATTGCATCAACCACAGAAGCCTGATCTTTATTTCGAACTAAAATTACCGTTCGAACCTCACCAAGTTTAGATTCATCATCTTGCTCGCAATGAAAATCGCTTGACCCATAACCCCAGACAGGCCATTTTCTTTTTCCTATCAAGTACAAGTTTAAAATTTGATCCCATTCCTTCGAAGGTTGGGTCAAAGAAATGGGATTTTTCCCTAAAGCTTGAAAACCCACATAGCCAGACGTTTGAAATAAATCTTCCGGATGTGGTTTTGTTTCCATTTTTAGAGATAAACCTTCTCCTTCCTTCTTTGGGGGATGCTCAAGGTGATTCCAGAAGGTCAGTGCACCCTTAGAGTTTGCATAATCAATCAACTCTTGATAAGGCATAGGGCCGGGATCTCCATTATATTGATCAAACAAAGAACTTCTAAAAGGATGATTATTGATTGCCAACAAGAAAGCAATCAAAGCCATGGTCAACGACAATTTGGGATACCTTTTGGAAAAAAATAACAGAACTCCAATTAAACAAAGCAAAATATAAATAATAAACTTTGGAAAAAACTTTTCTGAATACTTACTCGAATAATTGCTATTTAAGGTAGGAATCTGTTCATAATCTAAGGGAGACGGCAATCCCACAACTAATATATGTTTTCCCCAATTATGGGCTAATAGGTTTTTGTCGAATAAACTTCCCGTCCAATAATAAAAAGGAGCACTTTCCACTCCGGGAATTAGAATCAATTCATCTGCCATCTCATTGTTAAGGTTTACCTCGGTTAAATATGCGGAAGCACTATTAAATAAAAGGGAAGGTAATTCCTCTTTCTTTTTTAAAATTCGTTCAAATGGCCAAACTCCATATTCAAGGGATTTTCGATCATGGTCTCCAAAGACCAATCCATCAAGCTCATATTCTCTCGCTATATTGGCAACCTCCTGTATGGAATGACATCCATCACTAAAACGAGTTTTAACATCTATAGCAAAATCTAATTGGATAAACTTAGCATCAACGGGAGAATGTACTATTAAAACTATCCACAATGTAATTAAAACCCGTATCATCAATTTAGAATATTTAATTTTCCCAAAACCCATTCATTTCCTGTTTCATGATTGATAATTGATCTAAAAAAACGCCAAATATGATCCATAGATGGCCAGTAAGATGCGTTTTTGCTATTAAGTTATTATACGTTCGGAACCCAAGAAACGGAACCCAATTGCAAATAAAATCCCAATTTTTAGGGGTTTTATGGATTAGAAGCGGTTATCAATTATGGGCAACCTATGTTATACTTCCTTTAAAATAAAGGTTTTGACCGTTCGCCTTCCTGACAGCGAATATTGCAGTTCCCCAATCCCCAAAGAAAAAAAAGAAATACACCACTGCGAGGCTTATTAATTCATGAATAATAAAATCCTGGTTGCAGATGACAGTATTACAATCCAAAAAATAGTAGCCATGGCTTTTGAAAAAGAAAACGTTACTGTAGAGGGAAAAAGTGACGGGCAAACTGCTTTTGATTTTCTTGCAGAGTTTCAACCTAACATAGTATTAGCAGACATAGATATGCCTGAAATAAATGGGTTTGAGTTGAGCAAAAAAATCAAAGATTCGGAAGAACTAAGTTCCATTAAAGTATTGTTGTTAGCAAGTGACTTTGAAGACTTTGATGATAATCAATTTTCTGAATCGAAGGCGGACGATTATATTTCAAAGCCTTTCAAATCTGACGATATCGTAAAAAAAGTGAAGACCTTACTCCCGGATTTCAACCAAAACCCTGAAGAAGAATCTCAACCCATAGAATCTGCTGAAGCTCAAAGCAAATTAGAAATATCTGAGGAAAATCCTAAAACAAAAGAGACTCCTCACTCAAAAAAAAGCAGCAAAGTTCTAAAATTGGAACTTGAAAATATGTTAGCAGAAAGTAAGGAGATTTTAGAAAATGCAGTTGAAGAAATTGTAAACGATCCAGAAATTGATATTTCTTCCGGTGAAACTCCCAACGAGAATTTAATTAGTGAAACAGTTTCTCCTGCCGAGGAAGTTTTAGAAGAGGTCCAGGAAGAAATAGAGGCCTTGCAAAGTCATGATGTTGATCCCAAAATCTCGGATGATACCCTACTGGCTGAAGGGGGAAATCAAATAGAATCTGTTGATATTTTAAATAAAACATTTAATCAAATAATTGGAAAAGAAAATGCCTCAATTTCATCCCATAATACCCCTGAGTCTTTGTCTGAGGAAGAGGACAAAATATCAGAGTCTTCCAACAATTTAGAAAATGGGGATATCTCTAAACCCAGCCTTCTCCAAGAAACTCTTTCCTATATTTCTGAAGTTTCTGCCAATATCAATAATGCAGATAGTGCCTCTTCATCTCCTGAAATTTTAGCCCAATCCCATGAAATCAATTCCCAAAATGAAAAGATTACCGAAGTAGTAAACGAATACTTCAGTAAAGCATTAAAAAAACGCCTGGATCCTTCCAACAAAGAGGAAATGGATGAGTTGTCCCAAAGTATTTTGCAAACCATTCGAGAAGTGGTAAAAGATATCGCTCCAGGGGTGATACGAACTATTGTTCAAGAAGAAATCGATAACATAAAAAAAATGGAGTCCCCTAAAGACTCTTAATTTTTTTCTTAATCATTCGTTGCATGTCTTGAAAGAATTGTTTAACCTTCTACTTCCAAATTTTCCTATTAAACTTTCATTCACCATTCTATGATCCAATTAGACAAACAATACCAACCTGAAGAGGTGGAATCAAAATGGATTCAATATTGGCAAAATCATAAATTAGCACATGCTGACGAATCCCTGGACAAACCAACATTTTCTATGGCCATACCACCGCCCAATATTACAGGGTCTTTGCATATTGGCCATGCTTTTAATAATACTTTGCAGGATATTTTAGCCCGTTGGAAGCGGATGCAGGGTTTTAACACCCTTTGGCAACCGGGAACTGACCATGCAGGAATTGCCACTCAAAATGTTGTAGAACGTCAGCTCCATGATGAGGGAACCACCCGTCATGATATCGGTCGCAAGGATTTTATTGATCGCGTGTGGAAATGGCGTAACGAATCTGGTGGAAGTATAAACAAACAGTTAGTGAAGTTGGGTGCATCTTTGGACTGGGAAAGAGACCGATTTACTATGGATGAAGGTTTATCGCGTGCAGTAAGAGAAGTATTTGTTACCCTCTATGAAGAAGGATTGATTTATAAAGGAGATTATATTATCAATTGGTGTCCACGATGCCATACCGCTCTTTCAGACTTGGAAGTAGAGCACCAGGAAAAAAAGGGAAACCTCTACCACATACGATATCCATTTAAAGACGGAAACGGTTTTATCATCATTGCCACCACGCGGCCTGAAACAATGTTGGGTGACACAGCAGTTGCGATAAACCCCACAGATGACCGTCATCAAGATAACTCAGGGAGAACGTTAGTACTTCCCTTATTAAACCGCGAACTTCCTATTATTGAAGACACCTATGTGGATACAACTTTCGGTACTGGCGCTTTAAAGGTAACTCCAGCCCATGACCCTAATGATTTTGAAATCGGCGTGCGCCATAAACTACCCTCAATTAATGTGATGGATATTGACGCAAAAATGAATGAACAGGCAGGTCCTTATAAAGGACAAGACCGGTTTGAAGCAAGGGAATCCATATTAAAAGATTTGAAAGAATCAAACCTCTTGGAAAAAATCGAAGATATCGTACACTCCGTAGGTCATTGTTATCGTTGTAAAACGGTAGTTGAGCCATACCTCTCTAAGCAATGGTTTGTTAAAACAAAACCACTTGCGGAACCAGCCATGGAAGCTGTAAGAAGTGGAGACATAAAAATTATCCCCAAGTTTTGGGAGAATACCTATTTTGAGTGGATGGAAAATATTCGAGATTGGTGTATTTCCCGGCAAATTTGGTGGGGACACCAAATTCCTGCATGGAATTGCTCTGCTTGTGAACAAATTACAGTATCTAGAGAAACTCCCGAAGCTTGCTTTCATTGCAAAAATGAAAACTTGGTACAGGAAGAAGACGTTTTAGATACTTGGTTTAGCTCTGCCCTCTGGCCATTCTCTACTTTAGGGTGGCCTGATTCCACCGAATCTTTAAAAAAGTTTTACCCCACTACTGTTATGTGCACTGGGTTTGATATTCTGTTTTTCTGGGTAGCCCGAATGATAATGATGGGATTGAAATTTATGGATGACATTCCCTTTCGATATGTTTATATCCATGCTCTCATAAGAGATGCCGAAGGACAAAAGATGAGTAAAACCAAAGGAAATGTAATCGATCCTTTGGTAATGATGAAAGAATACGGTACAGATGCACTTCGATTCACCCTGGCCGCATTTGCAGCTCAAGGTAGAGATATCAAATTGGCAGAGGATCGAATTGAGGGTTATAGAAATTTTTGCAATAAACTGTGGAATGCTTCCCGATTTGCTTTTATGAATCTCGAAGACTATTCCGGGGATTGCCAACTAAGGGAAAGTAAAGATCGTAGCTTGGCGGATCATTGGATATTAAGCCGACTCAATGAAACCTGCAAGGAGGTTGATTCCGCATTACAAAATTTTAAATTCAACGATGCCGCATCTAATATTTACAAATTTATTTGGAACGAATTCTGCGATTGGTATATTGAACTATCCAAATCTCGGTTGAATTCTGAAAACCTTTCCGAGCGACAAACAACACAGAATGTTTTGATCCATGTATTAGAAGCCAGCTTAAAATTATTGCATCCAATCATGCCATTCATTACCGAAGAAATATGGCAAAAACTCCCACACGATAACTTAAGCATCATGGTTGCACCTTATCCCCAATTTGATCCAGGAAAGGCCAACTCAGAAGCAGAAAACCAAATGAACAAAATAATGGGAGTAATCAATGTAGTTCGTAATATTCGTGGAGAAATGAACCTGAATCCAGGACTTCAAGTTCCACTTTATATTAAGACTACAGAAACAGAAACGGAAAAAATTATATCAGCCCCCTCTTCTACTCAATATGTCAAAGAGTTAGCTCGGGTAAAGGATTTAGAAATAGGTCCCGACGTTGTTAAACCCAAAGTCTCTGCTTCTTCAGTTTTTGAATCAAATGATGTTCATATTCCTTTAGAAGGATTAATGGATTTTGAAGAAGAAAAAAAACGTGTAGAAAAAGAAATAAAAAAAATTGAAAAAGACATGGTATTCTTAGAGAAGAAACTAACCAACCCCAACTTTGTGGATAAAGCGCCTGCCGAGGTAATTGAGAAAGACCAACGGCGAAAACAAGACCTGTCAGAAAAGCACATCAAATTAAAGTCACATTTAGAGACTATAAAACAGGCAATTTCGTAAAGTTTTCCTCGGTTTATTTAGGTTTAAATACATACAATAATTAATTCAAAAAACTATGGACGCAACTTTTGAACTACCCTCACGTGAAAAAGTATCAAAAGAAGATACTTGGGATTTAACGGGATTGTACCCCAATGATGAAGCTTGGGAGAGTGATTTAATTTCTTTGGAAACTCAATTAAAAAGTTATGAAGATTTTCAAGGTACACTGGGAGAGTCTTCTCAAAAGCTAAAATCTTGCCTTGAGTTTGACATGGAGTTCTCACGTACCCTGGAAAGCGTTTATACCTACATTCACCTTAAAAATGATGAAGACAAAACAAATTCTTTCTACCAGGGGCATTTTGAAAAAACCACTCAATTGCTTACTAACTATCAACAAGCGCGTAGTTACATAAATTCTGAATTAATGTCTATCCCTGAAAAAACTATGCAGGCTTTTTTAGAAGACACAGAATTAAATTTCTTCAAACTTCATATAGAAAGACAATTGCGTTATCGCCCCTTTACTTTGTCGCAAAAAGAAGAATCACTACTAGCAGCCTCTTCTGAAATTGCGCGCATACCTCAAAACGTTTTTGGTATGTTGGATAATGCGGATCTCAAGCTAGGTTCCATTAAAGATCCAAAAGGAAATCAGATCTCTATCACCCACGGAAATTTTCAAAGCCTTTTACAAAATCCTAACCGGGAAATTAGGAAAGATGCTTTTCATACGTTTTATAAGGCTTATGAAAACCATCAGTTCACATACTCATCATTGTTGAATGGAAGCGTAAAAAAAGATGTTTTTTATTCCAAAACTCGTGGGTATACCTCGGTCCGTGAAAAAGCTTTATTTTCTGAAAATATTCCTATTCAAGTTTATGACAATTTAATTAATGCAGTGCATGAAAATCTGGATCCCCTTTACAAATATTTCAAGATTAGAAAACGGTTGTTGAATTTGGACGAACTTCATATTTATGACTGTAGTGTTCCTCTCGTTGAAAATGTAAATTGGAATATGTCTTATAATGAAGCGGTAAAAAACATTGATGCCGCTCTTTCCCCTCTCGGGGAAGATTATGTGAATATCTTGAAAAAAGGACTTTTAGAAGATCGTTGGGTTGACCGATATGAAAATAAAGGGAAAAGGAGTGGGGCATATTCCTCTGGCTGCTATGACTCCAATCCCTTTATCCTTATGAATTATCTGGACGACAACATAAATAGCGTGTACACTTTAGCTCATGAGGCTGGTCATTCAATGCATTCATATTATTCCAAAAAGACACAGCCTTACCTGTATGCAGACTATACGATATTTGTAGCTGAGGTTGCTTCAACTTTTAATGAGGCCCTCCTTACCCGGTTTTTCCTTAATGAAGACATTGACCGGGACATGAAAATTTACTTAGTTTGCCGTGAGATTGATAACTTCCGGGGCACATTATATAGGCAAACTATGTTTGCGGAATTTGAACACCAAATTTATTCCGCCGCTGAAAAGGGAGATCCCCTTACCGTTGATTCATTTAAAAATATTTATAAGCAATTACTGGAACTTTATTTTGGAAGGGATGTCCAATTAGACCCTTGTCTTGAGTTAGAATGTTTTCGCATCCCTCATTTCTATTTTGGATTTTATGTTTATAAATATGCCACGGGTATTTCCGCTGCTTATGCTTTAGCGGATCGAGTTTGTTCCGGTGGTACAAAGGAATTGAGTGATTACCTCAATTTTTTAAAATCAGGTGGCTCCAAATTCCCTATTGACCTTCTAAAAGATGCTGGTGTGGATTTAAGTTCTCCAGAACCCATCCAAACCGCCCTGAAGAAGTTTTCAAATTTAGTTAATGAATTAGAGAAGTTAACATCTACATCTCCATGATTTTACACTTTCATGCTATTCCGTTATTTTCTCTAAGGGTCAACCATTATTGATAATCTCTCTATAAAGGACTGACATCTTGAGACGTACAAATTCAAACCAAAGGTCTCACAACCGCAACAATAACTCGCAAAGACAAAATAACAAAAACGGCCGATCCTCAAATAATTCGAGAACCCGTAATCCCAATTCCTCCAGTTCGAAACAAGCGACTAAAATGTGGTTACAAGCTTCATCAAAAACGCTCACTTCTCATATTCCCATGATTTCAAAAAATCAGTCCAAAGATGGTTCATCAAATAGAAAAACAGAACAAAACGGTGGAAAGTCAGGGGAGAACAATCGATACAAACCCAAGAATAAATCCTATGGAGATAAACAACGATCAGACAAACAAAACAACCGCTCTTCCAACCGAAATCGTTTTCAAAGAAAACAAAATGATAGAAGACCAAATGGCTACCATAAATCTAAAGTAGCAAAAAAACCACTTAAAAACGAAACAGGAAGTCGCTTAGTAGCAGACATAGAACCTTTTGAATTATTCTGCGCATATCATCTTGGAATAAGCTCTGATAAACGGTACCGACCTGCAAATATAAATGAAGTAGCCAATCGATTCCGAGTAGACCCAGCCACTATTCGACAAGCTCTTAAAGATTACAAGATGGATTCCGCTTCACTTTTAGACCTTGATTTTGATATGGCTCTTGCTCAATTGGATATCCAGGTTGCTCCGGAAGGAGTTGACCGTTCTGAATTGGCTAAAAATCTTTATTCTGAATTTCTTGATGCCCCTCATGTAAAACGGGATTGGCATAAAATCCTGGAAGAAGACAGAAAAGAAAATCAGAAAATCTTTAAGGATTAGGGTTTGTTGGTTTTTGGAGGTGACTTTTTTATTTTTCTCTCAAACTGAAGAGCTTCTTCCATGATCTGATCTTCCAATTTCATGGCCTTTCCATTCGAACACTTTAAATCATTTAATAAAATCGAGAAGGCAAACTTCTCTCCGTCTTTGCTTTGAAAATAACCTGAAAGTGCGCTAACCCCATTTAAGGTTCCTGTTTTTACTCTTATCTTCTGAGCTTCCTTATTTCCAATCATTCTTTCTTCCACACTTCCATCTAATCCCATCACTCCCAACGCTGAAATAAATTCAGGGAAAATACTTAAATCATTGTAAGCATCCTCTAAAACCCGAACTATTTGATTTGCCGTTAATCGATTTTTTCGAGAAAGCCCAGAACCTCCCACAATCTCAAATTGATCCGAAGAAATTCCTAGACTTTGTAAATATTCATGTAAAAACCGAACTCCATTTTTTGTGGTTCCCGGTGGACCAAAATATTCTGCAGCAAGGACTCTTAAAATTTGTTCCGCCATAAAATTATTACTGAATTTATTTAGACCACGCAAAATTTCTGCTAAGGGCTGAGACTCATGCTCTAATAATAATTTATGTAATTTTGGCAGACTCCCTCTTTTAATTTTTCCTTTAATTTCTACACCTGCTCGTTTTAAAAAATCCTTAAACACATTCAACGTATACCATTGTGGGTCGGTTACATTTAGGTAATATTTTTTACGTGCCACTCTTTTAGGTATCTTTCCTGCCACTACCAATTCATCATAATTTTTATGAGGCAGGCGGTTTACAATCAAATCACTCTTATAACCTCTTTTCGAAGTAACCGCCGTATTGGTTACTTGAATATAGGGGCTAGGAGGATCCACAATAACTAAGGGAGGTTTCCCTAATTTTTTATTAGGTGCAATATGTACGGTAATGGTATTAAAGTTAAAAGCCAAAGCTCCTATTGGTGCTAGATAAGCATCAGCCCCTTTATAGCTTCCCCAATTAGGGAGAGGACCCTGGCCCAAAAAATAACTGTTATCTGCAATAATATTCCCAATCACTTTCTTTATAGGATAATTTTTCAACTCATTAACCAAGATCCACATCTGTTCAGTTACCAAACTTGGATCTCCAAACCCTTTAATATATAGATTTCCTCTTAGAGTGGTCCCTTCAATATGGCCATCTGTATATAGCCTTGTATAAAATCTATAATCCGGGCCTACCCTTTTTAATGCCGCAACAGAAGTTATAATTTTTAAATTTGAAGCTGGAATGAGTTTGCGATTACTATTAATTTCAAATAATGTTTCTTTTTGATCCAGGGAATAAAACTTTATACCAATTTTCGAGGTTTTATTACAGGAAGAAGCAAGAATTTTCTTCAGTTTATCGCGGAATTGAAAAACTGAATTTACTTTTTCGGCAGATTTGGTTTGGATTGGAACTAAAATCAAAATGCCTACAATAAAAAAGTAGGCAAAAATATTTTTTTGATTACAATGTTTAAAAATCATTTGGAATATTTATAAAACTTTAAAACTATATTTGTAATAAATTTCGAGAAAAAGAGCAAAAAAATCTAAATCCCTTAATTCAATCGGCGGATTTTTATTAATCTTTAAACATAATAGTTAATTCTTTAAAGGTGATTCATGAATTATGATTTGGTTGGTATCGGAAATGCCTTAGTGGATATTGAAGTTCAAGTGGAAGAAGATTTTATAAAAAAAAATAATCTTATAAAAGGTGGCATGACTCTATCCACCCCTGATGATCAAAAAAAAATCCTCGACGCTGTTTCTGACAAATCTCAAAAAATTGCTTCTGGCGGATCCGCCGCAAATACAATCCACGGTGTTGCTGCTCTGGGGGCCGGGGCCTATTATTTAGGTCGAGTTGCCGACGACTCTTACGGAAAACATTATACAGAAGATATGAAGGAATGCGGAGTAGGATTTCCAGGAACCGATTCAGTCACAAAGGGAACAGGGACCTGCGTAATTTTAATTACTCCTGACAGTGAACGGACCATGTTGACCCATTTAGGGATTTCTTCCAAACTTCATTCTGACAATGTAGATGAAACTATTGTTCGAAATTCTAAATTTATTTATATCGAGGGTTATCTCTGGACAGGAGACGATACGCGTCAAGCCGCTCTTACTATGGCTGAAATGGCTCAGACTGAGGGGATACCGGTTGCCTTTACACTAAGTGATGCCTTTATAGTCAACACATACAAAGATTCTGTTAAAGATTTTATTCAAGGTAAAGTGGATATTTTATTTTGCAATGAGACTGAGGCTTTAGCTATGGCTGATGTAAATGAACCAGGTAAGGCTTTTGAAAGATTACAGGGTATGACTGAATATTTATTTATGACTCGTGGAAGTGAAGGCGCCTGGGTGGGTAAAACAGGGCAATCGCGAATTCAGATCAATCCTTTTCAAGTCAAAGCCTTGGATACCACCGGTGCTGGAGATTTGTTTGCTGCGGGATCCTTATACGGCTTACTAAATAATTTTAACTTGAAAGAAGCAGGGATACTTGGTTCCTATTGTGCTTCAGAAGTTATCACCCACTTTGGTGGACGAATGCCTCCCCATTCCCACAAAGAAATGGACAAAATCCTGCAGATTTATTCAGATTAATTCAAATCACTTAGAATTTTTAGGTAACATTTCATTTTGATGATACTGAGTCCATAGGTCACAATGACTCCTTGCATAAGCCTCAAAACCCATAAGCCTTGGCTTCCATCTTTTTTTTAGTAAAAGATAACATTCTTGCGCTACTGCATCATAATACTCACTCAACTTGTTATAAGGGTCCTTTGATTTTGACTTATTTAACATTTCTTTAAGAGAAATTTTTTTCAGAGCTGTTCGATTCGCCTTTTTGGAAGATAAATAATATTGAAAAATTTCTTTCATTTCCTTCCGGGATCCCTCTCGAAAACCATGCCCTGAAACATAAAAATCAAAATCGTAATTTAAGGCTTTTTTTATTCCAAAGACTTGCCCATATATATCTTTAGTAGCAAAAGATTTAAATGGTACCGTTCGAGGAACAGCAACATCTGTAAACATCAAAATTTTTTTCAAAGGAAGATAAATTATTATATTTCCCTCTCCATGACCTGGACCCGGATATATCAACTGAATTCTTTCTTCGCCAAGCTCTAAATTATAGGATGCTCCAAAAGCAATATGAGGCAAAGGCCTATTAGAGTCCCGATAACGCCCTAACTCCTGATGGACTCTACGTTGAGCTATAACTTGAACTCCATTGTTAAATAAGTGAGCATCTCCTATATGACTAATATGGGAATGCGAGTAGATCATGAATTTTATAGGTTGTTGAGTCACCTCACTCACTGCTTGTTTTAGTTTCTTTCCCAACCCTTTTAATGGATCTATGACCACCACACCTTCCTTAGTTACAATAAACATAGTGTTTAAGTGACCATCAGAAAAAAAATAAACATTTTCAGCTAACGGTTTCAAAAAAAAACCTTTGGGAGGTAAAGAGGGGACTGTCTCATAAAATCCATCTAATGGCGAATTTTGAGTATTTTGTCTTTTCTTTTCTTCTGAAACATTTGACGACTCGCCTTCGGGAACCCAGGGTTCCTTCAAGCATCCATTTAAAGGCCCAAAACACAAAAATATAGAGAATAAAGCACAAATTTTATTTTTTTTCATGATATCGAAATTCAAATTACACTTTTTATTTAGGTTTTGGTAAACTGTCCTTTAAAAAGGCCTTAATTTAGTTTTATTTATAACATCTGATTATTAATCAAATTGTAATTTTGGAGGAACCCATGCTCCGTCCCAATTATTTATTAATTGTTGCGATTTTGTTTGCCGCTCTGGTTGGCTGCTCATCTGTTGGCAAAAATTTCAACACTTCAAAAGTTAGGGATATTGAAAACAATGTCACCACCCAAACTCATATTCTGGATTGGTTTGGAGTTCCCTATATTGAAGGAGTGAATAATGGAGATGTTATGTGGACTTATCAATTCGACACCTACAATTCCTTAGGTAAAGAAAAATCCAAAGACCTCGTTATCTTATTTGATACAAACAACGTGGTCAAGGCTTACCGATTTAGTTCCAACATTAAAAACGATATGGAAGGTTCTCCTACCATTCAATAAGATTTATCAAAAAATTAAATGAAACTTTGCTTTTTTACTCATCAACTTTGAGGCAGCGGATTTAATTCAAACCCAAGAGTTATTTAATATATCTCAAAGTCCGACTCCGCTAGCATGAAAGACTCCATCAAATTAATTGTTTATGATTTTGATGGGACCCTTGTCGATACTAAAATAGACATTGCGATTTCGGTAAATTGTGTTCTTGAGGAACTTGCCCTTCCTTCCTTACCTCAAGAAACCATATTCAATTATGTCGGCCGTGGCGTCCACAACTTAATGACTCAGTCTCTTAAGGGAACCGGTTTTACCAATACCCCGTTGGCCATAGAACTGTTTATGAATCATTATGAAAAGCATTTAATGGATAACACTGATTTTTTTCCAAACTGCCGTGACATAATCCATACATTTTCTCACAAAAAGCAGGCCATATTGTCCAACAAACCTTCTAAATTTATAAAAGCTATTCTTAAAAATTTGAACTGCTTAGACCCATTTTGTCAGATATTAGGTGGAGACTCTTTTGAAAACAAAAAGCCTGATCCCCAGGGTTTGATTTATTTAATGAATAATTTCAATTTTTCCAGCAGAAATCTTATTATGGTAGGCGATAGTTTAGTGGATATAGAAACCGCAAAAAGAGCGGGTGTCCCGGTGTGTGCCGTCACCTATGGTCACGCAACTCGGGAAATCCTGAAGACCGCTAATCCTAATTGGATAGTTGATGATTTACTCGAACTTAAAAAATTACTTACCTAAAACCACCACTTTCCTTGACATATTGGAGGGGAGTTTCTACAATTTCCCCTCTCATGAAATCTGAAAACATTAAAAACATTTACATTATTGCCATTTGTGGCACCGGGATGGCTTCGTTAGCGGGATTATTAAAAAAGGCCGGCTTCAATGTTTCCGGGTCGGATACTAATATTTATCCTCCCATGAGCACCCTTTTACAAAATGAAGAAATTTCAATTTTACCTGGTTATAAAAAATCCAATATAACTTCCAACCTCGATTTAGTAATCATTGGAAATGCAGTATCCAAAGATAATGAAGAAGTTATTGCGGTTCAAAAATCTGGTATTCCATATATTTCTTTTCCGCAAGCCCTTGCCCGTTTTTTTCTTGAAGGAAGAAAATCACTGGTTGTAACGGGAACCCATGGGAAAACCACAACCACATCTTTACTTAGTTGGGTATTTCATGCAACCCAACAAAAGCCTGGATTTTTAGTAGGAGGATGGCTTAAGAATTTTGATTCTAACCACCAAATTCCGCAGGGAAATTTTTTTATTACAGAAGGTGATGAATACGATACAGCTTTCTTTGATAAAGGCCCTAAGTTTCTTCATTATCAACCCTACGCAGCCATATTAACTAGTGTAGAGTTCGATCATGCTGATATTTACAGAGATTTAGACCATATCAAAGATGCCTTCAGAAAATTTGTAGCACTTATTGACCCAAAGGGTTTTCTTTTAATTGATTTTTCTGACAAAAATGTCAAAGATGTCCTTATCAACGCCAGATGTGAAATAGAATCCTATGGGTTTTCTCCTAAAGCCGATTGGTCCATCAGAAACTATCATTACAAATCCGGGCACGGAAATTTTGATTTAAACCATCATGGCAAAAAAGTAGCGACCTTTAATTTACCTATGGTGGGTAAACATAATGCTATGAATTCGGCTGCTGTTATTGCCATCGCCATAAAATGTGGAATACCTGCATCTCAGGTGGTAGAAGCACTAAAAAGTTTTAAGGGGATAAAACGGCGCCAAGAAATTGTAGGTGAAAAAAATGGGGTTATGGTTATTGATGATTTTGCACATCACCCTACAGCCATACATTTAACCTTAGAAGCTATTAAAGACGCTTGGCCAGAACATAGAATTTGGGCTGTATTTGAACCTCGATCTGCTACTTCACGACGTAATATTTTTCAAAAGGAGTTACCTACTAGTTTTCAATTAGCAGATTGCACCCTGATAGCTCAACTATACGCTCCGGATAAAATTCCAGAAGAAGATCGTTTAGATTTAACTCAGGTAGTTAATTCCATAAATCTTGAGGGCGGGAACGCTCATTTACTGCCAAATACGGATGCTATTATTGATTTTATTGTAAAAAATAATGAATCAAGAGATGTAATCGTAGTAATGTCTTCCGGCGGATTTGATGGCATCCATCACAAGCTTTTAGGCCGACTTTGATATTGAGAATGAAAACTTTAGGACAGTTAAAACTAGAATTAATGAATAAAGGAGTCATCCTAACGGAAGAAGCACGTCAACATCCAGAAGTTTCCAAGGGGTTGATTAAATTAGGAAAACGTGAGGAGATTGTATTTTCACTCAGTGAGGATTTTTTTGTAAGAACTTTCGTTCTTGCATCCGGAAAACGCAGTCCAACCGTCAAAATTCAAAAAGAAAAACTTTTTCTAGATAATTCGACTGAGTCACTAGAAATTAGCATTATTCCGCCCCCACATTTTATTGAGGAAAAAGATAAAAATCGTAACCCAATCTCTTCCAACATTAAATTGGATGGATATTGTCTAAATCTATATTTAAGGTTATTTGGCAGAAATAAAACCATCAATATGGGATTTGAAGGAGCCCTCTCAATTATTCGGTCAGCTTTTGAAGAAGGAGTTGCAGATTTAATCCAAATAAATATGGATTTTTGTGAGGACAAGGACCGAGGGTTTCAACACATTGCTCCCTTAATCAAATTAATTAAAAAAAATTTTCGAACCTTTGTCGCGCTTCGCGGGTTCCCTCCAGAAGACATGGGAACAATTGATAATATTTATGCTGCAGGAGTTGATTTATTAGTATTTCCTTTGGATGGATTTTCTATTCATTCTCCTACTAAAAAAAGAATTCCCGCATTAATTAACTTAGAGGCACTTGAATATGCCTCAGGTGTCTTTCCCCAAGGAACTGTTTCTACTGAGCTTACTCTTAACGTAGACTCCCCGGATTTTATTAAGGAAAAAATTAGTGAAATTAGCTCCAAAGGTATTTTACCTATTCTCCAGCTTCCCCAAACGGGACTCAAGGATCAGGAAAATTTTAAACCCATCCAAGATATTATTGCCCACCTGGAACAAACGGCAAAAATGAACAAATTAAATTTAAAATGGATGTACCCTTCTGCCGACAAAGTCTCTGCTCTTGATGGTGTTTTTTTTCTTCAAAACCCTAATGAAGCTAAATTGGTTCAAAAACCCATATATAAAACTACACTGGGTAAAACGGCTACTGAAGGGTTCACAGCGCTACGCCGTAAACTCCGTGTAAAAAACATTAGTGATTCATATGAATCTGCAGGTTTATAATAGAGCAATGTAAGGTAATTGTTATATCATCGACTAATTATTGAAAGTTTAATCACCGATGAATGAAAAAACCATGGACTTTGTTCCAAGAAACCCTATTCCTGAAAATTCCGAAGTATTCCGGACACCCGAAGTTCCCTTAACCCAACTTCATACCTTGTGGTTGCAGGTAGGAGGTACCCTATGCAACTTAGCTTGCACTCATTGTTTTATTAGTTGCCATCCTGAAAATCATAATATTCCAATGATGTCACTGGATCAAGTTCGGTATCATTTAAAGGATTCGAAAGAATTGGGAGTTGAAGATTACTATATTACTGGCGGGGAAGTTTTTTTAAACCCTGAAATTTTTGAAATACTCGAAGCCATTCTTGAGTTTGGCCCTTGCCATGTTCTTACCAATGGTCTCCCTCTAACGGAAAATAAAGTAGCTCGGTTGAAAGAAATTCAATCGAAATCCATTCATTCATTATTTTTTAGAGTAAGTTTGGACAGTTTAGACGAAACAGATAATGATGCTGTTAGGGGAAAAAATTCTTATCGACTTGCAATGGCAGGTATTCGAAATTTGGCAAAAGCGGGTTTTTCGACACATCTGACAATGGTCCGAAGTTGGGATGATGAGGACGATGCAAAATGGGAAAACTTAGCCAAAAAGTTTCTAAGCGATAATGGTGTCCCTAATCCACAAGTCAAGTTTTTGCCAGGATTCCTGATGGGTGAACTGGCAGAAAATGCACGTTCTTACCATCCAAATGAACGAGTAACTGAAAAATGTTTTGAAAATTGGCCTATCACCAATCTACAATGCGCTACATCACGTATGGCTACTGCTCAAGGAGTTTATGTTTGTCCAATTTTAGTGGAGGAAGATTCCGCTAAACTAGGGCAATCCCTCAAAGAAGCGTTAAATCCTTATCCCCTGAAACATTCAGCCTGTTACACCTGTCGCATCTCGGGAATGTCTTGTTCAAGTTGACCCCCACAAGTTTTTATTTCTATTGAGTCCCTCAGTTTGACATGTTAGCATTTTAGCGAATTATAAAAGTTACCAACTTCCCGTAGACTCTTTTCATTGAAAATAATTTGAGGAAAGATTAAATGGCACTTACTTATTCCACTGACTTCCCCCTTGGAACCAAGGCTCCAAAATTTAATTTAAAAGGAATCGATGGGAAATTTTACAGCTTAGATAACTTTAAAAAGGCCCGAGGACTTCTTGTTATTTTTATTTGCAATCATTGCCCATATGTAAAAGCAACCATCCAAAGATTCATTCATATACAAAGGGATTTTTCTGGTCAAGGAATTCAACTAGTGGGAATCAGTTCCAATAATGCTATCAAATACCCCGAAGATTCATTTGCAAACATGAAAAAATTTTCTGAGGAAGAAGGCTTTAACTTTCCATATCTCTATGATGAAACCCAAGAAGTGGCAAAAGCTTATGACGCAGTTTGCACTCCAGATATATACCTCTTTAATTCTAACCTTGAATTAATTTATCATGGCCGCCTGGATGACAATTGGGAATACCCTGATAAAGTTGAAGATAACAGTCTGAGAAATGCTATTGAAGAATACTTATCCAATGGGGAAATAAATGGTAAACAGTTTCCTGCTATGGGCTGTTCAATTAAGTGGAAATAATTTAACAAAATAAAAAAATGAACCTTTCTAAAAAATGGTTAGTCCTGTTTTTAATCATCGTTTTTGTTTGCATGATGTTTGCGGACAAAATTATTGCTTTCTACATCGATCTTCTTTGGTTTGAAAAATACCAGTTACTTCCGGTTATTTGGACAATTCTAGGAGCCCAATTGGGATTAGGATTGGGATTTGGCGTTTTATTTTTCCTTATTTCTTTCGGTGTATTAAGATCTGCTTATAACAAATCCTCTCACATTCCGATCAACCTAAAAGACCACCTTAGGCAAAATGTTCCCATATTAGAGCTCATGGCTACTAACTTAAAACCATTGGTTCTATTTGTACCCTTATTTTTCTCTGTTCTTATTGGTCTGATAGCAGCAGATCGTTGGGAAGAAGCTCTAAAGTTTCTAAATCAAGTCCCTTATGGTCAAACCGATCCTATTTTTGGAAAAGATTATTCCTTCTATTTATTCACTTTGCCATTTCTTACATTTATTAAGACATTTCTTTGGACAGGGCTTGCTTTAATTGCAATTGGATTAGGTCTGATTTACTTTTTTAAACAGCATATTTTTCTAACCGCCTCGGGGTTTGGAACTAATGCCCATGCCAGAAAATCATTATGTACCTTAGCCGCTTTAGGATTTTTAACATATGCTTTTGATATCTTTCTTCAGCGGTTTGGTTTACTGGTGAGCAGTAACTCAAATGTTGTCGCAGGTCTCAACTATGCGGATGCATGGGGGCGGCTACCCCTACTCAATTTTCTAATCATTCTTTCATTGATTGGGGCAGTTATAAGTCTATTGTCTCGCGGAAAAGAGACTTTACGAAATTTATTTATTACGGGTTTAGGAATTGGCCTCGTATTTCTGGCAAGTAATTTTTATCCCGGTCTCCTGCAAAAATTTGTGGTGGATCCCAATGAACTTATCAAGGAAACCCCTTACATAGAGCATACTATTGCAGGAACCGTTGAAGGATATGGATTAAAAGAAATCGAAGTCAACGAACTTACTGGTTCCAATTCTATTGACGCCGATACCATACAAAAAAATCATACCACCATTGAAAATATTCGATTATGGGACCAGGATCAATTATTGGCAACCCTAGGTCAAATCCAGGAAATTCGAACCTATTATCAATTTAAATCTGTTGATAATGACCGTTACCACATAAATGGAAAATATCAGCAAACCTTATTGTCACCTAGAGAATTACAATCCAGCAGCTTACCCAATAGAACCTGGATAAATGAGCATTTAACTTTCACCCATGGCTACGGCGTTTCTCTTAGCCCAGTAAATCAAATAACCCCCGAAGGTTTGCCGGTTTTGTATATTAAAGATATTCCACCTAGATCCTCTATAGACTTAAAAGTTACACAACCCGAGATATATTACGGAGAGTTATCAAATGAACATGTATTTGTAAATACAGGGACAAAAGAGTTTGATTACCCGGAAGGTGAAAAGAATGTTTATAAAAATTATGAAGGGACAGGAGGAGTTTCAGTTGGTTCCTTTTTGAGAAAAATTTTATTCGCCATTCGTTTTAAAACTATGAAAATTCTTTTTTCCCAAGATATAAATAGCGAGAGTCGGGTATTAATTTATCGAGATATTGAAGAAAGAGTAAAAAAGGTTGCGCCCTTTTTACATTTTTCGAATGACCCTTATCTTGTGATTACTAACGAAGGCCGCTTGGTCTGGATGTATGACGCTTTTACAACTAGTGATAACTTACCCTACTCACTTATGATTAGAGAAACCAGTATCATTAAAGGGGTTGCAAACTATATTCGAAACTCTGTGAAAGTAGTTATTGACGCTTATGATGGGAGCATGACCTTTTATATTTCGGACTCAAAAGATCCAATTATCGCTACCTACAAAAACTTATTTCCTACCATGTTTCAAGAATTAGAAAAAATGCCTTTGGACTTAAAGCAACATATCCGGTACCCATCGCTATTATTCAATATACAAGCCTTTGTTTATGCAACCTATCACATGAAAACCCCGCAAATTTTTTACAATAAGGAAGATCAATGGGAAATCCCTGAAATTGATGGGAAAGGAATGCAGCCTTATTACACTATTATGAAACTTCCAGGAAAAAGCCAAGAGGAATACATTTTAATGCTTCCATTCACGCCAAGTGGCAAGCAAAATTTATCTGCCTGGATGGTAGGCCTGAGTGATGGAGTAGATTACGGGAAATTACTTATATATAAATTTCCCAAACAAAAGTTAATCTATGGGCCAGAGCAAATGGTCGCTCGTATCAATCAGGATGCAGAAATATCGAGACAGATCTCTTTATGGGATCAACGAGGATCACAGGTCATTCAAGGCAATCTATTGGTAATCCCCATTGAAGAGTCATTGATATATGTACGTCCCTTATACTTAAAAGCGGAAAATGGAAAAATTCCCGAGCTTAAGCGAGTTATCGTCGGATACCAGGATCAAATTGCCATGGAGCCCACATTAGATGAGGCATTAAGCAAAATTTTTCGGGGATTTGAAAAACAAACAGAAGAAAGCTCTGAATCTATTTTGAAAAAAGACGAGGGATCAAAGGAAACACAAATAACAGAGGGTTTTATCGTTTTAAAGGAAGCTGATTATCGCAAAATAAAAGATTTTTATGAAAGAACCATTGATTCGCAAGACCTTCTAAAAAACGCTCTTTCGAACTACCAACAAGATCTTAAAGATTTAGGAACCGCTTTAGACAACGTCACTGTTTTAAGTGACATAAAAACAGCTCCTGAACCTCTTCCAAACCCTATTGAAGAAAAAAAAGTACCAAGTGAGCAACACTAAATTTCTTTAGTCTCACTTCCAAAAAGATTGAGTTGAACGGGTTGGGGACCCTTACCATCAATGGAAACAGGGTAATTTCCATCAAAACATGCGCTACAGAATTGACTTTTATCTTCCTCCATAACCTCTAACATATTATCCAAACTTAAATATTCTAATGAATCCGCGGTTAGAAACCGACGAGTCTCTTCGACAGTATGCCTAGAGGCAATCAACTCCTCCCTATTAGGAGTATCTATCCCATAGTAGCAGGGATATAAACTTGGGGGCGAACTGATCCGTACATGGACTTCTTTCGCTCCTGCATTTTGTAACATTTTTACAATTTTTCGGCTTGTCGTTCCTCTAACAATAGAGTCATCAATAATGACAATGCGTTTATCACGAATCAACTCTTTAACCGGATTTAACTTTACCTTGACCCCAAAATGACGAATTTGAGATTGAGGTTCAATAAAAGTTCTGCCCACATAATGATTACGGATTAAGCCCATTTCATAAGGGATTCCTAATTCCTCAGAAAAACCTAACGCAGATAAATTTCCAGAGTCAGGAACAGGTACCACTAAATCAGCTTTCACAGGAGCCTGTCGAGCTAAAGCCTGCCCCATCCGTTTTCGGACTGAATAAACAAAATCGCCAAATAGGAAACTATCCGGACGTGCAAAATAAATATGCTCAAATATACACTGTTTCGACTCATATCTACGAAAAGGAAAGTAAGATTGCACACCATTTTCGTTAATGAGCAAAACTTCGCCAGGCTTAATTTCGCGAATAAATTCTGCTTCAATCAAATCCATTACACATGATTCTGAAGCTACAATATAAGCATCTCCCAATTTTCCCAAGCACAAAGGCCGAAACCCATATGGATCTCGGGCCGCAATAATTTCATTTTCTGACATTAGAGCCAGCGAATACGCTCCTTTCACTTCGGAAAGAGCTTCCACCACTCTCTCTAGAAACGACTCAGCATGCGACTGAGCAATAAGGTGCACAATAACTTCACTATCGTTAGTCGACTGGAAAATTGCTCCATGTTCAACTAAAACTTCCCGAATCTGCTGAGAGTTTACTAAATTTCCATTATGAGCTAAAGCAAGAGAGCCCTTAGAATAATTAATAAGGCAAGGTTGGGCATTCATTATTTTACTAATTCCAGAAGTTGAATAACGATTATGCGCTATGGCCATATTACCCGGAAGACGTTGCATTCTTTGGGAACTAAAAATATCGGCCACCAGCCCCATTCCAACTTCAATATAGACATTTCCTTTATCAACAGAAGCAATTCCTGCGCTTTCCTGGCCACGATGCTGGAGAGCATATAAACCAAGATAGGCCAGGTTTGCCGCTTCAGGATGACCGTAAATGGCAACTACACCGCATTCCTCATGGAATTTGTCGTCTTTAAGAAATTCTATTTCCATATGTGCTCAATGTATTGTTCCAAATATCACTCAATTCAAGAATATTGCAATCAATGAATGATTCATTATTAACAACCAATTTAAACCCTGAAGATTTAACAGAACCTATATCTTTCCACTCTATGTTAGCCTGGCTGGCCATTTTTTCAATTTCTCTTTCATTTTCTGGTGGAAACGAAATCACAATTCGCGACTGAGATTCTCCAAATATTAAAGCATCTACCCTCAATGCAGAATTCAGTTCAATTTCAACTCCAAAAGTACTTGGGCCCGTAATACATGATTCAACTAAAGCGACGGCCAATCCACCTTCAGAACAATCATGTGCAGATGAGATCAATTTATTTTTAATTAAGTCACGGCACAACTTCTGAACATTTTTTTCTTGAGCAATATCCAATGCAGGAGCTTTTCCTCTACAAAGGCCATCCTTTAATTTTAAATATTCACTTCCACCTAATTCTTCGCGGGAAATGCCAAGGATTGCAATTCGCTCATCTTCATTTTTAAACCATTGAGTGCAATGGAGATTTCGATTTTCAAGCAATCCCACTACAGCAATTGTTGGCGTTGGAAATATTGCCTCTCCTTTAGTCTCATTATATAGACTGACATTGCCGCTGACTACAGGAATATCAAAAGAGCGGCACATATCTCCTAACCCTTTGACCGCTTGTTCAAACTGCCACATAATTTCCGGGTTCTCTGGGTTTCCGAAGTTCAGACAATTAGTCACTCCGATTGGTTCTGCTCCAGAACAAGATAAATTGCGGCAGCATTCGGCAACGGCAATTTGCGCACCTAAATATGGGTCTAAATAACAATAACGACTATTACAATCCACAGAAACTGCTAGAGCTTTATTAGTATCCTTGATTCGAATTACTGCAGCATCTGATCCAGGCATTACCAGCGTATTTAAACGCACCATATGGTCGTATTGCTCGTATATCCATCGCTTACTGGCAATAGAAGGAGAGGCCAAAAGCTGCTTTAAAGACGAATTTCCATTTTTAGGAATTTCTAATTGATTCAGGTCCAATGAATTTACTTGATCTAAATAAAGCGGCTTTTGCGTGGGTCGGTCACATTTCAACGCACCCGTCACAACTGTTTCAATGGGTAAACTTAATACTTCTTCACCCTCCATTTTTGCACGAAAAACTCCGTCTTCCGTGACCTTCCCTATTACTGCAACATCTAAATCCCATTTTTCAAAAATATCGATTGCCTCTTGTTCATGCCCTTTTTCTACAACAAATAACATCCTTTCTTGTGATTCTGAAAGCATGATTTCATATGCAGTCATTCCCTTCTCACGAATTGGTACTTTAGAAAGGTCCAACTCAATACCCATGCCAGCCCTTTCCGCCATTTCAAATGAAGAAGAGCTTAGTCCCGCGGCACCCATATCTTGAACTCCAACCACCCAATCTTTTTTCATTATTTCCAAGCAAGCTTCTAACAAAAGTTTTTCTGTAAAAGGATCCCCTACTTGAACCGTTGGACGCTTCTCTTCAGTCATATCGTCAAATTCTGCAGAAGCCATACTTGCCCCATGAATTCCATCGCGCCCTGTTTTTGAACCCACATAGATTAAGGGATTTCCTACACCCGAGGCTTTGCCTAAAAAAATTTTATCTGCCTTGGCAATCCCAAGACAAAATACATTCACCAAAATATTTCCGTTGTAACAGGAATCGAAATACGTATCTCCACCAATTGTCGGAACTCCTACGCAATTTCCATAACTAGAAATCCCTTCAACCACTCCATTAAGCAAAAATCTTGTTTTTGGGTCTTGAGGGTCACCAAATCTGAGGGAATCCAATAAAGCTATGGGTCGAGCTCCCATAGTAAAGATATCCCTTAAAATGCCACCTACCCCAGTAGCAGCGCCCTGGTGAGGTTCTATAAAAGAGGGATGGTTATGACTTTCAATTTTAAAAATAGCAGCTAACCCGTCTCCGATGTCAACTACTCCTGCATTTTCTCCCGGGCCTTGAATAACTCTTGATCCTTGGGTAGGTAAAGTTTTTAAGTGAGGTCGCGAGCTTTTATAGCTGCAGTGCTCACTCCACATGGCAGAAAAAACTCCTAACTCAGCTAAGTTGGGTTCTCGCTTCAGTAACTCAAGAATTCGTTGATATTCTTCAGGGCTAAGACCATGATCAGCAATTAATTCAGGTGTGATTTTAGGTTGAACAGGAGCGGCCATTGACTTTGAGTTAGTTCGCTTTAATCAGAGAATTAAAAATAAATTGACCGTCTAATTCTGAAAATGTGGGATCAGCACAACGCTCTGGGTGAGGCATCATTCCAAGACATTTTTTCCGGCATTAGTCACCCCAGCAATATTCGAAATTGAACCGTTAGGATTCACAGAATCGTCAATTTCTCCAGTTGGATTACAATATCTAAATGCAATCTGGTTATTATCTTCCAATCTTTTGAGCATTTCAGAATCTACAAAATAATTTCCTTGCCCATGGTTTACAGGAATTCTTAACACTGCTTTTTCTTTACATGATTCCGTAAAAACCGTTTGATGATTTTCCACCCTTAATTCCAACATTTTACAAATAAATTTTTGAGTCTGATTCCGCAGTAAGGCTCCAGGTAATAGTCCCGATTCCACCAAAATTTGGAAGCCATTACATATGCCTAAAACTTTACCCCCTTGATTGGCATATTTAACAACTGATCTCATGATGGGAGAAAATTTTGCAATTGCCCCTGTACGTAAATAATCTCCGTAAGAAAACCCACCAGGAAGAATAATAAAACTATAGGACCCCATTTCCTGATCCTTATGCCAAATATATTCTGCATCTAAGCCGTAAACCTCGCTCAAAATATGAAAACAGTCATGGTCACAGTTGGATCCGGGGAATACGACAACACCACACTTAATATTAGAAACGTCCATATAACCTCAGTCTGCAGTTTCTAATGTAAATTGATAGGATTCAATGACGGTGTTAGCCAATAACTTTTCACACATTTCTTTTATTCGGTTTTGGGCTTCATTTTCAGAAACTCCTTGAAGACGCACCTCCATATATTTCCCTAAGTGGACCTCTTGAACTTCTGAAAATCCCAAATCCTGAAGCGCATGATGAACAGCTTTGCCCTGAGGATCTAATACCCCATTTTTTAATGTTACGTGGATTTTTGCTAACATGGATGAATTAAAAAGAATTAATTGTGGGATCCAATTTCTTTCGGTTCAAATTTAGCATAGAATTCTTTACAAATCATCCAGGTTTTCAATTCAAATTCCCAAGTTTATGATAACCTTTATCAATTGTTTGTTTTCTTTATTATTCTTAACCATTTTCATAGAAAAAAATTATGTTAAATCGGTGGAATGACTCTGAGGCGAAGGCCGCAATAAAAAAATATTCAAACTTTTCAGAAGACATTGGTCTTCGAGTTTATACCTCAAGGCTTATTGGAGCGGACCCTGCTCTGGTATTGCATGGGGGTGGGAATACTTCGGTTAAATCCGTTGCCAAAAATCGGATAGGGGATGATACCAAAGTGCTATTTGTAAAAGGAAGTGGCTGGGATTTAGATACTATAGAACCCCCAGGGTTGCCGGGTGTTCAATTAGACTATCTTCAAAAGTTAAGAAACTTATCTCAATTAAGTGATGAGGATATGGTAAACGAGCAAAGGACTCACTTATTAGATGCCTCTTCCCCAAATCCATCGGTTGAAACATTGTTACATGCTTTTTTACCTCATAAGTTTGTAGACCATTCTCATGCAGACGCTATTTTAGTAATTGCAAATCAACCCAATGCAGAATCCATATGCAAAGATATTTATAGAGATGAGTTGGGGATTGTTCCTTACATTATGCCTGGGTTTGATTTGGCAAAAGCTGCTGCTGAAGCTTATGAAAAAAATCCAAACGTTAAGGGATTAGTATTAATCAACCATGGTTTGTTTACATTTGCAGAATCCGCTAAGGACAGTTATGACTATCACATCGAGGCAGTAACTCAAGCTGAGTCATATATATCAGGACACACCAGAAAAAAACTAACCCTTCAACAACCTCAACCCAAATCGGCTACAGAAATATTGAATAATATTGCACCGATTCTCCGCGGTCTTTATTTTGAAAAATCTCAAATGAATTGGTTGGTCCATCACCGGGAATGCGACAAAGCATTACAATTTGCATCGTCTGAGGAATGCTTAGAATGGACACAAATAGGAACTGCCACACCAGACCATGTAATTCGGACCAAACAAAAACCCCTGATTTTAAATCCTAAGAATCTTGAAGATGAAAATGCCTTAAGGCAGGAAATCACCCAAACCTTAAATCAATATATGCAATCTTACCATCAGTATTTCATCTCTAATAAAGAGAAAAAAGGAGTTGATAAAAAAGAACTGGATCCGTTGCCACGAATTATTTTGGTTTCTGGATTAGGTTTAGTCACTATGGGAAAAACTCCCAAGGAAGCTAATATTGCTGCTGATATTTATCAACATACTATTGAGATTATTCAGGATGCTTTTAGCATTGGATCCTACCAACCTCTAAAGGACCACGACTTATTTGATATGGAATATTGGTCCTTGGAACAGGCTAAACTGGGCAAATCATCTCCTTCTTTGTTACAGGGAAAAATTGTTTATATTACAGGAGCGGCCTCGGGTATCGGGTTTGCCACTGCTAAGCTGTTTGCAGAAAAAGGTGCCAATCTTTTCTTGGTTGACATTAGTTCAGATCAATTGCAAAAAGCCGGAGACCAAATTAAAAAAGAATGTAAAACAAAGGTAGAAACCTTAACCATGGATGTTACCGACGAAAAAGCGGTTGTAGAATCCTTTAGACAGGTTGTCCAAAAGTTTGGGGGGTTAGATTACTTAATTTCAAATGCAGGCAATGCTGTTCAAGGACCCATTGCGCAGATTGACAGAGCTGCACTGCGTGAGAGCTTTGAGCTAAACTTTTTTTCTCATCATCATTTAGCAGCGCAAGCTGTAAAAATTTTCTTAAAACAAAAAACTGGAGGTACTCTCTTATTTAATGCTTCTAAAGCTGCCTTTAACCCAGGAAAATTTTTTGGCCCCTATGCCCTTCCAAAAGCGGGGGTGGTTGCTCTTACCAAACAATTCGCTTTAGATTATGGAGATCAAGGAATTCGAGCCAATGCCATCAATGCAGATCGAATTAGAACCGGATTGTTTACGGAAGATTTTATTGAGGAGAGAGCCTCTGCCCGTGGATTGAAACCAGAAGATTATTTCAAAGACAATTTATTACGCCAGGAAGTTTTGGATAAAGATGTCGCCCAAGCATTCTTACATTTAGCCCTATCTGAAAAAACCACCGGTTGTGTGTTTTCTGTAGACGGTGGAAACATAGCTGCAAGTCCCCGGTAAGAAAATTCATCAATCAAAATTGCCATCCTCGCTCCCAACCCAGCTTCATTAGAGCGGGTAACAATGTAACTGAAGTGAACAAACAACTCCCAACCCCTAAAGTCAGCACTGCCCCTAAACTGAATACTCCCTGATGGTCTGCAATCATTAAACTCCCAAACCCAATCATAGTAGTCAATGATGTTAAAAGTACAGCCTGACCTGTGCTTTTAGAAATCACGTTAGCACCAGAATGGATATCTTCTTTATAACGGTGCATGATATGTACCCCATCAACTACACCGATTCCTAAAATCAATGGCAATATCACTAAATTTGCCAGGTTAAATTGAATGCTGAATAAGTCCATTAAACCTAATGTTAATATCGCCCCAGCAACGGAAGGTAAAAGAACTAGCAAAGCTGTTTTTAATTTTCTAAATGTGAGCAACAGATAAATAAAAATTACTGAAAATGCATAAATCCCGCTTCGAATGTATCCTTCGATCATTAATCGGCTTGAATTATACATATGCACCGCATTACCGGTGACATTGGGATCAATTATCTGCATTTCATTTAAAAAACGTTCCATAGATTCACGCTCCCAAATATTTATATTAGGATATATCAATAAAAGATATTTACCTGATGGGCTTATGAAGCGTAACTTTAAATCCTGCGGAAATTCATCAATTTTTACTGGAGTGGGGTTGGAAGATTTTTTTAAATCATCAATTTTTTTTCTATAGTCATTAAACAGATTTTTTGAAAAATTTTGAAGTTGTGAGTTTGCGACTGCAGGTTCCACTTGTCCAAGTGTATGTTGCAACGCTTTCAATTTTTGAGAGGCTTCAAACACTTTATCAGAACTGTTTTCTTTTTCTTTTTTACGTAATTTAAACCTTAGTTTTTTCAAAGTCGCATTAAGCTGATTCAATGAAAAAGCTTCATCTTTAGGACTCACCTTCAAATCCTCAATTTCGGGGTTAATTTCGGCTATCCATTTTATTTTTTCCTCCTGTTTTTCAGGAAATGCGGTCAATATTGTTTCCACTCTTCCAACCGTCGGACTCCTTTTAAGTTTCTGAAATTTTTCTTTCGCCTCTTCAAGAGAATCTGCCATCATCGCAGCGTTCCAAGAAGCCCGTTTAGCATTTTTTATGATTTTCATTTCATAATCTACTGCTTCAATTCCTTTTGCCTGCATGTTAAGCAAATTGTAATCAAAACGCGTATCTTTAGATACCCAACTAGCCCAAAATAAAAGCAACAATGTAACTAAGATTATCAATAAGTAATGAGAAAAACATTTTTCAAATAACATTTCTTTTTCATATATTTTTTGGGCAGATTGATAGACCGGGTTTCCCCAACGTTCATGTAATACAATCAAAGCCGGGAGCAAAATAATCATTCCTAAAAAACAAATTAAAATACCACCAAAAGCAATTATTCCTAATTCAATGATTCCTACAAAATTACTGAAAGCCATAGCTCCAAAAGCGATAGCAGTTGTGACCGCTCCTGCAAGGTTTCCAACCCCTGTTTTTTGCAAAGTATTACTTAAAGCCATTGAAACTTTCTGACCAAGCTGCCTTTCCTCTCGGTAACGACAAAGTATATGGATCCCAAAATCAATTCCCAATCCTATTAGAATAGTTGTAAATACTACTGAAATTATATTCAGGTGGCCAACCACCAATGTGGTGTATCCTAATGCAACGGCAATACATATCAATAAAGTAAATACTGCAAGAAGAGGCTGAATCAATCCTCTATAGAATCCAATAAATAATATGGCAACTCCAATTAAGGCATAAAGGGATGCCCGTTTGGCATCTCTATGTGTAGTATACATTTCATCCGAGGCAATGACTTCCCCTCCCGTCAACCCCACCTGGATTTCCGAAAAATCCTTTTTTGTCTCATTGATAATTTCTCGGATATCTTCAATTGCCTGTTTAGCACCTGCAAAATCTCCAGAGGTTTCTCTAGGGTTAAGCAAAATAAATAACAATTTCTGATCATCGGAGACCAAATAACCTTGCGACTCTAAATCATCTGTATTTATTGAAAATAGTTCGCCCCAAGGAGATTCAAATTTCCCTTTCCCTTTTAATCGATTATTTGCTTGATCCAATAAATTAATCAAAAGACTTAAGTCTTCTTCATTCTCCTGAATATCTTCATCTTCGGATCCTAAAAAATCCGTCATTAAAGTATCAACAACACCTACGCTTATTTCTTCATTTATACTTTGCAAAAGAGTATTTAGGCCAGGGGACTCATTCAATTTAAGCATAAATTCTTCACGATCAATAAGATTCTCTCTAAGCTGAATCAAATCTTCCTGACTTAAATAAAGGAGGGATTTACTTTTAAAATATTCTGTATCGACTTTAAAATAAATCTCCGAAAAAACATCTTTCTTGTTATTTAACTGGACCACCAACTTTTCTGCAAAATCTCTCATTTCAGACTGTTTGTTTCCCTCAATCACAACAATCATTCCATCAAAATCTTTAAATTCATTTCGATACTTTTTATAAAGAACGTGAAAAGGTAAATCTTGAGCTATTAAATCTTTTCGGCTAGTTTTAAATTTTAGATGCTCTGATGTAAACCAAAGACAAAATCCTGCGAGGAATAAGGAAACCAAAAGGATGGTCAATGGATGTGAATAGACCCATTGTTCTAGATTTTTAAATCCTTTTATTAAGATATTGGGATTATTATCGGGCGGTTGAGATAGACCTGGTGTTGAATTTTTCATACCAATTGATTATAACAGGTCCAAAGGGAGGGTACTTTAGAAATCCCTGTGTCTTTAAAAAGTAAATCCTAATGAGAACACATGAGCATTCAATCCAATATTAGGAGATTTTATATTGGAGTTAGAAAGATGCCAAAGTCGATAGTTTAACAAAAAAGAATGACCATCATCACAAAAAATCTCAACGCCAGCACCAGTTTGTAAAATAAATTCAAATGCCGTGCTAATTTCACGGGCCGCTTCATGCCAGTCCCCTATCGAAAAACCTGCGCCCCCAAAAACATATGGGGCCCACTTTCGCTGGGGATTTATGAATTTATATTCTACTTGAATGGGAGTGAATCCAAACAAAAAATTAGGAGCATTATCAGTTTTTACACCGTTTCTATCAGGATCAGCAATTGAAATGGCTGTCCCCGCTTCGATCACCCAAAACAAAGCCCCTTGAAAAAAAGATTTCCCAATCAATCCAGTTAAGTTGTATTTAAAAAACGGAAAAAAATAAACGAAATCTATATTTGTCCGATCATTCACAGCCGAACTCACAGGTGGAAGATCGAAAGTATATCCGTAACCTAATTGGATGCCAAATTCCTTGGTTCCCCTTGCAAACCGTGAATTAGTTGAGGTAGATGGGAAACTTTGTTTACTTTCGGAAACTTGATCGTTAGAAGAAATGTTTTTAGTCAGGAGTTTTTTTCCAGTTAGATTATTAATCTGAAATTCACGAAAAGAATTTGGATATTTCCGATCGGTATTTTGATGAACTTCCGCAAAGGATGTATTCCAACCAAATGCAAAAATTAAAGTAACTAAACAAATCAAGGGGTTCAAAGGAAACATAACGATATGAAGGAAATTTTGAAATTTTACCACAAATCAAATTTACATTATTTTTTCATTAGTTTAATGAGTCGAAAATTTAATTCAAACCCTACAACAATTATTTAAAAAAATTTACCCGCCTAAAAAAAGTACTTAAAATACGCTTTAAGAAACTATTAAGTTTGTCAACTAAAAGTGAGGGTGTTAGAATTTGGAACAAATTAATGATGATATGGAATAAACCTATAAATCAACCGGGAAACTTTTTTGAATTTCAAAATTCATCGTTCAATAAAACATATAGTAACTAGTTGATTTAATTAATAAAAGTAAATTTTTTCCACTTTCTTTATAATGAAACCTTTTTTATTTTTCAGCATCACAATTAAGCTCCCTGAATTCAAAATTTGGGCTGAGTTTAAAGGTGAACCAATTTTTTCAAAACCTTTAATAAACAGGCCCTAATAATGAGTTCGCAGGCAGAAAAAGAGCAGGACGATATACTTGTTCGTGATATGAAAGCCGGAAAAATGGAGGCTTTTGATAAAATTGTTGAACTTTACCAACGCAAAATATACGCGTTGGCCTTTAACATGACACGGAACCAAATGGATGCTCAAGATGTAGCCCAAGACGTTTTGTTGAGTATTTATAAGAAAATTCATACTTTCCAAGGAAAATCAGCCTTTTCAAGTTGGGTTTATCGCATTACTCTAAATGCAACATATATGAAATTAAGAAACAAAAAAAAGGAACAGCATATTTCTTTAGATGAAATGCTTCCATCTTTTAATAATAGCGGGTATCAAGTAGAAAAGATTACCGATTGGTCTGAAAACACAGAGTCTCTTTTATTTACAAACGAGATGAAAAGTAATATTGGTAAAGCCGTGGATCAATTACCCGAAAAGGAAAAAGTAGTTTTTATTTTGCGGGATGTTGAAGGGTTATCAACAGAAAAAGTCAGCGAGATATTAGACTTAACCATTCCGGCTGTGAAATCTAGATTACACCGTGCAAGATTATTTTTGAGAAAAAAGCTTTCAAATTATTTTGATGAGTATTCTGTCCAAGGAGGAAAGCAATGATCTGTTGTAAAGAATGTTTAGATTTATTGTTCGATTACCTTGAAGGTAACCTGGACGATGAAACCTCTTCTTCTTTAGATGAGCACCTCCAAGATTGTCCTCCTTGCATTAACTTTTTAAGGACGTACAAGAAAACTACTGTGATTTGTAGAGAATCCTTAGGTAAAAACGATATACCTGATGTTGTTCAAATGAAGTTGAAAGAATTTTTAGACAAAAACATCCAAAAAAGCGGATAAACCCTAACTTTTATCAAACCTTCCTTTACCTGACGAAAAGATAAGTTTGACAAACATTTTAATTACTGATTAACTATATAAATCAATAGGTTTATATTTTGGGCGGAATTTTTTAATCCTTTATCCCAATCCATCATTTTTTCTTGCTTAGGAATTCCAAATGGTTGAAATGAAAGTCGAAGGATTGACCTTGGACCCTCTTACAAATATGCCAATTATTATTTTAAAGGATTTAGCTGGCAATAGGGCTTTGCCAATTTGGGTCGGTTTTTTCGAAGCAAATGCCATTGCTTTAGAAATTGAAAAAATCACAACCCCTCGACCTATGACTCACGACCTAATGAAAAATGTAATTAATGACCTAAATGGAGAAATTAAACACATTTTAGTTAGCGAATTGCGTGATAATACTTTTTACGCTGTTATTTCTGTAACCAATGGAGGAAACACCTTAAGTATAGACTCCCGTCCCAGCGATGCCATTGCATTAGCTTTAAGAGTCAAGGCCCCAATTTTTGTAAATGAAGAAGTTATTGAAGCTGCAAAAAGCTTAGATATTCCTGAATCAGCCAAAAATGTTTCAGAAGAAAAAGATCAGTGGAAAAAGTGGCTGGATAACATTAAACCTCAGGATTTTGGAAACCTTTAGCTTTCCTGTTAAGACCTATCCTTTTTTCAAACCCTAAGTAAATCTGCTATAACATACCTAGTCGTTAAATTTATTTAGATTATGTTAGGTTTAATCTGGTAATTTGACGTCGAAATCTAATAGAATTCCTATTGCCAAATTGTTTTTGGTTTTTCAAACAAGCATG
The DNA here is from genome assembly GCA_965223665.1 of Nitrospinaceae bacterium. GTDB lineage: Bacteria > Nitrospinota > Nitrospinia > Nitrospinales > Nitrospinaceae > CBDCVY01. Next base: position 2,433,885 of record OZ245011.1, read on the forward strand.
TGATTTTTTAATTAGCTTGATATTTAATTTCTTATGGAAGATAAATCTTTGGGATCTATAAAAAACATTGGAATATTCTGTAAACAAAAGCCCCGCATCAGTAATGAGGTCTTGGAGGAACTCACTCAATGGCTTCGAAAAAAAGGGCTTAAGGTTTTTATGGCCGATGAAACTGCCGCCATTATTGGGGAAACCTCTTCTCTGAGTTCCAAGGAAATCCCACCAAAGGTCGATCTGATTATCGTACTAGGAGGGGATGGTACGCTGTTAAGTGTGGCAAGATTATCCCATCTTTATAAGGTTCCTCTTTTAGCTGTAAACTTAGGGAGCCTGGGGTTTTTAACAGAGGTATCACTTTCAGAAATGTATCAAACACTCGAAAGAATATTAAATGGGGAATCTACCATTGAAAATAGGATGCTATTAAAAGGTTCTCTTAGCAAAAATGGAGACCTCACTCGGGAAGACTTTGCACTCAACGATGTTGTAATTAATAAAAGTGCAGCACGAATTGTAAACCTAGAAGTATTAGTAAATTACCAATACATGACCTCCTATCGGGCAGATGGATTAATTATCGCAACCCCAACGGGTTCTACCGCTTATTCTTTATCGGCAGGGGGTCCCATTATGCACCCAAGAATGCATGCTTTGTTGTTATGCCCCATTTGCCCCTTTGCTTTGACAAACCGACCTATAGTGATCCCCGATGATTCTACTATTCAAATAAAAATTACCACTGAAGAAGAAGTCCAGGTAACACTTGATGGTCAAGTAGGATATAAGATGTATAACAACGATATTTTAGAGGTCAAAAAAAGCCCCAATCCTATTAGTTTAATTTTAGCGCCCGGAAAAAATTATTACGAAATCCTCAGAAAAAAACTGCATTGGGGAAGATTCGCAGATGAACAAAAAAATAAAAAAAACTGATTCTTCTTCCAAAAATAAATCATTTCAAATCTCTCCCCCAAAACCAAACCAAAGTATTATTGTTTGCGGAAAACCTTTTTCAATAAATGCATCGGTAGTTCTTTGGAACCAAAAGGGAGGACTCAAATGTCCCAATAAACGAGGTCGGTCTACCTGCAATCAACATCATAACTCTCTCAATGATGCACCCACTCAAACCGAAAATAATTATAAAATTTTAAATACAGAAAAGGCTTTTCAAGAATTAAACAAGGCCGTTTATCAACTGATACTACATTATGATGTTTGTTTCAGTTCTCACCATTGTCATCAGATATTAAAAAACAGCTCTTTTAAAGGTAGTCATTTTTATCTCGATTTAGACGGAACTATTTTTCAAACTTGTGATCTTTATTGGAAAACTAATACTGCTCCAGCAGATGATCGCATAGGAAATGAAAGGGCAATTCATATCGAAATTGCGAATTTATCGTGGCAAGCTCTTTCTGAAGAGTCGGATCTTCATCACTTAAAAAAAAATGCATACATCAAAACCAAGCAAGGATGGAAACTATTATTACCTGAGGTTTGGAAGAAGAAACTAAGGACAAAAAACTTTCAACCTATTACCGCACGAAGCTACGGTTCCAGGGGATATTTTAGTCGCCGCATAAATGGAAAAATTGTAAGAATGTGGGATTTTACAGAAGAACAATATCAAGCGCTCATTCAATTAGCTATTGGAGTCAATAAAGCTCTTCCAAATATTTCTTTAAAAGTACCCTTCGACAAAAGTAAAAGAAGGACACCTCTGGACAAAATCAAAAATTTTTCTTCATTTAGAGGAATTTTAGGGCACTCTCATGTTCAGGCTGGGAGTCCCCAAGGAATCAGAAAAAAGTATGACCCGGGATCTTCCTTTAATTGGGGAAGATTAAGAAGAGCTTTTAAAAAACATCATTCTTCCAATAATTCAAAATAAAGTTCTTTTTTATTTTATTAACCATTTTCCAGTTCAATTTTTGTTTGGTGTTTTATTAAAAGGTTTTGTTAAAATAAAGAAGTTGACCAAATCCTACATTTAAGGTTAGTTTGTAAAAACTCTTCCTTTTTAATTAATCACTAAGGACCCCAAATGAAGAGGCGTTTTTTTTCTTTTTTCCTTGTTTTTTTGTTTTTTACCATTCCCAGTTTTTCCAGTGCTGAAACTTGGTATGTAAAATCTTCTAAAACAAAAGTGACGCAAAAACCCTCACCCCGTTCCAAAAAAGTGGCTGTTTTAACCGCAGGAACTCCCGTAAAAATATTAAAAAAAGATAAACGGTTTTTTAAAATTTCTACAAAGGGGAAAAGCGGATGGGTGTTTAAATTTAAACTTACCAATAAAAAGCCTTCTGGATCAAAGCGAGGAGGCGGATTAGATGGATTATTGGGAAATCAAAAAATGGCCGCAGCGGAATCTTCATCCGGTTCCAGTATTCGAGGACTTAGCCCCATATCCGAAAAACATGCCAAAGCCCATGGAGTTTCTGAAGAAAATATTAAGGCTGTCCAACAAATGGAGGAATATTCTATTTCTGCAAACGAATTAGACCAGTTTCTCTCTGAAGGAAAATTAAGGGAGTACGCAGAGTGAAAAAATTCAAAACTTTAAGTTTATTTCTAGTATTAATATGTTTTTTATGGACGTTCAGTTGGGCCAATGATTTAGAAAATTTTTTTAAGGAATTACAAAAACCACAGCAGCCTGCTTCTCAAAAACATAAGGAAGAAAAACCAGCTCCTTCTACACAAAAAAAATCTACCAAACCCGTTTCAAAGACCCCACCACCGACTACTCCCAAAAAAGAATCTCCTTTGGCTACTCCTATAACTCCCTCTAATGAACCAGAGGAAGGGCAAAAAGGATTACTGGGTATTCTGGAGAAAAAAGGAGTATTAGATAAAAAAACCTCTCGGATTATTCGTGGTGCAGGACAAGTTGTTCAATCCATGCAACCCATTGGGTACCAGGAGGAACGTGCAATTGGGGGCTCCCTGGCATTAGAGGTCCTCAATCGTTTTGGAGGAGCCTATCCTAATCCAAGACTACAAAAATACATTTCTTTAGTTGGTCAATCTGTAGTTTCGGTTTCTGATCGGGCTGATATTCCTTATCACTTTGCTGTAATCAACTCCGAGGTTCCAAATGCCTTTGCCACACCAGGTGGATATGTATTCGTTAGTGTGGGATTACTAAAGTTGTTAAGAAATGAAGCAGAGCTTGCAGGAGTTTTAGGCCATGAAGTTGCGCATATTACTCACCGTCATGCGCTACAAACTTTGGAGCGAAGTAAAAAGCTAAAGGGTGTTTCTTCTCTAACTACCGCTGTAATGAATAAAGATCCCGCATTATTTGACAATATAATTAATCAAGTTACAGAAGTATTATTCACCAAAGGACTCGACAAAGAACTTGAGTTTGAAGCTGATAAAGTAGGTATGGAATATGCTTATCGAGTGGGTTACCGGCCAAATGGATTAAGAGAATTCCTAAAAGTATTGCACCACAATACAAAACACGATTCCATTTTTTTTAGTACCCATCCTAGTCCGAGAGAAAGATACAATAGGATGACTCCTCATATTGAACAATTAGATGACGCTAAATTTGCACCCCAATTAGCCAATCGCTTCACACTTTGGACCAAGGGGCAATTCCGATGAAAACAGGATTATTTAGGGAAGAACTACCTGGCGAGAAAAAAAGTATTATTAACTTACTTTTGACCGGTTATCTGGTGGTAATATCGATATTGGGTTATTTTGCTTTTTATCTTTCCATTCAGTTAAAACAAATGGAACGAGTTTTAGAAGCTGTAAAACCCGAAACTCTCAACGCAGATCAAATAAATGTACTTGTAGAAAGATTGCTATTATCTACTGGTAGAATGCATGATGAAATTATTTGGCTGGCCATATTGGGGAGCATTTTTACAATTATTGGGGGAATTTATACTTATAACATGGTGGTTCGACCATTAAGAAAATTAGTGGCCTATGCAGAAAAGGAAAAAAACGAATTACCAGAAATAAAAACCAATAACGAAATAAAACAACTCATGACCGTTATGACAGAAAGAATGCCCTTCAATGGGGATACATCTGTAACCCCTAAAACTACCCCACCCAAAAATTAATTCCTTATTTATTTCCTACAGTCCATTAAAATCTTCGGTCATTCGCTCTAGTTTACTTGGGTAAGTAAATAATTCACTATCCTTTAAACCGATTTCATTTAGCAAACGAATGAAATAATAGTAATTCATACCACGTTTTAAAGAAGATAATGCCTTTTCAACATACTTTTCTTCTAAACCAATAGGAACCAATCCTTCACAATACTCAGCAGGGGTGTATTGTAAAAACTTTCGATTCATAGAAACTATTTCCTGGCTTGAGAAAGACTTGACCTGCATTTTTCTCCTATCATCTTTTATTTCCAATTCAATGAAGTGTATGCACTTTTCTCTAAGGATCAAACCCCTTTGCCAAGGTGCTAATTGATCCCATGATCCTCTTATTTGGTCCGGGATGATTTGTTGAGATTTATAAATTTTTTCCAATTCTTCATCATAACGTTCGGCACGTACTTTTTGGAGTACTTTTCCTAATTCCATCTTTTCTTGGGAAAATTGTTTTCTAAATTCTGCGTCACTAACCCATTTTTTTTTCCAACGGCGGTACCGATTCATATACGCTTGTTCGAGGCTTAAATCTTTTAGCACCATGAATTTATGGTAAGCCTTGATTAAATGAAAACGATAACCCTCCTCTAAAATTGAATTAAATTCATAAGAGTCCTTTCTTTGCATTTCCATTAAAATATCCCAGTTCCATGCAATGCTTGCTCCAGTTCCAATAAGTAATAAAAAAAATAACTGAAATATTTTTTTAAAAACTTTTTTAATCGTATCCATTTGGATTTTGGGAATTGGCATTTCAACTCAGAATAATATAGAAACAGAAACGTCCCTCAAGGACTATTAATAAAAACCAATTACTTTTACTTGTCGGTAGAAAAATGTATTGGGTTAATGGAATAATGTGTTTAAAACTAGGATAGGATAAAAAATAAAGGCAGGAAATATTTTTAGTCGAAAGATGTGCATTTTTAATGCTTGAAATGACGAATACCGGTAAAAATCATTGATATTCCATGTTCATCCGCTGCTTGAATTACCTCTTTATCTCTGATGGAACCCCCGGGTTGAATTATTGCTGTGATCCCATTTTCAGCCGCTGTGTCAATGGCATCTCTAAACGGAAAGAAAGCATCTGAAGCCATAACACATCCCTGAACAGGTTTATTGGCTTTTTGGACTGCTAACCTTGCTGAATCCACTCGACTCATTTGGCCTGCACCGACCCCAACCGTTTCAAAATTATTTGCATATACAATCGCATTAGACTTCACATGTTTTGCAACTATCCAAGCAAACTTTAAGGACTCTATAGTCTCTGCATCGGGTTGTTTATGTGAAACGACTTTTAACTGATCCGAGTCAAATGTAATCTCATCAGAGTTCTGAACCAGCAATCCTCCTCCAATACGCTTTAAATCTAGTCGGGATGTTTTTTCTTTTACACCCTCTTCAGGCATTTCCATGACTCGAATATTTTTCTTCTTTGAAAACAAGTTCAAAGCCTCAGGTTCATAACCCGGTGCAATAACTACTTCTACGAAATTTTTTAAAATTTCTTCAGCAGTTTTAGCGTTTACCCTTTGATTGAATCCTATGATTCCACCAAAAGCAGAAGTAGGATCTGTTTCCCTTGCCTGAATAAACGCCTCCGTTTGGTCTTTACCAATTGCTACGCCACAAGGATTTGTATGCTTTATCACGATTGCTGAAGGCAATTCAAATTCTATGGCCAATTCCCATGCGGCCTCCATGTCGATATAATTATTAAAAGATAATTCTTTCCCCTGCAACTGCTTTGCCTGGACCACATCTCTTTTTCCAGGTTGGATTTCACCATACAGGGCAGCTCCCTGATGCGGATTTTCTCCGTAACGCAATTCCTGAATCTTTCGATACGACTTTTGAAACAAATTAGGAAACTCACCACATTCACCCACCTGATTTGTTAAGTAATTAGAGATCATACCGTCATATCGTGAAGTCATTAAAAAAGCATCTCGACTAAGTCTTTGTCGAGTATTTAAAGTAATTCCTCCTTCGTTATCATCCATTTCCTCAAGCACCAAATCATAATCGATTGGATTCACAACTACGGTGACGTCATTATAATTTTTAGATGCAGACCGGACCATAGCCGGACCTCCAATATCAATATTTTCGATGGCATCTTCTAGGGAACAATTCTCCTTGGAAATAGTCTCCTCAAAGGGGTAAAGATTTATTACCACCATATCAATGGGCGAAATCCCATGTTGCTCCATTGATTTCATATGAGACGCATCATCCCTTTTTCCTAGAATTCCTCCATGAACCTTCGGATGTAGAGTTTTTATACGACCATCCATCATTTCTGGGAATCCCGTGTAATCCGAAATTAGAGTAACTGGAATTTGTTGTGACTTTAGTAATTTTGCTGTTCCGCCTGTAGACAATATCTCTACTCCTCGACTATGCAGACTTTTAGCAAACTCCACAATATTAGATTTATCGGACACGCTAATCAGTGCCCTTTTGATAGGTTTCATTTAATTTTAAATTCGGTAGTTTTTCTTTTTGGGCGGGTCTTTGCTTATTAGAAATCCAGGGGTGATCATTTGGATAATTTTTAATAACCACACCGGAAAAGAACCAATGGTCTGTAATAAACCAGGTTGTTCTGCCTGACTTTGAGATTTGGTTTTTGCTGCGTCGTGTTTTGGATTTTCTTCCATATCAATTCACACCCAAGGACAACCAAGAAAAAATATTCACGGTTTAAGGAGGTGGAATATTACTATTTTTGCCGAATTTTGGAAAGCAAAAAAATAAGGGGTCAAAGTATTAAAGGACCCCAGCAAAATAGAAATGGCATAGCCCTTTTATTTCAATAACAAACCACGAGTAAACTGCCAGTCAATTTTAGAATTAAAATCCAAACGTCCAAAGTGTACTTGTAAATTTTGAATACTTTGATTGGCTAATTGGTTTAAATGTCCCAGATCCGAATCAGTCCATGCCAAGGAGGTTGTTAATAATTTTTCACAAAATTTCTCTACTATCCCTGAATCAACAATACGGATATCCTGTTTATCCCAATTATGTTGGAAAATGGCTTGCAAAAAAGCTCGACCTCCTTCTTCGAGAATAGGCTCGCATGAAATTTCATTTAACAATGTAAACCGCGCTAAGGCAGTAGTGAAAAAATGAATCATATCAAAATCATCTTTGGAAGTTGGAAACTTTACCTCTTTCACAAAACCATCTATTTTTTCCAAAGACAAATCGAAGCTCTGACGGGCAAACCTTATATAAAATCTTGACTGAAAAATAAAATTTTCTAATATTTGAATATCATTAATGGATTCCAGGTTTCTCCAACTTACTTCGGTTGCATCCTCCTCATTTGAAAAGGTAACTGCCATCTTAGGGAACCGACCCACTAATGCTGCTAAATGCTCCATAGCCCAAGCAGGAAGTACATATTCCAATAGCTGGCCATTTTCGCGAATTAGTTTTTCTCCTTCCCATTTAAGTCTCATAATTCCTGTATGGCCCATTTGAAATAAAGACTGCATCCAGGTTTGTGTAAGTAATTTATGTCCTTTTTCCACGTCTCCACCTGCTCCCAATTCCAAACCGATGTTTATATAACCCAAAACTTTTCGCATTGTATTATGTCGGTTTTCTAGAACAGATAAGTCCAATCTGTCGGCTACCATGACTTTATTTGACAAATAAACCAACTCCCAACAAATAGCATCTAATCGTTGAATGCCATTCAATTTATTTAAACATTGGCCAAAAAAAGATGAGGAATTTATATCTTCAAAAGGATAACTAGGTGGAACTAAACAATTGGAATGTAGAGCAATAAAATCTTCGTTTTTTGGAACCTCTACTTTAAAAGCCTCGGGTTTAAGTAAACTGTAAACTTCCATAGCTTCATCATAAGAAGGTATTCCTTTTTCCTCAGTTCTAGAGAGCAACCAGCGATATGCCGTCTCTACGGTTGGGGTTACCTGATACCATATAACTGCATCCATCAAAGCAAAAAATAATTTTGGTGTTTCTGAAAAAAGTATTTTAAACACCTTTTTGAGGATAGGCTCCACATCTTCAACTTTAAAAAATATTTGATGCACTCCATCAGGAGAGAAGTGAGATTGTTTTTCATATTCTGAAGTAAGGTCAGGCTCATCATCCAATTTTTTTACAATTATCAGAGCTTGCAACAACATAACTTTCTGGTCAAAATCTTCCGTCAAAAACCACTTAAATATACTTTGATCATTGGCTTGATTCATTAGATCAAGCCAATGAATCGCATTTTTTGGATTGAATTTGTCTGCATTCCACCACTCTAAATCAAATATATACTGGAGTTGAGTTTGGGTAATCACTGCCAATACTGGGATAGAGTCTTCCTCACCTACGTCCTTAATCATTTGGTAAACTTCTTCCTCTGGTAAGGAACGGGCCAATTGAATTGCTTGGGGAGACAGCACTAACAAAGCCATTTTGAAACGCCCTGAAACTAGCTGAAGACACCTTGCTTGTTCCTCCAAAGTCATTTCAGAAAGAATAGACTCAATTTTTCTCGGATCACTTTTGATCCAATCAAGTGGAAAAGGAAGTGCCTCTTGATTTAAGGGGTTTAAACTATTGCCATTTTCTTCCATATATTTATTGAGTAACTAAGAAATGATTTGAACAAAATTTTTTAAAATTAATTGATTTCACTTATCTTAACTCTGTTTGCCCATAATTATTGAGAAAATTGAATAAATTATCATAGTTGGCCGTTGAATGAGCGACCCGTATACTTTTAAAATTTTTAAATATACTATAAAATTCTATTGAACCTATACAATATCCCAAAAATTTAAGGTAATAAAACAATTGAGTGCGCCCTCAGAAAATAAAAGCAAATTAGAGCTTCTTGAAGAAATTGAGTCGTTACAGCGAAGGGTATCCCAATTAGAAGCCCAGAATCAAGAGCAACTCTCCTTACAAGATAAGCTTCAAAGAGAAGCCACAACACTGCAAAATATACTGGAAAGCCCCTCTGCTATTTCCATCATTGGAACTGATATAAATGGAAACATTTTATTTTGGAACAAAGGGGCAGAAAATATGTTGGGTTATACGGCAGAAGAAGTTGTAGGAAAAAAAAACATTAGTCTCCTTTATCCCAAAAGTGATCAAGTTACTGAAACTATTAAAAAAGTTAATCAGCATTTATTAAATAATAAAAAAGGAATCACTTGTGAAATTGAAGAATTGACAAAGGCAGGGGTTCGACTATGGGTTCGATTAACGCTATCTCCTCGATTTGATAAATATGGCGATGTGGTGGGGTTCCTCGGGGTTGGAGAAAATATTACTGAACGAAACAAAGCTGAAATGGCCCTTGAAGAACAAATGGATCTTTCTGCCTTTAGTGCTCAAATTGGAGCTACTGTAGCAGCAAGCACTTCTCTTCAAGATATCCTACCCCAATGCGCAGAAGCCATTAAAACTTTCTTTAGGGCGTCGCAAGTACGAATTTGGTTATACTACCCCCATGACGACTTTTTAGAAATTCAAGCCAATGCCACTGATCCACTAATCCCTTTACCAGAAAATCAAATTCCTCTTGGAAGTGGAGCCACCGGAATTATTGCCAAGAACCGAAAGTTTTTTTATACCGACTCTCCATATTCAGAAACTTTACTAAAACCCGATGTTTCCTGGATGAAAAAAGCCAAAGTGGTGTCTTACACTGCCTATCCCTTGGTAATTGATAATCAACTTTTAGGAATATTGGAATTATATTCAAAGACTACTCTGACTAATGCCATGATGGGGGGTTTGGATACAGCTGTATCAGATATTACTGTTGGAATTGACCGCATAAAAACCTTTCATGCCCTTCAATCAAGCGAAGAGCGCGTACGGTCTATTTTGGCTAATTCTTTAGAAGGAATTATCACTTTTTATGGAAACGGTTCTATTTCTTCATTAAATCCTGCTGCCCAATATATATTTGGACACAAGGAAAAGGAAATCAAAGACAAAAATATACGTTTGTTAATTCCTGAATTGTTTGATGAGGATCCCAATAAAAAGGAAAAAATTTTTTCAACAAAACGAAATATAGTCGGGCGTGTCAATGAAATGACAGGGAAACATAAAAATGGTTATCGATTTCCCATAGATTTAGCCATTAGTAAATTAAAAATGCCCGAGCGCAGGAAAAATCCCCGAACGAAATCAAATGAACCCCCAATACTTTACATAGGAATGGTTCGCGACATTACAGAGCGAAAACGATTTGAAGGAGCTCTTCGTAATGAAAGAGACTATACGGCAAGAATTATTGAGCGTACCCCTTCTCTTGTAGTTGGAATGTCATTGGATGGTCTTATTCGATTCACAAATCCTTCTGTAGAAAAAACCACAGGATATAATGCTTTAGAAATGATAGGAAAAAATTGGTGGACTTTAATGTTTCCTGGAAACTCATTTGATCAAGTTCAACAAATAAGAAGTCTAATGGAAAAAGGAACTGTACGTAATCATGAAATGACCTTAACAACGCAAAGTGGGGAGAAGCGAACTGTCGCCTGGAGTATTATTAACCGATTTAATGAAAAGGGTCAATTAATCGAAATAATTGGTTTTGGAACAGATATTACTGAAAGAAAAAAAGTTGAGCTGGATTTGATTCATGCTGCAAAAAAGGCAGAAGAATCCAGTAGATTAAAATCTGATTTTCTGAGTATTATTTCGCATGAATTAAGAACTCCCCTTACCGTTATGCTGGGAAACACTCCTTTACTAAACAAAGCAAATGACCTCCCTGACGCGCAGGAGATTGTTTCCATTGTTGAGGAAATAGAAAATTCTGGCAAGCATCTATTGTCTTTGATTGATGATCTTCTAGACTTCTCAAAACTAGAAGCAGGAAAAATGGCATTAAACTGCAATCGGTTTTCTGTAAACAATTTAATACAAGATGTAGTCTTTAGCATCCAAATATTGGCAAATCAAAAAGGAATTTCAATTAAAACCCAACTTGAGGATTTAGAAGTCAATGCTGACCCTGTTCGCCTCAAACAAATTATTTATAATTTATTAAGCAATGCGGTCAAATTTACGGACTCCGGAGAAATCCTCGTTAGCGTTTTTCAAAATGGGCGGAATATCTATTTTGAGGTGAAGGATACGGGTTGCGGTATAGCTGAGGAGAACTTCACGGTTATTTTTGATGTTTTTAGGCAAGTAGACGAATCGGCCACTCGCGCTGCCTCGGGTACGGGGTTGGGATTAGCAATCACCAAAAAATTAGTAGAAATGCATGGAGGAAAAATTTCTGTTTCAAGTGAATTAGGAAAAGGAAGTACATTTACTTTTTTTATCCCCTTAAACCTTAAAAACCCCACCTTATAAACTTTTATATAATTCAGTTGGTAACTTGCTTAAAAGATAATATATAATTTCTTAACCTTTAAGCATGGCCAAGGTAATATTTCTTCCAGTTTGTCCTTCTTTCCTATATGAATACCATCTTTCATTATTACAAGAAGTACACTCCCCAATTTGGAATATATTTTTTCTATTAATCCCCCTTTCCATGGCTTCCAATTGATTTATTTTTAATAAATCTAACAAATATTTTTTAGAGGAGGTTTTTTCGGCAATATCTTTAAGGGGAAACGCCCTTTCTAAAAAGGGTTCAACACAAATTTCATCAACCTCATAACATTGTTTGCATATTCCGGGTCCTATTCCCAAAACTAAATCTTTGGGAGAAGATCCAAACTTAAATACCATTTTACCAATGGTTTTGGATAAAATTTCATTCTGAGTTCCCACTCTCCCAGCATGAACAACTCCAATTACATGGCGCACCGGATCAAACAAAACAATGGGAATACAATCTGCGGTCATAATTGCAATGGGAATTTGAGTTAGTTGAGTCACTATGGCATCTGCTTCGATTTGAGCCGTGACTTCGGGTAGAGTATTTCTATCTTGAAGAACATAAACTTGGTTACTATGAATTTGATTTACGAAATGAATAATTTCACCCTGAATCTTTAGTGATTTCAAAAGCCATTTTTGATGCATTTGATTAATATTTTTTGTTCCAAGTCTTCCTAAATATAATGGAATAAAATCTTTATTAGAGGTATTAAAACTTCTTGGAGTGAAACAATGAAGTAAGTTTTCATGTTGTTTTAATTTATCAATAAAATGAGTTTCAATGAAAAAATTCATAAAAAAATTTAATTTTTTTTTATTAATGAAAACGTAAACCTTTTGTTATATTTTTTTTTAACAAATAATTAAAAAATTTTTCAATACCCTGTTTCCGCCTTTATTGACAAGGGATTTTAAAGCATACGTATTTTAAATCATTTTTTTGGTTTTTTTTTAAAATTAATGACTAATTTCAACAAAAACCCCTAACCCCTTTTTCAATCAATATTTTCTTGACATTAAGCGAGTATAGAATAAAATACATACGATATTTGGGCGCTGAAACAAACCAAATATTTTTTCGAAAGGAGTTCTTGATGGCAACCAAGAAGAAAGCAAAAAAGAAAGCAGTAAAGAAAAAAGCTACAAAGAAAAAAGCAGTGAAAAAGAAAGTAGTAAAGAAAAAAGCTACAAAGAAAAAAGCAGTAAAAAAGAAAGCAGTAAAGAAAAAAGCTACAAAGAAAAAAGCAGTGAAAAAGAAAGCAACAAAAAAGAAAGCTGCCAAGAGAAAAAGATAAGTTTTTATTCTTGTAAAGCTTTTAATTTAATTTTTCATTTTCAAAATTATTCCTTTTTAAAAGGAAAATTTTTTTCAGAAATAAAATTGGTTTTGGATTCAGCGCCCAAAATAGCATTTTGTTTCCTGCCTCTCCTAACTCCTACAAATTAAATAATCAAAAGTTTCTTTTATTAATACTTGCCGGAATCTTCTCTAACTTGTTATTTTACAATAGATTGCCTTCAAATAACCTCCCTCTTTAAAAATCACGGGGTGGTCAATTGGATGTTGAGTCTTAAGAATTTTTTCAAAAGTCCTTCCTGTTTGACGAATTCCCAAGTCCACTGCTCTGTAAAATTCCTTTGGGGTAATTAAAGAGGAGCAAGAAGCAGCAAACAAAACCCCACCGGCTTGTGTGCAACTGGCTCCAAATTTGACTAATCGTATGTAGGCCTGAATTGCATTTTTTTTATTTTTTTTACTTTTGGCAAACGCAGGTGGGTCTAAAACAACCAAATCATACTTTTGATCTACTCTTTTCAATTCATGAAGTACTTTAAAAGCATCTCCTTGAATTTGTTGAAACCTCTCAGAATTTAAAAGCTGATTTCCAAAGTTTAAGTTAATATTTGCCCTTGATGCTTCCAAAGCATGCTTGTTTATTTCAATTTCAGTAACAGATTCACACTTTCCAGCAAAAGCATAAACAGAAAATCCTCCTGAGTAGCTAAATACGTTTAAAACATTACAACCAACAGACCTATCTTTAATTTGTCTACGGTTTTCTCGTTGGTCTAAAAAAAAACCGGTTTTTTGACCATGAATTATATCCGCTTCGAATAATAAACCGTTCTCTTTAAAAATAACGGGCCCTTCAATTAACGAACCAAATAAGATTTGACCATTATAATACGAGCTTGTTTGCGTGCGTTCTACATGACCGCTAAATAATAAAACTAATCCTTCTAATTCCTTTATCTCTTGTTGGATTATTTCAGTTAATTGATCAAGATAGGGTATCCAGGCAGCGGTATAAATTTTTAAAGCCAATATATTTTCATAACGATCTAGTACCAGCCCAGGGAATCCGTCATTCTCGCCATTTAAAATTCGATAACCGGTAGTTCCATTCCCTTCTAATTCATCCCTTAAAATCAGGGCTTTTTTCAATCTTTCTTGAAAAAAAGCTCTATTAATTTCTGTTGGTTTATTTGATTGAAGAATTCTAAGACGTATATCAGAGAAAGGATCATACAATCCAATAGCTAAAAAACGGTTATTTGAATCATAAACAACTCCTAAATCTCCTACCTTCCCTTCAACATTTATATTTTTTAATTGGTAATAGTAAACCCAAGGGTATCCCTTTTGTAATTTTCTTTGTAAGTTTTTTGAAATTTGAATTTTTATTTTACCGGGTGTCATATTGATTCAATGCTTACGTGAATTTATTTTCTTAAGTGAGACAAACTAACCTTTCCCATAATTCCCAAAATACGAAACTGTTTTTTCTCAACTAAATTTCTAAACTTGGGTTGCGACCAAACTCTTGGATTGGGTAAAATTGCTGCCAACCAAGCAGACTCTATGGGACTCACCCACTTTGGAGAATGATTAAAATACTTTCTAGAAGCAGCATTGCATCCGAAAATCCCATCTCCCCATTCAATAATGTTAAAATAAACTTCTAATATCCTCTCCTTACTCCACACAAGTTCTATAAGCGTTGTAAAATAAGCTTCCATACTTTTTCTTATCCAATCGCGGTTTTGCCAAAGAAAGACGTTTCGTGCGGTCTGCATGGAAATCGTACTAGCACCTATGGTCCGTTTAGATTTTTTATTTAATTTAATCGCATGGCTCACCGCTTCCCAATCAAAACCATTGTGCATAAAAAATTTTTGATCTTCAGAGGCAATAACTGCCCGAATTAACTGAGGTGATATATCCTTTAGTCGCTTCCAACTCCCTAGAGTTAAGGGATACTTCTCCTGAAATCCACTTTCAACCCATCGAATCCACATAAGAGGGGTTGTGGGTGGGTTAAAATATCGAAAAAATAGAACAGGAATCAAGGATATTAACCATAACCCTAGTAAAAAAAGTAAGATTTTCCGTTTCCAATTAACTTTGGGCGATTTAATATTTTTTTTTCTTGGTTTCCTACCCATGTTTAAACTATTTCAAAGAAATTTTATATATAAAAAGTAGGAAAGAAAAAATTGTACGGATGACACAATCCTTGGGGTTAACTTTGTGTCAATAATTGGTCGTAGCCTTTAACTATCTTTAAAAAGTTGGACATTAAAAGGTCAGGAATTTGACGACGGTATTTTTTATGATGTTTAAATTTGAAGGGATTATAAATAATTCTTTTTTTATCGCGGCTTCTGATTTCATAATGAAGGTGGGGGGCAAAACTACGTCCGGTGTTACCTGAGTCAGCAATTAATTCTCCCTGTTTAACTTTCTGTCCAGGCTTAGTATGAACTTTGTCCAAATGAAGATATAGAGTCTTGATACCTAACTTAGGATGATCTATTTCAATACAATTTCCATTTCTCCTTCTGTTCCAATTTATTCTAGTCACTTGACCTTCAAAACTAGAAAAAACCGGGGATCCAACAATTGTTTTAAAGTCAGTTCCAGCATGTCCTGGCCGTCCTTCTCTAAAATCACCTGGCAAAGAAGTTATTTCTTCATATTTGAGTATGGGAGCCGACTGAGGACCCAGATGAGCCACAACTTCACGTCCATTTTTATCAAAATAACTTCCGTGAACCATTGTTGGGGTCCTAAAATAATTCATTTGTAACGTTTGATTTAAAAACCGGCTGGTGTAAGACAATTTTAAAATTCGAAATCGGTCCGGGTTATCCAAAGTTTTATAGACCAAATGAAGTGAGTCCCCCTTGCGTAAGGAGCGATTCACATCCATTCGCCAAGATAATAACCGCGCAACCAAAGCGGCTAAAAACTGACAGTCCCCCGTCATTTTATTTTTACAAAAAGAATAGGTTAATGAATGACGGATTTTTAAACTTATTGTTTGCAAACTTTCAGGGTTTTCAGGTTTAACGTGCATAGCAACCTGAACCCTATTGGGATTTTCAGGAAAAATTAAAGTTTTTTCCTCATAATTTTGGATGAGTGAGTTTTCTTTGATTTTGGATTGGATTTTAAATTCGGTTTTATTAAATTTTACCTGCTCTTTTTTTTCAGAAATTGATTGTGAGTCTCCGTTAGGGTTTGCTTGCGCAATATTTAACCCCTGAGAACTATAAAGAACAAAATAAACAATTAAAGCAAAAAATAGAAAGGCCAAAATATACCAAACTTTATAAGACTTCTTGGTCTTTTTCCCCGGCCAATCTTGATTTTCTAGTACTAAAGGTCTGTGCATTTAGCAGTGATCCGTATTTTCTTTTAGTAGGAAGTTAGCGAGTATTATTAGCGTTGGGAAACCGCAAATGGGGGAAATATATCCTTCCAATCTATAATTTCAATTCACTTTATAGTGAAAAGTCCGTATATTATGACAAAACGCCAATCATTTGACAACCATTTTTAAACAGGTAAGTTTAAATTTTTCAAATAATTAACTATGTTCCTGCCTGAAGCCATTTATCTGGACCCTGGGGTAGAAACCTACTCTTTGACTCAAAAAGTATTATCCTCTTATCCTGATTTGCCTAATAAGAGTAACTTCTCGATAGACCAAATTACTGGCAAATTAAACCGAGAGTCTAAAGATGTATTTGGATCGGCAAAAAAGATTTTACTGTTATCTCATTTTAAAGGGTCCTTTCTAAAAAAATGCCCAGGAATTAGCCCTGGGATGGTTTGCTGCAATTACTACGTTGTAAACCTAATTAAAAACTGTTCCTATGATTGCTCATATTGTTTTCTTCAAGACTTTCTTGAAAATAATCCAATTCTTAACGCTTATGTAAACATCGAAGATTTGCTAAATGAATTAGAAGAAGTATTTTTTAAATTTCCCGATCGCTCGTTCCGTATTGGAACGGGTGAGTTAACTGACAGCTTGGCTTTAGATACCATCCTTCCTTACACGGATTATTTGATTCCTTTTTTTAATGTTCAAAATAATGCCATATTAGAGTTAAAAACCAAATCTGACCAAATAGACAATTTACTAAAACAACCCGACCCTACAAACATTATTGTTTCTTGGTCTTTAAATCCTGAATCCATCTCCTCAATTGAAGAAAAAGGAACACCTTCTCCAACAAGTCGGATAGAAGCTGCCAGGCTCTGTCAAGAAAAGGGGTATAAAATTGGATTTCATTTTGATCCCATTATCCTTTTTCCAGGTTGGGAAAAAGATTATGAACAAATGATCGGTAGTTTATTTCAAGAAATTTCACCTTCCCACATTGAATGGATCAGCTTAGGTAGTTTTCGATATAGGCCTAACCTCAAAAAAATTATTAAAGATCGTCACCCCAAAACCCTTCTCTTCACTCAAGAGCACACTCCAGGTGAGGATGGAAAATTCAGGTATTTTAGGCCACTTCGCAATCATGCCTATGAAACCATTAGAAATTTAATAAAAAAAAAGGAGCCTGATTTAAATGTTTACTTGTGTATGGAAACTAAAGAAATTTGGGAAGGAGTGACTGGGAAAATGCCTAGAAGTGATAAAAAACTAGACCAGTTTTTTGATCTTTAATTAGAGGCTACAACCGCATGGGCATTACAATACTTAAAAAATCTTTGTCTTCACTTAGAGTAATTAAACAGGAATTATTTTGATCCTTTAAATTGAGGACTACCTCATCTTCATCAATTGCACCCAAAACATCCAAAACATATCTTGCATTTAATCCAATGGTTACCTCTTCACCTTGATATTTAATCTCAAGTTCTTCATTCGCATCACCTAACTCAGTGTTATCAGAAACCAGCGTTAAACTACCGGGTCTAATTTCAAAACGCACCATTTTAGATTTTTCATCCGCTAACAAAGCAACTCGTTTTAGGGCATGGCTTAAATCTTGTTTATTGACTCCCACCTGTAATTCATTATCGGAAGGAATTACTTGGCGATAATTAGGAAATTTTCCATCCACTTTTCGACTCACGATGACCTGTTTATCCTGAATAAACGCCATTTGATTATCTTTTTCAGAAAATGCATATACAGAATCTTCATTCTCGATAAAACGTAAAAGCTCTGTTAACACTTTCTTTGGCAAAAGGTAACCCGTCTTATTTTTAGTTTTGGTATTTGCCAAGGCCCTTTTAATAAATGCTAAACGATGGCCATCAGTGCCAACCATATTTACTTTACCATTATCGCACTCGAGGAGGAGACCATTAAGTGCCTGTCGAGTTTCATCAGGAGAAATTGCAAACAGAGTTTTTCGAATCATTTCTTTTAAAAGACTTCCTTTAAACTCCATTAATGGCTCTTCACTATATTCCGGAAGTTTTGGAAAATCTTCTGGTGGTAAACCAGGTAAACGAAATTTAGATTTACCACATTTTAAAGAAACCCAATCATTTTCCTCTTGATAAAAATGAATTTCTAATTCGGGTAACTCTTTTACAATATCAAAAAGCTTTTTTGCATTAATTGACACCGAACCTTGAGAAACAACTTTAGCAGGATAAGTTCCGGTCATTCCAATCTCTAAATCGGTAGCCTTCAACAGGATTCCCTCCTTATGAGTTGAAATAAGAACATGAGACAGAATAGGCATGGCCCCTTTGCTCTCAACTATACCTTGGACTTTATTCAGGCCATGAAGAAATATATTTCTGTCAATTTTTATTTCCATCGTCCCCCCTGGCAGGTAAGTTTTGTAAAACGGTCATTAATTTACACAAATCCCCAAGACCTGTCAAAGCAATAATCGGAGCATTCCTATGTCCTTTCCCCAATAGAACAATTCTCATTTTAAGCTCAGTAGCTTCTTGAACTAAATGCAAATTCAATTTTCTAAAACTTATAGTGAATCCTTGACTTTGTTAAATAACGCGTGTTAATTTCAAGGTTCACGTAAGGAAAAATACTTATGATTATAGTGATAAAACCAGGTGCCAAACCTGAAGAAATTCAGGCTATTAAGGAAAAAATTCATTCTCTAGGGTATAAGACCCATGAAATTGTTGGGGTTGAACGCCAGGTAATTGGTGCCGTAGGGGAAGATCATGGGAAGGATCGCCTTCAAGTCCTGGAGTCCATGCCTGGAGTAGAAGATGTTATTCCCATTCTTAAACCCTATAAACTTGCTGGTCGAGAAATAAAAAATGCCAACTCTGTTGTGAATTGCAATGGTTTGGAAGTGGGTGGTAAATCTATTGCGATTATGGCTGGTCCTTGTTCAGTTGAGAGTGAAGAACAGTTGATGACTACGGCAAAGTCGGTTAAATCATCTGGAGCTAATATGCTTCGTGGGGGTGCATTTAAACCAAGAACTTCACCTTATAGTTTCCAGGGATTAGAAGAAGAAGGCTTAAAACTTCTCGACGCGGCCAAAAAAGAAACGGGTCTTCCAATTGTCACTGAGGTAATGAATCCTCGTGAAGTCGATCTAGTGGCCAAGTATGCCGATGTTCTTCAAGTGGGGGCCAGAAATGTACAAAACTTTTCCCTTCTAAAAGAATTAGGTCGAGTCGATAAACCGGTCCTTTTAAAGCGGGGAATGATGACAACCATCAAAGAGTTTTTAATGTCGGCGGAATATATCCTTTCTGAGGGCAATAAAAATGTAATCCTTTGCGAACGCGGGATTCGCACGTTTGAAACAGCCACACGCAATACTTTAGATATAAGCTGCGTTCCGGTATTAAAAAAAGAAACACATTTACCAATAATAATTGATCCCAGTCACGCTACGGGGCACTGGGACTTAGTGGAACCCATGGCACGTGCTTCGATTGCTGCTGGTGCTGATGGGCTAATGATCGAGGTCCATCCGGATCCTATCAATGCTTATTCCGACGGACCTCAGTCCCTGAAGCTTGATAAATTTGCTCATTTGATTGAAAACATTCGCCCATTCATCAAACTGATGCAAAGAGAGTTGTAATCACTCCTAATACTATCCATTGACTTTACTTTTCTTTTTCCACTTCCTTGAATCCCCTGTAATTTTGATATATTCTGTGACAGAATCTATATTTTTTAAAGAATAGTCCAATTAACTTCTTATAAATTTTGGATTAATTTATTTGTAATGATTGACCTTTACCTTAGTAACCGCAATCAGGCTAAGGATTATCATTCAGCCCTTTCCTCTGAAATCCTTCAAACGGTTCAACCTGAAACTTTACCTAAATTCGATTTAGATAAAGGCCAATCTTATTATCTAGAATTTAAAAACCGAATCCTGAAGATAATTGACAGGGAAACTACCGATCTTCAAAAAGAACTCTCCCATTCTGAAAATAGCCACCTTCTTTTATTAAAGAGAACCTATCTGGTAGATGCAATTATTCAAGTTAGTTTTAAATCTGCTCTACACTTGTTAAATCAAACTACTGGTGAAAACCACTTAAAAGAAAATGATCTGCCCCTTGCCATCGTTGCACGAGGGGGTTATGGGCGAGAGGAGATGTATTTTAGATCTAATGTAGAATTTCAGTTAGTTTTTCGCGCTGACCTCAATATTGAAGAAGAAAAAATAGTCGATGAATTTACTAATTTCTTTAATTATTTGTTTAGCTATCAGGAAATTTTTTCAACATCTATAAGCTCAGGGCCATCAGAAATTAATCCAGAAGAACAGGAAATGAATACCGCTCGGTTCGCATCATTTCATTCTTTATTAGAACATCGATTGATTGCAGGGAACCATTTGGTCTATAACGAATTCAAGAGTTCCATTAAGACTGCGGCAATATTTCATAAGGATGAAATTCTTCGGGAATGCTTGAAACATCGTACTTATTTTGAAATTCAAAATACAGTTTTCAAACAGGAACCCAATATTAAAGAAGAATTACTTCGAGTTTATTGGGCTGTCAGTGTGGTCAGGATTCGCGAGTCCATCGACAAAACCAATTTGTTCGAATTATTATCTGAACTTTATTCAAAAAATATCTTAAGTTCTCCAGCCTTTAAAAAAATGCAAAGCGGTTTAAATTTCCTTTCCAGGGTCCGTCTCTTCTTGCACTGCCATCAACATGGCTCACACAGGGATGAATTAAGCTACGAAGTCAGGGATAAAATAACCGAATCGATGGGGTACAAGAAAGATGTTAATAAATTTTTCAATGAATATTTTTATCAAGCAGTTTTGCCCCTAAAACGATTAAGCCGCAATATATTCTGGGAAAGTGTTTCGTTTCCAACTAGTCAGTCAAAAACACTTAATAAAGTCTTTTGTGTGAACTCAGAGAATCAAATTACTTTTAACGATCCTAAAATTTCTTATTCATGGAACCCACCAACCTCGGTATTAGAATTGTTCACTCTGGTATCTCGAAAAAATTACTTTCTGGCCTTTCCCGTAATTCGGTCAATAGAATCGAATATTGAGCAAATGTACCCCCTATTTCAGGAAACAGAAAATGCAAAAGCAATCCAGTCATACTTTCAAAATATTATAAAAGGAAAATATTTTGCGAAAGCCATTCGCTACTTACATGAATTTAATTTATTAGAAAACTTTTTTATTCCTGAGTTTAAAAATTTAACTGGTCTTCTTCAAGATATTTACGTTCACATATTCCCTACTGATATTCATATTCTGGCTGCATTAGACGCTCTCAACAAAATTGAAACTGACTCTGAGGTAGATCCGTTTTTAAGTGAACTTTATCAATCCTTAAAAAATAAAACCATTATTAAACTCTCAGTATTATTACATGACATTGGAAAAGGATTAAAAGCTCCGGGAGAAAATGAAGAACTAATTGGTGCACGGGCTATCCCACAAATATTAAATAAGTTAGGTTATGGGAATAATAAACGTTTAGTAGAAGATGTTGCCTTTTTAGTTGAAAAGCATCTGATGATGCATGACCTGATGCTTCTCGATCCGGATGAAGATGAAACTCACAACATGATTTGGGACTTAGTTAACAAAGATGTTGAACGGTTCAAAATGTTAATTTTGTTGACCTATGCCGATAGGGCCGGAACAAAAATGAAAATGTCCAAAACCCAAATAGATCAACTCAAATACTTTTATCAAAGTATGTTGTACCATCAAAAGCGAGTAAGTGTCCCAAATGAAGTCCAGGCAGAATTTTTTAAAATGATCCGTTTGCCAAGAGATCTTCAAGCACATCTACAAATTTATCATCAATTTAAAAATTCAAAGGATCAATTTGCAGCAGAATTTTTTTTTAAACCCGAGCAATCTTCTGAGCTAGTGGTTTGCACTAAAGATCAACCCGGTCTTTTATATAAAATTTCTGCTATTTTGGCCTTTAATCAACTAAGTATTTCAGAAGCAAATATCCATACTTCTAAAGACAATGTTTTTGATGTTTTTAAGGTTTGTGGCCCAACCAGAGACCCCATCGCGTTTTCAAATTTTTCCTACTTACAGAAACAACTTAAAGAAGATTTAAAAAAGGTTTTTGTTGAAAAAACCCCCATTTCCTTATTGTATAAAGACCGCACCTTAAGCTCAAAATGGGAAGAAGAAAAATTTAAAGAAATAAAGCTTAAAATTGCCATCATTGGTAGAGCGGTAAAAATTGAAACTCATGATATTATTGGGACCATAATGTTGGAAACCCAGGTTTTTTCTCAGCTAAATATGGAAATCCAAAGGGCTGTCATACATACCAACTATGGTTCAGCTTCTAATATTTTTTATTTAAGACCCGAGGATGTTCATACAATTATTAGAGAAGAAAATAAGTTTAAAAACATGTTAAAAAGTTCCTTACAACCTCTTATTCATAACACTCCCATTTTTCCGAAAGAATCAACGGGAGTTACTAATACAAAATAGAAAAATACTTATGCAAAGATTTCCTTTATTTGTCTCAATTTTAATTTGCTTCTTAATTATTTCTAAAACTGGGTTTTCAGAAAATAATGGGGTCTTGCAGGAAGCTTTGACATTAGATCGCCAGGGATTTATTGAGGAGTCAATCCAAGCATGGAAAAAGGTACTTGACTCTAAACCAGAAAAAAAAATACACATCTATGCTCAAATTAAATTGTGCATCGCTTATTCCAAATCTTCCATGTTTGGAGACGCTTTAAAAGAAGCAAAAAACTTAGCTGAAAAATTTCCTAATCAATTCAATGTAGCGTTTAACCTTGGAAATATGTACAGCGCAACCCACCAATATCAACAAGCAATAGAAGCTTATAAAAAAGTTGTAGAACTACAGCCTAACGAAGGATTAGGTTATGTAGGGTTGGGACTTAGTCTCTTTGGAAATCAAATTGTGGAAGAATCTTTAGAAACTTTACGTAAAGTTAGGAAGCTCTTTAAAACCCAAAAGAATATTTCCTGGTACCAAAATGTTCGAATTATGATTGGGCAAATTAAAGGATTTGCCCCCTACCCACCCGATTTTTCGAATTTATGGTTGGCCAACAATCTCCGTGAAATTAGAACCACTTACGAACAAACTATTTTTCGCAACTTTGAAAAACAACTAAATCTCTAATCCAATTTCAAATACCTTTTTCAACTTTAATTAATTTAATTGGGAATTGCCACCATTTTTAAATTTTAAAGACGCTTTTCTAATAAACTTTTTTCTTAAAAAATATTTAAAGTATCTTAAGACTCCTCAAATCAAAGCTTTTTTATTTTATTTTGTTTTAAACTATCAGGTAAGTAAAGAATCGTATCAACACACCCGAACATCTAAATATACAGAAATCTTTGTGGAGGTTAAATAAAATGAATCAAAGCTTCCTCATGTGCCCACCAAAATATTTTGGTGTTCGTTATGTAATTAATCCCTGGATGGAAGGTCATTTAGGACAGGTAGATATTAATTTAGCCCAAAATCAATGGGAAGAGTTTTATCAATCTTTAACTCAAAAAGCTAACGTAAAATTAATAGAACCTAAAACACATGTTCCTGATATGGCATTTACTGCGAATGCCGGGTTAATAATTAAAGACCAATTTGTCCTAAGTCGTTTCAAGCACCAGGAAAGACGGCGGGAAGAATCTTATTTTGAAAACTGGTTTCAATCCAGATTCCCAAATTTAATCCATATGCCAAAAAATATCTCCTTTGAAGGAGCTGGTGACGCCCTTTGGCAACCCGGAGAAAATTTACTTTGGATGGCACATGGATTTCGCACAGATATAGAATCTCATAACTTCATATCAAACCAATTCAACATTAAAATTATTTCTCTAAAATTGATCAACCCTTCCTACTATCACTTAGACACCTGTTTTTGCCCCCTTTTGGACCAACAAATAATGTATTACCCGGCAGCCTTCGATACAGATTCCCTTAAGTTAATTGAGGGTTATTTCCCTATCGAAAATAGGATTGTTGTTTCCCCCAAAGATGCAGTAAATTTTGCTTGTAACGCCGTTTTGGTGGGCAGAGAATTATATCTTAATTTTGCTACCCAAGAATTACAAATGGATCTGAAGTCCAGGGGCTATATCCCAATTGTTCAACCGGTTGATGAGTTCTTGAAAGCTGGCGGTGGTAACAAATGCCTTACTTTAGGCCTTAATGACTAATCATTTACATTTTGTTAAATTAATTAATATTCCTTATACTTCCATTTTCGTTTCAATGTTGTAGAATGTAGGTTTTTCCAAACTTTACCCTTTTTGAGTATTAGGTTGATGAAAAAGGACTTTCTAACATTAATGGATTTTTCAACAGACGAATTGAGCCAAATAATTGGTCTGGCTGAAAACATAAAAAAGTCTCCCCAAGATTACGCTTCTGTTCTTCGTGGAAAATCTTTGGGGATGATTTTTGCTAAAAAATCAACTCGTACTCGTATTTCTTTTGAGGTTGGCATTCACCAATTAGGTGGGCAAGCCATTTTTTTAGGCCCTGACGACTTACAGCTTTCCCGTGGAGAGTCAATTGAAGACACAGCAAAAGTTTTGTCCCGATATTTGCATGGGATAATGATTCGTACTTATTCCCATCAAAATGTTTTGGATTTAGCAAAATATGCCTCAATTCCTGTGATCAATGGCTTAACCGATTACAATCATCCTTGCCAAGCTCTATCGGATCTCTTCACAATAAAAGAAAAACTGGGTAATTTAGAGGGTCTGAAATTGGCTTATTTAGGAGATGGAAACAATGTAGCCGTTTCATTATTATTTGCGTGCATCAAGTTTGGGTTAGACGTTTCAATAATTAGCCCAAAAGGTTACACCATTAATAAAGAGGTAATCAGTCTGATTACTAATACAGACCATAAGAAAAAATCGAATGTGCTCATTACTGATAACATTGCCGAAGGGATAAAAAATGCCCATATTGTCTATACTGATGTTTGGGCAAGCATGGGTCAAGAGGAAGAACACTCCAAACGGGTAAAAGATTTGGCTAAATATTCTGTAACCGATGATATTATGAAGCAGGCTGATTCAGAAGCTATTTTTATGCATTGTTTGCCAGCCCATCGAGGAGAAGAAGTCAGCGCATCTGTGATTGACGGAAAATCTTCCATTGTTTTTGATCAGGCAGAAAACCGACTGCATCTTCAAAAAAGTATTATGGCAACTTTAATAAATTAATAAGAATTTGATTAACTTAACTCTTATTAGATAGGGATTGATTTTAAAGGCTCGACTTAATTGCAGAATTCAAATTTTTGAGGCTGGATTTAGTTGAGAATATTTTAATATACATATAGGAGAAATAATGAGCTTAGTAGATCCTTCCAATTTGGTGTGGATGGACTTAGAAATGACCGGTCTTAACCCGGAAATCGAAGTTATAATTGAAATTGCAACCATTGTTACTGATAAAGAATTAAATATTCTGGAAGAAGGACCCACTTTAGTAATTCATCAAAAAAATGAAATTTTAGACCGTATGGACGAGTGGAATCAAAAAACTCATACGGCATCTGGTCTAGTAGATAGAGTTAGACAATCGAAGATCACCGCTGCACAAGCGGAAACCATGACTTTAGATTTTATAAAAAAATATGTTCCTCACAATACTTCTCCACTTTGCGGAAATTCTGTAGGTCAAGACCGAAAATTTTTGGATAAGTATATGAAAGAAATTTCAGATTTTTTACATTACCGAAATGTTGATGTGACTTCTATTAAAGAACTGATTAAAAGATGGTATCCAAATGGCCCTAAGCCTCCTAAAAAAAGTGATGCCCATTTGGCACTTATCGATATAAGAGAATCCATTGAAGAATTAGTTTTTTATAGACAACATTATTTTCATAATGGTATGGCAATGGTCGGTAAAGATGAAACTCTAGAAAAACAGGGAACAGAAGATGAGTAAAGGAACAATTTTGAGTGTTGTTTTTTTTGCAGTGATCGCCTATCTTTCCATCTCGATGATTTGGACAGGAAGTAAATACGAATGCGAGGTTTGTATTAATTACAACGGATTTGATGTATGCCAAACAGTTGAGGGGATGGAAAAACAAGGAACCATTGAAAACGGAATAAGTACCGCCTGCGCAGGAGCGGCTAATGGAAGAACCGAATCCATGGAATGTGGTGCCACCCCTCCAACTAAAGTGATGTGTAAAG
Organism: Nitrospinaceae bacterium; assembly: GCA_965223665.1. GTDB lineage: Bacteria > Nitrospinota > Nitrospinia > Nitrospinales > Nitrospinaceae > CBDCVY01. The sequence goes on from OZ245011.1 coordinate 2,460,371, forward strand.
AACTATGATTTAATCCGGTCTATGAAACCTCTCCACAAATCATGTGGTAAACTTCTTGATACTTTTCTTCTACATTTCCTAAATCAAACCGAAATCGGTCCTTATCCATTTTTTCATTAGTGTCCCAATGCCATAACCGACAACCATCCGGGCTGATTTCATCACCCAGTAAAATTTCTCCCTTGTAACGACCAAACTCTAATTTGAAATCTACAAGTCGAATTTTCCTTTCTTTTAAATAATTCCATAATAATTCGTTTATCTTAAACCCCCATTTTGTCAAAATGGCTATCTCTTGCTCATTGGCTAATCCAAACTCTAAAATGTGATAATTGTTTATCATGGGATCACCAAGATCATCGTTTTTGTAATAGAATTCGAGAATGGGTTCATTCAATTCTTTACCTTCGGGCAACCCCATACGTTTAGCCAGGCTCCCTGCAACCACATTACGAAGCACCACTTCTACCAATATTATATCCAGCTTTTTCACTAACACTTCGCGGTCATTTAATGCTTCTACCATATGCGTTTTTACGCCCTGCCCTTCCAAATATTTATAAAGTGTTGTGGACACATGGTTGTTGACTACTCCCTTATCGACGACAGTCCCCTTTTTGATCCCATTAAAAGCACTGGCATCATCTTTGAAATACTGAATCACCAAATCCGGATTTTCAGTGGAATAAAGAATCTTTGATTTGCCTTCGTATAACTTTTCTAATCTTTTCATAAATATAGGTACTAAAAAATTCGATCAAATATATTATCTACATTTTTAAGATGATTTTTTAAACTAAACGCTTTATCAATTTCTTTAGGGCTTAAATGTTTTTTTATTTCTTTATCTTTTTTCAATAAAGAAATAAAATTACCACCCTTTTCCCATACCCTCATCGCATTTCGTTGAACCATTCGGTAAGCAACATCCCGGGTAATCCCTTTTTGAGTTAACGCCAAAAGAATATGTTCAGAAAAAATTAATCCCCCTGTTTTTTCTAAATTCTTTTTCATATTATCGGGATATACCAAGAGATTTTTCACCAAAGAAACCATCTTGGTCAACATATAGTGGATTAAAATAGTACTATCGGGTCCAATCACCCGCTCTACCGAGGAATGACTGATATCTCTCTCATGCCAAAGTGGCATATTTTCTAATGCGGCAAGTGCATTCCCACGAATCAGCCTTGATAACCCCGACATCTGTTCTGAAACAACTGGATTCCTTTTATGAGGCATCGCAGATGATCCTTTTTGTCCTTTTGAAAAAAATTCTTCCGCTTCAAGGACTTCCGTGCGCTGCAAATGTCTTATTTCAGTAGCTATTTTATCTATGGTCCCAGCTAAAACTGCTAACGTGGTAAAAAATTCAGCGTGACGATCCCTTTGAATTACTTGACTAGAAACTGAAGCTGGTTTGAGTTTTAGCTTTTTACAAACATGAATTTCAACCTCAAGATCAAGGCTTGCAAAAACTCCAACGGCACCTGAAATTTGGCCGAAAGCAATATTGGTTCTTGCCCGTTTTACTCGTTCGAGATTCCGCCGCATTTCTTCATGCCAGTTGGCCAATTTTAGCCCAAAGGTTGTTGGTTCTGCATGAATTCCATGCGATCGCCCTACTACTGGAGTGTATTTAAATTCCAAGGCTCGGTTTTTAAGAACAGCCAGAAATTCTTTTATTTTTTTTATTATAAGATCCGCCGCGTCCCTCAATTGAACTGCCAGTGCAGTATCCAAAACATCAGAAGACGTCATTCCTAAATGCATAAAACGAGCAGAATCTCCCACATGTTCAGCAACTGAAGTGAGAAAAGCAATCACATCATGTTTCACTTCTTTTTCAATTTCATTAATGCGGTCAATATCAAATCCACCCCTTTTTTTCATTTCTGCAACAGCAGATTTGGGTATTTTTCCTGAATCTGCCATAGCTTCACAGGCCGAAATCTCTATGGCAAGCCAAATACGGAATTTGTTTTCGGGTGTCCAAATGGCCGCCATTTCTGGAAGTGTATATCTCTCAATCAATATAATTTCCTTTCAAAAAAGTGGTGAAAATGTGGGTTGCCGGAGATGTCGCAGTATTTTAAAATAAGAACAAGCATACAGGATCGCCTGTTCAAAATAAAAGCGTTTCTTGAGCCCTTCTTTTAGTAATGCTCTTAGTTTTATTACCTACGTAATTGGGCCATCTTAAACTTTCTTTACTTTCAAATCAATCATATGACTTCGAAAAATTTATTTGGAATCTGCTTTGTTTGTTTAGGAAATATCTGTCGATCTCCTCTTGCCGAGGGAGTTTTCCAGTCTTTAGTCGTTGAACAGCAACTCTCAGAAAAAATCATTATTGAATCCGCCGGAACTGGGCATTGGCATGTAGGTGCCCCTCCAGACTCCAGAATGCAGGCCACCGCTCGACAAAACGGTATTCAGCTTCAATCTCGGGCACAACAATTTCAACCTGAGGATTTTAATCGGTTTGATCTCATTCTTGCCATGGACCAACAAAACTATGAATCATTAATGTTTATGTGCTCCACAGAGGTGGCAAGTGGGAAGTTGAAATTATTTCGTTCCTTTGACCCTTTTGCAAAGGGCGATGAAGATGTTCCCGACCCTTATTATGGGGGAAATTCAGGTTTTGAAAATGTTTTCCAAATCGTTCATCGAACTTGCCCCAATATTCTTGATTTTGTTAAATCACAATTAGGCTGATTTATGCAAGAGGAAGTCCAATCCGTTCTAGAGGAAGCTTATTCCCCGTCTATTACGATTTCTTCTTCACAAAGCATCGGTGGAGGTTGCATAAACGAAACCTTAAGCATGAATTTATCCAATGGAGAAAAGGTTTTTGTAAAATTCAACCCTCAACCACCTCCCAATTTTTTTTTCAATGAAGCTCAGGGACTAAAAATTTTAGCTTCTGCCAAGGAAGGTCCTCGTATTCCAAAGGTGATTGCTCTCCCAAAGTCTTCTAATCCTAAATTCTTAATTCTTGAGTTTATTGAGCAAGGAGCAACAGGGAAAAACTATTATTTTGAATTCGCCAGGTCATTGGCGAACATGCATAAAACCACTCAAGACTTATTTGGACTCAACCATAACAACTATATTGGATCAACCCCGCAAATTAATACAGAAAATAAAAACTCTCTCAATTTTTTTAGAGAACAGCGTTTACAGTTTCAACAAACTTTGGCCAGAAAAAACAATCGCCTTCCAAAGGATATTGACCAAAAAATAGATAAACTTTGTGAAAAACTGGAAAATTTTCTGGATCTGACGGGTGAAAAACCTGCTTTAGTACACGGAGACTTATGGTCTGGCAATCATTTTTCAGATAAAAATGGAACTCCATGCTTATTCGATCCTGCTGTTTATTTTGGACTTAGGGAAACAGATTTAGCCATGACCGAGCTATTTGGAAAAATGCCCCAAGCCTTTTACCAGTCCTACCATGATTATTTTCCCCTTAACCCAGGTTATGAAAAAAGAAAGCAAATCTATAATCTTTACCACCTACTAAATCATGTTAATCTGTTCGGAGGATCGTATTTATCATCTGTGGAATCCACCCTAAATTATTTTGTCGGTTAAAATTCAAGGAGAGCTTCATGCTGACCATGAAAACTAATCCTATTTTTCGCGTCTTATTATTTTTTTCAATTTCACTCACCATATGGGTTGGCATTGCGGAATCTCAGCAAGCAAGCTACAGTTTATTAAAACAACAAGGAGAAAGTTATTTTAAACAGGGATCCTTTTCTAAAGCTCATAAAGTTTATAAAAAAGCTTTAGAATTTGACCTCAATGAGACTGACAAACGTTGGACTGAGTTTAGATTAGCAGATACTTTGTGGCGATCAGAAGCTTCTAGTAAAAAATTCGATACCTCAATTTTAGATCAGGCTAGGGATCAACTTAATAAGATGGTTCGTGATGTTCGTCGAATGGAAGATAAAGACCGCATCTGGGCAGAAATTCAGGAATCTTTGGGTGACTATTGGTGGATGCGGTCACAGACTAGAAATTGGGGCTCAGCCTGGCAACATTATCAAAAAGCATTAGACTGGTGGGCAGGGGCAAAAGATTTAGAACTTGCCAGAAAAAGATATTTAAATATTATTTGGAACGTCACGGCGCCTCCCTGGAGACCTTCTTATTACTCATATGGTTACTATGGGAATTATGTGCCTGTTAAGATTTTAGAAAATGTTCTCAAAATTTCTCAGTCTCCAGAAGATCAAGCGCGAGCTAACTATTTTCTCGCCATGGGGTTGCGCAACCAGGGAAACCTGTATCAACAACAGCGTATTCCTGATCTATTTGAAAAAGCAATTCAATTGGGAAAATCGACCGAATGGTATGATGACTCTCTTTACCATTATGCAGAGTGGCTATCTGGTTCTGGAGAAGTCATTATCCTTGCCAATGGCCAACAGCAAAGAAAACCCAATTATAATAAAGGCCTTGAATATTACCGACGTCTGACAAATGAATTTAATAAAGGGGAAACTCGATTTTATGATGATGCTCAACGTCAAATCGAGAATATTACCAAACCCACTTTATCCATAAACGTTGATAAAATTTTCTTACCTGGTTCTCAAATTAAATATCAATTAAATTGGAGAAACATTAAACAAGTGACATTGTCTCTTTATCCGATTGACCTCACTAAGGATGTCAAGTTGTCAAAGGATATAAATGTCAATCAATGGAAGAATCAAATCAACTTATTGCTTAAAGAAAAAAGAACAAGCTGGACTCATGACACAAAAGATAAAAGAGACTATATCCCCGGAAGAGAAACACTCTCTTTGGAAGAAAAATTACCAGTCGGTGCTTATATCCTTAAAGCAAGTGGTGAAAATGTAAATGCGCGAGAAGTTATCTTGGTGACTGACTCCGCAGTGGTTTTAAAAAATTCTAATAATCAAGCCTTAGTGTATTTTTGTGATTCTGCTAATGGGGCACCCATTGAAAATGCGAAAGTACAACTGCAACAACGTTTCTATACTGGCCATCGCTGGGTTTGGCGCGCTGCCACCGCTAAAACCAACAAAGAAGGGTTCGCCAAATTCTATTTAAAAAATACAAGACACAATTCGCAAATCTATGTCGCAGCCGCTTTTGAAAATCGGCAAGCTTTTGTAACAAGTTATAACCACCGGGGTTATTCAGACAAAGAATCTTGGAAAATGTACGTAACTACGGACCGACCGGCCTATCGACCCAATGAAAAAGCCAATTGGAAACTCACCGCAAGAACCTATGATGGGTCTAAATATTCCACTCCCTCAAACGCTTACGTTGAATATCAAATATCCGATCCCCGCGGAGTTAAATTAAAAGAGGGTACCTTAAAGTTAAATGAATATGGAAGTGCGTGGGAGTCATTACAATTATCTGAATCGATTCCTCTTGGTACCTACACCATAGTTTTTTGGACCAAAAATAAAAAAAAACATATTGGCAGCGCAAATTTATTCCGCCTAGAAGAATATAAACTTCCAGAGTTCAAAGTTAGCGTGAAAGTTCCTGAAGAAAATGGGAAGAAAAAAACTTTTCAATTAGGAGACACTTTAGAGGCGGATATTCATGCGGAATATTATTTTGGTGGACCAGTTGCAAATGCATCTGTTGAAATTATTGTATATCAAAAATCTTTTCAACCCTTTTGGCGACCTGCCGCAGAATACCCCTGGTATTACGAAGATTTATATTCTAATCCTCATCACTACTGGGGACACGGTCAACAAGTCAAACGCGAAGTGTTAAAAACTGATAGCCGGGGGAATGCTCACCTAACTATTCCAACACAGCTCGGAAATCAGGATCTTGAGTATCGTATTGAAGCACGAGTGACCGATTCTTCGCGAAGGGAAATTATTTCGTCAGAGTCCGTCCGGGTTTCACGCCAGGCATATTTTGTTTATATGAACCCCAAACATTATTTGTATAAGCCGCAAGACAAAGTAGACATAAAAATAAATTCCATGGACCCAAATAATCAACCCATATCAGCCGATGGAACCGTCAAAGTGACCCGAGACTTTTGGTTTGAGATTTGGATCAATCCAGACGGCCAGGAAATTCAGGGTGAAGAATTAAAACGTTTAAAAGAAAAATCTGTTATTTTTCCTCCCCCTCAACCTCCAGAGGGTGGGAAATGGAAGCTTAAGTTTAAAGGATACCAGCACGACGAAATTTTGACACAATCCGTTAAAACAAATAAAGAAGGACAGGCAGAATTTAATTTCACTCCTGGTAACGAAGGATACTACCGTGTTGAATGGTTTTCTCAACCTAATAAGAAAAGCCTCCCCATAAAAGCAGAAACAACCATTTGGGCTGCTACTAATGCAACTACGGATTTGGGTTATCGCCATGGAGGCTTAGAAATCATCGCCGACAAAGATACTTTTCAAGCAGGCCAGGAAGTTCCCGTAATGCTGGTGGCTCCCACAAATGATCGTTACGTGGTATTTGGTATTGAAGGCGACGATCTTTACGACTACCAATTAGTTCATATGCCTGGAACAGTTAAACTGCTCCGTTTAAAAATCCAAGAAAAGCATGTCCCCAATATATTTTTAAATGCTGTAATGGTAACCGGACAACAGATTTTTAGTGATACCGAACAAGTGATTGTTCCACCATTAAAAAACTTTCTCAATGTTTCGGTAGAAAGTAATCAGGACCAATACCAACCTCAGGAAAAAGGTACACTGACTATCACCACGCGAAATCATGAAAATAAACCTGTACAATCCGAAGTTTCTTTAGCTCTCGTGGATGAGGCCGTATTTTATATACAAAAAGATTTAGCACCTGATCCCCGTCAATTCTTTTTTGGAAACAAACGTAGACACCAAACGAAAACCGCAAGTTCTTTTCAAATGAAACGTTACTTACGGCAGGACCCAAAACCCAGTCCACCCTCTAAAGATTATCCCGAATCCATTAAAGCAGATGGAGGAGCGTTTAATGAAAATAAAAGGATTGTCGGCAAAAAAGAGTCTTCTCTTCGAAGTCGATCTATGATGGCAAAATCGAATGCTCCCATGGAATCTTTTGCATCCATGGAATTAGATGATGCCGCAGCGTTGGAAGAAGCTCCAGGCAGACAATCAGGAGCCGGAAGTGACGAGGCGAATGTTCAAGTTAGAAGCGATTTTCGATCGACTATCATATGGGAACCTAATATCAAAACGGGTAAAGATGGGAAAGCAACAGTAGAAGTAAAATTTCCCGATAGCCTTACCCAGTGGCGTGCTACTGCCCGGTCGGTGACAAAAAAGAATCAATTTGGAATTCAAACTGCAAAAATGCAGACTCAAATGCCACTAATGATTCGTTTACAGGCTCCTCGGTTTTTTGTTGTGGGAGATGAAGTCACCCTCTCAGCCCTTATCAATAATAATACCAATGAAAACTTAAAAATAAATCCTGTTATTGAGACGACAGGCTTAAAAGTAGATTCCAAATCAGATGAAATTTCCATTGCTCCTAACAGCGAAAAACGAGTGGACTGGTTGGCTACGATACTTCAACCCGGAAATGTAAAAATAAAGGTTACCGCAAGAAACAATAAATTCGCAGATTCAATGGAAAAAGAGTTTATCGCTCATGAACATGGTATCGAAAAACTGATTGCTAAATCTGGAAAGCTTAAGGGCCAATCTGTGAATATTTCACTTGACCTTCCTCAAGCTCGCAAAAAGAATTCGACAAAAATGACGGTACAAGTGGCTCCCAGCTTAGCAGTAACCATGCTAGACGCGTTACCTTATCTCATAGATTATCCCTACGGCTGCACGGAACAAACATTAAGCCGATTTCTTCCCACAGTAATTACATTAAAAACTTTAAGGGATTTAGGGCTGAAACCAGAAGATGTCGCCAATCGATTGTTTGGTGGAATTGATCCAAAATTAGCAAACAAATCACATCCCAATGGGAAGAAAAATTTAAATAAGATTACTGCAATGGTTGAGAAAGGACTGGACCGCCTTTATGACTTTCAACATAGTGACGGAGGATGGGGATGGTGGAAAAAAGGAGATAGCGATCCCTTCATGACCGCCTATGTATTATGGGGGCTAACCTTGGCACAAAATGCTCAAGTAGAAATTGATCCAAGCGTATTAAGTGAAGCTTTTAAGTTTTTAGATAAAGAGTTGGTGGAAGCGGAAAATCAGTATGACCAACAAGCCTGGCTTCTCCATGCTTTAGCTTATTACCATAAAACTAAAAACTTTAAAAAGTTTTCCAAATTTCAATCCAAGGCATTTAATAATCTTTGGAAAAATCGAACCAAACTAAATTCTTATTCCCGAGCCCTCTTTACATTGAGCGCGCATTACTTTGGAATGAAAACACATGCTAAAACCTTAGCCGAGAACCTGGAAAATGGTGTTATCCTTGACAATTCTCCAGACACTTCAATTGTGCAAAGAGGATCAAAAACATCTGAAAGGTACACCATGGCCACGGCCCATTGGGGAGAAGACGGACTTTATTATAAGTGGTCGGATGGAGGTGTGGAGGCCACTTCTATGGCTCTAAGGGCACTTTTAGCAGTATCTCCAGAAAACACTTTGATCGGTCCGGTCACCAATTGGCTAATCAAAAATCGACGCGGCTCCCACTGGTCCAATACCAGGGATACCGCTATTTCTCTACTGGCACTAAATGATTATCTTCATATCAGTGGAGAGCTAAACGTCGATCAAGGATATAAATTAATCGTAAATGGAAACCTTCTCGAAGAAATTAAAATAAAAGATGTACTAAATGCCCCAAGTAATTACCTTGTGCCAAATAGATACATTGTCGATGGAGTGAATGAAATTCAATTAATTCGCACCTCTGGAAAAGGCCCTCTATACTTTTCAGTCCAGTCCCAATTCTTCAGCCTGGAAGAACCAATTACTCCCGCTGGAAATGAATTGTTTGTCCGAAGGCAATATCAAAAGCAAGTTGGCCGCCCCACTTTATTAAAGGGTTACGTTTACGATTCCGTACCATTAAACGATGGAGATACCATCAATAGTGGAGAAAGAATTGAAACGGTAATTACCATTGAATCGAAAAATAATTATGAATACCTAATTTTTGAAGATTTAAAACCGGCAGGATTTGAAGCAGTACAAATCAAAAGTGGCACTCCATTTTACACAAAGGAATTAAAGTCGGCAGCCGTGAAACTGAAATTAGATAATACAAAAAGTATTAACAACATGAATCGGGGGAAAAATTCAATGCGAAGCAAATTGGCCAAGGAAGCATTTAGTCCTCCTAGAAGACACCCTTCGTTTGGGAACGATTATACTGGGCGTAGCCGGTGGGTTCATCAGGAACTGAGGGATCGAAAAGTGGTCTTCTTTATCGATAAATTACCGCAAGGATTTTGGGAAATACGGTACACGTTACGCGCTGAAGTTCCTGGTCAATTTCATGCATTGCCTGTAATGGCACATGCCATGTATATCCCGGAAATTCGCACCAACGGCTCCGAAATCCGCGTGACTGTTATTGATAGGAATTAACAAAACCCCGAAAAGGCGAAAATTTTTATTTTTATCGGTCAAACCCAACCAAAGTTAATTGGTATCTTTTTGAAAAGTTTTTTAAGGAAGTAATAATTGAGAACTCTTAAAAAGGAATTCCTTTAAATAACCTGGGATTGGCAAAAATACTATGAGCAGGGTAAAAAATAAAACATTGTCTATGCCAACTCGGACAATTCGGAAAGAACTTCTTTTATAAAACCGCGGATGTCATCTTTGTTGATTGATTCTCTATTCTCGGAAATGATTGTTTTTATGGCGTGTTTTCGAATCAGTCTGGCTAAATTCGCGTCCAGTTCTGCTAAATATTGACACGCATCGTCCGACCAAAACCAATCCTTTTCAATATGACCACCCATAAAAGTTCCTCCCAAAACAATTTATCGATTCAGCATTAACTATCAGTTTCAACTATTGGAAGCGCTTCCACTAAATGAATTAAACAACCATTTAGGTTGCTAATAGGAATTTAAAACAGGGAATTTAGAAATTGAGAATTTCTAAAAAAGGTAGGCAATAGAAAAATATATTCTTAAAATCATCAAATAACTTTTAACAATCCAAAAACCATCATGACTAAAAAAAATACAGTTAGCCACTTGTCTAACGAATCAGACATGACTTACCCTCCCAGTTTTCTCTCCCATTCCCCAAAGAGGTTTTATTTCAACCTTTGGGATTTTGATTATATCTAAATTAAACGTAATTTGTCTAATTAATTCAACCTTTTGAATTAAAAGCGACCCATAAATAGTTATCCTCCCGGTTAAAGGTTAACCCATAATGGGTTGATGCGAGAAACCCACTCTTTTATGGTTAGTCACTTAGGAATTTTTAAAAATAAAAAAGGTGCTCTCAAAATGAGAGCACCTAAAAAGGAGGAAAACAAATTTCTAGCTTCTTGTTTAGTTAGACATTAATAAATTAAAAAAGTTTCAAGTTTTTACTTAATTAAAATCCACCTGATATTTTCTTAATAAAAACCCGAATTTCTTTTTGTAAAATACCATCCATATTTTTTTCTTCCCGCGACAAAGTAGTCAAAATAGATGTCCCGTACCCCATTTCAATACCTGTCGCCAGAGTTATAAGGATTCTTGTCCCATATCGGTCAACAAGCCCATGTTCCTCTGCCGCACTAAAAACCATTTCAGGACCAACAATCATCGCCCAACATTTAATAACACTTACCTCAGTAGCTTCCTTAAGCTGCAAAGCTTCTACCCTTTCCATATAGGGTCCTGCATCAATTTCACCCGACTCAAAGCGGTCTATCAATTGATTCAGAGTTTCTTCCTCGGTCTCCAGGCGTTCAAAAATATACCCAAATACCTTTCCTTCTAATTCCTTAAGTTTTTTTAAATTCCAGATACAATAGAATTCAGTATTTTGAATGGGAGTGGATTTGGTTTCCCATTTTATTTTCTCAATACAAGTGGGACAACGCTTGCCTGCCGAGTGGTCAAATTCGCTACCGCAAGGACATAATGATAAATAATTTTGGACCGCCAGGGCCAAAGCCTCTCCTTTAACATTTAAAACTTCTCGGAGAGTCACTCGAACTGGATCTCCATTTGCGATATGCACCCACCTAACACAGGAAGAACAATAAATATCGTATCCTCTTTCATCTTTGGGTTCGATAACAGGTTCATAAACTTCCTTGCATAGAACACAATCTATTTGTTTGGCAAAAGTATCTACCATGGGTCACCCCAAAAAATTATTTATTAAATTAATGAATTTCAAAATCCGTAAGTATTAGATGCGAAAGACCAACTCAAGTTTCAAAATAGGAGTTAAAAGGAAATCAAGGCAGGAAAAAAACAAACCCATGGCGGAGATCCGCCATGGGTATTGAAATAAATTTAAATTAACCGGCGTATGCTTGGCCCAATCCAGCAGCTTGAGCTTCTTTTTCACCAAGCTGGATTTTACCTGTACTTGAATCGACAGGATGCATTGAAATTGCATTATGAGTGCTACAAACTACTTTACATAAGTCACAGCCTTTACAACGTTCTGTCACCACAACCGCTTTCATTTTTTCTGAATCCAGCATAATGGTATCGGCTTCGGGGCAATACATAATGCAGAGCCTACATCCTTTTTCTGCAATACATTTATCATCATTAACAAATGCTACGTTATACACTTAAATCACTCCTTATTGTTGATTTACTCAATTACAAATAATTCCAAAGCCATTACGCCGTTTCATAATATGCAGGGGAATAGCTAGAAGTTTGCGACCATTCATCTGCAAGTTCATAAGACTTTTTAATTGTTTCATTATTTTTCTGTAGTAACTGCTCCTTCTTGGCATATTTCTTTTTAATGGCTTCATCCAAAGAAGCGGTTCCTCCAGACGCCACATATTTTTTACCAAATCGTTCTTGCAACGCAGCTTCCATTGCAGGTAAATCTACTACTTTAGTAATTCCGGCACAAGCACCAAGCATTGCCATATTAGTAGACAATTCTGTTCCACCAATTTCCAAAGCTAAGGTCGTTGCATCAGCATTGTAAACAGCAACATTTAAATCCTCAAGTCGCTTTTGGTCTTCGTCTGACAATAAGTTAACGTTTGTATTAATGATGACCAACCCATTTTCCTTAATACCGGAATAGAAAGGAGCCGTATAACTTTTTTGCATTGTTATAACTTGCGGGTGAAAAACCATAATAACATCCGGATACACCAATTCACCACGATCATAAATCTTTTCAGGTCCAATACGGGCATAACTTTCCGCAGGAGCCATTCGTTTTTCCGCACCAAAAAAAGGATTAGAAATGGAAAACTTACCCATTTTATTTGCCGCCATGGCTAACAAATGAGCCGCCGTCACAGCACCTTGCCCTCCCAATCCGGAAATCCGGATGTTCATTCTCTTCATTACAGGTTCTGACATTATTTTCTCCTCTCCTTATCTAACCAGCGGTCACAGCTGCTTGTTTTGCCGCTTTTTTTCGTTCCTTGGCCTCAGCATCCTTAGCCTTTAAGAACGCTTTCACTTCATCTGTCATGAATTCTTTCATAACAAAACGACCACCAATAGATTCGGCATCTTTCATTTCATCCAATCCTTCCATGCTTTGTTTACCAATTTCCAATATACACGGAGTATACAATTGAACATATGTTGGCCCGAACTCACGAGCGACATAAACAGCATTTCGGATTGCTTTTTCTACTCGATTTGGCTTACTAACTGTCAAACAAGCCACATAATGACAACCTGATTCAAAAGCGATTTCAGGCAACCGAACTTTTTCAAACTTTTTACCTACAGGGGCCATTTTTGAAACAAAACCTTTTTGCATCAAACCACTTTCTTGCCCACCTGTATTCGCATAAAGCTCATTATCAAAACATATTGTGGTAAATTTTTCTTGTCGGAACCAAGACTGCATGGTCATATCAAGACCAATATCAACGGTTGCACCATCACCCGCTAAAACAATAACGTCTTTATAAACATCAGGAAAGCGTACTTTCAAAGCCCGTTGCAAACCTGATGCAATCGCATTTTGGTTTCCAAATAGAGAGTGAATATTTTGAACAGCCACATGTGGAAATACTAAACTTGTACAACCTGTGGAACCCACAAATACACTATTTTCAGGCGACGGAATACTGGATAAAATATACCTAAAAGCAATTGACTCCGGACAACCAGCACATAAAGAATGTTGCTCAATCAACTCTTTAGAGGAACCAATATCTTTCCAACTTCTATCTTCATTACCGTAAGTAGCTGTAGAGACCATTTCCTGATACTCAGGAGGCATGATATCAGCCAAATCCTCACAGATTTTTATTTTTTCAACGCTCATAAAAGCATCCTCTCAATATTCAAAATTAGATTAATATAAAATTTATTTTAAATCCTGGAACAATTCCTAACTTCCACGACCCGCTAGAGTAGTGGTTTTAATTCCAAGACCCTTTTTAACTTCCTCAACTATAACCTCTGAAGGCAGGGTCATCCCGCCACAAACATGAGGTCCTGCAATTACCCGTTCATTATTAGGTATCACAGATTTGATTTCCCGGGCCAACCAACCTTTAACATTAAACTCAGGTACAAAAATAACTTTAGCATTTTTGGTGGCTTCCCGAACTTCTTCGGTTGGGAAAGGACGAATAGTTTTAATTTTTACCAATCCAACCTTGATATCATGCTCTTCTTCTAAAAGACGAATCGCTTCACGTGATTGAGAAACTGCCGTTCCAGAAGCAACCATTAAAATTTCACGATCCAAGTCATGGGTTTCAATTAATGAACCACCCATAAGTGGAATGGTGTGTTTTCTAGATCGATCTACCGCTGCATGAATTTCCTGTTGCCAGGAAGCATGGGTTGCATAACTAATATAATTGGATTTCATTACAAATGGATCTCTCATCATCCTAACAGGAGGACATTCCATATCCATACAAGGAACCGGTGAACGGTATGGGTCATAAGCAGGAAGACACATTTCATCACTTTGAAGCATAACCGTATCTTTTGTATGCGTTACAAAAAAGCCATCGCAACATAACGCTAAGGGCAAATGAACATCAGGCTGTTCTGCCACCATGAATCCGGCCAAAATCCAATCGAAAAGATCTTGCGCTGTTTCTGCATGCCAAACCAACATTCCGGTTTCTAAAAGATAGTACATTTCAAGAGTATCCGGCTGAATACTAAGAGGAGAATTAATTCCTCGACAAGTTACGCAAACTTGAATTGGGAGTCGAGATCCTGCCCACATTGGAAAGTTTTCCATAGCACGTAAGGTACCTGGACCTGCAGTGGTTGTGAACACTCTTGCTCCACCAAAAGCAGCTCCTGCGCATTGACCCATAACTGCGAATTCACTTTCTCCACGAAAATAATCTCCTAAATACCCTTCCGCATATAATTCCCCAATCAAGGCAGCCGCTTCACTTTGTGGCGTAATAGGATAAGCAACCGAAATGTCTAAATTTGCTCTTTTGATTGCATCACGAATTACTTCTGAGCCAGTCAGAAATGCCGGCTTTCTTTCGGCTTCAAAAATCATGTAATCGGGATCCGTAATGGTTTGTCCTTTACGGTTCTTCTCACCTAATTTTACATTCTCCGACAAAAGTATTTTTCTATCCGGAGAATCCACCTTTTTATTCATAAAAGTAACTCCTCTATATTGAGCGCTTCAAAAACAACAAGCGGCTAATTATGAAAACCTTATAAGTATTTTGTATAAATTAAACTCGATTTATTCGAGTATCCTAAGTTTATTGGAGTCTACCTTTCCTATCCAATTTTAACTGCGTAAATGGTTCTGCCTGACTTTCCACACCTTCTTTTTTCAATTTTTCAACTGCTTCCTGAAGCTTCGCAATTTTATCCAGAGATATGTCCCTAAAAGATAAACAAGCATCTTCATGACCCGCTTGGGCACACATAGCCATAGTATAGCAGTCCGTACCACCACGGATAATTTTTAATGCCAAATTAGCTTGGTGACAATGCACCCCAATAAAAATACATACATCTATTTTATTATGCCAAATTGTGAGATTGGGGTGGTTGGGATTAATCTCAACTTCCGGGTCAATTTTTGGATATTTAGGTCGATAATCCGCCATTGCAATCAACCGGGCGGGTAAGGCTAACGCCAATTGTCTTATAGCCTTGGCTTTTTTTACTGCCTTTTCATTCCAAGCCCATAACACTAAAGGACCGGGGAAAATCGTTGGAACTTTGGCTCCTAATAACTTCCTGGCAGCATGTATATATGCTTCCTCCTCATCAACAATCCTTCCCTCAATATGGGCCTGTCCTGGGCTAGGTAAAACAATTCCTTGGCTAGCTGCCGCAGGAGGCAAAAATGCCTCTGGCCCAGGGAGTACTTGATACTGTTCCATTCCTCTAATCCTTTTTATTTTTATGGTTTAACTGCTTACAATTGGTTTGCGCTAACTATAAACCACTGTGCATCAGGTTGTCAAACCTTTTCCCAACCTGGTAATTTTCCAATTTTATTCTTTTTTTCCTAGTATCCAACTTAAAAATTCATAATCCTAGTTATTTAAATCGGGTTCTATTTGCTTCTATATTATAAGACAATTCATAGAAATAAATTGGCGCATAAAAAGATCAGTAAACCCTTTTTAATTAATGGGTTATATGATTTCTAGTATATTTTTTTCCTTTTTTGGGGAACTTATCCACTTTAAGTTGGTGTCTGGGAAAACCCAATTTTAACATTTTCTTTAACTTCTGGAGAATGGAGCAAATCCTATCCTTTTATTCTGGATTGATTTAGAAAAAACAATTCAAATATTCCAGGCTCTAATTGATTTATAGAAACCCTTGACAATAATCCAATACAATCTTTTTTAAGGAGTATTAACAGGAACTTACAGTTATGGTATATTGATAAAAATTAGCTCATATTTTTCAATAAATTATAAATACTGAGTCTTGATTGATTACATGAAAAAAGTCAAAATATTTACCGATGGTGCTTGTAGAGGCAATCCTGGACCAGGGGGTTATGGCTGTATCATCATCTCCAATGACACGGTCGAAGAACTAAAAGGTGGTTTAAAAAATACAACCAACAATATTATGGAAATGACCGCAGCAATTGTGGCTCTAAAACAACTCAAAGAACCCAGTGAGGTAGAACTGACCACCGATTCACAATATTTAGTTAAGGGTATGACTGAATGGATGAAGGGTTGGATAAAAAAAAATTGGGTGAATTCGCAAAAACAACCTGTAAAAAATAAAAGCTTGTGGTTAGAGTTGTTGGATTTAAGCAAAAAGAATAAAATCACTTGGAAGTGGGTACGCGGCCATTCAGGTCACCCTGAAAATGAAAGGGCTGATGCTTTAGCAAATGAGGCTATCGATGATTTATATAAAGGATAGGAAAATTGGTTTTTCTTCCTAAACTTCTCACCTATTTACTAACTCAAAGTAAAAATTGAATCAAACATCCTATGACTATTTATAGCAAATCCTTAATTACCTGTTTTATACTTTTTTGTTTTTTCACCTCACTAAATTCATGTAGTTCAAAAAACCGGAACTCCTTTCATACTATGACTACAAATCAAAATGAAGAGGATTCTATTACTTATAAAGCCCAAAAAAATTCCGATAGTGCTCAACTTACTGAAAAAGACTTTTTTTCAGAGGTTGTAAAAAATTCTGAAACACATTTAAGTACCAGCCTCCCTACCCCACCAACCGATCAAAAAAAACAAACCAAAGAATTGATCACTAAAAATCCAATTTTGAATCCATTGCATAAAACCGAATTGAAAACACCTCCTTCTAAGCCATTTCAAGCCAAACCACAAGAAACAGAAATATTGGTAGATGACATGAGTTTAAAGTCCCTAATCACTGCAATTGATAATCAGTTAGCTGTTTTAGCCTATTCTGATTTAAGCAAGGAGGTTCACTTAGGTCATCTAATTGTTACCCAAGAGGAGTTAAAGGAAACTCTAATTGAATTTCGTCACCTAATACAGGAAAACCTACCTGAAAATGAGTTGCATCAAAAAATAAAAGACCAGTTTTATATCCTTCCTGTGGGAAAAGGCCAGAATAACAAACAGGTTTTATTTACTGGATATTACACACCCATTATTCCTGCGAGTCGGAACCGTACTGATAAATATACGTTTCCAATTTATCGTAAACCTCAAAACTACCCAGTAACACGACTAGTTTATAACGCCCCAAATTCCACCAATCGCGATAATGCTTATCACCTGGTTTCTACTGAGGAAAAAGTCTTTTACACTCGGCGGCAAATTGACGGAGATGCGGTTTTACAAAACCAGAATCTTGAATTGGCCTGGCTGAAGGATGATTTGGATCGATACTTTTTGCACATTCAAGGGTCCGGCTATCTCGCCTACCCTGACGGATCCACACAGGGAGTTCAATACAGTGGATCTAATGAATTTCCGTACCATAGTATTGCTAAAGAAATGATAAATGATGGAGTAATTACTATCGGCCAAGGGTCCATGCAAGGGGTGAAACGATATTTCCATCAACATCCTGAAGATATCCAAAAGTATTTATTTCAAAATGACCGATACATTTTTTTCCATTCCATCGACGGCATGCCTCGGGGATCCGGTGAAGGCAAGTTGGTTGGCGGACGTTCTATTGCCACGGACAAACGTATTTATCCTGCAGGAGGATTAGCCTATATTCAAACGCGAAAACCAATTTTAAATCCTGAGGGAAAGATTGTCGGTTGGAAGGAATTTTCTCGATTCGTCGTGGATCAGGATACCGGCAGCGCAATTAAAGGTTCCGGAAGAGTGGATTTATATTTTGGTGTGGGTGATAGAGCTGGAGCTGCAGCCGGCCATTACTACCAATCCGGAAAATTGTTTTATCTCTTGAAAAAGTAATTTCATCTCACAAATAAAACTTTTCCAGTCCTGGATTTTTTCTATTAATGTTAAAAAAACCCATTCCCTTAAAAAAAGATGTTGCCCTATGGGCTAAAAATTGGAGTCGCTTTAGCCATATCCTTAAAGGAAGTATCCGTTCCCGAATTTTTGGAATTAAAGGAAAAAGGGAACCCGGGGCAATGGCCTCTTACTTTCAATCCGTTTATTCTAAACCAGAAAATTTGAGAGTCATGGATGGCAACGAAACTGAATTTTTAGAACAAATTTTCTCAGTAGTGACTCCGACTGAATTATCTTCTTTGCCTCTTGTTGATATTGGTTGCGGTCGGGGTCAATTGTATGGCTATCTCCTCAAAAAAGGAGTGCCTCCTCCCTCTTATATAGGATTCGATGCAGGTCACCCCTCCCAAGCATTACCACCTAATGGTCAAATCATTAACCGAGAAATTGGGATCCAGAGCATACTAAACGAACTGCCAAAAGAAACGTTTAAAGTATGCGCTATAAACAGTCTTTGCTATATGAAAGATTTAAAAATATTACAAAGCATTCTTGGAAATAAATTTTGCACCGAAATAATTATATTGGAGCCGACCCCAGGAATATTTTGGGATGTTTATTGGAAAGGAATCCGACCCAAATACCGAAGGCCTCACCGTCTGGAACAAGAATTTAATGCTTGGGGTTTCAATGCAATTTCACTCTGCCAATTTTATTACAAGAAAACTCCTTTAGGATGGATCTGGAATCTTTGCTACGCAATGAAATTTTCTGCTGTATAAAAAATTTTAAGGTATTTTTAAAACAGCAATTATTTAAACTTGCTTTTTATTAACGTCTACGGCGAAAACCTCTCTTAAAGCGGTGGGAGTGACGATAACGGTTGCCAAATCGAAAAGGACGATAAAAGGGCCGGCGCCAGCCATAACGTGAACCAAAGTTAAAATACAAGCCCGACCCATATCCATACCAGGGAGAAAAACCTCCCCAATAATAATTGGGATAATAGTATCTTGGCCAATAAGAATACCCGATACCATAACTTGCGCTTGGATACACAGTAGAATTAAATGCAAAACTATTATTTTTACAACGTGCGAACCCATCTTCCCAGCCTTGCTTGTAATAGGCATCAACCTGAACTCGCTGGGTGTCTTTTTTGAAGGTGTAAGCCTGGTTTCCAGCAGTGACATTGCCACTATCACAACCGTCTTGGAATCCCACACGGTATTCAACTGGCTGGTTTGCTCCCACCATATTATTGACCTGACTTAACGATGTGGAGGCATTAGAAGCGGGAGTGTAATATGGTCCCGGAGTATAGTAAGAAGCACACCCCGAAAGGAAAATTCCGGAAATTAATAGAACCCATCGCATGGCATGGCCCTCCAACTTTTATAAGACAAAAACAACTCCTTAATTTAATCTTTAGCTTACTCCCGATATATAACCTTTGAAAAGAAAAAAAAGAATTTATTAAGAAATTTTAATATAAAATCCAACTCTCCCTCATAACACATAATAAATCAATACCTTAATATCAGGCTCTCATTTACCTACCAAGAACAAATAAATTCAATTGTTTTCCTAATCCCATCTTATCACTTGTAATTTTTTTCGGTGGACATTAACTCACAAAAATTCATCAAATAAATATTTAGTCAAAATTTTATTGATCTATAGTTAGAACAAAAATGTTTTTAATTGAAATAATAGAAATTAGCACTAAATAGAATCAATCTTATTGACAAATAGTTTCCCCTACATAATAATCTTCAAATTCTATTCATACCCCAAAAAGGAGGGAACCATGAAGGGGAAGCAAACAGTCATATCCTTAGTTATTACTTTTGTATTTGTTGCAATGCAAGGATGCGCGACTATTGTTGGAGATCGGGATCAGCTAATTGGTCTAAAGTCGAATCCAGATGGAGCACAAATTACAATCACAGATGAAAATGGTATTGAAGTTTTTAAAGGAACCACACCCACTTCAGTGACACTTAAAAAGAAAGACGGATATTTTGATGGAAACGACTTTATTGTGAAAATTCAGAAAGCTGGATATCAAGATCAAGAAGTTGAATTAAAAACCAATGCAAGTGGTTGGTATATTTTTGGAAATCTTATTTTTGGAGGGTTATTGGGTTATCTAGTAATTGACCCTTTATCAGGAGCCATGTGGACAATAGATCCTGAAAATATAGATGCCCAATTGATGACAGTAGAGAAAGCAGAAGACGGTTCCGAAAAAATCCTAAATGTAACTTTACTGGAAAACGTTCCTCAGTCCGTAAGACCCAATTTGGTTAAAATAAATTAGTTTTACAAACATAAAATCTTGGCAAAGATTAAAGGGCAAACCCTTTTATCTTTGACTTGATTTTTATTTATTCAGGAATGGTAATTTAATCTATTCACTCTCTGAAAAGAGAAACACGAGGCGACGGTCAACAAAATCGAATCGTTCTGTTCGGACCCATTGCTGTTCTTTATCGGGGTCACCAGAGACCGCAGAAAAATCCAGATTTTTCGGATCCCTTTTGATCATACTTGCGTAGGTAATAGTTTCGGGCTTTTCTTCTATATCTAAATTATCCACTGCATTCATAAATTGAGTTCCCGTTGTCACTATATCATCTACGATCAGCCAATGAGTTTCCGGAGGGAAAGAAGGGATTTCCATTTGTTCTAAAGCAATTCGACTATGCGGCATTACATAAAATGGGAGATCCATCATTTGAGCTAATCGATAACCAATTCGGATCCCTTCGGTTTCAATTCCTACCACAACATTAAAGGATCCGTGTTCCTTCTGCCAGGATTCCAACTTGCGATGCAGTAATACGCAATAAGCTTCATTCATCGTGTCGGACAGCAAGGAATAGTCGTAATTGTAATTTGACTTTATTCCAGGCCCAAAAACAAAACTACCTTCTTTTTTTATTCTTGAAAACACAAAAAGCCTCTTAGAAAAAGGTTAAGAATCATTTTTCAAAAAAAACTTCTAAGGATAATAATTAACGCTACTTTATATGATCCTTTGAGGAAACAAAATATTCAAAAATAATAACCGTAGAACCCTCGCTTCTAGCTTCGCTCCGCAAAACCATATTTACCAATTAAGGGAACAAAATTACAAGCACACAATATTTTTTTTTGTAGCCGTGAACCCTGTCTGGTAAATAATATTAACTCCTGGTTTTCTTCATCGCCAATAGGAGCCACAATACGTCCACGGTCTTTCACTTGTTCGATTAAAGTCTTGGGTATATCAGGGGCCGCAGCAGTTATCAATATCGCATCATAAGGACCCTGATCTCTCCAGCCATAAGTCCCGTCGAAAATTTTATAGTTTATATTAGCATAGCCCATTTGATCTAAAGTTGTTTTAGCCATTTTTCCTAAGGATTTAACTCGTTCAACTGTAAAAATCTGGTCCGCGAGTTCAGCTAAAATAGCAGTTTGATATCCTGATCCCGTTCCAATTTCGAGCACACGTTCTTTACCCGATAAATTTAGCGCCTCAGTCATAGCCGCTACTATATAGGGCTGCGAGATAGTTTGGTTTTCCCCAATTGGAAGAGGATGATCTCCATATGCTTTATGTTGAAATGATGAAGAAACAAACAAATGCCGTGGAACTCGACTCATTACTTCAATTACGTTATAGTTTTTTATTCCACGGTCAAGGATTTGTTCCTCGACCATTTTTTGGCGCTGACCTGCGAATTGGTTGGCTGAATTGGCTGGAAGTCTCATTAATGAAAAATATTACGATAAAAATGACAAGCCCTTATTGGCTTTATTTGGAAACATTAAAATTTTATTTGGGACAATTTAATAGGAAAGTTACAAACCTAATTCTATTAATGAATAGGGTTAGACCGGGGAAAACTAGATCCTTCCCAAACTGGTTGGAAAGGTAATTTGACCCCCTCCAAGCCGGGTTGTAAAATGTTCATTTTTTTGGGATCTTGATAGAAAATTAGGTCCCATTGATCCAGGTTTCCATCATATTTTAGTAAGTAGATGTTACTGTCGTCTGCTTTAACTTTAAAGTAATCAGAAGTTTCTCCATACCAAACATCCAGAACTTCAACCACTTTAAACGACCGTTTATAGCCGTATTCCATAAGGGTAAAGGCAGTAGGTCGTTCATTGATTTTATATCCTGAATAACATTCGACTTTAACCATGAGTGTATGTTATTCCGATAGATATTAAAAGTAAACTATTTTTTAAAAGACCCTTAATTACTAAGAAAATACACAATAATTGCCCTTGTTGGTATAGAAAAATCAACCTAATATAATAGTTTTTTAAAAACTTTATCTATGATGCCAAATAAGTTAAAAATTCGACAGTATTTAAATACTCTGGTAGGAGAACGGAACCCTTATTCTTCAGCTAAGCAATTACATCAAATAGCGGATTATATAGAAAAACATTTTATAAGCTGCGGATTAAAAACAATTCGCGAAGAAGTTCCTTTTGATGGACAAATATTTCACAATGTTTATGGTTATCTTCAAGGAATAGATTCTACCAAGGGTACTTTTATTATTGGCGCTCATTTTGACTCTGTTGAAGGAACTCCCGGCGCTGATGACAATGCGAGTGCTGTAGCTGCCCTTATGGAAATTGCACGTTGCATAGGAAATAAAAATTCAAATATGACAATTCTATTTGCCGGTTTCAATTTGGAAGAATATGGGTTTGTGGGAAGCCGACTAATGGCAGAACGGTTACACAAAGACAAGGAATCTATTTTAGGAATGATTTCACTAGAAATGTTAGGGTATCGAGTTCACGAATCTGGTTCTCAAAAATTTCCTCCTTATGTAGATCCTTCTCAATATCCTGATAAGGGAGATTTTATTGCGGTGGTCGGCAACGAACCCTCCCAAAACCTCACTTACAAAATTGTTGAGGCCATGCGTTCCCAAGTTCCCAATTTACCTGTAGAATATTTAGTTCTACCAGGAACGGGAGAAAAATTTATTGACGTTCGCTTGAGTGATCACTCCCCGTTTTGGGAAAATGGGTTTAATGCAGTGATGATCACAGACACCGCTTTTTTTAGAAATCCCCATTATCATCAATCTTCAGACACATTAGATACACTAGACTTAGATTTCATTCGAGATATTTCGGAAGGAATTGTAGCTTTCTTATTGAACCCAAAATTCTAATTATTAATGAATCCACCTGAAGATAAAAACCTCGAAACCCCAGAGTCACCTTCTGAAGATCCGCCTCCAAAAAAACTAACTCCAAAGAAAAAACCCAGACCTAAAAGATCCATTATAGGATGGGTCCTTCGCTGGGGATTCTACAGTCTTCTCTTAGTGATTTTGCTTCTTATTGGAATAGCTTGGGGACTTAAATACTTCCCTTGGAATCAATACCGAGCCACTATTGAAAGTACGCTAACTGAAAAGCTAAATGTTCCCGTTAAAGTAGGTGGAATTCTAATTGATTTGCCAGAAGGAATTCACTTACAAAATGTTAGTTTTGGGGACCGTCCCATTCTCTTTTCAGTTAATGAACTAATATTAGACTACGATTTAAAGGAATTATTTAAGGGTAAGTTAATCATTGACCATATCAAGATTGATTCCCCTCAAGTCAATTTAGTCTCCGAAAATGGCAATTGGAATTTTCAACCCATACTCGATGCCTTGGAAACCTCAAATGAACCAGATGAAACGGAACCTGCTTCGGGCCCCATTTCAAATGAACCATCGTTAATTCCCTTTAGATTAGACCTACAAAAATTAGAAATAAATAATATCCGCGCATCCACAAAAATTGATGACAAGTTAGAAGCAATTATTTCAGGTATCAGTTTATTAGCAGAAGGGCAATTTAACCCTGAAAATATTAATGCCAAAATTAATTTCCTTTGGCAACCCTCAACAAATACTCAACAATCTTATAATCTTTTTTATAGAACCACTGACCCAAAAGAAGTTTACCTCCGAACGCTCATTACCACCGATTTAAATTTAACCGCCCACGGAATTCAAGAAGGAAGCCTTTCGGGAGTATTTTCCTTGAATAATAATTTTTTTAAATTAGGGCAAGTTTTTCCTTCTCCACAAATTGCAGGAAAACTGGAAACATCCTTAAATCTTAAGAACGAAACGTTTCAACTCGCTGATTTAATATTAAATATTGGGAAAGAAAATTCCATTAAAGCTTCTGGATCGGCGGAAAATATATTAGAGGACCCAAAGTTCACGATAAATTTAATCCGCACTCGATTTAATCTTGAAGAACTAGTGACCCTCGCTAAAGATTTTCTCCCCCCTCTTAAAGCCCAAGGAACTTTAGAGATAAATGATTTAGAAGCCAACGGACGATTGAAAAATAATCAAATCGAAAGATTAAGGCTTCCCCAAGGAGAAATTATTATCAATAAAGTATTCGCCGAATATCCAGAATTGAATGCCAACATAAAAAATCTATCTTCGAAAATAAAACTCAACAACCTAATTTTAAAGGAGCTACAACCCAAAGAAGTGGATGCCATAGTTGATATCTTTCTAGATGAAGGCCAATTAGGTTCTGAATATCGAGTCCACGGATTGAATCAAAATCTCATTCTACACGCCGAAGGAGCGAAATTATCTGAAGGAAATATTAAATTCCACACACAATTACAACAATCCTATGTAGATTTTCCGGAAATTGGAATTATTCAAACTCCCCTAAAACTTGACGGAGAAATAAGTGGAAATTTGCAATCTGGAGACCTCCCCAAAATAAATATTGATTTAGCACTGGATGAATCCTTGAAATACACAGTGAATGCTTCCTTAAAAAATTTCGGCAAAAATGGATTTACTATAAACAATTTCCTCAAATTAAATTTCAATCAAATTGCACATATGGTCCCTGAAAAAGTTTTTAAATCAGTCGGCATTCAAATGCTTTCGGGGACCTCATCCATTCAAACAGTAGCAAAAGGAATTTTCAATGAAAACTTTTTCCCCTCCAAAGCAAACACCCAAAACATAATAAAGCTCGAAAATATTGAGACGAAATTACTTAACCCAAATTTAAAAGCAAAGGGTTTGAATTTTTATTTGTCACTCCCTGCAATTATTAAGCATAAAAAAGGAATAAAAATTCCTGAATTAGATATTAAGGGAAATTGGAAACAAATGGAAGCACTGGATAATTGGATTTTAGGCTCAATGCAATTGGCCACCCATTTAAAAACAGACCAATTTATTTCTTATGAGGGTAAGTTCTCACCTATCAATATCCAACACCAACTCATGGCACAAATTGATAATATTAGCAGCATTGAACCCCAAGCGAATATCTCGGATTTCAATATTGATTTATCTACCGAATCAAAAGTAATTTCCCAAAAGGAATTTAGAGATATTAATTTAAAAGGAAAAATTTCTGCAAGTAAGACTCAAACTCTCAAAAAAGTTAAAACAGGCTCTCTTGAAACTAATTTTGATGTCAAGGCTACTGATCAAAATTTTACAAAAAGCCATGCAAAAACTTTTATTTCTATTCTTTCTCCAGAACTAAAACAAAAAGATTTTAATTTTAAACTTGACCGAATTAACTTACAAACTCAATCTCAACAGAATCTAAAAACGGGTGAAGTGCGGGCAAGTTTAATAAATTTGGACATGCTGGATCTATTACATTTAGAAGCCAAGGGACATATTAAAAAATGGGGGGACTGGTTTGCCATAAACAGCACCCTTTCCAATACCAATATTAAAAACCTATATTCTCTTATACCTTCTCAATTTAAAGAGGGCCTCGAGGGACTGAATGTTACAGGTACCTTAGGGATAACATTAATTGGGGAAGGGAGGCGGCCCAATGAAGCAGAAATCAAAAGTTTAAATTTTCCTCTAATGCTGGAAACGAAAGCTAACCTTAATGACTTAAGGATCGAATGGCCAGAACAAGGATTAAAAGTGGATAGTTTTAATGCTTCAACTCATTTAAGAAGTAAAAATAATCAAACCCAATTAAAGGGAAATATAGATTTTGGAAAAGTTTTTAAAGATGGGCTCCCGGATAATCGTCCATTGGAGCCTAACTTTAAATTCGATTATTTATTAGATAAATGGGATCGTTTGGAAATTCGAGAGACGCAATTGAACATGGACAGCAAGGAATTAGACTTAAAACTTAATGGGCAAATTGAGGGTTTAGGTAATTTTGTAAGAGGAAAACTTGCTCCAAGTTTTCCAGAAATAATTAAAGCAGTTGATTTTGCCTTACAGGGAACAACCTCAGTAAATGCCGAAACTCTGTCTCCATGGCTTTCTGGTTTTAAGGGCAAAGGGCAGTTGAATTCAAAATTCAACACCAATCTCATTGCAGGAAAAAATATTCAATTAAATGGCCAAATAGATTTTAACCATTTAACCGCAAGCTATAAAAAGAGCACGAGTATCGAGGAACTTCACGGCAAGTTTTTTCTAAGCAAAAATCTTTTTTTAGATAAATCTTTATTGAGAATCCCTTCTAAATCATTTTCTGTTTCACAAAAAGGATTTTTTCGGCAATTACGCGATTTTTCAAATTTTAAAAATATTGTCAAAATCAAATCAATAAAAATAGGAAACCACAAAATTTCAGATATTAAATTAGATCTATTTTATAAAGACAATCGTTTTTTTATTGAAAATTTCTTAATGAAAGCTTTAGGAGCTTCCATAGGAGGCAACCTTTTTTTAACTCAAACAAAAGAAGGTCCGGAATTAAGTTTTTCCAGCGAATTTGCCGGAATCGATTTCAACTCTCTTTCGAAAAAATCCGAATTCAAAAAATCAAAAGATTCTAAAATGGATGGCAATCTGCATCTCGATTTTAAAATTGGCCAAGCAGATTCTAAAAATCGTGTAAACTTGGACCAATTATCCTCCAAAATAAATATCACAAGAATTGGCAGAGAGGTCCTTGACCGGGTACTTATATTTATTGACCCAGAAGAAAGCAAACCTGCAATTGTCGACACCAGGTCTAAGCTAAAATTGGCTTCTCCTAAAAAAGTCAGTATAGAGTTAGAAAATGGAAATATAAGTGTTGCTGTCTGGTTGTATAATAAATTGCTAGGGGGAATTATTAAAGCTCCAGAGTTAAAACGGGTCCCAATTACACGTTTGAAACCCTTTAGAGACTTTGCAGAAAATCTCCAGGCATTAAAAAAATTTCAATCAGCATTACAATACTTGAGTGCCAAAGGAATATCATTTGACGAACAGGGAAATATTGCAGTGTATTAAAATGGGTCACCTATGAAGGAGAAATGCTTTTTCTACTCCTTTTTTTTCTTTTCTTCTGCTTTTCTTTTTTCAGATCTTTCTTTTAAATTCTTTTTATCATTATCTATCGAATTTTGCATATGATCAGAGGACTTTTGAAACCGGCTTTTCATTTTGTTTAAAAACTTGCGTCCTTCTGATTGCTTTTCCCCCGACTTCTTTTTTGAAGCCTCAGCTTTAACTTCGGCATCTTTTCTTTTTTGCTCTGACCTCGCTTGAGCTTCCTTTTTCTTTTCTTCGGCTTTTTCTTGACCTTCATTTCCTTTACCTTGAAGTTTTTTTTTCAGCTTTTGAAACAAGGTAGGTTGCTCCTCTGAACCCTTTTCTACTTCATCAGCATATAAAGGAAAATTTACTGCCAATCCTAATATAAGAAAACCCAACAAAATGCGAAACAAGATTTTAGAACGCACCACATCACCCTCCAATCTTTTTAACTTTATTTTTATTTTTTCCAAGATTACTTCAATAAAAAGGACTTATCAACCTATTTCATCGAACTAAAAGTTAGGCAGTCAACCTTTTAAATTTTGGGAATTTGAAGAATCAAAGTTTTCCAAAGACAAAATGAAAAGCTTTAAGGTTTCGGCTGTTGAGCAACTTGATTTTCTTTTTTGTCTTCTAAGGGAGAAATTAGATTTTGGATAGTTTTTTCAATAAAATTCTTTTCTACTGTTTTGTCTTTTAAATTTTCATTTTCAGGTTTTGTAGTCGCCACATTTAATTTTTCCTTTTTTAAGTCTTTTTCTTTTTTAGCTTCGTCGCTATCCCCAGATGGAGTTAAAGCCTGAATCGTTTTCTCAATGAGGCCCGGCTCTTCTTTTCCTTCTTTTTTGGCTTTATCTTTGTCTTTTATTTTCTCTTTATTCTCTACAATTTTTTTCTTTTCAGGGTCTATATTTTTTTCTTTTTTAGTTTCCTTACTATCTCCCGAAGGAGTCAAAGCCTGAATCGTCTTCTCAATGAGGCCTGGCTCGTCTTTTTCTTCTTTTTTGGCCTTATCTTTGCCTTTGACCTCTTCCTTTTTCTCCACCACCTTATTTTTTTCCTTGGGTAGTAGTTTATTATCGCTTTTAGACTTTAAAGTTTTCTCCTTTTCCTTATCTTCTTCAAGAGGAGAAACTAAAGTTTGAATTGTTTTTTCTATTAGGGATTTTTCTTCCATTTTCGGAGGAACTTCTTCTTTACCCTCCTCCGTTGATACTTCTGCCTTTTTGGACTTATCATCTTCCAAAGGCGAAATTAAAGTTTGAATCGTTTTTTCAATTAGAGATTTTTCTTCTTTAGGAAGCGGAGTTTCATTATTTTCTTTTGGTTCTTTATTTTCAGCGGTTTCCTTGATTTCAGGATCTTCCAGGTTCGACTGGGGTTTATTTTTCGATTTATCCCCTTCTTTATTCACTAATTTGTTAAAAGCTTTTTCTAATAGACCTTTTTTTTCTGTTTTATTTGCATTATCCGTCGATGGTTCTTTTTCTAATGTAGCTTCCTCAACATTATCATTTTTAGAGGATTCTACTTCTTTTTTTTCCTCTTTATCCTCTGGAGTAACCGCTAACTTTTCAAAAACTTTTTTTAATACATTACCTTCCTTTTTCTTTGTCTCATTATTTTCTTCAGAGGATACTTTATTTTCAGATTCTTCTTCCACTAATCCCTTTGAGAGAGAATCCGATGGTTTATCACCAAAAACTTTTTCGACAATTTCTTCTTTAATAACTTCCATAACAGATTTAGATTTTACCTCTGCTTTGGATAGGCCAGGAATTCCCAAGTTGAAGACAAACCCCAGGATTATTACCAATGAAGATTGGATTAAAGTTTTACTTATTTTTTTCAAATGCGAATTCAACATGTCAACATTTTTATGAATTACATTAATTGTTTATATAAAAGTATAACTCATTCATTCTGCATTGCCACAAAAAAAACATTTTTTTCTCAGAAAGACTCATCTCTTCTAATCCCTTAAAAAACCACTAGTTAAACTGAGAGCTAAAACTTCTTGAAATCCTTTTTCAATTTGTTCACAATGACTCAAACCCTATTTTTGGCGAGGAATCTCATGTTAGCGTTTGCAAAAGACATTACTAAAAACAATCATATTCATCCTGAAGAAGCAGAAAATGAAAAGCTGAAAAAATATATGCAATACCAGCGGCAAATTAACCATGAAAAGCTAATTTATCATTCACTCGACCAAGCGAAATCCAACCTATATAAAGTGATAAATGACGCCAGGGGAGAAGCAGATCCAGTAAGAACTTACATACAAAAATTTTTCCCTGTATCCAGTGAGTATGCGGACGGTGATACATTAATACTCATGCTTAGAAAACTAATCAATGCTCATAACACCACTAACAACTGGTATCGCATAAATCATTTTTATTATGGTTTGGTATATGACTGTTTAGCTCAATATGTAAAAATTTATAACCGACTTATAAAAGAGTCTCCAGAAAAAGCCGAAGAACTGGGTATTACAAAGGATATTGAAATCGATTTTGATGATTGGGTCCGTTTATATTTTCATGATTTGGATTTTTTAATTGGAAAGCCCATGAACTATACGCATTTCACTTTTCGTAAAAGAAACCAAGCCATAGAGCAGTTTTTAAGTAACCAGGCAAAGGAAGAGAAATCAAAGGAAGAAGCCATAGAAATAGCAGGCAAAGAGTTTAATATTGAACCAGAGGCCCAAAAAATTATTCTTGGAAAAAGTGTTAGTCAAAATGATTTAGAATTATTCTTTACTTCAGCCGAGAATCCCATCTACCAATTTCTTTATGACCTAAACTCTGAAGAAGGGTTTATGGATGGAGAATCCCTCATCGATCATTCCTATTTTTTAGCTCATCAATTAAAAGGGCTGGATGAAACTGAAGCTGAATCCGTGGTAAATGAAATTGAGAAACTTTCAAAGCACTAAAAACATGATACACTTAAAGTGATTGATTTTTAGGTGGTCACAGATTAACTATTCTACCTTCACAACTCTCTATTAAGGAGTAAACATTTAAATGGCTTGGGATGATATACATGCACCTGGTGGCCCATCCGAAAGACCCAGAGGATCTGGAGGAGGTCAACAAGGAGGCCCGCCGGGAGGTGGCGGCGAAGGAGGCCCTCAATTTCAAATGCCTCAAATTAAAGTACCAAAAATAAAACCTTCTACTATACTAACCGCATTTATTGTTTTATTGCTGATTTGGATTGTTCCCAGCGTAGCATATTTTGTAGAACAGGATGAAGAAGGAGTTGTTACACGATTCGGTAAATATGTTCGCACAGAGCAACCCGGTCTTCACTTTAAATTACCTTCTCCTATCGAGCATGCCTATACCCCTAAGGTTAAGAAAATTCGGCGTGCCACGGTAGGTTTCAGGGATCGAGGACAAGGGCAAGAGCAGGATGTCCCAAACGAATCTATGATGCTTACTGGTGATGAAAACATTGTAGATATCGATTTGGTTGTTCAATATCACATTATTGATGCCAAAAATTATCTATTCAATGTAAAAAACCAGGCACAAGCGGTGCATGATGTTGCGGAGACTGCAATCCGGGGAATTATAGGCAACAAAAAAATTGATGAAGCATTGACTACCGGAAAAGCTGAAATTCAAATAATGTTGAAAGACCAAATGCAAGCTATTTTAGATAAATATGAATCCGGAATTGGAGTTGTTACCACTCAGTTAAAAGAAGTAAATCCGCCTTCGCCTGTGGCAGGTTCATTTAAAGATGTTGTTAATGCCAAAGAAGACAAAGAAAAAATGATAAATGATGCGCAAGGGTATCGAAATGCAGTAATTCCGGAAGCGCGTGGAAAATCGGCACAAATAATTGCAAATGCCCAGGCATATAGGGAAGAAGTAATTAAGAGGTCGCAAGGGGATGTCTCTCGGTTTATGGCTCAATATAAAGAGTATGTAAAAGCCCCTGAGGTAACTCGTAAACGGATATATTTAGAAACCATGGAAGAGGTTTTTCCTAATGTAAATAAATTTATTATGGGTAAAAAAGGAAGCGGGGTTCTGCCTATATTACCTTTAAACAAAAATCTCGAAAACGCCTTAGGACAATCAAAATAAATTCTTAAATATTTTTTCATATGGTTAATTCATGAAACAATCCACAATTTTTATATTGGTTATTTTTATCGTCATTGTCTACAGTTCTATGTTTACAGTAAACATGACTCAAAATGCCATTGTATTACAGCTTCAAGAATATAAAAAAACCATTACAGAACCGGGTCTATACTTTAAATTTCCTTTAATCCAGGAAGTAAAGTATTTCACAAAAAGACTACTGGTATTAGATGCTGCCCCAGCTGATGTCATTACCAAAGATAAAAAAACGATGCTCATTGACAATTACTCCATGTGGCGAATTAAGGACCCACTTTTATTTCTTAGAACCGTTAGAACGGAACGGGGGGGAGAATCACGTTTGGATGACATAATAAAGTCGGAATTGAGGGTAGAATTGGGTACGCATGAACTAATTGAAGTTGTGACCAGTACTCGGGAAATTATTATGGAAAAAGTAGCTCAAGAATCGAATAAAAAGGCCGAGGAATATGGCATTGAGGTTATTGATGTAAGAATTAAACGTGCTGACCTTCCAGATGACAATGCTAATAAAGTTTTTAACCGAATGCGCTCCGAGCGTGAACGAATAGCAAAAAAATATCGTTCTGAAGGAAAAGAGGAAGCGACGAAAATTCGAGCAACCACAGATAAAGATAAAGTAATTTTAATTGCGGAGGCTTATAAAAAGGAACAGATCATTCGTGGTGATGGGGACGGACAAGCAACAAAAATTTATGCCGACGCTTTTAATAAAGATCCAAATTTTTATGCATTTATGAGATCCATGCAAGCATATAAAAATTCATTAAAAACAGATACAACTGTTTTACTTAACGAAGATTCAGATTTCTTAGAATTTTTAAATAAATCACAGTAGCAAGTAGCACCTAAAATTCTTTTCTTATTTGATTCCTCATGAATATTTTGATCGTGGGCGCAGGAATTGTAGGGTTTAATTTAGCCCAGGAACTTTCCCATGAAGGCCATAACATCTCTATAGTAGATGACGATTCCCACCGAATAAAACTCATTTCAGATAAACTCGACGTATTAGCTATACATGGTAATGGCTGCTTCCCAAGTGTTCTGATAAAAGCAAAAATTAGAGATGCTGAAATGGTGATTTCTGTCACCGATAAGGATGAAATCAATCTTATGGTTTGCTTTTTAGCCCATAAGTTTAATATTCCACAAAAGTTCGCACGCCTTAGAAGCTTAGAGCTTACTGGTGAAACAAAAGTATTTCATCCGCAAGAATTGTTTGTGGACCATGCCATTAACCCAGGAGAAATAATCATTGATAACATCCAGAAAATTATCAAAACCCCTGGTGCGGTCAATGTGGCTAATTTTGCTGAAGGAGAGATTTTACTTCGTGGCTTTGACGTAACAGAAACCGCTCCCCTTGCAAACAAAATCATTCATGAAATACGCGATTTATGTGAATTCAATTCTTTTTTAGTGGTATCCATAGTCCGCGATGGAAATCTAATTATCCCAAAATATGAGGATAAAATATGTGCGGGAGATAAAATTTATATTTTGGTTCATCGTGATTTTCTCCCTCTTGTTTTACCCATGTTTAATAAAACTGCTGACGAAATTCAAAAAGTAATTATGTTTGGGGCGAACTCAATATCGATTCACTTAGCCAAAGCACTGGAAAATTCCATTCGAGATGTTTCAATTATAGAACCTAATTTGGAAAATGCTAATTGGGCGGCGGATGAACTTGAAAGCACGGTAATCCTACATGGGACTGGAACCGATCCCGATTTACACAACGATATAAACATGCAGGATGCAGATTTATTTCTTTCCCTCTCGGACGATGATGAATTGAATATTCTTTCCGCTCTTCTTGGGAAAAAACATGGTGCGAAAAGAGTTGTAGTGATTACTCAAGATCCTGACTACCTCCCCATTTTGGATTCCATTGGAATGGACATCACAATTAATCCACGCTTAATTACAATTTCTGCAATTCTCAGCCACCTGCGAAAAGGCCAAGTAGTGAATGTTCATAAACTTATTGAAGAAGAAGCTGAAGTTTTAGAAATCGTAACCACCTCCGAATCTGCCGCGGTAGGAAAAGCAATTAACCAACTCAAAATGCCGCAGGAAGCGATAATTGGTTCTATATTAAGAAATGGGGAAATGATTGTCCCGAGCGGAAAAACCATAATTGAGGCGGGAGACACTGTCATTCTAGTCACTCTCCCTAATTCCATAGAAAAGATCGAAAAAATTTTCGGTCGTAAAACTTCCTTTTTTCTAGGATGAATATAAAAGCGATCTTCAATGTCGTTGGTCTTCTTCTTATTTTACTTTCCGGGATTTTCATCCTTCCCATTGCAGTGGCATTTTATTATAAAGACCCAGCTTTAGAGGGATTTCACAGCCCCTTAGCCGCTTTTATATTCACATCTTTGTCATCGGGAATAACGGGATTTATACTTTGGAGAGCCTTGCCCTCAGGATTGGAAAAACTTCGAGATCGTGAAGGATTCGCCATTGTAGGTTTAGCTTGGATATTTATTTCCTTATTTGGTGCCCTTCCTTTTTATCTAACTGGCTCTACTCTAGAGTTTGTAGATGCTTACTTTGAAAGTATGAGTGGTTTTACCACCACGGGTGCTTCTATTTTGACCAATATTGATTCCCTTTCTAAGGGAATTTTATTTTGGCGCAATCTAATGCAATGGATGGGGGGAATGGGAATTATAATGTTGTCTTTAGCCATTTTCCCTGCATTAGGAATTGGAAGTTTTCATCTCTTTAAAGCCGAAATTCCCGGAGGCTCGACCGTTGAACGCATGCAGCCACGTTTGGCTGAAACCGCGAAAGTTCTATGGAAAACTTATGTAGCCTTGACACTTTTAGAAATAATTTTATTAAAAGCCGGAGGCATGGATTGGTTTGATGCCATTTGTCATACATTTTCAACTGTTGCTACAGGTGGATTTTCCACTCACCAAGCAAGTATAGGCCATTTCAACAATCTTTATTTTGAATGCATAATAATTCTATTTATGTTTTTGGGTGGAATAAACTTTGCTTTACATTATCAATTCTTCGTTAACCGAAATATGGGTGCTGTGTTTGCCAACCCTGAATTTCGATTTTACGTCCTAATGGTACTTATTTGTACAAGTATTGCCACCTACGGACTTTGGGATGGCCAAGACCAGGCAAGCCTTATACAATCTTTGAGAAGAGCTGCTTTTAATGTGGTCAGCATTAACACTACAACCGGATATGCAACAGATGACTTTAATCTTTGGCCGGATTATTTAAGAATGATGATGGTTGGATTAATGATGGTTGGGGGATGTTCGGGTTCAACCAGTGGCTCTTTTAAGGTAATTCGAATCATTGTAATTTTGAAAGTCATTTATAGAGAATTACAAAAATTAGTTCATCCCCGCGCTATCATTCGAATTAAGGTTGGTAAACGGGCGCTCGACCCGGATCATGTTACCAATGTAATGGCGCTATCAGGTTTGTTTTTGGGGCTTTCGGCTTTAGGTTTTTTACTTTTATCTTTAATGGGTGTCGATATGACATCTTCAATTACAGCGTCCATTGCTTCTATTTTCAATATCGGTCCGGGTTTGGGTCAAGTTGGGCCCGCAGGACACTATGCTGATTTACCCGATATGGGAAAATGGATCCTCATACTTTGGATGTTAATGGGACGGTTAGAAATTTATGGAATAATGCTATTGTTTCTTCCCATTACATGGAAAAAATAAATGGCAAAATTGAGTTAATGTTTTTTTTTGTAATATAAAATTATTCTTTCCAAAATAATTGAGGTGGCCTTTCCATATTTCTGACCACCCCATCCTTATTTCAATTTTGTAAAGCTAAACTAAGAAAGATCCTCTCTAACGCCCGGCCCTCAATTCTTCTAACCAAGGCAGAGCAATTTCCAAGGCCTTCAAAGTTTCTGCAGTCAAACCTCCTTGAGAAAGACCATTATCTTTCTGAAATTTTAAGATTGCTTTTTGAGATCCAGCTCCCATGTCTCCATCTACAGAACCCTTATAAAATCCCCTTTCCTTAAGAGAGGCTTGAATTTGCTTAATTAAATCTACAGTAATATTTGTTTCACATAAAACCGGTCTCCAAGCCATTCTCTCCTCAGAGACTCTAACCACCTTAGTAACAGTCTGACTTTCTTCGGGAATAGGAATGTGATTCACTTTGGCAGGTTCCACCAATTTAGCCACTTTTTGTATTTTGTATTCGGCTGGAATTTCAATTTTCCTGGTAGTTGGAGGATTTGTCATTACTTGTCTTTTAACAATCTTATACTCAGCTGGTATTTCAATTGTACGAGTTGTCACAGGTACTTTTAATATTCTTTTAGATACTGTCTTATAAGTGGCTGGAATTTCTTTTAAACAAAGAATTTCTCCAGTAGTATGGTCAATCTTTTCAATTAACCCGTGCCCTTTTTCCCAAATAACATGTGCAGGTTTATCTATTACTTGTTCAGTGACGGTTTCATATTGCGCAGGCACGACTTCCAAACGCTCAGAAGCTTCTTTGACCAAAACATTTTCTTCGATCCATTCGTAAGTGGCAGGAACTATTTCCAACCTTTCAGAAGCTTCTTTTACCAAGACCTTTTCCTCAACAGTTTCGTAAACCGCAGGAATAATTTCTAACCGTTCAGATGCTTCTGATTTTAAAAGAGTAATAGTCTCGGTTTTATATTTAGCTGGAACCAGGACTCGTGTGTAGCATCCACCTGGCCTGGGGTTGGGTGGAAATAATTCAGACCCAGCATCAGCCCCTTGAGGTATATATTCCGTTTTGATAACTTTCCCACTAATTTCACTTTCAATGGGTTCAGCACCTACAAAGGAAAATCCTAGTAGGATTAACCCTACCATTAACAATCCCATTATTGATCTTTTCTCAAGATATTTTGTCGGATTCATTGAAATTCCTCCCTATAATTGATTGTTGGTCAATTCACCATCTAATGCTTTGTCTAAAAACCAAGACAATAATTCCATAGATATAACCTTTTTAGAGTACCTGATTTTATTACAAGCTCTTTCTGTTACGCAAGGAAATTCAATGTTCCTATATGGTCCCAACAGAAATTCGGAGTTAAAAGGTTTTAAATAACAATTGTTTAGTCTCTAAAAAAAATAACCTTTTATTGGTATCTTTTGGGACGTTTATTCTAAAAATTAAATAATTTTATGCGCTTTTTAGGTTATTTGTTGTAACGGGGTGAGGTACGATTCAATAGAAAATAAGGGATAATTTGAATTTAAAAAATCAGGAATACTACTTTTTCTTGATTGATTTTAATAAGGAATATAAAACTATTTTTCCTTACATTTAACAAAAGTTTGAAAATATTTTTCCGGAATATTTTACTATTTACGTTTCAATGTTTGATTATTCTTAAATTGAGCCATTTTATTTAGGAGGTCCTCTGAACAGAAAAATTTTCATAACCCTTGATTTGATTTGATTTTGGTAGGGTAATCCTTTAGTATTCTCCTTTTTCTTATCTTATAAATTGAAGCATTGGGGAAATTATTTTCCTGAATCTCAATTTCTGCAAACAACCATTGATAACATTTTTATTAATTTTATTTTGCATTAAAGACTTTCTTTAAAAAGGAAATTGGCTAATGGAAACAAACTCCAATCCTTTAAAAATAACCGAAGTTGTCCTGAGGGATGCACACCAGTCCTTACTAGCGACTCGCATGAAAACTGAGGACATGCTTCCGATTGCTGAGAAATTGGACTCAGTAGGATTTTTCTCGCTAGAAATGTGGGGCGGAGCTACTTTTGATACCTGCATTCGATTCTTAAACGAAGACCCATGGGATAGAGTTCGTACTCTTAAAAAAAAGATGCCGAAAACTCCCTTTCAGATGTTGTTACGGGGACAAAACTGTGTGGGTTACCGGCATTATGCAGACGATATTGTTGAAAAGTTTGTAAAACAATCCGCAGATGTTGGTATTGATATATTTAGAATATTTGATGCTCTGAATGATTTAAGAAATATTGAAGTTGCTGTTAAAACTGCGAAAAAAGCAGGGGGAACCGTTGAAGGGTGTATTAGTTATACTGTAAGCCCCGTTCATAATAATGAACTTTATTTAAAAATGGCAAAGCAAATTGAAGAAATGGGTTCGGATATTCTTTGTATTAAGGACATGGCCGGGCTATTAACACCACAGGTTGCTGGTCCATTGATTAGAGAAATCAAAAAAACCATTAAAATTCCTGTACACCTACATTCACATGCAACCACTGGACTAGTCGGAATGAATATGCAATGTGCTATTGATGCAGGGGTAGATATGATAGACACTGCTATTTCAAGTCTATCGATGGGCACTTCCCATTATGCAACAGAATGCATAGTTGCGGCCCTGAAAGGAACTCCAAGAGATACCGGATTGGATCTTAGCCTTTTAGAAGAAATTGCTGATTATTTTAAAGAGGTTCGAAAAAATTACGCAGCCTTTGAAAGTAACTTTATTGGAGTCGATACGAAGATTCTAGAGTCTCAAATACCCGGGGGAATGATTTCGAATATGGAAAACCAATTGCGGGAACAAAATGCTCTAGACAAAATGGATGAAGTTTTAAAAGAGGTGCCCCGAGTAAGAAAGGATTTGGGATATCCTCCATTGGTGACCCCTACCAGTCAAATTGTAGGATCACAAGCAACACTAAATGTATTGACCGGAGAACGTTATAAAATCATTACCAAAGAAACACGTGAATGTGTCTTAGGAAAATATGGAAAACTTCCTGCAGAAATGGACGAAAGCCTTGTTCAAAAAGTAGCAAAAGATAAAAAAATAATTGATTGCCGTCCGGCTGATTTGTTAGTTCCAGAATGGGATACTATCAAGGAAGAAGCTGGGGATAAGGCCAAGTCAGATGAAGATTTACTTACTTACGCAATGTTTCCTAAAGTTGCGTTAAAGTTTTTCGAAACTCGCGGAAAGCCACAACCAGAAACGGTTCCTCCATCGGGCAATGGTCAAAAAGCCGCACCAGCACCAACGAGTGCGCCTCCGCCCGCGGCACAAGTTGCCTCTCCACCTCAAGGTCCTGCGGTTTATAATGTAACTGTCAATGGACGACCATATACAGTTGAAGTTGGAGGAAGTCCAGGAGTTCCTGTAACGCCAACAGCCACTCCACCACCCGCTGCACCCGCAGCCCCAGTTGCCGCCCCAGCTCCAGCAGGTGGTGCAGCCAAAGCAATCACCGCTCCCTTACCAGGGTCTGTTTTTGCTATTAAAGTTAATGTTGGAGACACAGTTAATGAGGGAGACACGGTAATTATTTTGGAATCGATGAAAATGGAAACCGAGGTTCATTCCAATGTATCGGGAACTGTCGATTCTATTTTGGTTCAAGAGGGTGCAAATATTCAGACCGGTGATCAATTGATCTTAATTGCGTAATGGAATTCAATCTACAAGAAGCTATATCTAAAATACTGAGCTCCACTGGTTTTCTAGGGTTAACTCCCGGACATTGCGTTATGCTGGCAGTGGCTTGTGCTCTCATTTATCTGGCTATATGGAAAAAGTTTGAGCCCTTACTTTTGTTGCCAATTGGTTTTGGCTGCATGTTAGCTAATTTACCGTTTAGCATGATGGCCAGTACAGATGCCGGAGGTTTGTTTAATACTTTTTATTATGGAGTTAAACATGAAATTCTCCCCCCACTAATTTTCATGGGGGTAGGTGCACTTACAGATTTTGGCCCCTTATTAGCCAATCCAACGACTTTATTATTAGGAGCTGCAGCTCAAATTGGAGTATACACCACCTTAGTGGGGGCTGTATATTTAGGATTTGATTTAAAAGAAGCCAGCGCTATAGGGATAATTGGGGGTGCAGATGGACCCACTTCAATTTTTTTAGCGGCTAAATTGGCTCCTCATTTATTAGGGCCCATTGCCGTTGCGGCATACTCATACATGTCTTTGGTTCCTCTAATTCAGCCTCCTATAATGCGTTTTTTCACTTCCGAAAAAGAACGCAAGATTAAAATGGAGCAATTAAAACCTATTTCCCAAACTGTTAAAATCATATTTCCAGTAGCTGTTACAATTATTTGTGTATTAATGTTACCTGGAGTAGCTCCTTTGTTGGGAATGTTTATGCTGGGAAATATTTTTCGTGAAAGTGGTGTCACAGGTCGATTAAATGAAACCGCACAAACTCATTTAATTAATATTGTTACCATTATGCTAGCCACTGCCGTTGGATCCTCTATGACTGCTGAAACATTCTTAACTCTAGATACAATAAAGATTATTGTTTTAGGACTACTGGCATTTATTATGGCAACTGCGGGTGGGGTTCTCTTTGGAAAAATCATGTGTGTGATTAGCGGAGGAAAAGTTAATCCATTAATTGGATCTGCGGGGGTTTCTGCGGTTCCCATGGCAGCACGGGTTTCTCAAAAAGTTGGCCAAGAGGAGGATAAATCAAATTTTCTTTTAATGCATGCTATGGGTCCCAACGTGGCAGGGGTTATTGGTAGTGCGGTGGCAGCAGGTGTTTTTCTCTCTTTATTTGGTGGTCCTTCGGATGCGGGTACTTCGCACGCTACATTAGAAACGTTACAAGTTGTAAAATCTACTTTAGGAAAATAATTAATGGTTTGGAACTCTATTCAGGTATCTTTTTTAGCCATGGGTGTTATTTTTTTGGTTTTGTCCTCACTCATTGGCGTCATCAAATTATTAGATAAATTAATACCCTATAAAGCGCCTCCACCTGCTCCTCCTAAACCTTCACCTACCCGGGCCAAGCCACAAACTTCCCCTTCGGAAGATGAAGAACATATTGCCGCCATTCAAGCCGTTTTAGCCTTTCATTTAGGTAAACAACCGCAACAAATTCATGTTTCTAATATTCAGGACCGATAATTTATAAACTTTTTACTTACTTCCTATAGAAGAGGGAACAGATAGGATATTTTGTGGAGTTTGTAAAAGACTTTTTAAGGTTCCAACCACTTTTTTCCCAAGAGTGGTTAAAGGTACAGAACTGACCTTAGGGTCCACAAAAGGACCTTTCACGGAATAATAATTTTTTATTACACTTCCCTCATCTCCCCCGGTAACTATTTTTCCCACTACAGGAATCTTTTTAAAAAAATCATCCAAACCCTTTAAAGGAGCCACACCAATTACTGTATTCATTGTATTTTTATTTAGGTCAAAGTTCCCAATTAAGGAAAACTTTTGGTTAGGATTTTCGTAGTAAAAATTCTCCGTATGAGCAATACCCCCAACCACATCAAAGTCTCCTGAAATCTTAATAAAATCCGAACTGGGAGATTTCAAGCGTTCCATGTTTTCATGTTCATCCAAAGGAAAACCAAACAACTGACAAGCTCCATTCATCAACCTACCTACATGAATCTTACCTTTATCAATTATGAAATGGATATGCCCACCTAAATTTCTTTTGAAATCGCTCCAATTCCAACTTGTACTTTGAAAATCTAACTTTAAATATTTCATTTCTCCTGTCAGACTTTGATAAAACAAATCCTTAAAAATCCGGAAAAAACCTTTACTCTTTATCTGGTTTCCTGTAATAGATCCCTGCCATTTGGGTTCCTCAAGGTTTCTTAAATTCAAAACGGCATTCATCATAAGTTGACTTTCTTTTGGCAACCCAACAACCAATTTTTTTGTTTCAAGCATTCTATTTTTATAATAAAATTTTCCTCTAACATTTTTTAAGTCCAAAAAGGGATCCGAATAATCAGCCAAATTTACTTGAATTTTTGCAGAACCATTATCGAGAATACCCAAATTCAAAATTTTTCTTAAAACTGATTCCCTTGACTCTGAATTATCAAATGAAATAAAATCATCCAACCGTAATATTTTTCCACCAATCTTGAGATCAGCTTGTGGAAATTTACTCATAAATATTTCTGATTCGATATCAATGTTTGTCCTACCAGAAATAAGGTTACCGTTTTTAAACTCGAAATTTGAATTCAAAAATTTCAAGTTACCGCTCAATTGGACAGGCCGAATCAAATAAGGAGTTTTTATTTTCCAATTTTTTAATACCAGGTCACCTTTATATTGATATTCCTCAGGTTTATCAAAAGCTCCCTCGCTATGTAATTCAAAATCAGCCAGACCCTGTTGAGTTCCATTTAGCAGATCAAAATAGGAAGAAAAAGAACGAAGGTTAATATTTCTAGAACCCAAATTTAATTTAAACTCCGGTTTTTCGAATCCAATGATATTGCCGCTCCCCAAGATTTTATTTCCATCTAATTCAATTTCCAATTTGTTAAAAATAATTTCTCCCTTGGGATCTAATTTTGCAAAGGCCTCAATATGGTTAGATACTTTTTCAGGCTTTGAAAACTTTTCAGGAAAGCTATAGGACGTATTAGTTAAATCAATATGACTCTCAATATTCATTTCACTTTTAAGGAAATTAACCCCTACCGAAACATTAGCAGGTCCAGCATAGTCTACTTTTCTCAATATAGGAATGTCCTTAAAATCTTTGCTCATAAAATCTGATGATTGAAATAAAATCTTCATATTAGATTTTTTTCCTTTATACCCACTAATTTCTCCCTCCAAATGGATAGGTGAATCTCCATAAAAAGCCTTTTGAGTTTTGATTGAAACTTTTTGGTCATTCCATTCCAATAATGCATTCAACTGATTTATGGGTCGAAATCCATTAATATAATTGAAGGATGCATTTTTTAATTGGATATGCGACTTTTTCAAGCGTCTATCTTTTAAGGGATGAAGTCCCTCCTCATAATAAAAGTCTGCCTCCCCGTTTAAAAATTTGATTTTTTTTATAATTTTTACCAGTTGTGGATTAGTATCTTCAGGAAGTAGGTGTTGGGCATTCCAATTTTTCCATTCAAAGGTCCCTTGGTATTTTTGATTAGGTACTCTTTTTTTAATGTATATTTCTCCATTAAATTTTTTAACTAGCAATCCAGAGTATTCTCCAGAAAACTTCTTTAAAAAAATCTCCCACGGTCTTTTAATAACATCCTGATTAGATAGTTTGAGCTTCATTGGGTCAGTTTCAAATTCAACTTCTCCTTGAACATTGGTGAATGGATGAGTAAAACTTTTTTCTTCTATATAAGTATCACTTATGTTAATTTTTCCTTGAATGCCTATATCCTCAGGCCTTAAAGGACCCGTTACATTTATTGCCCCTTGAAATTTTCCCAAAAGTTTTTCGACTCCATAACCAAATTCCTTGGA
Organism: Nitrospinaceae bacterium; assembly: GCA_965223665.1. Lineage (GTDB taxonomy): Bacteria > Nitrospinota > Nitrospinia > Nitrospinales > Nitrospinaceae > CBDCVY01. The sequence goes on from OZ245011.1 coordinate 2,503,084, forward strand.
ATCTTTAAAAGGGAACAAATAAAAAACTACTTCCTCTAAGTTAGTAAGACTCCCCGCACCACTAATTATTAAATCTAAATTGGGATCGTATCCAACATCAGTTATTTTTCCTTCTATTTTTAAACCTTTTAGTTTCCTAAAGTCCGCTGTTTGTATTTCCAAAAATGAAGTTTCCTTTTCAAATTGATATTTTCCAACTAAATGCCTGAGCTCAGGAAATTCGGGACCTAAATCCACACGATTAAAATTTAAATTTACCCTCAATTTTCGTCGATTTTCAGGATGGATTACTTCAAGAAATTGCTCAAATGATCCTTCATATTTAAGTGATTCAATAATTAATTTTCCTTTGGAAAAACACTTAAGAAACTTTTTAAAAACCGCTTCGGGTAAAATTTGGAAGGGTAAATAATGAAGCGAATTTTCTATAAAAAATTCATTTGAGGAAAGGGATCCATTTATTTTGGGATTACTAGAAAACACATCACTTATTTCGCCTGTTGCATCTACTTGAAAAGAACCCCCAAGATAAGTCAATTCATTAAAAAAAATGCTTTCATCTTCGAATTTCATTTCAAATTGAACTTTTTCTCCCACCGGAGTGTTTGCTTGTGAAATATACTCACCACTATTATCAACTTCATCCCAAATCTCAATTACTCCTCTAGACAAATTGCTTTTTAGCAAAACTCCCTTAATTTCACATTCAATATTTATTAATCGTGTTCTAGGAATTTGAGAGAGAAGTTGTGATCCATAAGGCTCTAATGTTTTCAAACCCAATTTTTCTATTTTAACGCTTGCTGAATAATTGGCTTGTTTAGAACCGAGGAGTGAAGAAAGTTTAATTTTCCCATCAAATGAAATGGAGGATTTTATTTTCTCCCCATCATAGGGTGGAATTTCACCATTTAATTGAAAAGCTATATTTGAACTTAAAAAAGGCTTCTTCAAATTTAAAGAAATATTATCAATGGGTATGAGGACACCTTGGGGTTTGTTTACAAAACGATCTTCAAATAAAATCCGGCTATCTTTCAACTTTAATTCATAACTCAAACTGGTTTGCCAAAGAGAAAATGATGATGCCTTCTTAAATTTTGGGATGGAATAAGATCCTCCAAATGAAATATTACCCAATTCATTTCTAATCACCTTTAAAAAAACCCCCTCCCCCTCCAGTCTTTTAATCCGAATATTTCTTTTTAATAAATGTATCAACCGTATTGCGATTTGAATTTTCTCTGCCGACCCATCAATTTGACCATTCTCTTTATTTCTAAACTTCACCTGATTCAGTCGAATTTTAAAGATTTCTGATATTTCAAAATCAGCCTCCGTTAAAGAAACCTCTTTTTGTGTAATTCGACTAAGTTCTTCTACTACCAGTTGTCTAATAAGTTCTTTATCACTAAGCTGATAATATAAAACCAACGCTCCCACCAATAAAACTAAGCATATTACTAGGGTTAAACTAAAGAAGATTTTTTTAATAACTCGTCGCATTTAAATTGGGAAAAGTATGGAGTGTATTAAAAATGTAGGGTAATTGCCTGATTGGAGTATATCAAATCAAAACTACTTAATTTAAAGAAAACCTTTGGCATCCTTTAATAGTAACTATATTATTAACAAGGGGAAAATAAAAACATTATAAAGGATTTAAATTGTAACCATGAGTCAAAAAACTCAGGATATTCTTTACGGAATTCACCCTATTGAAAGCGCTTTAAAAAATCCAGGCCGACAATGCCACAAGATCGTTCTTGAAGAAGGCAAGCCAAATGAACGCTTAAGTTCCTTAATTTCTTACGCAAAAAAAATGGGAGTTCGCATAGAATTCCTTCCCAAAAACCCATTTCGAAAAAAATATGGCGCTCATGTACATCAAGGTATTATCGGAATTTTTTCTCCTATTAAATTACTCGAACTGGAAGAATTTCTAGATTCCGTTTTTCAAATCACCCCAAATCCTATTATAGCGCTATTAGATGAAATTCAAGATCCTCAAAACATGGGAGCCATTATTCGTTCCGCCTACTTTTTAGGTATCCAAGGAATCATTATTCCAAAAAGAAGGACTGTACCTTTGAATAAAACAGTTGCTAAATGCGCTTCCGGTGCATTGGAGTATTTGCCGGTGGCTGAGGTCACCAATTTGGCAAGAACAATTGAAAAATTAAAGAAATCTCAATTCTGGATAATTGGGATTGATGCAAAAGGGGAGCGTCCCTGCTTTGATATGGATTTCAAGGAACCCACAGCATTAATAATTGGTGGGGAAAATAAAGGAATTCGACCCTTAATCAAAAAGTCTTGCGATGTTTCCATTTCGATACCAATGGCGAATTTATCTGGTTCACTAAACGCCTCAGTGGCAGGTTCAATTATTTTTTATGAAATATTAAGACAACGGAAGAGTTTGTCAGGATCTCCACAGATTAAAAAACCGGAGGGTTAAAATTAACCTGCTCCCCGACGCATTGCAGACTTTCTTTTCTTTTTAGCTTCCTTCTGTTTTCTTTTCTTTTTAACGGAAGGTTTTTCGTAAAATCGACGACGTTTTAACTCTTTTAATAATCCCTCTTTTGTCATTTGCCTTTTCAAGGCTTTCAAAGCTTTATCCACTTGATTTTGGTGTACTGTTACTTCTAACAAAAAATCCAACCTCCTTAAATATTAATGGATTGCGGGTTCGCCCCAATTGTTTTGATTGAGATAAAGATGTTATTATTAAGGAAGTTAGAGGGGATGTCAAGAGGGATATAAAAATCGCCGTGCCCTTTTAGTTATTACATTCATTTACCAAGCAAACTAAAAATGCCTTTAAAATTAATAAGTTACCACATCACACTCCTTAAAACCTTTAAAATTGTTTTCTTGATCCTTATTGCTCTAAACTTCGGTCATTCCCTGGGCCGGGCGGAGACTGAATTCTCAATTCCCAATAATGGTTCCCCTTACCGATCCATTGGAGATTTAGAAATCGGTCAAATTCTCCATATTCCCACTGGTGTGATAGTGAATTTTGATCAAATGATGGATACCGTTTCCAGTTCAAGAGTAATCTATATTGGAGAAACTCACGACAATATTGAAGCCCACCGTATTCAACTAAAGGTTCTAAACGCAATTAATCAAAGATATCCTGGAAAAATTGCGCTTGGCATGGAAATGTTTCGCCAATCAGCACAACCTCAATTAGATGAATGGTCTACAGGGAAATTAAAGGATAAAAATTTTCGTCGATTATTTCGCGAAAACTGGGGATCCGGGTTTCAATTATATGCACCTATATTTGATTTTGCACGCCAAAATCACATTCCACTATTGGGGTTGAAATCCTCTAAAGAAACCGAGCAACGTTTTCGCGAAGAGGGACTGAACCTGCCAAATCTGCCTACTCTAGATACAAATGATATTTACCATAAAGCTTATTCCATGTCTTTATTTGGTGGGAATAGCACACACAAGGAAGTGGTTTCCAAACCTTACCAAATGCTGGTTCTTTGGGAAGAAGCTATGGGAAAACGCGTTGCTCAGTTTTTAAGTAATGAAAAATACAAAGATTGGAAGCTGGTCGTTTTGGCGGGTGGTTTTCATGTTCAGTATGGTTATGGCATTCCCAAACGAGCCTTTCGTCGCTTTCCTCATGCCTATTCTATTATTCTTCCCACTGTAACTGAAATACCCGAAAACTTGAAAGATCGGGAAATGAAATTTGAAAAAGTTTCCACACCCTTATACATTGCCGATTTTGGATGGAAAGTTGAATATAGGGTCCCTCCACCAAAAAAAATAAGGCTAGGAATTCATTTAAAAGAAAAAGACGATGGCTTATTAATCCTTAGCGTCCAACCTGAATCTTCGGCAGAAAATATGGGATTGAAAAAAAATGATCTCATCTTGAAATTGGAAAATCATTTAATTATTGATGTAGAAGACCTATCCAATAAATTACAGCAACACAAATTTGGAGATATTATAGAACTTGAAATAAAAAGGGACGGTGAAACCAAACAAATTCAAGGGACCCTTAAGGAAATAAAAAATCAAAAAAAATAAAAAAAACTTGATCAATTTTTTCGATTTTTATAGTATGCGGCATGCTCCGTAAAATATTTATTATCTTAATCGCAACTCTTGCATTTCTTTTTTGCGCTTCTGTATCCAGTGCGGGTCATAAGCATTACAAATCTCCTGGATTTGCTTCCAAACATAAAATGGCTGACCATAGTTGCCCTTTGAATCATTCGCACGCTGGATTGCCCTGCCCACATTCAACCAAACACCAAGGAAAACAGGGTTGTCTTATTGGAGTGGATTGCGGGGGATCACCCTTAACTGCAATTCCATTCCCTAACATTTCTAAAAATCAATTTATTTCAAGTCACTCTATTTCTCTTACTAAGAAAGAAAATTATTCAATCCTAAATTTTAAAACTCCACTTTTTGAATTTATTTTTTTAGATTCATTAGATCCCCCTCCCAAATTTATCTAAATCATTTCTAAAAGAAACGTGATTTTATTATCAAGGGTCATGCTTTGCCTAAATTCCTTTGATGCAAATCATTTTTCCAAAGACACTAAAAATCGATCTATACATTATTTGATGTATTCGAAGACAAAGGTGCCACAATCCGTGTGGCTTTGATCCAATTCCATTTTGGATGGATAAAAGCTAATGGTAACAAACTCCTTAAACTCTGGTTGGGAATGAACCTCCACCGACCAATAATTTTGGTTGGAAACAATCTTTTACCCTGCCTCAACAAGGATTTAGCTTGCAAAGCCACGCGGGGTGCATCTTGTGCTTGTGGATTTTTAATATATTCAATGTAAAAAAGTAATCCAATTAAATTTCAAGGAGAGCAAAAAATGAGATCAAATTTATTTTCAAAAAGTAGAATTGATACCCTTTTATACGGGGTTTTATTAACCACCTTTTTAGCAACAACGTTATTCTCTGTTAATGGATTTGCCAATCCACATACGACCATACTTAAAAAGAACAACCCTGTGGATTTTTCTGTTAGAGATGAATTGGAAGGAAGTTCAAGCATTATCAATCACATTCGAATTCCCCACGGTTGTAATGGATCTGCCATAACAGCGATGGGTGTGGTATTTCCGAATGGAGATGTGGATGCAGTAAGAATGGATACCGGAGATGAAATCGACCCTTCCGATCACATTAATGGGAATGCCATTAGTGGGGCCAAACCGGTTCAAAATCATAATATTTTCAGAAGAATTCGATACCGTGAAGCTGCTGACCCAAATTCACCTGGCAATAACAACGTTCGCGCTTTTCAATTTAGAACAGGTTGGTTGGATCCTGGACTGATCGGTTTGATAGCATTTAATGCAAACTTTCCTTCTTTTAAGGAAGAATCATGTGCTAAAAAACTTCGAGTAAATATTGCCATTGCAAACTATTGCACAAAGTCACAGGTAGGAGATGACAGAGCAGATATTTGGATTGGCCATTTCACGCCAAAGTTTGACGATCCAGTATTAGTGGTTCAAAGCCCACCGGGTTTTTGGCCTCATTTAAATGTTATTCGGGATCTGGAGAATAATCCACTTCCAGATGGGTGCGGCGAAGGATATGAAATTGCTGTTTCCCCTTCTTCAAGCGACATAGATGAATATTTACCCATTCCTCAATACTGGCCTGCAAATTAATTGGTCCGTGGAAGAACATTTTATGGGATTCGCTATAAAATTTTGTAGCGGATCCTTAAATTGTTTTAAATTTAATCCATAGATTGGACTAATTGTTCAAGTTGCGAGTCACCTGTAAGCTGGAGAAAAATATCTTCTAATTGACCCTGATCCATTTGGGCTTTTTCTCTAAGGTCATTTAGAGAACCGAGTGCAATTAGTTCTCCTTTTTGAATAATCCCAATACGGTCGCACATACTTTGAGCAATACTCAACGAGTGAGTGGACATAAAAAGACTTGCACCTTTTTTACATAAATCTTGAAATAACTGTTTCACTTGTCGGGCTCCCTTAGGGTCAAGTCCAACCATAGGCTCGTCCACAATTAATACTTTTGGATCATGGAGTAGTGCACCAGAAATTATTAATTTTTGTTTCATTCCATGGGAATAACTTTCCACCAATTCATCAGCTGCATCCATTAAATCGAAAAACTCTAAATATTGTTGGGCTCTATTTTCAACATGGAATTTATCCATTTCATAGAGATCACCAATAAATGAAAGATACTCTCGACCAGTAAGTTTTTCATAAATAAATGGTCGATCTGGAATATAACCTAACTTCTTCTTTGCAGCTTCAGGGTCCAATGCTAAATCATGTCCAGCTACTAAAACTGAACCGTTTGTGGGTTTCAAAAGACCCACCAGCATCTTTATAGTTGTAGTTTTCCCTGCACCATTGGGCCCAAGAAACCCAAAAAATTCCCCCTTTGGAATATCCAGATTCAGACACTTTACCGCTTCATTATTTTTATATGTTTTTGTGAGGTTTTTTAATTGAATCACGTGCGGATAATTAAGATAAGTGTAATCACTTTTTGTTGATTAGCATCGCCATAAATTTTAGTGGAAAAAAGAAATTAAGTTTCTAAAGGTACTTTTTTGGTCTCAATTAGATTATTTCAAATGACGATAATCCCTTGGGAGCTATCCACTCTATATCTATTTCCTTAACGGATGCAAGCACAGGACCTTTACGACACCATTCAATAAATTTTTCAATTTTTTCTTTGGTTCCTTCGGCGTGTATTTCTACGGAACCGTCCTGACAATTCCTCACCCAACCAGTCAGACCCAGTTCTTTTGCAGATTTTTCTGTACCAGCGCGGAAATATACTCCCTGGACTCTACCACGAACACTAAGATGAACTGCAGACTCCATCACGAACCATTATTCTCCACGATTCGCTTTATCGTAAAGATTTTGAACTTCTCGATAAATAGAAAATTTAGATCCCTCACCAATTTTCTCTCCATATTTCCCTAAATCTCTCATTATTCGCTGAAACTCAGACAATCCCCCAGTGAAATTATCTATGAGAGGACGAAAAGAAGCTTGCTCTTCATTATCCAACCGATCACAAATTTGCCTTAGTCGATTTTTTAAATCTTCGTAGTTCTTTTCCATAGCCGTATGTTACTCGCAAGAATTTAGCTTTGCAACGAAATTTCCTAACCCGCTCTGACGAAATAAACTTTCCAAAAACTTAAAATTGACCTATCGATATATTTTGTGGTATATATCGATATTAATTTCTCTATAAATTCATATGAGACACCCAATTCTAATATTCATTTTTTTCCTTAATTACTTTTTCACTTTGCCTATTGTAGAAGCGGAGCCAGTAACTGCTGCAGTTTCATCTAATTTTTTAAATACCTTTAAGCATATCGCCGGTGAATTTGAAAAATCTACCGGAAATAAAGTTCATATTGTATCTGGATCCACAGGTAAGCTTTTCACCCAAATCGTCCATGGAGCACCCTATGATATTTTTTTAGCCGCCGACCAAAAGCGCCCAGCACTATTAAAAAAAAGAGGATTAGTTCTCAAAGAAGCTTGGACATATGCCTTCGGTAAATTAGTCCTTTGGACCACAAACTCGAAATATGATCTTAAAGAGGGAGAAAAATTTTTAAGAAAAAGTTCTTTCAAGTACATTGCACTAGCAAATCCTAAAACTGCACCCTATGGTAAGGCGACCCTTGACACATTGAATAATTTAAAGCTTTACCAAAAACTAAAATCCAAAATGGTATTTGGAGAAAATGTGGGGCAGACTTTTCAATTTATTGCTACGCAAAATGCTGAGTTAGGGTTTATTTCTTTATCTCAAGTACTGGATCCAAATTTAAAAATAAAAGGAACCTATTGGAAAGTTCCAGTAAATTATTACGATCCCATTGCTCAAGATATAGTTCTACTTAAACAAAAAAGTATTAATTCTTCCGCTGTAGATTTACTCGATTTTTTAAAATCAAAATCTACACAAAGGATAATTGAAAAATACGGTTATGGAATAACAAATAAGGAAATAAAATGAACCACTGGGAAATAGACTGGGGACCTATTTGGATAACCTTGCAACTCGCATTAGTAACTGTCTTTATTCTTTTATTGATTGGAACTCCACTCGCATGGTGGTTAAGTCAAACAAAATCACGATTACGACCTTGGATAGAAGCCGTTACTACCTTACCTCTGATTTTACCTCCAACTGTTCTTGGATTTTATTTATTAATTTTAATAGGTAAAAATGGAATCGTAGGAGGTCCAATTGAGATGCTTACCGGATCTACTTTGGCATTTTCCTTTACAGGACTAGTAATTGCTTCAACCATTTATTCCCTTCCATTTGTGGTCCAACCTCTACAAACGGCTTTTGAATCTGTTGGAGTGTCCCCTTTAGAAGCCGCATGGACTTTACGCGCATCTAAATGGGATTCTTTTTTAACAGTCGCTTCTCCATTGGCTTTTCGCGGTTACTTAACAGCAGTTGTCTTAGGGTTTGCCCACACGCTAGGAGAGTTTGGAGTGGTGTTGATGGTGGGTGGTAATATTCCAGGGAAAACTAAAGTAATCTCTATCGCAATTTATGATTATGTTGAAACTTTGGAATACGCTCAAGCACATATTCTATCGGCTGGCTTATTAGCCTTTTCTTTTTTAGTTTTATTATTGGTCTATTCTGTTAACCGTCGTTTTCCAGTCCATTTGTAATGAGTATCATTAAGGCAAAATTCCAAATTAATTTTCCTCCATTTCAATTAGAAACAAACCTTGAAGTCCCCACTAAAGGCGTAACAGTCATTTTTGGCCCTTCGGGATGTGGAAAAACGACTTTCCTAAAATGCATTGCTGGATTGATACGATCACCCAATGGATATTTTCAATTAGGAGAAGAAATTTGGCAAGATGAAACCAAAAATATATTCCGCCCGGTACACAAACGAGGGATTGGGATGGTATTCCAAGAAGCCCGCTTATTTTCCCATATGTCGGTCGAATCTAATTTAAAATATGGCCAAAAACGAATTCCATTATCTGAAAGAAGAGTGACTTGGGAACAAATAATAAAAATTATGGATCTAAGCCCCTTATTAAAGCGGTCTCCCAAAAAATTATCAGGGGGAGAACAACAACGGGTTGCCATCGGTCGCGCTTTATTAACCAGTCCAAAAATTTTATTAATGGACGAACCTCTAGCAAACCTGGATACCACTCGCAAGTTAGAAATCATTCCCTTCCTGACTAAATTAAAGGAAGAATTAGAAATTCCCATTTTCTATGTTAGCCATTCATTAACCGAAGTATTGCAAATAATGGATACACTCGTCTTAATGGGAAACGGGGAAATTATTACAAGTGGCGCAGCCAATAAGGTTATGGCACAAACAAATCTTCCTCAAGCCACTTCATTAAATTTTCGGGGTTCTATCCTAGAAACCAAAGTTGTTGACCATGATATAGAATTTAATTTGACACGGGTTCAATTTAGAAATCATTTTCTGTATATTCCCCGCCAGCCTTTTAGCTCTGGACAAACTTTACGTTTGCATGTTTTGGCAAAAGATATAAGTATTCATTTAAACCCGCCTCAAGGACCAACCAGCGTACTCAATATATTATCGGGAACAGTATTAGAAATTGGAATGATAAATTCAAAAGAATCGTCAGTAGAAATTCAATTAGACGTAGGAGAGCCTATATTAGCTACCATAACTCGAAAATCTCTCCATGACCTGGACTTAAAACCTGGCCAGCAAGTTTATCTTTACTTTAAAGCGGTAAAAATGATTCACGAAATTGAAGAGAACTAATAACCCAAAACCAGTTTTAGAAGCATTTAATGAGCCATTTCATTTTCAATGTCAGGGTTAATTTTGATGGCCATTTGATAATGCTTGCGGGCAGCGTCTTCATTTCCAACCAACTCATTTATCATACACAAATTGTAATGAGCTTTAGCTAGCTTTGGATTAAGACGAACTGCCTGGTTAAAAGGACCTAGGGCTTCATGATAATGCTGTAATCTATAATAAACATCTCCCAATTGGAATTGCACTTCTGGATCTCTTGGCAATAGCTTTGCCGCTTTAGTTAAATGGATCAATGCTTCCTCAGATTGATTATTCCTTATATACATCATCGCCAGTTTAAATAGAGATCTTGCATCTTTAGGATTTCTACGAATGGCAGCATCTAACCGAGCACGTTCCTTTTCATCCTCAATTGACATTTGAGGAACTTTTCCTTTTAACTTATTATCTCCATTTGAAGCACTCGCATTTGATTGTTTAGGAGGTTCTTTTTCATCATTAGAATCTTGAACTGCTTTTTTCGGCTTAGCTTCAATCACAGTTGGAGGAGCAGACATATCTTGGAAGGTCTTTAATTTTGATTCTAATTCGGTTCGCAAGTTTTGTTCTGATTGGATTCGTTCTTTTAATGCTTTTATTTCTTCTGTAAGATTGGAAACGTCATTTTCCAAACTAATTTTTTCTTCCTTGGCTTTACTCTCAGTGGCTTTGAGCAGTTCAAATTCTTTTTTCAATCCTTCCACTTCACCACTTCCTTCAACTTTTTCTTTAAGAACTCCGTCTAACTTTTCTTGTGTTTCTTTTAATTGTAATTTTAATTTATTATTCTCTTCTGTGATTTTAGACTCTGTTTTCATTAGAGAGTTTATTTGTTTCTGTAATGCTTCAGCTGCACTAGAGCCTTGACTCTTCTCCTTAACTACATTTTCCAAATTAGTTCGCGCTTCTTTAAATTTTGCCTCTAAATCCGATTTTTCTTTTTTAATATTCTCCTCCGACTGACGGAGGGAACTTATTTGTTTCTGTAAGGCTTCAATCGTTCCCGATCCTTTGGATGCTTCCTGAACCGCAGATTCAAGTTTTTTCCTATGATCGTTAAATTCAGTTTCCAATTTAGTTTTTTCAACTCTCAATTTTTCTTCAGAATTACGAATTGAATCAACTTGTTTCTTCAAAGCCTCAATAGCACCAAGGTTTTTAGAATTATCTCTAACAACTGAGTCTAATTGGGATTTAGTCTCATTTAATTGACTTTCCAGTTTTTTATTCAAAGAGGAATTTTTTTCCAATTCCCGCTTATAGGAATTTTCCTGATTAACATGTTCCTTAATCTTTGATTCAAGCTGAACTTTTTCGGTTTTTAAAGTGTCTTCTGTTTTACGCACCTCTTCAATTTGCCTTTGAAGTGCTTCTGCCGCACCGGAACCTTTGGCAGATTCCTTTAACGCCTCATCCAATTTTGCTTGAGTTTCCTTTAATTCATTCTCAATTTTCTTCTGTTCTAATTTAACGCTTTCAGTCTCTTTTTGGGAAGAAGCAATTAGATCCTCATAGTCATTAACCTTACTCACTAAATCTACTTTTTCTTCTTTAAGTAATGCTTCAGATTTATTCTTTTTCTCAATTTCGCTTTGTAAAGCTTCGGCAGCACCCTTACTTTTTGCAGATTCTTTAAGTGTCTCTTCTAACTTGGATCTTGTACTCTTAAGCTCATTTTCCAATCCTTCCTTTTTGGCTTTAATTTCTAATTCTGATTTTCGAATAGTATCTGCTTCTTTTTGTAAACTTTCCGTTTTCGTCAAAAGGGTTTGATTTTCTTTATGAGCTTTTTCTAATTTTGATTCTGTTTCTTTTAACTTCCCAGTCAAGCCATCCTTTTCAGATTTTAGATTTTCTTCTTCTTCCCGGGCTTTTGAAATTTGTTTTTGTAATTTTTCAGCAACATCGGATCCTTGCGCAGATTCCTCTAAAGCTTCATCCAATTGAGATTGGACATCTTTCAGGCGATTGTCTAAAGCAAGTTTTTCTGTCTTTAAAGATTCTTCACCCTTCCTTAATTCATCAATTTGTCTTTGTAATTCTTCCGTGAGACCTGAAGTTTTGGCGGAATCTTTACTGGTTTCGTCCAATTGTGATTGAATACTTTTAAGACTTTTTTCTAAATGTTCCTTCTCTCCTTTTAACTCTTTTTCAGATTCCTGGAGCTCTTCAATTTGTTTTTGCAAAGAATCGGTTAGGTCGGATCCATCAGTTGAGGATTTAATGGCCTCATCCAGTTTTATTTTTAAATCCTCTAACTGAATATTAAGTTCAGCATTTTCATTCTTTAAAGCCTCTTCGGATTTTCTGACAGAATCAATTTCATTTTGAATATTTTTAACATCTGAGGAAGATGTTTTTTGGGCTGTTTCTAAGGCAGATTTAACTTCTTCTAAATCTTTTTCCAGTTTTAATCTTTTGTCTATTTCTGCTTTTAACTCTTCGTCCGAAACACCATCTTTTTCAGAAGATGTTTTTTTAACTTCCACTAATTCAGAATTTACTTCTTTCAATTCTTGTTCTAGTTTTAATCTTTTTTCTACCTCTTTATTAAACTTTTCCTCTGAAATCCCAGCGTTATCTTTAGAGGAAGAGGATTCATTAGCCCGCTTAAGTTGAGATTCAATTTCTTTTCGAGCATCTATCTCTTCCAACAACTTTTTATTAACCTGATATAATTCTTCAGTTCGCTCGGATAAACTTTTTTCCACACTCGCCCGTTTTTCCTGCTCCATTTGGAGTTCTATACTCGACCCATCCAATCCACCAGACGAATCGGCGTTTTCTTGAACGGAAGATAATTTGGCTTTTACTTCTTTTAATGCATTTTCTGCATTAATTCGTCTTTGTATTTCCTTTTTGAGTGCATCGTCAGATCCAGAAGCACCACCCTGGGTAGCAGAAGCTAGTTGTTGCTTAGCTTCCTTTAGCTCTTGAGTACGTTCTTTTAATTGAGAGCTAAGGCTTTGTAGTACTTCTTGAAGTGTTTGCGCAACACCTTTATTGGGGGTAGTAGACATCAAATATTCCTTAACTTAGAAGAATCCCCGAACGATAATATCTAAGCGCCTCATATTGCAAATATGGGCAAAAATAAACAAAATAAAAAATATTCCCAAAATGGCCTAAAAAAATATAAAACTGATTACATATTTTTTTATTGCCTTCCTCACATTTTTAAACCCGTAAAAATTAAAAGACAAAAGTAATCCCATAAAATCTTATAAACAATTATCTAAAAGGGTAGACAAAACTCCCCTCACGACAATTTTTTGGCAGCAACAATTGCCTTTGGATTAAATTTTTCAATTAATTAGAGGCACAAACCCCAGGTTCTCTTGTATATTTAGTTTAAGGCAAAACCCAATAAATTTGGATAATCAATTTAAAAAAACTTATAAATTTCTTCGGTCCTTTAAAATTAAAATGATTTTTTTCTTTGGATTCTTTATTCTAAATTAACAAAGCATTTTTCAACAACAATGGGGTGGCATAAGCCCAGTTTCTTTATGAAACAAAATTTCTAATTAATAAAAACTTATAAAGAATCTTTGAATTTTCTTAAGTTAAATGAATAACGAGTTGAAAGTTTTAAAATGGTAGGCTTTTCTATGACAATTTAAAAAAAAGGAAAAGTGGAAAGAAAGATTTATTTAGATTTGTATTCGGGGTTTAAACGATCTGCTTCCTTTTTATAAGAGTCAGCTTCATCGTTATTTCCTAAAAGTTTGTAGACTAGACTTAAAACTCGATGGGCATCTGCAAAATCAGGTTTAGTTTTAACAGCATTTTTTAGGGGTTCAAGTGCATCAGAATACTGACCAACAACCATATAACCTAAGGCCAAATTATAATGAGCTTCAGCCCATTCGGGATCTAAAAAAGTCGCCTCTTGAAATGCATCTAACATTTCTTCGAATCTTTTTAAGGAGTCGAATGCCCTTCCCAAGCCTAAGTGAGCTTTTGCACTTTTAGAATTTAAGCGAACTGCTTTTTGAAAAACTTCCAAAGCGTCTTGTCCCTTTAATTCATAAAGATAGGCATCCCCTAAATTTAAATAATTTTCAAGATTCTCAGGGTTTTTTTCTAAATTTTCCAGGAGTTTTTGAATATTTTCTGATGATTCCAAAATGTTTTTCCTACGAGTATTATTCGATTTTAAATTGTTGAGTCGTTGAAAAACGGTTCATTCGAATTCCTCCCATTCGTAAACCAATTAAAACATCTAAGGAAGGAACAAAAAAGGACCACCCCGTAACGGGTTTAATGGCTTCCAACCATTGACAGTTTTCAGATGAAACACTTTCAAAATTCCTGAGCAGGAAATCTTCCCATTCCTCTAAGTCACGATTAAATACTAATATCCATTGACTTTCATCTTTAAAAGAATTTTGCGGCCAAGAATGGATCAAATAATTTTTATCTTGAGATTTTATTATTTGATTAAAGCCCTCCCCAGCCGTAATTGGATTGGACTTTTTTCCTGAAAACTTTTGAACCCATAAAAAACTCCCTCCTGTAAAGTCAGGTTGGTCAGGACCAATTAATATCGATGGCGGAGCGGAAATATCTTCTTTTTTTTCTTCAGATTTTTGGCACTTTCTTTTTTGTATTTCAACCTCATCAACAACTTCTGTCAATCTATGTAAATTCTTTTTTATTTGATCCCCCAACTTTTCAATTAACTTATAATTATCAGATGAAACATAAATTAATAAATCTCCCTCCCCCCCGGGGAAAGTTACATTTTTAATTTCTAATTCTTCAAATTCTTTTAAGCCATTTGGCTTTCCAGTGTGCCAAACCAATATCCAAAACATTTGTCCAAAACCCACGGTACATTCTATTTGATTTCCAGGATTCATCTTTAATAATTCGCTGGCAAGTCCTGGCACCATTACTGAGAATTGCGAAACACTCATTGCATTCATTGGAAGATCAATAACATTAAAAACCCATAAATGTGAGTAAACTGAAGAATTCGGTTTGATTCCGGACTGTGGACGGGACATTTTTTTCACCAATCATAATAATTTGGTGAATTAATCTACAGGAATTTAAAAATGAAACAAGGGGAATTATTCAAAGGAGAAGTGAGATTAAAGGAATCTCAACTTCCTTGAATAAGAGAAAGATAACACCTCCAAAAGGAGGGGAATAGGCCTCTTAGGAAAGAAATTACAATTAATTTGCAATTTAAAATGCAAACAAATAATTTATTGAACCAGAATCTTTTCTTTTTTTAATGAGACTGGTTCAAATCATTATAGTCTGGGTAAACTAAATCCAAGGTTTGTTTAACCCAGTTGGGAACCTGAGGTTTGCTGGAAGTAACTAATCCAATTGCCTCTTCACTTTTCCAAAAGTTTTCCCAATGCATTTTGTTTAATTTTTTTTCTGAAACAACTTTTTTTACCGTACCATCAGGGCGTTTGACTCGAACTTCGTAAAACATTTTAAAACCTCCCTTTAAATAGCCTTTTAATGTTTTTAATTTGACTCGGGAAAACCCCTATTAATAAAAATTTGGGGGGACAGGGAGGGTTTCCCCGAGTCTAACTTAACTAATTAATTTTTTTGATGTTACGTTTATATTAGTAACTAAGCAATCGACATGCCAAAAATTTGGAAAATCTTACAAATAGTTTAAAGTGTGATATTTCAATAACTTTCAACCCAAACTATAGATTTTCTTTTATAGTAAATGTACTAAAATCTGGTCAATCATCAAAAATTCTCGTACGGCCTGCCGTACAAATTTCCATAACATATTGTTTTCCAAGGGTTATCATTTTTTTTACGGAAAATTGACAAAAAAGTTTAGTGACAATATTGGTAAAGACAGTGACCAAAAAGGTAAGTCCAGAATTTTCTTGGAATTTTTAGGGGGGGATTAATTTAAATCAAAAAATAGTATTTCACTTTCATGAGTTGCTTTTAAAGTAAGCTGGTTTTCATTACTTAAACCAGCCCCATCTCCTTCATCCAACTCTTGACCATTTATATAAACCTTCCCTCTAATAATTTGCACCCAGGAATGTCTATTAAAGTCCAAGGGTTGATTCAACTCTTGATTGGGTTCTACGATTGAAGAATAAATATTTACATCCTGATGAATTTTAAGGGTTTTTTCTCTCCCATCGGGAGAAACCATCAATTGCAATTTTCCCTTACGATCCTTTTCATTAAGAGAAATTTGCTCGTAGCCAGGATCAATATTTAATTTTTGCGGGAGAATCCAAATTTGAAGTAGTCGAAGAGGTTCGACAATGGAGGAATTGTATTCGCTGTGCTCAATACCATAACCCGCGCTCATTCTTTGAATCTCTCCTGCGCGGATCAAATTTTGGTGCCCTAGGTTATCTTTATGAAGAACTCCACCTTCATAGACATAAGTAATGATTTCCATGTCCTTGTGAGGATGGGTACCAAACCCCCGACCAGGCTCAATAAAATCATCATTTATAACTCGGATGTCCCGGAACCCCATGAACCGGGAATCATAATATTCACCAAAAGAAAAAGTATGCTTGCTCTTTAACCAACCCCAATCAACTGCACCGCGTTCTTCAGATCGACGAATTTGAATCATAATTCGATTTTATTAAGAAAAACGAGGCAAAACCATCAAAAAGTTTAGAACTGATAGTAAATAGAAATATAAAGCCTATGAATATCGTTAATATCGGCTGCTGCAAGTCTGTTATCTTCGGGCTGCTCATTCATATGCTGTCGACCGGTATTCCATCCCGTTAAATCTGGCATCCAATCGTAACCAACTCTTGCAAAAAAATGGTCATAGAATTGACATTCCGCACCAAGGCCATAAAGCCCACTCAAACCTACGTCTTTAGGTTCACCCCCACCTAAGGGAAGAAATGCCCCTTTATCAGCTTCCTTAATTTCACTATAAACCACCCCAAACCTCACGTAAGGAATAAAATGTTGGGATACAGGGTAGCGTAATCCTATAATCCCTGCAAAACTGCTAATTTTAAATTCGTCAGCTTCTCCCCCAGTTCCTCCTGGTCCTGGACCAAATACAGTAAACTTTTCCGTGGTACTTATTGTAGGAATATACATAAATTCAAGAAATGCATACTGTCCAATTTTAGCTCCTACAAATAAATCTCCGGAAAACTTTTTGGTGTCAATAATATCATCGCAGCCTTTTGCCCCGAATGTGCCACCTCGGGTCGCATCCTCACATCCCTTCAAATGAGCTAGCGCTATGGAACCACCTGCGTAAAATTTTAATTTGTCACTAAATGAGGAGCCTGGGTCAGCATAAAGAGTGCCTGTCATCATGAGCACTAACGCTAAACAGGCAATAAAAATTGAGCGTAATCGCATACTTTTTCTCCATACTAAATTGATGAAAATAATAACTTATGGGGTTTTGAGCTAATAAAAACTTCCTTATTGCAAGGAAATTTCCCTAATTAAAGGGTAGGGATTCCCTTTTATAAAAAAACTTTATGCAAGTTAACACTACATTAGAAGAAAAACAATTTCAACGCTTTATTTTTCAATAAATTAACAACCATTCTAATCTACATAAACTAAAAAGTCTTTAAAATTTTTGGAACGCCATAATAGAAAAGCTAATTTGTATGCGAATTCTAAAACCAAGAGCTCGGTCAGAACAATATTTTACTCCAAAATTAATAGTAATCCCTGCTAACACCCCTCAAAAAAGGCAGGAAATCTTTGACTGTATCATAAACGGAATATTCCAAAAATCAAATAAAATTCTGACCCTTTAAGAGACAATCATTAAAATAAAAGAAAAAATATTTTTGAGATAATTGTAATGAACCAAAATGAACAATTTTTCCTATGTCCCTGTTGTGGTTCAAATATGTCTATTCTTTTAGACTTATCCATTTCCGACCAAACTTACATTGAAGATTGTGAAGTGTGTTGTCGTCCCCTTCAAATAAACTTTAAAACTAATGGCACAGAAATTATGGATTTTTTTGCACAGCCATCAAATTAACTCAAGATCAAAGTTTATCTTCCCTTTTTAGCTTATTAAAATGAACCATTAATTCTTTTGTAAAGCGAATTGCATCTACTTTTCTAAGGTGGGACCATTCGGGACAATCAAACTTTCTCAATTCTGGATAATCTTCAAAATGAAATCCGGGAGATTGAGTAGATTCAATTAACTGGTCCCAATATTTTTCCCTTGGTGTTGTTTTCTTTTCCAATTCTCTCAATCCTCCTGAAGAAGGCAAACGAACAAATATCACCTTACCTCCTTTACCACGAATTTTTTCAACATTAACCTTTGTTGTTTGTAATACCTCTTGAATCACTTTTTCTCTTTCTTCTTTTATTTCCAAATCCGTTAATTGGGCTTGAGGCGATGGAGCGAATAAAGGCATCCAAATATTCTGAATACGTTTTTGAATGGCAGAATTTTTTTCAGCAAAATCAGTCATACCTCCCTGTCGCTCTTCATCCACTTCATGAAAATAGGGGGGCAGTTCCGGGGGAACTTTGGCATTAGGCCGATTAGGGAACCGTAGCTTATTTAAGAGCTGTTTAAGGCTCAAATCTTCCTTCTGGATAAAAGCAAAGTTTCTCTCTAAAAAAACTCCAATATTGTGCCCCACTTTTTGTGCTGGAGTCCATTCTCTATAACGTTTGAGATGGCGATTTGCATTATTCGAAGAGGCTAATGGCGTAAAGAAAAATTTAGGCACAACACCTACTATTACCGTACCTGAATATTTGGGATCATCTGCCAAATCCTTCAAATAGGGTCCAGGATTGGTTCCAACGGTAGAAAGCTGCAAAGGTCTCTCGTTAAAGGTTTTTTCATAAACATCTAAATTAAAATCAAATAACATTCTGGAAGAACCTATCAATACCGTTCGTTGAGGATCTTCTTCTAAAATGGATCGCCGACTAGCCCACAAATCCTCAGTATCATTTAATGTTGGAGCATATCCCATATTCCTACAATACATTTCCCAACCTAAGGTCAAGAATAAAGTTAGGAAAAAAGCCACTCCAGCTAATAAAGCCCAGGAATGATTAGGAATTATTCTCTCCAATCGATAAGTTTTAAAACTGGAAGTAGATAAAGGCATTTCCTGCTCCCTGCATTAAAATTAAACTAAAAAACATACTGACCCAAATTGAAACTACTACCCAAGCCGGAAAACTTTCCATGGCATGTTCCAAGCGATTTTCTCTTAAATAAATATGTGAACTTAATAACCCCAGAACTATAGTTACCACCTGAATGATCTGAAGTGTAGATAGTAATTGAACATTGCCTGAGCCTAATCCAAAAAGTGACTGCATTAAAGACCAGGCCGACGAAAAGTCGTGGGCTCTAAAAAAGACCCAACCTAAACTTACCAATATGAAAGTGACCAAACCTAAACCAAATCGACTAACCCGTTTTTTAGTCCACAATAAGTCGGCAAAGTTCTGTTTCAATAAATGTTCAATAACCAAATAAAAACCATGGAGTAGGCCCCAGGCAACAAATGTCCAGGCAGCCCCATGCCAAAGCCCTCCTAAAAACATTGTGATCATTAAATTGATTAATGTCCGGCCATTTCCCTTTTGATTTCCTCCAAGAGGAATATATAAATAATCTCTCAGCCAAGTGGAAAGTGTCATATGCCAACGCCTCCAAAAATCTGAGAAACCAATGGCGGCATACGGAGATCTAAAGTTATCCGGCAAAACAAATCCTAAACATAGAGCCACTCCAATAGCACAAGTTGAATATCCTGCGAAATCACAAAAAATTTGTGCAGAAAATGCCAGCAATCCAAGCCAGGCATCCCAAAAATAGATGGTGCCGTCTTTAAATCCAAATATGGCGTCTGCCGAGGAAGCTAACATTCCATCCGCCAAAACCACCTTTTGAAACAAACCCAGCGTAATGAAATACAAACCCCAGCCAAATTGATTTTTTGTTGCACGTTTCGCTTCGGTACATTGTGGCAGAAAATCAGTTGCCCTAACAATCGGTCCTGCAACCAACTGAGGAAAGAAGGTGACATACAATGCATAATCTAAAAATGATTTGCCTGGTTGTGCGCGACGCAGGTAAATATCTAATGTGTAGGAAAGAGTTTGAAAGGTATAAAACGAAATTCCAATGGGTAAAATAATATCCGGGACTGCAGGGTTAAAATTGAGTCCTATCCATTGGACCAACCCAATAAAATTTTTCAACAAAAACTCACCGTATTTGAAAAATCCCAATAATCCTAAATTACCCAGCAAGCTCAAACCTAATAAAAATTGGCGCTCGCCAGTTTTTTCCCTTTTTGATAATTCCTTAGCCACCCACCAATCAAGAAGGGTTGAAAACCAAAGAATAATAACAAATGGAGGATTCCAGGCTGCGTAAAATATATAACTGGAAATCAGAAGAATGGATTTTTGAATTCTCCAGGATGAAACCGTGTAGTGAAATAGAAGAACGATAAGAAAAAAAACTATAAAAGTGAGGGAATTAAATAACAATGGAGAGCTCCAGTCACATCTTTTGAACAAAGCTTCACTTAGAACAATAATTGCTTTATATATCCTAGTGGATGGGATATGTCTAAAAAACTTAGGAATTGGCCCTGAAAAATGATTTCCTTTAAGTTTTTCAGGTTGAAGGCAACTATTTGGAGGAAAAAATGGCCTTTAAAAACATTTTGGGAATTTTATTAAAAAAAGAGTTGACATAGTAAATAAAAAATATAATATTTATTATTAAGTTTTTATTGACCTAGAGAGCTATAAAATGAAAATACTCGAAAAAACTCAAGATGAGATAAAAAATCAAATACTGGATGCGGCATATTCGCGCTTTGCCCAATATGGTATGGGAAAAACTACCATGGCTGAAATTGCAAAAGATTGCGATATGTCTGCTGGAAATCTTTATCGATATTATGAGAATAAGACTGAAATAGCAGCTGGTTGTTGTCAGCGTTGTTTGGGTGAGCAAAAAGTCTTATTCAGGGAAATCATTCAAAGGCCTAATTTGAGTCCCAGTCAGAGGTTGGAAACCTTTATAGTGGAGATGCTTCAGCATTTACACGCTCAATTTTCGCAAAAGCCGAGATTATTTGAGCTTGTGATGCATGTTTCTCAAGAACGTATGGATTTAGTTGAGCAACACCATAAGGTATTACAATCTTATTTAGCTGAAATTTTGGCTGAAGGAAATAAGTCTGGAGAATTTGATGTGCCAGACGTATTAACCAGCGCTGAAATGATTTTAGCGGCAACTTCAAGGTTTAACGCTCCTCACTTTATGAGTTCATTTTCACTGGAACAATTAGAGCGAGAAGCAAAAGGCGTTGTGCAATTGTTAATAAGTGGACTGGCCAAACACTAGGTTATCCCTTTTTTTATTTTTATAGTGAATATTTTATATTTTATTTATTATTAATTCTTTACCCGGAGGCAAAATGCAATTCAATAAAAATTTTGGAGAATGGGTGATTCGCTTTAGATGGTGGATCCTTATTCTTACTCTTGTCTTTGTGGGGGTGAGCGCAAGCGGCGCGCGATTTTTAGATTTTTCCTCCGACTATCGTGTCTTTTTTAGTGAAGAAAACCCTCAATTACAGGCATTTGATGCCCTGCAAAACACATACACCAAAAACGATAATGTGATGATTGCTCTCGCTCCCAAAGACGGGAAGGTTTTTACAAACGAAACTCTTTCCGCTGTCGAAGAACTTACAAAAGAGTCTTGGCAAATACCTTATTCAATAAGAGTTGAATCCATCACGAACTTTCAACATTCATGGTCAAAAGAGGATGACTTAATTGTTGAGGATTTAATTAAAAAAGCTCCTAAACTTTCAGAAGCTGACATACAAAGAATAAAGAAAATTTCGCTGGCAGAACCTCTCTTAGTTAATCGACTTATTTCTCCTCAAGCCCACGTTACAGGGATTAATGTAACCATCAATTTACCAGGCAAATCAATAACAGAAGTTCCTGAGGTCGCTGCTTTTGTTCGAAAAATGGCAGACGATTTCCGAGAACAGCATCCTGATATTGCTGTTTATTTAACGGGTGTTGCCATGATCAACAACCAGTTTGTTGAAGCCGGGCAACAGGATATGCAATCCCTGGTACCGCTTATGTTCTTAATCATTGCCGTTTTAATGTGGGTGGCCCTTCGATCTTTTGCAGGTACTTTTTCGACCCTTCTCATAATAGGATTTGCAACAGTTACGGCAATGGGGTTTGGAGGTTGGATAGGTATTTTACTTACCCCTGTATCGGGCAATGCCCCTGTTTACATATTAACCATGGCTGTAGCAGATAGTATTCATATATTAATTACCTTATTCCATGAAATGCGCCATGGTAAAACACGAAACGAAGCCATTGTTGAATCATTACGCGTTAATTTAAAACCTGTTTTTATTACAAGTTTGACCACAGCTATTGGTTTTCTAAGTTTGAACTTTAGTGACTCACCTCCCTATTGGGATTTGGGAAATATGGTTGCGGTAGGGGTGATGGCCGCCTTTTTCTATTCGGTTCTTTTTCTACCAGCATTGATGTCTGTTCTGCCGCTGGCTAAAAAAACCAGCCAACCAAAGAAGAATGGGCATATGGATCGTTTTGCTGACTTTGTAATCAACCACAGACAAAAACTGTTTTGGAGTTTGCTTGGCATCATAGTAATACTGGCAGTACAAATTCCAAAAATTGAAATCAATGATTTATTCGAGGAATATTTTGATACTCGATACACTTTTCGCACCGATACAGATTTTGTCACTGAGAATTTAAGTGGCTTTGAATCTATCGAATACTCCCTCAGCGCGGGAGAGCCTGAAGGCATCAGTAAACCTGAATATTTGGCTAAGCTTGAAGAATTCAAGGAATGGTACAAGCAACAACCTGGTGTTATGTACGTTGGCTCTTTGACAGACATCATGAAACGGCTGAATAAAAATATGCATGGGGATGATCCATCATATTACAAACTTCCGGAAGACCGTGAACTGTCTGCTCAGTATTTACTATTGTTTGAAATGAGCCTTCCTTATGGGTTGGATTTAAATAATCAAATCAACGTCAGTAAATCAGCCACCCGCTTTACGGTCATTTTTAAGGAAATAGATACCAAAACCACTCTCGCTTTAGAAGAAAAAGCGCAGGTTTGGCTCAAGGAAAATGGACTTCCTGAAATGCAAACTCATGGCGCCAGTCCTTTAATCATGTTTTCAAATATTGCCATGAGAAATATGATCAGCATGATCAATGGCACCAGTTTAGCCTTGGTATTAATTTCAGCCATATTGATTGTAGCTCTCAGGAGTTTCAAATTTGGGGTTATTAGTTTAGTTCCAAATTTAGTCCCGGCGTTCATGGCATTCGGTTTATGGGCATTAATTTTTAAAGAAATTGGTATGGCGGTATCTGTAGTAATCGCTTTGTCTCTTGGAGTAATTGTAGACGACACCGTACATTTCTTGAGCAAGTATTTGCTTGCCCGTCGGGAATATGGAAAATCTCCGGAAGAAGCCGTCAGATATTCTTTTCATACAGTTGGGATGGCCTTATGGGTCACTTCCATTGTCCTGGTGATTGGGTTTCTCGTTCTCGGTACTTCCGGGTTTACCATTAACTCTCATATGGGATATTTAACGGCCATTACGATTGGATTTGCATTATTTGCAGACTTTTTATTCCTGGCACCTTTACTTATGAAAATTGACAAGAAGTCTATTAAGAGTTTGGATGTCTCTCCAAATATCAAACCCAAACAATTGGCAATTTAAAGTTATAGAATGAAATTGATTTTTTATAGGGAGAAAACCATGAAATTCATATATACGTTCATACTAAGTTTAATTTTGATTGGTGTTTCAGTACCAACAGTTGCCGCAGCAAAAACACCACAGGAAAAAGGTCTGGAAATCGCAAAAGAAAACGATAAGCGGGATAATGGATTCCAGGATTATAAAGCAGATGCCATCATGATTTTAAAAAATAAACAGGGAGACGAAAGCACAAGATATTTGCGATTTAAAGTTTTAGAAGTTCAAGGGGACGGAGATAAAAATATAACCATTTTTGATCGTCCCCGAGACATCAAAAATACTGCTTTCTTAAACTTTACTCATCCTCTTGGCAATGATGATCAGTGGCTATACCTGCCTGCATTAAAAAGGGTGAAACGCATCAGTTCTGCTAATAAATCCGGACCCTTCGTTGGCAGCGAGTTTGCTTATGAGGATCTCACGAGCCAGGAAGTTGAAAAATATTCCTACAAATGGATTCGCGATGAAGAATTTGAAGGAGAAAAATCTTTTGTTGTGGAGTATTATCCTGCATATGAAAATTCCGGTTATACTCGCCAGGTAGTTTGGATAGATCAAAAAAATTATAAAACCTTAAAGGTGGATTTTTATGATCGGAAAAACTCATTGCTCAAAACATTGACTTACAAAGGTTATAAACAATATCTGGATCAATACTGGTACCCCGATGAAATGTTTATGGTAAATCACCAGACAGGAAAGAGCACTCAACTGGTTTGGAAAAATTATAAATTTCGCAATGGTCTGAGTAGCAAGCATTTCAATAAAAACAGCTTAAAACGAGCTCGATAATAAATTAATAAAGTGAATCCAAATCAAAAATTCGAAATAAGTTTCCTGCGATTGCAGTTAGTTTGCGTTTTAATGATCCTGTTTGGATTTTCTCCTTATTCAGTGGCACATGAGCTTACAGGTTCTGTAGGAGGAGAAGCCAGATATTTCCCTCAGAATCCTATACACAGCGGTCAACGAGACCAATCGGTTTCGGTAGTTTTTAAACCGGAGTATTACCATGAACTCGAAGACGGGAGCAGCTTCACCTTCGCACCTTTTTTTCGTTTAGACAGTGGAGACTCAGAACGCACACACTTTGACATAAGAGAATTAACTTTTCTTTGGCTTCATGACAAGTTCGAATTGAGACTGGGTGTCCGTAAAGTCTTTTGGGGAACCACCGAAGTTTTACATTTAGTGGACATTATCAATCAAACAGATCTGGTGGAAAACTTTGATGGTGAGCAGAAACTGGGGCAACCCATGATCAATTTTTCCATCGCACGAGATTGGGGGACTGTTGATTTTTTTATTTTACCTTATTTTCGAGAACGTACCTTTCCCGGTCAAAAAGGACGACTCCGGTTCTCTCTACCAGTCGACACAGATCGCGCAATATATGAAAGTGGTGCTGAAGAATGGCACACTGACTTTGCTTTGCGTTACAGTCATACTTTTGGTGATTGGGATGTAGGCATTTACCATTTTGTCGGAACCAGCCGCGATCCCACTTTCCTGTTTAGAACCGATGGTTCTGGTAACCCCATAATTGTTCCTTTATATCAACAGATTAACCAGACCGGCCTAGATGTTTCCTACGTAATCGGCAACTGGCTATGGAAACTGGAGGCGATTTACCGTATAGGACAAGGTGATTTACGGGGAGCAGCCACAAACAATTATTTTGCAGGAACGGGAGGTTTTGAGTATACCTTCACTGGAATATTTGGAACACGTATGGACCTTGGAGTCATAGGCGAATATTTGTACGATGATCGGCAAAGCTTTGCAATAACCCCCTTTCAAAATGATGTGGCCCTGGGTTTTCGCTTAGCCCTCAACGATGCAGCAAGTTCAGAAATTTTGTTTGGGTGGGTTCAAGATGTAAACTCGGACACACGATTTATTTTTGTAGAAGCCACCCGTCGTTTCGGGGACCATGTAACGGTTGATTTAGAGGTAAGGACTTTCCTCAGCCAACCCCCCACCGACTTTCTCTTCGCCCTCCGTGATGACGATCTGGTCCAATTGACTTTAAATTACTTTTTCTGATTTTCTCAGTTTGTTTATTCCGGTTTGAAGTTTGAAGAAATTATTTTGAAAAGAGCTTTACAAACAATTTCTTTTTAAGGAAGAGTGTTGAGTAAAAAAGAGAATATAATTCAAAAGGAGACCGAGTCTTTTCCAATAGATGATCAAGGCGTCAGAAAATAACTCTAGAGGCAAGGAGAACATAGTTCTTTAAAGGATTAATATATTTTTGTCTTTTTTTAAGCCCATTGTTTCTCCATCGAACACCACTCTGAGATAAAATCAATACCTCCAATTTTTTCTCCCGTATCGGCTAGAATCACATCCTTACCTATTTCTACCTGCTCGAATGTTGCTAGGTAAGCCGGCAATTTAAACTGTTTTCCTAAATGGCTTCCTTCAAGGTTCACCACAAAGCTTTGGTTTGAAATGCTTTGAATTCTTCCGTACATTTGGGTAGACTTACCTTCTTCCAAGTTTTCGGAAATATAGGTAATATCTATCAGTATTTTTTTCCCTATCAAACTTTCAAAATTACCAATATTCTCTATTGTAATAAAATCAATTTCATCATAATAATTTTCCAGACAAAAATATGAAATCCAAAAACAATTCATGAGTTGCCCTAGACCGTCCAGATATTCTGAAAAGGATATTGAATTACCATTTTTCAAAATCAGTTTGAGACCATTCCCCGTTATCTCTGGGTTCTCGATTTCATCCCATTGAATTAGAGTGGAAAATTTACTAAATGTTTTTTTTATCCATATACCTTCTGAGTCAAAGGATATTTCACGAAAATATAAAAAATAATAAAAATAAATTACAATTCCTGTAATCATCAGGTTCACAAAATAAGCACCAATTTCCTGTCCTTTATTGGATTGAGAAATTGCATATTGGACACAAATGGCCCCAATCATAAATCCAAAAAAAATGACAAAAGCCTTTTTTCCTGGTTTTAAAGTAAACCAACCCAATTCACCTTGAATAGTAGAAGCTTTGATAAATCCACTTACTATCATCAAAAGGAGACTAAGACCAAGAAATACAAAAAAAATTAAACTATCAAATGGCATTGCTAGAATTTTATTTAACACTTTTTCCTTAAATTATTATCCCATTAAATTTTCAATTACTCGGAGCATTCCATTGGGGGAAAAAAAATTTATCCCTTATTTTTTTGCGCTCAGGATTGGATATTTAATTAACAGAATAAAAGGGGCTTGGCATATTTGCCAAGCCCCTTTTATTTTTATGGTGCGAGGGGCGGGAATCGAACCCGCACGAGGTTGCCCTCACAGGATTTTAAGTCCTGGGCGTCTACCAGTTCCGCCACCCTCGCTCAATCAGCGATATTCACTTTGGTAAGAAGTATAGCTTCCCCGAATGAGGTCCGGGGATTTTTTTACTGCTTTTAAGCACTGAAAATCCATTACAATTATCATTAGATTCTCAAGTTAGGCTGGAAATGTATCAGTTTTTGTGAAATATTCAACCCTTGTTTGACATCGAATTGAATCTTGCCCTCCAACCCTGCATCTAAAGAGGTACTTGATTTTCAATTTTACCTCAATCCTTCAAAATTTCTACAATTGAGGTTCAAAGAATATACAAAAAAGTATAAACCATCTGTTCAAAACAGAATAATTTACGAGAATATATATTATGAATACAACCCGTCGTTTTACAGTAGTCGCTACTGAGCCCACTCCTAATCCTGCTGCCTATAAATTTAACGTAAATGGCACCATCATTGCGGAGGGATCTAAAGCTTATAATAATGAATCGGAAGCCGAGGGTGATCCGTTTGCCGAGCAAATTTTTTCTTTTGGTGTGGTCGACTTTATCTTTATTCAGGGCCGTTTTGTTTCGGTAACTCTCACCTCTGCGGAGGAATGGGAATTGTTAATGGATCCCATGATCGAAGCCATTGAAGAAAACCTTATCCCCTATAATACTGGTTCTGAGAGGGAATCTAAAAAACCTTCTATTTTAGAAAAAGTGGACCTGGACAAGTTTGATGAATACCCTGATGATGAAAAAGCGGACATCATTGATGCCTATATGGATGAAACCGTTCGGCCAGCATTAGCGGGCGACGGGGGCGGGTTAATCGTAATGGGTGTGGAAGACAATGTCGTTAAAATACGATACCAGGGAGCTTGCGGCAGTTGCTCTAAATCCCAAACCAGCACCTTAGGTGCAATTCAAAGTATTCTAAAAAATAAACTCAGTGATAAATTATCCGTTGTCATCGGGGGTTTTATGGATTAAAAATCTAAAATCCATAATTTCCATAAACTAAAAGAATCTGTTCACAATTCAATTGGTATACGGTACCACCTTGAAATTCTTATGAGAGATCCAAAGCGAATTTTGCAAAAGATTTTTGGGAAATCCGTAGATTTACAACCCTTTGAAAAATCAGGAGAACCTTTAGACCTTTTAGTTGAAACTTTGCGCGAGGTCCAGCGTTGCCGAAAGTTTAAACAATGGCTTAAAGACCATACTGGAATAGAAGCTGCCCTACCTCCCAAGTCTTTTCAAGAGCTTTTAAAAATTCCCGAAATTAATTTCTCAGAAACAGCGGACAGAAATTTAGATATCCATCAAACCTCTCTATTAGAAACAAGAAACCCTGAAGATCCCGTTTCCATCGCTAACCTAAACACTTTCTTGAGAGAATTATTTAAAGATCTAAACAATTTAAATGAATTAAAAACAAAAGAGCATTCGCAATTAAGATTAGTAGAAACTATGTCAGGGGATTTGGTAGAACGAGTAACATTTTATATTCAAAAATTGCAGCAATTGGATTTAAGAGGCGTGGGTTATTTGCTAACCGGATTCAGTGCTAAAAAAATTGAAAACCAGTTTCAAAAACTATTTCCAGATGCTAGCGGAGTACATCCCCTAAGAAAACATATAAGTAAGGTGCAACTTGAATTAGGATTTTATCACTTATGCTTAGAACTAAATATTAAATGGGCGGTCACAGGTATGGATTTGTTTTCTATTTTAAGAAAAAATATACTCCATCAGGTTATTCAAAATACTGGAGAATTGGGTAACAGTATTTGGAACCTGGTTTATAACGGAATGAAGTTACCCATTTGCCTTGAAATAGTGGGCATCAAGTTCGATGACGCACAAACCATATTTGATGAACAACAGGTTCCACTTACCAATGCCTGACTGCAAAGTTTAACAACCCCACAGCAGGCTACCTTTTTTAAAGATGCCCGCTGGTTTTAACTTGAAATCCTTCCACTTTATCCATTAACAACTGTTTGATGTTTGTCAGTTTCTTTGCTTCCAATAAAGCATTTTTACCTTCATCTTTTATTTTATTGAGACGAACATCCAATCGGACCAAATTTGTAAATAACGGAAGAAATTTAGCGAGCATTTTTGCTCCCTCATCACCAAAATTATTGTCGGACAGTGTTAAATTTTGCAGACTCAAAAGATTATCAGAGACTGCCAGAAATTTTATTCCGTCATTTCCCAAATTGTTGTAAAACAGATTGAGAGAAGTCAGGTTCACTAAATATTTTGATTGGGTCAGACTTTTCATTCCTTTCGGACCTATCAAATTGGTACCCAATTCCAGTGTTCTTAAATCTTTCAAAAACTCCATGTTGGCAATATCTTTAGCACCATATTCTTTTAAATAGGCCGCCGTGAGGTCAAGGGTTTTGCCATCACTACTCAATTCGGATTTAACTAAATCCACCGTTTCTTGGAAGGCACGGTTTTGTCCCTTTGCTTCCCGATTCAGTGAAGTATCCATAAAAAACTACCTCCTAAAATACATTTATTTTTGGCCTATGGCCCTGTCAACCAACTGTAATAATTGAGACCTTCCGTTTCTCTATTTCTTTATAAATAGAGGGTTGTAAGGCTCCCATTTGTTCACCAAGGGCTCCAAAAAAGAAAAACTTAAGGTTTGGAACCGTTTTCTTGGTTTTCTCCCTCAAACTTTGCTATGATACGGCTTGCTATTTTAACCCGAACTATAGGATTTGAGGAGACTTTTTCTGATGTCTAACTTAAGCCAGTCCGAACTGGAAGTCAGTCTCGGGAACAATGTTATTGTGACCCAGATGACCCAAGCCGTCAACTGGGCTCGAAAATATTCTTTCTTTATTTATCCATTTATTACTGCTTGTTGCGGGATGGAATTTATGTCTGTAGCTGGCCCACGCTATGATTTAGATCGATTTGGGGCCGCTTTTCCGCGGTTTTCACCCCGGCAGGCCGATTTATTGATGGTAGTGGGTACCATCAGCCATAAACAAGCTCCTATTTTGGTTAAAGTTTACAATCAAATGACTGAACCGAAATGGGTTGTAGCTTATGGCGTATGTACCGTATCTGGCGGATTTTACGATAATTATTCCACTGTAATGGGAATAGACACCTTAATTCCGGTGGATGTTTATATTCCGGGGTGTCCTCCAAGACCGGAAATGGTCATCGATGCACTCATTAAACTGCAGGATAAAGTTCAACAAGAAACTTTGGCAGACCATGTAAAAGGTCCTGCTTTAGTCACTCCCCCTGAGCGTTTATAGGTAAGGAGTTATTTCCTCCAAACAGCGTTTACTCCCGATCCAAATGGATCGGGAGTTTTTTTATAGTTTGAATAAATTTTTCCGCCGCTTGTTTTTCTAAAACTGAAAAATTGGGATTCAGGCTCATTTTTTCCACCCCTTTCAATTTACGCTTCAAATATTCCTGAAAATCATTCTGAGCCGACTCCGGAATCGATAAGTTTACCTTTCCATTAGGATAAATAAACATTTCTCTTAAAAAATTAAAATAGAGAACTCTTCTTTTTTTTCGATTTAAAATTTTTAAACCATGCCGCAAATGCATCATGAATTCATTTTTTCTATCGATTCGGTAAGCTAATCTTGTGTTATCATCTTTCTCCATTTGACCGAAATATAAGGATTTTGCTTGTTTCAATTTTTCTGAATTTAAATCCACTGTAGGGACGGGGAGCAATTTAACAGCCGCAATATCTAATAGTAAAGAAGCAATTCCCGTGCGCCTGGTCCAGTAAGCGGCTTCCAACGGTTGACTTCGATATAGTCGACTGACTTCTTTTAATAGAGGTTCTAATTTATGGATCGCCTTGGTTAAGGATTCAATTTCAGGGGAGTGGTTTTTTCTAATAAACCATTGCACCTCACGCGGCACCTTAGATTGCTCCCTATAAGGTTGGGCAAAATAATCATCCAATATTTGATCCAATTCCGAAACCCAAAATGCCTGGACAACATCCACAAAATACGGAAAATTTAATATTAAAAATTGTGGATTCGCTTTGAGGTTTAACCCATAAGCTTCAAGTTCATTAACTGCGCCGAGGAAAGGCTGAGACAGGTGCAACAACTCATGCAAATGAGTGGCCTCCCCATAAACTTTAGAGTCAATAATAATACTGGAAGGAAACACTCTGATGGTTTCAAAGGTAGCATGCGCCAATTGACCAGGTCGCAATAGCTGGTTTCCATACGGTTGGATAATATATTGTTTGAGGGAAAGGGATTTTACTTCTTCAGGAAAAAACTTTTTTAATCGTTTGAGTACCCTGTGTATCCTTTGTTCCGCACTTTTTGCCAATTCTTCTGCTTTATGACATCGAGAACACTTATAGTCATAAAAACCAGGAATCAAAACCGTCGATTCCAGGTCATCTCGAAGTGGAAAAGAATAATTATAGGTTTCTAATTTCTCTCCCGTATTCTGAGGGTCCCGATGAGGAGAATGAATTTCTAATAAGGAATTTAACTCTCCAATCCCTATAGCAATTTCCTGCGCAAATGCGACGGAACAAACACTTCCGCAAAAAAATAAAATACACAAAAAAGAAATTCTAAATGTTGCTCGCAATTAACCGCCCTGCCCCTTCGGGGTGGGAGTTTCTGATTTTACGTTTAAGCGTTGCCATACGCTCACTACCTTACGTCCATTACGATCTTCTTTTACGCCATCCCATACAGCCAAAGCTACTAAGATAGGTTCTTTTTTAACAAAATTTGCATCCCACTTATTTGCGCTGGCCATATCTCTGAGAAATACTACCGTCCATTCACCATCCTTCCAAGTTCCATAACCTTCAACATTTTGAAGCTCGGGTCTTTGGGGCGTGATGGTTCCAAATCCCTCAGCATTTAATTCTTCAACTGAATTTTGAGAAGTAGAATTTAATTTAGAAATTGGATTGGACATAACCCCTCCAAAAATCAGAGCATCCATATCCACCCCACCGGTTGAATATTCTGAGTCTTCAGTTGCTTCCAAAGTTTCCTCCAATCCAGCCTTCCAATGCCATATGTTAACTGGCTTACCGCGATTGCCCATTCCAAAAAAAGGTTCATTATGACCATGTGTATGCAATGTCACATCACCTAAAGCAAATTGAACAGCGACTCCATCGCGGAAAATATCTCCTCGATTTTCAATAAAGCCATCCTTAGTGGGATCTTTCCATTTAAGACGTATAGCTAATTGCTCTCCATTATTAACAGAAGAAAAGTTAACAATTTCTACCGCACCCCTTCTAGCAGACAGAGGTCGCAAAACTAAATTTACTGACTTTATGTCTTTCCAGACCGGGCTTTCCGGATTAGTATCCAATTCATAGGGTACATATTGAGAGTAAACATCAGATTCAAATTCTCCCTTAGAAAACCCTTTAACAAACCGTGACCGAATATAATGAACCAAAGCCCAACGGTCTTCCTCAGATAAATTCGAGTAAGAGTTCATGGGGGTGCCATCTAATCCGGTAGAAATGGTTTTAAAAATGGCTTTGGGATCATGACCCGCTTTAAAATAATTGGGATTGGTAATGTCATGAACAAACACTGCATGTTTCCAGGCGTCCATCAATGAATCCGCCAATCGACCATCTCCTTTACCACCGTCGCCATGACAATCATTACATTTGTTTTTAAAATAGAGCTTTTTACCCTTTGTAATCATTTCATCTGATGAAGGAATAGGATTTATTTTAATAGAATCTCCAGGGGGATCACTGCGAAATCGATCTGAAAAGCTTTTAATTAAATTGACTAAAGCCCAAGTATCTTCAGGAGACAATGCCTCACCCCACGCGGGCATAGAAGTATTTGGTACTCCATTAACAATAGTACGATATAAATCTTCATCTCTTGGTAATGTCCCAGTAGGTGTAGATCTAAATTTAAATATACCTTTGCGAAAATCGCGCGGCCATGGATATAAATAGTCAGTGGCCGTACCGCCACCATTTCCATCTCTTCCATGACAATACACACACATGTGTAAATATATGTTGCGCCCACGAGCCAAGAGAGCTTGCGCTTTGGTTTTGGGTTTTTGTATTTTTTCTAAATCATGAGCCCCGCGCGTTCGAAAAGGATCATTACCTTTCATACTCATACCGCCATGATCCATGCTGCCATGGTCCATATGACCGCCGTGGTCCATGGGCTCAGGCGCTTCTTCAACATATTCCGAACCGGGTTCAGTTTTTTTATCCTCTCCAAACCCAATCATACCCTCAGGTTTTGGAGCTAATTTTTCTAAATCATGCTTATGCTTCTCTTCTCCATGGGAAAACACAATGTTTGGAAAACATAAAAAAAGCCCTGCAATCCATAAAACCAGCAGGGCAATACTTTTGCCAAAACCCATTCCGGGTAAAATTTTTATCATAACCACGACCTCTTGATTTGAGGAAAATTTGTTTTATCAATTATTTGTCAGAACGAACCATAATGACGCCCTGATCCAAATCAGCTAAATCTTTCAAATTAAAATAATCTTCTTGTTGGCCCAACCCAAAATACCAGGCATTATCTAAATTTCTTTCATCGCCAGACCATACATAATAGCTTCCACCCTTAGAAAATACCTTGGGAAGCCCAATAGGTTCATTGTCTTTACTAAAATTTGGAACCTGTGGATCCCATATTTCCCTAAGTTCTTTCATTGAAGGAAGCCTCCAATTACTATGACCTGCAAACTTTTCAGAATTTTTCTTATCTACATATTCCAATGCATCATACCAATTCATACCCTTTTTTACTTCATGGTAAGAATCTGCTTTTTGCCATATAAGTCCAGTTTTAGTATCCAATATTGTTCCTTTTCCATTTTCTTTAAACCGAGGTGAATCCGCAAAAGAAAAGGAAGCCATTACAAGAAGTAAAACAAGGAGGGAAGTCCAACCGAGAATTCCATTGTAAAATCTTTTCATAATAGAGAAATAATTTAATTAATAGGTTAAATTTCTTTTATTATACTAATCGGCCACGACCAAACAAACCCTTTTTATTTCCAAAAATTCAAGGGAAAATCTATGAAAATTACAATCCTTGGTTCAGGAACAGCTTTCCCCGATTTAAATCGTAATTCGGCAGGAGTCCTCATTGAAAATGAAGGGATTTATTCATTAGTGGATTTCGGATATGGAAATGTTCATCAACTTTTAAGACTGGGCATTTCTTATCGCAATCTGGATCAAATCTTTTTTACACATCATCACCCTGATCATATGTGCGATTTGATTTATTTCCTTTTTGGTAGCAAATACCCCTTAGACCCAAGAATCAAGGATTTAAAAATCATTGCAGGACCTGGATTTAATTCTTATTTTAACAATTTGATGGAAGCGTTTAACGGGTGGCTAACTCCAGATTCATATAATATTGAAATTATTGAACATGATCAGGGAACCCAAAAGTTTAATAACCTTTTAGTAACTGCGGGAGAAGTATCACATATTGAAATGAGTCGAGCTTTTCGATTTGAAGACACCACGGGAAAAAGTTGCGTCATTTCAGGTGATACTGATTACAGCCAAGATTTGGTAAAACTTTCAGAAAAGGTCGACTTATTGATTCTGGAATGCTCTACACCGGATTCCATGAAAATACCTAAACATCTCACTCCTAAGTTATGTGGCCAAATTGCAAGAGAATCACAATGCAGGAAGTTACTCCTCACCCATTTCTACCCCTCCCATAATATAGAAGATGTAGAACAAGCCTGTAGAACGGAATACAATGGAGATATTATTATTTCTGAAGATTTGACCGTAGCTGAGATTTAAGTTTTTCCTCACCTCTTTTAGCGTAAATAACGACACAATTTGTCACCCGAAGCTTCTAAAAGGCCTTGTCAGACAATAATTGTCGTTAATTCTCAACCAAAAAGTTCCATTAAATTTACATTTAAATTTTTTTGAAATTTTTTCATGCCTCAAAGGGATTAGAATTTGGTAATTAACAAACAATCCTCATGCGGTTCCAATAAAATCTATAAATTTGGAACAGGGCTTGCTTTTTAACAGATCAAACACTCAATTTAGTTTTGAGAGAGGTATTAAAATGAAACGTTGGTTAAAAATAATTCCAGTCAGTATGTTAGCGGGTTTAATAGCAGTATCAGTTTTTGCAAACAAATGTCACTGCAGCTTTCATGGTTACTTCGGGGTGGGACAAAATTTAGCGCAACTATTCACATTAGCAATCTTGATCATTTTAAGTTCCTGCATATTCCTGGTAAAAGTTTATTCTGAATATTCTTATCAGAATTTGGAACCTGCAAGATTCTCAAACTGTGAGGACACCTCTAGGAATATATATAAACAAATTGGCATTGGTAATAACTTTTGTGGCTGGAGTGCCATGAGACGATCATCTGTTTCGCAGAAAATGTATACCTCGTAAGATTCTCCCCCCGACCAGCTTCTCGGGTATGCGGAAAGGAGCAGCCGCACTTACCGAGAAGCTGGCCTACCATTTTCCAGCAAACTTTTTTTCACCATAACTTTTTAAAACAAATGTAATGAGTTCAAAACTCACTCTTGGATATTTTTTTCTAAGGTTTGAACGAAGAGAAAAAATTTCAACTTCGATTTAGGGTTTGTATTCAATAGAAAAATAATTGTCAGGGTTATCTAAATTATTTGGAAAGTTTAAAGTCATCGAAAGGAAACTTTTTTGCTTTGTAAAAAAGTAAGGCAAATCCCAAAAAATTTAATAGGGCTGGGTTTCAAAGTCCAATTCCTAAGAAAATTAATTGCTAATGATATGTGAAAGATTAATTGAGAAAACTGAAAGGGCTATTCAAGTGAAATTTTTTGATACTTAAGAAGTTGCCTCTAATTATCTACCTCTTATAAGAATTACATCCTGGATTACTCTATTTTTAAATTAAAACTTTATATTTAAAAACCTCATTTCAGAGATAATCACCGAAATATAGTGCTTAAAGTAAATAATATAATTGCATGACCAAAGAGCCCTATAGGGGGTATTAAGTTAATGTAAATTTTTTTAAAAAAACACTTCCAAGAAAAACCTTAATTTCCCTCAAAGACTTTTTAGGAACAATTTGAAAAATTCCCGAAAGAGAAGACTTTAGAATCTTGGAACTCTCAAATTTCTTTTAAAAGTCTAAAGAAAATGCATAAACGCACTAAAATCAATTATTTTTAAGATTGCCGCTGCCAAATATAAACTAGTGCAATGGACCAATTTTGGCAAACAGCAGTGACAAAAAAAGTAATTTTCCAAAATCCGTAATTTCCAAATTATTAGATTTCCTAAATTTTAATTTTTTTTTCCACCCACCCCCAATTTAATCAATTTATTTTCAATGAAAGCCAAAAATAAAACCTTTACAACTAATGTAAATAATTAAAAAACAAGGGTTTTAGGCATCCATATTGCTCTATTTATAGCATAAAATTTATACCTCATTAAGGGCAGAGTATGTTATGATGGAAATTGATTGGAAAAACTTAATAGCAGTATTAATGATTGGTTTAGGAACATTGGGAATTTTTGTGAGTTCAATATTATGGATTTCAAAATCTAAAAAAGAAAAATCCAGAGGCATGCCTTCATGGGTTGTAGAAAACCCCTTTGCAGCTGAAGACGTTTTAGGGCATCCAGATTTAGATAAAATTGTTGAACTTAAAAAAAGAGTTTAAACCGCGATCTCCTCTGGGAATTTTCTCTCCCAAAAGTCTTTGGACTTTTTAGCACGGAGAGCATTGTATGGGAGGGTAATAATATTGGGGCTCAGGAAGAGCCCCAATATTAAAAAAAATTTAAAGAAGAATACAAATGATTTGTCCAACTGTTCAGTATTAGTAATCCCCTAACCCTTATCCTTCTTCGCTTTGCTGGGCAGTTGGACATTTTTTATAATTTAAAAACGATTCAAAAAAAATTAAGCGAATTAACTTTCTTTTTTCCTTTTCTTAAAAAAATCAAAAACAATTGTCAAAATTTTAAAAACCCCTAAAGCAATAAAAATTCCAACAATTAATTGCAATAAAGGGGGAAGTTTATTAAGAAACTCTTCAAACCAAATGTAAATATCTTTAAACATTTATTTAAATAAATTTGATTAGAAATTCAATTAAGAAAGACCGTTATTATTCCCTAAAAGATTAATATTTCGTTCAATTCAATTGACAAAAATCGTCGTTTTTTCCGAATCCAAATCAATTTTTAAAATCCGATGATTATTGGTATCTGATACGTAAAGAATTTTATCCAAGCAAAGAACTCCCGCCGGTTCCCATAAACGAGAACATTGTTCATCGCAAATTAATTCAGCAGAAGCCTCTACAGTATGCACTTCTTCAGTTTTTAAATCGAGGGCTTTGATTTTATGGTTATAAGAGTCGGCAATGAATAAGCAACCCTCAACATAGTGTACTCCTAAGGGATGTTGTAACTCTGCCTCTTTTCCTATCCCATCTTTGTCTCCAAAATCGAACAGCCCCCTACCAACATAAGTTTTGGTAAATCCATGATCATCCAAGTTAATAGATCGTATGGCACTGGTTTCACTATCTGCAAGAAAAAGTTTGCCCTCACCAATAGATAGTCCACTTGGTTGGGCAAAAGGTACCATTAACCTGGGTCCATCTTGAATTGCTTCCGCTCCCGTTCCCGCAAATTGCTCGACTGTATTGTCACCAATTTTATAAGCGCCAATTTGATGAGTTCCTGCGTTGGCAAAATACAAAGTATCACCTTCTATAGAAAGGTCCCATGGAGAACTAATCCCCACCTCTTTGGCTTTACCCTTACCTTTCAAAAATGCACCTTGTAGTCCTGTTCCGGCAACTGTAATGACTTTTTCATTATCTAATTCAATTTTTCTAATCAAATGATTTTCTGTATCTGCCACCCATATTACACCCTGGTGATAACACAATCCTTGTGGACGAAAAAATTCAGCTTCCCAAAAACTTCCATCCTTTTGGCCAGCTCTTCCTGATCCAATTCTTCGGGTTATTTTCCCTGAAGGATTTACAGTCACAATTTGATTATGGTTGGAGTCGGCAATTGCAAATTCTTTTTCATTTAAACTGTAAGCAATTTTTCCTGGAAAAGATAAAGTAGCCTCTGAGTCATTCGGGGAGGGGTGTATCAAGTCTGTGGCTTTTCCCTTTAATATACCTTTTTCCTTACATTCATTAATAACATTTTCTAGAGTTTGCTCCAAAAGCTCTGGGTTAGGTTCACCGGGTAACTGACCTAAAACATAGCCATCCGGTCCAATAAAAACCAACGTAGGCCAAGCGCGTACCGCATATCTTTGCCAAATTTGGAAATCCTTGTCATGAACAATAGGATGAATAATTTCGTAACGGCTAATAGCCTTCTCCAAATTTTCTGTTAATTTTTCCCCGGGAAATTTTGGGCTATGTACCCCAATCACAACAAGTGAATCTGCAAACATTTCTTCTATTCGCTTCAATGTAGGGATTATGTGGATGCAGTTGATACAACAATATGTCCAAAAATCTAGGATGGTAATTTTACCTAATAGATCCGGAATATCCAGTGGTCGGGCTACATTAAACCAGGGTAAATCACTTGCATTTAATGCGGGAGCTCGCACCAGCCGCTCATTCATACGCCCCCTGAATAGCGTCCACTGCAGCCGGTTGAATGGTCTCCCAGTTGGCGGTAGGTTGTTTGGTCACAGTTATAAAGTCAGCCATCAAGAAAACACTGGCAACTCCTTCAATTTGAAATAATGCCTTTGCGACCGATGATTCCTCGGCTGCCTCAGGATTCGAGTATGTCTTATGCCCTGATTCAATGGCAGGCTGATTAATTGAAAATTTCAATGCATTTTCATTTGGAGTAGTTTCAATATTTACTGATACAGCCATTATTATTTTTTCACCTCAATTTGATTTCTTAAATTTTTTTATTGATGAGCATCAACACTACGAAAAATACCAAAGGAACTTGTATAGCCATGCAAAAAGGTGGTTTTCCCAATAGGACCAATTTCCCCGTTACAGAAAAACCCGCCAAGTGGAACATTTCCCAGTACCTTTCGAAACATTTCAGAATCGTGATTGGGCTCCCCATATAAATATTCACCCCGACCCAGGCAAGAAAAAAGTAGTGCACCACTGGCATCACTGGAATTTGATTTAGATTGATAACGCGTCAACATTTC
This sequence comes from Nitrospinaceae bacterium, assembly GCA_965223665.1. GTDB lineage: Bacteria > Nitrospinota > Nitrospinia > Nitrospinales > Nitrospinaceae > CBDCVY01. The sequence goes on from OZ245011.1 coordinate 2,542,308, forward strand.
ATTCAAATCTTCTGAAGACATCGCTTTATCCCGTAAATGAAATTGAACTAGTTGTCCTTCCCTTAATAAAGCACCAATGGACAACGCTCCTGTATCACGATCCACACCAATTAAATTCCTTATGAGAAAATCCCCCTGCCCTGGGTTTTCATTAAAAGGATCCATTTCAATTCCTAAAAACAAAGATGTTTGAATCAACTTGCGATCATTTTCATTCATTTCCTCCACCATCTCTTCTAAAACTTGTAGAGGAGGTTTGCCATCCACAGTCTCTAATAGGGTTTGATTACACTTCGTAATATTCATCGGTTTTCCAATGGGTCGACAGCCTTGCGCAACTATAGTGTCTAAAGTAACATTTCCGCTAAGCGCTACACCCACCATGCCAGAATCTAATATTTTATCTCCCAGGTAGAGCACATTTCCTCCGTGGGATTGAGCACCACTAGCTAAACCACCAACCTTAGCGGATTGAGGATAAGCATAATCTAACCCAGATAAGAATTCTTCTCCGCGAAATGAAAAAGGGTCCGCTAAAATAATAAATTGGGGATTTTTTTCGTTTTTTACACCAATCCAATCTCTCCAAACCGAAGGAGACGTCTCACCCTCAGGTAAGCTCAATGTATCCGAGGAAATTGGTGTGATATCCACATTTGGCAAATACCCAGCCGTTAAACTGAATGCAGTTTGGTGTTCAATTTCATAACCTCCTCCAATAATACCTCCACCCGAACACCCTAATATTAAACCGGGCGAAAAATTTTCTCTGAGTAGAGCAGGTATTAAATCAAATTTACTTTTATGATGAGGAGAAACAAAAATTACGGATAGATTAGCTTCTTTGTCACCTAATTGGTGCTTAACCGATTTAACCGTTTCTTCAATGCATCTTTCTATAGACTCGTGGGTAGATATACTTGAAGCCCATTTCATTCTCTAACTCCCTTATATCAATTTATTCAACACGGACACCATCAGGTTTCCTGTTAAATTGAGTTTATATAATCCAAAACCTTTTCAGCTACTTTTGTACCATTTAAAATACAATCAGGAACACCTGTCCCTTCATAGGCACTTCCCGAAAGATAAAGACCTGGAAATTTTTCCAGTTCCTGATAAATAGAACCTACAAGTTTTTGATGACCTACCATGTATTGAGCATTCCCTTTTTTATACTGAAATACATCACAAAACAAGGGATTTCCTGAAATTCCCATTATGTCTTTCAATTCTTTGAGGACCATATCCTTTATAGTATCTTCATTCTGTTCTGCTAAATCCTCCTGTAACGCTCCACCCACAAATGAACGCAACAACACGTGTCCTTCAGGAACACGCCCAGCAAACTTTGATGACACCCAGGTACATGCAGTTATTTTACGTTTCTCAGTACTCGGAACAATAAATCCAAATCCATTCAGAGGATGCCCCATTTCCTCTTTTCGAAATCCCATTACTACAGCAGCAGTAGAAACATATTTTATATCTGATAATCCATTTGCCAATAAGGGAGCGGTATCCTGAAGTAATTTGGAAGATATATTAGCAGGAGTCGAAACAATAACCGAATCGGCAATTAATATATCACCTGAATCCAAAGTCAAATGCCATTTACCTTCACGCTGTTGAATCTGCTTAACACAAACATTTTTCTTAAAATTAATATTGGGAGATTTTTTTATAGTACGATCTACAATTTCACTTAATCCATTTTTTAAACTTACAAATAAAGTAAAGGGGGTGTAATTAGACTTTTTGGGGGGAGCTGCCGCCCGTTGCTTTTTCTGTATCAGCATACCAAGGATTAAAGATCGATATTTTTTCTCAATTTGCGCAAACATTGGAAATGTACTGTGTAAACTCATTTCTTCGGGATCGCTCGCATATATACCCGCTAACATCGGTTGCGCCAATCTTTGGACCGCTTCTTCTCCCAGTCTTCGACGAACAAATGAAGCTAAGCTCTCATCTGTTTTTTTTCGCCGCTTAGGAATAATCAAATCCAAACCCATTCGAATTTTTCCTGGCCAAGAAAATAACCTTGTAGTGATGAACGGCAAAAACTTCGTTGGTACCATGAGACTCAAACCATCAGGAAGGGTAACCATTTTTTTATTGAGATAAACATAGGTTTTAGTGTTTTCTGGTCTCGTTCCAATGAGATGGTCTGCTAAACCGATTTTTTTGCAATGCTCAATTGCCCAGGGTTTTTGGGAAATAAAAGAATCAGGTCCTTTCTCCAAGAGAAAACCATCTCTAAGTTCAGTACAAATTTTACCCCCAAAACGGTCAGTACTTTCTAGAACGGTACATTCTAATTGGGATTGGCCAGAGTCCATTGCCTCCTGAATCCGGTAGGCTGCAGAAAGCCCTGCAATTCCTCCTCCAATAATCACAATACGTTTCATGGCTGCGTATTATGACAGGTTTAGCCTAACCGAGCAATTCAAGAAACAAATGCAATTTTTGATAAATAAGGAAAGATTTATTTCCAATTCAATACAGATGATTTTAGAAATGTTTTAATCTAAGGCTAATTCAAGATATTTAATTTACTGCCCTGATCCCATTCCTCCCCAAAAAAATGACAACAAAAAGTAGTCATTTCAATAAAAATTTTGTAGACTAGCTTCCCCATTTTCCGAATATATTGGAAATCTGATTTTTTTCTGAAAAGAAAAACTTTGATTTCCCTGTAGCACTGTTTAACTGTATAATTAATTAAATTAATTCGGGGTGTAGCGCAGCCTGGCTAGCGCATCTGCTTTGGGAGCAGAGGGTCGGAGGTTCAAATCCTCTCACCCCGACCATTTTTTTGTAATATGCGGTTTTTCAATATAAAACTCCTACCTTAGCCAAATCTATAAAACCTGCTCAAGAACAAAATATTTCCAAGTATGAAGCAATAAATATCTCCAAATTTCCTCTTTGCTAATTGCTTTATTATCTTCCCTTAATTCGTTCGCACATTGTTTTAAATGTTGATATAATTTGCTCACAAATAAATTTTGGCGTTAGCCGTTTAAGTATATTACATTCACTTAAAGCGCACGGGTTTCTGTCAAAACTGGGCAACTGGGAACTTTTTTGATTCTAGAAAACCGTGAGGGTTTAAAATTTCTCTTTTCTCCTCCCTTCCTTTTTCTTTTTCATTCCCTAATGTCAGCAAAAAATAAATGAGCTTATTCTTTAATCGCAAGGCCTATCCTTGCCAAATTTCAATCTTTTGATAAGGTTCCGTTATGAATAAATATACAAAGTATAGCGTCAAAGTTTTGTTTTTGTTATTTGGAATTATTTTATCTATGAATCCTTTATCCGCTGATGAACGGGTAGCTAAAGACGGAGATACCGTATCCATAAATTACACAGGAAAATTAGAAGACAATACTGTTTTTGATGCTTCCAAGGGAAGAGGGCCATTAAAGTTTAAAGTAGGAACAGAACAAATTATTCCCGGAATGAATAATGCAGTTCGTGGCATGAAAGTTGGCGAGAAAAAAACTGTAAGCATTCCACCCACAGAAGCTTATGGAAACAGAAACGAGAAATTAATTTTTGATATTCCCCTCAAGCAACTTCCTCAGGGAGTTAAGCCAGGTTCTAAACTCATGAATCCTCAAGGTCATCCCGTAACCGTCAAAGAAATCAATGGAGAAAATGCGGTTTTGGATGCAAATCATTTTTTAGCAGGAAAAACTTTGATTTTTGATATTGAAATGGTTTCTATTGATTAAAGACTAAATTTATTCGGCAATTGACTTACTTGAGGGGTAACGCCAAGAATTTAAAAAAATACCTAAATTAAAAATTAATTTCTCTGGAGGTAGGGGATAAAAATCAAACCTAATAATATTTCAAATGCAATGAATATTAATATCCAATCACCCGGATGGTAGTTTGATTCTTTAGGTAGAATTTCCCATACTACCCAACAAACTATAACTAAACCCGGGGCATGAAACTTGACAAAACGAATTCCCCATTGATCTCCAATCCACCAAAACACCATTCCCAGTAGGGGAATGGCAACAAGGATGAACAATATCCCTTCAACGGGTTCAAAGTTTCGGATTCGGTCCCAAGTCGCTTTACGGGTTCTATTAATTAAATCACTGAGAAAATTTAGTGCTTCACAACTTGGCTTTCCTTGAATACGATCCCGATTGCAGTCGTAGTCATAAAGTTGTTCAGCAAAATCCCAATCATGTATTCGTTCAAAACCCTTACCCAAATGGTAGCAGGGTCCATAGTCATCAGAATCGGGGGGTCTATAACCAGATCGACAAAGGGGTTCCAAATGCTTTTTCGCCAATTCAATATGATTCACCTTCAAATATTCTTTTCCTAAATAGAAACAGGTGATTTTTTTTCCTTCAGCGCAAATTCTTTCTAATGGCAAAGCTTCTTCCTTTAAACGTCCCATATCTTTTGCTAGCGAAAGCAAGGGAGCGCATGCTCTTAGATGACCTAAGGTAGGATGATTGTTACAAGCAAGACGAAAATATTCGAGAGCTTTTTCTTGATTGCCTGATTGTTCTTCAGCAATTCCGATCGCAAGGCAAAAAACTGTAGCTCCTTTAATACATTCTTCCCTGGCATTTTCAGTATCCAAATTTTTTTCATCCGCCCTTACCACACCCAAGTTTAATTGAGCCAACATGAGGAAAATCCCAAAAATAATAAGAAAGGGAAGCTTAAAAGCCTTGATTTTAATCTTTTCAACGATAACCATTATAAAATTTCTAAATGAGCTGCTCGAAAAACAGCCATTCTCATTGGACACCTTCGCAGAATGTATTAACAATCCCATCCCAAGCAGAAATTTAAATAAATATGGAATTTAACCCTTCAAGTAATTTTTAAATAATTATTTAATAAAAACCCTGCTTAGTGCATCATTTTACCTATTTCTGAAAATAATCCTTAATATTACTTCTGATTCAGAAGAAACGGTTAAATTGAGCCAAATTGGAACTATCCATTTTTTTTAAAATCCCTAACAAATTAAATGAAAGATTTATCAATCCATTTGAAGGCTAAATATTTTTAAAATTCAATTATTTTATAAATCCGGGCTTATCAAAATTTACCCTATTTTGACTTTTTCCTAGCTTTTACAAAAAAAAACCATATTTTAATGGTATCCTTTATTCAATATTTTTACTCATAATTGATAATTGATTTAAACTTTTTCTTTAGTATGGAAACAGAATATCGACATTTAAAAAATGTATTTAAAAATTTTAAGGAACCTGTCCTAATCTGTGACCCTGTCCATAAAAATATTTATTACGCCAACCCTTCAACCAGCAAACTCTTTGGATTTTCTGAAAAAAAATTCTCAACAAAAAAATTAACGGATGTCTTTAATATTGAATCCAAAGAGATAAACGACTTCTTAAAATCCGTAAGTAATAAAAAAACAGATTTTTCTAAAACCCTGCAATTAAAAACAAAGTCAGGAAAACCGGTTTCATGTAATGTTTCGGGTTGCTTAATAGAAAACAGCCAAAATGAACTAATTCTTTTGTCTTTAAATAAAATTGAAAGCGGATTGGAAATTGAAATTACCGAAAATTATCTCCCGGTGAAAAAGCTTGAAGAAGGTCGCAAAGTTTTTTTTGATATGTTAGAAAATTTACCCATCGCATTTCATTTACAAGCACCTGATCATTCGGTTCCGTTTGCAAATAAAATGTTTCGTGATCGATTTGGGTCCCCAGGAAATAAACATTGCTTTGAATTGATGCATAACCGAAATGAACCTTGTCAATTTTGTCCGACTTTTCGAGTATTTGACTCTCATAAAAATGAAGTCTCTAAGTGGTCCGCAATGGATGGTCGTACTTATTTAACTGTCTGCACTCCCTTTAAAGATGAAAAAGGTAATCCCCTGGTAATGGAAATGGCCATGGATATTACCGAACAAGAAAATGCTAAAAAAGAGGCTTTAATTGAAAAACGAAAAGCAGAACAAGCTAATAATATTAAAGCGGATTTTCTTGCAAGAATGAGTCATGAGCTTAGGACACCTTTAAACGCTATTTTAGGTTTTGGTCAGCTTTTAGAAATAGAAACAGATAATTTGACAACTCAGCAACATAATTTTATTACGCACATTTTAAAATCAGGACGACATCTTTTAAGACTAATTAACAATATATTAGAATTAACTTTAATCGATGCTGGAAATTTAGAATTGTCACCAACACATTTTTCATTTGATAAACTCATTGATGAAATTATTTCAGAAATAAAGGAATTATCTGGTGGAAATAAAGTTTCATTCACACTCTCAGAGAATAAAAACGATATTAAACTTTTTGCAGATAGATATCGATTGAAGCAAATTCTTCTTAATGCTTTAAGAAACGCAATTAAGATAATGGAAGGTGACGCCCATATCAAAATAAGTTGCGAACCTCATAAAAACAAATGGATAAAGATAGTAATTCAGGATATGCGCGGTAATACCTTGATAGAAAAGCTAGAAAAACATTTTCAACCTTTAAATCAATTAGGGTTTACTTCCAATGGAAGTTTTGGATTGGACGCAGAAATGACAGTTTGTCTACACCTTATAGAGTTAATGGGTGGTTCCATTTATTTTGAAAAAAGAAACGATCCTAGCAACGCCTTGATCCTTCAAATTTTAAAAGAGAACAGTATGATTCCTGAAAATATTGTTCGAAACAAGAATCGAAAATTTAAAAAAGTCTAAATAAAACCCACAAAAAGTAAAATTTCCATCCCCCATCCTATCTAATTTGAAGAAATTAACTTTTTAAAAAATATTTCTCAGTCGAATTCTTAAATTATCCAAAATTGATCAAAGTATAATGATTAGATTAGCTTTTAAATAATTCCATTGCTCTTTTGCGCTGCATGGAATGAACAACTATAGGGTTAGGGTAATCATCGCCTAAAATACAATTTGCTTCTTTTTGTTCTTTCAATTTGGAATTATGAGGCCAATGGATAAGTTTGTTAGAGAATCGTGCAATTTCGGGGAGAAATTTTCTGATAAATTTTCCTTCAGGATCAAATTTCTTAGACTGAGTCACCGGATTAAAAATTCGAAACCAGGGTTGAGCATCACATCCTGTTGAAGCACACCATTGCCATCCCCCGTTATTGGCAGCAAGATCAAAATCCAATAGATTTTTTGCAAAATATTTCTCCCCTTTTCTCCAGTCTACCAGCAAGTCCTTAGTTAAAAAGGAAGCAACAATCATTCGAAGACGATTGTGCATCCAACCGGTTTGATTAAATCTGCGCATCGCAGCATCAACAATCGGAAACCCGGTTTTTCCATCACACCATGCTTTAAAATTTTTTGTCGTTCCTGGCCATTGAATTCGATCGTACTCTCTTTTAAAACATCCATTAACTACATAAGGGAATTTGTCAATTATCATTTGGTAAAACTCTCGCCAGATTAATTCTGACAACCAAGTCTGTGCACCCAGGTTCGAGTCTCCATAAACTTTTCGAACTAAAGAACGAATAGATAAAGTTCCAAATCGCAAATGAACCGATAGCTCGGAAGTACTGTTGGGAAGTGAAGGATAATCACGGTAATTGTGATAATTATTTATCTGTGGCAAATATTTTTTTAATTTTTTTTGACCCGCGTCTTCGCCAGGAACCAGCCATAAAGCCACTTTATCAAAACCTAATTTTTCTAAAGACCAGTTTCCAAAAAAACTACTTAAATCTTTTTCAGGAATTAATCCATCCAGTCTAGGTTTGAATTCAATAAACTGGGAAGGATCAATAAAATTGAGCCAGGCATTTTTATAAGGAGTAAATACTTTATATGGATTCCCAGATTTTGAAACCAACTCATCTCCCTCAAAAATGACCTGATCTTTAAAATCAAAAAACTCAATTCCTATTGAATTACATGATGCCTGAACTGCTTTATCCCGTTGTTTAGCGTAGGGTTCATAGTCCCTATTTGTAAATATCGCCTGAGCTTTAATTTGATTGGCAAACTCTGGAACTTTAATTACAGGATCACCATGAAGAACCACTAAAGCCGAACCTCTACTTTGAAGTTTCTGATTGATTTCCTTTAAGCATTTAAAAATAAATGTCATTCGCCGGTCATTTTTATTTAATTTCTTTAAGATTGTAGTATCAAATACAAAAACTACCGCTATCTTTTTAGATTGTCGTGAAGCCTGATAAAGAGCCACATGATCTTTTAATCTGAGATCTCTACGAATCCAACAAATGGATTTTTCATATTTTATGGCCATGATTTTTTTGCAAACAATATTTTTAATTTAATAATAAGTGTAAAAGGCTTTTTTCAATATTAAGAAAAAAGGAACCCACCAGATTAAATCGTTAAATATAATATGAATCCCAAAAATTAATGGAAGTTCTCCGGTGATAAGTGCTCCTATAAACCCTAAAGGTCCCAGAACCTTTCCCAGGAATCCTACCAAGACAATGCGCCAATGAAGAACGGGATTACTGGCAGCCAGCCAATAGGCAACACCATAAACGCCAACAATCATTCCTATACATTGCCATAGTGGCGGGTACAAAGGGGCGGCCATATCTAAAGCTATAAAACTCTCTTTAGGAAATACAATAGCAATGGCACCCCAAAGAAAATTATAAATAGCCGCAGAATATAAAATGATTTGCATTGTTTTGTGTGACATGAGGTCATTACCGAAAAAAATGAATAGACAATATATGGAAGAAAATTTGGATAGGCACTTTCATTTACAATTGAGGTGTCAAAATTAAATAGGACAAGTCGAACCCTTGCTTCCGGAGGTTTGCTTTCAATTCTTCCAGAGTTTTTGACGACATTTTGGGAGAACGGCTTAGAATCCATAAATATTGTCGGTTAGGTTCGCTAACAACAGCATATTGATAGTCCTCATCCAACTCAATAATCCAATAATTACCTTTAAATGGCCAAAAAAACTGAACTTGCAGCTTAGCCTTAGTTAATTTGTCGGCTACCGTGGCTCGTCCCACGGCATCAATTAATTTTCCATCAAAACTGTTCTTTCGGCATTTATTAGTTACTTTGATACTCTCCGCATCAATTTTTTCGTAAAAGGCCGTGGCTGCATAACAGCCTTTTTCAAATGAATGAGGATACCTGGCAATCTCATACCACTTCCCTAAGTACCTTTCGAGATCCACAAAAGAAACTACTTGTAATTCGGGAGAACTATTTCGAGGAACAGTCGAGCACCCCATCCAAAATAACAGGAGAACAGTAATCAACGCCAGAACTCTGAGTCGATTTTTATTTTTCTGGATCATAAGACTCCAATCCTTCAGTGGTTGCTTTTGGCGCAAATCATAATCATCCACAAAATTTTATTATATTATTTAAATAAAATAACATTATTTTCATTTTCTGGTTTAACTTCGGTTTTGTTATTAATTGGCTTATTTGACTTTGCCAAGCTCCTTATACACGCTTGCACCCGCTATTTGGATGGATGCACAACCTATTTACAGCCATATTAAAAGTAAACGGGTTAATACCATTTAAAATTTTAGGGAAAAAAGTAAACCAGGGCCAATATTAGTCCTTAAAAAAACAGAAAGATAAAGGAAAAATTTAAAAATACCCTTCATAATGAGGGTGAAACTGGAGGAATTATGAGACCAACTTATTTATTGTTTTATTTACCGCAACATTTTTTGAATTTTTTATTGCTTCCACAAGGACAAGGATCGTTACGGCCTACTTTGCTTTCTTTTCGAACAAAAGGTTTTTTAGGAAGGGTTGAGGAGGAGGATACAACTTTAGGTTTTGATTGCTTACCATAATAATACCACCGACCATTTTCTTTTAAGAATTTTGAAGTTTCTTCGAGGATTTGTTCTTCGTTATCTTTTTCGTAATAAGCAGCAAAGGTTACCTCGCCAGCCTTATCTTCTGATGATCCATTTTTAGAATCAAATATTTCTAACTTTTTCCAATGCACCCCTTCATTGGCAGCATCTAAATCTTTAATATTGTTTCTTTCTTCAGGGTGGGTAGTTTGTTTAATGTAATCCCATTCTTGCATAACATAAGCGGAGTAACGTGAACGCATCAGGTCTTCCGCGGTATCTGCAACCGTTGCTCCTCGAATCAGTGGCCCACAGCAGTCTGTATAAGGAAATACCGATCCACAAGGACATTCTTTCATAAATTCCCCCTATTCATGAATCAAAGAATATCCGCTTCAAAGATCAATTAAAAGATTTTTTTTGTTTTATATGAAAAAGTGTTTAAATAAATTAACTATTTGGAAAAATCTATCAAATTGAAAAATCTCCTATTAACAAACTCATTTATTGAAAGTGATTCTAAAATAAATAAAGGTCAATTTCATTTATGGCAAAGTATAAATGATAGTCAGTTTAGGCCTCCATGTTGAAGCTTCCCGGGAATCAAAAATCATTCCATTGACAGATCCATCACTCCGTATAACAAATCCATTATTATTTATGCCACCATCAATCCAACCCTGCACTAAATCTATTCCGTCTTGATTAAGATCAATAGTAGTTTCATTGAGGGCATCCATAGCTACCGTCCCCAAAACCGTTGCGCCAATTGTGGAAGAGTCACTAAATGTATTCCAATTCACTGTGCCTTCACTCCAGCCTGTTTGAGCCTCATAAAAAAAGCTTTCTCCTGAACTACTGTTAAAAATATCTATTGTAATACTTACGGATTGGACAACTGCATTGGTAGGAATTGAAGAAATATCCCAGGAAATAACCGAAAATAATTCTCCAAATGCTCGAGTTTCCGTGTTACGTTCTCGTCCATCTGACCACAGCTCTACATCTGCGCCCTTATTGGCAGTTGGATCGGCTTCATCAAGGTAAGAATCTTCCGTTCCTGCATATCCTGAATCCGGTTCTACACCATCTTGAAAGCTTACAGTTACAGGACCGCCGGACGATTCTTCAACCGTCACACTCTGGGTATCCGTTCCTGTATTCCCCGCCGCATCCGTCGCACTCCAGGTCACCACAGTCGTGCCTAACGGAAAGGTCGCTGGCGCATCATTCGTCGGAGTGATCGAACCATCTACCAGGTCAGTTGCTGTCCCTGTACCCAAATTCGGAGTCGTATCCGTTGTCGTGATATCTGCAGGGGCTGTCACTGTCGGCGGAGTCGTGTCTGTCACCGTCACGTTCTGGGTATCCGTTCCCGTATTGCCGGAACTATCCGTGGCACTCCAGGTCACAATCGTCGTCCCTACAGAAAATCCACCCGCAGGTGCATCGTTCGTTGGAGTCAATGAACCATCCACATCGTCATTCGCGGTACCCGTGCCTAAATCTACTGTGGTTGTCGGCCCCGTCGCTTCCATCGTCACATCTGCAGGCGCCGTCACTACCGGTGGTGTGGTATCTCCACCCGTAGAAACCGTGTAAGTAATTGTCAACTTGGGCCGGGTTGTCGCTGTCGTTGCTTCACTGGAATAAGCCCCCACACCATTATTACTTCCTGCAGTTTTGAGAACCAAACCATTGTTAGAGATGCTTCCATCAATCCAACCCTGAACTAAACTCAGACCCTCAGCCGTTAAACTCACTTCGGTTTCATTGAAGGAAAACCCAGGTACCGTGGCGATAGTATTGGTACCTACATTGGTAGAACCTCCACCAAAGCCGTCCCAGGTTACTGTATTTTCATCCCAGGAAGTGAGCGCTTCAAAGAAATTATAATCACCAGAACTGGCGTCAAAAAAATCCATGATAATGCTCGCCGATTGGACCGTAGCATTGGTTGGAATACTGGAGACATCCCAAACCACAACCGTCATCACTTCTCCAAACAACCCATTATCCGGATCCTGCGCCACTCCATCAGAAAGCAATTGGGAATTAGAACCTTCATTAACGTTCGGAGATGTTTCACGTAAATAACTGTCTTCCGTTTCTGCATATCCGGAATCCGGTTCTACACCATCTTGAAAGCTTACAGTTACAGGACCGCCGGACGATTCTTCAACCGTCACACTCTGGGTATCCGTTCCTGTATTCCCCGCCGCATCCGTCGCACTCCAGGTCACCACAGTCGTGCCTAACGGAAAGGTCGCTGGCGCATCATTCGTCGGAGTGATCGAACCATCTACCAGGTCAGTTGCTGTCCCTGTACCCAAATTCGGAGTCGTATCCGTTGTCGTGATATCTGCAGGGGCTGTCACTGTCGGCGGAGTCGTGTCTGTCACCGTCACGTTCTGGGTATCCGTTCCCGTATTGCCGGAACTATCCGTGGCACTCCAGGTCACAATCGTCGTCCCTACAGAAAATCCACCCGCAGGTGCATCGTTCGTTGGAGTCAATGAACCATCCACATCGTCATTTGCGGTACCCGTGCCTAAATCTACTGTGGTTGTCGGCCCCGTCGCTTCCATCGTCACATCTGCAGGCGCCGTCACTACCGGTGGTGTGGTATCTCCACCCGTAGAAACCGTGTAAGTAATTGTCAACTTGGGCCGGGTTGTCGCTGTCGTTGCTTCACTGGAGTACACTCCCATACCGTTATTGCTACCTGAAGTTTGAACAATAATACCGTTATTCGAAATACTCCCATCTATCCAGCCCTGAACAAGATCAATGCCGGTTTGATTTAAAGTGACAATGTTTTCATTAAATATTAATGGTGGTATCGATCCCAAAATCGTACTGCCAATAGTAGTGGAATGATTTATTATATTCCAGGTAACTTCCGGTTCCGTCCAATTCGCATCCACAGAATATAAGTCATGAGCCACCGGAGAATCATTAAACACATTAAACGAAACATCTACTGAACTGATCACGGCATTAGGTGGTATAGCCGAAAGATCCCATTTCGTGACAAATGTTAACTCACCATACCGACCTGTATCCGGATCCTGTGATACCCCATCTCCCCAAAGTTCAGTATCGTCTCCTAGGTTTTTATGAGGAGAAGTTTCAGTTAAAGTAGAATCCTCCGTCCCAAAATAAAAGGCACTTGGCTCCACCCCATCCTGGAAACTAATGGTGTTTGGGCTGGTAGCAGTGGGAACTCTTACTGTTACATTTTGCGAATCGGTTCCCGTATTACCTGCCGCGTCCGTTGCGGTCCAAATTACTATAGTGGTTCCCAAAGGAAACCCACCTGCCGGTGCGTCATTGGTTATGGAAGCTACACCAATATCATCCACTGCAGCAGCGGTTCCTAGAGACACAGAAGTTTGATCCCCAGTAGAATCCACCACTACATCCGGTGGAGCAATGATTGATGGAGAAATACTGTCTGCACCGGTTGGCAACGTATAAGTCACAGACAACCGCGGACGGGTGTCCGTTTGCCTGGAAAAAAACCGAATGGCGTTCCACCAGTCAGGATGCTCGCCTGGACCAGCATTCTGCACCGCCAATCCATTATTGGTAATGCTGCCATCCACCCAACCCTGAATTACACTAATTCCTGCAGCATTCAATGGAATTGTGTTCAATGCAAACTTCTGGGGTGTGATGGTTCCCATGATCGTGGAACTTACATTGGTGGTTCCGCCTAATGAATTCCAGGTCGCTCCTGTTTCTGTCCATGAAGTCAATATTTCATGCAGATGATAGGAAGTTTCACTACGGTTAAATAAATCAAAATACACGGTCGCCGATTGAATCGTCGCATTCGATGGAATGGAGGATAAATCCCAGGACACCAACACCAGAGCATCACCTTCTATCGTATTTTCAAAAGGTCCGTGTGCAATCAGTTCTGCTTTCCCACCATAATTCGTATCAGGCGCCCCTTCAAAAATATAAGTATCCCGGGTTCCATTGTATCCGGAGTGGGGGTACGTCCCATCCTGAAAGTGTGCTGAATACACAGGCGGATCTACAAAACTCGGAGTAAAACTGAACTGACTCCCAGGGGCTGGGATCGCTGTATTACTTTCATGATCCTGAACGTTGATCACTGTAAGGTTATACGTCGTTGTGTTACTCAATTCTGAAGTCAGTAACCTCACGGTTCGATAATCATCCAACAGTTCTGCAGCCGTAATGGTAGCTCCGTTATCTAATACATAGTTAGCAGAATTCTCGGCACTTACTTTTTCCAGAGGCTCCGAAAACTGTACTTCTAATGTCAACGGATTCGGCGCATACACCGAAAACAACTCCGGAGGAAAGGTATTCAAATCATGAGTAATCGTAAACTGGTCTTCGATTTTACCCAGGGAATCGATAAAGATCGCTTCCAGACGATTCTCATACACATCCAATACCATTGAACCTAATTTGTTTAATGAAAGGTACATAGCTGGATGATTCAGTAATCCTCCAGAAATTTTGCCTGAACTTCCGGCCACGGCATAAACAGCGCCGTCATTTCCTGCCTTGGTCCCATTTGGATTTAATGTTTTAGAATATGCTCCATCTGACATATGCAGCGGTTCGGATTTACCATTCCCACTGTCTAAGGCATGAGTGCCCAGATTAAAAGTCGTCTGATCTCCATAATGTCCATTCAGAAAATAAGACCGCTCATAAGAATGACTGTGACCCGACAACACTAAATCCACTCCATTGCTTTCCAGAATAGGAACAATGTTCTCACGCATTTCGATTAAAATCTGCTCTGCATTAGAGTTATGAGAACCACGGGTATAAGGAGGATGGTGCCAATACGCAATGATCCATTCCTTATCATTGGCCGCTAAATCACTTTGCAACCAGGTGATCATTGAGGAAGGCGCTACTCGAGGATGACCAAACGAATCCAAGACAATAAAGTGAATATTGCCGTAATCAAACGAATAATACGCCTCAGTTCCCGAGGCCACTCCACCGGCTTCTGCCGCTCGAGGGAGTTGCCAGATGTCAAAATAGGTCCCGGTTTCATTTCCAGACGTTGCACTTCGTGCATCATGATTTCCAAACGTTGGCCACACCGATACATTCCTTAAGAATTCCGGATACATTAAAAACACACCATCATGGTGATTACGGTCATTACCATCATCATAGGCATTGTCTCCCAGCATCAACCAGATATCCGGATCACGGTCTTTTGTATAATTCTTAAATCGTTCACCCACCACTAGCGCACGAGTGTCTCCGGTACCAGAATCTCCAACAACCCAGATTCGAGTCGGCTTTGCCGTTCCAGCATTTGGTGGAGTTAAAAAAGTTCCATTATGCTTTGATTCTGTGGAAGGAGTGGTTGATGTTCCAACTGCATAATAATAACGGGTATCGGCAGTCAAGCTGGTGAGCGTCACTTCATATTCCCTCCAACTTTCAGGACAATAACCGCATGACTTGGTCACTGCTGTTGTGTCGGTTTCTATAGTGGTTAAACTTCCCGGAGAGGTTCCAAAATGAATACTGTTATTGAAATCCTCGGAAGCGGGAACACGCCATTTTACAATAACGCTGTTTGGAGTAAGAGTTTGAAGGAAGGGACCCCAGTCATTTAAATCTGCTGACGCAGTTTTTCCAAAAATCAAAAAACATAGGGACATTATTAATGTCCAATGTCGATTTTTTGTTAATTTCAAAAAGGTCATTATTTTTTCCTCCTTATTCTTAATCCACACATTTCCAACAATTTCCCTCTTTTTTCGGAAAAGAAATATATTTCAATTTTTTTTAAAACCTACCTTATCAGGTAGCATAATAATTTCCAACAAAAATACACCTATTTTAGAGTAAAATATGCAAAAATTACCTACTCGAAACATATTCTCAACATATCGGAAAGTTGATAATTTTTTCATGTTTTTCATCTGAACTTTTAGTTGGGAATTGCAATAAAGAGGAAAAAATCTTGGAGAAGATACGAAGAGGAAATTAAAGCCTAACTTATATTGATAAGGCAGACCTGCTTAAACTTTTTCAATAATTTTTGATTCTATCTTAGAATTAAAATCTTCCAATGCTTTTGGAGGGTAATGAGAAAGGGAAAGATTTTTCAGAATAGTTTGTTATTCAAAATTCAAATTTATTATCCACACCTGAGATGTTTGGTGAATTTTGATATATTCTTGTTAAAGTAAGAATCCTATAGTTACGGCAATGTATAATTAATAGTCAACTTGGGCATTCCGGTTGCAGCTTCACTTGAGTCGAAAATCATCCCATTAATGGTACCATCCCCTCGTATTACGATTCCTTCATTACTAATACTTCCATCAATCCAACCTTGCACTAAATCAATTCCATCTTGATTCAAGTCAATAACATTTTCCCCCAAAGCATCAATTGGAACCGTACCTAATACATCCGTTCCTATGGCGGAGCCACCTGTAAAGGTATTCCAGTTGACTGTTCCTTCGGTCCAGGAAGTTTGAGATTGATAAATAAAACTTTGTCCTGGACTGCTATTAAATATATCTATAGTAATACTAACCGATTGAACAATTGCATTGGTTGGAACCGATGATATATCCCAAGAAATAACTGAGAATAATTCTCCAAATGTCCGAGTTACAGGGTCACGCTCACGGCCATCAGACCACAATTCTACATCTGTACCGTTATTGACAGTTGGAGCCGTTTCTTCAAGATAAGCATCTTGAGTTCCAGAATATCCGGGATCCGGTTCAACTCCATCCTGAAAACTTATAAAAAAGCCAACCACTTCAATCGTCACATTCTGCGTATCCGTTCCCGTATTGCCCGCAGTATCCGTCGCACTCCACGTCACGACAGTTGTGCCCACCGGAAACGTCGCAGGCGCATCATTCGTCGGTGTGATCGAACCATCGACTAAATCATTGGCCGTGCCGGTCCCTAAGTTTGGAGTCGTATTCGTTGTCGTGATATCCGCAGGCGCTGTCACTGTCGGCGGAGTCGTGTCTGTCACCGTTACGTTCTGTGTATCCGTTCCTGTATTGCCTGAACTGTCCGTTGCGCTCCAGGTCACCACCGTCAACCCGACCGGGAACCCACCCGCAGGTGCATCATTCGTCGGGACCAACGACCCATCCACATCGTCATTCGCCGTACCCGTGCCCAACGCCACTGTCGTCGTCGGGCCTGTCGCTTCCGTCGTCACATCTGCAGGCGCTGTCACTACGGGAGGCGTCGTGTCTTCTGTGATCGTTACGTTCTGCGTATCCGTTCCCGTATTGCCCGCAGTATCCGTCGCACTCCACGTCACGACAGTTGTGCCCACCGGAAACGTCGCAGGCGCATCATTCGTCGGTGTGATCGAACCATCGACTAAATCATTGGCCGTGCCGGTCCCTAAGTTTGGAGTCGTATTCGTTGTCGTGATATCCGCAGGCGCTGTCACTGTCGGCGGAGTCGTGTCTGTCACCGTTACGTTCTGTGTATCCGTTCCTGTATTGCCTGAACTGTCCGTTGCGCTCCAGGTCACCACCGTCAACCCGACCGGGAACCCACCCGCAGGTGCATCATTCGTCGGGACCAACGACCCATCCACATCGTCATTCGCCGTACCCGTGCCCAACGCCACTGTCGTCGTCGGGCCTGTCGCTTCCGTCGTCACATCTGCAGGCGCTGTCACTACGGGAGGCGTCGTGTCTTCTGTGATCGTTACGTTCTGCGTATCCGTTCCCGTATTGCCCGCAGTATCCGTCGCACTCCACGTCACGACGGTCGTGCCCACCGGGAACGTGCCCGGGGAATCATTCGTCGGTGTGATCGAACCATCGACTAAATCATTGGCCGTGCCGGTCCCTAAGTTTGGAGTCGTATTCGTTGTCGTGATATCCGCAGGCGCTGTCACAGTCGGCGGAGTCGTGTCCGTCACCGTTACGTTCTGTGTATCCGTTCCTGTATTACCTGAACTGTCCGTTGCACTCCAGGTCACCACCGTCAATCCGACCGGGAATCCTGCTGGAGGTGCATCATTCGTCGGGACCAACGGCCCATCCACATCGTCATTCGCCGTACCCGTGCCCAACGCCACTGTCGTCGTCGGGCCTGTCGCTTCCGTCGTCACATCTGCAGGCGCCGTCACTACCGGCGGCGTCGTGTCTTCTGTGATCGTTACGTTCTGCGTATCCGTTCCCGTATTGCCCGCAGTATCCGTCGCACTCCACGTCACGACGGTCGTGCCCACCGGGAACGTGCCCGGGGAATCATTCGTCGGTGTGATCGAACCGTCCACCAGGTCTGTCGCGGTTCCTGTACCTAACGCGGGAGTCGTATTCGTTGTCGTGATATCCGCAGGCGCTGTCACTGTCGGCGGAGTCGTGTCCGTCACCGTTACGTTCTGTGTATCCGTTCCTGTATTGCCTGAACTGTCCGTTGCACTCCAGGTCACCACCGTCAATCCGACCGGGAATCCTGCTGGAGGTGCATCATTCGTCGGGACCAACGGTCCATCCACATCGTCATTCGCCGTACCCGTGCCCAACGCCACTGTCGTCGTCGGGCCTGTCGCTTCCGTCGTCACATCTGCAGGCGCTGTCACTACGGGAGGCGTCGTGTCTTCTGTGATCGTTACGTTCTGCGTATCCGTTCCCGTATTGCCCGCAGTATCCGTCGCACTCCACGTCACGACAGTTGTGCCCACCGGAAACGTGCCCGGGGAATCATTCGTCGGTGTGATCGAACCATCGACTAAATCATTGGCCGTGCCGGTCCCTAAGTTTGGAGTCGTATCCGTCGTCGTGATATCCGCAGGCGCTGTCACAGTCGGCGGAGTCGTGTCCGTCACCGTTACGTTCTGTGTATCCGTTCCCGTATTACCTGAACTGTCCGTTGCACTCCAGGTCACCACCGTCAATCCGACCGGGAATCCTGCTGGAGGTGCATCATTCGTCGGGACCAACGGCCCATCCACATCGTCATTCGCCGTACCCGTGCCCAACGCCACTGTCGTCGTCGGGCCTGTCGCTTCCGTCGTCACATCTGCAGGCGCTGTCACTACGGGAGGCGTCGTGTCTTCTGTGATCGTTACGTTCTGCGTATCCGTTCCCGTATTGCCCGCAGTATCCGTCGCACTCCACGTCACGACGGTCGTGCCCACCGGGAACGTGCCCGGGGAATCATTCGTCGGTGTGATCGAACCGTCCACCAGGTCTGTCGCGGTTCCTGTACCTAACGCGGGAGTCGTATTCGTTGTCGTGATATCCGCAGGCGCTGTCACTGTCGGCGGAGTCGTGTCCGTCACCGTTACGTTCTGTGTATCCGTTCCTGTATTACCTGAACTGTCCGTTGCACTCCAGGTCACCACCGTCAATCCGACCGGGAATCCTGCTGGAGGTGCATCATTCGTCGGGACCAACGGTCCATCCACATCGTCATTCGCCGTACCCGTGCCCAACGCCACTGTCGTCGTCGGGCCTGTCGCTTCCGTCGTCACATCTGCAGGCGCCGTCACTACCGGCGGGGTCGTGTCGCCTGAACTGGTAATATCATAGGTAACGGTAAGTTTTGGTCTTCCCGTTGTAGCTTCACTTGAGTCGAAACCGATTCCATTGTTAGTACCTGCGCTTCTTACCACAATCCCATTATTGGGAATGGTACCGTCTATCCAACCTTGGACCAAATTGACACCATCAACTCCTAAACTAAATTCTTGCTCATTAAATAAGAAAGGACCGATAGTACCCAAAACCGTAGTTCCCATTGAACCGGTGCCTCCAAAATTACCCCAAGTCACCGTGTCTTCAGTCCATGTTGAGTTCGCTTGAAGAAAATCGTGATTTCCTGAAGAATCATTAAAGAAATCTAATGTAATACTTACAGCGGTTACGGTAGCATTAGAAGGTATAGATGTAACATCCCATGAGATTACAGAGACAACCTCACCGAATAATCCATTTACAGGGTCAGGCGCTACTCCATCCGCCCACAATTCCGATGTATTGTCATTTACATCAGGAGAAGTTTCTCTAAGCAAAGCGTCTTGCGTGCCTAAATAAAGAATATCCGGTTCAACCTCATTTTGGAAACTTGTCGTATTGCTACCTTCTACAGTGGGTACTTGAACAATAACTTGTTGCGTTGCTGTTCCTGCATTTGCAGCTGCATCGAGTGCTGTCCAGGTAACAATTGTGGTGCCTAAAGGATACCCCCCCGCAGGAGCATCGTTGGTCAATGAAACCACTCCAATATTATCTGTTGCAGTAGCAGTACCAATGTTAACAGGGGTTAAACTACCCGTGGAAACAGCTGTCACATCGGGAGGTGGTGTCACTACTGGGGGTTCAGTATCTCCAGTGACCGGAGTCGTATAGGTTACAGTTAATTTTGGTTTTCCCGTTGCCGCTTCACTGGAATTAATAAAAATTCCGTCGTTATTATTATTTACTTGTTTGACTACAATACCATTATTATTAATGGAACCATCTATCCAACCTTGTAATAGATTGAGACCATCCGCATTGAGGGTAATAACATTTTCTCCAAAAATTCCTGGACTGATTGTTCCAATGGCTGTTGTCCCAACATTGGTTGAAGATCCACCTAAAATATTCCACGTCACAGTGGCCTCATTCCAAGAAGTCAATACTTCGAATAAATCATAATTGCCTCCACTTACATTGGTCAGTTCTAAAGAAATACTGGCAGAGTCAACTGTCGCATCAATAGGAATAGAGGAAATATCCCAAGAAATTACCGAAATCACTTCGCCGAATGTTCCATTTGTTGGGTCAGGTTGTACTAAATCTGCACTTAGGGAGGTTTCATCTCCTCGAGGTGTATCCGGAGAAGATTGACGAAGTAAAGAATCCTGGGTTCCAGCATAACTCGAATCCGGTTCAACCCCATCTTGGAAACTTACAGTAGTGGGTCCACCCGATCCAGCTGCTTGTACGGCGATAACTTGAGTATCCGTTCCAATATTTCCAGCGGCATCGTCTGCCGTCCAGGTAACAATCGTCGTTCCCTGGGGAAATCCATCCTCAGGTGCATCATTGGTCAAAGAAGTCACTCCAACGGCATCAGTGGCTGTAGCGGTACCAATATCAACCGGTGTTAACGGACCCGTTTCCGTAACTGTAATGTCTGCCGGAGCAGTTACTACCGGAGCCGTTGTATCTTCAATAGTTACATTTTGTGTATCCGTATTTATGTTTCCTGAAGTGTCTGTAACAGTCCAGGTAACTAGAGTGAGGCCTACCGGAAAACCACCTGCAGGTGCATCATTAGTGACTGAAGCAACCCCAACGTTATCTGATGTCGTTGGTGTCCCTAAAGAAACCGGAGTAGCGGGAGCCGTCGCTTCCATTGTGATATCTGCCGGTGCAGTGATGGTAGGTAATACATCATCTACTACTGTTATCGTTTGAGTATCAGTACCAATATTCCCCGCCGCATCCATGGCCGTCCAGGTTACGATGGTTGCCCCTGCTGGGAACCCACCTGGAGGTGCATTATTTGTAAGTGATGTCACTCCTACATTGTCCGTTGCTGTGGCTGTGCCAATATCAACAGGTGTTAAGGGACCCGTAGCAGGAGTTGTAATATCTGCCGGAGCTGTCACAACAGGTGGTTCTGTATCTGTTCCTGCGGGAATAGTATAAGAAATTGCAATTTTAGGACGACTTGTTGCTGTTGCCGCTTCACTGGAATGCACGCCCATTCCGTTATTACTACCCGAGGTTTGAATTAAAAATCCATTATTGGGAATTGTTCCATCGATCCACCCCTGAACTAAATCAATTCCGGCTTGATTTAAGGACACAATGTTCTCATTAAACGTAAGAGGAGGAATTGATCCAAATATCGTACTCCCCACTGTAGTATTATGACTGATTATACTCCAGGAAACTTCATCCTCTGTCCAACCCGCTTCTACTTCCACTATGTCATGGGCCACCGGTGAATCATTAAAAACATTAAATGAAACATCTACTGAACTGACCACGGCATTAGGTGGTATAGCCGAAAGATCCCATTTTGTAACAAAAGTTAATTCTCCAAATAATCCTGTATCCGGGTCCTGTGATACCCCATCTCCCCAAAGTTCGGTATCGTCTCCTAAATTTTTATGTCGCGAAGTTTCAGTTAAAGTTGAATCCTCTGTCCCAAAATAAAAGGCACTTGGCTCCACCCCATCCTGGAAACTAATGGTGTTTGGGCTGGTAGCAGTGGGAACTCTTACTGTTACATTTTGCGAATCGGTTCCCGTATTACCTGCCGCGTCCGTTGCGGTCCAAATTACTATAGTGGTTCCCAAAGGAAACCCACCTGCCGGTGCGTCATTGGTTATGGAAGCTACACCAATATCATCCACTGCAGCAGCGGTTCCTAGAGACACAGAAGTTTGGTCCCCAGTAGAATCCACCACTACATCCGGTGGAGCAATGATTGATGGAGAAATACTGTCTGCACCGGTTGGCAACGTATAAGTCACAGACAACCGCGGACGGGTGTCCGTTTGCCTGGAAAAAAACCGAATGGCGTTCCACCAGTCAGGATGCTCGCCTGGACCAGCATTCTGCACCGCCAATCCATTATTGGTAATGCTGCCATCCACCCAACCCTGAATTACACTAATTCCTGCAGCATTCAATGGAATTGTGTTCAATGCAAACTTCTGGGGTGTGATGGTTCCCATGATCGTGGAACTTACATTGGTGGTTCCGCCTAATGAATTCCAGGTCGCTCCTGTTTCTGTCCATGAAGTCAGTATTTCATGCAGATGATAGGAAGTTTCACTACGGTTAAATAAATCAAAATACACGGTGGCCGATTGAATCGTTGCATTCGATGGAATCGATGATAAATCCCAGGACACCAACACCAGAGCATCACCTTCTATCGTATTTTCGAATCGCCCATGTGCGATCAATTCAGCTTTGGTTCCGTAATTCGTATCCGGTGCCCCTTCAAAAATATAAGTATCCCGGGTTCCATTGTATCCGGAGTGGGGGTACGTCCCATCCTGAAAGTGTGCTGAGTAAACAGGTGGATCTACAAAACTCGGAGTAAAACTGAACTGGCTCCCAGGGGCTGGAATCGCCGTATTGGATTCGTGATCCTGAACGTTGGTCACTGTAAGGTTGTACGTCGTTGTGTTACTCAATTCTGAAGTCAGTAACCTCACGGTTCGATAATCATCCAACAGTTCTGCAGCCGTAATGGTAGCTCCGTTATCTAATACATAGTTAGCAGAATTCTCGGCACTTACTTTTTCCAAAGGCTCCGAAAACTGTACTTCTAATGTCAACGGATTCGGCGCATAGACAGAAAACATCTCCGGAGGAAACGTATTCAAATCATGAGTAATCGTAAACTGGTCTTCGATTTTACCCAGGGAATCAATAAAGATCGCTTCCAGACGATTCTCATACACATCCAATACCATGGAACCTAATTTGTTTAATGGAATATACATTGCCGGATGACGGATCAATACCGAAGACAATTGCCCCGAACTTCCGGCCACGGCATAAACAGCGCCGTCATCCCCTACTTTCGTACCATCCGGATTTAAGGCTTTGGTATAGGCCCCATCCGCCATATGCAGCGGTTCGGATTTACCATTCCCACTGTCTAAGGCATGAGTGCCCAGATTAAAAGT
The DNA here is from genome assembly GCA_965223665.1 of Nitrospinaceae bacterium. Lineage (GTDB taxonomy): Bacteria > Nitrospinota > Nitrospinia > Nitrospinales > Nitrospinaceae > CBDCVY01. The sequence goes on from OZ245011.1 coordinate 2,565,793, forward strand.
CGTCTGATCCCCATAATGTCCATTCAGAAAATAAGACCGCTCATAAGAATGACTGTGACCCGACAACACTAAATCCACTCCATTGCTTTCCAGAATAGGAACAATGTTCTCACGCATTTCAATTAATATTTGCTCTAAATTGGAGTTATGAGAACCTCTTGAATAAGGAGGATGGTGCCAATACGCAATGATCCATTCCTTATCATTGGCCGCTAAATCACTCTGCAACCAGGTGATCATTGAGGAAGGTGCAACTCGGGGATGACCAAACGAATCCAAGACAATAAAGTGAATATTGCCGTAATCAAACGAATAATACGCCTCAGTTCCCGAGGCCACTCCACCGGCTTCTGCCGCTCGTGGTAACTGCCAGATATCAAAATAGGTCCCGGTTTCACTTCCCGAAGTGGCACTGCCAGCATCATGATTCCCAAACGTTGGCCACACTGATACATTCCTTAAAAATTCCGGATACATCAGGAAAACGCCATCGTGGTGGTCGCGATCGTCACCATCTTCATAGGCATTGTCTCCCAGCATCAACCAGATATCCGGATCACGGTCTTTTGTATAATTCTTAAATCGTTCACCCACCACTAAGGCACGGATGTCCCCAGTCCCGGAATCTCCTACCGCCCAAATCCGAATCGGCTTTGCTGTCCCAGGGGTTGGGGGAGTTTTAAAGCTTCCATTGAGTTTGGTTTCTGTGGAAGGTGTGGTCGATGTTCCGACTGCATAATAGTAACGGGTATCGGCCGTCAAACTGAGAGTCACTTCATATTCTCGCCAGTCCTCAGGACAATAACTACAAGACTTGGTCACTGCTGTCGCATCGGTTACTACGGTGGTTAAACTTCCCGGAGACGTCCCAAAATGAATGCTGTCATTGAAATCCTCGGAAGCGGGAACGCGCCACTTCACAATTACGCTATTGGGGGTAAGAGTTTGGAGGAAAGGACCCCAATCATTTATATCCGCAAAAGCTGTTTTCCCAAAAAACAAAAAACATAGAGTTATTGCAAAAAACCATTTATGGTTTTTTGTAGTAACAAAACCGGCCATTTTCCCCTCCAAATATACTTTCGCTCCTTAAAAGTATCTATAACCTTTTCAGGTAGTTAAATAGTAATGTGTGTGACCATACCTTATCAGGTTGGGTAGATATTGCAAAAATAAATTCGCCTGTTTGGCGGTTAAATTTAAAAGTTTCAATACCGTAACAAATCAGCAATATTTCGGAAAGTTGATAAAAATATATTTTTTGATTGGATTAAATAAACTTTCGCTTGACGGAATGCAATTCCAGCAATCAATTATGAGAAAGGACTAAATTTGCCACTTGTAGCAGCCAAAAACTAAATTTTTATGGCATCGTGTAATTGACAGTCAATTTAGGTCTACCAGTAACCTCTTCACTAGAGTTCCATCCTATACCATCATTGGTTCCTGCACTACGAACCACAATTCCATTATTGGAAATCGATCCATCAATCCAACCCTGAACCAAATTGGTTCCATCTATATTTAAAACAATTTCTTGCTCATTAAATAGGAAAGGATCGATAGTTCCCAGAACTATTGCACCAATGGAATCTGTTCCACCAAAACTGTTCCAGGTAACAGAATCTTCTGACCAACTGGCGTTTGCTTGAAGAAAGTCATGAATGCCTGATGAACTATTGAAAAGATCTATAGTAATACTAACGGATGTAACCACTGCATTTGTTGGAATTGGAGAAACATCCCAAGAAATAACTGATACCACCTCGCCAAATAAACCATTATTCGGATCCGGTGATACACCATCCGCCCATAATTCTAAATCATTGTCATTAATATCTGGAGAACTCTCTCTTAGTAGCGCATCTTGAGTTCCTAAATAAACAATACTCGGTGATACTTCATCCTGAAAACTTGTAGTATTACTTCCTGAAACGGTTGGAACCTGTATGGTTACTAATTGAATATCTGTACCGGTATTCCCCGAAGAGTCGGTAGCTGACCAGGTCACAACCGTTGTACCTACTGGGAACCCTCCGGCCGGGGCATCATTGGTCGGTACTAATGGACCATCCACATTATCGTTAGCGGTACCGGTACCTAAACTAACCGGAGTCAGATCCCCTGTAGACACCGTCACAATATCCGCCGGTGCAGTTACTACTGGAGGAATCGTATCTCCTCCACCACTTGGTGTTGAGAAAGTAATATTAAGTTTAGGTCTGTTAGTGGTTGCCTCACTGGAGTTAGCCCCGACGCCGTTGTTAGTGCCTGAAGTTTTAAGAACCAATCCGTTATTAGGAATACTGCCATCAATCCAACCCTGAACCAGACTGATTCCCTGCGCCGTTAAGTTGACCTCGGTTTCATCGAAGGAAAATCCAGGAATCGTGGCTATAATATCGGTGCCCACATTCGCAGACCCACCCCCAAAACTGTTCCAGGTTACCGTTCCCTCATTCCACGGGGTCAACGCCTGCAGGAAATTATACGGACCTGAACTCGCATCAAAGAAATCCATCGTTATGCTCACCGATTGTACCGTCGCATTCGTTGGGATTCCCGACACATCCCAATTCACTACAGTCATCACTTCTCCAAACAAACCGTTACTCGGATCTGGAGCAACTGCATCAGACAACAGTTGCACATCCGTTCCCACATTTTGATCCGGAGAGGTCTGTCTTAAATAACTGTCCTGCACTCCCACATAAGCCGGGTTCGGTTCCACTCCCTCCTGGAAACTCACCGCTTCCACTCCTCCAGATACCGGTATTTGTACCGTTACATTTTGCGTATCTGTACCCGTATTCCCTGAAGAGTCTGTAGCTGACCAGGTCACAACCGTTGTACCCACCGGGAATCCGCCTGCCGGGGCATCATTGGTCGGCACTAATGGACCATCCACATTATCGTTCGCGGTACCGGTACCTAAACTCACCGGAGTCAGATCTCCTGTAGACACCGTCACAATATCTGCCGGGGCTGTCACCACAGGGGGTTCCGTATCACCACCGGTAGGTATCGAATAAGTGATCGTGATCTTAGGTCGATTCGTGGTCGCTTCACTCGAATTCGCTCCAACTCCATTATTGCTTCCACCGGTTTTCAGAACCAATCCATTATTGGCAATACTTCCATCAATCCAACCCTGAACTAAACTCAGACCCTCGGCCGTTAAATTCACCTCGGTTTCATTGAAGGAAAATCCAGGAATCGTGGCTATAATATCGGTGCCCACATTCGCAGACCCACCCCCAAAACTGTTCCACGTTACGGTTCCCTCATTCCACGGGGTCAACGCCTGCAGGAAATTATACGGACCTGAACTCGCATCAAAGAAATCCATCGTTATGCTGGCGGAGGACACCACAGCCGTATTAGGAACTGAGGTTAAATCCCAGGACACCACCGACATCACTTCCCCAAATAAACCGTTACTCGGATCCGGAGCAACCGCATCAGACAACAGTTGCACATCGGTTCCGAAATTTTGATCCGGAGACGTTTGTCTTAACAAACTATCCTGTGTTCCTGCATAGCCCGCATCCGGTAACACTCCTTCCTGGAAACTCACCGTTACCGGACCACCAGGGGCTTCCTGAACTGTGACCGATTGGGTGTCCGTTCCAGTATTCCCTGCTGCGTCCGTAGCGCTCCAGGTCACTATCGTGGTTCCCAGCGGAAACGTCCCAGGGGAATCGTTCGTGGGGGTAATAGCTCCGTCAACTAAATCATTGGCAGTTCCAGTCCCAATGTTCGGGGTCGTTTCAGTGGTCGTCAAATCAGACGGTGCCGTAACCGTTGGGGCTGTAGTATCTACAACCGTCACATCCTGAGTATCGGTTCCACTATTACCAGCCGCATCCATTGCGGTCCAGGTCACAGTCGTAGTACCCAGAGGAAATTCTGCCGGGGCATCGTTAGTTAAAGAAGTAACACCTACATTATCTGTTGCGGTAGCTGTGCCAATATCCACTGGCGTTGTTGGACCGGTTGCTTCAAAGCCCACTATATCTGCAGGAGCCGTCACCACAGGAGGTTCCGTATCCGGACCCGTCAAAAGTGTGTAAGAAATAGTAATTTTAGGCCTGGTAGTTGCAGTGGTTGCCTCACTGGAATGCACGCCCATTCCATTATTACTTCCCGCAGTCTGGATATAAAAGCCACCATTTGGTATGGTGCCATCTACCCAGCCCTGCACAAGATCAATACCTGCCTGATTTAAAGTGACAACATTCTCATTAAACGTAAGAGGAGGAATTGATCCAAATATCGTACTCCCCACCGTCGTGTTATGGCTGATAATTTCCCACGAAACTTCGTTTTCTGTCCATTCCGCTTCCACTTCCAATATGTCATGGGCCACCGGAGAGTCATTAAACACATTAAATGAAACGTCCACAGCGGTTACAATAGCACCTGAAGGAATGGCCGATACATCCCATTTGGTAACAAATGTGAGTTCACCAAATTGGCCTGTATCTGGATCAACAGATACACCATCTCCCCAAAGTTCAGTATCGTCTCCTAAATTTTTATGTCGCGAAGTTTCAGTTAAAGTTGAATCCTCTGTCCCAAAATAAAAGGCACTTGGCTCCACCCCATCCTGGAAACTGATCGTATTCACCAGAATGCTTTCCGGAACTTTAACCGTAACTTTTTGAGTGTCTGTTCCAGTATTGCCTGCCGCGTCCGTTGCGGTCCAGGTTACTATAGTCATTCCCAAAGGAAACCCACCTGCTGGCGCATCGTTACTGACTGTTGGAGATCCATTATCATCGACTGCAACTGCGGAACCAAGAGTCACCGAAGTTTGATCCCCAGTAGCATCCACAATTACATCCTCCGGGGCAATGATTGATGGAGATATACTGTCCGCCCCAGTAGGTAATGTATAAGTCACCGATATTCGAGGGCGTATATCGGTCTGTCTGGAAAAAAAGCGGATTGCATTCCACCAGTCGGGATGTTCGCCCGGTCCACCATTCTGCACTGCCAATCCGTTATTTGTGATGGTCCCGTCCACCCAACCCTGAACTACACTGATGCCTGCGGCATTTAGCGGAACCGTGTTCAAAACAAACTTCTGTGGTGTGATGGTTCCCATGATTGTGCCGCTTACATTGGTCAATCCGCCAAAGCTATTCCAGGTAGTTCCCATTTCCGTCCAGGAAGTTAAAATCTGGCGTAAATGATAAGACGTCTCACTGCGGTTAAATAAATCAAAATACACGGTGGCCGATTGAATCGTCGCATTCGATGGAATGGAGGATAAATCCCAGGAAACTAAAACAATTGCATCTCCCTGAATGGCGTTTTCAAAGAGACCATGAGAAACGAGTTCTCCCTTCGTCCCGTAATTCGTATCCGGTGCCCCTTCAAAAATATAAGTATCCCGGGTTCCATTGTATCCGGAGTGGGGGTACGTCCCATCCTGAAAGTGTGCTGAGTAAACAGGTGGATCTACAAAACTCGGAGTAAAACTGAACTGGCTCCCAGGGGCTGGAATCGCCGTATTGGATTCGTGATCCTGAACGTTGGTCACTGTAAGGTTGTACGTCGTTGTGTTACTCAATTCTGAAGTCAGTAACCTCACGGTTCGATAATCATCCAACAGTTCTGCAGCCGTAATGGTAGCTCCGTTATCTAATACATAGTTAGCAGAATTCTCGGCACTTACTTTTTCCAAAGGCTCCGAAAACTGTACTTCTAATGTCAACGGATTCGGCGCATAGACAGAAAACATCTCCGGAGGAAACGTATTCAAATCATGAGTAATCGTAAACTGGTCTTCGATTTTACCCAGGGAATCAATAAAGATCGCTTCCAGACGATTCTCATACACATCCAATACCATGGAACCTAATTTGTTTAATGGAATATACATTGCCGGATGACGGATCAATACCGAAGACAATTGCCCCGAACTTCCGGCCACGGCATAAACAGCGCCGTCATCCCCTACTTTCGTACCATCCGGATTTAAGGCTTTGGTATAGGCCCCATCCGCCATATGCAGCGGTTCGGATTTACCATTCCCACTGTCTAAGGCATGAGTGCCCAGATTAAAAGTCGTCTGATCCCCATAATGTCCATTCAGAAAATAAGACCGCTCATAAGAATGACTGTGACCCGACAACACTAAATCCACTCCATTGCTTTCCAGAATAGGAACAATGTTCTCACGCATTTCAATTAATATTTGCTCTAAATTGGAGTTATGAGAACCTCTTGAATAAGGAGGATGGTGCCAATACGCAATGATCCATTCCTTATCATTGGCCGCTAAATCACTCTGCAACCAGGTGATCATTGAGGAAGGTGCAACTCGGGGATGACCAAACGAATCCAAGACAATAAAGTGAATATTGCCGTAATCAAACGAATAATACGCCTCAGTTCCCGAGGCCACTCCACCGGCTTCTGCCGCTCGTGGTAACTGCCAGATATCAAAATAGGTCCCGGTTTCACTTCCCGAAGTGGCACTGCCAGCATCATGATTCCCAAACGTTGGCCACACTGATACATTCCTTAAAAATTCCGGATACATCAGGAAAACGCCATCGTGGTGGTCGCGATCGTCACCATCTTCATAGGCATTGTCTCCCAGCATCAACCAGATATCCGGATCACGGTCTTTTGTATAATTCTTAAATCGTTCACCCACCACTAAGGCACGGATGTCCCCAGTCCCGGAATCTCCTACCGCCCAAATCCGAATCGGCTTTGCTGTCCCAGGGGTTGGGGGAGTTTTAAAGCTTCCATTGAGTTTGGTTTCTGTGGAAGGTGTGGTCGATGTTCCGACTGCATAATAGTAACGGGTATCGGCCGTCAAACTGAGAGTCACTTCATATTCTCGCCAGTCCTCAGGACAATAACTACAAGACTTGGTCACTGCTGTCGCATCGGTTACTACGGTGGTTAAACTTCCCGGAGACGTCCCAAAATGAATGCTGTCATTGAAATCCTCGGAAGCGGGAACGCGCCACTTCACAATTACGCTATTGGGGGTAAGAGTTTGGAGGAAAGGACCCCAATCATTTATATCCGCAAAAGCTGTTTTCCCAAAAAACAAAAAACATAGAGTTATTGCAAAAAACCATTTATGGTTTTTTGTAGTAACAAAACCGGCCATTTTCCCCTCCAAATATACTTTCGCTCCTTAAAAGTATCTATAACCTTTTCAGGTAGTTAAATAGTAATGTGTGTGACCATACCTTATCAGGTTGGGTAGATATTGCAAAAATAAATTCGCCTGTTTGGCGGTTAAATTTAAAAGTTTCAATACCGTAACAAATCAGCAATATTTCAAATTAAGAAAAAATAGATAATTAAATAGATTTAATAATTTAGGAAAATACGGTTGTTCCCAAAAAATCCCTTGATCCAACATTCTTAACTTTAAACGTTAAACCAGAACCACCAATTTAGCTAAGGCCAAAAGGCTGAATTTATTAGTATGATAGAAATTTAAGTTCTTAAATAAGCTCTGACTTACTTAGAAATAACCGAGTTGTGTGGTTGCTTTACAAAAAGCTTGAAACTGGAATCTGTATGATAGATCTATGAAACAAAATTTCCAAGAACGCTTCAGCCTGGATGATACTTCCGGCATTCTCTTTTATGATAACGAAAAGGAGAGGTTAGCCCTGGAAGAGGAAAATTATATAAATCCCGATTTCAAAGATTTTAGGACGTCACAGATGTTTTTATGAAAAACTTATTTTTAAAGGCCATTAAAGAATTGGAGACCTTATTGTAGGATTAAAACAAATCTCCCTTTATACAAAGGGTAAAAAAAGGAGAATATTTTCTAGATAATTTTCTAATCTGAGATTAAGGAAATAAACTTTTTATATAGAATTGTTTTATTTTCTAAAGGCACGCCTGGCAGGACTCGAACCTGCGACCTACGGATTAGAAGTACATCGAATACTTTAATTTCCTTTCCTTCCTTGATCTTCCCATAAGTTCCCAATATAATAATTTCAGCTATTTATAAACCTTATCGAGAAAATTGTTTTTCTTCGAAAGTAGAGATGGGAAGTATTGGGAATGCAAAAATGTGATAAAAATGTGATAAAAGTAGACCCGCGGATGAATAACAAATCGGTCCACTGGGTTGGGACTAAATATCCCGGGGTGCAATTCAGGGAACATGAGACTCGCAAATTTAAAAGGCGATTAGACCGCTCTATCATCATTCGCTATCGAAAACACGGAAAATTAGTGAATGAAACTGTTGGTTGGGAAACTGATGGTGCCACTTTAGAAGAAGCGGCGAAACTACGTGGACAAATCATTCAAAATATTCGCTTAGGTTCTGGATTTCAATCTTTAAAAGAAAAGCGAGAGTTGGAGCAAACCAAACGAAAGAAGAAAATCGAAGAAAAGAAATCTAAAGAAATAGAAAATATATCTTTCGAACAATTAGCTCAAAATTATCTAGACTGGGCCAGGTCCCATAAAAAAAGTTGGCGTGATGACTACTCCCGCTACCAATATCATTTGGGTCCATCTTTAGGGAAACTAGTTGCGAAAAAGATTAAAGTTTTAGAATTAGAACGATTCAAGAAAAAATTGAATCACAAAGGTCTTGCTCCAGGAACCATTCGTCATTGTTTAGTCTTAATCCGGCAAATCTACAACCGTGCCTCGCGGATAGGATTATTTGATGGTCCAAATCCGATTAAGGAAACCTCTCAAATTGATCGCCATTTTTTAAAAACACCTGATAACCGACGCTTACGGTTTTTGAGTCGAGATGAAGCAGATTCCTTACTTACGGAACTGAAGCAAAGAAGTCCGCAAGTGTATAACATGACCTTACTTTCGTTGCATACGGGTATGCGAGCCGGTGAAATATTTGCGCTTACTTGGCAAGATATAGACTTGGCCCATAAAATTATCACTATTCGAAATCCTAAGAACAATGAAAGTCGGCAAGCGTATATGACACCGCAGGTTTTTGAAATATTGGGGCAATTAAAAAATGCTAACTCTAAAAGACAACATCTGATCTTTAGTAATCGCAAGGGAAACCAAATTAAAGAGATTTCGAATGTGTTTTCAAAGATTGTGCAACAGCTTGGGTTAAATGACGGGGTAACAGATTTAAGAAGCAAACTGGTATTTCATTCGATCCGGCACACGTTTGCAAGCTGGTTGGCTCTTCAAGGAGAAACCTTATTAACGATAAAGGAATTAATGGGTCATAAAGATATAAACATGACAATGCGTTATGCTCATTTAATTCCAGATCAAAAAAGAAATGCAGTAATTAAACTGGGGATAGGAGAATAGGAATAAAATGAATGAATTAATAAAGTATTTAGAAATTCATCCTTCCTTTAACCAAAATACAAAACCTGAGCAATTAGAGAAAATTTTGAGAGGTCCATGGTGTCCATTACTTGGAAGAATTCCAAAACTCGGGCTGCCATTAAATTCACCCGAAAACAGGTGTTTGTTTATAATAATTGAATCAAGAAAATTATGGGGGATCGACTTTGAGCCAACTTTTAATAGATGTGGAAAAAATCCCGACTGGCCGAAAAAGAATAGTATAAATTCTTACCCCGAAAAGGAATTTGCGGAGATTGTTTTAAAGACGGCGCGTGAAATTGATCGGTTGTCACCGTCGATAATGTTGAATTCTGAAATTCGAGATCCCAAGAAAGATTATCTTTTAATGGAAGATGGATCTTACGCTATTTCTAAGGGTATTGATCAGGTTCCAATTCATGAAATACGAATTGTTGCGAATTCTTTGTTACGTCCAAGCTATCAAAAATTTAAAGATCAACAACTTTTGGCAAGTCTAGCTATTTACAGTGCTTGGCATGTTTTTGAATTTTTGATAAGAAAATTTTCAGATGTAGATATAACTGAAATACTTCCCAGGTTATACCGGGCGGAAGGTTTATTAAGAACAGCAAAAATAATAGAGGGTAATGAAAAAGCCGAAGATTCAATAAAGTTAGGATTCCAAAAAGGACAAAAAGAAGGAATCTCAGTCCAAAATAGATTAAATGCCAAGAAACCCAGAAGGCCTGATCCGTTAAATGAATTTATTTTAAATATCCTTAAAAAAAATAAAGGCAATCTAAATTCAAATCAAATGTGGCAGATTATTAAAGCAAATGTAGGCGAAGACTGTATAGTGACTGTGACCGATTCGGTTATTGAGTATGAAGATAAAAATTCCAGGATAAACTCGTTAAAGAAAAAATCTTTCCCTCCTCGATTCCATAGAATAAAAAAATTGCTCTTTTAAAATTTCAAAAGCGCGCTTTTGAAATTTTACCAATGTAAATTAACTATCAATTATTAACCCAATGGAAAAGTTGGGAACTTTACATTGGAAAGGAGAATTATGAATAAAGAAATCAACCCTAAAATGATAGCCCGCACAAATGTTCACGAGTTATTCCCTGGTCTTTCCTCTAAATACTTAGCCAATTTGAAATCACTGGGGAAAGGTCCTCAACCTTATAAAGTGGGACGAAGAATTTTCTACCTTGTATCCGACATTGAAGGGTTTATGAAGAAAAATCCTCTTCCTTTAAAAGCTGGAAACCCTATTTAAATTCTCAAATTGTTAATTTAAGTCAATGCAGCAAATATTGAAAAATTTATTTTTTTACATAATTTTATACTGCCGTGAGAATAATACTTTCCAAAGGATTTAAAATCAAAGGTGAATTATGAAATGGTTTAAACATATGACCGATGCTCAAGATGATGAATTTATTGCCGAATTGGAATCTCAGTATCGTGGATTTGATGGTCCTGGTCGATGGTGGAGATTGTTAGAAATCATTGGCAAGCATGTGGACCAAACAGGGAAGTGTGAAGCCATCTATTCTGTTTCGCAATGGTGTCAAAAGTTAAAAGTGACGCGTTCAGGTCTGCTTAAGTTTACAAACTTGGTGGTAATTTGGGGCAAAGTGGAAACCAAAACTATTGATACAAGAATGCTAATAAGATGCCCTAAGTTACTAGAAATAAGAGATGAATATACAAGGAAATCCGGACAATCTCCTGATAAACTCCAACCAGAAACAGAAGCAAAAACAAATTTAAGAAATAATAAAAAAGAAAAGAGTGTAGAAAAGCCTTCACTCTCAATGACTGTGAAACAAAAATTTACAAATCTAAAGCAACTTGGTCCTCCCGCATCTTTAAATGGCAATGTATCTGATATTGATAAATTCTTAAACCAAGCTCAACGTGTTCATACTAAGATCCGGGGACCAATGATCCTAAATCAAAAAAGGGACGTTAAGGTAGCGCATCGGTTAGTAAAGGAAATTCCAGACTTCAAACGGCTCAACCTACTCTGGACAATTTTTCTTAATCTAAATAATTCCTGGCTTAACACCAACCCTGGTAGGCGCTGTTTGAGCGTGTTCCCAAAGTTTTTAAATGATTGCCAAGCAGAAGTTAATCGTTTGTTTAAAGCCCGGGATTACCGAAAACAAAATAGCAGACGGGGAAACAAAACAACGCCAAAATATGAACCCTTAACTAGAGATGATCAAATCACTTGGCAAACAGTTTTGAAAGAAGTTGAGTCTTCTAACTTGCCAGAGAATTACCAAACCTGGTTTACCCCAATTTATCCCTTAGGCCGCAAGGGGAAAAAATTAATTATTGCAGTTCCTAACGAATATTTTTCACGTTGTTTATCTGAAAACTATTTAAAGAGGATTATGAAAATATTGAATGAACTGGATAGTACAATTGAAAATGTTGAATTTATGGCAAAACCTGAAGAAAACATGGGTGCATTCAATTAATGGTCAATTGATTTTTAGTTGATATCATTTTTATAGCTTACGGGTCCTTCCTAGGGGTCGTGCCTAACGGGTGCGCGGCAGCACTGGATATCGCTAGAGAACTGTCCAAAAAATGTTTTGACGTTTTGACGCTTTAGAAAGTCTTTTAAACTGTTTTTGGATTCTCAAAACCTTTGTAACTCATTTCAAATAAAAGACTGAAATATTTTTATGGAATTAGTTTCTCTTTATGAATATGAAAAAAGAACGGGAATCAAGCGTCAAAAAACTCACTACAATGTAAAAATTGGACGCCTCAAAACTTATAAGGGAAAAATAAATGTAGATGAGGCCAATGAACTATTTGGCTTAATAGATAAGATTGAATCAAATCAAGAATCTTTTCATTCAAATAAATCCAATAAGAATGAAGAGGAATTCAATTACTATAAGGAACGAGCTATACATGAAAAGTTAAAAATACAACTCACACAATTAGAATTGGGAAGAAAGTCCGGTCAACTTGTGGAAATTGAATTAGTAGATCAGGAATTGAGTAAGTTAGTAACCGCAGTTCGCCAGAGGTTGTTGGCTTTACCTACCAAACTTACACCTCAACTAGTTAATCAAAAATCTCCGGGGTTCATTAAAGAATTAATTACTGAAGCAATTTACGAAGCATTAAGTGAATTTCAACATTATAACCCGGAAAGCGGAAAAATTCTCTCCGAAAAACTCACATGCTCTCAAGGAGAAAGTGATAATTATTGACTCACTATCTTTTAACTTATATTATTTCTTTAAGAATTAAAGACAAAACTAATTTTTCAGGTTTCTCGAGAAGGGTTGAGGGTAAATTGTTCAAATCCTAAAAAAAGAAAATTCGATGTTATGCAATTTACATCTTCCTCAGCAAATTATTGATATTTTGAATTATTTTTTAAATTGGATAAAAAATTAATTTTTTTATTTAAATAAATTTAACTCCAATAGGTTCGTAGTTTTTTATGAAAGCTGGTATTACTTTCCTAGGTATAATTTTAATAATAATTCCTCTTACTTTTTCTGATATTTTTGCAGATGGGGAGCGCGGTCTCAGAGTAATTTTGACTGACAAACCCAAAAATAAAGTGTTCTATAAGGAAAGTCATGCATTAATAATCGGTGCAACCAATTATACGCAAGGTTGGCCTAGTTTTCCTAACATCGAAAACGAAATTAACAAGATAAAAGAAATTCTTTCAAAAATTGGATTTGATGTTGAAGTATTAATGGATCCCACAAAAAGCCAAATGGTTTCGTATATATCAGATTTTGCAGACCACTTCGGTCAAGAGATTGATTCTCGCATATTTCTTTATTTTATTGGTCACGGATATTCTCACAAAAATTTCTTTTCTCAGAAAACCGGATTCTTTGTACCGGTTGATGCACCGAAACCGAATAAAGATTTAGACGGATTTATAAAAAAAGCCTTTTCTTTAAATGAACTAGAGTCTATTACCAGTGGAATTAAAGCAAAACATATTTTGTATCTATTTAATAGTTCCTTTACTAATGCCAATATGTCTTCCACTCCTTTTTCACAAAATGAAATAACTTTGGAAACCAACCAAGCTTCCAGGCAAATAATAATTGCTGATACTAATAGTTTATTGGTTGGGAAAAAACATGGGTTGGGGGAAATGTTTGTTAATGCTCTAAAAGGAATGGGAGACTTCAACAAAGATGGAAAAATAACCGGAAGTGAATTAGCTAAATACTTTCGTGATTCAATAAAAGAGTATTCAAATGAGAACTGGGATATACAGTTTGGAAACTTCCAAAGTTTGGAGAATGCAAAAGGGGATTTTGTTTTTTCAAAAATCTCCTCAGAGTTATCAGAAGATAAATCTATTCACTCTTATGAAAATTCAGAAAAAGATGAAAACACGGACGATTTTAAAACCGAGACCTCTATTGATGAAAAGAAGCGTATTGCTGAGGAGGAGAGAAGGATAAAAGAGATAAAGGAAAAGCTGAAATTATCAAGTTTGGAACCCCAAAAAAAGATTCCTTTTGTAACCCAATCTACTCCCCCTGAAGGAATGGTATTTGTTCTAGGTTCCGAATACCTAGCCGGTTCTGAGAAAACAGGAAGTGACTCTGTACCTTTACGAAAAGTATTTATTCAGAGTTTCTACATTGATAAAACAGAGGTAACCCAAGAGAAATATAAAAAAATCATGGGAAGAAATCCCTCAAGGTTTAAAGGAGAAAATCTTCCTGTGGAAAGAGTTAGTTGGTCAAAAGCCCGAAAGTATTGCCAAAAAATAGGTAAACGACTTCCTACAGAGGCAGAATGGGAATATGCTGCGAGGGGAGGAGCTGGAAATAATTCACTCGGAGATTATTGGTTCAATGGAAATACTCAACATAGTCAACCAGTTGGGAAGAAGGAACCCAATTCAATTGGATTATACGATATGCTTGGGAATGTGTGGGAATGGACCCAAGACTGGTATGACAAAAATTACTATGAAACCAGATTGGATAATAACCCTCTTGGCCCTAAAAAAGGAACTAAAAAAGTTTTACGTGGTGGAGCATGGAATTCATCCTTGGATATGATTCATCCCTCTTATCGAAGTTACTACGATCCCAGATACAAGAGTGCGACTTTTGGTTTTCGATGTGCGAAAAGCTTAAAAAATAACCAGTGATTTCTATTTAACCGCAATCACAAGGTTCCTCATTCCTGTGGGTATTACTGCGAAAGGATGCTGCGTACTGTCCAGTTCTGAATTTGGAATGGATTTCAATAAAATTCCTCGACTTTGCATAGCAGATAATACTTCAATATTTCGCTTAGGAACTTCTTTGTCTACATAATTTCTTAATGAAGTAAAAAATAATTTTCCATCTTTAAATCGAGCCTTACCTTTTATCCCATCTATGATTGCCCGGGTGAAAACGCCGCCCTTTTCCGTTTCTAATCCAAGTTCCTGACGAGATGTTCCTGTATAAATAATAGAATTCACATCATGAATATCTTTAGCTAATTTCTGAAGGTCTTTCGAGTTTTCACTAATCACTTCCCCAGCTTCGCAAGTATCAATAATTACCATGCGTCTGCCAAGGGTTTGATCTAAGATTTTATGCAATTTTACCCAATCAAAGCTAGTCCCCGAAGTAGACACTTTTAACTGACTATTGGATTTTTTGATTTCAGAATCTGCTGTCAAAAAATGATAATTTCCCTTTTCGTCAGTTATCCCGTGACCCGCAAAAAAATAGATCGTAGTATCATTTGGTCCAATATTTTGTATCTGGTTCAATAAAAAGGTATCAATGTCTGAGGCTTTTATTAATTTCCCATCTTGATCAGTCAAAATATTCACAACAACATTTTTAAAAAGTTTTTTTCCTTTAATTTTAAAAAGTTGAGCCATATTGAAAGCATCCAGAGGAGGGGAATACAATTGTTGCTTCTCAGGTAAATTGGGATATTGACCTATCCCAATAGCATTAACATGCAAGGTACCTTCATTGTTTTCGTTTTTATCTTTTTTGTTATTTTTTACCCATCTTTGATCACCATTTTCTGCCCACAAATTTTCAACCAGAACCTTTATGTGGTTATTACTTCTTGGAAGAAAAGTTTGAAAATGTAAAGTATCCCCAGGATTGACTCCAGAAAGATTTCTTTGCTCTTGGGGAAGGATTTGGAAACCATTTACATAAATGGTTATCCGTTCGGGTACCGTAATCTTATTTTTCCCCAGTTTGATGTTTATATCTGTTTTCCCTGATTTGTCGGTCTGGATGGATGCAATTTTTACATTTACCGGAGCTCGTTTGATTAACTCATCAACCGAAATTTTTTCCAGGCCGGCCTTTTTAATTGCCCGCGTTGAGGAACTTAAAGCAAGAGTATCTCTAATAATATCAGGACGATAAAGAAATCGGCGAAATTGGGAAGCAGTGTAATAATCGGCTGGCTTATCATATCCTCTATTTACCCGCCAACCCACATAACGATCTCCTTTGGGAGAAGCATCATAAAACCCCTCAGGTGTCCAAGCAACCCACTCATCATCAAATCCATGAAAAATACTGAGAAGCAGGCTACCTGAAGATATATCCCAAATCTTTATTGTTTGATCCGCGGAGCCTGAAAATAGCCAGCGGTTATCAGGCGAAACCGATAAAGCCCAAACATCAGACGTATGACCAATAAAGTCATTCACTTTTTTGCCATTTTCAATGTTGTAAGAAGTTAAAACACCGTGAGCACCCCCACTAATAATTAATTTCCCGTTGTGAGTTATGGTAACACTTCGGTGGTCAGAACCCGTAAACTGGTCTTTCTTTATCCTTTTATGAAAGACTCCCTTTTTATAAATGTTAAGAGTAGGATGAATATTTTTATTAGGTGTATCTATTGACCAGTTTTCTATTTTCTTAAAAGCCTGAAAATAATTTTTATCGTCTTGTATTAAAGAACCGACACCAAGATTAAAATCACCAGAGGGTTCCTGCAAAATAAAACTTTTTAAGAGAGGAACATTGAACTTAAGGCAACTTTTTCCAGGACAAATTCTTTTTTTTCTCCAAGCAAGTCTCTTTCCCTCTTTTGAAATACCAATACCAAAAATTCCTTTTCCTTTTCCAACCAATTTTTTTATAACTTCTCCAGTAGATATGTCCCATAAATAAAATTCATGGTTTACTCCTCCACCTGTGAGAGCGATTTTTCCATTTGGAGAAATAGCTGTCGCTAATGTAATATTGTCATGTTTGCTAAAAAAAGATAGACGCTTCCCAGTTGGAATTTCAAAAACATTGTTTATTGAGGTATCACCAGCAGCTCCAGTTAAAACTTTTTTCCCATCCGGAGAAATGGAAATATTTGCTACATCGGAACCCTGCACTCCTAAGATTTTTAAATATTTTCCAGTTAGGCCGTTCCATATTCGAATACTATTGTCCCGGCTTCCCGAAAGTATGTACTCCCCATTCGGAGTAAAAGCAACTGTATCAACAAAATCTATATGTCCTCTTAAGTTGGAAATTAGGTTGCCAGATGAAACATCCCATAGTTTTAACGTATTATCATGACTCCCTGTTACAACCATTGAGTCATCCGGTGAAAAAGCGACTGCCGCAACTTTTCCTTTATGACCTTTCAATATATGTTTTGTTTTTCCAGTTTTTAGATTCCAAATTCTAGCAATATTATCAAAGCCTCCTGAGATCAAAAATTTACCACTATTTGAAAAAGCTAAGTCTAGAATAACGTTTGTATGCCCCTTTAATAATTTGATTATTTCACCAGTATGGAAATCTATAATTCGAATATTTCCACATTGGCCGGGGCATTCATTGTGAAACCACCCTCCCAAAGCTAACAGATTATTATTGGGAGAAAGAGCCGCAGCGTATATCATTCCTTCTGTTGCATTTCCAATTTGTCCCCTGAAAACTTTTGTGGTAATTCCTCTTTCAATATCTATCACACGGGCAGTTTTATCGTCAGAGATTGTAACCAAACTTTTACCATCTTTAGTAAAAAATGCATCTCTAATAATGGATGTATGACCTCCTGAATTAATTTCAAGAATAGGCTTTTCAAATGAATTTTTAGTATTACTAACCTTATTGAATGAAATATTAGTTCTATAGAATAATGGGGAGGTTAAGGATACGTTTTGAGGGGCAGCGTTTAACTTACTAGTGAAATGAGAAAAAAAAATAAAACAAATAGAAGTAATTATACTTAATATCAAATGCAATTTAGAAAGAGACCTGACAGGAAGGCCTATTTTGCATGTTTTTGACATTTTTAGATCTTGTATTGACTAAAAAAATATTAATTTTTTTTTAAAAAGAAATACTTCGTATTCTAAATAATTATACAATGAAATTAAATTTATTGATCACCTTGACAGGCTTGGTCTCCTTCAATACAGCCTCCGGCATCTAACTCCTCTGTTTCTTGTTCAAGTAGGACTATCATATCTGCCGGGTCAGTTTTCTCAGGTTGTCTTTCTTCACTTTTAGTTTTAGTAATTTGGCGAGTAGATTGAACCGCCTGTTCAGCGGGTTCATTAGTTGTCTGGCTGTCCACTCGGGCTTGGCATGCTGGTCCGCTGCAATTTCTACCTCCCCCTCCGGGATCCCGTTTATATCCTCTTGGTTGTCCTAAAAGCACAAGCTGACCGCCCTCTATCGAACGGTCTGGACCCCTTGTATCCAAGGTAATATTGTCTAAAAAGGAAAGATCCCGAAATTTCCAATCTAACACTTGCCCTTCGGTAACGGAATTTTCATCTTCATCTACCACAGTATCTAAATTTGATATTAGAATCCCAATATTCCCTCCTCTGGTTGTAATTCTATTGTTTGTTTCTTCAAATATAATTTCATTTGTTTCAAAAAGTACAGAGGGGGTTGGGTATTTCTGGTCCCCAGGCGTAATTCCTCCGTCAATACCGTCTATTAAAAATTTTTCACCATCTTTACGTAAGGTTTGTTTAAGATCCAAGATATTATCTGAAAGCCTTTCTAAAATTATTGCTTCATCTGCAATTAAATGAATGAATGTATCTTTTCCTATTCTTTCCAAGGCTTCCTCCGAAACAACCTCTGTTCCTAGTTCCGCATTATCTCTACTGTCTGGAACCGGATCTGTTTGAAAACCACTAAGATCATTTTCGATGGATCCTCCATCAAATTCAGTTCTACTATCTGAAAATATCGAGATTTCACCAATAGGTTTTTCCAAGAGTGGTCTTCCAAATTCCTCATCAGTGATTCTCAATATTCTTGGATCTAACAATAGAGCTCCAGCTGAGCCATTTGTAGAACCTGCATCTACAAATCCAGCAAAAGTGAGGTTTTCTTTTCCTGATACTTCTACCAATCCACCGTCGCCCGAAACTGAACCACCTCGTGAATCAATATTTCCAAAATAACGTGTCGTTCCATCCGCCCAAAGAATGACCTTGCCACCGTCTCCGTTTTCCAAAGCAGATGCATCAATTATTGTATTGGGCCCTACATAAGTTTGAGTAGCATTCGGTACCTCTCCCTTACCCTGGAAATCTCCTCCGACTAATGCAGTTCCTCCTCCAGATACTCCCGAAACATTTATAAATGCATATTGAAATAACCCTACCTTATCTCCCAACACATGAACCGTACCACCCATATCCCCTGATTCATTGCCAGATGCATCCAATTCGCCGGTTACAGCAGTAATTCCATTCTCTCCACCCATCAGCCAGATTTCCCCATTTTTCTCCTGGAGAGTATTTGCCCGGATTCGACCTGAATGATTCACCGTATTACGAATTACGGAACCTGCATCCAACGCTGAAAGTATTACTCTTCCACCATCTGCTTCAATTATTCCGGTATTTAATACTCTATTTTCAAGAATGTTACCTTGATCATCAAGAACATCCCCTTCCACTGCTTCAGATATTGCGAAGTTAATCAAACCATCACCCGCAAAATCAAGAGTAACCTCAGTACCTGAAGCCAAGGCCACAGACCCAAGGTTTGCCGTTATGGTCCCTTTGTTGTATACCGCCGGAGCAAGTAATCCTATTGTGGTTCCCTCAATATGCCCTTCATTAATAATTGCAGACAAGGGATTATTTGGATCTTGAGAAAACAAATAATTTTGATTCAAAAAATCCTGGTCTGAAATATTCAATGTAGTTGCTACTAAGCCTCCGACATTAATACGGGCATCTTGACCAAAAATAATTCCTGAGCGGTTCGTAAGAAAAACTTTTCCATTCGAGGATAAACTTCCCAAAATAGCACTGGGATTAGCCCCTACCACTCGATTGAGCGCAACAGCATTTGAATTGGGTTGAGAAAAATGAACAGACTCAGCTTTTCCAATACTGAAGGAATTCCAATTGGTTATCAGTTGTTGGGAGGATTGGTTAATCACCATACTCTTCGGATCAGGTTGGTGAATATTTCCTTGACCAGATGTGATTTGACCTCCTTGGGGAAGTGCAAAGGAAGAAAGAGGATTAGCAAAATAAAGGATAATTAGAAAGCTGAGAAAACTTTTCTTGAAAAATATTTTATTCATGACTCCCCCAAGTATAAAAATATCAAAAAAATATCCTTTGAAATTAAAAAGTCAAAATTCCATTTACAAGCCAAGTATGATCACTCCCATCAGAGGGCCTTGGTCCTGACAGAGGCTTACTGTAACTTACGGCAAATGAAAAAGCCGGGATCCAAAACTCAGCTTTTAATTTTGGAATATTGATTTGCAAACCAAACCCATATCCAGAGATATATTCATCATTAGATTCCCCCGGCAAAGCATCAATAACAAAAACACCCCCGTAATCAATAAATCCAATAAAAGAAAAAATATCCTTTAATGACAAACCATTGATGCCCAAAGGTATATCTACAGGGAACGGTAAAACATATTCAGCAGAAACTGCAAATCCATGGTCTCCTGAAAACTCTGCCAAGGGATACCCTCGAACTGTACCTACACCCCCAATGGCAAATAAGTCCGGGGCCAGAACCCTAGAGCTTGCTATTTGCCCTGACCCTTTTAATATGAAATAACTATTTAATACATTTATATTTTGATACCGAGTTATTACTGCATACCCAATGGTCGCATCATCATTTCCTCCTCGGTCTAAAGGAAGAAGATTACTCTCGTCAAAAACCGTTTGCTGACCTCTTAAATCAAAAAACGTCCACCCTAAAAAATTATCTCGTATATTTCCCCTAATCGCTATAAAAGCATCCCCAATATCATCATCACTGGTTTTGATAGTATCAAACTGGAAGTTATTATAAATTCTGTATTCAAATCCTCCGAATAAACCAATTTGAATTGATCGAGATCTGAATACAGGGATTCCCAATTCAATGTTAAATAAATTTGCATCCCCTCCTCCTCTTAATGCCGAAAGAGATTGTCCCAGTGTAAAATCTGAATAAGTGTAAGAAAACTTTAAAGAAAACCCGAGGCTATTAAAAAAATATAAATAAGAGGCATTGATATAATTTAAATCCTCGTCGGTTTTGATTCCTCTAAAATAAATTTGATCTCCAAGACTCAAAAGGTTCGCAACTAAAGCCGACACACCAAATCTGTTTCCGCCTGTAAAACGGGATCCAAAATTATCACCGTCAATAGAAATAGAATAATTTTGGGTTTCAGTAATTTGAAGGACCAGATCGGAAGTGCCTGGAAGTTCTCCTGGACGTAAAGTGGATCGAACAGTAACGCCCATAAGATCATTTAATTGCAAAAGCAAACTTTCAAGATTTTGTTCCCTTAAAGGAGCTCCTCCCGTAAGTTTTTTTAGTCGGGCTCTGATATCATTAGAATCAATCTTGTTGTTACCCAATATTTCAATTTGATCTACCCTACCTTCTGCAATTATAATTTTTACTAGACCATCTAATATTTTCTGTTGTGGAATATAGGCTTCAGATAGAATAAAACCTTCTTCACCATAGAAAGAAGTTATCTTATTCGCAATTTGATTCAATTCCTCTACAGTCATTTTCTTATTTGGAGAAACTTCTATAATCTCAGATAATTTTTGGTCACTAAAAACCGTATTGCCTTCAAAAATAATTTGTTTTACCAATACCGATGGACCTTTTAACCTTTCCGGTGCTTTGACTTTTGGTCCTTTCGTACCTGTATCCGGTATTGAAATTTCTGGTTGTTTTTTTTCGGGAGGTCGAACCGTGGGTTGAGATTTTCGAAGGGATCTATCAATAACACCTGATTTACCAGCATCAGGAACTTGGGAAAGGGAAAAGTCTACAAAACCTAGAATTATTACAAAAGAAAGAAAAAACCCAACAAAAACAGGTCGAACAGTTAGAATTAGCATAGTGAAGATCACCAAGAAGAATTCAGGTTAAGCGCATTGTTACTTTGATATTTTAATTGCTGTTTTTTAGGGTGATCTTGCTATTTCATGTCTAAAAAGTCAACTGTTTTTTTTCCGAAAATGATTGGTTAGTTTACAAAATATTCTTAAAGCAGGTGGGCGAGAAAAAGGAAAGAAAATGAGAGTAAATATAATCAATTTACAAAAATCCAAGCAAATTAATTAAACTAAAGTTAAAATAAACCCTATATTTTCCAAAATTTACTTTACATCCAACTATGACTGCAAAAACTACAAAAATTGGTTATTTTTTAAGGAACGGTTTCGAATCTCCAGCTACTTTTATAAAATTCAACGGGTTGTGACGAATCAGAACCAAGCAGTTTAACACCACGAGAAACCAGTTTGTCATATTTGACTTTTGTTCCTTTGAATTGATTTAATCCAGAACCTATTGGAATTAAATCTGTCGTCCCTAATTGAGTTTCACTGGCAAATACGGTTACCGTGTCAATTCCAAAAGGTGGAGAAGATTCTATTTCAAACTTATCTCCCTTGAGTTTGTCGGGTATCTCGTAAATCTGCCCTCTCTTAAAAAAATTATTGGTTCTTGCCTTATTAGGAAGCAGTTGAATAACATTACCATCTAAATCTGTATCAATTATATTTGCGAAAAAATCATGATTGCCCTGTAAATAAATAATTATCTTCTCCCCTTCTTTATATTGTTTCTTTTCGGTCCATACCCTCACGGTGAGAGGAGACCCCTTTTCTTTTAATAAATTTGATAAACTTTTGGGTTGAAAAGTCTGCACTTTTTTAACATTTGAACCAACTTTTCCTTTATCAAATTGCTCCTGATTATTGGCAAGATAGTTTTTCTCGGAAGCATTAATTTTAGAACTGGAGTTTGAGAGTTCAAGAATATATTCAATTTTTGCATTTATTCGGACATGGTATTTTGAGGTCTTTTTATCAAAACCATCATCAATCCGCTCTAATAAAGTTACATAGTTTCCATCTTTATTTTTGACAAGGTGAAAATCAAAGTATTTATTTTTTAATTTTGTCTTTGACATGATTATATTCTTTGAATTCTCAACAGCTTTAAGTTTAGCATCTTGTAATGCCTTTTCCCTAGCTACTTCCAAAGATTCATTTGGGCCTACATAATAATAACCATTGCTTTGCCGAATTACTGAGCGGGTTTCTTCCTGTGGGACAATTTCTAATCCACGAAATTGCTGTGACGATGCATTAGATGCGTTAACCATGCAAAGAATATAAATAGCAATCATAAATTTGCCCATAGCTAACAAAAAATGATTTTGAAACATGTTTTCCTCAATATTCATAACAACCTCTAAATGAAAAAAATCTTATCGAGAAAGTTTAAACTAAAATGAATTTTTATCTGTTTCAGGAAGGAAAAACGAGTGAAAAAAATATTTAAATAAAAGAAAGTATTAAATTTCTTTTCCCAATTTTAAAAATAAACAAATTTTAAAATGAAACTTTCCAAAATAAAATAATTTGGGGATCTGGAATTTCTTTAGTTTTCCTGGGCAACCGAAAAATCATCCTCTTGAGCTCCCTGCCCCTCTACTTCAAGGACCCCCTCTTCACCAATCACCTTTTCTCCCAGCATGTTTGAGACCTCAGAAATATTAAGTGACATTTTTACATATGCATCACCAGATTCATTCCAGCCAAAGTCAGAAACATCTGCTAAATAACACGTCGCAAGAACTTTTACTTTCACCTCATCTGAGGTCAGAATGTAATTATTAATAGTAGTATGGCTTTCCAGAGTGAATCCCACAATCCGCTTAGCCAACTGTTTATAAGCATCTACTTCTGCAGCACGCAACGCTTTTAAAGGCCCTGCCAATGAAGGGGTAGATGTTGAAAAAGCAACTCGTTTAAAAACTTTATTACCCAAATTTACCGTCTTACCATCTATATTAGTAATGCTTTCAAGTCTTACGGAGGCAGTGACTTTCGCCAAATCCTTTTCAGGATCATATAAAACCTCCTCAAATTTGATCCCCTTCATAAACGCTTTTGCTTTTGTCTCTGTTTTGCCAACAAATTTTGCTGCAACCATATTTTCCACCTCTTCGGTACTTCGTACTTTCATGCCATAAACTGATTCGATTAAACCTCTTTCAGCTAAAACTTTTGCAGCCGTTATAGTCATAATTCTTTTATTTCCAGCACTAGCGCTAACCACGGAAATTAAAAAGACAACAGCAAGCAAAATAAAAAAGCTAATGGTTTTATTAATTCTTACCATCCGCCTCTCCTTCTAAAGATGGTTGGTCTTTATGTTTTTTATTTAACTGAATTTTCCCCTCCTTTATAAGAGAAGATTTTTTGTCATAGGTCTTAAATAAAATCTTGGTAGTTTTTCTCTCATTAATAAATACTTTTGCTTCAACGCGTCCATTTTTAGGTAAATCCGGCAAAGAGCCAACAACACTTTTATTCAATTGATCCATCTGGTCAATTCTCTTTTCTATAAGCTCAGAATTCCCCCCCCATGCAAGCCCTACGAAAAATATACAAAGAATTTTTATAAAAAATAAAATATTCAAACATATGATCTTAGAATTCTTCATCACTAAGGATCCTTCCAATTCCTGGAACACTTTTCTTTTGAGAATTAGGTTGCTTTTCTTTTTCTGGGGGATTGGAAGCTTGAGCATTGTGGCTTTGGACTGGCGCAGGATTCGATTGCACCCCTTCTGAATCCAAAATTTCTGGGGTTTCCTCTTTAGCAACTTCCGTAACAACACTCTTAGGAGCTTCTTCTAAATTATTTTGATTAATCTTGGTCAAAATCATTCGCCGCCCTAACGATTCTTTGTTAATGGGTATAGAAAAATAAATTTTTTTAAATAATTCTACATTTACTTTAGTGTTAGAAACCCCAAAACTAGAGTCCACTTCTTTCAAAGCAGAAATCGTTGCCGGATCCAATGTACCATTTAAAGTAACATCATAACCGTATAAAAATAGCCATTCCTGAATTTTTAAAATAACTTCTGACTCGTTTAATGAAAAATAATAATTCTCTATCCCATCCACCACAACTATTCCAGGTTTAGCATCATCACCTAGAAGTCTCCAGTAAGGTAGGATAAAGTACTTTCCAATTATCTGAATCATACTCATTTCAACAAGAAGTCGGATTGCCGCATGCCTTCCCTGGACTTTTTTACTTGTTCCCTTAAGACCGAAGTTAATTCCAAATAGACCAATCCCAAGCTCTTTACCTGCCACGGCCTTATGAACCTCCATGGTGGTAACCGTATTATTTCTTTGAATACCAACCATAGTTTCAAAATTTAACAAATTGAAGTCCAGGGTTATACGAGCAAGCCCTTGCTTATTTCCAATACCACCTCTCAAAGACAAATCACCAGAAGACAAAATACTTGTTGGAGAACCCGGTATGGAAGCAGACCCATCAATATCCGTATTTTCTCCCTTTGTACTCAACCCTCTATCAAATTCTGTGATTCCACCACTTAAAACCACCTCTGGGATAATTTTTTTCTCAAACCTTGAATATTCAGTATTTATCTGATTGGCCATAAAGTTTGGGTCGTATGGTATATATAATACGTTTCCACCAATCGAGTTGAGCGAACTTTTAATCATTTCCGTAATATCTCTTGGTATTTCTCCTCCTGTCGAACCAGAGGTCCCGGTCAAATCGCTAATAGGTTTGCTTAGAATTTTCAAAATTGCCGTATCATAAATTTCGGTCATTAAACCTAAATCTCTTAATGCCTTTGTAAATGTAGTGGTTTTTACAGCGGGGGGAGTCGCTTTTAATTTTGCATCAACTTTTCTTGGGTCATTCGCGCAAGAAGAAACCAGGAAAAAAATAAGTAAGAAGGCCAACAAATAACTTGTCTGAAATATAAAAGATTTACTTTTTAATCTATCTTCAAACATTGAAACCTTTGCATTTAAGAATATTTTTCTAAATAAGTAAATTATCCAAACTTCATCTATCACGCGAACAATTGAAACTCAAGAAAATACAAATTCAATAGTTTTAAATCTAACCGGAAAAAAAATTCAGTTTTGGGGTAGGAGGTGACTAAACTCAGAAAAACCTTAAAGAGAAGATGGAGAAAAATTATCATACTAACCCTTCGCATAGAAAAATTTCCCTTGAGAGACAGTGACAGCTTTAAAGTACAAATCGATTTAGCAAAACAAATAAACCTTTTGGGAAACTTACGAAATAGTATAAAAATTACTTTTTGTCTGAAACAATATTAATTACTTCTTTTACATTTGATCCCGGTCCAATTACAATACTGTTTTCATTATTGTCACCGTTATTGCACTTCGAGTTTTTTGAACAATTCTTAGCTTTGGATTTTGCTTTAACAATAATATAACTTATATTAGTATCGGTTTTACCTGCTTTGTCATTTTTGGCAATGCTATCATCAGTATATTTAGAAATACCATCGTCTAAATCTCCTCCTGCCATACTATTATCTAGAGGAAATGCCACTAAGAAAATTAATTGAACTAGCAAAATAAATAATCTCGTGCTCATAATTATCTCTCCATATGTCAAATAAACCAGGGAATCTTTTTATTGGCCGAAAGCTAAGTTTATAGATTGATATACGTTTCCCACCTTTAAAATCTTTAAAAAATCCAATATCAAATCCCTACTCATACCTTTAAATTTTTCCAAAAATTGGAACACGCTAAAAGGAAACCTCATTTTGGGGTTTCCTTTTAGCTTTTAAAGATAAAGAACAAAAACAATTAATTTTAAAAAAAATATAAGTCAATATTTACTGTTTTATTCCATAGTCACAGAACCTACGCTTGCTTCGCTCCCTTGACCAATTGCTATATTGGCTGATTCTTTTACATCAGACTTATTAATTACTCTACCCTTAACGGAAGAATTTTTCATGGTAACGCTCCCCATGTTTGCTGTTGCATTTTTTCCGACCGCAATGTTGGCTGATTTATCTACATTAGATCTATTAATTACTTTTCCTTTTACAGAAGAGTCTTCTAAGGTGACGCTACCCATGTTTGCTTTGGCATTTTTTCCAATTGCCATATTAGCTGATTTCTTAACATTGGATTTATTGATTACTTTCCCTTTTACATTAGAGTTTTTTAGAGATATACCACCCATTCGAGCCTTTGCATTTTTCCCTACAGCTATGTTAGTCGATTTTTTTACTTTTGATTTGTTTAATAGCTTTCCTTTAACTTCTGAATCCGCATAGGCAGTTGAAATACCAAAAAGACAAAATATTAAAATTATTGTAAAATTTTTCATTTGAGTCCCCCTATTAAAAATTAGACATATAAAGTTGGATTACATTAAACTTCGCCATTTTTAAATTAAAACTAATATCCCTCTTTAAATAAAAAAGAACCATAAGGAATCTAAAAATTTATTTTTCTATTTATAAAAGCTTGCCCATATCATTCAGAAATTATTAAAATTACCAAATGCAAGTCAGAAAAATCAGAAGATTCCTCAAAACGCTATTTAAAAACAATGGAATTTTTGTTGGAAGTTTTTCCTCCCACGGCAATATTGGTATTTTGACCAAAACTAAATAGAGATAAGTCCACATCATTTATAATCAAACCAGATCCAGAAGAAGTACCAACGTTCCCACCTACATTGCGGTTTTTTATAACTACAGAACCTGAGTTTGCCTCACTGCCAGATCCTGCCGCTACATTTGTTACTAACGCGCCTTTTGCTCTATTAAAGATGTCGCCATCGAAGCTTCCATTTTCAAGAACCACAGACCCAAGGTTTGCTTTTGTATTTCTACCAACAGCAATATTGGTTGCTATTCCTGCCCCTACGTTATTTACAATATTACCTTTCATAGAACTATTTTTCATACTTACAGAAGCTGTATTCGCCTCAGAATTACTTCCAACAGCAGCATTTGTTATTATTCCACCAACCGCGGTATTAGTGACACTTCCTTTTTTACTGCTGTTCTCCATATTTACGGAACCTGTATTCGCCTTGCTATTACTTCCGATGGCAGCGTTTGTGATTATTCCTCCTGCAGCAGTATTCACTGTCGTGCCGGAGTTTTTGCTGTTCTCCATATTTACGGAACCTGTATTCGCCTTGCTATTACTTCCGATGGCAGCGTTTGTGATTATTCCTCCTGCAGCAGTATTCACTGTCGTGCCGGAGTTTTTACTGTTCTCCATATTCATGGAACCTGTATTCGCCTTGCTATTACTTCCGATGGCAGCGTTTGTGATTATTCCTCCTGCAGCAGTATTCACTGTCGTGCCGGAGTTTTTACTGTTCTCCATATTCATGGAACCTGTATTCGCCTTGCTATTACTTCCGATGGCAGCGTTTGTGATTATTCCTCCTGCAGCAGTATTCACTGTCGTGCCGGAGTTTTTGCTGTTCTCCATATTTACGGAACCTGTATTCGCCTTGCTATTACTTCCGATGGCAGCGTTTGTGATTATTCCTCCTGCAGCAGTATTCACTGTCGTGCCGGAGTTTTTACTGTTCTCCATATTCATGGAACCTGTATTCGCCTTGCTATTACTTCCGATGGCAGCGTTTGTTAAAGTCTGACCTGCGGCAGTATTTATGGAAGTACCGGAGTTTTTGCTGTTCTCCATATTCTTGGAACCTGTATTCGCCTTGCTATTACTTCCGATGGCAGCGTTTGTTAAAGTCTGACCTGCGGCAGTATTTATGGAAGTACCGGAGTTTTTGCTGTTCTCCATATTTACGGAACCTGTATTCGCCTTGCTATTACTTCCGATGGCAGCGTTTGTTAAAATCTGACCTGCGGCAGTATTTATGGAAGTACCGGAGTTTTTGCTGTTCTCCATATTCTTGGAACCTGTATTCGCCTTGCTATTACTTCCGATGGCAGCGTTTGTTAAAGTCTGACCTGCGGCAGTATTTATGGAAGTACCGGAGTTTTTGCTGTTCTCCATATTCTTGGAACCTGTATTCGCCTTGCTATTACTTCCGATGGCAGCGTTTGTTAAAGTCTGACCTGCGGCAGTATTTATGGAAGTACCGGAGTTTTTGCTGTTCTCCAAATCTAGGGAAGCTGTATTTGCTTTACTTTTATTTCCTATAGCAATATTTGAAAGCATTTTCGAACTTGAGTTATTAACAACATCTCCTTTAACCTTACTTCCCGTCAGATTTACCGAATTTAAATTTGCTTTATTTTTGCTTCCAATCGCCAAGTTAACCTTATTCTTTCCTGTCGAAAAATTCAAAAGATTTCCATCTACTTCGCTTTTCTTTGAGCTTACAGAACCAAAGTTAGATTCATTATTCTTTCCAACAGCCAAATTGGCATTATTACTGCTCGAATCCTTATTAAGAATAAGTCCACTAGCCTTAGTATCCTTTAAATTTATCGACCCAAGGTTTGCTTTATTTTCTTTTCCAACAGAGATATTTGCAGAGTTTCTGGTTTTATTTAAGTTTATTACGGAACTTTTTACTTCCGATTCCGAAAAAACTAAAGAGGGATAAATAAATAAAAAGCCTACTATCCAAATAATTTTTTTGTTCATTACGCTCGGAGCCTCCCTTGTTGAGAGAGTATTTTTAAAATAATTTTAAAGAAAAGGTATTTATGTAATTTTGGGAAAATACATTTAATTAACCAACGTCAAGGATGTTGAATTAATTTAATTACTACTTTTAGTTTTTATTACTCAAACATTAAAAAAATCGGAAAACACCTTATTTTACTGTGTCACCATTAATTATAACTTTATAAGGATAATATAATTTGATAAATCTTGCTATTTATATAGGAATAAGTCAAACAATTTTTGAGACCAAAGTTATACCCTGAAGATTAGTTTTGGGAAAAATTGCCTATCAAGAAGGAACCCAAGGCACTCTGAAAGGGGTAACCTTATAACGAATTGATCTTATTATACTATTGTAAAGTATTAAAACAATTAGATTTAAAGACAAAACTTGGTAATAAAATAGGAGATATATTCATTGGAGCTTGTTCGATACCAGGTTGGGGTTTATTGTTTTTAGCAATTTTCTCTTTTCTTACCAAGGTGAACCCTGGTCAAATCCCCTATTGAGAAAATTTTTACTATTGACACATAGTTTTAAAAATTAATTTCCTATTTAGCTGGCTCATCAAATAGCTGAGAATTTTTCACTACAAAAAATTGGTTGGAATATTTATTCTTACTCTAATTTAATCTTTTTAAGATAAGCGGGAAAAGTAGAATGCCATTATATTATCTAAAGAGGGTAAATTATGATTAATCAAAAAAACTTTTGGAAAAAATTGCCAAATAACAGATAAGATTTAATAGAGAAATAAATGTTAAATTTTTTAATAGTTAAAAGCAGAATTAAGCTGTTTATTTTCCTTATTTTGTTAACACCAAATGCTGTTTTACTCTGTTTAGTCCACCCTGCCATGGCTAAAAATATTTTGGTCAATCCTCCTTTTTCAGGTTCAAAATATGAGGTAGAAGCAGTAGAAGCTAATGCTTTTTCTTCAGGTCAGGTAATAGTCAATGGTAGAGTAAAAAATACCGATTTAATGCCTGTAAAAGGCTACGTGGTAATTTATTTTTTAGGTGAAGGAGAAGACTTATTACAAATCCGTGAAACAGAAGTTAATAACAAGAAAGAAATTGGTCCTGGATTGACTGGGAATTTTAAAATTATTACTCAAATAGAAAACCAAAAAAACTTAAAGAGAGTTTATGTCGAATTTTTTAAATTACCACCTTAAAAATAAAAAAACTATTCAAGCCAAATTATGGTATGAGAACTACTTTTCACAAAACTTTCTAATTAAGGTTTTAAATTTATTAGCGTAAATATGATTTAGGTAAATTTCTATACTAAAAACTTAAAATAATATAATCATTTACCATTTTTTTTATTCTTATTATTTGTCCAAAACATGTAATATTTTTAATCAAAATAATTAATTTTTATTACATTTTATCCGAAATTTTATGAAGAATAACTTGATCACCATATCTCCCGGGTCATAAAATGAAAAATTATTCCAAAATCCTTTTTGAGATAATCCAAAGTTATTAAAACAAAATTTAAAAGTTATGCAATTAATAAAAATGCCTATATATAAAAACGTAGCGCGACTTTTAATTTATTTTGCCTTAACATCGATATTCTATTCCTTTCACATGGCTGAGGGATTTGAACAAAACACACCTCCCCTTAGGAAAAATGTTGAGTTGATACTAAAGTCAATTCACCATCAAAATCAACTTGAAGGAAAAAAAGTTACAGCTTTTTATATTTATGAAAGAAACTCTAAAAAATCTTGCTCTCTCTCTAATACTCTGACAGATATAATTCAAGATGTTCTTCATAGCGTTAGAGAGTATGTTAAATTCACTATCCTTACCCGGGATGAAATTGATATTATTGAGCAAGAAACTTTAATAAAGGCCGGTGGTGGTATCGATTCGGAAGATACCTCCTACGATCCAATTTCTCTTCTAGGTTCGGCAGATGTGATAATTTCCGCGACTTATCAAAATTTTAACAATAATTCTTTTAACGTTGCACTAAAAGCCATAAAAATAGAGGAAAATGGAGCAAAACAATTAGCATTTAAGAAAGTGCTGTTAAAAAAAAATGGCTTGAGTAATGAGGATCTAAAATGTCTTACATCAACCGGAAAAAGCAATGACTCTACAGATATTTCCGCAAAGTTTACTTTTTTAAATGATAATAACTTACGATTGGAGTCGGGGGCAAGGGTCACAAAAGGGGAGCGTTACCATATTTTACTTGAAGTAACTCAAACCTCTTGGGTCTATACTTTTGGTATTGATGGGAGTTCAATATTATCGCCAATTTTCCCACATTATAAAATAATTTATAGCAATCCCCTTAAACCAGGAAAAACCTATCAACTTCCGGGCTCGGGACAACAATATCGTTTTGATGACACAAAAGGGGAAGAGACATTTTATACATTGATTTCAAATAAACCTCTAGACCGCCTGGAAAAGTTGCTCACTCTTGCTTCTAAGGAAAAAGTAACAATCACCAAAAAAGAATTGTTTGGGAAACATATGGTACAAAGTTTAGATTATTCTGTATCAGAGGCAAGGAAAGAATTGCATAAATATGGGCGGGGGATAATTATTGAAAATATTGATACCAACAATAATAAAGCTAATAATGTATTTGAACACTTGGAGTCAGATACTGGTTTAATCATCAGGAAATTAGAGTTTGATCACTATTAATTTTAAAATTCAACATTTTTCCATAATACCTTTTTCCCACCAAAGAATTTTGATTAACCTGTTTACTTGGATTTCATTGGGAAAAAAATATTTAATTTTTTTGAATATAAATCAAGAGACCAATCTCAAATATGAAAAACTACAATGAGAACTCTAGGATTATTATTCTTTTCGATGTTTTTTGTTTCAACATTGAACATTTCCACGGCGAAAGCCCAAAATAAAGAATGGATCACGATTGAAGGAATTGCTCCACTTGGCCCAGACTCTGAGAATTTGGCATTAAGAGATGCAATGCGAAAAGCAATTCAGCAAGTTCTTGGTGTAATGGTTGAGTCGCAAACATTGGTAGAAAACTTCCAAGTAATATCCGATAAAATACTCACAGCCAGCCAAGGTTATGTTTCAGATTATAAAATAGTTTCTAGCGGACTTGAACCATCTAAAGAAGTATATAAAGTAATTATACAAGCAAAAGTAAAGCGCAAAGCTATCTTAGATGATATCAGAGGATTAAAAATATTTATCAATACTAAACTAGATAATAAGCATCTGATGATTATTTATCATAAAAGATCTAATGGGTTGGACCGCAAAAATAAGGCTGTAAAAAGTGCTCAAAATTCCATTCGAAACTATTTTTTAAAAAAACAGTTTCGTGTTTTCAACGAGGATGCAGTAACCCCAATATACGAAAAAATTAAAGAATTAGGCGAGGACTTTTCAGATAAAAAATTAAACCAATTGGCCATTAATCAGGATGCTGAATTATTAATAAAATTCAGCCTAAGTAGTAGAACAAAACCTGGCCCAACTTTTTCAATTGTTATTGCAACAGTAACAACAAAAGTTTTTAATCCTTCAACTGGAAAAATACTTGGTTCTTCAGAAAAAAGCACAAAACAAATTTATCCATCTAACAATAATTTAGCATTTGAGGAAGCTCTAATAAAAGCTTCAGTTCAAGCAGCTAAGTCGACATCATCCTCAATTGTAGAAATGATACTAACTAATTTATCTATTTCGGATACAAAAGAATTCCTAATTATTTTTAAAAATTTTGAAGAAAAAGAGATGGACCAAATTTATTCACTTGTAAAATCGATTGGCTTTCGAAAATTTCGAGAACTAAGGTTTGAGCCTTATTTTTTAGAATTGGAAATATTCGAAGACATTGAAAGCACATCAAACATCAGACGAATTTTAAAAAATGCTCTAGAAAATAAAGGGCTTTTACTAGAAACCCTAGAAACATCTGGAAACCGTATTATTTTTAAACGAAAAAAAAGCTGACCATTATCTAATCTTAAATATATACAGTCCCTATGATTTACGAAAACTTTAAGCAAAGAAAGGGATCCGGCAATACCACTTGGTCTTTGTTAAATGGATTCAATCAAAAACCCATATACAAATTTTAAACAAACTATTCAATGACCTTCTCCCCGAAACCTTTACGGGTTAGACGGTTATTCAGTCAAAGTCATAATTCAACCAAAAACAATTGCAGCTTAAAATTTACACTGGTACATATAAGAGACGGATAAATTTCTGCTGGATCAGATTTTTAAGTTTGATTGGAATCCGCAGGTCTTGCCAACGATCTATTTATCAGTAACCCTTCCTTGAGTGTTGCATTTTTAACACCCACTTATCGAGGGTTCGAGGGGACAACCAGAAAAAATGGTTGATTTTTAAAGGGTTAAAATGGGTCCTAGGTTC
This sequence comes from Nitrospinaceae bacterium, assembly GCA_965223665.1. Lineage (GTDB taxonomy): Bacteria > Nitrospinota > Nitrospinia > Nitrospinales > Nitrospinaceae > CBDCVY01. The sequence continues at coordinate 2,599,481 of OZ245011.1, forward strand.
CAAGAACCATGCAAGACACCGAAAATAAACACTCCACCGTTTATTAACGGACGATCGGTCATTATTCCATGTTGAATAACTAGACAATTTCATTTAATAAAGGGTTGCCCCACTAGATTTAGTTTTTAGCGAAACTGAAAAGGCATTCAAGGGAGGAAAATCATTGGCTTCAAAGCGTCTCATCAGTGGAGATATCCCCGTTATTGATCTTTTTGCCGGTCCGGGTGGACTGGGGGAAGGATTCAGTCAGTTCCGTATCCCGAATAAACAACCATTCAAAATAGCGCTCTCCATTGAGAAAGATCCAATTGCTCACAGTACGCTTGAACTCCGTAGCTTTTTTCGTCAGTTCATCAGAAACGGAGTGCCTGAAGACTATTACCGTTTTCTGAGAGGTGAACTGACCAGAAAAGAGCTATTTGACCGATTCCCGATTGAAGCTTCTGATTCAAAAAGAGAAGCATGGCATGCCACATTGGGAGAAACACCCCAGAAGGAAATCAGTCAGCGCATAAAGGCCGCGGTTGGAGATAAAAAGCTCTGGGTTCTTACCGGTGGCCCGCCCTGCCAAGCATATTCACTGGTGGGCCGATCCCGTAAGGGCGGAATAGATTCGAAAGATAAAAATGTCAGACTCTATATTGAATATCTTAAGATTATCAGTCAGTTTTCTCCGCCTGTTTTCATCATGGAAAATGTTAAGGGTCTCCTTTCTTCAAAACTGGGAAACCATAAAATTTTTGATCAAATACGATCCCAGCTTGAAAACCCGGATTCCATTACAGAAGTAAGACACTCTCGGAAATCCCACCGGGCTGGGCATATTCCAACATACAGGATTTTTTCCTTGGTTCATGAACCCCGGGGAATAGATTTCTGGGGAAATCCCGTATATGAAAGCACAGATTATGTTATCAGGTGTGAAAATTTTGGAATTCCACAGGCACGACACAGAATAATATTAATGGGAATCCGTGAAGACTTGGATCGTACCCCCATTCCACTCAGGAAAAAGGATTCCTTCGTTACAGTTAAGGAAGCTCTTAGGGGTCTACCCAAGATTCGCAGTGGCCTGTCGAAATCTGAAGACAGTTCCAAGCTCTGGAAAAATCTATTGAAAAGTGCATCCGGACAATTCTGGGTCTCTCAGATAAAAAGAAAACATCCAGAAGTTTACAAGAACGTCATAAAGGTCCTTGACCAGTTATCTTCCCCACTGAAAAACCGTGGTGGTGAATTTATTCCCTGGCAGATCACTAATAGTAAAGACTTTCTCCTGAATTGGCTTGAAGACAGTCAAATTGGTGGAGTCTGCAACCACACCTCCAGGGGACATATGGAGGAAGACCTGTATCGATATCTTTTTGCCGCCTGTTATGCCAAGGTCTTCAGAGAATCACCCAAGCTTGGCGATTTTCCCGAAATTCTTCTCCCAAAACATAACAATGTACCTAGAGCCGTGAAGGGTTCCCTATTTTCAGATCGCTTCAGAGTTCAGATCTCGAACAAACCAGCCACTACCATCACAAGTCATATCTCAAAGGATGGTCATTATTATATACACTATGATCCTCAGCAGTGCCGCAGTCTAACAGTCAGAGAAGCAGCAAGACTCCAGACCTTTCCTGACAATTACTTTTTTTGTGGACCCCGTACAGCACAATATACCCAAGTAGGAAATGCTGTGCCCCCCTATCTGGCACTGCAGATTGCTGAAACCGTATTTAATGTGCTTAACCAAGATGAGTAATGGCCGATCAAATCTCACCCGAGCACAGAAGTTGGAACATGTCCCGAATCAGGGGCAAAGATACAAAACCCGAAAAGATTGTACGCTCAATACTTCATAAATCGGGTTACCGTTTCAGACTCCACCGTAAAGACCTTCCAGGAAAACCTGACATTGTTCTTCCCAAATACAACACAATAATATTTGTCCATGGCTGTTTCTGGCACCGTCACAAGAACTGTCGTTTTGCTTATACTCCCAAATCCAGAAAGGAGTTCTGGAATGCAAAGTTCAGAGATAACAAAAGAAGAGACAAAAAGAACCAAAAAAAATTGAAAAATCTTAATTGGAGGGTAATCACAATCTGGGAATGCCAAACCCGAAATCTTGAACTAATCAGGAAAATAATTAAAAAAAACCTAGAAGGCACCTAATGTATTTGGGACTTCATTTAAATCCATCACAACCAATATCACAATTATGAGTGTTCATTCCTTGTCCGATTTTAATAGAGTTCTCACCAAGTTTTTTTCCAAGAGACATTAAGGTCGGAAGATACTTTGCGTACTGTTTCCTTAGGTTTAAAATCGGAAAATACTTTGTCTATGGTTTCCTTAAGATCGGTTTCAGGCAAACATTCAAAACTTATGACTGGCGCCCAGGCTCTGATTCTTTTAAAGGTTTCACGATGAACGGGTTCCATTTTCTCACGTCCTATTTTCTCTGATGTGCTCTTCCAGCCCAGCGCCAAGGCTCTTGCAACCTTAGGACTGGAAGAAATTCCCGGTCTCTCAAAAATGGCAACCTGAGCATCTTCTGTAAGCACTCTTAATAATTCAAGATCCTTATCATTACCACCATCAGCTGTCATAAGAAATCCCCTTCGCCATAACCTCTGAAAGGTATTTCTGGTTCCTCCAAAAAAGCGGCTCTTTCTATCATCAATGTTGTCATCATGTCTTTTTTTAAGAGGAAATCTCCATCGGCAGAGATTGGGAAGGAGAACAAGGGTAAAAAACATCCAAGTTTCATTCCTCAGGGCTTCGCCCACCGGCATACTTGAATTTTTAACAAGATAAGCTGCGCATTTTGTATCAAAGTCCGTCAACTGTTTTTTGGAGACTTCTCCCGGGTATCCATTTTGAGTTGCCAGTTTAGAAATGCCATCCTGAATTGTTTTAAGCACATCGATATTCACTTTGGTGCCACCCGTTTCAGAATAAAAAGCAAAGTCACAGGTGAAACCTGAAATTTTCTCCAGCTGAGGTATGCTTTTATCCCTTATTTCAGCCCATATTTTTTCTGCATGAACTTTATTTATTCGAGGGAAAAGATATCGCGGCATGTTATTCATTTCCCTCAAAAAAAGTTGATTGAATTATCGACTCCATCTCAGAGGGGTTATTTTTTTTGCGGGCACGGAGATCATTAAAATTAAAATCCCCAAATGTAACGCTGAGCCATTCCTTTATCATGTAACCCAGAGTTCCACTCTCATATTCACTAAGTTGATTGTAATCAATGTCCTCTAGGTCAATAGTCCGCAAACATACCTGCCTGACAATATCGGATACCATAAGAGAAATTAATAATGGATCATTGCTTCTAATTTTCTCAATAAAATTCTTGTTCCCGGAATTAACATACAGCGTGACATTGCCAAGAAAAGACTGTTCAAGAGCATCCGGATCCCAGCTGAGATACCAGAGACCAGAAGATGAATCCTTAGGAAACCCCTCATTAAAGTCTATTGCAACCATTGGAAACCGGCCAAGCGTTCCTTCAAGGGGGATCTGAAATAAATCCTCCCAGAGCCTGCTTCCCTTATGTTTGGCAACAAAAGCCTTTTTGGGTTTCAAAGTTGAATTCAGAAAAATTATCGTCTCCAATACAAGCTTGGATGCCAGACGGGAGCTATCCAGTTCTATCTGAATCGTTTCACTCCACAACCCTTTTGCAGGCAACTGGAATAATCTTACCGGATGCTTGTAGCTGTTACCTTCGGCGCCACTTATAGGAATAACGGCCAGAATGAGGTTCTCTGCTGAATACTCATGACCTGTTTCTCTAAGAACCCGGTTGATATCTATATTAAATTCTCTTTCCAAGGTTAGATTCAGATTATAGTCCCAACCGGGTATTCCCTCCTTCACTTTTAAAGGGCTGCCATCAGCCTGTTTCAAAACCCATGGTTTACAAAGAACTGAATCTTGATCAGACACTGTTTGGTAGGGAAAAGCTATTTCTTCTCTCACTTGGAAACCTCCTCAAGAAAGGCCTTAAGTGATACTGCAACATATCCTGGAATGGAGACTAGTACGGATAACATCTCCTCACCCGTAGTCTCTATTAGAAGCAACTCCGTATTTCCAATTTCCCTATCACTGGAATCACGCCATTCGAGAACTTCAGGCTTCTTCCCTCCAGGCAATTCAGAAATGGTTCCCCCACCATCAATAACCACTTCGGGTTTAACCCTAATAATTATTTTCTTACCTTTTGGCCCCTTCAACCTGATATCGAATCTGGCACATGGCATACCTTTTTTCACTGTATGGCATTTAAATTTAGGCTTTTCCAATCTGAACGGCTTTTGCCTTCCACCTCTAGATCCAGTTCTTTCCCTCCCCCGGGTCACTCCTCCCAGTCTGCTCCCTGCAAGACCTGAAATCATGCTTCCTACCGCATCTGCAACACTTCCAATGGATTCACCGTTTTTATCCCCCCCAATCTTTGGTTCTGGAGAATGGAAGGCAATCATTGCTTCCCTGATTCTCTTGAGAGCAACCTTGACAAAGGTTTTTTTTCTGCTTTTCGCAGGAAGATAATCTGGTATCCAGTCATCATGAGCAGGGGGTTCCGCTTCTGCAAATGCCCTTTCAACTTGGTGGTCTGAGTCAACAATAAAAACACCTGCCCATTCGACATCGTCAATACCCATGGATTCTCCCTCAAGGTATTTTAGAACAAGTTCTGCAGGTCGCATCAGAGCCACATGCTGGCTTTTGGAAGGAATAATATTCTCACTAGACTGCAATGCAGGATTTCTCAGGGATCTGAGATTTTTTACAGTTGAAAGTTTTCCAAGTATTTTTTTGGGACTTTTACATTCAATTTTTAGGTTGGTGCTACTGTCAGCTTTAAGGTTGCGCATCGCCTCCGAGAAGAGATCAATCGGGGAACAGTCTTCGGGTTTTGGCAAAGAGCACTCTTCTCTCTCTATCTCAAGAGAAAATTTCATGGAAGCCGGACAGGAGTCATATTCAATCATTTTGGGCCAGAAATTCCAGAGAAGTATTTCGGCCAGCCTAGCCTTCATTTCCTTCCTTGAGTTTTCATCAATATCCGGGGCAAGTATCATAATGGAGGTACCGAATTCTTCCTCCCTCCTATCAGGAAAACCGAGCGCCGAGGCCAAACCAGCCGCATCATCGGAAGTAACCGGTTCAACAACCTCTCCACCATTTCGAACTCCCCACCAGTGCCTTCCGGTAAATCTTTTCCCGCCATCATCACCTATAGAATCATATCTGTGACCAATTTTGCATGCCATCAGTCTTCGTACGACTTCATTCCTGCATTTTGCCAAGGTATCAACAATGATCGTATGACATCGACTAAAGGAATAAAGACAGGATTTGCCATATCCATAAGTTCCTCCACCTTGAAAGGTATCTCTTGGCGTTCCTATATTCCTCAGAAAATCCACAAAATCTGGAGCCTCGCCCTTTTCCGGAATTTCATCTGGATGGGTAGGTCCACCCAGACCACAGGTACCAAAATCACAAATCTCAAAAACACTGAAATTCTCTCCTTCAGCCAGCAAATCCTGAATTCTTCGGTATTCTTCACCATCAGGTTCGTCAGGGAGATCAGGAAATATGTTCTCAGCCAAAATGTTCTTTTCCTGGGGCAAAAGGGTTCTGAGTCGAATACGGTATTCCGGTATCTTCCCCTCCTCTCTTGCATCCCATGAATTCTGAACTGTTTCACGAATTACAGTCTGGAGCTGGTCAAGATTAGGAGCTCCCAAAAGTTTGGATACCCCATCCGCAGAAATATTCCCGTACCTTGAATAAGGTTCGGAGTCTCTGACCAAAGTTGTTAATATCATTTTACATATTCCTTGAAAACTTCCTGAATCGATTCTTCAACAGCAAATTCTCTAGCAACAGAAAGGTCAAGCATATACCGGATATGAGAAATTCCTTCCTTTGGATTCCCCTCTCGAAATGCGTTTATAGTCAGCTTAGGAAAGGAATCTGAAATCTGGTAGGTCATAATTTGATAAAGGTTAAATCTATACTTTTTCCAGATCTCCTTGTCCTCCTTCAGATATCCCCCCATGCCAATTAATTCTTCAAATCTTTCAGGACGGCCGGCTTTTTCCAGCAGCTCTTCCGCGATGGAGGGAACATCCAGATTGCCCACTGGGTTTGACTCAAAAATATGATGAACAAGATAAAGACTACCTCCGTTCGGAGGTTCAAGCTGATCCAGAGAGGTTATTTCTATTACCGGTTTCTGCGTACGTACCGATGCCTTGGATTCCAAAGCTGTTTGCCCAGACGTGAAGTCATGTCTTCCCCCTTCCGGTCCCAACCAAGTCTTCCATGCGTCTGCCCTGTACCCCATAAGTTGACGCAGAAGCATCAGCTCTCCGAGAAGACCTGTAACCTTTTCCCGCGTTATTTCCAATCTGGATATCTTCAGCAAATTGCGGAATTCCTTTAGGCTCTCCTCCACCGCTTTTAAGGGTATTTCCCTTTCGTTCACTCTTCGCAAAATGTCGGAAACAACTTCTCCAAAGACCGCTTCTAAGTTGTTCTCAAGACATACCAGATCCAGGAATCTTGTATTCTTCCCGCCGACCAGATAACTTTTATCTTGGATATCAAGAGATTTTCCTCCAAGCTCTTTATTTATTCTATCCCTTGGATCGATTGGAACGAGGAGGCGCGCTTCTCCTGATCCACCAAGAGCCAGACGGAGGGGACCAAATCTGGTTTTCGCTTCCAGCGGACTGGTTGCAAAACCAACTGTGGTATCGGACACCCCAGTTTCTGTTCTGAGGTGAGTCCACCTTAGAACCGGATCAATTTTACTGTTCTCCATTTATATCCTCAGGAATATCTGGTTCCTCATAATCCTGTTCCGGAAGAGGAACCTGAACATAGATTTGTGTATCATCGGTTGCCTTGGGAAATACAAAGCCTAAACCAAGAACATCCGTCATGGCATTAAGAGGTTCGCGGTTCTTTGATGACACAGGTGTTGATTCAGAGTTTATCGGATAAAAAATCAACAAAGGCTTTTTCCCAATCTTATTTTCCCTTTCATTTCTCAATTCGGCCCAACCCTTTTCGGAAACTTTAATGTTATCGTCAACATCGATAAAAACATCAGCTTTGGACATGAGAGCTTTGATGTCAGCATCGTTTTCCAGTCCCCCGTCCTTTAACCGGGACCGGACAATTGTTCTTACTTTTCCTAAAGATCCTAAATTCTCTTGACTCTGAGCACCGGAAGACGGCTGAAGAACTCCTAAATTCCAGAATTTAAGATCACCAGCTGTTTGGCGGTTCTGGTCTTCGATATAATTTATAAGTGATACTTTATTCAATGCATTATGGGTCTCGTGTACTTCGTATGATTCAATAAAATTCAGAATCAAGCCAACTGGAACATTCAGAAATACAGGACCTCTTCCAAAGTCGGAGGAATTTATTCCTTTTGACTTTACAGAATTGATCAATTCAGAACCAGCCTTCCAGTTTTTATCCAGCCATCCCCCATCCTTCTCTTTGAATCGAAAAGTCTGAACATGAGAATCAGAATAAGAAACAGAGACGGCCTGAGCTGCCATCATTTTAGTCCTAGCCGTAATGGCCAGCCCCGGAAGCTGCCGGATCCTGACAGCAAATTGCATTGGAGTGAGTTTATCCCTAGCATAAATCTCTATATCCTGTCGGATTTCTGCTTCAACTGTGGCCAGATCATGAAATGCATTTCTCATATCTCTGGTCATCCAGATTCTTGGAAGATCTTCAAATTTGTTTCGGTATCCGAACCACCGCCCCATCTGCATTATCGAATCGTACTGTGTGGATGTCCTCATGAAAAAACTTACAATCAGACCCTCAATTGTCAGTCCTCTGGCAAGAACATTACCCCCTACGACAATATAACGCCTTGTCCTGCTGCTGAAATCAAGCCTTTCTTCGCTTTCACTGTTTTCAACCACCACTTCAATCTGACCCACTGTTTCAGGCACATGATTCCATAGATCATCAAATTCGACCGTCCTGTTCCCAAAACTTTCTGCAGGTACGCAATTCCTTTCCTCATCCCATAATTGCTTTAATTCTTTAAAAATCTTTTGATCGTTTCCAATGAGTTTATTTTGAACCCATTCTAGAAACTCTTCAATGCGTTGCTGTGCACTGAAATGAGGTTCCTTATAAATCGTCGTATGTATCAGCATTGACGAATGGCAGTTTTCATCTCCTCTAACCTTTCGCACCGCCGTGGCCAAGATGAAATATAATAAGGATTTCCGGAGAGTGCTGGTAATTTCGAACGAAAAACTATCTCTGTCTTTTTTCTTCTGGGGCCTTAATAATGGTGATTCCTCGTCAGGAATGAGGCGGATCATGTCAAGACCCTCCTCTTCAGGATGAACTTCGTCCCCCTCAAGAATATCTCTTCCAAACAGGCTTTCCGCGCCAAAATATTCCTCAGGTTTTTCCAGGGAATAGATAAAATCTTTCGGATAAAGATCATCAGGGTGTTCTGGGTTTGCAAGAACCGGGTTAATGAGAATATTTGCAAAAGGAGTTGCTGTATACCCTATATAGGCAACTCTTGGCAGAAGCTTCAGCAAGGTTCGTACACTCTCATTTATGGCACTCATTTCTTCAGCGAATTTCGCACTGTTGACACTTGCCTGGTCACATTCATCATCAATTACCATGAAGGGGCAACTTTTCAATATGGCAGGAGGAGTACTTTTTAAAACACCTATCAGCCTTGAAAGGATATGTTTATTCTTTTTAATAACAGCGATATTTCTCTGATCAGGGCTGAATGATGGAAAGCTTGATAACCTGAGATTAAAGTCTGTTCCGATATTTGTCCATTTCTGCCACTTGGCCGGATTCCTTTTTACAAGATCGTTCTCAAATCTTTCCTGAGTCTGATTTCTCAGTGCATCAGTAAGGCCTGATAGCACAATGAAAAACCTGAAACTGGCATCTGCAGCTTTTGCCATAACAGCTGTCATATTTGCAGTCTTTCCACTTTGAACATATCCAACAACCAGACCTTTTGTCTTGAATTCGTTCAAACCGGGATTATCCAGATGCTGGATAATACTTGTTGAGGATCTGTTGATTTTCCTAACTGTAAAATCACGCCATTCTTTGTCCTCCAAAAGATATTTTTTCAGAGCCGGCCAGAAAATGTCTGAATCCTTTGGACCAAAGTACCATTCCTTTCTGTCCTCTAGGATCGCAAATCCACCTTCACTGATATATTCAACAGGAATATCCCTTAATTCCTGGTAAGCCTTCTCCATGTATTCTTTATTTTCATTATAAAAATCGAAATCCTTTGCCTGGTTTACACACTCTTGGTAGGCCTTATCAAGGGTATAGCCGTTTGCTATGACCTTTTCGGATATTATTCCTTTGAATTTTTTAACTTTGGATCCATCCATTTGTTCTGTTTTTCCTGAAAATCAGTATTTCGCTGGCAAGAAATAATTATCAAGATTCAATTTTCACTTTAATTGACTCAACCCATTTGTCCAAGCGATTTCCTTTATTATTCCCACCAAGTTCATTAGAAATTAATATTTTCGCGATGTCACCTCCAGATATTAATAAAATTGGATGTCTATCCTCATGGATTTCTTTCTGAACCTGCTCATTAAAATAAGATGTAGTTAAGAAGATACCTAAATCTCTATGCTTTAATCGAGATATCAACCTCGACATCGGCTTTACCCCTATACCGGCTTTCCATTTCTTAACTTCTCCGATCACCTCCAGAAAAATTTCAGTTCCGGGTAACCCTAATTTAAAGAACCCTACTATGTCCCTTCCACGGTCTTTAGAGCGAGGTGTTGTATCTAAATTCACAAAGTTATTGTTCAACATTTGCAGAATTTCTTTACAGGCAACTTCAAATTCATAGGGGGTTAAAAACGACAATGACTTCAAGACCTTTTTTTCTTGTTCTGTTTGAGGAAGTTGTTCGTTTTTTGTGCGTGGCAAAAATGTATTCTGGCACTGGATAGTTTTATAGCTTCCCTTCTTGACCCAGTTTTTCCATGCTTTGGGACAATGAACCGAATAAGTGGGCAGAACTCCGGAAACCAAATCATCAAGCCAAGGCCAAGGAACAATTTCTTCGGCTAAAATACTGAAAACAGCTTTGTAGTTTTGAAATCTCTTTTTCTTAGCAACTCTCCAAACGGCTGTTAAATCTTCCAAACTTGAAAAACCTGTACCCCCTGGAGCAGCTAAGCCCAAAAATTTCATGCTGCTTAACTTCTTCTCTTTTAAATTTTCAAAACAGAGAAAAGGAGGAATATTTTTCTTTTTGCCTTCATGCATATCGTTGTAAACTGCTGCTAAAAGCTTATTTCCCCCTATATGGGTTTTGTGAATAGGATTACCAGGCTCTCTGTTATCACCCCAATACGTAAATATTCCTGTTGACAAATCAATTGAATCGGGCCATTCGTTTTCTTTAAAGTTTGTAATAAGCAATACAAAAGCTGCGTTCTGGATTCCAGTTGGTCCCTTAATTTTACTTTTGAAGCGAAACCCCCCTACATTTTGAATTCCCTTATTATCATCAAAAAACCTGAACATTTTGTTGAACTGGTCTTTTGGGTTTTTCCAATTATTTCTATCGTTTCTGAACTTGGCATCCAAAAACAGCGGCGGTCTATCAAATTTAGAGAGCATGTCTGTTTCTCATAATTGTCTTCAAAATTCGCAACATAGGTTTTCAGATTTAGCGAACCTAACAAATATTGACATTTTCGGCAAGTTTAAATAAAGTCGAAGCACCTAACTAAGCGTAGCGGAATTCTTACCATAAAAGGACTATCCTTAAAATCTTTCTTATTTTGCAGGTAAACTTTACAAATATTCTCCACCAAACTTGCGTGGTTGTTGTCTCTAGTTTGAATCCATATATAAACAAAATTAATTTAAATAATTCAAACATTAGAGGTTTAAAATTACCGGCTGCCTACCTTCAAAATATCAACACGCAAGAAGTAAACCTTGAAGAAGCCGATCTAGAAAGGGCTGACTTAAGTAAAGCTAACTTGAAAGGAACTAATCTGAGTAACGCCGAACTGCTAGGGGCTGACCTTAGAGGAGCAAAGAATTTAACCTATCTACAACTAACAAAGGCCAAAATATATAAAAACACACAACTCCCCGATTATATCGATCCAAACCAATTGACCTTTGAGGATGAAAAGAAAGAACCCGAGGAAAACAAAAAACAAGAACCGAAGCCCTTTTAAACCATAAACCGAAGTGATTGATCTTTAATTGTGTAAGCCAAAGCGATTTAATACTCAAAATTTTTTTAATCCCTTCCCAATTTTCTCACCTGATAATAAATTTCAAAGCCTTACCTGGAGGTTTGGGATAATGATAAATTCCCTTTTCACGATAGCTTCTGCTTTGAACCACATTTTTGAACTCGGAATAGAACTCATTTTTAGTCATTTGAAAAGTTCCCTCAGGACAAATTATTCTAAAACTTTCCTCGGCATTAAGAGATTCTATAACTTTTGCCAAAAAGCTGAGGCGGCTAAACTCATAAACCTTCAAAGATTTTTCTTTATTAGAAGTTTTATTTTTTGTTTTCACCTTGGATGAAGTCTTTATAAAGTCGAAAGATTTATTGTTAATGGTTCCGTTATTGCACAGTTGAAATATCTTCTGATAATTTTTTATGTGTCCATCCCCTTCCAAGCGTGCATTAGGCTGGTAAACCCAATTCGATTTTGATAATAATTCAGAAGAAAAAAATTGTGAAATTTCATTCCAAACGGTTTTACCAATTACTACAATTCGTTCAGGTTTTGACTTTTCAATAACATTTTTAACATAGCCATTCCATGAACAACAAAGCGCTTGTTTTACTTTTATAGGTCTAGGTTTTGAACCGCCAGGAATGTAAAGACCACAAATACTGGCATCCACTAACCAAATACCCCTTTCTTTCATTTGTTGAAGTATTTTAAGTTTATTATTAAAATCCTTTATGAACTCAAAATCTTGATGAGATTCGATCCAATTTAGCGTGCTATAAAATATCCTCCAAAACTGACGAGTTTCTCTGTAATTTATACAATAAACAAAACGCACAAAGTTTGAAGGATAATTGGGTAGAATTGAATCTAATTTATTTTTTCTTCGCGAATAATCTTCTGAAGTTGTATATACATGACTCTCAGCTAATAAAAGGGTTTTAACGACTTTTGGTTTCCAATACTGCCTATATTCTTCAACGGTTTTAATAACCTCTAAAGGTTCCTTGTAATCAGGCCCCAATATTTCCATAATTTTTATATAGCAATTCTCCAAATCACTCATAAATATTAAAAATCTAAAAATAAAAATGGTTAGTTATAAAATCCAATGATTAAATTATCTCTAATTCTTATACCATTTTATTGTTTAAGAGTTTAGAGGAAGAAATTGGCAGGATTAGCAAGATTAGCAGTCTAACATTTAAAGTTTTGTTATTTGGAATTGTGAAGGGAGAAAAAATCAAATTCTAGCAGGCAAATAAATTCCCACCACTCCCATTGGTTGGTTTCTTGACAAGCTTGAGGAAAATTGACTAACTTTTAATTCTCTTGCCTATTAGACGCCTATTAATAAAAATAGGGACTTCAGGAAAACCTTATAACTTATTGTTTTTATTGATGAGCCGTCAAGAAATCGAACCCTCAACCTACTGATTAAGAGTCTTTGGCTTTTAGTTGCTTAAATGAAAACTACATTTATTTGATAAAAAAGTGATAATTTAAATTTTTTCCACGATACACAACAAAGCTACCCCTATTAACTTATTGATTTTATTGGCACGCCTGGCAGGACTCGAACCTGCGACCTACGGATTAGAAGTCCGTCGCTCTATCCAGCTGAGCTACAGGCGCAAAATGTTAGGATTTTCTTTGTGGGCATTTCGAAGGCAAGCTTCACGACTTTATCACTTTTTCAAAATACTATAACAGAAACTTTTGCGGTTTGGTGCATTTACTTTTCATCTCTCCCAATAGACTGAAGTTACCTAAACCGGATTTATCTTTGAAACCTTTGCCCTGAAGGATGGTTGGATCCATGAATAAGGCTGTGGCAATTCAAGCAAGATTTTCCGCCAATATAAGAACTGCGGTTTCTTAATTGCTGCCCTTCATAAAGATCACTAACATGAAAAACATCCATATGACATTGTTGACAAAGATAAGGAACTTTTCCTTTTAAAAGCGGACGAAAATTTGATCCGTGAGGGTCATGACAGGTTGCACAGTTTTCCAAGGCTGGGGGATGTTGCCATAAAAACGGACCTCTCTTTTCCTGATGGCATATGAAACAGGTTTCGTTAATGGTGGATCGTTTCAACAGACTTGGACCAAAGCCTCCGTGAGGATTATGGCAGGAACCACAATCCTGTTTGCCTTCTTTTAAGGGCATATGAGATGTTCGGAACATTTTTGCTCTTACATTTCTGTGACAAGAAAAGCAGCTTCGCTTTGGATCTTCCGTAATTAACAATTTTCGTTTTCCTCTTTTATTCATCACATAATGACAATTGTCACAACTGACCTCCATCATTTGATGAGAACTTCCTTTCCAAGACATCAATTTTGAGTTTTCGTGACATTGTAAACAGATTGCATTTTTTTTTATGGGCTCTATTGATGAAAAAGAAACTACAAATTTTGCTCCTGTTTTTTTTGTGACAGAAGGCAATCGTTTTTTAATAGAAGCTATTTCGTTTAAATGTTTACTCATCGGACCATGACAGGTTTCACAAATGGTAGCTAAATTTTTCCCATATTTTCTAACCAGCCATTTGGCGTGCTTGGTTCGTCCAAACGCCTTAATATAATCTTTGTGACATAACAAACATTCAGTCTGGTCATTTGAATCGCTTTTTTGAGGAATAGGAGCAACCCCTTTGAGGTTGGGATTAATTTTTTCCCAATTTATTGTTTTTTCGGCATGAAGCGGTGATGAAATCGTAACATTTAGGGCAACTAATATAAAAAAAGTATGCGTAAAAATTTTCAAATTAATTTCCTTAAAGTAAGGTAGGAGAAAAAAGTTTTTACCCAAAGTTTATTTTAAGTATTAATTTTTTACTTTTATTAATACTTTATCCATTATTGGCGGATTATAAGGAACATGGTTTCCATATGAAAAAAGTGCAATTATTACGTGATTTCCAGGTTCCATTTTTAATTTTACACAGGTTTGTGCTTTAGATAAATGAATGGCCTCCTTACGCTTTAAAGGTTTACTTAAATCTGCAGGCAAGGAACTAAATAATATATGATGATGGCCAAATCCTTCTCTTGTTCCATTATCTGCTGGTTCAAGAATTAATCCTTTCACCCCCATACAAAGTTTAAAAGGGTTAGTCACTTCTGCCCCACTTTCAGGCAGAGTGATAATGACTTGCCTTTCCCCAGCCCGTCCTAGACCTAAAAAAAGAAAGAAATAAAGTGGCCATATAAAATAATTTATTTTCAAAAAAAATTTAAAAGACATTTCATCAATTTTAAATCAAAAATTAAGTATACTTTTTTGAATTTACAAAACCATTAATAATCTCAAGAAAATTAGCAATTTCTATAGGCTTAGTGATATAAGCTTCAAAACCGGCGCTCATGGCTTTTTTTATATCGCTTTCCATAGCATCGGCACTAATGGCAATGACTGGTATGTGTTTAGTCTTCTCAATTGATCTTAATATCTTTAATGCTTCAATTCCATCTAGTTCCGGAAGGTTAATGTCCATTAAAATCAAATCAGGTTGATGAGTTTTGGCCAATTCAATTCCTAATTTTGCCTGAGGAGCAGAAAGCAAGTTTATTGATTCGTGAACTGATAAAATATCTTCAACCAAACTTAAATTGAGGGGATTATCCTCAACATATAAAATTTGAAAATGGTCTGCAGAAGTAAAATGTTCTTTTTCCTCTTTCTTAAAATCGGGTTCCTTATCAAGTAAAAAATCACCTTTCACAAGATTCAGTTCAATGAAAAACGTGGTACCTTTATCCTGATCACTTTGAAAGAATATTTCACCTTCCATTAAGTTCACTAATCTTCTTGAGATCGCTAGACCAATTCCCGTCCCATCAATCTCAGTATTTTCCCAATCCAACCTCTCAAAAGGTTGAAAAATTCTTGACTGCTGCTCAGGAGAAATTCCTATTCCAGTATCCTCCATTTTAATACAAACCTTATTGGCACCCTTTTTTTCATAAGAAATTCTCACCAATCCATTTTCAGTATTGTATTTTATCGCATTTGTAATCAAATTAAGTAATACTTGGCGGAGCCTCAGCTTATCGGCAAGAATAATGACGGGTGCATTTCCTTTACAATTATCAATAATCCTAACGGAATGCTCTTGGGCCATAGGCTGGAGAAGTCCAATTAATTCATCTTTTAAATCAATAAAATTTACCTGCTCTAATAGCAAACCAATTTTTCCTGATTCAATTGAAGACAAATCTAATATTTCGTTAATTAAAGCTAATAGATGATTCCCAGCAATTCGAATTTGTTTTAAGTTTTGCTCAAAATTGGCGATTTTATTCTTTTGAACTTGCATTTCCATTAATTGACTAAAACCCAAAATTGCATTCATGGGGGTTCTCAGTTCGTGACTCATTCTGGATAAAAATTCACTTTTTGCCTGGTTCGCTTTTACAGCTTCCTCTTTCGCATATTCTAAATCCTGAGTTCTTTCTTTAACACGATTTTCTAGTTCTAAATTTAGATTAGTCATTGCCAAATTTTGTTTTTGTATTTGTGTAAGCATTTGGTTATAGCGATCGATCAAAACTCCTAATTCATCTTCACTTTGCTTTTGTGCCCGGAGCCTATAATCTCGTTTTAAAGCAACATGATTTGAGACATCTGCCAAGTGTCTTATAGGTCTGGAAATATGATTGGAAAGAAAAATGGCAAGAAAAATTCCAATTAATAAAACCACAGATGCAAAAACAATGGATTCAGTTTGGTTCAACAAAATTTCACGATTTAACGACTCTAATGATAACCCTATAATCACCTTTCCTTTATGAATAGATTCTTGTTGAATTTGATCAAATGCTTCAATGTCCTGTGACAAAAAAAGTACCTCATCAATTAAAAAGGAACCTGTTTTTTGTAATAATATTTTTTGATCCCATTTACTTTCTTTTTTGGGGTCCAGGGTGGCAACAACCTCACTTTTTGAATCGTATATAGAAAGAAAAACCAATCGTTCATCCTGTTTCAACCAGTTGATGGTGTTTCTAATATATTCAAAATCAAAATTCTTGAATCCAAATGCTGTAGTTTCGGAAACCACTTTTGCCATATTTTTAATTTCACTTTGGGCTGACTTTAATGCAAAGTTTTTATTCTCATTAACGGAGAACATTATGATTACAACTGAAACCACTGAAAGCACCAGCACAAAGCTTACTAGAATTTTTGTACGAATTGGGAGTTTTGAAAAAATGTTCTTCATTTGAAAATTCAAAGCTTTATTAATCTCCAATCCTATAAATAAAATACAACATAGCTAAATGTGCCTCATAATCTTGAATCGCTCGACTCAACAATAAGACTCTTCCACCTGCTGGGGAACCTAGAAGAATATCAAGGGGTTCAAATTGGTTTAAAGCAAAATCATTATTCTCAAAGTTCTCATATAAATAGGATAAACCCACTAAAAACTTCTTAGTAATTTTATATTCACTTTTAGTGGTAAAACTATGCAAAGTCGTTTTTAAATTGGGCAAACCTTGTGGGCTTGATAAAGCAGACCCTGCAATAAAATTAAAACCTGAATTACTACTTGTAAAGGTATATTCTAAATCCCAAGTCAATCTATTTTTTAAAAATGAAAAATGTGCTCCGCTTCCTGCTGTATAAGACTTATCATTAGTCTCTAATTGCCAATTGAAATTTGGATTGGATCTTGACCCTGGAATCCCAAAGTTATGAGCTCTCCCCATTTGTTCTTTTTTCCAATTGTTAAAGGTGAAAAACGCAAAAAATGAACCTTGCTCCTGGAAAGCGTAATTCACATCTATTGTTATTGCTTGATTTAAAGCGTCTCTTAATCCTAAAACACCATCAGTAAAGTTATCTATATGCAATTGGTAATTCAAACCAAATACTAGAAACTCTGTGGCCATTAAGGATAAGTTCCAACCAAATTTATAACGATCTCGGTCAGCAATATCAAACCTTCTAAGGTCTGGAAGTTTTGCAAGCAATACCGCAGTTGGAGAAGTTAAAAATGCAGAAGTATGCCGACTATTAGTTACCTGGGTGGCATCATATGCACTACCCGATTTCGTTGAAAATGATAAGCTAAGGTTGGTGGTAATATGAGATAAATAATTTGAAAACATGCTAATTTTAAAAATATTTTCAATGGTATCTTCCACAGCGCGAAAACTTCGATCGTATATCTCTAACTCATAACCTAATTTCAGGCTGGTTGCGCGAAATAGTTTATAAGTACCTTCCAGTTGAATTTGGTCTTGAATATATTCATAGGGAAGATTAAAAAGTGCGGCATCGTCTGCAGGTAGCACTTGGGCACCGGTATCATTGATCACGGGCATAAATAATGTTTTAGGAGTTTTATTGATTGTCTGGTAATGCCGAAATTTTGCTTTTAAGTTTATTTTCGAATTTAACCTAGAATTGGCTTGAAGAGTAAAATGCAGGATATGCATTTTTGCTTCCGCAGTATTTCTGGGTAGCAAATTGGTATTTGTGGTTAAAGAATAAGGCAATAATTCTTCATCCTGATACGAAAAACTATATTCGGCTGTCGCAGAAATTCGAGTTGTAGGTGAAAGGTTGACTCCCCCAGTAAAACTCAATCTATGAAATTGATGATCCGGCTCTCTAGAAACACGTCCTTGAAATGGCAAAGCACCTACCGTAAAGGGAGAGACACGGTCAAAAAAACCTACCGTGCCCGCATAAGGGCTCTCGAATAATACGGATTCTTTACGATTGTCATTTAATGACAAAAGATAATCTACTTGCAATTGAACTTTTTTCCCAGAATAAGCAAATGAAGCAAGCATTTCGTTGGTAACTTGATCAACGGGTACAGGAAGAATCGTGGAATGAGGATTTGCAGGATGATTACCTACCACCCCACCTAAAGATTGAATTCCATCTTTGTTGATCCGTTTATATTCTACTGTCCAAGATTTTTTCCCAAAGATTTTTGAAAAACCAAACCTGGTTGTATTTCTGTCATCTATTTGTAAATCTAAATTATTTGAATTAGAAATTACATTAGGAACCGCTGGGACAGTAATCGTTGCCGGAGTTATGGTTAACTTAGCTAAGGCAGGGTTAATTGAAAGTTGCGCACTTCCTCCCCCGGTAAATGGAGTCAAGTTTTGACTAAATAATAAATGAGGGTTTTGATCATACTCAGCATATATTGTGTAATTACTGGTTTGACCTGCTTCTAAAAACAAATTTCTATTATCCAACCCTAAATTATCCACCCAAAAATTTAAATAATAGGTCTGATAAATATAACTTAGTTCTGCTTCACCAATTGGATACCCTCCATTGTCATCAATACCCGTATATTCCCCAAACTTAAACGTTTCTCGACTCAGGGTCGCTGAGCCAGCACCAAGTTTCACATTTCCTGATAGTCCCTCATTTACAAGACCTTCTTTGCCTTGTGGAGATTTAATCTCGTTACCAACAATTTCATATACTTCTTCTTCCAGTTTTTCCTCAGAAAACGAAACCTTCGTTAGGCTAAACCCAAAAAAGTGACTAAAAATAAAAAGAATAAAAAGTTTTTTAAACATTTAGGGGAGCGCTAAAAAATTAATCACTCATGTAGACAAGTTATTAAAAAATGCGTAGTTACAACAGAAACCATTGAAATATAATTTAATTTGTGGTTTTAGAAAATAGAAAAAAGGAGCATTAATAAGAAGAATGTACTATCGGAATCTACAAGATCAAAAAAAGGAAAAAACTTAACTTTATAATCAAAGACAATCTCCATAAAATCAACCAAAAAAAGGTATCTTAATCTAAAACCCAATTCTTAATTTTTAGAGTAAGGCATTTTAAAGAGTTGAGTAATATTTAAATAGCTTTTTAATCAAATAAAATGCCTTTAGAATCAACAATTTATCCGATTTCCGATTTAATGAACCTGGATAGAAACGAACCAAAAATACAGTTTTTTATTGAAGTAATTTTGCGAACTTTAGGAATTTTTCTGTCTAAAAATATAATGTCTGTTAGCTAAAAGGGGGTGGGAAAACTTGGTGAACTCACCATTAGACCAATGAATTTCTACTTCCTTAATAGATTCATAAGCTCCTAAGCCAAAATGAACCCGTGATCCATCAAAGGAACGGAATCCTCCACTGGCTTTTACCTCGCGAAATTGATGCCGTTTCCAATCGGGTCCGTAACGAATAATTATTCGACACCCAATGCAAAATCGATTACCGGTTTCTTGTTTTAAATCAAAGGTAATGCTATTTCCTTTGCTTTCATTATTTCTATAGAATTTGAATGGGCCATAGAGAGTATTTGCAATAATATCTAAATCCCCATCATTATCGAAATCTAAATATGTATAAGAGGAACTATGGTCCAAATCTTCTAAACCAAATTCTTTTTGAGAGGGCTTAAATCCTTTTCCTTTTTGATTATGAAAAAAGTTGTTTGAAGCAAATTCTTGGGTTATTAATACTCCATTTACAACATACAAATCCTGCCATTCATCATTATCTAAATCAGCAAACTTAGCATTCCAACTCCATTCAGCAGTTTGGGCATTCGTATTTTCAGAAATATCTTCCCAAACATTGTTCCCTTTCCCTTTTAAAAGAATATTTGTCAGCGAACGAAAAGGAATTTCTTCCTTTCTATCAAACTCCAAAAATTTTGCTTCAAAATACATCTTACAAAGCGTTTGGCTCAATGGATGACTTTTACTTAATTTTTCGCATAAATTAGGCTTATCTTTCTTTATAGCCAGTAAAGCCATACGGGTAGCCATACAATTCCCGACTTTTTCACGAGTTCCCAATTGATCACATCTTTCGGAAGTGTCTTGCCTTTCTGGATTAAGTAAAGTCACTAACTTTATAAGGTCGTGACACATATTCGATTCAATTGCACTTACCCCAGGCTTGCAAAAATTTCTACCCACTTCCTTCATTCCTTGACCAAAAATATTAGATACGACATCAATTCCTCTGCTAAAACCAATATTAGCCAAATAAATATCAGGGATTAAATCATTATCAATATCACCGGTATCCATGCTCATGGTGTTCTCAGTGGTGATAGGTATAATATTTTCCTGTTTTAAAATTTTCTGAAAATTCCCTTCTCCTTGGCCCCAATAATAAGTATCTGCCACACGATAATCATTTCCAATCAATAAGTCTAATTTCGAATCAAGATTAATATCAGAAAGAAGTGAGGTTTGCGTTTGGCCTGGAATGCCTGGCAAGTTTTTTAATTCAAATTGAAGTTGCTTATTCAAGACTAATTGATTTTGAGATTGCTCAAGAGGAGTTCTTGTTAGAACTCCTAAAAAATAGTTGCCATTTACTATATCTAAATAGCCATCCCCATCTATATCGCCAAAAGAAACTGAATTGGTAATCAGCGCAGATTTATTCGGAACAATTAATCTTTTAGGAAAAGGTTCCCGATCTGAAGATTGAATCCATAAAAAATTTCCATTATTAAAGGTCGTTGAGAATATATCCAAAACTCCATCATTGTTCATATCCACCAAGGCTACATTCATTGCTTCATTTCCTGAAAAAGTTCCTGAAAAAGTGTCTAACTTTTGGAATTTCTGTCCATTAATATTTTGGTATATTTCAATTCCTTTATCCGTTGCAATGGCGATATCGACCCAGCCATCTCCCGTGAAATCTCCAGAAGCAATCCCTCGTCCAAAAAAGAATGGGTCAAAAAAATTAACTGAAGATAACTTGTTAAAGTATTCAATTCCTAACTCCAGACCAAGTATTCTAGTGAAGGGTAATTCCGATGCACTAAAACTCCTTTTATTATGTGCAAAATATTCTATTGACAAATCATTTGCGTCATACAACAGTTTTGGTTTTACCGGGGTGGTTGAAAAGAAATTTATAACTGTAGGGTTCGGGTAAGAAGTTTCTTCCTTTTCAAAATCAGTAGAATGTAATTCATTGTCTGAATGCTTCACAAAAGTTTCATAGCTCTCCAACCATCGAACGAATTGATAATCAGAGTAAGCATTAGCCACATATCCTAAACCCATTCCAAAAAAAGCAACTATAAGGTAAAGCTGTATTGCAATTTTTAAGGAGAATGTTCTATAGACTACCAACGCTGAATAAATGCTAAAAGTTCCTAAGGTAAATAATAAAGTCATAATGAAACCTTCAGCAAGACCTGAAACTTTTAATGCTTGAGCAAGCATAATGTCAAAAGCAATAGGTAAGGGTAAAAAAGTTCCAAGGAAAGAAATAAAACCCAATGTTTTCCAGGTTACGGGCATCCCAATAAATTTTTCAAAGCTCCAAACATGACTGGCTAGTGCTCCCAGAAATCCAGCCAGAAGCATGAAGGGGACAGTTCTAATTACTATGTATTTAAAGTTTTGAAAATAATCTTTACACGATCCAATTACAGATTCTACCCAAGATTCCTTACCGGGTAAAATATCGCATTGAATTGCAGAAGGAGTTTTCTCTAATACTTCCTTTTTGGTTTTTAAATCAGCTTTTGATATTAAAGGGACTATCAATAAAACCAAAACTAAGGTTGAACCCACTTTTAACAAAGCCATATAAAAAGGAAAGATGGTAAACACCATAGTAAGAATAACAATATTGAGTGTGGGGGAACTAAACATTACAGCTAATGCTGTTTCCATTTTACTTCCAGCTTCGTAAATTCCCTTTGCAATGGGGGCAACACAATTTACACAAACTCCTAAGGGAGTTCCGACTAACATTCCCATCAAACTATTTTTTAACCGGTGCTCTGAAGATTTTTGGGGCAAATAACTTAAAAGAGTCAAAAATCCTCCGGCCAAAACTAAACCAAAGGCCATTCCTCTCCAATTACTTTCATACCAATTTAATGTGGAAATGAAAACTCTTTCATAAGAAGAAGCATTTTCACTGGGCTGGAAATGAGGCTGGTGAGAAAGTTGGTCTTCAAAAGCCTCCATTCCAGACATTGCAGCTTTACTATCCAAGGCAGGGTATCTAGAAACTAGCCAGAATCCAAGGGATACAAAAACAATGAATACAAGTAATACAAGAGCTCTTTGCTTCTTTTCCATATTGTCCAGACAAATCAATGCATCAATTCATAATTGGGAAAAAGTCACTTAAATTACCATTATCAATCGATAAGTTTCAAAATTTTTTTTCTACTTTAAACATTGATTTTCTGGCATTTAAAAGGAACGAATCAAAACCTTAGCTAATAAAAATTAATTCACTCCTTGAGAGAGACAATTAAAATTTTATTTCGCTTTGAAGGAATAGTATTTATAAAATGAAAAATTCCCTTATACTTAAAATATTACCATTCAATTCTATTTTTTCATTTCGGAGAATATTTTTTGGAAACCCCTTGTCTTAATTTACTGCTTTTTTCAAACTCAACGGACAAATCAGACTTAAATCAAATTTTTTCCGAAAACTCTCAACCAAATTTCAATTTATTTTTTAAAAGTTGTCAGAATGAAAAAGAAGTAGAAATTGAGTTAGGCAAAACTTCTTATGATTTTTTGATTTTAAAATACAACCCAAACAACATTTCCTGTCAAAAATTTATTGAAAAAATTAAAAATGACTTTTCTTCCATTTTAATAATTTATCTAATTCCGGATGATTTGAAAATTGAACAGCTAGAAAAAGTTGATGAATCCATTGAAGTAATTCAACAATCTTCTTTAAAAAAAGGTTCTCTTGAAAAAACCCTTTGGACCTTAGTAAGGAGAAAAAAGAATTTATTGAAGTTCAAAAAATTAAAAGATTCTTTTTCTAAAATAAAAAAACGCTTTGCAGCCAAACATCAAGTCTTAGTGAAATCTAATGATTATAAAGATTTACTTCTTTCCATGGGAATTCATGATATTCGAAATCCATTAGGTGCTTTAATGGGTTATACAGAAATATTGATAAATGATCGTGAAATGATCGATCCTTCTGAAATGGAAGAAATTACTCAAGTTATGAACATAACCTGCAAGCAATTAGAAAATCTATTAGAAGATCTCTCAATGCTTTTTTTCCTTGAAAATGGAAAAATAAAACTGAACAAGACTAAAAATTCCCTAAAAGACCTTATCGAAGATCGTATTCATACCAATAAACAAGAGGCTGAGAAAAAAAATATAAAAATACTTTCAGAATATGAAAATGTGCCTAATGTTTACTTTGACTTTCAGCAAATTTCCGAGGTTTTCAATAATTTATTAAGCAACGCTATAAAATGGTCTCCTAAAAACTCAAAAATTTTTATTGAATTAAATTTAGAAGATGAATGGGCAAAAATCAGTGTAAAAGATCAAGGCCCAGGTCTTACCAAGCTAGACCAAGAAAATGTGTTTGTTCCTTTTTCTAAACTTAAAAACAAACCTCAAGGAGATGACATAGGAAGCCAACTTGGGTTGGCCATAAATAAAAAAGTTATGGATTTGCATAATGGAACTATCATGGTTAAGGGAATGCCTAATGAAGGGGCTACCTTTATCTTTGGTTTGCCCTTAGAAAACAATAGACTTTCTTCAAAATAATTTTTCCATAATTAATTTATCCCTTCACGATTTTCTCTCTATTCAAAAATTATTGTTTTTGATATAAAGTGAGACCCACTATCAGTAAATATTAATTTCTAATTATTTAATTGGGGAAAAATGGATACTATGCGTAAAGACAGGTTTAACATTGAAATGGAAGATATTGATGCTTTCTCTTTGGAGCGCTCTCAGGATTGCCAGGAATGGGAGGATGTTTCAAAAGAGGATGTGAATGAAATTCTAGATAAGGTTTCTGAAGAAAAAGCAAAAACATTTCTTGGTGTAATTAGAAATGGAAGTATGTGCCAATTAGGCGGCTTTTTTTATCGAATTATTCCAGATTGATTTTTCCCCATTATGCCGCATAAGCTAAATATTGTACTAATTGAACCCCAAATACCTTCCAATACCGGATCGATTGGAAGACTTTGTTTAGCTACTAACTCTACTCTTCATTTAGTAGAACCTCTAGGTTTTGAAATTACTGATAGTAGATTAAAAAGAGCTGGGTTGGATTATTGGCAACATTTAAATTTAAAAATTTATCCTGACTGGAAAACGTTTTTAAATTCTCTTTCCCCAGATACTCACAAAGTGTTTTTTTCCAAAAAGGCAAAGCCTTTATACTCTGATTTTACATTTAAAGAAGGAAGCTATTTAATTTTTGGAAAGGAAACTACCGGCTTACCCCAACCAATGTTCGAAAAATTTCCTAACGAAATTGTTAGGATTCCTCAATACGATACGCGGGTCAGATCATTAAATTTATCTAATGTTGTTTCGATTGCAGTTTATGAAGCCTTAAGACAATTGGGATTGTAGTATTAAGGCTCTTGAAAATTGACTCGCAATAAAATCTTTTCTCCATTTACATCAAATGGAACAAAAAATTGAGGACCAACACTTTCTGAAACCTCATCCCACTCAACCTCTCCCATTTTAGCTTTAGGCAAGCCTAATTGAAAATTTAACCCTGTCCCATTTAAATGATTCGATGATTCATTGGAATGCACCAGTTTAAAAATTTCATTAGAATATTCTGCAATTTTTACTTTGACTATCCCGCCAATTATATTTCCCAATTCTTCCACGACCCCACAAATCATTGAAAGATCAATCTCCCCAAAAATCATTTCATAAATAGTACAAGCCACATTTTTCGGAAAATATAAAAAGATGAGTAATCTAACTTTATGCTCTTCATCTGTAAGATCGATTAGTGAACTAAAGTCCCCTTTCGCGTCACATTTCTCAATGGCTTCACCAGGATCTGCGGAAATCATATATTGACCAAAAGATTCAACGGCTGATTCCACAAACGCAGAAATGATTTTCCCATCCACAGAACCTTGGTCATTTGTCTGAACAGGTGGTGAAGACTTTTCATGCTTCTGTTCAAAACAAATAAATCCATTATTTTGACTTAAACCTTCAATTGCTTTTGCAAGCTCATCTTTTAAGAACGGTTTTCCTAGATATCCATTAGCTCCAAAATTATTAAACCTATCAATTAATAAGGGATATTTTTCACCACTTATTATTAACAATTTGGCATTACGGTTTTTTTCATTATCATGACTTCTAATTTTTCCAATCAGATTCTCTGTACTCACAAACTTTAAATGAATACTTGTCGTTATCAAATCAAACTCACGCAAATCTAACATCATTAATGCTTGTTGACCATCTGTAGCCAAACAAATATTTTTTGTATCAAAACCAATTCCCATCAGAAATTGTTTGATTAAAAGTGTCATACTATTGGAATTGTCAATAACCAAAACTTTCCATTCTTCGTAGCTCTTGCTCATAACTTCCTGAATTATAAAGAGTTAACGTAAAATTAAAGTGGGGTAATTAAAAAATATTAATCCTCACTTAAGAGTTTTTTAATTTTAAAAAATTAAACTGGGTACACAAGTAATAGGCTTTAGGTTTCAGGATAACATAAGAAAGTTGTCTTTCAACTACAGGAGAGGAAAACAAAATGAATAAAAAACTTAACAAATTAGGATTAATGCTAAAGACCAACGTTTTATTTTCTTTTATGGTGCTAACCCTCGGAATGGTTGTACTTCCAGCTTTTAGTCAAGCTGCTGGAACATGCCCCCAACCTAGAAAAACCAAATCCGCTCCCGCAAACTTGCAAAAAATGGCAATTCCAGCCAGTGCAGATGCAGCAGCAGGAAAAAAAATATTTGAAAAAACTTCAAAACCCTTGGCTTGCAAAATGTGTCATGGAGAAAAAGGAGATGGTAATGGAAAACTTGGGAAAGCCTTAAAGCCTTCTCCACGAAATTTCACATGTGAAGCAACAATGAAGAATGTTTCTGCGGGTCAAATGTTTTGGATTATTAAAAATGGTTCCAAGGGAACCGGTATGGTTGCCCATGGTAAAACCCTGAAAGATCCTGATATTTGGAATGTTGTGAAATATATCCGTACAGATTTGATGAAATAATTTTAAGTTTGGATATCTCTATTTCCAATTTGAAAGAAGAAAGGGAGGAATACCATGAAAAAACACATTTTAAAAACATTCACTTTATTTTCCATAATGTTATTGGCTGCACTGCCCGTTTATGCCAAAAAGAGTAAATACGAAGTTATTAAAGTTGAAAACGGTGGGACTTTAACAGGGATAGTAAAATTTAAAGGAGAAGTACCTCCCCCTATACTTGAGGATTTAAAAAAAGGGAAAAATTCCGAGTTTTGTTCGACTCACCCTGACGCAGGGAAGGATGGAATCCGACCCCGAACTAAAATTTCTGTAACAAATGGAAATCTTGAAGGAGCAGTGGTTCTTATAGAAACCCTTAATAAAGGAAAAGATTGGAATAACGAGCCAATTAATTTCGATTTTAAAAATTGCGATATTTTTCCAAAAGTAACAGTAGTACGAAAAACACCTAAAGGAATGAAGGAAGGTCTTGTACTAATTAAAAACCATGACCCGGATATCCTGCATAATCCTCACGGATATTCCAAAGTAGGTGCAAATGCTAAAACTCTTTTTAATAAACCCCTTCCAAGCAAAGGGGACGTTGCAGATGTCACAAAAAGTTTAAAAAGGTTTAAAGCAAAAAAAGACAAACATTTTTTCCTGCAATGTGATCAACACAATTTTATGGAAGCTGATGCTCGAATTGTTTATAACCCATATTATTCTGTCACAGGGAAAGATGGAGTTTTTAATTTAGATCAAATTCCTGCAGGTAACTATAAAATTACGGCTTGGCATCCTTATCTAGGCCAAGTAACTCAGGAAGTCGAAGTTCCAGCAGGTGGAAACTCAAAAGTTACGTTTGAGCTTTCAAAATAAAAGCCTAACCTCCCATTAGGTCGGCGTCGGAGTGAAAACTCCGACGCTTTTTTTTACAAAATAACTTCCCTATCCCTCTCGCAGGAATCTTATTGAATTCCTTAATTTTTAAATGTATAAACGAAACTTATGTCAATCCCTCGGGATGGGAGATTATGGCTCAAAAGTTTTTAAGTAAAATTGGAACCTTAGTATTTTCTTTATTGGGAGTTGCCGTATTATTTTTTTCTTCCTGCCAAGAATCAAAAGAAACTCCCAAACCAACTTCCAATTCAAAACAAATCCACCAAGCTCAAGACTTATTTCTTAATTTCATCAAAGAAGGCAATATTAAAAAGATTCAACAGGCATTAAACTCTGATCCTCCACTTAATCAAAATACATTAAACGAAAGCCTCCTCCTATCACTGGATTCCAATCAAACCGATACTGCAAACTTATTGTTAGATCATAAAGCTGATCCCAATGCAAAAGATGAAGAAGGATTTACAGCTCTGATGGAGGCAGCCTTACATGGTGATTTAAAAATGGTTCAACGGTTACTTCAATTAGGTGCAGACATAAAAGCTATAGATAATGAAGGGAGAACGTTATTAATGTGTGCAGCTTCCGGAGGAAACCTTGAGATAGTCAATATCCTTCTCGAAAAAGGAGTAGATGTTAATACTCAAGATCAATATGGTTTTACAAGCTTAATGTGGGCTTCGGCTGCCAATCAATTTGCTATTGTAGATACATTGATTAACCATAATACGAAAATACAAATTAAAAGTAACAATGGCTATACAGCATTATGGCTGGCCGCCATCCGGGGAAATAAAAAAATCGTTAATTTACTCTTAGAAAAAGGTGCTAAGGCTGATATCCAAAATCAAGATGGGTTGTCTTTATTAATGGATCTTGCAGTAGGCGGCGAAGTTGAAATTGTAAAATCTTTACTGGAACATGGTGCAGATGCAAATTCTAAAGATAATTTTGGCCGCACTCCACTCATTGACATCGCTTATCGCGGAGAAATTGATAGAGTTAAATTACTTCTTGAATATGGTGCAGATGTAAATGAAAAGGATGGAGAAGGATTAACCGCTTTAATGGCTGCTGTAGGTAGAGGAAATAGTGAAATTGTAAAGCTTTTGCTGGACAAAAAATCTGATCCCAACGCAAAAGACCAATTAGGAAGAACCCCGTTAATGGATGCAGTGCAAGGAGGGCAATTTGAAATTGCCCAATTGCTTTTACAATACAAAGCAGATGTTAATGTTAAAGATCAAAATGACATCACTCCCTTAAAAGTAGCCGCAGCTAGAGGGAATTTAAATATAGTTAAATTGCTATTAGACCATGGTGCAATGTATCAATCTTCCAAAGCAGAAGGTTTTACCGCTCTCACCAGTGCTGCCTTTGGTGGAAATCCTGACGTCGTTCAACTCTTTCTGAATAAAGGTGTGGATATCAATGAAAAAGACAACCGTGGTTTAACCCCATTAATTAGCGCATCGTTTGGTAACAATTTAGACATTGTAAAAATGTTATTGGATAAAAAAGCGGAAGTCAACGCAACAACTAATAACGGTTGGACTGCTCTTATGAGCGCTGCTTTTAGTGGAAACGAAAAAATTGTAAAGTTATTACTTCAGAACGGCGCTGACGTAAAAGCAAAAACGCAAGATGGATGGGATGCAAAAAAAAGTGCTGAAATGGGTGGACATAAAAAAATCTTGCAACTTCTAAAAGGCTAATGACAACATTTAAAACTTTTTTAAACAAGTTATTCCAAAAATATTATTGGTAAAAAAATTAAACTAACTCAACAACACCTGATTTTTACCATTTGATTTAGCTCTTAATAAAGCAGCATCGGCTCTTTTGAATAGAGACAATTCGTTATCGCCTTCTTTAATTTCAGCTATCCCAACACTCACTGTAATTTGGACACGTTTTTCCTTATCCGCATAAACATCATTCACTAAATGAGTGCGAACATTATCAATGCGAGCACGAAACCTTTCAGCAACGGCTTGAGCATCTTTTATTTTGGCCTTATTGAAAATTACCGCAAACTCCTCCCCTCCATATCGAAACACAACATCATTTTCTCTTATTGAAGATCGAATTATATTGGCAATAGAAATCAAAGCATTGTCTCCAGCATCGTGACCATACTTATCATTAATGCTCTTAAAATTATCAATATCAATAACTCCAAGGCAAGCAGGTTCCTTTAATCTATTGAAGTGGTTGACCATTTGAGATATTTTCATATCATATGCTGCTCGGTTTAATACTTTTGTCAGCGCATCAATAATTACCCTCGCCTCAGATTCCTTTAAACGTTTATTAAGTTCCTCACTTAGTTTCTGGGATTTTATTAATTGATTTTGAACAGTAGCAAACCCTTGCTTTACGGATCTGGTTTTTTCCAATATTTTCTTTTTAAGTGCCCGGATATCTTTTAAGTCGTCGGTTTGCTCCATTTCCTGAATAAACCCGTCAAGTTCATTATCAAATGCTCCTGTAGGTTGAGCAATTTCTTTAATACTTACTGTCAATTCACGTACTACATCAACCAAGTTTTCTTTTTCTAAGAGACGGAAATCATCTTCTATTTTCTTGTTATCAAAATATTCAGAGACTTCTTTATGCAAACCGGTGGGTTCTTTTTCCTCAAGAGTTTTCTCAATGACTCGGTTTAATTCTCCTAACTTTCCTGAAAGGCTTTGCTTCTCTCCTAAAAGCTGGATTATACCGTTTGTAAAAGCAATAACTATTCGGGACAAACGCTCGACATAGTCCACCGAAACCAATTGACCGCCGGGCAATTTGATTTTGTCATTCATTGTTTGAACTTCTCTAACCATTTAATTTTATAAAAGTTATTTTAAAAGGGTCTTTAAAATTGTAACAAAATTTGGGGAGAGGCGGAATATTTCTAATATTAATTTTTGGGGGTTACTTCATCGAACTCTGGGCACAACGAAAACCAAAGTTAGAATTTCTCACATCCGGCGCTGACCAATACCGAGTTACAGAGGTAATATGTTTAATACTGGAATACCAAGATCCTCCTCTTAAAACCTTATCTTGGCCATTTTCAGGACCTTTTGGGTTTTTTAAGGGGCTCTTTTCATAATACTTTCTATCATACCAATCAGCATTCCATTCCCAAACATTTCCGGCCATATCATAAAGTCCAAATGAATTTGGAAGTTTTTTGGCAACAGGATGAGTTTGGTCATCTGCATTATCATCAAACCAGGCGTAATCACCAGGTTCATTTTTTCCCCAATAGTGCAGAGTCACCGAACCTCCTCGAATAGCCTTTTCCCATTCGGCTTCCGTGGGTAGACGCTTTCCTATTTTTGAACAATAAGCTTTTGCTTCAAACCAGGTAACTTGATCAACCGGTAAATCAGGGTTTTGAAATTTTGATGGATTGTCCTTCATTATTTTTACATATTCCGCTTGGGTCACTTCATGTATATCAATAAAATAGGAATCTAAAAATACATTATGAGGAGTTTTATTGCTAACTCCTTCCCACCCCATAATAAATTCTCCTGAGGGTATTTTAACCATGTTGTCTGGGGTAGCCGACCAAGATACCCCTAAATTAAAGAAAAAGATGAAAAAGAAAATAACTGAAAACTTTTTCACTGTATTAAAAAAAAATAAATTCATGACTTACTTATCCAATCCTTCTTAGAGGTCAATTTAAATTGAAAAAATCTTGGCCTAATTTTGATGAAAGCTATAATATCATAGTCTTTTAAAAATAATACTCACTCAAATTATGGAAACACATTGAGCTTTTGGAATTTATTCAAAAATAAAAAATTAAAAGAACTTGAAGAAGCTGTTAGTAAAAATCCACTGGACCCAAAAGTCCATTTTGAATTAGGAAATGAACTGGAACTTGCCGGGAAGTATCAGGAAGCGATCAAATCGTTTAAAGAAACCATTCGATTGCACCCTACATCTGCCGAGGCCCATTTTAATTTAGGGATACTTTTTGCCCAATTAGAGGATGGAAGAGAAGCCATTAAACACATGGTACAAGCGGGAAATTTATTTTCCCAAAGAAAGAATACCTCTGACCAGGAAAAAGCCAGGAAAAAACTCCGTGAACTTCACAATAAGTTCCCTGAGGCTTTAAAAAAAAATGAACCGAAAAATTCCCCCTAAAAATCCCGAAAATTCAATTCCTCACCAATTCAAGTTCTTAATTTAAGATTTATTTTTTTAAAATCAATTTTTTGAACTAAACTGTAAACCTGATAAACTTTTATTCAACAAATAATAATTTTGTCTAAAGTAAAAGAATGAATGTTTGCCTAATTGAGCCTTCTAAGTTTGTTTCTTTAACAAATTTTGTTTCAACTATTAGTATGCCACCCATTGGCCTGGCCTATATTGCATCCGCAGTCCGGGAAGCCGGGCACAAGGTAACGGTGATAGATAGCCCTGGTTCAGCTCCTCGAAAATATACTCCTTTTCGCGAAGTTAGGCTTCGTGGTTTATCTAATTCTGAAATTATTGAAAGAATTCCTAAAGATTGTCAGGTCATTGGACTAAGCTGCATGTTCACCTCAAATTGGGTTTATGTTAGAGAATTAATCAGAGAAATTCGTAATAATTTTCCAGATCAAAAACTAATTATGGGAGGGGAACATGTCACAGGATTTCCTGAGTTTTCATTACAACAGGCTCCTCTAGACTTGGTCATAATGGGTGAAGGAGAAGAAACAATTGTTAAAGTTCTCAGTTGTTGGGAACAAAACAATCCAGTAGATGATTTAAAGGGAATTGCTTTTAGAAAACCCGATGGGAAAGTTCAAATAAATTCTCGTCATGACAGAATTAAGGAAATTGACGAAATACCCTGGCCTGCTTGGGACTTATTCGATATTGATTCTTACAACGAAGTAAACCAACCTCATGGTTCCTCCCAAGGAAAATTTATGCCAATGCTAGCGACAAGAGGTTGCCCTTTCCAATGCACCTTTTGCACTAGTCCAAATATGTGGACTACAGCTTGGATTCCAAGAAACCATAAGTTAGTAGTTGATGAAATGGAACATTACTATCAAAAATATGGAGTCACTGATTTCCAATTTGAAGATCTCACTGCAATCGTCAGAAAAGATTGGATCCAAAACTTTTGTGACGAAATAATTGATAGGAAGCTTAACTTTACTTTTCAAATGCCCTCTGGAACACGTAGTGAATCCATAGATTTTGAAGTCGCCAAAAAACTTAAAGCCGCTGGGTGTCATGAGTTTGCGTTTGCGCCTGAATCGGGAGATCCTAAAGTCCTTAAAGCCATTAAAAAGAAGGTTGACCTTCCCGCTATGTACAAAGCAGCAGATGCTGCTCTCAAAGCGGGTATCAATGTGGGATGTTTTTTTATAATTGGTTTTCCTGAGGATACCTATAGGAGTGTGATAAAAACTTTTGGAGCTATGATAAAGTGTGCTTGGAAAGGTTTCACGAATGTAAATCTTAACGGCTACTCTCCACAACCCAATACGGAATCTTTTAATTCTCTCCAAAAAGATGGAGTCATCAGAAATTTAGACGACAATTATTTAATGAGTTTATTTACTTTCCAGGATTTTGGGGCAAAAAAAACTTCCTACAACAAAAAGTTTGGGGACCGCGAACTTTCTTTTTTGGTTATTTTCGGGCAAAGCTTGTTCTACATTTTTTACTTTATTAGAAAACCCAAACGCATTTTCCTATTAATTCGCGATCTTTTTTCAGAATCTTCCAGTAATAAAAGTAATAAAATGGCAAAGTCTGCATTAAAAGATGCTTTTACAATTATCAAAGCCAGGTTAATGAAACCAATCTCATAAAAGTTTCATAAAGAAATAATTACTTTTTAGCGACTAAAAATGACTGTTTTCCCATAATCTGCCAGGCAAGAGGAAACTTAAGATAAAGCTTAACCAATAAAGGGTGCTGAGGAATTTTGCTTTTGGTGGTAAAGGGTAAAAACCGGTCAATCACCTTTTCAATTGAAAAACTTTTTGCTTCTAAGCCTTCTATAAGACTTTTTTCAGTTAAAGGGACGTGATGATCAAAAAAATCCCAATATTCAAATTTACAATAACGTATATTTGGTTGCAGAATTAAAAATTTTCCCCCTGGTCTTAGCAAGCGGTGTACCTCTCCAAAGGTTTGGAATACTTCCTCCTTATTTTTCAAATGCTCTAAAAAATTACTGCAAAATACAATGTCCAGGGATTGTTCTGGTAAAACTGAAATATCTGTAGATCCCAAGTGATATACTTTGACATCCGGTTCAGCAAAATGGGGAGTGTCCTTATTTAAATCTATTGCAAATTTATTTTTACACTTTATATTGTTGATGAAATCGCAGTATCCAGCTCCTAAATCCAACACGTCGCTGTCAAGGGGAACGAATTGTTGAAAAAAGTCCGGACATAATACTTGCCAAATTTTGGTTTTAGCAGAAACTTCTTTATTGCTAAATCGACCTTGATATATTTTTTCTAAAGTTGAATTTAATTGATCTTTTTCTAAATTCTTCATTTTTCAATTTCTAATTTTTAAAATTTATTTTTGAATCAAGTTTAAACTAAAAATTGTTTAATTAAAATTTTAAATAAAAATTATGGATTTACCACCTTCTTTAAAAAGAAAAGAAAATATAAAAACCCGTTATTGGGAAGAAATTGATTACTTTATTGAAATCAGAAAACAGTGGCGCGCTCAGATGGTGCGCCATTTATTTCACCTTATTCCAGGTGAAAACATTTTAGAAATTGGATGTGCAAAAGGACAATGGACTCGGGTCCTGGAAACATCTACTGAAGGAAAAAATCCCATTACTGCGGCCACCTTCGACTCAGGTTACCACGCTCACCTGCAATCTCAAAACTTTCCAAAGAATGTAGAAACATTACATTTAGAAAAATTTCCCGGAGCTTTAGACGGACGACAATTCGATTTTATTGTTGGTTGGCATATGCTTCCTCGAGAAGGTTATTCAAAATTTTTATTTGATTTAAAAAAACTATTGAAACCTGGCGGCCAAATTCTTTTGTTTGAGCCGAACCCATGGAATCCTTATTTTCAGCTTAGACGATTAGCAAACAAACTAATATTCAGGAAGTCCAAAAAGGAAAAACCTTATTTTAATAGAATTCAAATGCTATCAATTCTGTCTGAAATTGGTTACACCAAGGTCAAAATACTTCCTTATGATTTCCTTTTTCCTCCCCTACCCAAGGCCCTGCTTTGGCCTATGCAAAATTTAAGTCTGATTTTTGAAAATACACCTTATTTAAGAAACTTTGCAGGAGACCTTTTTCTTTGGGCCCAAAATCCACCACCGGTTGAGTGGAAACGGCCTAGGGCCAACCTGGCTTTTCATTCCGCGCTACACAATAAAGTTTCAGTAGTAGTACCCTGCCATAACGAAGAGGCTAATATTAAACCTCTGGTAGAAAGCTTAAGAGGATTTTAC
The DNA here is from genome assembly GCA_965223665.1 of Nitrospinaceae bacterium. Taxonomy (GTDB): domain Bacteria; phylum Nitrospinota; class Nitrospinia; order Nitrospinales; family Nitrospinaceae; genus CBDCVY01. Next base: position 2,634,128 of record OZ245011.1, read on the forward strand.
AACGACTATATTTACGAAATTATTTTAGTGGATGACAACAGTCGAGACAAAACCGCTGAGATAGGTGAACAATTGGGACAAACTGATCCAAGAATTCGAGTGGTTCGACGCAGTATGCCAAATGGAGTGGGTCGCGCACTTCGTGATGGGTTTGCCTCGGCAAAAGGTGATTATGTATTGTCTATGGATTGCGACTTTCAACACATTCTTCCCGAAATGACTGGGTTATTTGCTGCCATAAATGAAGGGGCTGATATTGCCATAGGAAGTAGATTTTCCAGAAAAAGCGTTCTACTTAACTACCCATTTACCAAAATTATTGCCAATAGAGGATTTCATATCCTCGCTCGGTTATTATTAAAAAAACCTTTTCGTGATGTTACAAATAATCTTAAGTTAATGAAAAAAGAAGTAGCAAAAGATATCGAAATTGAATCCAATGATTTTGCAGCAAATGCCGAAACCGGTTTAAAACCCATTTTATTAGGATATAAAGCCCAAGAAGTTCCAATCTCCTGGATCAATCGGTCCATCGATATGGGATTCTCAAGTTTTAATCTAGTTAAAACTGGACCAAATTACTTTTTTGTCTTTTTTAAATTATTTTGGAGGCAATTTCGAGGTAAAAGCATCAAATTAAAAACAGCACAGGTTAATATGGATTAAATTCCTCCCTCCCCCACTAAAAAAATCTTTTTTTAATCTACCTAATTACAGACTTTATTTTTTTAAAAAAAAATAATTGCAAACAAATTCTAGATCAAACCCTGGAAATGCCTTAACCTATTAATTATTCAATATTAAAATAAAGGACAAAAACTTGCCGTTTCCAAAAGTTCTAGTAGTTGATGACGAAGAAAAGATGTGTTACACACTTAAAAAATTGCTAGAACTCAGTAAATATCAAGCAGAAGTCGCCCATGATGGACACCAGGCTATTGAAAAACTTAAAAGCTTCGAGCCTCATTGCGTCTTACTGGATCTAAGAATGCCTAACATGAATGGCATAGATGTTCTCAAAGAAATTAAATCTCTCCAGCCTGAAACAGCAGTCATTATGACAACTGCGTTTATAACCGAAGAAGCCCAAAATGAATGTCTTTCCGCGGGAGCTAATGACTATTTAACAAAACCTATCAACTTTCAAACTCTATTAGAGAAAATTGGAGGTTTAGTAAAGTCAGTTCAAAAGGTATCCTAAAATAAATTTGTGCCCTTACCCTCTTTCCCTTTTTTATCTTTAACTAATCTATAGACGAAAAAAATCCCGTAGGGTATCATTAACCAAAAGACCAAGACCCCCCACATCAATCCACTCTCGCCATATTGAATTTTCAAGGAACTAATGGGTTGCCAAATAGTCCAAAAAATATAAATTGCAAAAATGAACCCTATATATATTAATAGCCTACTCCGCTTATTTTTACCGATTGGACTATTCTTGCTCATAATAATATTTGGGTTTCCCTTTTGTAAAACGCAGATTTTTGCCAAAACATTAGAAGATTACTACGATAATGGCAAAATTCATTTAAAAAAAAACGTGGATGACAACAATCTCCTTCATGGATGGACACAAGAATATTATAAATCAGGTAATTTGAAATCAGAGCGAATGTATGAACATGGGTATCTACATGGAAACAGCCGACTATATTATCCAACAGGGGAATTGATGACCGAATGGGTTTATAAATTCGGAAAACGTAACGGCATTAGCTTGGGTTACTATAAATCAGGGACTCTTAAGGACAAAGGATTCTATAAAGAAGACCTCTTAAATGGGAAGGTAAAAATGTTTTATCCAAATGGAAAAATTAAAAGTGAATTGAATTTTGTTAATGACAGGCAGGAAGGAAAGGGAACAACTTTTTATCCCAATGGAAATATTCAATTTGTTTATTTCTACAATAAAGGCCAATTAATTTATCGAGAATCATACAATGAAAAGGGAAGACTTATTAAAAAACAAGAATATCGCAAACCATCAAGATTCCCCCTGAACTGATTTTCCTTACATTTTTAGAATCGAGAAATATTTAACTCTACTAAAATAAGTACTAATTTAGTTTCACCTTTTTAACCCATAAAGTTTCACCTGAATCCTTATTCGAGATATAATGGGATTTGAATGAAAACCAAACTATCAAAACCAACTATCGAAAAACCATCTCCACTAAAAGCTGTATTGGTAGGGATTACAAATAATAGCAGTCCCATATTATCCTCTTCTCCCTTAAGCGAATTAGCTGGATTGGCAACCACTGCCCACTATGAACCAGTTGGATTTTTGGTGCAAAGGTTGATTAAGGTCAATCCAAAGACCTATATAGGAAGCGGAAAAGTCCAGGAACTAATTCAGGCAGTAAAATACCACAATGCAGACGCCGTAATATTTGACGAAAACTTGTCACCGGGGCAAACCAGGAATTTAGAAAAAGTATTAAGTTGTCCTGTCGTGGACAGGTCATGGATTATTTTAGAAATCTTTAGCGATCATGCGCGTACTCGAGAAGCCAAAATCCAGGTACAACTTGCTCGTCTTAAATATTCCTTACCTCGCCTCACCAAAATGTGGACTCATCTTTCACGACAACGAGGGGGCATAGGAATGCGGGATGTAGGGGAAACCCAAATCCAATTGGACCGTCGAATTATCCGTGATCAAATTTCTAAACTGGAGAAAAAATTAAAAAGAATCCATAAAGAGAAGCAAACTCAAAGAAAATCACGCCAGGGGGTTTACCAAGTTGCTCTTGTCGGGTACACGAACGTAGGTAAATCCACCCTAATGAATTGCCTTACTGGTGCCTCTACCCTAGTAGAAGATAAACTATTTGCAACTCTCGACTCAACAATTCGAAAAGTAAAAAAGAACTTTCCCTATCCTATATTGCTTGCAGATACGGTGGGCCTCATTAATAAACTTCCCCACGACTTAGTGGCTTCATTTAAAAGCACTCTAGATGAAGTTAGAGATGCTAACCTATTGCTGCACGTGGTAGACATAAGTCACCCCGATTTCTTGCAACAAATGCATACGGCCGAGCAATTATTAAGAGATTTAGGAGTTGAAAACACCCCCAAAATTTTGGTCTTTAATAAAATGGATGATATGAAAGATCGTACGAATTTACAAAAAATAAAATATGATTTTCCTAATGCGGTATTTATTTCCTGTAAGAAAAAACAAGGGCTCGACAAACTTCGCAAAGAGATAATAGGTCAATATGAAAAAAACCTATTACCCTATAAAGTCATCTTGAAATACGATCAATCCAATTTAATTCCAACAATAAGACAGCACGCTCTAATAATCAAAGAAAAGTATAATCAAGATACTTTAACATTAGAGCTTAGAGTTTACCCAAGTCACCAATCCCAGCTCCAGGAAATTTTAAATGGCAAATTTTCCTTGGTAGCCTCTTAGATTCTATTTTAAACTTATTTCTTGGCTATTTCTGTGGCTATGTACAATCCTTTATCTGTAACCACATACTTACCTGAAACCGTATCCCCTTTTTTAATTTCCGCAATTCCTGAATAGCCAGTAAGTTTTGATTGGTCATTGATAATGACCGTGAAGCGTTTCTTATTTACGGGATCTTTAATTGCCACTTTGTTTTTCTTTGCCAATACTTTTTTCACACTGCCAGAAAATGAAACATCTTCCCCCGAAAAGGCTTGACCACTCAAAAAACTAAAAATTAAAATTGCCATTCCCACAACATATAGTAAAGACTTTATACGCATTATTACGTCTCCTTAGTAGTTTTAGACTACGATGAGGTTCGCCTGATTAACCGCCAGTTTCTTTTTGCCCACTCCTTTAAAAAACACAACCAGTTTTAAATTTTCCTCACGCCCCTCTCGATTGACCACAACTCCAGAACCAAACTTGGGATGCAAAACTTTTGTTCCGACAACATACTCTCCTTGCTCATAGGAAGGATCAGCGGATTCTGGAATCGAGAGAGTATTAGATTCTCGATATCGGTTAACAGATGGGGCCACTGTTTCATAACTATTTTCTTTTTGAAGAATCTCTCCGGGGATAGAGGATAAAAAATCTGAAGGCTGATAATTATAAGTATTTCCATAAATATGACGTCGCCGCGCGTTGCTGATCATCAATCTCTGCTTGGCTCTTGTTATTCCAACATAACAAAGCCGCCTTTCTTCTTCATATTCTTCGTTATTTGAAAGGGAACTTGCATGTGGCAGCAACCCGTTCTCTGCTCCAATGATAAATACACCCTCAAATTCAAGCCCCTTGCAAGTGTGAAGCGTCATCAAATGCAAAATACCTTGAGAATCGTCAATCGAATCCTGGTCTGATACTAATGCAGCTGTATCTAAAAAATCCTGTAAATTCCCCTTTTGTTCCGTTTCAACAAATTGCTCCACTGCAGTATAAAGTTCATTTAAATTTTCTAAACGACTTCTGCTTTCTACTGTATTTTCCTTTTCTAGCATATTGCCATAACCACTAAGCTCAATGACCTCTCGTACAAAATCCACCGGAGACTCTTCTTCATATACTCTGTGGAGGTGATCCCAAATATTAAGGAAGTGAGCTATTTTGGCTACTGCTCCAGATTTTACAATACCTTCATTTCCGGCTTGTCGAAATGCCTCCAATAGAGAAATATTATGTGAATCACTAAAAGCTTCAACTTTTTCAACTGTTGTTTTTCCTATCCCACGGGTCGGCAAATTTATAATGCGTTTGAGTGAAACTGAGTCTACCGGATTGATCACTATCCGCATATATGACAAAATATCTTTAATTTCTTTTCTTTCATAAAAACGCAATCCCCCAATAACCTTATATGGGACACCCGCCTGGCGTAATTGATCCTCTAAAACTCGCGACTGTGCATTAGTCCGATACAATATAGATACATCATCATAAGACCATCCCCCCTCCGCAACCCACTCTTGGGCACAATCACATACACGACGTGCTTCATCTACTTCATCTTGAGCTCTGTAATATTTAATAAGCGGACCTTTTTCATTTTCTGTCCAAAGCGTTTTATCCTTACGAAATTCATTCTCCCTAACCACTGCCCCCGCAGCCTGTAAAATATTTTGGGTAGAGCGATAGTTTTGCTCCAGCTTTACAACACAAGTGTTAGGGTAGTCTTTTTCAAAATTAAGAATGTTTTCTATATTCGCCCCACGCCAACTATAAATACTTTGATCATCATCTCCGACCACACATACGTTTTGATGATTCCGAGAAAGCAGGCGGACTAAATGATATTGCGTCAAATTAGTGTCCTGAAACTCATCAACTAAAATATATTGATATTTGTTATTGTAATAATCGCAAACCTGCGGCTTTTCCCTAAATAGTTTCACAGATAACATTAAAAGATCATCAAAATCCAAAGCATTATTTGACCGCAGTGTTTGCTGATAAAAAGGATAAACATAGGCTGCTTTCATTCGATGACTGTAAGACATTGCATCAATATCAATATCTTCTGGCAACAAATAGTCGTTTTTAAACCCACTAATACAATTCAGGATAGATTTTGGAGGAAAGGCTTCTTCATTTACCTGAGCGGTTTTCATACACTTCTTAACCAAAGATAATTGGTCTTGGGCATCATATATAACAAAATCATTCGTAAACCCTAATTCATGAATATGCTTCCTTAGTAATGCCAAACAAAACGAATGAAATGTACTGATCCAAGGCAAGGTTTCTAAAAAATTCAACTTATCATAAACACGCTGTTTCATTTCTTTTGCAGCTTTATTTGTAAAAGTGATTGCCAAAATACTTTCAGGGGAAACATTTTTCTCCTGAATTCCATAAATGATGCGTGAAGTGATCACACGCGTTTTTCCCGAACCAGCTCCAGCAACCACCAATGTAGGACCATCGAAATGACTTACCGCTTTTAATTGTTGAGGGTTCAATTCGTCCAAAAACATCAGCAAATCCTTTTCAAGGCTTAGGTAGATTAGAGGAATGTTCTGAAACTTTCACTAAAGTCACCTCCAACTCAATTTCCTTACCTTTCCTAAAAATCTTAATAGGAACCGCCTGATTGGAGGGAGTATGAGCACAAATCATAGGTAACTCACGGGAAGTGGCAATGGGGGTTCCATTAAATTCTGTGACCACATCCCCTTCTTTTAAACCGGCTTTTTGAGCTGGGCTATCTTTTACAATTTGAACAATATAAGCTCCATGGGCAATAGGAAGTTTCAGCAATTCTTTAATGTCTATTGTAATTTCACGAATCACTACACCCAGCCAACTTCGTTCGACTTTCCCTTTTTTCTTGAGTTCGGGAAGCACCTTTTTTACCAAGTCAATCGGAAGTGAAAAACCTAGTCCCTGGCCGCGGGAAAGTACCATGGTATTAATTCCCACAACCTCACCCCGTGTGTTTATTAAGGGACCTCCACTATTACCTGGGTTGATTGGAGCATCAATTTGAATAAAATCATCAAAATTGCTATATCCTAATGACCGTTTTTTTGCAGAAACAATTCCTACTGTAACCGTCTGCTCCAATCCAAAAGGACTTCCAATCGCCATTACCCACTCTCCTATCTTTAGTTTTGAAGAGTGGCCCAGAGGCAAAACCGGTAGAGGCTCTTTAGTATCGATTTTTATCAGTCCAATATCCATCGCTTCATCAATGCCGATGACTTTAGCTCGATAAAGTTGACCATCTTTTAATCCCACTTGAATGACATCTGAGCCAGAAATAACATGGGCATTGGTTAAAATATAGCCTTCATAATTAAAAATAAAACCAGAGCCTTCTCCACGGGCTCGAAATCCGTCTTCCCGAGAACCGTTTCGAGAGGAAGGAAAATCGTCCGATGGATAATCCGGATAAGATTGAATGGGGATTTTTTCTAAAGCTCGAATATTGACTACAGAGGGACTTAGTTTTTCTACTAAATTACTAAAAAGAGACAACCTTAAATCCTCATCTGGAAGAACAGGTTTGTTTGTATTTTCGGTCCAAAAATCCGAAACAGCTATGGAAGGCATAACTAAATTCAAAATTCCAATTAACATTAAAAATCTAATTTGTTTCATGGACTAAAAACTTTTCAAATTAATTGATGAAATTAATAAAAAGCTCTACACCTATTAAAGCCTTGCCAGCTTACCATTTTCTTAGTGAATAATTCCACAGGGAGAGGAGTCAACTTTACTAAGTATTAAACCAAATGTTCCCAAACCACACTGGCTAATGCTTCAATGAATAGCGGAGAAGTATTGAGAGATTCTGTGCGATAGAGATGAAGACCCCTTTCCTCAGCATATTTTTTAAAAGCAATATCAATGTCATATAAAATTTCAATATGATCACAAACAAAACCCACAGGGACTACCAGGGCCGCTTTTCCTCCCTGCTCTACAATTGTATCAATGGTATCTTCTACGGTGGGTTCCAACCAGGGAACCGGAATCATACCCTGACTTTGATAGGCTTGATGCCAGTTAGAAATAGAAATACGGTTTAAAATCCCATGCATTGTTTTTTCATATTCCGTCACATAAGGATCTTTATCAAATTCAACCGAGCCTGAGGGAATACTGTGTACAGTAAAAATTGTATGGAATTCGGAGTGACCATCGGACCGCAACTTATCAGCTGCAGCTTGATAACGATCTACAAAAGCATCAATTAATACCGGAGCATTCGGCCAACGTGTAATGAACCGAATTTCCATATCTCCTACATTACATAAGCCCAATGCCTCGTTAAAAGCTTTCAAATAACGTTCCGTACTCCATTTGCTGTATTGAGGCGCCAAACAAATTACTACCAACCGTTGAATGCCGTCCTCCTTAACCTGCCGAACCGCATCTCGTATATAGGGACTCCAATTACGCATCCCTAAATAAATTTTAAATTCGTCACCCTCACTTTCTTGATTCAAAAATTTTTCTAGTTCTTTTGCCACTTCCTGGGTGATTTCTAATAAAGGAGAACTTCCTCCAATAAGTTCATACCTTGAGGCAACTTCTTGAATGACTTCTGGTGATGATGGAGTACCACCACGGATATTTTTTAAAAATTCAGGAATATCACGAATGCGATTAGGTGCCCCGTGAGCAATAAGAATTACTCCGGTTTTACATTTTAGTTGAGAAGAATTATCCATAATTATATTCGTGCACGATGTCGACCACAGCCTTGACATGATCTACTGGAGTATGTTGCAAAATTCCATGACCTAAATTGAAAATGTGTCCAGGTCTTCCCTGAGCCCGTTTCAATATGTCTAGAACTCGGTCTTTGATTACAGGTATCGGCGCAAATAGTATATTTGGATCCAAGTTGCCTTGAATAGGAGTATCGTGACCTACTTGGTTCCAGGCATCATCTAAGTCGATCCGCCAATCGAATCCAAATACATCACCACCCGATTGACGAACTATTGGTAACATCGAAGAAGTTCCGGTACTAAAGTTAATTACAGGCACACCGGTATCTTTGAGCCCGGCAAAAACTTTTTTGGAATACGGCTGAATGTATTTTTTATAATCACTCGGACTCATGCAACCGACCCAACTATCAAAAACCTGCAAAGCCTGAGCCCCGGAACGAACTTGCATCTTCATATAATCCACTAATACTTTCACAACCTTTTCCATAAGTAGGCCCCAGGTTTCCGGTTCCTCATACATCATTCGTTTAGTGATGGTGAAATCTTTGGCTTTACCTCCACCGCCACCTTCTACCATATAACTGCATAGCGTGAATGGTGCAGCAGCAAAACCCACTAAGGGCATTTTGTTTGAAATTTCTGCGCGCACCAGCTTGATTGCTTCACCCACATACCCCAACTGTTCATCGGGATCCACAGGTTTAAGAGCTTCTACTTCTTTGTGTGTGCGAACCGGACGAGGTATAGAAGGGCCATCACCCACTATAAATTCCAAACCGGTGCCCATCGGTTCTAAAGGCAATAAAATGTCGGCAAAAATTATCGCAGCATCAACACCCAGAACATCTAACGGCTGCATAGTTACTTCCGCTGCCAATTCAGGAGTTTGGCACATCTCTAGAAAAGAATACTTTTCCTTCATATCGCGGTACACCTTCATGTACCGACCCGCCTGTCGCATAAACCAAACCGGGGTTGCGTCCACAGGTTCCCCGCGACAGGCCTTTAAAAACCGAAAATCACCGTTCGTTGTCATATCCGCTCACATTTCGAAGTTAAAACCCATGATTATATGCCCTTACTCACCCCAAGATCAAACCGAATTTGGATAAATACTCTACTTGAAAATGGAAATTCCGAATTACCTGATTAAAAAGACTAAATCAATCAAAAATTAACCACCAATGGCACTTACGTTCCCCAAATTAGTTTTTATTCGGTTTTACAAGATATTTGAATTTCCTCCAATACCCAAGGATTTGTCTCGTTTGGAAGGTGGTTACGAAAAATCGTATTTGCTTCTTTACCAAGGATTTGAGTTAAAGCCCAAACTGCATGTGCTCGGATAAGGGGTTCTTCATCCCTCAGGGCTTTAGTTAAAACAGGAACTGCTTCTAAGTCTCCTGAGTTTCCTAATGCCACTGCCACATTTCGTAACAATCCTCTCCGTTTGATCCTTTTTATGGGGCTTTTGCGAAACCTTTCGCGAAATCCAACATCATCCAATTGCATGAGTTCAATGAGCAAGCGCGTTCCTTGTTTTTCCTGAAAAGCAGAATCTTCAGTGGGAACTGCGAAGGAATTCCAAGGGCACACAATTTGGCAATCATCACATCCATAAATACGGTTGCCTATGGGTTTCCGAAACTCCCTGGGAATTGGCCCTTTTAACTCAATGGTTAAATACGAAATACAACGGCGAGAGTCCAATACATAGGGAGCCACTATGGCTTGTGTCGGACAGATTTCAATACAACTGATACAAGTCCCACAATGGTCCACTCCGGGATCTGAGATAGGTAATTCCGCATCCGTCAATATCACTGCCAAAAAGTACCAGGAGCCTACACCTTCCGTCAGCAAATTAGTGTGTTTGCCTATCCAGCCTAAACCCGCTTGTTGTGCTAGTGGCTTTTCTAAAATAGGTCCCGTATCGACATAGCTTTTACTTTGGCATCCTGGAAATAATTCTGACAATGTATTTTCCAATTCTTTTAACCGCGGTTTAATAACATCATGGTAATCCTGATTCAGTGCGTAATGGGAAATGTCTCCGGTTTGGGAATCTTCTAAAAACTCCAACCCTCGCGGTTGGGTAAAATAATTGGTTCTCAAACATAGGACACTCTTCACTCCAGGTAAGACTTGATTAAGGTCTAAACGCTTATCTCTCCAACGCTTCATATATGCCATCTCGCCATTAAACCCTTGTTCTAACCATTGCTCAAATTTGTTTCTAACCAAATCCAGTTTGGGTTCAGCTACTCCAATATCATCAAATTTCAATGACTCCGCTTTTTCAATCAATAACTGTAATTTATTGTTTTCAGCAAAACCAATCATCGTTCAATTTCCATTGCTTGCTATGCAGGATTTTGTTATTCTCGAATTCACCATTCTAAATAAGGCAAATTCAATGAATTCTACCGGCTTCATTTATCATCCAACATATCTCGAACACGATACCGGCTCGCATCCTGAAAATTCTGGTCGATTAAAGGCGATCATGCAAAAACTTGATGGATCGGACCTTTACTCTCAACTTACTATAAAAGAGCCCCGTAAAGCGACTCCTGAAGAAATAGCTTTCAACCACCAATCGGAATATGTCGCAGCAGTCGATAAAGCCTGCCGAGAAGGAATCACCCGATTGGACGCAGACACTGTCGTTTGCGACAAATCTTATGAAGCAGCCCTGCTATCCGCTGGTGCAGGACTAACTGCTGTGGACTTAGTGGTTGATGGCGATTGCAGCAACGCATTCGCCGCCGTAAGACCCCCCGGGCATCATGCCGAAAATAATTATGCCATGGGTTTTTGCTTGTTTAACAACGTGGCCATTGCAGCTGAATATGCTATCAAGAATAAGGGATTGAACCGAGTATTTATTTTTGATTGGGATGTACACCATGGCAATGGAACCCAAAACTCTTTTTATTCTGACTCAAGGGTATTTTACAGCAGTACGCATCAATATCCATTTTATCCCGGTACCGGTGCTGAAGGAGAAACTGGGACCGGTGATGGATTAGGGTCCACTCTAAACTTTCCCATGAGAGCTGATTCCAATGATAAAGATTATCTGCCTGTGATTAAGGATAAATTGATTCCGGCAATGTTTAGCTTTAAACCTGACCTCATTATAATTTCCGCCGGATTCGATGCTCACCAGAATGATCCCCTTGCCAATATCAATATCACTACTGAATGTTATGGTGAAATGACCCAACTTATAAAATCTGCCGCCCAGGAAATTTGTCAAGGCCGGTTAATTTCCATGCTGGAGGGAGGCTATGATTACGATGCCCTGTCTGACTCTGTTTACGCTCATTTGCAAAATTTGTTAAAATAACTGCAAATTAACTTTAATGATAAACTTGAACTATGCTTCAACAGTATATCCGCCAGTTTACAGATAAGGTAATCGAGGCATTAAATGTGGGCACCATGGAAATGGTGAACCTTCGCCAAACCCTCCTCACCCCTGAATTCATTCTTATTGGCATTTTAGAACAACAAGATTCACAAATTGTTAAATTGTTTGATACTTATTATCGAGAAGAAAAAGGCTTGGGAAGAAAGGTTCTGGACCGGTTGTTTGAAATTCAAAATCCGGAAGCCCAAACCAAAGAACACATGATCCAACACATTCAATTGGCAAAAGAAACAGAAAACCTGTTTGAAATTGCAATGGATGAGGCTAAAAAATTGGGCGACCGATTTATTAGTGTAGGGGCCATGTTTCTGGCAATGTTCGATAAACGCACGGGGCAAGTTTCTGAAGTTCTCAATGATTTTGGACTCAAATACAATAAAGTAAAGGAAGATCTTGAAATCATGCGAGGAGGGATTTCCATTTCGGAAAAAAATGCGGAGGGAAAGTTAGATGTTTTAAGCCAATATACTACTGATCTTACTGACATGGCCCGAAGGGGAGACTTAGACCCTGTAATTGGTCGTGAAAAAGAAATCAATCGAATCATTCAAATTCTTTCGCGACGCAAAAAAAACAATCCCGTTTTAATTGGCGAGCCCGGCGTGGGTAAAACAGTAATCGTTGAAGGCTTGGCTCAAAAAATTGTAAAAGCAGAAGTCCCTCATTCCTTGATGAACAAAAGAGTTAAAGTTTTAGAGATGTCTGAAATTATTGCCGGAGCCAAAATGCGCGGAGAATTTGAAGAACGCATGAAAGCAGTAAAAGATGAAATTGCCGCGGCCCATGGAAGTATTATTTTATTTATTGATGAACTACATACCATTGTTACCGCTGGTGCAGGCGCAGGGGGAGTAGACGCCTCCAATATGCTAAAGGCTGCTTTAGCTAAAGGACAGTTGCAATGTATTGGTGCCACTACATTGGATGATTACAAAAAAAGTATCGAAGAAGATAAAGCGTTAGCTCGTAGGTTTCAACCCATCTTAGTTAACGAACCTTCTGTAGATTTAACAGTTTCTATGCTAGAAGCCCTTAAAAATAAATATGAGAAACACCATTCCATAACTTTTGATGAAGATGCATTAGTAGCCGCGGCAAAGCTATCTGAAAAACATATTTATGATCGAGCGTTGCCTGATAAAGCCGTCGACCTTTTAGATGAAGCAGGAGCCCAAAAACATTTAGCTTTGATTTATGTTCCACCGGAGGTCCAACAATTAGAAAAAGACCGCAACCAAGTTTTGCAAAAACAAAAAGAGGCGTTCGATTCACAAAATTTTCAAAAAGTAGCTGAGCTACGGCAAGAAATTTTGGAAATTGACAATAAACTCCATAAAGAAAAAGAAGCATGGAATAAACAATTAAAAAGTGTGGATCATTCTGTCACGGTCGATGATATTGCCAACGTAGTTGCTACATGGACCGGAATTCCAGTTAATAAAATCCGGGAAACAGAAACTGCGAAACTTGTACATATGGAAGAAAATTTACATAAACGAGTGATTGGCCAAGATAACGCAATTATTGCCATCAGCAACGCCATACGCCGCAACCGAGCAGGTTTAAAAGAAAAAAACAGGCCCATTGGGTCCTTTCTGTTTTTAGGACCAACGGGAGTGGGGAAAACAGAATTGGCAAAAGCCCTAGCAGAATTTCTTTTAGATGATGAAAATCGATTGATTCGCTTGGATATGTCTGAATATATGGAAAAGCATTCTGTTTCAAAAATCATTGGATCCCCACCGGGTTATGTTGGATACGACGAAGGAGGGCAACTTACGGAAAAAGTCCGACGCCATCCATACTCGGTAATTCTGTTAGATGAATTAGAAAAAGCGCATCCTGACGTATTTAATATTTTATTACAATTACTCGATGATGGAAGACTGACAGATGCTCATGGTCGGGTTACCAGCTTTAAAAATGCAATTATCATTGGCACTTCCAACATTGGAACTCAATCTATTACTACAGGGAAAACTAAGGGGATAGGATTTGCGCAAACCGATGACAAAGAGAGAGATTATAATCAAGTGCGGTCCATGGTTTTAAATGAAGTACAAAAGTTGTTCAAACCGGAGTTCATCAATCGTTTAGATGATTTAATCGTTTTCCATAAATTAGAACCGGAGCAAATTAAAGAAATTGCCGTCCTTATGTTGAACAATTTGAATAAACGGCTGAAAGAAAGCAATATGGAATTAGAAGCCACTGAGGCGGTTAAGGTCCAATTGGCAAAAGACGGTTTCAGCGAAATGTATGGCGCACGCCCTCTGCGCCGATTAATTGAGGAAAAAATTGAGAATGCACTTTCGATGAAAATTATCAATGGGGAAGTAAATCCAGGTGAAAAAATTCTGGTAGATTACAGAAATGATGAGTACGTTTTTACATCGCGTACCCTCGCCCCTGAAAAGAGTTAACATTGTGGAAAATCCCCCAGAAAAATGGGTCCATTTAGCTATATTAATTAGCTTGGGAGTTGTCTTACATAGAGTAGAAGCCTTTCTTCCCTTACCTTCCCCTTGGGTAAAATTGGGTTTGGCTAATATTATGTCTCTCGTAGCATTAGCATTATATGGCTTCCAGGCAGCGCTTTTAGTTACAATTTGGCGCGTAGTGTTAGGAGGGATTTTGGGAGGAACTTTTTTAAGCCCGACATTTTTTTTGAGTATAGGAGGAGGATTGGCTGCCGTTGTTATGATGGCACTTGTATTTCGATTGGGTTACGGAAGATTAAGTTTAATCGGCGTTAGTGTTGCCGCAGCATATGCTCATACAATTGCAATTTTCTTTCTGGTATTTTTCTTTTTTATTTATCAAAAAACTTTTCTAAATTTACTTCCCCTTTTTCTAACCTTATCTCTGGTTTCTGGAATTTTAACCGGTATCCTTGCCAACCATGTCACGCAAGGGTTACGAGAAGAAGGTTTTTTACTTAAATAACTCTATCAAAAAGAGCTCAAAATTCTCTAGTTCTCATTTTGACTTATTTTTCCCATTCATTTAGACTTAAATAATACTTCTAATTAATCCAGAATAAATTCCTTTTAAGACAATAAATCAGAAAAATAATACTGTGAAACTATCAATAGTAATTCCAATTTATAATGAAAAGGCTACACTCCCTACCCTGCTCGAAAGAGTAGAAGCCGTCAATTATGAAAAAGAAATTATACTGGTTGATGATTATTCTACTGATGGAACAAGAGAATTAGTTAAGGAATATGAAGGCAAAGAAGGCTTTATAGTAGCTTTTCATCCTAATAATATGGGGAAAGGAGCTGCACTGCGTACCGGATTTTCCAAAGTTAGTGGGGATATTGTTGTCATCCAGGATGCAGATTTAGAGTATAATCCTCAAGAATATTCCAAACTATTAGAGCCAATTTTGGATGGACGTGCGGATGTAGTTTATGGTTCCCGTTTTTTAGGAGGTCCGCATCGAGTATTATTTTTCTGGCATTATTTAGGAAACAGAGTATTGACAACTTTTTCAAATATCTTCACTAATTTAAATTTAACTGATATGGAAACCTGCTATAAAGTATTCACAAAGAATGTTCTTAGTTCAATTACTGTCAAATGTGATCGCTTTGGTTTTGAACCAGAATTTACTAGCAAAGTTGCCAAAAGAAAATTCAGAATTTACGAGGTCCCTATTTCATACAGCGGTCGAGATTATACCGAAGGAAAAAAAATTGGTTGGAAAGACGGAGTGGCAGCTCTCTGGTTTATTATTAAATTTCGCTTAGTGGATTAAATTCTACCCGTATTTAGGTATCTTCCCCGATTTTAATTCCTCCTCAAACCTCCCTGTTTCTCTTGCCAATAAACGACTAAGGCCAATTAGACCAATTAAATTGGGAACAGCCATACAGGCGTTCATCACATCTGAAAAATTCCAGACAATTTCTAATTTCAAAATTGAACCCAAAAATACAACCCCTATCCATAATACTCTATAAAATAAAATCCATCTTTCTCCTGCTATATATTCAAAACATTTTTCTCCGTAATAGCACCAGCCCAAAATTGTTGAAAAAGCAAAAGTAATAACGCCTAAAGTTACAAGCCAAAGACCCCAATCTCCAAACAATCCTTTCTGAAAAGCAACTATGGTCAAAGCAACACCAGTTTCTCCCGTAGTCCAAGATTGCGTAACAGCAAGCACCAAACCAGTGAGCGTACAAACAATAATGGTATCCAGAAAAGTTCCTGTCATTGAGACTAATGCTTGCTTAGCAGGTTGATTCGTCTTTGCTGCTGCCGCCGCAATTGGTGCCGATCCTAAACCTGATTCATTTGAAAAAAGACCCCTGGCAACACCAAAACGTATAGCTTGAGCTAAAGTTGCGCCTGCAAAACCCCCTGCGGCAGCTGTTCCGTTAAAAGCACTTTTACAAATTAAAACCAGACCTTGAGGAATTTGATCGATAAATTTAACAATTATATACATACAGGCCGCAAAATATATCACCACCATAATGGGAACAAAAAAAGAAACAACGTCTGATATTCTTTTTACTCCCCCCAAAACCACTAATCCTGTTGCCCCCGCTAATAAGAATCCTAAATATACTTTATCAATGTCCCAAACTTTGACCACCGCTGCAGCAGTGGTATTCGCTTGCACCATATTCCCGATTCCAAAAGCTGCTAATGAACCAAAAAGCGCAAAGAGCAATCCGAGCCATTTCCAACCTAATCCAGATTCCAAATAGTACATGGGCCCACCCGAAAATTCTCCTTTACGATTTTTTTGGCGAAACCTTACTGCTAAAAAAGCTTCAGCGTATTTAGTCGCCATTCCAAATAAAGCTGTAATCCACATCCAAAAAACCGCTCCCGGGCCCCCCAAAGCCACTGCGGTACTGACTCCTGCAATATTGCCTACACCAATAGTGGCTGCCAAAGCAATCATCAACGCCCCAAAATGAGAAATATCTCCTTCACCTTTTCGATCTTTAGAGAAAGTTAACCGCAAACCATAAAATAAAAGCCTAAATTGGATTCCCCGTAATTGAATAGTGAGCAATATTCCCGTGCCCAAAAGAAGGGCTAATAACCAAGGACCCCAAACGATACTGCTAAGATCGGCTAAAAATTGATTTATAGCTTTCATAATTTGGGAAAATTATTTGGTAGGTTTAATGGGGTAAGTCAAACAAACAATATTAAAACTGTAAAAAGAGTCCTCGGACTCTTTTCCATGGCTAATCTAATATGAAGAGCCTTCCGTTTTCAAACGTTGATTTCTTTTTGCGGAATCAAGAGAATCAGAGGAATTAGAATACTTTTTTTCTAAAGCTTGTTTTTCGTTTTTTTTATTTTTTTCCACTTTTTCTTTCTCGTTCTTTTCTTTTTCAGCTTTTTCTTTCTTAGCTAATTCCTTTTTTTCTTTGTCTTTTTCTAAAGCCTTCTCCAGTTTACTAATTAATCCTTGCTGGGTTTTCGCTTCACCTCTCACCCGGTTAAACATCGCTACCAAGTGTGTTTTTAACCCTAGACCTACCGACTTTGCCTGTTTATCTTTTTGGATACTTTGATTTAGAAAGTTTTTAGTTTCTAATAACTCAGGAACTTTTGAAGAAGCAAGATCCGACGCTAATTTTTCTTTTGCAGGTAATCCGCCTTGAATAGAGGTAACTAATCTTCGTCCGTTCGTAAAATTATAAACAACATCGTCAAAGGCTTTAACTCTTAACACATTATTTTTCAAATTTGTTATAGAGCGTTGGACAAGGGCTTCATCTTTTTTGGAAAATCCATCATCTAAAGGTTTTTCAGGAGTTTGTGACTCAGTCGAATTTGAATCTTCTTTAGATTCTGGTTTTTTTAATTTTGGATCAGAAAAACCTCGCAAAGGCTTCATACTAGGCCCACTCCGGTATTTTATCGGAATGTTGCTTTCATTATTGGTGTAATGGACCTTTCCTTGATCATCCACATATTTATAAACTTTTGCACACACTCCATAAGGGTGAGAAAAAAATAGCCCAAAAATCATTAAAAAAACACAATTTAACTTAATTGAAAAACTTTTTACTTGCATGTTCATGATTCTCGAAAATTGATTAAAAGTTTTCCCCCTTTAGAATTATAACAACCGAAAGAAGTCTCTGCTATAATTTAATTAAAAGTTCAACTTATAAGAGAGTTCCTAATATGACTTTAAGTCCCCTAAAGTTTATTGATGAAAATGCTTTCTTTTTAGGAAACCAAGATCGCGTTGTCGGTTTTTTTCTTTATGATACTTACAATAAAGAGGTCGCCAAGGTAAAAGGTCTCATGGTAGATTTGGATTATCATAGGCCACAGTATTTGGTTATAGAACTAGGAGGATTTTTATCCACAGAAGGTAAAATCATTTTATTTCCCAAAGAACTTTATCAACCAGCAGGCCTTGGAAAAGTTGTTACGGATTGGACGCGGGAATCTATTCAGCAGGCTCCCTCTGTTGAAAACCTGGCAACACTCTCTCGGGAAGAGGAACAATTAATTTTAAGCTATTTTGATATAAAACCCTATTGGGAAACAAACATAGAAAAAGAAAAACCCAAACTTCCAAAAAATAATGATGTGTTTGATAACGATTTAGAGGAATATAAACAAAAAATGGTTACTGACACTTTTGGAAAAACATGGAAAGATACCGGCAGAGAAATTCCAAATTTAACCCTGGATCGAAAACCCCCTATCCCACCCAATAAATAATCTCTCAATTTTTGGTTTTATCCTTACTATTTACTCGCTCAAGCAACCTGTCCACTGCTTCCACTACATCGATTACACTGATATCTTCAATACAAAATGGTTTATTGTGGGAAGAAGGCTCACATTCCTTAAAAAAATTGTGCCGACAAGGAGAACATGGAAAATTCTTAGTTACAATTTCTTTCTTTTCTTCGGAAATACATGGGTCCGTCGTTAAGCGATTACCTGGTCCAAAAATGGCTACAATGGGTGTGTCTACTAACGAGGCTAAATTCATTATTCCGCTGTCATTCGCTACCAGAAGTTTACAGTTTTTTAAAATTCCTAACACAACCTGTAGGTTTAATCCTGTCAACGAAGTTACATGGGACAGCGGACAAAAATCTTTAACTTTATTGATTAAGGATTCTTCAGCCTTACTTCCTAGCAAAATAATTTTGGCTCTTTTTTCTTTTATCAATCGTTGACATAGAATCCCAAAGCGCTCTACATGCCAACGCTTTTCAGGTTTAGAGGCCCCTGGCTGAACTGCAATAACTAAGTCACTAGATTTTATTCCCATTTGAGACAACATTTCGAATTGCGCTCTTTTTTCATTTTCTCCAACCAATTCTTTAAACTTTTTTTCAATATGGGTAATACCCAAAGGAGATAAAAGATGAAAATAATAGTCTATTCCGTGAATTTTTTTGGAATCCATTACAGCTGGTATCGGATCAGTTAGCCAAGTACTTCTTCCATCAGTGTTATACCCGATCCGTACTTTTGGCTTGGCAATATAAGTCAAGACGGCGCTTCTCAATGAATTAGGCAAAACAATTCCCAGGTCAAACCTATATTTTCTCAAAGTCCATGCAAATCGTAATGATGCAAACCACTCATTTTTTTTAAATGGAATTTTAATTACAGAATCAATATCTGGATGATTCAAAAGGAACTCATTAGATGGAGCCCGGACCACTACGGTAATTCTTGATTGGGGATAATTTAGACGTAAAGCCTGAATTGTTGGAAGAGCAAAAACAACATCACCAATCCAATTTGGCATCCAAACTAAAATATGATTAATCGGTGTTTCTTTTAAATAGGTGGAGGGCTGCATAGCTTTAAAGGATCGGGTTAGTGAACTCGTTTAATATTTGCCCCTAATTTAGATAATTTTTTCTCCATTTTTTCATAACCTCGGTCAATATGATAAACACGGGAAATAACCGTTTCACCCTGCGCAGCTAATCCCGCTAAGACCAAAGATGCACTGGCCCTGAGATCAGTAGCCATAACCGGAGCCCCATTTAATTGGTTCACTCCTCTCACAATTGCCGTGTGACCATCTATAAGAATATCTGCCCCCAATCGTTTCAGTTCTGCCGCATGCATAAAACGATTTTCAAAAACCGTTTCCGAGATAATACTTTGTCCTTTTGCCAAACACATCAATGCCATAAATTGAGCTTGGACATCCGTTGCAAAACCAGGATAGGGTTGAGTTTTGATATTTACCGAGTTTAAAGTTCCCAACCCTCGGACTTTGACAGAATTTCCCTCTTCTTTTATATCGACTCCAGCCTCACGGAGCTTTAAAATTACCGGTTCCATATGAGAGGGAATACAATTGATTAATTCAATATCGCCTTGTGTTATTGCACCGGCAATCATATACGAAGCGGCTTCAATTCTATCCGGAAAAATTCCACATTGAATAGGCTTTAAGGAAGGTACTCCCTGGATAATAATCATGTCTGTTCCCCCACCTTCAATTTTGGCACCAGCAGCGTTTAATATATCTGCTAAAAACTCTACCTCTGGTTCTTTGGCCACATTTTCCAAAACCGTTTCCCCCTCAGCTAATACTGCCGCCATCATAACATTCATGGTTCCTGTGACCGTAACAGTGTCAAAATAAAAATGGGTCCCTTTTAAATATTTTGCCGTACCACGGACATAGCCGCCCTCCAATTCAATATTCGCTCCTAGCGCTTGCAACCCTTTAATATGAAGATCAATTGGACGTGCTCCAATAGCACAACCCCCGGGCAAGGACACTTCCGCTTTACCCAATCTGGCCAATAAGGGTCCCAAAACTAAGCAAGAAGCCCTCATGGTCGAAACTAAATCATACCTGGCACAATGTTTGTTAATTGAAGTCGTATCTAAAATAACTTGATTATTTTTTATTTCGCTTACATCGGCTCCTAAATCCTTAACCAGTGCTACCATTGTAGAAACATCACGGACATTAGGAAGGTTATGAATTTTATTTTCACCCTGCGTAAGTAAGGTGGCTGCTAAAACAGGTAAAACTGCATTTTTCGCACCACTCAAATGAACCTGACCTTTTAAGGGATACCCACCTTGAATAACAATTTTATCCAAAAAACTATCTCCTAAATGAAGAAACTATCCTGTCACATCCACTATAATCTTTAATTACCTGTGGTTTTTCAAAATTACTATTAAGCTCTAGTAAATGAGCAACCGTCTGACCTTGTTCATCTCCTACTTCAACAATTAAAGCTCCTCCTGGGCTAAGGAAATTAGGAGAATTTGAAATGATTTGGTAATAAAAATCCAATCCATTTTTCCCTCCATCTAAGGCCAATAACGGTTCCCAATCAGAAACATCTGGCATTAACTTTAAAATATTTTTTGATGGAATATATGGGGGATTCGTCAGAATAAAATCAAAGGAATCGTCATCAATAAATTCCCAATCACCCAGAATATCTCCGAGAATAAATTTAATTTGAGGAACATTGTGGTTGAAAGCATTTTGTTGGGCAACTTTTAATGCTTTTTTTGAGATATCAACTGCGAACACATTACTGTTAGGAATTTCTTTGGCAACTGTTATAGCGAGAATACCCGATCCAGTTCCCAAATCCAGAATCTTGAGGACCTTTGTTTTCTTTGTTTCATTGAGTATTTTAAAAAAATGCTCAATTAAAATCTCCGTTTCTGGGCGAGGAATAAGTACGGAAGGGTTTACTTCAAAATCCATGGACCAAAACTCTCTTTTTCCTAAAATATACGCCATAGGTTCCCTTGCTTTTCGGCGCTCTATCAAACTTTTTATATTTTCGAAGGCATCAATACTTATTTGACCCTCCTTTTGAAGCCAAAGTTTTTGTCGAGGAATTTTTAAAGTGTGAGCTAAAAGTAATTCTGATTCTAACTCTGGATTATCGACTCCATGTTTTGCAAGTTCTTGTCGACAAAATTTAAATACATTATTTAGAAAAACTGCATTTTTATCTAAAAATATATCCATGATAAAAAAGGGTTGTATTTAGTTGGAGCTCGCTTTTAACGACTCGGCTTGAAAATGCAATAAAAGTTTTTCGAGCAATTCATCCAGATCTCCCTCCAATACCGTGGTCAATTTGTGTAAAGTCAAGCCTATGCGATGATCTGTAATCCTTTCTTGCGGAAAATTGTAGGTTCGAATTCTTTCACTTCGGTCTCCACTCCCAACTTGCTGTTTACGGTCTTTTGCCATAGCCTCTTGTTGTTTTCGCTGTTCTTCATCATAAAGCCTTGCTCGGAGAACTTTCATAGCTCGATCTTTATTTTTGTGTTGAGATTTTTCATCCTGACAGGTGACCACTAATCCAGTGGGAGCATGCGTGATACGTACAGCAGAGTCGGTCGTGTTTACACTTTGTCCACCCGGACCGGATGACCGGAAAACATCTACTTTTAAATCTGCCGGGTTGATTTGCACATCCACATCTTCAACTTCTGGAAGAATAGCAACGGTTACTGCGGAAGTATGAATTCGTCCCTGTGTTTCGGTGGTCGGTACTCTCTGTACTCTATGGGTTCCCGCTTCATATTTTAATTTGCTAAAAACTCCTTTGCCCTGAATATTACAGGTGATTTCTTTATACCCGCCCACACCGGTCAAACTACTATTTAAAATTTCAACAATCCACTTTTTGCTTTCAGCATACCGCAAATACATTCGATAAAGGTCTGCCGCAAACAAACCCGCCTCATCACCCCCCGTTCCGGCCCGAATCTCCATAATGACGCTTTTTTCATCCCTCGGGTCTTTGGGCAACAGAAGAACTTTTAATTGGTTCTCACTTTCTTCTCTTTGCTTTACCAAAATTTCGCACTCGCTTTGTGCCAACTCGATTAATTCCTCATCCTTTTCATCTTCTAAGATTTTTTTGTTTTCTTCCAACTCTTTAACTGTCTTTTTCCAGGCACGGTACTCATTAATAACCGGAGTAATTTCTGATTGTTCACGAGCATATTTTTTAAATTCTTGTTGGCGAGAAATGATATTTGGATCACTCAATAAATTATTGAGTTCTTCATAACGTTTTTCAATTTCTTCTAACTGCTCAAACATTTATGGAATCCTAAAAATGAGGAATGAAGGCACAAGGCCATAGAGAGGTCAAAAACAATAAAGGAAAGGGGAGGAATTAACTAATTGGGTGCGGCTTGTTCTTTTGGTTCGGTTGTCTGGGCTTTTTTATATTTTCTATTAAACTTCTCAATACGCCCTGCACTATCTACTAACTTCTGTTTTCCAGTATAAAAAGGATGACAGGCAGAACAAATTTCTACACTGAGATCCTTAGATGTAGAAAAAGTTTTCATTTCATTACCGCAAGCACATTTTACGGTAATTTCAAAATATTCCGGATGAATTCCTGCCTTCATTTCTAACTCCAAAAAAAATTACGAGTTCATTGTTTGAATAAACTCGGCGTTGGTCTTTGTCTCTTTCACTTTCTGTAGAAGGAGGTCCATCGTATCATGAACACCCATGGGGAGCAAAACTTTTCTCAACAACCAAATCCGTTGGAGTTCCTCCTGTTCCATAAGGAGCTCCTCTTTTCGGGTGCCCGAACGGTTGATGTCAATTGCAGGGAATGTACGTTTTTCTGCCAATTTTCTATCCAGTACGATTTCCAAATTACCAGTTCCCTTAAATTCCTCAAAAATAACATCATCCATCCGGCTACCGGTATCTACCAGTGCTGTTGCGATAATGGTCAAGCTACCACCTTCTTCCAAATTTCGGGCCGCTCCAAAAAATCGTTTAGGCCGCTGGAGTGCATTGGAATCCACACCACCACTCAAAACTTTTCCACTCGGTGGGACAATGGCATTATACGCTCGCGCCAACCGAGTAATACTGTCTAAAAGAATCACTACATCCTTTTTGTGTTCTACTAAACGTTTTGCTTTTTCAATTACCATTTCTGCAACTTGCACATGACGCTGTGCCGGCTCATCAAATGTAGAGCTAATCACTTCTCCTCTTACCGACCGCTGCATATCCGTAACTTCTTCAGGACGTTCATCAATAAGAAGTACGATCAAGGCGACTTCAGGAAAATTAGTGCTAATACTATTCGCAATGGATTGCAAAAGCATGGTTTTCCCGGTACGCGGGGGTGCAACAATTAATCCACGCTGACCTTTTCCAATAGGGGTCATAAGATCCATGATACGTGCGCTATAATCTGTACAACCTGGAGTTTCCAACCGCAGTCTTTCTTCGGGATATAAAGGGGTTAAGTTATCAAAAAGTATTTTATCTTTTGTCTTATCCGGGTTTTCAAAGTTTATAGCCTCTACTTTTAAGAGCGCAAAATAACGTTCATTTTCTTTTGGAGGACGAATTTGTCCAGATATGGTATCGCCAGTATGCATATCAAATTTCCGAATCTGCGATGGTGAAACATAAATATCATCTGGACCCGGAAGATAATTGTATGTAGGAGCTCTTAAAAACCCAAAGCCATCAGGCAAAATTTCTAATACACCTTCACCAAACATCAAACCATCTTTTTCGATTTGCGCCTGAAGAATTTTAAAAATTAAATCTTGCTTTCTTAAACTGCTATGACCTTGAATCTTGAGCGTTTTTGCTAAATTTGTTAATTCAGAAATGGTTTTTGATTTAAGTTCTTCGATATTCATTTGTGGTGGTAATTTAAGGTTAAATGGATGGATTAAATTGTGTGGTTAATAACTTTTGTTCTAGTTTAATCTCTTTTAAAAAGGTTAAGTATGAGGATATTTCGGAGTCCTTCAGAATCCCCTACGAGATCCTGGATTAAGTGTTTTCGTTAGCAGGATTCCGATTGCAAAAGAGGTTAAATGGAGCCTTGCTATAAGGGGTATAATTACAAATTATACGGTTCTACTTTCTTTGTCAATCCTTTTCTTTTGAAAAACCCCTTTTACCGACGAATTGGGAAGGAAGACTTTTAGAAGCAAATCCATTTACTTCTTACTTAATAATATAAATGTCTATGAATCAAAAGCAATAACTTTCTAGAACTTTCGCCATTTTTTCACTTCGTTAATGTAAAATATTTTCTATGCATTCTAACAACCGAAGAAGACAGGATATAGAAAACTTTTACTATAATTAAACATTATGGCCGCCTTTACCCTGAGCAGAGTCGATCTCTTAATACTAATATTGTACTTTGTATTTATTTTATGGCTCGGTCTTCGGTTTGTAAAAGCTCATGAAAATGCTGAGGAATATTTTTTGGCTGGGCGTAGGATGACTTGGCCTTTCATAGGAATTTCTCTATTTGCTTCCAATATCTCCAGCACCACCCTCCTCGGATTATCGGGTGCAGCTTATAGCCATGGAATATCAATTTATAATTATGAATGGATGGCTTCGATTATTCTTGTTTTCTTTGCTATTTTCTTTTTACCTCTCTATTTAAATTCCCGGGTTTTTACAATGCCCGAATTTTTAGAAAGACGCTTTGACATACGATCCCGGTATTTTCTTACCGGAATCACTTTGATCGGCAACATCGTAATTGATACTGCAGGGAGTTTATTTGCCGGGGGGATTGTTCTGAAATTAATCTTTCCTGAAATTCCAATGGAATACACCATCGGAGGACTCGCTTTGATGGCAGGACTTTATACCATTGCAGGAGGATTGGCCGCGGTAATTTATACGGATGCGGTACAAACAGTGCTTATCTTGTTAGGTTCTATATTAATTAGCGTTGCTGGTTTAAATAAAGTGGGCGGGTGGAATGCAGTTACTCAAGTAACCCCTCCTGAAATGTTAAGTTTAATACGACCAATAGATGATACAAGCGTTCCATGGACTGGATTGGTTTTTGGGGTTTCCATTTTAGGGTTTTATTTTTGGTGTAATAACCAGTTTATGGTTCAACGTGTACTTAGCGCAAAAAACTTAAACCATGGAAGATGGGGTGTATTATTTGCAGCTCTTTTAAAACTGCCCGTACTTTTCATTATGGTTTTTCCCGGAACCATGGCTCGAGTCTTATATCCTGATTTAACAGATTCCAATATGGTGTTTCCTGTTTTAGCTTTTGATTTGCTTCCCATCGGAGTTGTTGGTTTGGTTATCGCGGGTCTTCTTGCAGCAATCATGTCCAGTATAGACTCAACTCTAAATTCCGCTTCTACTTTGGTAACTATGGATTTTGTGGCAAAACTTCGGCCAGATTTTACCAGTGAAAGATTAATGTGGGTGGGCCGCGTCACTACTTTTATTTTTATGGCACTTGCCGCTTTTTGGGCTCCACAAATTGCAAATTTTGAATCTCTATTTGGTTATTTACAAAGAATCCTGGCATATTTATCCTCGCCGGTAGTGGCGGTTTTTCTTTTAGGGGTATTTTGGAAACGCGCTAATTCGCAGGGCGCATTTTGGGGATTACTCTCGGGACTTGTAGTCTCTATTTTTCTTTTTTATTTTAATGAGATAAATCTGATTATTTGGAAAAAACCCATCCATTTTTTACATATTGCTCCTCTTTTATTCGGAATCAGTGCATTCGTTATTATATTTGTAAGTCTTTCAACCCCACCACCCCTTCCTCATAAAACCCAACAATATTTATGGACAAAAAAGACTTGGACCTTGGATTCAATGGAATTATTGAATACCCCTTGGTATCAAAACTACCGAATACTTTCAGTAATTTTAATTTTTTTTACAACCGCAGTGGTTTTCATCTTTCGGTAAAAATTAAAGGGTATATATTTAAAGTATAGGAATACTTTAGTGAAAACTTATACCCCAAGAAAATGGGTAGGGGGGATTATGAGAAACAAAATAACCTTTCAATCCCAGGTGCTTGCTTTCATTTTTCTTATCTTGTTTTTGATAATCCTGTTCACTTGGGTAAATGTGGAATTTAACGTCTCGATGTATTAATAACAATTGAATTGTTGACGAACTTTTTAAGATTGATTCCACTTAAAATCCCTTTTAATCTAAAGATAATAAGTCTACAAAAATCTACAGGACCACAACCCCTAGACGAAGAATAAAAAGTTGGCAATGCAGGGGTAAAGTGTTACTTTTTAAATAGATAGAAAGCTCGATCTTTAGTTACCGAAATACCTACTTAACCCTTGAGTCATAACTTTTACATTTCATTCTGATGAATTAATTTTTTTCTTTTCATTTTCTGGACCAAGAACTTTTTCTGATGCAACCATCTTCTTTTCCTATAATTGAAAAAGAAATCTCCAAAGAGTTTACAAAATCATCTGAAATTGCAATTAAAGTAGAAAATCTGAGTAAGTGCTACCAGATTTTTAATAAACCTCATGACCGCCTTTTACAGATGCTCTATCGGGGACGCAAAAAGTTTTCACGCGATTTCTGGGCTCTTAACAATATTTCATTTGAAATTAAAAAAGGGGAAACCATTGGGATTATCGGCAAAAACGGTTCCGGTAAATCTACGCTCCTTCAATCGATTTGTGGAACTTTAAATCCCACTTCCGGATCCATTCAAACACATGGACGTATTGCAGCTCTATTGGAACTAGGCTTTGGGTTTGACGTTGAGTTTACTGGTCGTGAAAATATTTTAATGAATGCAATGTTGTTAGGACTTTCTAAAGAGGAAATCGAAACTCAGTACGATAAAATTGTAGATTTCGCGGATATCGGTGAGTTTATTGACCAACCGCTTAAGACATATTCAAGTGGGATGACAGTACGTTTAGCTTTTGCCGTGGTTGCTCATGTAAAAGCGGATATTTTAATTATTGATGAAGCCTTGAGTGTCGGCGATGCTTTTTTTGTGCAGAAGTGCATGCGTTTTCTTCGCAATTTTATGAAAACCGGAACCATCTTATTTGTAAGCCATGATATGGGTGCCATATTGAATTTTTGCAACAAAGCAATTTGGCTTGAAAACGGCAGTATCAAAGCCCAGGGCAAACCTAAGGAAATCACTGAACTCTATTTAGAAAAACAATACAAAGCAGAGTCCGGGGAGGAGCTTTACCCAAGCAATGGAAGCAGCATCCCAGACGAAGAGCAAAAAAGCCCACTCCCTTTAAAAGAAAACGGGAAACAACCAAGAGATATGCGGTTGGATTTTATTAATCAAACCAATCTAAGAAACGATATTGAACTGTTTCCCTTCACACCTGATTCTTCTGAATTTGGGATCGGCGGTGCAAAAGTTCTTAGTGTCCAACTAACAGACTCAAAAAATCAACCTTTGTCTTGGGTTGTTGGGGGAGAAGCTGTCCGGCTGGTGATTCACGCTGAGGTAAATAAAGATATTGATAATGTGATTATAGGGTTTCAGGTCAAAGATCGATTAGGCCAAGTCGTATTCGGGGATAATAGTTTTTTGAAATATTTATCCAATCCCGTCCATGCAAAACCTAATGACCACTTGGAGGGAATTTTTGATTTCCAAATGCCACTTTTACCCAATGGAGACTATACCATCATGGTTGCCATTGCCGATGGAACTCAAGAAAAACATCTCGTTTTAAACTGGATTCATGATGCCCTCGCCTTCAGGGTACATACCACCTCTGTAGTTCATGGTCTCATTGGAGTCCCCATGAAAGACATTCAAGTCCATTCCAAAAAGTGTCGCTAAAGAGAATATGGAAAACAATTTACAATTAACCGAAATGAAAGAAAAATTTTGGCGAGATGGTTACGTAAAGCTGGGAACCATTTTTGACACAAATGAAGTTTCTATTCTTCTCAAAGTAATCGCAAATTTTGAAGGAATGAAACAAAGACACCACGAAGTGAAGCAAAAGTTTGATCAAGGAAATTATCCTTCTTTTGAATCCATTTTTGTTATGGATGATGTGTTTAGCGACAATATTTTCGCCCTGGCCACTCGGAAAAAAATAATCCTGGATAACCTCTCTTATTTTTTTAATGATGATGCTTATCTCTATCATTGCAAGGTTCCATTAAAATACCCGTCAATGCCAGGTTTTAAATACCATCAGGACTATTATTATTGGTATCAGATGGGTTGCATATATCCTGATATGGCCACCTGCTTTATTGCTCTTGACCCTTCAACAAAAGAAAATGGATGCCTCAAGTTTATTCCCCAATCACATAATTGTGGAAGGATAGATCATATCCTTCACAATGGATTTTCTGATAGCGAAGCCAACCCGGAAAGAACCCGGATTCTAAAAGAACGAAACGGCGAAGAATTGATGGAATTGAATCCCGGAGAAGCCGTGGTATTTCACGGTAACCTTTTACACGGCTCGTCGACTAATGACTCCCCTCATTCTCGAATTGCATTAATCGGATGCTACAACACCAAACACAACAGCCCCATTAATCGTGACTGGACACACCCACCTTACGCAAAGCAAGAAAGATTCGATGGAAAATTAGATGAATCTTACCTGAATAAACTTCCGGACATGTCCGTCTCATTCAAAGAAACACTCCCCTCCACCGCATCTTTTTAAATCTAAACAAGTTCCCAAATTATTAAAGAAATTCAATCTCGATATGTGATACAAGTAGTTTGTTAAAATCAGAATCATGTGGGGGACATGCTGGGATTCAGTGAGGTTGCAAATCCCATAGAAGCACATAAAGGTTACGACAATGATGACCGGGTAATCGCCTTGCTAACACATGGATTTAGAAATCAAAAAATGTCATCACTGATTCAAGAACGATGCGAATGGATTGAGTTGGCGCAATAGTTTTAAAATTATGTCTTATACTGTTACGAAGAGCAGAAACTTTTTCTCCATTGACCCAATATAAAAATGAGAAATCCTAAAAACGTATTTCACTTAGCGATTCCCTGTGCTTCATTAGATGAAACCGAGAATTATTATGTCAATAAACTCGGAGTAAGGTTGGCTCGGCGATATTCGGATCGAATCACTTTGGACTTTTTTGGTGACCAAATCGTTTGCCATTTATGCCCGGAAAAAGTAGATCCCGTTCCACAAATGTATCCCAGGCATTTTGGGGTAACTTTTAAAGATAAAAAAGAGTTTGATAGTTTATTAAAACTGGCTCAACAACAGGGACTGGAATTTTTCAAAAAACCTTTTGTCAGGTTTGAAGGGATGGAAGAAGAACACCACACTTTCTTTTTGATAGATCCCTCCAATAATCTTTTAGAATTTAAGTATTACAAAAATTCTAAAATGATGTATTAAAAAAGTTCCTTTTTTAACATCTCCGAGACTTAAGCTAGAATTTTTTCCAAAATTAATTTGGCGGGGACTACCGAACAAAACTTACAAGGTCAATTAATAAAAAGCGTTTCTTCAATTCAATTTTTCCAACATGCCCCCAAAGTTGCCCCTAAATGGTAAAGACCTTATTCAAAATTTCTTTTTACTAAGAATAATAATTGAAATTAAGTTTTGAAGTTTTTAAAAAGGAAAAGGGCTAAAACCCAAAAGCTTTAGCCCTTTCAAATTCCAATCAAAAATATTCCAAGTCAGATCAAATAGTTACTTTAAAATCATTTTTTAAAATGCTAAACAAGTTAACCAGAACAATCCAACTCTATATTATACGAACCGGTGCTCACTAAAAATCTATCATTGATACGAACAATGTATGTTCCTGTTTCCGACAATACAAACTGCCGCTGGGTATTAGCATCGAACGTTCCCAACGAAGCTCCACTAGGCGCAAACACCGTGAACCGAGCTGTAAAACCAGAAGACGTTAATACCAAATCCACCGTTGCTCCCGCATTACCGCTAAATTGAAATAAATCCACTTCAGCTGAAGCATCGATCGTTCCAGCATGGTTCTCACCGCAACTGATCAAAGTCGGTGTCGGAGAAGCAGGAATTAAACAAGTAAGACTCAAATTATACGAACCGGTGCTCACTAAAAATCTATCATTGATACGAACAATGTATGTTCCTGTTTCCGACAATACAAACTGCCGCTGGGTATTAGCATCGAACGTTCCCAACGAAGCTCCACTAGGCGCAAACACCGTGAACCGAGCTGTAAAACCAGAAGACGTTAATACCAAATCCACCGTTGCTCCCGCATTACCGCTAAATTGAAATAAATCCACTTCAGCTGAAGCATCGATCGTTCCAGCATGGTTCTCACCGCAACTGATCAAAGTCGGTGTCGGAGAAGCAGGAATTAAACAAGTAAGACTCAAATTATACGAACCGGTGCTCACTAAAAATCTATCATTGATACGAACAATGTATGTTCCTGTTTCCGACAATACAAACTGCCGCTGGGTATTAGCATCGAACGTTCCCAACGAAGCTCCACTAGGCGCAAACACCGTGAACCGAGCTGTAAAACCAGAAGACGTTAATACCAAATCCACCGTTGCTCCCGCATTACCGCTAAATTGAAATAAATCCACTTCAGCTGAAGCATCGATCGTTCCAGCATGGTTCTCACCGCAACTGATCAAAGTCGGTGTCGGAGAAGCAGGAATTAAACAAGTAAGACTCAAATTATACGAACCGGTGCTCACTAAAAATCTATCATTGATACGAACAATGTATGTTCCTGTTTCCGACAATACAAACTGCCGCTGGGTATTAGCATCGAACGTTCCCAACGAAGCTCCACTAGGCGCAAACACCGTGAACCGAGCTGTAAAACCAGAAGACGTTAATACCAAATCCACCGTTGCTCCCGCATTACCGCTAAATTGAAATAAATCCACTTCAGCTGAAGCATCGATCGTTCCAGCATGGTTCTCACCGCAACTGATCAAAGTCGGTGTCGGAGAAGCAGGAATTAAACAAGTAAGACTCAAATTATACGAACCGGTGCTCACTAAAAATCTATCATTGATACGAACAATGTATGTTCCTGTTTCCGACAATACAAACTGCCGCTGGGTATTAGCATCGAACGTTCCCAACGAAGCTCCACTAGGCGCAAACACCGTGAACCGAGCTGTAAAACCAGAAGACGTTAATACCAAATCCACCGTTGCTCCCGCATTACCGCTAAATTGAAATAAATCCACTTCAGCTGAAGCATCGATCGTTCCAGCATGGTTCTCACCGCAACTGATCAAAGTCGGTGTCGGAGAAGCAGGAATTAAACAAGTAAGACTCAAATTATACGAACCGGTGCTCACTAAAAATCTATCATTGATACGAACAATGTATGTTCCTGTTTCCGACAATACAAACTGCCGCTGGGTATTAGCATCGAACGTTCCCAACGAAGCTCCACTAGGCGCAAACACCGTGAACCGAGCTGTAAAACCAGAAGACGTTAATACCAAATCCACCGTTGCTCCCGCATTACCGCTAAATTGAAATAAATCCACTTCAGCTGAAGCATCGATCGTTCCAGCATGGTTCTCACCGCAACTGATCAAAGTCGGTGTCGGAGAAGCAGGAATTAAACAAGTAAGACTCAAATTATACGAACCGGTGCTCACTAAAAATCTATCATTGATACGAACAATGTATGTTCCTGTTTCCGACAATACAAACTGCCGCTGGGTATTAGCATCGAACGTTCCCAACGAAGCTCCACTAGGCGCAAACACCGTGAACCGAGCTGTAAAACCAGAAGACGTTAATACCAAATCCACCGTTGCTCCGGAAGATCCTCTAAATCTAATAAAATCTTCTTCTGCGGGTGCATCAATCGAATCAGAGACGAGCCCTCCGCATCCAATACCCGGAAGATATGTGAAACCATTCACCAGAGTATCTGTTCCCAATGGATTACTCACTTGAACATCAACCAAAATATTAGGCTGAACAAATGGACCTGCAGGTGTAAACGCCGTTATGGTTTGCATATCTACCCATGTGACATCTGTTGCAGGAACACCATCGATCAATACATCCGTATTGTGGGTGAAATTGGTACCCGTAATCGTCACAAAATCCCCACCAATGGACAATCCTTCATTCGGAGAAATGTTACTGATGGTCGGAGGTGAATTAATCACGGTTACCACCTGTGTGTCTGTAGCCGAATTACCGGCAGCGTCCATCGCGGTCCAGGTTACAATCGTATCCCCTAAAGGAAACGCACCCAACGGAGCGTCGTGTGTGACACTCACTACTCCAACATTATCAGACGTGGTTGGAGTACCTAATTCTGTAGTCAAAGTCGGTCCCGGAAGAGTCCACTTAATATCCGGTGGTGCAACAATCATGGGTGGTTGGGTATCTCCCCCACCAATTACATATTCGATGGTAATCTTAGGTTTACCGGAAGGGGCTTCACTAGAGTTGAAATCGATGCCATCATTCACGCCGGAAGCATTGCGAACAATGATTCCGTTATTGGAAATACTACCGCTGATCCATGCTTGTACCAGATTGATGCCATCGGGATTCAAATTAATGATATTCTCCCCAAACTGACCGGGAGTGATAGTTCCCAACAAAGCGCTTCCAATAGTAGTAATATCGTTCCAAGTCACCGTTCCTTCATTCCAGGAATTGTCCACAGAATACAACTCATAAGGACCTCCACTAATATTGGTCAGGTTAAAATGAACGCTCACCGACTGCACATTCGCATTCGTGGGTATGCCGGACAAATCCCAATGAATGACTGAGCGCACTTCACCAAAACCGTTTGCATCTTGGTCAGACCCATCCGCCAAAAGAACAGTATCGGAGCCAAAGTTATCGGTTGGGCTGGACTCACGAATTGTAGCGTCCTCGTCTGCATCCTCCATCACCATCACTTCCGAACCTGGTGAAGTGTAGGTGACTTTCAAAGTCGGTCTTCCCGAAGCGGCTTCTTTGGAGTTCATGTCAATTCCGTTGGTGGTGCCACCAGTACGAATAGCCACCCCATTATTGGGAACATTTCCATCCACCCAGTCCTGAATCAAATCGATACCATCCTGGTTCAAATCAACCACATTCTCATTGAATATAAAGGGTGGGATGGTTCCCAATGGAGTGGTGCCAAAATTAGAAGCCAAACTATTCCACGTCACAGTACCTTCATCCCAAGCCGTATCGTTGGAAACAATATTATAAGGGCCACTGCTGACATCGAACAGATTAAGAGAAATGCTTGCAGATAGAATTGTTGACCCTGCGGGAATTGTGCTCAAGTCCCATCCAATCACCGTGACCAACTCTCCACCACCGTCATCGCCATCGGCACTGAGAAAGGTTTGACTGCCAAAGTTGGTATTCGGTGCGTTTTCACTGACGTAAGAATCTTTTATCGATTCCAGGCTTTGCATAATTATTGGGGGAGGAGAATCGCTGAAGACTATTTTAAGTTCAGGCCGCGTGGTTGCCCCTGCCGCTTCGCTGGAGTTCACAACAATTCCATCATTAGTACCTCCCGACTTAATCACTACACCATTGTTATCGATTGAGCCATCGATCCAACCCTGCACCAAATTCTTGCCGTCATCGTTAAGGTCGACCACATTCTCACCAAACTGTCCCGGGGTAATGGTACCAAGCAAAGTTGTGCCGACACTTGGCGCAATGCCATTCCAATTAACCGTGCCTTCGTTCCAAGATGTATCAACCGAATAGATTTCATAAACACCGGAACTCACATTTGATAATTCGAGAATAATGCTGGCAGATTGAACCATGGCAGTAGAAGAGATAGAAGAAATATCCCATTTGATCACCGACTGTAATTCACCGAACAACCCGTTGCCGGGATCTTGTGAAACACCATCTGCACTTAATGAGGTATCGTTACCAGCATTACTGGTGGGGGATGTCTCACGTATGGAAGAATCTTCCGTTCCCGCATAGGCAGGGCTGGGGGACACACCATTCTGAAAACTCTGCATTGTTGCAGATGCGGTTGTGTAATCAACTGTCAGTTTGGGCCGCGTGGTTGCCGAAGCCGCTTCCCGACTATTGGCATCGATTCCATTGTTGGTGCCGCCACTGCGAATGATAATTCCATTATTCGGGGTACTGCCGTTAACCCATCCTTGAACTAAACTGATTCCCGCGGGGTTTAAAGAAATAACATTTTGTCCAAAAGTTCCGGGAGAAATGGTACCTAATATCGTACTACCTATATCTGATGCGATATCACCGTATGTAACACCGCTTTCGGTCCAGCCTGTATCTACTGAATAAATATCATAAGGCCCACTACTGGTATCGGTGATTTCCAGAGTGATACTGGCAGACTGTACCATTGCCCCTGTGGGAATGGTTGAGACATCCCATTGAATTACAGACACGACTTCACCAAAAAGACCATTGCCTGGGTCTTGATCGGTTCCGTCAGCACTTAAAAAAGTTTCAGAGCCAAAGTTACTGGTGGGAGAGGTTTGTCTAAGAAAAGAGTCCTGCGTTCCCGCATAAGTTCCATCGGGAAACACTCCGTCTTGAAACTCGGTCGTGGTTTGAGCGAAAGCTAAAGAATTTAAAAACAGGAATAACAGGAAAACAAGTACGGAAACTATTTTCTTCATAATCCCCCCCTGAATGGAATAATGGTAAGAAAGGTTAGCCTAATTTTGCTAGGAACATGGAGCATGCAAGATTAGGCCAATAATAAATCAAAATTATTTATAGTCAACTAATTTAAAGCACCTGATTACTGAAAAAAATATTCACTAAATTCATTCCATGTCATTATGGGCTAATATCACCTAAAAACTTTTTAATAAAACAATTTGAATTAGTCCTTTTTGACTACCGACAAAATTATATTTATGTTTCGATCAAGGGATAAAAGTCTTCTTCTCTTAATTGAAATGTCCAGGCTACCGCTTGCTTCGCAGTTCTCATCGTATCTGGGACTCTGATATAAAAAGATTTATAAGTTCCATCCTTCTCTGGAGTTGCATTGAATACCTTTACCATGGTAAGTGGCTCGTCATTGGTCAACTCTTTGGTAAATAGAACTCCATATTCATCTTGATGAACCATTTTTGGATTAGATTCGATAAGGTATCGCTCTAAGCCAAACCGTTCTAACATCACTCTCCGAACAGAGGGATCAGTTTCTCTATCTATTTGATACGAAGTAATATTATGAGATCGTTCAATAACTTCTTGAGGAACCCTTGTACCATGCCATTGATAAATTCCTCTCAGATTTGACCAAAGGATTGCGGGACGACTTTCATCATGAAGCCGTTCCTGTTCATCCATTAATATATGTATTGGCTTTTCTACGAGGATGGCTATTTTTTTAAAAGGAAAAAATAGACTCGTATTTTGGGCAAGGGCCAAAGCCCACTCTAAAATGCTAGATCTACTGAAATCACATAATTGAGAAAATAAACCATAAGTCATCAAACTTAAGGATTCCTTGGTATCAAAACTCCTACAGCGAATGTTGTTCCAAAGAAACCAGTACTTTTGCTGATCCCACTCAAGGGCTTTAAGATTTAAGAGTAAATCCAATTTAGAGTTTAGTTCATCCAGGATACAATCATCCACAAAGTCCCCGACTTGGTGGTGAATTGCTTCATTCTGCACAGGAACCCAAACCTGCCGGCGCAAATTTCCTTTAATGCGATGTACCATCCGTGTTATTAGAAGTCCCCAGTCCTCTTGCTTTTCAATTTCCTCATAAACGGTATTTCGTAACTTAGAAGTTAATCGTTTCACTGGGGAATTTGAAAAAAATTCACTGATATCTTCATATACCTGAGCTAAGAGAAAATTAACCTGAATCGCTTCAAAAGGAGACTGATACCAAACAATGGGAGGAACTTCTTTCCCGTAAAACTGATAAATTTCACGCAACGCTTTTTCCGCTTCATCCCTATTGACCGGACCGGTGGCCCACTTTTGATTTCGCCAGTTGTTTTTGAGATCAGCAATTTCTTGATACATGTGTCCTCTCCCTTGGATTAAGGTTTTAATCTTGGACATAGCGATTGTTCTCTGGGGAGTACTCACGTTGCCGGATAACTTGATAAGTTCCTCTCGGTAGTGAAATAAAATTGTGCTCTTCATGTTGCAGGGGAACTTTTTGGTTGACTACTAAAAATAAGAGGTTGTTGTGACCGGCAAAGAGTTCTGCCCCTTCTTATAAATAGCGTGCGCATGGCCTGTTGCCTCACCTTCGGCTAAAACCAGTTTTTGGTCCCTGGAGTTTCCCACCTTTTGTAGAGTGGGTTGATATTCTTGAAAGTGTTTCCAACTGATTTCTTTCACCAAAACATCTCCTTGTCGATACTGCATAGCAACCTCCAACCTAAACGCATTTAATATTTGTTGTTAAATTTGATCTGAAAAAATTCTCAAGTATGAACTAAAATAAATCTCTTCATACAATTCGCTTTTACCATTTGCAGTAAGGAAATAAAATCCAATTTAAAAGGATGAAGGGTTTTTGTAAAACAGATGCATTCCTTAATAAATTATTTAAATGAATTATTCATTTTGCATGCATTCCTATTATTTATTTACCTTTTGGATTTTTATATTTCCGGTTTGAATGCTAAATCAAATTAGTGTAGTAGTGGGTTCAAAATATTGCTCATTGTCCAATCATTAGAGGAGGGTTTATGGATAATATCCCCCAAGCTCATATTGATGTGGTTGCAGTTTGCAAGTTGGCTGCGGAAGGAAATACCCAAGAGGAGATCGGTCGTACTTTAAAGATGAATCAAGCAAAAGTGAATCGAATTTTAAAGGACCATGGAGCCACCTATATTAAAACCTTTAAAACTTTTATTGAAAATGAGGGCGATCCCAAAGGAATCATGCAATTAGTTCAGGATCGAATCACAAGAAAGGACTTGCAGGATCAATTGAGCCAGGAGGCAAAAGACCCTAATTTTAAATTGCGAGTATTTACTCTGCCCAGTGGTTCTCCACAATGGCGCTTGGAACGTTTTGGGATTTTATGCGCGGGTTACGTAAAAGATTTATTCTCTTCTTCCCGATATTGTGGAGTGACTTGGGGAACTCATCTGGACAGCCTAACCAATGCCTTAAAAGGGTTTATCATAAATAAACCACGGAGGAACAAAATTGAGTTCATTCCATTATCCGGAGAACCCTTGGGAATAAGCCCCAGCTATTTTTCCAGTTCCACCTTGGCTCTTCGACTAAATCAAATTGTCAATGGCAACACCAAATCTGAACCCTTTTCTTTGTCCGCTGTTCCTGCCTTCATTTCCCCTATGAATTTAACCCCTTCTGAATTAAGAGGAATCTGGAAAATGATCGGAGAAGTGGAAGCTTACCAAAAAGTGTTTGGCAGACCCTTGTCCAAAAATAATCCACAAAGACCCAAAGTGGAGCAATTGGATATGTTATTAACCAGCCTGGGAGGAGGTGGGGTAATGTTGCGTTATGGTGACCATGAAATGATTCCTAAAAATGTTATAGAGGATACTGGCCTAAACCAATTAGCATTGGGAGATTTGGGTGGCGTGCTTATTCCCAAAGATTCATCTAAAAAAAAAGCCATAACCCAAATTCAAAAACGATGTACGGGTTTAACCATGGGTCATTTACAAAACTGCGTTAACAAGGCAAAGAATAGCAAGAGCAAAAATAAACCTAAAGGCGTGATTGTTCTCGCTTTGGGAGAACAAAAAGCAGAACTCGTTCTGGCCTGCATCCGATTAGGCTTGATCAACCAACTTTTGTGTTGTAATGCTTTGGCGGATAAATTGTGGAGTTTTTTGACGGCAACGGATTTGAATTTTATTAGCAAGAAATAGTTTTTGAGTTTAAAAGATCCTTTGAGGAAATAATATGAGGTTTTTTTCTTTTGAGAATAAAACTCTGGCATTTGTCCTCAACTCGGAATACTATTCTTGTGCCTAAGGAATATTCTCCAGCTAAAAATGGGCTGGACAAAACTTTAAAAATACCTCAGAACCTGCGCGTAAAAATATTTTTTCTTGGAACAAAATTTTTAATACCACAACCAAGCTCATATCTTTTATCATTTGTCATGAAGTGAATAGGAATAGAATAGGACAGATCGACAAACGCTAAAGCTATTTGGTAGAAATTCCATTGTTGCTAAACCATAAAGGATTTTTCTGATTCCCAATTGTTCTAAATCACTAAAAGAGGATCAAATGGAACACAAATCCACAACGCCTTACAAGAAAGACCACCAATAGGACAATTAATTCTTTATATCGGAGAAATTACTAAGAATTAGGAGAATTGTAATGATTAAGGCCGGTTCTTACATGAGTCACCCTGTATTGACAACAACACCTGATGTCCTTGCCCATGAAGCCGTAGAAGAAATGCAGCAGAATAATGTAGGATCTATTCTGGTAGAATCTAACGGAGAGTATGTTGGGATATTTACGAAAACGGATTGGACTCATAAGTTCCTTAAAGGGGGCGACCCTAATTCCATTAAAGTTTCATCCATGATGGTGTCACCAATTATCCGTGTTGAAAAGGATGAGCCGATATCGAAAGCCAGTGAGTTAATGGAAGCCAATAAAATCCGCCATATTGCTGTAACAAATGAAGGGGAAATTGTAGGAATTTTGTCAGTAAAGGATTTAGAAAAGTGTTGGATAAACTGGAAGTGATTAAGGCTTACCTTTAAATCGGGAAGACTTTCATAGTCTGGTCAAATTTTATTCGCCAGAAATACCTTAAGTCACACTGGGTTTGGTTCTTTTAGATAGATTATAATCATTAAGCATCCCCGTGATAGTGTATTCATTCAAGTCCGACCATTGCTCATATGCTTCAGCGACAGCAAATCTTAAATCTTCGCGCACATTCGGGCAATAAACCTTGTCCACCTGCTTGGCTAAATCCTTTAAGGAACCCAAGTGCCCGGTAGGGACGGCCACAATCATTTGGCTTGGTCCACATTTACGAATGGCTTCCACTGCCACCTGCATGGTCACCCCCGTGGCCAGGCCATCATCCACAATAATCACAGTTTTGCCGTTACAATTTGGAAACGGCAGACCTTTTCTAAACACCTGATTCCGACGTTGAACCTTGTGTCTGGTTCTTTCTTTATCCTCTTTGACCTCCTCATCACTAAGACCTAAGTTTGTGATAAACGATTGCCTGACCATTTCGGTACCATCAAAAGCTATCGCTCCATAACCTAATTCAGTGTTCCAATGCGGGGTTATCTTATTTGCCACTGCAATATCCAAGTTTAAGCGAAGTAAACGTGCAATGACTAACGCTACTGGAACCCCCCCTGACGGTATTCCTAAAACCAAGGAATTGCTGTCCAATAAGCCTTCGAACATACTTCCGAGCACCTCCCCGGCATGTTCACGGTCCCTAAATACTTTCGGACGATTTCGTAGTTCAGGCACATCAATTATCACTTTTTCTGTCTCTAAATTCATTACTTCCCGCTTCTTTTTCGGATTAAAACGTAAATTCCTTCTTCTTTAAAATGATATTTGATACCTTAGAGTTGATAACAGGCTTCCATTCGCTTAAAAATTTTTTCTTTTACATGTGCGCGGCAAACTCAGGCTCAATGAGGCTTCTTAGAACATCACCTCTAGAAACAATTCCCACCAGCTTATCATCCTTAACAATGGGCAGTCGGATGATATTAAATTCCTCCATGATTTTAATAAATTCATCAACGGTTGCATCTTCCCTTGCAGTCACGACATCTCGGGTCATAATATCTTTGGCGGTGATTTTAACCAATTCATTTGTGTCTTTCACGGCCTTTAAAAGATCAAGTTCTGTGATAATTCCTACAAGTTTTCCTTCCTCATTCGTAACAGGCATTCCGCTATAAAGACCCGTCATTAACTGTAGGGGCACATCCCGAGCAGAAGCATTTTCTCTCGCTGAAATCACGGGTCTTGTCATTATTTCTGAGGCCTTCCTGGTCAACTTAATCATAGCTCACCTCCTTTTTTTCATGATAATATTTGAAGGACAAATTGACCCTCGCACGATAGGCGACTACCTTTCCATCTTCTACCTTCATATCAAGCTTGGATATTTCAGCGACTCTAAGGTCATCCAATGTTTTACCAGCGGTTTCAATCGCATTTTTAGCCGCATCTTCTCATGAAACTTCGCTTGCCCCAACAAGTTCAATAATTTTATAAACTGTATCACTCATGAGATTCCTTTCAGTTAAAGCTTCCAAAAATACAAGGGCTATGATATTTAAAAAAATGTGTCTTCAGTTCACTAGCACACTCTAATATTTAAGATCGTTAGATGAGAAAAAATATTCCCAGGTAGAGGTGATATTGCTCAATCGGGGTTCAGCAGAGTCGGGGATGAGGTATTGGCGGGGATACAACCAAATAAATCTTGTAAATCCAATTTTATAAATACCTTAACTAAATTCAACTTTTTCATCTTGCCCCCCAAATTGCCCCTAATTTTTATATTGCCATTTCCTACAAACCCAACCAATAGTTTAAATTCCAAAACAAAACTCTAGCCTATTAATTTAAATTTTGTTCATCTCAATATTTCAAACCCAGTTTCTGACTGATTCCTCTTAAAGAAATATCTATGTAGGCATCATGCTTACAGACTAATTTTTCAAAAGTTTTCCAATGCATTCCCTTAGGTTTCCAGCCGTTTCCATTTAGAAAACCCGGCTCCCATCCCAGTTTCTCCCTTATTTTATTCAGCTTTCTAGCGGCGCGGTCATAACTGACTTCCTGCTGGCTGGCATAGGCAAGCTCATAACAATGTCTACAAGCAAAAACGGTTTCTCCATAAAGGATAGCCACACGGCGTTCACACCCTACAGCAGGACAAAGAAACCAGGGTCGTTTTCCCCCAAAGTGACAAGAAGTCCAATCTAAATAAACAGAATACTTTTTATGCTGCCATTTGTCTTCATCCCATCTTTTATGATTGTAAGTCAGAATAATTCGGCCCGGTTCTACCCGAACTTGTATCGTTGCCACCGTTTCACCATTGCGTGACCAGTTCCAGGAAAAAGACTGATGCCCGGTCAACAACCCTCGGCGTTTCCAATCCCGGATATCAATTTCCCTGTAATCATCGGTCGTATCCTTTTTATCCCATCTTTGCCCACTGCCATATCCACCCATAACTCCTCCTTTTTATCGAAATCATTAAGGAACTTTACCTTTTGACGTTGACTTTATTGCTTTTCAATGAACTATTCAGGTACTAATGAGACCTCATTTTTAGGTGCTATTTATTTTCGTTTTTTTAGTCGTTTTCCTTACTTTCCGACCCAATATCGCCCCCAAAAAGAACTTTGCACTCTAAAATCGTTCTTAACTCTTCCGGAGCGAGTGTTTTAACATCCAATTCAACAAGGTCCTTCTCCGTGAACACCGGCAAACTTTGATCGGGCACACATCGGGCAACAGATTTATCCTTCGCCAAATACAAGGCTTGATTCAAAATGATCGAGTAAATTTTGACATACCCCAGCCTTCGATAATCTTCAATGGATTGCCTTAGCTGCAATACCCTTTTGTTTTTTAACACCAAGGCCAGCGCTTCCTCCTCAGCTTTTTCCCGGGAGAAATTTACTTTTTCAGAAGTCATCAATTGAACATATTCCTCGTAAATTTCTCTATCCACCTCGTTCAACAATGGCCAAGGTAGTTCATCACTGTTTGATGAAACGACCAAAGGTTCTCGTTTTATTTCCTCTAAAGGTAAGGACGAGTCCTTCACCTGGCTGGCTAAATTCAAATATTTGCCCATGGAATTTTTTTCTCCTAACTGGAATGCGAAAAAAGAGAATTAAGCGAAAAAAGTCCTTGAATCAAAGTTAATTCGCATTTTTCGCTTTTTTCGCATCCCCTTTTTGTAAAAACCACCGTTCTACAGGTCGGCCACCACTACTCTCGACTTTGTAAAACGCAACTCCTTTTTCAAACAAAGCTTCCAGGGCGCGACCGATTTGTTGCGAATCCTTATGTCTTTTAAACAAAGCACTGATTTGGGTACGCGTCATTCCATTCGGGTAGATGTCCAAGGCCCTTTTTATTTCATCGGCAACCGGGTCACCGAGCGATTTCCCAAACACAAACCCCGCGGAAGCCTCGCAATATTCCCAAATCGCTAAAGCGGCGAGCAAATGCTCTTCTTTTATTTTTGAGGAACAATCCAACAGAGCATAGATCATTGCCAATCGCATCACCTGGGCT
This sequence comes from Nitrospinaceae bacterium, assembly GCA_965223665.1. Classification (GTDB taxonomy): domain Bacteria; phylum Nitrospinota; class Nitrospinia; order Nitrospinales; family Nitrospinaceae; genus CBDCVY01. Next base: position 2,676,743 of record OZ245011.1, read on the forward strand.
TCCGCTCTTGCAATGGCCGCACCCAAAAGACCCGGTTTTCCTTCACTCAGTTCAGGATAAACTTGTGCCCAGGTCCTGCGTGCGAAATCATCTCGCTTGAGTTCCCCCATCACTCGTGCTTCGTTCAAAGTCTCTCTTAGTCTAGTGATCAAAGGATTTAAATCGACTTCGTGCAACCGTCCCCCTTCAGGTAGAACTTTGGATCGCTTGACACACACCAATAAAAACCGATTCACGAATCCGTTACAAAGCTCTGTAGCTGTTATCTGACGAAACAATTCATCCTTGGTGATATGCCCCACAACGGAAATATGAGGTTCGCTGGCTCGAGCCTGACTGTTTTTGGTCAAGGTCCGCAAATCACGTCCATCCCATGCGTTTCTTACAATAGGGGATAACGTATTACCCTCACGATTCAAAACTTTCAAAGGCGAGGCAAACTCTGATTCCAGTATCAAAGCCCGTTTGTCTTCAATACCCGGGTCAATTATTTCATCTTCATAACCAACGATTCTCTTTTTTTCTCGAATCGCCACTTTCTTCTTAATTTCATCACGAATCAACCAGATCAATCCTTCTCCACTGGAGAGACCGGAATGAATGCATTGCTTGGACCAAGGGTCATCGACCACAGAAAACAAACTCTCAATTTGTCCCCAACTGGTACCTTTGCGTCCTTTTGCCGAGGCTCCCACCATAACAGTGAACAGGTTTGGATAATGCTTGTCGGCTTCCGCTTTAAAATAAGCTCCACGACCGACACAATTTCCAAACGCAGTCAGCAGTTGAAGCAACAAGGAAGCGGGGTCAGCTTCCGTATGCGGCTCCAGGGTTTTAACAATATCTCCGGCCAATCCGTAATAAGCCATGTCCTCGAGAGGAGACGGCCAATCAATCCTCAAACCGTTTTCACTCTGACCTCCCGATTCAGGAGTAAAGGATTGGGCAGAGTTTTGAAAAGGGTTATCAGGTGAAATGGTGTCTGAAACTGCTGGGCCAATATTATTTTCAGCCATAAACCACCTCCGTTTGACGAAGAACATCTAACCAATCCACCGAGTTTTTATCATTAGGAATATCCATAGGAGGCACACAGATTTTGATACGCGTTTTCTCCTCTTCCCAAAGCCGGTTTCCAAGGATTTGTGCTGCCCGCTCCCCTCTTCCATTCCTGTCTTTATCGCAGGCGATCCAGATTTCGTTTGCGTTAGAAGGAACAACCACTTTTTCAAGACCGGTTGCAGTCAGACAAGCCCAGACTGGGAAATCGGACAACTCATGAATGGCGATTGCCGTTTCAACTCCCTCGGTTAGGACCAAAGGATGGTCTGCGCGCACCTCATAAAGTTTGACAGCCCCTCCGTTGATCGACTGAGCGCATCGATATGTTTTCTTGGGACTCTCAACAGGCGCTTTGCCCAAACCATCCGGGTCCAACCAAATGCGATGAATGCCAACCAGCTCATCCTTAAAAGTGATCGGTGCCACAATAGCGGGATAAGCTCGCATAAACTTTTTTCCTGAAAAATAGGAAAGGCTGGAACAAAAACGTAAACAGTTCGGAACCACACCACTCAATCCGCGATATTCTAAATATTCAGATATGCGGCCCGGATCAGAGGAGGTTTGTTTAAGAATGGTTTTTACTTTTTCACTTCTCTTTTTAATTTCGTAACCTTTATTGAATGAAATTCTGGTCAACGGTTTGGAATGACAGGAAGGAGAGCCATCCTGATCCAATCCAAGATAACGGGCAACTGCCTCCAACGTTTCAACAAAGTTCCAACCCTTCACCCACATCAACAAGCTGATTCCGTCATGGAAGGGTCCGTTTAGGTTGCAAACCCCTCCACCCTTCTCATTGGCATCAGGAAACAATCGAAACCCGTCTTTCTCGCCATGACATAAACAGCGAACATGTCGCCCTGGCTTTTGACAAGCATCATCCAATTCAGGTGCCAACGCGCAAAATATGCTCAGCCAGTTTCCCGAAGCGCACTCTTTCAGGTCATCAATATTGATTTTATTCATTTTTATTCTCCTTCCGCTTGGATACCCAAAGAGCAAACCAAATGGGCAGCCATCCCCAAACCGCTAAAGTCCGGATGATTTCTTTCAACCATTGAAATAGTTTTGAGCAGTTCATCTGTTCTGCCCTCCATCCTCATTCAGTTCCTTACGGCTCGCTTCAATTTTTTTGGCTATCCATTCATCAATTTCTGATTCGATCCATCCAACCGCACGATCTCCAAGAGATACAGGAGGCGGAAAAAATCCTTGAGACACTTTTTGATAAATTGAGCTACGGGAAAGTCCTGTGCGGTGTTTGACTTTTGGAAGTCTTAAAATTCGATTTTGCATTATTAGTCTCCATTAGGATTTATTAAACATAATGGAACCAATTTAGTTGTGCGATTTGGGCGAAGGAAGCCCCCCGAAGCGAAAGTGGAGATTTCTGAAACCCTTATCAATACAGGGTCAAAAAATTAATTTTGGGAAAGTTTCTGTTGGAGAAGAAAAGTAGAAAATTGTTAAAACTTTTAATAATAAAGGTTTGCGGTAACTTGAATTGGGCGTAAATTTTCCGCCCAACTTTTTTTATTTTTTCATGTTTTTTCGAATGGTTTCCGAGCTATAGCCTTGTCCGATAGGCATCCTGGAAATCTGAATAGCGCACCAATTATCCGATTGCCCTGGATTCTTTCTCTTGATTTTTCGATATTCAGTTCCCCAACCGGAATGTCTTGTCTTTGTATCCTGTTTCCGAGCTTCACGTTTAATGACTGATGGTTGATACTGATTGGAAGGGGGTGAATAATCTACAAACTTTAAAATTTTCTTAAGATTGACTTGAATTAAGTTTTTTTTAACAGTAAATAATTCAATCAATGGACTAGAAGCGTTAGACGCTTTCAAAGAAACCGGAGCTTGACAATCCAATTGGAGAAGACCAGACTTTGTCTTTCCTTGGTAGTTTCCTAAATGAATCGTTCCGGATTTTTTATCTTTTTTGGGTTTCCCTTTGATTCCCAGTGAACGGTTAACCCATCGCGCCACTTGATCTTGGGTGAGTTTCCATTGTTGCAGCATCTCCTGAGGAATAGGGATGCGTCCCATATCATCCCGGTAATCACAGGCCACATAAATTCGTGTAGGTTGACCATTTTTTGTTTGAGCATGCACTGGCATGAAACAGTTTTCTTCACATCCTGGGCAAACTACTGACTTAGCAAATAATGCTGGTTTAATCCATCCCTCATTCTGAAACAGTTCAATGGCACCCTCTGGCCACCGTTGGACCTGGTCCCAGGAAATTGTTTTGTCTCCACTCTGTTCTAATCTTAAAATCAAATCTTCCAAAACATCTTCAAGAGTCATGCAGCATTCTCATCATTTTGTTCTTCTTTTTTTATGGGTTCAATTCCAGAGTCGATCAACATTTTTCGTATAATCAAATCCCGACCATCATGACGTAAGGCACACCAATTGGGATAACTGATCTTGAACCTTCGAGTATGACTTCTTGTTTCGGGGTTATGGACAAAATTAACTTTGATCTCTGCTTGAGACACATGAAAAGGAGGCAAATGGAGTTGGTCTATTAAATCAAAAATCGCATTTCTGTCATAGCTTGGATCAGCTTCCACAGTGACTCGCTTTTTATTTCCAGTTTTCAGACTCAATCGAAGCTGAGTGATCATCACTTCATCAATTCCGGAATCTATAGAATATTTAAAAGAAAAGTTCCTGTCCACTAAGTCGTCCAAATCATAAACAAGTTGATTCGCACCAAATTCATCGAGTTCATCCATTCCCAAAATAGATTTGGCAAATATCTGTTGTAATACGGGAACCGACTTGGTGTTTCTGGGAGCATAAATATCTAAAGAACCTTCCACCTGTGTATAGACGAAAATGATTTCAAAGGCAGGATGACGTGCTTGAGGGGATAATGAATTACGCACCCACTCAATACTGGACTGCGCAAAATCTTCCGGGTAGGCAAAAAAATATTCCTTTTCATGCCGACGAAAAACATCCACCATACAGTTGCGACCTCTTCCCTCTTTTTTATAAAAATGATCACTAATGGCCTGCGATAATTTTTCAATGTCCCCTTCTTCCACCTTTGGTGGCAGGTCCGGTAAATCATTTCGCTTCTTCCATTTCGAAACCGAAATACTATCCGAATGTAAAAATCCCCTACCCCCGGACCAATATCGGGGATGCTCCAGATAGGTCCACATCACTTTTCCATGGAACCCCTCAATTTTTGCTATTTCTTTCAAAAACTCGGAATCTTGGTGAAAGTCAGCTTCATCCGATAGCGCGGTCACTCCCCCTTGACAGGCCATGGTATCAATATCCTGAAACTCCGCTTCCATTTTCGTCTGTTTCTCCGGAGGCAAGGCAATAAAGGCCTCAAAGATTGGGTCTATCGTAGTTTCGTTCAACTCTTCAAAGTCGATGTCTTCCAAAACATTTTGCTTAACTTGAAAATATTGAGCGAGGAAACGATTGGGAACTTGCCGAAAAAACTGTTTATGTGAATATTGACGAGCCATTTGTGCATTCCTTATGAGGAATTTTTCATGTAGTATACCCTTATCCATTAGAATTTCGCAAAAAACTAAAAAAGTTCCATTTACTTTTTTGGAAATCTCTTCACAAATTAATTTTCATATTTAATGTAGGTGAAAAATTATGGAGAAATTTTTGAGTGAAAACCTGAAGAAGAACACAATTCTTGCCCACGTCTTAAAAGACTCTTCAGAAAAATGGATTGAACATGATTTACTAGAGCATTTAGTTTGTGTTGGAAAACTTGCCAAAAAATTTGCCGATAAATTTAATAATGGCGATTGGGCTTATTTAGCTGGACTTTGGCATGATTTAGGCAAATACAATCCCAAATTTCAAAGTTATATCAAAATCAAAAGCGGATACGATCCAGATGCACATCTTGAAACTAATCCTGGCAAAGTCAACCATTCGAGTGCGGGTGCCTTGCACGCGATAGAAAAATTTGGGAAAAAAGGGAGAATTCTTGCCTACCTCATTGCTGGGCACCATGCCGGGTTAGCTGATTGGTATTCAAAAAATCAAGGAATTGGATCGCTATCAAGTCGGTTGAATGAAAAGAAACATTTAATAGAAACTCTTTCAGTCACTCCCCCTTCAAAAATCTTAAATCAGGAATTTCCCACCTCTAAACCTAATACATCATCCAGACATATCCATTTGTGGATTCGTCTGCTGTTCTCATGTTTAGTAGATGCCGATTTTTTGGACACCGAGCAGTTTATGGATTTGGAAAAATCAAAACTTCGCTCCAATTTCCCCCATCTTTCCCTGCTATTAAATCAATTCAACCAATATATGCAAAAAACCTTTTCTAAGGCATTATCCAGCCCTGTCAATAAAATACGATCAAACATTCTTAAACAATGCAAAGAAAAAGCATTAAATCCTTCGGGAATTTATTCTCTTAACGTTCCTACGGGTGGAGGAAAAACTTTATCTAGCCTAGCCTTTGCATTAGAGCATGCCATTCATTTAAAAAAAGATCGAGTTATTTATGTAATTCCTTATACAAGCATTCTGGAACAAACTGCAGATATATTTCGTAACATTTTTTCTGAAGGTGTAGTTGAACACCATAGCAATCTCGATTCAGAAAAAGAATCTCCCAAAAGTCGATTAGCCTGTGAAAATTGGGATGCTTCTATCATCGTAACCACTAATGTACAATTTTTTGAATCTTTATTTGCAACTCGAACCAGTCGCTGCCGCAAACTCCATAACATTATTAACAGTGTTGTCGTTCTGGATGAAGCTCAATTGTTTCCCACGGAATTTTTAGACCCCATCCTTTCAGTTATTAGTGAACTTTTCAATAATTACAAAGTTAGTTTCCTCATTTCTACAGCCACACAGCCCGTTTTTAAGGAACAAATAACTTTCGATTATCATTTTAAGGGTTTACCACGGATAGAGGAAATCATTGAAGATCCAATCAAACTCCATGAATCTCTTAAGCGGGTACAAGTAAACCATTTTAATAATTTACAAGCACTGCAGAATTGGGAAGTCCTTGCCAAACCATTGAAACAACATGAAAAAGTTTTATGTATTGTCAATACCCGGCGAGACTGTCGTACTCTTTTTCGTTTAATGCCAGAGGGAACCTATCATCTTTCCGCTCTCATGTGCGGGGAACATCGCTCAAAAATAATTTCTGAAATAAAAGAAAAACTCACCCAAAATTATCCCATCCGAGTTATCAGCACACAACTCGTGGAAGCGGGTGTGGATTTTGATTTTCCCGTGGTTTATAGAGCGCTGGCAGGCTTAGACTCCATAGCCCAGGCCGCCGGTCGTTGCAACCGGGAAGGGTTATTACCGTATGGAACGCTTATGGTTTTTGTTCCCCCAGGAAATAAACCCCCGACCTTTTTGAAAAAGCAAGTTTCCACTGCTTTACAAATCATTAACTCCAATACCGGCGAACTTTTATCTCCCCAAAACTACGCACAATACTTCGAGCACATTTATTGGAAAGCACCTAATTTGGATGCAAAAGGGATTTTGCAAGAATTAAAACCCGGTCAAGACGGAGAAGTTCAATTTCGAACCGCCGCACAAAAATTCAAACTCATCGAAGACGATTTTCAAAAGCCCATTATTGTTATCTATCGCAATGAGGATTTAATAAATCAATTACGAGAAAAAGGACCAGAACGAAAACTTTTGCGTTCATTACAGCGTTACGTAGTTAACATTCAAAAAATTGCCCACGACCTTTTATTAAACAAAGGAGATATTGAAGAACTGCATCCAGGAATTTTTGTCCAAATCAATCCTGGTTCTTATGACCAACAATTTGGTTTTGTTGGAGACATACCCGAGGCTCATGATCCAAATGATTATATGTTTTGATGAGCCTTAACATAGAAATCATTCTCAATAAGGAGGGACAATGAGTACTTTTTGTCTTAAAGTGTGGGGCGATTACGCGTGCTTCACCCGCCCTGAAATGAAAGTAGAGCGAGTCTCTTATGATGTAATGACACCCTCGGCAGCAAGAGGAATACTGGAAGCCATACTTTGGAAACCGGCCATTCACTGGGTGGTCACCCGAATTGATGTCCTCAAGCCCATCCAGTGGTTTTCCATCAGGCGAAATGAGGTGGCTTCTGTCATCAGCAAAAGAAACGTTTCACAGGCAATGAAATCCGGCAAAAAAGATTTAGCGATTTATGTAGATGAAGATCGCCAACAAAGGGCCAGCACACTTCTGCGTGATGTTGCCTATTTGATTCACGCTCGATTTGACCTGATAAACCCAGGCCCAGAAGATACGGAAGGAAAATTCTTGGGCATGTTTGAGCGCCGCGCATCCAAAGGGCAAAGTTTTCACCGGCCCTACCTGGGAACTCGTGAATTTGCCGCCCAGTTTGAATTGATTCCCAAAGACAACCCCTTGCCAAAACCCATCGACAAAACGGAAGAACTGGGTTGGGTGCTTTACGATTTGGATTATGAAGATCATTACCGGCCTCGATTCTTTAAAGCCCGGTTGGAACAGGGAAGAATGACAATCCCTGCCTGGAACAGTGAGGAGGTGCGCGGATGATTTTACAAGCTTTGAACGAATACTATGAAAGAAAATCAAAGCTGCAAGATTCCGGCTTGCCTCCTCTCGGTTTCGAATGGAAAGAACTTCCCTTTCTTATCGTAATTGGTGAAAAGGGACAATTTATAGATATTGAAGACACTCGAGAAAAAGAAGAAAAGAAAAACAAGACTAAATCTTTTTTAGTACCACAGAGTGTTAAAAAATCAGTCAATATAGCAGCAAATTATTTTTGGGGAGCGATTGGTTACGCTTTGGGCAAAGACAATAAAAGCAAACCAAAGCGTTTGCTTGAGATGCACCAAGCTTTTTTGGATCTCATACAGTCCAGTTTTCCAAATCCTCAGGAAGAGAAAGGAGTGAATGCGCTTTGGTTATTTCTGAATTCATCCAATAAAACAGAAACCTTTAAACATCCCTTATGGAAGGAAATGCTTGAGATCAGCCCCTTCATTTCTTTTCGCCTCCAATCAGAGAATTTGTTGATTTGCCAGAGAGAAAAAGTTCGCGAAGCTTGGCAGAATAAGAACCAAGCAGAACTTGCAAAAAAACAACTTTGTCTCGTAACAGGAAATTACGGTGAAATCGAACGCATTCATCCCTCCATAAAAGGTGTAAGAGGCGCCCAGTCTTCAGGCGCAGACATTGTTTCTTATAACAAACCTGCCTTTACTTCATTTAACAAAGAGCAAGGAGACAATGCCCCTATTAGCCAATTAGCTGCTTTTTGCTACACCACTTCTTTGAATTATCTTTTAAGAAAAAATTCTCCACAAAAATTGCCAAATTGGAGATGCGACTACTGTTTTTTTGGGCGGATAAAGAACATCGAACAGAAACTCTATTAAGTGAATTGTTTGAGGAGTCACCTGATGATCCCGACCGAAATGCTCGAGCAGTCGAAAGTCTTTATAGTTCTCCACATACTGGTGCACTACCCCTTGAAGAAGATAATACCAAATTTTATGTTCTCGGTTTATCGCCCAATGCCGCACGTCTCTCAGTTCGTTTCTGGCACGTCACCACTGTTGCTGACTTGGCCAAAAACATCAAACAACATTTCGAGGATATTTCCATTATTCACTCTCCACAGGAAAAAAAAGTTCTTTCTTTATTCCGGCTTTTAGTGAATACGGCCGCATTAGGTAAATCCGAAAACATCATTCCCAACCTTTCAGGTGAAACCATGCGCAGTATATTGCAAGGTACCCCTTACCCAAGAACTCTACTGCAACAGGGTATTAATAAGATGTCGTGCCGAGCAATCTTCCAGCGAGAAAAATGTAAATTATCCTCGAGCGGCTTTAATCAAGGGCTGCTTAAACCGAATCATTAGAAATTTTTCAACCGCAAGAAAAGGAGATCACCGTGTCATTGGATACCAGCAATCACAACACAGGTTATTTGTTGGGCCGCTTATTCGCTGCTCTGGAAAAAATCCAGGAAGAAACCCATCCTGGAATCAACGCCACCATTCGAGATCGATACTATGGTGCAGCCTCTGTAAGACCAAGTATGGTTTTTTCTTCTCTCTTAAAACTTAAAAATCATCATGTCTCCAAATTGGAACACCAAGGACGTAAAGTGTTTTTTGAAAAGCTTTGTGGGGAAATTATTGATGGAATTAAAAATAATTTTCCATCCGTTCTCAATTTTGGAAGATCAAGGCCGTTTTGCCATTGGCTATTACCACCAACGTCAAGAATTTTTCAAAAAACACGAAACAGAAGAAAAAGGAGAATAATTATGAGCATCGAAAATCGATATGACTTTGTTTTGTTATTTGATATCAAAGATGGCAACCCCAATGGCGACCCTGATGCTGGAAATCTGCCGCGCCTGGACCCGGAAACAGGCCACGGCCTTGTGACTGATGTCTGCCTCAAAAGGAAAGTGAGAAACTATGTCCAAATGCTTAAAGAACAGCAAACTGGTTTTAATATATTTATAAAAGAAAAAGCTGTTTTGAACCAATTAATTGATAGTGCTCACGAACAACCAGAAGTTAAGATAAAAGAAAAAGGAGATAAAACCGAGGCGGCTCGTAAGTATATGTGTGAACAATTCTATGACGTTCGGACTTTTGGAGCCGTAATGTCCACCGAAAAAATGCTGGTCAAGTTCGCGGGCCGATCCAGCTTTGCTTCGGCAGAAGTTTAAACCCAATTTTTCCCTATGGAACACTCCATCACCCGCATGGCAGTAGCGACTGAAAAAGAAGCAGAAAAGCAACAGGGTGATAACCGCACCATGGGAAGAAAGAATACTATCCCTTATGGACCTGTATCGAACCCATGGGTTCGTATCCGTTCCATTTGCCACCCAAACCGGCTTTTCCGAAGATGATCTTTCCTTATTTTTTGAAGCTTTAAAAAACATGTTTGATCATGATCGGTCTGCTTCCAGAGGAGAAATGGCAAGCCGACGACTTATCATATTCAAACATAACGACAAATATGGCAATGCACACGCTCATGAATTGTTTGACCGGGTTCAGGTTGAGCTAAAAGATAAATCCAAACCTCCACGCAATTTTGATGATTATGAAGTAACACTCGATGAATCCAATCTTAATGGAGTTTCGATTGATAAAGAAAGAAGCTTTTAATGGAAAATTCCTCAACATCTTTATTTTCCGAAGAAGAGTTACTGCCCATTTCGGCGTTGCAGCATTTGGTGTTTTGCGAGCGCCAGTGGGCGCTCATCCACTTGGAACAGTATTGGCAGGAGAATCCATTAACTCTGGAAGGCCAGTTCCTGCATCAAAAAACCGATGAAAACCAAACTGAAGTCAAAGGTCCCCTGCGCATTGCGCGGGGGCTGCGGCTTCGTTCTCTGAAGCTCGGGTTGATTGGCCGTGCCGATGTCGTCGAATTTCATCGCGTTCCATCAGTCGAATAAAAAATTAATGTCCTCAGCCAGCCTTTCCCTCAAAGGAGCCGCCGGTCTCTGGCAGCCTGTTCCTGTAGAATACAAACGCGGTCGCCCCAAGTTTTTAAATTGCGACAAAGTCCAACTCTGTGCTCAGGGAATGTGTTTGGAAGAAATGCTGCACGTTTCTATCCCGAAAGGATTTATTTATTACGGTAAAACCCGTAAACGGCTAGAAGTTCCGTTCGACTCCTCGTTAAGGGAAGAAACCGGAACACTTGCAAAACGCTTGCACGAATACACGCAAAAACAATTCATGCCCAAAGCTCAATATGAAAAAAAATGTGAGAGTTGCTCCTTACTTGACCACTGCATGCCCAAACAATTAGATCATAAAGGAGAATCCCAAAAATATCTGCAACGGCAAATTCATTCCCTTCAGGAAGACTCAGGAGAATAACTCAATGAAAAAATTATTGAACACACTTTATATAACGCAGTCGGAAACCTATCTTTCTAAAGAAGGCACAACAATACGAATTGAAAAAAACGCCGATCCTCCATTAAAAATTCCCATCCACAATCTGCAAAGCATCATCTGCTTTGGGTCCGCAACGCTTTCGTCTCCATTGCTGGCTTTATGCAGCGAACACAACGTCAGCGTCGCTTTTTACACCGAATGGGGAAAGTTTCAAGCTAGAGTTCATGGTCCCGTTTCCGGGAATGTTTTGTTGCGCCGCGAGCAATACCGAAGGGCCGATCAAGAATTGTTTTCAACTACCATGGCTCAATCTTTGCTCATCGCAAAAATTGGAAACTCCCGTGTCGTGCTCATGCGCGCCGCACGTGAGGGAAAAGTTTCGCCCACACCTTTAAAAGAAGCTGCCAACAAATTAGCGGCATTAATTAAAGACATTCCAAACCAAAAAACATTGTCCTCGCTACGTGGCAGAGAAGGCGAAGCTGCAAAAATATACTTTAATGTATTCGACTCCTTGATCACCAAAAATAAAAATACTTTCTTTTTTAAAGAAAGAAACCGACGTCCTCCGTTGGACAATGTAAACTCCCTTCTCTCATTTTTATATACCCTGCTAGCGCATGATGTCACCTCTGCATTGGAGGGAGTGGGACTCGACCCTGCAGTAGGGTTTTTACATCGAGATCGGCCCGGACGCCCTAGCTTGGCCCTGGACCTGATGGAGGAGTTCCGACCTTACTTAGCGGATCGATTGGCTTTGGCACTGATCAATCTCCAACAAGTACAACCCAAAGGATTTCGAAAAACCGAGACCGGAGCCATTCTAATGGACGATGAAACCCGAAAGACCGTTTTAGTGGCTTATCAAAAACGAAAGCAAGAAGAAATTAAGCATCCCTTTCTAGGCGAAAAAGTAGCAGTGGGTTTGTTACCACACATTCAGGCTCAGTTATTAGCCAGACATTTACGCGGCGACTTGGATGTGTATCCGCCGTTTTTTTGGAAATGATTATGAAAACTGTGCCCAAAAAGGAAACTGCCCAATGATGGTTCTAGTCACTTACGATGTCAATACTGAAACAACAGCAGGAAGAAAACGGTTGCGCCGCGTTGCCAAAACCTGTGAAAACTATGGCCAACGAGTCCAACACTCCGTTTTCGAATGCCTGGTCGACCCCACACAATGGACACAACTCAGCCATACATTAGTGAATGAAATAGACAAGAAAAAGGACAGCTTACGCTTTTACTATTTAGGAAAAAACTGGGAACGCCGTGTAGAGCATATCGGAGCAAAACCAACTTATAACCCGGAGGGACCCTTAATAATATAATCGAGCGCGAACCCCTAATGAGGGTCAAAAGCCTACTAGGTTCGCGGATAATTAAACTCTTTGAAAAAAAAGGTGAAAATATCGATAATTTTTAAACAATAGAAATAATTGAAAGGTGAAAACGAAGTTAGCGAAAAAGGAGGATAAAGCCGAAAATAATCAAAAGCTTAGGTATTATACTGTCGCTCCCCGTGCGGGAGCGTGGATTGAAACATTAATTAAAATTTTAGGAGAATTGATATGAGTCGTCGCTCCCCGTGCGGGAGCGTGGATTGAAACCCTTATAACCGACCCGTTGGATCGTATCATCGGCGGTCGCTCCCCGTGCGGGAGCGTGGATTGAAACCAAGGCATCGGTACCGATTGAAGTCACCGAACAAAGTCGCTCCCCGTGCGGGAGCGTGGATTGAAACTGGTTAACAGCCAGATGCCTTGCCATTTGGCTACGTCGCTCCCCGTGCGGGAGCGTGGATTGAAACTCTTGTTTATTGAATTTTTTCCAATAATCTTTTGAGTCGCTCCCCGTGCGGGAGCGTGGATTGAAACATCCCCATTAAAATAATATTCCCCCGCTGGGAAGTATGTCGCTCCCCGTGCGGGAGCGTGGATTGAAACCTAGCCTGCTTGCTAATCCTAATTTGCTCCTCTGCCGTCGCTCCCCGTGCGGGAGCGTGGATTGAAACAGAACGTCTCAAGAAACGATTAAAGCGCTGAACAAGTCGCTCCCCGTGCGGGAGCGTGGATTGAAACCTAAAAAATGACTAACCAAGCGGAACTAACCCAAGTCGCTCCCCGTGCGGGAGCGTGGATTGAAACCTTGCAAATCAAAGAAATTATACCGAACCATACCAGTCGCTCCCCGTGCGGGAGCGTGGATTGAAACCCCTCATTGGCCGGGATAATTCCGACGGCCTTACCTGTCGCTCCCCGTGCGGGAGCGTGGATTGAAACTGAAACTATGAGTAACTTAATCAATGCTATTGAAGTCGCTCCCCGTGCGGGAGCGTGGATTGAAACCCGTTTCCGCCGTTACTCTCGGAAGCCTCGAAACGTCGCTCCCCGTGCGGGAGCGTGGATTGAAACCTACAATCGAGCCGACCCCTTTGGAATGTTTTTTGTCGCTCCCCGTGCGGGAGCGTGGATTGAAACACTTCTAGCGGCTCTCCAGTTGCTAGTTTTGGATTGTCGCTCCCCGTGCGGGAGCGTGGATTGAAACTGCTTCTGATGCGGATGTTTTTAAACAAAAAACGTCGCTCCCCGTGCGGGAGCGTGGATTGAAACAAAAGGTCCCCGGTGCTTGGGGTAACCGTCCAACCGTCGCTCCCCGTGCGGGAGCGTGGATTGAAACCCGGCAATGTCCGGCATATCTTCGCCGACTTCGGGTCGCTCCCCGTGCGGGAGCGTGGATTGAAACGAATGATTTTGTTACGTTTTCAATAATCTTTTTGGTCGCTCCCCGTGCGGGAGCGTGGATTGAAACACCAGTATCGGCAGTAGTCCATGAACCAGTTCCAAGTCGCTCCCCGTGCGGGAGCGTGGATTGAAACATAGGCCTACTAAAAATAGTCTGCTCACCCTTGTGTCGCTCCCCGTGCGGGAGCGTGGATTGAAACAGATACAATAAACCTACCAGTGAATTTAAAAGCTGGTCGCTCCCCGTGCGGGAGCGTGGATTGAAACATGTTTACGGTTATTGATGAAATGCGAGCGGACGGTCGCTCCCCGTGCGGGAGCGTGGATTGAAACCATAAACTTGGAACTCAAACATGGTCCGTGCAAGTCGCTCCCCGTGCGGGAGCGTGGATTGAAACAATGGATTTTGCGGATTGTCGCTTTGATAGCACTAGTCGCTCCCCGTGCGGGAGCGTGGATTGAAACTAAAGCGAAACCTCCGGCCACTCTTTTGAGTGGTGTCGCTCCCCGTGCGGGAGCGTGGATTGAAACCCATTCAACTCAGTCATTCCCAATACATCGCTGGCGTCGCTCCCCGTGCGGGAGCGTGGATTGAAACGGACTGTGGAGCCTTCAATGGTTGTTTTAAAACTGTCGCTCCCCGTGCGGGAGCGTGGATTGAAACTTGCTAAAGGATTCCACTTCGCATTTTTGAGACGTCGCTCCCCGTGCGGGAGCGTGGATTGAAACATGTTCCGAAAGAGGAAGTGCTGGCTGATCTCCCGTCGCTCCCCGTGCGGGAGCGTGGATTGAAACAAGGTGGCATAAGCTAGGAACCCAAACTTGGTCAGTCGCTCCCCGTGCGGGAGCGTGGATTGAAACATGTTTACGGTTATTGATGAAATGCGAGCGGACGGTCGCTCCCCGTGCGGGAGCGTGGATTGAAACCATAAACTTGGAACTCAAACATGGTCCGTGCAAGTCGCTCCCCGTGCGGGAGCGTGGATTGAAACAATGGATTTTGCGGATTGTCGCTTTGATAGCACTAGTCGCTCCCCGTGCGGGAGCGTGGATTGAAACTAAAGCGAAACCTCCGGCCACTCTTTTGAGTGGTGTCGCTCCCCGTGCGGGAGCGTGGATTGAAACCCATTCAACTCAGTCATTCCCAATACATCGCTGGCGTCGCTCCCCGTGCGGGAGCGTGGATTGAAACTAAAGCTGGATTGATGCACGAGGACAAAGGTCAAGGTCGCTCCCCGTGCGGGAGCGTGGATTGAAACTCTGGACGTATGGTGCTAAATGGTCAAAGTCAGGGTCGCTCCCCGTGCGGGAGCGTGGATTGAAACCTTAAAACCTGAACAATCTCATCATCACGAGTAAGTCGCTCCCCGTGCGGGAGCGTGGATTGAAACAGCCAAATCCCCAATGTGGGACAAAGCTAAATTAGGTCGCTCCCCGTGCGGGAGCGTGGATTGAAACCTGATAATCAGGATGACCAGGCCCAAGCGCAGTAGCGTCGCTCCCCGTGCGGGAGCGTGGATTGAAACAGAACGTCTCAAGAAACGATTAAAGCGCTGAACAAGTCGCTCCCCGTGCGGGAGCGTGGATTGAAACAACAAATTACAGGCGGATTTGTCAAGGATGATAAGTCGCTCCCCGTGCAGGAGCGTGGATTGAAACAAAAGATTACGAGCAAAGCCTTGCCAGACTGCAACGTCGCTCCCCGTGCGGGAGCGTGGATTGAAACAATCTCGCGAGCTGTTACTTGGCGACGATCCGAATTGTCGCTCCCCGTGCGGGAGCGTGGATTGAAACAAGTGGATGGATGAATGCAATTACATGGATTTTACTGTCGCTCCCCGTGCGGGAGCGTGGATTGAAACCCAGAATTTTTAGCCTCCATTAAGAAAGGGCGTGAGTCGCTCCCCGTGCGGGAGCGTGGATTGAAACATAGAAATCGCCAGCCTCGGTAATCCATTCGTCATAAGTCGCTCCCCGTGCGGGAGCGTGGATTGAAACTAATAAAAAGAGATTGTTGATACAAATTACTTCTGTCGCTCCCCGTGCGGGAGCGTGGATTGAAACCCATGCGATTAATAAAATAAGAAATACCAATATGGTCGCTCCCCGTGCGGGAGCGTGGATTGAAACATAGAAATCGCCAGCCTCGGTAATCCATTCGTCATAAGTCGCTCCCCGTGCGGGAGCGTGGATTGAAACTAATAAAAAGAGATTGTTGATACAAATTACTTCTGTCGCTCCCCGTGCGGGAGCGTGGATTGAAACCCATGCGATTAATAAAATAAGAAATACCAATATGGTCGCTCCCCGTGCGGGAGCGTGGATTGAAACTGAGTTTACCTTGCCAGTTAAACCCGCCATTAACGTCGCTCCCCGTGCGGGAGCGTGGATTGAAACATAAGTATAATTTCTGTGGGATTTTGGCCAAATAGTCGCTCCCCGTGCGGGAGCGTGGATTGAAACAACAGCCCAAACCGCCAAAGCCCCAAGAATTGTAGTCGCTCCCCGTGCGGGAGCGTGGATTGAAACTTTGACAAACCCATAAGGCAATGCGCCGAATCTGTCGCTCCCCGTGCGGGAGCGTGGATTGAAACGGGAAGACAACGTTTAAAAGACCTAAGTTTGAGTCGCTCCCCGTGCGGGAGCGTGGATTGAAACTTTCTCCTGTATCAAATATGAGGCCCTTATCCAGTCGCTCCCCGTGCGGGAGCGTGGATTGAAACTACAGGCGGAGCAGAAACGCACACATTGACCGAAGTCGCTCCCCGTGCGGGAGCGTGGATTGAAACCGTTTAAGAGGCATTTAGATAGATTTGGGATCTAGTCGCTCCCCGTGCGGGAGCGTGGATTGAAACTTTAATTTTTAAACAGAATCATATCTGAAACATTGTCGCTCCCCGTGCGGGAGCGTGGATTGAAACCATTAGGATTAAGAGGTTCTAAGTTTCTTCCTAGAGTCGCTCCCCGTGCGGGAGCGTGGATTGAAACAGGCGGCTTCTTTTTTCGATGCTGAAGAGCTACCGTCGCTCCCCGTGCGGGAGCGTGGATTGAAACAAGGAAACTGCAGTTTTGGTTGTCGGCTATAAGGGAGTCGCTCCCCGTGCGGGAGCGTGGATTGAAACGTTAAATTTGAGAGGGTAAATGATGAAAATTAAACGTCGCTCCCCGTGCGGGAGCGTGGATTGAAACTATTGATGATCCTATTTATACATATTTAAAAAATGTCGCTCCCCGTGCGGGAGCGTGGATTGAAACCTTCTACCCCTAATTAATTTAAGGATGATAAATGGTCGCTCCCCGTGCGGGAGCGTGGATTGACACGTGGAACAATTTTAAGGAAAACTAAAATGTCAGGTCGCTCCCCGTGCGGGAGCGTGGATTGAAACAAGGGTGGTACAGCCAACAAATAACGTCTGGAAAGTCGCTCCCCGTGCGGGAGCGTGGATTGAAACGAAATGCTTCTATGAATGGAAACCGTGAAACTTCGTCGCTCCCCGTGCGGGAGCGTGGATTGAAACCAGGAGGCCGCGCGGCAAGTTTCGTTTGACAAACGTCGCTCCCCGTGCGGGAGCGTGGATTGAAACACTTAAATTGGCTTCACTTAAATCGGCTTTGGGTGTCGCTCCCCGTGCGGGAGCGTGGATTGAAACCGGGGGCAATTATTTCAAATTACCGCCTACTAGAGGTCGCTCCCCGTGCGGGAGCGTGGATTGAAACTTTTGGTTGATTAAACCATTATTAATTTTAATAGTCGCTCCCCGTGCGGGAGCGTGGATTGAAACTTTCTTATGTTTCCCCAACATCCTGGACTCAATGGTCGCTCCCCGTGCGGGAGCGTGGATTGAAACCCACTTTACTTCTGGATCAGTGATATTTTTATTAATGTCGCTCCCCGTGCGGGAGCGTGGATTGAAACCGGTTCACTGTCATCGTCTCCCTTGACCTTATCGGAATTTGGTTTTATATTATTTTCAGGATTGCTTTGACCACCGCCCGTATTCCTGTTTGAGGATGTAATGCTGTTCTGACCGAATTTTAACTCCTCGGGATTTGCAGGGTGAGGTGGGCCGCTGGATTCGGATGCGGCGGATTGGGTAGCGGGGCCTCTTCTTAGAAGCAATCTCAACTTACCCTCTTTCTCCAAATTCAAAACATTAATTCAGGTTTTTGCCAAGACATTTTGGACCTCATAAAACACGCTTCCTTTTATGTTTGTTTCGATAGATAATTAAATTCAAGGTCAACTTTAATTTTATCTAAATAATCCGCCCAGTCTTGCATCATCTTTTTACGTTCGGGGAGGTGGGCGGTGCGGTTATAGGCGCGTCCGTTGGGATCGCGTACGGCGTGGGCGAGTTGGTGCTCGATAAAATCGGGACGAACGCCTAACACCTCGTCTAGTATGGTTCGGGCCATTGCCCGAAATCCGTGACCACTCATTTCTTCTTTTCCAATTCCCATCCTTCGCATCGCCGCTAAAATCGCATTATCGCTCATCGGTCTGTCTTTACTCCGCGTACCTGGAAAAACAAAACGACCATTTCCCGTAAGAGGTTTTAATTCTCTCAAAATTTCCAAAGCTTGTCTGGATAATGGAACAATATGTTGTGATCTAGTTTTGGTCACCATGAAACGCCACTCTGCTTTTTCTAAATCTATGTCTGCCCATTCTGCTTTGCGAAGTTCCCCTGGTCTCACGAACACCAACGGAGCAAGCCGCAATGCACAACGGACAATGAGAGAACCTTCATAACCATCCATCACTCGCAAAAGTTTTGCCACTTCTCCGGGTTCAGTCACCGCGGGAAAATGACCTCCTTTCACAGGAGTCAATGCTCCACGAAGATCACGAGTGGGATCACTTTCCGCCCGTCCTGTAGCCACAGCATAACGAAAGACTTGACCGCAATTTCCTAATGCACGGTGCGCGGTTTCTATGGCTCCGCGTTTTTCGATACGTTGAATGACAGTGAGAATTTCCGGGGGTTTTAGTTTTCCAATTGAAGTTTCCCCAATCCAGGGAAAGATATCTTTTTCAAAACGACGGATAATTCGACTGCCGTGGTCCGGTGCCCAGTTACTGGAATATTTAGAAAACCATTCCCTCGCCACCACTTCAAAACTGTTTTTTCCATCAGCCCCGGAGGCCTTTTGGGCTTTCCGGTACTCGCTAGGATCAATGCCATTGGCGACTAGCTTCCGGGCCTCATCCCGTCGCTCCCGCGCATCCTTTAAACTCACATCAGGAAACACCCCAAGAGATAACTGCTTTTCCTTACCATTGAATCTGTATTTCAATCTCCACCACTTCCCCCCTGAAGGAGAAATAAAAAGCAACAATCCCCGCTCATCATAGAGTTTATATGATTTTTTTCCAGGCATGGCTTTTCGAACAGCAATATTCGTCAGAGGCATGAAGTCTCCTTGGAGTTAACCGCTTTTGTGGCATCCAAAAAAGTACGAAGCTCTAAAGTTTCTGCAGGAGTTAAAATCACACAGCGTTTACCCATTCGAAAGGAAAGCGCCCCGTCGTTATCGATAGCAAATCGAGTTTCTGCCATTTGCCTATCTTCTTCAGCACGTCTGGCCTCACGTTCCATTTTCACATGTTCACTAGGATTAATCCCTTCCTTCAAAAGAGTTAGAAAAAAATCTCTTTTTTCCCTAGCTTCATCAAGTGATACCTCAGGGTAGATACCAAGCGAAAGCAATTTTTCCTTATTTCCATACCGATACCTGAACCGCCACAATTTCCTTCCCACAGGAGGAATCATTAGATAAAGGCCCCCTGAATCAAAAATTTTGTACGGTCTATTTGTCCGATGACCCTTGGAATTAATTCCCGGTAGGGAAGCTTCAATGATTTCAGTGGTTAATGACATAATTGGGGCAACTCCATTTCCCAGCTTGGGGGAACCCTGATAGTTCCCCCCAAAATTACTAGGATTTCATGAAACAATATTATCTCTTATCAGACTCAAATGCAATAAAAAACCCCTATTTTACTAGGGGTTTTGGACTTCTTTGGATTTTATTGGATTAAATTTTGGTGGAGGCGGGGGGAATTGAACCCCCGTCCGAAAGTCTTCCACGAAAAGTCTCTACATGCTTATCCTGCGATTTGAATCTCGTCCAAGCTAACTCCCACAGGCAGGATTCCACTTGAACCAGTCTCTAAAAATTCGCTCTAAACTCCCGAGACAAAAAGCCAAGAACTAGTCCGCAAAAATGACGTCCCTCTCGGCCCCGCGAACAAAAACCGAGTGGACGGTAGCGGGTTTATTAAGCCGCTACTGCTACTTCATAATCGTTGGCGATTATGTAATATGCCGTTTTTTAACGGGCCAACGGCGTCCCGTGCATGCAACCTTTGCTTCTTTACTCCCGTCGAACCCAAATCGCCCCCAATGGGGATTTTCTTTGGTATGAAAGGTCTTATAATCATAATATCATTTCCACAGATAACTTGCCAATTTGCGGTACTTCCGACAGGTAATTCTCAAGGAAAACATCGAAAATACCGTTGATTCTATGAGAGATACCTTAAACCAAAGATAAACAAACTTCCCGTTTTTTTCAGGGAGTTGCTTCGCAAATTCATTGAATATTCTCACTTTACAATACTTTTCCTTCCCAGATGCAATGGGTGGTGCCTGGCGCTATTCCTTTGAAGTAGCTCGTGGATTGGCCGATCGCGGTCATTCAGTCCATCTCATCACATGCAAACCGGAAGATGGATTAAGCGACCTTGAAGTCATCGATGGTGTGAGTTTTTACCGAATTAAAACCAAAGCAAGACAAAACATTTTCTCGTTATTTCGGGAATTAAGAAAAAAAGTGAAGACCATTACAAAGCACACCAGGATCGATCTTATCCATATTCATAATCCTTTAGTGGGTTTTCTTGTGGACCTTATCCCTATGCTATGGGGAGTGCCCCGAGTTTATCACTTTCATAGCCTTTGGAACGATGAGGAAAAATATAATTTTAAAGGATCCTCTTATTCGATGAGTCAAAAATTCCGTCTGTTAATGATTCAACTCATTGAGTGGCATAGTTTTTTTTGGAGTCGGGCTGTCTTGTTTTTGAGTAATTACAGCAAAAAACGATTTAACAAATTTTATCCATTTGGGAAAAGCAAATCCATGGTTGTTCAAGGGGGAGTCGATACAAAACGATTTTCTCCATTAAACGGCAAACAAACAAAAGGAAATTTAAGAAAAGATTTTAAAATCTTAGTTACCCCATTTACATTTCTTACGGTAAGACGATTAGAAGCAAGGATGGGATTAGACAATTTAATTCGAGCGGTTTCCCACCTTAAAAAACGCATTCCTAAAAAAAAATTCCAAGTGTTAATAGTGGGTTCAGGTTCATTAAAAAATTCATTGCTATCTCTGATTAAGGAGCTTGAGTTGGAAAGGCAGATAAAATTATGCGGAAAAGTTCCAGATTCTCAGCTTCCAAAATACTACCAGGCGGCAGACTTTTTTATATTGCCCACTTTAGCTATTGAAGGTTTTGGGCTTGCAACAGCGGAGGCTCTTTCTTCCGGTTTGCCAGCTTTGGGGACTCCCGTGGGTGCCACTCCTGAATTATTAGAACCCATTAACCCCCAATTGATCTTCAAGGGGACGCAACCTGAAGATTTAGCGTCAGGAATGGAAACCGTTTTAAAAAATCCGAAACAGTTTACATCGATGTCCAAAAAGTGCAGAACTATTGCAGTAAAAAATTATGGATGGGATACGGTAGTGGATAAAATCGAATCTGAATTTAAAAGGATAATGGCAAAGTGAAAAAAGCAATGCCATATTTAATCCTGACCTTAGCTATTGGGGCTCTCTATGGAAATACCCTATCACATTCATTTCATTACGATGATTTCCCATCGATATTGGAGAAACCCTGGATTCGCGGTTTGGATAAAATCCCCACCTTTATCACCAACATTTCAATCCGCCCTGTTGTAATTTTTACATTCAATCTGAATTATGCAATCAGTGAGTTTGAAGTTTGGAGTTATCATCTTTTCAATATATTGATTCACTTAGCGGTGGTTTTACTGATTTACCTTTTTACTAAGTTGATGGTTAATTTCCTTCACAGAACACAACCCAGTTTTCCATGGACATGGAAAAACGTGCCATTTATAGCTTCTTTCATATTTGCTATTCATCCCCTAAATACACAAGCTGTTACGTATATTTCGGGGCGTTCTTCTTTATTGGCTACAGTGTTCTTTTTAGCCACTTGTATATTATTTTTTAAAGGGTTTCCAAATAACCCTCAATCAAAAGAAAACTTTTCATTAAATCCTTCTACACTTAAATCCACTCTTTACTTTTTTTCCGCGATGGTTTGCTTAATTCTTGGGGGACTATCGAAGATAATTGTGATCACTTTGCCGGCTATTTTATTTCTTTGCCACTTCTATTTTTATTCGGAAAAAACTTTTCGTAATTGGATAACCACAGCTTATGTGCCCATCCTACTGATTGCCATGCCAATGGCTGCGTTTATTGCTTATCGTTTTTTTTCAAAAGGTGGCATTCTACCTACAGGACCTACAGAGTTTTCCGCTTCCACTTATTTTTTAACTCAAACTTTTGTCATTCCTTTTGAGTATTTTTGGAAAATGCTCTTTCCCATCAATCAAAGCATTGAAGTGCATTACCCTATTATTTCAAATTGGAGTACCATCACGAACTATATTGGGTTGAGTGTATTAGGTATATTTGTAGCTATAACTTTTTGGGTATCTTCAATTTCAAGATTAGCAGGTTTCGGGTTGATGTGGATGTTCGTTACTGTTTTGCCAACATCCAGTTTTGTTCCACTGCTTGATGTGGCTGTGGAGCATCGAACTTATTTACCCTTAATTGGTTTCTCTATTTTCTTTGCCACAACTATTAATGGAATCATTCAAATTTTTAAAAACTCAGCTTTGAAGCGAAATTTTGCTTACGGATTTTGCGGATTTTTAGGAATTTGCATGGCGACATTACTGGTTCACCGAAATTCAGTATGGAAAGATGATGTTTCCTTGTGGACAGATGCCAGAAGAAAAGCCCCACGGTTGGTTCGAGTGTACAACAATCTCGGAGAAGCTTACGATAAGTTAAGCCGATACCCGGAAGCTATTGAAGAATTTCAAGCCGCCTTAAAATTAGATCCCAATTACGTTTTTGCTTTAAATAATTTAGGAAACATTTATGGAAAAATGAATTACTTTAGTAAGGCTATTCCCTATTTCAAAAAAGTGATATCCATAAAAGAGAGATATGCCCCGGCACATTACAATTTGGCCAGAGCTTATCAATCAACGAATCAAAATGAAAAGGCTCTAATTCATTACAGGAAAGCAATAGATATCATCCCGCACTTCGAGCAGGCCATTTACAACTATGCGCTACTTGCAATACAGATCAAAAAACCAAAAATTGCAGTGGAATACTTTTATAAGTTTATTGAATTACAACCAAACAATGTAAGAGGATATTTTGGATTAGGAAATGCATACGCCTATTCAAATCAGTTTGATCAAGCAATACAAATATTTAAAAAAGGAATTGAAATCGACCCGAATTACTTATTAACATATGTTAATTTGGCCACAGCTCAAATGCAGTCAGGAAAAATCAAAGAGGCCATATCTACCTATCAGCAAATTCTAAATAAAAACCCCGGTATTGCCGGTGTGCATAAAAATTTAGGTTTAATTTATGCGCAACACCAACCCAACATCCAAAAAGCCATTTATCATTTTGAAAAATCCCTGCACTTGGATCCTAAACAACCAGAAGCCCCTATTATTCAAAATGTATTATTGGAAATGAAAAACCAACCCAAACAATAATCTTAAACCCATAAACAAAGTTCATTGAGAAAAATACGGAAAAAAAGTGTTTTCAAAATTCTCTAAGGCGTGAATCGTGTAAATTTACTTTCCAACCAGTTGACTCCTTTTGCCAAAAGAAGAGTAAGGAACAAATAGACCAGGGCAATATAGGTGTAGGTTTCAAAATAGTTAAAATGTTTGGTCACATATTCATTACCTACTCTCAAAATATCTGAAATTGCTAAAACAGAAATCAAACTTGTATCCTTTAACATTCCCAAAGTTTGGTTTCCAATAGCTGGAATAATAGTCCTCAACGCTTGCGGGAAAACGATTTTAACCATTACTTGTTTTGAGGTCATCCCTAAACTCCGGGCTGCTTCGCCCTGTTCTTTGGGAATAGCTTCAATTCCTGCTCTGAAAACATCTGACATATAAGCTCCATAGCTCAATCCAAAACCAAGAATCGCCGCCATGAGCTTTGGAATTTGAATTAACTCCCCCAGCGCATAATATAAGTAAAACAGGAGCACCAGAAGCGGCATCCCCCGTAAAACTTCGGTATAAAGAGAAGCCGAAAACCGGACTTCCTTCCTGGAGGACATTTTTCCCAAGCCTACAAATATTCCAATTAATATCGCAAAAAAACTTCCAGAAAGAGTCACTCCCAAAGTATATCCAATCCCAATGGGCAATACTTTTAGCAAACCTAAATAACCGGCAGATTCATCTTTTAATAGAAAAGATTCTTTAGCTGGTAGATAGATCAAAAGAAAAAAACTAACTAAAATTAAAATGTTCCAGGCAATGGAAGAATGAGTTGAAGTGGTTTTTTTCGAAGATTTCATTTTTATAAAAATGCTGGGAGGGAAAAATTTTTTAAGATTTGGGCTGATTTTTTGGGACCATAGCGGCACGACCCAATTCCCATTTCGTGTGCAAGTCCTGCACAGTTCCATTCTGAATCAATTTACCCAATGCTTTGTCGATGGATTTTAAAAGAAGATTGTCCTTTTTTCTAACAGCAATCCCATAATACTCATTTGTCAAAATATCTCCCACCATTTTAATTTTTTTAAAAATCGCATTTTCATTTTTCTTATAATAAAGAGTCCCTGTACTTTCTCCTAATACGGCATCCACTTCTCCTTTAATTAAATCCTGAATAGCGTGACCGTACTGTTCGTACCCAACACTGCGAACCCCTGAATGATCCTTTAAATAGAAATAAGCTGTTGTTCCACGTTGAGCGGCCACCAACAGGTTTTTCTCCTGCAAATCTTTCATTGTTGATATCCCCTCGCTATCCAGACGGACAACAATGGAAAGACCACTTTTTAAATACGGAATGGAAAATGCCATTTTTTCTTTACGTTCTTTTAAAATGGTAATTGAGCTAATTGCTGCATTATATTTTTGGGTTAACAATCCCCCCAAAAGACCAGCCCACTCTACATTTACAATTTCCAGTCCTACCCCCATTTCCTTTGCAATGGCAGTAATTAAATCTTTTTCAAATCCATCAATTTTATTTTGGTCATTTATAAAAGACATGGGAACAAGAGTGGCATCGGTAGCAACAACAATTTTATCAGGCAATTCTTGAGAACCGGGACCGCAACCCATTAACCCTATTAATCCAGTAATCAAAAAAACAAAAAAGTAATTCAACAAGGGTTCAATTTGATAAAAATGTTTTGGCATTTTCAATTTATATTGGAAGGAAAAATAAAAGTACTATTTACCTGAACGTTAATTTTTATTGAGTGCTTTTTCAATCCTTTGATGGAATCCGAAATTAATTTTAAATAAATGAATGATCCATCAAGTAATTGAACTTTAATTTGGAAATAACTTCCATAAAAACTTTTTTCAATAATGTTTCCTAACAGTTCATTCGATTGGTGAATAAAATCCTCTTTATTGCTAAGAATCACTTTTTCTGGTCGAAAATAGCAATTTACCTGCTGTCCCCTTTTTAATTCCTGAGGAGAAACACCTTGTAACTTTCCAATTTTTGGAATCATCACTTCTACTTTATCTTTGAAACATGATTCTACCTTTCCTTTAAGGCAATTAACATCTCCCAGGAATTCTGCCACAAATGGATGTCTTGGATGTAAATAAAGATCCTCAGGTGTCCCAATTTGCAAAAGCTTGCCATTTTCTAAAACGGCCATTCTATCAGCCAGAGTTAAGGCTTCTTGTTGATCATGAGTGACAAATAGGAAAGTGATTTCAAAAGCACGTTGCATTTCAATCAATTCCTCTCGAAGCCTTTGGCGCAAAGATTCGTCCAGAGCAGATAATGGCTCATCAAGCAAAAGAATTTTTGGACGATTAATGATCGCCCTTGCTAATGCGACTCTTTGTGATTCACCCCCACTCAACTGATGCGGCCATGCATTTTTTAAATTAGGAAGACGTATTAGTTTCAATAATTCATCAATTTGGTTAGCGATTTCAGATTCATTAATTCCTCGAATCCTTGGCCCTATGGCAATATTATCGTAAACTTGCAAGTGCGGAAACAACGCATGGCGTTGAAAAATAAAACCAACTGATCTCTTTTCTACCGGTAATTGATTGACTTCTTTTCCTTCAATAAACAGATCACCCTGATCTGGTGTTTCGAAACCAGCAATTAATCTTAATAAAGTTGTTTTACCGCATCCGCTGGGCCCTAGTAAAACAAAGCGTTCTCCCTTTTTAATTTCTAAGGAAAAGTTTTTTAGGATAGGCTTATCATTATAGGCTTTTGAAATTCCTTCTAGGCGAACCATGCTTCTCTAAACAAATAAGTAAACATGCCTCGCATTGTAGAAGATTTTTGATTCTTATGCCACATAAGGTAAAAGGTATAAAAAGAGTATTAAATTGACGAAAATAAATCCTATTTTATATTCAAATAAATTTCATTAATATAGTGATCCTTTAAGTTTGTTTCGCAGAAGATTTTTCTATAAAATCCGGATCACATTTAATTGAATTGTTAAGGGTGGAAAAAATGAAAATACTTGTAGTTGGCGGTGGTGGACGCGAACATGCTCTTGTTTGGAAGATCAAACAAAGTCCTTTGGTAAAGGCGATTTTTTGTGCACCCGGAAATGCCGGGACTTCGGAATTGGCACAAAACATTTCTATTTCAGACGGAGATATTGAAAGCCTGCTAAAATTTGCAAAAGAAAATAATATCGACTTGACGGTTGTAGGGCCTGAAAAACCATTAGTGGAAGGAATTGTTGATCAATTTAATCAAAAAGGCCTGAATGTTTTCGGACCTTCAGGAAAAGCGGCACAACTTGAAGGAAGCAAGGTATTTTCAAAAGATTTAATGAAAAAATATAACATTCCTACTGCAGATTATGAAACTTTTGAATCTGCAGAAATGGCCAATAAGTTTATCCAGGGCAAAAATAATTTGGTGGTAAAAGCAGAGGGTTTAGCTGCGGGAAAAGGAGTATTTGTTTGTGATAAAGAAGAAGAAGCGGCAGATGCAATTTCTCAAATAATGAACAACAAGTTATTTGGTAGCGCAGGGCTTAGAATTGTAATTGAAGAAAAACTTGTCGGACAGGAAATTTCTTTTCTTGCTTTCACTGATGGTGAAACCGTATTGCCAATGGTCGCCGCCCAAGATCATAAAGCAATTTTTGAAGGTGATAAAGGACCTAACACAGGCGGAATGGGAGCCTATTCCCCCCCTCCTATTTTCACCGATTCCTTAAAACAAGAAGTGATGGATACAATCATGACTCCCACTATCCGTGCCCTGGCTTCAGAAAATATAAATTATAGGGGAGTATTATATGCAGGTTTGATGATCACCAATAAAGGGCCAAAAGTTTTAGAGTTTAATGCCCGTTTTGGCGATCCTGAAATTCAGGCTTTAATTGCGCGAATGGATTTTGACATAGTCCCTGTTATGGAAGCTTGTACCCAAAATGGGAAATTAGCATCTATAAAATTAAACTGGAAGCAAAATGCATCTGTATGTGTTGTAATGGCTTCAGGGGGATATCCTGGATCATACGAAAAGGGAAAAGTAATCGATGGAATAATTGAGTCTAACGGATTAGAAAGAGTGACGGTATTTCACGCAGGAACAAAAATTGAAAATAATCAAATACTGACTAATGGAGGCCGGGTCCTTGGTGTTACTGCCCTTGGAGATAACATTGAAAGTGCCATAATCCAAGCCTATAAAGGTGTTTCCAAAATTAAATGGGAGGGAGCTTATTTTAGAAAAGATATAGGGAAAAAAGCTCTGTGAGGAATCAAAAATTCTAATCTAATTGTGGTTCTTTTGGATCGGGGACGGCTTTCATTTGCTTGCTGAAAAGTTTGGCTGATAGGATCCAAGTTCCCCAGGAAATTATTACAATAATTCCAATTCCAATGCTTGCCCAAAGAACAACATTACCACTTTCAGACATGCCCCTTAAAAAAACAAACATTCCCAAAGGTAAAGCCATTATAAATCCAAAACAAGAAAGCAGCATAGAGCTTCGCGCATAATATTTGGGCCGGACATCAATATTAAGTTCACTCAGATGTTTTTGATTTTCTGGAACAGCCGCATCCAATAACTCTATCTGCCCGTCACACTTGGGACAAAACTGACCACCCCAAAACGCGTTTTTACATTGCAAACAAAATTTAACCATTAGCTTATGAACATTTTGTTAAAATTAACCTCAGTGAACAATTTTGCCGTAAGCTATTCTTTATTAAAAGTGAGCTAGTTGCAATAATAGAAAATTTGAATTATCTGAGGCCTCTTTATAATATATGATTCGATTTCCAGGTCAAGGGAGAAAGGTTTACCATGTCCGAAAACAATTCAATTATTCTTACTCACGGTGGAGCGGGCTCCAAGTCCGACTTTTCCAATGGAACTGAAGCAGCCGGTCATGCGGGTATAAATGCCTTAAAAAATGGGGCTTCTGCTATTGATGCGGCCGTTCAATCTGTGATTGTTTTAGAAAACGACTCTCGCTTTAATGCTGGAATTGGTTCGGCACGTCGCTCGGACGGCTCTATCCAAATGGATGCTTCTTGTATGGACAGCCACCACCGATTTGGCGCCGTGACTTCACTGGAGGGATTTAAAAATCCTATTAAAGTTGCCCGTGCTTTAATGGAATCCAATCCTCGAGTATTATCTGGAAACGGTGCCGCTAAGTTTGCCAAAGAAAATGGATATGAAATCCTCGATACTTCAGTTATTACAACCGGAGATTCCACCCCAACTTGTGATACGGTGGGGTGTGTGATTTTTGATGGAGAAAACTTTGCTGCTGCATTAAGTACAGGGGGAACTCGAAATTCATTACCAGGAAGAGTTGGAGATGTCCCATTTCTAGGCTGTGGTTTGTATGCTGGACCCTATGGGGCGGTGGCGGCTACCGGTTTTGGTGAAGCAATTATTATGAACTTGACCGCTTTTCGAGCCTATCAAATGTTAGAAGAAGGCATGGGACCTAATTTTGTTTTAGATGAAGTTTTGGATTGGTTTGACGATTCAGAAGACATTGGTCTCCTACTCATCAATCGCAAGGACCATGCTGCTGGATCAAACCGCACTATGGCTTGGTCGGCGGTAGATGCACAGCACACTTAACATGGACAAAAAATACACAATCCAATCCAAAGATTTTGAGCCTGCTTATATGAAGCTTTTTCGGACCGGAGAGCTTTTTCGCCGGTCTCGCCAGGGAATTCGTCATTTAGAAAATTGCAAAGTTTGTCCCCGTGATTGTGAGGTGAACCGCCTTAATAATGAATGGGCATTGTGTAAAACTGGTCGCTATGCCTGGGTATCCAGCTTTTTTCCTCACTTTGGAGAAGAGGATTGTTTGCGGGGATGGAACGGAAGCGGGACCATTTTCTTTTCCATGTGCAATTTGAAGTGTGTTTTTTGCCAAAATTATGACATCAGTCAACATCAAGATGGTCAGGAAGCATCAGCAGAATTATTGGCACAAATGATGTTAAGTTTGCAAGAAAAAGGGTGTCATAACATCAATTTTGTAACTCCAGAACATGTAGTTCCGCAAATTTTAGAGGCCCTCCCCTTAGCAGTTCAAATGGGGTTACGACTACCCTTAGTTTATAATACAGGAGCCTACGATTCATTGGAAAGCATTCAGTTGATGGATGGGATTGTAGATATTTATATGCCGGACTTTAAATATTGGAATGAGGTAGATAGCAGTAATTACTTAAAGGCAAAAAATTATGCTTCAGTCGCTCGGAGAGTTATTAAGGAAATGCAGAGACAAGTAGGAACTTTAAAATTTGATGAAACAGGCCTGGCAAAACGTGGGGTTTTAGTAAGACATTTAGTAATGCCAAATAATTCACATAATGTTCGTAACATCATGAGATTTTTAGCTCAGGACATTTCTCCAGATACCTACGTAAACATGATGGAACAATACCGTCCGGCTGGTAAAGTAACGGAAGAACGGTACCCTCAGATTAATCGAAGCACTTCTAAAAAAGAACACGAGGAAGCACTTCAAATTGCCAAAGAAGAAGGTCTTTACAGATTTGATCAACGAGATCCATCGGCCTTTTCTTCAATGCTGACTTTTTAATATCCCTGTATTTTTGGTTTTATCACAAGTAAAATTTCTAAATTCATTGATTAAAAACTAACCTCCAACCCGCTTTCTTCATGGGTAAATTTTTTGAAAGATCCCCATATGGTAGATCAAGCCGCCGTAAATAAAAGATGGAAACAACTTGGGTATAGTTGTGACCTTTGGACGGATCCCCCAGGGCAATGTTGGGAAAATTATGTGCATTTAATGGATGAACTGGTAATGGTAATTGATGGACAATTAGAGTTGGAAATGGATGGAAAGGTCTTACATCCCATCCCCGGTGAGGAAATATACATTCCCGCCAATAAGGTTCACTCCGTCCGCAATATTGGAAAAATAACAGCTCATTGGCTTTATGGATATAAAAAACAATATTGAAAGAATTTTAATTAGTTCAATTTCAATTTATATACTATTGGAATGTTTAAATGTCCTAAAGAGTAAAGAAAATTAATTTTTAATTTTAAAATAAAAAAATAATTTTGAATGATTCATTAAAAAATCTTTTATTTCTTGAATGGATCGGTTTTAATAAATAGCATAAAGATGTTAAAATTCTTTACTTTATATTCGCTAAACCCTGAACCTTGTTATTGAGGAAGTAAATATGCCAAAAAAAATTAAGGACCCTTGGGATCAATGTAAAAAATGCCTTCCCGCAAAATGTTGTACCTATTTTGCTTTTGGAATAGATGAACCAGAAACTCGAAAAGACTATGAAGCCTTATTATGGCAGATTGCACATGAAGGTGTTTCATTTTATATCTACCGGAATGCTTGGTACTTTATGATGGATTCTGTTTGCAAATTCCTTACGCCAGACAACAAATGCGCAATTTATGAAACTCGTCCTTATATTTGTAAAGAACATAGTATCGATTCCTGTGAATATGTTGGGGAGGATTATGGTTTTACAGAGCACTTTAAATCATATGAAGAATTGTTGGCTTGGATAAGAGAAAATACAAACTTCCGATTCAAGCGCCAGCCAGTTACTCATGCAAAACACCCGCATAAAATGGAACCACTCCGCGTATCAGCATAAAGAGAAATGTTTGAAATTATTAATTAAAGGTTAATTTGGGAAATAAGATAACCCGACATTAGCGGGTAAGTGCAGAAAAGTAATATTCCGGGATTTGGAAAACAGGAAGGTTTTATTTAGATTACTTTTCGTCTTTCTTTTTGGAATCGTCTTTTTTAGCCGGAGTTTTCTTTTTTGGCTCCGGTTTTTCCTTTGGTTTGTTATCTTTTCCTTTAGCTTTGGACTCACCTTTATCTTTTTTATCTTCGGCTTTTCCTTTAGTTTCAGGTTTTTTTGATTCTTTTTTCTTTTCAGAAGCGCCTTTCTTTTCCCCTTTTTCTTTAGTATCTGCCTTCTTTTTAGATTCCCCTTTCTTATCTTTTTTCTTATCAGGGACAGGGGGTGGTGCCGCTTCCTCTTCCCGATCAACTAATTCAATCAACGCCATTGGTGCATCATCCCCTCGTCGATTACCGACTCGGATAATACGCGTATATCCGCCAGTTCGATTGGCATATCGTTCGGAAAGAGGTCCAAACAACTTAAGAAAAACTTCCTTATCGTTAACTACCCGGAGTGCCAAGCGCCGAGAATGAAGGGTTCCCTTTTTTCCAAGCGTAATGGTTTTTTCCACATGACTGCGTAATTCTTTCGCTTTTGCCAAGGTTGTACGGATCCGCTCCTGTCGAATCAAAGCCGTGACCATATTTCGGAACAACGCTTTTCGATGCGCAGAGGACCGACCTAATTTTCTTCCAGATTTCAAATGACGCATGACTAAACTACTCCGGTAAATTGAATGCCGCTAATTATAAAGAAATTTATCCTAAATTTCCTTAAGAAATTTACGGCTGTTCTACTTCTGTTTCTATTTCTTTTTTCTTACGTAACGCTAATATTTGTTTTAAATCCTCATCCTCGATTTTCATACCAAGTGACAAACCCATATCTTCAAGAATTTCCCGGATTTCATTTAATGATTTCCGACCAAAATTACGGGTTTTCAGCATTTCTCCATCACCTCTTTGAACCAATTCAGCAATAGTTTGAATATTAGCATTTTTCAAACAATTGTAGGATCGCACGGAAAGCTCTAATTCTTCCACGCTTTTGGCTAAATTGGTGATCATTTTTTGCTTTTTCTCATCAACTTGTGGTTGAACCGGTTCAGGTTCTTCATCAAAATTAATGAAAATTTGCATGTGGTCTTTTACAATTTTTGCTGCGTGAGCCACTGCATCTTCTGGAGAAATACTACCATCTGTCCAAAGTTCCATGACCAGAGCATCAAAATCAGTGGACTGACCTACTCGAGTTTTCTCAACAGTATAATTCACCCTTTCAATGGGAGAAAAAATAGCATCCACAGGAATCATTTGCACAGATTCTGTGGATAAATCATGTCGGTCTGCGGGAACATATCCACGTCCCTTTCGGACAATCACCTCAAGGTCCAAAGAACCATTACTATCCAACCTGGCAATTTCATGTTCGGGATTCAGTATTTCAATTTCAGGATCCGCCTGAAAATCCCCAGCTGTAACAGGGCCTGGGGTATCCTTTTTCAAATACATACGTTTACTCTCTTCAGCACCACTCATTTTGAGTTTTAAACCTTTAAGCTGAAGAATAATTTCCGTTACATCTTCCATAACACCTGGAATAGAAGAAAACTCATGAAAAATACCTTCAAATTTGGCGCCAATTATGGCAGCACCTTCAATTGATGAAAGAAGCATTCTTCTTAAAGAATTTCCAACCGTTACTCCGTAGCCACGTTCAAAGGGTCCGGCTCGGAATTTGGCAAAGTTTTCTGTTTTTGTTTTTTTATCAAAGTCAAGTCGCTTGGGTTTCACGATGCCTTGCATCATTGAGCAATTCCTCCGAAAGAATCTTTAGATATGTATGCAAAGTTAAGGTAAGACAATGTGCACGTTGAATCCTAAATGAGGGAAGTTAACGCGAATACAATTCAACGATCAATTGTTCCTGAATAGGTAAGGTAATATCCTCACGGTTCGCAGGAGACTGCACGGTCCCTTGGTTTTTATCTGCATCAAACAATAGCCATGAAGGAAGGGTTTTACTCTTCATATTCTCCACGGCACTTTTAATAACCATTTTTTCTTTTTTATTTTCAGCGGGAGCGACAACGTCGCCTTGCTTCAAAATATAAGAAGCTACATTTACTTTTTTTCCATTAATGGTGAAAAATTTATGCCGAATCATTTGCCGGGCCTGATTTCTGGAGCCAGCAAATCCTAATCGATAGATCACATTGTCAAATCTCATTTCAAGAAGCTGCAGCAAATTTTCACCGGTAACCCCTTTCTTTCGATCTGCAATGGCAAAATATTTTCGAAATTGGTTTTCTAAAACACCATAAATTCGGCGGACCTTCTGTTTTTCTCTCAATTGTTTTCCATATTCAGAAAACTTACTTCGACCCTGACCATGTTGACCAGGAGCATATGCCCGCTTATCAATGGCGCATTTCGGTGTGGAGCACCGATCCGCTTTTAGAAACAACTTCATCCCTTCCCGCCGGCAGAGCCGACAAACCGATCCGATATATCTTGCCAAAATTGATCTCCTAAAATTAATAAAGTTACACGCGGCGACGCTTTCGGGGACGGCAACCATTATGTGGAATAGGTGTCCTATCCCGAATCACGGTTATTTCCATACCCACGCCCTGCAATGATCGAATGGCCGACTCTCTGCCGGCACCTGGACCCTTAACATGTACTTCGAGTTTCTTCATTCCCATTTCCTTGGCCTTACCGGCTGCTTTTTCTGCGGCAACTTGAGCAGCAAAAGGAGTACTTTTTCTAGAACCCTTAAATCCTTGAGCTCCAGCGCTGGACCAAGATATTACATTTCCGGAAAGATCAGTAATGGTCACAATCGTATTATTAAATGTTGCTCGAATATGAGCCATTCCTGTTTCGGGGGCAACTTTAACTTTCTTTTTGCCTCCACGCGTTTTCTTATCCGCCATAATTACCCTCTCTAATTACTTTTTACTTTTTGACCCAACCGTTTTTCGAGGGCCTTTACGTGTTCTTGCATTGGTATGCGTTCTTTGCCCATGAACCGGCAAACCACGCCTATGCCTTAGCCCTCGATAACAACCAATATCCATCAAACGTTTCATATTCATATTAACGACACGCCGAAGATCTCCTTCGACCTCATACTCTTTTTCAATAATTTGTCGAATCTTTGTCACTTCATCATCAGTTAAGTTTTTGATTCGAATATCCGGTGAAATTTGAGCCTTTGTCAAAATTTCATGGGAAGTGGCTTTACCAACTCCAAAAATATAGGTCAAAGCAATGACCGCTCTTTTATCTCTTGGAATGTCTATTCCTGCAATTCGTGCCACACTAAATTCCTTTCTTTAAGGGCCTTTGTTCCATTTAACCCTGTCGCTGCTTATGTTTTGGGTTTTCACAAATCACTCGCACCACTCCGCCACGGCGTATGACTTTACATTTATTACAAATTTTTTTAACTGATGCTCGTACTTTCATAAATTCCTCTTGGGTTCACACGATTACTTATAACGATAAGTGATACGCCCTCGGGTTAAATCATAAGGGGACAACTGCACTTTGACTTTATCACCGGATAAAATCCTAATAAAATGCATTCTCATTTTCCCTGAAATGTGCGCTAAAATTTTATGTCCATTCTCTAATTCCACTCGAAACATAGCGTTCGGTAACGGCTCTAATACAGTTCCCTCAACTTCAATGGCTTCTTCTTTGGACATATTAATTAAATCATTCCGCAAACCCGGGAAAAAATATCATCAACGGTACCTCTTCCTGGTGCAGTTCGCAATTTCCCTTGTTGTTTATAAAATTCCTTAAGTGGTGCTGTTTTATTGGTATACTCTTCTAGCCGCTCTAAAATGGTTTCTTCTTTATCATCATCCCGCTGATAAAGTTCTCCTCCACATTCATCACATATTCCTGGTTCTTTTGGAGGCCTTGTCTTTAGATGAAACACCGCATTACAATTTCTACAAGTACTTCGACCAGTGAGCCGAACCAATAATTCTCTGGAGTCGACTTCTAAATCAATCACATTATCTATTTCTTGCCCCATTCCTGAAAGAGTTTCATCTAACTTTTCCGCCTGGACAATCGTCCTGGGAAATCCATCCAGAATATATCCATTATTACAGTCAGACTCTTTTATTCTCTCTTTTATCAACCCTACAACAATCTCATCCGGAACCAAACGTCCTTCATCCATAAAAGCTTTCGCTTCTTGTCCCAAAGCAGTATTTTCTTCTACAGCTGCTCGGAGGATATCGCCTGTGGATATCTTCGGAACTTTAAACTTTTCTTGAAGCAAAGCTGCTTGAGTGCCCTTACCGGATCCCGGGGGGCCTAACAAAATTAACCTCATGGATTAGCCCCGACGACTTTTAATCCTCCCCTTTTTTACGAATCCATCGTAATTTCTCATTACCAGGTGAGATTCAATTTGTTGCATTGTATCGAGGGAAACTCCGACGACAATCAATAAACTTGTTCCGCCAAAATAGAACGGAATGTTGAGATATTTTATCAAATAATCGGGCAAAATACAGACAAAAGATAGATAGATTGCCCCATAGAACGTCAGTCTAGATAAAACAAAATCAATATATTCGGCCGTTTTTGGTCCAGGGCGAAGTCCCGGAATAAACCCACCATGCTTTTTCATATTATCTGCTACGTCTGTGGGGTTAAAAATGACCGCCGTATAGAAATAACAGAAGAAAAATATAGCCCCTATAAAAAACAAACTATAAATTAAAGTCCCAGGTGTAAACATTGCTGACACCTGCTGCATCCAGGGAATATTCGTAAATTGCGCAATGGATGCTGGAACCATAATGATGGATGAAGCAAAAATCGGGGGAATAACACCCGAAGTATTTACCTTTAAAGGTAAATGAGTACTTTGGCCACCATAAACTTTACGACCTACTACCCTCCTGGCATATTGAATTGGAATTCTTCTCTGGCCACCTTCAGTAAAAACTATAGCTCCAATTACTGCAACCATTAACAACAACATGAACAATCCAACAATTACTGAAAGTTCGCCTGTCCCCATCAAGTCTAAAGATTGGAAAATAGCACTAGGCGCGCCAGCCACAATTCCGGCAAATATGATGAGGGAAATTCCATTCCCTATTCCTCGTTCGGTAATTTGCTCACCCAACCACATAATAAATGCAGTTCCAGCAGTAAGAGTGAGAATCGTCATTAAACGAAATCCCCAACCTGGTTCAATAACAATTGGGGCTCCACCAGGACTTTTCATTGCTTCGAGTCCCACACTAATACCCGAACTCTGGATCATACTAATAACAATTGTTCCATACCGCGTATATTGAGTGATCTTCTTTTGGCCCTGCTCACCTTCTTTTTTCAATCGCGCCAAATGCGGAGAAACAATGGTCAGCAATTGTAAAATAATAGAAGCACTGATGTAGGGCATAATGCCCAAGGCAAAAATTGTTAACCGGCTTAATGCTCCACCGGAAAACATATCAAAGAAACCCAAGAAGGTTCCCTGAGCTTGTTGAAAAATTTCAGCTAACGCGGCACCGTCAATACCAGGAGTGGGAATGTGAGCACCAATCCGGTAAACGGTCAAAATTAAAAGAGTAAATAGAATTCTCCGTTTTAGCTCAGGAATTCTAAAAATATTGCCAAAGCTTTCCGCACCGCTCATTTAAGGACTACGGCCTTTCCGCCAGATTTTTCGATCTTTTCAATGGCTGATTTGCTGAATTTATGGGCGTGAATGGTCAACCCATTTTTTAATTCTCCCGTCCCTAATATTTTCACTGCTTCTGTAGATCGAATAAACCCTTTTTCCTTCATCATTTCAGGAGTTAATGGTTCATTCAAATTCATCTCCGCAAGTTGACGAAGATTGATCAACTCATAAGATTTTCTAAAGATGTTCGTAAATCCTCGCTTGGGTAATCGACGCTGTAATGGCATCTGTCCACCCTCAAACCAAGGATGCGGATTCCCACCGGAGCGACTTTTTTGACCTTTTTGACCCCGGCCTGCGGTTTTCCCAGTTCCGGAACCAATACCTCGTCCAACCCGTTTTGGATTTTTTCGCGAACCCTTATTTATTTTTAATTTAGAAAGTGAAAGCATAATTTAAGCAGATTTTTCCTTAACATCGTTATTAACCACTTTTCCCCTCAATTGTGAAACTTGTTGCCCATCACGTAAAGATAGCAAACCATTGATCGTCGCTTTCACTACATTATGAGGATTATTCGTCCGAATACATTTTGTCAAAATATCTTTTATTCCAACGGCTTCTAATACAGCCCGAACCGCTCCACCCGCAATCAACCCCGTTCCTCGAGACGCTGGTTTTAATAGAACCCGTCCGGAACCAAAACATCCAATAGTTTCATGAGGGATGGTCGATCCATCTAAAGGAACCGATATTTGATTTTTCTTGGCTTTTTCCATTCCTTTGCGAATGGCTTCAGGAACTTCATTTGCTTTTCCAAGTCCCCAACCAACTTGACCCTCGCGGTTTCCCACTACCACCAAGGCGCTAAAGCTAAAACGCCGACCACCTTTAACAACCTTAGCAACACGTTTCACCTTAACAACATTGTCAACGAGGTCTTGTTTCATGTTGGTTTTATCTTGCAAAATCAATCCTCCATTAATTGCCTAAATATTGGCTTTAAAATTTAATTCCTTTTTCTCGAACCGCATCAGCCAACGCCTTTACTCGGCCTGTATATATAAATCCATTCCTGTCATAACAAACTTCTTTGATTCCCTTTTCTACCGCTTTTTCGGCCAATAGGGTTCCAACTAAAACTGCAGCTTTTCTATTGCCTCCGTAAGCCATTTTTTCCTTAAACTCTTTACTTACTGTAGACGCAGAAACCAAAGTCTGGCGTTTACGATCATCAATTATCTGAGCATAAATATGCTTAGAACTTTTAAACACGGTCAAACGTAACTTGTCTTTATTTTTTTGGATTTTATTTTTAACGCGTCCCTTGCGTTTCATCCTCAAACTATATCGTAATGCTACACTCATAGAACCTCTTGATTAAGCTCCGGTACTGCCGGCTGTTTTTCCTGCTTTTCTTCGAATACGCTCATCCGAATACATCACTCCTTTACCCTTGTATGGCTCCGGGGGTCGAAATTCACGAATTTCAGCAGATATTTGACCTACTTTTTGCTTATCAATACCTTTTACTTTTATCGTATTAGCTTTCGAGTCAACCTCAAACTCAATCCCCTCGGGAGCATCGTATTGAATTGGGTGTGAAAACCCTAACTGCAGGTTCAGCGCTTTTCCCTTAAGATCCACCTTATAACCCACACCTACAATATTCAGTTGCTTCATAAATCCCTCAGAAACACCAACCACCATATTATTTATTAATGCCCGAGTAAGACCATGCAATGCTCTATCTTTTCCAGCATCAGATGGTCGACTCACTACAACTTGCCCATCAGACATTTCAATTTTCATGTTGGGATGGAATTCTCTTTCAATCTGTCCCTTAGGCCCCTTTACATGGACCTTAGACCCATTTACTTTGAATTCGACACCAGAAGGAATTTTTATGGGTAATCTACCTATACGTGACATAATTTCTAAACTCTGTCCTTACCAAACATAGCCTACTACTTCCCCACCAATACCTTTTTCTCGACATATTTCATCGGTGGTCAAACCAGCAGAAGTAGAAACAATAGCAATTCCTAAACCGTTCAATACGTTAGGAAGGTTATCTTTATTAACATAAACTCTGCGTCCGGGCTTACTTACTCGCTTTATGCCACGGATAGCACCATCTCCATCAACATATTTAAGATAAACTCTCAGGACTCCTTGCTTCCCATCCTGCGCAACTTTAAAGTTCTTAATAAAACCTTCGTCCTTTAAAATTTCTGCTAATCGAGTTTTCATCTTTGAATTTGGAATGTCCACTTTCGGATGCTTAACTTGCAAGCCATTTCGAATTCTTGTAAACAAATCCGCTATGGGATCGGTCATCATAGATCAAAAGTCTCCTAATAAATAATCAGGTCACCAACTTGCTTTAGTTACACCCGGCACTTCTCCTAACAGAGCCCGGGTACGAAAGCAAATTCGACACAAACCAAATTTTCTTAAATATGCCCGCGGCCGCCCACAGACATTACAGCGGTTATAATTTCTTACTTTAAATTTTGGCTCTCGCTTTGATTTAGCGATCAAACTTTTCTTTGCCATTTCGTTAGTTCCTAATCGGAAATCCCATTGTTTTTAACAGTACTCTACCCGCTTCATCTGTTTCAGCGGAAGTGACGATCGTAATATTCATTCCCTTAATTTGGTCAATTTTATCAAAGTTAATTTCAGGAAAAATCAACTGCTCCTTAAGTCCAAGGGTATAATTCCCTCTGCCATCAAAAGCTTTTGGGGACAATCCCTTAAAGTCCCTTACTCGCGGTAAAGAAAAATTAACCAACCTCTCAAAAAACTCATACATGCGATTACCCCGCAGAGTTACCCGAACACCAATTGGCATTCCCTCTCGCAACTTAAAATTAGAAATGGCCTTCTTGGCCCTTGTCACTACAGGTTGCTGACCCGTAATGATACGAAGCTGTTCTACTCCTGCATCGATTAGCTTCCCATTCTGGATAGCCTCTCCTAACCCCATATTCACAATAATTTTTTGGAGCTTGGGAACCTGCATCACATTTTTCAAATTCAATTCTTTTTGAATTTGTGGTTTGTATGTTTCGTTATAAGTTTTCTTCAATGCGCTCATTAATTCCTAATCCCAAACAAACTAAACTTTATCCATTACTTCGCCACATTTAACACAAAGACGAACCCGCTTACCATCTTCCAGCTTCTTATGCTTAGTACGAACTCCTTTACCACATTTATCACAAACCAATAGAAGATTGGAAATATGGATAGATCCTTCTCGCTCCAAAATACCGCCCTGCTTATTTTCATTTGAAGGCTTCATATGTTTTTTAAGCATATTAAGCTTTTCGACGGTCACCCTTCCTTTATCTGGAAATAGGGCAAGAACCTTTCCCTTTTTTCCTTTTTCTTTTCCGACGGTGACTTGAACAATATCATCTTTTTTAATATGAAGCTTACTCGCCATCAAAGTACCTCCGGAGCCAGCGATAAAATTTTAAGAAATCTTTTTGCACGCAACTCCCTTGCAACCGGACCAAAAATACGGGTCCCCAAAGGTTCTTTTGACTCATTCACCAAAACTGCTGCATTACTGTCAAACTTAATATAACTCCCTTCAGGCCTACGCATTTCTTTTCGAGTACGCACCACAACCGCTTTTTTCACTTCGCCTTTTTTAACATTGCTATTGGGTTCAGATTCTTTTACTGCAACCACAATGATGTCACCTACTGAAGCATATCTTCGTCCGGTTCCCCCTAAAACTTTTATACACTGAACCTTTTTTGCTCCCGAATTGTCTGCAACTTCTAAAACTGTTCTTAACTGAATCATTCAATAACACCAAGGCTCAATTGTTTGCGGATTTGATAATTTCTACTAACAACCAACGCTTATCTTTACTCAAAGGACGTACTTCTCTCATTGAAACAACATCTCCTACATTACATTTATTTTCTTCATCATGGCATTTATACTTTTTTGTGCGTTTAACCACTTTCTTAAATGTAGGATGATTAAACTTTCGCACCACTTTAACAACTACCGTCTTATTCATTTTGTCACTGACCACAGTGCCAGTCATTAATCTTTTAGGCTTGACCTGACTCAATTCTCCTCCTTTAATCGAAAACTTTCCTCGGTCATGTTACGAATCCTTTTTAGTTTCTTCTTTAGGCGGCTCTTTCTCAGATTTATTCGAAACCGCATTTTGAGCATCTTGAGCCCACAAAGTTTTAATTCGAGCAATATCCCGTCGCATATGCTTTAAACGTCCAGGGTTTTCGATTTTTCCTGTAGCCAATTGAAACTTTAGGTTGAAATACTCTTCCTGCAAATCATCCAGTTTCTCTTGCCGCTCCTGAACAGATAATTCGCGAATTTCTTGCATTTTCATTTAAACACCAAATTTATGACTTATTAACAATCACTCGTGTAGGCACTGGCAACTTATGAGAGGCGAGTCTCAAAGCTTCTCTTGCAATATCTTCGGGAACCCCAGCCATTTCATAAAGGATACGCCCAGGTTTAACAATTGCCACCCAAAATTCTGGGTTACCTTTTCCTTTACCCATTCGCGTTTCTGCAGGTTTTTTTGAAATTGGCTTATCTGGAAAAATCCGCAACCAAATTTTTCCACCCCGCTTCACATGGCGGGTCATTGCAATACGAGCAGCTTCAATTTGCCGATTAGAAATTCGACCACATCCCAATGTTTGCAGTCCAAATTCTCCAAAGTTCATACTGCCACCACGAAATGCCGTTCCACGCATTCTTCCTTTATGCCTTTTTCGATATTTAACTTTTTTGGGCATCAACATGATGCAATTACTCCATTACATTAACTAAAATTTAGCGGGTTAACTCTCTACCGGTTCCTTTTCGGGAAGGCTTTTGCCATCATCAAAGATTTCACCTTTATAAACCCAAACCTTAATTCCAATAATTCCGTAAGTTGTCAATCCTTCTGCGGTACCATAATCAATATCAGCTCGCAAAGTATGAAGTGGCACTTGACCTTCTCGATACCATTCACTACGAGCAATTTCCGCACCCCCTAACCTTCCGGAACATCGGATTTTAATTCCTTTCGCTCCAAAACGAAGAGAAGATTGCACTGCTTTTTTCATTGCTCTTCGAAATGAAATTCGTTTTTGCAACTGTAAGGCAATATTTTGGGCAATCAGGGTAGCGTCTAACTCAGCACGACGAATTTCTTTAATATTCAAATTCACTTGTTTGCCACCAATGATTTTCTGTAGCGCTTCTTTTAAACGATCCACTTCTAATCCCTTTTTACCAATTATGATGCCGGGACGCGCTGTATGAATATTAATTCGAATTCGATTTGCTGACCGCTCAATCTCCAAATTGGACACCCCTGCATGAGATAAAGATTTCCTAAGGTACTTTCGGAGATTAATATCTTCCTGCAATAATTCCGGAAATTCTTTTTTTGCGTACCAATTGGACTTCCAAGGCTTATTAACCCCCAACCGAAATCCATAAGGGTGAACTTTTTGACCCACGATTTTCCTCCGCTATTCTTTATCGTTAAGAATAATTGTTATGTGGCTGGTTCGTTTTAAAATCATAGTCGCCATTCCACGGGCTCGAGGCATCTGCCTTTTCCACGCCACTCCTGGGTTTACAAAAACTTTTTTCACGACAAGATCATCCACATCCACCACCTTATGATTTTCTTCTGCATTAGAAATTGCCGACTTGAGTAGCTTTTGAAACATTCGAGCGGCCTTTTTTTCGGTGAAGGTCAAAATATTCATCGCTTCATTAACGTTCTTACCCCGAATCATATCGGCCACTAACCGAGCTTTTCTTGGCGCTGTCCGCGCATGCCTTAATTTAGCTTGTACATCCATTGATCAATTCACTTTTATTTAGGCGGTGGCGCCTTTTTGGTTTTACCGCTATGCCCTTTAAAGGTCCGCGTAGGAGAAAATTCTCCTAATTTATGACCCACCATATTTTCCGTAACAAATACAGGAATGAATTTCTTACCATTATGAACAGAAAGCGTATGCCCAACAAAATCGGGAATAATGGTTGAACGACGAGACCACGTTTTAATAATTTTTTTCTCATTTTTCCTGTTCATCGCCTCAACTTTATCCATCAAGGAATTATCGACAAAAGGTCCTTTTTTTAATGATCGCGCCATACTATACCTTCATTTATTTTTTCTTACGACTTAAAATATATTTGCTCGATGGTTTTCGCTTTTTCCTGGTCTTAAAACCCTTAGCAGGAATTCCGAAAGGACTACAAGGGTGCCGACCTCCAGAAGAACGCCCTTCCCCTCCACCCATAGGGTGATCCACCGGGTTCATTGCAACCGCCCTCACTCGAGGACGTCTCCCCATCCAACGGGTTCGCCCCGCTTTACCAATGGAAACATTTTCATGATCTGTATTACCCACCGTTCCAACGGTTGCACGACATTTAACATCCACCAACCGGACTTCCCCAGAAGACAACTTTATATTGGCAAAACGCCCTTCTTTCGCCATCAATTGGGCAAAGGCTCCTGCGCTTCGAGCAATCTGACCACCTTTTCCAGGACGCAATTCAATATTATGAATTAAAGTACCTTCAGGTATTTTTTCTAGAGTGAGACAGTTCCCGGGTCGCGCTTCCGCTTTATCCCCCGATAACAACTCATCACCTACAGAAATTTCTTTAGGAGCGATTATATAGCGCTTCTCACCATCTTTATAAATTAATAAGGCAATATGAGATGAGCGGTTGGGATCATATTCTATCCCTGCAACACGAGCAGAAATACCATCTTTATTTCGCTTAAAATCTACTATTCGATACAGTTTACGGTGCCCGCCGCCACGGCGCCGCATAGTCACACGGCCATTGTTATTCCTACCTCCCTTGCGAGAAATAGAAACCAAAAGACTTTTCTCGGGTGTCTTTTTAGTAACTTCTTTAAAATCCGATCGCGTTTGAAAACGAACGCCTGGAGATGTTGGATTAAGTTTTCTAACTGCCATTTTTGCTACGCACCTTCAAAAAAGTCTATTCGGTCACCTTCTTTTAACAGAACGATGGCCTTCTTAGTCGCCTTAGTGAATCCTGTATGTTTTCCAAAACGTCGCCGTTTGGGACCCACATTGACTGTATTAACTCGCAAAACATTAACCTTAAATATTTTTTCTATCGCTTGTTTAATTTGCACTTTATTCGAGTCAGGGTGCACCTGAAACATCACTCGATTTCCATGATCTTGCATCAAGGTACTTTTTTCTGTAATGAGAGGTTTTTCTAAAATCTGATACAAGTTCATAGTTTTACGCTAGCCTCTCCTGCACTTTTTTAATCGAATCCTGAGTAAACACGATATTCTCATGGACTAGCAAATCATAAACATTCAATCCCTCTGCACGCAAAACGTCTACGTTTGGCAAATTACGCACTGCCAACTCTAAATTCTGGTTTTTATCTTCTAGCACAAAAATCACTTTGGAAGACAGACCCATTCCTTCTAAAAAAGCTAAAGCCTCTTTAGTCTTTGGTTCCGAGAGCTCAATTTTATCTACCACTCTCATTTTATTTTCACGCATACGATCCGTTAACACAGAAATAAGCGCTTGCTTTCTAATCTTTTTAGAAACCTTAAACCCAAAGCTCCTAGGAGTAGGACCAAAAGTTGTTAGGCCGCCGCGCCAAATAGCAGATCGGTTACTACCTGCCCTGGCTCGTCCAGTTCCTTTTTGCCTCCAAGGTTTTTTACCTCCACCACGTAACTCACTATAACTACTTTTTGTAGAAGCAGTGCCACTGCGTCGATTAGCCAATTGTTGGTTTACACACATTTGCACCAGATGGTCTTTCACCTTAGCGTCGAAAATATCTGGAGAAACATCAACAGATCCCACT
Source organism: Nitrospinaceae bacterium (assembly GCA_965223665.1). Lineage (GTDB taxonomy): Bacteria > Nitrospinota > Nitrospinia > Nitrospinales > Nitrospinaceae > CBDCVY01. Next base: position 2,721,578 of record OZ245011.1, read on the forward strand.
TTTTGATTTTTCGAATCCACTAAATCTATTTCTGGCATACAACCACCATTTTCCTAAAAAAGTTATTTCGCGGCGGATCGATTTCCTAAAATACGAACAAGACCGCCATTTGCACCCGGTATTGCTCCGCGCAAAAGTAAAACATTATTTCCCGCATCCACTCGAACTACACGCAGGTTTTTTACATGGACTTTCTTACCGCCCATCCTGCCGGGCATCCCCTTGCCTTTAAAAGTCCGCCCAGGATAAGTACACATTCCAATTGACCCGGCACCTCGGAAAGACTCATGCGTACCTCGAGAAGCAGGCTGCCCACGATATCCAAAACGCTTCACCACTCCGGCGAAACCACGCCCCTTAGAAACCCCTAAAACGTCAACCAAGTCTCCCTCTTGAAACATATCAACTTTGAGAGGCTTACCGATCTCATCTTCGCTCACTTCTTGGTTGCGAAATTCAGTAAGAAGCTTAGAAGGAGCAATATTTAGTTTTTTAAAAACACCCTGCATTGGCTTGTTAGTATGCTTCTCTTTACGATCCCCATAAGCCACAAGAACTGATTGATAACCATCAGTATCACTATTCTTTTGAAGCACAGGAACACACTTCTCTACCTGAACAACTGTCACAGGAACACAATCCCCGTTATCAGCGTAGATTTGAGTCATCCCAATTTTTTTACCCAACAAACCGTTCATACGTTTTTAATTTTTTAAAGTTTAATCTCAATATCCACACCCCCTGATAGATCTAATTTCATAAGAGCATCTACCGTTTGGGGAGTGGGTTCTAATATTTCAAGAATTCGCTTATGAGTACGAATTTCGAATTGCTCTCTAGATTTTTTGTCAACATGGGGAGACCGAAGAACCGTCCAACGATTCCGCACTGTTGGCAAAGGAATAGGCCCAACGACCCTGGCACCGGTCCGCTTGGTAGTTTCAACTATTTCTCCAACGGACCAGTCCAATAATTTATGGTCATATGCTTTAAGCTTAATTTTGATTTTCTGGTTCGTCATTATTCAATGATCTCACTAACGATACCAGCTCCAACAGTCCGGCCACCCTCACGAATCGCGAAACGCAACTCTTTTGCCATTGCCACAGGAGTAATCAACGCAACGTCCATTGTTACATTATCACCTGGCATAACCATATCCACACCTTCTGGCAAGGTACAAACTCCAGTCACGTCAGTTGTCCTAAAATAAAATTGAGGACGATATCCATTAAAGAAAGGAGTATGTCGTCCACCCTCATCTTTATTTAAAACATAAACCTCAGCTTTAAATTTAGTATGAGGAGTAATCGAACCCGGTTTTGCTAAAACCTGCCCACGCTCAATATCATCTCGCTTGGTACCGCGCAATAAACAACCCACATTATCACCAGCTTGTCCATTGTCCAAAAGCTTTCGGAACATCTCAACACCAGTAACGGTTGTTTTGGTGGTGGGTCGGAAACCAACGATTTCTACTTCTTCTCCTACATTAATAATCCCAGTTTCTACCCGGCCCGTAGCAACGGTACCACGACCAGAAATACTGAAAATATCTTCAATAGGCATCAAAAAAGGCTTATCAACAGGACGCTCCGGAACTGGAATATATTCATCCACTGATTTCATGAGTTCCCAAATAGCTCCATTTTTCGTATCATCGCCCGCATTATTCAGAGCCTCTAAAGCACTTCCACGGATTACAGGAATATCATCACCAGGGAATTCGTATTTGCTCAACAACTCACGCACTTCTAATTCAACCAAGTCAAGCAGTTCCTCATCATCAACCATGTCACACTTATTCATAAAAACCACAATCCGAGGCACACCCACTTGTCGGGCCAGCAAAATATGTTCGCGAGTTTGAGGCATCGGACCATCGGAAGCGCTGATTACCAAAATAGCGCCATCCATTTGAGCGGCACCTGTAATCATGTTTTTCACGTAGTCCGCGTGCCCCGGGCAGTCAACATGCGCATAATGCCGAGTTTCAGTTTGATACTCTACATGCGCAATAGCAATCGTAATTCCCCGCTCACGCTCTTCCGGCGCCTTATCAATTTGATCAAAGGCGATGCTATCAGCCAAACCCTTTTTGGACAAAACCTCGGTGATGGCCGCAGTGAGTGTAGTTTTTCCATGGTCAACGTGCCCAATGGTCCCTATATTTACATGCGGTTTATCTCTCACAAATTTTTCTTTAGCCATACCGATTCACTCCATTAATTATTCTTGTTTCAAGGTTACACAGTCACTTCATTCGAAGTACCAGTAGATTTTGCGATCAATTCCTCAGCGATTGCAGAAGGCACTACGTCGTATTTCAAAAATTCCATAGAAAAATTAGCTCGACCTTGCGTCGCCGATCGCAAATCTGTTGAATATCCAAACATCCCAGCTAAGGGAACTTCGGCTCGCACCACTTTCGCTCCTGCCCTGTCACTCAGCTCTTTTACTTTTCCACGTTTGGAATTAAGATTTCCTATTACATCCCCCATAAACTCTTCCGGGGTCACTACTTCAACATCCATCACAGGTTCCAATAGATTAGGCTTTGCCTTCTTACAAGCATCCCTAAAGGCAATTGAAGCACAAATCTTAAATGCCATTTCAGAGGAATCCACATCATGGAAAGATCCATCATCCAAAGACACTCGCACATCCACTACAGGGAATCCGCAAACTATACCACGGTCCATAGCTTCTTCAATGCCTTTTTGAACCGCTGGGATATATTCTTTTGGAATCGCACCCCCTACAATATTATTCACAAACTCAAACCCAGACCCTGGCTCACGCGGCTCCACCTTGATTTCAACATGACCATACTGACCACGACCACCGGATTGCTTAACATATTTATACTCATGATCCACTGATTTAGATATGGTCTCACGATAAGCCACCTGCGGCTTAGAAACATGAACATCCAAATTAAACTCCCGCCGCATTCGATCAACCAAAATTTCTAGATGCAATTCGCCCATTCCAGAGATAACGGTTTGATTCGTATCATGATCAATACGAACTTCAAAAGTAGGATCTTCTTGCTGAAGTTTAATGAGACAATCAGAGAGCTTTTCTTGTTCCTGTTTGGTTTTAGGTTCAATAGCAACAGAAATAACGGGTTGCGGGAAGGAAATTGATTCCAAAATTACAGGCTTATCTTCGGGACATAATGTATCACCTGTAAAAGATTTTTTTAATCCGATGGCAGCAGCAATATCTCCCGGACCCACGGAACTTACTTCCTCTCTTTTATTAGCGTGCATGCGCAATAGCCGACCCACGCGCTCCTTAATATTCTTTGTAGAATTATAAACATAGGACCCACTTTTCATTTGACCAGAATAAACTCGAAAATATGCCAATTGCCCTACAAAGGGGTCAGAAATAATTTTAAAAGCTAACGCAGCAAGAGGCTCATCCTCGCTGGATTTACGTTCAACTTCTTCTTGTGTATTGGGATTTACACCCACAATGGAAGGCACATCATTTGGAGAAGGAAGATAGTGCACTACAGCATCAAGCAACTGCTGAACTCCTTTATTTTTAAACGCTGATCCACAAAAAATAGGAGTGAAACTCAAATCCAAGGTTCCCTTTCGGACCGTCGCCCGAACTTCTTCTTCAGAAATATCTTCACCACCCAAAAATTTCTCCATGATAGATTCATCTATATCAGATAAAGCCTCCATCAATGCTTCCCTATATTGCTCTGCATCATCACGCAAATTATCAGGAATATCGACCTCTTCAAAGGTTTCACCTTTGTTAGTTTTATCGTTATAGACATTTGCCTTCATCGTTACCAAATCAATAACACCTTCAAAATCATTTTCAGCACCCATGGGCAATTGCATAATGACAGGACGCGCATTCAGCCGATCTTTCATTTGCTGGACGCAACCCATAAAATCGGCACCCGTTCGATCCATCTTATTCACAAAACTGATTCTTGGTACTTTATACTTTGAAGCCTGCCGCCATACTGTTTCAGATTGAGGCTCGACTCCGCCCACAGCACAAAAAACACCTATCGCGCCATCTAAAACCCGCAACGACCTCTCCACTTCGGCGGTAAAGTCAACATGACCCGGAGTATCAATTATATTAATCTGATGCCCTAACCAAAAACATGTTGTAGCAGCCGAGGTAATCGTGATACCACGCTCCTGCTCTTGCTCCATCCAGTCCATTGTGGCATTTCCGTCATGGACTTCGCCGATCTTGTGGCTTTTACCTGTATAATAAAGAACCCGCTCGGTGGTGGTAGTTTTTCCTGCATCAATGTGGGCAATAATCCCAATGTTCCGCAATTCTTCTAGTTTAATTTTCTTTGCCATAATTCACCTACGCTCTTACCAATTCGACTACCATCGATAATGCGCGAAGGCTTTGTTTGCTTCGGCCATACGATGAACATCTTCCCTTTTTTTAATTGCTCCCCCCGCATTGTTGTATGCGTCTAAAAGCTCACTGGTCAATTTATCAGCCATGGAATGACCACTGCGCGATTTCGCAAATGAAATTAACCATCGAATACTTAACGCAGTTCGACGGTTCTGACTCACCTCCACCGGAACCTGATATGTTGCACCCCCAACACGGCGAGAACGAACCTCCAAGAGAGGCGCCGCATTATCAATTGCCTTTTTAAAAACCTTTAATGGCTCTTCTTTAGTTTTTTCCCCAAGAGCATCAAGAGCTGAATACAAAATCCTCTCAGCCAAACTCTTTTTTCCCTGTTTCAGCAGGCTGTTCACAAAACGAGCCACTAAAATATCATTGAATTTAGGGTCAGGTAAAATTTCTCGCTTTTCTGCTTCGCGTCTTCTTGCCATAATAGTCTTAAAATTTATTTAGGATTTTTTCGGCCGCTTGGCCCCGTATTTCGATCGCCCCTGCATTCGATTTTCTACGCCTAAGGTGTCCAAACTTCCCCGCACAACATGGTAGCGCACACCCGGCAAATCCTTCACACGACCGCCACGAATTAAAACAATGGAGTGCTCTTGCAAATTATGACCTACACCAGGAATATAAGTGGTCACTTCCATCCCATTTGTCAGCCTTACCCTAGCCACCTTCCTTAAAGCTGAATTAGGCTTCTTGGGCGTCGATGTATAAACCCTTACACATACTCCACGCTTTTGTGGGCAACTTTTTAGGGCCGGACTCGCTGTTTTAGAAACTGGCTTTTTCCTGCCAATTTTGACCAATTGATTAATGGTCGGCAAAATAAACCTCTCTCTCAAAGGCCTGCACCACCATCCAGCAGGCCGCTGCTTAACGGTTTGTTTTTATTGATCTATGGATTTAGATGGTGACGGAAAAGTAATGGATTTTATCACTCTTTCTGACGGAGTCAAGTGCAAATTAAGGGAAACCTAAATTTTCACTCTTCTACTGTCGCCGCAGTCTCTTCTTCTTCCACCTTGGGCTCTTCTGGTTCCTCAAATTCGGGCTCTTCTATGCGTATTCCACTATAAGCCCGACACCCTGTTCCTGCCGGAATCAAACGACCCATGATCACATTTTCTTTCAATCCTATCAGCCTATCCTCTTTTCCACTTACCGCAACTTCAGTTAACACCCGAGTGGTTTCCTGGAAGGAAGCGGCTGAAATAAAACTCTCTGTACTCAATGAGGATTTGGTAATCCCCAGAAGGACCGGCAATCCTTGTGCGGGCTTTCCCTTATCCTTTATAACTTCTTGATTTTTAATGTTAAATATTTTTCGAGTTGACTGTTCACCTACCAATAGATCCGTGTCTCCCGGATCTTCAATCTGCAAATGACGCAACATCTGACGAACAATAACCTCAATATGCTTATCATTTATAGTTACTCCCTGCAGCCGATAGACTTCCTGAACTTCGTTTACCAGGTATTTTTGCAACTCGTTTTCACCAAGGATTCTTAAAATATCGTGTGGATTTGAAGCTCCATCCATCAAAGCTTCCCCAGCAATAACCGTGTCTCCTTCGTGAACATTAATGTGCTTTCCTCTGGGAATGAGGTACTCGCGCTCTTCACCATTGTCATTTACTACAACAACTTTACGCATTCCTTTTACAAAACCGCCAAATTTTACCGTCCCGTCAATTTCCGTTATCGTTGCTTGCTCATGCGGCTTACGCGCTTCAAATAATTCAGCAACCCTAGGAAGACCCCCGGTAATATCTTTGGTTTTTGCAGTTTCTCTAGGAATTTTAACAATTACATCTCCCGCATTTACGAAGTCACCTTCATTAACATTAATGTGGGCTCCTGCGGGGAGAATGTATCGACGCAATGTCTCGCCACTATCATCTTTTATGGAAATTCGCGGCTGCTTTTTCTCATCACGATGACTAATAATAACCTTTGAAGACAACCCAGTGATTTCATCGAAATCTTCCTTCATGGTTGTCCCTTCAATGATATCCCCATATGCAATAGTCCCGGCAACTTCAGTCAAAATCGAGTTGGTATATGGATCCCATTCCACCAGGGTTTGATTAGGCTGAACCTCCTGCCCATCATGCACCTTAAGCTTTGCGGCATACACAATGGAATAACGTTCTTTTTCGCGACCATGCTCGTCCTGCACAATAAGACTTCCATTCCGGTTCATAACGATAATCTCTCCTCGCTGATTCCGGATAGTGCGCAATCCGCCATATTTAATTACCCCACCACGCTTTGTACTCAAAGTGGTTTGCTCAACTACACGACTCGCAGTTCCACCAATATGGAAGGTCCGCATGGTAAGCTGGGTTCCTGGCTCTCCAATAGATTGAGCCGCAATTACACCAACCGGCTCACCCACTTCCACCCAATCGTTTGTGGCCAAGTTTCGACCATAACACTTAACACAAAGCCCTTGATGAGATTCGCAGGTCAAACAAGAACGAATTTTCACTTTCTCAATCCCCGCGTTATCTATCAACTCAACCGCTCTTTCATCGATAAGAGAATTTGCTTCAATTAACACTTCATTAGTAAAAGGATCGATTATATCTTCCAAAGAAGTTCTACCTAAAAGACGATCACCCAATGGCTGAATAATCTCACCAGCTTCAACCAAGGAATAAGTTTCGACTCCTTTTAGAGTTCCACAATCTTCTTCCAGAATAATAATATCTTGAGCAACATCCACTAATCGACGAGTTAAATAACCTGAATTTGCCGTTTTTAATGCTGTGTCGGCCAATCCCTTACGCGCACCATGGGTAGAAATAAAGTACTGAATCACAGACAAACCTTCACGGAAATTAGCAGTAATTGGAGTTTCAATAATTTCTCCAGATGGCTTAGCCATTAACCCACGCATTCCTGCTAATTGGCGCAATTGCTGAGAACTACCTCTCGCTCCTGAATCTGCCATGATGAAAATTGAATTAAAATCCTTCTTATCCACACCATCAACAACTCGCTCATCCTCTTCTTCCAATTCACGGAACATTTCTTCAGAAACCCTTTCCGTAACATGAGCCCAGATATCGATTACTTTGTTATAACGCTCCCCATTAGTGATCAATCCATCTCGATACTGGTTGTACACCCTTAAAACTTCGTCAGCAGCTTTTTGAACCAAAGGCTCTTTGGCTTTGGGAATTTTCATATGATCAATTGAAATGGAAAGCCCTGCTTCAGTTGCAAACTTAAATCCAAGTTCTTTGACGTTATCCAACAAAGCAACCGTTTTCTCACGGCCCACTTGTTTAAAAGAAGTAGCAATCAATTCAGAAAGAGATTTTTTATTCATCTCCTGATTAACTAAAGTGAAAGGTAACTCCCTGGGCAACACTTCATACAAAAGAATTCGCCCTGTAGTCGTTACTTCCAGCTTACCATTTACATTAACCATAATACGCGCTTGTAAGTGCAGCTCGTCATGATCAAAGGCGGCACGCACCTCTTTAGCAGAACAAAAAACTTTACCCTCGCCTTTCACTCCCCCGCGGATTTTGGTCATATAATAACCACCCAGAACAATGTCTTGACTGGGAACCGCAATAGGCCTTCCATTAGCAGGCGACAAAACATTATTGGGGGACATCATAAGAAGTTGAGCTTCCACCCGAGCTTCCATTGACAGCGGAACATGCACGGCCATCTGGTCACCATCAAAGTCCGCATTAAAAGCTGTACAAACCAATGGATGAATCCTAATAGCTTTTCCTTCAATCAACACAGGCTCAAAAGCTTGAATTCCCAATCGATGAAGCGTAGGAGCGCGGTTTAAAAGAACCGGATGCTTTTGAATTACCTCTTCAAGAACTTCCCAGACTTCCGCTCGTTCTTGCTCAACCATTTTTTTTGCGGTTTTTATGGTCGCGGCATACCCTTTCTGCTCAAGGCGATTAAAAATAAACGGCTTAAACAATTCCAAGGCCATCTTTTTAGGCAACCCACATTGATGCAGTTTTAATTCAGGACCTACAACAATTACCGATCGACCTGAGTAATCCACCCGTTTTCCAAGCAAGTTTTGACGGAACCTACCTTGCTTTCCTTTAAGCATGTCACTTAAGGATTTAAGAGGACGCTTATTCGTTCCGCGAAGCGTTCTCCCCCTTCGACCATTATCAAATAAAGCCGATACCGCTTCCTGCAACATTCGCTTTTCATTACGAATAATAATTTGGGGAGCTTTTAACTCCTGAAGTCGCTTTAATCGATTATTTCTATTAATTACCCTGCGATACAAATCATTTAAATCAGAGGTAGCAAAACGCCCCCCATCTAATGGCACCAACGGCCTTAATTCAGGTGGGATAACTGGAATAACATTCAAAATCATCCACTCTGGGCGATTTCCAGATTTCCGAAAAGCCTCAATAATTTTTAATCGCTTAGCAATTTTTCTTTTATTAAGAACAGAAGAAGTTTTTACAAATCCTTCCTTAAGCTCTACTGCGGTAGCCTCTAAATCAATCGCTTTTAAGAGTTCAAATACTCCCTCCGAACCCACCATAGTTTTAAGTCCGGCTGGAAACTCCATTTCTGCTTCACGAAATTCATTTTCGGTCAAAAGCTGACCTGGATTAAAATCAGAGTCCCCAGGATCCAAGACTACATAATTTTCAAAATAAACAATCCGCTCAAGCTCTTTTAAGGTAAGATCCAAAATATGCCCAATTCGACTCGGCAATCCTTTAAAGAACCAGATATGAGCCACCGGGCTGGCTAATTCAATATGCCCCAGCCGTTCCCGGCGAACTTTAGAAAGGATGACCTCAACACCACATTTTTCGCAGATCACCCCTTTATGCTTCATTCTTTTATACTTACCGCAGTTACATTCCCAATCCTTTACAGGACCAAAAATTTTGGCGCAGAACAAACCATCGCGTTCAGGCTTAAAGGTCCTGTAATTGATGGTTTCAGGTTTTTTGACTTCACCATAAGACCAAGACCGGATTTTCTCCGGTGAAGCTAAACGAACTCGAATAGCATCAAAAATAATTGGATTTTTGGGTTTTTCAAAAAAGTTCAGGTTATCCACAAGCGTGGTCTCCTTGAAAAGTTATCGATATATTTCGCCCAAGGATTGCATGATTATTTGCCGGGTAGAAATTACTTTATTTTGCCGTTTCAATCAGTTCTACATCAATCGCGAGGCTTTGCAGTTCTTTAACCAAAACATTAAACGACTCAGGCAAACTTGGAGTAAGGTTGGTATCTCCTTTAACAATCGCTTCATACATTCGCTTTCGACCCTCAACATCATCCGACTTCACAGTCAACATTTCCTGAAGAGAGTAAGCTGCCCCGTAAGCTTCCAAAGCCCATACCTCCATTTCCCCTAATCGCTGTCCACCAAATTGAGCTTTTCCACCCAATGGCTGCTGAGTAACAAGGGAATAAGGCCCTGTAGAACGGGCATGAATTTTATCGTCGACAAGATGATGCAACTTAAGCATATAAATATAGCCCACCATTACCTTTTGCTGAAAGGGAAAGCCTGTGCGCCCATCAAAGAGATTTTCTTCTCCTGAAGGAGAACAACCACCCTCATTTAGCAAACGGCGAACATCTTCCTCATTAGCCCCATCAAATACAGGGGTAGCCATATGCTTACCTGTAGCTTTTGCCGCCATACCTAAATTAGTTTCAAATATTTGCCCCACATTCATTCGGGATGGAACCCCAAGTGGATTTAATATCAATTCAATCGGCGATCCATTTTCCATATAAGGCATATCTTCTTCAGGAACAATTTTAGACACCACACCTTTATTTCCATGACGTCCCGCCATCTTATCCCCAACTTGAAGCTTGCGTTTCATAGCCACAAAAACTTTCACCAGTTTAATTACACCTGGCGCCAAATCATCTCCTTTTTTTAATTTCGCCACTTTCTCACTCATCATGGCTTTAAGAATTTGAATTTGGTCTTTGCAACTATCATCTATTTGCTGCATTTCCGCAGAATCTACATCTTTAACTGGGATCTTTACCAGATCCTTAGAGACAACCCCCTTAAGGTCCTCTGCAGATAATACATGCCCTTTTTCAAAACTGCGCTTACCCACTGTCTCGGATTTAGAAACCACTTTACCCAAGAGCATTGAGGTTAACTTTTTCTCTGATTCTGAACGGACAATATCAATCTCATCACTAAAATCTTTTTCGATTTTGGCAATTTCTTCTTCCTCAATAGAGAGACTTCGAGAATCCTTATCTACACCTTTCCTTGAAAAAACCTTTACATCAATTACAATCCCTTGAATTCCTGGAGGCACTCGCAAAGACGTGTCTCGCACATCCCCCGCCTTCTCACCAAAAATTGCTTTTAGAAGTTTCTCTTCGGGACTGAGCTGGGTCTCTCCTTTAGGAGTTATTTTCCCTACTAATATATCGTTTGGCTTGACACTCGCACCAATTCGAATAATCCCACTTTCATCAAGATTCCTCAGAGCATCCTCACCCACGTTGGAAATATCTCGGGTAATTTCTTCTTTTCCCTGCTTGGTATCACGCGCCTCGACTTCAAATTCCTCAATATGGACCGAAGTAAAAATATCTTCTTTTACAACTTTTTCACTTATCACAATTGCATCCTCAAAGTTGTAGCCTTCCCACGGCATGAACGCTACCAAAACGTTACGACCCAGAGCTAACTCACCTTTATCGGTTGAAGGCCCATCAGCTATAACCTGTCCCTTCTTCACCTTTTCACCTGAAATCACTAAGGGACGCTGGTTAATACAGGTATTTTGGTTGGACCGCTGATATTTTGACAACGTATAAATATCCACTTTCGAACCCAGAACCCGATTGTGCCGTTTAGCTTTTTCACTCGATCGAACTACAATACGGGAAGAATCAGCACTAATAACCTCTCCATCACTATCCGAAACCACAACAGCACCAGAATCTCGAGCAACAATACTTTCCATTCCAGTTCCAACCAAAGGCGCTTCCGTTAACAATAATGGAACTGCCTGACGTTGCATATTGGAACCCATAAGAGCTCGGTTCGCGTCATCATTTTCTAGAAATGGAATCAAAGAAGCTGCAACACTAATCAATTGCTTAGGAGAGACATCCATGAAATCGATTTTCTCTCTTGGTGACAAAATAAAGTCACCCCCCTGCCGAGCATCCACAATTTCGTTTTGAAGATTATTACCGCTATCCATCTCAGCATTTGCCTGCGCAATAACAAACTCATCCTCCACAACCGCGCTATGAAACTCCACCTTATCGCTAACCTTTCCTTCTGTTACCTTCCGATAAGGAGTTTCAATAAAACCATAGTCGTTAACCCGCGCGTAAGTGCTAAGGGATGCAATCAATCCAATATTAGGACCCTCAGGGGTTTCAATCGGACAAATTCTTCCGTAATGAGTGGGATGCACATCCCGGACTTCAAACCCTGCCCGTTCTCGAGTTAATCCTCCTGGACCCAAAGCGCTCAATCGACGCTTATGAGTTACCTCTGAAAGTGGATTCGTTTGGTCCATGAATTGAGACAATTGACTGCTTCCAAAAAATTCCTTTATGGCAGCAGTAACGGGCTTGGAGTTAATCAGATCATGAGGCATAGCAACTTCTAAATCCTGAACAGACATACGCTCAATAATAGCCCGCTCCATTCGAACTAAACCAACACGAAACTGGTTTTCCAAAGATTCTCCGACTGCGCGAACTCGACGATTACCCAGGTGATCAATATCATCAATCACACCAATCCCATTTCTCAAATCAACTAAATACTTAACAACTGCAATCAAATCTTCTTTTGCCAGCAGTCGATTTTCTAAAGGAATATCCAAATCAAACTTTTGATTCATCTTTAATCGACCCACAACAGAGAGATTGTATCGCTTGGGGTTAAAAAATAGATTAAAGAAAAGGGTTTTAGCAATTTCAGTGGTTGGAGGATCCCCCGGACGCAATCGCTTATAAATTTCACGAATTGCATCGTCTAAGTTATCGATTTTAGCCAAAACCATGGTATCTCGGATGGTAGTATCGGGCAAATCCTCATCAATATGCAAAATATGAAATTCAGAAATCCCATGTTTTCCAAATAAATCTAAAATGTCGTTAGTGATTTCCTTATTAATATCAACCAAGACCTCTCCGGTTTCCGGGTCAACAATTTCTTTCCCCAGAAAAGACCCGATCAAATCTTCACGGTCAATTTCAACCTTTTGCACTCGGCCACCGAGCTTATCTAATTTTTTAGAAATTGCTGGAGTGAGTTTTTTCCCAGACTTTAAAAGCACCTCTTCGGTTTTTGGGTCCACCACATCTTCTAATACTTTATACCCGGACAAAAGACTTTTGCTCGCCATAAAAAAACGATCATCTTTAAGCGAAACTTTCTCCAAGCTATAAAAAGATTCCAAAATCTCTTCATTAGACATCCCAAATGCATTAAGCAATATGGTGGCAGGCAACTTACGACGACGGTCAATTTTTACGTGCAGAATATCCTTAATATCGAACTCAAAGTCCAACCAGGATCCACGATCTGGAATGACACGGGCAGAATATAAAAATTTCCCACTTACATGAGATTTTCCTTTGTCATGAGCAAAAAAAGCACCAGGAGAACGGTGCATTTGACTCACTATAACTCGCTCCACTCCGTTTATCATAAACGTCCCGGTATGACTCATAACGGGCATTTCACCCAGGAAGATTTTTTGCTCTTTAACTTCACGAACTGAATTTATTACGATTTGAGGCACTTTTTCTTGAGCGAGCAAATCTACAATTTTTTCGTCAATTTCAGTCCTTGCGGGAAGAAAGGGTTTACCGGTTTGCGGGTGCTTTACTTCTTCAACAATATATTTTCCTGGCAATTCCTTAAGTACGCGAGGACTTAAATCAATCCGCTCACGATCAAACACAACCATGCGAACCATGATTTTAATCGGATCGGAATAGGTCAGCCCTTTTTGCCGACATTCACTTAATTTAAATTTTTCTTTATAGGCAACCTCATTACCACAGGTCTCACAGGTAACACCGGCTCCGCCTAATTCCTTATACTCTCCGCAAGCACATTCCCACACACCGATCTCATAACCCACATATTCTAATCGGGCATTTATATTTAAATCAGAAATAGGGAATACATCACGAAAAACTTCCTCAAGACCCTGATGCGCCCTTTCAACTGGGGGCACCTGGGTTTGAAGAAATTGCTCAAAGGATTTTTTCTGAATCTCTATTAAATTTGGTATCTCAATGACCCTAGGGATCTTTGAAAAGTTTAATCTTTCTCTTGAATCAATTTGGACACGATCGGTGGTTGTATTTGTCATAGACAATAAAATGTCTCCTCAAGAAATTAATGGATGACACATTTAACAAAAGGCAGGATAATTAAATTATTTGACTTCAACCGTTCCGCCAGCTTCCTCAATCTTCTTCTGAATTTCGTCAGCTTCTTCCTTTTTCACTCCTTCTTTAATGGCTTTAGGTGCAGCTTCAACCAAATCTTTAGCATCTTTCAATCCTAATCCTGTAATCGCTCTAACTTCTTTAATTACCTGGATCTTTTTATCTCCCGCTGCGGTCAGAACCACATCAAACTCCGTTTTCTCTTCAGCGGGACCCGCATCACCGCCTCCTGCAGGCATTGCCATCATAGCAGGCGCGGCCGCAGAAACACCATACTTCTCTTCTAGCTCTTTAACAAACTCGGACATCTCCAACACTGTCATATTATCAATGAAGGAAACTACATCCTCCTTAGTGACTGCCATCACAAACTCCTTTCATTCCATAAGTAAAACAAATTCAATTCCCTAAAAACCGTTTAAATTTTCTGTCTATTGCGGCATTATGCCACTTTAACCTTGAGCCTTTTTCTCTCGAATCGCATCCAATGTGCCCACCAACTGACGGAGCAAGCTACTGAACACACCCACAAAGTTGGTAGTCGGACCTTGCATCACAGAGAGCATTTGGGCAATCAAAGCCTCCTTAGACGGAAGCTCTGACAAAGCTTTGACTTGCTCTGGAGTAACCTCTTTACCCTCCACCATTCCACAAATCACTTGTGGATGCTTATCTGCACCGGATTTTTCAAAATCCGCCAAAGCTTTAGCTGGCGCAACCGGATCGTCATAACTCACCAACAAGGACACAGGCCCTTTAAAGCTAGACTCAATGATCTCAAAAGGTGTGTTCTTCGCAGCTTTTTGAGCGAGGGTATTTTTTATAACCCTAAAATCCAAAGACCGTTCTTTCATATGCGCACGCAAAGCTGCCATATGAGCGGCGGACATACCATGATAATGACTCAGCACAGCAGATTTAGCCTTCGTAAATACATCATTTAAATCTTCAATCACCTCTTGTTTTGCTGGTGTAGGCAACGGACTTTTCCTTTCAAATAACCATTAATTAATTATGATACCCACAATTTATGGAACATAAGCAACTTTAATCCCCGGCCCCATGGTTGTAGACAACGAAATCCCTCGGACATATTGGCCTTTTGCGGTAGACGGACGGAGCTTTATCAGAGCACCCATTAATTCCTGAAAATTATCCACCAAATCATCAACCGAAAAACTGACTTTTCCTACAGGCGCATGGACTATTCCTGCTTTATCGACACGGAAATCCACCTTACCCGCTTGAATCTGATCAATAGCTTCCTTAACTTCAAATGTCACAGTTCCCGTTTTGGGATTCGGCATCATTCCTCTTGGACCCAGAATCTTTCCCAACTTCCCCACAACACCCATCATATCGGGAGTAGCCACCACGCGATCAAAATCCAACCAACCTTCTTGAATTTTTTTCACCAAGTCATCCCCGCCCACGAACTCTGCTCCAGCATCCGAGGCTTCCTTTTCTTTTTCACCCTTAGCAAAAACCAAAATTCGGAATTTTTTACCGGTTCCCTTGGGAAGAACCACACTACCTCGAATATTCTGATCAGCCTTTCGGGGATCAACCCCCAATCGGACAGCTATATCCACTGATTGATCAAACTTAACATCCGAACCATCCTTTGCCAGCTGAAGAGCATCCTTCACCTCATACTTTTTGAGGTTATCCACTTTTTCAGCGGCCGCATTATATTTTTTACCGTGCTTTGCCATTTCAAAAACCCAAAAAGAAATTAACCTTCAACTTTAATACCCATACTCTTTGCTGAGCCTTCTATGATCTTCATAGCCTGCTCGACATCATAGGCATTTAAATCTTCCATTTTCACATTAGCAATTTCCTTCACCTGCTCACGAGTTACTGTTCCAACCCCCTCGCGACTAGGATTAGAAGACCCCTTTGCTACTCCCGCGGCTTGTTTAAGCAAAATGGAAGCTGGGGGAGATTTTGTTATAAAGGAAAAGCTTCTATCCTCGTACACCGTAATGATCACCGGAATGATCATCCCTTCCTGCCCTTGCGTTTTTGCATTAAACGCTTTACAAAATTCCATAATATTGACGCCATTTTGACCCAAAGCTGGCCCTACAGGAGGCGAAGGAGTAGCCTGCCCAGCCGGGATCTGCAATTTAATCTGCGCCATTTCTTTTTTTGCCATAACTCGAAACCTAGCCCTTAACTTTAAACTTTCTCAATTTGAGGAAACTCTAATTCCACCGGAGTAGCACGACCAAAGATTGAAACCATAACCTTAACCTTACCTTTATCCGGATTGATTTCCTCCACCACCCCGTTAAAATTCATAAACGGCCCCTCAATCACCCTCACGCTTTCACCTTTTTCAAAGGTAAACTTAGGCTTAGGCCGCGCTGATTCGCCACGAATCTGCTCCATAATGGTCCGAACTTCTGCCTCATTCAGAGGGGCCGGAGTTGCACCACCTGGAAATCCTGTAACTTTTGGTGTATTTTTAATTAAATACCAAATATCCTGGTCCATTTCGACGTTAACCAAAACATACCCAGGAAAAAATTTTCTGGAACTAATTTTTTTCTTGCCTTGCCGGATTTCAACCACTTCTTCGGTAGGGATAATCACTTCCCCTAACTTATCCCGAATCCCCGAATGCGTAAATCTCTCTTCCAAACTGGCCTTCACTTTATTCTCATATCCGGAGTAGGTATGAATCACATACCATTCTTTGGCCATAGTTTCCATAATCCTCAGCTAGGAGATCAATTTCTCCACAATTTTTGAGAGAACGGTATCTACAATACCCAAAAAAACAGCAACTAAAAAAACAACCACGACAACAACCGCTGTTCCGCCCAGGGCTTCATTCTTTGAAGGCCAAGTTACTTTTTTAACTTCTGCCTTCACTTCCGACAAAAAATCTTTTGCCTTATCAATCATTCAACAATCAACTTTAAGACTTACAGGCCAGGAGGGACTCGAACCCCCAACACCTAGATTTGGAGTCTAGTGCTCTAACCAATTAGAGCTACTGGCCTAACCATAATCCATCCAGGCCATCCATCCTGAATTAATACTTCCATTAAAGAGCCCCGCCAACCCTCCGGGAGGACCAAAATATCTCAATCAGACTATTTGGTTTCTTTGTGGGGAGTATGTTTTTTACAAAACTTACAATACTTATTAAACTCCAACCGCGCAGTGGTCTTTTTTTTATTCTTTGTTGTAGAATAATTTCTTCGCTTACAGTCACCACAAGCCAGAATAATAATATCTCTCATAACTTATTCGCCCAGAACAAAATTTACCCAAGAAACCAAATTTTTAAATTTTTAAACCCCACAAAACCATATAAGACAGAGCCCACGATCGGGATTGAACCGATGACCTCTTCCTTACCAAGGAAGTGCTCCACCACTGAGCTACGTGGGCGTGATCCCAAAACCTCCGTCACCCGGTTACCGATCCCGGACACCCTGATCACCGTTCACCATGGAGCGGGAAACGGGACTCGAACCCGCGACCCTCAGCTTGGAAGGCTGACGCTCTAGCCAACTGAGCTATTCCCGCATAAAGCTAAAAAAAATGGTGGGGAGAGGAGGATTCGAACCTCCGAAGGCTGAGCCGACAGATTTACAGTCTGTTCCCTTTGGCCACTCGGGAATCTCCCCAGCTTCCGAGGTGGTCACACCCTCCACTTCATCTTAAATTCTTCAATTAACAAAGGAATACCCGACCTTTTATTATCAGCCAAAATAAAACAAACCCGCCGGGCATGAATCTCCGCTTGCCGATTCTATACCAGCCCCAAATTCTCTAGAGGATCACTCCAGTCAAAATGAAAAACGTCTATATTACTTTTTTGTTTTGATTAGTGTCAATAAAAAAGAGAAAAAAAATAGCCTATGGCGGTTAGAGGGCTTAAATGCCCTGAGGTCAATTATTTACTCTAGCATGAAAGTTATGTGATAACAAATTTTTTTGGGGATTTTTTACTCTTTGGATCCTTAAAATTTTCTAAAAAAAATGGTTATTTTTTTAAAAATAAACTTTCAAATTATCCACTCAATTTGGGTGGAATTTTTCTCCGCGAATCATTACAAAATCTGCTTCCTTGAGTTTATTTTCAAATGGAATATCCCACCAATCCATAAACGACTCTGGATATTTAAAACCAACCAAATTCGCTGCATTTCCCTCGCAAACTATTCCATTATTTAGGTTTAAAGCTTTAGCTCCAAGACAAGTGGCCATTTCCAAAATTTGGATTCGACTTATCCCTGGGCTAAGCTTTTCAATTTTACGAATTTCTTCTAAAAAATTAAGAGAATCATTACTTGCCAATGAATCTGTTCCTATTCCCACAGGTACTCCCAAATCTAAAAGCTTTTTCACTGGCATCCACTGCTTTCTTTCGAACCAAAGAGTACTTCCCGGACAAAACGCAGCGGATAAGTAATCAGGGCCTAACCAATTTAAATCCTGGTCGATATGATTCAGATGAACTCCCAATAATGGAAAGATCCCCAATTCTTTTAAATATTTTGCAGGAGTTTTCTGTGGTGGCTTCCAGGAAGGATCTTCTACCCCTCGGTTTCTTAATAATTCCAAAAAATCACCTTGACCAGATTGTAAAAACTCGGTTTCCTCTGGAACCTCAGCAACATGACAAGACACTGGGCAAGAATATTTGTCCGCCAAATCACGCAACCTCTTTAATAAAACCGGTGAAACAGAATAAGGAGCATGTGGGGCAATGCCTAATCGCAAATGATCACTCTGTGGGGAAATTTGCTGTAAAACTTCTTCAACCAATTGAACCCGATTTTCAGCCATTGCCGATTGAAATCCAAAAGTCTCAATAAAAAGAATTTGGTTAAAGGGTAGTTGAGCAAACTCTACCAGCAACTCTGGATGAGAAAAATAATCCCCTAATGCAGTTACTCCCGACCGAAGCATTACCTGGGTTTGCTCATGAACTGCTGAAATTCGTTCTTGCCAGAGTAAACTCTCATTTTCTTTAACAACTTGCTTTATCCAGTCGGTGAACTTTAATCCTTGAGGGATTTTTCCGGCTAAGGCAGAAAGAGAAAGATGACAATGGGCATTCACAAAACCCGGAAGGATTAAATGATTAGATAAATCGTAAGTCTTTCCAGAAAAAGAAGCACTGACTTGGGGGTGGATCGCCTCAATGAAACCATCCCTAAGAATAATTTCTCCATCGTCCCACTCTTCTCCAGTCATGGGAATAAGTTTTTTAAATAAAATACGTTTTAAAGAAATTGGGTTCATAAGCTATGAGTTTTTTTGGTCAAACCCAATTGTGACCGACCCAAATAAACTGTTTGATAAAGAAAATATTACCTTATGGAGAAAATCAAAATAGAAGTGCTTTTGTAAGAGGAGGTATAAATTTTATTCCACCCATTTTCCAACTCTATTCCATCGAATTTGATTTGTTTCACCATCTATAGACCAATAAATTAACTTTACTATACCAACTACTTTCTGAATTTCTATAAATCCTTTAAATCTACTATCATTACTATTTTCTCGGTTATCACCCAGAACAAAAAGGAACCCTTCGGAAATTCTCAGAGGTTTAAGATCATCTCTGGGAAAAAAGGGTTCTTCCTTAACCAGTTCAGTATGATAAGCATATGGCTCCACGATTTCACTGTCATTTATATAAACTTTTTGTTTTTTTATTTCCAATATTTCTCCCGGTAGACCGATCACTCTTGCGATAAATTTTCTACTGTCATCTCCAGAATAAGAAAACACAATTATTTCACCCCTTTTAAGTCCTTCTTTTTTTCCAAACCATTTGTTAACTAATATATGATCCCCACTAATAAGAGTTGGAGCCATGGATCCTGAAGGAAGTCGGAATGAAGACAACCAAAATCCAATCAAAACTGTTAATAAAATAATGAAAAATAATTTTTTAAGGCTCATTAAAAAATTTCCAAAACAGAAAATGCCTCAAAACAAAATAAACTTGGCAATTGAAATTCGAGAACAGTTAATTAATCAGGAATATCAATTAACAAACCCCATTTAGATTGAAGTGTAATGGGAGGAGTAAGATGAGTTTTTGAAAACTTGTCATTTTCTCCAGTAGTATCGATTAGAAATCCAAAACTTCCTAAATTTCGGGATGCCTCAAATACTCCTTCTCCTTGACCTATTTCTCGTAACAAATAATTATCTGTCCCATCCGTATCACTCAATACACCAATGCCGTTAGCGTTACCCATTCCCTGCGCCAACACTCCGGAAATATATCGGTCGTTCCCCAATCCGTCCAATAAAAATCCCAGTCCAAAATCGTGACCACAGCCCTGCGACACTCCTAATTTTGCTAAATAATTATCATCCCCTGCATTATCCAAAAGAACTCCAGAAGAAAAGTGCACCCCAGCACCCTGCGAGTAGCGTCCTGCGATATAGGAGTCGTGCCCGGATTGGTCAGCCAAAATTCCCAATGCAAACCAATAACTACTCCCTTGAGAAAAATAATCTCCTATATAAGTATCATTTCCTTCCGCATCTGCCATTACTCCAATACCACCAGAAGTTCCTACCAATGTCTCCCACGGACGAAGACCCAGGCCAAAACCCTGAGACATGGATTGATAAGCCTTTTTTGGTTCACGAAAATCAGGATACACTCCCCCGGCAAAATATTTATCATCACCCTTTTCATTGACCAAAGCGCCAAAACCTTTTACAAATCCAAATCCCTGGGCAGAAATGGCTGCATTTAAATAATCGTTTCCTTCACCCAACCCTAAAACACCAGCTCCAAAAAAACCGGATCCCTGGCAAAAAGCATGGCAATTAAATTCATCATTTCCCTGGATATCTATTAACATCCCTACGCCCAACAACGCCGACCCTTGGGAAAAACTTTGTGCAATGTAACGGTCATCCCCCCCAAGATCGATTAAAAATCCTCCTCCTAAAAACCCTGTTCCTTGTGCTAAAGATTCCGAAGATATATACAAGTCATTTCCTGAAAAATCGATAACTACAGAAAAGGGCCGATTGGGTTTACTGGAGGCGGAATTATTGAAATAGGAATCGTTTCCTCCCAAATCAATAATAAAATCAGCATCTTCAGTATATTGATTATTTTTTGTGCCCCCTAAAATTACCGTTCCAAAAGAAGTCGAAATAATTGTTTTATTTTCACGTTCTTCAATACTCCATCCCGGTAAAAAAGGAGAAATTTCCCCTATGTTTTTTTTAATTTTTATTAAGTTATCTATATCTAATGCTTTTGCTACGAAATTGCAGGCTGTTAGAATTCCCCTTAAATCAACTTTTAAACCTATGTTCAAAAACTTAAGCAGAGTGACCTCCATTTCCCTTTTTTCCAACTCGGTTTTATCCTGTGAAGCCAATTCCGCTTTATTTGCCCAAATTTCATCGACACTATCATATAAAAATTTTAATTCTTCTGAAGAAAGTTGACTCAACGCTTTCCTTCTCATTTCCTTTGCTTTGTTTATAGATTGCAAAATAGTTTCAACCATAACTTTAAACGATTGAATATTCTCGTGACTAATTTCGTCAACCCACATCCCAGAAGACTCTATTTTTAAATCTAATTCTTCCCCGGCTAATTCAATTATTCCAGATAAGTTTTTTCTTTCTTTATTAAACTGGCTAAACAATCGCTCTACAATTTGTTTTGACACTATGGGCAATTCCATAGGTTGATTAAGGACAAAATTTATTTCTGACAAACGAAAGGGATTATAACTTTTTCCTTTTACCGCAGTACTCACAACATGAGCAGTGCGAATTCTCAAACTATTTAGTGTTTGCTCAAAGGGATCTATCAGTTTCTTTTCTAATAAAAGGGAATGAATTAGAGAATTTCCTTTTTCCAAAGGATTCTCCAATTCCGGATGTAATTTCTGCAAAACATTAGTTGTAGGTTTTTCTTCCAGCGTTACGAAAAGATCAATCCATTCTTCATTTCGTAAAATTTTTAATGAAATTAATTGTCCTGGCCGAACCCTGGCAACTCGACGACGAAAACTTAGTAACAAAGAATTTTCATTTCCTAAATTAAGAGGCATCCCCTCCATTTCTATAATACGGTCACCCTGAAGAATTCCAGCCTTGCTAGCTGGAGAATCAGGAAATACCTGCAATACTTGAATGGCTGGAGACACATCATTTGCATGAGGCAAAAATACAGGCTTTGCTTCTTTAAGAGAGACACCCAACCAACTCATATTTGAAGAGGATGAAGCAATTTCCTGATTCAATTCGGAGGATAAGTCGGGAGGAATACTAAAAATTTTTCGTAGTGCCAAAGGATTATTTAATATTTCTGAACTAATACCCTGAGTTTGTGTTTTTAGGGATTGAATAAATTTAGGGTCTTCAGCATGTGCCAACAAAATAAAACTTTGATGAGCAATACTCACTATTACTCCGATTAGAACAATTAAATAAATCCGCATTAAAAAATTTTTGAAAGATTGGAAGATTAAAACCAAGTTTTGTTTTTGTAATGGCGATATTGATCACCAAATTTTTTAGTAAGAGCAACTTCTTCATAACGGGATCGTAGCCTGTTTAAGGGCAAAACCACCAAAGCCCAAAATACCAAAGCGTGCACAGAACCCAAAGCTATAAAAAGACCACCTAAGGTTAGATTAATCCCCAAATAAACAGGATGACGAATAACCTTATAAATCCCTTTAGTAATCAAACGATCTCCCCCTGGGAGAACTTGAAGAGAACGGCCCAATTGAATCATGGCGATTATCCAAAGACAGGCGCCGGATAATCCAAAAATCAAACCGGCAATTGCTAACTCTTTATATCCAAATCCAAATTGTTTAGGTGCCAACCAGGCAATTAACAATCCCACGAGATAAACTGAAGGCACAATTATTGTTACTAATAATGCTTTTCCAGGAGAAAGTGATTCCCAGGAGTTAACCTTTTCATTTGATCCCATTCTTTACTCTTCAAATAATTCTTAGGGAGATTGATTTTTAACGGCAGTAGTTTCTTGTGGAATTAAATGCCGTATCCAATCTTCCTGCCCAGCAACAAAATTCATTTCAACACTTAGAACAAAAACAGGAAGCTTAAAATCATATTCGCGAATTTTTACTGAATCCTTTTCAGTGGTAACTATCCATTGAGCCCCTAAACGAATCGCCTCCTCTTCAATTAACCTAAAGTGTTCAGGTTGATAATAAAAGTGATCTGGAAAAGAACGTTTAGAAACTATGCGAGCTCCAGCCTCCTCCAAGGTTTTATTAAAATCATCCGGTTGCCCAATACCGCAAAAGGTGGCTATGGAAATTTTTTCTAATGAACTTAAAGGCTGTTTGTCTTTCGACTTTAATGAAAAAATGGTAGTAGGTTGAAGTTGAGTTTGAACCACTGGAACTTTTTTAATATTTACTTTTTCCAATAATTCAGAGTCACCATTAAAAGGCGATCTGGTTAAACAAATTAAATCAGCCCGCTCAAACGCTCCAAGAGGTTCTCTTAATTCCCCAGCAGGAAACACCCTGCCGTTACCAATAGGTTGTTGGAAATCACAAAGAAGAATATTTAAATCACGATGCAAAGAAAGATGTTGGTAGCCATCATCGAGAATTAAAGTATCCACTCCAAAATGTTTTATGGCATACAAACCCGTTTTGAAGCGTTTTCTTCCCGTTAAGATTGGAACGGTTTGGAGACGTTTGGCCATCATTACAGGTTCGTCTCCCGCATCTTCAGAATCCAATAATAAGGTTTTACCATCACAAACTACATTGACCTCATCATTAATATCTCCACCATAACCACGGCTAAGAATTGCAGGCTTAGAACCACTTTTCTGTAAACTTTCTGCGATCAATATAACTGTGGGTGTTTTACCGGTTCCACCTAAAGTCATATTTCCCACGCTAATAACCCGAACAGGAAGTCGGTGAGTTTTAAAGAATCTCCATTGATAAAATAGCACTCGAATTTTTTGGATCCATTTATAAAAAAAAGAAACCACCAGGAGAAAAGCATACATAGGAACATGATAGAATTTCCGTTGAGGAGAAATTACTTCATAAAACAACGTTTCGAGATTCATTAATGCCTTTCCTTAGGTTCAATAGTTTCCTGTTTCAGTTAAGTAGTTTATAATCGGTCCATGGACACGATTTATCATATTATCATAGGTATTGGACTGATCCTCGCCTCCCCAGTGGTTTTGATCAAAATGATATTCAACCCCAAATTTAGGGAGGAAGTAAGAGCTCGTTTGTTTCAGTGGAAAGAACTTCCCAAATATCGTTCTACCATCTGGGTTCATGCTGCTTCTGTTGGTGAAGTGCAAATGGCGAAACTTTTTATTCGTGCCTTACAGGAAAAATATGATGACAAACAAATCGTTTTATCTACTTTTTCTCCTACAGGGTTTGAGTTGGCTTTAGAAGAAAACCTTTGTCCAGTATTTCGATTACCCATAGACATTATTTTATTGATTCGTCCTTTAATAAAACGATTGAATCCCTCCGTTTTAATATTAATTGAAGCCGAGTTTTGGCCAGCCTTGTTAAGGCAATGTGGATTGAAAGGAATTCCGATTTTACTAATAAACGGGAGGATGTCTGAACGTTCGTTCGAGCAATACAAAAAAATCCAACCCGTATTTCACTGGTTAACCTTTGCTTTTTATCGCTTTGCAATGCGAAGTCCCCTCGATGCCGATCGTGTTCGTCGATTAGGAACCCGCAAGGATAGAATTCTTGTAACTGGAAATATGAAATTTGATGGCATCCCCCCAGTACATTCCTCAAATTCTTCATTTAATCAAAATGGTTCATCAACTATAGTTTTTGGTTCTACTCGACCAGGAGATGAAGCCATCATTTTAGATACTATTCATAAATTAAGGGAGAAAAATCCTCTACTCCATTTTGTTCTCGCTCCCCGTCATATTCAAAGAACGGAAGAAGTGGAAAAAATGATTCTGAAAAAAGGGCTGGAATATCAATTGCACTCAAAACTGAAAAATCCAATTTCTGAAACTCAACCTTTCCTAATACTGGTAGATGTTCTTGGAAAACTGAATACATATTATAAAGAAGCCGTTGTGACATTTGTGGGTGGTGGTTTCAACCCTGAAATTGGTGGTCATAACATCTTAGAACCTGCGGTTCTTGGGAAACCAGTAATTTTTGGGAAACATATGCACAACTTTGAGGAAGAAGCACGGTTATTGACTTCCTCAGGAGGTGGAATCCAAATAGATGAGCCCGGTCTTCTCTATCCAACCTTAAAGGATTTAATAGACCATCCCAAAGAAATCGAACGAAGAGGACAATTAGCAGCACAAACAGTCGAAGACCATCGAGGAGCTATTTATAGAAATTTACAGTTAGTGGACGAAATTCTTACTTCTCCTTGTCTGCAGAATAAAGGGTCTTCTTCATAAAATGATTTGGATTTATAAAATTCTTTCATCTGTTGCGGCCGTTTTCGTTCTTCCCGGATATGCATTGTATATTTGGATCACAAAAAAAAAGACTAGAAACTTAAAAAGCCACTTTGGACTTGTAAAGAAAATTAACAAATCCCCAGATCAAAAAACACTTTGGGTTTATGCACTTTCTTTTGGCGAAGTAAATGCCGTTATTCCCGTATTAAAAAGACTTCACCATGAACATCCTAATATTGTTTTTGTGATAACCGTCACAACTGAATCAGGATACGATAGGGCTCATGAAAAACTTTCTTTTGCTCAAAAAATTGTTTTTCATCCACTAGATTGCTGGCCTTTCTTAAATTCATTTGTTGAAAAAATAAAACCAGATCTTTTTATCCTTGTGGACACAGGGTTTTGGCCAGGATTGCTACTAACACTAAAGGAGGCTGGAATTCCAAAAATTTTGTTGAACGGTAGAATGTCTAGTCGGTCATTTCGAAAATTTCAAAAATTAGAGAATTTAGTCCGCCCATTGTTTCAATCATTCGATGATATTTTTATGCAAAATAATTACGGCATTGAAGCGATGAAATCCTTAGGGGTAGATCCAAAAAAAATCCAATTAATGGGTGACACCAAGCTAGATAGTTTGACTACAGAATCTGAACTAGAACGAATTCGTTTTCGCGAGGAGCTTAAAATCACAGCAAGCCACAAAGTTTGGGTCGTTGGAAGTACTCACTCAGGAGAAGAAGAAATTATTTTAAATGCATTTCAACGACTCAAAAAACTTCACCCTGATCTAATATTAATTTTAGCGCCCAGGAGACTCGAAAGAATTCCCATTTTAGAAGGAATCATAAAAGAGCATTCACTTAATTTCATTTTAAGAACCCAATTGAGTAAAAGCTCTACTCATGTAAAAAGTATTATCTTGATCGATACTCAAGGTGAACTTTCTAAAATTTATTCTGTTGGAGATATTGCGTTTGTGGGAAACAGTCTTATTTTCCCTGGGGGCGGGCATAGTTTAATGGAACCTGTCGCCCAAGGAATAAGCGTTCTTCATGGACCTTACATTGAAAACGTTCAGCATACTTCCAAAAAATTACAAGAATTAGGAATTGCTCAAGAAGTCAGAAATTCTGAAGATATAGAAAAAAAAATCGATGATCTTTTAAAAAATCCTTTTCAAAAAAATCAAATTCATACCCAGGCTTTAGCCCATTTCGAAACCCAAAAAGGGACCTCAGATAAAATAGCTAAGTCCATAATTAAATATTTGGATTTAAAAAATAATTAAGCAAAAGAAAAAATCACTTTTTTCCAAAGTTATTCAAATCAAGACCAAATTCAATTAAGTTGATTTTGTTTTTAAGGTAAAAACACTAACGACCCAAACAGTGGCCGAGGAAAAAATAAATGCGGGTACAAGCTCGTAGATAATACTGTCTGACCAACCCATAAGTTTCCAAAAGATTGTCGTAGAAAATCCCATGATCATCCCAGCAACAGCACCTTCACGTGTAATTTTCTTTGAATACAAGGTATATAAAATAACCGGCCCAAAACTTGCCCCTAATCCTGACCATGCAAATAAAACAAACCAGAAAATAACCTGAGTTTTACCGAGGGCGATAAGCATCGCTCCAATACCCAGGACTAAAATAGTAATTCGGCTGATAAATATTATCCGATCATGCTTAAGATCTTTTCGAATCATTTTGGAGTAAACATCGTGGGCCACAGCGGAGGCCGCTACAATAATCTGCGCTGAAACAGTGGACATAATTGCTGCTAAAACTCCCGTAAGGACCACAGCAGTTACCAATGGTGGCAACAATGATTCTGCAGCTTTAGGAAACAAGTGCTCTGGATCTGTTAAATCTGGAAATAAGGCGGTACCGCTAAGCCCTAAAAGAATTGCTGACCCATACATCAGCAATCCCCACCCAAAGGCAATCCATACCCCTTGTTCAATGGTTTTTGTATCCTTTGCGGCCATGTATCGATTCAACACATGAGGTTGACCCGGGTAACCTAAACCAATTCCCAATAAA
This sequence comes from Nitrospinaceae bacterium, assembly GCA_965223665.1. Classification (GTDB taxonomy): domain Bacteria; phylum Nitrospinota; class Nitrospinia; order Nitrospinales; family Nitrospinaceae; genus CBDCVY01. The sequence continues at coordinate 2,748,926 of OZ245011.1, forward strand.
CCCGCTACCGTACCCCAAAAAGCAGGAATAGTTTTTCCACCCATCCAATCTAAAGTTTCCGGTGAGGTTGTTTGAACTTGAGTGATCATATCCCCAAGTCCGCCAAGTTCCACTATTGAAACAATCGATAAGGTAACCAATCCGATTACCATGATTAAACCTTGCACAAAATCAGTCCAGGCAACTGCGAGAAATCCCCCCATCATTGTATAAACAAGGATGATGGCTCCTCCGATGGGTATACTCCAAAAATGAGAAATTCCAAAGATTGCATCGAAAGTTTTACCTATAGCTGTAAATTGCGCAGCTACATAAGCCATCATACTGGCAAAAATAATAACAACTGAAATAATCCGTAACAGATGAGAGTTGTCCTTAAAATGCGTTTCAAAATAATCGGGTAACGTAATAGAGTGGGTTTCATGAGAATGTTTTCGGAGCCTTTCTGCCAGGAAAAACCAATTTAGAGCATACCCCAGAAGACACCCAGGTAAAAACCAAATTGCGGATAGGCCTTCTTTATAAGCTAGTCCCACGGTACCTAAAACAGCCCAAGCACTTTCCGAACTCGCGGTCGAGGACACTGCAGTAACCCAGGCTTTTAGGCTCCGATCACCAAGAAAAAATTCTAATGGCGATTTAGTTTTACGAGAGGTAATGAAGCCAATTAGCAACATTCCCAATACATAAATTATAAATACACCGGCAATTATGCCTGATAAATCGGTCATAATTTCTTTATTATAGAGGTGGGAATTTTAAGTGTCTATCTGTGTTCTCGAGATACTCTTAATTTACTCTTGGAAAACCAGGATAAATTTTTTGTAGGCATGAATTGTTATTGAATTTTTTCTTAGGAAAATAAAGCAGGCCCTAACTTGAAAAGCTAGGGCCTGCTCCCTGGGAGAGGGCTTAAGCAAGAAGCTCAAACCACTTACATGAGTTTGACTTACTCTCAATTGTATTTAAATAAAAGACGAATAAAGTAAATATCAAAAAAATAATAAAAATTAGAAATGGTCCAAATTATTTATGACCTTCATCTTTTTTATCGCCTTTTTTTTCATCTTTGTCATCGTCAGAATCATGTTTGTCAGTGCTATCATCTGCTAAAACTAACGTACCAGAAACATTAGAAACATTTTGAGCAAAGGCAGAACCGCTGATTAGTAAACAAAAAAGTACGCTAATTAATAGAGCTAAGATCCCTCGTTTCTCCATGATACATCTCCTAAAAATAAAAATGGTAAGTACGGAAGGCGGGTGCAGTTTTTCTATAATAACCAGAGCAGACCCATTCCCCCCAAATGAAATGAAATCTCTTGAATAACTTGCAAAGGCCAGGCCAAAAAAAGAAAAAATTTAAAACTAATTGAATTTAGCCACTTTAATATTTCTGTTTCTTTAGGTTTTATCGTAATATCGATAATTTCATTATTCAAAGTGTCCAAAAAACTTATAAGGTGTTTAAATTTGTTTACAGAATCCTAAGGCAAAACAAGTTTTCTATTTAAACTGAATTATTTCTGTAAACACTTGTTCTTTTTTTAGATTAAGAAACTCATTCATCATAAATTTCTTAGGACAAAACCAATTTGAATTAACTGTTTAAATAAAAAATCTACAAAATACATTAATCTTTAAACATTTCTTTAAGCCTCAAGTGTAAAATTTTCAGTTTTTTGCTAGACTGCACCGGGCAATGGAAATAAATATTTTTTTTAATTAATGATCAGTAAATATTCAAAAATTATGTATTTGATGGCTGAATTTTAGGTAAGGGAGAAATTGCATAAATGAGGGAGTACGATTTTAAAACAATTGAAAATAAGTGGCAGGAAATTTGGCAAAAAGAAAAAACTTTCCAGGTCCAAGTGGATTCCAATAAGGAAAAATTCTATTTGCTGGAAATGTTTCCCTATCCCTCAGGTCGAATTCATATGGGTCACGTTCGGAATTATACTATTGGTGATTCTTTGGCTCGCTTTAAAATGATGAAAGGCTTTAATGTACTCCACCCAATTGGCTGGGACGCTTTTGGAATGCCAGCCGAAAATGCTGCTATTCAAAATAAATCTCACCCCGCAACCTGGACTCAAGAAAATATCAAAACCATGCGATCCCAAATTCAGCGATTAGGATTCAGTTACGATTGGGACCGGGAAATTGCAACCTGTAACCCAGATTATTACAAGTGGAATCAATGGTGTTTCCTTAAATTTTTTGAACGCGGACTGGTCTACCGGAAAAATTCTCAAGTCAATTGGTGTGAAAGTTGTCAAACCGTATTAGCTAATGAACAGGTAATTGAGGGTCTGTGTTGGCGATGCGACAATGAAGTTCTCCAAAAAGAGCAAGAAGGATGGTTTTTCAAAATTACTGAATATGCTGATCAACTATTGGATGGATGTAAAGAACTTCAGGGTGGGTGGCCCGATCAGGTTTTAACTATGCAATCTAATTGGATAGGCAAAAGTTATGGCGCGGAAGTAGACTTTAAAGTTCAAAATAAAGAAGAGACCATAAAGATTTTTACTACACGGCCGGATACTTTATTTGGTTCTACTTTTATGGTCCTCGCTCCGGAGCATCCTCTCACTCGGAAATTATCCCAAGGTACCCCACAAGAAGCGGCTGTTGATAAATTTATAAAGAAAGTCCAGGCAGAGGATAAAATTTCCAGAACAAGTGAAACAGGTGATAAAGAAGGCGTTTTCACAGGAGTCTTTGCGATAAATCCCATGACTGAGGAGACAATTCCAGTTTGGACTGCTAATTTTGTATTAATGGATTATGGAACAGGAGCAATCATGTCAGTGCCTGCACACGATCAGCGGGATTTTGATTTTGCAAAAAAATATGATTTACCCATTAAAATAGTAATTCAACCACCTGATGGAAATCAAAATAGCAATGCTCTTGAATCAGCTTTCACTGGAGAAGGTCCCATGGTAAATTCCTCATCCTTCAATGGGTTGACGGGTCAGGAAGCTAAAACCAAAGTGTGTGATTACTTAGAAACAAAAAAAATTGGGAAACCCACTATTCAATACCGATTACGGGATTGGGGTGTTTCCCGCCAACGCTATTGGGGAACGCCAGTTCCAATGATATTTTGTAGCCAGTGTGACATTGTTCCTGTTCCGTATGAACAATTACCTGTTGAGCTTCCGTTAGATGTCCAATTGGATGAAAAAGGCCAATCCCCATTAAAAAACCTGGAGTCTTTCATTCAAGTGAATTGCCCTAAATGTAAGGGACCTGCAAAAAGAGAAACAGATACCTTGGATACATTTATTTGTTCTTCTTGGTATTTTGATCGATACACTACTCCTAAAAATTCTGAGCAACCATTTACCCAGGAAAATATTAAATATTGGATGCCAGTGGATCAATATATTGGGGGAATAGAACATGCAATCTTACACCTTTTATACTCCCGATTTTTTCATCATGTGTTTAATGATATGCAACTCGTTCATTCAAATGAGCCCTTTAAAAAGTTGTTAACCCAGGGAATGGTAATTAAAGACGGGGCAAAAATGTCCAAGTCGAAAGGAAATGTGGTAGACCCAGACCATATCATAAACCAATATGGTGCGGATACCGCCAGATTATTTATTTTGTTTGCCGCTCCTCCTATTAAAGATTTAGAGTGGAGCGACCAGGGAGTCGAAGGAAGTTCCAGATTTTTAAAACGTGTTTGGAGAATTTTTATAGACCATTTGGATTTCATAAAAGACGCTCCTTCTTCGGAAGAATTCAAAGAACCCACTGAAAAGGAATTGAAAGAGCTTCTTAGAATGACTCATATAACGATAAAGCGAGTCACTGAGGATATTGAAAAACGAACTCAATTTAATACTGCAATTGCAGCAATTATGGAATTGGTAAACCACCTCTACACTTTTAGAGAATGGTGGGAAAACCAATCACATTCAATAGAGAGTAAAACTCTATTAAAACATTCTATAGAAACCTTAATATTATTGCTTTCTCCCTTTGCACCTCATATTGCCGAAGAAATGTGGTCAATGCTTGGAAACTCCAAAACTACCAACCAGATTGATTGGCCAAGTTTTAATGAAAAGTATTTAAGTGCCGAGGAAATGTTAATTGTCGTCCAAATTAATGGCAAGGTTCGACAAAAAATAGCTTTCCCTCAGAAAATCAGTGAATACGACTTAAAATTGGAAATCCTAAAAGATTCTCGGATTCAGGAATGGATGCAAAATAAACCTGCCAAAAAAATTATTGTAGTACCCAAAAAGTTAGTCAATATTGTAGTCTGAGGCAAACAATTTATATGATCTTAAGACTTAAACTCGTAATAATTCTATTTTTAATTTTTGGTTTAAACTCCTGTGGTTATCAATTGGCTGGAACTGGAACCGCAAAGCTTCCCGCTTATATAAAAACCATAACCATACCCGTATTCGAAAACCGATCACAAGAACCTACAATACAAAGGAATCTCACCACTGAAATTCGTAAAGCCTTCATTACGGATGGAAGATTAAAAGTAGTAAATCACCGCAAAGCAAACCTATTGATGAAGGGAGTACTCACAAAATATTATATTCGCGCCGTTGCTTTTGATACAAGGGACGTTGCAACAGAATATTGGGTTTACTTGACGGTAGATATCAAAGTCCTGGACCAGGTCAAAAACCGCCCGCACTTAAACCAAACCCTTAATGTTCGTTGGGACTATCGACCCGGAAATGATGTAATTAATGCTGAAGCAGCCCGACAAGCCGCCTTCGATGAAGCTTATCGAGTTTTATCCATACGATTGGTTAGTCTAGTCAATGACAAATTTTAACCATGGCCACAAACGTAATTGACCTAATAAATAAGATAAAAAATCCGCTTCCTATATATTTCATATATGGAGAAGATCGGTTCTTGCAAACTGATTTTATTCAGTGTTTGAAACACTTACTAATTTCAGAAGAAAATCAAGATTTCAATTTTGAAACTTTTGAGGGAAAGTCTTCCTCAGTCTTGAATTGGATTGAAGCTGCGAAAATGATCTCCTTTCTGGGTGGAGACAAATTAGTGGTCGTACGTAATATTGAAGATTCCGCTTGGAATGATTCAGGGATCAAAGATTTAATCAACTATACAAAACAACCTGTCAATGAAAGTTGCCTGGTTCTCACCGCAAATAAAGTTGATAGAAAACGAAAATTGTACAAGGAACTTTGCAAACTACCTGGTGCCGCGGAATCAAATTCTCCAAAAATTTCTTCTCTTCAAACCTGGCTACGTAATCGATCCAAAGAACAAGGAGCAAACTTGACCCCATCCGGAATGGAAGCTTTATTAAATAGGGTAGGACCTAAACCAGGTTTATTGGCAAATGAGCTAGAAAAGGTGATTACCTTTGTAGGAAAATCCGCATCAATTGGTTCAAATGAGGTTGAAGCAGTTGTTGGAAAAATTAAAATGGAAAAGGTTTTCGCTTTAACCGATGCCATCAAAATGAATGAAGTGGGAAAAGCCTGGTTAATACTAAAAAATCAACTTAGCCATGGGGTGGAACCTCTGCAGCTATTAGGCACAATTGCATGGCAATTTCGAATAATTTGGGAAGTAAAAGCCTGCCAGGACAATCAAATTCCAAAAAATCAAATCGCCCAAAACATTGGCGCCAATCCCTTTGTTGTGGACCAGGCATTTTCCTATACAAGAAATTTTAGTGAGGAACGGCTCAGGAATTGTTTTAAAGAGTTGCTGAACACAGACAAGAAATTAAAAACCTCCAACCTATCAGCAGAAGGCATATTAGAAGGCTTGATTTTAAAGTTGTGCTTAGCTGGAAGCGGATAGTAGATGGACTTGGCGAGCTAATCCTGCAATTTTTCGAGAAGCTGACCGTTTGTGAATTACACCTTTACTTGCCACTTTACTAATTATGGTTGTGGCTTCTGCTAAAAACTTTTCAGAATTTTCTTTATTTTTTTCAGCAACCGCGGTTAACACATTTTTAGTCGCATTTTTCATTCGTGTTCGATAGCCAGCGTTTCTATCTTTCCTTTTTTTATTCTGACGAATTCTTTTTAACGCTGATTTATGATTTGCCAAAAAATCCTCCAAATTCAATAAATTTATTAGTCAATGGATTTTGATTGAATAGGTAGTTTTACAAGAACTTATCTAAAGGTGCAAGGAAATTTTTTCACCTTATTCTAGGAAGCTTTTTTCAATAAGGTCTCTATTTTTTCTAGGAGCCGAGGAAAATCAATAGGCTTTGTATCATAATCATCACAACCTGCATTGAGGGCTTCTTCTTTTTCCTGGATCATAGCATGTGCGGAAAGCCCCAATATAGGAATAGTCTTAGCTTTTAAGGAAGACTTAATTTTCCGTGTAGCTTCCCAACCATCCAAAATTGGCAAACTCATATCCATAATTACTAAATCTGGTTGATCTGAAAGGGTTTTCTCGACACCTTCTGCCCCATCCACTGCAATTATTACCTCAAACCCTTTTTTCTTTAATCTCCTGGATAACATGTCTCGGTTGAGATCATTATCTTCAACTAACAACAATCGATAGACCATTAGATTCACACTAAATTTTCTTCATTTTATTGCTTCCCCTAAGGGAAAATTTTTGAGAGGAGCGCACGCCTGTTAAAAATAGATTAACTATTTAAATTCTTATTTTCAACTATTGGAAAACCAAAAATTTCATTGCAAAATTTTGAAAAATAAGGAAATATACATATCATCAGCGTATAAATTTTCATCCAACGCTTCCATTATTGACAAAATTTTTGACGCTTTTTTGACGTAACTAGGGAAAAATTAATCATTTTTCGGATATGTGAAATTAAAAAATTAAAAATAACCAATTATTCTTTTAAGGGTAGTAAATATTTTTTCCCTATCTTTCAAGAGATAAAAAGTTACTTTTTTTTCGACTTTCTTAACTTAGTGTTACAGATTAGAAAATAATCGTAATTTCGAATAAATTTAGACTTATTTCTTTTGAAAAAATTTTTGAAAATGGTATCGTATGTAAAAAAAGAAATTCGTTTGGGGTATTTTTTGGTTATTTAAATGACCTTTACGAGGTATATATAAATTGTTTGGAGGATAAATAATGACCTTTTTGAAATTAACAAAAAATCGACATTGGACATTAATAATGTCCCTATGTTTTTTGATTTTTGGAAAAACTGCGTCAGCAGATTTAAATGACTGGGGTCCCTTCCTTCAAACTCTTACTCCAAACAGCGTTATTGTAAAATGGCGTGTTCCCGCTTCCGAGGATTTCAATAACAGTATTCATTTTGGAACCTCTCCGGGAAGTTTAACCACTATAGAAACCGACACAACAGCAGTGACCAAGTCATGCGGTTATTGTCCTGAAAGTTGGAGGGAATATGAAGTGACGCTCACCAGCTTGACTGCCGATACCCGTTATTATTATGCAGTTGGAACATCAACCACTCCTTCCACAGAATCAAAGCATAATGGAACTTTTTTAACTCCACCAAATGCTGGAACGGCAAAGCCGACTCGAATCTGGGTTGTTGGAGATTCTGGTACCGGAGACACTCGTGCGCTAGTGGTGGGTGAACGATTTAAGAATTATACAAAAGACCGTGATCCGGATATCTGGTTGATGCTGGGAGACAATGCCTATGATGATGGTAATGACCGTAATCACCATGATGGTGTGTTTTTAATGTATCCGGAATTCTTAAGGAATGTATCGGTGTGGCCAACGTTTGGAAATCATGATGCACGAAGTGCAACGTCTGGAAATGAAACCGGGACCTATTTTGACATCTGGCAACTCCCTCGAGCGGCAGAAGCCGGTGGAGTGGCCTCGGGAACTGAGGCGTATTATTCGTTTGATTACGGCAATATTCACTTTATTGTCTTGGATTCGTTTGGTCATCCTCGAGTAGCGCCTTCCTCAATGATCACCTGGTTGCAAAGTGATTTAGCGGCCAATGATAAGGAATGGATCATTGCGTATTGGCACCATCCTCCTTATACCCGTGGTTCTCATAACTCTAATGCAGAGCAGATTTTAATCGAAATGCGTGAGAACATTGTTCCTATTCTGGAAAGCAATGGAGTGGATTTAGTGTTGTCGGGTCACAGTCATTCTTATGAGCGGTCTTATTTTCTGAATGGACATTATGGAGATCAGACGACTTTTAATCTGGGCACTCATGCCTTAGACAGTGGGAATGGTAAATCCGAACCGCTGCATATGTCAGATGGAGCATATTCTAAAACATTAAATCCAAATGGGACCAAGGCAGGAAATGACGGCGCTGTTTATGCCGTGGCCGGAAGTTCAGGCAAAATTTCTGGAGGATTACTGAATCATCCAGCTATGTACCTTTCATTAAACAAATTAGGTTCAATGGTATTGGATGTGTATGAGAATCGTCTGGAAGCGATCTTTATCGATTCCCTGGGTAAAATCGAAGACCAGTTTACGATTACTCATGATTTGAATACCTTTCCTCCGGAGTTGTTTTCGGTGTATGCGCCGAATCCGTTGACATTAGAAGTACAGTTTTCGGAGCCTCTGGAAAAAGTGAGTGCCGAGAATGCAGGAAACTATGTATTAGATAATGGAGCCACCATTACGGCTGCAGAACTGTTGGATGATTATCGAACCGTGAGGTTACTGACTTCAGAATTGAGTAACACAACGACGTACAACCTTACAGTGACCAACGTTCAGGATCATGAAAGTAATACAGCGATCCCGGCACCGGGAAGTCAGTTCAGTTTTACTCCGAGTTTTGTAGATCCACCTGTGTATTCAGCACACTTTCAGGATGGGACGTACCCTCACTCCGGATACAACGGAACCCGGGATACTTATATTTTTGAAGGGGCACCGGATACGAATTACGGAACCAAAGCAGAACTGATTGCACATGGACCTTTTGAAAATACGATAGAAGGTGACGCTCTGGTGTTGGTGTCCTGGGATTTATCATCGATTCCATCGAATGCGACGATTCAATCGGCGACGGTTTATTTTGACCTGTATAATAGAAGTGAGACGTCTTATCATCTGCACCAGATTTTAACAACCTGGACGGAAATCGGAGCGACCTGGAATTCATTAGGTGGAACCACAAATGTAAGCGGTACGATCATGGGAACCATCACACCCCAGAAGTTTGCAATGAACACGATTCCATTGAATGCAGCTGGGATTAGTGTAGTTCAGGGTTGGGTGGACGGAACCATTACCAATAATGGATTGGCAGTGCAGAATGGTGGTCCAGGCGAACATACCAAATGGTGGAACGCAATTCGGTTTTTTTCCAGGCAAACGGACACACGTCCGCGGTTGTCTGTGACTTATACCTTGCCAACCGGTGCAGACAGTATTGCACCGTCAATCATTGCTCCACCGGATGTAGTGGTGGATTCTACCGGGGATCAAACTTCTGTGACTTTAGGGTCTGCGGTTGCGGTGGATGATAATGGATCTCCAACAGTCACTAATGATGCGCCAGCAGGTGGGTTTCCTTTGGGAATGACTATAGTAACCTGGACGGCGACAGACGCTGCTGGTAATACCGGAACGGACACACAAAAAGTAACTGTCAAAGTTCCGGAAAGCCTTTTGACACACACGATAAGTTTTCAAAACGGTGTAGAACCAAGTGCCTTTTATTTTGGAACTGAGGATTCTTCCTTAAGGGAATCATCCCCTCATAAAAATGAAGGGAATGACACCGAGCTATGGGGTGACGGAAACGCCCCTGACCCTGAAACCGGTCAATATGGTGAAGTAACATTTGTAACCAAATGGGATGTATCGGCTATTCCTTCAGACGCGGTTGTTACAGCAGTTGATGTTTCATATAACGTGTTTAATGACTCTCCGGTGAATCATAACATATATGCGGTTGAAGCAGATTGGACGGAACCGGAAGTTACCTGGGAAATTATCAGCCATTCTACTACTGTGGGAAATACCATTTTAGGAGCCATTCCCCCCTTTACTTTTAATGAAAACATTGTCACTTTAAATCAAGCCGGGATAGATCTTGTGCAGGGCTGGATAAATGGCACCATCCCCAACTATGGTTTTTATATCCAATCCTCAGGTAGTAATAACGGAATGGGTGTGCATTCCAGTGAGGCAACCACTGCAACTACCAGGCCTAAAATTACAATTTCATATGTAATCCCAAATGGTGCAGATGTAATACCTCCAGTAGTAACAGCGCCACCTGATATTACAACTACAGATACCACACCTGATATAGGAACTGGAACCGCAATTGATAATGTAGATGGACCGTTGACCCCCACGAATGATTCCCCTGGGACGTTTCCGCTGGGAACCACGATAGTGACCTGGAGCGCTACGGACGCAGCAGGGAATACTGGAACGGACACCCAATCGGTCACAGTTCAGGAAGCCCCTGGTGGTCCGGTAACGGTGAGTTTTCAGGAAGGAGTGTTACCGGATGCGGGCTATGCAGGAACACAGGATAGTTTGTTAAGACAAACGTCTCCGGATCAAAATTTCGGAACCGATGTGCAACTGTTGTCTGATGCGGTTGCTCCGGATCCGAGTAACGGTTTATTTGGGGAAGTGATGTCGGTGGTGTCCTGGGATTTAACCTCAGTTCCTAATACGGCTGTGGTGTCCTCCGCCAGCATAACGATGGATTTCTTTGATGCGAGTTCAGGTCCGTATAATTTCCTGCAGGCGTTGACCCCGTGGAATGAGGGAACCGTAACGTGGAACAGTTTTGGGGGTGGGTCTGCGAATGTGGGCACCGATATTATAGCCACGATTCCTGGATTTTCCTTCAATGAAACCGAGGTGAATTTAACGGCCGAGGGTCTGAGTTTAGTTCAGGGTTGGATTGATGGAAGTATTGCCAATAATGGATTGGTTCTGAAAACCGGTGGAAGCAATAATGGAGTTGGAGCGAATTCGAGTGAAGCGACCACGAATCGACCTAAGATCACGATCACTTATTCGATACCTACCGGTGGTGATACGGAACCCCCTGTGGTGACAGCCCCGGCAGATATTGTGACGGTGTCTACAGGAGATCTGACTCCGGTGAGTTTAGGTACCGGTACCGCGAACGATAATGTGGATGGTCCATTAGTGCCGACCAATGATGCCCCGGCAGGCGGATTCCCGGTGGGTACAACGGTTGTGACCTGGTCAGCTACAGACTCTTCAGGGAATACGGGTACAGATACGCAAAATGTAACGGTACAAATACCGGTATCTGGAGGAGTGGAAGCGGTGAGTTTCCAGGAGGGAGTGGAACCGAACCCGGCTTATGTGGGAGTGCAGGACAGTTATTTAAGACAGACCTCTCCGGATCAAAATGTGGGAACGGATGTGCAACTGTTGTCTGATGCAGTTGCTCCAGATCCGAGTAACGGTTTGTTTGGAGAAGTGATGACTGTAGTGAATTGGGATGTGTCGGGAATCCCAACGAATGCGACGGTACAATCGGTGAGCATAACGATGGATTTCTTTGATGCGAGTTCAGGTCCGTATAATTTCCTGCAGGCGTTGACCCCGTGGAATGAGGGAACGGTAACCTGGAACAGTTTTGGGGGTGGGTCTGCGAATGTGGGCACCGATATTATAGCCACGATTCCTGGATTTTCCTTCGATGAAACCGAGGTCAACTTAACGGCGCAGGGAATCAGTCTGGTTCAGGGTTGGATTGATGGCAGTATTCCTAATAACGGATTGGTTCTTAAAACTTCAGGCACTAACAACGGCGTCGGGGCTAACTCCAGTGAGGCAACCACTAACAGACCTAAACTTAATATTACTTTCTCAACACCAAGTGGTGGAGGAGATACGATTCCTCCAGTAGTAACTGCACCGGCGGATATTACAACCACAGACACAACACCCAACCTGGGAACCGGAACGGCCGTTGATAATGTGGATGGGACTTTAGTTCCAACGAATAATGCGCCGGCAGTCTTTCCATTAGGGACAACGATTGTAACCTGGAGCGCTACCGACTCTTCTGGAAATACCGGAACTGATAATCAATCGGTCACCATTACAGATCCGACATCCACGGATACCACACCTCCTGTAGTGACCGCTCCGGCCGATATCACAACAGAAGCCACCGGGCCGACCACCAGCGTTTCTTTAGGCACCGGCACTGCCAATGATAATGTCGATGGGCCTATAACTCCGACTAATGATGCACCTTCCGGGGGATTCCCTGTGGGGACCACCATAGTCACCTGGAGTGCTACGGATACCGCTGGTAATACAGGAACGGATACCCAATCCGTCACTATTACAGATACCACTGCACCAACAGTAACTGCACCAGCGGATATTACCACTACAGACACAACACCCAATCTGGGAGCCGGAACGGCCAGTGATTTAGTAGATGGATCGATCACGCCAACGAATAATGCTCCGGGAACATTTCCAATTGGAACGACGATTGTTACATGGAGCGCCACGGATACCGCCGGCAACACTGGTACAGACACACAAAGTGTTACGGTGCAGTCTGGAGGTTCTACCACAGTGAACTTAACAAGTTCTAATGATACTTTTATCCGGGAATACCAACCTTTCGATGTTAATGGTTTGATGACAACTCTGGAAGTGGATGCAGATCAATTAAACCCGCCCTCTGGTTTCAATGATGAGATCTTCGCAGTGCTTGCCTGGAATGTTTCATCGATCCCGAGCACAGCCAATGTGCAATCAGTGACGATAACTTTTAATGTGACTAATACCAGTTCAGGAACCTATGAGCTATTCCAAACATTGACTGCCTGGTCAGAGACCACAGCTAATTGGTATACTTTTTTACCACTTTCCACCTCTCTGGGAAGCAGTGTTCTGGGAACCTTTAATCCTACAGCAGGATCCAATGTGATCACTCTCAATGCTTCCGGAATTAATTTAGTTCAAGGTTGGATCAATGGTTCAATAACTAATAATGGAATTGCCGTTCGTAGTGGAGGCACAACTGATAATACAATTTTTAATTCAAAAGAAGCGGCTTCTAACAAACCTCAAATTTCCATTACCTATAACTAGTCTTAAATATAAATAGGTAATCAAAAAATTTTGGTTTGTTAATTTTTTAAACTGTTTCGTAAAGGAATGGAGTGGCTTTAGTTAATATGAAACCGTCAAAATTGGGTTTGCTAATTAAAAAGCTTTGCATTATTCTTTTGTTTCCCTCATTGGTTTCGGCACATGGAGATTTACACCAACGCATCCAAATCTTAACTAATAAAATAAAAATTGATAATAAAGATCCTGAGTTATTTTTAAAACGAGCTGAACTTTACCGGCAACATCAGGAATGGAATTCAGCAATTAGAGACTTTAAAAAGGTCCGTGAATTAAAACCCCAACACCCATTACTTTCTTATTTATTCGGAAAGTTATTAATTGAAGCAAATAAACCTCTTGAAGCTAAAAAAGAATTAGATCAATTTATTAAACTTAATCCCAATCATGGACCCGCCTTTTTATATCGAGCACGAACCTGGGTTAAGTTGAAAAATAATAAAGAAGCTGAGAAAGATTATAATCAGGCCATTCAGTTTTTTACTCCTCCCGAACCCGATCTATATTTAGAGCGAGCCAATATTGTTTTCTCAATGGGAAAACCATTTAAAGAAAGAGCGGTACAGGGATTGGATGAAGGAATAAAAAACATAGGCCCCATTGTTACCTTAATTAATCAAGCCATCCAATTTGAAAGGGAAATCGGAAAATATAATCAGGCTATCCAACGAATCGAACTTTTGCCTGTAAAGTTAAAGTCCCATCCTTTTTGGCTGAACATCAAAGGTGATATATTAATTGAGGCGGGAAAAAACGAAGAAGCAAAACATACTTTTTCTTTAGCATTGGAAAAGATCAAAAATTTCTCTTCAAGGCGCAAACAAACCAAAGCAACCCAAAAACTTGAAGAAGAAATACAGCAAAAATTAAAAAGCATAAACCCATCAAAAAAATAAAATGTCCTTGGATAACCCATCCAGCCCGGTAGTGCATCCCTATGAATTGTTAGGTCACTCCTTAAAAAGCGAGTACGATTATTATCCAGAAGTCGAAGGATCCCTTCCCAAGGAAATTCAAGGTAACCTTTATAGAAACGGCCCAGGGTTATTTGATCGTGATGGATACTTTAAGCAACATTTGCTGGATGGAGATGGAATGATTCAAAAGTTCCATTTCCACAATAATCAAGTTCATTATCAAAATCGATTTGTAAAAACAGAAAAGTTTCATAAAGAAAATACCAAAGAAAAATTCCTTTTCCCCACTTGGACAACCTTAGCACCCAATTGGTTTAATAACCTTCCTGGATTTCCATCAAAATCACAAGCAGGAGTGACCACATTAGTAAAAAACAAAAGGTTACTCGCCTTTGATGAAGTCAACCCTCCCTATGAACTAGATCTTAATTCTCTGGAAACACTTGAGGAGTTTTTCCCCGATGTTGGTGATGTAAATTATCGTTACTCATTAAAAGCACATACAAAAACTGATGGGATTACCGGTGATTGGATTTTAGTGGGAGTAGAACCAAAGTTTTTTCATATCTTGATTAATGATAAATATGGAAAACTAAAAACTCACAAAATCGTCAAAACTCCACGATTGACTTATTTGCATGATTTTTTTGCAACTCCCAATTACGTGATATTCCTTTTACATCCAATAAAAATTTCTTTATTTAATTTTTTTTCAATCCTTACCGGCTTTAAAAGCCTAACGGATGGCCTTGAGTGGAAACCCGAACTGGGAAACTTGATAATGGTAGTACCAAAGGATGGGAAAGATTCTTTGAAAACTTTTGAGGCCTCATCTTCCTTCATGTGGCATAGTCTTAATGCTTTTGAAAGAGAAGAAGAAATTTTTGCAGATTTTGTTGGATATGATAACCCTGATCATTTTATTGGATTAAAACCTCAACTAAAATCCATTATGACAGGTGAAATAGGAACTGCAAATTACTCTGGAAATTTTCGACGCTATAGAATTAACGTTAATTCTAATACCCTTCATGAGGAAATATTGGACTCGGAAAACTTCGAATTTCCTTCCATTAATCCAAGGCGATCCTGCTACCAACATCCTTTTGGATACTTCACAACATCAAAAGTTTCCACAATATTTCATAATGGATTGGCAAAAATAGACCTTAACACAGGAAAAAAAGATACTTTTTATTTTGACAATAAAACTCATGTTGGAGAGCCTATTTTTGTCCCGAAATCTATAAAAAAAATACAACGTGAAGAACAAAATGATACTGGATGGATTTTTACCCTTGCTTTAGACGGGTTGACTCAAAAAAGTTTTTTGGCAGTTTTTGATGGGGATAATTTATCATCCGGACCTATTGCAAAAATTTTATTAACCCATCATACTCCTTTAAGTTTCCATGGATGGTGGGAACCCACATTTTAACTTTAAAAATTCGCTTATTAATTCAAAGACGTAAATTTTTTTTATAAACCCTTATTATTTTTTCTATGTTATGACCAAACCATTAGTCACTGTTGATGCAAGGATGGTGGGAAATAAGACACATGGAATTTCTAAATTTGTTCAATACATCGCTCAAGGTTTAAGCCAACTAAACAGTATCAACCCTCTTAATTACCGATTACATTTTTTATCGAATAAGAAAACTAACATTTCTGAGTTTTTTAATAATTTTGAATTTTCTTATATTGAAACTCCATTTCTAAATGTAAAAGAAATTTTTACCCTCCCATCAGAAATAAAAAAATTGGGGACCCGACTATATCATTCTCCCAGCATTTCTAGCCTACTTTATAGTCCTTGTCCTTACATCCAAACCATTTATGATCTTAATCATTTACATTTTGGAACTTTTACAAAAAAACTTTATTATCATACTTTATTAAAAAGATTTGCTAAAAATTCAAAAAAAATAATTACGGTTTCTGAAACATCAAGGACAGAAATTGAAGAATGGTTATGCATTCCTCCAGGTAAAATAAAAACTGTACCCTGCGCTTTAGAACAAAATTGGAAAAAATCCTCTCAAAATGAAATTAACCATTACCTAAAATCGCTGGATCTTAAATTTGGTAAGTACTTTTTTTCCTTAGGAAATGAAAAAAACCATAAGAATTTTCCCTTTCTATTTAAATGCTTTGAAAACTTTTATAAGAAACACGAAAACCTGGAAATTTGGCCCCTTGTTACCAATTTAGAGACTCGCCTCGCCAAGGGAAAGAATATTATTTCTCTTACGGAATTGAGTGATTCTGAAGTACAGCTTTTAATGGCCGGAGCAGGTGCTTTTGTCGCTCCTTCTTTATATGAGGGATTCGGATTAACTCCCCTAGAAGCTGTACTTCAAGGAACTACCACAATTCTTTCCGATATTCCAAGTCATCGAGAAAGTTTACGTTCATTTGATGACCCGGGAATAATATTTTTAAATCCTAAAAATAATTTAGAGTGGGAAAAGACTTTTGAGAAAACTTTAATAGGAAAAATTCCCAAACCTCAACAAACAACTCTAGAAGGGATTCAGCAAAAATATTCATTAAACAATTTTGCGAAATCTATAGATGGTATTTATCAGGAAGCATTATTTAATCTTGCTTAACTAAAATAAAACTTTAAGAGTTTTACAACCCATAAAATTAAAAAAGCCCAAAATCCTGCCACCGCAATTTTAAAAAAAATGTTCTCCCAGTATTTACTCAATGGTGAGATTAATAAAGCTACCAAAAACAATAAAAGGAGAACACCTGTAATATAATAGTTGGGGACATCCCAGCCAAATTCGGGCATAACAAATCATTATTGAATTTATCATTCAAAATACGCTGGGTTCAATTTTACAGAAAACTATTTAGCAAAGGTGGGAAAATTAATTTATTTCATAGAGATTTATTGATTTTTGAAACTATACATCATAGAAGTTTTTTAGAGTAATATCCAATTGTGATCTTACAAAAGATTGAATGTTTTCCAAATGCTTCCGATTCATTCCAGCGATTTTAATAGCTTTTTTATCTAATTCTGGAACTCCGGATTCACCTGCTGTTCCCAATTTCATTTCATAAACAATAATATCAGCTAAATGAACTACGGATGCATGGAGAGAATGATTTTCGGCTTCGGAGGGTTTGTGATGATAAAGAACAGCCTCCACAAGAGTAGAGGGCAAACCCCATTCTTCAAATATTCGCGCGCCAATTTCATTATGAGTGAATCCTAATATTTCTTTTTCAATAGTTGCAATAGGCTTTTTTGATTCCCGACAGATAGATAGGACTTCCATGGCTTCATCTGGTAATTCCTTATAAATTATCAGACTTCCCACATCGTGAAACAACCCAGCAAGATAATAGGGTTCTAATTGCCCTTCTTCTCTGGTTTGAGCTAGTGTTCGTGCAGCCAACGCACAGGCCACACTGTGCATCCAAAATGTTTGCATGTCCACAAGATTTCTTGAAATTCCATGGAATTGCTTTACCATAGTGGTCGCAAGAACAAGTTCGGTGAGATTATCAACACCAATAACGTTTATAGCATGCGTAATGCTTTCAACTTTTGATTCAAAACTAAAAAAAGCGCTGTTGGCAATTCTCAGCAAACGAGCAGCAAGATTTGGGTCGGCTAGAATAATATCCGCAAAATCCTGAAAGGAAACTTCAGGATCTTCCAAGGCTTTTTGAAGTTTATAAAAAACAAGCGGAGGAGACCCGGCCCACTCAGACACTAATTCATTTAATTTTATATTTGATGATGTTGTCATGATTTAATAAGTACTTTTAGGATAACAGAATTTTTTCCAATGAAAATACCCTAAATTATCTATTTTATTGATTTTAAAGCAGTTAATCTAGTCAAAGATATTTATGTTTGTATTAAAAGACCTTAAAAAAGGCCCTTCTAAATGGGTTTATATTTGGATTTCCATTTTTTATTTTTCCTTAAGTGGGACCATTTTTGCAAAAACCATTGGAGAAATTTCCCCTACAAAGGAGATTCCAAAAATGTCAATTATTTCTGGTGGAAGTTACTCTGCAGGATTTAACCCCAAATTGGCTTATCAACTATGCCAAAAACAACATCCGAATAATTGCAAATTAAAATGGTTTAAAGACGAAAAGCCTATTCGAAAAATTTTTATCTCCTCATTCTATATAGACCAATTCGAAGTAACACAAAAAGAATATTCTAAAATAATGGGGAAAAACCCCTCTTCAGTCAAAGGAGACAATTTACCCGTTCACAATGTGACATGGCATGAATCAAAGAAATATTGCCAAAAAGTTAATAAGAGGTTGCCTACCGAAGCCGAATGGGAAAAAGCTGCCAAGGGCGGAACTGATTCTATATTTCCCTGGGGAAATGAGATGATTTCCTATCGCGCAAACTTTTGTGACAAAACTTGTCTAAAAAGATGGAATGAAGATAATTTCAATGATGGTTTTGCACATGTCGCTCCAGTTGGAACTTTCCCTTCAAATAACTTCAATCTTTACGATATGGTTGGCAACGTGTATGAATGGGTAGAAGATTGGTATTCTGCAGACTCTTATAATACTCGCCCAACCAAAAATCCATTAGGCCCCAAAAAAGGTTCTTATAAAGTTATGAGAGGGGGTTCATGGATTAATTATTCTGTGGGCACTCGTCCTGCTGACCGAACCGACACTAAACCCAATGAACGTTTGGATTTTGTTGGCTTTCGCTGCGCCAAGTCAATTACACAAAAGGATCAGTGAAAAACTGCAGGACGCCGCAGATAAATAATCGTAACGAGAACCAAAAGAAAAAATACCCAGAAAAATATATATAAACTCATGGATTGACGAGCCTTCTTTTTTTCCAACCATGTACGCGGCTTGATTCCTTTTGCAAGAAACGCAACTTTTGCAGCCAGGTTTACCGAGACAATATTTGCTGCTAAAAGCAACCCTGCATTTGTGGCTAAATCAAATTTTTGGGCTCCCAACATTATTCCCATCGTAGCCGTAGGGGGAAGCAACGCCACTGCGACCATCACTCCCACCAAAACACTAGGTAATCCAGTAGACATAGAAATTACGGCAGCAGCCCCAGAAGCCATAGCTAAAGCAATAGAGTCTAAGCCCACTTCGGTCCGGGATAGCAATTCACGGCTTTCAAGATGTAGAGGCCACAAGATTCCTATTATTACTGATAATACAAGCGCAATGGCCAAACCGGTCAACCCTGTTTTCAAGGATTTCCACATTAAATCCATATCCCCTAAAGCAGTGGAAAAAGCTAAGGCAATGTTTGGCCCTAATAAAGGAGCAATTACCATAGCACCGATGACCACTGCCACATTATCCTCTAGTAATCCAATGGCAACTACTATTGTGGATAAAATGACCAAAACTGTATAAGTATTATTTAGGTTAGAATTGGCTGCAATTTGGTTGTAGAGTTCTTCTCTTGTAGTAATAACGTTTTTACCTTTTTTGCCTTTTTTACCATTTTCTCCATTATTTTCCTCAAGGCGAGGCAAAGCCGCTTCTGGGGCCAAAACAATTATTTTAGCAGTTTGACTATTTCCCAACGCCCCCTGAAGAGCGTCCAGCAATTCTTGTCTTTTTTCGTTTCCCACTAAAATGCGAATATAGCAGGTACCATCCTCACTTTTATGCCCCGTCCAAACAAAAGCCACATCATGGTGCTCCGCAATTGTCGTAATAATGTCCTGGTAGCTAATGTCAGCAAACACTTCTACGATCTTCATAAAACTCCTTCAATAACATTTGGCCAATAAGCGAACTAAGTTAGTACTCCTGACTGGCTATTTTAAAAGCAAAAATGTATTTTTGAAAATTAAAATTAGGGTAGAAAAAAATAAAAAACCAGGAGAGATAAATCTCTCCTGGTTTAATTAAAATGATCACCACTTTTGAAAAGTGATTATTAAACTTTAAATCGACTCACCAATCTTTGTAGTTCACTGGCCATGGTTGATAAGTCTCCAGAAGCAACTTTTGTTTCGCCGGCACCTTCAGAGGTACTGCTGGCAGCTTTTGCCACACCCGCAATGTTTTGGGCGATTTCTCCACTACCTCGAGCTGCTTCAGAAACACTACGACTCATTTCTGCCGTGGTCGCCGTTTGTTCCTCTACCGAACTAGCAATGGTGTTAGAGATATCATTGATCTGGTTAATAATGGAAGTGATTTCACCAATAGCATCTACGGACTCCTGAGTGCTTTGTTGAATGTCCTGTATTTTACTACTAATGTCATCCGTAGCTTTGGCTGTCTGATTTGCTAATTCTTTTACCTCGTTGGCAACAACTGCAAATCCCTTACCTGCCTCACCAGCACGAGCCGCTTCGATAGTAGCATTTAAGGCAAGTAAATTAGTTTGCTCTGCAATCGAAGTGATCACCTTAATGACCTGTCCGATTTCTGAACTGCTTTCGCCAAGTTTTTGGATCGTATTATTAGTACTTTCTGCTAATTTGACCGCGGTAGAAACTACATGAGCAGCATCATTCGCATTTTTGGCAATTTCTTTAATACTGGCACTCATTTCCTCCGTTCCTGTAGCAACCGTATCTACATTTTTGCTCACTTCTTCTGAAGCAGCAGATACCACCGTTGCTTGAGATGAGGTTTCATCTGCATTAGCAACCATTTGTTGACTCACTAATGATAATTGCTCAGAAGAGCCGGTTAAAGAAGTTGCGTTTTGATTAATTTTAGAAATGCTATCCCGAAGATCTGTGAAGAAAGTAGATAAACCTTCCCCAATTTTTCCGATAGCATCTTCACCTTTCACCGGAACATCTTGCGTCAAATCACCAGTAGCAGCTGCCTGAACGAAATCCAACATGTGGTCCACTTTAGTTTTAAGTTTCTCAGCCTCTTCTCTTTCTTTTTCAGCTCTTTCTTTTTGACGCTTTTCCTCAGCAACTTTCTCAGTAATTACTTCCCAAGCCATCATGGCACCCAGGTATTCCTGATTCTTGTCAAAAATAGGTGAAACCTCAATGGAAAGAATTTCTGGACCTAATTGAATGGTAGCTTCATGAGGTAAGTTAGATGGGTCTCCAACAATTTTGGCAATCCGATTCGGATCCTTATGAAACACATCCATAGATTGACCTACAATCTGATTAGATGGAACAGGTAGAAGCTTTTCTAAAGAACCTAAAGTCTTTTGTGCATAAGGATTCATATATTGTATTTTTCGATCCGTACCTGCAAAAAGAATATTAATTGGTGCATTTTCAACAATGGAATTGATCCTTGCCGCTTCACGGTCCGCCTCTTCTTTCGCTTTCGCTTGGTCCAACATACCTTCCAAAGAATTCTTGAAATCTCCTTCAACACCAAATTGAGTGACTTGGGTATTACCATTCAAAATATTCTCAGTATGTTTAATGAACTTTTGAAGTCCTTCAAGCAGTTCATTACAAGACCTGCTAAGCACACCCATTTCATCCTGGGAATTCACCATTAAAGTATCTTGTCTCAAATCACCTTTGGAAGCACCCCCCAATACAGTAGATATTTTTTGGATAGGCTGAATCATTACCTTGGTTAAAAAGAAGGCAATACCAATTAAAAGAACCATAGTAATGATGGTGGAAACGTTCACAGCCCAGCTAATGTTCTCTTGATTTTTGGCGGCAATGCCAGAGAAAATATCTACTAAATCGTTGGAAACTTTCCTCAATTTATTAGAACTATCCATCAATTCAGCTCGAGCCTCTCGATAGGGGGTGGAATTCACTTCAGAGTTTAAAAGTTTATCCACAAACTGAGTGAAATGATTAAACTCTGTTTCAGCCGCAACAACAGAAGATTGAAACTCAGAGTGTTCTACCCTTTGAATGGATTTCTTTTCCGTCATTTTTAGATTTGCCGGATAAGAGCCACCTGATTTTACCGCACTTAATGTTTCTCCGAATATGGTTTTAGCAGTTTCATATTCAGATAAATCGGCATTTAATTCACTTCTTCCAAACGCAATGTTTTCTGAAAATACCAACTGGTATCTTCGTATTCCTAAAATGTCACCCACCTTAAACTGGGTCCCCATCATTGCGGAATGACAACCAGCACAGGCTTTAACTACGGCTCGATCAGCGGTATATAATCCCATATAAAGCTTTCCTTTATCCTCATAAAATTCGCTGAAAACTTTATCGGGATTTGCTTTTAGATATTTGTTTGCTTTTTGATCTAATGGGGTTTTTAGTTTTTGATTCTTATTAATAGGGTTTTCTGAAATAATTTGGACATTAAAATCTCTGCCTTTTCCAAATTTTTCATTCACCACCCGGGTGAAAGTAGCGGGAAAAGGAACTGCTGGGTGAGTTTCTTTAGAAGGATCCATACTGATCCCCAGGTCAATCTTTTTAGCTGTTTTGATAACCTGCTGGGTATAAGTTCCTCGCATTTTTGTAATGTAATTATCTAAGGAGGCAATTTGTTGTTCAATAGTTTTTACGCGGCTTTTTGCCGTTGAATATCCTAAGGCCGACTTTGCCATCGCTTGAGTAAGCATGCGTTGCCGACCCAAAATGCTTGTTATTTTATTATCTTCACCAGCTGATTCCAATGAGTCCCGAATCACCCAGCCAGAAGCTAAAACAATAAGGAACATTACCGCAAACATTCCATAGACTTTGTACTTGATTGACAAATTTTTCACAAAAACCCCCTTCAAGTTTATAACGATCGAGCTATTTTCTTAATTAAATGACATATTTAAAACAAAATGGCCATTTAATCCCTATATTTTGAATTCAGAAATCAGAGTTCAAAAATTACTTTAAAAATTACGGAAATTGGGAAGCGATATAAACGTGCAAACTTTATTCCTTTTCCTAAGTTTATGGTTTTTGAAAAATTTTGTGTTTGGAGGACTTAAAATTAATTTCAGCACCTAATTTAGGGGATTGTAGGGAATTCCAAGATTATAAAAAATCCTCTATACGGGTTTCCGTGAAAATTAATGTAATTTAAGTAATTTCAATTCCCTTATTTTGCTCTAGAAAGTCAAGTAGTTAGACAAAGCTATTGGAGGGGTTCAAAATGTGGCTTTATTCTTTAAAACCAAATCTCTTTTCTAAATTAGAAATTTTGATGGGGCAGTAATTTTTATAAACTTCAAATTCAGAATAAGGAATTTTATTTATTGGTTTTTTGAAATTATATTGTTCCGATCCAGGTCTTCCAATTATCCCCAATCATTCCTTTTTCTCGATACCTTTGCATGGCTTTTTGGCAATCACATGACAATTCCGTACCAAGTAACAATTCGAACAATTGATTTAAAATTTTGGGAAACATTTGGATAGAATTATTCACCGTTTCTTTTTCTTCTTTTGTTTGCATCCCTTCAAACAATTGTCCAACCTTGAATTCTCTATCTTTAGTCCCTTCTGCATAGTTGGTTAAATAACAAATCGACGCATAACACATTTCCAATTCTCTGGCTAAAAACATTTCCGGGATTAGGGTCATACCGACTAAGTCCCCTCCCAGAATTCGAAACTTTCTAATTTCGGCAGGCGATTCTAAACGGGGTCCTTCTGTGCAAACATAGACTCCATTTTCATGGTGAGACAGGTTCAGATTATGAAATGATTCATGAAGACACCAACGGATACTAGGGCAAAAAGGTTCTTTTTGACGAATAAATCCATAACCCCTGTTTTTAAAAAAGGTAGTTTCACGTTTCTTGGTTTCATCAATTACATCATGAGGAATAATAAACTCTCCCGGTCGAAAGGTTGTATTTATTATTCCCGGACCAGACCAAGAAATAATGCGTTGGGCTCCACATTCTTTTAAGGCATAAATATTAGCTCGGTAATTTACAAAAGGCGCTGTAAGAGAATAATCGGTTTCACCATGTCGAGAGAGAAAATAAAAGTTATGATTTTTAGATGCAAATTGATGAACGGGAGCACTTGGACCAAAAGGAGTCTCATAGGTCAAACAATTTGTTTCTTGGCCTAAGGATTGGGTTTTTAATAGATCGTATGCCCCACTACCTCCAATAACAGCTATTATTGGTTTTTCAGACATGATTTGGGTTAAGGAAAGAAAATGATTTAATAATCCAAATAGGTTTCAATATCTGCAACATAGTTTGCAGCAGATTCTCGAATTCCTCGGCGTTCCTCTTCGGTAAGTTCTCTAGTCACCTTGCCAGGATGCCCCAATACCATACTTCCAGAGGGTATCTTGGAACCTGGAACAACAAGAGATCCAGCCCCTATAATGCAATTGTCCCCTACCTCGGCACCGTCCATGACAATGGCTCCCATTCCAATGAGACACTGATTGCCTATGGTGCATGCATGCAGAGTGACATTGTGGCCCACAGTTACCTCATCTCCAATGTTGAGAGATAAAGTTCTTCTTGCAACATGCAAAACACATCCATCTTGAATATTTGTGCGCTTTCCAATTCGGATAGAATTGACATCCCCGCGGACCACTGCATTAAACCAGATACTGCTTTCCTCGCCGATGGAAACATCGCCAATCACTTGAGCACTTTCGGTTACCCATGATGAAGAATGTATTTGAGGGCTTATCCCTTTAAATGAAAGAATCATAAACCTATCCGTTAAATATTATTAAAGGTTCAAAAGACACAATGCCTTTTGGACAGAATATTTTGAAAGGTGCATTGTATACCGACTTCTTGCAATTGGCAAAACCTACCCTTAACCTGAAAATAAGTTTAATTCAATCCTTATTAGAAAAAACTCTCATAATGATATAAATGTCAGGAAAAAACCTACTTCAAATAAACCATTCTGAGGAATCAATCCTTCCAAACTTTAAATCCGAATACTGGGGTCCCATAGCTATAGTTTTATTGGGATTGTTTATGGCCACGATCAGTTGGCAAAAATGGTCTGATTTAATTATTGATTATGGCCAGCAACTCTATATTCCCTGGCAACTTTCTGAGGGGAAAGTTTTATACAAAGATATACATTATTTATACGGGCCCTTATCTTCCTATCTTCATGCTGGACTATTTAAAATTTTTGGAACCGGAATAATAACTCTTGTCTGGTTTAATTTAATTTTAATTTGTTTGCTCACTTGGATAATTTACTATTTATTTCTAAAGATCTCAGACCAATTGACTGCGATGGTTGTTTGCTTAACTTTTGTAGGTATTTTTGCTTTTGGACAGTATGCTCTGGGTGGAAATTATAATTTTGTTTGTTCTTATGAATATGGCTTACCTCATGGAATATTTCTCTCCTTCTTAGGCTTTTTAATTCTTGATCATTTCATAAAATTTGGAAAGTCAACTTCCTTAATGGGTTTAGGATTTATTCTAGGATTAATTTTTTTAACAAAACCAGAAGTTTTTCTGGCCGCTTTTTTTGCATTTATTTTAGGTTTGTTTCTTAATTACCCAGCCATTGATTCCCAAAAAATCAAAAAACCATTTTTATTGTTCTTTCTTTTATTTTTAATACCCCCCTTGGTGACCCTTTTATTCCTTGCCCAATCTATGCCAATAATCGATGGCCTTAAATCATTATTCATTCCTTGGGATTTAATTTTATTTTCTCCAATAAAATCATTACCTCTATACAAATGGGTATTTGGAACTGATGCATTAGGAGCAAACTTATCCAATGCAGCCATATTATTTATGACCTTCTCTTTTATATTTTTTTCCGTAATATATCTCAACATTTTGATCCATAAAATTAAAAGAAGTCAGATTTTATTGTCCATTACAATATCCTTAACTCTATTTATTATATTATTAAAATATCAAGAACAAATACCCTTGTTAGAATTAGCTGCCCCCTGGCCAATATTTTTGATTTTTTATTTAGGTTTTTATTCAGCTAAACGGAGTCCATTAAAACAAATTCAAACAATCGATGTAACTTTAACTCTGTTCTCTCTTTTATTATTATTAAAAATATTTTTTAAAGTTCATTTATACCATTATGGATTTGCCTTGGCATTACCAGCAACTTTAGTTTTAATTAAAATAATTTTATTTAACATCCCAACTTGGGTTTCTCAAAAATTTAACAAAGTAGCTTTTTATAGGACAACTACTCTAACGTTAGTTTTCGCCTTTATATATTTACATGTTGAGTTTTCTAATAAAATATATTCCCTAAAAGGTTTCACAGTGGCCTCTGGCTCAGACAAGATCATCGATTACTATCCTGAATATGACAATAGAGGGGTTATTTTTAATGAAGCTCAAAGGTACGTAAACGAAAATCTTTCAAATACAAATTATCTCTTATCCCTTCCAGATGCGGTGATTTTTAATTACCTAACAAAAAAGCAATCTCCCATAGGATATATAAATTTAAATCCAGCCGTATGGTTAGCTATCGGAGAAAATAAAATCCATAAACAAATCAAATCAAGTATTTCGGATTATATTGTACTTGTAGATCAAGAGTTTCCCTATTTTGGAGCAAAACATTTTGGAAAGGACTTTGGCAAACCAACTTTTGATTGGATAAAAAATAATTACAAACTTGAAAAACAATTTGGTGAGGTCCCGTTTACTGGCAATGGGTTTGGGATTCAAATTTTAAAACGCAGGGAGGACAACACTCAAACTCATGTTGGCTAATTTAAATAATTCTTACCAAAATAATTCAAATATTTTTAATTCAAAACTCTGGTATTTAATAACTATCTTAAGTTCAGTCTTATTTATGGCCAGTATTAGTTGGTTTAAATGGCCAGATTTACTCATTGATTTTGGTCCTCAAGTATATATTCCATGGCAAGTATCAGAGGGGAAAATACTTTATAAAGATGTTCTCTATTTGTATGGACCATTTTCTGTTTATCTTCACTCCTTTTTATTTAAGATCTTTGGACCCGGTGTTTCAGTCGTAATATACTTCAATCTATTGGTGGTTTTACTTTTTTCCTATTTGATATTCATTTTATTTAAAAACCTCTCTAACCATTTTTCAGCCACGGTAATTTGCATATTGTTCATCACAGTATTTGCTATGGGTCAATACAATGTGATGGGAAACTTCAATTTTATTTGTGCCTATGTTTATGAACTTCCCCACGGTTTAATTTTAAGTTTCTTGGCGATTTATATTTTTAATAAATATGTATCCAAACCTAAATTTAATAAAGTTTTCTTATTAGGGTTTATTTCGGGCTTAGTACTTTTAACAAAGATTGAAGTATCTGTTGCTCTAGTTTGTGCTTTAATTTTAGGATTGCTTTATTATCAGATTCTTTATTCCACGTCCCAAGTTTGCAGGATTAAAACTTTCTCGCTATTCAGTCTCGGAATTCTTCTTCCACTTTTATTATTTTTAATATATTTATGCTCTCATTTATCATTTACGCAAGCATTAAGTGCAATTTTTTCTCCCATAAAATATGCTCTCAATGATCAACTTAGGGCTCTTCCTTTATATCAATGGGTTTCTGGTACTAGCGCATTATCAAAAAATCTAATAAATATTACTTTGGGTCTAATTTCTCTGACATTTATTTTTTCATTCATCGCAATGGTTTCTTATAGTCGAATTCCTTTTCTTAAAAGTCACACCAATTTACCTATAATTTTTATCATTTCTTTATTTTCAATAATTCTATTATTTAATAATCAAATATCATGGAAAGAAATCATTAAACCACTTCCGGTGTTTCTTTTAATCTTAACCTTTTACTTTATTAAAAAAATAAATGAATCTCCTAGATCTTCTAATAATATCAGTCATTATTTTACTCAGTTAATCTTTTCAATTTTTTCATTTATTCTTCTTTTGAAAATTATATTTAATGTTCATTCATTTCATTACGGGTTTGCCTTAGCACTTCCGGGAACCTTAATTCTAGTAAAATTTTTTCTAAATGATTTTCCAAAATGGTTTTCAAAAAACGTAGTTATTTCACCCTTATATATAAATTCTTGCATGGGGTTGATCCTGATTTATATTTTTAACCACATTTATATTTCCAAAGAATTTTATGAATTGAAAAACTACCCAGTGCAACTCGAAAATAACAAAATAATGACTTATTTTCCCAATTTAGATCCTCGCGGAAAGATTGTACAAGAGGCATTAAATTTTATAGATACAAAAATTGAAAAGGATGTTCCAATAGCTCCGATACCCTATGGTCTTATGATTAACTTTTTCACTAAACATCCTAATTCCTTAGTATCTTCAACCTATAATCCAGGCGAAGCCTTAATTTTTTCCGAAAAAAAATATTTATCAGACCTTAAGGAAAAATCTCCGCCATATATTTTACTTTTAGAGGTTGACTCTCAAATTTTAGGTGCCAGATATTTTGGGCAGGATTATGCTAAGACAATTTACAAATGGATTCTAGGTAACTACACTCTTATTAAACAGTTTGGAGAAACTCCTTTTACCGGAAAAGGATTTGGTATTCAGATTTTAAAGCGGAAGGAAAACAATCAAAAAACCAATGTTAGTTAGTTTAAATATTTTAAAATCCTCAATTCCTATAACTCAAAATAATAAATTTTGGTGCTGTCTTTTTATTTGGATAATGGGTTTATTTATGGCATGGATAAGCTGGCTCAAGTGGCCAGATTTAACTATAGATTTTGGGGAACAGCTTTATATCGCCTGGAGACTTTCAGAAGGCGAGGTTTTATATAAAGATATAAATTATTTTTATGGTCCCTTATCATCATATCTTCATGCAATTCTTTTCAAGCTATTTGGGGTAAACTTTTTAATAATTGTAAGCTTTAATATATTCTTAGTTGTGTTAACCGCATGGTTAATTTTTAGAATTTTCGCTTCAATTGGAACCAATATCTCAGCCTTCTTTTCCTCTCTAATTTTTGTGACAGTTTTCGCTTTTTCTCAATACCTATGGATGGGTAACCATAATTTCGTTTGTTCCTATGTTTACGATATTACACACGGTATATTATTAACGTTTGCCTCTATATACCAATTAATAAAGTTAGTTAAAAACCAGAAAACTAAAAATTTATTTTTTTTGGGCTTACTTACCGGTTTGGTTTTTCTGACAAAATTTGAAGTCGCCCTTGCCTGGGGCATCACGGTAATAACAATATTATCTTATTATTTTTATCATCATGTTCCAGTTCAAAAAAGTAAAATTAGAGAAGTCCTGATTTTCATTCTCTCTTCACTACTTCCACTAGCAATATTCTTTTTCTATTTTTCATTTCACTTATCTTTTACAGAAGCATTTTTTACCTTATTAAAACCCTGGGCCTATGCATTTAACCCCTTAATTAGAGACCTTCCTTTTTACAAATCTGTAATGGGAATCAATCAGCTTAAAGAAAATATTTTAATTAACGTTAAGTTTGCCAGTCTGGGGGTTGCATTAATATTAACCCTGTTTTTCATCAACTACAAACTTCTAAAAAATAAGAAAAATAATTACTTACATTATGTATCTTCTATAATTTTTTTATTAGGATTTCATTTTTTATTTTTTAATACAATTCCCTGGCTTGAAACTTTAAGACCAGTTCCATTATTTATAATTTCTGCATTTCTTATTTTTTTAATCAAGTACCACAAAGAAACAAATTTAAATAAAAAAAAATTATTACCATTAATTGCCTTTAGTTTATTTTCTCTTTTATTACTTATAAAAATAATTTTTAAAACTCATGTATATCACTATGGGGTTGCTCTAGCACTCCCCGGGACTTTACTTTTAACTAAGTTTATTATTGACGATATTCCAATGTGGATTCAAAAAAGAGGAGTCCACAATTTATTTTTTAAAACTTCCATATATGGGATATTGGCATTATTTATTTTTGTCCATATAAAAATTTCTTATTCTTATTATGAAAAGAAAATTCTTCCAGTAAATCAAAATGAAGATTTATTAATAGGTTATTCCCCTTATGTAACACCTCGAGATATGAATTTTAAAATCGCCTTAAGCTTTATTGAGGAAATCATTGAACCTGACCAGGAGTTATATTCTTTTCCCACGGGCACACTTCTAAACTTTCTAGCAAGAAGAAAGAATTCTAATCCCAATATAAGTTTTAATCCGGGAACTTGGAAATTGGTCGGAGAGAATATTATATTAAATTCTTTAAAAGATTCCCCTCCTCATTTTATAGTCATTGTTTTTCACGATTATCTTGAATTTAAATATAGATTTTTTGGAGTAGATTTTGGGCAAAATATATATCAATGGATCCAAAAAAATTATCAATCAATTCACCAAATTGGCAACCACCCAGTAAAGGACAAGAAAGAAGGAATTATTATTTTTAAAAAGAAGCCCTTCAACCCAGGAGAGAACAAACTAACTGAATTTCCCAGAACTTAAACAAAATTCAATATAAGTTTGATTTTTTTCCTCAATTAATTTTTGACTTTTTGAAGCAAGTAATCGTCGGTCGGCCTCCTGGAGGGAAGGAAGAATTGTTATGGTTAGTAAGAGTTCTTTATTTTTTAACAAACGATATAGGTGTTGAGAAAATGTAATGTGTCTCCAGCAGGCTACAGAAGGTTTTTGATTATCCAGGTAAGTTATTAATACCGGCTGAACGTGTGAATGTGTTTTTGCTGCCGCTTCAAATGCTGATGACTTAAAGGGTTGGATTTCATCGTTAGGGGAAACTCCTCCTTCAGGAAACAGGGTAACCGAAAAACCACAGACCAATCTTCTTTCAATCTCCCTAACCATATCTTTAACAGCTAACTTTTTGGTTCGATTGATAAAAATTGTTCCTCCCAATGCAGCCATTTTCCCGATCATTGGCCAGGACCCAATTCCAAACTTAGATACAAAAAATGTTTCAAAACAGCTAGCCAACACAAATATATCCGGTGTACCTACATGATTCGCTACTATTAAGGAACCTACTTTTCTATTCTCATTTCCCTCAATCTTAATTTTAAAATTTAATATCCAGCAGCATAAAATTCCCCAATAACGGGTGTAGCGTATTACAAGGTGCCAATGCTTTTTTTGGTTTCTAGAATAAAGTAAATATAAAATTAATCCCGTAGAAAATGCCCATACCTGTATTAAAAGAAGGCCTATTAACCTGTAACCAACTCTTACCCATCCCATAGCTTCAATAAAAATTTTCCTGATTCTCTTTTGTTAATTTAAATAGATCCTTAGTAACCCAACGAAAAAAATTGCTTTGGTAGGATCTGATTATATCCAGAAAATGAATTTTCCGGTTAGACGAGATTCTCATTTTTTCCAAAATTTTCCTTCCAATTGCAGTCCATGCCTCAGGAGCTTTAAACAATCCATAATGAACCTTGTCCCAGCCTAAAAAGGAATCGAGAGAAGATATTTTGAATACATTTTTATTTGCTAAGGTCTCCAAAAACTTGTTGATATCCTTAACACTATTCTTAACAGATCCTGCAGAAACCTTAGATTTTGGATATAGCATCGATCTAACCGTAACAAAAAACCAATTCGGCAATGGGTTCTCAAAAGCTTTTGGGAGAGTGGTAAAAAAAATAACAGAATTTAAACTTTTTAATTTTTCAATTATGGACTGAATACTTTCTTTAATTTCGTTAGGGGTTTTATTATAAAGAATATCATTACCAATGTCCGTCATTAAACATATGACTTGAAAACCTTGGCCTGCTTTTTTTTTTGCAAGTGGATACCATTCGCAAGAAGCAATAGGGGAGTAAATGGCGGTAAAAATTCCTCCATAAGCACAATATCCTCTTCCTGGGCCCATGGCAGAAATTATATCAATTTTACGGTTGGATAAATGTTTTTTCAAAAACCGAACTAAGGCATCGTGACCTCTACCTAAATTGCTGGCTCCTAAAAGGATCAATAGAATAGGCTTTGGAGAGGAATCGAGAGAAAAGTTCTCTGAACTCTTCTTCATTTCACTTTTCATGGAAATGAGTTAAGGATAAGATCGGTATTTTTTTGGCAAACCGGCTCGATCAGCCCGCTGCTCTAATGCCTTATGAAGTTTCTCATAATATTTTACCATTTTTTTCGCATCTTTCACCCTTTTGGATTGACCTCTTACCATATGCTGAAATCTTTGGTATTGACGAATGGAATTGGTATAACCATCATATTTTGTTTTCCACCATTTGGCAGTGTGCCCATCCCAAAGAGGTTCTCCATTACTCTTTTGGCGTTTGAGGACCAATTCATTTGAAGAAGAGCGCACCTCTATTTGGTATTCACTAAGAAAAGACATCCCCAACAAACCATCCATCATACCCATATGGGGATTGATACTTGCTTCAACATTTTTTACAATTGCCGACCCAACTTGTACTTTCTTTAAAATAAGTAAAGGTGAGGAAATAGTTCCCCCTGCAGTTGAAAACTGCATATGGGGTCCTTTATCGAGATTTCTAAATTTTAGAAGCTTAGCAATACGATCAGACAAAATTACTAAAGAAGCTCCCGTATCCAGCATTAAATCCGCTCTAACATTTCCATTGATAATCGTTTCCACAGAATAGTTTCCCCCACTTACTTGCTTAAGAGGAATTATATGTTTTCCTCCACTTCTGCGAACGGTAGGAAAATTGATTGAAACCGGAACCGTTATATTATCGGGAGGACCTCCCCTTACAGTTTCTAAATTGCTACCTTTTTTATTATATTGTTTTGGAATTTTGGAAGGATTATCAGTGTAATGAGTCTTACCGTTTTCGTCTTTCCATTTATAGATTTTTGCAAAAACAGAATTAGGAAACAGAAGTATAAATACAACAAAAAAACAAAATAAATTCTTAGTCCATAGAAATCGGTTTAACAAAAACTTCTCTTGGTTTAATTCCATCTGATCTTCCTACAACTCCCTCCCTCTCCATTATTTCAATCATTCGGGCAGCCCGATTGTAACCCACTCGCAGTTTCCTCTGAACCATTGAGATGGAAGCCTGCTGTTCTCTCGCAACCAGGGCTACTGCCTCATCATACTTCTCATCGTATTCTTCATCTCCCTCTTCCTGATCTTTTTGATCAGCTACTACTTGAAAAACGTCTTCAGAGAACTCGGGACCAGATCCCTGTTCTTTAATAAATTTTAAAATACGATTGATCTCTTCATCGCTCACCAAAGCTCCATGAATTCTTTGTAGTCTCGAGGTACCGGGAGGCAAAAACAGCATGTCACCCTTGCCCAGCAGCTTTTCCGCGCCCATACTATCCAAGATAGTTCTGGAATCTACCCTGGATGTCACCTGATACGAAATTCGCGCAGGGAAATTTGCTTTAATAATACCCGTTAACACATCAACCGAGGGTCGCTGTGTAGCAACAATCAGATGAATGCCAGCAGCTCTGGCCATTTGAGCTAACCTTGTTAATGATTCTTCAACTCCTCGGGAAGAAACCATCATCAGATCCGCCAACTCATCAATTATAATTACAATATAAGGAAGCTTAGATGGCCGCTTATCTTCTTCACTTATATTCTCTGCCTCAAAATCATCGTCTAAAAACTCTGAAGTACTGGGCGAGGGTTTTTTTAGTTTCGATTGCTTTCGGCTTTCAATATCATGTTCGCTTTGTAATTTTTCTATTCTATTATTATAACCAGAAATATTCCGAACCGCCAACTCCG
This sequence comes from Nitrospinaceae bacterium, assembly GCA_965223665.1. GTDB lineage: Bacteria > Nitrospinota > Nitrospinia > Nitrospinales > Nitrospinaceae > CBDCVY01. Next base: position 2,782,538 of record OZ245011.1, read on the forward strand.
CCATCAATTTATAACGTCGCTCCATTTCCGAAACGGCCCATTGTAATGCAGCTGCTGCTTTTTTGGGATTCGTCACTACGGGAGAAATTAAATGAGGAATTCCATCATACATTGACAATTCAAGCATTTTGGGATCAATCATTATCATTTTTACTTCATCAGGACTCGCATTTAAAAGTAAACTACAGATCATAGAATTGATTCCCACTGATTTTCCAGAGCCTGTAGAACCTGCTAACAATAAATGAGGAACTTGTGCCAAATCTTGAACAATTGGCTGACCAATATTATCTTTCCCAACGGCTAGTGCCAATTTTGAATGCGCATCTTGAAAATCCTCAGAACTGAGGATTTCCTTTAAGAATACGGTCTCCCGTTTGGGATTTGGCAACTCAATTCCCACCACAGGTTTTCCTGGAACCGGAGCTAAAATTCTAACGCTAGGGGCACGCATGGCTAATGATAAATCATCAGTTAGAGACATAATACGACTCACTTTAATGCCTGGAGCCGGTTCAAATTCATAAAGGGTGATTACTGGTCCAGGAAGCACCTGCACCACTCGTCCTTCAATTCCAAAATCTAATAATTTTTTTTCTAAGATGGTTGAGTTGAGAATTATTTCCTGTTTCAATTTTTCAACATTTCTGATTTTTGAGGGATCATTTAATAAATCCAAAGGAGGTACTTGATAATTCTCAGAATCTTTCATAAATGGGAAGTCTTCCTGAATGGCAAAATCTGCTTTATCTTTTTTCTCTTTACTCTTTTTTTCAGGTAGGTCAAACTTTTTGGGAACTGGAGTCATGAGTTCATTTGATATTATTACGGGCTCACTTAATTTATGTTTTTTCACTTTCCCTTTATTTGTGGTTTTCCAAATATTCCAAGACTCTATCATCCAGGACTTAAAACCTTTAACCACTTCCAATCCCCATTGCAACCCCTGAATCAAACTTCGAAATACAAACCGAACAGTCCTTTTTATAAAATTTCCAGTAATATCAATAAGGGTACTGATAGGCACGCCAAACATAGCAAACATGGAAATAAAAATAAGGGTGACCAAAAGCAATTGAGTTCCTACCGGGTTCAACCAAAGAACCAACCAGTTTGCCACCCATTTTCCAAGAAGGCCCCCAGATTGTGCCGCAATTCCGAAAAACAAATCATCCTTATATTGGATGGCCAACAGAGCACAAAAAGCAATTAAAAATAATGAACCGAAACCCAGTGCCACTGGCCACCGATAAAACTCTCTTCCTCGTATTAAAGCCCATCCCACCAGTAAAGTTACCAAGGGAAAAATAAATGCGCCCGTTCCCAAAGATTGCACTAATAAATCAGATAAAAATGCCCCAATTTTTCCTCCCATATTGTTGACTTTTTCTACACCGGAAGAAAACTTATTAAATGAAGGATCTTTTGGCGAAAAAGTCACCAAAGCCATTAAGGTATACAAAGTAAAACCAATGGCAGAAATTCCAAATATATCTCGCGTTAAATGTGATGATGTATTTTCATTCATGGTTTGTAAACCTGAGGGTCTTTTGATGTTATTAATCGTTGAGTTTCATCCCAAAGTATTGTGTCCTTATTTTGGGTCTCGTCATTTTTGTCAGGATAATCGAGGTTATAATGAAGGCCTCGGCTTTCTTTTCTCTTTAGCGCTCCTTCAATAATTAATTGAGCTGTGATTGCCAGATTTCTTAATTCCAAGGTATCTTTCGTAATTTTAAAATCCCAGTAATATTCTTTTATTTCTTCCAACAAAAGTTCAATTCGCCTTTTAGCCCGGTAAAGTCTTTTATTGGAACGAACAATACCTACATAGTTCCACATCAATCGTCTAATCTCATCCCAATTGTGAGAAACAATAACAGATTCATCACTTTTGACCGCGTCCCCACTATCCCAATCTGGAATCCGTGATTGGATAGAATCTAAATCCGAGGTAACTTTTGAAAACTCTATTGCCTTTGAGACAGCTCGATGTGAAAGAACTAAACCTTCTAATAACGAATTGCTGGCTAAACGATTGGCACCATGAAGTCCCGAGTAACAAACTTCTCCTGATGCAAATAGTCGGTTAATATTAGTTTGCCCATTTAAATCCACCATCACCCCACCACACATATAATGTGCGGCTGGCACCACAGGAATGGGTTCCTTCGTCATATCGTAGCCAAAAGATAGACAGGTTTTATAAATATTCGGAAATCGTTCACGTGTTCGATAACCTTCCAGGTGAGTCATATCCAAATAAACACAATCGTCTCCGCTTTTCTTCAATTCATAATCAATGGCTCGAGCTACAACATCTCGAGGAGCCAGGCATCCCATAGGATGATAACTCTCCATGAAAGTCGCTCCATTTTTTAAATGAAGAATACCTCCCTCACCACGAACCGCTTCAGAAATTAAAAATGATTTTGCTTCAGGATGATAAAGACAGGTGGGGTGAAATTGAAAAAATTCCATATTGGCAATTTTTGCTCCAGCTCGATATGCTAAAGCAATTCCGTCCCCGGACGCAATATCTGGATTCGAAGTATAAAGATAAGCCTTACCTGCTCCACCTGTAGCAAGTAAAATAGCTTTTCCTAAAAAAGTAATAACCTCACCGGTTTCCTCATTTAAGACATACAGACCTAATGCTTCATCCTCAATGCTTCCTGGAATTATCTTAGAATCGAGGTTGGCACGTGTGATTATATCCACTGCCATATGTTTGGGATAACATTCGATATTGGGTTTATTACCTACAGCATCTATTAGTGTACGCTCAATTTCTAATCCGGTAAAATCATCCGCATGTAAAATACGATGCTTTGAATGTCCTCCTTCGCGCGTTAAATGATAAGTATCTTCTTGCGTACGAGTAAACTTGGCACCCAATTCAACCAATTCACGCACCAAAGCAGGACCCTCACGAATAATACATCGCACAACATCTTCTTTACACAAACCCCGCCCTGCTTCCATGGTGTCAGCAACATGAAGATCAAAGGAATCATCCGCAGCCATCACCGAAGCAATACCCCCTTGGGCATATTTGGTAGCAGATTCTTCTATCGCATCCTTAGTGATTAGGGCCACAGATCCAAACTCAGCAACCTTGAGGGCAAACGTCAATCCTGCCAAACCACTTCCAATCACAATAAAATCTTTTGAGACCTTCATAGCTTGGGATTATATGACTTTAACCCTTTAAAATCAATGGGATAATAGGAGCAAATCAATACGGGGTTTTCTAGAATTTTTTCTTAAAAAATGAAACCTGTTAGGCGTAAGGGGTTAGGTAGGTTAAATAAATGAGCCCTGGCAATGGGAAAGAATCAATATTTTCGAAAATACGAGATTATTTTAAGCTTGCGAGGCAACAGATATGAGTTTACGTGTTTCCTCACGTGCCCAACGATCTGCATTTAAAACATCTTCCAGGGAATTCAATTTATGGCTCTTATGGTTCTGCATGGTAAGTCGTATTATTTCGGCAATATCTTTATAAGGTATCAGTTGATCCAAAAATGCAGCGACAGCAATTTCATTAGCCGCATTTAAAACCGCTGGCATGGTATCACCCACTTCCAATGCATCTTTAGCAAGTTGCAGGCAAGGAAAACGTTTAAAATCGGGAGGTTCAAAAGTTAAATTCGACATTTCGGCCAAATCTAATGAAGGCAAATCGCACTCCACCCGGTCCGGGTAGGATAACGCATAAGCAATCGGGACTCGCATATCCGGAATTCCCAGTTGAGCCATAATGGAAGTATCAACAAATTCAATCATTGAATGAATAATACTTTGAGCGTGAACAATTATATCTACCGGGGTGTCCAACCCAAATAACCATTTAGCCTCGATATATTCCAATCCTTTATTCATCATGGTTGAAGAATCAATGGTAATTTTATTTCCCATAATCCAATTGGGATGATTTAGAGCTTCCTTGACCGTTACTGTTTCCATTTGCTCAGTAGTAAATGTTCTAAAGGGGCCTCCAGATGCGGTAAGAATAATTCGTCTTACACGGTCGCGGTTTTCTCCATTGAGTGCTTGAAAAATAGCACTGTGCTCACTGTCAATCGGAATAATATAAGAACCATCCCTAACAGCCTCTACCATAAGCTTGCCTGCGGCCACTAAAGTCTCTTTATTTGCAAGGGCAATAGTTTTTCCCGATTGTGCCGCGGCATAGGTGGGAACTAATCCTGCAAATCCAACCATCCCGGAAACCACCAAATCAACCTCAGGGAGTGTGGCTGCAATTACCGAACCTGCTTCTCCAGTCAGAATTTCAACCGGAATTCCATTTAATAATTGCCGAAGCTCTTTAGCTTTATTTTCATCAAAAAGGGAAACAACTTTAGGTTGGAATTTTTTGACCTGACCTGCAAGAACCTCCACATTACTTCCTGCAGCTAAGCTTAAAATTTGAAATTTTTCAGGATTGCGGGCAACCACGTCAAGTGTATTTACCCCAATGGAACCGGTAGAACCTAAAATGGACAATGTTTTCATAAGCATCCACAACGAACAAATTAGTTTCAAAATTAATAGAAAGATGAAACTAAATTAATTATCCGCCCGGTTAGAGTCGTATAGACTAACATTTTTGATGGTCTTAAAAACGGTTGCCTACAAAACCATAATAAAAATGTTTTTTGTAATTATTTCTAAAAAAGTGGAAGAGCACTTACCACCTTCAAAAATCAAACTTTGAAACAATAGTTAAAACTCAAAGAAAAATTACCTCTACACTAATCTGTCACTTTAACAGAAAAATGAAAGCTCAAAAAAATAGTCTTTGATAGCAATACAAAGCTGGACCTGCAAACATTAAGCTATCTAGTCGATCTAATATTCCTCCGTGTCCGGGGATAAGAGAGCCAGAGTCTTTAACATTAGCACTTCGCTTTAATAGTGATTCAGCGATATCCCCAATTTGACCGATGATACCGCATAAAAGGGATATAATCAAACAATGCGTTATAGAAATTCCCTTAAGAAACCATAGGTTAGATAAAACACCTGCAAGCAACGCACCCCCAATTCCTCCGATAGCACCTTCCACTGTTTTACCAGGGCTTATATTGGGAACCAAAGCAGTGACACCTAAAGTTTTACCTACAAAGAAAGCAACCGAATCACTTAACCAGATTATTAAAAACAAAAATAATATGATTTGAGGTCCCTGAGGTTGATCGCGAATCAAAAGAAAATAACCCATTAAACCTGCCACAAAAACTACACCTAAGAATGTATATGCTAATGGGTCTAATCCATCTCTAAAACTTTTAAAAGAATTTATCCAGGTAACGAATAACAAAAAAATTGCAAAGAATAACCACAATAAAAAATAATCATTCATAAAAAAACACAATAACAGTAGAACGCATAACACACTACCAGTCAAAGGAAAGCCTTCAATACCCATGCTTCGTATTAAGTGAAAGTATTCATAAAATCCACCTAATGCTACCGCTAAGATCAAAACAAAAAATAAGTGCGCCGACCCGTATAAAAGAATACCCAAAGTTACAGGTATTAAAATTACAGCACTGATTATTCGCTTAAACGTATTTTCAGTAAGTAAATTAGCTTTCACTATTTAGTAGTCAATGTAAATTTAGAATCGGTTAAGCCTTTACAATTTGTTCCTGAATAAGACCAAACCTTCTTTCTCTTTTTTGGAAATCAATGATAGCGGTAAGAAAATCTTCTTCTTTAAAATCAGGCCAAAGCACTTGAGTGTAATGCAGTTCGGTGTAGGCAATTTGATAAAGAAGAAAGTTACTAATACGTAGTTCTCCACTTGTCCTAATTAATAAATCAGGATCTGGAAGACCATGAGTGGAAAGTCCGTTTTCAAATTCCGGAAAATCAATGTCCTCGATGTGTAATCGTCCATCCAACACTTTTTGGGCAGTCTTTTTTACTGCATCAATAATTTCTTGCCGTCCCCCGTAACTGAGGGCTAAAGTTAATACCAACCCTGTATTATCACGGGTAAAATCTTTTGCGTGTTGGATAAGGTCTTGAATAGGACCTGGAAGTTCATAAACACGGCCAATGGTATTAAATCTAATATTTTCCTTTTTCATTCGATCTAATTCCTTACGTAGAAATTGATCTAAAATTTTCATCAAAGCTTCAATTTCCGGCCGAGGACGATTCCAATTTTCATCAGAAAAAGAATATAAGGTAAGAGCTTCTATTTTCATTTTTGTAGCAAGGGTTACAATTCGATCTACAGACTTGACTCCCATACGATGTCCTTCAACGCGGGGCATAAAATTCTTTTTAGCCCAGCGACCATTTCCATCCATAATAATTGCTACATGTCGAGGTAATCTTTTCGGATTAATTTTTTGCATTAATGAGGTATTTGACAAGGTAGGATCTCCAAAGCATGGGAATAAATTTTAACCTACTACCCTAATGACGATAGTGGAGCAAATTCAAATATTACTTAATATTATAAGGGAATAATTATACTTCGAGGACATCTTTTTCTTTAATTGCGGCAATCTTATCAGCTTCCTCAATAAATTGGTCTGTCAATTTTTGAATCTTTTCATGCCCCTTGTGCTCATCATCTTTTGAAATTTCATGATTTTTTTCCATCACCTTGATCTTATCGTTAAAATCTCTTCGAATATTACGAATAGCCACCCGACAATCTTCGGTATATTTTTTTACAACTTTAGATAACTGCTGTCTACGTTCTTGAGTTAAGGGTGGAATACTCAGACGAATGACTTTACCATCATTCGAAGGATTTAACCCTAGATCAGAAGATTGAATGGCTTTTTCAATTACAGGAAGGAGAGTAGCATCCCAAGGGGTAATAGTAATTGTTTTGCTATCAGGTACCCCCAGGGTTGAAGCTTGAGCTAAAGGGGTAGGGGTTCCATAATAATCCACTTTAATATCTTCAACTAATGAAACCGATGCTCGACCAGTACGAATTTTTCCAAATTCTACGTGCAGGTGGTCAATGGAGGCTTTCATTTTTCGTTCTGATTCTTTTAATAATTCATCCATTTTAATTGGCTCCCACAGTGGTTCCTATTTTTTCACCTAAAATGGCTCTTTTGATACTATTTTTTTCACGGAAATTAAAAATCATCATTGGAAGCTTATTATCCATGCATAAGGAAACAGATGTCGAATCCATTACCTTGAGCCCCTTATTTAATACATCTATATAAGAAAGTTCTTGATACTTAGTGGCATTAGAATCCAGTTTAGGATCGGCTGAATAGACTCCGTCCACTTTGGTCGCTTTAAAAATGACTTCCGCTTCCACCTCGATAGCTCTTAAAGATGCTGCCGTATCAGTGGTGAAATACGGATTTCCCGTCCCAGCAGCAAAAATGACAACTCGATCTTTTTCTAAATGGCGAATTGCGCGGCGACGAACATAGGGCTCCGCAACCTGACGTATTTCTAATGCTGTCAAAACTCGAGTAGGAACTCCTTGCATTTCTAAAGCATTTTGCAAGGCTAAAGAATTAATGACCGTCGCTAGCATTCCCATATAATCTGCGGTAACTCGTTCCATTCCTAAATTGCTAACGGTGGCACCCCGCAAAATATTTCCACCCCCAATAACAATTGCAATTTGAACTCCTAAGTTTTTAGCTTCCAATATTTCAGTGGCAATGGAAGTAATAGCCACTTGGTCAATACCAAATCCACCTTCTTCGGCAGCTACACTTTCACCACCCAGCTTTAATAAAATCCTTCGGTACTTAGGTTGATCCAAAATGCTCTCCTCAATTACTTGGAAATTTCCATCCGATGAAATTCACCCACTGTAATATTTTCCCCTAATTTGGCAATTTTTTGTTTTATCAATTCTTCAATTGTCAAACTAGTATCTTTAATAAAGGCTTGGTTCAACAGGCAATTTTCTTCATAAAATTTATCCATTTTCCCTTGGACAATTTTATCAATGACTTTTTCAGGCTTTCCAGATTCTCGAGCTTGATGGGCAAAGATTTCTCGCTCTTTATCTAAAACTTCCTGAGTCACTTCTTCTCGTGATTTAAATCGTGGTTTAGATGCCGCTATATGCATGGCAATGTCACGTAATAAATCACGAAAATCATCTGTATTAGCAACAAAATCGGTTTCGCAATTTAATTTAACTAAAACTCCAATTTTGTTTCCTGCATGAATATAAGAACCTACAGAGCCGTCACCTGTTTCACGATCACCCTTTTTTTCTGCTTTCGCTATACCTCGCTTACGCAGGTAGGTCATTGCATCGTCTAAATTTCCTTCGTTCTCCTTAAGAGCGTTCTTACACTCCATAATTCCGGCACCTGATTTTTCGCGCAACTCTTTAACCATTGCCGCTGTAACCTCTACCATTCTAAATTTCTCCTTTTCTTTCTTTACAAACAGAAACCTTAAGGGAAACCTTTCCGAATAAAGTAGGAAAAGTACCCTTAAAAAATTTGAATTCTCAATTCGTTAATTAATAAAAACTGGATTACAAGCAAAACCTTTAAGCTATTCTTCTTTTTTCAATTCAGAATCCGTTTCTCCAGATGAAACATCAGCTTCAACTTCATCGGGCACCTTTGAAGGTTCTGTTTCTGTAGCCTCTGTAAATTCTTGCTTGGTATTGGAAGGCTCCTGCTCTTCTTGTTTATCTTTTTTGGAAGCCTTATACAACTCTTGACCTTCTAAACAAATATCAGCTAGGCGGGTGGTGAACAATCCAATAGAACGGATAGCATCATCATTCCCCGGAATTATATAATCAATTCCTTCGGGGTCACAGTTCGTATCTACAATGGCAATAACCTTAATACCTAACTTAACGGCTTCTAGTAAGGCAATACGTTCTTTTCTAGTATCAATAATAAATACAGCATCAGGAAGATCCCGCATTTGTTTAATACCGCTTAAAAACTTATTGAGTTTTGCAATTTCTTTTCGTTTTTGTTGAGCTTCTTTCTTGTGGAGTTGCTCAAAATTAGTCTCTTCTTCCATTTTTTCCAACTCCAAAAGACGGTCTATACTACGCCGTATAGTGGAAAAGTTTGTCATGGTTCCACCAAGCCAACGCTGATTCACATAATACATGCCACAACGTTGAGCTTGCTCAGCCACCAATTCCTGAGCCTGCTTTTTTGTAGCAACAAATAGTATTTTCTTCCCCTCCTGCGCTAGAGAACGAACATAATTTTCTGCTTCTTTGCATTTTGTTAGGGTTTTTTGTAAATTTACAATATGGATCCCGTTACGTGCTCCATATATATACGACCTCATTTTGGGATTCCACCGAGTAGTCTGGTGACCAAAATGAACCCCCGACTCTAACAGTTCTTTCATGGTAATTTCTGACATTAAATTCTCCTAAAAAACAAAATTGGTTAATCCGCCGCCTAGTTCATCCCAAACCAAGAACCCGAAGGCCACCCTTGGTCCAGTCCATAGACGTGTGTATTGATAAATAATTAAAAACAGGTAAGTTATGCACTACAAGGTCATAAGATGCTGTGGCGAAAGTTTAACATATCCCTAATTCTCAGGCAAGGATTTACCATAATTACATGGGGTAATTATCCAATATAACTAAAGAAACGGAATTTCCACAAATATTTATAATTTTAGGAACTTTTCAGGACCAATGAATGAAGGATAGGGTTTTTCAATCAGGTTAAAGTCTTTTATCTTCCAAAGGTGATACCAATAGATTCGGCCGATCTAATAAGTTGCGAATTAAGCGGTACTTGTCGTACTTTTCCGGCTAATTTTTCCAAGGGAACCAGCACCAATTCGGGGGTTTTTAGAGCCACCATATTTCCAAAGCGTCCCTTAACTGCAGCATGGAGCGCGAATGAACCCAAACGGGTGCCGAACACCCTATCAAATGAGTTAGGGGTCCCCCCCCTTTGTATATGTCCTAGTACCGTACATCTTACTTCGGAATCAATTTCCTTAACTAATTGATGGGCAATAAAATCTCCTACGCCTCCAAGTTTATCAACCCCTTGGAGTCTATTACCTGCAACTTCACTGGTAATTGGATTTCCCCCTTCTTCTACTGCCCCTTCAGCAACAACTATAATGGTAAATGGCCATCCATTTTCTTGCCGCCAGCGAATTTTATCCAACACCAAATTTAGATTATAAGGAATTTCAGGAATCAATATTACATGCGCCCCACCTGATAATCCTGATTCCAAAGCAATCCAACCTGAATGTCTCCCCATTACTTCGAGAATCATAACTCTGGAATGGCTTCGACCTGTGGTTTGCAATCTATCCAAGGCATCACTCGCTACTTGAACTGCAGTTTGGTATCCAAACGAATAATCTGTGCCATACAAATCGTTATCAATGGTTTTGGGAACTCCAATTACAGGCATTCCTCTTTTTGAAAACTCGTTAGCAATTTGGAGGGTACCCTCTCCTCCAACGACAAATAAACAATCTATTTGAAGTTGATCAAAGTTTTTTAGAACTCTTTCAGAATAATCATGAGTATTAATTTTTCCGTGTTCATCCTGTTCCTTGAAGGCAAAAGGGTTGCCTTTATTAGAGGCTCCTAAAATTGTACCTCCCAATGTTAGAATGTCCCGAACACTTCGGGCAGTTAACTCTTGAGTGCGGTTAAAAATTAATCCTTCAAATCCTTCCTGAATTCCAATGACTGTCATGTCATGCTTCTGAATTGCAGCAAGAGTTATCCCGCGGATGACTGCGTTTAGACCTGAACAGTCTCCTCCTCCAGTTAATATTCCAACTCTTTTAACTTTCATGGAATGAATAGTTTCTAGTTTCCTTAATTTTCAAAATTGTTAGTAGCAATTAAATCATAATCCAAACTACCAATAATTTTCATTGGAACGATTTGGCCAGGTTCAACAGGGCTATTCTCAATAATTATTTGACCGTCTATTTCAGGGGCCTGAAAAGGCATTCGACCCGTTAAAAGCATCGAGTCTTCTTCTAACTCTTCAATCAAAACCGGGTGGATTTGACCTAATCGAAGGGAATGGTTTTCTTTAACAATTTTGTTTTGCGCTTCCATTAAAATTGAACGTCTTTCATCTCCTATGCGATTTTCTACTTTATCAGGATAATTAAAAGCTGTAGTTCCTGGTTCATCGGAATATGCAAAGGCACCTAAATGATCAAATCGCATTTCTTCCACAAACTTAAGCATGTGTTGAAAGTGATAATCTTTTTCTCCTGGAAAACCGGTGATCATAGTGGTTCGAAGAGTAATACCAGGAATTTGGGTTCTCATTTGTTCAATCATTTCGCGTACCCCTTTTTCACGTTCTTGCCGTTTCATGTGTTGCAACATTTCATCATGGGTATGCTGTAGGGGAACATCAATATATTTACAAACCGAATCAATGCGTTGAATTGCATTTATTAGGGCTGAATTGATAGTAGTTGGGTAGCAATAGAGCAGGCGAATCCATTCTACTCCTTCAACTTCTGCCAAGGACTCTAACAAGCGAACTAAACCATCCTTCATACGAATATCGTAACCGTAAAGAGTGGTGTCCTGTGATATTAAATTAAATTCGCGAACGCCTTGAACAGCCAATTGACGAACTTCCTGGACAATGGATTCCAAAGGACGACTTTGAATAGGGCCTCTCAGTTGCGGAATAATGCAAAACGCACATTTGTTAGAACACCCTTCTGAAATTTTTACATACGCCGAGTAAAAAGGTGTGGTTAATACCCGATTGTGATAATCCTCAAAATATTGAGCCGGCTCATGTACCAGGTTTTTCTTTTTTGATGTTTGGCACCCATTTAATAGTTTTCTTAACATCGGATACTGCTTTGTTCCTAATAAATGATCAATTTCAGGAATTTCTTTGAGTAATTCTTCTGGGTGCCGCTCTGCCAGGCATCCGGTCACCACTAATTGCTGACATTTGCCCTCTGTTTTGTGTTGGGCCATTTCTAGAATGGTATCAATAGATTCTTTAACTGAAGATTGTAAGAATCCGCAGGTATTAACAATTAGAACATCTGCTTCTTCTTTGTCTGGAGTCATTTCATAACCCTGACTCTTTAAATCACCCAATAAATTTTCAGTGTCCACCAAGTTTTTAGGACACCCCAAACTGACCATTCCAATTTTTTTCATAAGTAAAAAATATTAGTGTTGTTTAATTGCCTATATTTACCACCAGCCACATTGAGCCCTGCGAAACATAAAGGGATAATAAATATATAAGTTAATTTTATATTACAAAATGAGAGGTAGGATTATATTAGCCTTTTTTAGCTTTGTTCAATTTTTTTTCCATTTGCCTTAATAAATCAGAAAAATTCTTTTTTTTAAGAATTCTTCGAAATTGCGAACGCAAATTATTTCGCATACTCACCCCATCTAAAATAACATCTAGAACTAACCAACGATTCTTTTTTTGATGAAGAACAAAGTCAATTCCAACTTCTCCCTCTTCTTCGTGCATTACTTTTAAAGGAACTACCGTTTTCTCGTCTTTCGTTTCACTGGTTCCATAGTCAATTTTTAGTTTTTTAAAAAATTTTGCCGAATTCGGGAACGCCACATACATAAATAGTTCCCTTAACAAAGAAGTAAATTGTTTTTGATCCTTGGCATTTACCTTTTTCCAGTATTTTCCAAGCGATTTTTGGCTTATCTGAGCCACATCTAAGAACTGAATGGCCTCCTCAAATATCTTTTTGTTTGTATTTCCTTCTTCTGTAGAAAGGACATCTCCCTGGACAGTCATTTTTATTTTATCAATAAGTCGGTGAACCGAATCTTGAGCACTAATTTGATCTGCTAAAGTCGATTCACTCAAAATAATGAACAAAAATACACAAAAATTTATTAAAATTGGGACAAATCTAATTTGAGCCATCGCGGTTCGCTATTTTTTGATAAATGAAATGTTTATATTATACCGGAATTCTTAATGGAATCTTATAGGGATTATTAGAATTAAATTTTTCTAAAATATCATGATTAATGCTCGATTGAATAAATTTCAAACCATTTGTTTTTTTCAAATAGGGATTTTGGTTTTCACATTACTGATTTCGACCCAATCAAGTCTGGCAGATAGCCCTGAAAAAAAATTTTCGTGTCATTTTTATGAGGGTGAAGATTCTGCCCATCAATTACAGTTAAGAGAAGAAATACTTTTAAATAAAGAACGTCCTTTTCCTGGAAAAAATAACCAAGACTATTGTGAATTAGCACATATCAATTATCGTTTAGCAAAAAAGGAAGGTTTCCCTAAGAAACAACTATTGGAACGCTGTATTACCTTTTCTCAAAAAGCTATTAATGAAAATTCTAAATCGGGACTGAGTTATTTTCTAAAAGGTTTATGCTTAGGTAAGTTAGGGGAAATGAAAGGAATTTGGGCCAGTCTCCAAATCATAAATCCTTTTAAAGAAAATATGAAAAAAGCAATGTTATTATCGCCAAAGGTAGATCAAGGAGGGCCACATCGCGCTTTGGGAAAAATGTATTATGAGCTTCCATTTTTTTTAGGAGGAAGTATTTCAAAATCTATCTACCATTTGGAGCAAGCGGTCACCCTGGGTCCCCTCTATTGGGAAAATCACTATTTTCTCGGGCAATCCTATATTAAGAAAGGCCGATATCAAGAGGCACAACAGGCATTAACAAAAGCAAAAAATCTCCACCCAAGCGACAACAATTCTTACAAAAAAAATACACAATTGGCTGAAATAAACGGTCTAATAAAAAGTATCGAACCCCACATTCAATAAAACTTTCAAAATGATTCAAGAATTAAGAATCGAGAATTTAGCAATTATTGACAACCTAACTGTCAGCTTCGGCAATGGACTCAATGTATTAACTGGAGAAACAGGAGCCGGTAAATCCATTATTATGGATGCTTTAAATTTAATTTTAGGGGGAAGAGCTGATACCGATTTAATTCGATCTTCTAAAGACACTGCCTCTGTTCAGGCCTTAATTTGCATCACAAATCCAAAAACCACAGAAATGATCCGTGATCTTGGGATGGAAGTTGAAGATGACACAATTTTTATAAAACGTACAGTTTCCTCAAAAGAAAAAAATCGAACTCTGTTAAACAATACAAATTTAACAGTTTCTACACTTGCTAAAATTGGAGAACGTCTTGTTGACATTCATGGGCAACATGATCATCAAACCCTATTATATCCAGAATATCATGGTGACATTCTTGATGCTTATGGAAACCTTCAAGAAGAGCGGGACCAATTCAGGGATCTTTTTAATCAATATCAAAAAAAATTGCAGACATTGAATCAAATTTTAAAACATCAGGGAGATCTTTTACAAAGACAAGATTTATTAAATTTTCAAATTCAGGAAATTGACCAAGCCAACCTGCAACCGGATGAAGAAGATAATTTAAGGACTGAAAAAAATAAGATGCAAAATGCTGAACAACTGAATGATTCCTTACGAAACGCTCTGGGTTTATTAGTAGAATCCGAAGGGGCTATCCTGGAACAATTAGGTCGTGTCCAAAATGATTTAAACCGTTTAATTGATCTAGATCCAAAATTAAGCTCTCAATCACAAAGAGGTGAAAACGCTTTCTATGAAATAGAGGAGCTAGTAGAAGAATTAAGAGAATATGAAAAAGGAATCGAATTCAGTCCTGAACGTTTGGAAGAAATTGATGATAGGCTGGCAGAAATTAATGGATTAAAAAGGAAATACGGTAATAGTGTATCCATTATTTTGGAATATCGAGAACAAATTGGAGAAGAGCTAAAAACTCTTACCCAAGGCGAAGAATCTTTGGATATCCTCAAAAAAGAAATTCAAGAGTTTGAAGAGGAGCTTTCTAAGCTTGCTATAAACTTAGCCAAAAAACGAAAAACAATTGCTAAAGATTTTAAATCAGTGGTGGAAAAAGAATTAAAAGACTTAAGCATGAAACATGTCCAATTTGGAGTCCGATTTGATTTTCCCGAAGATCCCAATGGATTTACTATCTTTAATAAAACCCCTGTAAAAACGCACGAAAAAGGAATTGGCTATTCCGAGTTTTTATTTTCTCCTAACCCTGGTGAGGACCTTCGGCCTTTAGCTAAAATCGCTTCTGGCGGGGAATTATCCAGAGTCATGTTGGCATTAAAGACCATATTAAACCATCAGGACTTAGTGCCTGTAATGGTTTTTGATGAAGTGGACTCGGGCATTAGCGGAAAAGTGGCTGAAAAAGTAGGACAAAAATTAAAATCTATTGCCAACGATAAACAAGTGTTTTGCATTACTCATCTCCCTCAAATTGCAGGATTCGCAAATTACCATTATCGAGTACAAAAAAAAGTTTCAGGAAAAAGAACTCAAACCGTAATTACAGAACTTAATATGGAGGAGCGTATTGAAGAAATTGCACGCATGTCCAGCGGGGAGAATATAACCGAAATCACCCTTCAATATGCTCGAGAAATGATTAAATAAAACTATATGCATCTTCTATTTTTTTATTTATTCAAATTCAACCGTCTGTTCTTTTTCGCACTTACCTTATTCAGCTTATTCATTTCTGAAAACTTAGTTGCAAAAACTATTTCAAGTAATGAAAACTCAAAAACCAATTCTGCTTCTAATTCTCTTCATTTAAATAAAAATTCTAGTGAACTAAAGGTTTCAAATTCAAGAGCGGAGGCATTGTTTTCATTGAATGTGGGAAAACGGGCCTTGAAGGCAGGTCATTATCAAATTGCAATCCAACATTTTAAGCGGGCGGTTCGTCTTTCATCAAATTTTGATTTAGCCCATTATCTGTTAGGCGAAACATATAGAATGATTGGTAAAAATGAATTAGCATTTAACTCCTTAACCAAATCTATAAAGTTGAACAAAAATTTATGGGAAAGTCATTTTTCCCTGGGAAAGCTTTATGATCAAACCAACAAACCTGAATTAGCCATCCATCATTTATCTAAGGCTGTGAAAATTAATCCGGAGAATGTTGAAGGACATTTATTGTTAGGTGCTCTATTAGATAATTTTCAAAATTTTGAAGGTGCACTAAGTGAATATAAGAAGGTTGTGGAAATCTGGCCAGATGCTTATGAGGGATGGTTTAATTTGGGAAGGAGTTATGGCCAACTAGGGGATTATAAAAATGCTGTTGAAGCATTTCAAAAATCTCAAAACTTAAATCCCCAGCATCCTGATACAAGTTGGGGTTTGGGAATGGCTTATATTGGCCTGAATGAAATGCAAAAAGCTATGAGTTGGTTATTAAAAGCAGAAAAGCTTTTTAAAAAAAATAATCAGAACTACAATGCTAAATTAGTTGAAAAACAACTCGAACTAATCCAAAAAATAAATCTTACAAAAACTTTACCAAAAAAAAATAAATAATTCTTTTCTATTTTTTTCCGCTCCCAGCTTGTTGTGCTACTGCTTCTGCAGCTTTTTTTGCTGCTTCCGGATCACCGAGGTAATAATTTTTAATCGGGCTTAGTTCTTTATCCAATTCATAAACCAATGGAATGCCAGTAGGAATATTGAGTTCACTTATATCTTGATCACTAATACCATCTAAATGCTTTACTAAGGCCCGCAAACTATTCCCATGAGCACAAATTAAAACTCGTTTTCCGGATTTTATTGTAGGAACAATTTCATCAAACCAAAAAGGAAGGAAACGACTTATTGTTTCTTTTAAAGATTCTGTAAAGGGAAGTTGATTCGTTTCAACATTAGAATATCTTGGATCTTTATGGGGTACCCCTTCATCATTAATATTTAAAGAAGGGGGAGGGATATCAAAACTTCTTCGCCATATCTTAACTTGGTCAGCTCCATGTTTTTCGGCTGTTTCAGTTTTGTTCAGCCCTTGTAAGGCACCATAATGCCTTTCATTTAAACGCCAAGAACGGTGAACTGGAAGCCACATGAGATCCATTTCATCTAAGGTTATCCATAATGTTCGAATGGCTCTTTTTAATACTGAGGTATAGGCTATATCAAATGATAAATCAGCATCCAAAATCATTTGAGCCCCTGCTTTGGCTTCTTTTCGCCCCTGATCGGTTAAATCGACATCTACCCATCCGGTAAACCGATTTTCTAAATTCCAAATACTTTGTCCATGCCGCATTAAAACCAATTTGTACATTATTTTTACCTCAGAAGTTTATTCACCCCAAAAATAAGGGGCAATTTTAACTTATTCCCCCCTAAAAGGCGACAGATAAACATGCACTCCTATTGACCTTTAGAATTTGCATGCTTACCATAGAATTATAATACAGGTAAATTTATCACATTTACTTCTACCATTAAAAAAGTGATTTTTATTAAAAGGTGATTTAGATTTTTTATGGCAGATTCGATTGCTCAATATTTTAAACCCATTGATCACAACTTCCTGGATAAAGAGTGGGAGCAGGGATTTGAAGTATTTTATCAAGCGGGTTCGGGAGATAAAATTCAATACTTGAAATTTGCCGATTACACCCCTAACGAATATTCTCGGTTGTACCAAATCATGGAAGAAAAAGATCGTCAGAACTTTTTTATCCATGAAAATGATTTATACAGATATTACAAGGAATTGGTATTAAAAAAATTAGATTTGTATTTATATCAAGACAATCCTGTTAAAGAAAAAACAAAAAGGATTTATTCAGCCGCAAACCGAATTCTAAGTGATTATCTTGAAATAAAAACATCTGAAAAAATATTAACCTTGTTAGACGATCTACCTGTAAGTTTGGTCGAGATATTTAATGAAACACCTCTATCCTTTCCTGAACTACACAGTATTGCCAATAAAGAAGGTTTTGTTCATACGCATTGTGTGAACGTTGGATTTTCTTGTCTGTCCATGGGATATGTTTTAAAACTCCCTGAAAAAGAATTGTGCGATCTATTTTTAGGTGGGATGTTTTCTGACATAGGAAAAAAATTTATTTCTCAAGAAGTTTTAGAAAAAAAAGGACCATTAGTAGACGAAGATTTAAAAGCAATACGTAAACATTGTTCCTATGGAAGAAAAATTTTAAATGACACTAAACGATACTCGGAAATAGTATTAAGGATGGTAGGTGAACATCATGAAAATTTTGATGGTACTGGTTATCCCTTTGGTTACGCAGGTGAAAAGATTTCTTTTCATGGGCGAATTTGCAAAATAATGGATGTGTTCAATGCGCTCACCAGTAAACGATCTTACCGTGAAAGATTAAATCCGGTGCAAGCTTTATCTATCATGAAAAATGATATGGTGGGACAATTTGACCAAAACTTATTAATGACCTTCCTAAACTCACTAGCTCATAAATAAAGTTTCAACCTTTCGCATCTTTTTGTTCCATAAACATTCTACCGATGCGCTCTTCGGGTTCACTTGACACTTCTTCAAATAGCAATTGGCAAATTCGTGTTTTTTCAGGAGTGGCTTCTAAAATAAAGGGTCCATGATTAAAAATTTCCAAGGTTATTATTCCAAGCCCAGTCCCACAATGAATCATTGGGGCAGTCATATGAACTACCAAACCTAAACGGGCTAAACTACTTTTTCCTTCAACTCGACCCGCTAAACAAGAACCTGCAGGAAATTGGACTTTCTCATATGTAGAAGTTAAATACACTTGCTGCGGTTTAATTTGGTATTTTCCTGAGTGGTCTTTTGGGACTTCGACCAAATTTTTTTTAGAAAATTGAGGGTAATTGTATTCTTCCAGATTGATTCGAAAGGGATCTTTTTGATTTGAGTTTAAATCAGGGTTCCAAACCCACATGGGTTCTCCAATATGTAAATCGATTGAGGTGGTATCAATTGCATCTTTTGAAGGGGCAGGCTCAATCACAACTCGTCCTTCGTCTAACGCTTTTTGAATATCATTACCGCTCAAAATCATAGATTCAAAACCTCCTCAACCGTTTCAAGAAATACAGGTTTGCCATATCCTTTTTGTTTTGCATGAATTAAATACTCAACGTTTCCCTTCTGTCCTTTAATTGGAGAGGAAGTCCATCCAGAAACGATCCAATCGCTAAATTCAATAAATTTATAAATATCCATTAAAACTTTTCTATGCTTACTTCGACTTAAAATGACACCTTTATTTTCAACCTCACCTTTTCCAACTTCGAATTGAGGTTTCACTAATCCAATTAAATCACTATTAGGATGGAGTAGTTTAAAAACTGAAGGTAATATTAATTTCAAAGAGATAAATGAAACATCAATCACAGCTAAATCTATGGAATCACGATTAATATCTTCAGAAACTAAGTACCTGGCATTTTTACGGTCCAAAACTACGACTCGACTATCAGACTGAATTTTCCAATCAAGCTGACCGTAACCTACATCAACAGAATAAACTTTTTTACCTCCATGTTGAAGTAAACAATCAGTAAACCCACCAGTTGATGCACCAATATCAAGAATTATCTTATTAGATGGATCGATTTGAAACGCACGGAGAGCATGCTCTAACTTTAAACCACCCCGACTTACATAAGGATTTGAATCTTCAAGTAAGGTAAGTTCAACAGATTCATCAACGAGCTTTCCAGGCTTATCTATAGTAAGATCGCCTAACCTGATTCTGCCAGCTAATATCAGGCTTTGTGCTCTTTCACGGGAAGGAACAATTTTTTTTTTACAAGGAGTTGGTCAAGACGAATTTTTTTATTCTTCAGGTTCTTCTTCATTTTCATCTACTGGAAATAATTCTGCAATGAGTTCGCCTTTTTTATTTTTTGTAAGTATTTCGATTTTCTTTTCGGCCTCATTTAATTTTTTTGAACAGACTCTGGACATTTTTATACCTTCCTCAAAAATTTGAAGAGACTTATCAATATCCAATTCTCCTTTTTCCAATTCATTTACAATATTTTCTAACCGCCGCATTGCAGTCTCAAATTTTATTTCTGCCATAATAGATACTCCATATTACTCAAAAGTTTCGTCAACTGTGCAGTTTAATTTTCCTTTGGACAATCTTATTTCCAAAGAGTCTGCTTTCTTAATCGCTTGACTCGTTTTTACAACTTTCCCGGTTTTTTTGTTTATTGCAATACTATATCCTCTGTCCAATACCGAGAGTGGACTTAGAGAATTTAAATTTTGCGCTAATCCTTCAAATTGTTTTTGTGCTAGTTTCAGTTGCGATTGTATTTTCTGGACCATTCTATGGTTTAAATCTGTTTGTCTTTCTTTCCAATGAATTAAGTTTTTTTCAGGGCTGGCCTGAAGCAATTGATGAATCATATTTTTGAACTTTTGTTTTTGCATCGCCAATCCCTGGTCCAGTCCTCTAAACAATCTTTGAGAGAGTTCATCTAACCTTTGGGAAGGAGTTTCTAAAATTTGATGCGGTTCACGGAAAAATCTACGATCCATCAAATAACGCAGTTGATCTCTGTAATCATCAATCATCCCCAATACATTTTCTAAAGATTGAATGGTTAAAGCTGCCAAATCTTCTTCTATATCTTCCAGAAGAGGGACCGCTAATTCAATTGCCGCTGAAGGCGTGGGAGCACGTAAATCCGCAACAAAATCTGAAATGGTGTAATCAATTTCATGACCAATTGCAGATACTACCGGCAATCGAGATTTATAAATAGCGCGAGCAACAATTTCTTCATTAAAAGCCCATAGATCCTCAATGGATCCACCTCCTCGGCCTATAATTATCAAATCTAAATCTTTAAACCGATTCATTTCTTGAATAGCATTAGCAATTTCCTCTGCCGCACCCTGTCCCTGGACCTTAACCGGATTTAATAAAACAGAAACTTTTGAGTTTCTTCTGTTCAGAACATTAATCATGTCTCGGATAGCAGCTCCAGTAGGTGAAGTGACTATACCGATTTTCCAAGGATACTCAGGAAGATCTTTCTTTTTTTCTTCATCGAATAAACCTTCCTTCGATAGTTTTTCCTTTAATTGCTCAAATGCTTTTTGTAGAGCTCCCAGGCCACGCGGTTCCATGGATTCCACAATCACCTGATAATCACCCCGAGCTTCATATACGGTGACCCGCCCTAACAAGACCACTTGGTCTCCATCTTGAGGAGTAAACTTTAAACCTGATTTTTGATTCCGAAATAAAACACAACGAATTTGTGCGTTATTATCTTTCAAAATAAAATAAGCATGTTGTGAAGCTGCAACGCGGAAATTGGATATCTCACCTTCGATCCATACGGTTTCAAAAGCTGCTTCTAAAATCGCTTTTACATCCCTTGTAACTTCAGAAACCGAATAAACATGAAACTCCTCTTCATCCATACTTGGATTTTGGGTTGTTAAGTTTTTTGTGGGCATTGAGCTTAAGAGTTATAAACTTTTATGTAATTATTAATTTATTGAATTTGCCATTTTAAATGCGGATAGCGTATTTTGCATGAGCATTGCGATTGTCATAGGACCCACTCCTCCAGGGACGGGTGTTAAATACCCAGCTTTTTCAGCCACCTCGTTAAAAGATACATCTCCAACAAGTTTATCATCTACTCGATTGATACCAACATCAATAACCACCGCGCCAGGTTTCACCATTTCGGCTGTAACAAAATTGGGTTTACCAATTGCCGCTACTAAAATGTCAGCAGATTGAGCAATATTCTGCAAATTTTTGGTTCTAGAATGGCATATGGTAACGGTAGCATTTTGTTTTAAAAGTAAAAAAGCCATGGGTTTGCCAACAATATTGCTTCGTCCCAATATCACAGCATGTTTACCTTCAATATCAATGTTGTAAAATTTTAACATTTCCATAATCCCTGCAGGAGTACAAGGAGTTAGAGGATTACCACCTCCCGCTAAGTGACCAAAATTGATTGGATGAAATCCATCTACATCTTTTTGAGGATCAATAAATTCCAATACTTTTTGAGAATTTATTTGAGAAGGTAAAGGCAATTGCACCAATATTCCGTTAACTGAGTTATTTTGATTCAGGGTTAGGATTATATCCAACAATTCTTTCTCGGATGTATTTTCTGAGAGATGGTGAGAAAAGGATTCAAAACCCAACTTTTCACAAGTTTTGTTTTTGTTTCTGACGTAAACTGCAGATGCAGGGTCTTCACCTACAAGAACCACAGCCAATCCAGGAACTTTACCTGTATTTGATTTCAATTTTTCCACTTCCGCAGCGATTTTTGCCTTTATCTCTGCAGATACTTTTTTTCCATCAATTAGAGTCATCTAAACCTCGAAGCCGATTAACAATAGTTGCTAAATAGCACTTAATTGAAGGCTCATATTACCAGAACCGTAAACAAAAAGAAGGTAGATTTTAAACTCAAAAAGTTTTAATAAATGAAAATCTATAACATTATAGGGATCAGTAGCTTGGTAGGTTTAAACCAACATTTGAAATTTGAAAGGACAAACTAAAAAAACATATTCATTACACTTTTTAATTGCATGTCTACTTGGACGGAAATGGATTCTAAATCCTTCGGGTTTATCCTTAGTTTTTCTAAACAATTCTTTTCCAATTCCGTTGTAGCAAACTCAGCATCAAATCCATTATTCATTTCATCAGTAATAAATTCAGCTAGGTGCAATACTGAAGATTCAATCTGAAAGTTATTAGATTTCGCAGTTTGATGGTGTCCGGAAACCATTTCTATTAATCTCGCGGGCATTTCCCAGTTTTTTAGTAATTCAGCGCTCATATCTGAATGATCAAACCCTAAAATCTTTTTTTCTGATAAATAAATACATTCATTCTCTCGCTTACTCATATCCAAACACTGCCGGGATAAATCAGGTTCTAATTTTAAAAACACCAATATCCCTATATCATGGAGAATCCCACCTAGGTAGTATCTTTCACCATGCAGGTCATTGCAAAACTTTGCTATGGTTTTTGCCGCTAATCCACAGGTAATACTATGTCGCCAAAATTTTTGCATATTGTAAATGCTACTAGGAATTCCTTTAAATTGATTGATGACTAAAGTTGAAAGTATCAAGTCAGACAATTGTTCCATACCAATAATTGAGATCGCATGAGAAATGGTTTCAACATTTCTTTCAAACCCATAAAAAGAACTATTTACAATTTTTAATAATCGAGCAGAGAGACCTGGATCGCAACTTATTATCCACCCAAAATCTTGAAAGGTTTTTTCAGGATCTTTTAATGCGGATTGGAGTTCAATAAAAATTTTTGGCAGGGAAAAAACTTCTGAATTAGTTTGAATTATCTCTCTTGGGCTCAATATACTCATAAAATCAGTACAAAGGAAATTATTGGGGAAAAATTATTTTGTAATTGGCTTATCAATTTGTAGTTCTTTTATCAACCTGGATAGGTAGGAACGCTGCACTTCTAGAATTTTAGCAGCTTGAGTTCGGTTGCCTTTAGTGGATTTCAGAGTATTCGTAATAAAGGAACGGCGGAACACATCTGTTGCCTCTTTTAAAGTAGAACCCACAGTTATTTCAAAAGGTGCCTGAGTAGATTCAAAGGCAAATGAGTCTGGAGTGATTTCCTCTTTGTCCTCCAAAACAATAGCGCGTTCTACTGCATTTTCGAGTTGACGAATATTCCCTGGCCAATTATATCCCTCTAAAAATGGAATTAAACCTTTTTGCAAAACCTTGGGAGTCTGTCCCTCCGGAGTATGCTTTCTAATAAAAAAGTTAATTAAGTCAGGAATATCTTCCTTTCTTTCTCTTAAGGGAGGCAATGCAATATTAACTACATTGATTCTGTAATATAAATCCTGCCGAAAAGTCCCTTCGCTAACCATCTTATCTAAATCTTGATTGGTCGCTGAAATAATACGAACATCAACATTAGTTGGTGTGGTGCCTCCCAGGCGGAGAAACGATTCCTCTTGTAATACCCGAAGCAGTTTGACTTGCATATCTAGGGGCATTTCTCCAATCTCATCAAGAAAAAGAGTTCCTCCATTAGCGGCTTCAAACAAACCGATTTTTCGACTATCTGCTCCTGTAAATGATCCTTTTTCATGTCCGAATAATTCTCTTTCCAAAATTGAGGCAGGTAACGCCCCACAGCTAACAGATACAAATGGTTTAGTTTGACGAGAACTAAAGTCATGAATTAAATGAGCAAATAATTCTTTTCCTGTTCCGCTTTCTCCTGACAGTAGCACTGCGGCTTTAGAATTGGCTACTTTCTCGGATTGGCTGATACAAACCTTAATAGGAGGACTTTCTCCCACAATGGTGTACCGTTGCATATATTTTTGCTGCAGTCGGTCAAACTCCTCACCCAACATTTCGTTACTGCGAGCTACCTGAAAAAACATGGCCATCATATTTGAAAATCGATCCAAAATTTCGACATCCAATTCTGAAAAAATGGATCCGTCCATCTTATCTAAAAACTGTACTACCCCTATGACTTTGTTATGGTTCATTAGTGGAAGACAAGCAATGGATTGAACATCCATATCCGTCATTTCACTTACTTTACTCAACCAACGTCGATCACTATGAACATTATTTGATACGATGGCTTCCCCGGTCTCCGCAACTGTACCGGCTAACCCAACACCTTGAGGAATTTCTACCATCTTCAATTGTTTCGAACTTAAACCCGAAGCTTGGTAAAACTGAAGTGATTTAGTAGACTCATTTAACATCAAAAGGGAGGCATTTTTGGCTCCCACAGTTTCAACAGCGCACTCCAAAGCAACACTAATTAATTCGTCTACTTCTTTAAAAGCTGTTTTAAAAAGGGTGGAAATTTTTCGAAGGGTTTGTATGTTGGCGTAACTATCAATTTGTTTCATATTTATCAAAGAAAAATGATTTGAAAACGCTAAAGCAAATTGTATACATTTTTCAAATATATTGAAAGAACTGTATACAATATTTTTTAATTTTTTATGAATTTGACAATTTATTGTTACCTTTACAGGTTAAATGAATTTTTTCAAAATAATAAAAAAATTTTTAACCACCACTCTAAAATTCTATAATCTCTAAGAATTGGGATATAATCAGACTAAATCGAAGCTAAAAAGTTCTTATTTTTAAACAAGTTATAGTAATTTAATGAAAAAATCAGATTTTTTCAAATCTCATTTAGGAAGTGTAATTTTTTTTACACTTTTAACCATATTTACCTATTGGGGAACTTTTCAGGTTCCATTCTTATATGACGATATTCACGCAATTGTCCAAAACCCTAAAATTCAAGACTTTTCACAAATTGGGAAATTATTAAATATTGAAAACCTGTTTAATAGGCCCATCCTCAACATTTCTTTTGCCATCAACCGGGACTTAAACGGATTAAATGTATGGGGTTATCACATCGTGAATTTAGGAATCCACATTGGAGTGGGAATCCTTTTATATTTTTTTGCGGGAAAATGCTTACAGCTTATTCCCCATGAACGTAGAAGCAGTTACCGGTTTTTGCCTTTAACTGCAACACTGATCCATTTAATTCATCCATTAAATGTGCAAGCCGTGGTTTACCTCTCCAGTCGCTCAGTACTTTTGGTCACCTTGTTTTATCTTAGTTCAACTTTAAGTTTTATAAAATTTTTCGAACAGTGGGACCGATCAACTTTTGACTCAAAATGTATATTTTGGCTATTACTGGGTCTTTTCCTTTTCTTTTTAGGTTGTGGAACGAAAGCCATCATAGTTACCCTACCTGTAATGGGTCTAATTTTTTACTATTTAAATTGCGACATTGAAAATAGAAAAATGGACTCCACCTTAATAATAATGATATTAGCTCCTCTTTTCTTTTACTTAATTTATCGAGGGCATACATTTGGAAATATTTTTGTTTTAACTACCGAGCATGAGTCCATGCAGATGTCGCGGATGCTTTATTTACTCACACAAATTAAAGCATTTATTTTTTACTATTTGCTAAAATGGTTCTATCCCATCAATTTAAATTTCGAACCAGATTTTAGGTTGATAAATGGACCTGAAGACCCGCAGTTTATTGTTGCTGCCCTTATACTTCTGGTTGGAATAATAATTTTTTTAAAAAGCAAATCTCAAATATTAAAGTTTTTTTTCCTCTGGGCTTTAATCACCTTAGCACCCACCTCCAGTTTAGTTCCGTTAAAACAAATCGTCACCGAACACCGATTTTATTTACCTGGAATAGGAGTTTGTTTAGGAATTGGTATAGTTTTAGTTTCTGCAATGAATTATTCAAAAAAATTACTTTATCTAATTGGAATAGCCTTACTTTTCTTAATTATCCTTAACCAGGTAAGAAGTAGTGACTTTAAAGATTCTGTTTCAATATGGGCCGACACCGCAAAAAAGTCTCCCCAAAAAGCCTTGGTACATAATAATCTCGCCGCCGCTTATCTGGAAAAAAAAATGTTTAGCGAAGCGGAGCAGGCCTTAAAAACAACTCTGGTTTTAAACCCTAATAGTGATCATGCTCGTATCAACCTGGGTGTTTTATTGATTCAAAAAAAGAAATATCAAGAAGCTGTAGACGAGTTTTTTCAGGCCATAAAACTTGGAACTCGAGATCCCAACGCTTATTACAATGCAGGTTTAGCACTTTTAGAATTGGACCGAGCTGAAGAATCACTTCCTTATCTTCGGGAGGCTGTAAAGCTCAAACCTCAATCTGCTCAATATCATTTTGATTATGGAAAGGCTCTACAAAAAAATAAATTGTTCGACGATGCACTTAAAGAATATAGAACAAGCCTAAATATCCAACCCAATAATTTTAAAGCTCATAATAATAGAGGCACTATTTTTTGGAATTTGAAATCATATTACTTTGCTGAAGCAGCCTTCCAACAAGCATATCTATTGAATAAACATTCAATTACAACGCTTAATAATTTAGCCAGTGCCAATTTGGTCCTTAAAGATTATGACGCCGCAATCCGATACTTAAAAGAGACCCTTGCAATAGACCCCGAAAATGATAATGCCCGCCAAATGTTAATTGCGGCCAAAAGAATGAAAGAAAACTACAAAAATGAACCCCCACCAAAAAGCAAAGGATTCCACTAATCCCTCATTTTGGAAAGAATGTTCTTTTATCTTTTTGTTGGGATTCGGAATTTATTATTCCCATCTCAATTATCCATTTCAATTTGATAGCGTTCAATTCATTCCAGACAATCCGGTTTTTAGAAATTTGGACCAGGTTTTAAACCTAAATTATGTATTAAAAAACTTTTTTAACCGAGGAACATTGTTTTTGACCTTTGGATGGAATGTTCTTTGGGGTGCTTTTGATCCTTTTGGGTTTCATCTGTTTAATTTAGTTTTACATTTATATAATTCAATTTTGATATTTTTTATCACTTGGCATTTTTGCCAATATTTTAAAATAACGGGAGTTTACGAAAATTCTTCCATAAAAAAATGGGTAAGCCTTGGAACCGCTCTCCTTTTTTTAGTCCATCCTATCCAAACGGAATCTGTAATTTTAGTAGTCAGCCGTTCCGAACTTTTAGCAGGATCCTTTTATCTTTCAGGGTTTTTAATTTTTCAAAAACTATTAACACCAAGAACTAATTCAAGCAATTTTTATCAAAAGATCGGGGTCTCCTTAATTATTTTATTGTGCTGGCTTATAAGTTTTAGTTCAAAGCAATCCGCAATAACTCTTCCAGCAATTCTATTTGCCTATTATTTTTTGAGTCAACCCTCAAACTCTCCCGCACTTCAATGGTTAAAAATTTGGAAATGGAAGATCTTAGGCTTGGTTTTCATAGGATCAACTCTTCTTTTTTATAAACTTCTTACAGATGAATCCTTCCTGATTGGACCTTCTGTTGCCGGTGAAATTATCGGCCGGAAGAATTACATGTTAAGCCAACCAACGGTTATCGTCTTTTATTATTTAAAGTTGCTGTTGTTTCCCATTAATTTAAATGTCGACCCAACGATGCCAATGATTCAATCTCTTGGATCATTTAAATTTTGGATTGCCTTATCAATACTCATTTCATCTTTTCTTGTTTCTCTAAAAATAAAATGGTCGAAGCCGGCTCTATTTTCTATTTCCTGGTTTCTTATTACACTTTCTCCTTCCTCCTCGATTATTACCCTACTGGATTTAGCCGCCGAACACAGAGTCTATTTAGCTTCATTCGGATTTTTTATTATTTTTGTTCTGGTTATTTTTTGGTTAAGCGATCAAATAAAAAAAACTGTAAGTGCAAAATCCTGTCAACCCATCTTTGTTGCAATTTTGGTAAGCGTTTTAATTTTGAACTGTACCCTGACTATGAAAAGAACATCAGTTTGGTCTAGCGAAATTAATTTATGGCATGATGCAGAAAAAAAATCTCCCCAAAAAGTCCGGCCGTTAGTGAATTTAGGCAGGGCTTACACTTTAATCGGACAACCGGAAAAAGCAATTGATTATTATGAAAGATCTCTTGCTAGAAACTCCGGATATTTTCAAACTCATTACAATGTTGCGGTTTTATACTTGAACAAAGGTCAAGAAGATAAAGCTTTAAACCATTTTCAAAAAGCTGCTGGTCTAAATCCAAATATTGCAGATACACATATCTATTTGGCCAATATTTTTTTGAAAAGAAAAGAGTTTCAAAAAACCACCCTACACTTAAAAAAAGCCGTTGAGATAAACCCAAAAAACGCCGAAGCCTTTCGTACGTTAGGTGCCATTCATTTTTTTGAACTCAATCAAAAATCCGAAGGCGTTGCTTATTTTAAACGATCAATTTTCCTGAATCCCAACCAGCAGGGAGCCGACTTGATACAAAATTTAATTCAGCAGCATAATAAAAATCCAAATTCTTAAAGCACTAAAACAAAATTGTCCGCAAAAGGGAATTGTTCTTCCCTAAAGGTTATGGTACCTTTTGGAATCTAGTGCCGAAGTGGTGGAATTGGTAGACGCGCTGGATTCAAAATCCAGTGGGGGCAACCCCGTGAGAGTTCGAGTCTCTCCTTCGGCACTCTTCCTTTTCCAATTCCAAAGAAAATATTTCCTTCCCTACAAATTTAAAAAATAACCTAAACCATTATTTGACAAATATCTCTAAGGAAAGATTATTTATTCTATTGTTGATTTAATATTGTTAGATTTAAAAAACGAGGCGTAAGATTTATCCACCACTTTGATATGATTATTAAGCCAGTCCTTAAGGAAATTGAGTAGTTTATCGTCTATTTCTGTGTTTCCTTCTTTATAGCTTTGGACAAACTCTTGAACCTGACTTACCAACTTTCTATGTTTATCTTTGTGCTGGTCAGTTTCAGGGTAACCATATTTATCGAATAAACGTTCCTCACAGGAAAAGTGAGCCACTGTGTAATCGACAATGTCAGTTAACACTATATCTAATACTTGTTTACCTCTATTTTCTAATTTAGCTCGATAGAGCTTATTAATTAAATGAAACAAAATCTTATGCTGTCTATCAAATAATTCAATCCCTGTAATATAGCTTTCATCAAAGGTAATGTATTCTGGAAAATCTTGTTCAAGTTTATATTTAGAAACAAAGTCATTAAGCTGTGTAGCAATTTTATTTAAATGCTTTAAGGAACTTTGAGTCTTATTTGCACCCTGATCAGTACTTTGAGCCGCTTCGGCTACCCCTGAAATATTTTCAGCTATTTCTCCTGTTCCACGGGCCGCCTCGCTAACGTTACGTCCAATTTCCTGTGTGGTTACAGATTGCTCTTCCACCGCACTGGCAATTGTATTGGAAAAGTCATTCACTTGATGAATCACATTGGAAATTTCCTCAATGGCCAAAACAGCTTCTTTTGTATCACTTTGAATAGTTTCAATTTTTAAGGAAATATTTTCTGTAGCTTTAGATGTTTCTTTGGCAAGTTCTTTAACTTCGTTGGCCACAACAGCAAATCCTTTTCCCGCTTCCCCGGCTCGCGCTGCTTCGATGGTGGCATTTAACGCTAACAAATTGGTTTGTTCCGCAATACTGTTAATGACCTTTATCACCTCGCCAATTTCAGCACTACTTTCGCCCAAGCGAGAAACGATCTCATTAGTGGTCTTTGCAAATTGAACAGCCTCCGTAACCACTTTCGCCGCATCAGTAGAATTTTTTGATATTTCCTTAATACTCGCACCCATCTGTTCAGATCCAGCGGCGACTGTTTGAACATTTTTACTAACTTCTTCCGCAGCGGAAGAAACCATATTGGCTTGCGTAGAGGTTTGTTCTGCATTATTTGCCATTGTTTGGCTCACGTGCGTCAACTCATCTGCCGAATCAGCTAATAATTGGATGGTTGAAGTTATTTCCAGGATGTCATGTCTTAAATCTTTAAAAAACTGATTGAGATCGTTACCCATTCTTCCAACCGTATCTTCTCCTTCAACAGCAATTTTTGCTGTCAAGTCTCCATGACTCGCCGCAGTAATAGCTTCTAAGATATTATTTACTTTAATTTTATGGTCGGCTTCCCTAAGTTTTTCTTTTTCTTCTAAGTCAATTGTAATTTTTTCCTTATTAGCCAACTCAGTTATCAAATTCCAAGAAACAATTGGACCTAAATATTCTCCATCTCTATCCATCAAGGGATTTATTTCAATTTGAAGAATCTCCTTTCCTAATTGAATTTTAGAACTGTGAGGAAGATTACTGGGATCAGACACAATTTTTTTAGCTTGTTGCGGATTTTTATGAAAAATATCAATTGAACTTCCAATAATTTCATCAACATCACAAGGTAAATTATTGGAAAGGTGTTTAAAATTATTCTTCGCAGAGGTATTTATATATTTTATTTCCAAATTTTTTCTGGCGTCTGCAAACATTATGTTGTTTGGTAATTCATCGATAAATGCTTTGGTAAATTCGACTTCTTTTTCAAGCTTATTTTTGGATTGAGCAAAATTTAAAATTTTCTTAAGAGCTTTTCCTAACTCTCCTTGGCACTCATCAATTTGGTTTTCAGAAATAATACCTTTCTCAATATTTTCTGTTACATTTAAGAAGCTATTTATTTGAGATTTTAATTTACTTACTATCAGTTTTGCTTTTCCTAACTCATCTGTACGCGAAATTTCTTTATGTTCGGGTATGGTCATTCCATGGGAAAAAACTTCTTTTAATGAGGATGTAAATTCCCGAATATTTTTTGAAATGGATTTTGCAAATAAATAACCTATCAAGGAAAGGATTCCAATAGTCATCCAGAGAATTAAAGACAAATCAGCCTCGAGTTCTGATATCTCATTAATCCACTGCATATTTTGCAAATTGAGGTTTTTAATTTTTTTCAAGTAAGAATTGAATGTGGAGGAAACAATCAAAGTTTGAGTAAACCCCATTGCAAGTAAAAATAAAACCCACTTATTTGGTATGCTAAGATTTTTCCACCAATTCATAGTTTGTCGCCTCTGGAAATTTAAAGAGATAAAAACTTGTATTATATTCAATGCAATATAAACAAGTTAAATGAGTTAGGTAATTTTTGTCAAAAGATTTTATTTTAAAAAGTGCCTAAAAAGACACCATAAAAAAATAGATTTTTATTGGTATTTTTTTTGATTTTTTATTCCAAAAATATTTCCTTTTTTTCCTAAAACCACTATTATTATTAATTCTCAATTTTGTGATTTTTGCGTTTACAACCTTATGCCTGAAATAAAAAAACCAAATTTACAAGAAATAGAATCTAAAAAAAGTCAATTAGAACGAGCCGATTTGAGCCTTTCGGATCTTAGAGGAATAGATCTTAGCCAGGGAAGTCTGAAAGAAGCAAAAATGAGTCGGTCCATTTTGAAAGGTGCTAATTTAAGTAAAGCGGGTTTAAATGGTGCCGATTTCACGGGAAGTAATCTTATTCTAGTTAACTTTTCAGAAGCCCAACTGATCCGGGCAAACTTTAAAAAAGCTAATTTCAGTGGTAGTAATTTTTCAAATACAGATCTCAGTGGTGCTTTCCTTAGCAAATCGCTGGGGCGAAAAGCTATTTTTACAAGAGCAAATTTAAACAGGTCGGACTTAAACCAGGCGCAACTCATGGAAAGTAATTTTAGCTATACTCACTTGAGTAAATCAGACTTACGGGGCGCTCAATTTATGAAAGCAAGTTTAGAATTTGCCAAAATTCCCAAGTCACATTTAACTAAAGCCAATTTCTTTCAAACAAATATGGAAGGAGTGGATGTGAGTGGATGTAATCTCAGTACTTGTGATATGCGGGAGTCCCGTCTGGTTAATATGGATTTTTCAGAAGCTATTGGAACCCGAATTTTGTTTAAAGGATCTGACTTGACTGGATCTAATTTCACAAAGGCCAGCCTGCGCGGAGCAGATTTTGCGGATGCGATCCTCGAAGGAGTAATTTTTTATGGTACCGATTTTTCCCTGGCCACCAATTTGACATGCGAACAATTAAGAACTGCCAAGATTGATAGAAAAACAAAGTTTCCTGAAAATATTCAAATCAATTGGATTTCAGAAAGTGAATTCGAATGCCAGGAAATCCCTCAAAATAAAGAGGGAGAATAAAGTTTCAATAACCCTTCTCCCCCAAACTTATTCCTGAATTAAAAAAATTGAAGTTTCTAATAATATTTCGTGGTAGCTTCTTCCGGGTAGGATTCGATTTTATGAATGGACAAATCAGATCCCTGAAGTTCATCATCTTTATCCAATCGAATCCCGAAAGCTTTATCCATAGCATAGTAAACAACAAAACCTACCGCCAGGGCCATTACTACAGCGGCCAAGGAGCCTACCAGTTGTGCTACAAAGCTGACTTCCCCTAAACCACCTAAGGATTTCTGGCCAAAGATACCGCAAGCAATACCACCCCAGGTGCCAGAAATACCATGTAACGGCCACACACCTAATACATCATCCAGTTTCAGCTTCTCTTGTTCCCAGGTAAATCCTTTGACAAATATTACCGAAGCTATTCCACCTATCACTAACGCACCAATGGGATGTACTTGGTCAGATCCAGCACAAATAGCTACTAATCCAGCCAGGGCACCATTATGGATAAACCCCGGATCATTACGTGAAATAATCAAGGCAACCAAAATTCCACCTACCATTGCAAACAGGGAATTCATCGCCACCAGTCCACTTATTCCAGAAAAGGTAGCGGCTGACATTACGTTAAAACCAAACCAGCCAACACATAACATCCAACTCCCTAAGGCTAAAAAGGGAATATTACTTACAGGAATGGGACGGCTTCTACCCTCCTTATCCCATCGACCCAAACGAGGGCCCAATACTATTACTCCGGTAAGTGCAATCCAACCTCCCATAGAATGAACCACCACCGAACCTGCGAAATCATGAAAGGGAACTCCACCTGTTAAATTCGCTAACCAAGATCCATCTTGACCTAAGAATGAAATTTGCCCCCAGACCATCCCCTCGAAAACGGAATATCCAATCACCACAAAAATGGCACCCGAAATAGCTTGTGTCCAAAACTTAGCCCGCTCGGCAATACCACCTGAAATGATTGCAGGAATTGCCGCAGCAAAAGTCAATAAAAAGAAAAAATGAACAAGCTCATATCCCTGTTTATCCTGGACCAATAATTCAGCTGGCTGGTAAAAATTCACTCCATAGGCAACCGCATATCCAAGAAAAAAATAAACAACTGTACAAATGGAAAAATC
Organism: Nitrospinaceae bacterium; assembly: GCA_965223665.1. Taxonomy (GTDB): domain Bacteria; phylum Nitrospinota; class Nitrospinia; order Nitrospinales; family Nitrospinaceae; genus CBDCVY01. Next base: position 2,816,126 of record OZ245011.1, read on the forward strand.
TACGATTATTTTGACTAATGCGTTCACTTGGTTTTTTCGCCGGACGGTTCCCACCTCTAAAAATGCAAAGCCTCCGTGCATGGCAAAAACCATCACGGCACCAAGCATCATAAATAAAACATCACCACTATTTTCTAGCGCCTTGACGCTTTCCAAGATTCCGTTTTCCATAATTAACCCCTTATTTTGTTTCCCCTTTTTCCTCCATAAAAATAAGTCCAAGAGTATAATAGATTGATTATTGCGCACAAAGATATTTCTGTACGCGGATTCTTCCATTTTTTCTTAACCAGCGCCTATGTTTCAGATAATTCAGGATTTAGCCCTTCTTCTGCTGGTTTCCCTGCCTATAAATATTTTATTCCACCGAATCAAACTTCCTTCTGTAATGGGGTTTCTTATTGCCGGGATATTAATTGGACCCAATGGATTGCAATTAATTGGAGAACCCGAATCCGTAAATCAATTAGCTGAAATTGGTGTCATCTTACTTCTATTTATAATTGGCTTAGAGTTTTCTTTAAGCCACTTAATTAAAAATCTGGGGAAAATTTTAGGTGCAGGAAGTTTTCAACTCGGTCTGACGGCAACAGGATTTTATTTTTTGTTGAAACATTTTGGGCTGACAACCGAACAAAGTATAGTTTTGGGATTATTGATCGCTATTAGTAGTACAGCAATAGTCCTCAAAATGGTTACTGATCGCGCCGAAATCGATACAATTCACGGTCGAATTTGCATCGGTATCCTACTATTTCAAGATTTATGTGTTGTGCCCATCATGCTCATCATTCCCTTATTAGGTCACAGCAGTGGTATGGGCATTGAGGATTTAACTATTGCTCTTTTAAAATCCTTCGCCGCCGTTGGAGCTATATTTTTTCTTTCTCGATTACTCGTACCCCGAGCGTTGCAATTGATTGCTCAACTAGGGAGTAAAGAACACTTAACCCTCTTGGTCATTTTGATAATTTTGGGAACCGGCTGGGTTTCACAAAAAATGGGATTGAGTTTAGCTATGGGAGCTTTCATAGCAGGTATGATCATTTCGGAATCCGAATACAATCATCAAATCATCCTCGATATCCTTCCACTCAAGGATTACTTCTCTAGCATATTTTTCATTTCCGTAGGGATGTTACTTCAGACGGATTATTTTTTAAATTCGTGGTCAACTCATTTGGGTATGGCTATTACTGTCATTTTTATCAAAACGGTCTTAGCCTTCATTTCTGCACTTATTGTAAAAAATCCAGCAAGAATGTCTTTCGTTGTTGGATTGCGGTTAGCGCAAGTAGGAGAATTTTCCTTAATCCTTGCCAGTATGTCACTAAATCAAAACATACTGGATAATAGTCTTTATCAATCTTTCCTAATTGTATCCATTCTATCAATGCTGGCAGCGCCTTTAATTATTCAAGGATCTGTAAAGTTATCCCTGTTGATTTATTCCACTCTTAGGTCTCCTGTTGAGTCTTCCCATTCAGCTACTTTAGAAAAATCTCTTTCTGGACATGTAATTATTATAGGTTATGGAGTGGTTGGAAGAAATCTAGCTAAAGTTTTAAAAGAAATAAATATTCCCTATCTTATTATTGAACTAGATGGTGATTTGATCAAACAAGCTCTAACGGAAAAAGCTGAGATTATTTATGGAGACGCTACTCGGCGTGAAACTCTTAATCGGGCAGGTATAAAGAAATCTAAATTATTGGCTGTTTCCATTCCCGATTTTCAAGCTACGGAACAAATTGTCCGACTGGCTCGGCAATTAAACCCCGATGTATACATTTTGGCAAAAACTAGATTTGAATCACAAGTAGATTCTTTGCAAGACGCTGGGGCAAATCAAATCATTCCAGAGGAATTTGAAACTTCTATCGAAATATTTTCGCGTGTCCTACGGGAATACCAGATTCCAAACAATGTCATTGAACAGCAAATTGAATTGGTACGTTTAGAGGGATATAGCATGTTTCGTGGATTCTCTCTCAATATTGAAAGCTTGAAAAAATTTTCCTCTTACTTGACAGCCTCCTTAAGTAAATCCTTCCAGGTTTTAGAAACTTCATGGTCGAACGGTAAAAGTTTAGGTGAATTACAATTGGACGAAAAAACAGGAGCAAAATTGATTGCCGTTGTTAGAGATGAACAAGTTCAGGCTAATCCTAATGATCAGTTTGTTATAAAATTAAGAGATACCCTTATATTATTTGGTCGTCATGCTCAACTTGACAAAGCCCTTACCTATTTAGAAACAGGGCCACAACCACCAAAAAAAGATCCCAAATAAGGTTTGTTTGGGGAGAAAGAGATTTTATTATGAAGATATTCAATTCAAAAAATTTAAAATGTTATGGATTACTGATATTGATTTTTTCTCTAACCACTTCATGTAGTGGCACTCGGCCCAATAATTTAGGGGTAACTTCAGGCAAACTTCAAGGATGCCCTGACTCTCCAAACTGCGTTTCCAGTTTTGCAAATGATGAAAAACACAAAATCACACCTTACTCTTTTAATATTTCTGCAGAAACTATATTTACCAAACTCAAAGATATATTAAATAAAGATAGAAAGGCAAAAATCATTACTGAGGAAACAAACTATATTTATGCCGAGTTTACAAGTAGTGTATTTCAGTTTGTAGATGACGTGGAATTTTTAATAGACCCTAAAGAAAATAAACTATACTTCAGGTCTGCTTCTAGAGTTGGTTACAGCGACTTGGGAGTGAACCGTGATCGGATTCAAGCTATCCGCACTCTTCTTGAAAAATCCTCATGAAAAAATTTATAAGGAAATAATTTATTAGTATTCTATTCAAATAATTCCTGAAAAAATGAAGGCCTATCTTTAGCACATCGGAAGCCCAGATCAATAGTACGGCGAAGTGGATTTAATTTTTCACGAAATGAGATGCGGGATTTAAGAGCAATTACTTTTCTATATTCTTTTTTTGGAAAATGACCCACACCTAAAAACGATAATCCTCTGACAACTATTTTTTTCTTATCGTATTCATCTGTTTTATAAGTATTCCCGGGATAAGGTTTATAATAATCCCAAACCCATTCCCATACATTGCCAACCATGTCTTCTACTCCATAGGGGCTGGCTCCTCCAGGAAAACTACCCACTGGCATGAGACCTCGTCCCAGTTTAGGACCTGGTTTAGGACTCACATTGGCTTTCTTAACATCAAACTGGTTACCCCATGGATATTGCTGATCGTCCGGTCCACGAGCCGCTTTTTCCCATTCCATTTCAGAGGGCAACCGTTTTCCAGCCCATTCTGCATAGGCAGTGGCATCAAAAAAACTGACATTGGTAACGGGTAAATGATCCCAACCTTTTGGATATTTTGGCCCACCCCAAGTCGAGGGAGGTTTATGATCGGTGGCTTGACAAAAAATATAGTATTGCTGATTCGTGACTTCGTACTTATCAATATAAAAATCCGGAATGGAAATTCTCCTCTGAGGAGATTCATCAGCATACCATGGTTTATCTAATCCTAATTTAAGAGCATGACCTTCTTCATCCTCTAAATCTGTACCCATATTGAAATAACCTGAAGGAATCAGAACCATTCCGGGAGGTGGATCATCAAAGGAACAACCTAACATTTGAAACAAAATTATTAATACCAAAGCTTTTTTTATTATTAGCTTTATGTACTGCATTCTGATAAAAATAAAAAAATCTCCTGATATAAACGAGTTTAGACTTTTGAGTTTACTATAGTTCACTTTGAATTAGTGGAAATTGATGGATGAATCCTTACAATCTTTAGCAATTTGGCCAGTTCAATTGGTTTCTCTAGATCAAATTGAACCAAACCCCCTAACCCAATTTTCTCTATCTCCGGTTTCCAAAAAATTAGAACAATCCATTTTGAATATTGGAATCACTCATCCCATCGTACTTTCTCCAATAGCAACAAATAAACAATATCGATTAATATGTGGGCACCGTCGGATTGAAATTTTGCGAAACCTGCATTTACCAAGCTGTCCATCCCGAATATCACCTCAACCTATTGATGATTTATCCCAATTAGAACTCAACCTTGTCGAAAATCTAGACCACCGATGTTATAGCGATATTGAAAAAGGATTAATTTTAGTTAAGTGTTCAAGGGCTGGAGCCAATGAGGACCAACTCATTGATAAATTCTTGCCCCTGGTTGGATTAGAGCGTAGTAAAAAAATAGCAAATGATTTTCTTAAGATTGATTTAATTCCCTCATCTTTTAGAAATTTATTACATGAGCTAAATTATCCACTACGGGCTTTTTCTACACTTTTCAAATGGAGTGAAAAAAGCCAGCAAACCATTGAATATCTCTTCTCCCTCCTTCGCCCAGGAGTTAATAAAGGTCGGGAGCTTTTAGAAATGATAGATGAAATTTGCGTCCGTGATGATTCCACTCCAGATAAGTTTGTTATGAAAAGTGAAATCCAATCCTCACTAAAAGATATCAACCTAAAGGAACACGAAAAATATAATTCCATTCACAGCAAAATTAAACAATGGAGATATCCAACTCTTACCGATTTGCAACACCAGGTTTGGAAAGCAATCGATGAATTAAAACTGGACGATTCCGTTAAATTGCGATTTCCTGAAAACTTTGAAAGCAATCGATTAAAAATTGAAATTAAATTTTCTACACCTCAAGAATTACTCAAATATGCTGAACAACTTTTCCGGGCCTCTGATTCTAAAGCATTAGAAAATCTCATTAAAATATTTAAAAATTTGAAATAGAATTTGTTGCCAAATTGACCTCAATTTGCGCTATTCTTAAATTATAGATATCAATTGGACTTACTAGAATCCTACTATTTGAAATTGAATTTTGGGAAGTATCCATGACCACGATGAATAAACATCGCCTACCATTTGCAATTCAAGATTTGATTCGGAGTCTTGAATCCGAAAGTGATTTAAATCCAAGAAAAGCAAGACAATTATTAATTAAAGCCGAATTAAAAGAAGAAGATTTAATGCACTGGGCAGATTTTGAACATCCAGTCCAGGACAGTTATGGCCGAAAGATGGTATACGATGGCGGCTTTTTTGAAATGATGGTCATGTCCTGGTCTCCTGGAGACTGTTCAGCAATTCATGATCATGGTTACACTCAATGGGGTGCCGTACAAGTTTTTGGTCCTGCAGAACATTCTACCTATTTAGTACAAGATGGTGAGATCAAAACTCTTTCACGGGTAGAAGTAATACCCGGTGAAGTTTTAGCTGTGGGAAATCAGTTGGTGCATCAAATGGGAAACCCATCTAATACAAATTTTCTTACCTTCCATTTATATGGGTGTGAGGGTCGACAAGGAGGAATTACCTCAGACGCTCGTCTATATGATTTGGAAGAAAATCAAATTCAAAGAACAGATGGGGGTGTATTTTTTGGATTGCCAGAAAATCAAATTAAAATTCGAGAACCGGGACCACTTCCTGATTATTTAAGTTGGCTACGCAATACTATAGAACTCAAAAAACGTATTGATCGCATTCGAAGAAGTGCTCCATTAAGGCCCGATTTAGAGGAAAGGGATAAAGCAATCATAGAAAAACTTAATGATTCCAATCAATGGGAACGCTTTGAATCCGATTTATTTCCTCATGTCGATCCAAATACTGGGCACATGCGGGATCTTGGATACTGGAAACTCTTGCGTTTAGAATTGATTGCAGCAGCAAAAGTTGAAAAATCTTTTGTATTCTCCGGCGACGAAGGAGATCCTTTCTTTACTTATGCAGAATTGTATGATGATGTTATTGGTCAACCCTGTTTAGATGAATTTATCGCGGGATATCTTAATTTTGTTGTAGACCAATATAAATTGGATATTAAAAAATCCAAATTTTTATCCATAGGATGTGGAACAGGATTAATTGAAAAATATTTAGTCGATCAGATGGGTTTACAGAGTGACAGACTTCTTGGTATTGATAAATCAGAAGCCATGGTTCAGGTAGCTATGCGCCGTATCCCTGCCAAAACAGGAGATGTTCTTTCTCTAACTGGACAATCTTGGGACCTCACCTTCTGTGGTCTCAATGTGTTTCAATATCTCACACCTGATCAATTAGAAAATGCCATTCAGGTAACCGCACAAATAACAAATTCTGGAGGCCTGTTTTTTGGTGATTTTATAACTCCAGATCATATTAGAATTTATCCACACGTAATAAAATCCAAAAGTGGGAACATTATTTCATTGCGAAATCCTGTTTTAATCGAACAGGAAAATTTTACCTTTCAACAAAGCGAAATATTAAATGTAAGCCGGGCAAATGATAAAATCCTCATTACCAACGAAGGAAAACATTTGCGATTTTTACCTCCAATGTGGCGACTTCGTCAAAAATTTGAGCACGCTTTTAAAGGTCGGGTTGACTTGTATGATGCTGTGACTTTAAAACCTATCGGCGATCAAGCGGATACTTGCCCCTCCACGCGTTACTTATTAGTTGCCCAGAAAAATTAACTAAATTCTCATTCCAATTATTAATAATAATGACCGATCATTTGATCAGTTTAAAAAGAACCCCTGATGCCATCGTCGCCATTGTTAGTCATTGCGTTCATGACTATTGGGAAGTCCTTTATGAGGATAACTTAGTCAATTTTTTAGAACTTTATGAGTTTCGTGAACAAGCTCTGAAGGAACTTAGTCCAAGTCTATATAAGAAAAAAAAACGACTTTTGGTTTCCTGGAAGTATCTATCTTCTGTCGAGAAATGGGACGCGGAACTTTTATTTCATGTTTTGGTTGTAATTTTGGAAACCATACCAGTATTGAAATCCAAGAATCGTCCTCTACCCATATTGGAAATAGAAACTCAAGTTTCGGTTCCTCAAAAAACGGCTGCGCATCCAAGAGGATTTTTAGGAAAAAAAGGAAAAACCCAAAAACCTTCACGCCCTTCCCGGATTAACTTACAACCTTACCTGAACGATCCTAAAAATATTCCTGTAGTTCTAAATAAACTCAAAATTTTTAGAAAACAAACAATAAAAAAATTAAAAGTGAAGGGATATGAAATTCCTTCAAGTTTGTTTGATATGATCTTTGAAACCCCTTACGGCCCCTATTTTTTATTTCATTACAGCGAGGCTCCAAAAAAAATAAATACACAAATTCCAAATTTATTTAATGAATTAGTATTGCCTTCCTTAAAAACTCTATCCTGGAAAAAGATCCGTAAATTTCTCGCTATTTTTTATCAATTGAATCTTGAATCTGATGCCACATTAATAAGCGCTTATGGACGCTTTTTGAAATTGTGTCCCCAAACCACTGTATTAATTTGGAATGAAATTTTATTAGAGCTACCCATAGGAAAACGATTTTCATTTCTTGTGACTTTAATCGAAACTGAATCCTGGAATATTTTAGAAACATATACCCCTAAAATCATTCTACAACTTTGCGAAAAAATTCCTTACGTATGCTTAGAAAACCGTTTGAAGGATATGTTTCAAGCACTCCAGGGTAAAGTTGATGCTGAATACCTTTTGGCGGGTTTTTCCTTATCAAACAAATACAATGTTCATTACAGTTTTCATAATTTGGGTAACTTCGTACCCTTCTTTAAAAAAAAGTTTTATCGATCTATGAGTTCTGAAAAAGTATTAAAACATTTAACTCCATGGCAAATAATGATGATTTGGAAAAGGTTCTCTCAACTTCCAAATTTAGATAAATTTTTAGTTCAAATACCGATCAATCTTTTAAACAAAGAAACCCTTGAGGAATTTTTTGATTTATATTTGAACTGGGACAATAATAAAAATAAATTTACCGGCAACGAAATGGAAAAATGGAATTTTCTTCTTCATCAAACAAAAAATATCGTAAATAGACTTCAGTCACTAGATCCTATTTATCATAAAAAATATTTAATTACTCTGACCATTTTTATAAATTATTACTGGTTTACGATTAGAGAATTAAAACGCTACCTTCCCCGTTTAAATCTACTGTTCGTTCGAATTTGCGCAAGACCTCAAACTAAGTATTTTGTTGTAGCAAATATTTACTGCGACTTTATCGAATATACATCTGATAAATCTTTTAAAAAATTATTGGAATGCCCAGATTCAAGCTATTCAAGTCTAGAAAAAACTTGCAGTAATCGAAACCGATATACTCTAATACAGCGGGCCATACAGAACCTAATAAAAACATTGCCAGATTTTACTGTTGATTGTTTTGTGAAATTTCCCAATAAATTAATTAAGACCTTAACAAAATTGGGAACGTTAAGGATTGCAAATCGAAAAAAACTTTTGCATAGCCTAAAAAATCATCAATTATTCAAACTTCAGGTAGAGAGAATATCTTGTGACAATTTATATAAAGTTGTTACAAAATATAGAACAGAAAAAATGTTTCAACCCACTCCAAAAAAACTTAAATTATTTTTTCAAGGAGAACTAGATTTAAGTCCAAAGCGCCTGCAAGCCTATACCGCAAAATTTAAATATAATTATGAGTCGTTTTTATTAGACTTTCTAAATGAAAAAATTAACTTAGCACTGAGCAAGGATTTCATAATTTCTTCAAAACAAAATACTAAGGAACACACGCTCCAATTCTTGAGCCTGGTGAAAAAAAATCGACGTCCCTTAAAAAATTATTTGAAAGCCTTTTTTAGCGGAAATGAAAAATATATAGACACCCATCCTTTAACTCAAAAGTGGATGCAAAGGAATTCAAAGCTAGCTTGGGAACTATGGAAACGAGGGATTCTTTTTTGCCGTCAATCAACTAAATGGGGGCCGGTCAATATCCAAATAGAAAGAGACCCGGAAGAAATTTTAAAAATGGGAACCTATGTGGGAACCTGCCTCAGTCTGGGAGGAGATTACATGTATTCTGCAATTGCTGCCCTTCTTGATATAAATAAACAGGTTCTGTATGCAAGGGATGCCAATCAAAAAGTACTAGGTCGTCAATTGGTAGCTATTTCTAAAAATAAAGAGTTAGTTTGTTTTACTGTGTACCCGGAAAATTCCAGTCCGGAAATAAAAAATATGTTTTTAGAATATGACTTATATTTTTCTGAAGCTTTAGGTATTCCACTTTATGAAAATTCTGATGAGGATGGATATGAAATCGAATTGATTTTGGCCAATGATTGGTGGGACGATTGGATTTGGGAAAAGGTAGCTTATTTTTAAATTATTATTTATTTTTTAAACTTTACCAGCAAATTAGTCACGGTATCAATAACACGATAAACATCATTTTCTGTCATACGAGGGTACAGAGGTATGGATAAAACCCTTTCCGAAAGTGTAGAAGCTATCGGTAAATCTTTGGGTTTATAATTTAGAGCTTTTTGATAATAAGGCTGCAAATGTATTGCCCGATAGTGCACAGCGACCCCAATTCCTAAGGTCTGCAATTCATTTAAGAACCGATCCCGATCTACTGTCAATGTTTCTAAATTCAATGCCAATATATAAATATGGTAGGACGAATGAGCATATTCTTTTTCTTGAAGGACCTCAACAGTTTCTAAAGAATTAAAAGCGGAATCATATATCCCAGCGTAACGTCGCCGGGTTTCCATAAAAGAATCTGATTTCTTCAATTGGTGAATGCCTATAGCAGCGTTGAGATCAGCCATATTGTATTTATACCCGGGGACTTCCAATTCATAATGCGCATAACCATCTTTTCCATACCTTTTCCACGCATCACGACTTAAACCTTGTAATCGAAGCACACGAATTTTTTCCGCTTGCTCGTCATTGGGAACCGCTAACATACCACCTTCACCGGTAGTTATATTTTTGTTTGCATAAAAACTGAAAGAAGTTAAATTCCCGTGATTTCCAATACGTTTTTCTTTGTAATAAGATCCTGTGGCATGAGCTCCATCTTCAATCACTTTTAAATTATGATGATCTGCAATTTCTTTAATTTGGTCGATATCGAAAGGATGTCCCGCAAAATGGACCGGCAAAATACAACGAGTCTTTGCTGTAATTTTCTCTTCAATTTTAGATGGATCCATAATCATTGTTTCGGGTTCCACATCAACAAACACCGGCTTTAAACGCTGATGAATTAGAACATTTGTAGTGGCAGCAAAAGTCATCGGTGTTGTAATTACTTCATCACCTTCATTTAATTCAGAAACAGCAAGAGCCAAATGTAAACCTGCGGTACAGGAATTCACACCTACTGCTTGATGGCAACCTATATAGTCTTTAAAATCTCCTTCGAATCTTTGAGTCTTTGGACCAGTTGTCAGCCAACCCGAACGCAAAGTATCTACTACCTCTCGAATTTCATCTCCATCTATAGATGACAAATGATATGGAAGAGGCACTTGCTTGAGATAAGGTTTTGAAAGACTCATAATGGATCCTTTTTATTTAATTTGAGAGAAATCTGACTCAACAAATTTTATTTTATTTAGGTCTTTAAGATTATTTGGAGAAAAATAATTCACTACCTTTCCCCCACTTAGTGAAACGTTTTGAACCATTAAGGGCACAACCCATTGGTTCCCAACTTTTTCCCAATAATCCGTAACGATTTCCTTACGATTAATATCCATATGGACACGGAACATTAAGGGATCGAGCTTTTCTATTAAATCGTATTCGGTTTCCACTTTTCCATATTTTCCATCTGGACTAATAGACAATTTTTTTACCCGACGGCCTTTTATAGTTATCCAGGGATTCGGAAAAATCCTGTAAGAAATTTTTCGGGGAAATCCTAAAGGATCGCGAGAAACATATTTTTTAGTTTTTATCTCCTCGGATTGCAAAGGAACTCCAGATACATGGACTACAGGTTTTGGTTCTTTGTAAGGTACTCGACCTTCAAGGTTTATAAATTCTATTAAAGTTACCTGTTTTCGGAATTTTGGATGTTGTTTATTATAGATAGATTCCCAGTCGCTACGTTTACGCTCTTTGTAATATTCTTCATTGATTTGATATAGTTCGCGGGCGTGAGAATTAATATTCTTTTTTGGGTCGGCAATTCCACCGGAATTATAAAAACCCCAAAAAACCGCCACAGCGGCTCCTACAAAGACCAGTTTAAGTAAGGGTGATTTTTTTATCATTTCTTTACTTAACGGAAAAATAGGAATTTAAGTTAAATATTGAGTACTTAAGAAATTATTGAAAAAAGCCGAGTTATTAACCCTTTGAATTAGGTTAATCAATTTTGGAGTGTTTTGGAAATTTTTTCAGCGATCGATGGTGTTATTCCAGGAAGTCGAGTCAACTCTTCTGTGGAAGCTTGACGAATATTATCTAAACTACCAAAATGCTGGAGCAGTAGAAGTCGGCGTTTTTTTCCAATACCAGGAATATCGTCTAATGGGGATTTTAAAGAATTTTTACCACGCAGTTTTCTATGATAAGCAATCGCGAAACGATGTGCTTCATCCCGAACTCTTTGCAACAAAAATCGAGAAGGTGAATTTTCTTTAAACCAGACCGGATCTTTGCGTCCAACAAGAAAAACTTCATCTGTATCTAAATTGTTTCTATATTTTCCCTTAGCAATACAAACCAAATCCATACGATGATCAATACCCAAACTTTGTAAAGCTTGGTGACCTGTATTCAGATGGCCCTTTCCCCCATCAATCAATATCATATCCGGAAGAGGTTTTCCTTCATCCAACAACCGTGAGTAGCGTCGCAATATTACTTCCGTAAGCATCGCGTAATCATCAATCCCTTGAACTCGAGATATCTTGTAACGACGGTAAGACTTATTTTCCGCCGCGGCGTTGTTAAATACAACCATTGAACCGACTGCATGAGTTCCCGAAATATTCGAGATATCAAATCCTTCAATTATTTTTGGATAATTTTTCAGACCAAGCGAGTCTCTTAATTCCTCCAAACTTCGGGTCGCAACTTCTCCTTTATCTAATTCAGCTCTAATAGCAAAACGCGCATTGTCTTCAGCCATTTTTACCAATTCACGTTTTTTACCAATTTGAGGAATATCTATGTGAATTTTTGAGCTTCCCTTGTCTGTCAACCATTGCTCAATAAGTGGTAAATCATCGATTGGATACTGAATTAAAATTTCTTTTGGCAGGTTTGGTTCGTCGGCATAATACTGCTTAAGAAATGATGAAAGTGTTTCACGTTCATCTTCTTCATTTAAATTTTTCATTTTATAAATTTTCTCAGCTACCATTTTTCCATTGCGGACTATTAATACTTGGACCATGGCCAATCCGTGTTCTGCACAACAGGCAACAACATCTTGATTCACCAATGAAGTGGATATGATTTTTTGTTTGTCCAATACCGTCTTGACAGCTTCAATTTTATCCCTGAAAACTGCGGCTTCTTCATAGTTTAACTTTTCAGCAGCCGTATCCATTTTAGATTTTAAACTTTTTAATAAATCTGAATTCTTTCCTTTTAAGAACAAGGTCACATCTTTTACAACCTTGTTATAGTCATCCGGTGAAATTAATCCTGCACAAGGCGCTAAACACCGTTTCATTTGATAATTCAAACAGGGCCTCCGTTTCGGAGCACCGTCCAAAGAATCATTACTTTGTCGCAAGGGAAAAATTTTATAAATTAGACGAATGGTTTCACGAACTTCACGAACCATGGTATAGGGGCCAAAATAAGTGGCTTTATCCTTGTAAACTCGGCGCACCACTTCTAATCGAGGATAAGTTTCCTGAGTGGTCAGCCGGATATAGGGATAATGCTTATCGTCTTTAAGCAACACGTTGTAGCGAGGCTGATGCTTCTTGATGAAATTGCTTTCTAGAATAAGTGCTTCTTGCTCAGTTTGAGTTGTAAGCACTTTGATGTCTTTAACTTTTCGTACAAATATTCGAGTCCTAGGCGCTAAATCTTGAGATTTGGAAAAGTATGAACGGACACGGTGAAAAAGAGATTTAGCTTTTCCAATGTAAAGGATACTCCCCTTTCCATCTTTCATCATGTAAATCCCAGGAAGTTTAGGAAGGTTTGCTAATATTTCTGAAAGGACAGTCAATTTTTCCATGAGTCTCTCACTATTGATATCGCCTCCTTCATTATATAGCATGCACCTTTAGACCGGGCAATTTCATGGAGAAAGTGATTTTCTTTTTAAAAAATACCAAATTTTCCACAAAGAAGAATTTGTGAGTGTTAAGAATTAGATTTCTTAGGATTTAATCAAGAATGTTGAGAGACTACTGGATCGGGTTTCTTCGGTGGTAGGGTTGAGGAAATTGGGTTTGGCAAAGTAGGCATTTTTTTCTTCTCAAAAGGTCGCCAATATATGGTCAAGAGGATTAAGATCACAAAAGAAATTCCACTGATGATGAGCCCCTCGGTAAAACCTACAGGGTAAAAGTCAAATTCTAAAGTGTGGCGTCCGGGTCCCAATTGAACGGCTCGATAAAAATGATTAGCCTGCAATATTTTTCGTTCTTCGCCATCAACAGTAACCGTCCACCCGGGAAAATATGAGTCGAGCAACACAAGAAATCCGTTACCTTTTTGGTTCGTTTGAATGGTTACATGATTTGGACTATACTTAATCGATTCAACTTCACCTTTAAAGTTAGGAGTTTCTTGAAACTCTACTGGCTCACTGAGCAACACAGTCTGAAGAGGATCAAACTCTTCACTGTAATAAGTATTGAGGAGTTCTAACTCTTTTCCTTTTTGCATCTTCGGCACCAAAAAAGCCCTTGGCAAAGCATCATCGAAAATTTTTAGGTGCTCCGGGGTCATTATGGGATAATTCCCAGAAAAATTAGTTTTCGCATCCCATGCAACTCCAAATTTAACATTACTTCTCTTCAGGAGCCGAAGCCGTCTTTCAGGAGTAGAATTAAATAATAATTCATACCACAAACCCGTGTTTTTTAATCCCATTCCCAAACCAGGGATCCCACTTACATTTTCAACTCCATATTTCATTCCAATATAAGGGACTAGGAATTCAAATTGAGAAATAGTTCCTGATATTAAATTAAATGAAGGAGGTAAATATTTAAAGTTTATTTTATTTTTTAAATTTCCAGAATAGAGTCGGAAATTGTCGGTTTCTTTTTTTATGGTTTGCAATAGAGCTGGTTTATTATCATATATTTTTTTATCAATAAATGGTATTAAGCTAAAATTATTAAATAATAAGTCGAGTACCACCATAAATGGCAAAAGGATTTGAAAGTATTTTATTTTAAATTTTTCATAGTAAACAAAAACCGTTAATAAAGATAAAGCAAAAATCAATGCTAATGGAAGAAAAACATATGAGCTCCTATTTTCAAACCACAGCAAACTTACAATTAACATAGAAAAACTGTTAATCAAAAGCACATATTTAAGATTCAAAGTTTTATTTTTACAACCCTCATAAATCTTATCAAATATTAAACCCACAATGAAAACTGATGCAATTGCCGAGAGAACAAAATACTTTTCTGGATAACGAAATACTTTGAGCAATGGGTTAATTTTCCAGATATATTCATAGAAGAAATTATTTCCACCCAAAGAAAGAAAAATTCCTATAAAAAAAACCAACAACCAAAAACGTATAATCGATGAACTTCTAAATAAAAAAGCCAGCAGGACAAAATTTGCAGTAAAAATACCCATATAAGCAGTGGAAAAAAAACCTTTAATTTTTGCGGTTTCTCCACTAATAACATACGTGTTATAGTCTGGTGCCAACCAAAATGTCGAAAGCTTATCCAGACTCATGGACCATCCCACATGATCTCCAAATGCTAACCCTCCCTTTCGAAAACTTAATTCAATTAAATTATAAGTTGGCAATAATTGGAGTGCTGATAAGCCAAGAGCCAATAAAACAAAAATACTTAATGCCAAAGTTTTCGTTTTTAAACTAGTTGACATTTCATGTGGACGGATCACCACCAAAGCAAAAAAGAAAATAATTAACACAGTAAACACGCATACTTCAGGACAAGCACCTAAAGTTTGGCAGGCTAAGAAAATTACACCAAAAAGAAAATATTTATTTGATCCCTTAATTATCCAATTTTGAAAAGATAAAAATATAAGAGGAAACCAAGCAAGAGAATAAAAAATATTACTTAGTAAAACCGATGAAAGAAAAATCCCTCCTAATAAAATTGTAATAGACGAGCAGAAAGCTGCTCCAGGAGAAAGATTCCAACTTCGCACCAAAAAATAACAAGGAAAAGTTAATATAAAAAAATGGAATAAATAGAAAAGGTTGATTGCTAAAGTGAAATTTTGAATTAGAAAAAAAATGCTGGGAGGATAAAAAATACCTGTATGAAAAGCTCCTATAAATGAGGTCCCTGATTGATAATAGGGTGTCCAAAAAGGTAAAGCGCCATTTTGAAAGGATTGAGCTAAAAAATGCTTTACTGGGTAAGTAATAAAAGAAAAATCACGTGAGAAAAATGTTTTTCCATCAAATAAGGGAAATAAAAACTCAAAAAATACTAAAGCTAAAAATAAAAGACTGACCCAGTGTAAAGGTTCAATCTTTTGGTTTTCTTTTGTGAACATTGAGAAGTTTAAGGGGCTATTTTTAAAAGCAAAAATTTATCAATTAAAAAATATTAAATTGATAATATGGAGTGAAAAAACTTCCCGCTTGGAAAATCCAAGCGGGAAATATTTAAAACCAATTTAAATTTATGGAGTTGCAATAGTTCCAGTTGAGTTCATACTCCAAGACTGGGTGCCAGTATCCTGTTGATGGGACGCTGAAGCGGTAAAAGAAACTTCATTACTTGCCGCAGTAATAGTAACAGATGGTGATTGTTGGAAACCATAGCTAGGACTAGAAGCAATTCCAGTAGTACAGGCTTGGTTAGATCCATTATCGGCCCAATACGCTTTACACGCTAAAAATACATTGTGTAAGTTAGCTTTTACATCAGCATGGTAAGCCCGTTTTTTATATTCGTTAAACTGAGGAATCGCTACAGCTGCCAAAATACCGATGATGGCAATAACGATCAATAATTCAATGAGGGTAAAACCCTTTTGATTTTTTCTAGCTTTATTTAATCTTTCTAACATTACTACTCCTCCAAAAAACTTAGTTGATAAAAAACTGTAATTAATCTGTCAATCCTCTTGAACCCTTAAATATTCGTTACCCCAGTTAAAGCAAACGATGTGCCAAAAACGATATAAGAATTTAATTTTTTAATGAGCCTTTTTTCAATTCATTTTAAAAACAAAAATTAAAGAGTTTGTTAAATTTACTTTGAATCACCATTTCTTAACGACAATAATTGTCACCCCGTGACCCAAATTTGCATTTTCTTGAAAATATTATTCATTTTATCTATGTATTGGAATAACTCGGAGGAATAGGTTCTTCTCATATTAAGCATATCCGGATAGGAAACAATTTTCCAATATAGTTGAAGGAGGAACATTAAAATAGGTTTCCATCTTGGAAAAAAACAATTTCACTAGAAAAACTAATACATTCAGCTAATATTTCCAGAGGAATTAATATTTACAGTACCACCACCATCCTGATGATTGGCCTGAGCAGAGAAGTTACTTTGGTTTTTAGTGCTTACAGTTATTTGAATTTCTGGAGACTGAACAAACCCATAGGTAGAATTATTAACTTCAGTTTCATCACAATCTTGGGCACTTCCGTTATCTTGCCAATAAGCATAACAAGCAAGATAAAGGTTGTGTAAGTTGGATTTAGCATCACCTTCATAAGCTTTATTTTTATAGGCAACAAATTGTGGAATTGCCACCGCAGCAAGAATTCCAATGATGGCAATCACAATTAACATCTCAATAAGTGTAAATCCGCCTTGCAATTTTTTTACTTTTTGTTTTACTTTACCACTGTAAATTTTCATTATTTTGTACACCAACGTATTTTTTTAAAATTTCTTATAATTGAATAGCAAGGGATATGCCATTAAGTTAAATACTCTTTTAAGGGGTATTCAAATCCTTATTTATTAATAGGTTAAGGCAATCCTATAAATTTACTACCTTTAATTTCCTATTCAATTTTCCCTGAATTTATTTTTATTTAGACAAAATTGGGTTCTAATTATCATAATTGTCATTTAACTTAGAGGGTTAATACATTTCTCGATTTTGAATGCGTTAAAAAAAATTGGCATCTTTGATGGATCAATCCACACCAAACAAATTAAAAATAGGCATTTTGGGAGGCTCTTTTGACCCTGTACACTTGGGTCACCTACACCTTGCTAATGAAACTTTAAAGGCTTTTTCATTGGACCAGATTCTATGGGTTCCAGCGTATATTTCTCCTTATAAATTGGATCAAGAACCCACTGCAGCTTCTCACAGACTGAACATGCTTCAACAAGCTATAGCTGGAAAACCTAAATTCAAAATTTCAGACATGGAAATTCTACGGCAAGGGGTCTCGTATTCAACTGATACTGTCAAAAAATTGACGGAAGAAAACCCAAATTCAAATTTTAATTTAATTATGGGATGCGATACTTTTAAGGAGATTTATAATTGGAGAAATTGCGAAGAGTTATTCACATTATGTAATTTAATTATTTCTAACCGACCAGGTTTTCCATATAAAGAATCAAAGAAAGCTCTGGATAAAATTAATCTTAAATACCAACTCATTCAATCAGACTCTTTAAAAAAAATTTTTAAATGTTCTTCAAGCCATAAAACAATTTCTTTTTTTGAAATAAATCCTTTAGATATTTCTTCAAGTCAAATAAGAAAAGCTATTCAAAATGGTGATTCACTTAAAAAGATGTTGCCACCCAAAGTGGAACGTTATATTATGGAATACCGTTTATATCAAAAAGAATCCCTACCTGAAAATTAATGGAAACACCATTAAACGAACTTCAACAATTAGTGGTAGAAGCCGCTGCCGAGAAAAAAGCTTCCCAAATAATAATCCTGGATTTACGTAAAAGGACCGATTTGACGGACTATTTCTTGATATGTAGTGGTAACTCAAAAATTCAGGTTCAGGCGATTGCTGATAACATAGTTGAAAAAACCTATGGAACACAATTTAAAGCATCGACCATTGAAGGGTATTCGCAAGGGAATTGGGTTATCCTAGATTTAGGAGATATCATTGTTCATGTGTTTCATAAAGAGGTCAGATCTCACTATGATTTAGAACGATTGTGGGGAGACGTTCCTGTTGTGGCTGAAATGAGTGGTTAACATTTTCTGGAAGGAAATATGGAAAGACAAGATGTAAATTTATTAAAAGAAACTTTACTAGAAATTCGGTCAAACCTTTTGGGCGATATCAAAAAAACCCGAAAGTCTAGCCAAGATAAAGAATTCACAGAATTCGTCTCAGACATTACGGATGATGCCGCCCGGTCATTCACTCGCCAAATGATTCTGAATTTGGGGGAACATGAGCGAGAAAAACTCAAACTAGTAGAAGAAGCTTTATACAAGCTCCAGCGTGGGGGATATGGTATATGTTCTCTTTGTGAGGAAACCATTCCTCCGGCAAGGCTCAAAATTGTTCCTTTTGCTCAATATTGTGTCGAATGTCTAAGTAAAATGGAACATGAAAAAAAGTTGGAAGATTCCCCAAACAACAATACAATACTCTAAATTAATTTTGCTAACCTCCTTTCTGGAGTCCATTAGCGACAACCAAAACAAAGAAGGGTGATGTGTCCATTAGATTTATCATTACATTATTCGTTCTGGCAGTCCTAACGGTTTATTTTACTTTTCTCAATAACCAAAGTATTGAGGTATTTTTTACTCAAAATCACCCCATAAAATTACCCATTGTGGTTTTTATGTTGGGGAGTATTCTTTTGGGTGTAATTCTTACCTCACTGTTTACTAGTTGGGGTCGATTGAAAAGTTTTTTTAAATCCGCTCGACAATACCGCTACTTTAAAAAACGGGAAAAACAAAACAAAGTTTGGGAAAAAATGAGCCAAAAGGCCGAGAATGCTTTTGCAACCGGGCATGAGCAAAAAGGCGTAGCTTTATTTGAAAAAATTCTTGCACAAAATCCTCAACATATTGGTTCTATAAATCATATTGGAAACCACTATCGAACCCGTGGACAATATGATAAAGCCATTGAAATGCATAAAAGAGCTTCAGAGTTGGATCCAGAGAACGTTCACGCTTTAGATAATTTAGCTGAAGACTATGCCGCTACTAAAAGACCAGAAAAACAAATTAATGCTTTAGCTCGAATTTTAGATTTAGACCCTAATTCATTGCCTACATTAAAAAAACTTAGAGAAGTTTATCTTGAAACGGGAAACCTTGAAAAAGCTTACCAAACACAGAAATCGATTTTACCGTTAATTCATGATTCCAGCGAGCTAGGTGAAGAGCAAGAAAAGTTTAGTCAAATTGTTTACACAAGGGGTTTGGAACATTACAAAAATAAGAGCATGGAACCGGCCATAACAGAATTAAAACGTTCCATAAGAGAAAATAGCCAATCACTTCCCGCCTATGTGACATTGGGTGACATCTATTTTGAAATGAACAATCACAAAGCGGCACTCAAAACCTGGAAAACCGGTTATGAATTTACCCACTCTCCTGTTTGCCTATCCAGAATTAAAAATGCTTACAAACAGATGGATAAACCCAAAGAAATCATTAAAATTTATAAAGAAGCCATAAAAAACCAAGATAATTCGCATGCTGAAACCCTAGTCCTTCATTTCGCGAATTATTTGTTAGATCAAAGTGATATTGAGCAAGCCTTAGAGGTCCTAGAATCTGTAAAAGAACCTTCCCTCGCGGTTAGACTTCTTACTATCAAAGCATTAAGGAAAAATAATTCTTTTAAAGAATCTGAAAAAATCACAGAAACTGCTTACGAAAAAGTCTCGGCTTCTATATCAGGTTATGTTTGTGGTAAATGCAAAGCAACACTTGAGGAATGGTCCGGATTGTGTCCTCAATGCCAATCATGGAATTCGATAAAGCCCAACTAATCCTTACAAAAAAAGCCTCCCCTAAGTGAAGGGAGACTCTTCTTAATTAAATATTTAAATCAAATTATTTTAAGGATTCATTAATTTTGCATCCATGAGCTTGGTGCCCTTAGCATAAGTTTTTGCTGATAAAAGAGTGTCTTCATTCAGTAAAAAATATAATCCTCGATCAGGATAGCGAGCAACCCGGGAAGACATGGATTTCGGCACGCCATATTTATCAATAAGCGAAGGAAATTTATCCCCTAATTTTATGCCAGAATCAAAAGATCCTTTAAACATTGGCCCAATTTCAATTCCTTCAACAGTAGTTCCACCTGAGAGTGCATGAATGGTAAGATCATGCTCTGGATATTCAATACGAATGCTATCCGTTCCGTGAACAGGTCCACGCTGAACAGAAACATACTTAGGAATCCCTAATAATTCCATAGCCTGCTTTAAGGGCATACCAGGGGTAACATTTTCTCCTACTACCAAACCTGGTTCTTTCACCTCAGAAGGTGCTGGAATAGAAACTTTTTTCATTCCCTTAGGTAGAGTTTTAGATTCTTCAGCAACCAGGGGGCCACCTAAAAAACTTATAAGTAATGCCATTAAAATTATTTTTCCGAGTTTCACTGTATTCTCCTTAAAATAGGTTCCCAAATCTCAAAATCCATTTGAGAAAAACTCAACCCATCCGTTTTGCTCATGTTTCGAAATAGATGCTATAAAATTAGTATAAGGCATTTACCCGGAAGGTGAAGGAAAAATAAATTAAATTTTCAGAATTATTATTTAAGAAAAATACTTGAAAACCCTTAAAAATCGGGCGATTTCTTCCTTCTTTCTTTTTTCTTTCGGGATTTTTCTCTTTCATATTGTCTTAACTTATAAGGATCCTCCTTAATTTTTGCAAATCCCTCTTCTGCTTCATCTTCCAACCATAAATCTTCAAGTGGCAAAGATTTCTTAACGGGTTTTTTAGAAACCCTTTGCAAGAATTTATTTCCTTCTTCCGCTTCTTTCTGAGTTAATCCCCTTTCCATCTCCACTAAATCCTTGCCTGATTTAAATTTTTTTCTGGAAGCTAAAGCTTCGCCACGTAATCTAATTTCTTTGAAGTTGACTAAACCCATTTTTAAAGGCTCAGGAATTTTTGAAAAACCTAACCAAGCTCCCAACCAATTTCCAATTATTACACCTAATTTATCAGCTTCCCTTCCCCAACTTAAAGACTCACCCAAAATATTTTTAAATGGAAGATTAATCGACAAAAATAAATGCACAGCCAAGGGTAAAAGAGTTAGCACATGACCTTGAGTAGGATGAAAAATTTTATTCCCGATGAACTTAGAAGCATTCTCACTTATCCAGGGAAGTACATTTTTATTTCCCTTTTTTTCCTGGATTATTTTTAAATTGTTAAAAGTTTGACTAAGTGCAGCACTTTCCCTTTCTTCAATAAACCAATGGTCTGGAAAATTTTCGCGGTAAAAAAATTCTGCCGCTTCACAAAATTGAATAACTTCAATTAAAAAATCAGAATAACTAAAGGGAGACGATTCATCATTTATTTCAGTATAGGGTTGGTTCAAAAGCTTTGTGCAAATAAAACCGTTTAAGGCAGTTCCTATAACCTCCCAAGGATGAATAGAAATTAGCATGGCTGCTTCTATACAGGTTTTCAAAAGTGTGGTCGTATTTCTTTGTTGGTACAATGCAATCGGAACTGCTAGTGGAAAACAACTTCCAAAAGCAAAACCATTTTCTGAGTTTTCACCTTTATTTCTATTAGGCATTGATTGGATGGCAGAAAACAAGGCTCTATCCGGCCGACGAAAAACTCCAAAATATCCTTCCGGCCCACTGATTCCCATCTTTATTAATTGAGTAACAAGGTCTTCACTATTAAATTTTCTTTTATTCAATAATACATCGCAAACCGCCAGAGCCAATTGAGTTTGAGCCCCGTAAAGTCCCTGCATCCTATATCGCTTAATTCCCTTACCAAGGTATGGGCGAACATCTTTAAAATCATCAACCTTTTTAAAATATTGCTTGATTGTTTCTGGCTTCAAACCTTTAACGGATTGGCCTAAAGCATCACCCACGGTCATACCAACCCAAGAACCGAGGATTTTATCCTGCAAATCTAACATCATTCATCCTGAAGGATATCAACCAACATCCATTAGAGGAGTTGCTTCATTTTGATTGGCTAAAATTAAAGGAATTGACTTATCGGAAAGAGAATGCCGGACAGTTGAAATTGCTTTTTGAGGATGATTATTCGTTTCACTTAAATGCATCAGTACAATTTTTTTTAGATTAGGATGCTCGACAGACGCTAATAGTTCGGCACAATCCTCATTGGATAAGTGTCCATGAGATCCCAGTATTCTTTGTTTCAAATGCCATGGATATGCGCCTTCCTTTAGCATTGGAATATCGTGATTGGCTTCCACCAATAGTGTGTCCGAATTTTTTAATTTTTCTTTAACCAAGAGTGGAACAGATCCTAAGTCTGTTGCATGTCCCAATTTTTTTTTACCGCATCTGACTACAAATGCTACTGATTCAGCTGCATCATGAGGAGTAGGATAAGATTCAACCATCAAATTATTCACTTCAATATTATCTTGCTGAGAAATACGCCGCCATCCTGTTGTTAACCCATAAGACTGTCGGGCTTTTCTAAAAGTACCTTCGGTACAATAAACGGGAATTTTAAACTTTTTGGCTAAAGTACCTACACCTCGAACATGGTCTGAGTGTTCATGGGATATAAAAAGGGCATCGATATCATCCAGAGTTGTATCAAACTGAGCTAATCGATTTGAAAGAGACCTTGCACCAATTCCAGCATCAATTAATATTCTAGTGTTTTCTCCTTCAACATAAAGAGAATTTCCTTTACTCCCGCTAGACAAAACTGAAAATTTAAAAATAATTTGATCCTTCCATTAATGAATTCTAAGTGGGTTAATCATACATTGAAAAATTGGTTCTGGGTTATTTTTTTTGGAGGGAAGACAATAAAAAACCTGGGTACTTTGCACCCAGGCATTTTTATAAGTACACTTTTAATTTCAAATTTAAATTTTCTTATGTTCTTTAACTACTTTCATGGCATCCATTAAATATTGATGGTTAGATTGAGATAACTTTACTGCAAGACAATAACTTTTAGGAGATTTTCTTCTTTTAGGTTTTTTTTCGCTTGGGACACAACGAAGCACTTCAACCTTCAAATGAGCGTTACGAATTTTTTCATCATCCGAAATAATTTCTAGGGACAGTTCAGTACTTGGAGGAAATTCCCGTTCTAACTCTATTGAAAAACCACCAACGGTTAAGTTTTCAATATTTCCCTTAAGCTTTTCGTCTTTAATATAAACGTATACGTCCAAAGGATAGTCAATCCTGGGGAACCCTCTATTATCCTTTGGTTCAACATTATTACTGCCACTAAGATTTAACATTTTTCTCCATCCATAAAAAAATTAATGATCAATTTGTGCTTTTTGGAGTTTCCCGCTGTAATCGACATAAACGGATTTCCATTCAGAAAAGATTTCTAAAGCTGCGGTCCCCGCCTCTCGGTGACCATTTCCCGTTCCTTTTGTCCCCCCAAAAGGAAGTTGAATTTCTGCTCCAATAGTGGAGGCGTTAATATATGTAATTCCAGTATCCAAAGTTTTTATAGCCTGGAATGCCTGGTTTACGTTTTTAGTATAGACCGCCGAGGAAAGTCCAAATTTAGAATCATTAACAATCTCCACCGCTTGATCCAAATTGTTGCATGGTATTATTCCTAAAACCGGACCAAAAATTTCTTCTTGGGCAATACGCATTTTCGGTTTTACATCGCCAAATATTGTAGGTTGATAAAAATATCCGTTTTTACATCCCTTTCCAGTTTCATAGTCTCCTCCTGTCAATAAAGAGGCTCCTTCATCTTTTCCAATCTGAACATAATGATGAACTTTTTCTCGTTGTCCTTCGTTGATAAGTGGCCCCACATCATTTTTTGAAATCAAACCATCTCCAACTCGTAGTGCTTTAGCGCGGGTTACTAATAATTTGGTAAACTTCTTTATTACCTTTTTATGGACAATGACACGACTGCATGCCGTACAACGCTGACCTGTAGTTCCAAAGGCACCAAACAATACTCCTTCAATTGCCAAATCCAAGTCAGCATCATCCATCACAATAATGGCGTTTTTTCCACCCATTTCCAACGAATATTGCTTCATGTTCTTAGCACAACTCGATGCAATAATTGCACCAGTATCAGTAGAACCAGTAAATGATACTAAGTTCACTTTAGAGTGTTCCATCAAGGGAGTTCCAACACTACCACCCGATCCTGTGACAAGATTCAAAACACCAGGTGGTAATCCCGCTTTTTCAAAAATTTTTACAAAGTTCACCACCGATAGGGGAGTGTCTGTAGCTGGTTTAATTACCACAGTATTTCCACATACTAGAGCAGGAATCAATTTCCACGAGGGAATAGCCAAAGGAAAATTCCAAGGAGTAATTGCAGCTACCAAACCGACCGGCATTCGGATAGACATGCAAAATTTGTCCGATAATTCAGAAGGAACAGTTTCGCCAAATAATCTTCTTCCTTCACCAGCTGTATAATAAGTTAGATCAATAGCCTCCTGCACATCTCCACGGGTCTCTGAAATAATTTTTCCCATTTCTTGAGTCATGTCCTTGGCTATTGCATCTTTATTTTTTACTAAGAGTTCAGCAACCCGGTAAAGAATTTCTCCTCGTTTGGGAGCCGGGGTTTCCCTCCACATCTTCTGAGCATTTTGGGCTGCCTCTACTGCTTCATTTACGTCTTTTTGATTGGATTTTTGAAAACGTCCTAAAGTCTGATTACAATTTGCTGGATTAACATTTTCAAAAGTTTCTCCACTGGCAGAGGATTTCCACTTTCCATTGATGTAATTTTTATAATCTTTAGCCACGATTTACCTCCTTCATCCCATCATTGTTTTAATAAAAACCAAATGGAAATTTTCAAAAGGTTGTTATCAATCCTATTATATATTTCCTACGTGGCGTCAAAGTTTTTATTTATGAACCTTTGACAAAAAAGGTCTATCTTTCGAATATAACAGTGGGAGTGAGGAAGTCAAGATGAAGAATTACCTAAAAACAAGTAAATAGATTTACAATAGCTTTTTCAGATGTTGTTCTGTCACCTGATCAACAATTTCAACTGATCCAATTTCATCTACCAAAATAAACTTTATTTTTTTATCTCGAACTTTTTTATCTAGATACATAGCATCAAGATATTTTTCTTTGGAATACTCGGGCCATTGAGTGGGGAGATTAAATTGTTTTATCAAACTTTCGATTCTTTCTACAGTCTGTTGAGAACATTTACCCAATGATTGGGATAATTTCGAAGCATAAACCATTCCTATTGCCACCGCCTCTCCGTGTTTAAACCTGGAATATTGAGTGAGCGCTTCGATTGCATGACCAAAAGTATGACCAAAGTTTAGTACCATGCGATAATTATTTTCAGTTTCATCTTTTTCAACCACATTGGCTTTAATTGAACAAGACGTCCTAATAATATGAGCCAAAGTTTCGTCATCTTTATTTAATATCTGATGCACACGATCTTCTAAATACGAAAACAGAATTGGGTCTTCAATAACTCCATACTTAATGATTTCAGCCAAACCGGCTCTGAACTCAATATCAGGAAGGGTTTTAAGAGTGTCTAAATCAATAATCACGGTTTTGGGTTGATAAAAAGCACCGATTAAGTTTTTGCCCTTGGGGTGGTTGACAGCAGTTTTACCCCCTACACTACTATCCACTTGAGCTAATAAACTAGTGGGCACTTGAACGTAAGGTACGCCTCGCTGGTAGGTAGCAGCCACAAATCCCGTTAAATCACCTACAACTCCCCCTCCCAGGGCAAACATCAAAGTTCTTCGATCGCACTGTGAGTCCACCAAGTGGTCATACACAGTTTGTGCAACTGGAAGAGTTTTGTGCTCCTCTCCTTCGGGAATTTCAAAAATATCTGATTCAAGACCAATTTGCAGGAGAGATTTCTTTAAGGTTTCTCCATACAATCGGTTGATGGCAGGGTTAGTAACTATTAATGAACGTTTATAATCTGAAAAATTAGGAAGGAATTCCCCAAGTTTGGGGAGGAATGATCGGCCAATTAAAATATCATAACTTCTATCGGCCAGATCAATCCTTAATTTATTCATGAACCTCCAGGACTTGTATCCCTAACAATGGTGGGTGTCACAAAGATTAATAATTCAGAAATATCATCTAATTGAGATCGGTTTTTAAACAAATATCCCAAAACAGGAATCTTATGTAAATATGGAATGGCTCCTTTATTTTCTTCAGATTCCTTTTGATACAATCCTCCTAACACAGCAGTTGAACCGTTGTCAACCAATACTTCCGTTTGGGCCTCTTTAGTAATAATTGTGGGAACACCCAGTACCGGATTATCAAAGTCAGCCTGGTTTTGTTTCGCTTCGATTTTCATATAAATATCTTCTTCAGCGGTGATATGGGGAGTAACGGTTAATCTCAAATCAGCATCTACCCAGGCAATCTTAGTACCTTCATTTGCAGACGTAGTTTGGTAAGGAATCTGCTGACCACTTTTAATAAGAGCCTCTTTGTTGTCCAATGTAGTTACTTTTGGATTAGCAATAGTTCTGGATTTTCCTTGCTCTTCTAAAGCTTCTATTTGAATATCTAAAGCATGGTCTCCATTGCTGGTGAGCAGGCTTACACCAAATGACCCCGCAGGCACACCACTGGGAACTCCCAAATCAACAATAAAATCGTTAATTACCTCTCCAGTAACCGCAGGATCTAACTGACCACGCGTATTCCTGGACCCACCAAAAGAAATAATAGAGGGAAAGCTGTCGGCTTTAAATGTTTTCTTTCTGGCAAAGACTCCCCAATTTATACCCAGTTCCTGGGCAAAGTTTCTTCGAATCTCAATTATTTTAGATTCGATCATGACCTGTGGAGTCTGAACATCCAAAGTTCTAATTACACTGGTCATTTCATCTACTTTTACCTGGATATCTGTCAAAATAAGAGTATTTGTCCGAACATCTGCCGTGATATTGCCACGGTCCGGGCTGGCCAATCCCTTAAGGTTTGCCACCATATCATTAATATCAGCATAATTGACTCGGATCATTTCTGTAACTAACGCTTCCGTTTCCTGGTCAGCCATTAAAGTAGCCTTAGGGGCAATTCGGATAACATTGAGCTCGCAAACTCTACCTAAAGCATTATTTTCCAGAATCAACTCTAAAGCAGTATTCCAGGGCACATCAATTAAACGAATATTTGCGGCGCCTTGCACGTCAGGAGACAAAACCACATTAAATCCACTAACTTCAGAGATAATTCGGAAAATATTCTTTATATTGGCATTCTGGAAATCTAGATTAATGGGTTCTTTATCCCCACCCAAAACATCTGCACAGGTATCTGTTCTTCCTTTTCCTACTCCCTCTGTATAAATAGATGATTCAACACCACCAACTTCCGCATTACTTGTATTTTCGGCTACTTGAGAGGAGTTAACTGAATTTGAAGACGCAGAAATTAATTGTACTTCCAAAACATTAGTTCCGGGTTTTAAAATCTCATATGAAACCGCACTAGAAAGTCCAATTTCCAAACGTAGCACTTGGGCCTCTTCAAAGAAAATAACCCGGATTGTAGTAACAACGCCTTTATTTACTTCCGTTACGTTAGGTATAGTGCCTTGAGCAGCGCCTGGAAAATCCAGTACCAATCGAAGAGGATTGACTAATTTGAAAGCCGTATAATTAAGAGTTTGAGTGGACTTAATAGATACAGTAACCCCACCATTTTCCGTTCGAGTTGAAAGGTCGGTTAATGTGGGCAAAACATTTTCGTCCCCTGAGTTTGGATTTGCCTCAGCTACTTGTACTTCGACTGATGGGGACGAATTCGTAGCTGGATTTTGGGCTTCCTTTGCAAAACCTTGGATAGATACCCCAAGGAAACACAAAATGAAAAATATGTTTAACGTCTTCTTTGGAAAAGCGTGTGTTCTCACAATATTATCCTCACTCAATTTTCAACCATTTGGTTAAACTCAATTAACTGAGTTACCGAAAAAATGCTTCCTTTAAAATCTCGAACTCTTTCAACCACAATTATTTTTTCCTGATCTATAGATTCAACCACACCATAGTTAGGACCAATTAACGATCCTACGCGCACTGTATGCCCCATAGTGTCCTGGGTTTCTACAAGAGCAACCGTACCAAAACCGTCCCATAAGACTCCGGATAACTTCAAACTTTGGATTTCTGCCTGAAGCGGAGTTTTTACTAATTGATCTGCATAAGTTCGGGCTTTTTCGATCAGTTTTTTATAGTTGTTTACTTCATTTTCAAAATCAGATTGCGAAAGACCCTCTAAACGCTTTTTATTTCGAAACAATGTTGCATAATATTCCAAATCAGAATATAGCGTAGGATCAATCTGCTTCAATTTTTTGAATAATTCATATGGAATGGTATTTAGATCTTTTATTTCTTCATCAAACCTTTTCTTATTATTTTTATTTTCAGCAGGTGCCTGTGCAACTACAGGAGGAGGTTCTTCCTTCACCAATGGATCAAATGGGTCTCTCCGGTTGGTAAACATATAACGTAGGCCAGGTGAAAAAACCGTTTTAATGGTTTCTTTATCCTGTTCGCTAGCTTCTAAAATTGTTAGCAAACTGTCTACCCGGCGACGGGCTTTTCGATTCATTACACCAATTCCATCAGCATTGCCTCTATGGTCGGCCTTATTAAACCATTGACCTTCATCGGATTCGTAAAAATAGACTAGCTTTTTTAGTTGTTTGTCACTTAAAGATCTATAACGGTATAAATCATCAATTAAATGCAATGATCTTTTGTGCTCTCGTTGCTCCACTTTCATTTTTGTTATCAGTTCTTCAACATCTTGGGCCTGAAGCTCTTCATTAAGAGGCCCTACAGTTCTTAATATCGAGGCTTTGTTATCAAGGTCATAATCAACAACTGTCCTGGCATTTTCAAGTTGGTCGACTAAAGTAAGCCTAGATTTTGATGGTGGATTTTTTGTGATTTCTTGGACAAACTTTTTGTAGCCTCTGGTATTATTTAATGATTCAAGTTCCAAACGGACCACTTTCCGTCCTAATTTACTTTTGAAGAACTTAATTGCCTTGCGAATATGTCTATTGTTATAGTCTTTTAATATTCTTCTGTATTTTGTCTTATAAAAATCATTTAAATTAAAAGAACCTTTATAAACTGAATTAATTAAATCAATATGCTCTGATGAAAGACCAATGCTTTGCAGCATTTTTGTGTCTGTAAAAATTTCAGGAGGAAGCTTCATCTTTGACAAAATTCGCTTCTGTTTTTCCATACCACTAATTCTGTATAACTCTTTTGCCAAAGATTTTTTGTTAGAAGATTTTTTTGCAATTGCTGCCGTTGCATCTTCATTAGTTAAACCCAATGGGGAGAAAAATAACCCAACCATTAGAATTAAAACAACTATTGACTTAATTGATTTCACTCTCATAAGAGAACCCTTATTTCTCCAAGAAGAATAATTGATCGTCACAGAACCTCCGCTCCTTCGATATAGGCATAGGTATTGGCTTTAATTGAAGTTTGTAATCGATCCACATCCTGCAATTCAGTTTTACCGGTTGCATCTTTTTTAATTTTTTTAGCTGGCTTAATTTCCATTTTTAAATCGGAAATATTTACCAACCGAAGCAAACTTTGAAGCATATCGAAAAATCCCGCTGTTCGATAATATTCTCCTGAAAAAGTAATAGTGACAGGAATTTCTTTGTAGAACTCATTGTCTTTAGCCTCACCCATTTTAAAATTCAAAATTTGGAGTCCTAAAAACTCTGCCACATCACTAAGCTTGTTAAGCAAATCAGGGATTTCCTCAGGAAGTGGCAATTGTCTTTTTTTCTCGACTAAAGTTCCTTCTAAGGTTGCCACTTGTTTAACCACTACATCCATTTGGCTTACTGCTTTTTTATATTTTTCAAGCTTGTTTCTGGTTGAAACCTTTTTTTGCTCCAAGGAGGCATACTCTGCCTGCTTGTCCTCATAAATAAAAAAGTAATACCCGGCCAAAACTCCCATACTTAGGACGCCAGCTACTACTAGCATATGCACAAACTTTAAATTCTCTAAAGAATGGTAAGGCAAACGATCGAATATTTTTTCTAAAACCGCTTTCATAGATTGACTTCCTTAAGCTTGAACGTCAGGTTTCATTACATGGCAATAAATTGTAAATTCCCTGATTGGATTTAAACCTATCCAGATTTCTTTGGTAGAGAACAACAACACATGATCTAAATAAGAAACCCCTTTTAATTGATCCAAAAAATTAACTACTGATTGATCCGATTTCCCCAATCCTTTGATTTCTATAAATTGATCATCTCCATTAGCTTGGCTTTTATTTTTTGGATCGTTTGGTTTGGATTTTTTATTTTCTAGAAATACAAAAGGGATTCTCTTTGCTTTTACTTCTTTGGTTGTAAGTTGATCAATAGTTTTCAACCAAATATCTTCTGGAATACTTTGTCCTACATCATCAAGGATTTCTGTTGTTCGACTGCGCTTTGTCCTTAATTGATCTATCCCGGTAATAATTTCGTTTAATTTAGATTCCTGCTTTTTTAATCTTTGTACTTTTTTATACTTTGGATCTAATTGGGCCACTTCAACTTCAATTTCTCTTACCTCATCCTTTAAATTGGCGATACTTGCTGTTTCAAAAACCCAATTAACTCCACAAACCGCAATAAAAGCAAAAATCACACTTACAGCTGTGGTCAGTTGCTTTTGAATTACAACTTGACGGACAATTTTGTTGTAGTCGATTAAATTGATTCGAATCATAAGTAATCAAACCTTCTGGTTGCAAGCCCTACAGCAACTGATGCCATAGGAGACATTTTTCCCAAAGTATTTTGGTCAAACTTTCTTGAATTGACTTTAATTGATTCCATGGGGTTAAAAATTTCTACCGGAATAGCAAAGCGTTCGGCCATCAAACTATCGACCCCAGGAATTAGAGATCCACCTCCACACAAAAACACCTGATCTACTTGACTATTTGAAGTAGAACTAAAAAATTCAAATGATTTCTGTACTTCTTCCAAAATAGGTTCAAAACAGTCCAAAATTAGATCAACCACTTCTTCTTTATCAATGTTGCTCCTTGGCATGACCCCTAATTTCATTGACTCAGAATCTCGAAATTCGAAACCATACTGGCTCATCATTTTTGAGGTACAAACGTCTCCACCCATGGGTATATCTCTTGTAAATGAGGTAATCCCATTCATCAAAATATTTAGGTGGGTAAACGAACCACCCAAATCAATGATGGCCACCGAACCCATGTCAAAAAGATTCCTTGAAATGCTCAATGCATTTACCACGGCAAAAACATCAAGATCAATAATGACCGGTTTCAAACCCGCGGCGGTTAATACATCTGACCGACTGTCAATAATTTCATTTTGTACGGCAACCAAAATTATTTCCTGTTTCTCTTCATCCTCATCCTCAAAGTCATGTAGATCTTCTTTTGGAGTTGAGTTTTCAACTATCTGGAAATCGATTTGAACATCATCAATATCAAATGGTATGTATTGTTCTGCCTCTTGATCAATAATTTCTTCCAGTTCTTCGCGAGGCATCATGGGTACTTTTATTTTTTTTATTATTACCGCCTCACCAGCTACTGATGAAATTGCGTACCTTGTTTCTACTTTCTCGGCCTTAACCAGTCTCGTGAGTGCGTCCACCACATGATCTTCGTCACGGACGATCCCATCCACCACAGCCTCCTGCTCTAAAGGCATAACTCCAAAAGAAGAAAGTTCATATTTATTTTTCGATCCCATCAATTGAGCAACCTTTATGGAGTTGGATCCAATATCAACAGCTAATAATGGTGTATTTTCAGAAAGGAACATGAAATTTTCCTAAAATAAAGTTACCTACTAAAATCTTGAAAATTCGGTCAATAAGAAAATTTACCGAATATTAAATGTCATTTTCTTAGCTTAATTCTTGCTCTGGAAGCACTTGAGCCAGAATTATTTCCAAAAACTTTTTCCCGATCCCCTAATTTATAACCCAGAGCTAAAATAATCTTCCGCTTAGTGTCCAGCCGGCAATCCATTCCTTTTTCAATTCGATCTAGGGTTTGAACCGTTACATCCGCTTTTCTTGCTAATTCAGCCTTGCTCATCATCATTGATTCTCGAATTCGGCGAACATTATTTTCGTGGGTCAATACCCTTTCCTTCCTAAGTGGCATGCGGGTCTTCTAAAAAGTTTGTTATTCTACTGTTTTTAAAGGGGTTAATTTCATGATAAGGGAACCCCTAAATTTAGTCAATAACAATTGAAAAAAATGTAAATTTAATAAAATTTATATATATTTCCTAAAAAGGTTTTTACAAATTTCAGTATAAAGAAGGAACAAAGTGAGCAAAAACCGATTCAATTCTTATTAACATTTGATAGCTATACATTAAGTGTAAAGTTAAATTATGATTTTTCCAACCTAAATCTATTAATTCCTTAAAAAAAGATCAGATTAAAATTTGCCCATTTTGACGACCCTAAATCTTTTTTGGAAACACAAAGTTTTTTCGTTAAAATCATTCCACTATGAAACAGGTCTATTTAGAAACCTTTGGTTGCCAAATGAACGTCGCTGATTCCGATCGTATGGAACTGTTATTATTTAATTCGGGATATCTGCGTACACCTCATAAAGAAGATGCAGATTTAATATTAATAAATACTTGTTCCATTAGAGAAAAGGCAGAACAAAAAGTCTTTTCCTTATTCGGAGGAATGCGCTCTTTAAAAAAAGATAACCCCGATCTAATTTTTGGTTTGGCTGGGTGTCTGGCCCAACAGGAAAAGGAACAACTTTTCAAAAGAATTCCTCAGTTAGATTTGATAATCGGTCCAGATTCAATTGAAGATATTCCCTGGGCAGTTGACCAAGTTTCTAGTGAACGTAGGCCAGTAATTTGGACGGAATTCGATGACAAAAGTAATTACTCGATTCCTCAGACAAAAAACAACAAGGCCCCTGGGCCCAGTGTTTTTGTAAACATTATTAAAGGATGTGATAAGTTTTGTAGCTTTTGTGTAGTTCCTTTTACCCGTGGCCGTGAAAAGTCTCGGGAAGCCTCGGAAATTTATGAAGAAATACAGCAACTTGTGGATTTAGGTGCGAAGGAATTTATTCTATTAGGCCAAAATGTTAATGCCTATGGAAAAAGAGGGATGCAACAACCTGTTGCCTTTCATGAATTACTTTATAAGGTTTCTGAAATTCCCGGTGTAGAGCGATTAAGATTCACGACTAGTCACCCCAGAGATTTTACGCGAGATTTAATTTTAGCTTATCGGGATATTCCTAACTTAATGAATCATCTTCACCTTCCGGTTCAAAGTGGTAATAATCGGGTTCTAGAAATTATGCGCCGTAACCATACTGTAGAAGAATACTTAGCTCTCATTGAAGAACTTAAATCTGAAGTTCCAGGCATTGCATTATCAACAGATATTATTGTTGGGTTTCCAAGTGAAACTAAAAATGAATTTGAAGATACATTAAATTTAATGAAAACTGTGGGATTCAATAATAGCTACATGTTCTCTTATAGTCCACGGCCCAACACACCAGCACTTGAATTCGAAGATACTGTTTCTGAAGAAGAAAAAAAAGCACGTCTTCAGCAAACCATTAATTTGCAAAATCAATTAACTGAAAATCAAGGTATAAGTTTTTTGGGCAAGCAAGTGGAAGTTTTGATAGAAAGTAAAACAAACCGCAATCAAATGAATTTTAAAGGAAGAAATCCCGAGTATTGGATGGTTCTCTTTAAAGGCGGCGAAGACTGTTTAAAACCTGGAGATATAGTCACGGTTGCTGTGGAATCAGTTTCAGGTCATGTTTTACACGGGTCTCTCGTCGATCAATAAATACCCAACCGGTAATAAATATCTTCTTCTAGTCGATCCAAATTAGGTTGCACCATATGGACAGCCATTCGCATATCCCGAATACTTTTAATTTCAGGAGGGGTATCTCTTTGCGACAAATTGGTTAATGCCTCTAAACAAAAAGTATCTAATTCGGCCAATTGTTCAATAATTTCTTCAGGAAGATCTTCCAAGTTAACTAAATTTACTTCTAAAAATCGCATCATTTCTATTAAACGAATTTTTACGGAGACAACGCTTTTCCTAATTTTTGAAATCAATATAGATTCCGGTGATTCTAGTTCCTCATAAATTTGGTGAAGAAGTTTTCTTAACAATCGATAAAAAGCATTACTTTGCCTCTGATTAAAAAAACAATCTTTTTTCGCACCAAATAAAAGATCAAAAATCGTTTTAATCTCGAATCCTTGATCATCCAGAAGCGTAATAAGGATGGCCTTAAATTCATTTTCTGTTATGGCCAAACCCATGTCTTCAAAAATATTTTGTAAGGATCCTGTACGGCCTACAGGTTTTTTCTTAATGACTTCAAAAACTGAATCCAAGTTACTTTCTGAAGCTTGCGGTAAAAATTGAATTTCACCACTAGGTCCTCTACCTAAAGTAAAAGAAGTAATAAATTCTGTAAAACTTATTAGAGAAAAAGCAGAGGCAAAATTATCGAGATCTTGAAATGAATAAAACAGATAGAGCAACTGTTTCTCCAAACTGGCAAATTGGAATTTAGGATGCTCACAAAACTGACCTAAAGTTTTTTCTAATTGAATATAAAAATATCTTAACTTTAATTGATCTTGTAGCTGATCCTTATTCTTATAGGGCTGAACCTCAAACAGTCCTTGGTCAAAATCTTTCAAACAAATTTTTAGAGCATCACTTATATCCCGGTTAATTTCCTTAAAATATTTCTTTAGATCCCAAATGGTTAAGTCTACTTTACTTTTTCCAGGCACCCACGGGTTTACAATTATATGATCCGGAAAATGACGTTGGCTGGAATATTGATAAAAAGGCATCACCTCATCGATAAAAAAAGATTTTTTCTTCTTTGGAATTTCCTCTCCATTTTGATCTATTAACTTTATTTGAGATTCTTGTAACTCAACTGATAAAAAGGGAATAAAACGATGACCGGCTAGAAGAATTTTTCGATCTTTTTCAAATTTACTCAATTCAATTACGATTGGCATGGATCCAATATGTTGAAATACTGCTGAATAAGGTACATAGCTTTTTTGATCGATTCCAATTAAAAAATCATGGTCGAATAGTTTCTCCCTAAGATCATTTAATGTTGAGGGGGCAATTCGACGATGCCAATGTTCCTGAATTCTGGAAACAAATTCATCTGCGGTAAATGGAGCCTGCGAATCTCTTATTAAATTTTCTGCTAATTTATGAAGGGTGAGCCGCTTTGTCATGGGCAGAAGGAGGAATGATTGGAATTCAATAATTTTTTATTAAGGCTGATCTGATAACTCATCAACCTGGAAGGTCCAATACTTACAATTTTTAACGGGGTTGATGGTAACACAAAAAGCTATTGCTGTTAAATATTTTATGGGAGATATAATGAACTGATTCAAAAAACCATTTTTTTTAGAAAAGAAAAATAAATTCACTCCCCCAAGTCTTAATAAAACAAAGGCTAATTAAGAAAATATTAAATTTTAAGTTCTATAATGGACCGCTAAATAATAAAACCATTGATTTTATTCCTTAGAATTAGGTAAATTTAAATCATAAAATAAACAAAATAGTTATTTGGAAAGGGAAAAATGATGTCTCATCAACACGATATCGAAATCACTTATCGAAGAATATTTAATAGACTTAAAACCCGTAAAAAGTTTTCAATTCAAGCCATCGAAGGAGAAAAAGTAACCATTGAGCAAGATGAAGAAATTTGTGGTCAGAAAGAACCTAGAACTTTTGTTTTTAATAGTGAAAAAGAACTTGAAGAATTTGTAACTCAAGAAAATCAGATTGAACGGGATATCGAAGGCCAACTTTCTGGCGACCAAATGCCCTATAGGTAAAATTGATAAAAATTAAAGAAATGGATTCATTTCTTGACCTTCCAAGATCCGTCGGTCATTTGAACTTTTTCACCCGATTTTGCATTGTCTCTATTGAGGCTAGCTGAAATAGACTGAACTTTTGGAAGGTCTCCTTCAGAAAAGTGGGTATTGGTGGCCAATATTCTTTCGTAAATTGCCATCCTGTCTTCATTTTCTTCTTGGACCAAAGCCATAACAAATTTTTTAAATTTAACATTCTTTTTGGTCTGAGGAGTTTCGAAAAATTTTAACAATCCTCTATTGGATTCCCCTACACATCCGATCTTTTTAAATCGTTGAATATCATCATGATTAAATTCCTGCCTTTGTTTAGCTCTAATGGCTTTTAACTTTCCAGGAGGAATTTCAGAGACACTCTTTAATTTACCGTTTTCATCTACAGATCTGACGGAAGCTAAAAGAATTACATCGTTGCCAATCTCCTCGTAACTTCCTAAAACCTGGTTCTCTAAAGCCGTTTTTTGGTCAACCACAGTGACATTCACATCCGCTAAGGAACCACCGCATCCAGAAAATAAAATCACGGAAGAAAATAAAATTAATATTTTTTGACGAATCCTCATTTTGTCTCTTAAAAAAATTCTAATAAATTCATTAAATCGTTAATTAAATCTCCGAAGAACAATCGCCGAGTTTTTGGATCCAAATGAAATACAATTGCTTATGGCAACATTGATTTTTTTTTCTCTTGCTTCATTAGCAATATAATCCATATCACATTCCGGATCCGGATGTTCTATATTAATTGTAGGTGTAAGCAGCCCTTTGGATAATGACAAGGCAGTCACAGAAATTCCTAAAGCCCCAGAAGCTCCTTGAGGATGTCCAATCATAGATTTGGTAGAGCTAACAGGTACCTGCATTGCAAATCCATTTAAGGCTTGTTTGACAGCAAATGTCTCTATTCGATCATTCATGACCGTGGAGGTTCCATGAAAGTTTATGTAGTTAATATCTTCTTCATTTATTTGGGCATCCTTCATTGCCAATCTCAAAGCTCGAGTCGATTGCTTTCCATCTGGCATAATGGCAACACGATGATATGCATCACAAGTTGTTCCATAACCAATCATTTCTGCATAAATCGAAGAACCCCTTTTTTTTGCATGCTCCAGTTCTTCCAGAATAAACATCCAACTTCCCTCAGCCAATACAAACCCCTCTCGATCCCTGTTAAAGGGACGCGATCCTCTTTCAGGATCTTCATTAAAATGAATGGGATTGGCTTTCATCCTTTCAAAACCTGTCATCATGGCGGGAGTTACACAGGCCTCCACTCCACCGGTTAAAAACCAATCTTCTTGTCCAAACCGAATCGCGTTAAAGGCATAACCCATCGCATCTGTGGAGCTGGTACACCCGTTTGAAATAACATGGCTACGGCCTTGTATTCCGAACTTCATTGAAACTTCACTTGAAAGCATTCCAACTAACGAATTAGAAATGGCATAGGGGCTAATTTTCTTTTTTTGATCCGAATAAAAAAAATTAAATTGCTTTTCAGAAAAATCAAAACCAGAGCCCCCTGTACCAACTAAAACTCCCAAGCTTTCCTGATCTTCCTCAGAAAATTCGCTAAAATCAATCCCGGCATCATTTAATGCTTCCTGAGAAGCAGCCACACATAAGGGTACCGTCCTGGGAAGTTTTTTCAAATCCTGACCCGAATAATATTGAGTAGGGTCAAACTCTGAAACTTCACCCGCAATTTGACATTCAAGACCATCGGGATTAAAACTTTGAATTTTGTTTATTCCACTGATACCGTTACAAGTATTTTCCCAAAAAACTTCTTTGCCCATTCCATTGGGACTCATTACTCCGATACCAGTCAGCACCACTCTGCGAGGAAACATAAATATTCGTATCAACGTTTACAGAAATTCAATAACTAGAAAATTTTATCACACTGAATTCACCTCCGACAAAATATATCGTTAAGAAAAAAATTACTTCACTTTATGTCAAACTTTGTAAAAAGAAGGAAACTCTTTTATCCTATTTTAAAATTTGAAAATTTAATGTTAACCTTTGAAAAATAACTTTTTCTCTATGGATGAGAGGTTAAATTTTGAACTCTTCTGCATCTTTACAACAACAAATTGGACAAATGATTATCTCGGGGTTTCACGGCACCACAATTTCCCGGGAAACAGAAGATTTAATTCGAAATCGCAATATTGGTGGTTTAATTCTCTTTGAACGAAACTTTGAATCCTCAATTCAACTGTATAATCTTATAAAAGATTTGCAAAGTTTAGCTTTGTCTTCCACTCCCGGATGGCCATTATTTATTTCGGTAGACCAGGAGGGTGGAAGAGTCGCAAGATTAAAATCCCCCTTTACCAATTACCCCCCACTTTGTTGTCTTGGTGAAGCTCAATCGAAAGCTCTTGCAATTCGATTCGCTAAAGCCCTAGCAATTGAATTACTTGAGGTAGGTATAAATATGGATTATGCTCCGGTTTTGGATGTCCATACGAATCCGAAAAACCCGGTAATAGGTGATCGAGCTTTTAGTTCTTCTCCCGATGAAACGGCAAATTTGGGTAACGCTTTCATAAAAGGGTTCCGTCAAGCGGGCATAATACCTGTGGGAAAACATTTTCCAGGTCATGGAGACACCCATTTAGATTCTCATTTGGATTTACCATACGTTAACAGAACTAAAGAAGAATTGGAGAATGTAGAATTAATTCCCTTCAAACAAACTATCGAACAGGGTCTAGAGGTTTTAATGACCGCACACGTTGTCTATTCTCAATGGGATGAGAAAAATCCTGCCACCTTTTCAAAGGCTATTTTACAAAATATCTTGCGTAAGCGATTAGGATTTAAGGGAATTGTAATTTCTGACGATTTAGAAATGAAAGCCGTGGAAAAATATTTTCCATTAGATTCTATACCTCATTTGGGATTAGAGGCTGGTCTGGATATATTTTTGATATGTCATAACCTCGATAAAGTGAAGGAATTGCAAGATTTGATTACTAAGTCTGTTACATCTGGCAAAGTAACTCGTACTCGTATAGAAGAATCGTTATCAAGAATACTAAAAGTTAAAAAAAATATGGCAGTGTCACCACCAAATCCTCCTCAACCCCAAAAGTGGAAAGAATCCCATCAAAAATTGGCAGAAGAAATGCGTGCTTACATGAGTAAACTGCCTTTATCCTAATATTGAGTATCTCAATATCTCTGGTAAACCACATAATTGAAGTTTTCAGAAATAAATATTTTTGATATGCGTCCTTTTAGCTTTCATAAAAAATGAATATTCAAAGTATTACTCCTATAACAAGAAATTATTTTTTTGCTTATATCGCTCTAGCACTCTACTTTTATTCCTAT
The DNA here is from genome assembly GCA_965223665.1 of Nitrospinaceae bacterium. Lineage (GTDB taxonomy): Bacteria > Nitrospinota > Nitrospinia > Nitrospinales > Nitrospinaceae > CBDCVY01. The sequence continues at coordinate 2,855,652 of OZ245011.1, forward strand.
TCTCGTTATGGACTAAATCTTTGGGATGAAGGAGGCTTTGCTTACGGAACCTGGCGAACCTGGAACGGACAAATAGCTATGAAGGATTTTAATCCCATAGGTTATTTACCGGGTCGATATTTTTTTGGAACTTTAATGTTTAAAATTTTTGGAGTGGAATTACAAAGCCTCCGAATGGGGATGGTGCTACTGACACCTTTCATGGTTTTAGGAGTATTTGCTATTGCCATTAGATTGATGCCTTTAAGATTTTCCTTACTAGCTTCCGCAATGATTTTGTCGGCCCCCTCAATGTATTACAACCGTTTCTTTCCAATATTTTGCGTTCTAAATTTATTTTTTTTAATTCGTTGCTTGGAAAATCCTTCTCGATCTTCAATTATATTACTAATAAGCGCCTTAATTATTTCTTTATTATTTAAACCTGAGGTTTCAATAATCTCTATACTGGTAAGTGGAATAGTTTTAATTCCCAAGTTATTCATCAAAAAAGAACTAAAGTTTACTCGCAAACAATTGCCTTGGTTGATTGGTTTTCTCTTGGTAGGAACTTGGAATTTGTATTATTGGATACAAAATGATGTTTTTTCAAAACTATTTAACATTGTGATTTCTACCCACCAGGTTTGGGGAAATCCTTTTCCTTCCATTTTTCCTTTTGTAGATCAATTAAACAAATTTGGTCCTCACCTTATGTTTGAAAAAATTTTGTTTTATTTACCTCCACTAATTTATTTGCTTACTTTTGGAGTGATTGTCTATCGTTATTGGATCAAAAAAAATGCTCATGAAATAGAAACCGGCATTCTCATTTCCATTCTAGGTTTTGGAATAGGATCATTTGGATTAGTAATATGGCGCGCTGGATTTGATAATTTATTGAGAACTTTGCCTGCGTTTTATATTTTAGTGAGCTATTATCTTTGGAAGTTATGGCCAAAGTCATCTTTGACCACCCTTTCAACAACCATGAAAAAAGTTTCTAAAATTCCATTCTTCTACGGAATTCGAATTGTTTTATTATTATTTCCGGTTTTATTTCTTTATGAGATGAATGTCCACCACGGGTTTTATGCAGGATCAATTGGTGCAATTATCAAACAACCAGCGACAATAAATACTGAAAGAATAAAAGTCTATACGAACCCTGTAGAAGCCCGATGGATCGATCAAATTTTAAAAAAGGTTTATCAATTCTCCAATCCAGGAGACTCCATTTTGGCTTTGCCTTTAAATCCAATTTTTTATTTTTTATCTCATAGAGAAAACTCAATTAATCATGACTGGATACTACCTGGTATGCTTAACGAAAGTCAGCAAAAAGATGTGATTAAACAAATTAAAAATAACCCTCCCAAGCTGGTCATCTTATCTAATTTACCTATTGACGGAAAAGAAAGCCGAAGGTTTTCCAATTATGCTTCAGTAGTGCACCAATTCTTAATAAATAACTATTCAATATATGAAAAAATAGGATTGTTTGATCTGTACCTTCCAAAAAACAAAAAATTATCTAAACCCATTACTTAAACTCTAATTTTGAAATCCCAAAAAGCGCAGAATATTTCTCAGGAAAAATATGATCACGTTCATAAAGGAGTTTAGATTTCCCAAACGTGTGACTTTTTTTCAAAAAAGTAAATTTTCAGAAGTTTTTTCCCAACCATTTCCTAAAACTAATTAACCTCAAAAACACCACTTTTTAGGTATTCAAGTTTAATTCATTCCTAATTTCTTACGAAAAAAAACTCCTTAAAGCAAATCTTAAGTTAAATCTTCAACTTAACTTAATAAAAGTACTAACTGTTTAAAGCATCGATTTTTCAATTTATTACAAAGAATTTTTTTAAATTCACAATTTTCCCTATATTAAATTTAAACTTGCTTATTGAAGTAAATTTTAGAAATAAGTGAAAAAAAAATTCGAATTTACCTTATTTTTCAAATATTTTTATAACATTCCGATAATTTTTGTAAAAAAATAAACCACAATTTTGGTGATTATTTTTGACAAAATGCCAAAAGTCTTTAGTTTTTTTAGTTGACTTCAACCTTTAAAAAAACTAAAGTTATGTCGGAATAGCTCTGAAAATATGGACCTTTAGGTATTATGACCAGTTTTTAACCTGAACGGTTTTAATGAAAAAAACCACACAACAATTTTTTTAGAAGCAAAAAAAAAATGCAAGAAAAAAAATACGGTACAGCAAAATTCCTTGGCCATCGTCTTCGTCAGTGGCGTAAGCAAATTCCTCTAAAATCCTTTGAATTAGCAAAACTGATAAAAATTTCCCAAGGGTCTTTATCTGACATTGAAAACAATAAATCTCTACCTTCTGCAGATACAATTGCAAAACTCTACCAATACACAAACCTCAATATTGTCTGGCTATTAACGGGTAAAGGACCAATGACCCGGAACGAAAAAGATCCGGCAATGGTAGATGATGATCAAATGGTAGAAGAATCTATGGAAATGTATGGTGAAGATCAAAAACTAAAAGAAATGATTGAAAAACTAATTCGGATTTACAGGCAAGGAACTGCTGAGAAAAAGGCACACCTTATGGGCTTCCTAAATGGTGCAGATCCAGGGGAATAATTTTTGCTTTTATGCCGATCCTGACTTTTCTAATTTGACCGAAATTACCCTTTTTTCTATCTCGCCAGGCGGCAAAATTAAATCCCAAAATCCAAAAAGACAAGTTCCCTGGTAAACAGATTCTAAACCATGTTCTGATTGCGAAACAGTCTCTATTGGGTACCACCAAAATCGACATTGTGGATTGAAATCCATACTTAACACAAATTTAAAATACTCATCTTGTAACTTTAGAGAAGAAATTTCTTCCTTACACCCCATACTCCCCATTTTAAAACGGTTCTCTGGCTGGCTTGGGAAACGCAAAAAGCGGTCCTCAGCTTCTCCAGTTAACAAAGTAAAATTAAACTCTATTCCAAAAAATTGGTTTAATTCACATTCACCATTATTCTCGATTTCATATTCAACCTTGATGTCAGCAGATTTTTGAAAAAATGTAAATTTTTTCTCCAAAGAAACAGGGATTATCTCTTCATTTTGCAATACCTGACCTTTTCGATACAAGGAAAAATAATAATCTTTGTTGAAAGTCCAACCCTGATCCCTTATAACAAAGGGGGTCCCTAGAAAGTTCCCGCATTCAAAATACTTATTTGTTCTAAAGTCTTCAAACGAACAATTCTTTTCTAAAAAATGATCCATAAACGAATAGCGTTCAAATTTGTCATAAATGAGCTTGTTCTGTAAATCCTCCTCCTTTAATCGGACTTGATCATGAATGGATTTGGGCTGAACCTCTTGAGTCAATTCGTTTTTTTCTTGTTCCCGTAATACTCGATGATAACTTTCTGGGCGTCGTTTTAAAATATTGCTTAAGTTAAAGCAAGATGGGCGAAATTCTAATTCATATAAAACACCTCCATAAGATGGGGAAAAATAGCAATTCATCTCTCTGTTCATTACCAATATCTCATCTTTGCCGTCTTTATTGATGTCATAGGATCTTACCTGAAGGTCTTTATCCTTTTCTTCCAATTGATTATCCGCCAGATTCTCTGCACAAATTAAATGTTGATACAAAGCATGGCGTAAATAATTGAGATAAAGACCTCCAAACAAACCATGCCACTGAGCACAATTACATTGCCCCCGGTAAAGCTCTTTCAAAGCACCACTTGATTTTTGAAGGTCTAAAGGCAACTGATGTATTTTCTCGCTGACATACAACATTTTTTTATGCAAATTATTGCTTTCTTCATATTTGGTGAAAAAATTATCCCAATGACCTCCCCGTAAAAAACGCCGAGAAATCTCGTTTTCCAAATCTAATGAAGGAAGTTTTTCCTTCAAAACAGCAAATTGTGAAGATGCTTCCAACGGAAGCGACCATTCCATCATTTCTTCATATGAAGCCATTGGTAAGTAAATTCGTCCAATTGGAGAATGTTGGTCAATATAATCGCCAAATGTTGTGACTTCCAACCAACTCTGATTTTCTTCAAGAGATAAAAACAAGTTATTCAAATAATTTTTTTCGTAAACCCACTCATATGTGTCAGGCCAACTTCCAAACTTTTCTCCATCATCTGCATAAGTGACACCCTCAAAACCGTTTTCCTTAAAATTTCGAATTCGCTCTAAAGTCTTTTCGGGAAGCTCAAATGGAATGGAATATCGTAACGATTTATTGATAGGAAATACATAAACGGAGTATCCCTGAGTTTCGGTTATGTAATAACCCTGAATTTGATTTTCTTCCAAACCTGAATAATAAAAGTGTGTGTCATCAACAATTGTATATTTTATATCTGCTTTTGCGATAATTTTTGGAAGAATCGGAGACCAAACTCTTTCCGCAAGCCATAAACCCTTGGGCTTTTGTCCAAATTCAGTTTCAATAAAATCATTCATCATTTGAATCTGTCCTATCGCATCCCTTTCTGGCAAGCTGGACAAAATGGGTTCATAAAAACCTCCACTTAATATTTCCAAACGTCCAGATTCGATAAGCTTTTTCAACAATTTCAGATAATCAGATTGATGATCTTTAATCCATTCCAATAAAGGTCCACTGAAATGTATCGCAGTTTTTATTTTGGAATAATGACTTAGAACATTCAGGTAGGGTTTATAGCATTTCTGAAAAACCTCTTCGAAAACATGGTCGAAGTTTCCCACTGGCTGATGGTTGTGCACACCAAAAATTAACTTTATTTTTCCCATAGTGTAGGTTATTTGGAAATTATTGCGGTGCCTTAATTTTCTTCAATGGCAAGAGGATCTTCAAACATCCTTAAAGTATACAGGTGATAGTATAGATTTTCATTAGCTATTAGAGTTTTGTGGTTTCCAATTTCCACAACTTGGCCACGGTCAAGGACAATAATTTTATCTGCGTTATGGACAGTGCTTAGGCGGTGGGCAATTATTAAGGTGGTACGGTCTTTCATTAAATTATCTAACGCTTCCTGGATTAGATTTTCCGATTGGTTATCTAAGGAGGAAGTAGCTTCATCAAGAATTAAAATTTTTGGATCTTTTAAAAGTGCCCGGGCAATGGCAATTCTTTGTCTTTCACCCCCTGAGAGTTTAGAACCTTTTTCCCCAACTACTGTATCTAACCCATATTCAAGTCGGGAAATAAACTCCTTGGCATTAGCCGATTGTATGGCCTGCTCCAATTCCTGTTCGGTAGCATCCAATTTTCCATACAAAATATTTTCTCGAACAGTTCCTCCAAAAAGAAGAGTTTCTTGCGGAACTAAAGCAAGATGATCTAAAAAAGATTTAATTTCTGCCTGTTTCAAGTTATGCCCATCGAAAAATATCCCACCTGAATCAACATCGAAAAACCTTAAGAGCAATTGGATAACAGTAGATTTTCCGGCACCACTAGGCCCAACCAAAGCAACCTTTTCACCTGGCCTAATATCAAAATTGATTTCCTTAAGTACAGGTTTTCCCGTGTTATACGCAAAGGAAACATTCTTAAATTCAATATTCCCTTCAATATGGTCAAGAATTTCTGGATTAGAAACATTTTTTACCAGAGGCTGTGTGTCCATAATTTCATAGACTCTCCGGATAGCCCCCAAAGCTTCCTGCACCTGAGTGTAGATCCTGACAAATGTTCCTATCGGACCGGCAATGATTATGGCATATAGGAAAAAAGCTGCAAGCTCGCCCGGTGTGGTAGAACCTTTCATCACTTGGTGACCCCCATACCAAACTAATCCCGCCGATACCATAAAGGTGAGAAATAATATAAAAGGACCAAAAAAAGCAGAAATTTTTAACTTTTTTACTTCCGTTTCAAATGTTCCCTCCACCCGGGTTTCAAACCGTTTCTGTTCAAAGGGTTCACGATTGTAAGACTTAACAATTTTTATGGAAGAAATCATTTCTTCAAGGACCACTAACGCACTGGCTAATTTATCCTGAACCTGACTCGATAAATTTCTGAGACGTTTTCCAAATATTCTTGCAAACAGCATAAGTGGGGGCAAAATAAACAAAATCAAACCCGTCAATTTCCAATTTAAATAGCAAATAATTGCCAACCCACCGACAAGTGTAATTGTCTGCCTAAATAATGCCACTGGAAGGGTTACCAACGCATTTTGTATCACTGAAATATCATTGCTCATTCGAGAAAGGATTTCTCCTACTCTTCGTTCCTGAAAAAACTTTAATGACAATTGGTGAATATGATTAAAAAATTCGATCCTGAAATCTGCAGTAATTCGATTCCCTACAAAGCCCAGGATATAATTGGTTACAATCGCAAATACTAATTGAAAAACAATGACTATCAGCAAATCTATAGTCAAGCTATTTAATACCCCACTATCTTTTTGAACAACCACCACGTTTATCATGTTCCGGACAATGAGCGGCAATATAAGGGTAATTACCGAAGTAAGGGTGAGGCATAAAAAAGCAAAAATTATGCTTTTTGAGTAGGGCTTTGCGTATTTCAATATTTTTGAAAAATCTTTCATTTTGACCCAGTATTTAAGGAAACAGGAATGATACCCTCTACTCCGCTCGGATTCAACTATCTCTTTATAATTAAAAAACCTTAGTCACCTACAAAACTAATCCAATTACCTTTAATTCTATGTGAACAAAAAAATATACTTTTTTTATTTATTCCTTAAAGTTTTTTTAAGTGATTCCGTAAAGAAGAATAGGAGAAAAGTTTTAATATCCTAACTTTTGGATTAGTTACGCTAAATACAAAAGTTTGCATTTATGAAGACTTTTCAGTTTTTTTAAAAAGAGGTCAATTATGGCAGTAGAAAACATTAACTCCGCAATACAAAAGTCTGGATCCACGAGTATTGCTCGGAAATCGGAAAAGGAAGTGAAAAATACTGCTGCACCAAAAAATTCGGTTAATAACTCACTGGCAGCAGAAATCCATGATGAAGTGACGCTGTCCTCTGAAGCACAAAAGTCTTTAAAACAAGCAAATTCAGAAAAAGCTACACCAAAAGTAGAATCTGAAGACAGCACTTCACCAGTTACTACTTTAAAAAGAGAGAGAACCTTAACTGAGGACAATGAACTCATCGTAAAGGTCATTGATCCAAATACACAAGAGGTAATCCGACAAATTCCCGGAGAAGACGTACTTCGGTTAAAAGAAGCCATCCGAAGCATTATTGAACAGGGCCAGGCAGATATTGAAATTTAGGTCTTCAATGGCCTCCTCAAGAAAGGAGAGAACACAATGGATATCTCCCTTTTAGGAAATATTAATGCAGTCAACCGCGGTCTATTAACAGACAAACATGATCCCTCGGATAAAGAGGTTCGAGAATCTTCACAATCGGCAAAAAAAGACGAATTATTGTCACGAGAATCTCAAATAAGCCCCGTTCCTCCTGTTCAGGCCACTGCAGATATTCCTAACCAAAAATCTGATTTGTTACCTGAAGAAAAACATGCCGGCAAACAAATCAATATTAAAGTTTAATTTAAAATTGATTCTTTTATTTTAGGATTTCCAATAGGGTGGATTAATTGGAAAGTAAATTATTGAATATGAATTAAACAAGGTTATTTCATTACGGACATAAAACGGTCGCGGATTTCTTCTGGGGTGTGAGTGACACGGCCGGTTGATTTGTCAAAACCGGGTTCCACTTTAACTAATAAAAAGTTAGGACCTTCCTTTTCATATAAATCTAAATAAGCTGGTTTGAATTCTTCAAGTTTGGTTACACGGCGAACATTTTTGTAACCGGAACTTTTTGCCACTTGCTCCAAAGGGATGCTATTCGAGATAGACCGTTGACTTCCTGTAGACTCATAAACTTCATTATCAATCGTAATATGGAGTAAATTCTTTGGAGCACTGGAAGCAATCATCGCTAAAGTCCCCATGGACATCAAAACGTTACCATCCCCATCTAAAATAATTGTTTTACGATCCGGCTGCGCGAGGGCCACCCCTAAGCCAATAGAAGATGCAAGGCCCATGGATCCGATCATATAAAAACTTCCCTCTCTATCTTTGACGTTAAAAAATTCTCGGCTAATGAAACCATTAGCTAAAACCATAGGTTCGTTTTTTAATAAAGTTGCAAATTCCCGGTATATATCAATGCTTTTCATCAAACATGCCTTTTTTTATTAACAGTGTATAAGGAAGTTTATCTTCTGTAATCGTTTTTAATGCCTTTTGTAAAACTGCTTCAGCATTCTCTTCTTCTAAAACGCTATAAAGCATTCCGGAGGTATCTAATAATTTTTCATTAATGTCACCCATAATGATATGTTCTGGAGCATCTTTACCACCACAGCCACGCCAACTCATAATCACTAACATGGGGATTTTATAGATAAGATTTAAAGAAGTGAACGCATTGAGACTATATCCAAACCCTGAGTTTTGCATTAAAATTACTGGTAATTTTCCCGCCATATAAGCCCCAGTACAAAGTCCTACCGCAGCATCTTCTCTAATGGAAGGAATATAATTAACATCTGGAGCTTCTTCCAATGAAGAGATGAGCCCAGACAATAACGAACAGGGTATCCCAGTATAAAAATTAAAACCTAAATTTTGTAATTGGTCGATAAATGATTTAGATGAGATCATAAAGGATGTGTTGATTAGTTTTTTCTTGGAATTAATAACTCATTAACAATTTAAAGGACGCCAACCCAATTTGCAAGGCAGATAATTTTTCTACCACTTGTCAAGTAATCGCTCACCCCCATAAGTCATCTGTAATTTGTGAACTAACTTGATATATTCAAGAATTCCTTCTTTTCCAGAAAATTCTACACCTAAATCTTTGGCAGCCTGATTTGACATGGGAACCCCTTCTTCTCCCATTACCCCTTCTACTTCACCAAAAGAGTCAATAGTATCCACAATCATTTTACCTAATTCCAAATTATGAATATGACCATCAATAAGGTGGAAAATTTTTCCAAATGTATCATTATTTCCAACTACTTTATCAATTGCCTGCGAAACGGAGTCGACTGAAACGTACTTGGTGCTACCCTTTAAATCAACATTATAATTGGTAGCAAGATAATCAATAGTTGAAAACCATTCCGATTTATCAATTTGCGGTCGCACTCCATAAATGGTCACAGGTCTTAAAATGGTTACAGAAAAAGCACGAGAACGTTGGTAGAAATGACAAAATGATTCAATTGAAGATTTTATAGATCCATATAAAGACCCCGGCATCACAGGATGAGTTTCATCTAACGGATGGTCCTGATCTACAGTCGGCAAAACCTTTCCAAAAATTGCACATGCACTCATAAAAATAAAATGCTTTATCCGCGCTTTTCTACAAGCTTCCAATAAATCAAAAGACCCATTGATATTCGTCTTTACCAATTCATCAGCTGTTTGCACGGGACCAGGATAATGCGCTAGATGAATTACGGTGTCTACCCCTTCAACTAGCTTTTGTAAGGATTCTTTATCTTCTAAACCCCCAATAACATAGTCCACATCCTCAAAGCTTTTTAAATGGTCAACCACACTCTCTTCACGAATTAATGCTCGAATATTAGGTCTGTTTTCTTCAGGGCCATCATACAACCTTCGAACATAATGGGAACCCACCATTCCAGTTATCCCCGTTAAAGCAATATTCATTGATTTCCTCCAAACCATTATCTATAGCAGAAATTATCTGCTTAATTTTGGGTCACTGTTTCAAATCAATCTTGTTCAAACTGATGATTTAAAAACCATAATTATAAAAAGATCGAACAATTATGATTGCAGGAAACGGGTAAGTCAACCGGTTTATAAGAAGGAGGGGATAATTAGTTAGCCGTAGTTTTTTGAATGGCAGCTTGCGCGGCTGACAAAAGAGCAGTGGGGACCCTAAAGGGAGAACAGCTCACATAATCTACATCTAAAGAATTAAAATATTGTATGGAATAGGGGTCTCCACCATGTTCTCCACAAACTCCTAAATGAATTTTTCCATTAGAGTTTTTTCCATTTTTAATAGCTATTTCAATTAGAGAACCCACGCCATCCTGATCCACACTAACAAAAGGATCTGTGGTCAGTATCCCATTATCGACATAATTTGCCAGAAACATGCCTGCATCATCTCGACTCAATCCAAAGGTAGTTTGCGTCAAATCATTTGTTCCAAAAGAGAAAAAATCTGCCTCTTTGGCAATTTCACCTGCCGTCATAGCAGCCCTTGGAAGCTCAATCATAGTCCCTACCTTATAGTCCAGTTTGACCCCTGCTTTTTCAATTATTTCTTCAGCTAACTCAACAATCATTTGTCGAACTTTTTTAAACTCATTCACATGGCTGACCAACGGAATCATAATCTCTGGAAATACCTTTAAACCCTTTTTAACTAATTTACAGCCTGCTTCAATGATCGCTCGGACCTGCATTTGGTAAATTTCTGGATAAACAATTCCCAATCTACAACCCCGCAATCCAAGCATAGGATTGGATTCTTTCAACGAATCAATTTTTTTATTGAGGGCGGAAGGTCTAAGTTTCATTTGTTTAGCAAGAACTTTTATTTCCGAAGCCACGTGGGGTAAAAATTCATGTAAGGGAGGATCCAATAGACGAATATTTACAGGAAGCCCTTCCATTACCTTAAAGATTTCAGTAAAGTCAGATCGTTGAATGGGTAATAATTTTTTTAAAGCATCATCTCGGTCTTTAGATTTATTGGCAAGAATCATTTTTCGGACTAAAAGAATCCGATCTTCATCAAAAAACATATGTTCCGTTCGACACAAACCAATTCCCTGTGCTCCAAATTCTCTTGCCACTAAAGCATCGTGGGGAGTATCCGCATTAGCTCTAACTTTCATGGATCGCATTTGATCCGCCCAATTCATCATTTGATTAAAATAACTGGTCACTCGGGGCTTAGATAGGGGAACCTGCCCTAATACCACCCGACCTGTAGACCCATCTAAAGTAATGGGATCAAGCTCTTTAAGGACAACACCATTTAAATTACAACGTTTTTTCTTTGGCTCCACCACTAATGAACTACAACCTGAAACACAGGGTTTTCCCATAGCTCGAGCAACAACCGCCGCATGAGATGTCATTCCACCTTTGGCAGTCAATATTCCTTGCGCCACACTCATTCCATGGATATCTTCTGGAGAAGTTTCCATTCTAACTAAAACCACTCTTTCCTTTTTTTCTGCAATTTCCATAGCGCGTTCTGGAGTAAAAACAATCTTTCCACTCGCGGCCCCAGGCGATGCACCTAAACCCTTGTCCAGAACTTTTATTTTAGCTTTTTCATCTATCATAGGATGAAAAATTTGATCCACCTGGGATGCCTCAACTCTTAGAAGCGCCTCTTGCTTACTGATCAAGCCTTCATTTACCATATCAACGGCAATTCGAATAGCTGCTGCAGCGGTTCGTTTCCCGGTTCGCGTTTGCAACATAAACAGTTGATTTTCCTGAATGGTGAACTCAATATCCTGCATCTCCTTATAATGATTTTCCAAGACTTGATAAACATTCACCAACTCCTCGTACATATCTGGCATATCTTGTTCTAATTTGGAAATAGGTTGGGGAGTTCGAATCCCTGCAACCACATCTTCCCCTTGAGCATTTATCATATACTCACCATAGAATTTTTTCTCACCGGTTGCCGGGTTCCGGGTAAAAGCTACTCCCGTGGCGGAGGTTTTCCCCATATTTCCAAAAACCATGGACTGTACGTTCACCGCAGTACCCCAATCATGAGGAATATTGTTAAGTTTTCTATAGGTAATGGCTCGAGGTGTGTTCCAGGATTTAAAAACGGCTTCAACAGCCATTCTTAATTGATCTAAAGGGTCTTCAGGAAATTGCTTTCCAGTTTTTCGTTTAACTAACTTTTTAAAATCTTTAATGACAGACTTCAAGTCACTTTCGGTCAAATCCGTATCAAATTCAATCTTCCGCTTTACTTTTTTCTTTGTGAGAATTTTTTCAAAATGTTCTCCTTCAATTTCCAACACAACATTTCCAAACATTGCAATAAACCGTCGGTAACAATCTAAGGCAAACCATTTATTCTCTGTTTTATTGGCTAATGCAGTTAAAGTATCTTCATTTAACCCCAAATTAAGGACGGTATCCATCATTCCAGGCATAGAAGCCCGAGCCCCAGAACGAACAGAAACTAAAAGAGGATTTTCTTTGTCTCCAAATTCCATTCCCATCGACTTTTGTAAACTACGAAGATTTTTCATAACCTCCTCCCAAATGGAGGCGGAAATGGTATTTTCTTTTTTAAAGTATGATAAGCAGGCTTCGGTTGTAATTGTAAAGCCAGGTGGAACATTAATTCCCAAGGAGGCCATCTCCGCTAGATTGGCTCCTTTACCACCCAACAATTCGCGCATATCTGCGCGACCCTCTGTCTGATTTGCGCCAAAAAAGTAAACGTATTTTATCGCCATAAGAATGTTAAACCATATTAATTAGAAAAAATTGCCGGCAAAATTTAGATTGTTGAAAATAAGTTTGGGTTTCAACTTTTTTTAAAAACTATCTTAGAAAAATCTCCAATTTGAGAAAACAATTCAGAAACACTTTTTAATAATGCCAATCGATTTGAACGAAGGGCTTGATCCTCAACATTCACCATAACATTGTCAAAAAAATTATCAATCTCGTCCTTAGCTCCTACTATTATTGCCAAAGCCTGGTCGTATTCCCGTTTATCCATAAATTTAATGAAAGGTTTTCGGATCTCTAATAATTTTTCAAATAATTTCTTTTCGGCAGGTTCTGTCAACAAATTAGGATCAACTTGTTCCCCGGTTTCTTTTGTCAATATACTCACAACTCGGCGAAAAGCAATTGCTAAAGGTTCAAAATACGACTGCTTTTTTAACTCGGACAAAGCTTTAGCTTTCTCTTTAGTATTTTTAAAAGAATCGATTTTAGTAGCCAGCACAGCATCAATTACATCATATTCATAACCTTCTGCATTTAATAAAGTCTTTAATCTTTGCGAAAACAGATCTTTGCAATGAGAGCGAATTTCTTCTTCAGAAAGTTTGGCCTTTGATTTTAATTGACCAATTCCTAAATCTATAAGCCATTCCAAATCCACTTGTAAATCATATTTTATTAAGATTTGAATTATTCCTAACGCATGTCTGCGCAATCCGTAAGGATCTTCTGAACCGGATGGAATCAATTTCACAGAAATACAACCTGTAATCGTATCTAATTTGTCGGCTAAAGCCACCAAGGCTCCCGGCAGAGTAGAGGGTAAAGAATCTTCAGCAAAAGCGGGTTTGTAATGCTCTTTAATGGCGATAGCAATTTGGCTTCCTTCATTACTATGTTCCGCATAGTATCCACCCATAATTCCCTGAAGTTCAGGAAATTCATATACCATTTGAGTAACTAAATCTGCTTTACACAAATAGGCAGCCCGCTCGGCCACTTGAATTGCATCTTTTTCTTTTACAAAATTTTCAAAAAGTTTAACCAAAGCAACTATGCGCATCACTTTTTCAAATGAGGTACCTAAATCCTTTTGAAAAATTACCCCCTTTAAATTTTCCACATAATCTTCTAATTTACGTTTACGATCTTCATCATAGAAAAATCTTGCATCTTCCAATCGTGCCCTTAAAACCCTTTGGTTCCCTAATTGAATCGTATTGTCTTTTTCCATTTTCATATTACTAATAGTAATAAAATAAGGGAGAAGTTCATCCCCAGACCAAATGGGAAAATATTTTTGATGATACGTCATGGTAATTACTAAAAGTTCTTTAGGTAATTTCAGATACTTCTTTTCAAATTCTCCACGAATGGCAAAAGGAAACTCTACTAAATTGGTCACTGTATTCAATAAACCAGCTTCTTCCTTTATTTGACCATTCACTTCTTTTGCCAAAGATTGAACCTGGTTCAGAACATTTCTTTTCCGCTCATCTAAATCAACTAGTAGATGGTTTTCCAAACCACGCCGAAGATAGTCATCAAGACTATTAAACTCAAAACTCCCGGGGCTCAAAAACCTGTGGCCATAAGATTTATTTCCACTGGAAATTCCTTCAAATTCAAATTTCAGGATCTGTGATTCAAAAATGGCAGCTATCCAATGAATCGGTCTAGCAAAAGGTTTTTTCTTTATAGACCAACGCATCTTCTTAGGAAAGGGAATACTCTTTATAATCTCGGGTAAAAATTTGTTTAAAAGATCAGCGGTAGGCTCTCCAATTTTTTCAACCCGCGCACAAATTACTTCTCCTTTAGAGGTTTCTTCTCTTTTTAACTCATCAAGAGAGACCCCAAATTTCTTAGCAAACCCAATAGCAGCTTTGGTAGGGTTACCTTCACCATCAAAAGCCACTTTAACGCTAGGCCCATTAAATACTTCGACTATATCCGGTTGCCGAGCCACAACCCCTGGAAACCATATTGCTAACCGCCGAGGAGTTCCCATTAATTTAGGTTTCCCTACCTCTATCCGATGTTGTTGAAAAAAATCTGATAGAGATTTCTTCATAAAATTCAAGGCAGGATGAATATAGCCCGCAGGAATTTCTTCACTGCCAATTTCAAAAAGTAAATCAGGCATTAATTATTCTTAACTTTCTCAAAGGGCTTGTTAAAAACAAAATAAAACACACCAATGATTAAATACATTAGATGAAGCCGGGTTTTTAGCAAACTCAAAAATGTTTGTCAAACCAGGTTTTAGAACGAAAAAGGGCATTTAGGTCGGCTTCTAAATTATAGAAATACAATGAATTTCAAAGAAAAGTGAATATCTTTAAAATAACGACTATAATATATTTATTTTCAGTTAGTTGCAATTATTCCACTATTCCTTTGAAAACGCCTGGAGTTTCGTTTGAAATCTCTTTTTTTAATTTTGATCGCCGGTTTAACCGGCCTGGGCCTTTGGTTTTTACTAAAAACTACATTAAAAAAATCTCAAAATAAAGACCCGAACAATCCAGTCCCTGATAAATCAGATTCAGGAGATAATATCGCATCCAAAATTGTCCAAAAATTTGGGATGTCAGACAAAGTAAAAAATCAAATCTCAAAAGTTCAATCAGAAAAAACCCAAAACAAGCTAAGAAGTGTTTCCCTACATCAGGTCACCATGCCTCTCAAAAATTTTGTCGGGCGGAAAGGGGATATGGTAGAGATTCTTCAAAAAAATCGAGAAGGAACAAAAATATTTTGTTTTTATGGGCAACTTGGAATTGGTAAAACAAGTTTTGGAGTTTATATATGTGAAAAGCTGGTTCCTTTTTATCCTCACAGTCAAATTTATTTTGATTTAGAATTTTCAGAGACTCCTAGAAAAGGGACTTTGGATGCGATGGCTCACGTACTTAAAACATTAAGACCCGAAATAAAAATACCATCATCAGAAAGAGATTTAGCAACTCTTTACTTTAATTCGCTCAGAAATAAAAAAGCTGTTTTATTTTTTGATAATATTTCTGGGCTCGATCAGATTAAAAAATTAAAAGCTCCTAAATCCTGTGTGACCCTGTTTACTTCTTCAAAGGCAATAAAAGATACCGAGATTCTTTCCAAAGAGTTGAGTACTCCTCCATCAGAAGATGCAAGAGATATCCTATTAAGCAATTGTCCACGTATTGGCTTTTGGACGGCAGAGATAGGTAAGTCCTGTGGATATAATCCTTTGGCTTTATCAATTTGCAGTCGATTTCTTGGAATGTCTGAAGAGCAGGACCCAGGAGCGTTTTCAACTCAACTCCGTGACGCAAACAAAAAACTAGAGAGAGGGGATAAAGATCGCCACCAGTTGGGGATTGAATCAACATTGAGCCTGGTTCTATCTTTTTTGGCAGATCATATGATAAAGACTCTTGCAAAATTAATGGTGTTCAAAGGTTCTTTTGATGCCTCCGCCGAGGGATTTATTTGTGATGACAGGAGTGGTGATAATTTGGATATTTTAACTCACATAGGGTTGGTCCATTATGAAAAAGATAATAACCGATATCGAATTCATAAATTAGTTCGAGAGTGGATGAGTCAAAAACAGTACAAAATTTATTCAGCGCAAGCTCAAATGAGACACGCCACCTACTACATGACAACAATGGAACACATCAAGCAACTATATAATTCCAATAAAAAAGATCAAATGATTCAAGCTCTGCAATTGTTTGATTTGGAATGGCCCAATATTCGGGAAGGACAAGCATGGGCAAAAGATAATGGACTAAAAGACTTTGACGCGGCCAAAGTTTGTAATGGATATGCAGAAGCAGGGACTAAAGTTTTAAAATTACGCTGTTCTCCTAAAGAGCGATTGGAATGGTATGAAGCCGCCTTATCTGCTGCGCGTTATCAACAAAATGAAGAATCTGAAAAAAATCACTTGCTCAATATTGGAACTGAATACTTGATATTAAAAGATTTCAAAAATTGTACTGAATATTTGGAGAAGGCTGTAAAACTTGGAGAACAAAAAGATGATCCCGAAGTTTTATGTGAAGCCTATCATAAATTAGGTCAGGCTTATATTGCCCAGAACCAACTTGAAAAAGGAATAGAACTTCTCCAAAAAGAACTTGGTATAGCAAATAAGAGAGGTGAAAGTAAAATTGAAATTCTGGCATGTGAAGAATTAGGAAATGCCTATTTCAAAAGAAATGAATTTAATGAAGCCATTGAATACTTTAATAAAGGGTTAACATCCGCTCAAAATTTGAAAGATACTCAAATTGAAATTCGCTTACTCATGGCCTTAAGTAAAGCTTTGATTAAATCCGACCAGGGAAGGGAAGCAATAAATTTTCTTAAAAAAGGTTTAGCTGTTTCAGCTAACATTAAAAATGCATTTATTGAAGCAGAGCTATTAGCCCATCTGGGAGATGTACATGTGTCTATGAATGAGAACCCTCAGGCAATGGCTTTTTACGAAAAAGCTGTAGAAATTTATAAAAAACACAAGGACAGCAATAAAGAGGCCGAAATTTTGGGGCGACAAGGATTGGCTTGGATTAAATCCGGTAACCCCACTAACGGAATCCAGCTCATTGAAAAAGCAATAAAAATAAGTAGAGCAAATCGAAATATCGTAGAAGAAATGACTTTACTCAGTTTCCTTGGGGCTGCACTTCTGGAAACAGGAAATATTCAAATGGCTACCGAGGCTTTTGACCGTCAATTGAATCTTGCCAAAAAAACCCGCTCCGGATTGGTCGAAGCCAAAGCCTTGCACCATCTAGGACAATTAGAACAAAAGCAGGGCAATATTGCCAAGGCTGTAAATAACTTCAAAATGGCACTAAACCTCTATGAAAGGGCTAAATCGCCTTTGGTAGAAGAAGTGCGCCAAGATTTAGACCTCATAGAAAAACAATCCAAAAAACCGGTCAGCTAAACCCCACCTAATAAATTCACAAAACTCCTAATTTAGTGTAGTATTTTTATTTAGACCTAAATTTCTCTTAATAATTTAATTTTTCTGATGAAACATTACGATGTCATTGTGATTGGAGGAGGCCATGCCGGTTGTGAGGCCGCTTTGGCCTCGGCGAGAATGGGGGTTTCCACCCTATTATTGACCTTGGACATGGACAATATCGCCCTCATGCCATGTAATCCGGCGATAGGTGGGGTGGGTAAAGGCCACATGGTTCGGGAAATTGATGCCTTAGGGGGTCAAATGGCAAAGGTAATTGACAATACCGGAATTCAGTTCCGGATGCTCAATGCCTCTAAAGGCCCTGCCGTCCAAGGAAACCGAGCACAAGCTGATAAATTCCAATATAAAAATGAAATGCGAAGGGTGTTGGAACAACAGTCCGGATTAGATATTGTTATTGAAGAAGTAGAAGAGTTTTTAATAAAAAATGAAAAGGTTTCAGGTGTGCGGACAGCCCAAGGTTCCCACTACTCCACTCAAACTTTAATCATTACTACTGGTACTTTTTTACGTGGGCGTATTCATATCGGTTTGGAAAGTCGACCGGCAGGTCGAGTAGGTGAGAAACCTTCTAATAAACTTTCGGAATCCTTTTTAGCTTGTGGGTTTGAATTAGGACGTCTCAAAACAGGTACACCCCCTCGGCTTCACAGTGGCTCAATTGATTTTAATAAATGTGAAATTCAACATGGAGACACCTCTCCGCAACCTTTTTCTTTTAGCAACCAATCTGTAGAACACCGGCCAAAAATACCGTGCCATATAACATACACCAATTTAAATACAGCCGAAGTGATCCGTAAAAACATGGAGCTTTCCCCACTTTATAGCGGAAAAATTGAAGGCATTGGTCCAAGGTATTGCCCATCTATTGAAGACAAAGTAGTTAAGTTTCCTGATAAAGAAATGCATCACATATTCCTGGAACCCGAAGGGTTAGAAACGGATCGGGTTTATCCAAACGGTGTCTCTACAAGTTTACCTGAATTTGTTCAATTAGAGTTTATTAGGACTATCCCTGGTTTAGAGAATGCAACCATTGCTCGTCCCGGGTACGCAGTAGAATATGATTTTGTTCCACCGACTCAATTAAAATCGACACTTGAAACTAAAAAGATAAAAGGCCTGTTTCATGCCGGACAAATTAATGGCACTTCAGGATACGAGGAAGCTGCTGCACAAGGTTTAATAGCTGGAATTAATGCCGCCTTGCAAGTAAAAAACCTTGCTCCCTTTGTCTTAACTCGAATGGATGCTTATATTGGTGTTTTAATTGATGATCTGGTTACTAAAGGTACACTAGAACCATATCGCATGTTCACTTCAAGGGCAGAGTATAGGTTACTTTTAAGACAAGATAACGCAGACCGTAGATTGATGGAAAAAGGAAATCAGCTCGGTTTAATTTCAAAAGATTTATTTGAAAAATGCCTAGAAAAACAAAAAACTCTTACCACCGAAATCGATCGGCTGAAAAACACTAAGATTGTCCCCAATAAAGAGGCCAAACCTCTGTTGGCACAAATAGGTATTAAAGATTTAAAAGGGCCTACTACTTTAAGTGGTCTTTTACGTCGCCCCGAAATTTCTTATAACCAACTCATTCAAGTTTTTAATGGAGCCCACGTATCACCCAATATTGCGGAACTTGTAGAAATTGAAGTCAAATATGAGGCTTTTATTGAGCGACAAAACCAAATGGTAAAAAAGCAAAAGAAATTGGAAAATTATTCAATCCCGCACAATTTAAGTTTTAAAGAAATTCCTGGACTTTCCAACGAGGAAATTCAAAAATTGGAAAAACTCCGTCCTGCCAACTTAGGCCAGGCCTCGCGCATTTCAGGGGTGACCCCGGCCGCTATCACTATTATTATGATGTTATTAGAACGTCGATTTAATTCTAAGACTTCCAGCGGAACCGCAACCATTTAAGAAAAATGTTTCCAAAATATACCGATTCTGTTCAATGGATCCTGGAGGTTGAAAAAAAGGAAATCGCATACATCGTAGGATTGTTTGAAGGTTATGATGACTTCGCGGTTGTTCGGACACTTGACCCTGCTCGTGGACATATCGAACTCATGATCTCTCCAGATTTCGAGAATGAAGTCGCTAAGTTAATTGAAAAGTTATCAAAAGAAATTTCTTTAAGAATTTTAAGCAAAGAAAAATAATTTTTTTAGACCATTCAAAATTGAATCATTGAAAAAATAGGAAGATTTTTCAGTTTATCTTTTCCATTTAGAAAGGTTAATTCGATAATGAATGAAGCTTCTACAATTTCGGCTTGAAAATTTTTATTGATTAATTGAACTGCCGCAGCCATGGTTCCCCCTGTAGCCAAAACGTCATCTATCAAAACAACCCTTTGACCCTGCTTGAGGGCATCCTGATGAATTTCAATACTGTCAGTCCCATATTCTAATGAATAACTTTGTTCAAAAGTTTTGTAAGGAAGTTTTCCGGGTTTACGGACAATCACACAACCGGCCCCTAAAGCATATGCTAAGGTGGCTGCAAAAATAAATCCTCGCGCTTCAATGCCTACGACCATATCAATTTTCTTGCCGGTATAACGCATCTTTAAAGAATCAATTACCTTAGTAAAATGAACTGGATCAGATAACAGTGGGGTGATGTCTTTAAATACAATTCCTTCTTTAGGAAAATCAGGTATGTCCCGGATAATGGTTTTTAACTCTTCCATAGAAGTTCCTTTCTGGTTGAACAATCTAAGATACTTTATTTTGGAAAAGCAATCCTATCTTTTCCTGGGTAAGAATAACAGAGGATTTTTTGGATGGGAATCATTTCTCACTTCAAAATGGAGATGCGGTCCAGTAGCACGCCCACTTTTACCTACATAAGCAATTCTCTGTCCCTTTTTTACGTAGGCACCTTTTTTTACTAAATTTTTAGCGTTATGTGCATAGACCGTGGTTAGATGTCCTGGATGCTTAATGATAATCATTCGACCATAACCCGTCGGCCCCCAACCACTAAACTTTACCCGTCCTCCCTTGGCAGCAATAATTGGGGTTCCCCTGGGTGCTCCAATATCAATTCCCTCGTGCTTTCGACCTCGCCGGCGACCAAATTGAGATGTTAGTGTTCCTCGTACTGGCCAAATTAAATTTCCCCTGTATGATCTTTTTCTGGCTTGTTTCTTGGGAATTCTTTTTGCACTATAAACTTTTTGACCGACTCCCTGAACTGTAGGAGGGACTTCCAGAATTCGAATTGCACCTGGAATCCATAATTGATGACCGACCTGGATTTGACTGGGGTCCCAAATTTGGTTTGCCGCTTGCAAAACTCGAACATCCACCTGATAAGTTTTTGCAATTGTATAAAGAGTTTGGCCTTTTTGGACACGATGATAAACACCCGGGGTTTCTAGACGAAGAGATTTTCCTCCTCCACACCCGGAAATCAATGACAGTAAAATACCGGCTAATACTATCGAAGAAATGAATCGTATTTTATTCATAGCAAATAGATAACTTATTGTTTGTCAATAGATTATATCATTTTCATTTTAGGGATCAAGGTCACTACTTCCTTTACAAGGGGCATGGGTTTATGTATAAATCAAACTAGAAATAGAATTTTTTTAAGGTAAGTAACCCATTCGCTAACTATGGATATTTCAAGTGAAATCAAAAAATAAAATTATTATATTTTTTCTTCTTTTTTATTTTATTGGGATACTGGGATGTGGACCCACCGCAAAAGATCCTGAACCTTTTGCGGTTCCGGTGGTATATGAAACCGGTAAAAAGCCTGCCACGTTAGTAGCCCATGATATGAATAATGATGAATTTCCAGACATTTTAGTACCAAACACGGATGATCACACATTGATGTTTTTCCGTGGAAATGGAGATGGTACGTTTGCAGAACCATTTTTAATGAATACGGGTCGAGAACCTGTTGCCATAGAGGTGGGAGACTTCAATAATGATCGTATTCCTGATGCAGCCGTTTGCAACTATGGTGACAATACGCTTTCAATTATTCTTGGTCAAAAAGACGAAGTGTTTAAAATGATGGATCCCATTAAAATTGGCAAGCTTCCTATTGCCATTTCCAAAGGTGATTTCAATAACGATCATAATCTGGATTTAGCTGTGACCTTGAGATTTGATAAATTGATTATTTTATTAGGGAATGGGGACGGTACTTTTAAATTGGCAGAAGCTTACAAAGCTGGAGGAACACCTGCCAGGTTAGTGGTCGGGGATTACAATTCAGATCAAAAGGAAGACATCGCCATAACTTTTAATGCAGTAAAAACAAATTTTATAAAAATATTTTTTGGTAATGGAGATGGAACTTTTGCCCCACCGAAACGAATAATGGGTGGACATCAATCAGGTTTCATAACACAGGGAGATATGGATGAAGATGGCAAGGTAGACCTTTTGGTTTCCAGCCCCATGGCCGATAGCTTAACTATCTTTATGGGAGATGGAAAAGGAAATTTTATTAAGAAAGACGATTTCGCAGCTGAAAAAGGGCCCAATTATATTGTTACAGGAGAGTTTACGGGAGATAAAACTCTTGATCTGGTAGTGGGCAACCAGAGAGATGGAACTATTTCACTTTTACCGGGGCGTGGAGATGGAACATTTGTTTTCCCACATTACAATTACCCTGTCGGACGACATCCCCGAGCTGTAGCAGGGGCGGATTTTAATAAAGACGGACTCAAAGACATTGCAGTCATATTATATGATTCACATACATTACAAATATTTATGAGACGCTTTGAAAATAATACTATTGAGTCGTAAGTTCCCAAATTTAAATTTTTTCAAAACTCTTATCAGTTATACTGTATTTAAACTCTATTTTTCTTTTTTAAACCTCAGAACATATTAGATTTAACGTTTATGGTTCAAGCAAATTCAATATTATTAAGAAATTTAATAATTTGGATTATTTCAACCTTATTGATTCCCATGGAGGGAAATACTCAAACAATATCTCCTTCCAACCGAGTTGTTTTACCTATTTCCACTCAATTATATTTGCCTGATTACAAAGATAAAACTACAAGGTGGCTTCCAACAGAAAAACAGGTAGATGAGAGCCTAGCTTCTGTTTTAAAATTTCTAAGAGATAATAAATTACACAATCAATTATACCCATACTATAAAAATCAAATAAAAAAAATCCTTAAACATTTTTCCAATTATCGAGTTCAACTTGTGGGAGGAACGGTAAATAGAAAAAAACGAATATGGTTAAATTTTTTTCTGGTGGATACTGATTTCAAGGATTGGAAACAACGACCTATTATTGTTTTGGATGGCGGGTATCATTTCTGGCAAATTGAATACACTATTGATGGGAAACAATGCATTAATTTCCGGGTGAATGGTTCAGCCTAATAGAATACTTTCAAGAACCTTGCTCAAAATCATCTACTTCTGGATTGACCTGTTCACCTTCAATTGAATAACTCTGTCCAAGCCATTTACTGAGATCAACCAGTCGACAACGTTCCGAACAAAAGGGGAAATGCCGGTTTTCCTTTTTTGAAACTTTCTTTTTACAAATTGAACAGATTTGAAAAAGTTTTTTGGAAGAGGATTTCATAAACTACACCTCTAAATATTTCATGTGCTCTTACAAGGATACAGTAAAGTTTTAATCAGGTAAATCGGCCCGAAAGACTAAATTCTTTTATATCTCTAAAGGCAAAACCTTTTAGAGACTTCTCTTTCCCTAAGTAGCTAACAATCAAATGGGACAATGTTCGGAAAATTATTATTCAAATTATCTACCATTTGTTTTGCATCAGGTCCTGCTCCTACCATCACCGCTGTGGAGCCTTCTTTATTACAGGCTCCCGCTTTAGGGCGGGAAACACATACAATGTATCCTCGAGTTGAGAAAGTCATTCCACTTACTTCGGAGTTACCTTTTTTAATATTAAAAATTTTTATTTTGTCAATAGAGGTTTTTTTTAAAGTTTGTTCGGCAGCTTGTAAACAAGTTTTTTTTCCAAAAAGCAAATCCTTCAATCTGTAATAGGACGCAGGAACATTTGCTTTTAATTTTAATCTGGGTTTGGCTTGTATATTTCTTTTTTCTTCAACCGATCTTATTTGGGAAAATGATGTTTGAACATAAGACAACAGCATTACATTAGTTAGCAGGACCCAAAAGATCTTAAAAAATATCTGATTTTTTAAATTTAAAACCGTATTCATGGGTTTTTCTCCTAACATTAAGAAAGAAAGAGTGATCACAAAATATTTATAAATTAAAGGGGGAATAATGTCCAAATAATTTAGCTTCTAATTCCAGTACCCATACATAGGGTTATGGATTCAGATATTTAAAATGATATTAGAAGTATAGGGTGCAATAATAATTTTTTCTTTTTATAAATTACAACTCCAATATTAGTGGTGGGGGAATGTAACAAAAATATAAACAGGTCCTCTATATAATTTTTTTCAGTCTCTTAATTGAAATAAAGAAAATGATAATTCCCTCCTTGGAATGTAAGAATAATAAGCAGTAACTTTTATTTTTAATCT
This sequence comes from Nitrospinaceae bacterium, assembly GCA_965223665.1. Taxonomy (GTDB): domain Bacteria; phylum Nitrospinota; class Nitrospinia; order Nitrospinales; family Nitrospinaceae; genus CBDCVY01. Next base: position 2,879,681 of record OZ245011.1, read on the forward strand.
ATAAAAAATAAATTTTAATTTCCCTCTGTTAAAGACTATTTTTCTTATCCTGAATTTCTGCCCGCCTCGATTTTGCCAATTTCCCTAATTCTGCCAAAGCTTTTCTCGCCCTTGCAGCTGCGGCTTTAATATTCTTTTGTTCAAAGCTTTCATTTTCCTCAACATATGCGTTAAAAGCGGCAACAATTTGATCATGTGTACTCATAAATTCCAGCTCCTTAAGAGAAATATTTCTAAAAAGTTTTTGAAGAACTTATGTTCCCTATAAAAAAGGAATCTCCAAAAATTAATTGTCCCAGAATAACAATTAATGCGTAAAGAGTGGTGAAAAAAATAAATTAAATAAATACTATAAAAATTCCCACAAAAATATCTTCAATTGATTATTGCCCCAAAATTGGATCTTAGTCCATCCGGCTAAAATAAAGATACTCCAAGACGCTAGTCCTTAAAAAACAAAATAATTATTGATAACTCCAGCTCAGAGTCACTATATTTTGGCTTGAATTTTATAGTAGGTTCAGTTAACCTTAGCGCTTTTTTACAAGCCCAAAAGGAAATATGTTAAAGACCACTTTGATTGGCCATGCATGTCTATGCATTCAATCCAGGGACACCACCATCCTTACAGATCCAGTTTGGTTTGATTATCTGTGGGAGGAAATTAACGTTCTGTGTCCCAGTATTGATTTGAATAAAAAGAATATACCGCCTGTGGATATACTAAATATTTCCCACAGGCATCAGGACCATTTCGATGTTCGGACCCTGGCTTACCTGGCCCAAGACAATGGAATACTAAAGCCGGATGCCACAATACTGGCCCCCGAGGATCATTTAATATTAGATGTACTTAAAGAATTAGAATTTAAAAATATAAAGGTAGTTAAAGATTTTGAGCCAATCATTATTAAAGATGTGACATTAACTCCCACGCCCTCTCGAAATCGATTAGGAACAGCACAAGATGATTTTCCTGAACATGGACTCTTGGTAAGTGATGGCGAAGTAACCGTATGGAACCAGGTGGATACCATTGTAAACCCAGAAATAATAAGTCAAATCCTACAGATTGCCGGTAAGATTGATTTAGCCCATGCTCGTTTCGTTCCCTTATTGGAAGGAAATTTCTCATATAACAAATCCTTTGCATTACCATTCGACGAATATTGTACGTTTCTGAATGTTGTGAAAGCCGTTGGACCTCGGATGGTAGTCCCTGGATCTGCAGCTTTTCGATTTCGGGACGAATTTAATTTTTTAAATCGTTATTCCTTTCCAACAACTCAGGAACAATTTCTCAAAGATCTTTCGGCATTTTGTCCAGAAGTTCCTTCAAGCCCATACTTACCTGGTGATGTAGCACATGTTTCCGCTGAAGAGGTTAAAATTGAACAACAAGCATCGAATTTTGTTTGTGTTAAAGAAGAAGATAGTCATCGAGTAATATTTAAACCGGTCATGGAAGTATCTCCTGTAAAGACTCGAACCATAGATCAAGAACAACATAAAAAAGAAATGTCGGAAATTCGTGAATTTATAGAATCCGAGCTACTAGATAGATTGCTCAAAAGTGATATGGCCGGTGGCTGGAAAGATTGGCAAATGGTTTACCAACTTGAAGTTTTTGGTCAAGACGACTCTGAGTGTTGGAGTATTGATTTTGGTGAATCTGAGCCAAAAATTCATAAAGGAACGTTAGGTAAAATCAATTTATATGAAGGAATCGCGGCTTCCGAGTTATTTAGTCTGATTCAAAAAACCACTTCATGGGATTTTGTAGCCTTATGTGGAAATTATCGAACATTTAATAATATTTATCGCGTGACTAATGGCAATTTTGAATTTTGCGCGGCTGAGAAAACCCACGATTATGCTTTTGAGCCTTTGATGGTAGCTTTCCCCTGGGACTTAGAAATGGATCGCGAAAAATTTATGCAGGATGTCCGTAAATGGAAAGGGGTTCCTCAGCAATAATCCGATTGATTCAACGGTAATTTCTCAAATCCAATTATTTTCCAATTAATACACCACGCATGGAAGCACTCCTTCCTACCAAACCCTCAACGGGAAAATTGACGCTTTCTTCTTCCTGTAATGCAATGATATAAATTAAGGGTAAAAAATGTTCCGGAGTAGGTGAAGATAATCGGGCAATTTTTCCCATAGATTCAAACTCAATTATTTTTAAATGATCTTTATTTAGTAATGCCTGTTTAATTTTTTCATCAAATTCAATGGCCCAATCATAAGGTTCATCATTTGGATCAAAGCTCAAAAGGCTTAGATTATGGACAATATTTCCACTTCCCAATATCAATACTCCTTCATTCCTTAGAGGTTTTAATTCTTTTCCAATTTGATAATGCTCTTGCGGAGTTATAGTTTTATCTAAGCTTAACTGTAAAACAGGAAAATTTGCTTCGGGGTACATCCTGACAAGCAATCCCCAAGTCCCATGGTCCAATCCCCATTTCTTGTCTAAACCGATCTCAGTTATTTTAATCATAGATTGAATTTTTTTTGCCAACTCCGGATTTCCTTTTGCAGGGTAATGAATTTCATACAAAACTTGGGGAAAGTTACTAAAATCATGAATAGTCCGAGGCATTTCCATTGCTGTAATTAAAGTTCCACGAGTTTCCCAATGAGCAGAGATACACAAGATCGCCTTCGGTTGTGGAAGATTTTTCCCCAAAAGTTCCCAAGCTTTCGAATACTTATTATCTTCAATCACATTCATAGGACTTCCATGTCCTAAAAACAATGCCGGCATTTTTCCAGGTAAAATCTCACTCATGTTTTTATCTTAGACCTTTTTCCTTTAAAAATTTGGAAACTAACTGATCTACAGAAAGTTTTCCTCCACCGTAAAGTATAAGAACAGTTGCAATTCCAAGAACCAAAATATGGTATTCAAATCCCTCTCCCGCTTGTTTACCGGACCAATTCATAAAAAATCCATTATTCCAATGAGCCGTAATCACGGCACCCAACATAATGGCAGCCATCCCTGCTGCACTCAGTCTTGTTAAAAATCCCGTAATTAATCCTAAAGCACCAAAAAATTCACCTGCGATAACGAGAAGAGCAATTAGTGTTGGTATTCCCAATTGCTGATTGAAAAAACCTAACGTACCGTCCAATCCATGGCCACCAAACCAACCCAACAATTTTTGAGCTCCGTGTGGAAAAATTACAATTCCCAGAGTCACTCTTAATATTAGAAAAGAGAGGTTGTTTTCCGTTTGGAACAATTTATAAATGTATCCCATATATCTTTTCCTCAAAAATTTTTATTTAAAAAGTCTTCCTTGAAGGAAAGAACTATTCTTTTTTTAACATTTTTTGTGTTTTAAATTTATACTAATTTTAGGAAACATTGATCGTTTAATTTTTTTTTAAAATGTTAAAGAATCCGGAACCAACTATTCTAATAATTGACGGGGAACTATTTTTTACCACTCTAGTTCTAAGTTGTTTCTCTCGGATTCCTAATTTAAAGGTTCACGTATTATCCACAGACCCAAATACTCCTGCACGACAAAGTGGACTTTCTGCTTCCTTTCATTTATATAACCCTTCCAATGATGAGGAATATATTGAAGCTATTCGCGAAGTTGCACAAAAAGTAAGTGCCACAGTTCTTTTAGCCGTAAGTCGTCTTGGAATACTTTTCACCATTAGAAATCTTAAAGTCCTTCAACAAATTGCACCGGTGGCTCCAGTTCCTCCATTAAACTCCTTTGAAACTGCCCAAGATAAAGGTTTATTAGCAGAGTTTCTTATTGAAAACGATTTTCCAATTCCCCCTACTTTGCAATGTACTTTAGACACAAAATTTTTCAATGAAATTGAGACAATGAAATTTCCTGTTTTATTAAAACCCAATATGGGTGCAAGCGGACAGGGGATAATTGAATTTAATAATTGTCCTTCATTGGTACAATACTTGGAAAATAATAAAAATATTCTGAAACCTTGTGTCATTCAAAGTAAATTAGTTGGCCAAGATATTGCCTGTAATGTTCTAGCTAAAGAGGGAAAAATTCTTGCACACACAGTTCAATTAGGAATTTTATCAAATCCTGTTAGGTTCAAACCTCCCAGTGTTGTGGAAATGATTCAACACGAACCTGCTTTTGAACTCACACAAACACTTGTATCAAAGCTTAACTGGTCGGGAGTAGCTCAATTTGGTCTTTTTCTATCAGAAGATGATGTGAAAGAGCCAGTTAAAATACTTGAAATAAATCCTAGATTTTTTGGGCGATTGCGAGGTTCGCTTATGGCTGGAATAAATTTTCCCTACCTTTCGGCTTTAACAGCTCTTGGTATACCCTTACCAGCCTCAAATTATAAAAATTGTAAATTTATAGAATTCCAGGACTGGTTAAAGGTTTTAATGTGTTCTCCCCTGAGAAAAGAAATGGCAAAAATTAATTCTTTAAAAATTGGTTGGAAGTATATTTTGGCCGATCCCAAACCTTTTTTAAATAACGTTCTCAATAAGCTAATTTCTCTTACAAAAAGATAAACAAAAACCCGATAAAAAAACCTTTTATTCTTATTTTTTTAAAAAAAGAGATGCAACTCAATTTTATGAGTTGCATCTACTGAAATTCTACCATTTAAACTTTATACAGTAGCTACTTGGCAGTCAGTTCAAAGTTTGCACCTGTATTAGCTCCAGCAGTCACCGTAATTTCCTGGCTCATCTCTCCAACATAAGGATGCCATGCCGTTAACCAATAAGTACCTGCAGGGATTTGGTCGATCTTAAATGTTCCGTCTGCAGCACTTATAGAATAATAAGGATTCCATACTACTCTTGCATCAGCTTCCATAAAATTATGTTGATCACATTGTAGGAAGAAATGTTTATCCTTCTTTGGTTTAAACCTTTTAAATGATTTTGTGACGTCGGTGATATCCCCCTTAGAAGGCAATGGTTTATTGAACAACGTCTTTCGGTTTGCTCCAACCACGGAGTATCCATGTGGGTTGTGCAAAATATTAAGATCTTGATTGGTAATGGTAAGTAATCCTTCCTTAACACCCTTCGGAGTTTTTCGTACGATAGAAACTTTAGGAAAGATATCACAGGTTTTAAAATCAAAGTTTTTAGTATCCTTAGACCAAGCCTTACCTTTCTCAATATTTTGTATGAAAACCACTGCATCCTTCAATTTACCATTGGTGGCAATCACTTTAGTCCTTAATCGTGTATTACCCTTAGCATCTGGATGAGTAGCACAAAATTCAGAATTTTTTCCCTTACTCAAATCTTCCAATATTGGGGCGGGTGGGTCACCTATTAATTGAATCATTCCACTGATGGAACCCCCATTATTCACCGCTTCTTCTGAATATTTTTTATTTGGTTTTACATCTTTCGGGAGCTTACTCACCGCATTAGAAGGAGTAGAAGGTTTAGCAGGCGCCATAGCAGGCGGCGGTTCGGTAGCTGCAGCCATTTTGTTTTCTGGTTTAGGAGTTGGTTCTGCAGTTGCTTTATCTTCAGAAGTGGAACTTCCCATATAGGTAGACCTAATATATTTGACCACATCCCAAATGTCTTGATCCTTTAACGTTTTTTTATGGGCCACCATTCCAGTACCTGGTGATCCATTTTTTATGATCCAAAACATTTGACCCGGGGAAACACTTTCCATAGTTTCTGCGCAGGTAAAGTTTCTGGGTTGAGGTTTTAATGCCGCACCCAATTTTCCTTTTCCATCCCCATTGTCTCCATGACACATTTTACAAGCCATGGGTTTTGCAGACTTATTATAAATCTTCTTTCCGTTTTCTAAATTGGCGCTCGCGGTTTTATCCATATTTGCAATATTAGACGGAGCTCCTTTGGTTTTTCTCTTTTGAGGACATGGACCAGAAGCTTTCACCACTTTGTCAACCGTATCTTTCTTTGGTTCTGCAGGAGATTGGACTTCTGCTTTAGGATCAATAGATTCAGTAGGAGCCACTGGCTTGGACTCCACCATAGCTTCAGCTTTTTCTTCTTTCATTGGAGTTTCAGCTTTTTGCTCGATGGGTTCTGGTGGAGAAACGGGTTGGCTTTCAGTGACAATTTCAGTTTTTTCAGGTGCCTCATCCATAGCAGGTGGTTCAGATGGAGTTGCTTCTACAGATAACTCTTCCTTCTTTACTGAAAACAATAAATCTTTGGTATCTTTATCCAATTTTCCACTGGCAGAAATTCCGTTTTCTTCCTGAAATTGTTTTAATGCTCTTTCTGTTTTAGGTCCCCATAGCCCATCTACCGGCCCTGGGTTCAGGCCTTTTTCAATCAAGGATTCTTGAGCCTTTTTGACCAGGGTATCTGCCAAGGCAGAAACCACCCCAATTTGAAGGATTAAAAAACTAATGACAGTTATAATAAAAATTCTATGACCCAGAGTAGTTTGAAATCTAGAATTATTCACTTTTCCTCCTTACAATTTGATTTGATCCAAAAAGGCTCTAATAAACTATTCTAAAAATAAATTGATTGAATTTAAAATATTTCTGACCTGACAATACTTTTTACTTAAAGAATAATTTTTTTACTAAACCAATTATTGCCATCAAAGCTCCGCCTCCAACACCCCCACTTGCTAAACTACCAATAATACCTTCTAAACTCGCACCGCCGCTTGCAACACCAATTCCTAACATCCCTAAAAGTTGGCCACCTAAACCGCCACCTAAAATTCCTGCAATAGAATTTCCCACCGTTCCAAGCGAAAGGTTTTTTAATAAAGATCCCGCAACATTTCCACCTACAGCACCACTTACTAATTGAATAATTAAGGGTATTAAGTTTTCCATATTTTCCTCCTAGTTGATTCCCAACTAATTGAGTTGATAGAGACAATTTTAAATACCTTATTTAAACCCTGGGGTGTCTATACCTAATACCTATTAAAAGTTCTGCCTCCCTTTTCTTAAATTATTGTAGTTTTATGTAGTTATAGGCTTTTAAGACCATAGAACAAAAAAAGTTACTATTTTTTGATTGATTAATAATACCTAAAAGGGTTACCTTATGGAACCTTTTTAATATTAATTTATTTTAATTATCACCATAACAGGTTATATGCTTTTCTTTGTTGAAGGGAGGGAATATGTCTATCACCAGAGTAACTGAAGTCAGTTCTTCATCCACCAAAAGCTTTGAAGATGCAATTGAGTCTGGGATTGAAAGAGCTAATAAAACAATAAGAAATGTAAAGGGCGCCTGGATTAACGATCAAAAAGTTGTTGTGGACAATGGAAAAATTACTGAGTATCGCGTCAATATGAAAATAAGTTTTATTTTAGAGGAGTAATTTTAATTTCTAATTAAATTTTTATTAGGAGGTCATAGGTTATGGGTTTTTTTGATTTTGTAGCTTCCATTGGAAATAAACTTTTTAATCGAACCGAAGACGCAGCAGATAAAATTAAAGAACATATTGAAGAACAAAACCCTGGTATTAAAGATTTAAACGTTGAATTCGAAGAAGGAGTCGTTAAATTATCCGGGATTAGTGATACTGCAGAAGCTGCGGAAAAAGCTGTGCTCATGGCCGGTAATGTTAACGGGGTCACAAAAGTAATATCTGAAATTAAAGCTCCTCCGCCAACCGAAAAAGTAGAGTTTTATGTCATAGTCAGTGGAGACACTCTCAGTGGAATTGCTAAAAAGTTTTATGGAAACGCAAGTATGTATCCTAAAATTTTCGAAGCTAACCGAGAGGTTATAAAAGATCCTAATAAAATTTTTGTTGGTCAAAAAATTCGTATACCTCAATAAATAAAAGGGACAGTGAAGCTCTCATAGTTTCTCTGTCCCTCAGTAATTCCCCTCCAAAATTCCTTTATTATTTTCTTAACTAAATTTTAAGTAACCTTCCTGTGAAAAGGAATTTAAAAAGAAAAAGCAATGGATATATACGAATATAATGTGTTCCCCAACCTTGGTGCCAAAGGAGCCATTTTTTGAAAATCACCATCTATTCGATAAACTGTACCTCCTTCCAGTTGGGCATTGCCCATTATTTGCCATCTTCCCCGGATAAAAATTTGGTGGCCAAGAAATGAACCTGAGTTACCTGTTGAATCTTGCAAACCAGAATTTCCAGACCATAAATCGGTTTTGGACGCGAGCCAAAAAACACGGTAATGGAAATATGCAGTCAATTGTGAAATAGGTTTAACGGTAAACTTAATACCCGGACCGTGAATGTTGGACCGAATAAATGCCTGATGGATACTGGTAGGCCCAAAGTCGAAAACTGAGGCTCCAAAAAGAGTATCGAACTTTCCATTTTTTTTATCGTTCGGATTGCTATCTCCACTGGCATAATCATAAGCTAAAATTAGTCGAGGCGACCATTTACAATGGAAGCTAAACCCAATTTCTAAATGATGAAAATGAGCGAAATGATTTAGATCCAGAGTATCAATTTTAGAGTTGGTGGCACGGGATTTTCCGAATTGGAGAATCGACTCCCATTCATAATCCAACTGACCTTTTTGTTTTGGGTGGTAAATGCGAAAACCTGATGAATACAGTTTACGATTAGGGGTAGCCACATATTGGCTATCATCTTCATGGTAACCAATTAAATAGATCTCACCCTTGTGATTGAAAGGGAGATTGGAGGAAGAAATAAATAAGCCCCATAAAATTCGATCAAAACTTTCACTGTCAAAAGATACATCATTATTTAATAAACGGTTTTGAGAATGGGGTTTACGGTTCACCGGTAAAGTAATAAAAATGCGAAATTGATTTCCACTTTTTGACTGCCAAATTCCATCTAACCCTGTAAAAGCGTTTTTGGTATTTCGAAATCGATTCCGGGCAACCAAGCGTCGCTTTCCAACATCCATTGTTAAACGCCCACCTCTTAAAAAACTGTGGCTACCGATCTGAAAGAGATCATTTGAATACAACTGAAGATTAGCTTCCAAAAGTTCTACCGAATTTACAATTGAAGTGTTAATAGGCGTTCCAGAATCTGCTAATTCTGCCCTCGAATCCTGAAACTCTAATTGAATTCTGAATATTGAATTGAGATGTAACGTGGCTTGAATTAACGTCCGCAAGGATAAAACTTGATCACTTCCTCTGGCGCCTGATCGGAAAGGGTGAATCAAAGTTTCATAGCGAGTTCGATTTTGAAGAGAAAGTGACAACCAACTTGGTAGAAATCCATTTTTATTTAAAGTAAAAAGAGGTTCTAAAGGACCTAAAACCTTATCTTCAAAAATGTAAGGTTTTGGAAAATTATTTAAACTGGAATTTAGGGAGTTTTTAGCCCAACAACAGGAGGAGAACCAAAATAAAAATATTAAACACCACCCACTAAATTTTTTAAATCGCTTAACCATCAATTCTAAATATAGCGTTATATAAATAGGTATATTTCGAAAATTCGTTATATATTATTATATATAACGATAAAGTCAAACATTTTTAGACTTATAAAAAAATAATTAAGAATAAAAGATTTTATACAATTTATTTAGGTAATTTAGAATTTTTGGGTTTTTTATGCGTATCGGCAAAAAAAACAATTACCGCAAGGATTAAAATCAAGGCCAGGATTAGCCAAGATTGAGTATTTTCTTTCCGAACTTCAAGAATATCATAGGTAAGAGTTCCATCAATTAGCAGGGCCAGAAATATGATAATTAATAATATAAGAAACTTTTTCAAAGTATAAACCTTACCAATCAATACCTCTATTACTAAAATTGTCTACGGCAATTTACCCAAGGCCCTAATTAATGGGGTTTTTTAAGGAAGTTTTCAATTATGTAAATCAAAAAACCTTCAATTTGGCTTAAATAAAAAATTCCTGAATTAAAAAACTTTTTATTACTAATATATATTTGGTGTGTGAATAGCTTACATATATAATAGCTTTGTTTTTCACTTGTTGAATTTTAACAAGTTATTGGAAAGTCGCAATGTTGAATTAACCACCCTGATCAAATCTGAAAATTTGGATTTATTAGCAATATATTAAAAAATAAATACTTTATGGCTATCCCTTTACAACAGGCCCTAAAAGTAGGGTTATATTTGTTTAAGCAAAAATTGAAAGGTCGAAAACGGTATCCTCTCGTTTTAATGTTGGAACCTCTATTCAGATGTAATTTAGAATGTGTAGGTTGTGGCAAAATTCAGAAAACCAATGAAATCCTTAAAAAGTATCTTACTGTAGACCAATGCTTAAATGCAGCAAAAGAGTGCGACGCACCCATTATTTCCATTGCGGGTGGTGAGCCATTAATCCATCCCGACATGGTGGAAATTGTAAAGGGGTTGGTCAAGCAGGGACGGTTTGTTTATTTGTGTACCAACGCTTTATTGCTTGAACGCCATTTGGATGAATTACCCAAGAGCCCTCAACTTACTTTGTCCATTCATTTGGATGGTATGAAAGAACATCACGATCATATTTGTGCTGAAGAAGGAGTTTATGATAAAGCTATTTCCGCTATTCGTTCCGCTAAGAAAAAAGGTTTTCGTGTAACTACTAATACGACATTTTTCGATGGTGTTTCCGTTGAGGAAGCCGAAAGTTTCTTAGATCATGTACGACCTATGGGTGTGGATGGAATGACAATTTCATCTGCCTTTCAATACCCCGATGCACCAGTACAAGATAATTTCTTTGGTCGAAACAGAACCATGGAGTTTTTCTCCGAATTACTCTCTAAAAATAAAAATGGCCGTTGGACATTTAACCATTCCCCGTTTTACTTAGAATTTCTTCAAGGTAAGCGCGATTATGATTGTACTCCCTGGGGTAATCCAAGTTATTCCGTACTGGGTTGGCAACGTCCTTGTTATTTGTTAGATGAAGGATACGCCAGTTCTTTTAAAGAGTTAATGGAATCCACCCATTGGGAAAACTATGGTCATCGAAATCATGAAAAATGCAAAGACTGTACAGCTCATTGTGGTTATGAAGCCACTGCAGTGGAAGATTCTACTCGTGGTTTCAAAAATATGATTATTTCGGCTAAATCCATATTTTCATAAAATTCCTGATGTTCAATTCTAGGTTTTTTATGGGTCATTTAGTTCAAGGTTTTCTTTCCTTCATTAATCTAAAGTAAAAATTCAAAAGGTAAAACGATGAAGCTAGGAAGCTCTGGAATTGTTATTTCAGGCGCGGGTACTTCTGTGGGTAAATCATCGATTTCTATTGGGCTCATGAGGTTGTTGAAGCGGCAGGGTCATAGTGTGAAACCTTTTAAAGTGGGACCTGATTATATTGACCCAGGCCATCATTACAGGGCAGCAGGAAATCCAAGTTACAATTTAGACTCATGGATGTCTTCCCCAGGATATATCAAACAAATTTATGATGAAGTCGTTATGGAAGGAGATACTGCCATTGTTGAGGGAGTGATGGGTTTATTTGACGGAGCCTATTCTACCAAACCTGATGGAACAACGGCAGAAGTGGCAAAAACTTTAGGTCTTCCTGTATTGCTGGTTGTAGAAGGTAAATACATGGCACGATCTTTTGCAGCTCTAGTCCAAGGATTTACACAGTTCGATTCAAAGATTGATTTTATCGGAGTGATTGCGAATCGAGTGAACAGTAAAGGCCATAAGAAAATACTGCAAGAATCGATTGAGCATTACACAAATATGCCTTTTTTAGGAGCCATTCCTTCCAATAAAGAATTAGAAATGCCCAGTCGCCATTTAGGACTAAAACTAAGCGTTGAGCAAGAAGAAAATTTGTATGAAAGATGGGCAGATCATTTAGAAAAAAATTTAGATATTAGTGCACTTATTACAACAAACCTTAATAAAACTCAAAGTTCTATTCCACATAATATTTCAGGTGTCAATCGATGGAATGTACAACCCAGATCAAAAAAGTTTAAAGTTGCAATTGCGAAAGATGAAGCTTTTCAGTTTATATATCAAGATACTTTAGATTTAATTCAAGCTTTGGGAGGAGAGATTCAGTTTTTTTCACCCCTGAAAGACACAACTTTACCTACAAATTCAAACTTAATTTATTTTCCTGGAGGATACCCTGAACTCCATGCCAGTGAATTAGATAATAATATTTCACTTCGAAACCAAATATTGAATGCAGGAAATGAAAGAACTCTTATAATTGGTGAATGCGGTGGACTGATGTATTTAGGAAAATGTTTAAGGGACTTAGAGGGAGAAATTCATTCTATGGTTGGTTTGTTTGAATTTACAACCACCATGGAACATAAAAAACTAACCATAGGTTATCGTGAATTAGAGTTTTTTCCCGATTCAAAAGAGAAAGAACTAATAGTTTTAAAGGGACATGAATTTCACTGTTTTGAAATGGAAAATGATATTGAATCCTCCCATATGAAGCATCGCTGTCCAAAAACTCAATCACTAATTCAAGACGGATATATATACCTTAACTGTTTTGCTTTTAGGTCTCATATCTATTGGCCTTCATCCCTTGAAGGATTTAATTTTATATTAAACAAGATAGAAAATTAAAAACAACTCTAAGTTTTTAAACTGTTAAACAAATCTTGGTATTTTACATTTCCAGGATTTAGTTGTATGGCCCTTTGAATTGATTCTTTTGCATCTATTGGTTTGTCAATTACCGTCTGAATCTGGGCAATTTGGTAATAAGCCTCCGGTTGGTATGGATTTATTGCAATGGATTGATTCAAGGCCTCTAAAGCTTTAGGGTAATCTTCACGATCTTTATACAAGAGCCCTAAATGAAAATGAGTTAAAGTAGATTTAGAATCTAACTTTAAAGACTGCTGTAAGTACTTTTCGGCTTGATCTAAATTTCCTACCATCCGATAACTATCGGCAATGTTATTTAAATAAAGAGGATTATTCGATTCTTTTTGGATAGCGGTTTTATAATGTTCAATTGCTTTTTGGTACTCTTTCCGTGTTTTGTAAATATTACCGATATTGTTATATGCTCTGGAATCATTATCATCTTCCTGGAGCTGAATGGCTTTTTCCCACTGCTCTAAAGCTTTATCAGAATTTCCTTCCATATAAAAACACATGCCCAGGTTGATTCTAGCTTGTAAATGTTTCGCATCAATTTCGATAACTTTTTCAAACATTGTTTTAGCATTTTCGATTTGCTTCATTCCAAAATAGATTAAACCTTTTTTATCATAAGCCTCGGCATTTTTGGGATTCAGTTTTATAGCCAAATCAAATTCATCCAATGAATTTTTAAATAATTTGTATTGAGCAAACTCAATACCAAGGCGGTAATGTTCGTTGGAGGCTTTGGGATCGATTAGTTGTTTTTCAGAAGAACAAGCAATCGTAAAAAGTAAAATTGAAATTGTAAAAATAAGTTTTTTATTCATGGGAAGTATTTGGAAAAGAAGGGACCGGCAGATAACCGGTCCCAATATTAGAAAATTTAGTTCATACCTCGTCCACCCGTTGGTACTCCACCGGAACCTAAGGTCACACCGGAGGACGGAAGAGTGGAGTCATGCATATCACCAATAAATTCCATGGAGAATCCTGCGTTACTGGCTTCGGCAAAAACAACCCCCCACATTGCGATTTGGTTGAGGTTTTCATATTTGCCATTTCCATTTTGAACAGTGGGGGTCGTATTATCCGAAAGAATTCTAACGTTCCCCAACACCGCACCACTAGAGGTCGTAGTAATAAAATGGTCTCTTGCAGTAAAAGCTGCGTTATTGGTGGTTGGGTTAATTGAAGGATGGTTAGTAGCAACTATGAATAATTTATGGGTCTCACCTGCACCCACGGTAAAATTAATAGATGTACTTCCTACGATTTGACCCGCAGTTGTTCCTTCTAATGAAACTGTCAACCCAATATTAGAAGCCGCAGTACTTAAAGAAGGATGAGTAAAAGCTAAAAACGAATAAAAACCACCAGCAGATGGACCACCTGGTACTACCTGAGCAAAAGGCGATACGGCCACTCGTGATCGGTCCACGGTTTGTGCCGTGGCAAACTGGACCAGCATTACAAACGCTGCCAGAGTTATAATTGTTATATGAATTAACTTCTTCATAAGTTGTTCTCCTTAGTTTAACCAGCTATTCGGATAAAGTTTCAAGCCGATTCTAGTTTACCCCACTGGGGAAAGTATTAGCTGCTTGGCCCGGGTGCGATGAGGAATCATTCATGTCTCCAATGAATTCCATAGCAAAACCCGTATTGGAGCCGGAAAATACCACTGCACCCCAATAAGACAACCTCGTAATATCATTGGTACTTCCAGATTGAACAGGGTCAAATCTTATATACCCGGTTCCGCCGGCATTTGTTGAACCAAGAATGACGGTATCATTCGGAAAATTGGCCACGTTAAACAAAGAATTCGAAGTCTGCAGGTTGGTGCCAAAAATAAAAATCTTGGAAGTCTGCCCAGCACTCACTGTAAAAGTCTGGGAGGTTCCATAAATATTTGCAGCGCCTTCGCCTCCATCACCTAAAAATGCTGTGACAGTTACACCAACATCAGAAGCCATTCCACTTAAAGATGGATGAGCAATGCCTATAAAGGTGTAGGTAGATCCAGCATGTTGCCAATAGGGAGCGATAACTCTGCTAGACGGGTCGATGGCAAAGGCATTGTTTGCGCTTACTGCTAACAAGACAAATACAGCCATACCCGAGATCGAAATGGATCGGAAAATCCGTTTAATTTTCATTAGAAATTTCTCCTTTATATTCCGAATCTTCTTTTCAGAAGAAAATTGACAGACGTTAAAAAAAAGTTTTTCCAGGCAACGACCCCCTTCCAAAAATTAGAAATAAATAAGGTAATGTATTTTTATTTGAGTAACTTACTTCCAGTGTAAACCAATAAGTTTATATTTTTGAAAACAAATTCAATTATTCTTCCAAACTTTTTCTAAGTTATGAAAAAACAATCAAAATTAATATTCTTTGTCTAAAATGAGAAAAAATGCTTGATTTTCTATCGGTTGGAAATAGTAATACTTTAGGGGAGTTCAAATAATTAGAAAGAATTCCTATTTCAAATTTTTTACAATTTCCCGAAAAGTACAAATAAATTTTGTGAGATAATGCAATTTGGCTTAAAAATGTCGGGAATATCGTTTTGATTGTAATAGAAAGATAAATCTAGCTTCCCTTTTTTGCCGCACCTGTTATTCTGTAAAAAGCTTGATTAACTACGATATTTGTCTTGCTCCAACGAACTAACAATACAAGCATCAATCACAAATCCATAAATTGAGTTTTTTCAACTATTTGATATAATTGAACTAATTTAATCCCACACAATAAAAATACCGAGAAAATGATGAATAATCCAAGGGTCTTTACCATTAAAGAGAACCGCAGACTGGTTTTATTTTTATTCTGTCTGGTGCCTTTTTGGCTTGCTGCATGTGCTACCCAAAGTACAAAAAAAAATTCTGGAAATAAACTGGAAGCTCAAAAATACTATGACTTAGCCGAAAAGGCCTATTCTGTCAAACAAAAGGATGAGTTTTATCGAAATTTAGATAAAGCTATCGAATTGGACCCTGAGGAACCCTATTTTCACCTTGTTAAAGGAGATGCTTATTTTGAAGATGTCAAACTTGATGCGGCAGAACAAGAATATTTAACTGCTATTAAATTAGGGATAGAAAATCCCGACGGTAATCGCCAACTGGGCCGATTATATATGCAAAAAAGGGATTGGGACAGTGCCATCTATTATTTAAAAAAGGCAACTGAAGCGAGAAACTTAATAGCCCCTCATCAAATTTATAATTGGCTGGCTCTTTGCTATTATGCCAAGGGTGAATTGAGTAACGCAGAAAAGACATGGGTTAAATCTTTAGGAATAAAAGAAAATGGTCAGATAAGGATGAATTTAGGCCTTATTTATAAAGAAGCAGCTGAATTCGAAAAAGCAAAAGAATCCTTAACTAAAGCAATTGAATTAGATTCCAAACTGGTTCGTGCACATTACGAAATTGCCCAATTGTATTTAAAAGATCGTAGATTTGCTGAAGCAAGGGAACATTTTCAGAAAGTGATTGATTTGGAGCCGTTAGGAAAATCGGCAAAAACATCTAAAGAATATTTAAAACTAATGCCTAGTGAGTAAATTATGACCGAGGATTTTGGTTCTTATTTAAAACATGAACGTGAATTAAGGGGAGTTTCTCTTGAAGAAATTGCTTCTTTAACAAAAATCCATATCCGATATTTAAATGCGTTGGAAAATAATCAATACGACGATCTTCCTGGAGAAGTATTTATAAAAGGATTTATTAGATCTTATGCTCGGGCCATCGGAGCCAATGTAGACGAGTGGATAACGGCTTATGACGATTCAATTGGACGTGACCGTAGAGAAAAAATTATTATTGAATCTAACACAAACGATTCCATCAATGATGTTCAATCTAAACCAAAGAAAACTATCTTTGCTTTAGGGGCTTTCATAGTCCTTATTGTTATTATTGCATACATGGTTTCTCCAGAAAACCAGGCAAAAAAAAACCTTTCGAGTCAAAATATATTAGCCCCGGATAATATTGATAATGAGGTTTCTTCGGTACCCAGCTCTGAAGACCCTTTGTTCCCTTTAGAGGATAACCCAATTGCTGAAAAACAAATTTCAGAAGAAAGTATAGGTTCTTCGGTTGAAAAAGAAGAAATTAATCAGGTCAATTCCACATCTGATAGGGCTGAAAAGTCTCAGCCCTCCTTAAAACCAGAAACTCCCATAAAAAAAATTGAAATCGCACAAAAGCCCCCAAAATTGGAGGAAATACAAGAATCTCCTCGAATTGAAGAACCCAAAGAGCTTTCGGAAAACATTTCTGAGGTTCCAGAAGAACCGAAAATAGAAGATGTTTCCACTATCAACCAAGTAAAAGTAACGGAGAATATAGAACCAGATTCTAATGATGGAATTGTGGAAGAAAAAGAAGAAGATAATAAAAAAATCATAGAAAATGAAATAAATCAATCAAAGAGTTTGGCAGTTGAGGCAAAACCCTTTAAACTAGAAATACGCGTGAGTGAAAATTCTTGGTTTAATTTGACGATTGATAAAGGTCAGCAACAAGATTTTATTTTGCCCGCAGGGACAAATAAGCAATTTCAGGCACAAAAAGCTATTCGCTTGACCATTGGAAATCGCCGAGGAACTCAAGTCATTTTAAATGAAGAAGAACTTAATTTGCCTGAAACGGCAGATAATATTATTCGAGATTTAATTTTAAGCGAAGAAACATTAGGTTGATTTATGGCAAAAATTGATGCGTTTTTTAAATTAATGAATGAACAAGGGGCCTCCGACCTTCACCTTGTTTCAGGTTCTCAACCCGTTCTTAGAATTAACGGGGATATGGAGCGTGTTAAATATAAAACTATTGAGAATGATGAATTGAAATCGTTACTCTATGAAATTGCTCCTGAAAATAAAATTAAGATATTTGAAGAAACAGGGGATATAGATTTTGCTTACGAAATTCCAAATTTAGCAAGATACCGGGCAAATTATTTCCAGCAAAAATGGGGAATTGGCGCTGTATTTCGTGAAATTCCCAGTAAAATTTTAACTGCGGATGAATTAGGACTCCCCTCAGTAATCAAAAAATTGTCCATGTTGCATAAGGGGATTGTCTTGGTGACTGGGCCCACGGGTAGTGGTAAATCTACCACCCTTGCCGCAATGATGGATTATGTAAATAAAAATAAAAAAGCACACATCATTACAGTGGAAGACCCCGTTGAATTCGTGCATCAAAGCCAAAGTTGCATTGTTAATCATCGGGAAGTGGGTTCACATACACAAAGTTTTAAATCGGCTCTGCGCGGCGCGTTGCGTGAGGATCCTGACATTATATTAGTGGGAGAAATGCGGGATTTAGAAACCATCGAATTGGCTTTGGAAGCGGCGTCTACTGGACATTTAGTTTTTGGTACATTACATACTCAAAGTGCCGCGAAAACTATTGACCGGGTAATCGATGTCTTCCCTGCCAATCAACAACCCCAAATTCGAACTACTTTATCAGAGAGTTTGAAGGGAGTGGTAGCGCAAAATTTATTTAAGCGAGTAGATAAGAAAGGCCGTATAGCAGTCTTAGAAGTGTTGGTCGTAACACCGGCCGCTTCTAATTTAATTCGGGAGGGCAAAACATTCCAAATTCCTTCTGTCATTCAGACAGGGAAGAAATATGGAATGCAATCATTGGACGATGCAATTTTAGAAGCCTTACAAGCTAAGAAAATAAGTGCTGAAGATGCCTATGATAAGGCAATTGTGAAAGAAAGATTTGTTCAATTTTTAAAAACACCTCCGGAATTTATATAGAAGCGAATGAGAAAAGCTGAAGTTGACCACATACTAACCTCTATGCTTGAGGCTTTTGGAAATATTTCCGACCTTAATATTACTGTCGGTAAAGCATTTCAAGTAGAAAATTCGGGCCAGTTAAAAGATGTGCCCATGCATCCTCCGATCAAAAGTATTACCCCTTTTCAATCTGAAATTATGGCGTTAAATGTCATCGCAAATGATCGGCGATTGACTGATAACTTAATACGTTCCGGATCCTGCGACTGCTCTTATTATATCCAGGGCAAAGCAAGATTTCGTGTCAATATTTTTTCTCAAAGAGGAAACTACAGCATTGTAATGCGGAGGTTAGAGACACGGATTCCGTCTATTGAAGAGATGGGTCTTCCTCCACAATTTGCAAAAGCAGCTGAAGAAAAAAATGGACTGATTCTTGTAACAGGTGCTACTGGAAGTGGTAAGTCCACAACGCTCGCAACTCTTTTGAATAAAATAAATCATGAAAAATCGGTTCATATTATTACATTGGAAGACCCTGTAGAGTTTATGCATCCGCATTTACAATCTACTTTTAACCAAAGAGAGTTAGGTAGCGATTTTGATAACTTTGCCAGCGGTCTACGGGCCGCATTAAGACAGGCACCCAAAGTAATATTAGTGGGGGAAATGCGCGATAGAGAAACTGTAGAAATTGGAATGAGTGCCGCAGAAACCGGTCATCTTGTTATGAGTACTCTTCACACAGTTGACGCAGGTCAAACCATTAATCGTATAGTTGGTATGTTTAATCAAGAAGAAGAACAACAAATTCGTATTCGATTGGCTGATACATTAAGGTGGGTTATCAGTCAAAGGTTAGTTCCAAGATTGGGGGGTGGAAGAATCGCTTTGTTGGAAATTATGCAAAATAATATGCGCGTTAAAGAAGCAATCATAAATGGCGAAACCGAAGACAAAACCTTCTATGACATTATTAATAATGGAAGCGCTTACGGAATGTGGACCTTTGATCAAAATATTATTAAGCTTTATAAAGAAAGAAAAATATCTGAAGAAACGGCAATGGCTTATGCAACCAGAAAAGCAATTGTTGGTAGAGGAATTGATTCAATCAAATCTGACAGAGGTGAAAGCACTACAGATATTGAAGATCTCAGTATGGACGAGGAATATGATCGTGAGGCTGGGTATGGTAAAACCAAATATAAAAAACGTTAACTACTAAACCTATTTTTGGAGTATAGAATGCAGGTTTCATGCAACCATTGCAATCGTAAATTGGATATCCCGGAGGAAAAGATTCCGTCCGGGCAAGCTTTCAATTTAACGTGCCCAGGTTGTAAAAATAAATTCAGGGTAGACAGTCATCTTGAAAAAACTGAACTTTATAAACCTGAAGAAGAAGATCGTGTAGATGAATATCAGTCTGTAGACACCACTTTAATGTTTACAGATGCAGAATTTGACAATGACGAAGAAGTTTTTGAAATCTATGATGAAAACGATCAGGTAGCCTTAATTTTAGATTCTAAATATGAAGATGCATGGTCCGCTGCTTTATCCGGATTAGAATTTAAACTACAAACCGCTAATTCACCTGAACATGCTGTACATAAATTAAAATTCAGTAGTTTCAATGTGGTTATTCTCCATGAAAATTATGGAGAAACTACCTTGGAAACAAGCCCTTTATACAACTATATTATCAATATGCCCATGTCAAGTCGGAGAAAAATTTTTGTGATTCTAGTGGGAAAAAATTTTAAATCTACCGACAATATGGAGGCTTTTGCCCATAGCGTCAACTTAGTCGTAAACGAAAGGGATATTGATAAGTTAGATGTAATCTTAAAGAAAAGTATTAATGAAAATAATATTTTTTATAAAATTTATAGAGATACCCTCCAATCATTAGGAAAATTTTGATATGAATTTCAGCGAAACTCCGACCATACAGCGTTATTCAGACGGTGATGTAATTGTTTCCGAAGGCATCATTAGTAACAATGCTTACATTATTATTGAAGGAAAAGTCAACGTCACTAAGAAAGTGGATAAGAAAAATGTCTTAATTAATACATTAGGTCCGGGAGAAATATTCGGGGAAATGGGCCTGATTTCCCAAACCGTGCGTAGTGCTAGTGTGTTAGCAGTAGGCAATGTCACTATAGGTGTCATCGAAAAAGATCACTTTGATCAAGCTGTATCCCAACTTCCGGATGATTTAAAACTAATCATGAAAGCCCTTGTTGATCGGTTGCGGTTTACCAGTGAGCAATTGTCACGCATAGGACTTGAACTAGAAAAAACAAGGAATGTGATTTCTTCCTTTTCAGTACAACAGTAATTTTCAAGAGGAAAAATGCCAGTTTTCAAATATAAGACCACGGTACGGGGCAAAACTCAATCTGGAGAAGTAGAGGCAGAAAACGAAAAGGGCGCCATAGCAAAACTGCGCCAAAAAAATATTCGGGTTGATCGGGTAAAGAAAAAATCACAAAGTGAATTTTTTGGCCCCAGAAAACAAAAAATAACAGATAAAGACATTGTGGTGTTTACTCGCCAATTTTCAACAATGGTAGATGCTGGCCTACCACTAGTTCAATGTTTAGATATATTGGGAAAACAGGCGGATAATAAAACTTTCGGTGGAATTATTTTAAATGTAAAAGGTAACATTGAAGTGGGTGGAAATCTTTCCGATTCATTGAGAAAGCATCCCAAAGTGTTCGATACCTTATACTGCAATTTAGTCGAAGCGGGTGAAGCAGGTGGAATTTTAGATACAATTCTGGCCCGACTTGCAAATTACATTGAAAAATCCGTAGCTTTGAAGAAAAAAGTTAAATCGGCTATGGTTTATCCAGCAGCGGTAATTACAGTTGCATTTGCCGTTGTTACATTTTTAATGATCTTTGTAATTCCAACTTTTGCAACAATGTTTGAGGGTAGTGGCCAGGAACTTCCTGGGCCTACTGCACTTGTTATGGCTGTAAGCCATTTTTTTCAGAATCAGTGGTACATAATTCTGGGAACACCTGTAGTTCTATTTTTTCTTTTCAAAAAAGTATACGCTACCGAACGCGGTAACATTGAGATCGATAGATTTGCACTTAAGCTTCCTGTATTCGGGATTTTAATTCGCAAAGTTTCTGTGGCTAAATTTACCCGAACCTTAGGAACATTGATTGCAAGTGGTGTGCCTCTTCTCGAAGCTATGGATATTTGCGCAAGAACCGCTGGAAATAAAATTGTAGAATTTGCAATTCTTCAAACCATAGAATCTGTAAAAGAAGGTGAAACCATTGCTGCCCCGTTAGCTCGCGCCGGCGTTTTCCCACCCATGGTAATTCAAATGATCGACGTCGGTGAATCTTCTGGTTCTTTGGATTCTATGCTTTCTAAAATCGCTGATTTTTATGATGAAGAAGTAGATAACGCTGTACAGGCCTTAACCTCACTATTAGAACCTATGCTTATGGTGTTTCTAGGTGTTGTTGTTGGATTCATTGTCGTGGCGATGTATCTACCAATCTTTAAAATGGGTGATACTGTTTAGTCGATCCACTCATTTAAATTTATTAATAACTCTTTCTACCTTCACCATCATCCGATATGGCTGGTCTTTGGGAAACTCCAGAAAAGGAGCAGCTTCTTAGAATAAAAACGATCATGGTTCTCAGGATCGTTTTTTTAACGGGATTTATTGCTCTAGCAATCCTATTTCAAATTGGAACAGAAAAAGAAACCCCCATTGGGCCTATTAGTTTAGTTCTAGGAATTGCTTACGTTTTATCAATTTCCTATGCTCTCCTTTTAAAAATAGAGGTACGTCTTAACCGATTAGCTTGGCTTCAGGTTATAGGAGATACCTGTGTCATCGGAGGAATGATTTATTCTACCGGTGGCATTGAAAGTCCCCTTTCTTTTTTATTTCTTTTTGTAGTTATCTCAACCAGTGTAATGCTTCCCAAGGGGGCTTCGTATTTTGCCGCTTCTGGAGTAAGTATAGTTTATGGATTAATTGTAGATCTAGAATATTTTAAAATAATAGAACCTATATATTTCTTTCCAAAATCGAAAATATCATATTTTGGAGCTTATGGTTTTTACATTATTGCTCTTAATGTAACTTCATATTTTGCTGTTGCCTTTTTAAGTAGTTTCCTTGCCCACCGGTTATGGTTAATAAAGAATGAACTTCAAAATAAAAGTAAAGATCTAAAAAAGCTGCAATTGTTTCATAAAAATGTAGTTCAAAATATGGTCAGTGGGTTAATGACAACTGACTTAGTTGGCCGAGTTACTTCTGTAAATGCCGCCTGCGAATCGATTTCAGGGTTCTCTCTAAATGATTGTTTGGGACGATTTTGTTATGACCTTATTCCTATGAAATCTCTGATTTCTTATTTTAAGAATCCAGACCCCACCCCTCCCCCATTACATCTTGAAGGCGAATGTATCAGAAAAGATGGAGAAAATATTTTAGTCTCGCTAAAAATAAGCTATCTCATCCACGTGGAAGACGAACCAACCGGACCAAAAGATCCCATTGACGGATACATATTTGTTATTGATGATCTAACAGAAATTAGAAAGATGGAAGAAAAAATGATGCAATCTGAACAATTGGCGGCGGTTGGAAAGTTTTCAGCAGGGTTGGCTCATGAAATCAGAAATCCGCTAGCTTCACTTAGTGGATCTATTCAGGTTTTAAAAAATGGGCTGAGTTTGGAGGGAGATTATCAACATCTTATGAATATTGTAATTAAAGAAACTGAACGATTAAATGGTATTGTTTCAGATTTCCTGAATTATTCACAACCAAAAAAAACAAAGAACACCGTTATTGATTTAACTCAATTGTTAGAGGATGTCATTCTTCTATTAAAAAATAGCAATGAATACGATCCTGCGATTGAAATAGATTTTGTTGCCCCTTCTGACCATGTCATTATTCAAAGTGAAGAGTCCCAAATAAAGCAAATGATATGGAACTTGTGTATCAATGGCATTCAAGCGATGACAAAGGTAGGCAGGTTGAAATTGGAAATTCAAACTGTGGTGGGTTACAAGCATAAAAGCTTTGAAACTTCACGAAAAGGGGTGCTAATTATGGTAATAGACCAAGGCAAAGGAATTCCTCCGGAAAAAATCGAAAAAATATTTGATCCTTTTTTTACAACCCGGGAAGAAGGAGTAGGATTAGGGTTACCCACCGTCCAAAAAATTGTTAAACGATTCGGAGGAAATATTGGAATCGAAAGTGAAGTCAATAAAGGAACTCGGTTCGAAGTATTTCTCCCTCAAGAAAGAGCTCTTCTTAGTGATCGGCAAAACAATTCTCAAGATTCTGCTCTTCAGCAACCTTGAAATTATTGTATATTTCAAATATTCAAACCAAATTTAATGTTATACTTTCCTCCCGGTTCAACAAATTTTCTAAATTATTCAAACTATTTGTTTATGAAACTACTTTTGTATTTGGGAATCGGCATTTTCTTTTTTGCCTGTTCCCATAGACCTACTCCCGACACTTCTCTTGAAAATATGGTTCAAATTCCCTCGGGTAAATTTCTAATGGGTGCCAAAATTGAGAATGATCGTCATTGGGGAGATACTGACGAAGAACCCATACATGAGGTTTTTTTGGATACCTATTTAATAGATCGATATGAAGTAACCTCAAAAGATTTTTCCGATTTTTTAAATCATCACAAAACAGATAGCAATAAATATATTGAATTGGGAAATGCCGTTACTATTGAAAAAGCCAACGGGGCTTTTCGTTCTCGTAAAGGATTGGAAAATTATCCTGCAAATCGTATTTCCTGGTTTGGTGCCAATACCTATTGTGAGTGGAAAGGAAAACGGCTTCCTACAGAAGCAGAATGGGAAAAGGCGGCAAAAGGTATTGAACAACAATATTTTCCTTGGGGAAATGAATTTCCCAATAACGAATGGGTTACATTTAGGAGAAAATTTTCTGAGTATGGTTTTCAAGCAATGGAGCCTGTCAACTCAATGGAAAAAGGAAAATCTCCTTATGGTATTTATCATATGGCAGGTAATGTTTGGGAATGGGTTTCTGATTGGTATGCAGCCGATTATTATGATGAATCCCCCAAAAAAAATCCTCAGGGTCCTTCCTCAGGAATATCTAAAGTTCTTCGTGGGGGAAATTGGTACTTTAAAGCCTATTATATGAGAACAACCTACCGGTTTAATGAAAGACCGGATGTCTTTAAAGTATGGCAAGGGTTTAGGTGTGCGAAATCTTTGAAGTAATTATTTAAAAACTTTCTTTAATATCCATGGAACATTGACCTTTTTTTGACAATGCTTAAAAATAGCTGCGGTCAAGGGCATCAAGGTACAATGATCAATTAATATTCCTGCTTCACTAGAGTTAATTATTTCTAAAGGATTATCCCTTTTCCAAGTGGTGAAAGCCCAGTTGAACCACTGTTTACTTACAGCCATAGATTTTAAAGTCGGTAGTCTTTCCCCATGCATGTCAGTCTCATAAACAATATTTTCTTTTTGTCTCACCATGGTTTCATTTAATCGTTCTTCTGAGTTTTCACCAGATTGACTGTAGGTTTTGGAATGTGGGTAAGAAAGATCTTGTCCCAAAAATATTATGGGAGAGCATCCCATTTCGAAAGCAAGGTGATAAGCCACTGAGAGCACACTTCCACCTGGGGTCAAGGCCCCTACTTGCTGAAATTTATTTTGAATTTCAGATAAAATTGGAATATCCGGAGCATGCTGGTTATAAAAAACTATTTTACTCTTCCAAACTTTTAACACTTGGGGGTGTACAATTGTTGGAGCAACTAATGTCATTCCTTGATGTGAAATACCGGTTATAAATTTTGTAATTTCCTCCTGGGGATCTAAACACACCACTAAAGATGGAAAAATATCCTGCTCAAGTAATGATTTTAAGGCTGCATCACAGGCAATGATTACAGCTTTATCTTTTACTTGCTTTAATAAGTAAATATTTTTATCTAAGGAGGGTCCAGCTCCAACCACAATAGCCGGGAGATCTAAAAATTTTTTTGCCAGAACTACAACACCAGGATTTCGTTTTATTTCTGGTAAATTAGTCAGGAAATTGTTTTTCCAAATTTCTGAGAAACGATTTATGGTTGCAGATTTTACCTCATTGATTTGTTTAATATTTTCCATTTATATAATTTAACAAAACTGAGGGAAAACTGACAATGGCAAAATAAAAAAGCCCAGGAAAAAACCTGGGCTTATTTTTATAAATCTTATCGAGTTAAGTTTACGGTTTCCGTGAGCAAACTATCTGTTGTAGTGATTACACGGGCGGAAGCTTGGAAGGCTTGTTGAGTTTGAATTAAAGTAACAAACTCAGCAGCAAGGTCAACGTTAGATAATTCTAAAGTACTTCCTAATACTGAACCAAATGAACCTGTTTCAGGAAGTGAAATCACGGGTTGTCCAGAGGACCCCGATTCGGCAAAATGGTTTTGTCCTCGTCTGATAAGGCCTGTGGGTGCCAAAAAGTCTGCTAATGCAATTTTAAATAAATCCTGGGATTGTCCATTATTAAATAATCCACTAACAGTTCCATCAAAATCAACTGACAATCCAACTAAAATTCCTGTAGAAAATCCATCTTGAACTACCGAACTATTATTGGAAGGTGTAGAAAAAGCCGTAACCTTTCCATTACTCCCAACGCCGGTTGGATCCAATACGTTCCAAATCATAGTTTGAGTAGCAGCAGGTGGAGCAGCTCCAGAAAAATCAAGAACAATATTAGGATTTACCACTCCCCCGGTTCCATTCACATCTTGTAATTGACCACTGGTATCAAAACTTAAGGTTCCTGATGCTCCGCTGGTCACAACTCCCTGACCTGGTGGTACAGTAATATCATAAGTCCATTCATTCGCGGTGGGGGAAGATACAGGAGTTTTAGTAAATTGAATATTCATGATGACCTGGGATCCAACGGTATTGAATAACGAAATTGGAGAGTTAAAAGTAAAGCCAGCAGAAGCAGCACCATCTAAATTGGCTCCAAGTGTGAAGTTTGTGGTTGCTTGAGGAGAAGATTGTACACCGGCTAAATCCATATCTTCCAGGGTAGAACCAACCACATTGTTTGTAATTCGAAAACCTTGAAGAATTTCTCCACTAATTGTTTGAACTAAGCCGCTATCATTTATACGAAATTGTCCTGAGCGAGTGTAAAAGTTTCCGATTCCATCATTTACGATGAAAAATCCAGAACCATCAATTGCCATGTCTAATTCCGAAGTTGTAGTTTCAAAGGATCCTTGCGAAAACGATTGTAAGGAACCCAGCAACTGAGTACCGCGTCCTACTTGGGTCGAAGTAGAACCATTGGATAGCATAGTACTGAACAAATCTCCAAAGACCGCTTTACTTCCTTTAAAACCAAATGTATTTACATTCGAAATATTGTCACCGATTATGTTCATGGCTTGAGAATTCGTTCTCAACCCAGCGACCCCGGTGAACATTGAACCTAATAGTGACATAATTACACTCCCTTGTACTTAAGATTGAATAGATATTCTTGAGATTTCTTCCGCAGGTATTTTTTCACCGTTCACAATGGCAAATGCATTGTTATTCTCAAATAAAACATCGGTTACTTTTCCTGTGGTAAAGGTTTCTGAAGATATTTGGTTTCCAGACTCATCCGTGGCCCGGACATGAAAACTATATAAACCTGAACTTAAGGGTTTTCCATTAGAATCCAGACCTGTAAAGGGTACTAAGTTGGATCCCTCAGAATTTGATCCTTCAAAGGTTTTTACCAACCCACCGCTTGCATTAAAAATATCAATGAAAACGTTCTCTGCATTTTGTCCCAATTGATAATTTAAATTCATGGGTTGCCCTGAAATATAATTAAAACTTTTTCCTTTAATGTCTACTTGTTTACCAATAAGATCAATCATCGAAGAATTGGTCATAGCTTTTTGTGCCGTAATCATTTCTTGCAAAGTGGTATTTACATTTGTGATTTGTTCCAAGGTACTGAATTGAGCTAATTGAGCACCAAAATCCTGACTTTCTAAAGGATTAAGTGGATCTTGAGAAGAAAGCTGTGTAACCAACAACTTTAAAAAATCATCTTTTCCTAAAGATTGCGATCCAGTAGTAGTTTTTTCAACAGCTTTTGTACTGACTTGATCTCTAATTCCATCCAATCCTGTATTCATAATTCCTCTCTAAAGGTATAACTAAAGTTTTATGCAAACAAACTAATAGATTGATTTTCATTAAAATATAAATTTCGGGTAACTATTTTCGAATCTTCTAAATTTCTTTCGATCTCATTTAAATTTTGACCAAATCCATTATATGGCTTTAAATTTTGTTCTCTCTGATTTGCAGTGTTTTGATTTTGGTCACCCCCGACAAGGACAGTAAAACTATCAATTTTTAAACCCTGACTGGATATGGAATCTTTTAATTGATTTAAGTTTGTTTCAATAATTTGTTTTACAGAATGATTTTCTGCAACAATCAGAGTTTTCACTGTTTCCCCGCTAGAGGTAACATTCATACGAACCGTCCCCAAAGAAGGGGGATCCAATCGAATGTTAAATTCTCTATTCCCATTCATACCTCGAAGGGAAAATTTTTCTACTATTTGAGTAGTGACTGATTTTTCTACTGTAGCCCTAGAGCTGTAGGTTTCTTGAAATGCAGGTTTTAAAGCCTCCACCGACTTGGTAGATGAATCCGATGCCCCCTGGGCTAATGATCCTAAAGTACCATCGACACTGTGGTTTAAATTTGTAATGTTAGCTCCAGAAGTGTTGCCTAAAGTAAGGGATGAATTTACCGAAACTTTTCCCATCATATACGCTAAGGGTGACGGAAGACCTGAATCGACTCCTTTTTGTGTCATCAGGAGAGATGATATTTGCGTAGGGGACTCATTGTTTGGACTTGTTAAATTTAAAGTTTCAAAAGAAATTTTGGATTGTGCCTGTGATGTTTTTTCCGAAGACAATTTGGATACATTTTGACTCGAATGGCTAATATTATTTTTTAAACTTTTCTCTCCTTTTAAAATAGAATCAAAAGTTTTAGATAATAATTTTTCACTTCCAGATTTTCCTGCCCTGTTTGAATTGGATAATCCCTGTTGAATTTTTTCTATAATAGATCTCGCTTGATCTTCCGTAAGCCCAGCCTGCTTTAGTATTTCCAGTGCTAACTGTTCTGGTCGCAGGTTTGAAGATGAATTTCCGTTTCCATTAGTCAGTTTTTCTAATTCCGCGGTTAGCCCAGACGCACCCACTGCCTGCAGTAAATCAGGTAATGTTTTTATAATTTCCTGAACTTTATTTTGATCCCCTTTGAGATTTTGTAATATAGACTCAATTGTATCTGAATCTACTTTCAAAGCTTTAAGTTGATCTACCAGCGTTTGTTCATGGGTTTTATTTTGTGCGGTGGAGTTAGATTCCGTTGATTGGAGTTTTTCATTTATTGGGTTTGAATCTTTTTGAGAAACTGTGTTTTCATTTTTTGTGGTTTCGTCAGACTCTTTGAGATTAGAATTCGAGTTACTTTTGTTGTCTACTGATTTGATATTAGATTCTGGTTTATTATTTTTAGAAACTTCTTCCTTTGTATTTTTAAAATTTCGAGAATCATTGGAATTCTCTCTTATGGATCTTTCAGTTAAAGACTCAGGCTTAGTTTCTTGAGAATGATCAGATTTAGAATTTTCTATTCGCGGCGAGGGAGACTCTTCTTTATATTTAGATTGAAATGATGTGGAAGATTCTTTTACTTTTGGTTGGTGCATTTCTCCTTGAAATAATTGATCAAAACTTGTCTGACCATTGGAACGAATCCCAAATTGACCCTGGCTGTTTTGATTCGGTTTGGTTCCGGTCAATAACCCAGTAATATTAATTTTATTCTCCACCCACTAATTCCTTGTTAGGTTTTATTAACACCATCCTGGTTTGGTTAACTTTAAAAAGCAAAAGGTATGCCAAATGATAATTCGTTTCTAAAGAACGATTTTTGAATGAATTTTGATTGGAATAAATGGCCTGTATGTTAGGAAAGAAATGCCGAATAGGAAAAATTTGCTGGCAAGAAAATCATTACAATTTTAGAATTTAGGTTTATCACTGATCCATTCCTTAGGACTAAGAAACTCAAAAATTTGAATAATGTGTTGGGCAGCTTCTACAGATTCCAATTTAGTTAAATCCATATTTACCATTTTTTCATGGAAGAGGGTGTGAAAATAATCTTTTATTCTTGAATCCTGGGTATTTACATTTTCTTGACTAAGAGGAATATCAGCTAAAATCCCTACGTCTATCCAAAATCCTCCACATTTTGCACACTGATTAATTTCATATTCGTAATTCTTGTCGAAAAAATGTCTATAAAGCAACGTTGTTGTACATTTTGGACATATATGGGTAACATCACGAAAAGAACGAATTCCAGAAGCACGGTTAATGGTAAAAAGGGACTTTCCCGAGGAGTTAGGACATTCTTTTAACTTTTTTATTGCTTCACGATC
This sequence comes from Nitrospinaceae bacterium, assembly GCA_965223665.1. GTDB lineage: Bacteria > Nitrospinota > Nitrospinia > Nitrospinales > Nitrospinaceae > CBDCVY01. Next base: position 2,909,585 of record OZ245011.1, read on the forward strand.
AAACCAAAATCCCCCGCACCCTCCATCACATGCATATACACAAATTGAAGAAATTAAGAATTTAGAAAGCTGGTTATTACAAGAGGGACAAATCATTTTTATTTTCTATGATAAAAATTTCCACTAAAACTTAATTCTTTACAGATCAATTTAAACAAATATTATTCAATCGCTTCATTCTTTGGAGTCGTTTGATAAAAACAATAAATATTATTTAATAGTTTTTTATCAACATAGCTCCGGCAATTAATAAAAGACCTCCTAAAATTCTTCCTGTACTCATTGTTTGAATGGGAAAACCCAGTATACCAAAATGATCAAAAATCAATGATGTCAACAACTGACCGGCAATAATAAACGCAATTAAGGTTGAAGCTCCAATTTTTGGTCCTACTAAAATACCCGTCCATACTAAATATGCGCCTAAAGCACCGCCTGTCCATAGCCACCAGGGGATAGAAAGAGCCTTTCCCAAAGTGGGCCACGTGACACGAAAAAATATCACGTAGAATAGCAGTACTATAGTTCCACCAGCAAAAGATGAAAACGCTGCCCAAACGGTACTATCTACACGGTTTGCCAGTTGCGCATTGATACCCGCTTGTAATGGAATGAAGATTCCTGCAACAAAAGCCAGCAATAAATAAACATTTCCCATAATTACCTCTTATAAAATAAATCCACTCTGTAAATTAAATTCAGAGATTTCATTGATTAACTACTCAACCCAAAAAATAATCTTTTATCTTTTGAATGAGTTTTATTAAAGTAGAGCTAATTTGAATAAATAACAACTCTATTAAAAATATTTCGGTAATTTCATGAACCCATCCAAAAAAATTTATCCCATTCCTATTGTTGGGTTAGTTCTATTATATTTACTACTCAGATTACCCGGATTGACTTCCCTACCTATCTCCTCTGAAGAAGCCACATTCATTCATTTTTCCCAAATCATTAGTTCAGAAATAAATGAACTTTTTATTTCCCAAGCAGATGGAAGACAACCGCTTTTTTCATGGTTGGTAATTCTCCCACTTCAATTTTTTGATGACCCGTTGTTTGCTGGGCGCATTATTTCTATTGTGGCGGGCTTAGCTTCCACAATTGGAATTTTTATTGTTGGTTGCCAACTTTGGAGATTCTCGGTTGGTTTTGTCGCAAGCTTAACTTATCTTTTTTGTCCTTATACATTTTTCTTCGACCGTTTAGCACTCCCGGATAGCTTAGTTTCTGCATTCGGTATTGCGTTATTCTGGACAACGGTAAAAATTGTTGAGAAAGAAAAAATTTTGGAAAAGCGTTTCTGGGTAATAGGAATTATATATGGACTAGCAGTAATGACTCAAACCAATGCTCTTTTTTTAGGGGTAATACCTATTAGCTTTTTTTTGGCATGGAAGACATTCCATAATCCTGGATTTTGGAAATCACTAAGGACCAGTGGCGCATTAGTAATGATTTTCATTTTAACTACTTTAATGTTGGGACCAGATGCAGTATCCGGAAGAATCAATTTTTTTCATGATCCTGACATATATTTGAAACCTGGAACATTATTTCTTTTTCCATTGGATATTTGGTTTCATAATTTATCATTAGTCTGGGATTTATATTTGGGTTTTTTGTTGCTCCCATTCATAATAATTCTAATAGTTGGTCTGTTTTATCTTTTTACAAAAAAAGATAAATATGAAATAGTTTTGTGGACTTGGGGTTTGTTACCGCCGTTAGCAATTTCTTTATTCAGTCAAAAAATCTCTTCCTCCTATTTTGTCACCTTCATACCTCCTTTAATATTAATTGGAAGTTTAAATATTAATCGCCTGGCTCACACCCTTCTAAAAAAATTCAGACATTGGTTCTCCATTTTTAATCCCTCCTCTTTAGTTCCGCAAGGTATAGCATATAGCTTGTTTCTAATGCCCATTTTTTTAAACGGTGGGATTTATCAAATGACTCTGATTCATAATCCCATAGAATCACCATTGCCGAAATTAGATAGGGAACAATATATTGAAGGACCAACATCAGGTTTTGGAATTCGAGAGGCTGCTAATTTTTTAATATCTATTTCTAAAAACTTTAAGGCAGGACCTGGTCATGAGTTTCCTATAATTCTCCCAATGGAAGCCGGCAACCCCCAGGAAGGAATCACAGTTTATTTATTTAATGAGTCCACCATTCGCCGGGTCCCGGCTTTTTGGTGGCCAAAAAATGTTAACCTGATTCCCAAAGAGGTAAGGTTTTCTTTAAGACCTTCAATTTATCAATATTTTTCTGCCCTACGACGGGAAACACATTTGCTAGACCACGCTGCATTTATTTTTCCCGTAGGAAACTATAATTTAGAAAAATTTAAAAAATTCAATCCAGAATTTGAAGAGATTTGGCGAAAAACCAAACCAAAAAACGGCTCTTTAGTTATCCTTTTCCAAAAAAAGAGTTAATTTTTTCAATATAACTTCCTTATTTTTACCAAAAATTAAAAAATTTGTATAAATTTCTATATTTAAATTTATAGATATGTATAGAATATGATATTGTTTATTTTTAAAGATATTTTAAAAAAAAAATTTAGTAAGTACATTTAAATTTGAACGACTAAATCGTTTTGGAGATAAATTTTTTATCCTTAATTTTTATTCCCTTTGGATTTCCTTTTTTTTATGAACACCCAGCAAAGTAAATCGATTTAAATGGAAAATTTCAAAAATCCTACAAAAAATTTGACCATAGGAGAATTATCTCGCCTTACTGGAATCACAACGCATACTTTACGCATGTGGGAAAAGCGTTATGGATCTCCAGAATCTTTACGCTTACCTTCAGGACACCGTCGTTACCCTAGAGAAGAAGTTCCCAGGCTTCGTGCAGTAGCAAAGGCTTTAGAATCTGGATATCGGGCCAGTCGTGTCGTTCGTGGAACTTTAGAAGAATTACAAAGCCTTCTAGGATTGAACATGACACTCAATTCGCGTTCTTCGGCATTAGGGAAACAAGATCCAGAAGGAATGGTACAGGCTGAACAGGTTATGATTCAGAAATGGATCGAGGCAGTTCACAAGTATGATGATCAAGTACTGAGCCAAGGTTTCCACGAATTATGGGGAAAACACGGTCCTTTAAAATTTGTTACAAAGTTTGCCATACCATTTATTCAGCAAGTAGGCTTATCCTGGGAAACGGGAGAATTAAATGTTTCCCAAGAACACTTTGGTTCTGAAAGATTGTCAGATTTTTTAAGCACTAAATGGCGACAATTAAATGACCGAAAGGATGGAAAATCCATTATCCTTACGACCCTTCCCGAGGAACCACACCGTATTGGAATTCAAATGTGTGCTGTGGTTACTGCAATTACAAAATTTAAGGTCATTTACCTGGGGCCAGACACTCCCATTCCTGATATGGTATCTGCAGTTAAAGCCAGTAAAGCCAAAATTCTTTCTATAAGTGTATCTTCGTCAATGAGTATTTTCCCTATTGAAGAAAATCTTTACCGAATTCGCAGCAGTTTACCTAAAGAAGTATTGATTGCCGTGGGCGGAGAGGGAGCCCCAAGAAATATTGCAGGCTTAAATTGTTTTGAAGATTTTTCCAGATACCATCAATGGTTGTTAGAAATGGAGTAAAACCAACAAATAATAACCCCATTGATTACAAAAAAACCCGTCCTTCCAGTTAGAAGGACGGGTTTTTTAATATATGGCTCCGGAGACAGGACTCGAACCTGTAACCCAGCGGTTAACAGCCGCTTGCGCTACCATTGCGCTACTCCGGAATGGTATATAAGAAATTTGGGTTTTGTGATCTAAAATGCTTAATTTAAGCAATTTATCTTGATGGGTCAAGCAAAATTCAAGGTAATTTCCAATAGCTTCAAATAATTATGTCATCAATATCAACTGGAAATTTCAGTTCTACCTTCAAGGGATTTTTGCAGGGTGACTGGATCTGCATATTCGATGTCACTACCTACAGGCAAGCCCCTGGCAATTCTCGAAACCTTTACTGGAAGGGATTTAAGCATCCTTGCAATATAAATCGCGGTGGACTCTCCTTCCATATCCGGGTTGGTAGCTAGAATAACTTCTTTTACCTGCTGTTTTTCAATCTTTTCTTTTAACTCGCCCATAGTCAAATCTTGTGGACCGATCCCATCCAATGGGGAAATTACCCCCATTAGCACATGATACTCACCTTTATATTCCCCCATATTTTCTAAAACATAAACATCATAAGGTTCTTCAACAACACAAATGAGATGATGATCGCGCCGAGAGTCTGAGCAAATATCGCAAGGATCTTTTTCGGTAATGCCATGACAATTTGAACACAAAACAATTTTTTCTTTTATATTTTCTATAGAGCGAGCCAATTTCTGTACATTTTCCTTAGATCCGCGCATAAGAAAGAAAGATAATCTCTCAGCAGTCTTTTGCCCGATTCCAGGCAGACGCTTTAACTCTTGGATTAAATCTGTAACTGCTGCAGGTCGCTTCATTTATAGGAATTAAATTAATAAATTCAAGGAGAGTCTTCTGTATGACTAGTCAAAAACAAAATTTAAATTCTGGATTCAGTCTAGGTAAATAATCCAGGAATTTTAAGACCCCCGGTAACTTTGGATAACTGTTCCTGGGCTAAATCTTTAACTTTCCGGCGAACTTCGTTCATGGCACTGGTAACAAGATCTTCAAGTATTTCACGATCTTGCATATTTATTAGATCTTCTTCGATTTGAACTGAAAGAATTTCACCCGTGCCGTTGGCAACCACTTTAACCATTCCACCTCCGGTGGATACCTCTATTTTTTCTTTACTCAATTCTTCCTGGATTTCAGCCATTTTCGACTGCATTTCCTGAGCTTGCTTAAAAATATTACCAATACCTTTATTAAACATTTTTAATTCCTAAATATAAAGATTAGCGGATGATCATTCCACCAAAAATATCCATAGCATCTTTCAATATCTCATCTTCTGAAGGACTGGTTTCTTTATCATAACTTTTTGAAGAAACATTTTCTTCTTTATTTGTTTGGGAAGATTCAGGGGTATATTTTGTCTTCCCATGGTCCAATTTAACATTTATCAATCCTACTCCGCATAATTCCTGGACCACTTCTTGAATTATTGAAAGATTTTCCTCCTTTTCCATTAATCCCAAGGTATAAGGATCAGCAAAACGTAAATGAACTTCTGAGTCATCAATTTTTATCAGTTCACAATTTGCCAGAAAATGGTCAAAGGCACGTTTGCGAGAAACTGCTCTTTCTCTTATTTTAGACCAAAGTTTTTCGGCCGAAGATAAATTCTGATTAGGTTCATTGAAACTCTCTTGAACTAGGGAAGATTGTGTTTCTTTAGTTTCAGAAAGGTTTTTTTTTAAAGGAACTCCTTCCGGTAGACTGGAATTTGAGTTTTCGGGTTCCATCGAATTAATTCTTTCTATCAAGTGATCGATTTCTTGAAAAGGACGGATTTCCAACAATTGTAAAACTGCCATTTCAAATATGATTTTCGGTTGGGAACTACGTTTCATATCCCATTCCGTTTTGACCAATACGTTAAACATTTGTTGCAATTGATCCTTGTCCAATTGCTTTGCCTGTTCGATTAAGGGATCCAATTCAAAGGTAAATTGTTCTAATAATTTTGCCGAATTGGATGTAAGCTTTACTACCATTAAACTGCGCAAATACTCCAAAAGATCGCGGCAAAAATATCCTAGATCTTTTCCACTCTCAATAATCCGTTGAACCTGTTCTAATAAATTAACTGCATTTTTTTGAACCACATAATCTATAAATAATGTCAGTTCCTTCTGGCCCACCACTCCAAGAATAGATTCGACGGAACCAGGGTCCACTTCTTTTCCGCAAAATGCAATGACCTGGTCGAGCAAACTCTGCGAATCTCTCATACTTCCTGCCCCATTTTTGGCAATTTCTTCTAAACTCAATTTATCGATTTTAATTTTTTCTTGTTTAGTGATTAACTCCAATTGCTCAACAATTTGCATTTGGGACAACGCTTTAAACTCAAAACATTGACACCGCGATAAAATAGTTTCCGGAATTTTTATCAATTCTGTTGTTGCAAAAATAAATACGACCTGAGGAGGGGGTTCTTCCAAAGTTTTTAAGAGGGCATTAAAAGCGCTTTTGGAAAGCATATGCACTTCGTCAATGATATAAACCTTATATCGGCAACTGGTAGTACTGTACTGAACATTTTCAATGAGGTCGCGTACTTCAGCCACACCGGTATTGGAAGCACCATCTATTTCCAATACATCCAAATTACGACCTTCACGAATCTCAATACACTTTGGACATTGATCACAAGGGTCAATGGTTGGACCCTTTTCACAATTGAGAGCTTTAGCCAGGATACGGGCCGTAGTTGTTTTTCCTACCCCCCGTGTTCCCGAAAACAAATAGGCATGAGCAATACGATTTAATTCAATTGCATTACGGAGAGTTTGGACAATGTGTTCTTGCCCAATGAGTTCAGTAAATTTCTGGGGACGCCATTTTCGTGCCGAAACCTGGAATTTCATGGCTCATAAAAGTTAAAGGCAGAGTTGCTGGGGATCTCACAGCACCCAGAGTAACTTGTTACCGCTGCTTCCTTCCGGACCTGACGGGGTTCACAAGGCCCTGTTGCGTGAGGCCCAACAAAACTGCCAATTCGTAATTTAATTATTGTTAACTAATCTTCAGGATTTTTTTTCTATACTTTTAGTCGTCAAAGAAGAACCTTCTTTTTCCATTCCTCTTAAATCATCACTTTTAAAACCAATTCGTTTTGCCTGTTTATGCCCTGGGCGTTTTTTTAATGCAGTCAGTAAAACATTGGTTTGGGAAATATGCTGCATTACCTTAATCGGGTCCCCTTTGTCAGAATTCCCATAAAATATGATCATATCATTCCCATGGTAACCGATTCCGGTAATATAAATCGACCTATTTCCAAACGTTACAAAAGTACCTCCCACTTCCTGATCCGGTTGTAAATGTTGCTCAAAATCAGCAATATGCGCCATCAACTTCTTGAACATACATTCTGCTTCACCCGGAAATTCCACCGACGTGGCAACTTCGGCAGAAGGTGGGGTGCCGGCAGGAACTAATGGTTTTTGGTTTTCATCCATTGCAATTTCTTTATCACAAATCCAGAAACTTTTATTTCCCGAAATCCCTGCTTATCAATCATTGGATTTTGTAACCATCCCAATGTTTGAATTGTTAGTCAATTTATTTATTTAAACTTGGTATTAATGAGCATACTGGCGGAGAGGGTGGGATTCGAACCCACGTTAGGGGTCACCTAAACACGCTTTCCAAGCGTGCGCCTTCAGCCACTCGGCCACCTCTCCAAAATACCTGTTTTAAATCACAATTAGGTAAATACCTCTTCAATATCAATAATTTAAAGAGGGTCGTGTTTAATATTCCCCTAAACCCATGATTTTAATGGATTATAACACAAATGCCCTGACAGAAAATATCCAAGGAAAATAATCTAAATAGAGAGTTTAAATTTTTCCATTAAATCAATGGCAACTGGATTAGGAATTTTTCGAACGCTGGAAAGAAGCCAGAAATCTTCATTTATTTGGGGAAGAGTTCCAATTTTGATCAATTTTTTTTCATCCACCAATTCTTTCCCTGCAAAGTCTGGAAGAGGAACTAATCCCATTCCTTCAGTTCCTAATAATTTCTGAACACTGGTATCCTGGGATTCAATTGTTATGTCTACCGAAATATTATTGGAACGAAAAAAGTGATCTAAATCATGTCGCAATTTACTGTGTAGAGTGGGAAGGATGAAGGGTTGATTGGTAAGAGATTTGGGAAAATTTTCCTTTAAATGTCGGTATTGTCCAGTTCCAAAAATGGAAATGGGAACACTTCCAAGTAATTGGGAATTGAATTGTTCATCCAGATTAACGTTAGGTGGATAATTGGTTAAAAATAAATCAATTCTATGGCCTGAAAGTTCTCTTAATAAATAATCTCCATCACCTTCTAAAATAGTGGTAGAACAATTTCGGTTGGACCTTGCAAAACTCACCAATTGATGAATTAACCGTTTGGGAAGGCTTTCAAGGACTCCAAGGTGCAAATGAGTTCTTTTATTATAGTTTCCTTTTCGAACTACTTCTTGTAATTCGTCTCCCATAGCAAATATTTCGTTTGCATATTCAAGAACCATTCTCCCTTCTTCTGTAAGGATCAATTTCTTATTTTTTCGATCAAAAAGTTTAATTTTAAGGGAATTTTCAAGACACTTCAGCTGTGTACTTAGTGTGGGTTGACCCAACCGTAATTTTTGGGAAGCTTTGGAAATACTTCCTTCATTTGCGATAGTTTGGAAGTAGAACAAGTGATGATAATTCAACCATGCCATAGTTTTATTAGTTTGTTTTTAACAAATCTAAAATTAAATTTTATTGAAATTTTAAAATCTAACTGAAAATATTCGCTTTAAACAAACTTTTCCCATATTTTAATTATTAAAAACAACTTAAACTATATAGATACTATTCAGAAATTAATTATTCCAAATATTTGTTTATTTAATATTTTTATTGATCTAATAATTAGGCGCTTAGTTTTATCAAATTCTGAAATTTTATTTGTTTTTTTAGAATAAATCAATAAAAACCATTGAATTTATTAATGTTAATAATTTTTGGTGGTTTTTTCCAAGAAATGATCTATTACAAAAGGATAAAACTGAGAAAAAAATTAAAATGGCTCACAGGGAATTTATTGTGAGCCATTTTTAAATGGTACGCCCAAGAGGACTCGAACCTCCGACCTACGGTACCGCAAACCGTCGCTCTATCCAGCTGAGCTATGGGCGCATTTTTTTTAAATATTCAATGGATGTCAACTGATTGAAGCGGGTACTGAATCCATCAGCTGTAATCCAAATTGTTCGTGTTCAAACGCGTAAAGGGTAGGGTAATTCTTAAAAATCCAACCCTTATATAATTCTTTTCCTTTTTCTTCAATAACCAAATAAATAGCCGGATTTCCTAATTCATTATCGACAGAGGTAATTGTGGTTTCATCCATCATAAAATTAGGAAAAAACGGACCCACTTTCACCCTGATCTCACTATTAGGTAATGAAAAAGTGGAACCTAATGAAACCAATTCCATTGCATTGTTTTCTTCATCTGCCTTATCGCGGATCAGTATTTTAACGGCTTTCCATTTTCCTTCAACACTTTTTGGTACAACCGTTTTTCGTTCTTTAGCTGATTGCGATTTTGCAATTGACTGATGATTTTCCAAGTCGGTTTTAGACCCCTCCGCTAGCTGGTTATCCGAAAGTGGTGGTGCTACCTTGGTTGCCGAGCCCTCAGGTTTATCAAAATTCTTTATCCCACTTTGGGAAACATCAATAGCTCCCTCAATAGGCTTTGGATCAGGCTCCGCTCCACAACCAAAAAGTAAAAATAACGCAAAAAATCCTAGCAAATTTACCCGATTTTTTCGGAAAATGGTGTTCATATATAGTTTTTGACCTTTTTTATTATGAAGGAATATTATCAAGGTTAAGCGAGATTGGCTACAAAATTTATTTGCCCTTATTTTTATTAGAATCCAAAAGAATAAGGGTTTATAGGCAAATTGCTAAATTATTTTTTGGCAAGGATGATGATATTAGAGAGGTAATTGAACAAAAAGGAATTTCCTATTTTATCGCCCAATTTTTTAGGGACCATAGTGACGATCTTTTCCAGTAAAATTTTTATAAACCAGGGAACAGAAACATAGTTTCCTTTTACCGAGATAAACGCCTCAAATTTCTTAAATCCAACAGATTTTAAAGATTTTTCTAATTCCTGAAACGTCCATTCCTTAAGATGAAAGCCTGTTGCCACATCATCAAAATATCTGGAAACGTCGTGTGGACCTGATAAACGATTGGGTGTCAGAAAAAAGTATCTACCCTTTTCTTTCAAAATTTTATAAATACCCTCAAAGTGATGGATGCAATCCTCTGGGTGCAAATGCTCAATCAACTGGTCGCTGAAAGCTATATCCACCGAATTGTCTGGCAATGGAATAAACGCTCCATCAGCAATTACAATTTCAACATTCTCGGGTAAATTTTCTTTGTTAATAATGACGTCCGTAACATCAAGCGCATAAACTTTTTTAACAAATTTGGACAGAAGAATTGATAAGGCACCGTCTCCGGTTCCCACTTCTAAAAATGTATCCTCAGGTCTGATAAACTTTTTTAGCCCCTTTAATTTCTTTTCTATTCGAAGACGCTGGACTTCAGGATCTTTCGAAACCTTTAAACGGGGATGATGAGGAATTTTTTCAAACAATTCGTCATACAAACTTGACAGCATATTTGTCCGATCTTCTCTTTTACAATCCACAAATCTCCGGGCAAGTTCTTTCTCTAAAAGATAATGCTCCCTAATTTTTTGGGCTTTTTCAGGAGAATCAGGCAGTGGAATTTTGGGCATAATATTGGTTTTTTAAAATGATAATGGTTTTAACATTATATAGTTGTTCTTTAATCCCCACAATAATTTAGTAAAGAAACTCTATTTCTGGGCTTTTTTCAATGAAAGGGCAATCGGTTTTCATGGAAGAACAAAGTTGGAAGTAAGATTTCAAAAGTTTATTTTTACTTTTATCCCCAAGCAACTCCAGAAGTTAATTCAAAGTCACAATACTCAATGAGCAATACTCGCCTCTGTGAAGGAAAGGTGGCCTTACTGGAAGAATGTAACACAAGAGGGTGCATGGTTATCAATGAACCTGCATTTGCATGACAAACATAAGGAATATTTACCCTATCTTTAGTATATTTCTGAATCATCTCTTTTGACATGATTCCTCCGAAATGGCTCCCGGGAAAAACTTTTAAACAACCATTCTCTTCGTCTGCACCATCTAGATGAATGCGAAAAATTATCATTTGGTTGAGCACCTCAACAGGAGGTTGAACATGATGAATTCCCTCTTTCAAACTCCAGGGACCCCATCCGGTTAAATTAAACTTTTTTGAAACTGCAACCGTTCGGTCCTGGTGCCAGGGGACTAGCCAATTATTTGTTTCTGTTTTATTAAAAAGGATAACCCTTACTAGCTGAGGATTTCTTTTTAGGTATTCTTTAGCAGACTTCACAAGCAGGTTAGAGGAAACCAAATTTTTGATTGTAAAAAGTTTTTTTTCTGCGCACCTAATTCCTCCCTTACCCATGGGTAAATCGACCTCTTCAATTTCGCTTATTATAGATTCAATTTTAGGAGGTTTTAAATAGTCATTAATTATTTTGAATCCATAATTAAAGAAATTCATTCTTGTTTAATTCTTAAGGGGGAAAAATAAAAAAGGAAAAAATATGAGGGTAAATGGCGGAGAGGGTGGGATTCGAACCCACGGTAGGGGATAAGCCTACACACACTTAGCAGGCGTGCGCCTTAAGCCAACTCGGCCACCTCTCCAATTTGAAAATTACAATTTTTAAAAATTTTTCTCTTGAACTGCTACAGCAAAGTCTTTGTCCACCACAATGGTAGATGAACCGCCCATTCCACCTGTGATATAACCTAAAGCCATATGCCTAAATTTTTTCTGGTGAGCGGTAAATTCTATTTCTACCGAACCTTCACCTCCGGGATGAAACGTTTCTATAACTGTTTCACCAGTAGCAACATCCGGAAACGCATACTTTTCATTACGAGGTCCAAATATTTTAATTTCTTCAAGAATTGCTGGGCTTTGGTTAACAATCTTGATTTCTACTTCGTTAGCAATCCACAAGCCAGCATAAAAACAAAAACCTGCAATCGGATAATTAAGAACCAGTAAAAAAATAACCCCCAGGTATTGCTTTTTAAGAGAGCGATCCCTAAATATTTTTTTGAGAGTTTTAGAAATATACCTTGAAACTAATACTATCAGCGAAACTAAATTTAGTGGAACCGCTATATAAAGCAATGCGATTCCTGTAAACGGTACCCAGGTAATTCGGGTAACATACCAAACCCACAATATGAAAATTCCTATCACCATTGGGGTTAACGCGATGACATAAAAATTTTTACTCAACCGATCGGGATTGCTCACAGTATCCATTTAATTAGGATACCGAGATACTTATCTATTAGCAATAATCGGGTAACAACCAAAGGAGCGGAGGGAGTAGGATTCGAACCCACGGAACTTTCGTTCAACGGTTTTCAAGACCGCCGCCTTAAACCACTCGGCCATCCCTCCTTGTATTTTGCCATTACTAGTTGCCAGTATTCTTTAGACGGTATTCTAGCAAGGAAAAAATATTCAGCAACCCCAAAAAATCCAGGATTATTTAACAGAAATAGATGTCAATCCATTCATATAGGGGCGAATGACTTCAGGAATTTCAATACTGCCATCTGCTTTTTGGTAATTTTCCAGAACTGCAACAAATAAACGGCCCGCGGCCAATCCCGAACCATTTAAGGTATGGACCAATTCAGGTTTTCCACCTGTTTTTCTCTTAAATCTTATTTTTGCTCGCCGGGCCTGGTAGTCGGTAAAATTGCTGCATGATGAAATTTCTCTATAAGCATTTTGACTGGGTATCCAAACTTCCAGATCAAAAGTTTTTGCCGCAGAGAACCCCAGGTCCCCAGTACACAAATTGGCTACCCGGTAGGGCAGCTTAAGTTTCTCTAGAATCGATTCCGCATCTTTAACTAATTTATCCAGTTCTTCATAGGATCTTTCAGGAGAAACAAATTTCACCAGTTCCACCTTGTCAAATTGATGCTGACGAATAATACCCTGAGTATCTTTTCCATGAGAACCGGCCTCCCTTCGAAAACAGAGAGTATACGCCGCATAGGCAACAGGCAATTCTTCTTCTTTTAAAACTTCATCGCGATGATAATTTGTCACAGGTACTTCCGCAGTAGGGATTAGATAAAAAGGATCTTCATTGAGTTTAAATAAATCCTCTTCGAACTTAGGAAGTTGCCCCGTTCCTTCTAATGTTTGTGCCTTTACAAGAACCGGAGGATAAATTTCCTGATAACCATTTTCCCGAGTTTGAATATCCAACATGAATTGGATTAATGCTCTTAATAATGTAGCGCCTTTTCCTTTAAACACCGCGAAGCGAGCCCCAGAAATTTTTGCAGCTCGTTTCAAATCTAATATATCTAACCCTTCTCCAAGCTCCAGATGATTTTTTATTTTAAAATCAAATTCCGGTTTTTCTCCCCAATATCTTAGAATTTCATTCTGTGATTCATCTTGACCTACAGGTACAGAAGGATTGGGTAAGTTTGGAATTTTTAACAGAATCGAACGTATTTGATTTTCTGAGTCTCGGGTAACCTCTTCGAGATTTTTTATTTCAAGATTCATTTTCTTGACCTGTTCCATCTGTTCAGAAGCATCTTTTCCTTCCCGTTTTAAATTGCCCACTTCTGCGGAAAGTTTATTTTTTTGATTTTTTAGAGTTTCCATTTGCTTTTGCTTATCCCGATGCTCCCCATCTTTTTGAATTAAACCATCCAGGTCCGCAGAAGTGCTTGCACCTCTTTGGTTGAGTTGATCTTTTATGGATTGAGAATTTTCACGAATGTGTTTTATATCGAGCATTAGCGTCTGGACCTTTTTCTACTTCGTCTTTTATATCTGGGTATTTTCTTTTTAGAACGCCCACCCTTTTTGATGCGTTTATTAATTCCCTCTAATTTCATTTTGATCAGGGCAGGATAGGGATAACTGTTTTCCATACTTTTGAATCGATTATAAGCCAGTTTCAATTTTCCTTCATCTTCTAAACAAGATGCCATGATAAATTCCATTTCATGGTTGAATCGACTTCCTGGATATTCAACTTTAAAATTAGAATATTGATCACGGGCATCTGGACAACGTTTTAACGAATAAAGTATTTCTGTGATCCTGTAATAAGTTTCTTCACTCCAGGGGTTGTGCGGATATTGCTCCAACAACATTTCTAATTCGACCAGTGCCTGTTCATAATTATTTTTTTTGAGATAAATAATAGCAATTCGGAATTGGTGCTCCGGTTTAACCTCGGCATTATCAAAATTGTTAATTAATTTTTGATATTCAATAATTGCCTGGTCTAAATCCTCAAAAGAGTTTTCTACAATATCTGCAATATTTTTTTGAGCTTCATAAGCAAATTTGCCTGGAGGAATCATTTCCACTACTTCCTGGAAATAACTGATGGCTTGTTCAGCCTCTCCCAATCCAAAATAATATATTTCACCCAGTCTATATAATGCTTCTTCTGCAAAAGGTCCGGAAGGTTTAATTTTTAATATTGATTTGAAAATTTCTACAGCACTATGGTTTCTACCTTCGACCCATTCTATATTGGCCTTTGTAAGTAATTCTTTTACTCGGGAATCTTCACAGCTCATGAAAAATAAAGCTACAAAAATAAGACCCATGAATCGCAAAGCCCAATTTCGGTATGAAATTAATTGCATAAAAAAATTTTCGGAAGTTTAAGAATATGAAAACAAACTAAAAAACCAAACGCCCCACAGTTTTTTTTAACTGGGGGCGGAAATCCTCATTAAAAACATCTTTATGAATATACTTAGAAAAAACTTTTCTTATTCTTTAATATAAAAAGATTATTCGACAAATTTTTCTACTGCCATTACACGATTGTCGTCTTCAATACGAGTAAGACGCACTCCCTGGGTATTGCGACCCATGGTGGAAATTTCATTCACCATCATTCGAATAATATTTCCTTTGGAGGTTACAATTAAAAGTTCGTCATTTTCATTTACCTGTTCAACAGCAACTACAGAACCAATTTTCTCATTACATTTGATTGTAATAACTCCAAGACCACCACGCCCTTGTACTGGGTAATCATCCAAAGGAGTTCGTTTTCCATAACCCTTTTCTGTAACGGTCAAGATAGAGTTTCCAGGTTCAACAATATCTGCACCTACAACATAATCATCGCCCCGAAATCGAATTCCCTGCACCCCTCGTCCTGTACGACCAATAGCTCGAACATCAGATTCATTAAAGCGAATGGACATACCCTCTTTAGTGACCAGCAACACATCTTTGGAACCATCACTTAATTTAGCCGCAATCACACGATCACCAGCATCAACCGTTAACCCTATGATTCCGCCCTGTCGAACATTGCTATAAGCCATAAGAGATGTTTTTTTAACAACACCTCCCCTTGTGATGCAAATCACGAATTTATCTTTTTCAAATGTTTTCACCGATAAAATACTGGCGATTTTTTCATCGGGCTGTAAATTGATTAAATTGGCAATTGATTTACCTTTCGCCGTTCGGCCTGCCTCAGGGAGGTTATACACTTTTAGCCAATGAATTTTTCCAATACTCGTAAAAATTAATAGATAATCCAGGGTCGAAGCAACAAACAACTGATGGACCACATCCAGTTCAACAACCCCCATCCCTTTAACGCCTTTTCCACCCCTCTTTTGTGATCGGTAGTTTGCTATATTCTGTCGCTTAATATAACCACTTCGAGAATAGGTCACCACAACATCCTCATCTGCAATCATATCTTCGATGTGAATTTCAGCTTCATCCGTTTCAATTATTTCTGTACGACGGTCATCACCATACTTATCTTTGATTTCCGTCAACTCGTCTCGAATAATTTTTAATTTTACATCTTCATTCGCCAAAATATTTTCAAATTTTGCTATCTCCTTTCGGGTCGCTTCCAACTCATCCACAATCTTTTGCCGTTCCAACCCGGTCAATCTCTGCAAACGCATATCCAAAATAGCTTTTGCTTGAATTTCAGAGAGTTCAAACTGGTTCATTAAACCAGTTTTTGCCTCACTAGGGTCAGCTGCTTGACGAATTAGCTTCACCACTGCATCCATGTTATCGATGGCTATTTTCAGACCTTCAAAAATGTGCTCTTTTTCCCGTGCTTTTTTGAGATCAAATTCAGTCCGACGAGTAACAATCTCTTGACGAAAAATAATAAACTGATGCAACATTTCCTTCAGGTTTAGGACCTTGGGTTCTTTTCTTACCAAAGCAAGCATAATAATCCCAAAGGTCTCCTGCATCTGCGTGTTTTTATAAAGCGTATTCAGCACCACCTGGGAGTTGATACCTTTTTTAAGTTCAATAACGACCCGAATTCCATCACGATCCGATTCATCCCTTAAATCAGAAATTCCTTCCAGACGTTTATCTCGAACCAGTTGTGCAATTTTTTCCATTAATCGAGCTTTATTAACTTGATAGGGTAATTCGCGGACAATAATATATTCACGGTCGCCTTTAGCATTATTTTCAATTTCAACCCGGGCTCGTACTTTTATTTGTCCCCGACCTGTGTGATAAGCAGATCGAATTCCTGAGGTACCAAATATCAAACCCTGAGTTGGAAAATCTGGTCCAGGAACAATTTGAATAAGATCTTCAATTGTACTATCCGGTTCATTTATCAAATGAATAGTGGCATTAACTACTTCTCTTAAATTATGGGGAGGAATATTTGTGGCCATTCCTACTGCAATACCAGAAGCACCGTTTACCAATAATTGAGGGAAAGCAGCAGGTAAAACTGTCGGTTCTGTCAATGATTCGTCATAATTTGGAACATATTGAACCGTATCCTTCTCCAGATCCCGCAGCATTTCCTGGGTAATTTGTTCCATCCGAATTTCTGTATACCGCATTGCAGCTGCAGAATCCCCATCCACCGATCCAAAATTTCCCTGGCCATCTACCAAGGGATATCGCAGGGAAAAAGGTTGTGCCATTCGTACGATCGTGTCATAAACAGCCATTTCTCCATGGGGATGATATTTACCTATAACATCACCAACAATACGGGCTGACTTTTTGTAGGGTCTATTAAAGGTATTGCTTTGCTCATGCATTGCAAAAAGCGTTCGCCGATGAACCGGTTTTAAACCATCTCGAATATCAGGTAATGCCCTGCCAATAATAACGCTCATGGCATAGTCGAGATAAGCACTACGCATTTCATCTTCAATATTTATTTTCTCAATTATTTCGCCCATAAATTTTTAAACAGATTTAAGTTTTGATGATTAGCTCGCCTTTTGTTAAGGAGCTCTTTCAGGAGGACTTTTTCATTCTTAATGTTCCGTGGAATTTGCTTTCTTGAAAAAATCTAAATTTTTTTTTAAAAATCAGAGAATATGTATGACGGAAAATTAAACATCAATATTTTTAGCATCTACCGCATTTTTTTGAATAAACTCTCTTCTCGGTTCCACTGAATCCCCCATCAATGTAGAAAATAATTCCTCTAATTCAACCATATCCTCCGCTCGTACCTGCAACAACACACGACTATCCGGATTCATAGTGGTTTCCCAAAGTTGATCGGGATTCATTTCCCCTAAACCTTTATAGCGTTGTATATACAAACCCGCTTTTCCTGCCTCCAAGATAGCCTCTAATAATTTTTCTTTGTTGGCTACATCCACTGCATCCTCTTTATTTATTAAGGTAAATGGCGGGTGATCTATATCTCTCAAAGGCTCGTACAATTCATAAAGATTTTGAATTAAAGCGGATTTAATAAATTCAGAATTGAAAAGAACGAGGAATTCTCGACCTTGCCTACGCCCTTGAATGGTAAATTGATAAAGTTCTTTTTCCAAATCGTAGCTAATTACAATGGAAACATCCTTCACCATAAGGTTCAAATCAATTCTTTCAAACCCATGATCGGTCTTGGACTGGAAGTTATTTTCTTTCTGTGGTTCTAATTCTATTCCAAAATTTTTAAATTGCTGATCCTCTTCTTTTCCCAATTCCTGACCATTTATTAAAGTCAGAGGTATATTATTTAATTTATTTTGAATATCGTATTTTTTTCGATTCTCTTCTTCCAACAAGTTATCCATTAAATGGACTAAAACTTTCAGGATTTGGTCTACTGATTGAAAACTATCTTCAGAAAGTTTTTCTTTTACCAGTGCATTTAAAATTTCATAGGGAATATTATTTTTAGCTACCGTCTGTGAATAATCCCGAAATTTAATTAAATCATTTACAACAGTTACCAAGTTCTTACCTGAAAAAACGTGCCCATTACTGGACGGTTTCACTTGTTGCTTTTCCGTTCCCTGTTCAACTAAGAATTGGGAAAGAATTTTCTCATCTTTAATATAGTTTTCTTTCTTACCTTTTTTTATTTTGAACAAGGGGGGTTGGGCAATATATAAATAACCCTTTTCAATAATTTGGGGCATTTGGCGAAAAAAGAAGGTCAACAAAAGGGTCCGAATATGAGAACCATCTACATCTGCATCTGTCATAATGATGATTTTATGATAGCGAATTTTGTCAATGTTAAAATCATTTATTCCAATCCCTGTACCCAAAGCGGTAATAATGGCTCGAATTTCATCACTGCTAATGACTTTGTCATACCTTGCTTTTTCTACATTCAAAATTTTTCCCTTTAAGGGAAGAATAGCTTGATTTCTGCGATCACGGCCTTGTTTTGCAGAGCCCCCTGCGGAGTCTCCTTCAACAATATAAAGTTCAGATAATGCAGGATCTTTTTCCGAGCAATCCGCCAATTTACCTGGGAGAGAGCTAATTTCTAATGCACTCTTGCGGCGTACCAGATCTTTGGCTTTTTTCGCGGCTTCTCTTGCCTGAGCGGCGCTAATGGCTTTACTCACAATCGCCTTTGCTATAGATGGTTCTTCTTCAAATATCTGACCCAGCTTCTCATTTACCATTTGTTCAACTATTCCTTTTACCTCACTATTTCCTAATCTTCCCTTTGTTTGTCCTTCGAATTGAGGTTCTGGAATTTTGACACTGAGCACAGATACTAAACCCTCACGTACATCGTCACCAGAAAGACTGACGCCCGCATTTTTTAACATTCCTCTTTGAGTTGCATAGGAATTAATAGTTCGAGTGAGTGCAGATCTAAATCCACTTAAATGGGTACCACCATCCTTAGTGTTCACATTGTTAACAAAAGTAAACATTTCTTCTTGATAACCATCGTTATACTGCAACGCCAACTCCAGAATGCAGTCTTCCTTCTCTCGTGCAATATAGATAGGTTTAGGATGAATTGTTTTTTTACTTTTGTTGAGATGCTTTATGAAAGATACAATACCTCCTTCATAAATAAAATCATGTTTCCGACCATCCCGCTCATCATGAATATGAATTTTCAATCCACGGTTCAGAAAGGACAATTCACGTAATCTTTTCGATAAAATATCGAAACTAAAATTAACATCTAAAAATATATCATTATCGGGCAAAATAATTATTTTGGTGCCATTTGTATTGGTATTTCCTATATTCTTCAAAGTGGTAATGGGTTTTCCACGCTCATATTTCTGTTGATAGACCTTCCCCTCTCTTTTTATTTCTAATTCGAGGGACTTAGATAAGGCATTCACAACAGAAACACCAACCCCATGTAACCCTGCAGAAACTTGATAGGTGTCTTTATCAAATTTTCCGCCTGCATGAAGAACGGTCATCACCACTTCCGCAGCTGAAATATTTTTACCTTTGTGGAGGTCAACAGGGATACCTCTTCCGTTATCATTTACTGTTACACGACCATCAATGTGTAAAATGACTTCAATTTCTGTACAATGCCCCGCGATGGCTTCATCCACACTATTGTCCACCAGTTCGTAAATAAGATGATGTAAACCATCCTGGCCAGTTCCTCCAATGTACATCGCAGGTCGTTTACGAACAGCTTCTAACCCTTCAAGAATTTTAATATTTGACGAATCGTATGTTTTCTTTTGTGTTGATTCCATTTACTAGTATTAATCTAAAAAATAGTTAAAGAATAAAAACTTTTAGTAGAAGTTGTAGGGGCTGTGAGTAAGTGGGAAAATACCGTAATTATTGAATTTTAAAGGAAAATATTAAAGAATAATTTCTGAAATACTCGAGTCACTCCAGCACCGGGTGGGGAAAAATCCTTTCCTTATATATTATACTCTATTTTAAGCAATTATATTCACAAAATTTTGACCGTTTTTCCACAATTTTCTAACTTTCCAGAGACTTGATAATTTGCTGAACGGTCTTGGATAACTCATTGTTTTCTTTCAAAATACCGGTAATTTTTTTATGGGAAAATATGACGGTGGTATGATCTTTACCCCCAAACTGTTTTCCAATTTCCGGTAAGGAAGATTGAGTGTATTCGCGGCAAATATACATGGCAATTTGCCGTGGGATGGAGATGTCTCGAGAGCGTTTTTTGGACTTCAAATCGGTTACTTTAATTTGAAAATATTGGGCAACCGTTTTTTGAATATTATGGATGGTAAAGTTGCGATTTTTGTCTACAGTAAAATCTTTCAGAACTTCCTTGGCTAATTCTAAATTAAGATCTCTTTTCGTGAAAGAGGCATAAGCGATCACCCTTAAGAGTAATCCTTCTAATTCTCGAATATTGGATTTGATATTGTTTGCTAAAAACATCGCTACATCTTGAGGGATTTTCTTTTTATGGGTCTCCGCTTTTTGAAATAAAATAGCCATTTTTGTTTCTAAATCGGGCGGCATGATATCTGCGATCAACCCACTTTCGAAACGGGACCGGAGACGCTCCTCTATTTTTTGCATATCTTTCGGATATCGATCACTGGATATTACAATTTGCTTATGATATTCGTAAAGTGAATTAAAGGTATAAAAAAACTCTTCTTGTGTTCTTTCTTTTCCTGCAATAAATTGAACATCATCCACCAATAAAACGTCTAAGGGGCGATATCTTTCCCTGAACTGAGGCATTCTGTCTTTTTTGATGGATTCAATTAAATCAATGGTAAAACTTTCCGCAGAAATGTAACGTACTCGAATGTTCGGATTATTTTTGACGATTTCATTTCCAATGGCATGGAGCAAATGAGTTTTCCCTAAACCCACGGCCCCATAAATAAACAATGGATTGTAATTTTGAGCGGGGTTTTGAACTACAGCCTGACAAGCGGCGTGAGCAAATTGGTTATTGGGTCCAATGACAAAATTTTCAAAAGTATATTTTATATTTAAAAAGGTTAAATTTGTTGGAGATTTGAACTCATTAATATCTTCTTTTTTTTTCGTTTTATTTTTTAAGGTAATTTCTTCAGAACTTTGAGGCTCTCCCACCAAAAATTGAACTTTTAAATCTTTTTTGGATACATTGTTGAGAGTTTTTTGAATTAGATCAAGGTAGTTTTCTGTTAAACAACGTTCGAAAAATTGGTTGGGGACAGCTAAGGTAAAGTTCCCATCTTCCTGATTGCAGGGATAGATAGGTGTAAACCAAGTTAAAAAATTTTCTGGAAGAATTTTTTTTTCTATTTCATCAAGACAGTTTTTCCAAAGAATTTCCATAAGGCACTTTAAGAAAAGTTTTTGGGTGGGGAGTTAGGAATATATAAGACGAGATTTAGGAAATCAATAGGAAAAAAAACGAAAATGGATTTTTATTCGCTAAGTGTTTTGAAATAGAAGTTTTTCAGGAAAAATTTTTTTTAAAAAATTATTTTTTTCCGCCCACAATTTTAACCTTTCAAGGTATTACCTGTTGGGTCTATTTTTTATTCATTTGAATCTAAATAAGTTAATCGCTTTTATTAAGAATTAAGGTTTTAATTGGGCGGGTACCGAGTAATAGAAATTGTTTCAATAATGTCATAATTTTTAGGACAGACCAAGTTAAGATATTGTTTTTGTAATATTCACGATTAAAATTTTAATTGAAATGGAGTTTAAAATTTATTTAAAACAAATAAAAAATTGAGTTGTAATTTTTATTTCTTTAAACTTTATTGACTTGAAGAGATAATTTTTTATTGAAAGAATAATTTGATAAGTCTTGCTCCCTTATTTGAGGAAACGAAATTTTTACCAAGGTTCCTTTTCCCAAATTACTTGTAACATCAAGTTGGCCATTGAGCTTGCCAATTAAGTTTCTAATTATGCTATAACCTAAGCCGGTCCCTGCTTCTCCCTCAGTGCCTAGATCAGATGTTCTAGAGAAAGGTTGAAAAATAGAATTTAACTTTTCTTTAGACATTCCCACTCCATTATCCCGAATTGCTAATTCCAATCGGTCATTTTCGACCTCCTGAAGTAATAATTCGATTCGACCTTCTTTTGGAGTGAACTTGATTGAATTGGTAATTATATTGGTCACAATTCTTTGTAGAGCTGTATGGTTTCCCAGGATCCAATCAGTTTGGCTTTTGGTTCTGGACTCAATGGTAATATTTTTGCTTTTTGCCATAGGATTAAGAGTTGAAAGAGTATCCTCTATCGATTCCTGAATAGAAATCGGATAAGTTTCCAATGGCTGATCTTCAGTTTGAATTTGACTAAGACTTAGCAAATCATTGACTAGGGATATTAAAAACTCTGAAGAAGAAAATATTTGTTTTGCGTAATTTTTCGTAGTTTGATCATCCACGGTTTGGGAGGACATTATTTCCGCGTAACCTTTTATTGAAGTTATGGGACTTTTTAAATCATGTGAGCAAATTGCTAAGAAATTGTCTTTTAGTTTGTTTAATTTTTTTAGTTCTTCAATATTTTTTTTAAGATTTTTATTTAAAATTACCACGTTGAGATGAACATGAAGTCGGGCCAAAAATTCTTCTTTTGTAAAAGGTTTGGATAAATAGTCTGTACCCCCAGCTCGGAACATTTTTAATATATAAGACTGTTCATTTAATGAGCTAAGGAAAAAGATAGGAATATTTTCATTTTTCATTCCATACCTGATTTTTTTGCAAAGTTCCTCTCCAGACATTTGAGGCATAATTACATCAGTGACAATGAGATCAATTTTTGATTGATTTTGTTTATAAATTTCTAGGGCTTCATAACCATTTTCTGCCTCTAGGACATCGATTCCTTCTGCGGTTAAAATATCTTTCAAAAGAAAACGCACTACTTTAGAATCTTCTGCCACCAAGGCTGTCAGACCATTGAAAATAGTTTTTGGGTTTAATATTTTTTGAATTCTGTTAACCAATTCACCTTTTAAAATGGGTTTTGATAAAAATTCAATGGCTCCATGGTTAAACCCTTTAATTCTTTCTTCAAATGTATCTTGTTCTGTAATAAAAATGACCGGAGGGGGGAGAAAGTCTTTTAATTTTAAACTTTTTTTCCATTCGGATGATCTTAATCTTTTATAGGTTTCAAAACCGTTTAGATTGGGCATTTCCACATCCATGGTAATTAAATCCACGGATGTGGAAAGTAATATATCCAAGGCATCGAATCCGTTTGAAGCTTCAAAAACCTGGAAACCGTGGTTTTCCAATTCTATTTTGATATTTTTTCTAATTGATTTATTGTCGTCGACGACGAGAATTCTCATACTACCCTTTTTTAGCTAATTCTTATATTAGCCAGAGTAATGGCAAAAACGGTTTTTTACAACTCATTACAATCAAGAAATTAATTGATGAAGAAAAAAAAAATTAATAATAAATTTCGGTAACAGGAAAATTTTGGAAGAATTAAAATTTTAAATTTTTGAATAAAAAATAGGATTGATTGTTTCTAAAATTAATAATTATTTTGAAAAGTCAAAAGATATTTTAATGGATTGGTGGGAATTCAAATTTTGTAAATAAAAAAATCTTTGTTTTTAATACGAATTTATTGGAATAAGAGAAATTAAAAACAAAAATATTAGAGGGGGTTCCCAAATTAACCTGGAAAAGTAAGGGAAGGGGGATTTTTAGGGTTCTCTAAATTTTTTTTATAAAAATTATTTAAAATAGCGTTCCCTTTTTCATTTTTTTTAACAAATAATTTACTCATGGGATCCTGATATATTTTTTCCCAATTTTTCAAATTTTCCATTTTTTTGCTGAAGGGACTTTTCAGAGCTGTTACCACATACTGAGTTGGAAATTTTTCCAATAAAATGTTGTTGTTATCGGATTGTATTCTTAAGGCTTCATTTAATTTTATTAGTTTTTCTGGATATACTGTTCGGAACCTTCCATCAATGGCAACCTTGGAAAGAGGAAAATGCCAAATGAAAAACTCTCCCCAATCGAAAGGAACCAAAAGGTTTCCTTGAATATTATTCGCTTTCATAAATTGTGCTAAATAAGTTGGATAAACCTGCGGTTCTACCATTATCTTAAACTTGGATCCAGAATAATTATTGAATAAAAAATACGATTGGCAAAGGAAGAATATGACTAAACAAGCATTGGTTA
This sequence comes from Nitrospinaceae bacterium, assembly GCA_965223665.1. GTDB lineage: Bacteria > Nitrospinota > Nitrospinia > Nitrospinales > Nitrospinaceae > CBDCVY01. The sequence continues at coordinate 2,933,848 of OZ245011.1, forward strand.
CGGACCGAAAATCATTTGATAATTTTGAAAATACTTGTTTAAAATTGATTTGTTCTGTCCATTGAGTTACTTGAAATGGTAGATAGGTTGCTAAAAGAATTACTGCCAGTACGGTGTGGCGTTGATGTTTATATCCATAAAAAATTGCAAATAACAGGACTAATAATTCCCATGGCCGTTTATTTTTTGTAGTAAATATGCTTAACACAAATAATAAGGAAAGTATTTTATACTGCCAAAAATCCCAACCTCTCCATGGGACAGGAGCCCACTCGGAAATGTTTCTGGGAAGTCCTAATGATTGGATAAAAAATAACCATAGCTTATAGCCATAAGGGTTTATTAATACTGCGACACAGGAAAGCATAAAACACTGCAATAAAATTTTTGGAAAGGGCTCTTTAGTTATTAACTTTTGAATTATTTCAACAAAAGTTATAACCCCAAAAATTCCTAATCCTGCTACCACCCCACCATGACAATTGACCCACGCTAAAAAAATTACCGGAACCCAATATAATGATTTTTGTGCTCCATCAAAATGTTTTTGTATTTGCAGAATAAGGAGTGTAAGAAAAAATAGGGTAAGTAAATGAGGTCGAGTCATAAAGGCTGGACCCATGACACTTGTGATTAGAGGAAAGGTAACGAAATAAGCTGTATAGTTATTGGAACGTGAAAAATAATAGTTCGATAATAAATGAATCACTGCAAATCCAAGTAGTAACTTAAAGGCAAGTAGACCTGTGGAATCGAAAAACCGGAAAATTAGAAAAAATCCAACTTCAGTCAACCATTCATGGTTTATCCAGGTTTCACCAAATGCGGTATAGGAATATGGATCCGTGACATGGACTTTTCCTTCTCGCCAAATATCCTCACCAAATTTAATATGACCCCAAAGATCTGGATCGGCAGTTACATAAGAAAATTGGATTAATGCAATAGAATAGACAAGTAATCGGGCCAATATGTGAAAGACTTTGTTGGAAAAATAGGAATGGGAAAACGGTTTTATTGGTGAAGTATCCATTCTTAATAATTTAAGGGGTAGATTCCTTTGACCTCAAGAAAAAAATGAGGGTTTTGAATAATCAGATAAATTTAGAATTCTATTTTTTTATAAAGTTCCATGTTTGAAATCCCAAATAAGAGTGCCATAATAAAGAAAAATTGAATTATGCAGTTTTATTTAGGAGAGTGGTTTGAAAATCATTGTATGTATAAAACAGGTTGTTGATACAGGTGCTAGCCTTGAAATTAAAGATGGTAGGGTAAATTTTGAGGGGAGTCCGCGAGTATTGAATCCTTATGATGAATTTGCCGTAGAAGAAGCAGTTAGAATTCGTGAAAATCAACCTGAGGCCGAAATAACCTTAATTACACTTGGACCAGATAACTATAAAGATACCCTGCGTAAAGGACTTGCTATGGGGGCCGACCAAGCTGTACATTTGTTGGACCCTTCCTTTGAAAATTTGGATTCTTTAGGAATAGCACGAGCATTGTCCATGGCCATAAAAACTATGAGCTACGATTTGGTATTGTGCGGCCGACAAGCGGTTGATGATGACATGGCTCAGGTGGGGCCTTGTTTGGCCACTTTGTTAAAGATTCCCTGTGTAACAGTTATTACTGAGCTTACATTTTTTGAAGATTTTTCAAAGGCCACGGTAACCAGGCAAATTGAAGGAGGTTCGGAAATTATTGAAACTTCCTTGCCGGCCTTGTTTACCTGTCAAAAAGGGTTAAATGAACCAAGGTTACCTTCTTTAAAAGGAATTATGGCTGCAAAAAAGAAAAAAGTGACCACCCTCAGTGCCGCTGATATTGGGTTCGACTCAGCTACAATGGGTGTGGGGGTTAATAAAACAGAGCAAATCGAATTATCCCTGCCACCCTCTAGGAAAAAGGGAGTGATTCTTGAAGGATCGGTAGCTGAAGTAAGTGCTGAATTAGCCTCTACCTTACGTAATGAGGTAAAGGTAATCTAATATTATTCCGTTAGGTTTTTTAGCATTACTCATTAATTAAGTTCCAGACTCTTATTGAGAAATTATTTTGGAAACTACTGCTAAAATTTTTTGGGAAAAAAATAAAGCTCGAATTGGAATCGGTTTTTTAGTGACTTATGTTTTTCTCCTGGGATTAGGTACGGTGGGAGAGTTGTGGGACATTGAATGGATTCTGGACCTTCCTCTTTTTCGCCCTCCAGGAAAGTAGTTTTTCTACCAGCTTGAATTTAATGTGGGTTCTATTTCCCGTTTTTACAATGATTTTTGTCAACTCGTGCATTTAAAACTCCACTAAATTATTCTAATCTTCTTTTTAGAAGTTCTGATAATTCTTTTAATAAAAAAGGCTTTTCAGTGGATTGACCTGGGGTAAGGTTTCGCGATAGTCTTGTTAAGATAATAAAGATTTTTGCCTGCGGGCGGAGGAGGTTTTATGGCGACTGCAAATCATGCCGGAAACCCAATTAACGACGGCGCGACTCCAAAAATGGCGGATGAAATTCTTCAATTTTCAGAAAAGTTAAAAAGATTCTTTCTTGAAGTTCTGGAAGCTTTTCGTTATTTGCTGGAACAGGGTATACGCAAAAGTTGGAACCGAGTGAAGGAAGAAGTGGCTTTTCTTTGGAAACGTTTTACCGCCTTTGATTTTGTTTGTGGCAACTTAAGTCTGGCGGCTTTGGGTGCTAGCATTTTAGTATTTTTTTCGGGATTTGGTGTCCTCGGTTACCAAATCTTTTTATGGCTAAAAGATGGAGTTTGGACCGAATTTCCTTTAATGAAAGCTTTCAATTATTTTTTTGAAAACACGGCGCTACAGGAATGGGTACAAAATCCAAGTTCCTGGTTGGGCCTCCACCAATTGGTGGAATGGAATTTGATAAATATTCCTATTTCGTTGGTGTTAATTGTTAATGGAATTGGTGGAATCGGGTTTATGATTTTTGTTATTTCTTCAGCACTTCTGATTCGACGATTTCAATTCAAACATCGCGAAGCCTAAATTTTTAAAAAATTGCAATTAATTTTTGCCCTCAATAAAAATTCACTTTTTTACTGAGGGTTTTTTATTTAATTGGGTACCCCAGCTTTCCTTGAAAATTAATATAAGTTTAATTGACTGGGAGATGTGGAGACTTTGGATTTATAAAGTAGTTAAAAATCCGTTTATATATTTCTATAATTATCCAGACAGGCAGGGAAGCTAAAAAAATCCAGCTCCAATCCATTAGTTTAATGGGAACAGTTTGGAAGTATACATTTAAGGGGCTATAGATTAATAAGAAATGCAACAGGATTGATATCCACACGGCCATTAATATTTTTAGATTCGAAAAGAAACCAATTTCAAAAACAGATTTAGTGGCAGAACGGCAATTTATGGCATTGAACATTTGTTCAAAATCATGATGGAAAAGGCTACCGACTGAGAATAAGTGAAATCATGATTGTTTAAATACAATGAGTGTCAGGTTAAGGTACCTAAGTCTGAATCGAGAGAAGATGACTTTAAATCTAATAATTAATTCTTTTTTGAAAGATATTCATGAATTCCAATGGCAGCTTTTTTACCTGCTCCCATAGCCGAAATTACCGTTGCGGCTCCTGTTACAATATCTCCACCCGCAAAAACTCCCGGTTTTGAGGTTTGTTGAGTGGGTAAATCTGCTACTTCAATATGTCCTTCTGAATCTGTTTCTAAGTCAGATGTACTTCTGGAAATTAACGGATTAACCCCGCTTCCAAGTGCGATGATCACGGCATCCGCCGATAGAGAAAACTCACTTCCTTTGATTGGAACAGGACGTCTTCTGCCAGAATCATCTGGTTCCCCCAATTGCATTTTGGTGCATTTCATATTGGAGATCCATCCGTCCTGGCCTTTTAATTCAAGGGGAGAAACTAAGAAATGAAACTCTATTCCCTCTTCTTTTGCGTGCTTGATTTCTTCATTTCTGGCAGGCATTTCCTCTTGAGTTCTTCTATAGATCAGCATTACTTTTTCTGTGGTCGGTAGTCTCAAAGCGGTGCGGGCCGCATCCAGGGCGGTGTTGCCTCCTCCTATTACCGCAAAAATTTTATGGGGATGAATTGGAGTATCAAAGGAAGGAAATTCCCAAGCATGCATTAAATTGATTCGCGTTAAAAACTCATTGGCGGAATAAACGCCATTCAGATTTTCTCCGGGAATTCCCAGAAAGTAAGGTAATCCGGCCCCTGTACCTATAAATACTGCATGAAATCCATCTTCTTTCATTAATTCATCAAGTGATTTTATTTTTCCGATGACATAATTTAATTTTATCTCCACTCCCAATTGTTGGAGGTATTTTAATTCACTTTCTAAAATTTCTTTAGGCAGGCGAAATTGAGGTATGCCATAAAACAGCACTCCACCGGGTTTGTGCAGAGCCTCGAAGATGACTACCTCGTAACCCCACTGTGCTAAATCTGCGGCTGCTGCTAAGCTTGCCGGGCCTGCTCCAATGATGGCTACTTTTTTTCCATTGGAGGGAGGTTTTGAAAGCGGTTTATTTTCTCGTTGGGTTCGCTCGTAATCTGCGACAAATCGTTCCAATTTTCCAATTGCTAAAGGCTCTCCTTTAATGCCGATGACACAATGTTTTTCGCATTGGTCTTCTTGGGGACAGACACGACCCGTAATGGCAGGAAGCGGGTTTGATTCTTTTATGACTTTGGCGGCTTCTAAAAAATTTCCTTCAGCAACTAATTGGATAAAATCGGGAATATGTACTCGAACTGGACACCCCAAAACACATTTAGGCTTTTTGCATTGGATACAGCGGGAAGCTTCAAGTCGTGCCATAGCGGGTGTATACCCGAGATCAACTTCCTGGAAATTCTTTTTGCGGGTTTCCGGGTTCTGTTCACGGGTTGGGGTCCGAGGAATTTTATTGCCCTTTTTTTTTGTTTTATCTTTGTCCATTTGTATCACATTATAATCAATAATTTACGGTTGGATTACTTCATCCAAACCACAAACTGCTTGCGTGTCATTTAGGTATTTTTCCTTTGATTGAATTTCTTCCGGAAGATAGGATTTTAATCTTTGAAGTAATCCGGAAAAATCCACTTCGTGTCCGTCAAATTCAGGACCATCTACACATGCAAATTTCATTTCATTACTAACCATAACTCGACAAGCGCCACACATTCCCGTTCCATCAATCATGATTGGGTTTAGGCTGACCACTGTTTTTATATGATAGGGTCGGGTCAATTCCGAAACGGCTTGCATCATTAGGAGAGGTCCAATTGCCATCACTCGATCTATTTGGATTTCTTGTTCTAATAAATTTTTAAGACAATCGGTAACGAATCCTTTATCTCCTGAACTTCCGTCATTGGTAACGACAAAAACCTGTTTAGACACTTTGTGCATTTCGTCTTCCAGTAAAATGAGTTCCTGAGTGCGTGCCCCAAGAATCGATATGGTGTTGTTCCCTGCTAAAGTCATTTCACGGGCAATAGGATAAAGAGCTGCAATACCAAAGCCTCCGCCCACCAAAACCACGTTTCCAAAGTTTTCTATTTCTGTAGGATTTCCCAATGGACCGGCTACGTCTAAAATAAAATCTCCTGTTTTCAGGGCACTCATTTCAATAGAAGTTTTACCCACGGCTTGAACAAAAAAAGTAAGGGTTCCTTTTTCTCGATCAAAATCTGCAATGGTAATGGGAATACGTTCTCCTGTTTCATCTAAACGAATGATGACAAAATTTCCGGGTTTTGCTTTACCGGCAATGTCCGAAGCCCTCACTACATAACGATACACTTGGGGGGCAAGATGATTTTTTTCTAAAATTTCGTACATAGAATTAAACTGTTCCCCTATTGTTATACTTGGTTTTATTAATAGGGAATTTTGTAATCACTTTATTCCATCAAAATTTGAATTGCGTTAGTAAGGAATATTTTCCTGTTCCTATATATCTTATTATATAAAGAATAAAGTAAGAGAGGAAAGGTTTGTTGCGGTCTAAAGGTTGTGATAATTTACTAATCAGATGTTCTAATCGAAAATTTTTATTAAGAATAAAAAATCATGAACCCGCAAACCACTATTGATCCTCAAGGGTTAAACCAACTCATTGAAAGCTTGATTAAAACTGGCTATCAGGTTATGGGGCCTACGCTGCGTGACGGTGCCATTATTTACGACACCATTTCTAAAGTGGAGGAACTGCCTCAAGGGTGGACGGACGAACAAGATGGAGGTTTATATCGGCTAAAAAGACGATCCGATCAAGCCTTTTTTGGTTATGTGGTTGGACCTCATTCCTGGAAAAAATTTCTCCATACTCCCCATAAACGATTGTGGCGAGCAGAGAAAAAAGATGAGACTTTTCAAATAATTCCGGATAACCGTGAAACCAAAAAACTGGCTTTTATAGGAGTCCGTTCTTGTGAACTTCACGCCATTGCTATTCAGGACAAAGTTTTCTTACAAGGTGAATATGTTGACGCGTCCTACCAGGACGCAAGAAAAGACTTGTTAGTGATTGCGGTTAATTGTGGGCAAGCAGGGGGAACTTGTTTTTGTGCTTCCATGAATACCGGCCCTAAGGCAAGCTCTGGTTATGATTTGGTTTTGACAGAAGTTATAAATACTGACCAACATTATTTTGTTGTAGAGGAGGGAAGTGAGAAGGGAACTTCTTTACTAAAGAAAATTCAGCATAAGGTGGCTGAGAATAGTGAAATAGAATTAGCAGAAACAATTCATAAAAAAGCGGCGCAACAAATGGGACGAACTTTAGATACCACAAATATCAAAACATTGCTATATAACAATCCTGATCATCCCCGATGGGATAATTTGGCCGAACGTTGTTTGTCCTGTGCCAACTGTACCATGGCTTGTCCCACTTGTTTTTGTTCAACCGTAGAAGATGTGACCGATGTTACCGGGAACCATGCTGAGCGCTGGCAACGATGGGATTCATGTTTCACCATGGATTTTTCCTACCTACATGGGGGAAATGTCAGATCCTCTACAAAATCCCGGTATCGTCAATGGATGACCCATAAACTGGCCAGTTGGATGGACCAGTTTGATTCATCCGGTTGTGTCGGCTGTGGCCGCTGTATCACCTGGTGTCCGGTGGGGATTGATTTCACAGAGGAAGTTCGAGTCATCCGCGAAACATCAATTACCAAAAACAATAAATCTTCGGACAATGAGGCATCCCATGAGAAACCTTGAATCAATAATTGCAACCCATCCCTTTTTTGAAAATTTGGAAAACAAATATTTGAATCAGGTCACAGGATGTGCCTCAAATGTAAGATTTGAAGCGGGTAATTTCATTCACCGTTATCGGGAGGAAGCCAACAGTTTTTACATCATTCGCCAGGGAAAAGTAGCTTTAGATATTTGCCCTCCCGGGAAAAAACCAGTCACAGTTCTCACACTAAGCGAAGGGGAAATTTTAGGATGGGCCTGGATGGTTCCACCCTATCAATGGCATTTTGACGTGCAAGCTTTAGAACTTACAAGAGCTATTGCATTTGATGGAAAGTGTTTAAGAAATAAATGTCAAAAGGACCATGGATTAGGGTATGAATTACTGAGCCGCCTTGTTCCCATCATGGGCCGTGCTATGGATGCCGCCCAATTACAGCTTATGGATGTTTACGGAAAAAATAATTAAGGTGCAAGTAATGGACTCATTAGTCCTAAATCCGATGGTTCCGGAACTTTATCAGGTAAACGAGAAACTTGCTGAAACTTACGACACCTTTACTCTGTCTTTAAGTTCCGAAAGTTCTTCCAATGATTTTATTTATCTTCCCGGACAATTTAATATGCTCTATGCGTTTGGCGTTGGAGAAGTGCCTATTTCGATCAGCGGCGATCCTCGGGAATCCAAGCATTTGCTTCACACGATTCGTGATGTGGGAATGGTAACTCATGCTCTTCATAAATTAGAGCCGGGCCAATCCGTTGGGTTGAGGGGACCGTTTGGAAGTTCCTGGCCGATTGAAAAAGCCAAAGGAAACGATGTAGTCATAATAGCAGGTGGAATCGGGTTGGCGCCATTGCGACCTGCGCTTTATGCAATGCTTTCCAAACGAGACCAATATGGCGATATTGCTCTTCTTTATGGAGCCCGTCGCCCGGAAGACTTACTATATACGAACGAATTTGAAACTTGGAGAGGTAGATATGGAATCCAGGTTAAAGTTACAGTGGATTCCTCAGAACGTGAATGGCGTGGCAACGTGGGGGTAGTGACTACTCTAGTCCCAAGGGTCACATTCGACCCCGCAAATACTGTTGCTATGATCTGTGGACCGGAGGTGATGATGCAATTTGCATCTTTAGAATTACAACATTGTGGAATTTCGGACGAAAATATTTTTCTCACAATGGAGCGAAACATGAAATGCGCCATTGGATTTTGTGGGCATTGTCAATATGGACCTGCATTTATTTGTAAAGACGGTCCGGTATTTTCATTGGATCGTGTTCAACACCTTTTGGAAATTCGCGAGATTTGATTATGACCCGTAAATCAAAACCAAAATTAGCGGTTTGGAAATTTGCCTCGTGTGATGGTTGTCAATTAAGTTTATTGGATTGCGAAGATGAATTGTTATCGGTGGCGGGCGAGATTGATATTGCTAATTTTCCCGAGGCTTCCCGTGCCATATCCCCGGGTCCTTACGATTTATCCCTGGTGGAAGGATCAATTACAACTCCACATGATAAAGAACGTATTCATGAAGTCCGAAAAATTTCGAAATATTTAATTACTATTGGAGCTTGTGCTACAGCAGGTGGAATTCAGGCACTTCGAAATTTTAAGGATGTTAATGAATTTATTTCCGTCGTTTATGCTACGCCACACTATATAAAAACATTAGATCAATCCACCGCAATTTCTGAACATGTCCAAGTTGATTTTGAATTAAGGGGGTGTCCTATAAATAAAATGCAATTGGTGGAAGTCATTAGTGCATTTTTACATGAGCGCAAACCCGTTACGCCACCCCACAGTACATGCATAGAATGTAAATTGCGGGGAACCGTTTGTGTGATGGTGGCACAGGGAAAAATGTGTTTGGGCCCGGTAACTCACGCGGGATGTAACGCCATTTGCCCTGCCTACAATAGAGGGTGCTATGGTTGTTTTGGCCCCAAGGAATCTCCAAACCCAAGTTCATTGAGTCATTGGGAAATAGAAAAAGGAACCACCAGTGATGAGATTATGAGAGTCTTCCGGGGTTTTAATGCTTATGCAGAACCCTTTCGCGTGGAAAGTGAGCGCCATGACAAAGAAAAGTAAGATCATTAAGGTGGACTACCTGGCCCGGGTGGAAGGCGAAGGATCTCTTTTTATTAAAATTAATGAAGATACTATTGAGGATGTCCAATTGAAAATATTCGAACCTCCGCGATTTTTTGAAGCATTTTTAAGAGACAGGAATTTTTTAGAAGTTTCCGATATCAATGCGCGGATTTGTGGCATTTGTCCTGTTGCTTACCAAATGAGTACCGTCCATGCCATGGAAGATATTCTTGGGATTCAACTTGAAGGTCCTCTGCGGGAATTACGCCGATTATTATATTGTGGCGAATGGATTGAAAGCCATGTGTTACATATTTTTATGCTTCATGCTCCAGATTTTTTGGGATATGAAGATTCTATTCGGATGGCAGAGGACCATAAAGAAATTGTTGAGCGTGGATTAAGAATGAAAAAAGCGGGCAATAGCATTGTAGCCTTGTTGGGAGGACGTGAAATTCATCCGATAAATGTGCGGGTGGGCGGTTTTTATAAAGTGTTTACCAAAAAAGAACTTCAAATTCTAGCTGAAGAATTAAAATGGGCACGGGATGCTGCTTTGGAGACTGTTCGATGGGCCAGTCAATTAACGTTTCCTGATTTTGAAAAAGATTACGAGTTTGTCGCGTTACATCATCCAGAGGAATATCCATTTAACGAAGGAAAATTAATTTCCAACAAAGGGTTAAATATTGAAGTTTCCGAATATGAGAACCATTTTGAAGAAGAACATGTTGAACGATCGACGGCTTTACATTCAATCCTTAAGGAACGCGGGGCTTATTTTGTCGGACCTATGGCGAGATTTAATCTGAACTTTGATCAACTTTCTCCTATTGCAAAACAAGTGGCAGAGGAAGTAGGAATTCAAAAGCAATGCAAAAACCCATTTAAAAGTATTGTTATCCGGAGCATAGAAGTTTTATATGCTTTTGATGAAGCGCTTAGAATTATCGACTCTTATGTTATGCCGGAAAAACCTTATATTGAAGCATTCCCAAAAGCGGGAATCGGCCATTCATGTACCGAAGCTCCTAGGGGAGCTTTATACCACCGTTATAAAATCGATGATGACGGAAAAGTAAAAGAAGCCAAAATTGTTCCTCCCACTTCCCAAAATCAAAAAACGATCGAAAATGATTTATGGCAATTTGTTGAGAAGTATATTCAATTACCAAAGGACAAATTGACATGGCAATGTGAACAAGCGATTCGTAATTACGATCCCTGCATCAGTTGCTCCACTCATTTTTTAAAACTGGAAATTGAAAGAACTTAAAATATAAAGTCAAAATTGGCTGTGAACCCAGATAAAAATCCATCCACAATAGTCATAGGAGTTGGCAATTTGTTCAGAAGTGATGATTCCGTTGGAATCCTTGTGGTCCGAGAATTGAAGAAGTATCAAAAGGATAATCTAACAATCATGGAACATAGCGGTGAAGGAATTTCTTTAATGGATATTTTCAAGAATGAAAAACAGATTATTTTAGTAGACGCTGTTTCTTCCAAAGAAAAACCCGGAACCATTCATTTGATTGATCCTCATAAACAAGTTTTACCTAAAAAAATGTTCTCCTGCTCGACTCATAACTTTGGTGTTGCAGAAGCTGTGGAAATGTCCCGGTCTTTAAACCAACTGCCGGAGCAATTATTGATTTTTGGAATCGAAGGAAAAAATTTCCATCCCGGAGAAGACCTGTCCCCGGAAGTAGAACATGCAAAAAAAAAGGTCATTCAGGAAATCGTAAAAAAGACTGGTTAGTCCAAAATAATTGATTCGTTAAGTATTTTCCCACCTTTTAAAAATAAGAACCTTTGTAAACTTTAATTTTGCCGTATTTTTACTACAAGAATTACTAAGAAAATGCGGCTTTATTTTGGCAATTCCCACGATATTTATTCTTCCCGGTAATTCATATAATCAATTCGGAAATTGAGATTTCCAAATTAAAAAATTATTTATTCAATTCTTTAAATAGGTTGTTATTTTCAAACCAAGGAGGAAATTATGGCGAAGAGCAAAATTATGATCGTTGATGATGAGCAGGATATTCGTGAAGTAATAAAACTTCATTTGGGAGAGGACACATTCCAAATTTTAGAAGCCGGGGATGGTGGGGAGGCCATACGGATACTTAAGAGCGAAGACAATTTAGTAAGTGTGGGCTTGATTCTATGTGACATTCGTATGCCTAATGTCGATGGGGTGGAGTGTATAGATTACCTCAAACAAAATGCTCCGGGGATTCCCATTGTGGTTATAACCGCTTTTCCTGATCCTGAACTTGCAGCTTCTTTGATTAAGCGGGGAATAAAAGATTATTTAGTAAAACCGCTTGAAAAAGAAAAATTAAGAAAAACGGTCGATACTATTTTGGCCGCAGGGAAAGATTTTGATTATTAACATTGAAGAACTGACCTGTTATTCCTCTTCCTCTCCTCTAACACTACCTTATTTCGAATGAGGGATAGCAGGTCCTCTTAGATTTTTGAACGAATTTTATTTGAGGGATTTATCCAATGGATACTTGTCTAAATGAAAGTCAGAACAATAAAGAAAATATCTCTAAGGAAGAAGAGATTCGGCAAAGGACAGATGAATATAAAGTTCTACATCAAGTTGCGAAAATTCTCCACAATTCCAAAGATACGAAGGAAATGTTAGAGGGTGCATTGACGGCTCTAACTCGCTTTGAGGAATTGGAAGTAGAAAACAAGGCCGGTATTTTTTTGGCGGATGAAGAAAATAAAAAATTAAAACTCTTTAGCACAATTGGGGATTTTTCTGAAGAGTTTTTGACCAAGGAGAAGGAAATACCTTATGGAAATTGTTTGTGTGGCCGAGCGGCGGTATCTAAAGAGATGATTGTTAGCAACAATTGTTTTTCTGATAAACGACATGACAATGTTTTCGAAGATATGACCGCCCATGGACACTATATTGTGCCTTTATTAAGTCAAGGAACTTTAGTTGGTGTTCTTTTTCTTTACACAGATGAAAATCCCCCCTGGTATGTACGAAGTAAAGAGATTTTGCTTTCAATTGGAGGTCTCATAGCCGATGCCATCGTTTCACGCCAAAGGGAGGAACAAATTTTCCATAAAAACCTACAGTTGGAAGAGCTTAATAATTTAAAAAATAAATTTTTAGGAATTGCCAGTCATGATTTAAGAAATCCTCTTTATTTGATTCGAACCTTTAGTGAGGTTATGAAAGAGGGTTCGGTGGGCCAGGTTAATACTAAACAAAAAGAGCTTCTTACAAAAATATTTAATTCTAGCAATTTTATGAAATCGCTTTTGGAAAATTTGTTAGACATTTCCAAAATTGAAAGTGGAAAAATTGATTTAAATAAAAAAGTCAATGATTTTAATTCCATAGTTAAACAACAAGTGGAAATTATGGAACTGACCGCTAAAAATAAAAATATTTCCATAGAACTTTGTTTAGGCAAGGTTCCTTCTTTTGCCTTTGATGAAAACGCTGTTGTTCAGGCAGTCGCAAATTTTTTGAGTAACGCAATAAAGTTTTCTCCCAACGACACAAAGGTTATCGTTCAAACCTCAAAAGAAAATGATGCCATTCGTTTTTCAGTGAAAGATGAAGGACCCGGATTGAAAGATGAAGACCAAAGGTTATTGTTTAAAGAATTTCAAACTTTAAGCAGTAAACCAACAGGAGGAGAGAAATCCACGGGACTGGGGTTAGCGATTGTGAAAAAACTGATTCATTTACACGAAGGTCAAGTGGGAGTATTCAGTCAATTTGGAAAAGGCAGTACCTTTTATTTTACTTTGCCTACAGATTAAAAGGAAAGGGTTGGGTTTGGAAAACTTATTTTGTGCAATTTTATCAAAGATTCCCCATTGCATTGTGGTGGTTGATTCTGATCTGAAAATTCATTTTGCCAACCCGGCTTTTGGGATTTTGATGGAGAGGCGTGTGGAAGATTTTATTGGTCACTGTTTTAAAGAAATGATGACAGGTTTAGGTGAACCGGGCAATTTGATGCTAAACGAATTTAGTAAGTGTTTTAAAAATGCCATGGATACAACCGATGCAAAATCAAGAAGAGAAAAACTTTTGACCTATGAAGCTCGAGATCCTTTATTCCCGATGAATGGAAATTCCAAACAACAATTTTCGAAGACCATAACATTGAAGGGTAGAGTTTTTTCTTATTGGTTGTTTGATCCCAGTGTCGATGGAAACAACTTAAGGGGAATGGTTCTAATTGACTTGACTGAGACGAAGGAATTCCTGGAGCGCATGTCAGAAACTGAGAACATGGCATCTTTAAAAATTCTTGCAGCGGGGATTGCGCATGAAATGAATAATCCACTTTATTCACTAACTGGATTTTCAGAAATTATTTTAAAAGAAAATGATATTAGAAAGATTAAGATTTATGCCTCAAAGATAAAAAATAATTGTGACCGGCTGTCGCAAGCTATTTCCAAATTCACGAGTTATGTTCATGATAAAAAAAGTGGGGTTGTTGAAGAAACCAATATTGTCAATCAAATCGAAGCGGCCATTGATTTTGCTTCTCTTCCTTACAGAGATAAGAAAATCGAATTTGAAAAAGATTTTTCATATAAACCTTTTCTTCGTGGAGACCCCGAAGAAATCAGGCAGATATTTATTAATATTATTAATAATTCAGTACAGGCTATTGACCCTGGTGGAAAAATTAAAATTACCATAAAAAAAATAGAAGAACGTTTTCGGGTGAGTATTGAGGACAATGGTCCCGGAATTTCACCGGAAAACTTACAAAGAATATTTAATCCATTTTTTACTACTAAAAAACAAGGTGAGGGGACCGGTTTGGGTTTGAGCATTGCTCAAAGATTAATCGAAAAATATAAAGGAAACATAGAGGTGAAATCCCAGGAAGGAGTAGGGACTACGGTGAATTTAATGTTTTCTAATCAATAAAATAAGAAAAATAAAACAGTAAGGCATTCTCGATTTCAATTTGCTGAACCTAGTAAGTCTCTTGTGCAGCCTTGCTCTTGATTTTGAAGGCTTTATTAAATTAAGGAGGCGTGATTATGTTTTTTAAATCCATTAAAAAAATTATAGGTATCACCATTTTTGTTTTATTTATTCCATTCGTTTCTATGGTTCAAGCAGAGGAAGTTGTGGCTTCGGCAGAAATTTTAGGCTGTACCGACAAAAGTATTACCGGAAAGGGTATGTTGGTAGAGCGTGAGTCTGATGAAGGAATAAAACAAGTCGATGTGGCGTTATTTATCCGAGGATTGAAAGATGGAAAGCATGCAGTTCATGTGCATGAAACCGGAATGTGTACTCCTTGTAAAGCAGCAAAAGGGCACCATGATCCTGGTCCTAACAGTAATTCCAAACCCGATGCTCCAAATTTTAACCATCCTTTTCACATGGGAGACTTGGTAAATATAGACGTAAAGGGTGGAATCGGTTTTATGCAAACTACGACTAATCGGTTTACCCTTTCAGATGGAAGGCTGAGTATCTTTGATAAGGATGGTGCATCCTTTATTATTCATTCTATGGAAGATAAATATTGTGACCATGAAGACGAGTTAAAAAAAGGGTGTGCCGGTGGAGCTAGAGATGCTTGCGGAATTATCAAGCGTCACTAAAAATTTTGTTGATTGGCTCAAAAAGGAGCCGATTTGAAAATATCAATCGGTTCCTTTTTAATAAAATGGGTATTAAAAATAAGTTAATCATTAGTTTTGGAAAGCGTTACATATGAAAATACCTATAGATATAAAAACCAATCCAAATTTTATTTATCTATTGACGATTTTCCTTTTTCTCTTTCATTCAACTCCAATTTTTGCAGCAGATTTTCAAATTGGTAAACAATTGATAAAAGACAAGTGTTCCTCTTGTCATCGATTTATGGGAAATTCTCATTCTCGATTTAAGCTTAAAGCTCCTGATCTCATGTGGGGAGGCAGTAAGTTTCAAAGAGATTGGTTGGTGAGCTATCTTTTGGGGAAGAAACCTCCTGTTTATCAAAAGGGTTATCGGTGGGATTTAGTCCGAAAACCTGTCCAACATATGATTTTGACCAAAAAAGAAGCTGAAGCTATTGCAGATTATTTTTTTGAAGAATTAAAAGATTCCAGGGTTAAAAAAAATTCTCTTAACCTTGCGTTTTTTACTGAAATGGAAGCCGCATTAGGAAAAAAGATTTTCGAAAACCATTCTTGTATTGCTTGTCACCAAATTCAGGAAGATGGGAAATCAATAGGAGGTTCGCAAAGTACTTCGTTACATGATGCGGGAAAACGACTTAATGTGGATTGGGTTTACCGCTTTAACTCAGATCCCCCGGACTTTGTTCCGCATAGCGGTGAGTTTGTTGCGGATGTTAGTGAGTTAGGACTTCGCTACGTTACCGGATTTATTATGACCTTGGGAGTGAAAGATTTTAAATTTTATGAACCCTGGAAAGATAAAATTTTTAAAAATGCCAGCGTAAAACGCGGTGAAAATTTTTATAAAGAATATTGTGCACAATGCCATGGATTAACCGGAAACGGAGATGGCCCAGCCGCAAAAGATCTCAATCCAAAACCTGCAATTCATTCCCAAATGGCGATTGATAAAGAGCCGATCGATTATTTGTTCAATGTAATTTATTACGGGGGGAAGAATGTTGGCAAGTCTTCACTTATGCCTTATTGGGGTCTGACCCTTAAACCCCAAGGAGTTGCGGACGTAATGGCTTATATGAGAAAAGAATTCCGTGGAGACACGACAAAAAATAAAGTTTCAATGGAGGGAGTAGCCGTAACTAAATTAGGAACTTGCCCTCAGGTTCGAAATACGGTGCAAGCCCCAAGTAATATTCATGACATGAAGAATCCTTTGAAACAAACTGCAAAAAACCTTAAAAAAGGAAAGGTTTTATTTCAAAGCAGAGCAAAACCCTTGGCTTGTAAACATTGCCATGGTATGCAGGGTGATGGAAAGGGCTATAAGGCCCTTAATATGGTTCCTCCGCCTAGAAATTTTACTTGTGCAGAAACAATGAAAAAAATTACAGATGGTCAAATGTATTGGATAATAAAAAACGGATCTAAGGGTACAGAAATGCAAGCTTATGACAAACTGAAGGAAAATCAAATTTGGCAATTGATCATTTATTTAAGGCAGTTTGCTGGATAAAAAATAATACGAAACATGTTTGAGATAATGGATAAGAAAAAAATAGTAATTGTGGGTGGTGTGGCCGGAGGTGCTACGGCAGCGGCACATGCACGACGAATTTCTGAAGAAGCAGAGATTATAATTTTTGAACGGGGTGAACATGTTTCTTTCGACAATTGTGGACTACCTTATTTTCTTGGTGGAGAAATACCTGAAAAAGAAAGTTTGTTAGTACAAACTCCCATAGGGCTAAAAGAAAGGTTTAATCTGGATGTCAGGATTAAATCTGAGGTTGTTCAAGTTGAACCTACCCATAAAAAAATAAAAATTCGTGATTTAAAAAACGAAAAGGATTATTGGGAAATTTATGATGACCTGATTCTATCCACAGGTGCTTATCCGTTAAAACCCCCCATTCCGGGGATTGACCGCCCCGGTCATTTTACTGTGCGGAACATTCCGGATGTTGACCAGATCAACCAGTGGATTTCTAAGAACCAAATAAATCGAGTTGCAATCATTGGCGGAGGATTTATTGGGTTGGAATTGGCGGAGCAGTTTTATCGAAGGGGTTTTAATATCAGCTTAATTGAAGCATCGCCTCAGGTCATGCCGCCCTTAGACCAAGATATGGCAGCGTGGCTTCATAAAGAAATAGGTAGAAACGAAATAAATCTTTATTTAAGTGATGCTGTGGTGGAATTTAAATCTCCCAACAGTCCTGAAGAATGTTCAGCATCAATTGTAAGGCTTAAAAGTGGAGTGCAAATTGCGGCTGATTTAGTGATTCTTGGATTAGGAGTTCGACCGGAATCAGGATTAGCAAAAATGGCAGGTTTAAAAATAGGGGAAAAGGGGGGAATTCGAGTAGATAATAAATTACAAACCAGCGAAAAAAATATTTGGGCCATTGGCGATGCTATTGAAGTACGTGACCTTGTAACAAATGAATGGACTTTAATTCCCCTTGCAGGTCCTGCCAACCGTCAAGGGAGAATAGTTGCAGAAAATATTTTTGGTGGATCCCTTAATTACCCTGGAACTCTGGGAACAGCAATATTGCGGTTTTTTGATCTTACAGTGGCTTGTACAGGGGCTAATGAAAAAACTCTTAGTAAGTTAAAGATCCCTTTTAAAGTGGTTCATTTGCATCCTCACTCCAATGCTAATTATTATCCAGGGGGGCATCGTCTTGCTATGAAAGTGATTTTTAAACCCGAAAATGGCAAACTTTTGGGTGCCCAAATTGTTGGAAAAGAAGGTGTGGATAAAAGGATAGATGTTTTGGCCACTGCTCTAAAAGCAAACTTGTCCGTTCATGACCTTGAGGACTTGGAATTGGCTTATGCACCCCCCTTTGGTTCTGCCAAAGATCCTGTGAACCTTGCAGGGATGGTGGCACAACATTCCGTTCATCAAGATATTAAAGTAGCGCAATGGTATGAAATTGAAAACTTAGATAAAGAAAAAACTATATTGCTGGATGTAAGAGACGAGGAAGAAATAAAAGAAGGTGACATTCCGGGTGCATGCCATATACCGTTACCTCAGTTACGGGGACGTATGCAAGAGCTGCCTAAAGACCACGAAATAATTGTTTATTGTCAAACCGGACAGCGCTCTTACTTTGCTTGCAGATTGTTAAAACAAAATGGATTTCAGGTGCGTAATCTTTCCGGGGCTTATCGGACCTGGAAAGTAGCTACTAGTGGTAAAAATAGTTAAATAAGTTTTTAAGATTAACGCTTTTTGAGAAAAGATCCTAACAGTCCGCGAACTAATTGTCTTCCTACTACACGCCCTATGGTACGAATCATTGATTTGATACCTGCTTCTACAAATCCCTGCCGCTTTCTTCCAGGTGATTTTTTTGAAGATTCTAATTTTTCCTTTTGGTTGGCTTCTTCAGTTTTTTCTACTCTTTCCAAAAGAATTTCATATGCGGATTTTCTATCTACCAATTGATTATAAACACCTTCGAAATCACTTTGGGCGATAATATATTTTCTTTCACCAGATGTTATGGGTCCCATCCTGGATGAAGGGGGGCGAATTAAAGTTCTTTCGACAATAGTCGGTTTGCCTTTTAAATCTAAAGTGGAAACTAAGGCCTCTCCTATTCCTAATTGCGTAATTACATCAGCAGCCCGAAATTTAGAATTGGGACGAAAAGTATCTCCCACTGCACGCACAACTTTTTTGTCTTTGGGAGTAAACGCTCTTAAGGCATGTTGAATTCTATTTCCTAATTGACCTAAAATATCTTCCGGAATATCCAAAGGACTTTGGGTTACAAAATAAACTCCAACTCCTTTGGAACGAATAAGTCGAACCACTTGCTCTACCTTATCCAATAGTGCCTTGGGTGCATCTTCAAATAAAAGATGGGCTTCATCGAAGAAAAAAACTAATTTGGGTCGATCCGGATCTCCCACTTCTGGAAGTTCTTCAAATAATTCAGATAATAACCAGAGTAAGAAAGTAGAATACAATTTTGGATTTTGCATGAGTTTATCCGCTGCCAATATATTTATCATTCCCTGGCCATCACCATCCGAACGAATAAAATCATGGAGTTTTAAAGACGGTTCTCCAAAAAACTTTTTTCCACCCTGTTGTTCCAAAGTTAACAAGCGTCTTAAAATAGCCCCGACAGAAGCTTTGGTCACATATCCATATTTTGTTGTAAAATCGGAAGCGTTATCCCCAACAAAATTGAGAAGAGCCCGCAAATCTTTTAAATCAAGAAGTAATAGCCCTTCTTCGTCAGCAACTGAAAAGACAATACTCATTACCCCTTCTTGGGTTTCGTTAAGACCCAGCAACCGGGATAATAACACTGGGCCCATTTCGGAAACTGTAGTTCGAACAGGATGACCTTTTTTCCCAAACAGATCCCAAAATACAGTTGAAAAATTTCTAAAACTGTAATCAGCAAGTTGAATAGTTTTGGCACGCTCTAATAATTTTTCAGAGGGTTTCCCTGATTGGCTAATTCCTGCAAGGTCACCTTTGACATCGGCAAGGAACACTGGAACTCCCTCTTTGGAAAATGCTTCCGCCATGATTTGTAGCGTTACAGTTTTTCCGGTTCCTGTTGCCCCTGAAATTAAACCATGACGATTGGCATTCTTTAGCAGGAGTTGCTGCGGTTTATTTCCACTTCCTAAAAAAATGGATGTAGCTTTTTGATCCTTTTTACCCATGTATCCTCTCTTAACTCAGCCTTAACCATAGAAGATTGTAATAAGTTTTTTCTCTGGAAAATCTGAGGGCCAATTATCGCATAAAAAGGAATAATCCTGAGAGATAATTCCCTATTTTTCTAATACTTTGAAATTAATAGGATTTACCAATGGATTATTTTCTATCGCTTAAGTTCCTAAATCCTAAAAGTAAGATCTTTTAAAAAAAACCATTTTCAGATTCAAATAAAAATTATACCTTTGGGAAAAATTAGGTATTTAAAATATTTTTTATGGCACTAATTTTTATAACCCATTGATTTTTATATTTAATCTTCTATAAGATTGACTGTAATGTTGCATCCCCTAATTAAACAGCAAGATCATTTTTAACAAAATTGTAACAAAAACTTCTTTTAATTTTTGTTTAAATGGGTTTATCTGGATTTATAGATACTTTCTCACCGGTATTTTTAATTTTGGTTGTTTTTCTTTAATAAAAACAAAAAAGATAATATTTATGCCTAATCCCACCAAGTCACAATATAAAGTTTTGATAGTGGATGATACGAAAACTAATGTAGAAGTCTTAGTAGGAATTTTAGAATTTGAAGGATTTCAAACATATACTTCGTTTAATGGAAAACATGCACTGGAAATTTTAGATGAAATTCAACCTGATATCATCCTTTTGGATATCATGATGCCAGGAATGAATGGGTTGGAAGTTTGTAAAAAATTAAAAGAGAATCCTATTTGGAAATACATTCCAGTAATTTTTATTACCGCTCTTTGTTCTCCACAAGATATTTCTAAAGCTTATGAGGCCGGTGGTGTGGATTATATTACAAAGCCCATTTGTCGGGAAGAAGTGATACATCGAATTAAAACTCAATTAGAATATGTGAGTTTATTTGAAAAGCAGCGAGAATTAATTGAAAAACTGGATACTATTGCTAAAACTGATCAACTAACCGGGTTACCTAACCGGCGGCAGATGATCGAAAATATTAAGTATGAAGTAATTCGGTTTCAAAGAGGGGGGAAACCGTTTTCCATTGCAATTGGTGATATTGATGATTTTAAGAAAATAAATGATACCTATGGACATGCAGGCGGAGATTTTGTGTTAATAAAGGTGGCCGAATTTTTAAGAAAGGGATGTCGTGATCAAGATCTTGTTTGTCGCTGGGGAGGGGAAGAATTCTTATTATTGCTCCCTGAAACCGATGCCGCCGGGGCCTTTACTTTAGCGGAGAAACAAAGGGAAACCATTGCTAATGTTGATTTGGAATTTGAGGGTAAACATCTGAATGTCACAATCTGCTTTGGAATAAGTACATTTAATCAAAAAGATCAGACCTATGAAGAATGTATAAGATTAGCGGATGATAGTCTTTATGCCGCAAAAGAAGGACAAAAAAATAAAGTTGTTGTTCACCAGCCTGTTTAAATAAAGCCTACATCAATCAATAAAGTTTTTAAAACCCGCCCCTGATGAAATTAAATTTTGTTGAGGAAGTACGATTTCTTTTTGTTGGCTTTCTTCTACATACCCAATACCATGACAGGAAATTTCATAATTTTTACAAATTTCCTGAACCTTCTGAGCTTCATTGGCATGGCTAACAATTACCACAAAACCAACTCCCATATTAAATACCTCATACATCTCGGCATCACTGACTGCACTATTTTGTTGAATCTTTTGAAATACCGGTGGAACATCAAGTGGAGAATCGACAACGAAACGGATAGATTCACTTTTCACACGTAGTAAATTTTCCAATCCCCCACCGGTAATGTGGACCATGGCTTTTAAATTTATATTTTCATTTAACATTTCAAGGATAGGTTGAACATAAATGCGAGTTGGCTCTAACAATTCTGCGCCCAAGGTTCTATTAAATGTGGGTTCAAATTGATTGATATTAGATTTTTGTTCTTCCAGTGAGGTTCCCAAAAGAGACTGTCGAGCCAAAGTAAGTCCATTAGAATGAATTCCGCTGGATGCTAAACCTAGAATAAGATCCCCAGTTTGGATGTTTTGACCCGTATTAATTTTTTCTAATTCTATGTGACCTATAGCAGCAGCTGTTAAATCAATTCCCTGTATGATTTCTCGAATTTGAGAAATTTCTCCTCCGGAAATACTAATATTTGCCTGCCGAGCGCCTTCGGCCAACCCTTGCCCCAGTTCTTCGAATACCTTAGGATCAGTGTGTGAACACGCAATATAATCCACCATACTCACAGGTTGAGCACCAAGACAAATTAAATCATTTACATTCATTGCCACACAATCGATTCCAATTGTGTCATATTGATTCATCATTTCTGCCACTATCATTTTTGTTCCCACTCCATCGGTACAAAATGCAACTCCTCGGCCGTTTCCAAATTCAATGACGTTTGCAAAATAACCAATGTCTGCTTTCACTGGAAATTGTTTATTAAATTGATGAGTGGGTAAAATATTTTTTAACAAACCAGAGAGTGCCTTTTCAGCACCTGTTCCGCTTACACCACTTTCTTCATATTGTGAAGATGATTTTGACATGAATTTCTCTATAGGTTTTATGGAAATTAAAAGCCGAATTAAAAATATACTATAGCATTACTTGGCTAACGGTTGAATGTTTTTAGGACTATAAATTATTCCAAAAAAGCAGATTAATAAATTGACCCCTAAACTCAGTACCCCGGAATGAAATCCCCAAACCTTGTTATAGTTTTTTTCCATTATCCCTAAATCACCGGAAAAACTAAGTAGTAGAGTAATTAAAGTTCCAACTATTAAGCCAAGGAATATAGTTTTTGAAGAAAGCCTGGGAAAATGAACCCCCAGGTAAAATGCGGGAACGCATTGTAATAAAATATCAAATTTAATTTTTAAAAGTTGAATCAGAGTTCCCTCATAATTAATGGCTATCAAAACAATGGGGGCCATTAAAATCCAGGTCACAAATTTGCCTATTTTTGTAAGATGTTTTTGATCTGCGTCCGGACGAAAATATTCCCCGTAAATGTCTTTGGTGATCATAGAGCTTATACTTAACATTGCAGAATCTGCAGTGGACATGACGGCTGCTAATATGGCAGAAAATATAATAACCACTAACCAATAACCTAATTCGGAAGATTTCATTACCTTTAAACACATGAGGGCTAAAACTGTTTCTGAAGGGACTACAGCAGATTTTCCTAAAGCAAGTGTACTCCCTAAGTCTGGCTCTTCGGCTGCCATTAAAATACCTACGGCCACTGCCACCAGTGTTGTGGTAAGAGGTAAAAACCCCATTATTGCTAGTGATTTCTTTAATGCCATACTATTTTTGGACGCATAAATCCGTTGAATCGCTTGAGGATAAAGCGTTGCACCTAGACCCACCATTAAAATAAAACTGAACCATGTTCTTAGCCCATCTCCCTCGGGAACTAGAATTTTATGTTTTGTATTGGGATCGGAAGCTAGTTTCTCAATGGCGCTGGGTAAATCTCCCAATTCTATAAAGGCCACTATAATAAGCAGAATAAATCCGATCATTAAAATTCCACCTTGCAAAACGTCTGTCCAAGCGACACTGCGCATTCCCCCCAGGGATTCATATATAAGCATAATTAAAGCTAGACCAACCACCCCAACCCATAAAGGAATTCGCCCATGTGACAAACCGGAAAATACTGTGCCCAAGGCCTTCATTTGACTCAATGTAAAATTACAAAGAACATAAATCATGATCACTGTAATCACTAATCGAAGACCTTTGCTTTGAAAACGATAGTAAATAAAATCACCGGGAGTGATGAATTTTTGTTCCCGACTTAAACGAAACAATCTCGGTGCCAGAATCAAATATCCCACCACAATGGCAGTCATGAATTGTGTACAAACTAAAAATCCTAAACCATTCCGATAAGCGGCTCCACTAAACCCAAACAAAGTATTTCCACTGTACTGAGTGGCATAAAGCGTTAGTAAAAGAACACCGACTCCAAACTCGCGACCCCCAAGAAAAAAATCAGTTAAACTGGTTTCCTTTCTTTTATAGTATGCGTAACCACCTACGCCTAATAGGGAAAAGATATATATACACATCACGAATAAAGCACCCGGACCAAAGGGGAGATCAGTTGGCATCGTTGACATCCGAGGAAATGGTGGAGTCCTCCGGATCTTTCCAAACTCGGAGAAACACATAGGCAATAAATATACTGACAATAAAACTGATACAGACTGCAAAAACAGCCCAGGTGGGAATTCCAATGATCAATCCGGAAAATGGCCAAACAGGTAACATAAAGAAAAAAAGAAAAATAAGCCCTAACCCCACCCACACCTTGCGGATAGGATCTACAAAGTTAGGAGAATCAGAATCTATATTTTGATTGGATTCATTAGAAGGAGAGTTTTTCATAATAGAAAAAAATATAACTACTTTACGTATGCAAAAAGTTGAAATAGAGTTTACCAATTTGCATCCTGTAGGTCAGCTTTTAAAATTTACTTTGGGTATTAAATATATTTGTGAGAAATGATGAAAAGTTTTTTTTGCAAGTTTTTGATGGGACGAAGTACTGGTGCAAAAATTGAGTTGCGAATTTGGTCAATAAATGTGATCAAATTGTTGACAAGTTTGGAATTCCTGGTTTTTTTGATGTGGAAAAAAATTTCCAGAATTCAAACTTTATAATTGGTTTGATGAACCGGAAACCTTGGATTTGATGGTACGTATTTTCAAGAATTCCTTTAGAACACCAATCTGGTATGTGTTACTAGTGAAGAATGGTTCCGATAAATTGATGAATTAAGGATAAACTCCTAATTCTTGATAGCTGGTGGCTACTTTATCAATGGCCAGAGCCATAGCTGCAATTCGGTACGAATCGATTTTATCATTAGCCCAATAAAGCTCGCGCATATGTTGAAACGCCTCGCGCATGGAATCATCCAACCCCGACCGCACCAAATCAATTTCACTGGAACCTTTCAATAATTTATTCGAGAGATCGTTACTAATATTGTTTCCATTTTTTTCTAAAGCATCAATCAACAATTGATTTTGCCCTTCTTCATAACGACGTGTCATTCGACCGAAACGAATGTGGGATAAATTTTTAATCCACTCAAAATATGAAACAATAACACCCCCGGCATTTAAATAAATATCGGGAATCATCACAATACCTTTTTGTTTAAGAATCGCTTCTGCATCAAAGGTTACCGGACCGTTAGCAGCTTCAGCAATTAATTTTGCTTTCACTCGGGCTGCATTTTCTTGATGGATCACTCCTTCCATTGCGGCAGGGATAAATATATCGCACTCTTCTTCTAATAATTTTTTGCCATCTTCAATGTATTGAGCGTCTGGGTATCCTTTTATCCCGCCATGCTCAGCTTTATATTCCATGATCTTTGGAATATTCAATCCATTAGGATTGTATAAAGCTCCATCGAATTCAATGATGCCGACGATTTTTGCCTTATCCTCTTCGAACAAAATTTTGGCAGCATGCGATCCTACATTACCCAGTCCTTGTACGATCACTGATTTCCCTTCCAAGGTTCCGGTTAGATTGGATTTTTTAACGTCTTCAGGGTGCCGAAAAAATTCCCGAAGTCCAAAAACGACTCCTCTTCCTGTTGCCTCGGTACGTCCTCGAATTCCACCCTGGCTCACAGGTTTTCCTGTAACACAACCCAGGTGGTCAATATCTTGAGGACGATGGGCTGTATAGGTGCTTGCAATCCATGCCATTTCCCTTGCACCTGTTCCCATATCAGGAGCCGGAACATTGGTAGCAGGATTTATATAATCTTTTTTAATCAACTCGAAGGCAAAGCGTCGTGTAATCCTTTCCATGGTTTCTTCATCATATTGTTTTGGATCAATAACTAAACCACCTTTGGAACCTCCAAAAGGAACATTCACTAAGGCACATTTATAAGTCATTAAAGACGCTAAAGCTTCTACTTCGTCTTGATTCACCATGGGTGAAAAACGAATTCCCCCTTTGACCGGTAATCTGTGGTCGCTATGTGCGGCTCGCCAACCAATAAAACTTTCTACCTTTCCTTTTATTTTGACTGGAAATCGAACCTGGTACACATTATTCACTCCCTTAATGTAATATGCTAAGCCTTGAGGAATGTCTAAGGATGCTGCAGCTATATCAAAAGTTAAATTGACGTTGTCACGAAACGTTTTTTCATGAGGAATGGTAGTTTGCATTTATAACTCCAAAAGGGTCAAATTTCACCCAGGTTAGAAATTTTGTCTATAATATTGATTTTAAAGGAAGATATCCCAATTGGGAACATTTTGTTTAGGTTGATTTTTTATTTTTACAATTCATATAAGAAGTGGATTTGCACTAGACCACAATGTGTGTGGAAGTGAGGATATAATTGGTCCGACCTTAGAGGGTATGTGATTTAGAATAATTTCTTTATAATTGGTTTAAATACATTAAAATTCCCTTACTTAAAAAATATTTTTAAAAAGAAGGAAATTAATGAAACAAGCAACACATCAATTATCTTTTAAAACCACTGGACGGGGATTGGTTAATATCAATAACGAGATAATTCAATGGGTAAACCAACAATCATTCAAAAATGGCTTGTTAACAATATTTATTCGTCATACTTCGGCTTCTTTAGTTATTCAAGAAAATGCAGACCCAGATGTTTTATTTGATTTAAGCTCCTTTTTGGACCGACTGGTCCCAGATGGAGACTCTTCATTTTTACATTCCGCAGAAGGACCGGATGACATGCCTGCACATATACGATCCGCTTTAACTCAAACACAACTATCTATTCCTCTTATAGATGGTCGGCTGGCATTGGGTACCTGGCAAGACGTTTATTTGTTTGAACACCGTACTCACCCGCATCATAGAACTATTGCCCTTCATTTGCTTGGAGAGTGAATTTAAATAATTCTCCTTTCTCATCTTTTCTTAAAATATAGAAGCTTGCTGGGTAGACTTTACAATTGGCAAGGAGCCTTTTAGACTAATTTGTAACGACTAATCCTAAAAATTTAAGTATTGAATCAATGACCGAAGTCGCAGAAGAAGAAACTCAAGAAGTTTCCGAAGAAGTTCAGGAAGTTTCCAATGAAGTAAAAGAAGAAACCGAACCAGTTTCGAAAAAACCTTCAAAAAAATTGCTCATTATTGGAATTGTGGTTTTAGTTTTAATTTTGGGTACCTCTGTTTTCTTTTTATTTTCTTCTTCGGAAGATTCTACAGATTCTAACGAGGCCAATTCAGTTCAAGAAGACGAATATGTGACTCAAACAAAAGAATTCATTGCAGCGAAAGATTTAGAAAATGCTTTAAACGTTATCAAAACTCAACGCAAAGCTTCTCCCAAGAACGTTGATTATGTTTATTGGGAGGGTTATGTAAATTATTTGTTTGATAGAAGGAAAGAAGCGTTTAGGCTGGCTCAAAATGCTGTGGAATTGGATGAAAAGAGGGGAGACGCACAGGCCCTGCTTGGCGCAAGTTTTCTTCTCTATGCAGATTATGAAAATGCATTGAAACATTCTCGCAAGGCGCTCCAACTTGATCCCAACATTGCAATGGGCTATTTGACCATGGGCGATATTTATTTAAAGCGCGGGTATTCTAAAAAAGGGTTAACCATCTTAAAAGCTGCAGGGCGGTTAGATCCTAAAAATCCTAAAATTTGGGTTTTGCTCGGTTCGGCTTTTTTAAAATTGGGTAACCTGGAAAACGCGTTGGAAGCGGCAAAAACTGCCGTGAAATTAGATCCTAAGTCTGCAGGAGCTCATTTTAATTTGGGAATGGTTTATTTAAAAAAAGAAGACGCTTCGCGCGCCCTGTACCATGTTCAAACTGCTGAAATCCTTTTTACAGAAGCTGAAAATACCGCTTGGGTTGCCAAAGCTCGCCATAATAAAGATTTTATTTTAAAAAAATATAAATTGCGGGCTGAAGATATTTTTCAGTAACCTCTTTCCAGGTAACTGGGTTAAAATTCTATTTTTACGAATACTAATGGAATCCACCCAGTGACTGAAAATAACCAACCGAATAAATTTCAGGTAAAACCTCCACCCACCGACCCGGCTGAAATTCATTTTAAAAATGCCTGGCAACATCGTAAAAATAAACAATTTGCTGAAGCAGTAGAGGAATTTTTAAAATCGTTGCAATACCAACCGGATAAAGCCGCCACCCATTTTAATTTAGGAATTGTCTATGATGAACTGGGAAAGGGGGTTGAAGCGGTTCAACATGCTACAAAGGCCGAAGTTTTATTTTTTAAGGAAGGTAAAGAATCAAATATTAAAACGGCCACTAAATTCTTAAAAAAACTAAAAAGAAAATATTCAAATACTAGCGATTAACTATTTAGTTTTAGAGCGCCACTCTTTTAAAGAACGCGTGATTTGAGCCAGGACTTGTTTTTTAGCCGTACCCCCATAGACGTTTTTTCTTTGAACAGAATTTTCCAAGGAAATGTAATTAAAAATATCTTTATCAAACTTATTGGAAATGGTTTGTAGTTCTTTTAACGTCAAATCTTCTAATGTACGTTTTTGGTTAATGCAATAAGCGACAGTTTTTCCCGTAATTTCGTGGGCGTTGCGAAAGGGAATATTTTTTAGAACCAAATAGTCTGCCAAATCCGTTGCCGTTAAAAACCCGCTATTAATTAAATCTGCTTTGGGAATTTTTTTGAATACTGCGGTACTTAACATTCCAGCGAACACTTCCAAAGATATTTTAACTGTATCGACCATATCGAATAAGGGTTCCTTGTCTTCCTGCAAATCTTTGTTGTAGGCCAGAGGTTGTCCTTTCATCAAGGTCAAAAGTCCCATTAAATGTCCATAGACACGACCGGTTTTACCTCGGATCAGTTCGGCGGCATCGGGATTTTTCTTTTGCGGCATAATACTGGAACCTGTTGTGAAAGCATCCGACAATTCTAGAAATGCGAACTCGCTGGTACACCACAGGACAATTTCCTCACAAAATCGGCTTAAATGCATCATAAGTAAGGAAGCGGCAGAACCAAACTCTACAATAAAATCCCGGTCACTGACGGAATCCAAACTGTTGTGCGTCACTTTAGGGAATTTTAGCAATTTTGCGGTGTGCTTTCGGTCGATGGGGAAATTAGTTCCCGCTAAAGCCGCAGCTCCTAAAGGCAAAACATTGACCCGGTTCAAAACATCATTCAAGCGGTCACGATCACGCGCCAGCATTTCAACATAAGCCATTAAATGATGAGCCAGCAAGATGGGCTGCGCCCGTTGTAAATGGGTATAACCGGGAATGATGTGATTGATATTTTTTTTCGCCAGTTGTATTAGTATGTTTGCCAACTCTTTGAGTAATTTTTGAATTTCTTTGATTTGATCTCGAAGGTACAACCGGATATCCAGTGCAACCTGGTCGTTACGACTTCTTCCGGTATGCAATTTACCGCCAACGGGTCCAACTAATTGGATCAATCGGTTTTCGATATTCATATGAATATCTTCTAAATCTTCTCGAATTTGAAAACTTCCTTCTTCGAATTCTTTTAAGATTTTCTTTAAACCTTGGGAAATCTTTTTTGCTTCCGCCGGTTTTATAATTTTACATTTTGCCAATGTTTGACAATGGGCCAGGCTCCCCTGAATATCATAGGCATACAACCGACGATCAAAGAATATAGAAGCAGAAAACCGGATCATTAAATCATCAGTACTTTCCTGGAACCGACCGCTCCAGGGTTTTTTAGTTTTTGTTTTTTTTGCCATGAATCAAAAGAAGTTAAATAATTAATTAGAGTGGATTGTACTTCGGGTTGGATACAAACAACAACCAGAAATTATCAAAAGGTCTTTATTTAATGATAATTTTAGGAGCTTTTCCGCCATTTGTCTTTAGGAACAATATTAACATGAACTTTTTCAGGAAGAACATGTGCTAAAAAATCAAGGTACCAGGCTTGAATATTGGGGCAACCCGCACTGCCATTACGCCAATCAAAGTTTTTTTTCACAAATTCATTTGATTTGGAAACATTGACCCCATGGATTCCATAGCTTCCTCTTATAGGAGCCCCTAATTTTTTCAATCCTAACCACCAGTAACCTATTTCATGATCCGGATCGCCAAATGGGATGACACGTACTTTAACTCGACCCTCCACCCTTTCTTTTTTATACCAGGTAGGTTTATAAATTTTATTTTTTATTTCATATTCTCCAATAGGGGTTTCTTCCCCTTTGCGCCCAAATATAGTTTCAATTTCCATTAAATGTTCATTATTGTAGTAAATGTTAAGCATTCCCGTTTCCAGAATACCTACCAAATACCAAAGGTCGGGATTTTGGGAATACTCTCCAATTTTTCTTCCGTCGTAAATCAGCTGTATGGTAGATTCCGTATTATAATAACTGGTACGGGGGTCATTATAAATTTGTTTCACAATGTATTTTAAGTTTTTAGTTAATTCATTATTTTTTATAAGACGATCCACCATTTGCACTAATTCTTTATATTCCTTTTTCGTTTTCTTTAAACTTTTCTGAGTTTTTGCTAAGTGCTGTTGAATGGAATCGACTTTTTCCTGGGAAACCCAACCTAATTCCCTTAAACCCTCGTAATAAACCAGATCTATTTCAGTGCGCATTCCTTCCGTAATAAAAAATTTGTAAGTAACAAAACCCCCAAAAATTAAAGTTCCGAGAACTAATGCAGAAGCCTTCAGGGTATTTTTCATTTTGTTAGAAATTTTATACCGGGCCACTTCAAGCTTTACTTTTTTTCCTTTTTCTTCCAGGGCCGAAAACTTGGCGTAACGAAATTTTTTGAAAAGTTTAGTTTCTAATCTGGAAAGAAAGGTATGGGATTGTTCCAATTTGTTGATCACTGCATATAAATTCTCACGGGTTCGGCGGTCGTAACTTCCCTGAGGATCTTTGTTGGCAATTAGATTATATTCAGTGACACTGAGGACTTTAAGTTTTTTGGCATCCATGTAAACTTACTAACACCTATTTTGCGTGGAGACCTTCGTTAAATAATTTAATGGGATAGCTTTTTTTAAAAAGACAAATCAACTTTAAAGAAATAAATTGAATTTATTTCTAAATTATTCCCTGAGAATAAGAGCTAAAATATTAGTGGAATATTTGTATAGTTTAGCGCAATTAAATTTAGCCTACACTAAATAATTGGCTGACCAGGCTCTTCCTGGGTTTGGGAACTTCCGGGATAAATTTGGGACGAAATTTACATTGCCCCTGGAACAAGGCTCCCGGTTCGATTTTTATGGAAGGGGCTTTTAAATCACCCATTAACATTCCCGTAGGATATACTTTTACTTTATGACTTGCCTCAACATCGCCAACAATTTTTCCTTTGCAATAAAGGGACTTTGCATAGACATTGCCTCTTAAATTTCCGGGTTCGGTCAAAATAAATATTCCATTTACGGTAATATCTCCTTCATGTCGACCTTCCAGGCAAACATTGCAATTGAATTTTAAGGATCCCTCGCTTTGATGCTCTATAGGCAGCAATAAACCAAAATCTGCATTTTGGAACTTTTTATAAAGGCGGTTTTCTTTCCAACAAGTACCTTTTTTATAAGTCTCTAATTTTCTGATAATTCT
Organism: Nitrospinaceae bacterium; assembly: GCA_965223665.1. Lineage (GTDB taxonomy): Bacteria > Nitrospinota > Nitrospinia > Nitrospinales > Nitrospinaceae > CBDCVY01. Next base: position 2,965,168 of record OZ245011.1, read on the forward strand.
AAATAATTTTTCACGAACACTTCTTTCGAAAAATCCTTGAGGATCTTTATCAATCAAAAATTCATATTCTGAATGGGTGAGAACATTTAATTTTATTTTTTTCATAGGGGCTCTCAGCTAAAGTTGGTGGCAATTTGGGAAATTTTTCCCATTAGGGGAGGTTTTTTGGCTGCCGTCAAATATTCCATGATAGTTTTTTCACCACTTTCCAGCGTGGGGCAGGTCTTATAATCAGATAGGATGGCCCGAGCCACCATATCCATACAACCACTTAAACCGGGATCCATTTTGTAAAATAGAGTCCCATGGTTGTTGGTTATATTAATGACTTTATGGTTAGGTAAAGAGCTTAAAATATGAATACGTTTTTTTAACTGCTGATACTTATCTAAAGTTTCTAAATAATCCTTCAACATGTTTAAGGCATTGGGAATTTCTGATGGATTTTGTCCTCGGTTAAAAATTATTCCCAGTTTTTTATTCTTTAAGGATTGAACAATAGCATTATGACCCTTTTGGGCTGTCAATTGGGTGACATAATTTTTGTCCAACCCGGTTAGCTTCCCTGTCTGAAAGTCGGCCAAAAACTCTTCATAATAATCAATGAAAGAATGTAGTGCATCAATACTTCCATTAATGGCAATATTGTTACTCAAATCAAAAACAAATATTACCTGATCGATTACATTCATTAATGAAGATAAATGGTTGATGCCTCCCGCAGGAGTGTCTAAAACCACATATCGGAATCTATCAAATACAGAATTCAAAAATTCTAGAAACAGTAGTAAATACTCCGGTTCATTGATCCGTTTGCGATGTCCTCGTTTTCCTAAAACAGGAACTTCCCCGCCAATGATAGAGAAATCGTATTCTTCAATAAAATTAATATATTCTTGAACCATAGGGCGGGAATTGTGTTCTGCCTGTTTAAGGATTTTTCGTAAAGCCGGCAGGTCAATATTTTTCAGAAGGGGTTTCAGTTTTTTGATTTCCGGAATACTGTGTATGTTTCCTCGACTCAGAAACAATTCATAAGCGGCTAAACCTTCCTTATATTCCATATGTTGGAACAATTCAGTTTTTAATGTTTTGAATAAAACAAAAGCCTTCTGTAATTTTTTATTGCGACCTTGAATTTCTCCCTCTAAATAGGCATTGAACCAGGTAACGATTTGATAAAGATTCCGCAAAAAATCGATTTGATAGGTTTTGTTTGCCAGAGTCTCAAATAAATTATAAAAAGTTTTTCGTGGATGGCAGTCCAATAAACTTGTAATGGTGGGCAATCGCAAATCTAAATCCACTAAACAAATTTGTTTTTTAGGTGTTTTTTTTCCTAATAGTTGAGTGAGTGCGGCGGTGGTATTGATGGAAAGAGTGGTTTTTCCAATTCCTCCCTTGGGACCTACAATAGAAATAATTGGCATTTAATTTGACCCCTCTGACTTGATTTTTGTAGCCCCTGCAATGACCAAAGTAATTTCCCCTTTCCATTTTTTAGATTTAGTTTGTTGAATGACTTCTTGCACCGATCCTCGAATCACTTCTTCATGCATTTTGGTTAATTCACGGGTAACGGCAATTTGTCGTTCTCCAAAAACTTCTGCAATTTCTTCTAGAGTTTTTTGAATCCGTTGAGGGGATTCAAAAAGCACGACCGAAGCGGAATGTTGAGCTAAGGTTTCCATTGTTTTTCTTCGTCGTTTTTTTCTCGGCAGAAAACCGGCAAAAACAAATCGGTCAACCGGAAGACCTGAAACAATCAATGATGCCAAAACCGCTGATGGTCCTGGCAACGGGTAAACCGGAATCCCGTTATTAATTGCTAATTGAACTAATTGATATAGTGGATCTGATACCCCGGGTGTACCTGCGTCTGAAACTAAGGCAACATTTTGCCCCTCTAGCAAATTGCGAATTATTACAGGTCCTTTTTTTATTTGGTTATAACTATTATAACTGGAAAGGGGCGTGGAAATATCATAATGGTTTAATAGAATTCGAGTGCGCCTCGTATCTTCCGCTGCAATTAGTTGCACTTCCCTTAAAGTTTCCACGGCGCGATAAGTGATGTCTCCCAGGTTGCCAATGGGAGTACTCACAATAAAAAGCGAGCCCTTTTCATTTTTTAGCATACAGGCTAATTTTACAGGGTCCCTGAGCTAAACTCAATAAATTATTGATATAATTAGCGTTATAATTTATTTCACAAAAAAAGGACCTTAAAGCCAATATCTGCTCGCCAGTCCCTTTTAGGTATTTATTCGATAATATTTAGCCTAATGCTTCTTTTTCCGAGTCTCCCGATTCATCTTTCATCAAATTAATGATCTTTTTTTCTTTTGGAACCATGTTACATTGGCCATCCAAAACGGCTCCCACCTCAACGAATAAAGAAGGGGTATTAACGTCACCAATGACTTCGCTATTAGAATAAATTTCAACACGTGTTGCGGCATTGATAGAACCTTTAATTTTTCCTTTACAAATTACAGTTCCCGCTGTGATATTGGCTTCTAGAACTCCCTTTTCTCCAACAATTAATGTGTCCTCCGTTTTAACTTCTCCCTCTAAGGTTCCGTCAACTCGAACTGCACCCGCAAAAGTGAGCGATCCTTTAAAAACCGCATCTTCACCCATATAGGCTTTTATATCTTTAATATTTTCGTAATCTTTTTTGCTTCCCATAATAAAATTCCCCCCCGCCGACACATTCGGTAGAAAATTTGTTTCAAATTGTTTTTGGTTATTTATTTACCCATTATAATATCACGAATTCTCGTTAAGTCATCATTAGAATAGTAAGAAATCAATAACTTACCTCCTTTTTTTGCTGGATGGATGGTTACTTTGGTTCCTACCTTCCTTTCCAATTCGGTTTCTAAAGATTTGATAAAAGCGTCTTTATGGGCAATTGGTGTGGCGGGTTTTTCCTTTTCGGGTCTCTTTAAGTTTTTTACTAAATTTTCTACCTGTCGCACGTTTAGTGACTGTTTAATTACAGCTAAACGGGCCTCTTCCATTTCTTTTTCTGTTTCTAAAGCCAAAATTGCCCTTGCATGTCCCATTGTTAATCGGCCGGAAACTAAATCTTCTTTAAAAGAATGAGAAAGTTTTAGTAACCGTAAATAATTGGCGATGGTTGCTCGATTTTTTCCTACTTTTTTGGAAATGGCTTCCTGGGTGAGTCCAAATTCATGTGCCAGTTGATGATAGGCTTCTGCTTCTTCTATCGGATTTAAGTCTGCACGATGAATATTTTCTATAAGGGCTAATTGTAAAGACTCTGTGCTGCTGACTTCCCGAATCACAGCGGGTATTTTTTTTAATCCCAGTTTTTTACAAGCACGCCATCGCCTTTCTCCACAAATCAACTCAAATTGGTTTTCTGCTTTTTGAACCACCACGGGTTGGATAATTCCATTTTCTTTAATGGAATCCACCAATTCCTGAAAAGGCTCATCTTCAAATTGTTTTCTGGGTTGATTGGGGTTGGGTGATATTTCATCGACCAATAATTCAGTAAGTCCCTCCTTGGCTTCGGTTTCTGTGATTCCCATTTCAAAATCAGGAATCAGGGCGTTGATCCCTTTTCCAAGTGCTTTTCGATTCACGATGATTGATCCATTATGGTTAAAGGTTTATTGAAGGGTTTGGAGCGGGCAATAATTTCTTTGGCTAATTCCACATAAGAGTCTGCTCCACTGGAACGATTGTCGTAAAGAATAACCGGCTTTCCATGACTGGGTGCCTCGCTCAAACGAACGTTTCGAGGAATAACTGTTTCAAGAAGATTTTCTTTGAAATATTTTTTAACCTGTTCATGAACTTGAGCTGCCAAACTGGTACGCTTGTCATACATGGTTAATAGAATGCCTTCTATTTTTAAATCAGGATTGAAGGAATGTTTGACCAACTTGAGAGTTTTCATCAAATGGCTCAACCCCTGAAGCGAGTAATATTCGCATTGCATAGGGATTAGTACCGAACGCGACACGTTTAAAGCATTTAAAGTTAGCAATCCTAAAGAGGGTGGGCAATCTATCATGACAAAGTCATAATAATTTTCTATGCCATTTAGGGCTAATTTTAATTGAGACTCCCGATTCTCCTGACTCACCAATTCAATTTCGGCTCCGGCCAAATCGACAGTTGCAGGAACCAGCTTCAGAGTTTCGACTTCCGTTTCATGGGTGACTTGATCCAAACTTGTTCTTCCCAAGAGCAAATCATAGGTTCCCTTTCCTCCTTCTGGCAAACTCACTCCTAAACCACTGGTTGCGTTGCTTTGAGGGTCCATATCGATTAGAAGAACATTTTTTCCTGTTGTAGCTAGGCAAGCAGCAAGATTTATGGACGTAGTGGTCTTTCCGACGCCACCTTTTTGATTAGCCACACTAATGATTTTCGCCATAGAATTAATTGGAAGGGTAAAATAAAAATAAATTATCACAAAAAATGGAACTTTCCAATTCAATTCCCACGGCCCGCGGCCGGTGGGAACTTTTTAGTACCGATGATCGGCAATAAACGCCGAACCCTCAGAAACTTTTCCTGAGTTGAACTTGTCTCTAGAGGAAAAGTAAATAATAAGAGGCGATATGTCCCTCCTTATAGAAATTATGGAGCAAAAATCAATAGATACAAGAGGGAAAGCCGATGTTCGCCCTCTTTCCTAAAGAGGGTCGGGGTGATTCACCTTCTGGGATTTTCCATTTTTGTGGTTACGCAAAGGTCTCTTTCATGAAGGGGGCTGGGGGGATTTTACCTTCAGGAGCTTTATGTTATCTGACTTACGCAAATGTCTCCTTTTTAAAGAGAACCGGGGTGATTGATCGCCTGGGGTTTTGAAATTTTTCCAATTATACAAAGGTCTCTTTGGGGATCGACCTTTAGGGTTTATGAGTTAAGGGAAGAAAAATTTTCGAAAAATTTCAAATAATACCGTTTGCAAGCCAAAACATCTAAAATAAAATATTCCAACCGGCCGGGGGCCGGATTGTTTCACGTGGAACATTAACTAATTAAATTGTGACTGGAAAAGGAAAAATTTATAAAGTTCTTTATTTCAGCTACTTTTTTTCGAAAACCAACATAAGCGAGAGTTTGCCCCCTATGTCTTTTATTCGATTTTGGCTTTTTAAATGATACTTAGAATGCAAAGAAGTATTTTTTCCTTCACTTTCGATGGATCCTTTTTTGACTACGATAGTTCCGGATGTTTTTAGAAATGGATCGGCGAGTTGTAAACACTCTTCCAGTCTCCCTACGGCTCTAAATAATACGCAATCATATTGTCCCTGGTGTTCCGCCAGATTTTGCAATTCCTCGGATCTTCCTCCATATACATGGGCTTTTTCCATTTCTAATTCCTTAATTACCAATTTTAAGAAATTGACCCTTTTTCTGCGGCTTTCTACTAAAAGTATCTCAAGGCAGGGAGAAAATATCTTGACAGGAATTCCTGGAAACCCCGGGCCACTACCAATATCCATAACTTTAAAATTTTCCTTTATATAAGGAAGGTATTGCAAAGAGTCGAAAAAGTGCTTTTCTAAAATGGATTGAACTTCTTTTTCAGACGTTAAATTATAAGTTCGATTCCATTTGCATAAAAGCTCCAGGTATTTCTGGGTTTGATCAATTATGGATGGGGTTAGATCTATTGGGAGTGATAAATTGGGATGATTTAAAGTAGAAAAAATTTGATCCTTGATGGGGGTCCGCATGGAGAGACGGCCTATTTATTTTCCGATTATTTTTTTTATTTCTTGAGTAAGAGATGGCAAGACTTCTAAAACATCTCCAATAATACCATAATCGCAAACATCAAAAATAGGTGCGTTGGAATCACTATTGATTGCAACAATACATCGGGAAGAAGACATGCCTGCCAAATGCTGCACCGCTCCAGAAATCCCACATGCAATGTACAAATCTGGGCTAACGGTTCGGCCCGTTTGACCGACCTGGTTGGAATAGTTTCGCCATCCATTATCAACAACGGGACGGCTTGCTCCCACAGCGCCTCCCACCACTTCCGCTAATTCCTCTAGAAGTTTGAAATTTTCAGGACCCTGCATGCCCATTCCTCCGGAAACTATAATACGTGCTTCAGTGATATCTAATGTTTTACCCGTTTCCTTTCTGATTTCTTTTAAAATACCCCCCAATTGCGATTCTTGAATATGATCCACCTCAAACTTTTGGATATTAGGAGTAGATCCTGAGTCCATATCTTCAGTTCGGAAAATATTAGGACGTAGAGTTGCAATATAGGGTCCGTCTCCTTTAAAAACCAAAGTTGAAATGGCTTTTCCAGCATATATGGGTCGCTTAACTACAAGCCCCTTTGAATCATCATATCCTAATGAAATACAATCCGTCGCTAAACCACAATTTAATTCACCGGACAACCCGGCAGCAAGCTCTTTACCATGATTAGTGGCTCCCAATAAAATGGCGTATGGATTTCTTTCTTTTATTATTGGAGTAAGAGCAGCAAGGTAAGTTGAGTTGGTAAAAGACTGTAAGTTTTCATTTTTTAGCTGGATTACCTGGTCTACAGGAAGTTCAGATACTGCCTGATCCAAAGGAGTATCACTTCCACAACACACTACAGCCGTCAAAGTACTACCCAATTCAGATTTTAGTTTTAACGCTCCTTGAATCGATTCTTTGGAAATTGATTTAATTTCGGAATCACTGTGTTCGATAATGATCCAAATATCTTTATTCATAGCTAATTTTGAAAGCTGCTTTAACGTTTCGGTTTTTAATTGAGTAGTATTACGCAGGTGAAAAGTTAAATAAAAAAATCTTCTTTTGGAAAGAATAATTCAATAAAAAAGTTCCACGTGGAACAATTCATATTTGATATAGAATTATCTTAAGGAAAAATTATGGCCAGACTGGAGGTAGCCTCCAGTCTGTTCATCAGAAGATTAATTAATTTTTGAGAGTGGCCTTCAAAGAAATTTCAGGACCCGCTAATGCTTTAGAAACAGGGCAACCATTTTTTGCGCCTTCTGCTTGTTCCTGGAATTTAGCTTCATCTATATCTGGAATACTTGCTTCCATGACTAGATCAATTTTTGTAATGGCAAAACCTCCTTCAACTGCTTCTAAATGAGCCGTTGCCGTAGTTTCTACCCAGTTGGGATTGAATCCCGCTTTGCCTAATCCCGCTGAAAACGCCATCGAATAACATCCGGCATGAGCAGCTGCAATTAATTCCTCAGGATTCGTCCCGTCACCACTTTCAAATCTTGAAGGAAACGAGTAAGCGCCTTCATAGGCACCGCTTCCTAATTTCATTGTTCCTTTTCCCTCTTTTAAATTTCCTTCCCATCGAGCACTTGATGATCTTGCTGGCATTTTTTAATTTCCTTTCTATTAAAAATTAGAGAAGGGAATTGGCCCCCCGTCCCTTTGTTTGATTAATGCTGCTTTATTTAGATGAAAAAACCCGTAAACGGTAGCAAATTGTTTTATCGGTCTCAAGAATAAAGAAACAATATCCATGAAATAAATAAAGTGCCCATTTAGGCTTATTTTTAATATACGAAGGAATATTTTCTTTGAAAATCGAATATGATAAAGTCGTAAACGCTATTCATTATATAGTTAACTCTTGAGTATGATTTTATGAGCCATCAACCCATTATTCAAACTGAATCTGCAAGCCCTTCGCGCATGACTCAGGAGTATCAAGTGCTCCATGAAGTGGCGAAAACCCTTCAAACAACCGAAGACATAAAAACTATATTAATTAAAGTTCTTCGGGTGATCACTCAGTTTGATGAATTAAAAGTGGAACGCAAAGCAGGCATTTTTTTAGCGGATAGAGAAAATAAGGTTCTTCGCCTTTACTGTACCATTGGTGATTTTACTGATGAGTTTTTGGAAAAGGAAAAAGTGATTCCCTTCGGAGATTGTTTATGCGGTCGGGTCGCAGAAACCGGTCAACTATTGTTGAGCGACAATTGTTTCTCCGACACAAGGCATGAAAGGCGTTTCAAAGAAATGACGGCTCATGGACATTACATCATTCCTTTAAAAAGTGGAAATTCTTTAACGGGAGTGCTTTTTCTATATACTGATCCTTCTCCCAATTGGTATTTACACAGCCAGGAAGTTTTGCTTTCAATTGGTGGTCTGATTGGCAATGCCATTGAGCTGAAAAAATTTGAAACGGAACTCACCGAATACAAAAACCACCTCGAAGAACTGGTAAAAAATAAAACTGAAAATTTAATGGAAGTGAATAGTCGATTGCGCAACTTGAGCCAACGGTTACAATCGATGCGAGAAGAAGAAAAAACCCGCATTGCCCGAGAAGTGCATGACGAATTGGGTCAGTCTTTAACCACACTGCGGATGGACTTGTTATGTATGGAAAAAGAGTTTGCTCCGGAGCAGGATGCATTTAAAAAACGTATTCATTCTCAAGTGGAACTCATTGAAGGCACTATTAAATCAGTTCAGCGTATATGCACAGAATTGCGACCCCAAATTTTGGATGTCTTTGGGTTTTGTGATGCTTTGGCCTGGCAGGCCAAAGAATATGAAAAACGAACGAATCTTATTTTTGATTTAGCCTGTTTGGACAAACCTGTAGAATTGGACAGGGAACTGACCACTGCCTTGTTCCGGATTTTCCAGGAAACGATCACCAATGTGCTGCGTCACTCCAATGCAACTAAGGTGAACGTTTCTTTTGAGAACAAGGACAATCAACTCATTCTGAAAATCAAGGATAATGGCAAAGGTATTTCCCAGGAGAAAATCAATGACCCGGAATCCATTGGACTTTTAGGTATGCGTGAGCGAATTCAATTTTGGGATGGAAATGTTTCCATTCAGGGCGAACCGAATGTTGGAACTTCAGTAACCGTCACCATTCCCTGGACGATTTAATGACGAAATCATCCGGAAAAATAAAAATACTCGTTGCCGATGATCATGCCATTGCCCGCCAGGGAGTACGCATGATTATTTCGCAAGCGTCAGATATGGAAATCGTTGGAGAAGCTGAAAACGGAAACGACGCGCTCAGGCAAATTCAAAAACTGAATGTCGATGTCTTGATCATGGATATTGAAATGCCGGAAAAAAGCGGATGGGATGCGCTCCTCGAAATAAAATCCATTAAACCCAAGTTACCCGTTCTGATTTTAAGTATTTTTCCTGAAGATCATTATGGCACCCGATTCCTCAAGGCGGGGGCAGCGGGATATCTTTCGAAAGCGAGTACTCCTGATGAAGTTGTTGAAGCGATCCGGCGCGTGCATCGTGGCGGAAAGTACGTCAGTCAAAACCTGGCCGAAAAATTAGTGACTGACCTCACCCATGATACCGACAAACCGTTGCATGAAACCCTGTCCGACCGCGAGTTCCAGGTGTTTCAATTGATCGCCTCTGGAAAAAAACTTTCAGAAATTGCCGACCAATTGGCGTTGGGGGTGACCACGGTCAGTTCTTACCGCTCTCGCATTTTCGAAAAAATGAATTTCAAAACCAATACCGACCTCATCCACTACGCCCTGCAAAATAAATTGATTTCTCATTAAATCTCTTTTCTAGACCGAGCACTACCGAATAAACTGACTACCTACCGCTATTTTTTGCCATTTTCCACGGAAACTTAGGACACTCTTGAAAAGATTTTGTAAATTAAGCATCCTTACCCACTTGTTGAACGTTCATATTGCCCCATGTAGTGAGTGAGCCATCGCAAAATGAATTCTACCTCAGGCGGTTCACCTGTCGTAAAAATACGGCAAATGATTCAGGAAATTACGGCATAAAAATCCCAATTCCTACGATTTGATGGTTCTTTCTGTTTTTGTAATCTAGCTCTCGTAGACAAACAATTAAGGAAACTTATTAACTATATTAAATCGAGGGCACCATGAAATTGACGAAATCATTAATCACCACATTGGCATTTACATTTTTAATCTTAATTTCGGTTGGGCGAGCATTTGGGGATGAAACTCCGCCTCCCAATCCTCTAGCCGGTTACACGATTCATGTAACGGCGCCACATATGTTGAACGGAGAAGTGTCTGGACCGCATCATCATTATTGTAAACCCATTAATGATGACATTATTCAGTGCGTTCTGTTTGACTCGACGGATCCCAATGCTCGTTTGACCGAGGTTGAATATTTTGTTTCGAAGGATTTAGTGAGAAAAGTGATTCCGAAGTGGTCTCATAAAAAAAATTGGCACGACCATGCGGAAGAAATTGCAACGGGACGGGTAGCAATTTTGAATCCCATGGATGCGGAGTCACAAAAGAAATTGGCGGAATATGTTGGCAAAACAGACGGTATTATTTTCCACTTGTGGCCGGATGGTGCCCCGATTCCGGACGGCACAGTGGACATTGCCCAATCTGTGGGTCATTGGGAAGCAACCCATGGCAAGGTGGAGACCGCCAACTCTGCTAAGTAAACCATGTTTTCCTCCCCCAATACCCTTTGGGTGATGGGGCTTAGCCCGTAGGTGATAGGTTAGTGCCAGGATGGAAAGTGAATTTATTCCCAGATTCTGGTGCTAACCTGTTGCCTGTTTTTTTTAGGAGATGAGTTGGTTGTAAGGAAAATGGAAGTGAAGATAAAATTTTTTCCGGTTATGAAGCTTAATTCATCACCGGACCCATGAGGACAATGAATTCCTTCAAAATCTCAACATCAAAACTGGATCGAAATTCCTGGGTCATCAAAGTAAAAGCTTCAATGGGAACCATTCCCTTACGGTGAGGCCGGGGTGAAGTCAGGGCATCATAAACGTCCATGATTTTCACGATTCTAGCTAAATAGGGAATTTTCTCTCCTGAAAGACCTCTTGGGTAACCCCCTCCTCCGAATTCTTCATGATGATTTTCTAAAATTTGGACTACCTTTTCATCCTTGATTCCAATTTTATCCAAAATTTCTTTTCCATATTGAGTATGCTTTTTTACTTCATTAGTTTCTTCAGGGGTTAAGGGTCCCTGTTTATTAAGAATGTTTTTAGGAACTTTTGACATCCCAATATCGAACAGCACCCCGCCTAATCCAAGAACTTTTATTTCCTCGGGATCCAACTTAATATGGGTTCCAAAACTCAAACAGTAAAGCCCAACATTAGTGCAGTGTGTATACAAAGAAAAATCTTTTATTAAGGTTTCGGTGATTACCTGACAACCCTGATCTGATTTAAGAATACATTCTTCCATGGTTTCCATGACGCTTTCCATAGAAGTTAAAATATTTTCCGAAGCATGGAATTCGAAAAACCCCTTCATAATGTCATGAGACAGTCCATAAACTTTTTTGGCCTTTTCCTCAGGAGAAATTTGGTCATTATTTTTCCAAGCCGTCAGCTTTTTAGTGGCTTGCTCAAAATAATTTTCCATTTCATTTTTATGGACATACAAAGTTTCCTTAAGGGAATTGTCTTCCAGCATTCCACGGACTTTCTTTTGATGACTTGGGCTTCTACCGGCGAACTTGATAAACAATTCAGGGTTGGTGTTTTTGTCCTTGATATAGAGATCAAAACATTGATCGGTAGAGGTGTTTAAAAACTCGTTACTGATGGGCCAATAAGAAGGAATGTTCATTGAGATCAAAAACTTAAAAACTAAAAAGGTTTTATTACTTTTAGAATAAAGTAAGTTTTTGAAATTGACGCAAACTTTTTGGAAATTAATCTATAAACACCCTTTTATAGGTAATAAAAGATAGTTATTTTAGTATTGGAGCAATACTTATATAATTTTTAATATTCTATTTCATAGTGAAAAATATCACCATACACCTTTTAATTTTTGGGATTCAATTATTTGCTGGGTTTCAGTATTAATTTTACCTGGATTATTGATAAGAATTTCTTCTGCAATAGGTTTTAATTTGGCATCCCCATTAGTCTTAAGGTCTTCTAAAGCGTCTCTCACCTTTTTATGTATTTTAGCGTTACTGGATAAAGACCATTTGGCGGACGCAGCAGTTAAAAACAGCATTAAATCTTTTCTTTCATCTAAGTGTCCAAGTGTCGCGATGATAGCATCTAAATATTTCTGTTCTCCGGTGATAAAGAAACTACTCCAATACATGTCATTTTTTGCAGGTGAGGTTTCAACATTATTAAGTAATTCATCCGGAGTTTGATTTATAGATCTTAACAAAATTGTTTTGGCGGGTGGGTTCAACTCCAAAATTTTTTCTCTCCATTTTTCTTTTTGTCCAGAACTGCTCAAATCAAAGATACAACTAAAGGTCATTAGGATTGGAGCTATTGCATTTTCATTGTTAGCTAACCCGGAAGAATTGATAAACTGTAACGCACTATCTACTAACTCCGGGTGCGGTTCCATGTAATAAGTTTCTACGAAATAGTTCAACTCATCGTTGTTGGTAACAGAAGTTATTTTTTTGGGTGCTTCACCTAAATGGGATTTGATTTTCACAAAATCTTCTGCCCTGGATCCATCGGGAAAATAGTATAGGTATTTATCAATTTGTGCATTTGCCTTTGAAAAATTTTCCTGATACAAATATAAAAAAACATACCCTGCTTCCACTTCAGAATTGAACTCCGGAGAATAAACTTTTCTCAACGTATTTAAACTTTTTTCGGCTCCACTAAGATTGGGAGGAGCAATTGATAAATACAAATATGACGCAGATAAATTACAAAGTACGGATTTAGGAAAAGGGGATAAGCAGGAATTTAAATTTTCTTTTGCTTTATTTGCACTTCCCCGAACATCCATATTGTGACCCTGACGATATAACTCGGCTAAAAGGTAATATCCGCCCTCTTTTTTATCCGTTGTAGTTGCAAAAGCTTCTGCATCTGCTACAAGATCAAGCCATTTTTGATAGATTACTTCTCTTTCCTCTTCGTTTTTAAATCTGGGAGGATACATTCCAATATATTGATTCAAATTGGTTATTTCTTTAAACAATTCCTTGTAATTTCTGGATGATACAGTTTTCTTTTTTACATTTAGTTCAAATATTTTCTGTTCTAAATTCGTCCCACGAATTTTTTTGGTTTTCGGCCCACAACCCACCAAATGCATAGCTAGTAAAATAACCAAAAGATATCTCATTTTAGTTCCTTATATTTTTTACTCATCTGGAATTTGTTTTTTGATAATAATCCCAGTTTGATTTGTTAAGTCTATTAAAAGAGAAAACCTATAGTCTTTTTCGCCCAGGCAATAAATTTTAATTTTATTTTCTTTTTCTCTCCATTTGTGCTCTGTGGGATAGCAGTATTTTTTAAATTTGATTTTTTTTTCGGCCTCAGAGGTTAAATCAAACATGTATAAGCGACCATCGCGTGACTTTGTGTAAATAGCATATTTTCCATTTGGGGAAACTGAAAACCCATCCAACATTCCTAAATCTCGCCCTTTGTAAAAAGTTGCAGAGTAATGCGCTATACTTTCAAATATATGGGGAGGATTTTCTACTGTGTAATGTTTTAAAACAAATCCATTTCCAAGGTCTTTAGACATTCCATAATCTCTATATTCCGCAAACCCTTGGGTTGTGAATTGAATAACTAATATAATAATTACTGAAGTCCTCATTTATGGATTCCCTTAGTTTATTTCTATTAGTTTCGAGTTTAGTCTAATTTAAATAATTGATTAATTCAATTGTTCTATTGTGGATACCTTTGACGAAAGTAAATCTCAAGAGAAATAAATTTTGTATCGCTAGGATTCTTAATTTTTAAATGAAATATTTTCCGGTGTGAGTTTGTAGAAATTTATCAAGGGAAATGTCTTCCTGTTTGATGAACCCTTTTTTGGAAAGTTGGCCGTGGGCGACCATTTCTACAACGGCACACACGGAAGCGGCAGTGGTCCAGGAAATGGCCCGCCAGGTTTTCCCGTCGATGTCTTTGGGGTAATAACTGCGTACGAATTCTTCTCGTCCTAATTTTTTCCCATTCCACCCTTCCACCGCTGCGTGAACATACACAACATCTTCGTTTACGGGAGGTTTGGCGTGAACTAAAATTTCCCCGGCATGCTTCCGGTCGTTTTTCATGTGCAGTTCATCAAAGAAGAACCGCATCAGTTTGCCGTGGCCGGGATAACGAATCGTTTTATAGTTCAGCGTGTCCACTTTTCCCTCATAAGTCTGGCACATGGTGCCCAGCCCGCCGGAAGTGGTGAATGCCTCTAATTGCACTCCATCGATTACGATGGTTTCAATACTTTCCATAGGTGGTACTTTGGCCCGAACCCCATTTTTAATCACTTCACAATCATTCAGGTATTCGTTAACCACTCCTTCCGGAGACCAATTGAAAGCATAGCCCAGTAACCCTCGCGGATGTTGTGGCAAGGCACCGACACGTAATTCAATACTGCGGAGCTTATCGAACCGCCGCGCCAGGTCAGCCCCGACAATACCAATGAAACCCGGGGCCAAACCACATTGGGGAGCCATAACCGCTTTGGAAGTTTTTGACATTTTAAGGATTGCTTCAGTGGTGGGGACATCTTCCGTTAAATCAAAGTAATGTTTGCCTGTTTTGTGGGTAATCTCCGCCACCGATTGGTTGAGGTGATAAGGCAGACAGGTGACCACCGCTTGATATTTTTTGATGATTTCGCGTAAGGATTTTTTATCGGTCACATCCCCCTTGATCGTCTCAAACGGGAGTTTGGGATTTTTTTTAGTGTCAAAACCCGCCACCTTATAATCGTTCAGATGTAACAGCGTTGCGACCAGACCGCCCACCTTCCCTAAACCAATGACCAAAACCGATTCGATGTTCATAAATTTTTCCTATTGATTTTGTTATATTTAAAAAAATATTAAATGTTTAGGAATTGAGTTTTTCTAATGAACCATTTGTAAACACTACCTAGTATTTCATATGAAAGTAGCTTTGGTCTATTTTTAATTTAAATATTGCCCGGATGGGTAAACAAATAATTTGGAAGTGATTTGAAGGTTTAAGAATATGAATCAGAAGAAATTGCAAACAAAATAATTTTTCGGACTTTGTACATTTTTTATTCTAAGGTCAAGATTTTCGGTTCAGTATGCTGCATATCCATAAGCCGTGGGGGTTGACCCATTCATTGAATTTTTCGTAATGGAACCCGTGGTGCTCGACAAATTGTGCGAGGTCTTCTTCATGGAACCACAGGCTTTGTTTGGAGAGTCCGGATAGATTGTCCCCTCCTTCAGAAAAAATTTCGAATGAAAACTTACCTGCATCCAGTGTTACTTCTTTGAAGCGGCGCGGTTCCGGAGAATGTTTGGAAGCCACCTGGCTGGAAAGGATAATGGTGTCGCAGTGATTCATACAGGTTTCCAGGAACCACCAGGGTTTTTCAGAATGATAAAGAACTCCAGAACAAAATATAACGTCGAGAGGTTCCGGGACTATAGAGGGAAACAAATGCATATCTCCGAACCGCAAAGTGTAATTGTCCCAATCCATATATGCTTTTAACAGAGCAGTTTTAGCATAATTATCAGAGCGTCCTTCCAAACCGATCACTCGTTTCGGTTCCTGTTCCATCAGCATCATTGAAAAATGTCCTTCGAAAGGACCAAACTCCAATACCGTTTTATTTTTTAAATTGAAGTCCGGAGGTAAGTACTGCCAGGGGCTGGGTTTTTCAATTAAGTGTTTACGCCATCCACTCAATAAGA
Organism: Nitrospinaceae bacterium; assembly: GCA_965223665.1. Classification (GTDB taxonomy): domain Bacteria; phylum Nitrospinota; class Nitrospinia; order Nitrospinales; family Nitrospinaceae; genus CBDCVY01. The sequence goes on from OZ245011.1 coordinate 2,980,858, forward strand.
GTTCATTATATTTGTAGTCTAAAGGAATTTTCAAATCATGAAAGAGAGTGGGAAGATCGAGCAAATGTTCTAAACAGAGAACACGACCCGGAAAAACATTTTGAATTCGTTGTAACGTTTCCTCCAGTTCAATTGAAGAATCTAAAGAGGCGACCAAGACCACAGGTTGTGGATCAATAGTCGATAGCGCCTGAATCGGTTGCACCTTTTTCCCACCCAGTTCTGTGGGGTGTGGGGTATCGTCATAAATACCTGTGACTATAATCTCGGCGTCTTTTAGTATTTTAAGAATATGTTTCGAGGAATTTCGGCTTCCGACTATGGCAATGGGAGCTTTCAATGATTTGCAACGGTTAGAGATAACGCTTTGAATTTCCGGGTTTGTTAAATTGAGGCTTTCTGACTTTGGAATTGAATGGATGTGATTCATGTTTAACTCTGATATATAGAGTGGAAGGTTGATTTTAGACTCTTTTGCTTAAATGGAACGGCAAATTCGAAAAATTACTTGAGTCAAAAAGGAGGTGGGTAAGAACCGAGAGAGTCTCGCCAACAAGGTTAACGACCCATGCCTCAATAAAGAAATCCAACTTAATTTTTAAGCGTGAGGGGTGTCGGGAATAATGGGGCGAATCCTTCGAATTTATAGAAGTATAGAGAATGGCAGGTAGTAAAGGAAAGTGAATAAAAAATGATTGTCTTAATGAGAAAACCACTCAAAACCAAACTCCCGGCCCTTAGAGACCGAAAATGCCTTATCGATTGATAGGATTCAATAAGATAAAAAACCCCAGATTTATACTAGTGGTTTTAAATTTTTTCGTAATCGATTCCTCGTTTTATTCTGGAACTCTATTTTAATATAAATTCACCTGATTCTATTAGATAGAAAAGAGTTCCTTTTCTTCACTTAGATTTACTTCTTCTTTTCAAAAAGATTTACATTCTTGGGTCTTTCACTGACATTAATCGTCACTTTGGGAGTCTGATTCATCCAATCCCTTTGATTTTTTTTAAATTACAAAAAATGTAAATCTGTAAATTAATTTTCTTCAAAACCCACATTGTAGCTTAATTTTGAATCTAAACCGAAAGATTCAGACCTTCTATGGTATCGATGTTGCTCTTCCAACAATTGTCAGGCAAAGAAAGGAACCGGTAAAGAGGGGTCTAAACCATTTAAGTAAAAAAGCAGTTTAAAAAATTTTGTTAATAAACAGGGATTTAAACATGAAAATCACCAGGAAAATCAAAGACGAATCGGGATCCGCTTTAGTGGGTGTCCTTCTTTTTATGCTTGTATTAATGATTCTTATGCCGGCAATTTTGCAGGTCACCGGTTTGGATATTAAAAAAACAGGAATCTTCACTGAGTCTCGCGAGGCTTTTTATATTGCCGATGCCGGGCTGGAACAAGCGAAGGTAGTTGCCAAAAACCTGCCCGCAAATGATGTTCTTCAAGGGGCCGATGGGAATGCTACGAACACTTCTGACAACGGACTATTCAGTTCTATTCCGGGAAGTAATACCTACTCCTATAACAATGCGAATTATACACAGGTATCTTTTAATGGAGGAACATACAATATTCGCGCTTTTGATAACAAAGATGAAGGAATCGGTATAGATGATCCTTGGGTTGATAAGGATAATTCGTATTTTATTGAGTCCACAGGGATTTCCAATGACGGTACCATAAAAACCATTCGCGTTATGGTCCAAAATTACACTCTTCCTCCAAACAAGTTTCCCGCAGCAGTTACACTGGTGGGTCCACTGTCGAATATAAACTCTCAGGGTTCTGGATTTGATGTTTTGGGAGGATATGAAAATGGTGGGACCATAACTCATGGACTGGCAACAGATGGGACGGAAGATACTAGTTGTGATGGTTCCAGGGCGGTTGCCACAGAATCTCCGGGACCTATAGATGATGATGGATCCTGTGATTCGGCCACTTGTGTTGACTTTGGCGGAGGGGCTGAAAAGCATTTACAGGGATCAGGAGGAGGACCTCCTGACATCATGTTGGATCAAACCAGTTTTACCGCGAATGATGCCGAAAAGCTGCATACCTTACTCACCGCTTCGGGTGTCCCCGATTATGTTGATAATGGAAATACTACAATTAATAATAGCGACAATGTCCAATGGGGAACCCATAGTGACCCGGACGTAGTTTATGTTAAAGGAGATCTGGATATTCGCGGTGACGTGAATGGTTCCGGGGTACTCATAGTAGATGGAGACCTGGATATCTCCGGATCGTTCAACTGGGATGGAATTATATTGGTAGGATCCTGCGCTACCTGTGACGGCGCTTTAGTGGGAACCGGTTCGGCAACGGTTTATGGAGCCATGGTGGTGGGTAATAGCGTAGACGCGGCCGTAAACTTTACCGGTAGCGCAACCATTGGTTTTAGTTGTGAAGGAATAGGCTATGGTAATTTAGCGACCAAAAAGAAATACCCGTTTACCGTCGCCTCGTGGAAAGAGATCAAGTGATAATAAAACCAGGTTCGAGGCATGGGAGGTTGCAGTTTCATTCCATAAAAAAGGGGAGAAGTTGAAATGTTTTCACTTCCAACTCTTGAACAATTCTTTTTGGAAAAAATTGGACGGAGTAAGATTTAGTGGAACCAAAACATTCAGAAGGTTCTCTATTTGGCTAATATCCCCGAAGAACTCGATCTTATGTCCTCACCTCAAAGGTAATTGACCTTGTCTTCAACAAAGATACTCATCCAACCCACCCCAACCCTGGGAAATCAAGAAAGGCTCTTTGGATAAATCTCATTTCAAACCTGATGTAATACGTTTAATGACAATAGAAACATCGTAAGTACGATATGGGTTTAAAATTCTTTCCCGCATAATCTCACTAAAGTTTTTATAGATCCAATTTCTTTCTCTTGATTTTTAATTTAAAAGGCACAAATAAAATCTGTTCAAAGAGTTTTTAAGGGAGGAAATACTATGAGAAAGTCTATCAGTTTATTTATATTTTTTATTGTGTTGTTTGCAAACACATTCTCTCATGCTGTCACCATCCAATTCACGGCCGTAGAGGACAGTTATATCAGTGAAACCAACCCCAATTCCAACTTTGGGACGGAAACCGTTTTGCTGGCCGATGGAAATGATGGGTCAGGTGGAGAGATTGCTGCATTAATTAAATGGGACCTGTCTTCTATTCCACCTGATGCAACGGTTACTTCTGCTTCAATCATATTAAATTTAACGGACGCAAGTAGTGGGCCTTACAATATAATTCGTCAAAGCACAAATTGGAGTGAGGATACAGTGGACTGGAGTGACTTGTCTGGCTCCGCTACCATTCGTGGAATCATCCCAGCATTTGCCCAAGGCCAGACCACGATTAATTTAACTGTGGATGGAGTTAATTTAGTGCAGGGCTGGGTTGATGGGGGATTTGCCAATAACGGAGTTACCATTCGCACTGCGGGAACCACCAATGGTATTGATATGGACTCCAGAGAGTCGGGAGGATTTTCTCCAATCCTGGAGGTGACTCATTCTGGTGGCACACCTACACTGGAATCGTTGCAGGCCAGGATTGCTGATTTAGAAGCTTTGTTAGCAGGAGTTGTCCGCAATGGAAATGATCTTCACTTTACCGGAATGAACGTTCGTATCGAAAGTGGCTCCGGTGCGACCAATGGCGATACAGGGAGTGGAGGTCGTATTGTTAATGGGTTGGGAAATCTTATCGTTGGTTATGATGAACCAAATCCTTTATTTCCACCTAATAAAACAGGTTCTCATAATCTCATTGTAGGCAGTGGGCATAATTATACGAGCTATGGTGGGTTTGCTGCAGGGGAAAATAATCAACTATTAAATATTTATGCGAGTGCCTGCGGAGGTCATCGCCACACGGTGGAGGGTCGTTGGGGAAGTGTTACCGGGGGTTGGTTCAATACCGCAAGCGGGGATTCATCCACTGTCAGCGGAGGTCATTTCAATGAAGCTTCAGGTACTCATTCAATTGTAAGTGGTGGCCAGCAAAACACTGCTTCAGGGTTATCATCTAGTGTGAGTGGTGGTTGGTCCAACCAGGCCACGGCATTTGCTTCCAGTATTTCCGGAGGATTGGAAGGGATTGCCAGTGGTTTTTATTCCAGTGTTACTGGAGGTGAAGAGAATACCGCAAGTGGCAGTCGTTCAACTGTGAGCGGAGGACTTAATCGAAGTTCTGTCGGTCTTTATGATTGGAGAGCCGGAGGGCTTTTTGAAACCCAATAGTTTTAATCTATTTATATCTATAAACCCGGGGAGCCTTTTCAGGCTTCCGGGAGGGAGAATCGAGAAAGAAAAAAATACGAAAAGTGGCAAATTGCTTGCGAAAACTTGTGGAAAAATAAAATAGCAAGCAGGAGAATTTCAATAACTTGTATAAAATCATGGAGCCGACGAGCGGGATCGAACCGCTGACCTACGGATTACAAATCCGTTGCTCTACCAGCTGAGCTACGTCGGCTTTGTGGCAGGATTTAGAATTCTAACTTCCTTTCCTTAAAGTTGCAATCGTAGAAATTTGTCGATTTCAATAAATTTTTCCGAAGAGAAAATAGTCTTAAACCCTCATAAAGGTGAATCACCCCAGCCCGCAGCGTGACTCTGCACCCGAAATAAATTTTCATCAGGTTTGTCTAAATATCATTTATCCACAAACTTTTGAGAATCCTTATTGCTTCCAACCGCAGGTTGGGGAAAGAGGGAGCACATCGATCTTTCTAATAGGAGTTACTTCTATGGATCGGATTTGCCAGGTCGATTCCCTTGTTGTCCATTCAAATATTTATTTTAAAATTTCATTGGTTTAGAAAGACCCCTGGTATATTAAGGGTCTCAGTTTTAAAGGTAGGTAAAAATTCTTTTCTAAATTCATTTTATTTTCCAGGGGGAGATTGGTAGTATGGGTCAAATTGAATTGGGTCCTTATTAGATATTTCCAATTTGATTGAAAAGTACTTGGACCTTCTTTTTGTCGAGAAATAAAAGTTATGAATCCACCAGAAAGCAGAGCATTTATTAAAATCCTAATTTCATTGAGTATGGTTTTATGGTTTTTAGCCTGCGGTAACAAAAGAGCACCCACTCCTCCTGATGATAAGGCCAGTATGGGGAGCCAACAAATTAGCTCCCGAGTTTAGGTTTTTGGATGATCAGAAAAATCAGGAAAATTTTTCTACAATCTTTCCATTTATTAATAAAATCCCCGGATGCCAAATCATCCTTTTGCAATTAAGAAGCATTATCCCCTTAAATTCAATCAGTTATAAAATAATTTGCGGGACAATGGCAACCTTTTGTGATATAAATTGAAACAAGGGGCAATCGGTTAAGCCCCAAATAATCAAATAATTATTTCGATTTTGGAAGCCAAGCCGACCCCACCGGCCCGCCGAAGATTTGCCAATCGAAACCCAATTGTCTACAAACCCTGCAGAAGGATCGCATTCATGGACAAACATCAAATTGCCCTTTACTTAAGTGAGCATCCCGAATTTTTTAAGGATTTTCCGGATCTGTTACAAAAAATCAAAACTATTGAACCCGAAGATTTGCCGGATGAATCCAATAAAACCATCAATATTTCAAATAGAATTCTGGAGCGAGTGCAGGAGGACAATAAAACCATGAAGATCCAAATCAAATGGTTTTTGGATCTATTGGAAAACAATGAATCACTCCAGGAAAACTTGTTCGAAATTGAAAAAGTTCTTCTAACAAGCCCCAATATTGTAGAAATGATCCGTCAATTTAGAAAAGAAGTGATTCTTCGATTTAACCTTCCCGCTGTTTTAATTTTCCTTGTAGACGGACAAGATCACTTTATTCACAATTCTATTCAAGATCGCCTGCAGGAGGATTTGCTGGAGGGCTTGATTTTTATTGAGCAGGATACTTTGGATTCCTGGTTTGGTTCTAATCAACGGCCGGTATTAAGGGAAGATTTACAAGATGGTTCGGTTTTATTTAAAGCGCATTATCAAAAACCAATTTTGTCAGAAGCTCTGATTCCCATCATTCGTTATGGAAAATTAGCCGGAGCCCTTTGTTTTGGCAGTACCAAACCGAAGCATTTTTATGAAGGTTTACGAACGGATTACCTTGAACGCACTGCGGAAAAATTAGGAATTGGACTGGATAATGTCCTTCTACAAGAAATCCTGAAAACCCAGGAAGCCTGGGAAGGCCCAACAGGTTTTATGAAAACTTTGTATTTACGTCCTTTATTAGATCGGTACATGGAATTGGCGAGTAGCACAGAAACACCCCTTTCCTGCATAAAATTGGTCGTTGACTATTCGAGCGAAGTCCCGGATACTTATGACGAACCCCTTCAAGAGAGCCTAATCGAAGGTGTAGGCGAGGCGTTTCAGCAAAACACCCTACCCGATAAGGATCTCTTATTTTTTTCTGGGAATAATGTTTTTTGGATGCTCTTACCAAGGGTTCCTTTAGAAGGTGCCCGGCGAAGAGTGAAAAGAATTAGAGAAAGTCTTAAAGATTTAAGTTCGGGAATTAATAATGGAAAATTCCAATTCAAGTTTGGTGTTTCCGCTGTTCCCGGAGAATTTTCGGAAACTTCGAAAGAATTTTTAGAAGAAGTTTCGCAGAGTATTTTGAAAACACAAGAGGCTGAAGCCGAAAGTTTAATTTCATGATTCGAACTGCCAACAAAGATGAATCCAATGCCATTTTGGAGCTAATTAATTTTCATGCCCAGGATGACCAAATGCTGTTTCGCTCTTTAGAGGAGATTCAATCGCATATTGGGGATTTTTTGGTTTATGTGGCGGAGGAAGATCAAATTGTCGGTACCTGCAGCCTGAGTTGGAATATGGGGGGAATGGTTGAAATTCGTTCCTTGGCGGTTCGTCCAGATTTTTACCGGCAAGGGGTAGGCACTGCATTAGTTGAGCAATGTATTAAGCGAGCTATTTTGGCGGAAGTCCCCCGGATATTCGTTTTGACCTATGCCGTACCCCTTTTTGAAAAATTAGGGTTTCGTATTATTAATATGAACGAACTCCCACAAAAAATTTGGAAAGACTGTCAGGGCTGTCGGAAACAAGATCAGTGCGATGAAACTGCAATGATTCGAGACTTGGTTCCGGTGGTGGGACAATCCCTCCCGACACCAGATCAACAAGACTCGCAATCGACCGTTCCAGTTTAAGCACATCCGTTTTAGGAGGTGGATTGTGATCGATGCATTTTTTAATGCCCTCTCTGGTTTGCGCACCGCAAGCCGTCGCCTGGATATCAGCGCCAACAATACGGCAAACCTGCAGACCCCCGGATTTAAAAAAAGCCGTCCAGTGATAATGGATATTAAAACGGGTGGGTCGCAAATATTGGGAACCCAGCGTAACAATGCTTCCGGAGCTTTGCTTCCCACAAATGATCCCTTAAACGTTGCCATTGACGGTCCTGGATATTTTCAGGTAACTTTGCCGGATGGAAGTCCGGGGTTTACTCGGTTTGGTGCGTTTAAGACAGACAATTCCGGGCGCCTCGTCAATGCAAATGGATATTCTCTGCAACCAGAAATTACGGTCCCGTTAAATGCAGAATCGATTTCGATAAATAGCTCTGGTCAAGTCAACAGTTTCAGTAACGGTCAATCGGTCACTTTAGGTCAAATCCGTTTATCAGGATTTAATGATCCTTCTGGATTGACTTCTTTAGGTGGAAACATATTTGCCGCATCAAATGCTTCCGGTCAACCTCTCTCCGGAAATCCCGGGTCTGGTGGTTTGGGATTAATTCGTTCCGGTGCATTGGAAACTTCTAATGTAGATATTACTGAAGAAGCGGTGGAGCAAATCCTATCCAAAGCCGCCTTTCGCGCTAATGCAAGTGTCATCCGTACCTCTAATGAAATTGTTGGAACAATTTTAGATATTAAAGCTTGAAATTTATCACGCAACAGAGTTAGTATCGCTGTAAATATCTTAGATCCCCAAATTCAACTTGCGTTTATTCCAGCATGAGTTTTCTCAATAAAGAAAACCTAAATTACCTGACTCGGGTGGAACAGTTTTTTCTATCGCTAAAAGACTCGGGTATGGCCTTATCTGCTAGCGATTATCATTTGATCAGTCAATGGGAACAACGCAATATTCCGGAAGAGCTTTTGTGCAGATGTATCGAAAAGTGTTACGTGGATTTTATTAAGTCTTCACGGAACCCGGATCCAAAAGTATCCTTAAGCCAACTGCGAGAATCGATTGAGATAGAATTAAAACAGGTGCCCCAATGAAAAAAACAAAAGCTAAAACTTGCAACGAGTGTAGAGGAGTTCATTACATTTTAATGAATGAATCCGGGAAAGTACACGGGGAAGTATGCTCCTGTTTTGAATGCGAGTTGTGTAATGGTCGTGGCATGGTGTTTTCTGAAGATGAAAAGGGCATCTCATTTTTGAGTCCCTGTGTCTGCGATGAACTCAAAGAAAATTTGAGTCGTCTCAATCAAAGTGGTATTCCCGGGAAATTTGTCAACGCGCAATTTGAAACGTTTCATCCGATGGATGCGTCGCAAAAGCTGGCATTGAAAATTGCCAAAGATTTTGTGAAAGATTTTGGTAAAACCGATCAGGGAATTTTATTTATGGGTCGTCCAGGATTGGGAAAAACCCATTTGGCAGTTTCTATTTTAAAACAATTGATTTTTGAAAAAGATGCCGAATGTAAATTCGTCGATTTTTTTCAATTGTTATCAGACATTCGATTTGGATATAGTCAGGATTTGTCGGAGCAGGCAATAATCAATCCTTATGTTCATGCACCCGTTTTGGTGATTGATGAATTGGCAAAGGGTAGAAATACGGAATGGGAATTAACCATGCTCGACCAAATAATATCGAGTCGATATAACTCATCTGATAAGGTCACTCTTTTTACAACTAATTTTTTAAATGAAATTCCCAATACAAAAGAGAGTTCAAAGTGTGATACCCATGTAGAAATCAATGTGAGGTCTTCACGAAAGACGTTTGCCGGGGAAGAAACTTTAGAAGATAAAGTAGGAGAAAGAATTTACTCTCGATTGACGGAAATGTGTCGGTTTGTAAAAATTGAGGGGGAAGATTATCGGCATCATGTTCGGACTCACTCTCCTGGGTCAAGAAGTAGTCCAATTGGTAAAGCAAAGTCCAAATCCAAAATGAAATCTAAAACCAAAAAATAAAGGGTGAGAATCGAATTTCTCACCCTTTATTCGAATCAGAGGATGCGAACCATTTGTCCAACTCTTGGTGGAGGATTAGGACGGGGTAGCGGACCCCCTGAAGGTCTATTCAATTTTTTTGGAATTTCGAGACTGATAAGTCCTCAAAATATCCTTTTTGTCCCTGGCAAAGCCGCCTTGCGAAACGGCGCAACTTCCTTTAAACCTGGTAAAACCGGTTTCCCATGAATCTACTGGGTTGTGGGTTTAATTTTTAATATAATTGATCCAAGAGATCGGATCATTCGGTTTTTAAAGAAATTGCTCATTATCTCTAAAACGGAGAATTGAATTGAAAGCTTTAGCGAAATTTTGCTTAATTTTGGGTTTTTTGACATTTTGTGGCTGTGATCGAGATCTAAAAGAACATAAAGTTCCTCCAGCAACTCTAAAAAAACTTGAACGACAATATGATCCTGCTCTTAAGGAAAAAGAAATTTCTGGCGTCATAACCCTTGAAAACGCGCAAGTTCCTCCCCCAGAGGGTTCAATGTTATTTTTATTTGTCCGACCGGAGGGGGTAAATTCAGGTCCCCCATTGGCGGCGAAGCGAATTGGCTATTTTGAATTTCCCTACGAGTTCGCTATAGGCCCCAAAGATATAATGATGCCAGGAGCTCAGTTTGAAGGCAGTTTAAGTGTGACTGCAAGGTTAGACCACGATGGGGATGCCAAAGCACGTCCCGGAGATCTGTTAGGAAAGATAATTGCCAAACCTGGAGAAAAGGATGTAAGGATAGTTTTGAACCAGTCTGTTGAGGTGAGGGGCCAAACCATTTCTGGAACTCTTAAAATTGATAAATCCGTTGAAGCTAAAGTTCCGCCAAATGCTGTATTGTTTATCATTGCTAAGAAAAAAGGTCCAAGAGGAACACCTCCTATTGCGGTTCAGCGCATGGCCGACGTCCAATTTCCTTTGAAATTTTCCATCGGACAAAAAGATGTGATGATGCCGAACGCTGAGTTTGATGGGGAAATCTTGCTAATGGCTCGTTTAGACCAGGATGGAAGTGCGATGGGACAACCTGGAGATGTTGAAGGGGTTCTTTCTTCTCAAGCCGGGGAAAAAAATGTGGTGTTAACTTTGAATCGCGTGGTTGGGGAATAGGTTCCTTAGTTGAATCAGGATGGGTGTCTTGGTACATCACTGAATTAATCGGCTTTATCCATTCGGAAGACTTCTTTCGATCATAAACTTAACGTTATCATTTGCGTTAACATATTCGATTTTGATATTGGGATGTTGATTTTGAAATACGCGAAACACTTCATCGACAAATCCCTGCCCCACCGATTTAACTCCTTTAAAGTCCAAACAAAGGTTTTTAAATTTTTCCAGGCTGAATAAAATTCTCTTGGCTTGCGAACGGGAAATAAATTTGTCTTCTTCTAAATTACTGAGTTCTACAAGGACCTGTGTTTTGTCGAATAGGGGAGTCTCTGCATTAGTTTCTAAAGAGGAGTATTGGCGAAAAATGCTACCCAATGTTCTTATTGCGTGCATGTTAAGAGTGAAAGCTACGAGGGTGCCTTTATAAATTTCCTTTGTGGAATCGATAGTCCAGTCGTCATTTTCTCTTTGAAAGATGAGATCAAACGAACGAATAAGAAAAGTATCCACCGCGCGTGAAGTGAAAAAAATGCCTTCACCACTGTGCCGCTCGGGATCTGTCGTCAGTTTGCCTTTGGATAAATGTAAAATGCTTTCGCGTTGTGTTTCCAAGTTAAAATGAGTTTGAATTTTTCTGAAAATACCCATCCCATTATCTAGAATTTGCAACCGCAGGTACTTCCCTTCCATTTTTGAAGTTACCGTGATGCGACTGCCTTCGGAGTGGTCGATGGCGTTATTAAATATTTCACCAAAAGCGTAGCAGCAAATATCAAAAACACTTTCAGAGTACAGGGACAAGGGCTTTGCAAAATGATCCTTCCATACCTGATCTTCTTTCAAGCCATAAGCTATTTCAAAGTGGATGACTTTATCAAGGGAATTAGCTAGGTGGTACGATGCCGCGCGGGTTCGACCGGATTGAATAATTTTGTAGTCTCGCAGCAATCGGCTCAGGTGTCGATGCACAGTGGTACGAGTGACGTTAAACTTTTGACCAGTCACGGTGACGATGTCTTTAGGATGTTCGGGTAGGGATTGCAAAATAAATTCTCGTATTTGCTTGGAGCGCGGCTCGGTTTCAAACATTTGAAATTTAGCTGAGGGTTATCAGTGAATAAAGGCTTTAGAAACGGATTTTATTCCTTGACTCAAGATAAGCCTATGCAAAATCGTTAAAATTTACATAACCTTAAGAAATACAATACGTTGTTTTTTGCTAATTTAGAGGATTATAAATAGTTATAAAATAAATTACAACTAGTTATAATAATATTTTATTTATAACGAAAAGCTGAAATTTTTATAACTACAAAATATGGCACCCAATTCATTTATTACCTACAAAATGTGGATTTTATGTACTTCATCTAATTTCATGCTGAAATGCCTGGCCTTGGACGAATTTATGGTAAAAGTGGAAGAAATGATCAATTATTGAGGTTATTTCAGTGGTTGTGAATTTGTTTTTTATCAGAATTAAGGAAAATGGTGACGGGAAGTTCGCTCTATTGGGACTACATCTGATTTTCCAAATATTTAATATCTGTGGAATGGATTTTAAAAAGAATGTTTTTAGAGCTATTAGACTATCTTATAGATTAATAGCACAATAACTCATGTTGCCAACCGAGTGGGTGCCAACCCTAAGGAGGAAAGGGGAAAGGATTTGTTACCTTTTTAACTAGGGATAGAAATGTTTGATTGAATTTGAACCCTATGAAAGAAGGAGAAATCTAGGATTATATTTTTCAAAAATGAATCTGGAAAAACAGCTTGGCACCATTTTTCTTAAGTGTTTTCATTCTTTCCGGTGAATAATCCTTTCAACCATTTCCAGGCAAAAATGACGGGGGCAATTAAAATAAACCAAAACTTCTTAGCAAAAATGGCAATCATGGCCAATAACCCTGCTCCAACTTTGGCGGCGGCTTTACCTGTAATTAATTTATAAACTAAAGCACCTGCCCCTACAGCAGCAACAGTATCCACTCCTGGCATAAAATCAGCATAAGTTGATCCTTCTTTATATTGGTAAGCGGCCAATGTAGGTGAAAGAGTGGTTTCTGCATTGGAAAATTGATCCGATGACCCCACCCATATTATTTCTGTGTAACCTTTTCGCCCCAGTTTTAAAGCTTTTGCATTGACTATGGATTCGCCCAAACTGGAATGGGCAGAAATAGCCCAATAAATTATTGCGTTTTTTTTATCCAAATAGGGTTCTTGAACCCATCCGTCTACAAATAGATCAGGGTAGCCTTCACCTTTTAACTTATTCGCTTCTTTAGTACTTTCCTTGATTTGCTCCAATAATTCGTTTTTATCAATATTTTGCTCCCAATCATCGGTTTTAACATAACCTATTTCTTGAAAGGTGTAATCCACTTGAGTGTCTTGGTTTGGACCTTGAATCCGAAAAACCACTGCATCGGGTTGAAATCCTTTATGGCCTTCCATAAGATACATATATTCGTGTGCATCTTTTCCTTTGACGAGCCATTCATTTTGAGAAATGGTGATTGAAGCGTTGATATCCCCAAGTTCATAGTTACCGGGTTCTTTTTGCCAGTTCAATGCTCCAATTTTTTCTGCTAGGGAACCATCATCTAGAGCGTATGCCTTTCCGGAAAACAACCCCACAGAGAGTATTAACAAGAAAGCAACGAAACTTGAATTGAAAGGATTGTTTTTCATGATACAAGCTCCTTGGTTGAAAAAACCAACCTTGTAATAAAAATTTTAATATTGAGTCATAATTTATAACTTACGAATAGATACATTTTAATTAAAAAATAGATAAAGTAAAATAGATATATTGTTCGGAATTTTTTATTTTTGAATCAAATCTGAATTATTTTGGTTGGTCAAGAATACTGTTATGCAAATAAATTGCAAATTTGTCGCTTTGAAGAACTAATCTTTAATCTGGTTTCCAAAATAATATTTTTTATGTGAAATGTAGAACCTGAAGCCAATTTGAATATAAAATAAAAGAAATGGCTCCATCTTGTATAAAATGATCGAGGTTTCTTAATTTATGAACCAAAAACTTACTTCTTCCCAAATAAATACTATAGATGAGCGCAAACCTGGATATTGGGGGTTTTGGGCCACCGTTGGATTAAGCTTGCTCATCATTATTGCTAATATTGCCGTGAGTATCGTGATGGTTGTGATTTATTCAGGAGTTTTATTAGCGGAAGATCCAGATTTGGATATAGAAGCTTTAGGATCTGGTTTGGAGACGAATGGAATGTTTCTTTCGCTCTCTACCATTCCTTCCTGTATGATTTGTGTGGGGCTAATGCTTTTGTTTGTCAAAATTCGCAAAGACAATTCCATTCACAACTATTTCAAACTAACTCCCGTCTCCTCTAATGTATATTTTCAATGGGTGAGTATTTTTCTGTTATTTGAGTTTGGGGTGTTTGTCCTATTTTTGTTAATTAATCGTCCATCCATTCCACCATTTATGGAAAAGGTTTATCTATCAGCGGGAAGTCTTCCCTTGTTATGGATAACGATCACGATAGCAGCACCAATTCTGGAAGAGTTTTTTTTCCGCGGATTTCTTTTTGAGGGGATATTGCATTCGCGGTTGGGTGCATTGGGGGCAATCAGTATCACTACCATTGTTTGGACAATAATTCATACTCAATATGAAATACCTGAATTGGCAGTCATAGCTTCTATGGGTGTAGTACTGGGAATTGCAAAGATTAAAACACGGTCCCTTTATGTAACTTTGGTTCTACATTCTCTAGCCAATACTTTGGCAATGATCGAAGCTACCCTCCGATTATCGTAGGATCCCTAAACCAACTTGCCAACCTCTTTGCTTTCAATAAAATTATTTTTGAAAAGTATCTGTTAAAAACGTAGTGAACCGTGAAGAATAAATGAATTTTGCGAATTTGCGCTATACTAGCTATTCGTTTCCGAGGCCGAATAAGTCGTCTTGATAAAGTTCATCTAGGGCATTTTGATTTTCATTTGCGGGTTCCTTTTCTAAATCGATATCCAGCTGAGCCCATTTTTCTTTGATCCGGGTTTTGCTGAAATAAAAAGGACGTTTTGGGGTTGGAAATGAGACTTCTTCATTCATGCTCTAATCCTCGCTTATTTAGTCTGGATGAAGTAATGACCTATGCCTATTATAGTCAATAGGTCCCAGGAAAACGCAAATTTTTTTTAAGGGTGGACAAAAAAGGACACTTTTATGGGATGGATTAATTACGAGGTTTTTTGATGTAAGGTGTGTTCAATCATAAACTTAACATCATCATTGGCATTGGTGTACTTAATCTCGATCTGGGGGTACCTTGCCTGGAAAAGCCGAAACACCTCATCCACAAATCCTTGTGTAACAGAGTTTACATTTTTGAAGTCCACCAAAACATGTCGATATTTGTGAACCCCCTGCAATAACTTTTTCGCATTTTGCCTGTTACAACGGTTTAAAATTTCCTTAGAGCAGAGCTCTACCAAAATATGAATCTTATCGAAACGCGGGTCAGAGTCATCCACTAAAGTAGAATACTTTTTAAAAATTTCGGTGATTCGTCGTCGAGTGTTATAAGCAAGGGAAAGTGATACCGTAGTTCCTGTTAACTGGACTTGATGGGTTTCCAGGGTCCAATCATCTTGTCGATTATTACGGTAGAAATGAATATTCCCGGATCGAAGCATAAACTGGTCAACGGCTCGGCTTGTAAAAAACAAACCCTGACCCCCATGTTTTTCCGGGGAGGTCGTAACTTTTTCGGTTGCCAATCGAATCACGCATTCTCTTTCATTTGAAAGGGATAAAGATTTCTGCATACAATCAAAAATACCAATCCCGTTATCCTGTATTTTTAAAGTCAATTCGTCTTTTTCCCAAAGAGTTTGAATTTCTACTTCTGTTGCTTTGGAATGTTCCATTACGTTATTAAAGGTACGGGAAAACGCATAACGAAAAATCTCGTAAGCATATTTGGGTAATAAACAAAAAGTATCTTCTAAGTAATCAATCCATATTTGAGCTTCACTCAATTCGGGGAAAATATTTACTGAAAACTTTCTATTGAGAGATGCCTTCAAAAAATACTGGGCGCTACTCGTGTTTCCAATTTTTATTATTTCCTTTTCATTAAGTAACCATTGCAAGTGCCGAAAAATAGTGGTTCTTGCTACCAGAAAATTGGAGGTCGCTAATGGAATGATTCCCTTGGGATGATCTGGGATATGTTGTAACAGAAAATCGCGAATGGCAGTGGGTTGATCTTTTTTGACCAATTGGCAAGGATGGATCAGAGAATCCTTTTCTTGTATCGGTGGATGACTTTTCATAATAGAAAGAAAATAATTGTTAATCTAACCTAGTTTAATAGGATTTGGAAGGAATTTGAAGGAGAAAATTCTTTGATTTCCAAATACTAAAATAGGAATTTGCAGGCTTTTATTTTGATTTTTTAACTAAAAAAACAATGGTGAGTTTAGTAGGTTTTTTTGGGAACTTTGGGAGCCAGAATGGCGAGGATCGGAATAAATGCCAGGCAGAGATAACAAAAAATATCCCCAAATTGAGCATATAAGGTTGGTCCGCTGGTGGTTGGCAGAATAGAAGTGACTAAATAGGCCTCAGTAAATATATCAGTCGTGGGTACAATTCTGCCCCAGGGGTCGATAGCCCCAGTAATACCGGTATTTGCAGCACGGACAATGGGAACACGATTTTCGACGGCCCGCAGGGCGGCCATACTAATATGTTGGTAGGAAGCCGCACTTTTACCAAACCAGGCATCATTGGTAATATTCACCAGAAAATTCGCGCCATTAGAAACGGGTTGTCGAACTAAATCCGGGAAAGCAATTTCATAACAAATGGAAATACCAAATTTATAAAGATTTTCAAAATCGAATACGACTCCCGCGTTTCCACGACCAAAATCCCCAATGCCTTCCACCATTTTATCCAGGAAAAACAAAACTTTTCGAAATGGAATGAACTCGCCGAATGGAACGAGATGAATTTTGTCGTAACGTTTAGCTTTTGGTGAAGAGGGAGTTAGAAAATATGCACTGTTATAACTAATAGGAGTTTGGTTTTTCATTTTAAGAAAAGGACTACCAAAAACTAACGGTGTTTTTGTATCTTTGATAATTTGAGAAATATAAAGAAAACCTTTTTCATCCCGCTCATAATAAAACGGTGTGACCGCTTCAGGCCAAACGATTAAATCCGGCTTATTCTTTAAAGAAGCCAATGTGAGATCCCTGTATTTTTCCATCACATCATTTTTGTATTTGGGATTCCACTTCATTTCTTGAGGAATGTTTCCTTGAATTAAGGCCACCTTAAGCGGGGAACCAAGATTGTGGAAAGATCTATCTAAGGAGAAATAGCCAAATCCCAAACAAGCTGCAAGGATTAACACCGTGGTGGTGACCACTCTCAATCGATATTGGTCCCAGGGTTTCTCCATTGAAATGGCAGGACATAATATATAGAAACAACCCGCGTTAACCAAAACGATTAGTGCTGAGATTCCATAGACTCCCGTAAACTCGGCCATTTGTATTATTGGTAAATTTTGAAATTGGGAGTAACCCAGGCCTTGCCATGAAAACCCATATTCAAGATGAGTGGAACGGATGTATTCCAGACCCGTCCAAATCAAAGGGGCCAGTATGAACCAATACACTGCATTTCCTTTGCTCAATAGATTTACCAAATAAGAAAATAAGCTAATATAAAAAGCTAGATAGACCGATAGAAGCAACAAAATGAGCCAACTGATCACCATGGGGATGTTTCCATAGTTAACGAGAGTGTTGTTTATCCAGGAAAGACTAGTGACATAAAATACGGTTCCGGTAATGAATCCACAACCTGCTGCTTTTTTAGGAGAGCTTCCATAAATACAGAAAAATAAAGGGATTAGGGCAACCCAACTGAGCCACTCAAAATTATATTTGGGAAAAGACAGTGAAAGCAAAATTCCACTGAGTGCAGATAAAATTAAAAATTTCATAGAGTTAGGAATAGTGTTCGCTTAATACGGCTAAATCCGATATAGTATACAATTTGCGGAAAGAATTCTCAGGAAACTTATTGTGGCCTCACAAAAACAAATTTTAGAAAATTTTAAAAAGGTTTGCATTTGCCGTAGCATCACAGGTGGAACTATTTTAAAGGCCATGAAAGATGGACATCTCACGTTTGAATCTCTGCGCAGAAAAATAAATGTTGGTACCGGAAATTGTAATGCCAAACGTTGCCGCGAAAAAATTGAAGCCAAGCTTCGCGATTATAAAGCCTCCCTCCCAGAAAACCAAACAAACGATAACCCACCTGTTGCCAAAAAGATAAATTAAAATCGGCATCAATTATTTAAAAATATTTTCTACGATTTTACAAAAACATTTTTTTGTTTTTAAAGGTAGAATGATTCGCTATGAAAATTAAATCCTGCATTTTAGTTTTAATATTATGGAATATATTTGTATTAGATCTCAGCGCTCAGGAAATTTCATATACCGATAAGTTTGTTCAAGCAGCCCTCAGGCGTACTCAAGAGCAAGTAGTTTATGATGGTCGTTATTTTACAATTCCGTATCCGGGTGGTGATGTTCCTGCTAATGTCGGAGTGTGTACCGATGTAATCATCCGCACTTATCGAGTTCTTGGAATTGATTTACAAAAAAGAGTGCATGAGGATATGAAATCCCATTTTGAACTTTACCCAAAAACCTGGGGATTGAAAAAACCGGATTCTAATATTGATCATCGCCGAGTTCCCAACCTACAAGTGTTTTTTACTCGCAAGGGCCAGGCGCTTCCCATTTCAGGGAAAGGTAGCGATTATAAACCTGGTGATATTGTGACCTGGAATTTGTCAACCCAGAGAATTTTGCCTCATATTGGAATTGTTACGGATTTAAAATCTGAAAATAATAAGCGACCTTTAATAGTTCATAATATTGGTCGCGGGCCGGAACTAGAAGATATGTTATTCGATTTCAAAATCACCGGGCACTATCGTTACTTAGAAAAGTAAAGATATCTAAATCGATTTTTGAGAAACGAATTTAGTGCATTGTTTGGTAGATTCTGAATTAAATCCCCCTTTCAACTTGGATGTCTTCTCCAAGTTTCCAATCAGCCTTAAAGTTTATGACCGACTTTAGAGAAGAAATTATTCGAAATGCTGCCATAATTAACCAACTTCATAAACACATACATTTTACCTTTCAATTTCGTTACGAAAGTGATGAAAAATATGAGGAGTGGTCCGCGGCGTGTGAAAATTTCCGTGTCCAATATGACTTGCTTGCTTTTCCGGGGGGTTGGGACGGCGCGTTAATAAAGATCATTAAGGGCGATCCGGATGCCATGGAAGCGGCAATTTGTTTTTTGGAAATTCGACCTTATTTTTTTCAATCCGGTTACATGTTCAAAGACATTATAAGAAAAGCCAAAAAAGCTCCCCTATCTGAGAATCAACGCAAAAGATTTGAGACGGTGGTCAAAGCCTATAAGAAATATAGGGCTGCAAGAAATGCGGCGAAACATTAAAATGTGGAAGTTTAATAAAAAAAAAGTCTAAAGAGATTTAAATGCCTGCTCTATTCTATCAAGTCCTTTTTCCAGGTTTTCCATAGAAGTAGCAAAGGAAAGTCGGGCATTATTATCTGCACCAAAAGCGACACCGGGAACGATTGCCACTTTAGCTTCTTCTAATAAATATGCGGCCGCATCAAGAGAACCTTTAATTGTTTTCCCATTCCATTCTTTGCCAAAACAACCCGAGATGTCCGGAAACGAATAAAATGAACCTACCGGTTGATAGCAGGACATTCCTTCGATTTCCTCATATCGTTTCATTACAAAATTTCTACGTTTTTGGAATTCTTGCACCATGGTTGCAATGACCTGAGGAGTCTCGTTTCCCGTCAGGGCTTCTATGCAAGCGGCTTGGGAAATAGAAGTGGGATTAGAAGTGGATTGACCCTGTAACTTGCCGACTGCTTTTGCAATTTCTGGTTCTGCTGCTAGGTAACCAATTCGCCATCCTGTCATGGCAAAACATTTGGATGCTCCGTTGATGACCACACTGTTGCGTTTTATCTCTTCATCTAAAGAAGCGATGCTTACATGTTCAAAATCATCGAATATGATTTTTTCATAAATTTCATCACTCACAATCAGCAGTTTATTTTTTAAGGCCACTTCTGCAAGTTGTTCTAGTTCTTGTTTAGAATAAGCGGATCCCGTCGGATTGGACGGGCTGTTAATGACTATCGCTCGAGTATTGGGTGTCACTGCTTCCTGCAATTGTTCCGGTGTCATTTTAAATCCGGAACTTTCATCCGTATTTAAGATGACAGGTGTGGCATTGGATAAAGTCACCATATCCGGATACGAGACCCAATACGGTCCGGGAATAATCACTTCATCGCCCGTGTCCCACAACACCTGCGCCAAATTGTAAAATGAATGTTTCGCCCCGCAAGAAACTACGATTTGGTCTCGCTTGTAATCCAAATGGTTATCGGTTTTAAATTTATGGATGACGGCGTCTTTGAGAGCAAGGGTTCCCGTGACAACGGTGTAATACGTCTCATTGGCGTCAATCGCTTTTTTGGCAGCTTCCTTAATATTTTCAGGGGTGGAGAAATCCGGTTCACCCGCACCAAAGCCAATGACATCGATTCCCTGCGACCTCAGTTCGTTGGCCTTTGCGGTAATCGCAAGGGTCATTGAGGGTTGAACTTTCTGAATTCGATTGGCAAATTTCATAGTTTAAGTTTTGAGAAACCTTTAATTACGGGTTTAGGTACCATCTTGGAAACATCCCCACCGTGCTTGGCAATTTCCTTAACAAAACTGGAGCTTAAAAAAGAGAACTCCTGGCTGGGAATTAAAAACACAGTTTCTAAAGAGTCGTTTAAATTTCGGTTCATGAGTCCCATTTGTAATTCATATTCAAAATCTGAAACTGCCCGTAATCCTTTAATAATAATTCTTGCGTCAAATGATTCTGCAAAATCAGTAAGCAAGGTTTCGAATGGTAATACTTCTATGTTTTCCCAACTTTTGACGGCTGAACTAATAAAACTAACTCTTTCATCAATGGAAAATAAAGGGTTTTTTTTAGGATTATGAGCGACTGCAACCACCAACCTGTCACAAAAGGTTAGGGCTCGTTTCATAATATCCAAATGACCAAAAGTGACGGGATCAAAAGTTCCAGGATATATGGCGGTTCGCTTATTTTTCATAGATCCATAGATAACTTGAGTAAAAAGAACCGGGATTATAACTTTAAAAATATTTGGTGAAAAGTATAAATCTTCGCCTCATTAGGGATATTTATAACTATTATGGATACTCACAACTCAATAGATGTTAAACCAGTGTTCTTTCTATATATGGAAGAAAACCTAAGGATTTTCCAAATTTTATGGCTTTTGGATTGATTATAGAAACTACCCAAACAGCAACTAATAAAAATTCTTATAAGGGGTAGGATGTCTTTTTTGTTTGCAAGAAGGGGGTTTTATAAAATTTTTTAAGAGAATTTTTTAATTATTGTTTGGAAAAATAAAAAAAGTTAAAAATTTTCAATTTGATACCTTAAAATATAAAATTTTTGCAGCAGATGCAGCCTCAAATGGAGAGCAGTATTTTATATTTTATAGATTTTAATAAATGAAAAAACTAGTGCAATTCTAATTATTTATTTAAAAACAGCAAGTTAGAATTAAATCGATTTAAAAAATTCGATTATTTTGAATTTTTTTACCAAATTTTTTATGGTAAAAAATTCAAAAAATCCAAAAAAATACATGAAAAATATTGAATTGTTTGTAGTTATGTTATAGATTGGCGGCAATTAAAAAGGGATAAAATTTGTCTTTTTTTATTCCAATTAATTTCCTGTATTGGGCTTCAAAACACGTCAAAAAAATTGCAATTTCCCTGAAAAAAAGGGTTTGACAAGATTTTTATATTCACGTATAAAGAGGCATGCTCAAAAGCCCCTGCAGGCAAAAAAACGGTTTTTTTGAATATAAAATTGTTTTTTCTTGGGATTTATTGTCCATGAAAATTAGTGATACAAATTATATTTTGTCCAAAACTCAAACCCCGTTTTGAGGCGTATTTATGCCTTGAGGCGGGGTTTATTTTTTTTTGAAGTGTTTGTAATAAATAAGTATTGACCTTTGATATTTCGGGGCACAAATTTAGTTATAAAGTTGGAATTTTTAAGTTCAACAAAAAAAATTTTTAGATTTCAGAAAGGAGGGTTTTTAGGGTAGCTTCCAATTTGGAGGGGAGCTGCGAAGAAGGAACAGGATTAAATTTTAGGTTGTAAAACTTAATTAACCTATAGGGAGGTTTCACTCTATGCGTTTAAATCGAAGAAAATTCTTACAAGTGAGTGCTGGTGTAGCTACGGCTATGGCGCTTTCAAGTAAGAGAGTCGGAGCTCAATTAAAGCCCGTAGTGAAGGTAGGAAATCCTCTGGAATCCTATCCAGATCGTCGTTGGGAAGAAGTTTACCGAGATCAATATAAGTATGAGCGTTCTTTTACATACTGTTGTTCTCCTAACGACACTCACCAATGTCGCGTTCGTGGTTTCGTACGTAACGGCATCCTGATGCGTATTGAGCAGAACTATGACCATCATAAGGTTAAAGATCTGTATGGTAATCAGGCTGACGCTGCTTGGAACCCAAGAATGTGTCTGCGCGGTATGACCTATCCACGACGTGCTTACGGTCCTTACCGAAACAAGTATCCAATGATCCGCGTTGGTTGGAAACAATGGGCGGACGATGGGTTCCCATACTTGGATAAAGAAAATCGGGAAAAATATAAGTTCACAAGCCGAGGTACAGATGAATTCGTTCGTTTGACCTGGGATGATACATTTACCTATCTCGCAAAAGGCCACGTAGCTGTTGGTAAAGCTTACAGTGGTGCTCGCGGTGCTCAGCGCTTGAAAAACGAAGGTTACCAGCCTGAAATGATCGAAGCGATGGGTGGATCCGGTCCTCGTACTTTTAAGTATCGTGGTGGAATGGGTCTATTAGGTGTTGTAGGTAAATATGGTATTTATCGACTTGCTAATATGGCTGGTCTGCTCGACGCGATTATTCGTGGTCGTGGTCCTGGTCAGGTATTAGGTGGTCGTGCATGGTCTAACTACACCTGGCACGGTGACCAAGCTCCTGGTCATTCCTGGACACACGGAATGCAGACTTCTGATATCGACTTTGCGGATCATCGTTATGCGAAGTTGACCATTCAATGGGGTAAAAACCTCATCGAAAACAAAATGCCTGAAGCGCACTGGTATACAGAAATTATGGAACGTGGTGGTACCTTGGTTACAGTGTGTCCAGAGTACAATCCTCCTTCCACAAAAGCTGACTACTGGGTGCCTTGTCGTGCAGGTTTGTCAGACATCTCCGTATTCTTGGGTTGTGCCAAGATTATTATGGACGAAGGTCTGGTAGATGTGCCTTACGTTAAAGATTACACCGATATGCCGTTGTTGGTAAGAACTGACAACCTCATGCGGTTGCATCCTGATGATTATATTCCTGGTTATAAAAACCAGCCGCTTCCAAAAGATGGTTTCACCACGAAGTGGATGAAAAACTTCAATCGGGACAAAATGCCTGACTTTGTTGTGTGGGATACCACCACTGACAAGCCAGTAGCAATCAACCGTGAAGATATCGGCGCAAAAATGCGTAAGAAGAAAATCGATCCTGCATTGGACGGTGTTTTCGATATCAAATTGGTAAGTGGTAAAACCATTACGGTTATGCCTCTTTATGAGATGTACAAAATCCATCTGAAGGATTATGATCTGGATACAGTTAACCAGATTTCTCATGCTCCTAAAGACTTGGTAGTACGTCTTGCTCGTGATATCGGTACCATTAAGCCAGTTGAAATTCACTATGGTGAAGGTATTAACCATTACTTCCATGCAACCATGCACAACCGTGCATCTTATGTTCCTCTTATGTTAACGGGTAACGTTGGACCGAAAGGTTCTGGTTCTCATACATGGGCAGGTAACTACAAAGCTGGTAACTACCAAGGATCTCACTGGTCTGGACCTGGTTTCGCAGCAATGGTTGCTGAAGATCCTTTCAACCCAATTTTAGATCCAGCGAAAAATACTGACTGGGCTAATGTTAAGGGTTATTTGAAAGGTGAGGAAGTTAGTTACTGGGCTCACCGCGATAAAGCTTTGATCGTTAATACCCCACGGTATGGACGAAAAGTTTTCACCGGTCGATCTCATATGCCAACACCTACCAAACTGGTTTGGTACGTAAACGTTAACGTAATTAACAATGCGAAGTGGTTCTACGAATTGGTATTTAATACCAATAACAATGTAGACATGATCGTAGCTCAGGATATCGAGTTCACTGGTTCTTGTGAATACTCTGATATCGTTCTTGCCCCGAATTCTTGGGCAGAATTTGAAAGTTATGAAATCACTTCCGCATGTTCAAATCCGTTCCACCAAATTTGGGGTGGCACCGGTATTAAACCGATTTTCGATACTATCGACGATAACCTGATCCACAGGGAATTCGCTAAGAGAATGTCGGTTGTAACTGGTGACAAGCGTTTTGCGGATTACTATAAGGTTTACGAAGGTGAAGCTCCTAACCGAACAAAAGCGATGATTCGCCGATTGTTCACAACGTCGACCACTGGAATGGGTTACAACATCGATGACATCATCAATGGTAAGTACGGTGAGCCAGGATGTTGTTTGATGCTTTTCAGAACCTATCCACGGTCTCCGTTCTGGGAAATGTTCACTGAGTCTAAGCCATACTACACTCCTAACGGTCGTATTCAGTTCTATAATGATGAGCCAGAAGCGATTGAATGGGGTGAAAACTTCATCGTTCACAGAGAAGGTCCTGAAGCAACACCTTATCTGCCGAACGTAATCGTTTCCACAAACCCATATATCCGACCTGACGATTATGGAATTCCTGAAGATGAACAGGATCCAGATCTCCGTCACGTACGGAATATTAAGAAGCCTTGGTCTTCAGTACGTACGACTAAGAACTTCTTATGGGAAAAAGGTTATCGGTTCTATTGTGTAACTCCTAAGTCCCGACATACCGCTCATTCGTCCTGGGCGACGACTGACTGGAACATGATCTGGAACAACAACTTTGGTGATCCTTACCGAATGGATAAACGGTCTCCAGGTGTTGGTGAATGGCAAGTACACATGAACCCATTCCTATGTAAAGACTTGGGAATCAACGATGGTGACTACATCTATTGTGACGCGAATCCTGCGGATCGCCCATACATGGGTTGGAAACCATCAGATCCTCGATACAAAGTTGGTCGTTTGATGCTTCGTGCGAAGTATAACCCTGCGTATCCATATCACACCACGATGATGAAACACGCAACGTGGATTGGTACAGAGCGTACGGTTAAAGCTCACGAAGAACGACCAGACGGACGTGCTATGTCGATGACGACTCCATATCAGTCTAACTTCCGATATGGTGGTCAGCAATCGATCACTCGTTCTTGGTTGATGCCTATGCATCAGACTGACAGTCTGTTCCATAAAGCAAAAACCAAAATGAAGTTTAAGCACGGTTACGAAGCCGACAACCACGCAGTAAATGCTGTGCCTAAAGAAACTTTAGTTAAGTTCTCTAAGGCAGAGGATGGTGGATTGCACGGTAAGGGATTATGGGAACCTGTGCGAACAGGTTACACCCCAGAATCTCCGTTGAAAGACCGTTTTGCTGAGATGTATCTCGCGGGTCAATACACTCGCGTTAAGATTTAATCACGGTGATAGATTGCGAGCCTTTTGGGGCTCGCAATCGAAACCCGGTTTTCAACTACTATTAATAACCAGAATCGGGAGATTTGAGCCCCGGTTTTTACGGAGGTAAAACGATGCCTGAAGTATATAACTGGCAATTGGGTCGAATGGCGACCTATGTATACGAGGAGAAACACCCGAAGGAGCAGTTTACTTTCGTGTTCAACACGAACCGTTGTATTGCGTGTCAAACCTGTACGATGGCTCATAAATCCACCTGGACCTTCTCAAAAGGTCAAGAATATATGTGGTGGAACAATGTTGAAACGAAGCCTTACGGTGGTTACCCTCAATTTTGGGATTGGAAAATCCTGAAAATGTTGGAACAGTCCAATCCTGGGCAAAACGTATGGAACGTACGCCGAACGTCTAACAAAGCGATTCATGGTGTTTATGAAGGTGTTACCATCTTCGAAGCTCCTGCAAAAATCGGTTTGAACCAACAGGCGATTGGTTATGTACCTACTGACGAAGAGTGGCGCTTCCCGAACTTCGGTGAAGATACTGCTCATGGTCGTGAGTTTACCCAGTCTCGTGAAGGAACGTTCGGTGGTGATAACGGATGTAAATCTGTATTGCCTGAACATAAAATTTGGTTTTTCTATTTACAACGGATTTGCAACCACTGTACATATCCAGGTTGTTTAGCAGCTTGTCCTCGAAAAGCGATCTATAAGCGCCAAGAGGATGGAATTGTTTTAATCGACCAATCACGTTGTCGCGGATATAAAAAGTGTGTTGAGCAATGTCCTTATAAGAAGCCTATGTTCCGAGGTACAACTCGAATTTCTGAGAAATGTATCGCTTGTTATCCACGGATTGAAGGTCTGGATCCTTTGACTGAAGGTGATCAGATGGAAACCCGTTGTATGGCAGCATGCGTAGGTAAAATTCGTTTACAAGGTCTGGTAAAAGTTGGATCTAACGGCGAATGGGCACATGATCCTGATAATCCACAGTACTACTTGATTCGGGATCGAAAAGTTGCATTACCATTGTATCCTCAGTTCGGTACTGAGCCTAATGGTTACTATGTGCCTTCTCGACATGTACCACGTGCTTATTCACAACAAATGTTTGGTCCTGGTGTTGACCATGCAATTGACCAGTACATGGTACCGGATCGTGATTTATTGGGTATCTTGCAATTATTCCGCACAACACAGCGGATCATCTTTAAGTGGAAACGTGAGCCTGGTCCTAAGATTTTTGAGACCAATATCCACGGTAAGAAATTCGAGATGTTCAATGACACGGTTATCGGGTTTAACAGAAAAGGTAAAGAAATCATCCGTGTTACGGTTGAAGAGCCTTTCTATGTAAGACCTGAAGAACATCCTGGTGCTATCTAATCAACTTAGGTATTTTCCGCTCCGGGGGCGGGCTTTGGTCCGCCCCGGGATTGCGGTTGCCTGGGTCAATTTAGGCTAATATGGTCAACCCAGAAACTGCTAAACAGGAGGAAAACAGTGAAGGTTAAAAAATCCATTATTTGGGCATTGGTTGTTGCTTTCGTGCTTGGAAGTACCTTAGTTGCGAGCGCGGCAACTATTAAAGCTTTAAAAGTTAAAGGAGCGATCCCTACAGATCCTACAGATCCTTTTTGGTCTAATTATGGTCCTACAAAAGGAAAACATGTAGTGGTTGATATGGATCCTCAAATGATTACCAATCCGATGTGGCCTAACCCAAGCACCAAGTGGGTTAATGTTAAAGCTGCTCGGAATGATAAAGAAATTGCTGTTCGCTTGGAATGGACTGATCCTGTACGTAACGACATTATGATTCAGTCTCAGCAATACAAAGATCAAGCAGCTATCATGTTCCCTGTTAACCAAGGTGGAGAGGAACCTCCTTTCACCATGGGTGGCGACGGTGAACGTGTAAATATCTGGCAATGGAAAGCTACCTGGAATAAAGAAGGTGCTGGAACTGCTGGAAACACTGGAATGAGTGACATGGAAGATGTATATGGTTACATGGGCATGGGTTCTGGTGGTTACTACATGTATGAGCCTGGTGGAAAATTGGCTATGAAATCTGCTTTGAAGCCTGGAACATCTGGAAGTAAAGATGAGCGTGGTAAAGGTGGAGTTCATACAGGTGGCGTTGGAGATATCAGTAAACGTGGTAGTTATGTAGATTTTGGTATGGGTAAAAACGAAGGTGTTTTTAATCCTGGCCGAGCTACTGGTAACATGTTATCTGATGCTTCCATGAGACGTTCTCCTGTGGAAGATTTAAATGCTGAAGGTTTCAGTACTTTAACCACTCAAGCGCATCAAGATGTTGATGGTGAAGGTAACTGGAGTAACAATCGCTGGTCTGTTGTATTCAAGCGAGCTTTGGCCACCGACGATTCTAACGATACACAGTTTAGCGGCGGGAAAACTCCAATGGCAATCGCTATTTGGAATGGTCAAAATAAAGAAAGAAATGGTCAGAAAGCTGTTACACAATGGCAAACTTTGGAATATTAATCCCAAGTATTCTGATCTAAATATTAACCCGGAGGCAAATTTGTCTCCGGGTTTTTTTTATGGAAATTATTCGGTTTCCCAACCCATTTCTTCCCACCGGTGCATTCCTCCCTGACTCACGCAAGTAATATTACTTAAACCCGCTTGCGTCAAGGCATCAGAAGCTTTTTGAGCTCGTCCACCCATTTTGCAATGAACATAAACATTTTTGTATTTTCTTAACTCATCAACAATATCCTGAACTTCATCATGTTTATGGTTTCTTGCTCCTTTAATATGCCCCTCTGCAAATTCTTCCGGACTCCTGACATCTAAAATTAAATCTTCTTCTCCCAAACTTGGAAGAAGGTCATGAAGCTTATCTATATTTATGTTTTCCATATTTTCCTCTTTGAAATTTTGTTTCTCGAAAGTTTAAAACTAATTTTTAGAGATAAATTTTCCTTTTTAAGAGAAATTCTTGCCGAAAGCAATTTTTTTTAAAAAAATCTCTATATAAATCCCAAATAAAACCAACTGGGCAAAACCCTTTTGAATAAGGCTTTCTACCCCATTCATTCAAAAAATAAGACTTATAAAAAGTTTTGGTATGGTAATTGCTCTTAACGGAATATCAACAATAGGAGTCTGCCTATGCTCGAAGCTTTATATATAGCATCCTCTGGAGCAGTGAAGCAAGAAAGAAAGTTGGAACTAATAACCAACAACCTGGCCAATGTGACTACCACAGGTTACAAAAAAGATAGCCTTTTTTATAAAGAAATAACCGCTCCAACATCCGATCCTTTGACTTTAAATGAAGGACAATCGCTTTTAGAAATTTCACATGAAAATGATGAAACCTCTTATGTAGCGGTTATGGGATCAATGACCCATTTTTCACAGGGGTATTTGCAACCTACAGAAAACCCTTTAGATCTGGCTTTAGAAGGAGATGGATTTTTTGCAATGCAGACTGAAGAAGGAATTCGTTACAGCCGAAAAGGGGCTTTTCGAATGAGTGACGATGGACAATTGGTTCATCCGGACGGCCACTTGGTTTTATCCGAGGGTGGGGATCCAATATCCATTCCCTCAGGAAGTGGTCAATTGACTGTTGATCCTGACGGCAATATTTCTGTAGGAAGTGGAAACAACATATCTCCTGTGGGAAAAATTCAAATTGCACATTTTGCAGATCTCAATAATTTAATCAAAGATGAACATGGATTTTTTAAACCGATTGATCCAGACATTACTCCCGATACGGAAGGAAACACAAAGTTATTACAGGGTTTTGTTGAATCAAGTAATGTAAATGTCGCAGAGGAAATGACTCTCATGATTGAAACTCACAGGCTTTTCGAAGCCTATCAAAAGGTAATTCAATCTGCAGATGAGGCGGATGGACTTTCAGTGAGTATTTCTAGAGTCATTTAATAATGAATATTTAAAAACTTTTTTAGATTAGGTGTCTAATAATGATACGTTCGTTGTATACAGCGTCCACTGGTATGCAGGCCCAGGATTTAAACGTCAGCGTAATAGCCAATAATCTCTCCAATGTGAATACAGCGGGATTCAAACGAAGCCGTGCAGACTTTCAAGATCTTTTGTATCAGAATTTAAGATTAATGGGGACATTATCGAACAATGGAAACCAGGTTCCCACAGGATTTCAACTTGGTTTGGGGGTCAAACCAGCAGCTACCCAAAAAGTATTTATCCAAGGAGATTTTGCCCAAACTCAAAATCCATTAGATATTGCAATTGAAGGAAAAGGATTTTTTCAGATTACACAACCCAATGGTCAAATTGGGTATACACGTTCTGGTGCCTTCAAACTAGATAACGTCGGACAATTAGTCACTTCAGACGGTTTACTCATGCAACCTGCCGTTACCATTCCTCCCGATGCAATTACTATTTCAATTGATCCCTCTGGGACAGTTTCGGTGACTCAGCCTGGAGCCCCAACTCCTTCCGTCGTCGGGACCATTCAATTAGCCACTTTCCAAAACCCAGGGGGATTGAATGCTATAGGAAATAATTTGTTTTTAGAAACAGCTGCATCTGGAACTCCTGTAGTTGGGAATGCTGGATTGGATGACAGAGGAACTCTCAGGCAGGGATTTATAGAATTATCTAATGTGAGTGTCGTTGAGGAATTAGTGAACCTTATAACAGCTCAAAGGGCTTATGAGGTAAATAGCCGTTCTGTCCAAACTGCGGATGAAATGCTGCAAATTGCAGGGAACCTAAAGCGATAACATTATGAAAAAATTAAATTTAGATATTCATCAAGTTGTAAAAATTTATATTACTTTATTTTTCTCCTTATACTTTTTTGGTTTAAATGCACTTACCGCTGAGGCAAAACGGAATCAGCTTGTAAAGGAAAGGCTAATAGTTAAAGAAGCTAAACGCTTTCTTGAGAATACATTGATTTGGGATTCCGACCATTTAGAAATGGAAATTTTTTATAGCGGTGGAAATCTGGTGATCCCCAAGGGAGTGGTGGAATTAGAATACAAAATGCCTGGTAGAAAAAATAGAGCTGGGCGAGTTCCCTTAATCCTGAATGTTCGATTAAATGGGTTGGTGAAGAAGCGTGTCCGAATGTACGCTGAAGTTATTGTTATATATGATGTACTTACAGCAAGACGTGGATTGAGGCGGAACCAAATTTTAACTGAAAGAGACGTGGAATGGACGGAAGTAAGATCTAAACATGTACTTAGAAATGTAGTGACGGATTTAAATGAAGTCATTGGAAGTAAAATTACAAGGAATCTGGATCCAGGTGAAAATCTATCACCCTATATGTTGAAAAAGGTTCCTTTGGTAAAACGTGGGGACCGTGTCACTTTAATTGCAATTAAAGGCGCTCTTAAAATTACGGTTCCTGGTGTAGCCAAAGAGAATGGCTTTAAAGATGCAACGGTTATGGTACAAAATGTTCAATCCAAAAAAATTGTTTATGGAACCGTTGTTAATTCCAGAACTGTGATGGTCAATTATTAATTAATGGGAAATCTATTTTGAAAAATTTAATTTTGCGTTCATTTTTATTTTTAATAATGATTGTTGGATTAACTGCATGTGTTTCTGATCCAAAACCACCAAATCCGGCTTCACAGATAGTTACACAAAAAATTTATGAGGATTCTGTTTATATTCCTGAAGAAGGTTCAATTTGGCCAGGAGAAACTTCAGAAAACTTATTATTTGCGGATACCAAAGCTAAAGAAGTAGGTGATGTAGTCATAGTAAGGTTAAATGAAGATTTTACTTCTTCCCAAACAGCATCCACAGATACTTCAAAGGACTCAAGTATAGATATTGAAACGGGGTCGGTTTTTGGTTTACCGACAGATTTTGGAATTTCAAATTTTTTGGGTTCCGGCAACAGTTTTAGTCCAAACTTAGAAGCGACTACCTCCCGTTCAACGGCCGGTTCTGGTACTACCTCAAGACAAGGTTCTATGACGGGGACCATGGCTGCTGTAATAAAGGGAATTTTACCAAGTGGTAATTTTGTCATTGAAGGAAAGCGTAAAGTAACAATAAATAATGAAGACCAGTTGATGGTGTTGAGTGGTGTCATTCGACGAGTTGATATAGGTTTTGATAATTCTATTCCTTCACAAAAAATTGCTGATGCTTCAATTATTTATACAGGTAAAGGTGTTATTGCAGATGAACAGAAAGTTGGATGGTTCACTCGAATTTTGGCTCATATTTGGCCATTTTAAGAAAAAGTTATCAGTTGAAATATAAAAAATAAGTAATTTCTTTATCAAGTACCAAACAAGCATAGATGCTCTTGGCACACTAATACAGTTGGAGATACAAGGATGTTTCAAAACATTTATGGAAAAATGGCGTTATCGGTTTTTATTGTATTGTGTTTTCTGATTGGAACAGCTCAATCTGCTCGAATTAAAGATATAGCGAATATAAATGGGGTTCGTCACAATCAATTGATCGGTTTTGGATTGGTCATTGGTCTGGCTAATACCGGTGACCGTGCAACTAACGTTTTCTTTTCCATCCAAACCGTAGTAAATATGCTCCAAAAATTAGGAGTAACTGTCCCTGAAGATCGAGTGAATCAACTCCAATTCAAAAATGCTGCAACGGTTATGGTCACTGCGGAACTTCCACCCTTTGCCAAACAGGGAGACCGTATTGATGTTATGGTCTCATCATTAGGAGATTCTAAAAGTTTGCAAGGAGGAACCCTGTTGATGACTCCTTTAAAGGGTCCTGATTCTGTGATCTACGCAGTAGCTCAAGGACCATTATCCATAGGTGGATTTTCAGTTCAGGGGCAAGCACAAGGAGTGCAAAAAAATCACCTAAACGTTGGTCGGATTGTAAATGGAGCTTTTGTTGAAAAAGAATTAAAGAATGACTTTAAAAATAGAGACGAGTTGCTTCTCTCAATGAAATTAACTGATTTTACAACAGGGTTTAGAATCGCCAAAGTAATAAATACAGAATTAAGGGATGTAATTGCTACTCCATTAGATGGAAGAACTATTAAAGTAAAAGTGCCCCCATTCTATATACAAAATGTTCCAGCTTTTGTGACTAAAATAGAATCCTTGCAAGTTGAACCCGATACAGTTGCAAAGGTAATAATTGATGAAAGAACAGGGACCATTGTAATGGGAGAAAATGTGCGTCTGTCCACAGTGGCAGTAGCACATGGAAATCTTTTTGTTCAAATAACAGAATCTCCGTTGGTTTCGCAACCCCCTCCGTTCTCACCAAATGGAGAAACAGTAATTGTGCCTAGATCTCGAGTGACAATTGAGGAAGGAGAAGACCGGTTATTGATCGTTCCAAAAGGTGTTGGGATTGGCGAAGTGGTGAACGCGCTTAATGCATTGGGAGTGACTCCACGAGATTTAATAGCAATCCTTCAAGCCATAAAAGCTGCCGGTTCTTTACATGCTCAATTGGAAATTATTTAGTAAGTATCAATTTTTAAACAGGAATATTTTTTATATTTATCAGGGAAAATTTTTCCGACTATATAATCTATTGGTCATTTGCATGCAAGCTTGAGACTTATTACTTATTGTTTTTTGCGCATTTAAATTAATGAGGATTTTCATGGCATTGTGTTTGCTTAATTTCAGTAGAGCTAAATCTGTTAGTGATTTATTTGCCCTTTAGAGCTATTAAAAATATAGATTGAGAAACAAGAATGGATATAAGTTTTCCTATTAACCAACCATCAAATATTTTAAATTTTTCTAACCCTTCCCGAGCGGAAGGCTTGTTGAATAGGTTGAAGAATTCAAGTTTAGAAAAAAATGGTCCGGCTGAATTAAGTAATTCGGTATCCAGAGAAACAGAATTAAAAGAAGTTGCTCAGCAGTTTGAGGGAATGTTTCTTCATATTTTGCTTAAATCCATGAGGGCCACAGTTCCCAAATCAGGTTTATTTAAAAGTTTCGCTATGGATCAATATCAATCCATGCTGGATGAAGAAATTGCTACTGCTGGTTCTAAGCAGGGGGGATTAGGTTTGTCCGAACTATTTTATGATCAATTTAGCCGGTTGGATAAACAACTGCTTAACGAGAAAACAGGATAATTGAAATTCATAAGTATCTCTAAATCTCGAGGAATGTATGGAAAATTCATATAAAATTTTGGACGAGTTATTGTTAAAAAAGACTCAGCTATATACCAAATTTATTGATTTGCTAAAAGAAGAGTGGACGGCTGTCACTCAATATATGCTAGAGCGATTGGAAGAAATACTGGAGAAAAAAGAAGTATTAGTCGAAGAAATCCAGAAAATTAATGTAATGCGGGAAAAAGTGGTTCAAACAATTGCTGGAAAGCAAAATATTCCTGTAAATGAAATTACATTAAACAAAATTATTGAATTGAAAGAAAATCTTTGGTCAGAAAGAATGCAACTGCATAGAGAAAAGTTGCGTGAACAAATAGAATTAATCAATGAATTAAACTTAACGAACAGGAATTTAATTAATCGTTCGGCTATGACAGCAAAAAAATCCGTTACATGGTTATATCAAGTGGACGCTTCATATTCGCCTTACCACGCTAATGGACAAATCGCCGATCCAAAATTTGAAAGCCGTATGGTAAGTACAGACGCTTAAGAAAGATTTTTTTCCAAGGATGGGAAAGTAAAATGACAACAAATATTTTTAGTATCCTCAATATTGCAAAGTCCAGCCTGTTTGCTCAACAATCTGCTATTGAGGTGACAGGACACAATATATCTAATGTCCAAACCAAAGGTTATACCCGCCAAGAAGTAAATCTCGAAACTTTTCCCCCAAGACAATCTGGATTAGGTCTTTTAGGAACCGGTGTCAAAATACGAAATATTACGCGAGATTTTGATCAATTTCTGTTTAATCAGATTTTAGGAGAAGGAAGCACTACGGGTAACTTCGAAGCCAGACAAAAAATCTTTGAAAAATTGGATATTATTTTTAATGAGACAACAGGCCGCAGTTTAAACAGTGAGTTTAGCGAATTTTTTAAAGGGTTTGATGATTTAGCTACGAACCCTACTGGACTTCCTGAAAGAAGCACCATAATTGGAAATGCTCAATCCTTGGTTTCGGTCTTCAATTTGATGGGTAAATCTTTGTTTCAAGAAAGATTGGACCTCAATGTATTAGTGGAAGACAGAGTTACTGAAATTAATGGTCTATTAGATGAAATTCAGGAATTGAATGTGGCTATTCACGCAAATGAACCTGGTGATGATGTTGCAAATGATTTGAGAGATCAAAGAGATATTCGAGTTCGTGAATTATCAGAAAAAATAGATATTAATATTATTGAAGAAAACTCAAATCAAATTAAACTTACGACCACTGATGGAACTCCATTAATTTTAGGAATTGAAGCTTTTAGATTGAGTACAGCCACAAACGGAAATAATCGAGGGCTAAAGGATGTATTTGTTAGTGATGGAGGATTTGGTACGGTCAATATAACAAATCGTATTCAGGGTGGAGAAATTAGAGGTATATTAGATTTACGAGATCGTGAAATTACTTCCGCAATTGATCAATTGGATCGGTTAGCCGCAGGCGTGATTCAAGAAGTAAATCGAGTGCATCAACAAGGTGTAGGATTAGATGGAAGTACAGGAAATAATTTCTTTGCTCCTCTGGATCCTGTTGTCCA
The DNA here is from genome assembly GCA_965223665.1 of Nitrospinaceae bacterium. Classification (GTDB taxonomy): domain Bacteria; phylum Nitrospinota; class Nitrospinia; order Nitrospinales; family Nitrospinaceae; genus CBDCVY01. Next base: position 3,015,785 of record OZ245011.1, read on the forward strand.
TGCAGATGTGAATAATACTGGGTCAGCTAATGTGACTATGATAAATGCAAGCCCTACTTCGGTTTCTGTTGATAAATTCGAACTCCATTTTACAAGTGCGACATCGTTTGATTTAGTAAATACAACCACGGGAGTGACATCAGGTCCCAATCCATTTGTTGCTGGAAGTACATTTAATCTAGTAAATGGGTTAGCTGTTACGATAAATGGAACTGCTGCGGCAGGTGATGTTTTCAGATTTTCAGTATCAGAAGATGCAGCATTAAAAATCCAACTCAACGATGCGGTAGTAACAGATACCAGAAAAATGGCTGCTGGGTTGAATGGTAGTGAAGATGGGGGCAACGCACGTGCCTTATCGGATTTACAAAACAGATTTGTATTTGATGGATCGTCCTATCGCTCTGGATCGGGATCGGTGACCTTCAATGCTTTTTATAATGCTTTGGTGAGTAGTATTGGTGTCGCATCAAAAACGGCTCAAACGGTAGTGGAACAACAGGAAGGTGTAATGCTTCAATTAGATAATCGTAGGCAAAGCATATCTGGTGTATCCATTGATGAGGAAATGATTAATCTAATTAAATTCCAGCAAGCCTATCAAGCAGCGGCGAGATTAATAAATGTTGTGGATGAGATGTTTGACATTATTCAGGAACGAATTTAAATAAATGCATTTAAGCGGAATTAAATTATGGTAACGCGGGTTACAAATCAAGCGCAACAAGCCAGTGCTTTGAGAAATATTTTTCGTATTACAGAAGATTTGTTTAAAGCTAACGAAAGAGTTGCAACTGGAAAAAGAATTAATAAACCATCGGATGATCCAGCTGGGATACGTGATTCGTTAAGTTTAAAAACCTCAATCGCACAAACAAAACAATTCTTAAAAAATATGGATAATAATGAATTATTTTTAGAATCTGCGGATTCCTCTCTGGATACTGTTGGACTAAACTTAATTCGGGCAAGAGAACTTGCGATTGGGGCATTGAGTGGCGCAGATACTGCAGAAACAAGAAGGTTCGCAGCGGTAGAAATTAGTCAAATCATTAATCAGGTATTTCAATCTGCAAATACTAAAGTAGGAAATCGTTTTATTTTTTCTGGAACACGACTTTTAATTGAACCGTTCCAGTTGGACCCCGCTGGTTCGGGTGCTGTTTATTTGGGAAATAGTTCTCGGTTTTCTTTAGAAATAGCCCCTAACCAAACTGTTGAAATCACTCGCCCCGGTTCAGAAATTTTTGCAACCGATTTGAATCCAATAATCAATCCAAACACGCCCATTGCAGATTTAAATGGTGGGAATGGGGTTCCTCCAGGTGATATTTCTATTACGGACCGTTCCGGAAATAATGCTGTGATTTCTATCACATCCGGTATGAATTTTAACGATGTGATTAATGCAATAAATGGAACTGGTTTAAATGTTACAGCTTCCTTAAATAGTGATCAAACTGGTCTTTTGCTTACAGAATCCAGTACCAATATTTTAAATCCTTTAATTATTAGCGAGGTGGGTGGCGGGTCTACTGCAGCGGGTTTGGGTATTTTAGGACAACGGGATGGGTCCTTAAAAGGTCGTGATTTAGATCCTATTGTGACGGTCAATACCCTTATTTCTAACTTGAATAATGGTAACGGTTTATCCCTCGATCAAATCAATATAGTAAATGGGTCCGCATCTGGAACCATAAGTTTAAGTACTGCCACTACCATTGGCGATGTCTTAACCACAATTAATAGCTCTGGATTAAATGTTAATGCAAGTATCAATAGTACAGGTAATGCACTAAGAGTAGTTTCCACAGATCCCAATTCTGCTGCAATTATAAGAAATGTAGGATTGGGTACAACCGCAACAGATTTGGGGTTAGGGGGAGGCCGTAACGTTTTCTTGGCACTGGAAAAATTACGAGAAGCCCTTCAAAAGGATGACTCGGATGGAATTATTGCGTCGTTAGATAATTTAGAAGCGGTGTTGAATAGTGTCACCAACGCTAGGGCTGATTTTGGAGCTATATTAAGAAGAACCATCCAAACCAAAAATGTTCACGAAAGTGATGTAGTAGATCAAGAACAACAATTAGCTTCTGTGGAAGATTCCGATATTACGAAAGAAGCATCCGAAATACAATTATTGGAATTTGCATTAGAAGCCACTTTAAATACCAGTGCACGGATATTACAACCTACCCTTTTGGATTTTCTAAGGTAAACTTCTAAAGATTTAAAATAATTTATTAGAAGTTCTCAAGTTCTTCATTTTCTTCAGAGAAATTACTTTTGATTGGCAGGTCAATAATGAAAGTTGCTCCTCTTCCATATTCGCTCTCAACACGAATGGTACCTTGATGTTTTTCAATAATGGTATAGCAAACCGAAAGGCCTAATCCGGTGCCTTTATCCTCAGGTTTGGTAGTAAAAAAGGGATCGAATAATTTCACCATATCTTCTGGTTTAATTCCCGTCCCAGTATCAGATATTTTAATTCGAATCACCCCAATATGCCCATTCTCATCAGTATCTAAATATTCAAAATCACTGACTTCATTCGAATGACTCGAGAAATCCTTATCAATAATTTCGGTGCTAACCGTTAAAGTACCAGCTTTTTCTTCCATTGCATGACGGGCATTGTTTATTAAATTCAGAAATACCTGACGCATTCGATTTGCATCAATTTTAATTTTCGGAATTTTAGGATCAAATGCACGAGATATATTAATATTGTCTAAAAGTATATCGTTCTCCATAATTGCTAATACAGATTCTAAATCTTCATTCACATTAGAAAATTTCAATTCCATGTCTTCTTTTCTAGAAAACTTAAGCAATCCGCCAACAATTTTCTCGATGCGTCCTATTTCTTCCATAATAGAATTCATATCTTCATTGAGCCCTGAATCTTCTCCTCTTTCAAGCATCAATGCTTGAACGTGCCCTGAAATAATATTTAACGGGTTAAGAATTTCATGACACACTCCTGCGGCTAATCGACCAATACTCGCCAGCTTTTCAGATCGTAAGACCAGATCTTGAGCTTCATGCAACTCCACCATGGAATTTTGTAATTTTTCATTCGCAGCTTTTATATTTTCATTTGATTCTTTAAGTTGGTCTTCTGCTGTTTTCCGCAATTCCTCTTCTTTATGAAGTTGCATTGCGAAACGAATAGATTGAAAAAGAGATTCAGACGTCAGGTTACTTTTGGTGCGATAATCAGTGGCGCCACATTTCATCGCCTCAACAGCAATTTCATGATTCCCGTGACCAGTGAGAAAAATAATGGGTATTGTTATTCCCTGCTGGCGGACACTTCGAAGTAATTCAATTCCATTTGTTTCACCCAGTCTATAATCAAACATGCACAAGTCGTACTTTTCTCGTTCTAGAAGTTCTAAAGTGGATTTGGGATTTAGGATGTGTTTGATTTTAGGTCGTGGTTCAAAATCTCCTTCGACCATTAAATCTTTAATAAAAAACGCATCATCTTCATCATCTTCGACTAATAAAATTTTTAATGATTCTTTATTCATTACCTATTGATGATTTATTGATCAATGAAAAAATTGATTAACCCCAAAACTAAAGTAAAGAGATCAATATGCTCTTTTCACCAAGTCTTTTTTAAATTGGAGTAAAAGGGTTTTATATCAAATATGCAAAACAATGAAATTCAATCTATTGGAATCCCTATAAATAGTATAAGGGAATTAAAGAAGGACTAATAGAATATATTGTAAAATGGCGAATTGTGGAAATGAGATTTGAAGAAAGCTCGAAAAAGTGTTGATTTTTAGTACTTTATAAATCAGGGTTTTCTTTTATGGAGATAGCAATTTTCCGTGTGGTCGTCAACTAAACCCGCAGCCTGCATGAAAGCGTAACAGATGGTACTTCCGACAAATTTAAACCCATTTTTCTTTAAGTCCTTACTTAAACAATCACTGTCTTTTGTGGTGGCTGGTAAATCTGTAAGTTTTTTAAACTTGTTTTTAATCGGTTTACCACCAACAAATGACCAAACATATTGACTAAAAGTTTTGTAATCTTTTTTTATTTTTAGAAATGATTGCGCGTTTTGTCGAACTGAAAAAACTTTAAGTCGATTACGAATTATCCCTGGGTCTTTTAAAATTTTTTCAAGTTGTTTGTCAGTTAATTTTGAAAGTTTTACTGGATCAAAATTGTAGAATGCTTTTCGATAGTTTTCTCGACGTTTCAAAATTGTTTCCCAGGATAATCCCGCCTGAGCCCCTTCCAGGCAAAGCAGCTCGAAAAGTTTTTGGTCATCCTTTAAAGGTCTTCCCCATTCTTTATCATGGTATTCCACGTACCAGGGTTTATCTAAATTCACCCATTCGCACCGCTTTTTCACTTGATCCTCAAAAAATTTAGTTATTAAAAAAGATAGGCTTCAATAAAACATACTACCAATTAATTTCATAGTATCAGCAGCACCCAAAGTCGGAAGATTCTTCCTTAAGACATTTGATTTTTTCGTAGGTAAAAGCACCAAGAGCAGCACCTAATATAGTAAATACCAAATAAATCCAGATTTGATGGACATTTCCAGAAATAATAGCGGGTCCTAATGATCTTGCGGGGTTCATAGAGGCTCCAGTTAAAGGGCCTCCAATAAAAGCGCACAAGGTGACTGTGGATCCTATTGCAATTCCTGCAAATTCACCTATAGCTCGTGTATCGGTGGCGACGCTAATGATGACAAACATTAAAACAAAACTTAAAATAATTTCTAATCCTGATCCAATTGCCAGAGAAGACTGAACCTGGGTCACTCCAAAACTATGGGCCTTACCCCAAATAATCCAATGAATACAGGAAGCGCTCAAAGCCCCAAGTAACTGTCCGCTTATGTAACCGAAAACACGATTCAAAGGAAATTTACGGGTTAAAGAAAAAGCCACAGTGACTGCGGGGTTGAAATGGGCACCAGAAATATGACCCACCGAATAAATCATAATAGAAATAGTTCCCCCAAAAATTATGGGAACCATAAAGTTGGGCAGGGCTTGCGGTTGTAACTCACTTAAAATAATCGCTCCACACCCAAAAAATACGAGAAAAAAGGTTCCAATGAATTCTGCAATGTACTGAGAAAGTTCGTGATGAGGTTTCATATTTCTAACCCAAAAAAATATTTAATAGTTACATGAGTTCCTTAGATAAGAACCAGTAATCTTCCTACGGATTTTAAGAAGCATATCAGGTTTAATAATAGGAATAAACCGCTTCTACTCCAGAATAAAAAGTATCAAAAAAAAGTGTTGAAAATCTGGGTCTAGTGAAAAGAAGTCATTGATTTTTTAAGTTAAAACCGGTTTAATAGAAATTTCCCTAATCTTCAAATAATAAGCCACCGTAGCTCAGATGGTAGAGCAACTGATTCGTAATCAGTAGGTCAGCGGTTCAATTCCGCTCGGTGGCTCCATAAAATCAATGGGTTATGAATTTAGGCTAACTTCAAAACTATCTTGGGTAGCGATATGGGTAGCGTTTTTATTTATAGAGTTAATTTAGATAATACTAGATTTCCCTAGTTCTATTCTCACTATTCCCTCACTTACCTTAATTCAAAAAATATAGAAAAAATAGGAAGGGTGTAGGGTAGCTGCTTAAAATTCACACTAGTTGAATGATCTGAGGCAGGGGCAAGTTTACAGAAACTGAACTTTAAATATGGGCTAAACTTCGGGGTTTGGTTAGCAGCAAGACTTGAGAAGTTGGAGGTAAGCTCTGAAACACCAGCTTGGTTCTGCCCACAATATTATTGGCAAGTCCTTTGGAGAACCAGACATGATTTGGATACTTAGAGCTACCTACTTCTTATGCCCGATCTTAGCGATCGGATCGGTGATTTGGTTTTTCGTTAGTGATGTTGGTATCTGGGCCTTAATGCTATTCTTCTTTTTTGGATTCCTCGGAATGTTTGCGGGCGGTGCGACGAAGCAGATAGAAGATCAAAAACGCAAGACATTTACTTTCCACCCCGATGATCCACTCAGTATTTCACGCGCCGCCTTTTACGAGATCGAAGCCAAGGATGATGTTCCAGGTTTTTCACTTATAAAAGAGGATGTCTTGTCAATGCTAAATGATCGGGAAAAGACGACAGCCTCGATAGTTGATGACAAGCTTGATCCAAAAGGACTTATATATCTACTCATTTCAAATGTGGCATACGCCAATATCTGCTCTGGACAGTACCATATTTATCGCGGTACTCTCAGTGCAAACGGAAAGCAACTTATGGCAGGGTTCAAGGTCGCCTCCCGCCAGATGGTGGCCCACGGTATCCATGATCAAGCGGCGCACGAACAGGAGATGGCGAGCCTAAAGAAAGAGATTGCCGCTATAGGTTGAATATGTTGCGCATAACCCACCCATCAAGTGGCACCCAAAAACTCTATTTTGCTACCTGACCCGACCCTCTGGAATTAGTCTTTCTGTTAAACAAAGAGAAACCTAAAAAACATTTTAGAATTTTATATTTTGGTTAATTTCAAATTCCCTATTGACTGAACCATCCGATTCAATTCCCGCCTTACCCTCATGGATTCTTTTCTTTGTTGAATAACTTCTGCAGATCGGTTCCCGTGTTTCCAGTTAGCTTTCCGACTTCGCTCTAAACCTGCCAATGTGCGGGGTCCTGTGCTCTTGCCCCCATGCAATCGACAGCGTCCATTTTTCATTGCGGGACTTTGGCAAGGAGTTTGTTTTCTGGTTTTGGCACCACAGCGAGGAGTTTGATTAGCATAGTTTAAACCTATCTTCCAAATGGGCTGATGGGGTTCATTGACGTTTCTCATGATTCCCCCCTGGTATCTAAGGCCCCGGTGACTACCGCTTGGCCTCCATCTTTAACATTGATATGCTGCACCGTGATAGTCTGGTTCCCTCCAGTTCGAAGTTTATGGAGAGCCATTAAACCTTTCTGAAAACTATCCATCATTCGGGCAGAAGCATTGGATGCTCGTATAGACTCTAATGAATAATATTCCTTACTATGGAGGGTGATTGCATTATCACTTTCACTCAAATTTTTAAGTGAACGACTGGCAAAAGTCATTGCCAGTTTATGAGCTGCTCCTAATTGGTGAGCCAACATTTTTTCCAACGAGTTCTTCGCTTGGATAGTTTCAGCCGCATCGAGAGCGAGTCCGGTGCAGTCTGCATCGAATATTAATTGCAGTCGTTCTTGACTCGCTTCGGCAGTGACATTATCAGGTTTATCAACAGTATTTACTAAAGCGGGTATTTCCTCAGCTCTTTCTTTGGAAAGAGATAATTCACCTCCACAACCCACGGTGGGATGTTCATTCTCTGGAATCTTTATGGCTTCCTGAACCTGTTCTTCTAACTCATCAGCATCCAAACGCATAAAGCTTGCTCCCAAAGTATCTACACAAGGAGGAGATTCCAGTTCATTAGCCGTAGCTCTCAGGTTTTTTACTTCAACTTTATCTCGTAATGCTTTTTTTAATTTATCTTTAGGCTTTGACATAATTCATCCAAATAAAATTAGAATTATATGCTTATTAATTTTTCCAATGTTTTTGCAGTTCTTCTCTAATAGCCTTAATTTTCATGCTACCTGGTTTCCACCAATGGTACTTTTGATTGCAATCAAAAGGAATTACTAAACTTTTTTGTTCATTGAGATAAGGCTTGGGTGTTGATTTCTTAATTATTTGAATTAATTGAGGCTTAAAACACTTTATTTGTTCAATTAAATCTTCCTCAATTGGTTGATTGCCTGCGCACTTTAATTGGTTTCCTTCAACGCTTAACTCAAAACCTTTTTTTTGTATTTCTTTCAAAAATTGCTGAGGGGTCATATCCTTACCTCATGTATAGGAGAATCTGGATTCCTTTTAGATTTATTAGGGGAAACGCCGTCATCGCCGTCAGGGCCGAACAATTCTTTATTTTTAAAGGTTTTATTTTTTGTCGGTGTCTTGTCGACGTTGGCCTGGGTCGACAAATCGCCGTCAAGAGCGGACTCTTTATTTGTCAAGGAGTTATCCTCCTTTATAGTGGCTCTGTCGGCCTGATCGGCCTTTTCCGGAACTTTTCTAAATGTGACAATTTTTCGACCGGTGCCTGTTTCTCGTTGATCAAAATCGACTTCGATTCCGATTTCAAGCAGGGTAGGAGCCAACCTTCTGATTCGGTTCGAAAGTACGCTTGGAGATTTAGGCCATTGTCTGGTTCCACCAACTCTGGGGTCTATCTGTTTACCGAGCTCAGAAAGCAAATCTGAAAAACTGCCTTCCCATTTACCCAGCATGGCCATCAATTCAATGATGGACTGGGCCAAGACATCTGTTTCCAGATTGTTTTCAATCGCTAAGGCAAGGTTATTCTCATATTCTTTTTGAAATGATCCGGACTCCCAACCTAGAGAGGATTCAGCGGCCGTCACCCACTTGGTAAAATCCGCCATGCGAGGATATGAATCCAAGGTTATAATTTCATTGACCTTATGGGCATGGCAAACTGCATCCAAAAGCGCTCCTAAAATTCTGGAACGGGCTTTTTCAAAATCCTTTAATAAAGTTTGTTCGTCTTTCCTTTTTTCTTTTGGGATTCTTGGCAGGAATAAAATTAAAGATCTTACTCTAAGATCATCCCGTTTGCAGATGTCATCAATTCCATTCAGAATCAAAGGACGCTGAGATTCAAAGATGATCTCTTCGGAATCTGTGTAAAGTTCTCGAGTACCAAGCCCTCCCCCCGTCGACAATCTGCAGAATGCATCCGATAGCCATGGGGAAAGGCCACTCAAGTTGTCAAAGGCTAATATCCAGGAGTTTTTGGCGCTGATCATCAAGTCTCGACATTCTTTCGGTGTACTTCTCAATGTCGATATTGAAGGATCGACTACAGAACGGATGATGCGACTGAAGGTAGACTTGGCAGAACCATGTTCGCCTTGAATGACTAATATAGGAAAAGGGCCTTTGGATTTTAAAGCTGCGATCAAATAACCCACGACCAATTTTTTCTGGTCCTCACGAATATTAATGAATTGAAACAATTCATCAACCTTACCTCCAGATACTGGATGAGGAATGGGGTTCATTCCCCTCGCCCGGACAAATTTAACCGGAGATTGGGAAATAACTTTCCAACTTGTGCCAGTGATTTCTACGACTTCCCATTTGTTATTGCACAGATCTAGGTAGATGTTTCCATTCGCTTCGCCTATTCGTGTATAAACTGGAATGGTTTTGCCCTCAAATCTAGCTCTACCTTCCAAAATTCCCAAGGCGTCACTTAGAGCTTGGTTGCCTGGGGGCTTATTGAACTGAGAGAAAAACTTATGACCTAGCCATAATTTGAAACCCTTCGATCGTACTTGACAAGTTTCATTATGGTCCTCTACCAAATAAGTCACATAGGCCGTCCCATCAGGATTGTGAAAAAATTCGCAACTTGAGGCTAGTTCAATCAACGACTGTGCCTGGGTGGGTTTTTCATCCCCAGATAACTCAGAAAAAGAGTCAATAGAGGTGGTGGCGTCCGAATCGGGAATATTTTCTTCACCAAAATACTCTTCATAATTTCCTTGGTATATCGGAGCAGCATCGACTAACTTCTTTAATTCTTCAATTGAATTTTCCTCAAGGTAATCAGAAACGTCATAGCCTGATTTGCAATCCTTAAATCGAATGATTTTGATGGACTGAACAAAATTAAAAAGATGTTTCGAAACCAATTTGCCATGAGCCCGACCTTTTTCATCATTGTCTTCAATAATCACTACTTCCCGATCTTTAAAGTAGGGATTGTATTCAGATTTCCATTTTGCTTCGCCATCATAATTTGTGGTTGCGGTAAGTTTGTATTTTAATAAGGTATCGACATCCTTTTCACCTCCCACCAAATAAACGGTTCCGGTACTATTTATTAACTCTGGAAGTCGGTAAAGGACCCGTTTTGTGTTGCCAAGTTTCCAAGTCCAGCCTCCTGATCGTTTTGGTTTTCTAAGTCGAAATTCTTTGGAAGGGTATCTTACCTTTTGAAAAAGGAGATTCCCGGTTTCATCCTGATAAGGGTATTCTTTGATTATGGATTCTGAATTTCCATCTTCTAGTCTGCCCTTCCAACCACAGTGGTGACAAACCCATACCCGTTTATCTAAATTGACGGACAGGCATGGTGCCGTCTTCTTTTTACGTGTATGAGAACATTTTGGGCATAATGCGCTTACTTCTCCTGCTTGTTTCTCATCAATCTTAATTCCAAAGTCAGCAAAGGTTAACATTATGACCATCTCCTTTCTTCCCACCAAAGCCAAATACTGAGGATTAGGAGTATGGCTTGAGGCACAATTTCGTTGAAAAGCAACCGAGAAACTATGACATCGTAACTTAATTTTATTTGCCTAATTGTCATCATGAGGTTATTCCTCCTTCTTCACCTAAAGTTCCCAAATTTCGTGAAGATCCACCCACCCCGCGAGGTCTTGATTCGATCCAGGCTTCAACTTCATTTAAATTCCAGCCCACACGATTTGAACTTAGTTGAATACTGAGAGGGAAATTCCCTGCCTTCATCAATCTCCAAATGGTGGACATGGACAGCCCAGTCATCTCAATAACTGTTTTCCTGGGGATGATTTTTTTCATTTTTCCCTTTTCAAAATTTGTTTTAGTCAAAAAAAAACGCTTCAAGGCATCGAGAAGCGTCTCAATGCCTTGAAGCGTCCGGTTCGCACTCCAAGCGTGGTCTGGTTTAGGCGGAAACTAATTCAGTTAATGAAATAGTACAGACCAAATATTGTGCGTAGCCGCATGGTTTTTCCGACCATTAAATACTTAGTTCCAAAAATGCTTGGTTCCAAAGGTACATGCGACCACTATAAATTTAGGAGAGTTTAATAATTATCCTCTCACTAACATAATATAAATTTTCTAATTAAAAGCCAAATATTTTTTTATTCTTTGGACCCTAACAATTGAATCCTTTTAATGAAAGCCCTTGATAAAAAAATCTATTCTTTTTATTGATTAATCTAAACCTTAAATTTCAATGGTTTAATAAGGTTTTTATTTTAATCAACTGACTGGAGTAAATATTTTTCTAAAGGAAATTAAATAGACCATTGAGGCAATATTTGATAACACAAATTAGTTGAATCTGAAGAGATAGAAATGTTTTAGTGAAAAACTAGAATTAAATTATTAGTAAGAAACAAAAACAAAGTTTACCATTATTCTTTCTCAAACCTTGGCCATTTGGAAATAGAACCTTTTCACAATTTCTTTACATGATAGATATTTTGTATTAAAAGAAAAGCATTCATTGCCTAGTTTGGCCATCAAGCTTAGAAGAGGAAGAGATAGCCCTGATAGACTATATCAGATATCAAACGACCGGTTGAAATGACTACCCATAGCGGACATTCGCATATAGAGTAAAAATATGGACTTTAAAATAATATTTTATTGGGGTGTTTTAATAGTATTTTTAATCTGGTGGCTCACAAGAAAAAAAAACGATGCTGAAAACAAAATAGTTGAGTACTCAGGCCCTCAAACTGGTGCGATAAAGAAAGAATTAAAGGAAACTCGTAAACCACAAAATTGGCTGGTCATAGATAAACCTCAAAGCTTTGAAAAAAATGAGGAAATCGAAGAAGTTCTCAATGCACTTGAAAATACAAACCAGAACATATTCCTAACAGGAAAAGCTGGGACAGGAAAATCAACTCTCCTAAGTTATTTCCGTGCCACGTCCAAGAAAAATCCAGTTGTGATAGCTCCAACGGGGGTTGCTGCTGTCAATGTACAAGGTCAAACAATACATAGTTTCTTTGGTTGGGGAATTGATGTAACCCCAGAAAGAGTAAGAAAGCTTAGTTACGAAAAGTCAAAAATATATAAAAAGTTAAAGATGTTGATTGTTGATGAAATTTCTATGGTTCGAGCGGATCTTTTTGAATGCGTCGACAAATTTCTAAGATTAAATGCAGGCAAGAAAAATCTTCCTTTTGGAGGTGTGCAGATAGTTGTTATTGGCGATCTGTATCAATTACCTCCCGTTGTTAAAGATCAAGAACGAAAATTATTTGAAGGGATGTATTCATCTCCATTCTTTTTTAATACTGCAGCCTTTAATAAAGGTTCTTTCAAAAAGTTTGAACTTAGTAAAGTTTACAGACAAAAAGACCCCAAATTCATAGCTGCATTAAATGCAATACGCGAGGGTGTTGTAGATGATAGTCATATTGAATTACTAAACCAAACAGTAATTGATGAAGAACCTGAGGATTTCGAAGAATATATTCATCTTGTTACCACCAATAGAATGGCAAAAGAAATAAATGATAACCGGATGCATTGCTTGCCATCAAAACCTGTTGTTTATGAAGGAAAATTATATGGGACCTTCAAAGAGGAAAATGCTCCAACAGATTTAAGGTTAGAATTGAAATCAGGCGCTCGGGCAATGTTGTTAAACAATGATCGAAACAGAAAATGGGTTAATGGTGATGTGGTGAAAGTGTTGGAGACACGATCAGATTCTGTGCTTGTTGAGTTTGAAGATGACACGGTCCATGATGTGGGGTTTCATACATGGGAGACTGTTCGATTTATTTTTGATGAGGAAGAACAGAAAATTATTCCCAAAAAGATCGGAGGATTCACACAAATTCCAATTAAACCGGCATGGGCTATTACTATACATAAGGCACAAGGAAAAACTTTTGAAAAAGTATTTATGGATTTAGGTGCTGGTTCTTTTGCAGAAGGACAAACGTATGTGGCTCTCAGTCGATGCAAAGCACTTGCAGGTCTAAAGCTTGCATCGCCGTTGATGATTGATGACGTTTTTGTAAACGAAAAAGTAAAGGACTTTATGTCTTTTACTCATGGTCAGAAAAATGAGACATCCTCTTCTAAGACAAAACAAAACCCAACACAGAAACAAACGAACCCATCTACTAATACTATATTAAAATCAGAAGAAAAGTTATCAGAGGAAGAATTTGTTCTAAATGCAATCAAAAATTTACGAACAGGAAATTACAAGGGTATTCATGTTGTATACAGTGGATTCAATAAAGCATTTCGCGAGTACTTTGACGCTGATCCAGTTGAATCCGTTAAAAAATTAGAAAAAAATGGTGTGGTTGTAACTCGTCCTGTTAAAGGTGGTGTCATGCTTTATAATTCAAAGGAATACAGTGTTCCAAGCTCAAAAAAGAAAGAAGCGAGCAATACATTGTCTAAGATTTTAGGTGATGGGAGTAAAAAGCGTTAATCGAAACATTAAATAAAGTCCGCTTTGGGTCGAAATAGACCTGTCTGTCTTCGGCTAAAGCGGACTTTTGAAAATTCAATTTAAATTTTTCACACACCTAAATTTTATTGTTGTAGGAGGAGGGTTCCATAACAAGGGTTAATCAACATTCGAATAATGACACAAAATACTTTTCGAACAACAACAATTGAAGAATTTTTTCATCCAATTTCTGGGCATATAGTTCCTTTATATACTTTTTCAGGCCAAAATTCTTTCGTAGCTGGAACAGCTGTAATTATTGCTCCAGGTCTAGCTGTGACAGCTTGTCATGTGATGGAAGCACTGCTTAATTATTTTGGGAACGATCAGCTAAAAGGTAATTTAGAATTAGATATTTACTTAACACAGCTAAATACAGGGGCGACATGGTATGTCTGCAATTCCGCTACTTGGGTTGGGACTGACATCACTGTTTTATCTCTTGTTCCAAGAAACTTTAATAAAGAGAAAAATGTTATTGGTTCGCTTCAAATAACGGTAGATCCTCCCAATGTAAACGATACCGTTGTTGCCTATGGTTACCCAAAGACAGAATTAAATATTCCCAGAAATGACTCTGAGCAAACAGATTTAAAATTTAAAGTATACCCAACATTGTCAGAAGGTTTAGTTTCTGAGATACATAATTCCAAACGAGATTCAGTGTTATGTAGATTTCCATGTTTTGAAGTAGGAGCAGAATTTAGTAGGGGTATGAGCGGAGGTGCTGTATTTAATCAAGATCGTGAATTATGCGGTCTTGTTTGTTCAGGTGGAGATGGGGACTTAAGAAACTATTCCGTAGCAACAAGCATATGGCCGATGTCTATTATTCCTGTAATAATGCCAAGTGGTATAGCCTCTCATGATAGTGTTGTTTCAGGTGCTACATATAAGGTTCTGGATCTGGCAAAACAAGGTTACATAAAGATGAACGGGCATGAAAGGATTGAGTTCTTTAAACATGAAAATGGTTCGCAAGGGGTAAGACGTTTCCATAAAACATGAATATGTTTACTTCAATTCTATGGCAGTAAGGTTAGTATTGTCGTTTTGTCCGCTTTTGGCCGAATGTGCACATATTTGTTTTCGACCCAAGGCGGACATCCGTCCGCATGAAAACCGAACTCCCCATAAGGAAATTTTAGAAAAATTTTTGTGAATTCTGGTGGTGCTTTTTTTGAAATGACCTGCGAGGTTACACTAGCGACCTCTTTTTCTCCGCAGTTCGACCGTGGAATATTCTTCTGGACCAAACCCTCCTAACTTGATACCCGACTTGACATCCTTATATTTTTTCCCGAGACGCTCAATTCCTATATCCCTTCGCGGACCAAAAAGAAAGCGGCGCGCAGATACTGAACGTATCTTATTAATTTGCTTCACCATACTCGATTTAATCTTAATTTCCCTAGGAAGTTCTTTGTCCCAAGTCGCCATCAAACAGGTTTTCTGTGAAAGCGGGAAAGTAAGTTGCACTTTCTTATGAATAAGTCCACCACCATAGAAAGGGTGTTGGTAAGCAGGGGGAACATCAAAAAATAATGGATTGTCACTAGTTATAAAATAATGCGGCTCTGGCGCCAGTAATATAGACCAACACATTTTATAAAAGATTGGGCAAAATTTTTCGTAAAACTTTAGGGCTTGGAGTGACCATTCCTTGTCCACAGACACAATAAATTTTTGTGGATTAAGCATACCCTCTTTTAAACTTTTAATTTCTTCCTTAGTTAGAGGCCCTTGATCGCGTTGGTAATCCTTAATAAGGTTTTGAAATGCTCCATCATGTTGTGCAGTGGCGTACATTTTTAATTGATACGCGTTCATCATTATTTCAGCGTATTGATTCCTGAAGGAATCCGTTCGTAAATACATGAGGGCCATAAAACTAGCAAATGAGGCACGTTCCTGATCTGTAAGTGGTTTGCTTTCAATTAATTTATTAAAAATTGGGGCCGCTTTTGCTTCAATTTTAGAAAAAAAATCTTCCACTTCATCGGACCGCTGCCCATTTTCCAGCGTCACACTATAAAGATATTTTTCATAGGCAGTATTTTCGATCGTGGAAGTGCGCCCCTCCTCCAATTCAATGTCATAGGTCCAGATCTTTTCATCTGGTTCAATAGAAGCGAACCGTCGGAGATAAAATTGTGGAATGAAATGATGTTTTTTCTTCAAAATTTTTAATTAAAAAGATGGTTTGTTTAGCTTTTGGGTGAGGCCTATGAATATGAATTGGAATGTATGGGGAAACTATTTCCTACGGAATCCGGCTCTAAAAGCATGCTCTTGTATAATATATGGGATTTTGAAAGAAAAAAGTCAAGATTGCCCGAAAATTCATACTTTTCTGGCGAGCATAGTATTTGATTTTGTTTGGGATTTTTCTGCGGAAAACTCAAACAAAATGACAGGTTATTGTGCGATCCTTTTTTCTAGCTAAGTGTCCGCTTTTGGCCGGAAGGCGACCCAAAGCAGGCTTTCGGCACAAGTTCCCTTAGCAGTCGAACTCGTGGAAGGTATGCTAAATTTTTCTTGATTGCCTAAACGGAAAGGATTAGGGTTGGGGGAACCCACGAAAAAAAGATGTGACGGCTTTCGACCCATAGCAGACATTTTTAAATGACAGAATTTTATCAGGAACATATATACGGTTGGAATTAAATGAAAGCGATAACCTATAAAAATACGCTAACAACTTTACCTAATTGGGTAAAGGACCTCCACGAAAAAGAACCTCGAGGCATTGCATATGAAACCTCATCACATTTCGTCCATTTTTATTGTAGAGACTATGGTTGGTGGGTTCTTTCTCCAGGAATCACAGTTGTTCAAAAAAAGAGTGATTCTTTAAATGACTGGGTCAAACGAACTTTTGGGGCTAAAAATATATTAAACATGTCTACTAGGGTTGGTGAAAGCGTTAAAGGGGTATGGCGACCGGGCCTCTATTTTGATGATGAGATTCAGCAGGCTCTTTCGGTAACAACGCCAGGTAAGCATGAATCCCTCGTTTCAATAGGCCTTCTTCTGGAGTCCCTAGAAATTATTTTCCGTTACATAGAGCCTAGCCCAAATGGAATGTTGACATATAGCCACAAAACCAGAGAATTACTGATTATCGCCTGTACAGAAGTTGAAAATCAATTGGCGCAGTATATGAAATTGGCCACTGCAAGGCCTATCAATAAAAAATTTTTTACCACTCAAGATTATGTTCGGCTATCTGACCCTCTTCATCTCTCTGATTTTGTTCTCAGTTCCAAAGCTTACCCTCACATAGGCACTATACATCCGTTTGGAGGGTGGAAAGGAGAGGGAGCCACATCCTCTATCCCTTGGTATGAAGCTTACAACCACACCAAGCACGACCGTCAGTTAAACTTTGACAAAGCAACATTAAAAAGCTGTATAGATGCCGTATGTGCGAACATTGTTCTATTCTGCGTGAGATATAGTCCTTACGCTCTTGTCCGCGAAAATGGCAATGCCCAATCTTTATTTGGTCAGCTCTTTAATATAGAAATGAAGAACTGCGATCCAACAAAATTTTATGTGCCTAGAATTGATATATCAGTAAATACACGAACAGATTTAATTTGTTACAATAGCTACCAAAAAAAAGACAATTGCCCTTGGAATATTTCCCCACTTATTTTGTAGTGTCCGCTTATGGCCGGTAGGTGCAATTGACCAAAGCGGATAATTACCTAAGGAGATAGAGATTGTATAATTTACTGGTTTCAAGTAATGACGAGGCTTGGGATAGTGACTCATACACCCTAGAGATAGGCCGTTGTGTTCGTGAATATACAGATGTAAATTTAACTAAAAAGTATGGAGACTTTACTCAAGAGCAAGTTGATTCAATTAGACGTTTTCCTTGCATATTTGCTTACGAGTCTGGGCACAAAAAAAATCCCAAATTTGGAATTATCAAAGACTTAACAAGTCGCCAAGGAAAAGTTAAGATTGAATACGAATTAATTGAAATTGATGATTTTATTTCTCACTCTGATATTAATGAGATGCTATTTGAGTTGGATATCAGTGACTGGGAGATGAATAGAACTCACTGGGCTATTAAAGATGTTAACCTACCTAAGGAACTTTTATCAAAAGGAGTTCGTCTTCCGAATTGGGCGAGAAGTGAGTCAAAAGCTGTTGATATTACAAAGCACATGTTTGATGTGGCATTTTCCTTTCCGGGAGAAATTAGGAAATATGTTGAGTCAATAGCGGCAGAATTAGAAAAAGAAATTGGGCCAAATTCATACTTTTATGACAATAATTATAAGGCTCAACTAGCAAGGCCTTCTCTTGATACCTTGCTACAAGAAATTTATGGTTGTAGATCTAAACTGGTTGTGATTTTTCTATGCGAAAAGTACCAAGAAAAAGAGTGGTGTGGCATAGAGTTTAGAGCAATCAGAGAAATTATCATGAATCGAGACCATGAGAAAGTTATGTTCATCAAGATGGACGAAGGTAAGATTGATGGTGTCTTCAAAACAGATGGCTACATTGATGGGCGTATCCACAAACCCCATCAGATAGCTGGTTATATTCAAGAGCGTGTTTCATTACTGTCATAACAACGCACTGTTGACGGATAAATTCTTTACCCCAAATTTGCCATAAACGCAGTATGAATGTCCGTTTTGGGAAAGTGAGAATGGTCCTTATGAAAACTGAGTGCTGTTCCCTAGCAGTGGAGAGACAAGGAGAGTAGGAATAATGAACGAAAAGAAAAAAAGAAGCCCAAACCAATGGATTTACTTTGGTCTTCCTGAAGATGAGAAATTGTTGTCAACTCTGGGAATTATGTCCATTAGACATGGTCAGCTTGAACATGTGTTAAAAATGACTATAAAAACACTTGGAAATCTCTCCATAGAAGAAGCGTTGGATGCTACATCCCGTGATGGTCCGGCCAAACTGCGAAAACGCATTAGGAAACTTGCTCAGGGCATATTTAGAGAAGGAGAAACTTTACTAAAATTACAGGCGTTGCTTGCCCGTTCGGAGAGAGTTACTGAGCAAAGAAACGAAATGACGCACAATTTATGGGGTCATGAAATGGATGGTATCCCTGTGGTAAGGAAAGAGGACCATAGCTGGGAAACTGCACCTACATTTGAAGAGGTAAATAGTCTTTCAAAAAAGATTGAAACTATTACAAAGGAACTTAATGACGCGCGCCTGCAAGGTTTTATTTATAAAGAAATTGAAAAAAACAAAAAATCCAATCAATAAAACCAAATGTAATAACGCTTATTGTGGAAATGGGTGATTGCTCTATCCGATTGAGTTGTCTCTAGGGAATAGATAAAGAATATCCTTTAAACTTTCCTTGGCCGAAAGTCCGCTTTTGGCCCAGACTGTGTGAAAACTCAAAACCAACTTGAAATTGAGGGTGCCTAACCCCTTCCCCATATAACAATAACAGCTTTACGGGCTTCTGGTGTAGTCGGTTTTCAGTAAGGAACCTTGCTATCAGAGTTTTCACACAATCTGGGCCGATAGCCGTCTTTCCAAATTCGAATTCTAAAGTTTAGATAATTACCAACTCCCAAATGATGAACATATGACGCTCAAGTCCTCTATTGAAGTTGGAGCATGAGAAGGATTTAAGCATTTTCAGAATTACTTTTGATGAATTTTGACTATCTTTTCTTTAGGTTTGCCAGTCACAAGGCTTTCAAGATTTCGACCCCATGAGTTTAGGGCCATCCGTTTTTCCCGATCATAGCTATGGCGATCATAAACAGAAGTTACTCCTGATTCAACATGGTTTAAAATTTTAGAAACTGTGAGTCGGGGGATACCTGAGGCCGTCATCATGCTCGCAGAGGTACGACGAAGGTCATGGGGTGTGAAATGTGCGATCTGGAAATGATTCGCATTGATTCTTACTGCGTGATCCACTGAGGTTTCGGCGATATGCCTTTCTCCTCTAGGGGAAGGAAAGAGCCATGGAGAGAGGACAGTAATTTCTTTTAATTCTTCCAGAATTTGAAGGGCAAAATTAGATAAAGGAACCCGGTGAGGAAAACCATTCTTGGCTTTTTCAGCCGGTATTGTCCACCAACCTTTTTTTAAGTCAAAATCTTTCCATTCAGCCCCAGTCACTTCACCTTTTCTTTGGGCTGTGACCAATTGGAGCTTTAAGGCTAAAGCTGTGGTTGATTCCATTCTGGCCGAATCCAGTTTTTTCCAAAAAATTTGAATTTCTTCTTCGTTAAGTACTCTATCGCGTCTATTTTCTTTTGAAGGAGCAGGAATAGCGACACAGGGACTGGAATCCAAAATTCCACGGCCCATGGCAAAGGAATACATTTTGCGAATAGCGGCAAGGGTACGGTTGGCTTGGATCAGAGCTCCACGTTCAACAATTTCATCGAGAAGTAGGATGACGTCTCGACGAGTAATATCCTGTGCCTTGCGTTTTCCCCAACGGGTTATTACATCCTTATGCAAAATGCGCTCGTCTTCTTTCCATGATCTCTTTCTTGGTTTGGCATATTTTTCAATATATTCATCTACCAACCTTTTAACTGTAGGGGAACGACGAGATTCTTCCTTTTCTTCTTGTTCCACTGTTGCTGGATCAATGACTCTTTCAAGCAGTTGTCGGGCCTTCGCATGGTCGGCATGGGCATCGGCCAAAGACTTTTGGGGATAGTTGCCAAATGTCATCCGCCGGGAGGTTCCTTGAAATCGGTATAAGAAGATAAAACTTTTTCTACCGGTAGGGGAAACACGGATTCCAAAACCTTTACCATTATCTTCCCAAATCTCATATCGTTGGCTTTTAGGTTTAAGTGCTTTAATTTGACGGTCGGTAAACTTCATAAAATTCTGACTTTCAATCAGTTGGTTTAATGCAGCAATTTCTGGTACAAAATTTTTTAACTCATTCCTCCACAAAATGAATTATCTGCTACCCATGAGCTTGGGGGTAGCATTGTGGGTAGCAAAATTGACCTGGCAATGGGTGAAACAGAGTGAAATAATCTGATTAAGAAAATAGCATAAAAACTGTTTAAATACAATTAATTATGATATTAATGGTAGGTGTTCAGGGTGTTTCAGGAGGGGTCACCAATATTCAGCATATTTCAAACATGGACCGATTCGTAATCAGTAGGTCAGCGGTTCAATTCCGCTCGGTGGCTCCATTAAATCCCTAAAAATTTAAATATATATAGACCATTGTCTTATTAATTGGAAACGCCTGTTTAAAAATAATAAAGTGAAAATAAGGGTTGGAATCCAATAAAATAATTGGACCGTAGCGGGAGTAATACAATACAAATCAACTTCATATGAAAGTAGGTTAAACACCACCATGAAATTATATAAATTTCTGGAACAAGCCATGTGGAGAACATATGGATATTAATATTATTCTTGCACTAAATTTTTAGCAATTACTCTTTTAGAGACCTTATCACCTGGACCCACATTTGCCTTAGTCGTACAAGCTAGAATAAGTGAAAAAGAATCTGATATTAATAAGCTTTTAAGTGGAATAACTTTAGCAAATCTATTATGGGTCATTCTTGTTATTAATGAATACGAATGGTTTTTAACTTTAGGAATTGAAATTAAAAAAATATAATCAATCAAATTCCAATAACTCTACCTAACAGTCATAAGAATAGAATTAATATTTCTTTAATCTCATTAAGGGTATCAACCATTTTCCTGGATTATGTTTATTGGCGAAAAGGGGTATACTTCTTGTTTGTTATTATCATATTATTACCAATAAACCCCTGAAATTTTTTTATTAAAATTATACTTTTCAAAGTTTATCCATTTTACTCGACCACTTAAGGCCAAAGTTTTAATTCATGTGATTTAGAAACATATTGGATTAGAGATGATTATTATAGGTAAGAAGTGTTATATAGTTTCGAGTAATTCCAGGTGATGTTTCGTTAAAGGGAGGTTTGGTTTTAAAGGGCCAATGTAAACAAGAAGTCTCACAGAGTCTTAATTAATTACCAAAAAATCTGCAATTTATTTTTTTCTTTCCAAAGCTCAAAGTAACAACAATTCAAATTTATAACGTTTTCTACTTGTTCTCACCCTCTAAAAACGTCAATAAATTTTTAAAAATTTTTAACTTTACTTATGGAACACCTTTCTTAGGTGAAGCGGTCAATTAGGAACGGTATGAATTTAAATTTTGAGTTTGTATTCCTTTTTTATTGGAACTTTAAGGCATGAAAAAATCAGCTTAATTAAATCATTAAAAATAAACTTGTTAATCCATTTTCGATACCAATCTTTCTTTCCTACGATTTTTCCTACTTTAAATTGGCTAGTTTTAGCCCAATACTTTCAAGTACTTAAAAAAAAGTATTTGACAATTTTGACTTATTTCCCTAGTGTTTGGCTTACTGAATTAATTTTCGCTATATAGAATTTTAATTTGTATTTTTATTCCGCTAATGAAGTTCAATGGGAGGGAGAGATAGGTCTTAACTATTTATAATATAGTTGATTATGGCCATTGAGCTCCTGGGTTGCAAAGTGCATCCTGTTTCCCTCCTCACAAAATATATTTTTACTATTTCCTAATTTATAGGTGATTCCAAATGAATAAAAGGCTGATGTATCCGTTTCTTTTCCTTTGTTTGTTGATTCAAACTTTAGGATCTCCTTTTGAAAGTTTTGCCCAGACCCTCAAGCGTGGTCCTTATTTACAGCAGGGAACATCCAACAGCATGATCATTAAATGGCGGGTGCCGAGTGATCAATCGGACTTTAATACAGTCTATTATGGAACGTCTCAAAACAGTCTTTTGAGTTCTGCTGTATCTGTTAGCCCCACAAACCTGAGTTTGGATGGGACTGCACTCACCGAAATGGAAACCACCTTATCTGGTTTGGCCGAGAATTCGGTGTATCACTACGCTATCGGAAACGCTGCCGGTCCGTTGCCGAAAACATCGGCTCGTGGAAGCTTTATCACCGCACCTGCCAACGGAACCTCGCAAGCCACGCGTATTTGGGTACTGGGGAATTCCGGAATAGAAAATAACAACTCTGAAAATGTGAAGAACGGATTTCGCACGTATTCCCAATTGCGTTCGCCCAATTTACTTTTGATGTTGGGCGACAATGGGATGACGGAGGGAACCGATTCGGAATATCAAGTGGCTGTGTTTGATCAATATGGGAACTATTTGCGCGATGCTCCCCTATGGCCGACATTGGGAGATGCTGAAGGTAACAGTTCAGATGCATCAGCCCAAACCGGAGCATATTTTAATATTTTTAATCTGCCCAAAAATGCGGAAGCGGGTGGAGTGGCTTCCGGAACAGAGTCGTATTACTCCTACAATTATGCCAACATTCATTTTGTCGTATTAAATTCCGCCGGCGCTGATCGGTCTCCGGGCAGTCCTATGTTGACTTGGCTGAACAGCGACCTGGCGGTTAACTCTCAGGAATGGACCATCGCCTACTGGCACCATCCGCCTTATTCGAAGGGGGACCACGATTCCGATACCGAGATTGAATCGAAAGAGATGCGGGAAAACGTTCTTCCCATTTTGGAAAAGTATGGAGTCGATCTTGTATTATCAGGACGCAGTCACTCTTATGAGCGCTCGGCGTTTTTAAAAAATCATAATGGCGATTCCGGAACGTTCAATGAAATCACACATCAGATCAACGGGGGAAACGGACGATCTCTTCCCGAAGAAGGAGCCGATGGCTCTTATAGTAAATCCTTCGTCGATGGCCAAAAAGAGTCCAACAGCGGAACGGTTTATTCCGTGGTGGGGAGCTCCAGTTTGCTGGAAGAGGGTTCTTTGAACCATCCGGCGATGGTCGTTTCTCTTAAAAAGTTAGGTTCCATGGTATTAGATATTACCGGAAACCGCCTGGAAGCAATTTTTCTCGATTCCATGGCGCAAGTTGAAGACAAGTTTTCAATTGTACATACCCCGGATGCTCAAGCTCCGCAAATTTTTGGAGCGCAGTCTTTAAATACTTCCACCGTGAACATTCAGTTCTCCGAGCCTGTGGAAAAAGATTCTGCCGAGGATATTTCTAATTATTCTTTAAACAACGAAGCGACCCTCGTTTCTGCTACCCGATTGGACGACCCGCGTGTAGTGCAGTTGGTGACATCGGAGCTAGATCCAAACGTCATCCATATATTAAATGTGGTTAACGTCAAAGATGAAACTGCCCAGGTTGGTATTGCCGCTCCCGGCATTAAAATTAAATTTGTTCCCAATATTTCCACGTCAATGCAGCAAGGGGTTCTGCCGGATGAAAATTACTCAGGAGCACAGGACGCATACGTAAACTCGTCAGACCCGGAAACGAATTATGGTGAGACGACTTCTCTTTCCGCATGGAACAGCGTGGACGAAACCGGGGATGCTTCTCGATCACTTGCTCTATTGCAGTGGGATTTATCCTCAGTGCCCGAAGATTCTGTGGTTCAATTCGCCAACCTTTCAGTCAATGTGACCGAAGCCAGTTCCGGACAAAGTTTTCTTTACGAAGCAAAAACATCCTGGAAGGAAGGAACGGTGAATTGGAACACCTTTGCGGATCCGGCCACGAAAGGCGATACCATTTTGGGCACCCTGGAGCCGGGTGAAGCAGGCAGCCATACTATTCACTTGAATCAAGCGGGACGACAACTGGTTCAGGATTGGATTGACGGTAACATTGCCAATAACGGATTTATTTTGCAGGGAGACGCAACGGAAGATCTATTAAGTTTCGATTCCAGTGAAGTGGCCACGCCGGAGGATCGGCCTCGATTGCAGGTTTTGGTGACCACGGCTCAAGGAGATGAAATCTCCAAGGAACTTGGGTTGGATCAAACCATCGATCATGAAGAAGGTGATGGTTCTGGTGGTGGAACGGATGGCGAAGCGGTAGCGGCCATGAAAGAGTTTACTGTACTCAGTAAAAGCGGCAAGAAAATTGTTTATGACGAGGCGGAACTGGAAATTGAAAAGACTTCTTTGGAAAACGATACCAACATTTCCATCACGCCATTGAAGCAAGACGATTTGCCGAAGTTGGATCCCGGCATGGTGAACGTGACTAAAGGACCGCGCAAAGGATATCGCTTTTTGCCGCACGGACAGCGTTTCAAAAACAAAATCAAAGTTAAACTGCCTTATGATCTGGCAAAAATCCCGGCTGGCAAAACCGCAGCGGACATTCGAACTTACTTTTTTGATGATGAAGCGGGTCAGTGGAAAAAACTGGAAAGAGTTCAAGTCGACGCCAACAGTCAAAAAGTGATCAGTAACACTAACCACTTTACGGACATGATCAACGCGGTGGTGACGGTCCCAGATTCGCCTCAAACTGCTTCGTTTAATCCGACGCAGTTGAAGGACATCAAAGCAGCCGATCCCGGAGCGAAGATCAATCTCATTGAAGCGCCGCAGGCCAATAACATGGGCGATGCGCGAGTGAGTTACCCAATTGAAATTCCACCGGGACGTAACGGCATGCATCCGCAGTTAGCGGTGCAATATAACTCCTCCGGCGGTAACGGTTGGATGGGTGTTGGTTGGGATCTTCCAATGCAAACGGTTTCCATCGATACGCGATGGGGTGTTCCGCGTTACAGTTCCACCGAAGAAACCGAAACGTATTTGTTGAACGGAGAACAGCTCACTCCTGTGGCGCATCGTGATACGCTGCAGCCTCGCACGGCGGACAAAATTTTTCATACACGTATCGAAGGACAATTCCGAAAAATCATTCGCCATGGTGACCTGCCCGACAATTATTGGTGGGAAGTGATTGATAAAAACGGAACGCGGTTTTTCTATGGCGGTGGTCCGGATACCAATGGCGGCTCCGGTGGACCGACGACCAACTCCACTTTAGTGGACGCCAGTGGCAACATCGGGAAATGGTCTCTTAGAGAAGTTCGCGATACCAACGGCAACTTCACGAAGTACACCTGCGTGCGTGAATCCGACAGTGGGTTGGGCGATGGCACCGGTGGCGTGCAGGGCTCGCAGCTGTATTTACAGACTATCACTTACAGTGGCCATGGAGCTACGGAAGGATTGTATAAAGTCGAGTTTACCCGTGAAAGCGAACTCACCAATCCGGTACGTCGACCGGATGCGATGATCGATGCACGGCTCGGATTTAAAATGGTGACGGCCGATCTGTTAAGAATCATTGAAGTGTCCTTCAACAATCAACCAGTGCGCAGTTATCGGTTCGATTACATCGAAGGCGCGTTCCGCAAAACGTTGTTGGAAAAAGTTTCGCAGTTTGACGAAAACGCCAACCCGTTCGATACTGCGGCCATTCCCTTTAATTTTCATAACTTCGAGTACTTTGACGAAGCGCGGGAAGCCAACGATATCTACCGCGGGTTTGCAAGACCTTCCTATGGACAAGTGGAATTTTGGAATACCGGGAACGATAACGTAAAAGCCGACGGATTACTTGGTGATTTAGATGCGAGCGCTATCAGCGGAAATGAAGGTTCCGGTTTTGGTGGACACCTGTATATTGGAATCGGTACGGATCCCACAAAATACAATACTGTGGGCGGTAAGGTTGGTTTTAACTCAAGTGAAACTGAAGGGCTTCTGGCATTAATCGATATAAATGGCGATTCTCTTCCGGATAAAGTTTTCCGCGAGGGAAACACGGTATATTACCGCGCCAATCAATCCGGTCCCTTTGGGGGAACGGTGTTCGGAGATAAAAAAGTTGTCGCCAATTTATCGGACATTTTAGTTGAGCGCAATAATATGTTCTCATTTGGTGTGGAGTCGTACTGGGTTGGGTTCCTCGGATTTAATCTTAGCAACACCTTTGTAGAATCCCCCATTTATTTTACCGATGTTAATGGGGATAGTCTGCCAGACTTAGTGAGAAATGGTGGAGTTTTGTTTAACCAGTTTATGGGTGTGGGTGATCCGGTATTCACTCCGAATAGTTCCGATACGGTTTATCCCATCGGTCCGGGTGTGGTTAATACCAATAATTTGTTGGAAAGTTTTCAAGCGCTATTTGAACAGCAAATCGATAACTTCCCTCTCATTGATACCTTAAGGAAATGGGTGGCACCGTTTGACGGGCAAATTCAAATTACCGGAAATGTAGCGCTCATTGAGGACACCAGTCCGGAGCGCGCCGATTACACTACCGCTGATGGAGTAAGAGTTGCAATTCAACACAATGCCAGTGAATTGTGGACCGCCACCATTGTAGAAAACGACTACACGGCTAAAACTCCAACCGGGGTCGGTGCCATCAATGTGGTCAAAGGCGATATCATTTATTTTCGTGTTCAGTCTGAATTCGATGGTGCGTATGATCAGGTCAATTGGGATCCAACCATTCAATACCTGGGAGTGGTCTCCACTCTTGATCCCAACAATTTAGATGCCTATGTCTATCAGGCCAGCGCGGACTTTGTGCTGCACGATTCTCGCGGTGGTGAAATGGGAATGCCACTGAACGGTATGGTTCAAGTGGAAGGGACGCTGGAAAAAAATGGCGTAACTTCCGATGATATCACTGTTGAGTTGCTAAAGAATGGTTCAGTTATTTTTACACAAACGTTGAACTGGGATGTGCCCGGTTCCGCTGTGATAAACCAATCGGTTTCGGTCATAAAAAACGAGTTTGATAATACAGGGACCCAAACTCAAGTTGGGGATACATTATCCATTCGTGTTCTGGTGGACTCACCTATAGATTTGACCCAAATCAACTGGTTGTCGACGAATCCCATCCGTGCTTATTACACTTCTTCACCAGATATTCCCAATGTGAATGATCAAAACGGAAATCCACTGGTGAATATAAATTTATTTCCTGACACTGACCTGTATCCTGAAAATGATCTTACCGCACCGTTGGTTCCGTGGGTAGCTCCCTTACCTATGACCCAAACCTACACCGTCACACCGGCATTAGCGGCAGGTGGCGGCAGCAGCGTTCAGGATGTGGTGGTGACCGTTAAACGCAATGGCGACCGAGTGGCGAAGCATTTGTATTCGGATGGACCGTTTACCATCGATGCTACGCAAAACGACGAATTGTTTTTTGAGTTCACCACACGTGATCCCGATTTATTCGGGAATCTCACGCAAATGGCGATAACAGTGACCTATGATCAAGGTGGTGTTCCACAAATGGTGCAAGTGCCAACGGCCTTTAATTATCCGGAACAGCCAACCATCCTGACGCAACGATATCGAGGGTGGACCGCTTTCGGCTATAACGGTAATCGAGACCGTGCCACTCAACCGATCAATATTACCCAAGAAGATCTTACTCTAAGTAATTTGGCCTCTCTGGATATTGATGCCTTGAATCAGGCGCTGCAGGATGCGGTCAATAACCAGAACCCGGATTTAAGTCTTGGTGACGATTTCAAAATGAACTTAGTTCCTTTCTTTCCTGCTTTTGCGAACCAACGATGGGAAGGTAACGATCCTAACTTATGGGCGGATGGAACGACATTAAGTAGCTCCCGTAATGGTCCGGATTATATTTCAGTGCCTACTGCCGATTCTTTTGCGGGCGCTTCAGCGGTGCCTCGGCTCAGTCAGACCAATCAAATTGGGTTTGCTTTAGGAGTGGGTTTTGTATCTGGTTCATTGGGAACCTCCGTGTCCCGTTCTATTCTGGATTTTAAAGATCTTAATGGAGATCAGTTTCCCGATGTCATCGGAAGTGGGCTTACAGTTCAGTTCTCTCCAATGATAGGCGGACTGGAAGGTTCGCGAAATGGAGTGGGTCTCAGTGGAGATAACCAGGAAACGGAGGGGGAAAGTTTTGTTTTTGGTATTAGTGGTGGTTTTCCCAGTCAGTCAGGTAACAGCACAGCTAATGTGGATTCCAGAGCAGGTGCAGGAGGAAACAGCGGCAATACAACCTTACAGCTTCCTGCATTGGGTATTAGTATCAGTGGTTCCGTCTCCCAGGGAGAATCGGAAATTCAGTATGACCTACGTGACATCAACGGCGATGGTCTGCCGGACAAAATTATTTTGGGTGGAACCATCTCGGTTCAATTCAATTTGGGTTATACCTTTTCTGCTCCGGAATCTTGGGATGTGGCCAAAATTAATTTTGGTGAAAGTGACGGTACCACTCTGGGCCTAGGCTACAACGATGGAGTTTATGGTTGGGGAGCCGGTGTCAGCGGTAGTGAGTCGGAGTCCATCTCCTTCGATTCCTTACAGGACATCAATGGCGATGGTCTGTTGGATCGTGTCTCGGTGGATTCAAAAGATGCCAGCGTTATTCACGTTGGGTTTAATACCGGAAATAGTTTCACAATAAATTATCAGTTGGAAAGTGGTTTGGCCAAAGGAATGGCAAATACCATTTCAGAAACTGAAGGCGGAGGCGTTTACTTTACCTATCCTTATTTACTCTTTCCATTGCCTCCTATCTTCTTAGTCATCAACCCCGGAGTTGATTTCAGCGCGACGATGGGCCGTGTCGAAACCAGTATTATCGACGTAGATGGAGACGGGTATCCGGACCACTTGTTCACGGACCAGGATCATGAAATGCAAGTGGCCCGTAATCTGCACAACCGTACCAATATCCTCAAACATATCAGCCGGCCTCTCGGTGGAACTGTCGATATTGAATACGTTCGTAGCGGTAATACCTATGACCAGCCGCAAAGCCGTTGGGTGATGAGCCGTGTCAAAGTATTCGACGGTTTCGTCGGAGACGGGGTTGATACCCAGGTGATGACTTACGAATACGAGGACGGATTTTTCCATCGTCAGGAACGTGAATTCTATGGTTACCGAACGGTTATCGAAAACGATTGTGATAGCACCAACGATCCGGATGTGACCTGTGACAGCAATAACAGCGGCGGCAACCTCTATAGAACCGTAACCCGTAAGTTCATCAACGACCTGTATTACAGCAAGGGCCTGATGGAAGAGGAAGTGATTGCTGATGCTTCCGGCAACCTGTTCATTGAAACGATCAATGAATACCTGTTGCGCGATATCAATACCGGCAACGCACTGGTGGTCACTAACGATCCGAACGATGTGAATCAATTGACGGCCACGGTGTTCCCGGAGTTGTCCCGCGTCGATAAGTTTTTCTACGAAGGCCAGGCAACCGCGCAAAAAACCACGCACATGACGTATCAGTACGATACGCTCGGTAATGTCATCCGTTTCTTTGATGCCGGCGATACCGGAGCGCAGGATGATGTTGAAGCGATCATCGGTTACTTCAGCGATTTACCGAACTACATCGTCGGTAAGGCAGACAGCATTCTGGTTAACGGCAATACGGTCGAGTTCCGTCGACGTGAAGCGGATATCCAACCGGGCACCGGCAACCTGCTGCAGGTGCGCCAATACCTGGCGAACGGTACACCAGCGGTGACCGATCTCACTTACGATGCGTTCGGGAATATCGCCAGCGTCACCGGTCCGCTCAATCTCAATGGCCAGCGTTATCAAATCGATTACCTGTACGACAGCACGGTGAATACCTATGTGACCAGTATCACCGACAGTTTTGGTTACAACTCAACTGCCACATACAACTTGCTGTACGGCCTGGTGGAAAATACCACCGATATCAACGCCAATGCGATTGATCGTACTTACGATGCCGTGGGCCGTGTCGATTCCATCACCGGTCCGTTCCAAACCGGCACCGGCAATACCACGATTAATTTCGAGTACCATCCGAAGGTGACGGATACTGATCCGTTGTCCTGGGCGTTAACGCAGCATATCGATGTGTTCCGTAACGTCAACGATCCGATTGAAACAGTGCTGTTCACCGACGGTCTGAAGCGTGTGCTGCAAACCAAGAAAGATTTGGCGCTGCACGTGGCCGAAGGTTCACCGACTCAGGATGTCATGACCGTATCCGGTCGTGTGATTTTCGATTTCGTCGGCCGTACCATCAACCAGTACTATCCGGTGACCGAGAGCCTCGGTAACCAGGGTGCGTTCAACGTCAACTTCGATACGGTACAACCGACAGTGATGACGTATGACATCCTGGATCGTAATTTGCAAACCACCATTCCGGACAACACCAGTACGGTTATGGCATACGATTTCGGTAACGACCGCAGTGGCACTCCACAGTTCCGTACCACGGTGACCGATGCCAACGGCATTATCAAGCAGACCTTCCGCGATGTGCGTAACTTGATCACTTCGGTGAAAGAGTTTAACAATGCAGGCAGTCAGATTCTGTGGACCAGTTACGCTTACGATCCGTTAAAACAGATCACACAGGTGGTGGATGATCTCAACAACACCACCAACGTGGAGTACGACAACTTTGGTCGGCGTACGGTGATTAATAACCCGGATACCGGCCGCACTGAAACTCAGTACGACCTGGCGTCCAACGTCACGGCACGCATCACCGCGAACCTGCAGGCAGTTAGCCAGCAGATCAGCTATAACTACGACTTTAATCGCCTGTCGACTATCACCTACCCGCAGTTCACAGAAAACAATGTGGCGTATACCTACGGTGCACCGGGCGCACCGGATAACCGCGCCAATCGTATCGTGACAGTGAGTGATGAATCGGGCAGTGACGAACGGTTCTACGATGTATTGGGCAACGTGGTGAAATCGATTCGGTCGATTGATTCCGATACCCAGGGAACCGGCGGACCGCCGGAGGTGTACACTACCGAGTTTGTGTACGATACCTGGAACCGTCTGCATGAGTTGACTTACCCGGATACGGAAGTGCTGACCTATCACTACGACTCCGGCGGGTTGGTCCACGATGCTTCCGGTGTGAAAGGTGCCTTTCCTTACGCTTACTTCAATAAACTGGAGTACGACAAGTTTGAGCAGCGCAAGTTCGTCGAGTACGGCAACGGTGTGAAAACCACGTACGCTTACGATCCTTTGGATCGAAGGTTGTTCACGTTGAAGTCGGTGAAACCGGATACCAGCTTCTTCCAGGATCTGCTGTACACCTATGACGATGTCGGGAATATTCTTCAACTGAAAAACCTGGCAGCAGTGAACCATCCGAATCAAATTGGTGGCGCAACGACGCAGAACTACCAGTACGACGATCTGTATCGGTTGACTCATGCCGACGGGGAATGGACTCCGGGTACCGGCAAGAAACAGTTGTACGACCTGGATATGGGTTACAACACGATTCACAATATCCAGTTCAAAGACCAGATGCATACGGAGCTGAAGTCGTCCGGTCAACCGGTGGTGCAGCAGAAGACGACGTATAATTTTGTGTACGGTTATACCGGACCGCATCCGCATGCACCGACGGCGATTGGTGACAGAACGTTCACATACGATGCCAACGGTAACCAGACCGCCTGGACGCATAACAGCAATGGAACCCAGCGGACGATCACCTGGGACGAAGAAAACCGGATTCAGGGGATCTCTGATAACGGGGATCTGAGTACGTATAAGTACGATGATACGGGTCAACGTGTGATCAAAAGCACGTCTCAAGGTGAGACGGTGTATGTGAACCGTTGGGTGACGGCACGTAACCGTGATGTGGGCACGAAACATGTGTTCGCGGGACAGACGCGTGTGGTTTCCAAGTTGGCCAAACAGGAAAGAAACGGTCAGATCATCGAGGAGAAGGATCTGTTCTATTACCATCCGGATCATTTGGGCAGTAACGGTTATGTGACAGATGAAGCAGGTGCCATTTATCAGCATCACGAGTTCTTCCCGTTCGGGGAAACATGGATTGAAGAAACCGGCAACACTCAACCTTCACCGTACCTCTTCACCGGAAAGGAACTGGATGAAGAGACGAAATTGTATTACTATGGAGCCAGGTACTTTGATCCCAGAACTTCTGTATGGCAAAGCCCTGATCCGATTTTGGGAGAATTAATTGCATTTAAATCAAGGCATGAAAGCCTTCCAAGAAAGCTATCCTTGTATAGTTATGGGTTGCAAAACCCGCTTGTTTTCACTGATCCAGATGGAAGGGATGCATTAATTGTTGTTTTTACACAATATAAAGTGGAAGTTCCTGGATTAGGAAAGATAGGGGGATTGGGGCATGCTGGTGTTGTTTTGATTGATAATAAATCTGGTTTTACCAAGTATTATGAATATGGAAGATATGATAGAGCAAATCGTGGGGTTGTGAGAAATATAAAAGTTCCAAATGTACAAATGGATGAAAACGGGAAACCGACTTCTGCATCCATGAAAAAATTATTAAGGACTTTATCGAAAAAAGCAGGTCACAACAGTAAAATAGAAGGGGCTTATATTAAAAACGATAACTTTAAGCAAATGTTTGATTATGCGAAAGGTAGAAAAGAGCAAAATAATGATCCTGACAGGGAGCCTTATGACAATACATCAAATAATTGTCTTACTTTCTGTTTGGATACTTCGAAGGCCGGAGGAGCAGAAGTACCTGATGATTTAGTGGATTGGCCAAATCAAGATATTGGAGACATCCAAGATGATCATCCTTCGGTGCGATTTGATCCGGAAAATGATGAAATTGGTGGTATGCTATATGATAAACCCTCTGGTATTGGAGAGAATATTGAACACCAATATAATCAATTTAAAAAATGGTTAGATGAATAAGGCAAAAACTTATTGAAGCTAAGTAATTTTGTAAAATATCTTATATTTTTCTTTATTATTGGTTGTGATGATTCCGGTTTTCTTGGCAGTTGGAATGTGAAAAATGATAATGGTTTTTTCATAGAACACGTAGAAATATCGGACGTTTCAATCGAATGCAAACAGGGAGAATATGGTAATAAAAAGACCTACTTTGTTCCTTGTTTCCTAAAAGCAAAAATAATATATAGCCCTAAATATATATTCTTAAACAAAGTAGCCATATTATCAAAGTTAATTCCACTTGATAAAATTTCGAAAGTAGAATATCAATCTTTAAATAATGACGAGTTGTTTCGACCCAAAGGGAATTCAGATCCTGATTATTTAGGACAAACTTACAGTGCTTATATTCAAAGTGTAATAAAACCTTTGTTTACCTTGGATATTTGGGGAAACACTGGCGACAGACAAAAAATTGAAGATATTGAAGTTAAATTTAAACTATCCATTAGTGCTACGAAATGTGAAAAATTAATATTTGGAAATCACTCAAAAATCTTTTGTTTTGATTTTGGAGGTAAATAGATTTTTTATCAGAACTGATGAAATTTTATAACCTTAAATGTTAAGTTAAATTAGAATTAATAATTCGATAGCGTTATTCTTATTTCTTCTACGCGGAAAATACCCCTTCCTAAATTGCCATCAAATATTAAACGACCACTAACATCGAAAAAGCTAAATTTTTATCTCATCTTAATAAGAATATTAAGATAGTTAACGGAGAGAAAGAGTTGTTCTTTTATCATCCGGATCATTTGGGCAGTAACGGGTATGTGACGGATGTGGATGGAGCGATTTACCAGCACATTGAGTTCTTCCCGTTCGGGGAAACGTGGATTGAAGATACCGGCAACACTCAACCCTCACCGTACCTCTTCACCGGAAAGGAACTGGATGAAGAGACCAAGCTCTACTACTACGGCGCCCGCTATTACGATCCACGAACAAGCGTGTGGCAGAGTGCGGACCCGATTTTAAACCGGTATTTAGATGGATTGGGAAGTTTAGGTGGAGTTTATAATTCCAATAATTTAAATCTATTTTCCTATGCTCATCAAAATCCATTGATTTTGTTCGATCCTGATGGATTGAGTACTGAGGTAGCTGAATCAGGTAATGGGATGTATAAAGTTACTGGAGGAAACCTTGCTGATGGAGATAAAGGAATATATGTGGTTAGCAAAAATAAGAAAACTGGAAAATTTGAAAGAACAGGTGAAAAACTAGGAGAATCGCTGACTATGTATTCATTCTATAACGCTGACACTCAAGATGAGAAGGGACAACAAGGTTGGAAAGGTACTATTGACATAAATTCAAAAGAGTCTGGTAATTTGGTTTCGAACTTTAAGAAAAAAGTTAAAAGTGAAGCTGGGATCGGACTTTTTGAATATATGCTTAATGCCACCGATGGAAAAGAGTATGATTTTAAACGAGGTGGTGATCCAAACAGTAAGGACAGAAATTTTCACCATCGGGGATCTATATGGGAAACGAAAACTGACGGGACAAAAGTGTTTGGTACTGCAAGGGATGTCGGGAATTTTGCCGCAGGATATCTTGCAGCTTCAAAGGGCATTGGATATTCTTTTGCTAGAGGAGCTTTTGATCTCTTTGAGCAAAAGTTTATGCCTTGGAAACCAGGAGAGGGCCCCCAGAGTACAAGGGCTCAGGAGTTAGGACATAAAGCTGGTACTTTAGATGCGGGAAAATGAAAGTGAGCTAAATGAAAACTAAAAAGTGGCTTTGGTTTCTATCAGTTTTTATATTGTTTCTATACTATCAGATTGACTATAAAAGATATTTTATAGAGAGCTCTGATGGCAGTAAGGTATTTACTGTTTGGGTCCGATATTTTGAATATTGTTATATAATTCCTGGGAAATATTATTTGCCCTATCTTCCTAAAGAAAATTATATAAAAACTGATGGCTGGAAAAATTATTTAGATGTTGTTTTTAAGCCGCAAAATAAGGATAAATATGCTATAGCTATTTATCAGGAATTTAAAAAGTTTAACTTTGATAAGGGCATAAGGTTATTTAAATCACAAAAATCACTGGAAGCCTATTATGGAATGGATGATGCGAGGATTTCAAGGGAAGATAAACTAAAAAGCTTGGAATATGTCTACGTTGATATGGATGAAATATATGGTATTAGAGTAGTTCGCCATGAAGAGTTAATACAAACAAAAAAGAATTATGAAAAATTTTGGAAAGATATTAAGAAAGATAATAAATGATAAGCTTAAAATTAAATTTGTTATGATCCAAGGATTATAGTAGAAAAAATACTATAAAGATTGTATTGGGTTTCTATCGAAGCCAGTAAAAAGATCCTACCTCCCAGTTTGTGTACGATACCTGGAACCGTTTGCATGAGCTGACGTACCCGGATACGGAAGTGCTGACCTATCACTACGACTCCGGTGGATTGGTGCACGATGCTTCCGGTGTGAAAGGTGCCTTCCCTTACGCTTACTTCAGTAAACTCGAGTACGACCACTCACCGTGGGGGTGATATGATTCTTGAAAAGTTTCTTGGGATTCGGTAGGCTATTGAATTATCGTAAATTTATTTTGCCTCTAACCGCTAGTTTGGTTTGGGCAGCACAAGTTCGTCGAGTACGGCAACGGAGTAAAAACAACCTATGCTTACGATCCGTTAGACCGGCGCCTGTTCACCTTGAAGTCGGTGAAACCGGATACCAACAAGTTAGTCTTTGTGTTTCACCTGGTGGTTCAGTAATTTCCAAAAGTTAAAAGGTTTATCTTTTAATTAGAGGTTGAGTTGTCTATCATAATTATGGAAAAATTAACATTGTTTATGCAAGGAAACGAGAAATGACCCAAGTTGGTAAATACATGAGCAACACTCTTTATACAACCACCCCGGACCAATATGCTCACATTGCCTTGGACGATATGTACAAAAACAAAGTGAACGCACTTTTAGTCAAGGATGGTGAGGATTTTGTCGGGATTTTTACAAAGACGGATTGGATGATCCTGGCCTTAAAAGGAGAGTGCGACCCTAAATCTGTCAAGGTTTCTACATTAATGACGAAAATTGAAAGTACTGTCGATAAAGATCAGACTATTGCAGAGGCTAGCGCCCTCATCGAAAAAAAGAAAGTGCGACACCTGCCTGTCACCGACGGGGGCAAAATTGTGGGAATGTTTTCTGTAAAAGACATGGAAAAGTACTACCTGGATCTACATAAGAAAACCGATTTTTGACCTTCCTTGATTAACATTCACCTCCTATTCTTAATTCTCAGGCTAGAGGTTCCCTTCCGTTCCGGACTTCATTTTTACTATGAGTAAAAGGGTTTTTACTTTTTTTAATCACTTTTTTTAAATTCTCTTCAACTATACGTTATATTAGATATTAGTTAAGGAATACTTCTTAAAGCTTATGTAAACCTCCTAAAACAAACTGGTGCGAAACTTTTTAGAAAATTCAACGGATAAAAGTTTTTTTTCGATATTGCTGATTATCTTTTCCGTATTTTTTGTTTGGTCTGCAATTGATCCTTTTGATCGTTTTACCTGGTTTCTGGAAGTAATGCCAGCCATCATTGGATTAGTGGTTTTAGTCATTACTCATCCCAGGTTTCCATTGACTCGTTTCACGATTTGTTTGATTTTGATCCACGCTATTATTCTGTTGATAGGAGGCCATTACACTTATGCTGAAGTACCTTTATTTAATTGGATCAAGGAAGCTCTAGATTTATCTCGCAATCATTACGACCGATTGGGTCACCTCGCCCAGGGGTTTTTTCCCGCGATCATTGCCAGAGAAATTTTGTTACGCAAATCTCCCCTAGAACCGGGTAAATGGTTATTTTTTCTTGTGGTCTGCATTTGTTTATCGATTAGTGTGTTTTATGAGTTTATCGAATGGTGGGTTGCATTGGGCACCGGTGAATCTGCAGATGCATTTTTAGGTACACAAGGAGATGTTTGGGATACTCAATGGGACATGGCACTGGCAGGAACGGGAGCAATTTTAGCCCAAATCTTTTTTTCTAAAACACATGATAGAGCTTTGGCACCCTTTACAGAAAAAGTTTAATAGTTCGAAAAAAATACCGCCCAAATTTCATACATAAATTAGGGCGGTATTAATTGTTGTTTGAAATAATAGTTGTTTACAGATGAAGGTTATAATTTAGTTTCTGTTCCTAAAGCCGAAGCAATTTTTTGAAGCATTTCCTTTTCCCCGGCGCTCACACGCTCTCCTCCAAATCCTAAAAATCCTCCTTCTTTAGCAGACATGGCGACTTTTTCTGCTACTGACATAGCCCATTCCTTATATTCCGAAGCTTCATTTGGAGTTGCTTTTTCGGAAAGTAAACTTTTGACCTGTTGACAATCTCGTAAACATTGTTCGAGAAATTTGTCTTTGGAATCCACTCCCTTTTCTTTCATCCGTTCCACACTTTTTTCTCGGAAATTTTTTGCTCGATCCCATGCACCTTCTTTCGGGCCAGCGCCCAGGTTGGGAAGAACACTTTGAATAAGTTCATTATTAGGGTATTCCTTTAAACCTGATAAAACTGATTTTGCATTGGACCAGCTTTCCTTTAAAGTTCCGAAAATACCACTACTCTCCGACATGGCGATAGTTGTGCCAATCATGGATGGCGTGTTTGTGAGCAAGAATATTTCTTCTTCTGAATATTTGTCCGCAAGTGCCATAATCCTCCCCCTGACTTATTTGTTCTAATGTTTTGAAGAAAAATGAATTGTAACATAATTAGTTTGGACAAAAAATTGGTGTTGATTAAGGCCATAAATTACAATATATTAGTTGAGTTAAGCTAACTAAGGGTTTCTAGTTGGAGTCATTATGTTAGATTATTGAATAATATGGATATTTGTTTTTTAAATTAGAAAAATAGTCACTCGCCACTGCTTTCTTTAATAAATGATTATTATAGTTGTCTGAAAAAAAGATTAATTGTAACCCTTCCTAAACCTTAGAAATATTCTTCAAAGAAATCATTTCCTCAGGAGAACCTTAATGGATATTCTTTTTGAAAAAATTCCTTACATATGGGAACTTTTAAACACCCCTTTATTTGAATTGGATGGAAACAAGGTTTCTCTTGTTTCATTTATCATTGCTTTATTTATTCTCTTCGGGTTTTTCTTAATTTCTAAATTAATTGAACGAGGGGTACGCAACACTCTCAAAAATAAAACCATTGATCCGGGAATCAAAGGATCCATTGAACGATTTTCTCGATACTTAACAATTATTGCTGGGGCGTTCATTGCACTGGATACCATTGGAATAAGTATGTCTTCCATTGCAGCATTAGGCGCGGTATTAATGGTAGGAATTGGTTTTGGATTACAAAATATAACTCAGAACTTTATTGCAGGTATCATCATTCTTTTGGAGCGACCCATCAAACAAGGCGATGTTGTAGTTGTTGGTGATGTTTCTGGAAGAGTTCGTGATATTCGGGTTCGATCCACTATCATAGAAACCAGAGATGATGTGGCTATTATTGTTCCCAACTCTCAGTTCATCGCGGAACAAGTGATCAATGACAGTTTTTCTGGCCACACTATTCGAAGAACTTTAAAAGTGGGTGTGGCTTAT
Source organism: Nitrospinaceae bacterium (assembly GCA_965223665.1). Classification (GTDB taxonomy): domain Bacteria; phylum Nitrospinota; class Nitrospinia; order Nitrospinales; family Nitrospinaceae; genus CBDCVY01. The sequence goes on from OZ245011.1 coordinate 3,054,382, forward strand.
GGTTCGAATGTTCAATTAGTAACAAAAATTCTTATTGAGCTTGCTAATGCAAATGAACAGATTTTGAAGGATCCTGCACCTAAAGTCTTTTTTATGGATTTTGGAAGTTCGTCCTTAGATTTTGAATTACGGTTCTGGGTAACAGAGCTTTGGGCTACAGATTCTATTCTTTCCGAATTAAGATACGATATTGATTGTGAATTTAGAAATGAAAACATTTGTATCCCCTTTCCTCAACGGGATCTGCATATCAAATCATCAGAGCCTCATTTTCGCCTCGCTTATGAACAGGGATCTTCTTAATTTAATATCATTCTCATTTATCCGAGCGAATCGTCGTCAAATTAGTTTTTAATCAATTGTTACTTCATGAGTTTGGGGTTTGGAAGGTTTAGACCAAAGGCGGGAACTTTTTTATCTTGTTGCGTCAATTTTTGATATATCGCATGAAATTGGTTTGTATCTAATTCCGGATCTAGCAAGGTATTCAATTGTTGGGTTGTAATGGGTTGTTGAGAGCTTTCAGCAAATAGAGAAGTTCCTAATCCCATCCAATGCGGATAAACAAATTTATGATGAACTAAACTTTTGATCTCACCATAATATTTTAAAGCCATCCAAAGCACATGTTGGGCAATATATACAGGAACACATCGCCCAATGGCTGCAACACGGGATGGATTTTCCCCTGGATAACTCCAAAAAAATACCTCTGTTTGACCCATTAATGAAAACTCTTTCCGCATTTCTCGAAACCTGGGTCTAAGTTTTTTTGAAAACCAGGCTTCAACCTTTACAGGTTGCTCTTCTATGGATGGGCAATTAGTTTCGGCCAATGAGTAATTCACATGAAATAATATTAGGCTGCTAACTAAACTTATGTAAGTTAAATACCGATAGATACTTTTCATATTCACCCAATAGAACACAATTACTGTAAGTCTATGATGAATAAATACTAAAAGATGGCTTTTAGTTCTTTTCAAATTGTTTCCTAATAAAAATACAATAAAACCACTCTACCCTGATACTGAAAAATATAATTGGAGAAAAAAATGAGAGATAAAAAGAAAATTGTAAATTTAGTTGTTGACCAAATAAGATCTCAAATAATTATTGGAACTGAAAGTAACCTGGATTCTATAGATAATCCCTTAAATGAATATGCTTTGGGTTACATTTTTGGCTTTAGTTGCGGTTCTTTTGAGAATAGTGAAATTCGAAACTATTTAGAAAAAATGAGTATCCTAACTCAGGTATATTCAAAGCTTTTTGGGACCTATGGCGAACACTTTTTGAAAGAATCCCTGAGTTTACAAGGAAATCCGGATTTTCAAAAAGGGGGAAATTGCGGTTGGGAAGAAATGAAGCGGATCCTTTTTAGAGAAGAACGAGCCATGGGATTAGCTCGCTTCCTTAAAGAAGGTAAAGCAACTTTCGCTTTATCAACGCGAAAACCAGTTTTTCTTAATAATGCTGCCCTTTCTGTGGCATAAATTAGGGTTTGACCTTTTTAACATTGGCAGGACGACTTCCAAAATAAGGAACGGTATCGTCTTGGACAGAAAATTTACGATATAGCGAATGAAACTCTTCAGTGCTGAGATTTGCGTTTAGCAATTGTTGCACTTGATCAGGGGTTACCACCTGTTGGGAAGGTTCATCAAAGGTGGTAGTCCCAATTCCAATCCAATGAGTATGTAAAAAAGTTTGATTGACCAAGCTTTTTATCCCGCCTGTATATTTCAATGCTTTCTTAATGACGTGTCGCGCAATATATGCCGGAACACATTTGCCAATTGCGATTACTTTTGCTGTTTCCCCTATTGGAAAAGGGCGGATTGCAGCTCGTGTATATCCTACCTCCAAAAACTCTTTAATTATTTGTTTTTTTTGCTTTTTAAATTTTTTTGAGATATATCCCTCGATCTTTACCTTTTTTTCCTCAACAGGTTGACAACCTTCAATCGCCTCGGACCAAGCATTTCCTTGAAAAATCGCACAAAATACCACACCTAAAATAAAAACAAATAAAGTTCGTTTCATTTCTATAACTGCCTTTCTAAATCCTGATTAAGATAAAACCATGTAATTCCTTCCATTTAATGGGGTTATGGTAAAATAAACCAATATAATGGAGGGCTTTCAATTAAATATGCCTGAAAACTCTGAAATTCAGGCGATTTTTATCTATTATTGTATTCATTTGCACATTTTACACTGCAAAAAAATAATTCTTCCCCGGACACATTTTTTTTTACTGCTTCGGGTTTAGGAATATAAATTCCGCAATTCGGGTCCCTGACCATTTCTGTGGAATTTTGGGAAGAACCCTCCTGGTCAGATGGTTTTAAAAACCACCGAAGTAAAAGTAAAACCAGGGTGATAATTAATGCAATTATTGCTAACCGAGACATTGCTCATTGTACTTTTTATAGACCACCGAATCAATGGCTACGGATTTCATTTAAATTTGAGTGCTAGAAAGAAAAAACATCTTATATGAGTAAGAATTTACCAGAAAATCCTCAAGACCCAGATGATGAGAATATTCCTGATGAAGAGTTACTCCCACCTCTTTCTGAGGATATAGAGCCAGATAATTCTGAGGGTGAAGAAAATCAAGGTTCCAGTCAGCTTTTACCGGTGGTGCGTGAAGATCATTCCCTTGCTCCCCTTGACCCTTTAACAACTTATATTAATGAAGTTCGAAATTATTCAGAATTAACCGAAGAGGAAGAACATAATTTAGCTCTTCATTTCAAAGAAACCGGAGATGTAAAAGCCGCCTACCAATTGATCACTCACAATTTAATGTTGGTGGTTAAAATTGCTCTCACATTTCGCCGCGAGTGGGAAAATATGATGGACTTGATTCAGGAAGGTAATGTGGGGCTTATGAAAGCAGTTCAAAATTTTGATCCGTTTCGAGGAGTGAGGCTTCCGGCATATGCCAGTTGGTGGATTAAGGCTTATATTTTAAAATTTATTTTAGATAATTGGCGTTTGGTGAAAGTAGGTACAACCAATGCAAGACGCAAGTTACTTTATAACCTGCAAAAAGAAAAAGCGAAATTAGAAGCCCAGGGTTTTGTGCCTTCGTCGAAACAACTGGCTGAGCATTTTGGTGTAGAAGAACAAGATGTTATCGATGTAGAAGCAAGTTTAGGAGCTTATGATGTTTCTATGGATACTCCTACTAAACCGGACAGCACACTCACCCCAATGAAAACACTCACCGATGGGGCTCACCCTGAGCAGGATGTCGAGACTCAACAATTTCATGAAGCGTTTCGTGAAAAAATTGCCCAATTTCTTGAAGACCTTAAACCTATCGAAAAAGAGTTATTTGCCACTCGAATTCTATCTGTAGACCCGACTTCCTTGAAAGAAATTGGGGAACATTATAATATCACCCGGGAAGCAGTCCGCCAGGCAGAGCAGCGCTTGCTTAAAAAGTTCAAAGCGTATATAACGGAGGCCATGCCAGAAGCTGAGGATTATTTCAAACTTTGAGATAAGTAGTATTTTCTGGGTTAGTTGCAGGATGTATTTATTCATATTAAAGAAATTTTTGGGTATTCATTAAATCAGGAGGAGGAATAAATGGAACACCGGGTTGAAACCGATAGTATGGGAGAAATTAAGGTTCCCGCAAATAAGTATTATGGCGCCCAAACCGCTCGGTCTCTTATTCATTTTGATATTGGAATTGAAACCATGCCGCGTGAACTGATCCGCGCAATGGGTATCCTTAAAAAAGCCGCGGCTACTGTTAACTGTGAGTTAGGGCTACTATCTGAAGATAAAAAGATTTTAATGAATCAGGCAGCAGATGAAGTTATTTCCGGAGAGTTGGATAGCCATTTCCCTTTGCGTGTATGGCAAACTGGAAGTGGAACTCAAACAAATATGAATACAAATGAGGTCATTGCAAATCGGGCCATTGAAATTAGTGGAGGAAAACTTGGGAGTAAAGACCCCATTCACCCGAATGATGATGTTAATAAAGGTCAGTCTTCTAATGATACATTTCCTACTGCAATGCATATAGCAGCGGTAGAAAAAATTAATGAAACCTTAATTCCTTCAATAGGAAAACTAAGGGATACATTGAAAAAAAAGTCGGAGGAGTTTAAAGAAATAATAAAAATTGGCCGAACGCATTTAATGGATGCAACACCTCTTACTTTAGGGCAGGAGTTTAGTGGGTATGTGACTCAACTGGATAACGCTATTCAACGAATTGATGGATGTCTGCCTCGGTTGCTTCAAATTGCTTTAGGGGGAACTGCTGTGGGAACGGGAATTAATTCTCATAAAGAGTTTCCTAAAAAAGTCGCCTCTGAAATTGCCAATCTGACGGGTCATCCTTTTATAACCGCTCCAAACAAATTTGAGGCACTTGCGGCCCATGATGCAGTGGTTGAAGCAAGCGGGGTTATGAAAACAATTGCCTGTTCGCTGATGAAAATTGCAAATGATATTCGATGGTTGGGCTCTGGTCCACGCTGTGGAATTGGGGAAATTACTTTACCGGCCAATGAGCCTGGGAGTTCTATTATGCCGGGAAAAGTTAATCCTACTCAGTCGGAAGCCATGACGATGGTGGCAGCACAAGTGATTGGAAATGATACGGTAGTTAACGTTGGGGGCTCGTCGGGTAACTTTGAATTGAATGTATTTAAACCGGTGATGATATACAATTTGCTGCAATCGATTCGGCTTATTTCCGATGCTTGTAAATCCTTTAACGAACATTGCGCTGCAGGAATTAAACCCAATAAAGGGAAAATTGAAGAGCATCTAAAAAATTCTTTAATGTTAGTGACTGCTTTGAATCCACATATTGGTTATGACAATGCAGCCAAAGTAGCGAAAAAAGCATTTGAAGAAAATAGCACTTTAAAAGAAGCGGCAGTATCTTTAGGGCTGTTAACAGGAGAGGAATTCGATGAAAAAGTTCAGCCAAAAAATATGATCGGTCCGAAATAACCCTTTAAATTGGAGAAGATTTAAATCGATCAATCAGTTGTAAGTTTTCTGTAAAACATTTACGAGTGGCAAGATGAGTGGTAAGAATGGTTGTTAGACTTGCTGTTCCCGCGATCATGAATACAACGGCTAGTTGATACTTTACCGCTTCTAAGGGTGATCCTCCTGCAATAATAAATCCAGTCATAATTCCTGGTAAATGAACCAAACCAATTACCTTCATGCTATCTATCGAGGGAATTAGAGCAGCCCTAACTGATTTTCTTAGTGCCCGCTGACTGGCTTGAGCTTTGTTTGCCCCTAGCGCAAGTAAGGTTTCAATTTGGTTACTTTGATGCTTCATTTCTCCAATTAACCGGTTCATGGCCAGGGATGATGCATTCATTGAGTTTCCAATAATCATGCCTCCTAAGGGAATAATAAATTTTGCTTCGGGAGCAATGATTCCTGCAGCAAACAATATTGAAAACGTTAATACAGATCCTGCAAGGATACCTATGAAAGCCACTTGGAAAGATTGAGGAATTTCGTTTCCACGTTTTCCAGAAATAGAAGCTGCCACTCCGCACATTAATAACAATATCAAAAACAAAAATACTTTTCCTTCAATTTGGAAAATAGCTTCTAAAATGAAACCCATAACTATTAGTTGTATTAATGCTCGGGTAGAACCAATCATCAAATCTTTTTCTAATTTCAATTGATTGCTGTATGAAATAATCATTGCAATCAATACTAAACCGTAAACTATCACTAAAGATTCAATATTCATTTAAGTTACCTACAATTTATAAAATTTAGGAATTAGAGTTGAGATTACCTTTGAAAAATTTTTTCAATATATCGTTTTCATGGTCTTTCATTAAGTGTTCAATCGGACCTCGCACCAATATCGAACCATTTATCATTATGATGGTTTGTGCATTAAGTCTTCGAGCCTGTTCAATATTATGAGTGACTAAAATTGTGGTGATTTTTAGGTCATGGTGTATTCGTTGGATAAGTTTTTCAATGGTCAATGCGGCTGTAGGGTCCAATGCTGATGTAGGTTCATCAAGCATGATAATCTCTGGCTTGTTGGCTAATACCTGGGCAAGAGCCACTCGTTGTTGCTCTCCGATGGATAAAGAATTTGCTTGCCGATTCAATATATCTATAGGAAGCCCCACTTGCTTAATTAAAGACTCACATTCAGTTTTTAAAAAAGATTCGTTTCGTAGAGAAGGTCCGGTGGAGATATTTTTCTCGACACTTCCCGGTAGTAAAGCAGGAACTTGAAATACCATTCCTATTTGTTTTCTCAAATTCAAAGGGTCTATGGAATTGACATCTTGCCCATTCAACATAATTTGACCGGAACTAATAGTTTCAAGGCGGTTCAAGCACCTCAGTAAGGTAGACTTTCCGGATCCCGAAGGGCCCAGGACCAATAACATTTCAGCTGTTGGAACTTTAAATGAAACGTTATTAAGAATGGAACGTTCAAAATTTTTATAAATATTAGAAACTTCTAACACCAAACGACCTAAAAAAAAGATGAAAAAATAGTATTTTTTTTTTGGAAAAATTAGATACAATAGAATTATAGTACCCTTATTCAATTATTTTAAGGTCGGTGACTATGGCATTACCGCCTAGAAAAAAAATGAAATCATTGCTGGGGTATCTACTTGTCCTTTTATGGATATTCCATTTTAGTTTTGGCAATTCTTTTCATTACCATCCCACTTATACCCATTCCCATGCGGGGGCTTTAGAACCTCATAATCATGGGGGCCACTTTCACTCACAAGAAATAGAGACAATTGCGGAATTTCTCCATCAAAGTAATCCTTTATGGCCTGGCGAAACCCACCAACACCCTGAACCCTCTCCTGGAACTGACAGAGACTCGGCACAACTAGATTTTAACAAAAGTATCCTACTTCCAGACAAAAGTTTTGTTCCTATTAAAGTGGCCTGGTCGCAAACTCAATTATTTGCAATAAATCATAGCAAGCAAGATTTTAATATTGACGTATCTCAACATTTTCAAATATTAAAATTTCCCTCCTCAATATCAGAGCGTTCTCCACCTTTCCATAGCATCTAATTTTATTTTTCTTTAGCTAAAATAATAATTGCAGCTCTATCACCTTGTCTGCCTATTTTAAGCAGTGAGGAGACTATGTGATTTTTTGAAGCATTAGGTTTGCTATGAATTCTTACTTTTTAAAAACTATTGTTTCCTTCGTTATTTTACTAAGTCTGCACAATATAGCGTTGGGAAAATCAGATAAAAATAAAAACTCTATTAATGAGCTTACGGGAGAATTAACACTTCGGCAAGTAGTTACTCAGGTTCTGATGCGGAATCCAGAGTTAAAAGCCTACTCTCTCGAAATCCGCGCAAGGGAAGCTCGTATTCTGCAGGCAGGGTTACGGCCCAATCCACAAATTTTGTTGGATACACAGGATATTTTGGGTTCCGGAGGATTTAGTGGCGCTGATCAATCTCAATCGACTATTACACTTAGCCAAATTATAGAGTTAGGTGGAAAACGCACTCGAAGAGAAAAAGAAGCCATTCGCAAACGGGACTTAGCTCAATGGGATTACGAAACCAACCGAATGGATGTTTTAACACGAGTTGCTAAGGATTTTATTGAAGCGGTAGCGGCTCAAGAAAAATTATTGCTCACTAAAGAATTGGTTAATCTATCAAAAAATTTATTAAGAGCCGTAAAGGAAAAAGTAACTGCTGGGAAGGTATCTCCAATCCAAAAAATAAAAGCAGAAGTTGCTCTTTCTTCCACTCGAATTCAATATCAACAAGCTTTCAACCAAGTGCAAAAAACCTATCGCAAATTGGCAACTTCGTGGGGAAGTACTCAACCCCAATTTAAAAAAGTAGTTGGAGATCTATTTAAGATTTCTTCGATTCCTAAATTCGAGACACTAAAAAAACAATTATTGCGTAACCCTCAATTAGCGCGATGGGCGGCAGAGGTAACTCAACGCCAGGCAAAATTGGATTTAGAACTTGCAAATGCTAAACCGAACTTGAGAGTGGGCGCGGGGGGCCGTTGGTTCCAGGAAACAAAGGATAATACTTTTATTTTTGAATTTTCATTTCCGTTACAGTTCTTTGATCGCAACCAAGGGGCGATTGCAGAAGCAAGACATCGATTAGCCAAAATAGAGCAAGAGAAAAAAGCCATCACACTTCAATTGCACCGCAATCTTTCTGAAAAATATTTACGTTTAATCAATGCACATCAAAGTGTCATTGCATTAAAGAAAAAAGTCCTTCCGGGAGCGCAAACGGCTTTTGAAGCCACACAAGAAGGATACCAATATGGAAAGTTCGGTTATTTGGAAATATTGGACAGTCAACGAACTTTATTTGATGCACGTGCGCAATACATCAACGCTCTATTGGAATATCATCAAGCTCTTGCAGATGTAGAGCGATTAATTGGCAAACCCTTAAGCCAAATTTTTTATTTAAAGGAATCAAATTCCGGAGGACCCAATAAATGAATCCTCGGTCAAAGCGAAACATTTTTTGGATTTTGTTAGTTGGCTTTTTGTTTGGGATTTTCATTTTTAAAGGGGATTGGTTTTCTTTCAAAAAAAAGACCTCAACTTCAGTCCATCTTCCTACTCAAAGTACACTTTCAGAATATAAAAAAGGTTCCCATGGTGGAATTTTATTAACCAAAGAGGATTTACAATTGGAAGTTCTTCTTATTGAGGACAAAAACAACCCACCTCATTTCAGAGTTTATCCATTTAATTCTGAGGGAAATGCAATTAACCTATCGCAACTCCAATTGCAAATTCAATTAAACAGATTGGATCAAACGAATAAATTTTTGTTTAGACCTTCCGGAGAGTATTTTGAAAACAATGAAATTGTAGAAGAACCTCATTCTTTTGAAGTGGAGGTGACGGCAAAGTTTAACAATAAAGACTATTCATGGAACTATTCCCACTATGAAAGCCGCGCAGAAATTTCCAGTGAATCGGCGCGGAACGCAGGAATTGAATTATCTAAAGCAGGTCCAGCTAATTTGAAAAAAGTAATGCAACTTCCCGGGGAAATTGGTCTTCATGAAAAAAGAGTAGCGCATGTAGTGCCTCGGGTGGATGCAATGGTTTTAAAGGTAAATAAAGACTTAGGTGATAAGGTAAGAAAGGGAGACTTGCTGGCTATTTTAGAAAGCCGGGAACTGGCTGATGCCAGAAGCGCTTACCTTGCTGCTATCAAAAAAGCTGAACCCGTGAGAATGGACTTAGAGCGCCAGCAAATGCTTTATAAAAATACAAAAACGATGATTGATTTATTAAATGAAGAGAAAGATCTGGATCAAATACATGATGAAATTGATAAGTTAATTTTAGGAGAATCCCGAGCCCAACTTATTCCGGCATATGCAAAATTGTTAAGGTCCCAGGCGGTTTATGAAAGAGAAAAGTTACTTTATGAAAAAAAGATTTCTTCAAGATCCGAGTATCTTTTAGCCTTTGAAGAATTTAAAAGTTCAGATGCAAAGTATAAGGCCATGCGGGAAGAAGTAGAATATAAAAATCAGATATTGATGTTAGAAAAAAAACGAAATTTTGATATGGCAAATTTGCAAATTCAAACCACTCAGCAGAAACTTTTGGCATTGGGTCTTTCAAAAAAGGAAATTCAAAAATTGCCGGATTCCAAAGGACAAAAGTTTACTCAGTATGAACTCAGATCTGCAATTGACGGCGAAGTTATCCAAAAACACATTACTGCAGGTGAAGCCGTTAAAAAGGATGATGATATTTTTGTTTTAGCCAATCTTTCAGAAGTCTGGGTGAATATTGCGGTTCCCGCAAAGGACTTGAATATTATTAAATTAGGTCAATCCATAAAGGTCAAATCAGATAATTTAGGTATTGAGGCTACAGGAAAACTTACTTATTTAGGATCCATCATTGACGAAAAAACACGGACGGTAACTGGGCGAGTTGTGATTTCAAATACTGATCAACAATGGCGACCCGGGATGTATGTCACGATTGAGTTATTAAAAGAATCGAGAGAAGTTTCCCTAGCAGTTCAAGCTAGCGCTATCCAATCTTATCAAGGATGGTCTGTGGTCTTTATTAAAGTTGGCGATATTTATGAAGCCCGACCTCTGGAACTTGGTGAATCTGATGGTCAGTGGATTGAAGTTTTAAAAGGTTTGCAACCGGGCGCGGAGTATGTGAGTAAAAATAGCTTTGTGATTAAAGCGGAAATTGGAAAGTCCGGGGCTTCACAGGATCATTAAACTAATATTATGTTAGAAAAACTTTTAAATTTTTCCATAAAGCAAAGAGTTTTTATTTTACTTGCCACTCTAGGGATTGCGGGTTTGGGAGTATTCAATTTTCAACAACTTCCTATTGATGCTTTGCCGGATATTACTAACATTCAGGTACAGATAAATACGGAAGCGCCTGGTTACTCCCCTTTGGAAGTGGAACAGAGGATTACCTTTCTAATAGAGACGGTGCTTTCAGGAATGCCGTATTTAAATGAAATCCGATCCATTTCCCGTTATGGATTATCTCAAGTAACCGTGGTTTTTAAGGATGGGACAGACATTTATTTTGCCAGGCAATTAATCAATTCGAGATTGCAGGAAGTTAAAAGCAAGTTGCCCTTGGGAATTGATCCGGTTATGGGACCAATTGCCACAGGTTTGGGAGAAATTTTTATGTGGGCGCTTCAATGGGAGCGTCAACCTCCAAGTGAAGACACCTTTAAAAGTTCCGTTGAATTGAGAACCGTTCAGGATTGGATAATTCGTCCTCAATTACGAACCATTCCCGGAGTAGCAGATATCAATAGTATTGGAGGATACGTGAAGGAATATCATGTTTCACCCGATCCTGAAAAGCTTGTAGCCTTTAATGTGACGTTTCGTGAAATATTAAATTCTCTTATTAAAAATAACGCAAATGTAGGGGCAGGATATATCGAACATCAGGGAGAACAATATCTCATTCGAACTCCGGGACAGGTCCAATCCATTCACGATATTGAACAAATCATAATAGGATCTCATCGAGGGGTTCCCATATATATAAAAGACGTGGCTAAAGTTAATGTGGCCAAGGAGCTTCGAACGGGAGCAGCAACCCAGAATGGACAAGAGGTTGTACTGGGAACCGTTTTTATGTTGAAAGGTGAAAACAGCAGGGCAGTTTCTTTGCGGGTTGCAGAAAAAATGAAAGCAATCAATCGGACCTTACCCGATGGTTTAGAAGCTAAAACTGTGTATGATCGAACCAAATTGGTCAACGCTACTCTTCAAACCGTCCGCAATAACCTTTTGGAAGGCGCCCTATTGGTTATTGTTATTTTATTTTTATTGTTGGGGAATATCAGAGCCGCTTTAATCACCGCATTGGTCATACCACTTTCCATGTTGTTTGCTATTTCGGGAATGGTGGCTCATAAAGTGAGTGGAAATCTTTTAAGTTTAGGAGCCATCGACTTTGGAATTATTGTAGACAGTACCGTAATCATTGTAGAAAACTGCCTTCGGCGTATGGCCATTGCTCAAGCAGAACACAATCGATTACTTACGCGAGAGGAACGATTTTCTGTAGTTCGTGGAGCTGCAGCCGAAGTGGCCCGGCCCAGTATTTTCGGCATCATTATTATAATGATTGTGTATCTGCCTATAATGACTCTATCTGGAATTGAAGGAAAAATGTTTCAGCCTATGGCATTTACAGTTTTAGCCGCATTGACAGGGGCGATGATACTTTCAATAACCTTTATTCCTGCTATGGTAGCTCAATTTGCCACCGGTCCAATCTCTGAAAAGAATAATCCTCTGATTAAATGGTCAAAAAATGTCTACAAGCCTGTTTTGGATTCAGCTTTGAGAAATCGTCCTGCAATTTTAACCTTTGCTGGAGTGCTGTTGGTATTGAGTATATTAATGGGAACTCAATTAGGTAAAGAATTTATTCCCACTCTTGATGAACAAGACTTAGCGATTCATGCGTTGAGAATTCCTGGGACAAGCCTAACCCAAGCCGTTCAAATGCAGGATGAAGTTGAAAGAAAGATTAAAGAGTTTGCCGAAGTCGACTATGTATTCGCCAAAATTGGTACTGCAGAAATTGCTACCGACCCTATGCCCCCAAGCGTTGCTGATGTGTTTGTAATAATGCAACCGCGTTCAAACTGGCCTAATCCCAAACTATCCAGAACCGGTTTAATAAAAAAAATAGAATCCTCCCTGAGAACATTACCGGGAAATAATTATGAATTTACACAACCCATTCAGATGCGCTTCAATGAGCTAATTGCCGGGGTGCGTAGCGATGTTGCAGTTAAAGTTCATGGGGATGATTTGGACGTATTGATCAGCCAAGCCGAAAAAATATCTCAACAACTTCGGATTATTCCCGGAGCTTCTGATGTACGTGTTGAGCAGGTTTCCGGATTGCCCATTTTAACCATTCAGTTAAAAAGGGATGAAATGGCGCGCTTAGGATTAAATATTTCAGATGTGCAAGATATCATAAGCATTGCTATTGGGGGTAAATCAGCAGGTCAAATATTTGAAGGAGACCGTAGATTTGATTTGATGGTACGTCTACCTGGCAATCAAAGAGAGGATATTGAATTTTTAAAACGGATTCCTCTACCTTATGCAGAAAACTTAAAAACCGGGGTGGGGACTAAAGATATTATAAAGCCCAGGTTTCAAACAGGGAAAAACCTCCCTACGTTCATAACTTTAGGAGCGGTAGCTGAGTTTAAAGTAATTAAAGGTCCCAATCAGATAAGCCGAGAAAATGGAAAACGGCGAGTGGTTGTTTCCTCAAATGTACGAGGACGCGATTTAGGTTCTTTCGTTGAAGAGGCGGAAACCCTTATTCAAAATAAAATTTCCTTACCCCCTGGTTATTGGATTTCCTGGGGGGGACAATTTGAACATTTGATATCTGCGGGTAAGCGTTTGTGGATTGTCGTTCCAGTGGCTTTATTATTAATTTTTCTATTATTGTTTGCAGCGTTTGGCTCCACGAAGCATGCTTTTCTTGTTTTTACAGGCGTACCCTTGGCTTTGACAGGAGGTGTATTTTCGTTGTGGATTCGAGATATTCCTCTTTCGATATCGGCTTCCATAGGGTTTATAGCTCTTTCCGGGGTGGCTGTTTTAAATGGAGTGGTCATGATCTCTTTTATTAATAAACTTAGAGAAGAAGGTTTTTCTTTGGATAAAGCCATTCATGAAGGATGTTTAACGCGATTGCGACCTATTCTTATGACGGCTCTTGTGGCTTCACTGGGATTTCTGCCAATGGCTATCGCAACGGGTACGGGGGCTGAAGTACAAAGGCCCTTAGCAACCGTTGTCATTGGAGGGATTCTTTCTTCTACCGCCTTAACACTTATTGTACTTCCCGTTTTATATCGAATTTTCCACAGAGAAAGTCAAACGAATTAGTAGGGTGGGGTTGATCAGAAGTTATTTTTCAGCATATTCGAACATACGATCTAAGCAACGTAGTGCCAGTTTTTGAATTTCAGGTTCGAGGTTGATGATATTTTCCGGTTTAGGATTTTCTAATGTTGCTAAAACTTCTTCTAATGAATTTGCCTTCATGTATTTGCACATAGTACAAGTGCCGACGAATTTTTTTTCAGGAAATTCAGACTGCAATACTCCGGACAAACCACATTCCGTCAGTAAGAAGAAAGAACCGCAATCTGATTTTCTTACATGATTTAGCATTCCTGTAGTACTACCAACATAATCGGCTTTGTCTACAACTTCGGGCTTACATTCCGGATGGACTAGTATCTTTACATCCGGGTTGTTACCTCGAACAAAATCAATAGAGTCTGGAGCATATTCTTCATGGACGTAGCAGGTGCCATCGTAAACAATGATCTCTTTTTTCACACCCTTTTCTCTTAAATAATTGATCACATTAAGACCCATTAACTTATCCGGTAAAAAGTAAATTTTATCGTTTTCAAGGTTCTCAATGATTTTATATACATTAGAAGATGTCACACAAACGTCGCAGTGGGCTTTTACAGCAGCAGTGGTATTTATGTAGCAAACAAATGTGTGATCTGGATATTCAACTCGCAAACGCTTCACAATAGTGTCAGAAATACTATCAGCCAATGAGCAACCCCCATCAGGGTTTGGGTCCAGAACCAGTTTTTCAGGGTTTAATATTTTTGCAGTTTCTACCATGAAACGTACCGAAGCAAATAGAATGACATCGGCCTTAGATTGACGAGCCGCTTTTGCCAATCCATAAGAATCACCAGTATGGTCAGCTACCCCATAGAGAATTTCAGGAGCTACGTAATTGTGGGCAAGGATGATTGCGTTTTTTTCCTTCTTTAATTCTTCAATCTGCCGAATAGTCGGAAAAATACGCTCGCAATGCTCTCTGGTGAATTCACACAAAGGACTACCCACTCGTATGGGTTTTAGTTTTTCATATAAAGAATCAACGGTAACCATAATCCTAACCTGGAGGCCATTGCATGGGACGTCCCCCAAGCAAATGAAAATGAATATGAAACACTGACTGGCCGGCACCTCTTCCACAATTGTTGACAATCCGAAATCCCGATTGGTCAATGCCTAAATCATGTGCGATTTTCTTTCCTGCCATGAAGATCGATCCGACTAAACCAGCATCCGCTTCTTCAATATCCATTAGAGACGAAAAATGTTTTTTGGTAATAAGCAAAATATGTGTGGGTGCTTGGGGATTAATATCTTTAATAGCAAACACCTCGTTATTTTCATAAACTTTTTCAGCAGGAATTTCGCCTTGATCAATTTTACAAAACAAGCAATCAGCCATGATAGCCCTTTTCCGCAGGTTGAAGAATGAATATCAGTCCTAATATATAACGGAATGACATTAGACTCAACTATGGGTAAAAGTGTTTATTTATTAAATAGTTGAGATGTTTGTTGCCTAATAAAAATTTTTTTCCAATAGAGTTTCTAAATTAAAAGGGCTAAAGCTTTCAAGCTTTAGCCCTTATTGGTCATTGCGTAATATACTAATTTAATTAAAAATGAAATTAAGGTTATTGCTTATGGAGATCCCTCCAGTTCGAGGAGGTAATTACCTGAATCATTACCTCCTATATCTCCAACAACAATCGTGTGCACTCCTGTTTGATTCAAGGTGCAGTTGATTTCGCTTTGAACGCCTGGACTACTTGAGCCCCCTTGACATAATAAAATATTGTTAGGTTGAAAAACCCTAATCGAAGCGGAAACAGGATTATCAGGATCCATGCGAATGGTAATCTCATCTCGAAAATTACCGGAAAAGGTATATCCGTCGAGTTCTACTCCGGGGTTGATAGTTCCTGCTACAGAATTCCCATAAGAAATAGAGGTGGGATTCACCCAGGGAAGATTCTGTAACATTAAATCAAAATTCCAGGTTTGGTTTCCACCAGCATCTCCTACAAGGATCAGAAATGTTCCCGTCTGATCTAAAGTACACATTAGTTCCGTGATATCATCAAAACAAAGGACTGTTCCGTCATCTCGGTAAACCCGAATATCGGTGGCCACCAGAATTTCAGGGATCGTTCGAACAAATATTTTATCCCCCAATGTTCCTGAAAAAGTAAAACCGACTGGTTTAACTGCCGGATTAATGAAGTTTCCTGTAACAATATCGTCGTACGCAATTGGAGTTGCTCCAATCCATGGTAGCGTTTGCAGAAGAAGTTGGTAATTCCCGGATTCATCGGACCCATTTTCACCGGCAACAATTAAATAAGTTCCTGTTTCATCTAAAGTACAAACCAAATCCAAAACCACAGGAGGCACATCAGTTCGTGAACTTTTATTGCACAATAAGGTCCCATCTTCTCTATAGACTTGTAAATGAGGATGCATTGGGAAATCAGCTGCCATACGAATAAAAATTTGATCCCCTGATGTTCCGGAAAACGTATATCCATCAAGCTCAATAGCCGGATTGATTGAGCCAGCAGCCGTATCTCCATAAGCAATCGGTGTAGAGTTCGCCCAAGGGTTTAACCTCTGCAGTAAAAGATCATAAAAGCTGGACGCATTTCCCCCTTCTTCTTGGACTAAGATGGTATGGGTTCCAGTCTGATCCAACGTACACTGCAATTCCTGAGAAACCGGAGGATCATCATCATCTCTAAAAAAGGTTCGCGAACATAATAATATTCCATTTTCTCGAAATACTTGTACCAAGACAACAAATGGGCCTGATCCGGTTACTACTCCAACAGCATCCATCCTTATTAAGATTTTATCGCCGGATTGCCCATTAAATAAATATTGATCCGTTCCACCAATTGGATCAATACTATCCAAAATTACGTCACCATATTTAATCAGCTGTTGAGAGGGTCCACTGGAAAAGGTGATCTTAAGTTGAGGTTGACCGGAAGCGGCTTCTCGCGAGTTCAGGTCAATGCCGTTGGTGGTGCCACCGGTTCGGATAGCAATCCCATTATTGGGAATGGCTCCATCCACCCAATCCTGGACTAAATCAATGCCGTCCTGATTTAAGTCGATGATATTTTCTCCAAATTGAAATGGCGGAATGGTCCCCAGAACTGTGGTGCCAAAGTTAGAACCCAAATTATTCCAGGTTACTGTTCCTTCATCCCAAGACGCGTTAGTTGAAACAATTTCGTAATTACCGCTACTAACATCGAATAGATTTAAAATTACGCTTACAGCTTGTATTTGTGATCCGGCAGGAATGAAACTTAAATCCCAACCGATTACAGAGATTAATTCACCACCCCCATTATCGCCGTCTGCATTGATAAATATTTCATTTCCAAAATTCGTATTGGGAGTAGTTTCGTCAACATAAGAATCTCTATTTGAAATAAGGGTTTGCATTTGCGTAGGGGAACCGCCACTATAAGCAAGAGTGAGTTTGGGTCGAGTTCCGGCAATAGCGGCTTCACTGGAGCGAATGTCAATTCCGTTGTTGGTTCCACCGCTTTTAATCACGATTCCATTGTTAAAAATCGACCCATCCACCCAGCTCTGTATCAATTGGATACCATCTGTATTCAAGATAATGACATTTTCACCGGATTGACCTGCCGGAATTGTTCCCAATAAAGTAGTGCCAGTATTGGGAGCAATATCGTTCCAATTGACCGTACTCTCATTCCATGCGACATCTATGGAATAAATTTCATAGGGACCGGAACTGATATCGAATAACTCAAGGGTGATAAAAGCGGATTGTACAGTGGCACTAGCAGGTACCGCAGAAATATCCCACTGAATAACGGATTGCAATTCACCGAATGATCCGTTACTCGGATCCTGATCAGTACCATCTGCACTTAAGAATGTTTCATTGCCAAAGTTACTGGTCGGAGACGTTTCACGAATGTAAGAATCTTCCGTTCCGGAATAACTGGGATCAGGAGACACTCCATTTTGAAAACTTTGCAGGATGACACCGGATGAGGGAGTGTAGTCGATAGTTAGTTTAGGTCGTGTGACAGCAGTGACCGTTTCACGGCTATTGGCATCAATGCCATTATTAGTGCCGCCGCTTCGAATGACAATACCATTATTGGGAATGCTTCCATTTACCCATCCTTGGACTAAGTTGATTCCATCTGCATTTAAAATGACTGCATTTGTCCCAATAGTTCCGGGAGAAATTGTGCCTAAAATAATACTCCCAAGGTTGGACGCAATATCACTATAAATCACTCCACTCTCAGTCCAAGCTGTGTCCACGGAATAGATTTCATAGGGACCAGAGCTGGTATCAAACAGGTCCAGGGTGATAGTTGCAGATTGCACTGTTGCACCGGAAGGTATTGCTGAAATATCCCATTGGATCACAGAGACGACTTCACCAAATAGCCCATTGCTCGGATCTTGGTCTACCCCATCAGCGCTCAAAAAAGTTTCGCTACCAAAGTTATTGGCGGGGGAGGTTTGTCGAAGAAAAGAATCCTGAGTTCCTGAGTAACTGCCATTTGGTAAAGCTCCATCCTGAAATTCCAAAGTGGTTTGAGCGAAACTTAATGAGTTTAAAAAAATAGAAAACAAAAAAAAGGATGCAGAAAGAATTTTCTTCACGAAACCCCCTTTTGGGTGAAATATTTTGCGTGGAGAATAGAATATTTAACCAACATTTGGAATAATAAATACCCCATATGGGCTAAAAATAGCAAAATAGACTTTTATGTCAAGTAATTTTGTGTAAAAAATATTTCCTAAAAGTTGATGGAAAAGGGTTTATTATCCAAACTTTTTCCAAATAAAATTTTAAAGTTTTTATTTATATGGAGTTAGGGATATGAAAGCCCTTTATACGAAACTATCTAATGAAAATTTTTTTTAAAAAAATTAGAATAATTTTCTAGGTCTCAATCATTCGAGAACAAGATGTAAAACGAGAAATTTCTTCAAATAGGTAAGCGTAGCTTGTTCAGGAAAAAACTTAGAATAGAAAGGGAGGATTGTTAGCGGAAAAAATTTTCGCGATCAAAGGGTTGTTGTAAATCCATTTTTTGCAGGTATGCTTGAATTTCTTTTTTATAGGAAACAAAAGGATCGAGCATCAAAAATGGTTCTTCTTTATTGAGTCTGAAACCAATCCAATCAATTAAGTAACCTGTTTGACTTTGGAGTAAAGTTCTCACTAGTTCTCCACGTCCGTCGGCACGGGTTCCCTTGGGAGGAGTCGATTTGGAATAGTTAATTGCTGCATCTGTAGTAAGACGAAATGAATCTCCATTTTCTTCTAATCCCCAGTAGAGGCCTTGTGATTTATTCAGGTTATGAAATTCTAGATCTAAACTTCTAATCCATGGATCCTTCCAGGATAAGTTTTCGTCTTTCATAAATTCCGAAAGCATCCAGTATTTACTAGCCCAATCCACTCGTCCTAACAATGCTTCGGGTCCTTTCGGAAGGTCGGTAAGGACAGATTCCCAAGCCTCTAATACCCAATTAATGTCACGGGATTTTCCTGTTAGATGTTCTTTCGCAGTATTTAATATATCCCATTGCAAGTCAAGAGCTGTTCCTGTATTCCCATCTCGAAATTCAACATTCCATTTAAAACTTTGATCTCTGGAAATATCTCTCATAGTGGATACTGAATCGAGTAATATCCAATCGGGATTGGCAACACCCAATTCAATCAATTCCATCATCACTGCAGTGGATCCCATTTTTAATGCGTTTGCAAATTCACTCATATTGGAATCCCCTACCAGCAAATGTATGCGACGATATTTGCTTGGGTCTGATAACGGTTCATCCCGTGTATTTACAATAGCCCGATTGTACTGAACCCATCGATAAAATTCATTTGGAATATGATCCGCGCGTTGAGAGATTTGGAAATTGACTTCTTCAGCATCCTTTCGAGCCTGATGGATATCGTCCCAATCTCTAAAAGGTTGAGGATTACAAGCTCCGGTTCTTCCGGCTCCTGCATATATTTGCCGAGTGACCAAAAACGCTGCAAGTAATCTTAAGTTTTCCCGGTTATCGAATTGAAATGCTCGGCTAACTAAATAATTTTCATGGCAGCCAAATGTGGCATTAGTTTCCAGGTCGACATTATTTTTGATAAAAGCTACTTGATCCGCCCAACCTAATTCTTCTAATGCACATTGAATGATTTCATCACCTGCACGGTCTAAGGTCACTAAGTCCACCAGGTTAGAACATTCGGGGGAGGCGTATTCTAAATGTCCCATATCAAGATAAATCCGACCCCCATTTGCAAGAAACCCTCCATTACCAGGTGGTTCATCATTTGCACGATAATGAAGATCAAGAACTCCTTGTTTTTGATCAAATATGTGGTTCTTTACCCGGACGGCTACATCTATTGCGCCATATTTAAAATCGTCTTCTTTAATAAGAAGACCGTATTCCGTTTCAATTCCGTATATTCGTTTATCCATTTTAAAAAACTAAAAAGCGGTTTTTAATTCATCGATTTCATTAGATGTAAGGGCTCGGTACAATGTTTTTCGTTGTGAACTGTAATTTAGGATTGCACCTTCAAATTCCCATTGTTTAAAAGCTTCTTTCAGAGTCGAGGGCAATTGGTCTTTATCATCCTCTTCGTCTTCACTACTTTTGTTTTGTTGTTTTCCCTTTTCCCACAAAACGCATCCTTCTTGCAAGGCTTTTTTAAGAGAAAAAGAAGTAAAGTCCATTTCATTTATTTTCTCTTGAATAACTTTTGTCTCCGTTTCAATTCCGGAAATCACAGAACCTTTATGAAATGTCTCCCAGTGCCCATCATAATTGAGCCGAATAAATTGCGGTTTATTTTGAAAGTCAATTTCTACCAGTAGTAATTTCACCAAATAGGGAGCCCGCATCACTTCTTCAAAGTTTTGTTTCAAAGCTGGGGCAATTCCAAACTGTAAAAGACGAGTTAAAGTAACGTCTTTTTCTGATCTATTAAAACCTTCCAAGTGGGCTAAGTCCAATAAATTCATTCTTAATCGTTCCACATCTGCAGGATGACCCATGCCACCTAAGGCAATACGATCATAAATTTCAAAGACTTTTCCTGGTTGGGGTGTGAATCCGAATATGACGGCGCCTTCATTAAAGGGAACAGCAATAACAGGCTGTCCTTTTGCTAGTTTTTCTTGAACATAACTATGACGGGTGGAAATTGCTTCCATCCAGCGGAATGGTTCTTCAAACATATCAATTCCTTTGTACGGACTCGCGGTATAGATCTTCTAATTCAGTTTCAGTAAGAAATCGATATCCTTGGTCGGTAATACTGGCAATGATGGGAAATATTTTTTCCTCAGGGCGAGCTTTTCCGGTTGCGGTATCGAATTGGGCTGCTGTTTGTAATAATCGAATAGCTAACTTGCAAGCATCAGGAAATTCTCTTTCACTTAATTCCTTTTTCCCCCACAAGTTCTCGTGTTCCATGATTCCACGAATGATGGGGGAACCCGATCCGGTTGCAGTGTGAGTTTTTATTTCGAACTGTGCTCCTAAAATATCATAAAAGTAAATAAAAGGTTTTTGGGTTGCAATGTCAAATGCGGCAAAGATAGGACTCACCGTACCCACTCCTTGGATAGCCAATCCCATGTTCTCCTTCAATAGTTTTGAAAGAGCGCGAATTTTTCCTTCAGTGCTCAAAGGTTGGAGCTGAGATCTGCGATAATATTCAAAATTATGGGAAAGGACACGAGCCATTTCAAACGCAGTTGCCGGAACCCCGGCAATAGCCATTAATGAATAATCATCTATGGGAATTACCTTATCGCAATATTCGTACATAATTGCATTGCCGGCAGTGGCACGTCGGTCTCCTGCAATTAAAACACCACCTTTAAAGTGAAATGCTAAAACGGTAGTTCCATGGATTAATTCAGACTTATTTAATCCATTGGAATGGTCTACAAGGTTTGGCCATTGGTAACCTGATTTTTGCAGCAGGTCGATAAAATCTCCTGGACCGTAGTTTTCAAATGAAGGTTGGTTCATTGCCCGGTTCGTTGTTTATATTTTTCAGATTGTTTGGGATCCACGCGCTTCATTCGTTTTAAAATATTATCTTTTCCAGGGCGGGATACATCCGGCCGACTGGGTCCACTATCTTTTCGGTCAGGGGTCGAATCTTTTTTTTCCTCCCGCCGCATCGGATCATTCATTTCCATGCGTATTGCTCCTTATAAGAATCAAGGGTTTGATCAACATCTTTTTTTTCGATTACATCTGTTAAATCTAAATATTCACCGTTTAAAAATTCAATTTTGGTCCAATGGATTGATTGTACATTTTCTTTATCATTTTTTACAAAGTTTCCCCGAATTTTAGCTCGTGTGTTATTCGGAGGCTCTTGAATTGCTTTTTGAACTTCAGACTCTGGGATTAAGGATAGAATTTCATTTTGCTGCATCAAGCCGTAAAACAGGCCTCGTTCTGGATCTAAATTATGGTATTCCAAATCCAGACTTTGCATAATAGGATCTTCCCAGTTAACTCCCTCCGATTCCATAAAATCATTAAATATATTTCGCTTTATGGCCCAATCAATCCTGTTTGATAAGCGATCAGGATCTTCCTTTAAATCATTTAAAGTCCTTGCCCATTCATCAGTGACCCATTTCCATTCTTCTGCATTTTCAAATAAACTTTTATGTTTAATAGCTTGTTCTAAATATGACTCCTGAATTTCCAACGGTGTGATTGTGCCTCCTGTGATTTTCTTTAATGGAATGCTTCCTGAAATATCCCTTGAAACTTGTTTTACATCCCAAACCGGATCTTCCAATTCTACAGGGGGAGGCAGTACCTCAGCTCCAATCATAGCTAATACTAAACGAGTTGTTCCTATTTTTAATGCGGTCGCGTAAGGGGACATATTGGCATCCCCCAGGATTAAATGCAAGCGTCTATATTTTTCCTGATTTGAATGTGGTTCGTCTCTTGTATTGATGATTGGCCGTTTAGTCATGGTTTCAATACTGAGAATGGTTTCAACAAAATCTGCTCTTTGAGACAATTGAAATCCCTGGGATAAAGATTCTCCTGGAATTTCAGATCCTACTTTACCTGCTCCGGCAAATAATTGACGAGTGACTAAGAATGGAACTAAAAATTGAACCCAGTAATCAAATGGCTGTCTACGTGAAATTAAATAATTATCATGAGTCCCATAACTATGACCACTATAGTCAGTATTATTCTTAAATACTTGTAGGTAATTACCCCCCAAATCTCTATTTCGTAATCGCACACATTCTGCAATAATCCGCTCACCTGCAAGGTCGTGTGTCACTAACTCAAAAACAGATTGGCATTCAGGGGTACTGTATTCGGGGTGGGTATGATCATTGTAAAATCGAGCTCCATTTGTTAATACTCTGTCACATTTCATTTCTCGATATGTATAAGGACGAATTTTATCCTGCTCACAAAACTCTTCCTCTTCCTCGTCTTGTGCCAATCGAGAAACTTGAAAACCGCGCATATCTGTATGGGTTCGCTCTTTATCATATGCCCAAGAATCTTGAACACTTTTTAATTCACAGCGACGTAAAAGTTCCATAGATTCTTCAACGGGATCCGAAGAATCTTGATCTTCCCTGATAATTCCAAACTCAGTTTCTATTCCCATTAAGGGAACAATTTTACTCATATAATCGACCGATTGATGGTATGAGAAGCAGCTTGATCTGAATCATTTGGACGACGTAATCTAGCAACATTTTTAGGATCAAAGTCCAATAATTGGAGCCAATCTTCCATATTTGAATCTGTAGGAAGGACACTATTTTCCTTAAACTCTACTTTCAGAGCATTCATTAAATCATCTACCTTTAAAATTAGAGGTTCGCCTTTGATTGCCCTTTCAATGGCGATTTCTTTGGCTCGCAATACAATGCCCTCTAAAATAGCTCCGGATATAAAATCTTTCCAAAATAGTTTTTTAAGCTCTCCGCTGCGCATAGTCAAAATGACTGCTTCCTGTTCAGGATTTCGAGAAAATAATTGGTCGAGGAAGGGTTGAATAAATTCTTGTATATCTTCTTTTTCAAAGGGAAGACTTTCTTTAAGGTAAACTTTAAGAATCGATTCACAATCTTCTCTATTAGGGCGGCTTACTTTAATTTTGCGGTCGATTCTGCCCGGTCGCAGAATTGCAGGATCAATTAGGTCAGGCCTGTTGGTTGCTAATATCACAACAGTATCTTGTATGGACTCAATTCCATCCATTTCAGCACAAAACATTGGAACTAGCGTATTTGAAATATTATTTCCGCGCCAGGCCTGCCGGGTACCTAAGACGGACTCCGCCTCATCAATAAAAATAAAGGGCATGTGGCCTTTTTCTTTATAATCTTTAGCTCGTTTAAAAATTTCTCTAACTTTACGTTCGGATTCTCCCAACCACATATTGAGAATTTCCGGACCCTTGACATGAATAAATTGCCCTTGTAAATCGCTATGTTTCCCCCCTTTTTCTTTAAGTTTGGCAATAATATCTGAAAGTATGGCTTTCCCTATCAAAGTTTTGCCACAACCTGGGGGTCCATAAAATAAGAATCCCTTGGGCATCCGGTATTCCATTTTGTCGAGAATTTCTTGGTGAAGGATAGGATATTCAATAACCTTGCGGACTTCTTCAATGACATTGTCCTGACCTCCAACGCGGTCCCAAGTGATAGGATTGAACTCATCCTCAACAGCAGACTTAGACTGTCTTTTGGGTAATCGCTTAAGAATGACTTTTTGGGTAGGATCAAGGATAACCTCATCTCCCTCCCGCATGGGATCTTCTTTAAGCTCATCACATACCTGAACCATTGACTCAGAATTACTACCTGCAGAAACTAACCATTGACCATCGGCTAGTCGACAAACTATTTTTGCAAGGGGGCCTTGATCAGGACGCGGCAGTTTAGCAATGGCAACAAACCCTTCATTTACTGCAACTTGATCTCCTACCTTTAAAGGCTCATTTTCTATAATTTCAGGAGAAACTGCTGCTTGATACTCGGTTCCTGCTACATTCAACCGAATTAAATCATCTTCTCCAGGGCCTAAAACCGTTCCGATCCGATGAGCGGGTAATTTTAGCTTACGGATCGTTTCTTCAAGGGTTTTCATTTTTAGGGCATACTGCTGTGCGGCCTGTTGGGATTGAAGCAGGGCATCCCTTATATCAAAAATTTTTTCTTGGAGTTCAGGTTTGTCAGACGTTTCATCTAATATCTGATCTATTAATTCTATAATATGGGTCGGATCTCCCATAATGAATCCTTTTTTAGTGGATAATTATCAATTGTATGATTAATTTTTCGAATAAATCAAGTGGTTTCCCCATCGATTTATTGGCCGTAAACTCCCAAATTTTGGGATATTTCAAAATTTATTAGGTTTAACCTTTTGTTCATAAGGGTTTGTAATGTTAGGATATATTATTCTACTCCGTCAAATATTTGGTGGCGGTTTGGTTAATTTTTCCGGACAATTCTGTTCGTTTTTGCTACCAAATTAGGATACCAAAGTTTTGGCTAATCTGTGAATAATACCTAGAGAAAATATAAATGAAGGTCAATAATAAATCGCTGATTGATAAGTGTATCATTAGCTTCAGTCATGACCAATATGAGTCACGGGTAGCCGCAGATCGATTTTCCATTGAAAAGGCCCAAAAAGAAATAGCGCAAAATAAAAAAGGAATCAGTCATTTAATTTTACGAGCGCGGGATGACAAAATTGATCGACTAAAATTCCTGTTTCTTATTCATGGTATTCCCCTCATGTGTTACTCCTTGGGAAATCTTATTTTATCTAGTCTTAAAGAAATTGTTGTTGTTGGTTCGCAAGAAGTAAAAACCATATTGGATTTATTCCTTCAATGTATAGATACAAAAGGAAAAAAAATTCATTTTGTTCATGAAGACCCGGATAATTTAATGCTGATTAACACCATGATATTAGGAAGAAATGTATTATCACTTTCTCCTAATGAATTGGTCCTTTTCCAACCCGGCGACCTTCCTTTTATGTTCAATTTGGAAAAAGTAATTCAAGACAAAGATATTAAGAATCACAATCTCATTCTTTGGTTGAATTCAAGGGAAGAAATGTTTCCAAGATACCATGAAGATCCGAATAGAGAGTTTGTTCAAAGGAATTATCATTATCGAATTATTGATGAAAAGACGAATCGATTGCACGATTTAAAAGAACCGAACGTTTATCCTATTAATTTAGGTGCTATTGAAGAAGATATCATTGAGTTGTTACATCAAACTCGAAAAGATGGGAAAATTATATATGCCGGATTGAACAAAGCTTTGAAACAACCGGCTCGAATGTTACGGTTGTTACCTATTTTGGCAAATCATTTTAGACATTTTGAATCAGATTTAAAAAAATTCAGGATGAATGATGATTATAAATTTGGAATGCACAGAAAAAACTTTAATCAAGGAGCATCGATTTTGCTGGATACCAAATGTGTTGCCAAATTAAATGATGATCCTGCCTATGTTTCGGATGTAGATGCCTTGGAAGATTGGGAAGACTTTGAGTCATTGATTTCCTTTGCAAAAGACTTACATGGGGAGGAGGGATTATGTTGGGTTCACCCATTTGGGAAAGAATTATTAAAGTTTAAAAAGGAAGCCATGCCCCAGCTTAAAAAACATATTCCAATGTATAAAAACTTTTCTGAATATTTAGGGAATATTTATCGTTCTTTAGAAATGAAATACATTCCTTTTAATAGTAAAGAGCAATTCGATGTTCCTCACAAAAATCAACATTCCATCGAAATGGCTTACCAATGGTACTCAGACCATACACGAAATTTTATGAGGAAATCGGCTTAAAGAAACCTGTTTGTATTAGTGAGTTGATGGTCAAGAACTTGATGGCGAGATATTAATGGAATTTTTGAAAAACATTCAAAAAATGATGATGCGGCTTAAACCTGGTTTTGCTTCTTCATCAGTATTTGCCACTCCCAAACATGTTGCGGTGCGTCCCCGGTTTTTTGAAATTGCTCAAAGTGCCAATTTAAAACCTTTTGTATTATTATCTATTGCTGTCCATCTTATTGTAATAATCCTGCATTTATATGTCCCCCTCGATTCTGAAAAAAAGGAGGCTTCTCCACCTATCAAAGTTAAATATGTTCCGCCTCCCAAAGAAGAAAACAAACCATCGACATTAATTGATGCCCCTAAACCCAAAAAAATTGAGAAACCGAGGTCGACCGAGTTATTGTCAAGTTTTGATAGCCGAGCGCATTCCAACCGAAAGCCGTCCAGTAAAAAAGTCTATAGAAATAAAAAAACTATTGTTCCTAAGGTAAGTGGAATGACTCCGATTCCAAGAAAGAAAATAGAGATTCCTCAGAAAAAATATTATCCACCTCCTAAAAAGAAAACTATTAAAAAAGAATTTAAGCAGGCTAAAACAGGATTTATTACTTCCCCTCCACAAAAGGAGATTCCCAAGAAAAAGCCAATAACTAAAACAGTTCCAGGTGGAACGATGTCATTCTTGGATGGCTTTGACCCAGAAAAATATGCATCTTTAGATACGAAATCTCCAGAGGACCTGTTTCAGGATGACGACCAACCGATTTCATTGGATACAAAAGAAGAAAAGTATGCGAGTTATTTTGCCCGCATTAAACACCAAATAGAACGGGTTTGGGTTTATCCGGATCAAGCAGCCCGAAAGGGAATCAGTGGAAAATTATCTTTAAAATTTCGTATTAGCAGAGATGGAAATCTATTGGAAGTAAGATTAGTTGATTCATCTGGTTCCAACCTATTAGATGATGCGGCAATTAATGCTGTCAAAGGGGCTTCTCCCTATTATCCATTCCCTGTGACAATCGAAAGAGACGATCTTTCCATTCTCGCTACCTTTATCTACAGTCCTTCATATAAAGCCCAATACCAAGCGCGCTAAAAATCTTTTTACGGTTACAGATGCAGTTAATTGTACAAATAAAATTTGGTTCTCATTTGCTTTTTAAGGATTGAAAAAGAAGGAAAAACGATTTTTTAGAATTCCTGCTTGGAAAGAGTTTACTTTTTTAGTTCGTGAAAATGATTTATTCTCCGTTAGAAGAGCCGAAAAAAGAAAAAAATTCGAACCAACTATTTGAAATCTTAAATGAATGTAACCAGGCACTCAATGATTCAACGACCTTTTGCGAGAAAGGTTGAAAGACTACAGGCCAGTGTTAAGACTGGTGCTTGCGCAACGTTTACCTGTTTTCAGCCAATAGCTGTTGTTAAGGTAGGCAGATAAATAAAAAAAAGTGTAGTATCCTATATTCCAAAATAATAGAATCCGGTGCATGAAAGCTATTAACCCTATTTTGATTCTACAATTGCGTCCTGAAGATTCTATTGCCGACAGCGAATATGCTTGCTTTCTTAAATATGGTGGTTTACAGGTTGAGGATACACACAGAATACGCATTGAAAAGTGTGGAATCCCTGACAATCTGAACATAGATGATCACTCCGCTATCATTGTTGGTGGGAGCCCGTTTGACATCAGCACCCCGGAGAATAAGAAATCCCGGATACAGAAAAAAATTGAAGCTGACTTTAACAGACTATTGGAACAAGTGGTAACGCGGGATATCCCTTTTCTTGGTGCTTGTTCCGGCAATGGTTTACTAGGAAAATATCTTGGTACCAGAGTCTCCAGGACTTACGGTGAACCTGTGAGCCTTACCACATTGAATATCACAGAAGAGGGAAAGCGGGACAAATTACTTGCGGATTTTCCTGAGCGAATAGACGTTCTTCTCGGTCATAAGGAAGCCGTTGATAGCACCCCCGACGGTGCAACCTTACTTATGACCGGGAGCGATTGTCCTGTACAGATGTTCCGTATTGGAAAAAACGTATATGCCACCCAGTTCCACCCGGAAGGGGATGCAGAGGAATTCATATTGCGAATCGATACCTATCGGAATCATGGCTATTTTGAACCTCATGAAGCAGATGAACTAAAAAGGAGTGTTTGTCAAAGACCCACATCTCATGCACAGGAAATACTGAGACGCTTTGTCGAAAACTATTATACCCGCTGTAACCCGCAGTTACCCGGCTCTACCCAAACAAATTGCTGACATTTTGCCACCAAATGAAAGGCGAAATCCTGCATGGAGTGCCGAAGAGAGGATTTGAACCTCCACGGGATCGCTCCCACATGAACCTGAATCATGCGTGTCTACCAATTCCACCACTTCGGCATATGGGGTCACGGGAATAGGCCGATAAAATAGCATAACTCCTCAAAATTTTGGAAAATTTTTGATTTTTCCCACAATATCCCCTCTTTTTTTTGAAAAATCCTCAGAAGTTGCTAAATGAATCATGACCAAAAGTGTCAAAAATTTAATTAGTTAGCTAAAATCGTGACAAAACCGTGACAATTTTGTAACATATTCTTAACATAAATATGCGATGTTAACGCTTCATAAATAAGATTTTTACAAGTGAATATTGAGATGAATGAGAGACGTGAAAATTCGACCCCGAATTTAGGGTTTTCGGGTTCTGAAGCAAATCCACAGGAAGTATGCCGTTTGATTTATGATCATTTGGTCATGAGAAAGCTATTGGAGTTGCAGCAGGCTGTAACCCGACTCAATGCTTTAATTCGGCAAATTGCTAGTTAGATCCTGCATGCGGATACAAGGCTGAGGTAAGGTAACCTTAGCTTTCTTCGCTTATGTCCACCAGTTTGCTTATAGAAAGGTGGTCATGGAACAAGAAATAAATCCCACCAATAAAAATTACAGCGAAATTCAAAGTCCAGGCGACAAAACCAAAACTTACGGTTGCCACTTCCGCTTCCCCCATTATTTTATGCAAAGCGATCAGGACTCCTGCATTGAATGATCCTAAAAATCCCGGGGTAGGTAAAACTGTAATTAAAATACAAACCATTACTGTGAGTAATACTAGAGATTCCGCTGATTTGTCATTCAATTCATAAGCCCAATACAAAGGATAATACTGGAGAACAATGAGTCCCCAAACCAACACGGTTGCTAACATAATATAAACAAGCGTTTTTATGCTTTTTACAATCACCAATCCTTGACTGAATGTTTCTGTAAGTTGTACCACTTTATACTGCCATTTCTCAGGGAATGGTTTGACGAACCAGTGAACCAAAACCAAAGCTTTTTCATGGTGGAAAGCCAATAAGTAAATAAAGGCCATCAGTCCTGCCACAATCATTAAACTAAAAACACCAAAATTGAATGCTAAGTCTTTTATCGAAACACCAGACCAGGAAATATTGCTATCAAAAATATGACCATAAAAAACCAATAGTCCGGCAAACATAAGCAGCAACATTATCAAATCAAATAATCGCTCAACCACAATGGTGGCAAATGAACTGGCAAATGATAATCCTACGCGCTTTCCTAATAAATAGGCTCTGATAAACTCTCCGGCTCGAGCCGGAAGCACTCCTGCCATAAATCCCACCATTAGTGGAGAATATAACTCTGAAGTGCAGACTTCTTTTAAGGGATTGAGTAAGACTCGCCAGCGAATCGCCCGAACGATATAAGTCAATGCCATTAAAATAAAGGTAAGAAATAAATAGGAATAATTGATATGTTCAAATGAATCGATCAACTGTTGGACCGACACATTTCGCATCGTATACCATATGGCTACGGCGGCCACAATTAGGCCAATAATAAGTTGTCCGGATTTTTTCAATCTTGAAGGTTCGTTAAAATGGATTGCGCTAATTCAATATCTTTTTTGATTTGTGCGACGAGGGCATCTGCAGATTCAAATTCAATTTCTCCACGAATCCGTTGAATAAATTGAATTTCAATATCCTCTCCATATATTGTCGCATGAAAATCGAAAATGTGAACCTCCACACTCAATCGATCTCTATTAAAAGTGGGATTAAATCCAATATTGACGACCCCAGAATATTTTTTATCATGGTGAATTGCCCGAACGGCATAAACGCCGGTACCAGGGATTTGTACCTTGCTGGTATCTAAATTGGCTGTGGGGAAGCCAATTCCGCGACCGGTTTTATAGCCGTGCACGACGGGGCCCTGTATAGAATAATAACGGCCAAGATATTCCTTAGCCTTTTCAACGTTACCATCTTCTATCAATTCTCTTAGATAAGAACTGCTCACTCGATGTCCATTAATGGATACTGGATCAATCACATGTACCAAAAAATCAAACTCTTTCCCAAATTTTTTTAAATAAGCAACAGTGCCTTCCCGTCCTCGACCAAATGCGTAATCGAATCCAACAACCACTTCTTTGACCCCGATCGCATCCACTAGAATATTTTTGGCAAATTCTCTAGGACGTTGGTCTGCAAACTTTTCATCGAATTTTGCACAAATAACCTGGTCCACCCCGCATTTTTCAATCAATTTCATTTTTTGTTTAAATGAGGTCAATAGTGGAGGGACTTTTTCCGGGGCGATGATTTTCAATGGATGTGGTTCAAAGGTAAATATAATGCCGGTCCCCTTTTTATTTTGTGCAATTTCAGCTACTTTGCGAAAAATAATTTGGTGGCCCATATGCGCCCCATCGAAATTTCCTAATGCCACGACAGGATAAGGTATGGGAGAGGGAATTTGCTTGGTTCCTCGAATGATTTTCATTGTTTAAGGTTTAAAAATTATTTGCTATTTTTCAATGATAAGGCCTAAATGACCCATCAAAAATAAAAACAAAGAATATCCGAGGATGAGTATTTATTCAATGGTAGAGAAACAATAAATTGGATAGTCCAAGAGGGGTCTTGCTCCAGGAATATTTGTTTGATATGATCCTAGCATAAACCATTTATCTTTTAGGAATTTAGACCCATGTTTGATATCGGGTTTTTTGAAATCATGATTCTGATGGCCATTGCAGTAGTGGTCATAGGACCTTCCAACCTTCCTAAATTGGCCAAAGCAGTTGGTCGAGGCTGGGGGGAATTCCAAAATACTTTCAACGAATTAAAACAAGACGTTCTTGATGAAACTGAGGGAGTGAAACAAACTGTCAATTTGGATCAGTTAGAGCAGGAAGTATCTGCTGCTACCAAGGTGGATGTTGACGTAAACCTCGACCTCAATTCCGAACCGGATATTAAACCTAAAGAAGATTGATCCGTCTTTAAAGATTCAAAAATTTCTTTTTTCTTCACTTTATCTTAATTTACATAATTTACCCTTTATTATTGGAGGAAACATAATGCCTTCGAACTTTCTAATAAATAGAAAAACTCTCGTCTTTTGCCTGATTGGTTTGCTCATTATTTTTTTAACAGGCTCTGCCCCAGCTGAAATGGCTAAGGAAGAAGGGTCTAAAATGGAAATGGATGCTCAAGGCCAGGCGATGATGGAGAAATGGAAACAATTTGCCACCCCAAATGAGAACCATAAAGTACTTAATGTTATAGTGGGCCAATGGGATCATGTGGTTAAGTGGTGGATGGATCCTACGGCACCCCCAGAAGTTTCTAAAGGAACCAGTGACATTCAATGGATTATGGGAGGACGTTATATTAAACACAGTGTAAAAGGAACATCCATGGGTCAACCCTTCGAGGGAATGAGTATTATTGGATTTGATAATGGAAAGAAAAAATATCAACTGCTTTGGATTGATAATATGGGCACAGGTTTCATGAATGGAGAGTCTACTTTTGATCCCGCAAAAAACGAATTTCACGAGACGGGACGCTTTACAGATCCAATGATGGGAGAAACCCAGTACAGGGCGGTTTTGAAACTAATTGATAAAGATCATTATTCTTACGAAATGTTTACCAAAAATATGAAGGGCAAGGAATATCGCCTTGGAGAGATTCAATATACCCGGAAGCAGTAATATATTTAGTGGGTACGGATTTTCTATTTCAGTAAACCAACCTCAATCTTGCCAGGGGTCTCATGCTCAGTACCCCCACATTACATCCATTTCTTTCCCATTTTCCAACGGCGTTATTCGTTGCAGGAATGGTTTTATTATTTCTCGGGAAAAAACGTAATAATGCGAAACTTATTCAAGCGGCCTCCTTGAACCTTAGTATTGGTTTATTAATGGCTGTGTTGGCCGCACTGTCTGGGATGTTCGCCGCGGATATTGGTCTCTGGCCCACTCCAAAAATTGAAGGACACCAAGGATATTCATTTGCCTTTGTGGCTCTTTTTGTAGTTACCGTTGTGTATTCTTATACGAAAACATTTTCACAAATGGCATTAATCATTTATTTTTTTAATTTCGTTTTAATGTGTGCTACGGCTTGGTCAGGTTATTTATTGGTGTTTCATTCCAAGGGTTGAAGAGTGGCTACCCCAAACCTGTGCACCAATTCTCCACCAAAATAACCGGTAACAAGAGAAGTGATCATTCCCACTAACAGGCAAATATGGTACAAAAAAAAAGCCCATTTTTTTTTCCGTAATCGAAATAACCAAAGAGAATTCGCAAATAAAAATACGGTTGATATTGCAAAAAGAATATGAAAACTTAAAAAATTTCGAAATTCATCTTTCACTTCTAAACTTAGCACTCCTAAAAACCCTACTCCCATTGCAACCAAGGCCCACAAAAATCCAAATCGTATATTAAACCGTCCTGCAATCTCAACGATTTCTTCTTTTCTCATTCTTCCATATATTTCTAATAATGTACCGCTTGTGAACAAAGCCACAGGAAAATGAACCAGCAAAGGATGTATTTTTGAAAAAATCATCGGATTTAACCTTGAAAATTTTTATTGCGCAAATTTTGCCAAAACTACACCTGCAGAAACAGAAACGTTGAGTGATTCAATAGGTTCTTGTCCTGGTATTCGAACTAAATTGTTGCACCGGCTTTTGACTGCCGATGAAAGCCCCTTTTGTTCATTGCCGAAAACCAATACACAAGGACGTTTTACTTTAACGTTATGCAATGATTGTTTTGCTTTAGAATCCAATCCTAAAATAAACACACCTTTGTTTTTTAAATCCCTTAAGGTTGAAGACATACTTTTGCAATTATAAATAGAAACCCACTCTAAAGCTCCTTCAGCGGTTCGGGCTAAAGAAGAAGAAATTAGAGAGCGGTTGGTTCCTGTGGGTAGAATTAATCCCTCACATCCAAAAAATGCACAAGACCGAAGAATGGCACCAATGTTATGAGAGTTATCCACCCCATCCAAAGCAACCATTAAACTATTTTTGCTTAGGCCATTACGAGTGAGACTGTGGGCGGAT
This sequence comes from Nitrospinaceae bacterium, assembly GCA_965223665.1. Taxonomy (GTDB): domain Bacteria; phylum Nitrospinota; class Nitrospinia; order Nitrospinales; family Nitrospinaceae; genus CBDCVY01. The sequence goes on from OZ245011.1 coordinate 3,088,183, forward strand.
AAGATCTTTAGCGGTCTTGCAACTATAACAATTCCTTCATGGTGAACTCCCGCAGCAACTTTATTCAATGATTCCGTATCTAACTGGCGATAGGGAAGCCTATTTTGACGGCACCAATTTAAGATTTCCGGTATTTGAGCCTTGCGATCCTTATTAAAAAAGACCCGCAAGATATCTTGCGGTCTTTTTATAAAAATCTGCTGGCAGGCGTTCCAACCATAAACGGTAAATTCCGTTTCTTTAAGCGAGGTTCTCTTTTGGGTAACCTTGGGATGATTTTTTTTATTTAAATCAGATTTAGGTTTTTGCAATCAACAATAATCTCCATGGCTGGGTTAAGTTGGAGACATTGTATCAATTGGTATTAACGAATAAAAGTTCCAAGTTTGCGATTAACTTCATCCAAACGATTGATTAACAAATCAATAATTTGATCCTTTACTTTTGACATAACTCTAGGTTCAATTTCACAGGCAGAATTTTGATCTACTTTTAAAGCCACTACTTCTTCATCAGCAACGATGCTGCTGGTACGGATTCGTTTTCCTTTTAAGGTCACCTCACCAAAAATGGCACCTGGAACCAATTGTGCAAGTGTGACTGTGGTGGGTTGGGTACGCACTACGCTAATTTTACCTTGGAGTAGGACAAAAAAACCAAGGTCCACTTCTCCCTCGGATAATAAGTTTTCACCAATTTTATAATCTTTAAAACAATCAGGGTGATTCCATAAAACTTCACGATCGTTAGAATCCATATCCTGAAAAAATGGAATCTCGTCCATTAACTTAAAGACGGCATCTTTATTCATTAGTTTGTTCCTGGATAATTAATAATGTCTATTATTCCAATATAACGCATCTATTTTTCAACTCAACAAATAGAGTAAAAAATAATTATAAATTGGAAAAGTTTAACCGTGTCCACCCATCATGAAGGCCTCGGATTCTTCAAACCGTGGTGAGGGTAAATGAGCCACGCTATCGAAAAATTGCTGGGAGCAACTTAAAACATCAGAAGTGGTAGGTAATTGAAACGTTTTTCTGCGGAATGCTGCAGCTCCTGGATAACCAAAAGCCATCCAAACCGCTAATTTTCGCAAACTTAGAAGAGTTCTTCGAGTGTCATATTGAGGAATTAACAATTCTAAATATCTTTGTAAAAGTTCCATGGGAGAAGGGTTTATAGAGGGGTTATTTTCTCCAAGGCATTGTTGGAAAATCCAGGGGTTTCGCAGTGCCCCTCTTCCTATCATTACGGCATCAACCTCAGTTTCTTGTAAAAGATCTCGAGCTCGCTGAGCATCCCTAATGTCTCCGTTTCCAATAATAGGTAGGGTGGTATTTTTTTTAACATCACGAATTAAATCCCAATCTGCCTGCCCGCTGTAAGCCTGTAATCGAGTTCTACCATGAATAGCCACCCATTCACATCCGGAATTTTTGGCCGCCTCCACACACTCGTGAATCGTTAATTCTGCATCGCTCCATCCAGTCCTCATTTTCACAGTTAAAGGAAGTTCGATATTATTTTTAATTTTTGTTAAGAACTTTTCTAGAAAGATGGGGTCTCTCATTAATGCAGCTCCACAACCCTTTTTTACAACCTTTTTGACAGGACAACCGAGATTTATATCTAGGAAATCCGCACCATTTTCTTTGACAAGAGGTGCTACCTTAATAAAATCCTCAGCGAGTTCTCCAAATAATTGAATTCCCACCAAGGTGCCTCGATTTGTATGGGTTCGAATCATTCTTTTTGTTTTTTCAGAATTAAACATTAAACCTTTCGCGGAAACAAGTTCGGAAATTAAAACTCCAGCACCCATTTCATCCATTAATTGTCTGAAACAAACATCCGTTATTCCAGACATGGGGGCCATCCAAAATCCATTTCGCATACGGTTTATCAAACCTTTTGGTCCATTAGGTTTTAGTGTATTGTTTCTTTTGAGATTGGGATTTAATTCTGAATCAGACATATTTTGAAAATTATTTTATTTTAAATTTTGCTTGCTTTAAGAACTCTTCAAAATGTGGGGGTAAAGAGGCTTTCAAATCAATAATGCGGTTTTTAAAATTAATTTTCAACTTATAAGCATGGAGACCTAAATTACCTTCTGAGGAATTACCGTATACTGGATCATGAGTTAATGGAGCCCCTTTCAAAGATAAATGGACTCGGATTTGATTGGTTCTCCCTGTGCGGGGTATTACCTTAAGTAAAGTTATTCCATTAAATGTAATCAACTTTTCAAAATCTGTAAGGGCGGGTTTGGGATTAATGGAATTTGGGCCTACTCCCCTTGCGGAACCTTTGATTTTTCCAATTGGAGCATCCACAGAAAATTGGTTTGGCAAGTCTTTGCAATCCACCAAAGCCAAATATTCTTTATATACTCTGTTGTTTGTGAATTCCTCTGTTAGTGCAGCTGCTGTTTCCGAAGTTTTTGCAAAAACCACCACACCTGTTGTTAAAGCATCTAGCCTTTGAACTGGTCGAGGGATTTCATTTTTATAATGTTCTTTTAGAATTTCTGTCATGCTATTTTTAAAATAACGACCACTTGGATGGATAGGAAGGGGAGCTCCCTTGTTAAATACTCGAATATTGTCGTCTTCGTAAATAACAAACAATTTTCTATTGGCAGGAGGCTCCTGTCGAATTCCCATATTTGTAACAATAAAATCATGCTCTTTTAGTACGGTACCTAATCCAGCGGTTTTTCCATTGACTGAAATATCTCCTTTTTGAATTTTACTTTTCCACTCTTGAAAACTTAAGAAAGGAAACCGGTCAGTAAAATAGTTTTCAATAAAATATCCAATATATTTACCCGGTAAATAAGATTGATAAATTTGTTCAGCAGGTGGGGGACTTTCTAATCGAACGGAAGCCATTGAATTAACACCATGGCATTGAATAGAGAATTTTTTTGGTTTTTAAAGAGGACTTAGAGATCTCTGAATGGACTTGAGGACAAGAGTAAATTGAGTTTTTTAAAAAATTATATACTTTCATCAGCATAAAATATTTAATTCAAAATTCAATAAATCATTAGTTATTGTTTATTGATTTGGTTAAGTCCAATGTAGTTAAAAAAATTATTTAATTTCTACTTGGGTCTACCGGAGCGGTTAAAAGATATTCATATTCTTTACCTAGGGAACGTACCACCTTAGCCCAAACCAAAGGATCCGATGAATCAAATACGAAATCTTCTGATGCATTACAAGTCAACCAACTTTTTTGCTTCATTTCATTGTTAAGTTGGCCAATTCCCCACCCGGAATATCCTAAATAAAATCGAATCTGTACTAAAGGATTATCCATTTTAGGATAAATTTCTTCTAACACATCCCAACTCATTCCTAATTGCACACCAGGACAGACGGTTTCTAATTGTGGAATGGGTTCCGGTGTACGGCACAAATAAAATACCTGTGATTGAGAGACAGGGCCACCAATAAATACCTCTTGTTCATGATATTTTAAAAGTTTAGATTCCCCAAAAATTTCTGCTGCTGTCAGATCGGACTTACGGTTTACCACTAACCCAAATGATCCTTCATCATTATGATTACACAATAGGACAACTGTTCTAGAAAAGTTGGGATCCGGCAAGACCGGGTTGGCAATTAAGAATGATCCTTTTCCATATGGTTCACTAGTCATGGTGAATCCTGAGAAAAGAGGAGTTCGAGTTATAGATTCAAAGATTGCAATTTTTTAAATGCAGGTCCCTGTTTTGCAGAATCTTTACCTTCTCGGGAAGCGAAATTATTATCCATATAGAGAGCCACTAAGTTGGGCAATTTTTTGGAACAAGAAAGTGCTAATAAACCCTCATCCCCAATTTCATTTTGCGCCAGGTCGATTTCTTCGATCAACTCTAGGGTATTTTCATTTGCCAGGATTTTAGCACCTTCGTCTTTTAAATAATTTCTATAGAGGTTCAAAGTTTTTACTTTTTTAAGAATGGGTGATTTGACTACTGCCCGTATTCCATTGGGACCTAAATCATTTCCCCCAAGTTCTAACCAATTAATCTTGGCAAAAACTTCATTTTCAGAAAGAAAATGAGCCCCTGCATCCCCGATTTTGTTACCGCCTAAATTAAGTCGCTTTAAATTAACAATACGTTCATCTTCAGCAATGGTTTTTAATCCATTCACGCCTACGCAACAACCTTTTAAATTCAATTCCCGGCCATTTGGAGAAATTTGATCATCCACGATTTTTTTCATCGCTTCAATCAATCTTTCACCTGTATAATTACAGGGCTCAGCGGTGTCGTAAATGCGATACCCACTTAATGACGGCATAACTCCCTCAATTTTTATAATAATAAAGGGCCATTTTGAACTCCACGAATAAACAAAAAACCTATAAGATATATGGAGTTATAGGTTGATGATTGTAGAGGCTTGCTGTCTGGCCTAATTTATGATAAGCACAGGCTATTATAATGTTGACAGAAAATCAATATAATTTAAAATTCGCTCTTTCATTATATAGGAGATATTATGCAATTGGATTTTGAAAAAATGGGAGGACTGGTTCCTGCAATTATTCAAGATGCCGAAACCGGAAAAGTTCTTATGTTGGCCTATATGAATCAAGTGGCTTGGGAAAAAACGTTGGAAACTGGAAAAGCTTGGTTTTACAGCCGTTCACGAGACAAACAATGGATGAAGGGTGAAGAAAGTGGTAATGTTCAGGTCGTAAAAGAGGTTTTAGTAGACTGTGATGATGATACTGTTTTGTTGAAGGTCGAACAAGTTGGTAAAGCAGCTTGCCATAAGGGATATCAAAGTTGCTTTTTTCGAAAACTCAATGGGGAACTGACTACTGTTGAGGAGCAAATTTTTGACCCTAAAAAGGTCTACAAAAATCCAAAATAATTTTTAAATCTATTTTTCAGGTGAAATTTAATGAGCGGTAATGTACTAAAACTGGGGATACCTAAAGGGAGCTTAGAAGAAGCAACTGTTAATCTTTTTGCTAAAGCTGGGTATCAAATTAAAATTAAAAGTCGATCTTACTACCCAAGTATTGATGATGATGAAATTGAATGTATGCTGATCCGCGCTCAAGAAATTGCTCGTTACGTAGCCGACGGTGTATTAGATGCGGGCCTCACAGGTAAAGATTGGGTCCAGGAAAATCGAGTGGATGTAGTAGAAATTGCGGACTTGGTTTATTCCAAAACATCAGCGCGTCCGGTGCGATGGGTGCTAGCGGTTCCCAATGACTCTCCTGTAAAAACTGTAAAGGATTTACAAGGGAAACGCGTTGCCACTGAAGCGGTCAACATGACGGTCGACTTTTTGAAAAAACATGGTGTAACGGCTTCAGTTGAGTTCTCATGGGGTGCTACTGAAGTGAAACCTCCGAAACTTGCAGATGCAATTGTAGAAGTTACAGAAACGGGTAATTCTCTTCGAGCGAATAATCTTAGAATTGTGGATACCTTGATGGAGTCCAATACCAAATTCATTATGAATAAAGAAGCCCATAAGGATGATTGGAAGAAAAATAAGGTAGACCGATTAGTTTTAATGTTAAAAGGGGCTATGGCGGCAAATAAAAAAGTTGGAATGTTGATGAACGTTCCAAAATCTTCCTTAGAAAAAATTCTCAAAATTTTGCCTCCAGAATTAAAACCTACAGTTGCTGAATTAACAGATAATAATTGGGTGGATTTGACAGTGATCTTAGAGGAGCATTTAGTTCGTGAAATTGTTCCTGATCTTAAAGCAGCAGGTGCTGAAGATATTGTCGAATTTCCATTGAATAAAATCATTCACTAATTTTTTTTCGCCTTGACCGAAGACAACGAAAAATCTAAATCCGATTCTGAAGAAGAAAAATCGGAACCTTCATCAGAAGATTCATCGAAGGAGGCTTTTGAACCAGAAGATGCGGATCCTAATCCCTCATCTGAAGAACCAACCTCTCCTGTGGATGAGCCTGAAACCATCTATGAACCTCCCAGTAAAAAGTCAACACCTACCTCAAAGAAAAGATTAATACCAAAGGTAATTTGGGAGTTCTTACTCTTTTTAATAATTGTGGCTCTCTTGGGAGGTGGATATTTCCTTTTCAAAGAACAAACTCGTTTTCAAAAAAGAGTTAATTCTAAAATATCTAATTTAGAGTCTGAAATTAGCAATTTAAAAACTCAGCAGCAGATTTTGCAAGGAAAAGCCAAAAGATTGGACAGATTCCAACTGGATGTTTCAAGTTTAAAAAGTCAATCCAAACAAAATTTAAATGAACAACAAAAATCCTTAAATTCATTAAATTTAAAAATTAATGAAATTGAAGATAAATTGTCTTCAATTAAAGAGCAAGCAACCGCGGAGACTTCAGAAGAAACAACTCAATCTCCATCCGCTGAAGATAATTCTGATAATACTAATGTGGAGGAAGATAGTGGAGATGAAATAGATAGCTCAGCGATTTCTGACCCTGAAGGAAATGCAGAGAAATTGGAAAGTGATTCTGGCGAAACTATAAAGGAAGAAAAGCCAGTTGCGGAAGAGACGAGTGCCGAAAGTGAAACCTCCCAAGAGGATTCTGATATAAACGAAGACTCAGCCGAGGAAGATGTTTCAAATTCGGTAGAGGAGGTGCCTGCATCTGAGATTGCCGAAGACCCAACTTTAACTAAAGAGTCCATTGAACCCCTATTATCAACCCCGAAAACCGAAGATCAACCTCCACCACCCACAGAGGAAGTGGAAGAAGCTGAGTCTATTGAAGAACCTCAAGAGCCTGAGGAAGAAGAAACAGAGCTCTCTTCTGAGCCGGTAACTTCTGAGGAATCCGAGTCAGAGCCAGAACCAATTCCTGTTTCACCCGACAATTCTCAAAAAAAAATAACGCACAATGATTTTATTGATTGGGTGGAAGAAACCATTAGTAAGCTATTTCAATGGATTGGGGAAGGACTTCAGAAAATTTGGGATTATATTTCCGCCAAAATTAAAGAGAATTTATAATTTTTGTTTTGCTTAGAATTCCTGATTTGACACAAAGGTTTTGAAAACAAGTTAAACCCTCCATTTCATTTTTTCCTAAATCGTAAATTATTTTGTTTTGTAAATAATCCCGGCAAATATTTTCATCAATTCCAGTTAAAGCGGATTGGTGTTTAATAATATTTTCTATTTGTACTTCTCCATTTTTCTTGGCCTGCTGAACGATTTGTAGAAAATTTGAATCTATATTTACTTCATTACTAACAGCAACTACCGCGTGAACAAAAGTTTTTTGAGTTTTTTTGTACCATTCTTCGCTTAAATCAAAAACCTCATAGTTGGAATTTTTAATTAATTTAAAGGCTTGGTCACCTATTACAAGCATTGCGTCATAATTGAAAAAATCTTTTTCTTCGGGATAACAAGAATTAAATTTTACGTCCTTGGAGAAACGACTCTGAAACAATAAGCGTAACAAAGTCACGGAAGTCCTAGAGCGACTGTCTAGCCCTACGGTTTTTATTTTTGATAAAGGTTTTTGAGTAATGAGAAGTACAGTTCCTACCGGGCCTTTGGAAGAAATGGATATGTTGGGAAATAATTTAAATTGATCCACATTTTTCAAAAACTCAATGGACGGAATCATTGCTAAATCTAATTTGCCTTGAATCAAGCTATCCGCTAGGGAGGAAGGGGTATCTTGAATAACTTTGAAATTTCCCTTTTCACTTAATTCAAGTAATGGAATCAGCAATGGTTGTGCATTTAAAAAATTATGGAAGCCAAACTTTAGAGGGTTAATAATTTTATTCATAATGGATGAAACTTTTAAGCTATTTCTTTACTAATTAAAGAAAAATAGGCAGCAACGTTTGAAAGAATATTAATATTACGAAATTCCAAATAAAAAAACCGGGATGGAAATTTCCATCCCGGTTAATAAGTTTATCTATTGTTTAAATAAATAAAGGAGCTAGTACCAATGAAACAATAGACATCAATTTAATTAAGATATTCATAGCAGGTCCTGATGTATCTTTCAATGGATCTCCCACAGTATCACCCACTACAGTAGCTTTATGTGCATCGGAACCTTTACCTCCTAATGCCCCGCCTTCGACATATTTTTTTGCATTGTCCCAAGCACCACCACCATTGGACATGAAAAGGGCCAGCATTACTCCTGAAAGTGTTGCGCCTACCAACATTCCACCTAAAGACTCTTTACCTAAAAGAAAGCCAATAAGGATGGGTGTTACAAAAGCCGCAACACCTGGTAAAATCATTTCCCTTAATGCCGCCTGAGTGCTGATATCAATACATCGTGCTGTATCAGGTTTTCCGGTTCCTTCCATCAGTCCTTCAATTTCTTTAAATTGCCGACGAATTTCTTCAACCATAAGAAAAGCGCCTTTTCCAACAGAAGTCATGGTGATTGCAGCTACTAAAAAGGGAACCATTCCCCCAATTAATACTCCAATGATTACGGTAGTTTTGGTTATATCGATGGAATCAATTCCTGCGGCTTGAGTGTATGCAGAAAACAAGGCTAAGGCGGTCAAAGCAGCAGATCCAATAGCAAAACCTTTACCGATAGCGGCAGTAGTGTTTCCTAAAGCATCCAATCCATCCGTAACTTTTCGAGTTTCTTCACCAAGTCCCGCCATTTCGGAAATTCCCCCTGCGTTGTCAGCAATGGGTCCGTAAGCGTCAACCGACATGGTGATACCAACAGTTGCTAACATTCCAACAGCTGCTAACGCCACACCATATAATCCTGCGGCTTTCGCTGAAACAAAAATTGCAAGAGCAATGGTTAAAATAGGAATCGCACAACTTTCCATGGCAACGGCTAAGCCAGTGATCATAACTGTAGCCACACCTGTTTTACTTGATTCTGCAATACGAATAACAGGTTTTCCCGCAGTATAATATTCCGTTATAAGTCCAATAACAATTCCTGCAAAACAGCCAAATGCTAAAGCAGCAAAAACACCCATTGGCAGACCCATTACGGTGATTGCTATATAGGCTCCTAACAAAAGTGCGCCGGCACTAACAAAAGTAGAATAACGTAATACATCAGCGGGGTCTAAACTGGACATGGCTCTGATGGATCGAATTCCAATAATGGAGGCTATCAATCCGATCATTGCAATAATTACCGGAAGTGACATATATTGAAAACGTAATCCGGCTTCCATGGTGGTGGCAATAGCAATGGTTGCTATCATAGAACCTACATAAGACTCAAAAATATCAGCTCCTAATCCAGCAGTATCACCAACACAGTCACCTACGTTATCCGCAATAACCCCTGGGTTCCTTGGATCGTCTTCCGGAATTCCTGCCTCCACTTTTCCTACCAAGTCAGAGCCAACATCTGCTATTTTGGTGTATATTCCACCGCCAACACGTGCAAACAAGGCAATGGAGCTAGCTCCCATTGCAAATCCACTGATAACGCTTGCAGAGTCGCCTCTACCAAATAAAAGAAACAATCCGCCCACACCTAGAAGTCCCAGGCTTGCGACGCAAAGTCCCATAACCGCACCACCGTTAAAAGCAACATCAAGTGCTTTTGCCTCTCCACCGTCGGTGGCCGCTTGAGAAGTTCTTACATTCGCTGTAGTTGCGGCATTCATTCCAAAAAATCCTGCCGCCATGGAACAAACAGCTCCTAAAATGTAAGAAACCCCAGTCCAAAATCCAATCCACAAACCTTTTTGTGAACCAATAAAAATAACTAACAAGAGGAACACAGCTCCAACAAAATATGCCAAGATTCTATATTCTCTTGAGAGAAAAACCATGGCGCCCTCATGAATGGACTCAGCGATTTCAGTCATTTTTTCATTGCCTTCAGGTTGGTCATCCACGTATTCATATACTTTCCACGCGATCACCAAACCAAAGAGTCCGAATAAGGGACCAAAATACGCAAAATTTTGGGAAACGCCAAACGCGGAAAAGACCACATAAATCAAAAAGGCCAATCCGATAAAAATTAGCTCTCCCTTATATTCTTGCATCATTCTTATTGTTCCTCCGTTTGATTAAGAGATTTTTCGTATAATTCTTTCAGTGTTGCTTCAATTCTGGCAACAGCTTGATCGATCATGTCATTTACTTGTGGCCACTCTTCCTCCTTAAAAGGAGTTAACACGTAGTCCACAATTTCTTCTTTATTGTCAGGCCGGTCTACCCCTAAGCGAAATCGGATAAATTGATCTGTACCTATTCTATCAATTATAGATCCAATCCCACGGTTTCCTGCGTCGCCCCCTTTAGTCTTACGTTTGATTTTCCCCAAGGCTAAATCAATTTCATCATGAACAACTACCAATTGTTCGGGAAGTAAATCGAATGCTTTCAGAAACGAAAGAGCTGCTTTCCCACTTTCATTCATGTACGTCATGGGTTTAGAAACCATGACGGGGCAACCATTAATCTTACCTTTTCCAAAAAGGGAAAAATACTTATGCTGGTCGAGTTGAATTTGATGCTTTTCGGCCAAAGCGTCAATTACTAAGAACCCAATGTTATGTCGGGTTAACTCATAGCGTGGCCCAGGATTACCTAACCCAAGAATTAAAAACACAAGCGTAAACGGTGTGAGCCGATTTAAGACTCAGGTTTTTCTGCAGCTGGTTCAGGGGCAGCTGCGGGAGTTTCACCTTCAACACCTTCACCCTCTTCACCTTCTGGTTTTTCTTCCTTCGTTTTTACTTCATGCACAGAAACTATAACTTCTTCAATGTTTGTTAAAACCTCTATATTATCAGGAATTTTAAGATCTGAAACGTGAAGAACCTGGTCTAATTGAACCTCTTCCATATTAACTTCAAACTTTTCTGGAATTTCATTGGGCAAACAGCGTATTTCCAAATTATGTAAACTATGTTCTACAATCCCACCTAATTTTTCACCTGGGGAATGGCCAACAAGAATGATTGGAGCGTTTACCTTGATTTTGTCTTTCATATCGATTTCCAAAAAATCCGCATGAACCCACCCCTCTTTAATGGGATGCTCTTGATGATCCTTTAAGAGAACAACTCGTTTATCTTTTGAATCTCCTTCAATTGAAAGCTCAATCAAAGCATTGATACCTTTTTGTTCTAATAGCTTTTTTAGTTCTTTCGGTTTAATGGTTAAAGCAACCGTAGAGTCTTTACCATATAGTACTGCAGGTAACATTCCATCGCCCCGCAAACGTCTGTTGGCACCTTTTCCACGACCTTCTCGAATTTTTCCTGATAATGCGTTACTCATTTTATAAATCTTCCTTTGAATCAAATAATGAACTGATCGAGCTTTCACTATGAATTCTAATAATTGCCTCTCCTAATAAAGGAGCTACCGACAATATTTTTATTTTTCCTATCTTTTTTAACTCATCGTTAAGAGGAATTGTGTTAGTTGTGATAATGGATTTAATTGGAGATTTTTCTATTCTTTCACCAGCAGGACCCGAGAGTACAGGATGGCTACAAGCAGCATGAACTTCCCCCGCTCCCGCGTCCAAAAGTGCGTTTGTAGCTTCTACCAAGGTTCCAGCTGTATCAATCATATCATCAATTATAACGGCAACTTTGCCTTTGACATCTCCAATAATATTCATCGCTTTGGCAACATTTGGACCTTCACGTCGTTTATCAATAATTGCCAGGGAGGTTTTCAAACGTTTCGCGAAAGCTCGTGATCTCTCCACACCCCCTGCGTCAGGAGAAATGATTACGAGGTCAGAAAGATTCATGCTCTTTATATAGTTAATTAAAACATTCATTGCGAACAAATGGTCTACAGGAATGTTGAAAAATCCTTGAATTTGTCCCGCATGAAGATCCACAGTTAATACACGGTCCGTCCCTGCTGTGTGCAGCAAATCAGCAACCAGTTTTGAAGTAATAGGAACACGGGGCTCACATTTGCGATCTTGACGTGCATAACCATAATAAGGAATTACCGCGGTGATCCGTTTTGCGGAAGACCGACGTAATGCATCAATCATGATTAGTAATTCCATTAAATTGGTATTTCCTGGGGCACAAGTGGGCTGAATGACGAAAACATCTCCTCCTCTTACGTTTTCCTCAATTCGAACGTAAATTTCTCCATCAGAAAAATCTTTGACCACACTTTTTCCCAGATCGATATTCATATAGGAACAAATATCTTTGGAAAGGTCCAGATTGGCACGTCCTGAAAAAACTAAAACATTTCCGTTATCACTCATCCACTTTTACCGAACTATATTAAAAAATGGCTGGGGCGGGAGGACTCGAACCTCCGAATGCATGAACCAAAATCATGTGTCTTAGCCACTTGACGACGCCCCAATAAAAATATTTCCCAAATCGATCCACTCAAACACTATTAAATCCAAATCGAAACCTATAAAGATCTCCGAATACTTTATGAGTCACTTTGTAAGGTATTTCTTAACAAAGTGAAAAGTGAAAGGGTTGTATACTAGGGGAAAAAAAGATCCAATGGCGCAACCCCGCTCGTGGCTTTCTTCCTAGTTTATGGGTAATTGAGCACATTTTCCGGCAGAAATTCCGAAAACTGCGATACCGTCTCTGTAAAAAATATATCCCAATCCCCATCACTACACTCAGCAAAAGCCCTATTTGCCGAGTTAAACTCTTGAAACATTCCGAAAACAGACGAACCGCTCCCTGAAACTAACAACCCCTGGGGTTGGAAGGAACGTAGTCGATCCTTGGCCATTTGGACAACCGGATATCGTTTTAAAACAACGGTTTCCAAGTCATTTACCAAATTGGCACCTAATTTAACGATATCCGACTGGGAAAAAAAATCGCTCAAAATGCTAATATTTTTTTGATTTTTTGTCAAATTTAAATTGAGATGTTGATATACCTCAGATGTAGAAACGAATATCTTTGGAAAAATCAGTATAACATAGCATTTTTTAAAGGGTTGCAAGGGAGTGAGTTTTTCTCCACGACCTTGCCCTCTTGCTGCAGGTGAACATAAAAAAAAGGGTACATCTGAGCCAATTTGAGCAGATATTTCTATTAATTGTTTTCTTTTAAGACCAAGGTCCCAAAGGTAATTTAGCCCCAATAAAGCTCCAGCAGCATTCCCGCTTCCACCTCCTAGGCCTGCACCGACGGGAATCCTCTTTTTTAAATGTATTTTACAGCCTTTTTCCGAAATTTCAGGAAATTGCCTCTTCAGTAATTGGGCGGATTTGCAAATTAAATTAGAAGAATCTGTTGGGATATTAGGATCATTGCAAGTTAATGATATGTTACTGGGTTGGTTTTCGATTTCTAAGCAATCAAACAAATTGACCATTTGAAAGATGGTGTCCAATTCATGAAATCCATCTGGTCGTTTCCCTAAAATGGATAACCCAAGATTAATTTTAGCAGGAGTTTGAATACTTAGTTTCATGGAACTAAAGTTTTTTCTATGAACCGGGTAAATTTAATCGAAAGGATTCATCCGGAATTCCTTGGTTAATTTTTGGATCAAAATATTTTAATGAAACTTCTTCACCCGTTGTATTTTTATTGATATGAATTTTATTAGGAAAAATGTATTCATCCTGGGTTCTATAATCTTGCCATTGAACTGTATAAGCAATTTTTTGATTTTTCCAATGTTCCATCCGGGTGGGAACCATTTTTAAAGGATCTATTTCAATTATTATTTGGTCTCCAATTTCGTTAGAAGTAGAAAGACTCACAAATGGAGACCCCTCAAGTTTTTTTTCGTTTTTTACTTGCATGGACTCAATTCCTGGAATATTACCAGAAAAAATTTGCACATATTTCCGAAAATCAAATTGAGTCCCCAGCATTTGAAATAAAATATCCCAAACTTCTAATCCTTTATAAACTTTTTGATTGCTCACATCATATAGGAGTGAATTAGAATTGGAAACTAGTAATACACCTAAGGGTTGACCAAATATATTTAAAGTATCCAGACGTACCATCGTGTTGTTACGAATCAGCAACGTTTGGCGGAAGGTTTGTTTGCTACTGGAAGATTGAATTGAGGTTTTTACAAAAGACTTTAAATCCTGAAAGCGTTTTTGTCTTTCTTTTAAATTGTTGAGTAATTCATGGGAAGAATATTGGAGTGAGTTATCCTGGATTTCAGGAGCAATAGTTTTTGTCTGGCACGCACAAAGTAACAATAAGCATAGACCAAACCACCTTCTTAAGGGTTGAAAATGGTGCATGACTGAGAATATTAATTAGAGTGAAGAAGGTCGGATGCTTTTTTTATTTTACTCCGTAGATCTTTAGGCGTCGGCAACTCCTCTGAAGGGGCTTTGAATTTTTGGAGAGTTAAAATCAAACTGGTTTTCCAAGCTTTAACGGCCTCAGTGAGATTATCCATTGAGAAATAAACATCTCCCAAATGATCGTATAGAACAGGATCAGGGTCTATATAAATCAGAGCTTTTTTAATTTGCGTCAAGGCTTTTTCGTGCTGACCTTTTTTATGATAAATCCAACCCAAGCTATCTAAAAAATAAGCGTTCTTTGGTTGAATGGTCAAAGCTTGCTCTAAATGGTCAACAGCTTCATCTAACGCTTCTCCCCGTTTGGCATAAGTATATCCAATAAAGTTATGAGCATTTGAATTACTTGGATTAATGGCCAAAGTTTGTTTCATACTTTTGATGGCTTGAATGTCATTTCCAACACGGGAAAAAAGGGTTCCCTGCTCATAGAAATATGAATCTTTTTGATCATTTAATGAAATGGCTTTATTAATATTACGGATGGCTTCTTCATTTTCGTCAAGAGACATGTGCGCTAATGCTAAAGCATGATAAAGACGGTCATTCTCAGGCTCCAGAACTAAAGCTTTATTAAGATAATCCACCGAAACTTTCATTTCCCGATTTAAACCATGTAGTCGAGCCAACTGTAAAAGAACATCTACTGAATTTGGGTCTGGGCTATTGGCTCTTGATAATTCGACTTCTTTAATGGCCTTATCCATTCTTCCAAACAATTCGAAAATTTTTGCAATGGCTAATCGCAGTTCTCTATCTTCCTCATTGGCAAGTGCAAGTCGAAATTCATCTAAAGCCCCTAAGTATACAGCTTGTTCATAAAATATAGCCCCCAGCATTCTATGAATATTGGGTTCGTCCCAAGGAAAGGTTGCATCCTTGGAATTGATATTTAAGTTAGTACTTCCAGCATCGGCTTGATTTTTAAAATGCATACTTTCTAAATGGTTTTTAACTGTCTCGTTACTGGGATCCACTTTTAAAATGATTTGATATTGTTTTGCTGCTTCCTCATATTTTTGTTGTAACTCCAAAACCCTTGCTAAATTCTGTCGAGCTTCTAAAAGCCCAGGACGTAAATTTATCGATTTTTTAAATTTTTCTTCAGCGCTTTCCATTTCTCCTGACCTCGCTAAAGAGGTGCCTAAATAATGATAACCCAGAGGATTTCCAGGATCGACGATCGTTACTTTTTTGAACTGCTCTTTGGCTTGATCATATTCTTTAAGGGTTTTTAATACATAACCTGTCAATAACAAAGCTCTGGAGTTTGAGGGATCTATGTCGATTATTTTTTTATAATGTTGAAGGGCTTGTTGGTATTTCCCTTGAGTCGATAGTATGTCAGCCATGATCATTCGAATTCTTAAATTGTTAGGGAAATGATTTAGGGCTTCAGTCCCCGATTCCAAGGCATCGTCCAACCGACCTGTTCTTAAATATAAGATAACGAGTTTTGTATAGTGTTTTTCTTGAGTAGAATCGTATCTTACGACTCTTGAAAAATGCAACGCGGCACCATCAAAATCTCCTTCACGTTCCAATTGCATTGCTTTCAAATAATGAAAATAAGCACGAGGATCGCGATATTCCTTATCAGGGTGTTTTTGTTTTAAAGCATGAATTCGTTTTGATACGAATGCTTCTCCCATTTGGGAGGTTTCTGGGTCATGTTCAAAGTTTACTTTAGGAGTTGTAGAGCATCCGTAAAATAATATTACCGCTAAAATCCAAGTGCTGAATCGAAATTTTGAGGCCAATCGAACCAAAGTTTTTTTCAGCTCGGGATCTTTAATATGTTTTGTGGATTCTTTTGTATTTGAGAAATTCATGGTTTTAAACGGATGGGCTATTGGTTTGTTTTTCATTTGTAATTTAGGGTGATTTTCTTTTAAAGATTGTGGTTTTACGCGAAATCTGATTTTTTGAAAATTATATTTATCTATGTTTCTATTGAGAGCTTCAAGAATTTTTTTTTCTAAAGATTTTAATGGTGTCAACCATTCTGGTCCTAAGACTTCAACAAAAAGGGCCGTGTCTGAAAAATGGTCCACTCGTGTTTGGCGAGAGATTTCCTTCCCAACAATTAAATTCCAATTTATAGAGATTAAATCAAATTCCCGTTCTGATAATTTAGGAATTTTTTTAAGGCTATTTTGCAATGTGGAATTTATGTTGAACCAATGGGTTTTATTTTTTTTTTGAAATTCCATTTAATTCCTGAGGAAAAACCTCTTTAAAGGCTTACTCCTATTTTAAAAATTATCTGGCCTATTTAAAAGCCTTATTTTTCTATTTGCTTTTTCTTTCAAAATTTTAACCTTTTTGGCGATAATTATTGTTGAAATATGTGCAGAAATTAACGGGTTCGAGCTTTGGAGAATATTTTTAGGAATGAATACCATTAATAAACTTACCATTTCTAATAGTAGTCCAGAATCCTTTCATTTTTTAGGTGCACCAATTTTATTTATAGGGAATTTGTGTATTCATTGATGGGTTAAGTTAATATTTGTAGGGCATACCCTAATAGTGTGTGTAGCAAATTGAAACAACCCTAAATCACCTTTATCTAAATAATCAATACTGTATATTACGATCCATGCGTTTAAAAACTTTTATAACAATATTGGGATTATTGAGTCTATTATTTTATTTTTGGATGTCGACTCTCTCTTTTGAATTTAATTGGGGAGAAGGCTATGAAAATCGTCCCATTCCTACTTACCTATTTCTCTATTTTTCTCTCTTTGTTATTTACGCAATTGCCGTTTGGGGGGTTCGGAAATATCCATTCCAAGGCCGTCATTTTTTTGTATGGATAATATTTGGCCTTTTATTCCGCATTACAATTTTACCAGCACAGCAAATTCAGGAGGATGATGTTTATCGATATTTATGGGATGGGAAAGTGTTTGCTAATGGTATCAATCCCTTTAAATATGCTCCAGATGAGATTAACAGTTTTAAGGAATTTATGATAAAGGAACCGCAAAGATTTCAAAAAACTTATAATGAGAAAAGTATTCGCGAACTTACACGTCTCTACCAATTAAAATGGGAAAATGAAACAAGCTTAATTTTTATGGAAAGGATCAATCATCCCCACGTGCCCACAATTTATCCTCCTATGGCGCAGTATGTTTTCAGATTGGTGAACCACATTAAGTCAGATAGTATATTGGGAATGCGCTTAGCTTTTCTGTTTTTCGATTTCATTTGCCTATTTTTTATTATTGCCATTTTAAATCGGTTGGGTTTGGATAGAAATTTGGCTCTTATATATTATTGGTGTCCACTTGTAATTAAAGAAACATTTAACTCAACCCATTTAGATATAATTGGCATTGCCTTTTTATGCATTGCCCTCTATTACTTTGTTTGCAATAAGTTTTACCGAGCTCATAGTTTTTTAGCCTTTAGTGTTTTGGGAAAATTGTATTCAATCATTCTTTTGCCACTTTATATAAAACAGATTTGGATAAGTAATAGAGGAACTTTTTCTTTGAAACCTATTGGGATTAGCCTAATTCTATTTTTTGGAGTCATCGGTTTTTTTTATACGCCTTTTCTGGATATAGGCCCAAAGGCGTTTGAGGGACTAAGAACTTTCAGTACTTATTGGGAAAGTAATGACAGTTTATTTTCAATTATGGTTTGGTATTTCCGGTCTATGGTGGAAATTGAATCTCGTGGTCCAGTGGGTTTATCGTATGATTTGCCTTCTTTGTTGAGTAAGATTACGGTTGTTCTCATTTTAGGGGGCATATTATTTTACTTTTTATTCCGAAAAAGAAAAGAACCCTTATCTCCTATTCAGCCTATAAAAGAACAATTTATTATTATGGCACTGGTTTTTTTATTGAGTCCGGTGCAAAACCCTTGGTACTTATGTTGGGTTCTCCCTTTTTTATGTATTTTCCCATACCGTTCATGGATTTTACTCACCGGGTTAGTTGGCCTTTATTATCTTGATTTTTATTTCGACTACCAGGAAATTCAACATTATACGAAATGGACACCCTGGTTGGAATACCTTCCTTTTTATTTACTTTTAGGATGGGAATTTTTAAAGAAGCGGACAAGTTAAATCTGAATTTATTAGAAGTAACTTTATATTTCAAACTCTTTTATTTATAGAGAATTTTTTCAAGAATAGAATGTTGTTTAGAAGAAATAAGTTCTAGATAGTTTAAATTAAATCTTCAAATGATTGGATTTTCGGAGAGAGGTTTTCATGGATGCCTTTGCGGTCAATTAAAATGGAGTGTAGGCCTGCGTTACGCGCCCCCAGAAAATCTGCCTTTGGTTCATCTCCTATATGACAAGCTTCTTCCTTAGCTACGCCACTTTGTCGCAAAGCCTCCTTAAAAATTAGACTATCCGGTTTTGCAGAACCAACGACTGTAGACGCCAAAATAAAATCAAAATAGGAGGCCAATCCTAAATTTTCTAAAATTAGAGGTAGACGTGAATCCCAATTAGAAATGACTCCCAATATAACTCCATTTTTTTTTAAACGTTTAAGGATTTGTGATTTCTCAACATCTTCAAAAACTCTCCAACTGTCTTTGCCTGAAAAGGCCTGGTACACTTGTTCAAAATATTTATCGAAATTTTCAAGTCCACCTAAGGGTTGGAAAACTCGATAAACCAAATCGTGCCAAAATTGTTGTTCTATGTCTGGCCCTTTTTGTCTTCCTAAACTTTCCATTCCCCCCATGGATTTCCATTCTTCAGCGAATCGCTTATTCAATTCAGAAGCGTCTCCCTTAAAACCAAAGCTTCGGGCATGGAGTGCATAAACCTCTCCCACTGAAGGATGCACATGAAGTAAAGTTCCCCCAACATCAAAAAAAACTGCCCTAAATTGTTGAACCATAGTTTATAAGATAAATTATTGAAGTGTTGAAAGAGAAAAGCACACCGTCCTGGTGTGCTTAACTTTCGAGCTTTTCACTCTGGGCTAATTATAGCACCAGAGTGAAAGAAGGGTTAGGGTTTCAGAGGAACTACTCAAAAAAAAGAGTTTTGATAAATTTTATCGATTCATTTGCGTTAATCGTGAAATCACAAAAAACCCTGCAGTGGAAATAATTACAATTGGTACCATCATGTTCATTAAGCTATGAAATACTGGATCTAAATTTGGGGTTCCCATTTGTGCCAGAGGACCAAATTTGACGGCATAAATCAAATAACCGGCTGCGACGATAACTCCAATTTGAAATTGACGCCAAATCAAGGAAATTGCTGTTATTGCAAATAAAGTAGCCAAAAATTCCGCTTGGGCAACTACATGAAAACTCTCAAAAATTGCGAAGATTGTTTCCATAAATCTACCTATAAAAATTCAGGGTTAATAAAATCTTTTAAACAACAATTCTTGAGCAATCTTTGTGCCAAAAGTACACACTAATTTGGAAGATAAAAAAAATTGAAAAACGGAGAAATAAGTTTAAGGACAATTTAGGGAAGGTGAAAAAATAAAAAAATAGATAACTATTTTATAAACAAAAAAATAGTCTGTATCTTTTTAGTAACAGGTTTAGATGGAGAAATGAATTAATAAAAAGGAAGGTTTTTTAAAAGGATACTTTTAAATTGTAAATTTCCTTTTGAGATTCAAACAATTTGAGGGCTTGTTTATAGTCATCTTCAGTATCTATTTCCACACAATCATTACTACCAATATCATAGGTAGTTAGTTTTGTGTGCTTGGCCAAATTAGAAAAGGGAATTTCCCATAATGTATGGATATATTCACTCTCATTTTTATCATACATTTCAATCAGAAGTTTTACAGCCACCTCACTCAATAAGAAAAAGCCTATGGCTTCCCCAGCAACTTTATATCGATTTTTTTCTTCTTCAGTAAGGTCGCGTTTAGTAATTAAACTGGATATTTTATTAGAACCATTCAAAAGCACTTTTGTTGCTTCGGTATCCTGAATTTCAACTGGAACCACTGCAAAGGAAGAGGGTTGACTTTTTTCGAAAAATTCTTTTAAAGCCTCGTGTGGATAGAAAACATCCCCATCCAAAATCAAGAAGTCACCTTTACGGCCCCGGAGACCCATTACCAAAGATAGGGTGTTTCCTGTGGTCCTGTATAGCTCGTTATCGACAAACTCAACAGGAATTCGCAGATTTAATCCATAGACATAGTCTTTAACCGCTTTCCTATTATATCCTACGACTAAGATGACTTTTTCAATATTTAATTTTTGAAGAGATATCAAGTGGCGGGAAAGAAGTGTTTCTTTACCAATCGGTAACATACTTTTGTGGGGAATGTCATTCCGGTTCAACCTTGAACCATAACCGGCCAAAAGAATCACGGCTTGCATATTTTTGTTCAACTCTCTTTAATTTCTAAAAGGATAATATAGCTTAAGCAGTTATTTATCCCTCTCCCCAGACTAATTATCTCCTAAAAACTCTAAGATATCAACCTCAGATGTTTTTTCACCTACAAGGGGAAGATTCGGCTCTTGGATAGGGTTAAGCCTTTTGGAAAACAATCTACTCACCCAACCCGTTTTTCCTTCTTTATACTCAATCTGAAACCAATTATCTTTTTCCTCTAAAAGAGGGCGCATTTCCCCATTTTTGAGTTTTCCAATGATTTTTCCTTTTGTTGTTGGGGCAGCGCGAACGTTTAGTTGAGATTTTTGATTTACTTCAATCAAAACATGCGGAATATTAACTTCCCCTTTTTCAATAGAATTCGTTCCATTGGGAATTAAGGAATTTACTTTTTCATCAGACTTCCTTATTTCTACAGAAGACGAATTTGCTTTTGGTGAGATTTTTTTCAAATTCGGATTAGGAATAGATTCCATTTCTTTATTTAGTACAGGTGGCGGCGGCTCAAAACTCGAGGGAGTTTCAGCAGAATTTTTGGTTACGTCTTGAGCAGTAATTTCTTCAACAAAGTCTTCTTCTGTTATCAGTGAGCGGGTTTCATCATCAGTCTCTGGCTCAAAACTACCAAAACTTGCAGCTTCAGGTTGGAAAGGTTTATCTTCTAACAGGTCTTGATCCAATGGATTCGCCCTTATTGGATTAGGTGAAGGCTTTTGATTTTGTTGCTCTAATTCCTGCAATCGTCTTTTAGCAGAAGCAGAATTAAAGCCGTTTGGATATTTTTCCAGAAATTTTTGATATCCTTCAACAGAATCTACACGTTGCACTTGGTGGTAAATCTTATCTTCCACCTTTTCTATTTTAAATTGAATATCTTCTTGTTCTAAGGGAGATGATATTGATTTTAAACGATTTAGCTCACTTATTACCCGGTCATACTCCCCGTTTTCGTTTAAAAGAGTAGAATGAAATTTTAAGGCTTTTTTATAATTGTATTGAATTTTTTCGCTTATGGGTTCCAATTCATAAGCAATTGCGAATTCCTTAATAGCTTGTGAAATTTTATCCTGAAGATAATAAACTTCTCCTAAATTGTTATGGGCTTCATATGAATTATTCCGTCTCTCTAAAAACCGTTTCCACAAAGCTTCTGCTTTAGGTAATTGGCCTGCTCTTTGAGCACTTAAAGCCCTTTCAAATAGACCCTGGTCGGCAGTAGGAATCGCAGAAGGAGGGCTATCGAAATACTTTTCTTTTTTAGGGGTTGCACACCCCATTAAGACCGAAATTAATACGGCCGTCCATATTAGGTAATAGTTTCTTATCATTGATGTCATACTATCAGGATAACCAATAAATTTACTAGGTCAATATGCCTTGACTTAGTTTTTTTTTAAAGTAAGCTTTACAGGTGAAATTGACTAGGGGTGTTGTAAAACTGAGAGTCCTTCGGACAACCCTTGGAACCTGATCTGGCTAATACCAGCGAAGGGAAGTTCCTTTATTTTATTCTTGTAATGAAAAAAAGCCGCTTTCCTTTTTTGGAAAAGTGGCATTTTTTTTAATTAAGGTATTTCTTGAAACTCGTTGTAAATGGACAGGAAAAAGATACTTTCTCCAGCCAAAATTTGGATGATTTGCTGAAAGAACTTGAAATATCGGGAACTCATATAGCTATTGCCTTAAATTCTCAAGTAATTTCTAGATCTGATTATAAGTCTACTCCTTTGCAGGAAGGCGATAAGGTTGAAATTGTCCATGCGGTGGGGGGAGGTTAAGTTATAAGGTTACAATTTTTTTCAATCATTACTCCATTGGGGTTTATTTGTTGATATGGATACAGTTACAGAAACAAAGGCCAAACCACTAATAATTGCTGATAAAGAATTTAAATCCAGGCTGATTGTGGGAACGGGCAAATACGAGTCTTTTGATCAAAATCGACAAGCACTGGAAATTTCCGGGGCTGAAATGATCACCGTTGCTGTTCGTCGCATAGAATTAGATAAATCTAAGGAATCGATACTTAATTTTATTGATCCGGAAAAGTACACACTGCTTCCCAATACCGCGGGATGTTACAACGTTAAAGAAACCGTAATGACTGCTCAGTTGGCTCGTGAAGCCGGTTTGGGAAATTTTGTAAAAGTTGAAGTTATTGGGGATCAAAAAACGCTCTTTCCGGACAATGAAGCAACATTGGAAGCTTCAAAAATTTTAGTTAAAGATGGTTTCCATGTTCTCCCATATTGCTCAGATGATGTTGTTCTTTGTAAAAAATTGGAAGACATAGGTTGTTCGGCCGTTATGCCACTGGCAGCACCTATTGGATCTGGATTAGGAGTTCGTAACCCATTTAATATTAAGCTTATTTTAGAAGCGGTTCAGGTACCTGTCATTATTGATGCAGGTGTTGGGACAGCCTCTGATGCAGGGCGGGCTATGGAACTCGGGGTGGACGGACTACTAATGAACACAGCCATTGCCTGTGCAAAAGATCCTTTAAAGATGGCACAAGCTATGAAGTTGGGCGTGGAAAGTGGAAGACTGGCTTATGAAGCGGGGCGGATTCCAAAGAAACTTTATGCTTCTGCCAGTAGTCCCATAGATGGAATGATTGATGTATGAATGAGTCGGATCGGTCCGATCCAATCGATTCGGGCAAATCCAAGCATACTCGAATTATTCGTGGAATCGCAGAAGTAAATCCTGATTGGTTAAAAGTTTATTTAATAACCGATCGGAAGCTTTTACCAGAAAACCTCCTTTTAAGTTCAATTGAAGCAGCACTAAAAGGAGGAATTCGGGATATACAGCTTCGCGAAAAAGATTTGTTGTTGCCTGACTTGTTTTCATTGGCCATGGAATTACGGCAAATGACAAAACGTTATAAAGCTCGGTTGTATATTAATGACCGGCTGGATATTGCTCTTATGGTAGATGCAGATGGAGTGCATCTACCAGAAAGCGGATTACCTCCTAATGAAGTAAAAGGACGTTACCCGCATTTACTTGTAGGGGTTTCTACCCATTCTATCGAAAGTGCAAAACGTGCTAGAGAAAATGGTGCGGACTTTATTACATTCAGTCCTATTTATGAAACTCCTTCAAAGCAAGCTTTCGGTTCGCCACAAGGTTTAAAAAAATTAAGGGAAACTGTACAAGAAGTAGATCTTCCAGTAATTGCCTTGGGTGGAATTAATATAGACCGAATCCCGGAAATTCGAAAACAGGGCGCGTTTGGTGTTGCTCTTATTCGAGGGATTTGGACATCTTCAAATATTGAAAAAGAATCTGCAAAATATATACAGCTAATAAAGGAGAACCCGAATGAATATGCCTAACCGCCCTTCAGGCGAAACAGCTTCGGAAAAAATACAAATTAGTCGTGATCCTATTTCCCCAAATTCGAAAAAAGTTTATGTTCAGGGGGAAATTAATCCTGATATACAAGTGCCTTTCCGAGAAATTAAATTATCACCCACAATTATTCAAAATTCTGGAAATGGAGAACCAAAAGAAGAACCCAATGATCCAATTTTAGTCTACGACACTTCCGGGCCATATACGGACCCTGATGTAGTGATTGATCCGCGGAAAGGATTAAACCCTCTGC
The DNA here is from genome assembly GCA_965223665.1 of Nitrospinaceae bacterium. Lineage (GTDB taxonomy): Bacteria > Nitrospinota > Nitrospinia > Nitrospinales > Nitrospinaceae > CBDCVY01. The sequence continues at coordinate 3,112,445 of OZ245011.1, forward strand.
GATTACAGTGGATTTTAGGCCGTGGTGATGTAGAGGTGATAGAAGGCCGTACTTCCCGCCCCGAAGATAATGGCTACAAAAAATCTGAGCAAATGAAGGATATAGAAAAGTTTGATCGGTCCAATCGACAAATTTACCGCGCCAAATCGGGTGCTAATGTCAGTCAAATCCATTATGCAAGAAAGGGAATAATCACCCCTGAAATGGAATACATTTCCATTCGTGAAAATCAAAAACGCAAACAGTTAATGGACGACGTGGAACGTGAAAAACGTCTTAAGGGAAATTCTTTTGGAGCCAACCTCCCGCAAGAAATCACTCCCGAATTTGTACGTGATGAAGTAGCCAAAGGACGTGCCATTATTCCAGCAAACATTAATCATCCCGAGTTGGAACCTATGATTATAGGTCGAAGCTTTTTAGTCAAAATCAATGCGAACATTGGTAATTCCGCAATATCTTCTTCGATTGAAGAAGAAGTTGAAAAAATGGTTTGGGCGACAAGATGGGGATCGGATACGGTGATGGATTTGTCGACCGGTAAAAACATACATGAAACTCGTGAATGGATTTTACGCAATTCAGCAGTTCCAATTGGCACCGTTCCAATTTATCAGGCCCTGGAAAAAGTAGATGGAAAACCAGAAGAACTGACTTGGGAAATTTTCCGAGATACCTTAATTGAACAAGCGGAACAGGGGGTAGACTATTTCACAATCCATGCGGGTGTTTTGTTACGCTACGTTCCCTTAACTGCAAAACGTATGACCGGAATCGTTTCGCGGGGTGGTTCGATTATGGCTAAATGGTGTTTGGCTCACCATCAAGAAAGCTTTCTTTATACTCACTTTGAAGATATCTGTGAAATTATGAAGGCATATGACATTAGTTTTTCATTAGGTGATGGATTACGACCCGGTTCATTAGCAGATGCCAATGATGCAGGTCAGTTTGCCGAATTGGAAACTTTAGGAGAACTCACAAAAATTGCGTGGAAGCATGACGTGCAGACAATGATCGAAGGTCCCGGGCATGTTCCTATGCATATGATTAAAGAAAATATGGACAAACAACTTCGTGAATGTGGCGAGGCACCATTTTATACTTTGGGACCATTGACCACAGATATTGCCCCTGGTTATGATCACTTTACAAGCGGTATTGGGGCTGCAATGATTGGTTGGTATGGGTGTGCAATGTTATGTTATGTCACTCCCAAGGAGCATTTAGGGTTGCCGGACCGAGAAGATGTTAAGCAGGGTGTTATTACCTATAAAATTGCTGCCCACGCGGCCGATTTGGCTAAAGGGCATCCAGGTGCAAGGGTAAGGGATGATGCATTAAGTAAAGCCAGATTTGAATTTCGTTGGGAAGATCAGTTCAATCTTTCTCTAGATCCTGAGACTGCATTAAAGTTTCATGATGCAACTCTTCCAGCAGAAGGGCATAAAGTTGCCCATTTCTGTTCTATGTGTGGTCCGCAGTTTTGTTCAATGAAAATTACTCAAGATGTTCGCGATTATGCTGAAAAAATAGGAATGGAAGATGAGAAAGCCTTAGAGAAGGGCATGGAAGAAATGTCTCAAACTTTCAAAGAAAAAGGTGGAGAAATTTATCAGCAGGTGTAAAAAGTAATTACAAATATTATTTCTAAGGCTCTTTGAGCTTGGAACAACTCCCAAAAATCCAAGCTATTTCCGTAATTCAGTCCCCTAATTTCCGCTTGACAAAATGGGGGATGGGCCTAGAATGAAATTTCGTCATCGGACATTTTTATTCAGGCACGTAGCTCAGGGGTAGAGTACTTGCTTGACATGCAAGGGGTCGGCGGTTCGAAACCGCCCGTGCCTATTTTGCTCTTGAAGATTTGGTAAAATTCCTGATGGGTCCGATTCGCAAAAAATCCGCAGCAGGTGCTTTTTCCTACCAGGAACCACCTTTCGATTGGATTCATTGACATTAATTTATATTTATCTGTAATGATTTTCAGGGTTACTGAACCGCTAAATTTCTCTAGTTTTACTAGAAGTTACTTTTAAACTTATGAGCGATCAACAAGAATCGAAATATGATTTAGAAACTTTGCGACATAGTTGTGCGCATTTAATGGCACAGGCAGTGAAGCAATTGTATCCAGAGACTCAGGTTACTATCGGCCCTGTGATTGAAGATGGTTTTTATTATGATTTTTTTCGTGAGGAACCGTTTCAGCCAGATGATTTGAAAAAAATCGAAAAACAAATGCAAAAATTGGCAAAAGAAGCTCAAGATGTTAAACGCTTAGAATTACCACGTCAGGATGCGATTGAACTTTTTAATAAAATGGGAGAACCGTTTAAAGTTGAAATCATAGAAGGTATCGATGGGGATGATGTGATTTCTGCATATTCTCAAGGAGATTTTACTGATTTGTGCCGAGGTCCACATGTTGAAAATACCAAGGACATAAAAGTATTTAAGTTGTTAAGTACTTCTTCTGCTTATTGGCGGGGTGATGAAAGAAATCCGGTATTGCAACGTATTTATGGGACTGCTTGGTTTACCAAAAAGGATTTGAAAGATTATTTAAATCGATTGGAGGAGGCAAAGAAAAGAGACCACCGAAAATTGGGAAAAGAATTAGACCTTTATACTATGACGGAGGAAATAGGTCCTGGTTTGATATTGTGGCATCCCAAAGGATCTCGCATTCGATATATCATAGAAGAATTTTGGAAACGAGAGCATTACAATAATGGCTATGAACTGGTGTATACACCGCATGCTGCAAAAATCGATCTATGGAAAACCAGTGGGCACATAGAATTTTATAAAGAAAATATTTTTTCCCCGATGGAAATTGAGGGCAAACAATATGTTATGAAGCCCATGAATTGTCCCTTTCATATTCAAATTTATAAATCTAAATTACGAAGTTATCGTGATTTGCCATTACGTTGGGCTGAATTAGGTACAGTCTATCGTTATGAGCGGTCAGGTGTTATGCATGGATTGCTCCGAGTGCGAGGGTTCACCCAAGACGATGCTCATTTGTTCTGTGCTCAAGAGCAAATTGAAGAAGAAATCCTGAGAGTTCTAAAGTTCGTGCTTTATATTTTACAGGCCTTTGGTTTTTGTGAATATCAAGTGTATCTCAGTACTCGGCCTGAAAAATCGGTTGGTTCGGATGAGGATTGGGAAACTGCAACCGCAGCGTTAAAAAATGCTTTGGATCAATCCAATATTGAATATGAAATTGACCCTGGTGAGGGAGTATTTTATGGTCCAAAAATTGATATAAAAATAAAAGATAGTTTAAATCGCCTTTGGCAGGTATCAACAATCCAAGTAGACTTTAATTTGCCCAATCGTTTCCAAATGTCTTACATTGGAGCCGACGGCCTATCTCATCCGCCGATTATGATTCATAGGGCTCTTATGGGATCATTAGAACGATTTTTTGGTTGTCTTATTGAACATTATGCAGGGGCTTTTCCAGTTTGGTTGGCACCCGTACAGGTTGCAATTTTGACCATCACTGATAATCAGCATTCTTATGCCAACCAAATTGCAGAACAATTAATTTCCGAAGGAATTCGGGTAGAAAAAGACTTGCGAAATGAAAAAATTGGGTTCAAGATAAGGGAAGCCCAACTCAATAAAATTCCTTATATGTTAGTATTAGGGGATAAAGAGGTTGAATCCAAAGTTATTGCAGTAAGGAAACGTCGCTCGAAAGAAACTAAAGTTATGGAATTAAATTTATTTCTTCGAGATCTAAAAAATGAAATTGACACTAAGGCTGTCGATTTGGATTAATAACTTTTTATAGGAGGACCTTGTATTAAGAAACAACGGATTAACCAAATGATCCGGGTCAAGGAAGTTTGCGTGATAGGCGTCAATGGGGATCAGTTAGGAACATTTCCCACATTTGAAGCTATTTCAATGGCCCAAGAAAACGATTTAGATTTAGTCGAAGTTGCTCCCAATGCCAACCCGCCTGTTTGTCGAATCATGGACTACGGCAAACATAAATATAAGCAAAATAAAAGGGCACACGAGGCAAAGAAGAACCAGAAGGTCATTCATGTTAAAGAAGTCAAATTTAGACCGAATACGGATCAGCATGACTTTGACTTTAAAGTTAAACATGTAATTCGATTCCTAAAAGCGGGGGATAAGGTCAAGGTTGTAATATTCTTTAAAGGACGAGAAATTCTGCATCGTGAAGGTGGAGAAGAAATGCTTCAACGCATTGCAGAAGCCGTTGAGGAATATGGAGTGATTGAACAAACTGCCAAACAAGAAGGACGGACGTTAACCATGATTTTTGTTCATAAACCCGCTAAAAAAGAGAGTAAAAGCCAGGCCAATAATGAGGCTTGATTTTTGTCCTAAAATTGGTAAACTTCGTGATTTCCTTGGAGAAGAGCAATAATGCCTAAAATGAAAACCAATAAAGGAGCGGCTAAGCGTTTTCGCAAGACGGGAACCGGAAAAATTCGCCGAAATTCTGCGTTTACAAGCCACATCCTTACATCGAAAACTACAAAAAGAAAACGAAATTTACGGCAGAGTAGTATTTTAGTGGAATGTGATGCCAAACGACTGAAAACTCTGCTGCCCTACTGAATTAGATAGAATTTGGAGAAAGAAGTATGTCCCGAGCAGTTAACGGAACCATTTCAAGGTCCCGAAGAAAAAAAATATTAAAGTTGGCGAAAGGTTTTCGAAGTGTTCGTAGTAAAGCCTATCGAAAAGCCCGGGAAGCTGTTGAAAAAGCATTATCCTATTCTTATAGAGATCGGCGTGCTCGTAAGCGTGATTTTCGTCGCTTATGGATCGCAAGAATTAATGCAGCTGTCCGCCAAGAGGGATTGACCTATAGTCAATTTATGCACGGATTAAAAAAAGCCAATATTGAGATTGATAGAAAAGTATTGTCAGATATGGCAATCCATAATCAAAAATCATTTAAAGCTTTAATGGAAACCGCACGTTCTCAAACGGGTGCGGCTTGAATTAGTTTATTTTTTTTGAGAACGGCGGGGTAGGATTTTCCTATCTCGCTTTTTATTTGCCCTCATTTATCATCGTGATCCAAAAAATACAAACCTACCAAGAAGAATTCAAAAAGCGCATTGAGTCAGTTACTCAATCGGAACAACTCCAAAAATTGCGTGTAGAATTTTTGGGAAAAAAAGGCATTGTGACCCAAGCCATGAAGGAGTTGCGCAGTCTCTCACCTGATAAAAAACGTGAAACAGGCAAGCTCATAAACGAATTCAAAAACCTTGTCGAAACTTCTTTAAAGGAATATGCGGATAAGTTTGGTAATCAATCGCCCAAATCCTCAGGAGAATCCGATTCATTTGACTATACTTTACCAGGTAGAAAGGAACCGATTGGAAATTTGCATCCCATTACCCAGGTGATGGAAGAAATCGTTTCAGTATTTATTAGCTTAGGGTTTCGTGTGGAGGAAGGTCCAGAAATTGAATCGGATTATTATAATTTTGAAGCACTGAATATTCCCAAAGACCATCCCGCACGAGATATGCAAGATACATTTTATGTCGAAGATGAAACGGTTTTAAGAACTCATACCTCTCCTGTCCAAATTCATGTGATGGAGGCAAATCAACCTCCATTAAGAATTATTGCGCCTGGTAAGGTTTATCGTTGCGATTCCGATGTTTCTCATACCCCAATGTTTCACCAAATTGAAGGATTGATGGTTGATAAAAATGTGGCTTTTAGCGATTTAAAGGGAATAATGAATATTTTTGTTCAACAAACATTTGGTCAATCTACTCAAGTAAGGTTCCGTCCCAGTTATTTCCCATTTACATGTCCAAGTGCAGAAGTGGATATTCAGTGCGTTATTTGTACGGGCAAAGGATGCCGAGTCTGTTCACAAACGGGATGGTTGGAAATCTTGGGAGCGGGTATGGTGGATCCTGCGGTATTTAAGTCTGTCAATTATGATCCGGAACAATGGACTGGGTTTGCTTTTGGTATGGGCATAGAACGAATTGCTATGCTGAAATATGGAATCAATGACATTCGTTTATTTTTTGAAAATGATGTTCGATTTCTCCAACAATTCTAATTTCAAAAGTCTCTCGTAAGTAATATTTAGAGGATGACTGTATTTGATGGTTTGCAATGAAGTCACTACAATAGCCATTCAAAAAAAATTTCCTCAACTTCCTTTAGGATTCAATTTTTTTCAAGTAGTAATATATTTTTTTTCCTATTGAAATTTAGGAACCGGAAATAACAAATAAAATTATTGTAAAGATAGATATTGTTCTATAGTCCTGAAAAGATCTTCAAACAATCTCTCCAACTTTTTCCTAATTTATGAATTACAAAGGCTGGCTGGTTATTTTTGGATTTCTAATTATTTCCGCGATATTGGGAATTGCAATAATTTACACGCTAGTTAATTATACTCCCCAATTTATACCCTCATTTTTGATCGATTTGTCTCGGCAACCTGATCTTTTGAAAATGTCAGAAGCAAAAACATGTGGCGAATGTCACTCAGATATATTTGAAGATTGGAAAAAGAGTCGACATTCTGTTTCCTGGACTAGTGAGGGTTATATAAAGGATTCCAAAGACAGGACTAAAGAAAAATGTTTGCCGTGTCACATTCCCAACCAAGTAAGAGCAGGAGAAAAGCCCAGTCCACGGTCTTCCCACCGAGACCAAGGAATTTTTTGTTTTCCTTGTCACGTTAAGGAGGATGGAATGCATGGACCCTATGAACTGCTGTCTCCACCACACCCGACAAAAAAGAATGAAGTTTACCGCTCTTCCAAATTTTGTGGTTCTTGTCATGAAAAAACATATAAGGAATGGAAATCTTCTAAAAGTAAAGAGACATGTCAGAGTTGTCATATGAAATCCAAACGTGCGCGTTTGACCCAAAAGTTTCCGATGGGGTTATTTCATGCGCGACGGCAGGTGGCAAATCATTCATTTCCAAAAGGTGACCTTGATGAGGATAATCTAAACTTAGAAGCTGTATTTAAAGTAGATTCTCTAATAGTAACGCTTACCAATATGTCTATTCCTCATTTGATTCCTACTGCTGATAATGGAGATCCAAGATTATATATTTATGTAATCTTTTTGAATGCAGAGGGAAACGAAATTGATAATTTTAAGGAAATCCTAGCTCCTCAGCAAGATAGCGCTCTTCCTTATAAACAACCAATCCAATTCCAATATTTATCAAATGATAAAACCGATAAAGCCATCATTACTTTGAAATATAAAGCCGCTTGGTCAAAAGAACGTCAGACCATTCAATCTGTCATTCTTCCAAAATAAAAAGTGAATAGATGTTGACTCAATTCCGATTTATCATAAAATCATTTTTAAAGGTTTAGATGTTATTTTATTCATTGTGGAGGTCCTCATGAAAAACCGTTCCCGCCATTTAGTATTTCTCATATTATTAATTGTTTTGATTCCTAGTTACCTTTTTGCAAAGGAACTTGTTGTAAAGTCTCCACCTGAGTCATTGATTAAACTATATCCTCCAAAATCAGAAAAACCAAAATGGATTCAACAAATGCACCAATTATCATCAAACTTTGGTGGGGTTTTTACAAATATGAAAGAAGGTGATTGGCCTAATGCGGAAAAAAGAGCTTCCAATTTGGTGAAAGTCTATGAAGAAACCTCTAAATTAGTGCCAGAATGGAAAGATTATTTTGATGTTGACGCAGTCAAAAAATTTGCCGAAGCGGTCAAATCTCATGATCCAAAAGTCATTGGGCCTGCAGCAGGACCGGTTTCAAAAACCTGTGGTAAATGTCATAGTGAACAATATGTAGCAGTTTGGACTCGATTTCATTGGCCGCCTGTTTCGGACATTAAAATCACTGATCCAGTCACAGAAAAAGAATTTGAATACGGTAAGTATATGTTCCAAATCACGGGTGCTTTTAATGGAGTGACCGTTAATTTTGGAGAGGGTCAATATCCGCAAGCTGCCAAGTCGTTACGTTCTTTTGAAATGCGTTATAAGGAACTGAAATCTACCTGTGCTAAATGCCACACGACCGATGCAGTAAAACAATTTTTTGTGAGTGATGAAGTTTTGGGAGCTTTCGGAAACTTAAAAAAAATCTTGGCAGAGAAAAAACCAAATCCTGGAGAATTCTGGAAAAATATTGGAACTATTGGTAAGCAAGGCTGTAAAAAATGTCATTTAACCCACCGTGCTTATGCGATAATTCAGGGAGTTTGGGAGGAAGAATAATATTAGGAGTTGAAAAAATTTGTTTGTCTAATTTTCAATCTAGTCCGTGATCTGATTCCATGAACTTATCATGGTATAAATCAATCGACTGTTGAAGTACTTCCAATGCGGCGGGTAGTGGTAGAAATTCTTCCACCGTAACAGTTTTATGTTCTAATTTTTTATAATCCTCAAAAAAACGCTTTATTTCTGTCATGCGGTGAGGTGGCAAGTCGTCCAGTAAATGGTAATGGGAATATTCTGGATCGTCTGCATGAACGGCAATGATTTTATCATCAACTTCTCCATGATCGATCATTCGCATTAGGCCTATTGCCTTTGCCCGCATAATTGTTAGTGGATATACGGGCTCCTGACCTAATACTAAAACATCTAACGGATCATCGTCATCACAATATGTGCGTGGAACGAACCCATAGTTAGCAGGATATTGGACAGAACTATATAAAATTCGATCTACGCGAATCATACCAGTTGCTTTATCAAGTTCATATTTTGTTTTTGAACCTTTGGGAACTTCAATGATTGCCGGGAAAATATTAGGCATATCCTCGCCCAATTCAACATCATGCCAGGGGTTTAACATTTAGTTTTCCTACTTTCGGGGATCAACAATTGTTCAAGAAAATCGTTAAAAGATTGATTAATTGAGATGACTAACAGAAGGTTGTTTTCTTGCCCTAGATTTAGTTAATGATTTTTTGGTTTTTTTTGTAGAAGATTTTTTCTTGAAAGTAAATTTTTTCGTAAAACTATTCTGGACTACTTCATCCATGGAGTTGACTTGAATAAAGTTTAGAGTTTTGCGAACATTAGCAGGAATGTCGGGAATATCTTTTTCGTTGTCTTTTGGAATCATGACATTCTTAATGTTAACTCGATGCGCAGCCAACGCTTTTTCTTTTAATCCTCCAATTGGTAATACTTTTCCGGTGAGGGTCACTTCCCCAGTCATCGTAATATCGCTACGCACGGGATTTTTAGTTAAAGCGGAAATGATTGCCACCGCCATAGTAATTCCAGCGGAGGGCCCATCTTTAGGAATAGCTCCTTCGGGAATATGAATGTGAAGATCAATTTTTTGATAGAAGTCTTTAGGCAATCCCAGGGAATCTGAATGTTGTCGAACATAACTTAGCGCAGCTTGCGCCGACTCTTTCATGACATCACCTAACTTCCCAGTCAACGATAACTGGCCTTTGCCAGGAGTGGTGATAACTTCAATTGAAAGTAGTTCCCCTCCAAACTCCGTCCAGGCTAAGCCGTTAGCTACGCCAATTTCTGATTCATTTCTTTCTTTATCAGGGGAAAATTTTTGTACACCTAAATATTTTTGAACAAGGGTTGGCGTAAGCGAGATAGAGGTTTTTTTCCCATTTTTAACTACTTCTTTCGCAACCTTTCTACAAATTCCTCCAATTTCTCTTTCCAGACTGCGCACACCGGCTTCACGCGTGTACTCTTTAATAACTTTACGCAAAATGATTTTAGAGAATTTTACATTTTTTGAAGTCAATCCATGTTCCTTAATTTTTTTAGGTACCAGAAACTTTTCCGCAATGGAAAGTTTTTCTTCTTCCGTATAACCCGGAAGCCGAATGACTTCCATTCGGTCTTGAAGGGGTTGCGGGATTGTATGCAATACATTTGCAGTGCAAATGAAAAGGACTTGGGATAAATCGTAGTCTACTTCTAGAAAATGATCGTTGAAGGCAAAATTTTGTTCGGGATCTAAAACTTCTAGCAAGGCGGAAGAAGGATCTCCACGAAAATCTGTACTCATTTTATCAACTTCATCTAAAAGAAAAACTGGGTTAAGAGATCCCGCCTTCTTCATGCTTTGAATGATTTTTCCCGGTAAGGCGCCAATATAGGTCCTTCGATGACCTCTAATTTCTGCTTCGTCGCGTACGCCTCCTAAAGAAACTCTAACAAATTTACGTCCCATTGCCCGAGCAATAGACTGCCCTAAAGAGGTTTTACCTACACCCGGCGGACCCACTAGACAAAGGATGGGACCTTTCATTTTTTTTACTAACTTCATGACAGCAAGGTGTTCGACAATGCGTTCTTTAACTTTCTCTAAGCCAAAATGATCGGAATCCAAAACTTTTTGAGCGTCATTTAAGTCAATGTTGTCGCCCCCCTGGCTCTTTTTCCAAGGCAATTCAACAAGCCACTCAATGTAATTGCGCACCACAGTTGCTTCTGCAGACATGGGTTGCATGGCTTCCAGTCGGCGGATTTCTTTGTTAGCTTTTTCAACAATATCCTTAGGCATTTTGGCTTTTTTGAGTTTTTGCGTCAACTCATCAATATCAGATTTAAACTCATCACGTTTGCCTAGTTCTTTCTGAATGGCCTTCATTTGTTCGTTGAGATAAAATTCTTTTTGGCTACGCTCCATTTGTTTGCGTACTCGGCCATGAACCCGCTTTTCTATTTTTAAAATTTCCATCTCGGACTTCAGAATGTTGACTAGCTTATTCAAACGGTCCGAGGGATTATAGGTTTCCAGCAAACTTTGCTTGTCCGCAGTTTGAAAAATCATGTAAGAAGCAATCGTGTCTGCAAATCGATGTGGTTCAGTAATGTTTGAAATTGCTGAAATGGCTTCTAACGGGATTTTTTGATTAAGTTTGACATATTGTTCAAATAACCCTTCAATACTTCGCATTAAAGCTTTAACGTCAGCAGTTAATTGAATATTTTCTTCAATTTTATCGATTTCAACTTCGTAATATCCTGATTGATTTTGAAATTTGGTAATGCGGCCACGTTGCATTCCTTCAACTAAGACCTTCATCGTACCATCGGTGAGTTTAAGGATTTGAAGAATATTGGCTAGCGTACCGGTTTCAAAAATATCGTTTGGACTGGGATTATTATTATTGGCATTTCTTTGAGCAGAAAGAAAAATGTTTTTCTGCTCTGCCATGGATTTTTCCAAAGCCCGGACAGACTTATCCCTACCTACGAATAAAGGTATTACCATGAAGGGAAAAACTACAATATCGCGCAGTGGGACTAAGGGTAATACTAACCTATCAGAAGACATGGATTAACTCGCCTGTTTTTGATTTTGGAAAACTAGAAGAGGCTGTTCATTGTGGATAACGACTTCTTCATTAATTACAACTTCCTCGACATCTTCTTTGGAGGGTAAATCAAACATGATGTCTAACATAATATCTTCTAATATGGAACGAAGACCGCGAGCACCTGTTTTTAGTTTAAGTGCTTTTTCTGCAATGGCACGAATGGCTCCGTCGGTGAATTTGAGTTTAACGTTTTCAAACTCGAAAAGTTTTTTGTATTGTTTTACAAGTGCATTTTTAGGTTCGGAAACAACTTTTACGAGTGCGTCAGCATCCAACTCATTTAGTGTAGCGGTAATAGATAAACGACCTACAAATTCTGGGATTAAACCATATTTCAAAAGGTCTTCAGGTTGTACCTGTTGTAAAAGAATTTCATCATTTTCTTTGGATCGAGAAACCAACTCTTGGCCAAACCCCATCGATTTCTTTCCAATTCTATTCCGAATTATTTTGTCAAGCCCGACAAACGCGCCACCACAAATGAATAAAATGTTGGTAGTATTGACTTGTAAGAATTCTTGGTGCGGGTGTTTTCTTCCTCCTTGAGGAGGCACACTGGCCATAGTTCCTTCAATTATTTTTAAAAGTGCCTGTTGAACACCTTCACCAGAAACGTCTCTTGTAATTGAGGGATTCTCAGATTTTCGACTGATTTTATCTACTTCATCAATATAGATTATCCCTCGCTCAGCTTTTTCTACATCGTAATCAGCAGCTTGTAATAATTTTAGGATAATATTTTCTACATCTTCACCTACATATCCCGCTTCAGTCAAAGTAGTCGCATCTACAATAGTAAAAGGGACGTCGAGGATTTTTGCTAACGTTTGTGCCATTAGCGTTTTACCTGAACCCGTTGGTCCAATCAGCAAAACATTACTTTTTTGTAATTCAACATCTTCCAAATCTACATTTGAATCTACTCGTTTGTAATGATTATGAACAGCAACGGAAAGAATTCTTTTGCAGCGCTCTTGCCCAATGATGTACTGATCCAGATGCTTAAAAATATCTTTAGGTTTTAGGAGGTGTCTAAAATCCTGGCTTTTTTCTTGAGCCCATTCTTCGACCATGATTTCATTACAAAGTTCAATACACTCATCACAAATATAAACAGTGGGTCCAGCGATTAATTTTTTAACTTCTTCTTGGCTTTTCCCGCAAAAGGAACAACGGTAGTTTCCAGTGTTCGAACTTTTTTTAGCCATTAAATCCTCCAAGTCAATTAGATTAAAATATCAATCTAATCTTAGATTTATTTCTTTTCTTCTTTTTTCATTACATCCATACGGTTGGTAATAACGTTATCAATGATTCCGTATTCTTTGGCCTCAATGCCTGTCATAAAATTATCTCGTTCCGTATCTACCCGGACCTTGTCTTTGGGTTGGCCGGTATGTTTAGCTAGAATATCATCTAAAGTATCGCGGATCTTAGATATCTCTTGTGCCTGAATTTGAATGTCAGTACTTTGCCCTTGGAAACCTCCAGAAGGTTGATGAATCATGACTCGCGAATTGGGTAAGGCAAAACGCTTTCCTTTTGCACCCGCGCCCAATAGCAAAGCTCCCATACTCGCAGCTTGCCCTAAACAAATCGTTTGTACATCAGGTTTGATATATTGCATAGTATCATAAATTGCCAAACCAGACGACACCACTCCTCCTGGACTATTGATATATAAGTAAATATCTTGATCCGGCTCATCAGACTCTAAAAATAGCAATTGCGCAATAATTAGATTGGCCATGTGGTCTTCCACAGCGGTACCGATGAAAATAATGCGATCTTTTAACAATCGCGAATAAATATCGTAAGAACGTTCTCCACGGCTGGTTTGCTCTACAACAATAGGAACTAATTGATTGGTAATTTGCTGATTATTTTCCTGCTTCATAAGTCAATTTATCGCTTTCTTTTACAATGGGTGGAATAATTCTGGAAGGGAGGATTCCCCTGTTTGCACATTTAATTTTAACCGCAAGAATGGGGATAAGTCCAAAAAAATTGGTTGTTTACAAGGCCAGCTCATCTTTATTAATTATCGGATTTTATCTGATCTCTGTCAACCGTTTCTTCATTAACTTGGACTTTATCAAAGAGTTCATCTAATGTTTTTTCACGCCGCATTCGGCTGTGCAAACGCATTAATGCCCCTGATTGTGACCATTCTTTTTTCATTTGTTTTAAATCGCCGCCCCCTAACATACTCATAAAATTATTTAACTCATTGTCAAGTTCTTGCTCCGTAATATTTATTTTAAAATCTTCTGCTAAATTTCCTATGAGTAACTCTTGTTGTAGGATTTTTACCGCAGCCTCCCGGTGTTTTTCTTCATCTTCCGGTGTATAGGAATCTTCCTTTTCATGTTCATGGTCGTGGTCATGATCATGTTCATGAGAATGCGTCTTTTCGGGTTGCGATGGATTTTCTTTTTGTTTTTCTTGCTTTACCATAAAAGCAATTTGCTCTTTAATTAATTTTTCGGGAATATCAATTGGGTTTGCATTGGTCAAATTTTCAGCCAATTGTTTTTGAGACTTCTTCTTGGCTTGTTTTCGTTCATATTCTTCTAAACCCTTTCTTACTCCCTGTCGCATCTCCTCAACAGTTTGATAATTTTTGCTTGGATCGGCAATTTTTGCAAATTCATCATCTACCTCAGGCAATTCCTTGATTTGGATTCCCTTAAGGACTACCTTAAAATCAACTGCTTTTCCGGCAATTTCTTTATTGGGATGATCATCTGGCATGGGGAGGGAAAATGTTCTTTCTTCATCTATCATCATTCCTTCAATTTTTTTATCAAAGCCTTCAACCAAATTGTCAGAACCCATTTGAACAACATAATCGGTGGCAGAACTGCGATCAAATGGTTTTCCATCAATGGTGCTTTCGAAATCTAATTTAAGAAAGTCGTCTTTTTTGGCTCCGCGGTCAATTACGGGAATAGATTTAGAGTGTGTTTTTCTATAAGCTTCAATCACTTCGTCTATGTTTTCATCCGTCACTTTTGCAACCTGTAGGTCTACTTGGATATTTTTTAAATCGTTAATTGTAAAGTCCGGCACCACTTCCACGTTTGCGGTTACGCTGATATCCGTTCCCTCTTCTGCTTGAATTTCAACAATATTGGGTTGCCCTACCGCACGTAGTTTATTTTCTTCAATTCCTTGGGTAATACTGTCCGATACCATTTGGGTGAGAACTTCTTTTTTTACCTCTGGGCCAAATCGTTTTTCCATTATTGAAACAGGAACTTTACCTGGGCGAAAACCTGGTACTTTAACTTGTTTGCCTAATTTTTGGTAATACGCCTTAATTTGGGATTGATAATCTCCCAAAGGAATTTCTATTTTCAGTTTTTTATTGCATGAATCGATTTCTTCGACTTCACATTTCATAAAAGTGCAGAGGTTGAAGGTTAAACAAATGCGAAGGGGGGGAGTCGAACCCCCACGGGGTTTACCCACTGGATCCTAAATCCAGCGCGTCTACCAATTCCGCCACCTTCGCGATATTGGGTATTCCCGATTAAAGCACCTTTTATGAGCTCTGTCAATGAACGGCCCATTATCCAAAGGGTTTAGCCTATCCAGTCATTTAACCTTAAGGGGTCAAATAATGGTTTTTTTCGAAAAAATGGGAAGGCTGGATTCCAATTGAAAATACCGACTATCAAAAAAGTCGGGTAAACTTTCATGATTGCCCAAAACTAAAAGACCCTCTGGCCGGATAAGTTGGTCAATTTTAGATAGAATTTTTACCTGAGATTCAAAATCATAATAGGTGAATGCCAGGTTTCGGCAAAGAATAAGATCAAAGGGTCCTTCTAAATCGGTTTTTCTTATATCCTGTTTTATAAATTGAATATTATGTTTATATTTTTCTTTTAGAGTGAATTGTTTATTGTTGAAATCAAAAGCTTCAGAAACCCAGTGATTTGGTAATTCTTTAAGGCTGGATTGAGGGTATCGAGCTTGTTCGGCTCTTTTTAATAAATCCGCATCAATATCAGTTGCCAAAATTTCTAAGATCATTTTTCCTGGGAAAGGTTCCACTAAATGTTCCCAAGCCAACTTAAGAGAATACGGTTCCTCTCCAGAAGCACATCCTGCGCTCCAACATTTAAATGAAAATATTTTTTGGTGAAGTAAATTTTGAATTAAGTAAGGAATCCCAACTTGCCCTAAATATTCGAAAGTTTTTTTATTTCGAAAAAATCTGGTAATGGTGACTCTGCATAAACTGTCTAAAATTTTCCACTCTTTCGGATTTTGATTTAAATATTTTTCGTAGGACTTTAAATCTTTTAATGATAATTCTGCGAGTCTTTTATTAATCCGTTTGCAAACTTGCTTGCGAACCTTTCGAAATCCATTCCATTGCATATTTATTTTCGGAAGCGTTTCTTGTAAAAACTTTATGCATTCAGTGTCCTTCATTTTTTTTGAAAACGAGGTTAATGATTAAGAGGTGGAAGAGTGTTTTTGGAGAAAATAGCTTTTAGTATTTTATTTCGGTTTAATAATGTTTCCAGGAGAATAGGTTCCCTTGGCTACTGTAGTGTTGGGGTATACCCAGGATTCTTTACCTAAAAATGTTCCAGGGGATATAACGGAGTTGCACCCCAATTCACAATGATCTCCAATTAATGCTCCGAGTTTGGACATGCCGGATGGAGTTACTTTGTCTTCCCATCGTATGTTTATATCAGGAAAGTGGACCTTAAGCTTGTCCTCAGATTTTCGAAATTTTAAATTAGCAATTTTAGAACCTGCACCCATATTGACATAGCTTCCAATAATGCTGTCACCAAGATAGTTAAAATGTCCGGCCTCTGTGTGGTTCATTATAATAGTATTTTTTATCTCGGTAGTGTGGCCAAGGACACAATGATTTCCAGCAATCACATTTGTTCGAAGATAAGCACCCTGACGAATTTCGCATTGATCCCCAATAATAGCGGGTCCTTTGACAATAGCGGTTGGTTCTAAGAAAATTCCTGCACCCAATAAAACTTGAGCAGTTTTAATATAAACGGGAGCATCTGTTTGAAACCATTCTTCTACCACAAACCCGGGCTCCTTGAATCTGAAATTTTGATTGGAAGGAATAAATCGTATTTCTTTTAAGGAGTCAACCATTTGGATATTTTTAGGTAGATTTTTTAAAAAATTTTCCAAATAGGACTTTAAGTGTAGAAGCGGATACCAGGGAGTGTCGGCACCTTCGATTAAATTTTTATGATCAAATTCTTTGATGTTGGGGAAAAAAGAATTTATGTCAAACATTTGCTTCCTAAAAATTTTAATGGCTCATTTTAGTGAGGCGTACCAATTTCCTCGGTCAGTTAAACGATAACCTTGAACCGAGGGCTGTATTAAACCTTGTTTACGCATTTCCATTAACACTCGTTTTAAAGATGCCTCTTCTATTTTATCCTCAGGCAATGGGTTTGATTTGATTTTGTTGATCAAATCTTTTTCTATAGCATAAAAATGATTTGATTCATCCTTCATGTTTAAAAATAGTAAGCGTATTGCTTCTTCTCCAATTTGGATCAATTCTTTTTTATTTTTGCGGTTTCCGCGGAGATTGATGCCGATCTTATTTTCAGTTCCCGAATTTCTAATAAAAATTCCCGCCCTAGAATTTTTAGAATCCGTTAAAGAAAAATAAAGCATATCCAGGTCTTCGCGAAAGGTTTCAATTTTACAATTGTAATTCAATGCCTTTGTTAATTTTGTGATTAACTGTTTTACCCGATTCCAAACCTTGGATTTATGGTAAAAAAGTTCCTTTTTGACATAGTAAGCATAAAGAGTTTCTTTGAATCCGGCAGTAAAAGGATTTTCTATCTGTGAAAAATATTTTTTTGTTTCCAGAGAAGATAATAGAGTTTGAGTGGCAGAAAAAGTATTTAAGGCACTTTTTAACCCGTTGCCATAAAATACGGGAATAGATGGCCCTTTTTCTGTTTTCATCCATCCAATTGTAATGTTGTGACCTGTTTCTTCACTGCCCACCGCAAAAGGAATATTTATGGAATGATTTTCCGCATTTTCTTCCGAAGGAGTTTTTAGTTTCTCAATTTCTTTTTCTAAAGATTCAAATTGCTCGACATTAAAGGTTGTGGATTTTTTTAAAGCGTCAAATGATTTTTTTAACTTTTTTCTTTTTCGTTCATCTAAGCTTGAGATTAAATTTTCAAGCATAATAAGCGCTAATCTAAGTGAAATCCATTTATCTCCAACCGCTGAAAGCTGATGATTAAATCCTAATTTTTCTGCTGCAATCCCAGCGTTTAGATCACTTTCAACAGTATTAATGTATGCAGACTTTTGGTACAACTTGGAATTCTGCTTCATTAAATATTTAGCCTGAAGAAAAGCTGTTTCGTCTCCGCTTGAAACAATTAATCCATCTTTCTCTGGGTGGTAATCCAGTTTATAAAAACGGTCCCCATCTGCATCAAAAACGGCCCCGCAAACTTGTAATTTTCCTTGAGAAATTTTTTCCTTATTTCTTCTTCCTAATTCAAACAATTTGCGAATGGCAATATATTTTGAGAAAATTCCTACCCCTTTTTCAATGGTTTGTGATGAAATAAATGTATAACCTTCAATATCTCCAACCCCACTGTTGAGATTAACATCCCCTCCCAGGCTATTATTTACTTCTATTACTTTTCCAAAACCGGCTTGACGAAAAATTTGGGCCGCCAATCCGGATAATGATCCGCGGGCGGGGTCTACCACCAAGCATATATTTTTGAAAGAACAATCCTGAGCCCAGGAATTTTCCGGAGATAATGAAAAAGATGTGAAAAGGTCAAGTGCTTCCCTCCTGCGGTCTAGCCTTTGTCCTTTAATAGGAAGTTTTTTTATGGAACCCAATTTCATTAGGGCTTGGGTTAATTCAATATCATTCTCAGGAAGAAGCTTCATGCCGTGGTAGGCTAAAAACGTTTTAATGCCATTTTGGTCTTTTGGATTATGAGAGGCAGTTATCATAAATCCCCCAGCAGCATTTTTAAATAAAGAATACATTGGAACAAGGGGGGTTGGTACTACACCTAATGCAAGGGCATTGGCTCCAGCTTTTCTTATCCCCCGAACCACCGATTCAGTAAAGTTTTCGTTAGGATCTCTTGGATCCCATCCCACTACAAAGGATTCTAAATTTTTATTTTTTCTTTTTTCAATTTGGATTTTTACATGAGCGTAAACATACAACTCCATAAACTCTTCAGTAATGATCCCTTTTTCCTGAAAAGCTTTTAAAGGAGAAAGTCCTGCGACCATTGGGTGGGTGGATAGGGCGGTTTCCCGGCGAACCCCATCTGTGCCCTGTATTCGATATTTTGGGTTTTGGGCAAGTTCAGAAATTGACGACATCCTTTAAATGAAACCAAGGTATGGTATTGGACAGAAAATTACGAATTTCCAATTTTAACACACATTTTATGCTTGACCAAATGGGTGGACCTTGCCTTTCTACCTTCAATAAAGGAGATATTATTGAGGACTTAAGTTAAAACAATGGATTAATATAAACTTTTACTATGATTTAAGACTACGACTATTAGTTATAGCAAAAGTTAATTTTGTCGACTAACTTCTTTGCAAAGCTTTTTTCAGAGATGTAAGGCTCAGATTCTTCTTCACCTTCATTCAGAAAGTCATTATTGGGTTCAATTCCACTTTTATCATTGAGTAAGTGATCCACTAATTTTTTTCCATCTAAAACATAATCGTGACCCTCCAAAAATTCGATCATGTCCATTTCTTTTAAAACTTCTAGGCAGTTCTTTACACCCTCGGAACCCAAAATTGCTTTATTTATTTCCATCCATAACAGTTCGGCCATTTCTCGTTTTTTGTAATCTTCCATCTTCCATTCCTTTCAAAAATTCTCCAGTGTTTTAATATAAAAATATTCTAGAGCGGAAGAATTACAAAATGATCTGCAATAGGTTACAAAGTAGCAACATTGCTACAGTGTAAATCAAATGGAAATAGTTTTTAATGTTTTAAGCTTAAACCCAGCAACTTCAAGTAAAGTCATGGAATTTTTTTTGAATAATTTCAATGGGGTTTACATATTTGTTACAAAGGATTACAGCATCGAGGTTAAGAGATTCTTCGGAAATAATTTTAAATTGGGAAAGTTTAATAGGTTTGGCCTGGCAGGTAGAATTTTCTAATGCGCAAAAATCACACATGTTTAAGGATTTAAATTTATCAGTCATTTAACTATCCTTTTATTAGTAACTAAGACCTTACTTTTTTTATATATAAAGGAAATTTTGAGGAAAAGGTACTGATCAATTAGATGTTGCTCTAAATCATTTTATTGAAAACAATATTTATTCTTTTAGAGAAATAAAATTTTGAGAAAGGTTTTTAATTTCCAATTTCGATTATAGCTTTACGGCCTTGGTAAGAAAATATGGCGCGTTCGGGATCAATTTGTTTGAGGGTTGCTCCCAAAACATTCTCCCCTACTCTTAACTTTTGGTTTCGTTCTGAAGATGTTGAATAAAAAATATAATTAGAGGGATTGTCTTCTCCAAAGAAAATAATTCCACGTAATTGAAAGTCCGGCAGGGATGAAACTGCTTCCATATTTGGAAATGTTTCTTCTTCAACCTGCGCCATTCTTTTTGCTTTTTCAATTGCTTCATTTAATTCTTCATCAATTTCTTCTTCCACTTCTTCTTCTACCGGTAAAAGTTCAGACTCCACGGGTTGAACCGCTGCAACAATAGTTTCATTAGCTTCATTTTGATTTTGAATTGGGTCTTCCTCTGGGATTACGGGGACAGGTTTAGGGGTTTCCTGAACAATTTGAATAGGTTGGTTTTCTTCCTTAGGGGAAGTATCTAAAACTTTTTTCTGGTTTTCAGGAGATTTTGAAATTTCTTCTTTTTTTATAGGTTGAACTTTTTTAACCTGTGAACTTTTTAAGGGATATCCAGTTTCTTCTTCCTGGATACTGGACATAGCAATTCCATTGTAAATAGGTTTTGAAGAAAAGGTTTGTGGGATCTTTTTAATAATTGGTTTCATTGGAGTTAAAGTAAGTTCATTGGAGGGAAGGCTTTTGATTTTTGGTAGTATCCAAAAAAAGACGGATATTCCAATTACTATACTTCCGGAAATAAAACCTAAAACCCATATCCAACGTTTTACTTTATCCTTCGATAAATAATTTCCATCTCCACTATCGTGAACCAATAGGTCTTGCAGATCGAGATTTTTTTCCAAGAGGCTTTTTTCTTCCTCCAATTTTTTTAGTGATTTTAAAATAGTACTCATCGACGTACTAATGTAGGGGTTGGATATATATTTAAAAGACTATACAACATTATTTTACTTTCAGTATTAAACCGACCATCATCTTTTATGTTATAGAATCGTTGGAATTTTGCAACGGCGTCCTTTGTTTTTTTTCCGTAATTAGTAGCTTCTCTTCCCTGAAAAAATCCCAATAGCCTGAGGTTTTTTTGTAACCAAATGGATTCTTTCCCTTCATGACCTAATTCCAAAACTCCCGGTAGATTTTCAAAATCCTGCCATACAATTGAAACCCTATGATTCAATAATGGTTCAATAGTAGATAATGGAATTTCAAGTTTATCGACCGATCCAAAAATACCGTTTGAGCCCTGGATGGAGATTAAAGCCATGTACTTTGTCCCCTGAGCATTTGGTAAGTTTACCTCTAAAATAGCAGGGTAATTTAATGTAGTTAAATGCTTAATTGTTCCATTCATATCAAAAATGGAAAGCCCAAAAGCTTCCTCCAATTCGGAAGGATCTAAATTGGAAGCAGTGCGAATTTCCTCTGAAGCAATGTCCCAGCTTTGAAGAATCCATTTAAGAGCCTCCACTCGGCTCTCTTCTAATGTCAGACTGGATAAGTAGGTAACCAGTTTGTCGGTCTTGGATAAGCGCAAAAGGTCTAATGAAACTCTTTGCGCCGGGGTCCCCGGTTCCTTAGAAATTGTTTCAACGGCAGTAGGTGCTGGAACAAAGTTTTCTTTTTGAGGTTTGCTTTGAAATGCGTAAGATTTTGTTCCAGGTTTTTGGTCAGGGATTAATTCTTCATCTTTGTCTGACAGACCACTAGCTTGAACCAGTTGTTTTAGTTTTCTCCCAAAAAGCTCATCCGAAGAAAAGTTGAAATCCACCAAATAATGTAAGCCCACCAATACAATTGCGGCAGCTGCTACTGCAGAACCAATTACTTTTCCAAAAACTCCCCATCCATTTGGTTTGTAAGCGGTGCCTCCTATATCTTTTGCAGCAAGCTTTACAATTTTTGGTGTAATTCGTTTTGTGTTTTTTGTATATGCTATTAATAATGCCCGGTCTGCCAGGACGTTAATCATTCTAGGAATTCCCTGTGTCATTTTGTAAATCCAATCGCAAGCTGCGGGTTCAAAAAACACTCGTCCTTTGCCGCCAGCAACATTTAGTCTATGCTGTACATATCCACGGGTCTCTCTTTTATTGAGAGGTAGTAATTTCCATTGAATGGTGATACGTTGCCGTAACTGTCGCAATTTGGTTTGGCGCAATACATCATCTAATTCAGGCTGTCCAATTAGAATGATATGAATTAATTTTTCAGTATCTGTTTCCAAATTTGAAAGTAACCTTAATTCCTCTAAAATAGAGGAACTCAGGTTTTGAGCTTCGTCAATTATTACTGCGACCCGATGACCTAGTTTGCGTTTCTGTAGCAGGAACTGATTCAAATCATGTAAAAGATCTCTCTTGTTTCGTCGTTCACTTTTGAGCCCAAATTCAGAGTTTATGGACTGCAATAAATCAAGTGAACTGATGCATGGATGAAAAATATATGCGAAATGAAAATCGTCACCCAGGTCTTTTAAAAAGCTTCGGCAGATAGTGGTTTTTCCAGTACCCACTTCGCCAACCACTTTCAAAAAACCATTGTTATGTTGGAGTCCAAAGACCAAGTGTGCCAATACTTCTTTGTGTTTTGCACTAAGATAAAGATATTTGGGGTCTGGGGTTAAATCAAAAGGTTTTTCTTTAAAACCAAAATAATCTAAATATACACTGTTATGGTTTTTCCTTTTAATTGTTTGTTCCACCTCACCTACTACTCTCTTTTTAACCTGCTTCAATGTTTCTAAAGATTCAGGAATTCCAGGTGGATCAGGAATACTCTGAGACCTGTGATAAGCCAACCGTTTGGAAGGGTTCGACAGTGTGTCATAGGCTTTTTGTATTTGTAAAATTTGTTCCCTGGAATAATTGACCTTTTGTCCCGAGGGATTTTTTTTCTGGTCAATCGCTGAAATTCGATTTCTATAAGCAGTGGTGATTTCTTTTAATGATGATGAGGGAGGTATCCCTAATAGATGGTAATAATCGGGATGTTGAACCTTATCCATGGTATGCAAAAATCCTTAGTTAAGACTTTGCCTTGTTATTGACTTGAAATCGTTTGGGATAAATAACTTTAAGGTTTTGGAGCAATGAATCAAGTCAGAAACTAACAACTGATAAAATGGGCTAAATTTAGGAACTTATGGTAATGCCTTACTATACAATTAGTTGGCCCATAAGTAAATGAAAAATATTCCGATAACGCTTTAAAAATCAAACTGTTCTAAAAATTTTCATTAAAGCCAAATTTTAATCACCAAACTAACTGTCATTTGGGGAGTTAAATTATTGTATCAACTTTTCATGTTAAATAAGAAACAGATCGATGGGTGAATTTTATGGATTGAGCTTTTATATAAGTACTATCGACAAAATTTTCTCCAAAATAGTAAAACATATCGCGATAGTCATTGGTTTTTAGCACGACAAAATTTGCATCTTGTCTGGGAAGTAACCCTCCATATCTATCAGCATGGCCCAAGGCTTTGGCTGATCCATAAGTTGCTGCCGCCAGGGCCTGTTCAGGCGAAATCCGATATAAGGATGCTGCTAAATAAAGAATGGTTTGCATATTATATGTGGGAGAACTACCTGGATTACAATCTGTTGCCAGGGCTAAGGGCACTCCTGCATCAATAAAAGAATGAACCAATGGATGTTTTTGGCCTCCTAAAAACAATGTAACTCCTGGCATTAGTACTGCAACTGTGCCCGAAGCTTGCATGGCTTGAATATCCTTTGGACCCGCAAATTCTAAATGATCGCAAGAAAGGGCACCTAATTTTGCTGCTTCATAACATCCTCCTTGATGCGATAGTTCTTCTACATGTGCTCGTAAATCAAATCCTAATAACTTGGCTTGTAAAAATAATTTTCGTAGATCTGCTGATGTGAACACCCCTTTTTCACAAAAAATATCGACCCCGTCTGCAAGTTCACGAAACCTGGGTAGATTCTCCATAATTGATTCAAAATAGGCCTCCTTTTTAATGCCGGGTGGAATTGCATGGGCTCCGAGATAAGTTAGAGTAATGGGGGAGGGAAATGCTTTGCGAAGTTTTTGCCCAACGCGAAGGATTTTCATTTCATTTTTCAAGTCCAGTCCATAGCCGCTTTTAATTTCGAATGCGGTGGTTCCAAATGTAATCATTCGACGTATTCTTTTTTTGGCTAAGCTTAATAACGTTTTTTCTGAAGATTCACGTGTCGCTCTTACAGTTTCATGGATACCCCTTCCTTTATTCAAAGTTTCCATATAAGAGGTTCCGCTCATTCGATCTTCCATCTCCTTTTTTCGTTCACCTGCATAAATTAAATGGGTGTGGCAGTCCACTAATCCGGGGATTACTGCACGTCCCTTGAGGTCAATTACCTGGCTGTAACGGTTGGATGGTTTTATTTCGGAGTCTCTTACTATCTTGTCAATTTTTCCATTTCGAACTAAAAGAGCACAGTTTTCTTTGAGTCTTACTCCGGGTAAGGTGGAGTCATCAACTTGAACTAATTGACTAATATTTCGGAAACAAAGAGTATCGCTCATATCAATTTCTCGAGCACTTTGGATTAAGGTTTTGGAAGATTTAGTTTTCGGTTAAATGCTACTTCTTTGGCTTGTTTATACCCAGCATCAAAATGTCGAGCTACCCCCAAACCGGGGTCGTTGGTGAGTACGCGATCAAGGCGGTTAGCTTTGTCTTTAGAACCATCAGCTACGATTGCCATTCCAGCGTGTAATGAGTTACCCATGCCCACTCCTCCGCCATGATGATAACTTACCCAACTTGCCCCAGAAACAGCGTTAACTGCAAAGTTTAAAAGTGGCCAGTCCGCCACAGCGTCGCTTCCATCTATCATATTTTCGGTTTCCCGGTTAGGTGATGCTACGCTACCACAATCCAAATGGTCTCGGCCAATAACAATTGGAGCTTTAACTTTATTTTTTTGAACTAGATGATTCATTACTTGACCCATTTTTGCACGTTCACCATAACCCAACCAGCATACTCTTGTGGGTAAACCAAGAATAGGAACTTGAGCTTGTGCTTTTAAAATCCAACGGTGCAAATGTTTATTTTTAGGAAAGGTGTCCATCACCGCTCGGTCTACTGTATACAAATCTTTTTTACTTCCTGAAAGAATTGCCCATCGAAATGGACCTTGGCCCTCGCAAAATAAAGGGCGGATATATGAAGGCACAAAACCGGGGTAAATAAAGGTACCGTCTGACTTACGAACGGAAAGCCCTCCAAGCTCTGCTTGACCACGTAAATTGTTTCCATAATCAAAAACAACCGCACCCAGGGTTTGAAATTGAATCATTGCACGGGTGTGTTTAACTATAGTGGCAAGTGACCGCTTACGATATTCTTCAGGTGATCGATTCCGAAGTTTTAACAAACTATTATAATCTTTTCCCTCGGGAACATAATCCATCAAATTGTGGGCAGAAGTTTGATCAGTGACGATATCAGGAATACGTTTCATTTTAACTAATTGCTCTGCAACCGTAGCCCCATTGGCAACAATTCCAACACTTATCGGTTGACGGTTTGCTAATCCCTCATCAATTATTTTTAGGGCTTTTTCTAATGAAGTAACGACTTGATCGAGATAACCTTCTTTAAGCCGACGTTTTACTTGAGCAGGGTTGACCTCGGCAACTAAAACACAAGCCTCATTCATGGTGCCTGCTAAAGGTTGGGCGGCTCCCATGTTTCCTAATCCTGCAGTGTAAATCCAATTCCCCGAAAGTGTAGAAGCGTCAAAATCGATTTTCCCGCAAGCCCCAAATGTTTCATAGGTCCCTTGTAAGATTCCCTGGGTGCCAATATATATCCAGCTGCCTGCGGTCATTTGGCCATACATCATCAATCCCATTTTGTCCAACTGGTCAAAATGTTCATCATCGGCATATTTAGGTACCAGATTCGAATTCGCTATAATTACCCGCGGGGCTGAGGGATGTGATTTTGCCAAATAAACCGGTTTGCCAGATTGGACGCATAAGGTTTCATCGCGTTTTAAATTTTTTAGGGTTTTAACCAAACGATGGTATTCTTTCCAATTTCTCGCAGCTCTGCCTGATCCACCATAGACTATTAATTGTTTCCAATCTAAAGCCACCCGGTCATCTAAATTATTCTGAAGCATACGTAATGCGGCTTCAGTATCCCAGTCACAGCAACGTAAGGTAAGAGAAGTGCTAGCCCTTGGTGCTCGTTTTGGGCAGAGATTCATGAACATCGGACGAGATTTTAATGTTTTTGTGGGGGATTTATTCTTTGATTTGTTGGGGGTCACTTTCATACTGTTTTATTATTGGAGAACAATTTGTAAGTGAACAATTTTTTGAAAAGTTGTAATCCGAATTTAGGATAAGATTACTTATTCCATATTATCATTTTGGTCACAATCTTGTCAGTTTTCGCGAAGCTAAACCTAAACAGAAGTGGTAGAAAATATTTACCGCTAACCGACCGGTCCGTTCTTCTTCAATTAGAGGATTGTATTCAGAAAGATCAAATAATTGTACTTTGGGATTGCTACCTGCCACCAAAGCAATTTCTATTGCATCCCTTGCGGTTAACCCCATGGGGCTGGGACATGAAACACCCGGAGAATCAGATGAGCAAATGGAATCCATATCGAAACTCACGAATATATTGTCACAATCCCAGGCTAATTTACCCAGAGCGCACCGAAAGGCATTTTCTACGGCTTCTTCTTTATATATATCTGATAACCAAACGATATGACCACCATGGTCTTTTACGAACTTGGTGTGTTCCGCACTGCATTGACTGCCTTGTGATGCAAATTCAATCAGATGTTTCCCTGAAAAGCGAGGGTCTTCCAACATTAATCTAAAGGGAGAACCACTATGCGCTCGATTATTTTTTAAAGGACGGACATCCAAATGAGCATCAATGTTGATGACACCAACAGTTTTTTTGGATTGGTGATTTAATAAAGCACAAAAGTTTGGGAAAGATTGGTCATTTCCACCACCCAGGACAAAGGGTATAGAATTTTTTTTTAATATTGATTCAACTTTATTGGTTAATTCCTTGTGAGCTTGTTCCAAGGGGAGTCCAGATTCGATATTCCCGGCGTCTGATATATTTATCGTGTTCAAATCCAATTGAAATTCAGGATTGATGGCCGTTCCAAACCTCTGAATCCATTGACGAAATTTGTCTGGTCCTAAAGCAGACCCGGACCTTCCACCGTTTATTTCAACCCCTTGATCATATGGAAATCCAAGAAGGACTATATCTCCTTGATCAGATTGCCGAATTAGATCAGCTAAACGTGCGTCATTATTCATAAGGCTCCTATAGTCTGTTATAGTTGTTTTTTAAATTGAGCGAATTTCATGGTTTTATGGAAATATTTCGTATTTTTCCTCTAAGCAATTTACCCGTTCCAACCTTTATTATCAAGGGTTCTGGCTTGTGTTCTTAATGAGGATTTGTTAGTATTTTTGCATTCAACCTTTATTTTAAGAAATCAATTGTAGGAGATTTAACATGTCAAGTTCCGTAGAAGCGTTAAAGCAGGCTGTAATCCTGGAAAAACAAGCTTTGGAACAATATCAAATTGCCTCGGAAAATTCACTTCATTCAGAAACCAAGCAAGAGTTAGAAAAGTATCTTTCAGATAAGCAGCAAAAAATCGATGCTCTTTCTTGGATGATAATGGCAGAATCCGGGACCTTAGAGAAATCAGACGAAGCTCCAAAAGAAAACGGGGCGCAAAAACTGGCTGCCGGGAAATGTCCTTTTTCTGGGGAACTGGCTAAAATGGGAATCGATATCACAAAAATGTCGAAACCTGATTTATAATTTTTTTTGAATTTTCGAATGAGTTTGCAATCGCCTAGTGAAATTTTAATTGAATGTGGAGCATGTGGAATTGAAAATATTTATTCAGACTATTCGCCTGATAAATTTTTAATATGCAATCAATGTCGAGATGGTTTATTGCACCCAAATTTCAATGACACTCACAATGAATACCGATGTCAAGATTGTGGATTTTCGGTTTGTTTATTAAAAGAAACTGAATTTGAAGTTGGTAACACACCATGTAGATGTAGCAGTTTAAATATTTTGCCTATTAAGCCTTCCCAGCTTTATGATTCAGCAAATAAAGCCGGGGCTTTCAATTTTGAAGAGGACTTAGAGAAAGGAAGTAGCTTTGATTGGTATCGTTCGGAACCTGAGAACAAGGATTCCTTAAAGGACTATAATGAAATGTTTGATCAGGATCCGGGAGCTAATTGAACCCTATGAGATAAATATTAATTCAAATAAGTCTCAAATAATGGGAGCAACACCTCTGGTTGATAGAATAGGGTTTTTTTGGAGGGGAATTCTATATGGGTATCAAAGCGCCCATTTCTGGCTCGTTATGGGAAGAAAATATTAAAAAAGCGGTTTCCTTATTTCGCAATAATCGAGGGTTCTTTTTTACGGGTTATCTTGATGGCGATGCTTTAGGAACTATGCTGTCACTTGCTCTTTATCTACGGCAATTAGAAAAAAAAATATTCCTCTTTTTACCTCATCCACTAAAAACTAATTTTGACTTTTTAGATGCAATAATCCGTCATAATAATATAGAAGTTGTTCATAACAAATCCGCCCTTCCTAAAATAAAAAATGAAATTGATACCTTAATTGTTTGCGATACCGCCAATGCACAGCTAATTCCAAACATTTCAGAAATGTCATCGTTTATTTTGGATCCGCAAGTATCAGTATTGGAAATTGATCATCATTTTGGGACAGACAGTGATGCGGTGTCTGCCCGTTCTATTCGTTTATTCCGAAAAGCAAACGCTTGTACTGAAATTGCTGCTGAACTATTACAAAAGTTTCATAGCTCTTTCCCCCATTTACCCAATCCCTTTGTCCAAAGGAATATTCTTCTTTGCCTATTAATTGGAATGGTTACCGATACTGCAGGTGGAAAGGTTATCCCTATTAAGGAAGATTATTTGTATTGGATTGAAGTTTTAGGTGACCAACTTAAAAACGGAACTTTCTCTTATCCAAAAGAGTTTTCACCATCTGTTTTAGAAAAAAATTTTTCTTCTCCAGAGGACCTTTTGGACCATATTCACCAGTTAACACCAGAGCAAAATAGGTATGTTGAAAACTTTAAAAAACGTATTCAAAAAAGAAATGGTGTGGGACAACTTAATTTGCTAGATTCTTCTATCCTTGAAGTTTGCAATGGCGAGATTATGGGGGACTTAGAATGTCTCACAGTAATAAAGGAATATCTGGTCAATAAAGTTCCCGAAGAATCAGGTAAAATTGGATTGTTATTTTTTAATGGTATGGACCCGCAAGAACACCCATGTATCTATATTAAATTAAGGCGCAGTACTGAATATGATGGAATTGACTTGAGAGCGGTAGAAAAAAAACTTTTGTCGATCTTTGAAAACGATTATATAGGGGGTGGGGGACATCCCTCAGCAGTGTCTTTCCGGGTTCGTTCTATGGAAGAAGAAGAATTTATAAAAAAAATAAACCAGCTCTTGAACTACTTTCAAAACTACTTTTCCTAATTTGTTTAAAAAAACCTTATCGTGCGATTTTAACTTTTTTCAAATAAAGTAATTCCATGGCATTGGTTTCAAGACCTTGGATATAAGGTTTTACCAAAATGTTTTGGGCTGAAGTGAAAAGCGAGATAATAGGGGTATCTTTTTCCGTCAATATTTTTTGAGCTCGATCGTAAATTGATTTTCTTAATTGTAAATTTTGTTCAGCTGCTCCTTGTTGAATAAGTTGGTCGTAAGTCGAATTTCCCCATCTCAAATGGTTGTTCCCACTACTGGAAGTAAATAAATTCATAAAATTATCAGGATCTGGAAAGTCTGCTCCCCACCCTAATCGAAAAATAGAAGGTGGATCCACTTTTAAGCGGCTCAAAAAAACTTTCCATTCCTGGTCTTCCAATTGAGCATGTATATTTAAATGCTCTTTCCATTGGGCTTGAATAAACTGGGCAATTAATCGGTTTGCTGGGTCGGAGTTATAAGTGATGCTGAATTCTGGAAAATTTTTTCCATTGGGATATCCTGCCGAGCTTAACAACTTGTTGGCTTTTTCAGGATTAAATTTAGGTCCTATTTTTTTATTATATCCAAACATCCCTTTTGGGATCCAGGATGCTGAAGGCAACTCTCCTCCATTTAAAATTTTTGGGATTCTTTTCCGGTCGATTGCATAAGCTAATGCTTGGCGAATTCGAACATCGTCAAAGGGTGGCTTTTGAACATTAAATCCATAATAATATCCTCTTAATAAAGGAAGGTTTAAATACTCAGGACTGTTTTGATAATGGGGTATTGCCACGGGTGGTAATTCTACCATATCCAATTCTCCTGTCTCATAAAGAGTTAATTCGGTTGTGGCTTCTCGGACGATATAAATATTTATTTGATCAATTTCAGGAGGACCTTCATAAAAACTTTTATTAGCATTTAAGACCAGTTTGTATTCGTGCTGCCATTCTTTTAATAAAAAGGGACCATTGGTAATAATATTTTTAGGGTCCGTCCAATGGTCTCCAAAACGCTCAATCACATCTTTTCTTAGGGGAAAAGTCACCATAAATGTTGTGATGCTTGGGAAATAAATAACTGGCCGTTTTAATCGAACTTGTAATACTGATGGAGATAAAGCCCTTACTCCTACTTGGTCTGCATTTTTAATTTTGCCAGAGTTATATTCGTAAGCGTTTTCTATATCGAAAAGAAAATAGGCGTATTCAGCTGCCGTTGCGGGGTTTAATAATCGCTTCCAGGAGTATTCGAAGTCCCCGGCAGTAACCAACTTCCCATCTGACCATTTGACATCATTACGTAAAAAAAAAGTTAAGGTTCGCCCCTGATCGGAAAATTCCCACCGTTTCGCAATTGCTGGAACAGGTTCGAGTTTTGAATTGTATTGGGTGAGACCTTCCATAATATTCGTCAAAATATCAAACGAGACGTTATCTGTTGCCAAAGACCCATCTAAAGTAGGGGGTTCAGCCTTTATGGCGATTCTCAAAGTATTTTGCGAATTGCTTGTTACTTCAATATCTCCACACCCCAATAAAAATACCAACGGTAAAACTACCAAACCAATCGAGTGACTAACTATTTGATTTCTAAGGACATATTTTTTAGATTGCATGGAGACAAGCATAGCATTGTTGATCGGTTTTATAAAGATGGTCCCAATATTCCTTTAGATAGTTTCCCTGGTTGCGGAATAACCCTTTACTTTTCCTGCGACATCGATAAAATTGGAGGTTTCCATTAACCTTTTTAAATCTTGGAAGTTATGGTACCCCGTCCATCCACAGACGATATTACATGGATACGACGCTGGATAAAAAAGGGTCTGAGTAAGGATAAAAAGACTTTGGATTTATCTAATCGACGTTTTAACATGCACATCGCTATTGATGTAGCTGAAAACATGGCTGTTCCCGGAATTGAGACCCTTTATATGCATAATTGCTGGTTGAAGGATGCTTACCTTGAAGAATTGGTAGAGGGTGATTTGTTTGAACCAGTAAAATTTCTTTGGATGTATGAAAACCTCATTAAAAGTAGTGGCGTGGAATATTTAGCCGAATCCCCTAAATTAAATAATGTCAAATACCTCAGTCTTTACTCCAATAAAATTGGTCCTGAAGGAGCTGAAGCAATAGCTGAGTCAGATTCACTTTCGGGTTTAGAGACATTAGATCTTTCCTTTAATAGAATTGCTGATGAAGGAGCCGTGGCTTTGGCCAACTCACGCAACCTTAGTAAACTAAAAGTATTACATTTAGATGCTAATGGGATTGGAGCAGCAGGGATGGAGGCTTTGGCCGAAGGGAAAGGCCTAAAAAATCTAAGATGTTTGTATATGACTTACAACCGCATGGAACCCGATGGATTGGAAATCCTCCAAACTTCTGAGCGTTTGAAAGCTCTAAAAGAATTTAAGTCAGATGCTCCGGAGGATGATGACTAAATCCAATACTTTACAATCCAATGAAGAACGAATTTTACGCGTTCTTGAAGATGGTTTATTGTTGCAATCCTCCCATCTAAACCTCAGTTATGAATCCCTGGGTGATTTGGGAGTGATTTTTCTGGCTCGTAAAAAAGATTTATCCCATGTTACTTATTTGGATTTGAGCTGGAACCGGGTTGCAGATCTTGGCGTAAAAGCTTTGGCGAATTGTACTTACCTTAAAAATCTAAGGCATTTAGTTTTAGAGTCCAATGATATTTCGGATAGTGGCGCATTGGCCCTCGCCCAATCAAAGTTTCTGCCAAATTTAAAAACTTTAAGTTTGGTTAATAATCACGTGGGTGAATTAGGGGCGCTTCATTTAATTAAATCCCCAAAGCTAGAACAATTAAACGTTTTAGAACTTGAATTGAATAAAATTGGAGAAACTCCTTTATCGGATTATCCTGATGGTCCTGCAAACCCTAAGCTAAATCGATTAAATGTGCGACGGAACTTTATTAATAATGAAGTTTTATCAAATTGGTTACAAGCAGGAGTATTTACTCCTTTAAATCATGTCAATTTGGGGTGGAATCTATTGACTGACTTGGGGGCAAAACAAATTTCTCAGTCTCCCACTGTAAAAAGTGTAGAAACTTTAATTTTGGATTCAAACTATATCGGTAATGAGGGTGCTAAGGCTTTGGCGGAGTCCAAAAACCTATTAAAATTACGTGAACTTTTCATGCATGATAATAAGTTCAATCGGACTGGTGAGCATTCGTTGAATGATTTCCATCTTCGTCAATTGATAAACAATAACCTGAAGGATTCTACCCTGAATCTAAATGGTCAACGTCTGGGGAACAAAGGCTTGGCAGCTTTAGCCCGATGTGATGCACTCGTTAACGTAGAAACACTTTCTCTTCGTAACAATTTTTTTGATCACAAAGGTTTGGAAGTTTTACTGAATAGTGAGTTTCTACAGAATCTTAGTTCTTTGAACCTCATGCATAATAAAATTGGAAATAAGGGTGCTTTGATTCTATCCCTGGCAACCTCAGTCAAAGGATTAAAAAAACTAAATCTTGAGGGTACGGATTTAAGCAAAGCAGGTGTGTTGGCATTAGCAATTTCTGAAAATCTTAGAGAATTAGAAGAGCTCAATTTAAGCGGCAATTTTATCGGGGATTCTGGTTTAGAAACTTTAGTGGCTTCAAAGAATGTAGCAAATTTAAAGAAACTATTTTTATGGAAAACGGATATAGGTGACTCTAGTTTAAGTGCACTAACGAAATGCTCCTATTTAGGAAAACTGAATGAATTGCGTTTAAGTAATAACCGAATTGGTCCTGAAGGAATCAAAGAATTTGCTAATTCTTCTAATTTTAAAAACCTACAAACCCTCGATTTACGCAACAACCTGTACTCCATAAATACTTTCATTCTTTTCAAAGAAGGAAAGAAATTCCAATCTCTCGAGGAATTAAGATTTTAATTTATTTTGAAAATTTCTTTTAAATCGTATCAGCTTAACCTCCAAGCAAAATTACCCGAACGATTTGATTCTAGCTGTTATAGGGTCTTTTATTTCTAATCTGACATTTTCAATTCTTTAAATATCTGTTTTTCTTAACTTTGGGTTAAGATTTGTATCGTTGCGAAATTTGATGGATTGGCTGGATAATGGTATTATCATTTCATCATGAAGGAAAACACTTATTCTACGATAGTCCTTGGAGCTGGCCCTGTTGGGCTTGCCACGGCCAAAAAGCTTAGTTCAGAAAATTTGCCAATTGCAATTTTAGAAAAAAAAGTGACTGGCGGACTTTTAAAATCAGTAAACGTAGAAGGCAAAATTTATGATATAGGAAATTTTATTTTTACAAACGATGATCTTCTTTTAAAAAACTATCCTCTTTCTACAAAGAACTATGTTTCTGTAAAAAGTAAAACCTATATTCGTATGGAGGGTGATAATTTTGTGGATTGGCCCCCTCATCCAAAAAAAATTGTTAATACCCCCGTGGAATTAATAAAATTATACGTTTCTCTATTAATCTCAAAAGTGAAGCGGAATAAAAATTCAGATCTTAGAAGTTATTGTGAGTATTTTTGCGGAACACATTTTTTTAAAAATTGTGGATTGGAAGTTTATATTGAGAATTTATTTGGGTCAAAAGTGGAAGATTTGGAATTTGAATTAGTTAAAACCCGGATAAAATTTATTGAAAGCTTTGGTATTCGAAAGTATCTTTCCAAGAAAATAAAATCAAAGATTTTTAAAAGAAGTGACACTTCATTGATTAAACATTTTGTCAGGCCCTATGATGGATTTGATGTTCTATTCAGTGAAATTAAAAAAGAGGCAGAATCTTCTAAAATCGAAATCTACGAATATCAAAATATTAAGAATATTGCTAAGGTAAAAGAAAACTGGAAAATTGAACTTGAAGATAAACCTTTTTTTTGTGAAAAACTAATTTCCACTATTCCAATCCAAGATCTTTGTGTCTTATTAAAGCTTCCTATTAAAAACAAAATTAACAGCAGTATGTTATTGTCTACGTTCTTTTGCGGCCCTATTCCAAGAAAGTTTCATGTTCTTTATAATTTTACGCGAAAGGGATGTTGGAAACGAATTACAAATTTTGGATTTACCTATGCTCCGAACGAAGAATTTACCTGGATTACTGCCGAAACCGTTATTCATTCCTTAAATGGGCTCCAAAATTCTATTGAACAAATCTGTGAAGATGTTAAATCTTTGTTTCCTAATCTAAAGTTTATGGATTATGAAATAACCGATGATGCTTACCCCACCTATGAAAAAGGAAGCTTAGAAAGTTTAAATAAAGCAATAAAAGAAATAGAAGATAAAGGAATTATTCTTGGAGGAAGACAGGGGAGATATGATTACGTTTCTGCAACTGAGGCTTTCAAAAAACTGTTTAGGAAAAAACCAAACCTAATGAAAGGATAATTTTATCTTTAAGCACACATATTTTTAATTTTGGGAGCAAACTCTAGATAATTAATTTGGCGGCCTAATAAAGGCCTAAATGCTTGTTTAGGATCATTTGCAACCAGTATGGAACCCAAGGGATGATGCTTTCCACTATGATGGTCATCAACTGTGAATTTAACAAAACCAAAATCTTTAAAACTATAAATTGAATTTCTAATTCTAATGGCTTTATCTTTTTCCGGAACCATATGAATTGTAAATGTTATTTTATTCCCGTTAATATCACATTTTCCTTCCATCCCATTTTGGTTCTTCTCAGAAAAATATTTTTCAAAAATTAATTTCTTTATAAGACATTCATTATTGCTTTTTAATCGGAAGGTGTATTGAGGTACCATAGCGCTTTCAAATGTTGCAGTAGAGTCTTTGCCAAAAATTAAATTAAAAAATTTAAGGGGATCTTCCAGGCGATAATCACTCGAAAACTTATTAACATCATCTTGTGAAAGTCGAAGGTTTGCTCCTTGTCCCATGCTAGTAGTCACCAGCATAGTGTATCCATTTTTTTTTGCGATTTTCCCTATGACTTTTAAATATTTGTCAAGTTCATCCATTGCGAAGAGTATTTCATTTTGATATTTTTTGACCCAATCCTTTGGATAAAGCCTTTCGCAAAAATCATCTGGAAAAAGTGCATACCAATACCGATGCATATTTGCGGCAACGTGATTGGTAAATAAAACCGCTAAAGAAGGTTTTTTTCGAATAAGTCCTTTTAAAAATATTTCACCAATTAAAGGAAATTGAGCCGTTCGCAATCTTTCTTTATTGTGTAGTAGTCCCCCGAGTAAACTTTTTCCAATAGATAAACATGAGCGAGAGGAAAGCCCCCAGTTTCCAAATGATGGGTTAGCCAACCAATTGGTTGCTGTACCTAAAATTAATTTTTTAACTTGAGTTTGTCTTCGAGAATCTTCTACTACCGCTAGGTTAAAGGATTGGAAAGGTTGAAACTTTTTTGGATAAGCTGTAGATGTTGGAGCAAAACAATCTGGAATTGCTAAGCAATAATTACCTTGATTTATATATGTTTCCAGGGGTGACGAATGGAGGGTGCTAACGATCATGGTCTTTTTTCTTTTTTGTGCCCAATAATGCCAGTAAAAATCTTCAAAATTTTTGGGATCGTTATACCAATGGATTTTATGTTCTCGATAAGGGAGCCCTGTATTAAAAGATGCCCAAGTTTGAGAAGGATATAAAAAATCATATTCTACATCATTGGCAATAGTTTCTATTAGATTTGTTTGTTTGAGTAAATTGTTAATAAAAGATTTTGGGCGGATTTTGGAGTAATGACGAAACAACTTAGGCGGTATTTCATTTGCTTCGATTATTAGAAGTTTCAAGTCAAATCCTAATGTAAGGGTATTGCAGAAAAAGTAACAAAAATGAAATAATCTGTCAAATTTAAGGACTAACAAATTTTTATTTGGAACTTAAAATTGCATGGATAAATTAATAAGCAATTGATTAGTTTGGGTTTAAGCGGGTTGTTTGTTTTGGAAAAGTGGTATGTTTTTTAGGATGCTAAGAGAGGTTCTGTTATTAGTTGAAAAAATTTGGGCAAAGTAAAATAATAATACTGGTTTTGGGTTGACAGTATCCGTATAGAAAAAGCCATTCTGGTAAAGACCAGAATGGCCAAGATATTTTTGGATTAAACTAAATGTTAAGCAATTGCTAAAAAGTTACAGGCCTGATAACAAGCATTACAATTAATACAAAGATCCATATCAATATGGGCTGCAACTTTTTTAGTACCGCCTGTAATAGCGCCTGTAGGGCAGGGTTTAATACAGGCTCCACATGCAACACACTCCTCTTCTTTAACTACATATTTATAGAGTCCGGTACACATAGCGGCATCACAGACTTGATCGACAATATGGCGTTCGTATTCTTTACGAAAATATTTAAGGCCGGTCAATACTGCCTTAACAGCCGTTTCACCTAAGCCGCATAAAGAGGATACATTGATTTCTTCTGACATTGCCTGTAGTTTATCAAGATACTCAATTTTTCCACGACCTTCCGCAATATCATCCAAAAGGTTCTTAATTAGAGTTAAGCCAATACGACAAGGTGTACATTTGCCACATGTTTCTGCCTCATTAAATCCAATAGAAAAACGTGTAAGATCAATGACACATGCAGAAGCATCATAAGCAGCAAAACTTGCTTGACCCATAATCACACCTGCGTTTAACAGGCTTTCATAGTCAGTTTTCGTATCTTTTTTTTCAGGAGGCAAGAACCCACCGGTAACCCCACCCACATGGATGACTTTCAGCTCTTTCTTTTTTAGAATCCCACCACAATAATCATCAATAGCTTCACCCAAAGTGGTATTCATATCCAATTCCATGAGCCCGTTGTATTTTAGATTTCCGGCTATAGCCCAGGTTTTACAACCAGGAGAATTTTCCGGTCCCATGGATTTATACCAATCTGCACCATTCATAATGATGGGTGGAACAGTTGCCCAGGTTTCAGCATTGTTTAAATTAGTGGGGTAACCAAATACTCCTTTTACACTTGAATGTGGAGGTTGGGATTTCGGGAAGGGACGTTTACCCTCAACGGAGGCCATTAAAGCAGTGGATTCTCCACCGATGAATGCTTCCATTCCTTCATGTACATAACAATCAATACTGAAGTCGGTTCCCATAATATTATTTCCCAGGAATCCCCGTTCACGGGCCTGCTCCATGGCTTTATTAAGTCGTTTGACTGCAATTGCATAATCAGACCGCGTATAAATAATGGCGTCTGTTGCACCAATCGCATAAGCACCAATGAGAAGCCCCTCTAAAACCTGATGAGGACAGCCTTCCATAATACTACGATCCATATAAGAAGCTGGATTTCCTTCGTCACCGTTTACCATAATGAACCGGCGTTCAGCAGGAGTATTGGCAGCAATTTCCCATTTATTGGCAGTAATAAATCCGCCGCCACCTTTTCCCCGAAGCTTGGCGCTTTTGACCTCATCGATAATTTCACGCGGCTTCATGGTGGTTAGTGCTTTTCGCAATGCTTCATAACCACCAACGGCAATGTATTCATCAATACTTTCCGGATCAATACTTCCACCATGTTTCAGTGCAACCCGGTTTTGTTTTTCTAAAGTAGTATAGTAATCGTCTTTTGCAGCGGCACGTTTAAAGACTTTTCCACCAATGACATGATCATTAAAGATCTGTTTTGCCATTTCCGGTTTAACACGTTCATAAGTGACACGTGGTTCGCCAGGAACATAAACGTCCACCAAAACATCACGACTACAATAACCACGACATCCGACTTGCCCTAATTTACATCCGCCTCGGTCGCCTAATTCCACATTGGATTGATTTTCAGCGATCAACTTTTCAAATTCTTTAAATACATCCATTCCGCCTTCGGCGATTCCGCTCAAGCTCAAGCAAACCGTAATTTTAATGGTCTCTTTTTTGGTTTCTGTTGCTTGGGTTTGTGCTTCCGCAACTTCCATGGAACTCTCCTTTTCAGGATATATAATTAACTTTGATTATAATTGTTTTATAGGATAAAGGACCTTAGGCCCCTAAAAAGTTTCTAAGTATAACAAAATCTCACAATAATTTGGAAAATTCCACAAATTCTAAGGATCAATCCAGCTTTTGTCAATCCATTGAAAAATAAAAATTTTCTTAAAAAATTATCGATTTGTATTTAAGACATAATAAACAGGGGAAAATGTCTCTAATTCATTTTTTCTAAAGGAATTATACACTGGGAATTCCTTCAAAAAATAATTTGATAAAAATGATTAACGGTCACCTCTCCCTCTATTAATAATAATCAACAACAAGCCATACAAACCTTAAGCCAACTCGCGGTAATAGAAAAATAACAATTTAAATATTTTTTTTTAAAATGCTCTTCGCTCTCGTTTTAGCTAACTTATTGTTATTAATAGACCGAAAGTCATTACAGGAAAATACCCCAAAATAACCCTATATATTCTATTGACAAACCCCACTAGAGGTATTAAATATAAAATAACATTAAGTGTTAATGAAATTTTAAAGACTTAGCCTTGGGAGGGTTATGAACACTATTAAACTTTCAATCAATTTTCTTTTGTGGGGAATATGTACTATCTCTCTAGTTGTATCCCCTTCTTTTGCAAATTTGTCAAAATCTAAAGCTGAAATTTCCTCGCAGTTGCCTGTAAATGGTTTAAATAAGGCGTTAGGGAATAGTCTCAAAACGCAAAGCCTGGAAGGAAATCCTTTTCGTTTTAAAGGAAAGACTTTTTCCTTGTCTTTCTCAAAGACGCAAGTTGAGTTTCCAAAGGTTTTAAATGCCCATCACCCGATCAAACTTCAAACTCCTTATGGAATGGTCCGTCAATTTTTGGTTTCTAATGATTCCTATATAGCTGAACTTCAAGGAAATTTTTTAATTTACCGAGGGAATAAAAATTCGATTGTTTACTTTTTGGATGATGCAAATAATTCTCTTCGTGAATTTGTATTCCTCGAAAGTGCTTCTGATTTTTCTTCAAACCAACCGGTTATTCAATGGCGATTCGAAGGCGCAAACCTTAAAGTACAAGGAAATGGAAGTATTGTTTTATCAAAAGTCATTCTCCAGAAAAAAGGAAAAACTTATAAACAGAACCTTGATGCTCGCATAAACAGATTTTTAGAAAAACAATCTCGAAAAAATAAAAATTTATCCTACGCAAAAAAGTTATTTGAAATTCCTAAGCCAGAATTCATCGATGGAAATTTAAAAGTTCATTATGATGGACTACGTTATTCCACTCAGGGACAAAAATTAGCACTTCATTTAGAACCAAAGGAGAAGTTAGTTTTTCCTCTGTGGGTGGATCCATCCTTGCGGGCAGATCCAGATGCAAATATCACAATTAATGGTCAAAATTCTTTAGATCATTTAGGATTTAACGTTGCATCCGCGGGTGATTTTAACGGAGATGGCTTAGAAGACGTTATTGTTGGGGCTCGCTTTGATGATAATAATTTTGCTACCAATTCAGGAAGTGCTTATATCTTTTTCGGACGAAATTCAAATGCCCCATCAAATTTATCTGTAGATTCAAGTGCAGACGTAATTCTAAATGGCCAAAGCGATGGTGATCGATTTGGCAATACAGTAGCTTCTGCTGGAGATTTTAATGGAGACGGACTTGATGATGTCATTGTAGGGGCACTATTTGATGATAATAATTCAGAATTCGATTCAGGAAGTGCTTATATCTTTTTTGGCCGTAACCCTGGAGCTCCATTGACACTTAGAGCTGATGCTGATGCAAACATAATCTTAGATGGCCAAAGTGCTGGAGATTTGTTTGGAAATTCAGTCGGATCTGCTGGTGATTTTAATGGAGATGGACTTGATGATGTCATTGTTGGAGCCAATAGTGATGACAACAATGGAGAAAATAATTCCGGAAGTGCTTTTATTTTCTTTGGACAAAATCCGGCCAATCAATTGACACTTCGTGCAGATTTAAATGCTAATGTGATTTTAAATGGTCAAAGCGCTAACGATCAATTCAGTGTGTCAGTTGCAACTGCGGGGGACTTTAATGGAGATGGTTTAGATGACGTTGTTGTTGGGGCCACCGGAGACGATAATAATTCTCAAACCAATTCTGGAAGTGCATATGTATTTTTTGGTCGAAGTGCAGTAACCCAGCTCAATTTAAGGGCTGATGCAGATGCAAATATAATCCTGGACGGGCAAAGCACCGGAGATTTGTTCGGAGGATCTGTTGCTTCAGCCGGGGACTTCAACAATGATGGACGTGACGACATTATTATTGGAGCGCGCTCAGATGATAATAATGGCTTGGACCGATCCGGTAGTGCCTTTATCTTTTTTGGTCAAAACCCTGTAACTCAATTGATTCTTCGCGCTGATGCCAATGCGGATGTCATCATGAATGGAGCGGGATTTAGAGATCAATTTGGATTTTCTGTAAGTTCTTCGGGAGATTTCAATGCCGATGGTTTTGGTGATGTCATTGTAGGTTCTTTTCTTGATGATAATAATAGTGAGGACAACTCGGGAAGCGCGTTTCTATTTTTTGGACGAAACCCAAGTGGTCAGTTGACTTTACAAGCAGATTCAGATGCTGATTATATTTTCAATGGACAGAACTCAAACGATCAATTTGGAATTTCCGTATCTGGCGTGGGTGACTTTAATGGTGATGGTGTGGATGATGTTATTATTGGTGCTTACCAGGATGATAATAATGGTGAAGTTGATTCTGGAAGCGCTTTCCTTTTTTATTCCCCGGAATCACCGCCCTCAGATACCGTTCCACCCGTAATAACAGTCTTGGGAAATAATCCTGTCAATATTGATTTGGGAAACCCTTATGTAGACGCAGGAGCAACGGCATTGGACGATGTGGATGGTGATATTTCCACAAACATTTTAGTTACTGGATTACCAGTAGATTCTAGTGTGGTTGGTCAGCATATCGTTCAATATGAGGTAAGTGATGCCGCTGGAAACTCAACACAGGCACAACGGATTGTAAATGTATTAGATTCGGATACCATTCCTCCAGAGCTTTTCTTACTGGGTGAAAGTCCAGTTAAGGTAGAAGCTGGTACAAGCTATGTCGATGCTGGAGCCACCGCTACAGACAATATCGATGGAGACTTGACCGCCAGTATCAAGATTAGTGGTTTGCCAATTGATACTCTTAAAGTCGGCAGTCATTTTGTAAAATATGAAGTAATGGATGCAGCAGGTAATTTAGCTCTATTGGAGCGAAAAGTAATAGTCAATGATACAACACCTCCTTCTATTACAGCCCCTCTAAATATTACTATGGACCAAACTGCCGAATTCACTACAGTTAATTTAGGAGATCCTGATGTGAAGGATACCATTGGTCTGGGTCCAGTTTTTAACAATGCACCTAACAAAGGTTTTCCTGTTGGGAAAACTGAAGTTGTTTGGACTGCCCAGGACCTTTCCGGAAATGAAGCAACAGCAAATCAACAAGTCACCATTAATCCGGTTCCAGGTATTCAATTACAGATTCTCATTGAAATTGTGAGAAATTTGGAAATTAATTCTGGTTTTAAAAGCAGTTTGCTAGCTAAATTAAATTCTGCTGAAAAGTCTCTTTTGAGATCTAACCAAAGTAATGAGAAAACTGAAAAAATTGTTCTTAAATATAAGAGGCATATTCGTTTTCTTATGCATCGTATTCGGTTTTTTATGCAATCTCAAGAAAAGGGATTAGAAAGAATATACCTTCATAATTTGAGAGAATATGTGAAAAGGATTTATACAAGATACATTCGATTATCTCATTTTCATAAAAATAGTGATCGAACTGCTAAAAAGATTTTAGGGGCTTTCATCAATCAAGTTGAAGGGCAAACTGGTAAGAAAATTGATGAAGCTCAATCAAATAATATGATTGATAAAGCAAAATTTATTATCAGTCTAATTTAAGGGAGAGGTCTTTCCCCCCGAGACTTCGTTATACCCTTTGCTGAGGAGCCGTCTCCTTTTGGGAGGCGGCTCCATATCTATTTTTCAATTCTTTTGTCCCTGCCTTGTAATTCTTGAGAATAAAATATAGTAGAATAGAAAGAAATTTAAAATATGGAACCCCAATGCAACAGAAAAATGCAAGATTAAGAATCTTATTTTTGTGCACAGGTAATTCTTGTCGTAGCCAAATGGCCGAAGGATGGGCTAACAATTTAAAAAGTGATTCCATTGAATCTTATTCGGCAGGGGTGGATCCTCATGGTATGAATGAGAGGGCAATCCAGGTTATGGAAGAAGTTGGTGTGGATATTTCAGGACACCATTCAAAAAATGTAAAAGAAGTTATGGATATTCCATTTGATTTTGTGATTACGGTTTGTGGATCAGCAGACGAAACCTGCCCATCTTTTCCAGGAAAAACCAAAGTTATTCATAAAGGGTTCGATGATCCTCCGAAATTGGCTAAAGAAGCCAACTCTGAGGAGGAAGCTTTAGTGCATTATCGAAGAGTGAGAGATCAGATCAGGGAATTTATAGAAACGTTACCCGAATATCTCATGGATAATTTAAAGTAGAAGCAGTAAAAAATAAATCTTACTTCAAAATAGACAGCTGTAAAACAAGCAAGGATATGCAAAATGACATTTAAGTTTTTTCAGGAGACCTGCAAACATTCCTATTATTTATTAGGTTTGGTTGCCGTGAATATAATTTTTGGCTTGTCCTCTGTCGCTTTAGGTCATGAAGAAAAGTCACTTAAGGTAGTGATTGTAGGAGACACAGGAATTGGAGAACGTTCTGCGAAAAACAGTTTTAAGGCAATTCAAAAGGAGATGCAAAACCATAACGCTGATATTGTTTTGCATCTTGGAGATTTTGTCT
This sequence comes from Nitrospinaceae bacterium, assembly GCA_965223665.1. GTDB lineage: Bacteria > Nitrospinota > Nitrospinia > Nitrospinales > Nitrospinaceae > CBDCVY01. Next base: position 3,155,681 of record OZ245011.1, read on the forward strand.
ATCAGCCGGATAAATTTCCAGAACATTGTCCGGACCGGTATATTGATACAATTAAGAAAACATTAGTAGATCCTTATTCAATCCGAATTTTTGTTGCAGGAGATAATGATTTGCCTCCACATAAATGGAAGCCCAAAGCCTCTGGTTGTTGGGAGAAAATTGCACCCATGGCAACACCTTTTGATTCGAACCATTCTAAAGAAAATGGGCCGAGAGACCTTGAAGGGGCTATTGAAATTGGACCAGCACTATTTGTTGTGTTAAATAACTATGATTGGAAAAATCCGGTTTCTTGGGTACAACCACTTATTAGAAAAGCACGTCAACAAGAAAAATGGGTGATCTTTGCCCTTCACGAACCTCCTATAACAACGGCTTGGTATCGTAAGCGCAATCAACATATTTTTGAAGACATTAATAATTTAAAACCCGATTTAGTATTCTCGGGAAATCAACACTCTTATGAAAGATTTTTTCCGATAAAAAAACTGGGTGATACAATTACTGCATTGGAAAAATCTTCTTATACACAAGGGTCAGGGATAACTTATATTGTCTCAGGAGGAGGAGGTGCTTTTTTTAAACCCTTTGCCGACATGCAAGGGATTAAAAAACGAACTGCTCCAAAAGAGATAAAAAATTCTCTTGCTATACGAAGTCTTATGTTTCATTTTGTCAGCTTAGAAATAGACGGTCATAAATTGAAGGGTAAAACAAATCTTGTTTGTCTCCCAACAGATGACGAAACCACAAACCCTAGGTGGCGTCCGGATGACACCATGTGGGAGGGGGTTAAATTGGAATGTGATGGCAAACCAACTGGAACAACCGTATTTGATAGTTTCGAAATTAAAAAATAATAATTCTTGACTGGATTCAAATTTTCAAAAAGATCGATAGGAAAAAATTTAAGAACCAAGGAAGGAGTTTATTTCATCAATTGTAGTTTTTACATCTGAGGCCGACTTGTCTAACGCCTTTTTTTCCTCATCGGTTAGTTTGAGCTCAATTATTTTATCAATACCTTCATGTCCTAACTCAACCGGAACTCCAAAAAATATATCTTTCCAACCGTATTCTCCATCAAGATAAGCAGTGCAAGGAAGTATACGTCGTTTATCTTGTAATATTGCTTCAATCATTTTAACAACGGAAGCACCGGGAGCCAGAAAAGCACTTCCTTTTTTTAGATACCCAACAATTTCCGCTCCACCTTTTCGGGTACGTTCAACTAAACGTTCAATTTGTTCCTGTGTCATGAGATCGGTAATCGAAATACCGGAAACGGTAGTATAACGTGGCATAGGAACCATAGAGTCCCCATGACCTCCCAATACCATGGCGTCAACATCTACTAAAGAACAGGATAATTCAAGTGAAACAAAAGTACGAAATCTTGCAGAATCCAGTACACCTGCCATCCCAATGACTTGTTTTCTAGATAAACCCGAAACTTTTTTGGTGAGATAAACCATGGCATCCAATGGATTTGAGACAACAATAATTATCGGGTCTTTAGAATATTTCATTATTTCTTCAGTAACACTTTTTACAATATTTGCATTTGTAATTAAGAGGTCAGATCTATCTTGACCTGGTTTTCTAGGAACTCCAGCAGTAATAACTACGATATCTGAATCTTTAGTGTCACTGTAATCATTGGTGCCTTGTACCAGACTGTCAAATACTTGAAGACAACCGGATTGTTGCAAATCTAATGCTTTTCCTTGAGGAATTCCCTCTACAATATCGATGAGAACAACGTTGCCCAAATTTTTATATGCAATCAGTTGGGCAACAGTGGTGCCCACCTGCCCGGCTCCTACAACAGTGATTTTTCTTCGCATCATTTAGCTCCTAAAATAGGTCAGAGACTCTTAAGGTGCAATTGACTGAGAAATTATTTTCTCAATATTTTTTTACTTATAAAAATCTTAAAACTTACGGGAAATATTTAAACTAAAATAAAATCGGCGAAATACAAATCCCTATTTTTAAAGGGAATACAAGAGTACAACTCAATGTAAATGAATGAGGTAAACTAAATTATACAACCCCTTTTGTCAAGAATTTTTGCTAAGATCGAAAACGGTCTTTATTGAGAAAATTTGCTATAGTAATTTCTTATTTGAATGGTAAGTTTTGCTCTTCCATTCCTAAGAGTTTTGTTTTATATCTGACCCGTAAAGATTTCCTTATATTACAATTACATTCAGATTAACTTCATTTGGAATCACTTTGGCCTCTCTTTCCAAAAAATATCAATTTTCTATCGATTTTTCTTCTCTTGGCGATATCCCAATAGAATCCAAAGAAAGATTGGGTTACTTCCAAAAGTTTATGGGTCTTTTGGAAGAAGAGAGGAAAAAAATTAAGCAATGGCACAGGTCGGGAGCGGGCGGAAGGGAAGTAGTTCAGGCTCATACAGGTCTTATTGATGAAACAATAAAATATGTGATTACGACCCTCGCCAATTTATCAGATGTAAAAAATAAAACTCTTTTAGATAAGTTTGCTTTGGTGGCAGTAGGTGGTTATGGACGTGGAGAGCTCAACCCTTGCTCGGACATTGATCTTTTGTTTCTTTATCAGGGTAAATTAGATAAGGCATTAGATTCCTTTATTCAGGATAGTATTTCTGTTCTTTGGGGGATCAATTTAGAAATTGGTCATAGTTGTCGAACCGTTAAAGATTGTCAAAATATGGCTCTCCAAGACACCACCATTCGTACCTCAATGGTTGAAATGCGTCTCTTAATTGGAAATATTAATTTATATAAAAAACTTTGGGGTGCCATTCGAAAAAATGTTTTTAAGAAAAATTCTTTCAATTTTCTAAATGGACAGCTAAAGGATTTCTTGGCCAGAAAAGAAGCGAAAGAAGGTGTTACAAGTCAACTAGAACCGGATATAAAAAATGGTCCGGGGGGCTTGCGAGATTACCATTTAACGCAATGGGCTGTGGCTATTCGTTTCGAAGGGCAATCTTATTCCGAATTAAACAGGCAGGATATTATTTCCTCAAAAGAATTGGATGCTTTAGAAAAGTCAGTTGATTTTTTGTTAAGGGTGAGGAATGAGCTTCACTACTTAAAGAATAAAAAAGCCGATAAACTGGATTTGGATGTTCAAAAACTGTTAGCCAAAAATTTAAATTATAAAGAACCAAATGAAAGTGCCCGAGCGGAGTTCTTTATGCGAGATTATTATTCGCATGCTACATCTATAAGGCAAATAGCAGATGATGTTTTTAATAGATGTTTAGAAGCAAAACCACTAATTAAATCTGTCATTTCAAACCTAAGACAAAAGAAATTGTCGAATGGGTTTTCTATTCGCCAATCACAATTGACCTTAATTGAAAATGAAAAGTTCTTGTTGGGAAAAGATAAAGATCTTTTTCTTGAAGTATTTCAATATTGTCAGGAATACAACATTAAACCAAGTTCTCAATTGAAACGGATTATTAGAGAAAACCTAGCTCTAATAGATTCAGATTTCTTGCAAAAAGAATCTGTGGGAAATTATTTTATGGGGTTATTAGAAATTCCTGATTCAGAAAAAATATTAAGGCTAATGCATGAAATTGGAGTTTTAGGCCGTTTGTTACCCGAATTCGAGCAGATTCTTTTTCAAGTTAATTACGATTATTATCATCGCTATACGACGGATGAACACTCACTTAGAATGGTAAAATTTTTAGAACAAATTCCGTTGTTAGAAGAGGAAAACCTTGGTCGAATTAAAACAATTTATATTGAAAATAAAGAATTACCCATACTTAAATTAGCCTGTCTGTTGCATGCCTTGGGTGAAAAGCGTCAAACAAGAAAACAAACTATTAAATCGGCTCTTAAGAGAGTGATCATCGATTTGAAAATTAACGAAAATCAGCGAAAATCACTGGTTTTTCTTATAGAAAATTTAAATACGATGAATGAAATTTCTTTTCACAAGGATATTCATGAACAATCCACTATAAAAAATTTTGGAGAGCTGGTTGAGTCAGTGGATCAACTAAATTTACTGTTGCTAATCAGTTATGCTGAACTGAAAGCTGTTGCACCGGATACATGGACAGCGTGGAAAAAAATATTACTTTTAGAGCTTTATCATAGAACACGCAATTTTTTAGTCCGACCAGAATCTTTAGAAGACAAACCTAATGCAACTCGTTCGGCGGTTATATCTTCGCTGAGAAAAGAAATACCTCAGGAAATGATTATTGAACATTTTAATTTAATGCCTGAGGATTATCTTCAAATTGCGGATTCCAAAAATGTTATCGATCATATTCGATTAATAAATCAGTTAAAAGAACAACCCTTTGTATTTAAAACCCAATATAATGAATCAGGAAATTTTTATGATCTGATTTTATGTTGTCCCAGTAATATCAATGTAGTTAAAAATCTTATAGGTGTTTTGACTGCAAAAGCCCTCAATATTCTGGGAGCCCAGATTTTTTCTCGAAAAGATAATCTTGCCGTAATTATTTTACAAATTGAAGGAGAACAAGCCACCCAAATACATGGAGATGCTGATAAAGTTTGGAAAGTGGTGCAAGAGGACTTTATGGCTCTTGTGGAAAAACGAATTACCCTCAATACTCTTCTTAAGGGGCGCACAAGGTTAATAAATGAAGACAATTCAAAAGCTCCTATTTTGCCAAGAATTCAAACGGATAATTTCCCAGACAACTCCTATACTTTTATTAGAATTGAAGCGAAAGATCATCCTGGGATGCTGTATAAAATTGTTCATTCTCTAGCAAAATTTGGAATTGAGCTTCACAGAGCAAAAATTTCAACTAAAGGAGGACGCGGAATTGATGTTTTTTCTGTATCTTTGAGAAATGAAAAAATTAGCTTTCAACCTCTTTTGAGAAAATTGCGAGAAAGTTTAATTAACTCACTTTTGGTTGAACGGTTAGAAGATCTTTATTAATCCATATTTCGTGATAGTGGCAATGGAAAAATTGTCTTTAAACGATATCCCTGAACTTTATGGACTATCTCAAGGAGCGGGCTGGGAACATTCCATTGAAGACTGGAAAACTATTCTTAATGTAGGAATGATTTATGGTCTCCGGTCTGCAAACAATGATTTAATGGCTTGTGCGGGTATTTTTGAATTTGGAAAAGAGCTAGCATCGATTGGAATGGTCCTGGTTTGTCCCAAAGAACAAGGCAAGGGTTTGGGAAAAAAATTAATCAATTATATTTTGTATGAGAGGAATAATTTTTCATCAAGAATTATCCTGGTTGCAGGGGTTAAAGCCAAATCTTACTATGAAAAATTTGGTTTCCAGCAAATTGAATCCATATCAAAATTGGTAGGTGAAAAACTTTCTTGGAAAATTAACATTCCAAAAGATTCACAAATGATAGTAACCTCAATTTCAATGGATGACTTAAGGGTTTTAAATCAAATTGACTGTCAAATTACTGGTGGAAATCGTGAGCGAATGATTCGAGCAAGGATTGAGCAGTCTCAAAGGGGTGTATTAATCAAGAATTTAAAAGGTGTCGTTTTGGGTTTTGGTATGGGGTCTATTAATGAAAAACACTTACTTTTAGGTCCTATTGAGGCCTTCAATCGATATGTGGTCCTCAAAGTAATTCAGGCATTAACCAAAAATCATAAGGGAGGTATCAGGCTGGATATATTAGACCAACACAATGAATTGATTAATGAATTAATTTCAGTTGGATTTAAAAGAGAGGCACAACAACCTATCATGAGTTTGAATGGTGAATCTCTTCCAGGTAAACGAGACCATCTTTTTGCGATAACTTCCCAAGCTTTTGGGTAAAAAACTCCTCTGAAACTTTTTTATAAGTTCCAGAGGAGTTAAAGTTTTTTTTCATCAATTGTGGATTGATGGATATCCCAATAAAAATTATCTTATTTATAGATTGAAACGCTGATGGCACCACCCAGGTCACCTTCGTGGCCACCAGATTTTCCAGCGTGGATTCCAGCGCCAGCATCACCACCGTGACAACCCATACAGCCCGCTTTATAATATTCAGGTAAGATCAAGCGGAACGCTTTTTTTCCATTATGAGTGGTTAACTCAGAAAAGGTTTGACCCTTTTTCCAATCCCCTTTTAGAAACTTTCCATCAATAACACTTTTTTCCCAATCATCTGCTTTGTTAGAAGCATTCACTAAATATTTATCTTGGGTAGTGAGTTTAAGGTACATTTTTCCACCTGAAGTTTCCCCAAATCGTGTGGCTGCCTTTCTGGCAAAAATCGCAGGAAGAAAACGCCCTTTGGGATCTAAATCTTTATCTTTACCGCTAATGACATCTCCTACTACTCCCTTAATTGCGGTAATCAGAACATCCTGGGCTTTTCCCAAATCGCCGGCGCCTTTTTCAAAGCTTTTTCCTGCCATTTTTGCATAATTGTCTTTAGTAATCGCAAGGAATTTGTCTACGTCAATTCCGGCCCCAGTGGGGTTTTTGATCAGCGGTTTATTTTGAACCAAAACCGCTCTTGAAGATTTCAGTAATAAAGTCAATTCTTTAGCTATTGCTTCATCATTACTTGCAAAACCAGAGTTAGCGCAAAAACCAATCATCAAACAAAACAGCATCACAAAAGAAAACAAGAATTTTCTCATAGGACGTCCTCCCCTTTTATAAAAAGGAATAATATTGGTATAAATAACTTGGAATTCGAAAAAGGATTATAATGGAATCCAAAGAAAATACTAAAAATAATTGCTTGAAAGTATATAAAATACGATTTTTCAATGATTTTTAATTGTGAATTAATATAATTTAAAATGGAAATAGCTTCTAATGGTAAGAAAATTCCTAATTTTTTAAGAAAATTCTTATTGAGTTTAGCGATATAAACTTTCGCTAAAATTTATCTTATTTTTACAAATAAAAAATAATTTCAGAAATTTCCAAATGAAAAACGCAGCATTTTGAAATAGAAAGTCTTCGGGGGGTACCTAAATTAGGCAGAGAGTTTTATTTTGAATGAAAAAGTATTCATATTTATTTAAATAATTAAACCAGGTAATTCGATGAGGTTATATATTTTTCTAAGAAAGTTTTTATTAGTAACTAAAATGTATGAATTAAACTTAAACCAAATCATCAAAATGAATTGCGGTCATTTTAAAAAGTATATTTAAGAGAAATTGATTGTAAATAGGGTGAAAAGAAAATGAAAAGTAAAAAGTCATTTTTAATATTCATGGCTTAATGTAATATAATATAAAGAGAGCTTAAGTATTTGTTTTTATTGTTATAGAGATTGGTGTTGCTAAAAATTCATTTAGCGAATCCGTTTTATGGAAATATCCTAGTGAAATCCTAACCATTTTTAAAGTGTTCCAAAATAAAAATCCCATAAAAAAAAGAAAATATTAGTTTTTTAATTTATAATAAAGCCCCCTGGGAAATTAAAGGAAATATTAAATGGAGAGTTCAAAAATCAATTTTTTCATCCTTTAAGGACCCTGTAAAAAAGAATAGCTTTTTTACAAGTCTTCCTTAATATAGCGTTCGTGATTTATCCTGTAGTTTGTGGGTGAGTGATTCCGAAAACGGGAGGGTGGCCGGAAAACATTCAAACAAACCTTTGCAAAGCGAATATAGTTTTGATGCGATACATTTGAGTCGCTTATTTGGCTTTTGTTTTTCGTCAATTTCTTATTTACGGCTATACCCATTTAAATTGTAATCTTCAGAGAAGACTTTAGAAGAGTTTCTGGTCACCTATATGAAAATAAAAACAAGACTTTATTATTTATTACGAAATAATTTCGTATATAAAGATTGGGCTGAATACTATAAAAAGACTTTTGGGTTAGCGAATAATAAAGTCATTCATTCCCTATTAAATGACCTTTTGATTCATGCAAGAGAAAATGTTCCCTTTTACAGTAGACGCATTCCCTACAAAAGTGATCTGCAAAACTTTCTTCATGAAATACCCATACTTCGTAGAGAAACAATAGAAAAAAATTTGGAACAATTAAAATCTATAGATTTTTCACAGCGTCCTCATTTTTTGAACAGTTCAAGTGGTTCAACCGCTCAACCTATACAATTTTATCAAGATCAAGAATACAACCAATGGTTGCTGGCAACTGAAAATTATTATTACCAAAAATTTTTAGGAATTGATTATGCGGATACGAAAAAGGTAATCATATGGGGTTCTGCAAGAGATTTAAAAACTTCATCAACCTTAAAGTCTAAGGTTGGCCAATTTCTCAGCAGTACGTATTACCTTAATTCATTTGATGATTCTCCCCATATTTGGAAGAATTTTGTTGATAGGATCAATCATATTAAGCCTGATTTAATTAAAAGTTATGCAAGTAGTTTATTTTTACTTGCAAAGCAAATAAAAGAAAAAAACTTAAAGTGTCACCGCCCTAAATATTTAATTACTTCCGCCGAGACGCTTAAACCCTATATGCGAGAGACCATTGAGGAAGTATTTCAACAAAACGTCCAGGATTATTATGGGAGTCGTGAATTAGGAATAATTGCTGCTCAATGTACAAAAGGAAAAATGCACACCTTTCCTTTCTTTAATTATGTAGAAATTGCTGATAGTAAAGGTGAGCCAGTCAAACCGGGTGAAGATGGTATTATTTTGATCACTAACTTACGAAATTTCTCCATGCCATTTATTAGATATCAATTAGGGGATACTGCCATAATGGGAGATCATTGCCTTTGTGGGGAGGCAACTCCCGTTTTAGAAAAAGTTACCGGTAGAATAGCTGACCATTTTCTTGCCCATGATGGAAGTCAAGTCCATGGTTTGTTTTTTAGTCGGATGTTTTTCTTTAAAAAATGGGTAGCAGAATTTCAACTATTACAAAAAGAAATTGACTTAATTGAAATTCATTTTGTTCCCAAAGAATTGCCCTCATCTTCTGATAAAGAGGAAATAAACAGGAAAATAAGGGAAAGAATGGGAGAACAATGTCGCATCCATTGGGTAGAAAAAGAAAAAATTCATCGAACCCGTGAAGGTAAGTGGCTTGTTACCAAAAATTTAATCAATAAAGAAAAAACCCCGGTTTCTTAAAAACAAATCAGCCAATCCTTCATCTTTTTTGAAAATTATTTGTTAAGCTCCTTGCCTAACTTTTTTTCTACCGAAGCCATTTTTGATTCTAGTCGACCAGTTTTTCCTTTCCGATAATCAATTTTTATTGCGCAGGTGATTCGATTACAGTCAGAGCTCATTTTTTCATAGCACTTTTTTACCACTTCCATCACTTCATCCCATTCCCCTTCGAGAACCGTTCCCATCGGATTTAAACGATAAGGAACCCCACTATTTGAAATAATATCCAGGGAACGGCTGACATAGGGGCTGACACTTTCCCCCTTATCCATAGGCGACATGCTAAATTCAAGAAGAATCATTAGGTTTCCTTTCTAATAACATTCTGTTGATCTGAATTTTATACTTGCATTTTAGTAGGGAAATGTGAAATCATCAACATTCCCATTCGAAATTCCAAGTTTCGAAAATCCAAGTAAAGGCGGTAAAAATCGTTTGAGCAAAATTGATCAATTTCGAAGTCAGATCGATAAGATCGACGAGAAATTATTGCAATTGTTCAATCGCCGGGCAAGTTTAGCAATAAAAATCGGCGAAGAAAAATCAAAACAAAATAAGGCGAATCATTTTCATGTTCCCCATCGTGAAAGAGAAATATTTGAACGCCTAAGAACCCTGAATTCTGGCCCACTTCCCTCTTCAGCTATTGAAGTAATTTTTCGCGAAGTATTCTCTGCAACTTTAGCTTTAGAAAAACCCTTACGAATTTCCTTTTTGGGACCAGAAACCACTTTTTCACACCAAGCCGCTATTAAACAGTTCGGCCACTCAGCAGTTTTTCTGCCTTGCGCAACAATTGAGTCTATTTTTTCTCACGTGGAACAGGATAATGCAGATTACGGAATTGTACCTATTGAAAACTCCATCGAAGGCGTTGTGAATTTAACTTTAGATTGTTTTGTAGATTCAAAACTTTTTATTTGTGAAGAAATTAAATTGGGAATCAACTTGTATTATATGTCGAAGACAGGGGATTCCAAAAAAGTGAAAGCCATATATTCTCATCCCCAGCCATTAGCGCAATGTCGAAATTGGCTTAATAAAAATACGTCTGGGATTGAACAAATTGCTACTTCAAGTACTGCCAATGCGGCAGAAATGGCTTCAAAAAATAAAAATACCGCAGCTATAGCAGGCAAATTAGCAGCAGAATATTATGATTTAGAGGTCATCGCTGAAAGAATTGAAGATCGTTCTCAAAATACCACACGATTTTTAGTCATCAGTAAGGAACCAGCAAAAAAAGCCAAACACAATAAAACCTCAATAATGTTTTCTATAAGAGATGAAGCTGGATCACTTATTAAAGTACTTCAACTTTTTGCCCGCCATCAGATAAATTTGACTAAAATCCAGTCTCGTCCTTTACGCAATCGACCTTGGGAGTATTTGTTTTTTGTTGATTTTGAAGGCCATAAAGATGATCAAAAAATAGGGAAAGTCATTGACCAACTTGGGCGGCGTTGTGTCTTCATTCGTGTGTTGGGATCGTATCCCAGATTGGTTTGATTTATGGTTAAATTTGGAACCATTAGTATTATTGGAGTGGGTTTATTAGGTGGGGCGATTGCTCAAGCTTGTCGATATTATGGAATAGCAAACCAAATAGTTGGTTTTGGGCGAAATGCAAATAACTTAAAGGAAGCGGAGGAAGCCAAAATTGTTGATTCAAGCTTTACAGACCTGGAATCAGCCGTAAAGAACTCTGACCTTGTAATTCTTTGCACTCCAGTGGGAGTTCTGGTTGAAAGAGTGAAAGAAATGCTACCTTTCCTGAAAGAAGGTTGTTTAATAACAGATGTGGGGTCTGTGAAGAGTTCTTTGGTAGATCAAATTGATGGATTGATATCGGATCAAATTCGTTTTGTTGGGTCCCACCCAATTGCTGGTGGAGAAAAAACAGGTTGGAGGGCTTCTAGAAAAGAGTTATTGAAAAATGCACGATGTGTGGTGACCCCAACTACTAGAACTGATCCAAGAGCGTTAAAGGAAATTCGGTTGTTTTGGGAGCAGTTGGGAATGAATGTTGAAGAAATGGATGCAGATGAACATGATTATATTTATGGAGCTGTAAGTCATTTACCTCATGTTGTGGCATTCACTCTTATGAATACAGTGGGTCAATCTAAAACAAATAATCATGATGAGCTTTTATCTCTCTCTGCGGGGGGGTTAAGAGATATTACACGTATTGCGTCCAGTGATCCGGTGATGTGGAGAGATATTTGTGTGAATAATAAAAAGCATATTATTCAATTGATCAATGATTTTCAACATGAACTGAACACGATTAAATCTTATATAAATAACGAGGATAAAGAGACCTTAAAAAATTCATTTCAAGTAGCCAAGGAAAAGCGAGAATTATTAACTAAGGAAACCGGATGATAATTGCTATCGATGGGCCTGCGGGTAGTGGTAAGAGTACGGTAGCTCGAATAATTGCCCAGAAACTTGGGTTTAATTATATTGAGACAGGTTCTATGTATCGTGCGGTGGCTTGGAAAACTAATAAGGATAATATCGATCCAAAAGACTTAGATAAGGTTTCTTCACTGGCAGAAGAATTAATAATTGAATTTTTACCAAGCATTGAGGGACAGAGGGTATTGGTGAATGGGAAAGATTTAACATCCATTTTGAAAACAGAATCTATTGGGCAAATTGCAGCCATAGTTGCTGCAAATCCAAGGGTTCGGGAACTCATGGTCGCTAAGCAACGTAAAATGGGAGAAATAGACAATGTTGTTATGGATGGACGTGATATAGGAACGGATGTTTTTCCTAATGCAGAGATAAAATTTTTTTTAAATGCGGACCCAGAGGAACGGGCCCATCGTCGTTACCTGGAGTTGAAGAAAAAGTTTCCAGATTTGAAATTAGAAGAAGTAATTAAGCAGATGAAGCAAAGAGACTATGAAGATGAAAATCGATCGGTCTCTCCATTGCGTCCTGCAGAGGACGCGATTATGGTAGACACCACTGGACAAAAAATTGATGAGGTTATTGAAGAGGTGTTTAAAACAATTCAATCTGTTCAAAAGAGATAACAACGAAAAAGAATATCAATAATTTAGTTTTAAGGAGAACTATTGTGCAGGAATTTGATTTAGACTTTGATGATTTTGAGGATGAGGAGCTTACGGAAGAGGATAAAGCTGCTCGCCAGGAATTAGAAGCCTATCTGGAACAAAGTATGACAAACTTTAAAGAAGGCGAAATTATCAATGGGAAAGTATTGAATGTTGGAAAAGGAATGGTAACCATTGATGTGGGATTTAAATCAGAGGGAATTGTAAATTTAAATGAATTCCCCGAATCAGAAAAAAATCTCCAAATTGGAGACGATGTTGAAGTTTTCCTTGAACGGGTAGAGGATAATGATGGCATTGTTGTCCTGTCCAAGGAAAAAGCCAACAAAATTAAAATTTGGGAAAAACTTGTTACAGCTTTTGAATCTGGAGAAATTATTGAAGGAGTGGTTGTTGCTAAAGCTAAAGGTGGCCTTACGGTGGATATAGGGTTGAAGGCCTTTTTACCTGGTTCTCAAATTGATCTTCGCCCAGTGAGAAATCTTGAAAAGTTGATTGGTGATCGATTTGAAATGAAGATCATTAAAATGAATAAAAAAAGGGGAAATATAGTACTTTCGCGAAGAATTTTGTTGGAAGAAGAACGGCAACAGGCTCGAGAAGGTACCCTCCAAAAAATGGAAGAAGGAAATAAAGTGGAAGGTATTGTCAAAAACATTACCGATTACGGAGTGTTTATTGACTTAGGAGGTATTGATGGTCTTCTTCATATTACTGACATGTCGTGGGGACGCGTGAACCACCCCTCAGAAATGTTTTCCATCGGGGACAAGGTGACCGTCATGGTCTTGAAATACGATAAAGAAAAAGAAAGGGTTTCCCTGGGGCTAAAACAGATCACTCCTGATCCATGGGTTAATGTTGAAGAAAAATATCCTGTTAATACCAAAATTCAGGGCAATGTAGTTAGTATTACAGATTATGGTGCTTTTGTAGAATTAGAAAAGGGGATTGAAGGGTTAGTGCACGTTTCTGAAATTTCATGGAGCAGGCATGTAAAACATCCCAATAAAGTGGTTTCCATTGGAGACTCTGTGGATGCTATTGTGCTTACACTTGATAAAGAAAAGAAACGAATTTCATTGGGAATGAAGCAAACTGAACCGAATCCTTGGAATGAAATTGAAGATAAATATCCAATTGGTTCTCAAGTGGAAGGTATTGTCCGAAATTTAACCGATTTTGGAGCTTTTGTAGAATTAGAGGATGGTGTGGATGGTTTGATCCATATTTCAGATATGGCTTGGAACAAGAAAATTAAACATCCCTCAGAGGCCCTTAAGAAAAAGGACAAAGTCACAGCCGCTGTTTTGAATATTGATAAGGAAGCTTGCCGTATTTCCCTGGGTATAAAGCAACTTGAGCCAGACCCATGGGAAAAAATCCCTGAACAATATCCAATAGGAAAAGATGTTTCAGGCACGATTGTAAAAGTTACCGGTTTCGGGGCTTTTGCAGAATTTGATGATGGGTTAGAAGGTTTGATCCATGTTTCTCAGTTAAGTTCTGAAAAAGTTACTCATCCGGAAAAGGTTGTAAAAGTTGGAGATTCTATTAAGGCGAAGGTGGTTAAGGTCGATACCACTAATAAGAAGATTGGTTTAAGTATTAAGGCTTATGAAGAGAACATGGATCCTTCGCAAATTGCCATGGAAGATGTTCAACTTGATGATCCTGAAGAACAAACCGAAGAATCCTCTTAACCTTAAATTCTTTGGAGAGCAATATGGCAGGAACAGCACCCAATAAACCGAAAAGATCCTTTAGTCGAGGTTTAATTTATTTTTTTGTGGGTCTTTTGGCCCTGATTGGATTTTCATCTGTATTAGGGAAATTCATGTCGGATGACTTGGACAGTGGCAAGGAAAAGATTGCTTTAGTCGAGGTCACAGGCATGATATCCGATTCTTCTGAAGTGGTGAATCAATTATCCCAGTACGGGAGAAATAAAAGTATTAAGGGTATTATTTTACGTATTGATTCACCAGGGGGAGCGGTTGCGCCTTCACAAGAAATATATGATGAAGTTCTAAGGACTCGTGCAAAGAATAAAACGGTTTATGCTTCTATGGGAAGTCTGGCTGCTTCAGGGGGTTATTATATAGCAGCCGCGGCTGATCGTATCTTTGCAAACCCAGGCACTCTAACTGGAAGTATAGGAGTGATTATGGCTTTTTCCAATGCAGAAGAATTGATCCATAAAATTGGGTTGAAGCCGGAAGTAGTTAAAAGTGGAAAATTTAAGGATACGGGTTCTCCTGCAAGAAAAATGAGTAAAGAAGAAAGAGGGTATTTGCAGAGAGTAGTAAATGATGTTCACCAACAATTTGTGGAAGCAGTCGCAAAGGGAAGAAATTTAAAAATTCCCGAAGCTAGAAAGTTAGCTGATGGGCGAATATACACAGGTCGCCAGGCTTTTAAATTAAAGATGGTAGACCAAATAGGTAGTCTGGAAGATGCCATTGCAAGTTTAAGTGAGGTTTTAGGGATACGAGGAAGACCAAAAATAGTAAAAGAATCTAAAAAACAAAGCTTTATGGAATGGTTTATGGGAAATAATGCAGTTGCGGAAAATATAAAAAGCGCTCTTTGGCCGGCTCGGTTTCCCCACCTTCAGTATCTATGGCTTCCGGGATAGTTTACAGATAAAAATTTTGCTATTTCGATAATTTTATGGCTCATAAAGGGTATTAATCGATTTTATAATATTTTTTGAAGCTTGCTAACCTTTATTAAAGAAACCATCTAACAAGAAAAAGTCCAAATTTTTAAAAAATCCCAATACATACAAAAAAGGTATTATCTATTTCGATATGCTCAAAAACTCTTGACTTAGTTGGGGTTAGTGGTATACTTCTCGCATATTACGAGGCCATTAGGGGGAGAAGTTTCATGACCAAAGCGGAGTTGGTAGAAAAGGTTTCCGCGCAAATCAACCTGACCAAAAAACAAACCGAGGTTGTGGTCAACACTGTGTTTCAAAGTATCACAGAATCTTTGGCGCAAGGCAAAAAGGTTGAGCTACGTGGATTTGGAAGTTTTCGAGTGCGAAATCGTAATGCCCGGATTGGAAGAAATCCTAAGTCCGGTGATCGTGTTGATGTTCCAGCCAAGAAAGTCCCTTTTTTTAAAGCAGGTAAGGAACTCAGGGAACTAGTAGATGGGCATTTTGAAATCATGGACGATGATGATTATGATGATCTTGAGGAAGGTTCCGAAGATTAATTTTTGTTCATGATTTGTATATTTTAGTTTTGTCTTTAAGCAGGGTTTGGCCCTGCTTTTTTTATTTGCTGACACTGTCATTATCCTACACTACACCTACTTTTTCGATTTTAACCTAAGATAATATATGCCTGGAAATACATTTGGACATTTATTTAAAGTGACTACCTGGGGTGAATCCCACGGAAAGGGTATTGGCGTTGTTGTTGATGGTTGCCCATCAGGATTACCTCTGGTTGAAAAAGATATTCAAAAAGAATTGGAACGTCGTCGCACAGGACAAAGTAAAGTCACCACCACCAGAAAAGAACCAGATCAAATTGTAATACTCTCAGGGGTTTTTAATGGAAAAACCACTGGGACCCCAATTGCAATGATGGTGGAAAATAGTGATGCGGACTCATCAAAGTATGAGCTTATTAAAGATCTTTATCGCCCAGGTCATGCGGATTTTACTTATGATGAAAAGTTTGGATTTAGAGATTACCGTGGGGGTGGTCGAAGTAGTGCAAGAGAAACAGTAGGGCGAGTAGCGGCCGGAGCCATTGCCAAAAAGCTATTGGCCCTTAAAAAAATTAAAGTTTTTGCCTACACAAAACAAATCGGAGAATTGGTGGCAAAAAAGTTTGACATAAAGGAAATTGAAAAAAATATTGTAAGATGCCCAGATAAAAAAGTTGCAGCGCAAATGGTTGATGCCATTATGAAAGTGCGCAAGCAAGGAGATTCTTTAGGGGGTGTTATAGAAATAATTGCTCAGGGTGTGCCAGCCGGGTTAGGAGAACCTGTATTTGACCGATTAGATGCTGAGTTAGCAAAAGCATTAATGTCCCTTCCTGCGGTTAAAGGGGTTGAGGTAGGGATAGGATTTGAGGCCGCGAAACTTAAAGGATCACAATGTAATGATATCTTTATTAAAAAAGGAAAAAAAATTACCACCAAAACAAACAATGCGGGTGGAATTTTAGGCGGGATTTCAAATGGAAATGATATTGTTTTGCGAATGGTTGTAAAACCTACCTCTTCTATTAATCGGGTTCAAGATACCGTAAATCAAACCGGAAAAAAATCAAAAATCAGAGTGGAAGGTAGACATGATCCTTGTGTAGCACCTCGAGCAGTTCCCATGGCAGAAACTATGGTTGCTTTAGTTTTAATTGACCATTTATTTCTCCAGGAACATTCGCAGCTTAAATAATAGCCCTCGAAAAGCTTCCTCCAAAAATTATATATGACAACCCCCTATAAAATTGGATTTTTACAAACCAATCCCCTATTTGGCAAGGTAGAAAGCAATCTAAACAAAATCGAACAATATTTCCAGAATGTAAACGCCAATTTGATGGTATTACCTGAACTTTTTAATACAGGATATCAGTTTAAAAGCATTGAAGAAGCGAAAGCCATTTCGGAAGAAATACCAGCCGGGAAAACCACACAGTTTTTAATTAATTTAGCGCAAAAGACTCAATCGGCAATTATTGCAGGAATTGCAGAGATTGATAATGGAGCCTTATTCAACTCCGCTGTGATTATTGGTACGCAAGGTTTTATGGGAAAATACAGAAAGGCCCATATATTTGATACAGAAAAAAAATTTTTTAATCCTGGAAATTTACCTTTAAAAACCTTTCAACTTGGCTCCGCCAATGTTGGGGTCATGATCTGCTTTGATTGGCGATTTCCTGAAGTTTCCCGTACGTTAGCGTTGAAAGGGGCGGACATTATTGCCCATCCATCCAATTTAGTTTTACCGCATTGCCCCCAATCTATGATTACCCGGTGTTTGGAAAATCGGATATATGCTGTAACCTCGGATCGCATTGGGACTGAAAACAGGATTACAGATGAATCCCTCAAATTTATAGGACAAAGTCAAATTGTTGATCCTAATGGCGAAGTACTTTATCGGGCTTCACAGGACCAGGAAGAGATAAAAGTCATTGAAATTGATCTTGACCTGGCAAGAGAAAAGAAAATTAACCCACACAATGATCTACTAAAAGATCGAAGAGAAGACCTTTACAGAGCGTAATCAAATTTGTAAACTAGGCCTAATTTTTTTCAGAATAATACTTTGGGATCTCAAAATATATATTTTTTGAGGCGTTTAAATTCTCTCTCTAGATAAGGAGGGAGGGTTTCCGTCCAATAAAATTATTTTAAAGGCTCCCTTAAATTCAAAGCGGTGACTTTGAAAATATTGATATAAAGGACTATTTATGCAACCTCCAAAATCTCGATTTTTAAAAAAAGATGATGGCACAATATATGACTCTCTTACCAGCCTTACTTGGAAAGCTAAAGATTCTTTGTTAGATTTAGAAAAAGAAGTTTCCTGGGACGAGGCAAACCAATACGCTCAAAATACCAATAATGATCAATTTGGAGGGCATAATGATTGGAGAGTACCCACGATTCACGAAGCTTCTTCACTGTACGAAGAAGAAAAGTTAAACAAAGACGCAAAAGGAGGGGATATTCACCTTGATTCTATTTTTCCGCCCGGAGCTGGTAATTGCACTTGGACAAGTAACGAAAGGGGGGGTGAAGCCCAAATCATGTTTTATTTAAATGGTTGTCCTTATTGGTATGATAAAAATGATAAAACTATTTCCCATTCAGTCCGCTTAGTAAGAAGAGGTTAAATTTAAAATCTAATTTTTTGTTTTATCTTTTTAAAAAATCTGAGAACCTAAAGTAAAATAACTTTATTCTCTTTCAATGGATAAGCTTAAGGTTCTTCAGGGTATAGACAGTGCATTTGGTCATATATCTCGTCCAGTCCATTTTCTAAAAAACCCTAACCATTGTTGTGAATGTGCTGAGCATGAAGACACATTGCAACAAGTTACCCCAATCACTATCAGCCTAAAAGAAGTTGGATCCCCTGCATGGGACCCTTTATGTGGAGTGAAACCGGCAGCATTTCAATATTTGATGCCGGGTTTAGCGCGTCTTGCAATGGGGAAAGGGGATAGTTATTATTTAGATCAATTCATGTTTCATTTGGAATCCTTCCAAATTGATGAATTCAACCCAGCTCAATCTCAAGCGGTCTTAAATTTGCTTTGGTTTCTTTTTGAAACCATGCCAGAGGAAATTGAATCTTCCGTATGGGATGAATTAACCTTAGGAAGGGTAATTGAAAAGTTGGAATTGCAACTTTTCAAATAAATCCTCTTATTTTTTATCCAAATTATAAACTAGAGGGATTCCATTAGTTCCCACCGGGATATAAACTGTAGTGTGATTTGGGGAATCTGCCATTTTATTCTGTGCGTTTATAGCTTCATGCTGCAAATAATTTTTTGTTAATGTGGAGTTGATAATTTTCTGTGATTCCGCAATTCCCCTGGCCTCTTCTACTCGGATTTCGGCATTTTTTATAGCAATTTGTCGTTCAATTGCTTTTTTTTCCAGTTCTTGTTCAGCGGCTAGTTTTCTTTCCACAGCTTGAGCCACAGCTTGAGGATAATCTATATTGCCGACCACCAGTTTTAACAATTTAAATGGGGTTCCTTCTAAGTGGTTCCTAAGCTTTATCAAAACTTGTTGGGCGATTTTTTCTCGATTAGCTTTTATTTCTCGTGAATCGAAACTGTGGACAGCATCACGCACAAAAGATCGAAAAGGCTCCTTAACAAAACGAGCATACCAATTTCTTCCACCATAATTCTCCACGACCTTTTGAATCGTCCCTTCTTGGATTTCAAAAACTCCCTGAAACCTAAAATTTACATTTAGATCATCTTTAGCAAGAATTTTAAACTCCTCATTCAAAGTCATGGGGCGAAAATCAACATTTATGGTTCGGTTTCGCCAAAGTGATACGCCAAAATTTCCTGGCCCTTTCACCCTTCCTTTAAAACCACCATTTCCCCACACTCGAGGTTTTTCAAATACATATCCTTCATGGCCTTCGGGTGTGTATGGATTGGTATAAATAGAAAAGAAAATAATTAGAAAGATAAAAATACACACTAAGCCAAATGTAAAAAAAATATTGGATGTTTTCATATCTCCCTCTTGTAAACGGAGGCCTTGATTAGCCATAAAATTATTCCACAATTTTTTTGTCCAAGCATAGAATCGCTCGGGGAAATAATTTTTCACTTTATGATTAATGGGGTTCTGGTTTTTTTACTATTTTGTTGGGAAGGAAGTTAAATAGAATTTCTAAATACTATTAATGTCGTAAACTAGTTCTTCACCTCGCAAAGCAGGCTCCTCGACTTTAATAAATAAATCTTTTAATTTCTCAAGCATATCAGTGTCGATGGCGCTGGTTCCACGGGATTGGGCGGTAATAGAATCAAAAAGATGTTGATAATATAATCGATACGTTTTCGCTAATATGATGGAATAATTGTTTTCTATTTCTTCATCATAAAATCGATTTAATACACTTTGAATTAGGGTATATAAAGCTTCTGAATATAGTTGGAAATAAGCAGACTGTTTTTCAAATTCTTCAAAACGAATTTCATCTTGGTCACCTTTTAAATATTTAAAGATAACTTTTCCATCCACATCTGTATTTCTTTTAAAATATTCTTGCCACATCACCATATTTTTAATGTTTTCAATAAGAGTTTTTCTAAAGGCACATTTCTGATCTAAATGATTGTCTTTAGAACAAACATCGTTAACCACAGAAAAAAAAGCCTGGTGAACATCCCCATTTAACTGAGAGTTATTCTGCAATGCTTTTGCAAAAAGAAACTTTTTTTTAGCTTCTTCCTCGTTTGCGTATTGATCAAATATCCTTTGACCAAAATCTTTGACAGTCCCTATATCCATTGAATCCTTTCTTGGCCAATCTAAGTGTACAAGCAGATTAGCACGTCATTCCTCTAAGGTAAACAGGGACTCCTACTATATTCAAGAGGGAAAACTATGGGGAAAAAAGAAAAATATATTGTAAGAAAAATCGTATGCAAAAACTTTTGAAAAGGTCTTTGTTATCCTTATATCCTTCAATTGAATAGTGAATTAGATAAATTATTTTTTTTAAAAAAACTTTGGAGATCTTAAAAATAATTGACTAAGAATTATTTTAAAATAAATCTTTAATATGATTTCAAGAAGTGGATTTCTAAAGTGGGCGTTGCGATTTTTTGACGATGTCTTTATCGAAATAATTAATGGACATTCCTGCATCGAGAACGATTCCCTGTGCATTAATACCACTGGAGCGTTCACTTAATAAAAACACTGCTGTGTTGGCTACTTCTTGAGTGGTGAGAGCCTTTTTTCTTAGAGTCAATTGTTCCGCATGAAGGTAGGAGTCAATATAACCAGGAATACCCGCTGATGCAGAGGATTTAAGTAGACCTGCATTGACAGAATTAAAACGAATTTGTGAGAAGGTGCTGAAGGACTTAGCAAGAAAGCAAAGGGATGAATCCAGTGCCGCTTTTGCAGGCCCCATATAGCCATAGTTTTCTGCCGCCATTCGTGTTGTGGATATTGATACGGTAACAATGGAGGCATTTTTATCAAACAATTCTTTAAATGCGTTGGCAAGTTGAATAAGTGAAAAACACGAAATATCCACGCACTGCAAAAAATCTTGTTTTTTAGTCTCGTGGAATGGCTTCAATCCTTCTGCAAAGTTTGCAAATGCAATCGAGTGGACCATTCCGTGAAGAACATCAGTTTCGTTTTTAATCTGATTTCGTAATTTCTCAATTTCTTCAGACTTCTCAACGTCGCAAACGAACACCGGTGCTGGTTTTACCAAAGCTTCAGTACATTTTTTTCGATTTTCGCTGCGCACACTATATAGAACATTTGCTCCTTGCTCGGTAAGAGTTTTCCCAATATAGTGAGCCACACTTTTTTTGTTTGCCACCCCGGTGACTAAAATGGTTTTACCTTGCAACTCAAGAAAGCTCACAGGCTATCCTCCATCATCATTGCAGTGAATTCAACTGAGCAAGCGAGCTTACCATTAACAAAAGCTTTGCCCTTAAGGTAATGAGCCGGTCCAATGGCCTCAACATGATTTACTTCCATTTCTAGTTGGTCACCTGGATAAACAGGATTCTTGAACTTTACATTTTGTATTCTAGTTAATACAGGAACGCCGGAAGGAAATCCTCCTAAACGTTTTGATATTAATATGGCTCCAGTTTGGAATACACTTTCACAAATTAAAACTCCCGGCATGATGGGATGATTGGGATAATGCCCTTTAAAAAAGGATTCGTCAGAATTAATTTGCTTGTGGGCTTTAATATATTGATCTGTTTGTTCCAGGATTTTATCAACAAATAAAAATGGAGGCCGGTGTGGAATAGAATTTTCAATTTCGTTCATGGTTACAAACCTCCTGTAACTTCCAATACTGCACCATTGATATAAGATGATTCTCTGGAAGCAAGAAATAGTACACAATGTGCTACATCATCTACATTCCCAAATCGTTTTAGAGGAATTTGTTTTAAATATTTTTCCTTTTGGTCTTCAGACAAGTCAGCGATAAACTCAGTATCAATAAATCCGGGAGAAACACAGTTGACAGTTATTTTGCGAGTAGCTACTTCTTTGGATAAGGACTTGGTAAGTGCGACTTGTCCCGCTTTGGTAGCAGCATAATTTGACTGACCAGGAAAACCAAATTTACCTATGGGGGAAGTGATATTAATGATTCGACCGTAGCGTTGTCGCATCAAATTCTGTACTCCCAATTTACACATATGAAATGTTCCGGTGAGATTGGTATCTATGACTTGAGTCCAGTCCTCCTCACGCATCATCCCTAAAACTGAGTCCCGGCGAATTCCCGAATTGTTTACTAAGATTTCAAATTTACCGAAGGATTCTTCAATAAACCTAAAAAAACTTTCAACCTCTGAAAATTGTGTTATATCAAATTGTTTTAGATGCAATTGATTTTTAAATTCTTTATTAGCTTCTAGAAATTTTTCAGCTGCTTGTTGATTAGCCTGAAAGGTAGCAACTACAGTTGCGCCTGCTTTTAAAAAGGACTCGACAATACCTCGACCAATGCCGCGGGTACCACCTGTTACAATTACAGTTTGGCCTGTAAAATCGAATTTCATGGATAAGGAAGATTAAAGGAAGAGAGTACCCAATATTCATTTAAAGAAACTGTATTGAGTAATTTTTTAATTATACACTTACAACTTCTAGTTCTTCTTTTGGCGTATGGATCTTTTGTAAAAACTTGTCCACTTCGTTTGCGACTATTACGCCATAGTTTGCTGCACCCAACCAACCCGACATGATTATCCCAACTGATCCAGCATGAAACAAGCCAGCAATTTCTTTTGGTAGTTCTTTACTTACCTTGAGGCCCTCAAATTTGGTTCCAAATGAAACCCCTCCAGGGTGCTGGGTGTAACGTTTAAATGTTTTAGGGGTAGAAGCTTCTAAGTGACCTATCTTATTTCTAATTTCAGGTACATACCGTTCCAGGGCATTTAGAGTAGTTTCAATTAATTCCTGTTTCTTTTTTTTATATTCTTGTTCTTTCAAATGGGCCCAGTCCTGAAAACGGGCATTCGTGGAAGCTACGATGGCATACATTTTAGATCCGGGTCTCAATTCCGGGTAATAAAAAGAAAATGTTCTGCTAGTGGTATGAGGTTCTAAAAGCTTTTCAGAATCAAATTCTGGTTCTTGTGAAGTGAATAACAGATCCCCGATATTATCGATTTTTTCACCACGTTTTATTCCTATATATACTTGGCAACTACTGTCGTTCAGTCTTACCTTTTTTACTTCGTTCAGGTACTCTTCTGAGAAATGTTCATCTCCTGCCAATTTATGAATAGTTGTCAATAGGTTTGAATTAGACAGTACCGCATTAGAATGAACCTCTCTTCCATTAACCCTGACTCCAACAATCTTTTTATTTTCCACCAGAATTTTATCCACTAAGCAATGAGTGCGGATGTCCACTCCATTTCGAAGAAGTTCTTTTTTCATCTTTTTTATGAGAGCATTGGTTCCTCCCTCAAAGGTATAAACCCCTTTGTCCATGAAATTTGAAAATACGATACCATAAGTGATAGCAGGGTCATCTAATGTAGATCCATTGGCATACGTAATGGGTTCCATGAGAAGGCGATGAACATCAGTTCGTCCAGGGAAAAACTTTTCAAATAGATCCCGAGTGGTCATACTTAAGTCATCATAAAAATTCATTCCCCGAACGGTAGTAAAAAAATCATCTATAGTTTCTTTTAAAATTCCAAATCGTTCGCGCATTAGGCGGGTGAAGTCCACCTTGTCGAAGGAGGTCATGAAAGAAAACTGTGGATTATCAAATCGAATATTTTTAAGACGGATGATAGAATCAGCAATTTCTTTAGACCAGTATTTTCTACAAGTCTTAATCATACCAATTGGAAAGCCATGAAGGGAAATATCTAATATATGTCCCCCTTTTCGCTTAAACCAGGTAGCTAATCCTCCTAAATTATAATGATGCTCAAGGATCAGTACTTTATGACCCATTTTTGCTAATTTGTTTGCAGCAGTGAGTCCACCTAAACCGCTACCGATGATTATTGTGTCGTATGCTTGTTTTACTCCTTTTAACCAGTATTTCGACATTAAATTCTCCCGTATTCCGGTTTGCTTTGACCCTGCAAAACATGCAGATTGGCCATCGATATCCCACTCAGCGTCGCACCAATAATACCTAAAAATCCCTGATCTGTCCCACAAATAAACAAATTTCTGATGGGTGTGAATCCGTTTTTGACTTTTTTAGGGGAACCATAAACTGCACCATTGAGGTGTCCTGTGTATTTTTTTATGGTTTTTGGCGTAAAAGTGTCTAAAAATACCACATGTTCCCGAAAATCGGGAAAAAATTTGAGCAAAGCTTCTACCGCCTGGTCCCTGCAGGCTTTCTTGGCAGCACGGTAGTCTTTACGAATCATAGAGTCCCAGAATTTAAAATTCGCTTGATTCGTCACGCGTATTATCCCCTCGAAATTGGAGCCATTATAATTAAAATTATTGGGGACACATAATACCCCACTGGTTGTGTCGGTCAGTTTGTCTGGAACGCGATAATGAAATTGAGGTTCTGTACAATAGAACACTATACTTTTATCATAACCGATTTTTTTTGGTTCACTACCTAAAACGAATAAAGATTCTAAAAAAGACATTTGTCCAATTTCATGATTTTCTAAGCCATCCACATTAGGATCACAAAGTTTCATCGTTTCCACGTAACCCGCTGAGGATATTACTTTATCTACCTCAATATTTTCACCTGAATCTAACTGAATGGACTTCAAAACCCCGTTTTGGTGTCTGATTTGATTTACCCCGGCACCCATTTTTAATTCTCCCCCCAGGTTTTGGTATTTTTTTACCAACATATTAAGTATGGCGACCATGCCATCCCGGGGGCGGGCGAACCCTTCCAAATAAACACTTTTAAACATGATGACGAATTGATAAAAATCCATATCATGCTCTTGAGCATTTCCATAAAACATTAGGGGGCAAAATATCATATCGATCAAAAGTGGATCTGATAAATACTGATTTAAAACTTGACGGGAGGAAAGTTGCTGATGGTTATTTATGTCTAACTCATTAAAACTCCTAATGTGATTTAGTAACTTGCGAAATCCATCAATTTGACTAGGGAATTGTTCAGCGACCTCCTGCTCAAAAAAACTAAAATCATTATGAAACCTGAGT
The DNA here is from genome assembly GCA_965223665.1 of Nitrospinaceae bacterium. Lineage (GTDB taxonomy): Bacteria > Nitrospinota > Nitrospinia > Nitrospinales > Nitrospinaceae > CBDCVY01. Next base: position 3,180,813 of record OZ245011.1, read on the forward strand.
GATTTTCCCGGGAACCGGATTTCTGACATTTCTTGTTCGCATAATTGTAAATCTTCATGTTTCAATCGAAGTTGTTTGAGAAGTTTTCCAAGAGGGGAAGACCGCATTCCCTTAGGGGTGAAATTGGTCATAGCGTGCAAACCAACATCAAAAGTTCGGTTTTTTCTGACATAAAAGGAGTTGAGACCTCCGACTTCGACATGCTTTTCCACAATTAGTACCTTTTTATCGAAAAGCGCTAGTCGAATGCCTGCGGCCAAACCAGATAAACCGGCTCCTATTATCAATGCATCGTAGGTCATGAAATGAATAATGAACCAGGAAACTTAATAAATCAATAGGTGGGAAAATTGAGAAAAATCAGAATTATTTTAGGTGACAGGCTCTTGATCCTGCAATCGGGGAAATAGATAAGCTATACAGCTCGACATACTGACAAGCTCAGGGTAATCGTTTTCAGGAACCTCCAAATTGTAACGTTTGCGTAATTCCATCACGATGTCCAAAAAGTCCATGGAATCCAGGTCAAATTGGTCCCGAAGCTTTTCATCGTCTTTAAGCTTGCTTAAATCTTCATCTGGGGCAATATCTGCAATGATATCAATTATCGCTTGTCGAACTTCGTCCCGGGTCATCGAGCATAATCTCCTAAATTCTTGATCTTAGGGGAAAAGTCGCTAAATTTCAATACTAATTTTAATTCTTTCCGGTTCTCCTTACCTTGAGTAGTTTTAATATTTGTTCCACCTCCTTATACTAATTGAATAACCCAAAAAAGAAGAGGATCTCATTATTTTAACCTTATCAGGTTCGACGGAGTTTTTAGGTGAAATCGTTAATTAAATTTGTTTTTATTGGATTTATTTTTATTATTTTTGTTGAGTTTGCATTTAAGTTTTTGGCCACATTTAACCCCAAGGGCTATTTTATTGCTTCCATATTCTATCCTTTTTACCTGATCCTAATTTATTTTTTAAGCAGTCTCCTGGATAGAGTTTTTCCAAATAAACTGGTCGCCAATGTAATTGCATTTTTTCTATTTGGGTTTATGGGACTATTCATTGAATGGAATTTATTAGGGAATTCTCCCAGTGGAAATCCCAATGCCAACCAAATAGGAATGTTTGCTTTTTGGGCGGTGTATTGCTGTATGCCTCGTTTGTTTTTAGATTCGGAAACTTCTTCTACCTTGAAGTTAAATATAAAGCGATTTTTTGGTTTAAATGTGATCGTTACTTTTCTTATAGCAGTTATATTGCATCAACCGGCTAAGTTTGTGGTGATAATGTACTTACAGGTTGTGGTTTATGTTTTATTTTCATTCTTCATTTTTTATTATTGGAAGAGTTTAGCGCAAAGATAACCCAGGCAAGTTTTATCAGGGTTTTTTGTATAGGTTTATGTATTTGGCAGAAATTAAAATCGTTTTACGATTAGAACTGAATTAATTCCGAACATGCCAAAGGAATTGTTCATTATTACATCCACCTGGTTCAGTAGTTCAGGTTGATTCGCCACAAGATTATTGAGTTGGCACTCGGGATCAATCTCATCCAAATTGATGGTAGGGTGAATATAGTTATCCTCAAAGGCAGGCAAATTTCCTGTAAGTTCCAATGCTCCAGCGGCACCCATAGTATGTCCAATGTAACTTTTGGTGTTATTGATTCTAGTTCGACCATTGGTCCCGAAGACTTCTCGAACGGCCTTACACTCTTGGATATCTCCCAGCTGAGTTGCGGTGGCGTGAGTGTTTAGTAATGCGATATCCTCGGGTTGTAATTCTGCACGTTTCAAAGCTAAACGCATGCATTCGGCTTGGCGGTTGGGTTCAGGAAGGATATAGTCATACGCATCTGAGTTACTGGCATAACCAATTATTTCACCATAAATTTTTGCCCCGCGTTTTTGTGCATCATCTAATCGTTCGAGTGTATAAAGACAACCTCCTTCGGAGCAAACTATCCCATTACGATTTTTATCAAATGGTCGACTGGCCTTGGTAGGGTCATTATGTTCTGCCAAGGCCCCTTCACTCTTAAAGCTTGCGAATATACCAAAGGTGTGGATACTTTCCGAAACACCTCCCGCGATGGCCATATCGACTTCACCTAATCGAAGCATTTGAACCCCCTGGATAAGCCCCAAATTCCCCGCGGCGCAAGCGGCTCCAATTGCATAGTGTGGGCCGGTAATGCCCATATTCAAGGTAACTTCTCCCGCAGGATTATTGGCTACTGTGCGTGGGTTGTGATGATGCGACCAATATTTGGTGTCATACTCATATTGGCTTATGTTATAGACTTCGTTTTCTGTTTCAACATTTCCATGCTCAGTTGTTCCTATGTAAACCCCAATCCGTGATTTGTCGAGAGCATCAAAATCAATCGATGAATCAAGGACTGCTTCGCGGGAACAATAGACTGCAATTGATCCGGCACGTGTTCCGCGACGGACATCTTTTTTCTTTTGGTAACGCAGTTCATCGAAATCACACACCCCTGCAAGAACTTCACCCATGAATCGGGTTTTAAACTTTCGAACACCAGATTTACCTTCCAGCAATGATTTGCGAAACTCCGCTAAAGAATTACCGTTAGGTGCAGTAAGTCCAATTCCTGTAATTACAATACGATCATTTAATGACACAAAATTATCCTAAAATGAAACCTCATGGGTTGGTTATTATAGGCAGGTTTAAACTAAAAATCATTATATACGAAGAATTGGGAAATAGGGAGAATGGAGTTTTAAATAGTAATCTTAAATTTTAAAAGTTAAAGGCAGGATACCAAAAATTATTCAAATTTTCTCAATGAGTGCCACTGCGTATGCGGCCAGGCCTTCTTCTCGTCCAGGAAACCCAAGTTTCTCAGTAGTTGTTGCTTTTATATTGACTTGAAAGGGAGAAATACTGAGGGCTTTTGCGAGGTTATCCTTCATTGCGTTCATATAAGACGCTAACTTAGGTTTTTGAGCCACAATGGTAGAATCAATATTCATGATTTGAAAACCTTTTTCATTAACCATTCGTCCAACCTTTTCCAAAAGCACCAGGCTGGAAACACCGCGCCAACGAGGATCGGTGTCAGGAAAATAAAGGCCTAAATCGCCACCCCCACTAGCCCCAAGTAGGGCATCACAAATTGCATGGCATAAAGCATCAGCATCTGAATGACCCAAAAGCCCTTTAGGATGTGGAATTTCCACACCTCCTAAGATCAGTTTTTCGCCTTCTTCAAGGCGATGCACATCATATCCATTACCGACTCTAAACATAAACTCTCTTTAAAGTTCATAATCCTTCACACTCATTTACCATTGTACCTAGAGTCGTCTTACCTCTACAATACTTTACTTAATCTTTTAGGAATTTTATGTTGTTTTCCCCAGATAATATTATTTTGCGTATTGAAAAAGCCAGATTCCATATTATTAAGGAACATTAGGTTCTAAAATAATAATCAAAAATTAAGGACTTTCTTCAGTTTCACAACCGGGGGGTTGAGTTTTGCAAATATAGGTAAGGTGTTTATCCGTTTTGGAATTTTCCAATGGCCAAATACGTTCATCAATAAATCGAGCCAGGGTGGAAATCTTAAACTCTTTCACAGACTGAGGAACTCTTAAAACAATAAAAAATCTAATTTCATCATTAATTAAATCATCTGAGGCAATCATCCAACGACTACGTGGCAGGTTCACCCCTGTAGTCGCAATTTCAACTTTTTCGATATCGTAATTACCTTCCCATTGAAAATTAAAATCTTGTTTTCCTTTGGCGGCAGCCTTGGCATGGTTCTCACCTATTAGTTTTTTACCAATGGCCAGTTGAAAATCCCCTCCTAAATTTATTTTTGTTTCCCCTCCCAATGTAAAAAGAGATTTCGTTTTGCTGGCGGGTAATTTGGAAAAAGTAGAAACTTTATTAGGGGAGTATTTCAGTTCAAAAATTAAGACATCAATATCCTCATATTTTTTGGTTTGAATCGATAATCCCGTTTCTAAAAAGAAAAATTGATCTTTGGTTTGGTCAACAAGAGCTTGAGCATTGGATTCCAATGGTTTATTTTCTCGCTCCATTTTTTGGACATAATCAAACAGGATGGGGTTTGAAACAATTTCTGAGTCTGCACCCGGAGGGGTAAAAAATCCACTTTTTGTGGGTCGTTTTTGTAATTTTTCCTGGGCATTGAGAGTTAAAAGGTTTTTCTCTTCCTCAGACAAATCCTCCAAACCTTCAGACCAGGATTGGACAACCTGTTCCTCAGTTGCAGTTTCAGCGAATACAGGAGAATTTGCGAAAATGAAAATAATAAATATGCCAAGTAGAAAAAGGAAGTGGCAAAAGAGGATGGTTTTTTTATTGGAATTCAATATTAGTTTTTTTGATAGTTTTTACGTTGTGGTAACTTTTGTTTTTACCAGACTAAGTAATGCAAATGGGTGAACCGGCGCTTCCATTTGTATCCAGACACGACCATTCCCACCATGGGCAATCGATATAGATTCTTTATTCATATTTTCCATAGCGGTTAATTGAAATTTATGTTGTCCTTCCGGAGAAATGTATTCAAGTTCGTCTCCAATTTCAATTCTATTTTTTACTTCAACTTCCATCCACCCCCCAGGCCGTTCTCCAGTAACCTGGCCGGCAAACACTTGCATTAAATCTTCTTCTTGTGGGGAATCAAATCGTTCGGTTTCATGGTCAGATTTAGGAACATAAAATGCTGAAGTAAAGCCGCGATTGGCTGTTTTATTTAGCTCTTCTAATAAACCAGGATTAAATGGCCGACCTTCAGCAAGGTCGCTCAAGGCTTTGCGATAGGTTCTTACAACCAAGGATAAATAATATATTGTTTTTGAGCGGCCTTCGATTTTTAAAGAACACACCCCAGCATCTTGGATTTGTTTTAAGAATTCCAAAGCCCGTAAATCTTTAGAATTCATTATGTAGGTCCCGTGCTCGTCTTCATCAATGGGCATTAATTCTCCGGGACGCAGTTTCTCTTCAATAAAATATTCGCCTTGAAGAATTTCAGGGTTGTGGGTGCTTTGTGAATAGTCTGTTGTGGATTCAGAATTTTCTTGGGTTAGGTTATATTCCCAACGACAACTGTTAGTGCATGTTCCCTGGTTAGCATCACGGTGGTTAAAATAATTTGATAAAAGGCATCGGCCCGAATAAGCAATACAAATTGCACCATGAACAAATGCTTCCAGCTCAATACCAGGAACTTTTTCATGAATTTCATGGACCTCGGGCAAGGACAATTCACGTGAAAGAATAATGCGTTTTACACCCTGTTCATACCAAAATTGAACAGTAGGCCAATTCATCGTATTGGTTTGTACTGAAAGATGAATGGGGATTTGTGGAAACTCTTTTCGTACAAAAGAAATCATTCCCGGATCCGCCATAATAAAAGCATCAGGCTCCGCTTCTGCGAAATATGCTAATGATTTTTTAAACGATTCGATTTTTCGATTAGGAGGTAAAATATTTGCAGTGATATAAATCTTTTTACCTAATTGATGGGACCTGTCAATTGCGGTCTTTAAGGTCGCATCTTTAAAAGGATTTTCACGCGCTCGTAAAGAGAACTTTGGAATTCCTGCATAAATCGCATCTGCTCCGTAAGCAAAAGCATATTCCATCTTTTCTGGACTGCCCGCAGGCGCTAATAATTCTGGGATAAGATGCATTTAATTATTCCGTAATTTAAGGTTTATTCGAACAATTATAGTAAATATTAAACTTAAAGGAAAAGCAAATCTCTTGATCACTGACAAAACTTAGGGTATTAAGGGCATCCTTTGGCGGGTATATACCCCGCCCGTTCTGCTTCAAGCATATTGCTAAAGATGATCGCTTGCTTTTGCGAAAAAGGTTTATAGTTAAGACAGGCGGGCCATTGGTATTGTTTCGTTTTCTTATTGGCTACGATACCATAATGAAATATTTGATTATAATCCACTTTATTGGGACTGACCGGAGCCTCAGGAATTGAAGTTTCTTTGCGAAATTCCCAGGGAGGTAACGGGTTGGGTTGCATCCACAAACCAATATGGTTTGAATAAGCAAAATATTCCAGCTTTGTTAATTTTTGCGAGGGTTGGTGTTTCACACGATAATGCCAGGCTAACCCGGAAGCTAAAAGTTCCTCATTTAAAGTTCGCCCATTGTCCAGAACGACTTTACCAATAAACAATCCGTTGGCATCAATTTGCTCAATGGTAATTTCTACTTTTCGATCATAAACCCGGTCATATGTAAAATTTTGAGCTTGCCGGCCAAAAGATTGTTTTAGCTCCGGTGCATCAACATCGGCCAAGCGAATTTTATATAATTCGTTTTCACTAAGAATGGTAAAAGTATCTCCACTATGAACCGCCGTTCCAATTCCAGAAACCACATGTGAAGGAGTTTGAAAATTAAAAAATAAAGAGGCCATTAAAAATATTGTTTTTATGTCCATCAAAATCCACTTTTTATTTTAGTTTTGAACTACATTTCATTTTCTATCATTCTAAAGTTTCTCCACAATGTGGGCATTGATGGGGAGTATCCGGACTTTTCCCTTTTTGCAATTCTTCTAAAAACCCTGTGGCCAGGATAGCTGCAGGTAACCCAAACATTCCCAATCCTAAAATTGCAATCAATCCCCCAAAAACTTTTCCCAAGGGAGTAATGGGATAAATATCTCCGTAGCCCACTGTGGTCATGGTAGCAACTCCCCACCACATGGAAGCAGGAATACTGGAAAAAGCATCGGGTTGAACCTCATTTTCCAAAAAATAAATAATACAGGAAGCGAATATTAAAAGAAAAATGATCATAGAAAATGTAACCACTAACTCTTCTTTTTTTTCTTTACCTACTTGAATAAATAATTTAAGAGAACGAGAGTATCGAACTAATTTTAGGACGACTAATAATCGAAAAAGTCGAAATGCCCTTATAAAACGTAAATCTACGGCAAAAAATGTTGAAAGATAAAAAGGTAAAATTGCCAACAAGTCTAAAAGCATCATGGGTGTTAGAGCATAGCGAATTCGACCATTTACGGGATCTTTGTATTGTTCCGAGGTGGTACATGCCCATAACCGTATAAGATATTCAGTAGTAAAAAATACCATTGAAAAAATTTCAAAACTAAAAAACCAAATCCCATAATTTTCATTTAGAAATTTTACCGTTTCTAAAACGACTGCTAAAACATTTAATAAGATTAAAGCTAATATGAGTTTATCAAAAGTATTGATTACTCTGTCGTGACGGGCAACTGGACCCATCAACTCAGCAACTCTCGATTTAAAGGGCTTATTCGGTTTTTGATGTACGTAATTCATAAATTAAAGGTAAAGTTCCTTAGTTCTTCTTGAAACTTGATTAGATCTGGTGTTGGGCATACATTTAGATTAAATACTTTTTTGGTATTTGTGAACAAAGGTTTAAAAAAATTGTTATTTTGAATTTTTGCAGGCTTAAAATATGTCTGAACTACAACAGGCCCAATTAGCCCTGGATCAGGGGAATATTGAAAAAGCGGTCTTTATACTAAGTGGGTTTTTAAAAAAAGGAGAATTGTCTTTCTCAGATCGTCTACGAGCTTTGCATAGCCGAGGGGATGCTTTTAATAAAATAGGTCAATTTCAAAAAGCAATGGACGATTATGATCAAATAATTGAATTAAACCCTGATTCACCTGCCTCTTATTTTCCTAGAAGTTTAGCGTATTACAGAAGAGGAATGTTTCGACAAGCCATTAAGGATTTTAGCCAAATAATTCAACTGGATCCCGATCATTTTTATGCGTATTTATATCGTAGTGAAGCATTTTTTTGGGAAGGTAATTTTGCCTTAGCAATTGAGGATTATGACCATCTATTGCGATTAAATCCGGATGATGTGTCTATTTTCTTTCATCGAGGTATTGCTCATTTTTGCTGCGGTAATTTTGAGTCAGCTGAAGGGGATTTTGAAGCTTGCCTGAAAATAGATCCACAAGATGCATATGGAATGATTTGGCTTTTCTTAAGCCGAGAGAGAGATGGAAGAACGGGTGAACTGCAGTTGGTTACCCAATCGATAAATATAAATCCAAAGCACTGGCCACATCCAGTTATCTTTTTTTATTTGGGAGAAATGACATCGGAATCCTTAATAAATGCTACGGTCGACTCAAATAAGAAAATAGAAGAGAAGCGAATTTGTGAATCTCAGTTTTATATTGGCCAATATCTTTTGTTGCAGGGCGAAGATGGAAAAGCAAGTCAATGCTTTCAAAATAGTCTAGAATATTCTGGTCATGTTTTTATTTGCTCTGCGGCTCGAAAAGAATTAAATCGTTTGAAATAATCCTACCTGAATAATTTCCATTAAATCTATTTCAAAGCTTCGATATTTTTATTAGTTTCGATTAAAAAAAAATTAAGCCCTTAAATTAAGCCATGTTTTATGCGGTTGGAAAAAATTTAATTATTGAAATTAAAAAATGATTTATGTGAATTTACAAGAATTTGTTTTGCTGAGGGTTTTCCTTATTGATTTGAAGGGTATATTATTATTGCGTAAAAACAAAAATTTTTTTTGGAGTTTTTGATTTGTCTTCTTGGATAGTTTAGACGAAGTGAGAAAAAGAAATATAGATTTACAAAGTAAACCTTGTTGGCGATTCTCCTTCTATGTTGAATTATCTTTGATTGAAGGTTTAAGGCTGGTGGGTAGGATTTGGCAAAGATAATTGTAATGAAAATTTTACTCTTTTAATTTTAAATAACCCTTACACTATTTTATATATTGAGATAATGACAAAGGTTGAGAAGAGGAGAAAGACTTTTTTTTGAAACCTGGGTTATTTAAGTAAGTAATTAATTTTGTAATTGAACTTCATTAATATTTGGAGACTTATTTTAATAGAGCGGATGTTCTGGCAAAAACTTAAGGGATTTTTTGTTTAGGGCTTTATTCCATAGATTGAGGGAAATAATATGTTAGAGGAAGGACAAAAGGAAGAGGCAAAAATTCTAATTGTGGATGATACCAAACCTAACGTTGTATTACTTGAAGAAATGCTTTCAGGATTTGGTTACAAACGCATACAATCTGTTACTGATTCACGACAAGCGATTCATATGTATGAAGTTTTTCGTCCTGATGTTCTTTTGTTGGATTTGAATATGCCTCATGTTAGTGGATTTGAAATAATGGAACAGTTGAAGACTATTGAAAGCGATTCCTATGCTCCAATTCTGGTCCTTACCGCACAATCGGATACAGAAACAAAACGAAGAGCCCTAGAGGTTGGCGCCAAAGATTTTATTGTAAAGCCTTTCGACTTTAATGAGACCCTACAACGAATCGGGAATATGCTAGAAATCCGACTTCTCCATAAACAAACCAAAGAGCAAAATAAATATTTGGAACGAACGGTTTATGAGCGAACAAAATTGTTGGAGGATACTCGCCTGGAAGTTGTTGAACGATTAGGAAGAGCCGCAGAGTACAGGGATAATGAGACAGGAAACCATGTGGTCCGAATGAGTCGGTTTTCAGCAATTTTGGCGCGGGCAGCTGGAATGCACGAAAACTATTGTCATTTAATTCTTCATGCCAGTCCCATGCATGATATTGGGAAAATTGGTATTCCAGATAATATTCTTTTAAAGCCGGGTAAGTTGGATGAACAAGAATGGGAAATAATGAAGACCCATTCTACCATTGGGGGTGAAATTCTGTCAGGAGGAAAATCTGATCTCCTTAAAATGGCACAAACTATTGCTCTATCCCACCACGAAAAATGGGATGGTTCCGGATATCCTTTAAGTCTAAAAGGAAACGATATTCCTTTTGAGGGTCAAATAGTGGCCATTTGTGATGTTTTTGATGCATTATCTTCTGAGCGACCCTATAAGAAAGCGTGGCCTTTGGAAAAAACTTTGGATTTAATTAAGGAACAAAGTGGAAAGCATTTCAATCCTAAAATTGTGGACTACTTTCTCAAGTCCTTAGATGAAATTCTCAAGGTGCAAAAACAATATCAGGATCCAAGTGGGGACCATGCCCAACCTCAAATAGCCTCAATGAGAAGTGCAGTGTAAAAGGGCCACCCTCATTTCTCAATTTGATTGTTAATATTTAAATCATGTTACAATGCTCCCATGAATATCTTAGTATTTGGGGCAGGAGCCGTTGGCCTCGGATTAGCCAGTTTTATTATCCAAGCGAAACAAAATGTATTTTTGATTGGTAAAAAAGAAACAGTTGATGAATTAAAAAAAAATGGTCTTCAACGAGTAGGTATATTTGGTGAATATCATGCCCTCCCTGATAAGTTCTTTGTAACAGATAACCTTAAAAATCTACCCCAAAAGAATTTTGATTATGTTCTTGTATGTACAAAGTCTTTTGATTCCAGTAATTCCGCAGAAATTATTTCCAGTTTTTTAAAAGATAGTAAGAAAGAGTCTATTGTAATCCTTTGCCAGAATGGGTGGGGGAATGCAGAAACTTTTAGTCAATTTATCTCCAAACATCAAATAAAAAATGCTCGGGTAATTACTGGTTTTCGCCGCCTCTTAAATAATAAAGTAGAAATAACCGTTCATGCGGATGCAATAAAAATGGGAAATCTCTTTGGAGAAAATGTAATGGACCTCCATCCTTTAAGGGATGTTCTAAATGAAGGAGGGATGCCTTGTGATGTAACAGAAACCATTGAAAGAGATCTGTGGGCAAAAATGTTATATAACTGTATGCTGAATGGATTAAGTACGCTATTTAATGTTCCGTATGGAAAACTTGGAGAATCAGTTTTCACACGAAATTTAATGGATAAAATTGCTTTAGAGGTCTTTGTGGTTATGCGAGCCGCCGGCTTTAGGACGCACTGGGATTGTGTAGAAGATTATATTAAGGTTTTCTATCAAAATCAGCTGCCGGCCACTTACCACCATGAGCCCTCAATGCTGCAAGACATCCGCTCCTTAAAGCGTACCGAAATCGATACTCTCAATGGAGCGGTTATTGCACTAGGAAAAAAACATAACCTCGAAACTCCACATAATTTCTTTATTTCCTCAGCCATTCATTTTTTGGAAAATCAGTCCAAAAAATATTGATCAATATACACTTATTGCGAGTAAGTAATAGTGATCTTAGGTCTTTTTGAAGAAGCTTCACTGGAATTAAAACCAATTCCATTGTTAGACCCATTAGAACGGATAATGAATCCTCGATTCCAAATACTGCCGTCGATCCAACCTTGAACTATGTTTATACCATTCTGATTCAAAAAGATTTCCTGTTCATTGAAAATGTTAGATGGAATGGTGCCCAAAATGGTCGATCCAATTTCGCCGGATCCGCTAAATTCATTCCAATCAACGGTGCTTTCAGACCAGGAGGATTTGGCTTCATACAAATGATGGTCAGCCGAACTACCATCTGAAATGTTAAAGGTCATACTGACGGATTGGACAACAGCATTGCTGGGAATAGAAGACAAGTCCCATAAGATAACACTCATAACTTCCCCATAATTTCCGTTTGAAGGATCAGAGGCCACCCCGTCAACTAACAATATGTTATCGTTTCCGACATTCGAGTTTGGAGAAGTTTCTCTTAAGGAAGCATCTCTAGTACCTGAATAACCGTCCACCCCATTTTGAAGGCTAACTGTGTTTCCACCTCCAACGGAATAAGTAATAGTGATCTTAGGTCTTTTTGAAGAAGCTTCACTGGAATTAAAACCAATTCCATTGTTAGACCCATTAGAACGGATAATGAATCCTCGATTCCAAATACTGCCGTCGATCCAACCTTGAACTATGTTTATACCATTCTGATTCAAAAAGATTTCCTGTTCATTGAAAATGTTAGATGGAATGGTGCCCAAAATGGTCGATCCAATTTCGCCGGATCCGCTAAATTCATTCCAATCAACGGTGCTTTCAGACCAGGAGGATTTGGCTTCATACAAATGATGGTCAGCCGAACTACCATCTGAAATGTTAAAGGTCATACTGACGGATTGGACAACAGCATTGCTGGGAATAGAAGACAAGTCCCATAAGATAACACTCATAACTTCCCCATAATTTCCGTTTGAAGGATCAGAGGCCACCCCGTCAACTAACAATATGTTATCGTTTCCGACATTCGAGTTTGGAGAAGTTTCTCTTAAGGAAGCATCTCTAGTACCTGAATAACCGTCCACCCCATTTTGAAGGCTAACTGTGTTTCCACCTCCAACGGAATAAGTAATAGTGATCTTAGGTCTTTTTGAAGAAGCTTCACTGGAATTAAAACCAATTCCATTATTATTTCCATCGGTCCGTATAACAAAACCTCTATTAGAAATGCTTCCATCAACCCAACTTTGAACCAAATTTACACCACTCTGATTTAAAGGAATTTCTTGTTCATTAAAAAGATTAGGGCCAATTGTTCCTAGGATAGCAGAACCGATATCACCAGAATTATTAAAGTCGTTCCAATCAACCGTACTTTCAGACCATGAAGATTTGGCTTCATGAAAATAATGGTTTCCAGAACTGGCATCTGAAAAGTTTAGTGTCACACTGACGGATTGGACCACCGCATTGCTGGGAATTGAAGACAAATCCCATAAGAGCACTGACACTACTTCCCCATAAGAACCATTTTCAGGATCGGGCGCAGTACCATCAACCCATAGGAGACTGTCGTTTCCATAATTGGTGTTTGGAGAAGATTCTCGCAACAAAGCGTCTCTTGTTCCGCTATAACCGTCCACCCCATTTTGAAGGCTAACTGTGTTTCCACCTCCAGGAGGGGGCGGTGGCGGAGGAGGAGGTGGCGGACTTCCGCCACTAAAAGTCGAATTTTCATTTATATTAAATTGAATTCCTGGACTTGGAATGGGCAAATTCGCTGCATAGTCTTTGACATTAACCACGGTTAATACTTCGGATCCTGTGGCTGATGAGGATGTAGTTAATCGAACCACTCTTGGATCACTAAGCCGAACGGCACTGCTTATGGATACACCGTTATCTAACGAATAATTGCTTTTAGTTTCAGCACTCGATTTATGGACGGGTTCTGAAAATTGCACATCCAGTTTTGTACTATTAATTCGGTGCACCGCAAAAATTGCAGGGGGTGCCACATCACCAGATTTTGCAATGGTGAACTTATCGCGAATCAATCCATCGTCATCCAGGAACTGGGCTTCCATTCGATTAGCGTAGATATCTAAAATCATAGAACCCAGGATGGCATCTCCATAATCATATTCAGTGTACATAATGGGATGCATTGGGGATCCATTGGTGGACTGATGACGGCTGGATATTCCCATAACGGCATACACCGTTCCGGTATTACCAGATTTTATATAGGCTCCATCTGCTCCTGATTCCGGAAATGATTTTCCATTGCTGGAAGTGATTTTACTTCCATTATTTGTTAGAAAGGAACGTTCATACCAGTGATTATTTCCACTCAATACTAAATCGACACCATGAGACTCCAGGATTGGAACGATATTTTCCCGTAATTCGTTTGGAATTAAGCTGGTGTTATTAACTGCATTGGAGTAAGGAGGATTGTGAAAGATGCAGATAATCCAATCCTGGTTTGTTGAACTCAAATCATCATCCAACCAATTTACCATTGCAGATCCGGAATTGCGGGGTCGAGTCAGAGAATTTAAAACTACTATATGGATATTGTTGTAATCGAAAGAATAATAATCTTCGACACCGGAAGACACTCCCCCATTTTCTCCATTCTTAGGAAATTCAAAATTATTGAAAAAAGGACCTGCTTGAGTGTTTACATCTGAATAAGGTTCGCCATCTGAGAATGTGGTGTATATTGGAGTGTCTTTTAATATTTCTGAAATTGCATTAAACAATCCACCCTGATACGCCCCATCGGAGCCTTCCCAAAAACCTCCATTGGTATAAGCATTATCACCTAGGGCAAATAAGAGATCCGCTCGCCGTTTTTTTGTGTAATTTTTAAAGGAATCACGAACTTTGGCCGCATTAGCATCTCCGGTACCCGAATCACCAATAACCCATATTCGTGTTGGTTGTGGGCTACCGCCACCAACGGGTGTCATAAAACTACCCCGGGCAGAGGACTCGTTTAATGGAGAGCTTGAAGTTCCAATTTCATAATAATATCGAGTGCCGGGACTCAAATTAGTTAAAGTAACTGTATGCTCTAGCAAGTTTCCACAACTACTGCACAAAGAAACGCTTTTGGGGTCGGAATCGGATTTAACAGCGCTGTAATTTTGGGGAAACTCGCCATAGTGAACACTCTTATAGGAGGACTCTGAAGTGCTCACTCTCCATTTAACTACCACACTCGTGGGACTTATTTTTTGTAAGTATGGACCCCGATCAACTGTACCAGCGGTGACTTCTAAAACATGGAGAAGTAGAAAGGCAACGATAAGAAAAGTGTGAAGTAAATAAGGAAAAAGATGTTTTTGAGTTTTTTCTGTAAAACAAAATTTCACGATATACCTCATTATTACAAAAATAAAATTGAAGGGACTTAAACCTTTTGAGTAGAAAGCATCGAGTTTCCGAAAAAAACTCGAATCCTTACAAAAGCTTTATAAAAAATTTGTCATCGTTAAAAAAAAGTGCACACCATAAAAATGAGAATCATTTTAAAAATGTAGCACTCTTCTAAGGAATAGGGATAAACTGTTATTTTCCCTAAAAAAAACAAGTAAAACTGTTCAATTTGAATTTTAGGAAGCTGAGCAAGATTAAACAGTATTCTTCAATGCAATTATTGTGCGGAATGGACCATTTTTATCAAACTTTTGGCAATAAATAAATAAAAACCTTTTTTACAAAAGTTTCAAATTGTTCTGATGGACTACCGTTTAAAATATTTTAAAGAGTTTTATTACCTTAAAAACACTGTTTAAACCTAGTAATTGACTTTTATTGCTATTCCTTAATAAATTTTTTAGCCATTAAACATTTTAAAAATAATATTTTGTTGAATTTTCATTAGTTAAAAAAAAATAGGTTTTTCTTGTAAACAAATTCCAGGGTGAAGCGTTTTATTTTTTAAGCAACGGATTGGATTTAACAACAAGGAGGAATGAAATGACAAAATACAAATTATTAAACGCTTTTACTTTGGCAACGATATTAACCGCGTCCCCAGCTTTGGCAGACAACGGGGGATTTGGACAAAAAGTAGAAAACCATTGGGATAGAAAAGGAAACCGAATTGAAAATAGATTAGATGCTAAAGGGGATCGTATTAATAATCATTTAGAAAATAAGGGGCAACGGATTGATGATCGTTTAGATGCTAAAGGTCAAAGAATTAATGATCGTCTGGATAACCTGTCCGAGCGAGCAAAACAGCAGGGAAAAGATGGTTTAGCACGAAAATTAGACCGTAGAGGAAATCGAATTGAACGAAAACTGGACAGAAAAGGAAATAGAATTGAGCGTAAATTAGATCGTAGGGGAAATCGAATCGATCGAAAATTAGATCGAAAAGGAAAAAAAATTAATCGACGTATGGACCGTAAAGGAAAACGACTCCATCGAAGAATTGACCGCCGAAGCTTTTTTGTTCCTATGAATTTAAACTCCAAAGTTACAAATAACTTTGCTTAAAGTCTATAACGAGAAAAAATACTTTTGGGAATACTTGAATGTGTAGGCCCGGTTTATAAAGATTTTCGAACCATTATACTATGAAAGGAGGATAGAGATCCTTAATTCGTTTAAAAGATCTCTTTCTCTTTTCATGTTCAAGAAAATTCCTAAACTATGGAAGAATTTTTAGCATCGGTGGAAAAAAGGGCATTTCAAATGGCCCATTTTGCAACAGGTAATATTGATGAAGCAATGGATATTGTTCAAGATAGTATGTTGCAACTAGTTCGTACTTATTCGAATAAACCCAAGGAAGAACTGCGTCCATTATTTTTTCAAATATTGCAAAATCGGATTCGTGATTGGTATAGAAGACAAAGTGTTCGAAATCGATTGTATTCATTATGGAGTAACTTTAAAAATCATGATGAGGGACTGGAGAATCCTATTGATTTACTACCTGATACTAGGGCATCAAAACCTGAGGATGGTGTTGCTGAAAAGTTTACCAGGGTAAAGCTTGAAAAAGTGCTTAAAGAATTACCATTGCGTCAACAGCAGGCTTTTCTTTTAAGAGCATGGGAAGAACTTAGTATTTCAGAAACTGCGTTGGCTATGAAATGTTCAGAAGGTTCGGTGAAATCTCATTATTTTCGTGCTTTACAAACTCTACGTGAAAAATTGGAAGGTTTGGAATTATGAAAACTAATGATTCAAAGGATAAATTTATAAAACGAATCAAAGAAGAATTAGATGGTGCCGAAGACAACCTTGATCCTGGCATTAAATCTAGATTAAGCCGAATGCGCTATCAGGTTTTAGAATCTCAAAAAGAAACTCACTGGTTTCCAAACAGGATTCTAAATCCAAAGGTGGTATTTGCATCTTTTGTCATTTTGATCTTGGCGAGTGTTTTATTAATCAAATCACCAACCTCGGTTAATCTAGACTTTGAAGATGTCGATCTTTTGATATCTACTGAACAACCTGAATTTTACGAAGATTTGGATTTCTATGTTTGGCTAGAACTGGAAGGGATCGATGCAGGTTAAAAATATTTTATGGATTTTGTCCCTTATCCTTTGGAACTTATTTCCTTTAGGAGTTTTTGCAGAGGATTCTCCACAGGACAAAGGAAAGCCATCAGACCAAGATATTGAAGATGAGGTTCCATCCATGGAATTATTGGAATTTTTAGCAGATTTTGAAACAGATGAAGGGCAGTGGTTGGATCCGGAAGACCTCGATCAAATTGATTTACCAGAGCCCAAGCAAGGTGAAAATGAAAAATCAGATAAATAAAACTATAGGGATAAGTGCAGTTTTTTGTTTGATCAGTCTTTTTAATTTATCTTTTGTATTAGCTGAAGATAATCCTGTTTTGTGGAATTCCCTATCCCAAAAGGAACAAAAAATTTTAAAACCCTTTTCAGAGAAATGGAATCAATTACCGGTTGAACGACAACGTAAACTACAAAAGGGAGCCATACGCTGGTCTAGGCTAAGCCCAGATGAGCGCGCAACCTTTAAACAGCGTTTTAGAAGGTGGAAGCAATTCCCTTCGGAAAAGCGAGAACGAATCCGAAAAAAATTTAGACAATTTCGAAACTTGTCGCCAAATCAGCGGAAAAACATTCGCCAAACACGAAAATGGTTTCGGAATTTGCCCCCTAAGCAACAGCAAAAATTTAAAAAACGTTGGCGTAATCTTTCCCCTGAAAAAAAGAAAGCATTCAAAAAGCGAATGCGAAACATGACTCCTCAACAACGAAAGCGTTTCCTGAATCATAAGAAAAGGAAATTTCAAAAACATCGACGTGGTAAAAAGTAAATAATTATCCTCAAGGTTTAGCTTGCCAAAAATTAATTTATTACTTTTGCTAGGGTTTTATATAAATGTATCCTTCCCGTTGCAAGTCGGCAATTCGTTTTACAGCCACTGGATGACCTGTAGGTTTAAAACCGGGAGCCAGTTTGTCTAATGGAGTATTAAATAATTTCATCGATACCTGACACATTTCAGCATCGATTCCTTGATCTAACACTTTCTTTAGTTTGGCTTTAAGTTCTGGATCAATAGTATCTGCTTTAAATAAATGAAGTGCCGGGCCGTGTACAACAAGCTTGACATCTATTTTATCTGGTCCGCCCTCTGCTTCAATATGTTTATTGATCAATGCCATTGCATATTTTGCTGTTCCCAAATCTTTACCATCTACATGATACAAAACTTTAACTTTTTCATCTGCCCAGGCAGTGCTAAACTCCGAATTAATTACTCCAACGAGAGATAATATAAACAAAAAGACAACCGCTGAAAGTATTTTTGAGGCAATGGATGAGTATTTATATTTTAATGACATGACGTCCTCCGTCGAATAGATAGATTTCATATGAATTAGATAAACAATTGTATCACGGATTTTTAAACCGGGTTTAAATAGAATGAAGTAAATTTCATACTTGAGAGTCAGGAGTATTTCATCACCTCTATCGTTCCAATAAAAGTAGTTCTTTGTGCTAACATAAAATGTTTTTAAGAGATCAAAAAATAAAAAAGTAATTTTAAATTTAGTTGCCTATTTTTATGGGTAAATTACTTCGGTATGGGAGGGAGATCATTGTATGAAATTTTGTAACCAGGATGACCAAATTCTAAAAGTAGATGAATCACTTGTTTTATTGCTGCCACATGATATTTTCGGCTTGCCATTCCATCAAAATGAGGATCATTTTCTTCAATAGATATGGAACCAGGTTTCAGGTAGTTTAAATAGAATGCTCCCAAAGGTCTAAATTTTTCCAAGGGCTCATCCTCCGGGCAGGAATTTACTATTATCATATGAATGTCTTCACCAGGAGTAGAATACACCTCAAACAAGCCCCCTTTTTGAATACTATTTGTCTGGCAGTAGTTCAAAATGCGTTGGGCGTCCTGAATATTGATTTCTTTAAATAGAGTATGCATAAATAAACGGTCCCTTAACTTAATATATTAATATCAGGAAATTTCCCGTTTTCAATTAAATAATGGTAATCTGAGTTTTGAAATTTTCTAAGTGAGGTTTTCATGCCAAACTCAATGGACAAATGGTTAGAAAAATTTAAAAACCTTGAAAAAGAACTTTTACAAGAAATTCAAAAAAAAGAAAAAGAATTTTTTTATAAAATAAGAAAGAAACGCGTTCGATTTGAGAAAGAGGTTCGACAACAACATAAGCTCCTTGTAAAAAAAACTTTTCGTTATATCAAAGACGCTCGAATTCTTGTAATTTTAACGGCTCCTATCATTTGGTTCTGCCTGGTGCCGGCATTATTGATGGATTTAGTGATTTCATTTTATCAAACTATTTGTTTCCCTATTTATGGAATTCCTAAAGTAAAAAGGGGAGATTTTATTGTGATTGACCGTCATTATTTGGCTTATTTAAATCCCATTGAGAAAATGAATTGTGTCTATTGTGGTTATTTCAATGGGGTCATTGCTTATAGTCGGGAAATTGCAGCTAGAACCGAACAGTATTGGTGCCCTATCAAGCATGCTCGAAAATCTCGAGCTATTCATAATCGGATTCCTTTCTTTTTCGATTATGGAGATGGCAATCGATATCGTAAGGAAATTGAGACTGTGCGGCGAGATTTTAAGGACATTCAATAATTTTCATTAATAAATCTGAAGAGGGATAGAATATGGAAATGTTTAGTGTAAAAAAGTTGTTAATTCTGGCAGGTACTCTGCTTATTCTTTTTGTTGGATTTCCTTTTCAAGCAGGGGCTGAATCTTCCGCTGAAAAAAAAGCTGATATTCGCAAGCTCCTTGAGGTTACCGGAATAAAAGATCAGTTAGCTTATATGAAAACTAGTTTATTAAAATCATATTCTGTTGTTGTAACTTCAACCTATCCGAAAATACCGAAGGAGTTTTGGGATGATTATAACGATTTGATTGGGCAAAAAGATTTAGAAAAGCTAGTGGATGAAGTAGTACCAATTTATGAAAAGCATATGAGCCATGATGCGATAAAAAAATTAGTAGAAATGTTTGATACTCCCTTTTGGAATGAGTGGAAAAATAAAATGCCCATCATTAGTAAAGAGGCAGGAGTAACGGGTAGTCAGTGGGGACAAAAAAAAGTTCAATCTAAAGAATTTACAGATAAGCTGGATGCGCTCATTAAAAAACATAAACTAGAAGATTTGAATAAGAAAAAAGAAGAGCCTAAAAAGAAAGAACAAGATGCTCCTCAAACTAAAAAAGAATCTCCGAAACCATGAGTATATTCGACCTAAAAAACCTTTTAGAAATTCCCATTAAAGGATCGGATCAAAAACGAGCTATAAAAGTAATCCAAATTATGCAACAAATATCTGCCAAGGGTGGAGGCAATATTCCCTTGCAAGCTCTTATTCCAATACTAGGATTTGATAAACCAATTGCTGAAAAGATAATCCAAAAGCGTGGTGATATCAAAGTACATTGCCCTAAGGGGAAGGAAGGCAAATTAGAAGGACTCATTCTAAACATTGGGCAACCTATGCAAGAGGTAATTCCAAAATTAAAAACATTGAAACCAGAAATTGTAGGAGAGAAAAGGATTTTTGGACGTTATAAAGCTAAACCAAAATTACTGGAAATTTATCAGATTAATGGATTAAAGTTAGTGAAGCGCATGTCTAAAAGAGAATGGGACCTCTCCCTGCCGATTCGAAACATCCACCTGAAGCCTAATTCAATAGCGGTATTTTAAAATATCGAAAATTTTCATACATTGAATCATCTAAACTATTTCATAAGTTGACAGCAATTATCCACTCTGTTAAAACCCTAGGATATGAATTTTCAAAATGTAATTTTAAAATTGAATGAATATTGGGGATCAAGAGATTGTGTGATTCAGCAACCCTATGATATAGAAGTAGGGGCTGGAACCTTCAATCCTGCCACATTTTTTCGGGTGCTCGGACCTGAACCTTTTAGAGCGGCCTATGTGGAGCCTTCACGGCGCCCTACGGACGGTCGCTATGGTGAAAACCCCAACCGTTTGCAGCATTATTATCAGTATCAAGTAATTCTTAAACCTTCTCCAGAGGATGTTCAAGACCAATATCTCGATAGTCTTAAGGTTTTGGGAATTGATCCATTAAAGCATGATATCCGGTTCGTCGAAGATGATTGGGAATCACCTACGCTGGGTGCTTGGGGGTTAGGTTGGGAAGTCTGGCTCGATGGAATGGAAATCACTCAGTTTACTTATTTCCAACAAGTGGGAAGTATTGATTTGGATCCTATCTCGGTTGAATTGACATACGGGCTTGAACGTATCACGATGTATTTGCAAAACGTTGATAATGTTTATGATTTAAAATGGAATGAAAATGTGAAGTACGGCGACGTGCATTTAGAAACAGAGAAACAATTTTCCCGTTATAATTTTGAAGAATCGGACAAAGAACGTTTGTTTCAGTGGTTTAATATGTATGAAGCGGAAGCATTAAATCTTATGGAAAGAAACTTAGTTTTGCCTGCTTATGACTATACTCTAAAATGTTCTCACGCTTTTAATCTTTTAGATGCTCGAGGAGCGATTAGTGTTACTGAAAGAACAGGTTTCATTGGTCGCGTCCGCAAATTGGCCAGACTTTGTGCCGAAGGCTATGTGCAACAACGCGAAGAATTAGGCCACCCTCTCCTTGCGAATTCTGATAAATAAAATCATTTGTTTTTTCCTGAAATTCCGGCGGTTTTAAAAGTCGCCATTTCGTTGTAAATCCTTACACTGGCTTCAATCAATTGCATCCCTAATATTGCACCTGTTCCTTCGCCCAATCGCATACCTAAATCAAAAAGTGGAGGCACGTCTAAAAGTTTAAAAAAAACTTGGTGCCCCAGCTCCTTAGATTGATGAGAGACAAAAATAAAATCTTTCACCTTTGGCTGAATTTTTAAAGCTAAAACTGCTGCGGCTCCGGAGATCAAACCATCCACAACGATTGGAATTTTATGGGACGCAGCCCCAAGGATCAATCCTGTCAGTCCCCCAATTTCAAAACCCCCAACTTTTGCGAGTACATCTATAGGGTCTTTTGCCTTCGGCTTGTTTTTTCTAATAGCGCGTTCAATTATTGATATTTTATTCAGCCATTGCTCTTCCGAAATGCCCGTTCCTCTCCCTGTAGTAAATTTAGGTTTTTTTTCTCCATATACAGAAAGAATAGCTGAACTGGGAGTGGTATTTCCAATACCCATTTCACCGGTACAAATTATATCGAAGCCTTTTTGTGAACAATTCTCGGCCAATTCTATTCCTATTTTCAATGACTCCTCTGCCTGGTTACGTGTCATGCTGGGGCCGTGACTCATATTTTTTGTTCCCTTGGCAATTTTTTTATGGATCAATTTAGGAAGGGAATCAAAATTATGGTTTACTCCAATGTCTACAAGCAAAATTTCTGCTTCTGCAAAATTGGCGAGTACATTAATGGCTGCCCCTCCATTTAAAAAGTTAAGGACCATTTGCTGGGTTACTGTTTGTGGATAGGCACTGACCCCTTCTTCCACAACACCATGATCTGCAGCGAAAATGACGACGGCTTTTTTATCAATTTTGGGATTCTTATCACCCCGGATAGCAATATACTGTCGTGCCAACTCTTCTAACCGCCCTAAGCTTCCGGGTGGTTTTGTCAGGGAATCGATATGCCATTGTGCAGCAATTATTTTTTCAGAATCGATGGATTCAATATTATGGATAGTATTTTCAATTATGGGAAGCATTACTAATATTGGTCAGGAGTGTCAGGGTTTTCAATAAGAAGAAAATAATTATTTAATTTCTAAAACTCTATTCCTTTTTGTGCAGGAATTTTCTGATCTTTAAAAGGATGTTTAATGCACTTCATCTCTGTTACCAAATCGGCGATTTCAATTAATCCCTTGGAAGCGTTTCTACCGGTGCAAACGATATGGACACTTTTCGGTTTATTTTTAAGAGCATTTAAAAATTCACTTTCTGGTAAAAATTCATAATGGAGTACATAGTTAATTTCATCCAGAATGACTAATGAGTAATCCTCACTCATAATTTTAGAATGTGCGATTTTCCAGGCTTTGCTTGCGGTTTCAATATCTTGATCACGGTTATTGGTGTCCCAAGTGAATCCATCTCCCATGGGTACAACCTCTATAAGGGAAGGAAACTTTTCCAGACTTTTTCTTTCTCCGGATTTCCATTGGCCTTTCATAAACTGCATTATGAATACTTTCATTTTGTTTCCAGCAGCTCGTATTGCCATTCCAAAGGCTGCAGTGGATTTTCCCTTTCCATCGCCAGTATTCACAATTATTAGCCCCTTACGTTTTCTGGGATCAGAACCGGGTCGTTTTTTCATGGGAGATGGCCACTCCTTATATTAATATTTAATTTCTTTTCTTAAGCTGTTGCATTGAAGGTCCAAAGGATCCTGAAATGATTTGAACAAAATTCGTAGCGAGGGCAAAAATTGAAACATATAAAAAAACTGATCCTAAGTATTTTGGGAAATTATAATGTGCCCTATAAAACTTTTCTACGAAAACAGTCGAATCATAATAACCTGAAAATAAATAAAAACTACCTGTAGATATCCAAAAAGCTAAGGTTCCACACAAAAAAACAATACCAATCAAAGCTAATAGTTGGTGGATAGAGGATATCCTCAAATTTCGAAAATGAGTTCCTCCCCACCAAAGAGATAAATAAGTTGGTACTAAATAGGCGTATGCGGGAGTAACACACCAACTACTCACACCATTTTTTATTGATACGAAGTCAATGAGTACCACTCCCGTTAATAAAATTATTGAGTAAATATACTTTCGCATATAAACCCCTGCTAAGAAAAAAGCGGCAAGTGTAAAATCCGGAACTTCCCAGTGAGAGCGAAATAGTGAACTGCGGGTTCCAATCATAATGGCAATACAAATTGCCAAGAAAATTACTGGGTGGTGCCAAATATGTTTTCTTTGCATTTGTATTCTCCATTAGAAGTTGATAGTAAAACCGGCATATCCGGAAATTCCAGCCGTTCCAAATCCTAAAATTTCTTGGTACTGTTTATCGAGCAAATTTTCTCCACGGACAGAAACTTTAATGAATTTATTAATTTTATATTGCAGTACGGCCCTCAGTAATACATAACCTCCTGTTCCTTGAGGGATATCAAAAGTATTACTTTTGTAGGTAATTCCTAAAAGACTAGAAAGTTTCTTTTGCCAGGTATGTTGTATATTTGCGTGAAATTTATTTTGAGCCCGTCTTCTTAACCTTTGTTTGGTCACATCATCAATGGCTCTATTCCATGTATAGTTCATGGTTAATAGAAAGTTTTGTGGCAACTTTATTTTTAGAGAAGATTCTACCCCTTGAGATGTGGCACGTCCTATATTTTCAGGACGAAAGGTAACTAAACTGAATTGAATTAAATTATCATAATCCGAATCAAAATAAACAACACTTAGGGTTGCTTTTCCACCCCAAAAAGCTTGATCAAACCCTACTTCCCAATTTTTTACTTTTTCAGGTAATAAGTTTGGGTTACTGAACCCCGGAAAGAATAAATCATTCAGTGTGGGAGCACGAAATCCAGTTGCGTAGGTGGCGCGAACGCGGGTTCCAGTATTTTTTACGCGATAAGCTGCTTCAAATTTATAAGTTAACTTATCTTCAAAAGCGCTATTATCATCAAATCGAAATCCAGCAGTAAAAATAAAACTTTCGAACAAATCCAAAACTCCCTGCATGAAAACGCTCCAATTTTCTAAATGGCGATTGAAAGTATTCACGTTTCGGCCAATTCTATTTTGGTATTCTCCTCCTACAACTAAGGATAAAAACTCTCCAATGATAAAATTATTTTGAATATCTAAAGTATAAGTAGTGCTATAGACATTTGAATCCGGGAAAGTTTGTGCGCGAGATTTTACTGAATCATAGGAAATATTCGGATTGAATTTGATGTCCCACCAGGGTAAAACGACAAAACTTATGGGACCAGCCAAATAAAAAGATTCCCCTCTGGAAAAAGGGGGGCCATCGACATTTCCAATTCCAAATATAAAGTTATCAAATTCTACATGGTTATCGATATAGCGACCAATAAACTCAGCTCTGCCTTTTTCATCTAGAAAATTTATTCCTGACCTTATTGAAAGAGAAGTATTCTGGTAACCATCATTTTCTGTGTTTCCATTAAACTCATCCGCGGATGAAAATCCCTGTGAGTCAGTTCTAGAAACGGTGGCTGAATAATCGAACTTACCGATTTCACCGGAACTTCCAAGAGTTTCTTTAAAAGTGAAAAAGCTTCCTCCTTCAAAAGCAAAATAATGTGAAGGCGCCCCTTTACCTTTCTTGGTTACAATATTAATGACACCACCCACAGCATCAGCTCCCCAAATTGTGCTTTGCGGTCCGCGTAAAATTTCAACTTTTTCAATATTCTCTGGCTGTATATGTGCAAAGTTAAAAGAACCGGTAGTATTAGAATTTATTTGGACTCCATCAACTAAAACCAAAGTAGAGGAGGAACCGGCCCCTCGTGTAAAAACTGTAGTGTTTGAACCTAAAGCACCATTTTGAACTACATCCAAACCCAACTCTTCCCTTAACATATTTTCTACATTGATATAGCTTTTTTCTTCAATTTGCTGTTGAGTTATGACGGTTACTGAGGTGGGAAGATTTTTTAATGCCAGGGGATTCCTTGTTGCGTCTACATCGATTTGCTTTAATTTTTCAACTTTTTCCGTAGCAAGTAATTGAAGAGGACATATCAATTGAAAAAAGATGGCAGTAATAATTAAAAACTTTAATAATTTCATAATCTTTCCTTTCTCTCGAAGGCAATAGATTTTTCTGATCAGGTATCCTGACTTAGGGATATTGCAACCGCGCCTTCCCATCGAACGACAGTGGCTTAGAGCGGTCCTTTTCCCATTACAGTTGCGGGACAGTATCGGATTCTCACCGAGCTTCCCTAACCAGAAAAGTTAATAAAATTTAAATTAATAAAAATTCCAAAAGGGTTAATTGAAAAACAATACAAGTTAGTAAAGATAAAACCGATGTTATAAACATTAACTTCTGGGTTCTAAAAATATCTTCTATTTCTAAACTTCTTACATTCATTCCAATGAATGGTTTAAATTTTGAGTATCTCTACCAACAATGTGTGACAGTTTTTTTCTTGATAGCTTAATATAACCTTGTTCCAAAAGTAAATTCACCGGTCGACTTTCTTCATAAAGACTTCGAATGGATAATGAAGTAAAAATAAAAATTATTGATACTTCATCCTTAATTTAAGAATTAAAGCTCAACAGAAAAATTCTGTGAACGTCCATTCCATTGATTGTAGTAAATTAGATTTTTTAAATCTAAGCGATCCGTCCAACCTTTAGATTCTAATATAGGTTTGTCTTCAAACTTATCTGTATGCCCTATACATAAATAAGCAATTGGAATAACATTGTCTGGAAGATCTAAATCTTTTCTGATTTGATCAGTATTTAATATGCTGACCCAACCAACGGCTAATCCTTCAGCTCTGGCGGCTAACCATAGATTTTGTACTGCGCAACAGGTGCTATAAATATCTGTTTCAAAAATTGTATTCCTTCCTAAAACATGAGGACCAAATCGAGATCGATCGCATGTGACACAAATATTAATTGGAGCGTCCCGAATGCCCTCTAATTTTAAACTATCGTAGAGTTCTTGGCGCTCACCTTTGAAGTGCGTCCTTGCTTGAGAATTGGCTTCCTTGAAGTTCTCTGCCACTTTTTGCTTAATTCGGTTATTATCAATGATGATGAAATTCCAAGGTTGCATAAAACCTACAGAACCTGCGTTGTGTGCTGCATGTAAAACTTTCCCTAAAACTTTTGGAGGAATAGGTTTTGAATTAAAGCTACGAATGTCTCGACGTTTAAAAATTGCTTGATAAAGACCTTGCTTATGGATCTCCGAAAACTCATGGGTATTTGTATTTTTTCTTTCACTCAAAAAAGAATCGGTGGATTGACTTTCACGATTTTTACCATTATTTTTTATGACCATGGGAATACCGGAGACCATATGTATCACTGCATCAAAATGTAAAGCAAATTTTTGATTAACGATTCCCGCTAAATCTCTAAACTTGCGCCCTAGTTCGTTTTCGGGAACAATCCCTGCACCCACCTCGTTGGTAATAAAAATAAGTTTCAACTTGGATTGATTGATGTAATTTAATACTTCTTCCACCTTCATTAATATTTCATCTGGAGAAAGTGGTTTTAATAACAAATTTGAAATCCAAAGAGTAATGCAGTCTAAAACTATTATTTCCGTTTGTTTTTTTTTCTCTTCTTTTAGGGCCCTAACTAGGTTTAAGGGTTCTTCTACGGTTACCCAATCAGGCCCTCTTTCTTTTTGGTGTTTTTTAATCCTCATAGACATTTCTTCATCGTTGGCTTCGGCAGTTGCAATAAATACTTTTCGAACTGACAATTTAGAGGCTAAATTCAAGGCGTATTGACTTTTACCGCTTCGGCAGCCACCGGTAATAAGTGTTTTCAAATTCTCCATAATTACTTAGTGGTCTTAACCCATACTCGTATAGGGGCAAACCACTCCTCCGTAAATAAAGAAACAGATTTCTATAATTTCATTAAGTGCGCCAAAATTATCTCCCGTCATCCCGCCAATTTTTTGATGGAAGAAAAATAAAATAAAAAATGTGAGTAAAATAAATATTCCTATTGATAAAACTCCTACCCAAAAATTTAAAACAAAAATTGGTAAAAAAGGAAAAACACATCCAACCAAACTTTTATAGGATTTTCCATAGTAGAGATCATTGGCAAGACCGCGGGTGTTCTCGGGATAATTCATAAAAGTAAGACCAAAAACCTGGGAAGAACGCGCTATGGCCGGAGTAATTAACATCCAAAGCCAACAATTTTGAGTTGGAATATTTAATAGAGCGTAAAACTTTAAGAGAACAGAAAAGATTAGCGCAATTGCACCCATCACGCCTACCCTTGGATCTTTCATGATTTCTAAAATTTTTTCTTTAGATTTATGCGAAAAAAAACCGTCCGCAGAATCTGCTAAACCGTCTAAATGTAAACCACCCGTCACTACAATTAAAAAAAGTAAATCCATGAGAACGCGGATTTCATCCGCAAGGAAAAGAGCACATAATCTATCCACTCCGATTAGAAAGGCCCCTATAAGAAATCCCACCAGTGGGAAATAAAATACCATTCGGGAGGAAACCGAATAGTCTTTAAAAGGATTCGGTAGAACGGTCAAAAAATTTAAAGCGGAAAAAAAATTTCTCATGACTTCCAAATGAAAAATTTTAGAGTAAAAATTATTTGATAATTATTACTTGGAAGATAAATACCGAACGATTTACAAAGTGAAGAAGAGGCAGGTTTAAAAAAAGTATGACTCAATATTTTGAACGACAAAATAAAGCCAAAAAAAATCCCCACTGAGGGGGCCAATCTAGCCAGGGCAAAGTGAATAATTTTCTATTGTCCAGGTTTCCTATAAAAAATATATTTCTACTTGAATTTAGGAATCCAAAGAAAATTAAAGGCGACCTACGCTAGCGGGCCAACAACCTCTCATTCCACGAAGAGTTCGATGGTTTATCCAAACTGGTAAGGTTTTCTGGCTTTGGGTCTCACATTTCCCCAGCCTTCCCATTTAACATATAAACAGTGGCAATTTGAGGAAACAACCCAGTCACAGCGGCGGGTCCGCAACGGATTTTCACCGTTTTCCCTTTTCCAGTTGTTAAACTTCGTTACGAAAATAGCAGTTTTCAATTGTTTGTCAATAGAAAAGGAAATTAAAATTATCTTATGGTTATTTATCTATGGTAAATATTTTTTAGGTTCTTTGGGGTTAGTTATTTACTTTTTTTCAGGTTCGCTGCCTGGAATGCCACCGACAATCTCTCCAGTTGCCTCATCTTCAAACCAAAATCTTACGTGGTAACCTTTTGCTTCAAACTTAACTATGTAAGTTTTTCCCGGTTCTGCATCCAACCACAACACACCATAAGCAGATTGATTATCAAAATAATATCTAATTCCCAAGTAGTGTCTACTTGGCTCCAGTAAAACACTTTTAGGTGGATTCGAAAATATATTTGTTGTTAGTCTACCGTCCACCGTTTTTATAACAACACCTCTTTCTAAATCTATCAAAAAACTTTCTACTTTTTCAGAATGACCTTTAATTAGTGCTAATTGCTCTTGAGGTTTCGTTTCTCCTTTGTAAAATTTTAATGGTCCCTTTGAAGCACAGCCTACTGACAAGTAAGATAAAAATAAAAAAATAAGAAAATAATTTAAATTTTTAAAAAATGGGATTGTCTTAAATCTTTGCTATATAAAAAGTAGTGAATTTTATCAAAAATTTAAGAAAAAATTTTTTTAATTTAGAATCAATTGAAAATTGAAGAAATAGTTTGAGTAATATTTTCTTTTTCTTTGAAACTTAATGTGAAAAAAGAAATTCCAATTTTATATGCTTTAATATAAGATTCCACTCGAGTTACTGAACCCATTAAATTTAAAGAGGTTTCTAAGGCAGGAATGGAAAGGCTCAATTTCACTTTAGTGCCTTTACTTATAACTGTTGTTGATTCCACCAGCAATCCGGACTGGCTGATATTGATTAAATTTGTTTCCAAATAATTATTTGTAGAGGAAAAACGTAATGGGTGAATTTCTACTTTTCCTGAACAGGAAAAACGGTTACTGTTTCGCATTTCTTTGGAATACAATTTAGCGCGATTTTTTCCCAGGGCCTTTGCCATATATAGAGCTTTATCGGCACAATCCAATAGTTCTATCGAAGTCAAAGCATCTAATGGGAAAGTGGCTATCCCACAGCTAACTGTAATACCCACCTGTTGATTTCCAAAATTAAATTTTAAGTTTTCAATATTTTGTCGAAATCGTTGGGCCAGGACTAATGCTTTTTGTTTACTAGTTTCGGGTAGAATTAATACCAACTCTTCTCCCCCGTATCTAGCTGCTGTATCTTCCCCACGTTTATTTCTTTTAATTTCGTTTGCCACCTTCCTAAGAACCTCATCCCCTGCAAGGTGACCATATAAATCATTTATGGTTTTAAAATCATCTAAATCAAAAAATACAATAGAAAAATCTGTTTCATAACGCTTGGCCCGGGATAATTCAACTTTCAATATTTCTTCAAATGAACTTCGGTTAAATAATCCTGTAAGTGAATCATTCCTTGAATTTTGTTGTGTTTTTTCAAATTCACTTAACTCGACAAGTTTGGGATGATTAAAATATATTTTTTCAGATAATAAAAAGTCGCAGGCCGCAGTGATTAAATTCACTGAGCGGTCCAATCCTTTTTCCATGCTCCTCCAGTGGGAGACGATTTTTTGCCAAATCTGTTCTGCCTGATTTTCTTTGAAATCTAATTGGGTCAGTAATTTAAGAAGAATGGAATAAACGGGTTTTCCAAAGGCTTTTTCTAAAGCATCGATTTCAGTTAAAATATTGATCTGATTTTTGGGAAATCGATTTATTAAATCAAGGAGTGTTCTTCTAAGGTAGACTTTTTGGGGAATGATTTCTGATTTATCCCAACTTAGAATTCCATCCGTAGAGTTCTTTGTATTCAGTTTTGCCATTATAAGTATGAAAAATTTTTTCTTAATTAATGGGCATCCTGCCTTTTAATTATTAATTCAATTTTGGGGTTACTAACTTAATTCTTAAAAGAGTTATTTAGACTCCATTACTGAAAATTGTGACTGCTTGATCAAAAAATCTAAAATTTCTTTTTGTTCTTTGTGCCTGACTTGAACAAATGAAACTCCAATATCATACCCTGGATCCAAAGATTCTAGTCGAACAACCGTTCCCAAAAGAATGGTTGGATTTTGTGGATTAGGAATAGGAACTTGTAATTGAATGCGAGATCCTATTTCTATTACTTCAGAACTTTCAAATAACATTCCAGAAAGACTTAAATCTTTTCCAGTTGCAGAAACTTGATTATAGTTTAACCAATTATCCAGTCTGTTAATGACCACTGGGCCAGCAAAATCCGCACGGACATATTGTCGTTTGTCAGAGGAATATAAATTAATCTGATTTTTTCCGGAAGCCTTGGATCGATAAAGGGCTTGATCAGCACATTCAATAATTCCCTCAGCAGTAATAGCATCATGTGGATAAGTAGCAATTCCTCCACTCATGGTTACGGAAAAGTTTATTCCTCCGAACGATAGAGGAAGTTCAGAAATTTTTTGTCGAATCCGTTCAGCCTTTATTACTGCATTGGATTTGCTAGTTGATGGAAGGACCAGAACCAATTCTTCTCCTCCATAACGGGCAGCAATATCTTCCCCTCGCTTTTCTGTTCTTATTAAGTCTGCAATTTTACTGAGCGCTAAATCTCCACCCAGGTGACCCACAGTATCGTTAATACGCTTAAAATTATCTATATCAAAAAATATGAGAGAAAATTCGGTTTTGTAGCGTTTAGCTCGGGAGATTTCCCCCTGAAGAGCTTCTTCAAAATAACCTCTATTATATAAACCAGTTAGGTAATCACATTTAGAATAGTGGCTGGCTTCTTCAAAAACTTTCAACTCAACAACTTTAGGATAGGTAAAAGCTTTACGAACCGTAAGAAAGTAATCGCAAATCGCGGTTAATAAATTAACTTGCCTAGAAAGAGATTGGCTAATTTTTTTTCTATGCTTTAAGATCTCTTCCCAAATACCTTTAGCCTCAAGGTCGCTAAATTCTAATTGTGTCAAAACATTAAGTAGAACAGGAAAAACCAGATCACCTTCCTTTTCTACTATGGCTTCTAAATCATGCAAGAATAGTTCTTCATCCTCACCATGATTTTTAACAAATTCAATAATTGTGTTTCTAAGAGGTTGCATAACAGATTTACAGAATTCTTATAAATTAGACCAATTAAAGTAATACAGATTTGAAGTGAAAATTTAAATACCCCATAGAGGTGATTTTGTAAAACTCACCCCTTTTTAATTTAAATTGATGAATTTGTCAAAGGGTTTTCGAATCCAAGTTTTCAACTAGGCCAAATTCAACACATTATACCACTTCTAGCGTTTTTAGGTTCTTTAAATTTTCGGAG
Organism: Nitrospinaceae bacterium; assembly: GCA_965223665.1. Lineage (GTDB taxonomy): Bacteria > Nitrospinota > Nitrospinia > Nitrospinales > Nitrospinaceae > CBDCVY01. The sequence continues at coordinate 3,212,645 of OZ245011.1, forward strand.
AATCGTAATGCATCTTCCCCAACTGGGGTGAGTTTGTTTCCAATTACATTTAAAAATACCAATTCGTTAAGAAATTTGGAGTTCGCTAGTGAGCGTGCCCCGTCATCGCCTATGAAATTTAATCCAAGAACCAATATGCGTAAATTGGAAAAAGTCTTAGACTCTGCAATGGCTTTTGCCCCTGAGGCGTGAATCCAATTGTCTTGCTCTAAATATAAAGCTTCTAAGTTTTTCAGGTAATTGCTTTCTGCTAAAGCAGTAATGCCCTTATCTGAAATGGCATTATTGTTCAAATGGAGAGTTTTTAAGTTTATCAAATTATTTCCATTGGCTAGAGCAATTGCACCTTCAGCATTCAAATTGTTTTCACCTAGGTTTAAGAATTCCAATTGGCAGGAATTTCTAGACTCAACTAATGCTTTGGTCCCTTCAGCACGAATATCATTATTATTTAAATTAAGACGTTTCAGTTGGGTAAATCTATTAGATTTACCCAGGGTGATAGCACTATCTGCTGTTAAACTGTTACATTTTAATTGTAATTCTTCTAATGACAGGCAAAGGTCCGAGTTAGCAATGGAGTAAACCCCATCATCTCCTAAATGGTTATTATTTAATTTTAAAGATTTTAAATTGGGAAAAGAGGTGGTTTGCCCTAAATAATCTGCACCACGATCAGTTAAATTATTTTCTGAAAGATCTAGCATTTCCAATTTTTCCATTCGTGGAAATTTGGGAAAATATTTTGTCCCTTCATCGCCGATTCCAGTGTCAGTAAGGTTTAAGGAACGAAGACGATTCCCCAACTCGGATTCAGCTAATGCTTTTGCACCTAAGTTTGTGATCTGGTTATATGAAAGATCCAGATTTTCCAGGTTAACTAAAGTCATGCTTTTGGATAATGCTTTGGAACCAATTGGGCCCAATTCATTACAGGTTAAATTCAAAGATTTTAAATTTTTGAATACCTCGACTTTGGATAAATAAAAAACACCATCATCATCGACATTATTATTTCCCAGGTTTAAATGTTCTAACCCAGATAAAAAAGGAGATACGCATAAGTATTGAAGGTTAGTCGTGTTAAGACCGGCTTGAGTTAGGTTTAACTTTTTAACGTTTGCTAAAGGTTTTAATGCCGAAAGAATTTTATATTCTTTTTCTGAAAGGGGTTGCAAAGAAAGATCAAGATGGGTGGGGTCTTTCTCCAACTTTTGCTGAATGATATATATCAAATCTTCAGCCTCAGTGTACTTCTCAAAATATCGAAGGAATTCCAAGCTATTATTAATGTCTTTAGCTTCCGTCATTTACTTTTAGGATTGGGATTTGTCTTGCCTGGATTATATCATTCAAATAATAAGAGGAAAAGAGGTTGGCAAAAGAGGGTTTCTATAAGAAAAAAGAGGAGAAAAAAGAAAGAAGAAAAAAGGGAAAATATTTGATTAATTCAAATTTACTGAAACTACTTTAGAAACGCCGCGTTCTTCCATGGTGACACCATATAGGGTATTGGCAAAAGACATACTTTTTTGATTATGGGTGATGATGATGAATTGCGTTTTTTCAGACATTTCTTTGAGCATTTCTTGAAATCGAACTACATTGGCTTCGTCTAAGGCAGCATCAACTTCATCTAAGAGAACAAAAGGGCTGGGACGCACTTTTAATATTGCAAAAACCAATGCAATGGCGGTCATGGATTTTTCTCCCCCCGAGAGAAGTGTGATATTGTGCATGGATTTACCTAAGGGGCTGGCGGTGATCTCAATTCCCGTTTCCAAAGGATCTTCAGGATCCACCAGGGAAAGTTCTGCTTTACCACCCAAAAACAACCTTTGAAAAATAGATTTAAATTTTTCATTTACCTCTTCAAAAGTATCCAAAAATAATTTTTTTGTGGTTTTATCCATCTTTTCAACTGTCTGGTGGAGAGAAAGAATAGATTCAGCTAAATCTTCTTGTTGTTTTTGAAGAAACAAATATCTTTCATTAGCTACTTTAAAATCAGACAAAGCTGCTAAATTAACTTCTCCAATACGTGCTACTTTGTCTTTTAGGGCGGCTAACTTTTCTGCAACTTCCTCTTCATCTACATCCCCTTCACTGGTATGGAGGATGTCATCAACGGTTACGTTAAAATCTTCCCAAGCTCTTTCTTCAATATGGGAAATTTGTAAATTTAATTCAGAACTTTTTAGTTCATTTTTGGAAATTGCTTCGGTCAATTCTTGAATTTGTCTTGAAAGTAGTCTGGAATCTTGATCCAGTTGATTCAGTAAAGTTTCTTTTTCTTTAAATATCTCCTCTTCTTGAACAATATGTTTTCGCAAACCTTCTGTTTCTTCAGAGTTTCTTAAAATTAAATTTTCAAATTCACTGATTGCCTGTGAACCTGATTCAATTTTTTCCTTATTAGTCTTACCTTCGGATTCCCTCAAGGTAATTCGCTGTTTTAAGTTTTCTTGTTGTAATTGTAAACGCTTTATATCAATTTCTATGTTCTCAAATTTTCCTTTCTGTGAAGCCATTTGAACTTTAATCTGATTTATTTCCTCGTTTTGTTGGTCCAGAACAATACGCTGCTCATTGGAGGTTTTCTGCAAGTCTTGAAGCAGGGTTTCTAATTGTTGCTTTTCTTCTTCTGTCTGACTTTTTGAGCTTACGATAGTTTCTAATTCCTGGGACAATTCATTTTTTTCATGAAGATTATTAGATTGCTCATATTTTAAATTGGACAATTTTTTTTCCAGTCGCCCTAACTCAATTTGCAGTTGTTCCATCTCATTTTTTCGATTATTTTTTTCAATTTCGATTTCATGTATTTCCGAGTTGAGATTTTTGTAATTTTCATTCACCAAAGAAAAACTACTAGCAACATTTTCTTTGTCAGCAACCACCGTATTTAAAGCTTGGTTTAAAGCTTCCACTTGATTGCCCAGTTCATCGATTTCACGGTTTTGGACTAACAAACCCTGGTTGGATTCTTCAGACAACCCTCCTGTCACCACCCCCTGTGAATCAATAACTTCTCCATTTAAAGTTACGACGGTTCCAGTGAATTCTTCCATATGGTGTATGTGAAAAGCGGTCTCTAAATCTTTTACTACCACTACATTTCCTAAAAGCATATTTAGAAGAGTTTTATATTCTTCTGGTGTTTCAATGAAGTCCGATAACTTCCCAATGGCTCCTTGATTTCCATTCATAGTAGCAAAAGTAATTGCTGTTGGTTTAGGCTGTAATGGAATAAATGAACCTCGTCCCGATTTATGTTCCCTTAAGTAGCGGATTGCGTCTACGGTATTGGAATAGGAGTCTACAATAATACTTTGAAGTCGATCCCCCAAAACCGCTTCCACTGCTTTTTCAAATTCAGCCGGAGCTTTTATGACATCTACAATTACTTCTTTTAATCCTAATGGTCGGTCCCCATTCGCGTGGCTCATTAATGCTTTTACGCCTTCACCAAATCCCTCAAATTTTGTTCGCAATTCTTTTAAGGATTTGAAAAGAGAAGATTGCGAAAGAAATGCTTCTTTGGAAGAATGAATTTCCTGATCTAAAATTTCTAGTTTTGAGTTTAAGGCATTTAACTCTAACTCCATTTGAGCCTGATTTTGTTTGCTGGATTCCCAGTGGTGCTTTTTTTCATTAAAAAGGGATTCTGCCTTCTGTAATTTAGTTTGAATCTCAATTGATTGGGATTCCGTGTCTTTTTGCTCATTCTGAAGTTTGATTTCTCTATCTTTTAGAAACTCTTGTCGGGTTTCCAACGAAGCAATTTGATTTTTTTGCTGGGAAATTTTATTAAATAGATCTAGTAGTTGGCTTTCGCTGGATTTTATTCGATTGCCAAGTTCATTTAGTAGTCCTTTCCCATGCTCCCATTCGCGCAATTTAAACTCACACTTTTCTTCATGGGATTTAATTTCCTCGCCCACCAAATTAAGTTCGTTTTGTTGCTTTTCTGTTTCTAATTTATGCGATTCCATTTCCGAGATCATTTGCGAAATTTCATTTTGTCCCATTTCTATATCTTTTTTTGCTTGATCGATCTGTGCCTTTTTGAGCTCAATGTTGTGTTCGTTAGTTCGGATTTCATCGTTTAATTGTTGTAATTGTTCTCGTTTTTGATTCAGAGCTTTTGTGAGTTCCTCAATGCCTAATCGTAATTCTGTGATTTGAGAATCATATGTGGATGATTTGGCATTTAAATTTACTTTTTGTTCATTTTCTTCTTCCAAAATTTCTGTGATTTGCTCAAGTTCCTGTTGGAACTTTCTAATTCTTTTGGAAAAAAGATTAAGTGATAATTCTTTGATCTCACTTTGGAACTGCTTATAACGCTCGGCTTTTGCGGCTTGCCGCTTTAAAGATTCTACTTGTCGACTCAATTCCTGGACGATATCTGAAATGCGATCTAAGTTTTGTCCGGCAGTTTCAAGTTTTCTTAAAGCCTCATTTTTGCGAACTTTGAATTTCAATATCCCAGCCGCTTCCTCAATCCAAATTCTACGATCTTCCGGCTTAGAGGTAACAATATCCTGAATATGGTTCTGCTCGATCACGGTCAATACTTTGGGACTGATTCCCACGTCCAAAAATAAATCAGTGATGTCTTTTAATCTGCAAGGTATCTGATTTATATAGAATTCACTCTCTCCAGATCTGTGGTAACACCGAGTCACTTTGATTTCGTCAGATAGGTTTTGAATATTTGCTATTCGTAAACCTTCAGGTACATTTCCCAAAGTAATGGTAATTTCTGCACGATGGACAGGTTTTCGAGAACTGCTTCCATTAAAAATTAAGTCGGTTATACGAGTTCCTCTTAGGTTTTTGGAGCTTTGCTCTCCAATAACCCAACGAATGGCATCTGATATATTGCTTTTTCCACAGCCATTTGGACCTACTACTGCAGTAAAGCCTTGGGTAAAGTCCAAACGCGTGGAATCTACAAATGATTTAAATCCGGTCAATTCTAAATGTTTAAGGAGCATAGTGATTCGGTCTTTCTAAAAAGAAGAGGTGAGTCTTGCAATAAGATGCCGAGACATTATATCATTCCATTGACATTGTGAAACAAAATTATACATTTGGTTGGGTAAATATTTTTTTTACCTACAATATATTGTGGTTTGATTTGAATTTTTGTTAATTGATGGAACCCTTAATTTTTAAGTTATTAACGAACTTTTAAAACCCCGAGAGGCAAATAAAACATGAAATTCTATGGATACAATAAATGCGGTACCTGTCAAAAAGCGAAAAAATTTTTAACCAGCAAGAAATTGGAATACCAGGATATTGATATCACCCAAAATCCTCCGCCCAAAACCGTTTTAAAAAAAGCCATGAAAATTTATGGGACCAAAAAACTGTTTAATACCAGCGGAGTTCAATACAAAGAACTAAAAATTAAAGATAAAATTAAAACCATGACTGAAAAAGAAGCCCTCGAATTGTTAGCAGGTAATGGACGGTTAATAAAAAGACCCATTGCAGTTGAAGGTGATAAGATAACTGTGGGCTTTAACGAAGCGGAGTATGCTCAGTCTTGGAGTTAAGACTTTCGAATGTTTTTTTAAAAATTAAATGAACCTTACGTTATTTACCAACAAACTAATTACAGAGTACCCGGTTTTACTCCAACCTTCAAGTGGGGATGCTAAAAGCGCGGCGGTATTGGTAATTTTTTTTAATAAGCATAACAAGCTGCATTTATTGTTAATAAAGCGCTCCGATAGACTGAATTTACATGCTGGAGAAATTTCTTTTCCAGGTGGAAAATTTGAAGTATCCGATGAAACATTAATGAATACGGCACTAAGAGAAACTCTGGAAGAAATAAATTTAGCGGTAGAATCACAAAAAGTATTGGCCCAATTGCCGCAAGTGAAAACCAGAACGGGATTTCTTGTGAGTCCTTTCATTTGTTATTTAGAGCAATTGACTCCTCTCAAAAGCAATCCACGGGAAGTTTCCGAAATTCTAGAGGCGCCATTGATACCCTTGTTAGCCACCCACCACCGAGATGTGGGGCACCAATCCTCTAAAGATATGGTGGCCTATTGGTATAAACATCATAGAATTTGGGGTGCCACCGCAAAAATTATCCATCAAATTGGGAAAATCACTTCTCTAATTTAAAAAATATGAATGACAAATAATAATATGAAAGATATAAATTTACTTTTTCTTGCTCCGCATTGGCGAGTTTCCTTGATCCAGGCCTTCCAACAATCCTGGAAGCGATCTTCTCTATCAGGAAAATTGATAGGTGCTGATAGCGATCCCTATGCAGCGGGTCAAAAAGCTCTGGAGCAATTTTACCAAATTCCCCAATTTGAACATCTGGATTGCAAACAATCCCTACTTGAAATTTGTAAAGTGGAATCTGTAGATGCCATTTTACCCTTAACAAATAAAGCTATTGAGTTCTTAGATAATCATCGTGAATCATTTTCAAATAATAATTGTCGACTCTATATTCAAAGCTCTGAAACTATCCAAGTGTGCCACGATAAACTTTTGTTATTTAATTATTTAAAAAAAATAGGTTTGAAAACACCTCATTCTTTTTCTCTGAAAAATTTACCCGCATCCCTTTCCTTTCCTTTGGTTTTGAAGGATAGAAAAGGTGAGGGAGGGAAAAATGTCACTATTATTAAAAACTCTGAAGAATTTGATTTTTATAAAAAGTCTGTAAATGAAGAAATTTTTCAAGAAAAGCTGGAAGGACAGGAATTTAGTGTTGACTGGTACTCTAACCTGGAAGGGAAGCCATTAATTATTGTTCCTCGCGAACGAATAAAGGTCCGATCAGGAGAGGTGATGCAAAGTAAGATTCAGCTAAAAGAAGAAATAATTGACGCTGTTTCTCTTGTGGGGAAATATCTTAATTTAAAGGGGCCATGTACCTTACAGGGTTTTTTATCTGAGAGTGGTGATTTTTTTTTCACGGATATTAATTTGCGATTTGGGAGTGGCTATGTCCATACTTTGGCGGCAGGAGGAGATGTGCCCCTGATGATGTACCGAGAACTTTCCGGAGAAGAAAGCACCAATGCTTCAATTAAAATCAAAGAGGGTTCAATAATGACTCGTTTTTTAGATGCGTTTTTTATTCAATAAACCTGGTTTACAAACTGCCAATACAAGCCTATAGTGATTCGAAATAAATCCTTAAAAATTTTTTAAAAAAAATGAGTTTTCCTATTCAAAATTTGCAAGCCAAAGATCGCTTAATTTTTGCCCTTGATACTCCCCATCTTGAAAGTGCTACCTATTATGTAAAAGTTTTAAACGGATTGGTGGGTGTATTTAAGGTGGGGCTGGAGTTATTTATCAAGGAAGGGCCAATAATTTTGCAGATGATAAAAGAAAACAGTGATGCAAAAATTTTTCTTGATCTCAAATTGCATGATATCCCTGCTACCGTTCGAGGAGGTCTTCGTTCAGCCGTAGATCATGAAATTGAGTTTATCACTGTCCATTGTTCCGGTGGAGAAGCTATGTTGAGAACTAGCCAGCAGGCTTTGGATAATTTGAAAGTGTTGGGCGTTACCGTTCTGACAAATCTTAATAAAAATGACCTTAGTGAGGAACAAGGATATAGAAGTAATATAAATACGAAAGACTTGGTAATGGCTCGAGCACATTTAGCTAAACAATGCGGGTGTTCTGGTATTGTTTGCTCTGGAGAAGAAGTGGGTGAGGTGAAGCGACGTTTTGGTAAAGATTTTTTAACAGTTGTGCCCGGTATACGTCCTCAATGGAGCGTTGTTGAAAAAGATGATCAAAGTCGAATAGTAACTCCTGAATCTGCAATTCAACTTGGTGCAGATTATTTAGTGGTAGGTCGTCCTATTAGAGATGCATCCGACCCAGGGGTTGCAGCGAAAAAAGTGGTCAAAGAAATTTTCGAAGCTTTAAAAACTTTTAGGAACAGTGAACTTCCTCATTAAAACTAAATGATTACATTGATAAACTTTATACATTTGTTGGCTTTGGTATGTTGGATTGGAAGTATAATCTTTTTTTCTTTTTTTGTAGCGCCTTCGGTATTTAAAGTTTTAGAACGTAAACAAGCTGGTGAAGTGATTGGAAGTGTTTTCCCTAAGTATTATGGGTTGGGTTATGTCTGCTGCCTATTAGCCGTTGCCACTTTATTAATGAGTCCCAGGGGTTCGGTTGGTTTGCGTTTGCCCTTTTTAGTTATTATGGCTGCTTGTACTTTTTATGCAGGAATGGTGATTAACCCTCAAGCACGCAAAATTAAACAACAATTGTTGGAACAACCTGAAAATAAACAAGCCTTAGAACTTCAATTTAAAAATCTGCATGGCTGGTCAGTTAGGCTTAATAGTTCTGTGCTAATTTTTGGATTGGGATTGTTATGGATAACTGCAATGGGCATCCAGATTTAATTGACCCACCATGAGTATTTCAAGGTCTTATAGACCATTTTATACAAAGACTTCATTTATTTTATCCATACTCTTAGCAGGGATAATATACAGCTATGGTTGGAAAGTTACTCAAATCGATCTTGGAGAATTAATCCGTGATGTTCACCTGGTTCGTCCTTTAATTTCGGCTTTGATACAACCGGACTTGATTTCATGGGAGACGAAATCAACATCGGTTGAAACTACATTCTATATTGATGAATCTACAAATGAAAAGCCGCTCCCACTCGAAAAAAAATCATTAGAACCTCAATTAAAATTATCTAAAATGAAGGGTAAGGTTGGGGATGAAATATCCATTGAAGGGTTTAATTTAAAACCTTCAAGCAATGGAAGTTTATTTTGGGTTAATTCTATTGAACAAGAATTTCCACTGGGTTCATTTACCACAAATTCAGAGGGGTATTTTTTAATTAAGTCGCAGGTTCCTCCTTCAGCTCGAGGGGATCAGCAGTGGGTTCGTGCCGTTATGTCATGGCGAACCGGGGGTTGGAAATTCAGCCATACTTTAAAGTTAACAATTGAAAAAATTATCGAAACTATTTTTTTGGGTTTGATGGCAACTTCTATGGCTGTAATTTTAGCTGGACCATTGAGTTTTTTTGGGGCTCGAAATTTAATGTTTCGAAACAGGGTTACTGCTGCATTTTATTATTTAGTTAGAACTATCTTTAATGTGCTTCGTTCCATTGAACCTCTCATTATGGCAATCATTTTTGCGGTTTGGGTAGGAATTGGTCCATTTGCAGGGGTTTTAGCGTTGGGAATCCATTCAACTGCTGCTCTAGGTAAGCTTTTTTCTGAGCAAATTGAAAGTATTGATTCTGGGTTGGTAGAGGCAATCAAAGCAACGGGAGCTTCACCGCTTCAGATTATTTTGTATGGAGTGGTTCCACAGGTAATTCCCCAATTCTTGGCTTTAACATTTTATCGTTGGGATATTAATGTGAGGATGTCTACGATAATTGGGTTTGTAGGTGGGGGAGGCATTGGGTTTCTACTCCAACAATGGATCAACCTCTTAAAATATAATCAAGCTGGAACAGCGCTATTAGCAATTGCACTTGTAGTTATAACACTTGATGTTATTAGTGCAAAGATAAGAGCAAAAATACTAAACCCCAATTAGAAAATTGTAGATTAAATAAATGAAATTATCAGCTACCAAAGAGGTTTGCTTTTTTTCTTTGGTTTAGTTTTTTTTACTTCTTGAGACGGGTAGGAACTGGTTGGGTTTTCTACCGTTTGAATCAAGGGGCTTTGAGACTGGTACTTATCTAACTTAGCCATTGAACCCGGGTACAACTCTTTAGAGGCTGGGGTCATTCGATTAAAATCCCGCATAAATCGCTTCGATGATTCTGGCAATCTTCTTAAGGTTTTGGTGATCATTATTTCTTTTGGAGTTAATTCGCTCCGATAATACTCATTATTTAAATCATAATGAGGCTTGATGACCGTTCCTTTTAAGGAAATTCCAAGAAAAATACCCTTACTTTTCGAATAAGAATAAACATCACCTTGTAATAAAATATCCAATCCAATTTCCGCATGTCTTCCAACGGGCCCTGCTGTAACGGCAAGGTCGCTTCCTAAAGTAAATTGATTTTTTAAAAGACCATTTACACCGCGTTCAGTCATAACTAATAGCACTAAATCTATTGCTTGAGCTCCGGCCTGAAATCCTACACTTCCCCCCAAGGTCGTAAAAAATGAAGGTGGGCCCCATTTCCCTGTTTCAGGATGACGCACAGTTGCAACACCCTTTCCATAACGGACGGCCCCAATAAATCCTGCTTTTAACATTGCAGGAAAAACTAAAATTGCCTTTGCTTGGGAAGTTAACCTTTGTGGAATTTCTAAATCTGGAATACTTAAGATTTCTTCTAATACTTCAGTGGAATCTTTCAATAAGTTATGTTGTTTAGTTATTTCTGCAAAGGCACTATTGGAAAAGACCAAGCAAAAAATAATGAGAGACGATAAAAATTTCATGGGGCTCTCCTTAATAGAGAAAATTTTATTGGGCAAATTCAATTTGCGCTTAGTTCAAAAAAGTCAGGGATTCTGGAGCTAAGAATCAAATTTATGTTATAACAAATTATTAAATTAATACAATAAGTTATAGAGAGTTTGGCAGCTTAAGTTAATGCACCCAACATCAATGGGTTACTAATATTTTAAAAGTATTTTTTTGAAAAAAGCTATTAAAATCGAATTTTATTTTTGCCTAACTTTGCAAATTTCAGAGAAATCCCGCTATTTGTTGTAAAAATACTTTACCCCTAAATGAATCCCACCTAGTATTCATATTTATGGAAGCAATGACTATTCAAAAATATTTTGATTCTGGTGGAAAATTATCGCAAAAGCTCCCTGGATATGAACATCGACCGCAACAAATTGAAATGGCGGCACAAGTTGCAGATTCGTTAGAAAAATCTAAACATTTAATGGTGGAAGCAGGGACCGGGACAGGTAAAAGTTTGGCTTATCTTATTCCCTCAGTTTTATGGGCATTGGAAAATAATAAACGCGTTGTTATTTCCACTTACACTAAGACTTTGCAGGAACAAATCATAAATCAAGACATCCCCTTTATTAACAGGACTCTTGGAATTCCATTTCGGTTTTCATTATGTCTGGGAAATGAAAACTATCTTTCCTTGCGTCGAATGAAAAGAGCATCGCAAACTAATTTATTTAATGAGATTGAAGCCGAGGAACAATGGAACGAAATTTTTGAGTGGTCTCAATCTACTATAACAGGAATAAGAAGTGATTTGCCTTTCGAACCTTTTTCTTCAGTTTGGGATGAGGTGGGTCGGAATAAAGATCTATGTATGGGGAAAAATTGTGAAACTTATGACCAATGCTTTTATTTTAAAGAAAGAAGACGTTGGTACGGTGCTCAACTACTTATAGTCAATCACCACTTATTTTTTGCAAATGTTGCAAACAATGGAGCTGTTTTGCCACGATATGATGCGGTAATATTTGATGAGGCGCAAAACCTTGAGGAAGCCGCAACATCCTTTTTGGGATTAGAAATTTCTAATTCCAGTTTGTTTTACTTTTTAGATCGATTTTACAACCCCAGAACGAGACGAGGTTCCTTAACCCGTCTTCCATCAGAACTTACCCACGGTATAAAAATACAAGTTACTAAGGTCAGAGCTGCAGTAGAGGCTTTTTTCCAAAATGTGCTAGACGAATATGGATTACAAGATAGAAGCCTGAGGTTTTACAATCCTCCAGCTATCAATAATAATTTGTTTATTCCAATGCAAGATCTTCATGAAATGTTAAAAACGCTAACTAATCAATTAGTGGAGGAAGAATATTTAGAAATTAATGCAGCGGCAAATCGAGTTTTTGAGTTTAATAATGCCTTGTCAGCTTTATTGAACCAAAATCTTCCTGGATATGTTTATTGGTTGGAAATTAATAGAAAGAAACGTTTTATACGTGCATCCCTTCGCGGAGTACCAGTAAATATTGAAGATGAATTACGTGAGCAAGTATTTAAAAAAACGGATCGAATAGTTTTAACCTCAGCCACTTTATCAACTAATCAAGATTTTTCCTATATTAAAAAACGATTAGGATTTGAGCCTGCTGAGGAATCTATTTTAGACTCCCCTTTTCAATATGCAAAACAAGCGTTACTTTATTTGCCAAAAGATTTACCCGAGCCAAATGAAACGATGGACATTTATATTAAATCTCTTTCAAATCGATGTCTGGAATTAATTAATGCTACAGAAGGAAAAACGTTTATTCTATTCACAAGTTATGACACTTTAAATCGAGTTTTTCAAAAGTTAGATCCCCAAATACAAAAGTATCAATTATTAAAACAGGGAGAATTATCTCCCACCCGAATGATAGAAAAATTCAAGGAAAAGCCCTCGATTATATTTGGAACTAATTCTTTTTGGCAGGGGGTTGACATTCCTGGGGAAGCTTTATCAAGCGTCATTATTACCAAATTGCCTTTCGATGTTCCTTCAGAACCTTTAATAGAGGCTCGTATTGAAGATTTAAAAAAACGATCTATTAATCCCTTTCGGCATTTCCAGATGCCGCGAGCAATAATTCAGTTACGTCAGGGCTTTGGGCGGTTGATCCGTACTTGTAATGATAAAGGTATAGTTTCGATATTAGACTCCCGATTGGTCAATAAAGGGTATGGAAAGCAATTCATTGAATCACTCCCACCCGTCAACCAAACTTCGTCAATCGATGATATTAAAGAGTTCTTAATAAAATAAATTTATACTTGGAGTTTTGCTCAAATTACGATGGAGGTATAGGAGCTGTCGAACTTTCTGACTTAGATTTTTTACTTTTCTCTTTTTTGGATTGAGAAGACAGAATAGAATTTTTTTCTGTTAACTTGGGTGTAGTTGGATCGATGCTTAATTCGCCGGTTATTTTCTTAAACCAATTAGAATTTCTAACAGAAGCAAACTTTTCTTCTTTTTTTAGCTGTGAGGTTGGAGGCAAAGTTCCTTGTTCTTTACATTTTTTTAACCATTCACGACAACTCGATTCGTTACCCAATTGAGCCATTAACTTAGCTAAACTAAAGGAAGCAATTCCAGGTTGAAGATCCTCAGCTTGTTGAAGTTTACCTTTTGCCTCAGCCAATAAAGGATGTGCATTTATCCCACGTTTAGTGGACGCTTGTTCCATTAAAGCGTCTGCCATAAATGTAAGAGCCTCAGGTATATCTTCACGAATATCAAGAGCGGATTGAAAATTATCTAATGCCTGGTTTAATAAAGAATCTGCCTTTTTCCCAGATTCTTTCTTAGATTTATTTAATAGAATTTCACCCCAATAAGTTAAGGCTAATGGATCGTTGGGTTGAGATTTGATTACGGTCTTATATTTTTCTTCGGCTTGTTTAACAAGGGATTCCTTTTCTTCATTATTTAAAAATTGGGACATCTTATAAATAGCGTTTCCCCAAAGAGTCATTGCGTTCAAATGATCTGGGCTTACTTTTAAAGCTGATTTGCATTTTTCTATAACAGCTTCTAATAAAGGAGTGGCCTCCTCCTGTTCCTTGTTTTGGGCCTGTTGAAAATAAACCTGTCCCAAATATGTCAAAGCTTCATGATTGGCTTTTTCAGATTTAACGGCTTCTTTAAAATAATGTTCTGCACTGCCAAGAAGAGCTTCAGCTTCTATTCCACTTTTAGTTTTCCCTAATTGGAAATAAACATTACCGAGACGAATTTGGGCGTCATAATTTTTTGGATTGGTTTTTAAAGCTGTTTTAAATTGATCTGCAGCTTGGTTTAGGAGCTTGGATTCGGCGTCTCCCTTTCTCCTCAGAGCCATATTAAAAAGGCCGTTTCCCCATCTATAGTGAACACGATGGTTCCCGGGTTTTAGTTCAATTACTTTTTCAAATTTTTTCCGGGCCAACCCAAAAAGTTCTTTGCTGACATTATCATTTCGTAACATGCTGCGTTCCAATAATGCGTCGGCCCAACCAAGATAAGCTTCCGGCGTATTAGGGTTTAACTTTGTAGCCCATTGAAATTTTTCTGCAGCAATTGATAACATACGATCTGCTTCCTCGCCCTTTTTTACACGAGAAAACTTTAATAGGGATTGACCCATTGGAATAAGGGCATCAATTCGGTTGGGTTGCTTTTTTAACACCAGTTGGAATTTTTCGGCAGCCTGTCCATAAAAGCGTAAAGCTTCTGAACCTTTTTTACGCTTTGCCATTGAATATAATGCAATGGCACACCCAAAAGCTGCTTCGGCATCATCAGGGTTTTGTTTCAATGCTGATTGTAAATTCTCAACAGCATCACCATAAAGAGAGGCATTTTCATCTTCGACGAGATTTGCTTTTTCGACGTAAATTAAACCGAGGTGCATTTTCGCATCTTCATGTTCTGGAATTAATGAAAGCACTTTATTGAAATTTTTTTCCGCTAATTTTAGATATTTTTCTTTTTCTTCTGCTGAACTATGCTCCATTCTTTTGAAGTAAACCTTGCCGAGGTTAGAATATATTTCAGAATTTTCAGATTTTATTTCTAAGGCTAAGTTAAAGTTAGTTTCTGCTTTTTCTAAAAGTGGATTCATCTTTTCAATTGAAGATTCTATTGAATTGTTCAAATGGGATTCTCCAACCGTTAAATAAGCCCATGTAAGCAAACTTGCTAATTGAGGAGTAGGAGTGAGATCATACTGTTTGCGTTGTTCTAAAACTTTTTCAGGATCACCTGCCATGAAGCTAAATCGAGCATTTTTAATGGCTTCAACAAGATCTTGGTTTTCAGAATCAAAGCTAACCTTTTCAAAGTTTAAATCTTTTGCTTTTTGCTCTCCTTCATACTTGTGAATTGTATCCTCAATTTGTTTCAGAGCGATGTCAGTTACCTTGATTTCTTCATTTTCATAATTGGAAGGATAAGCAGCAGCAGATTGAATCACCTCACCTAGAAAGGAAAATGGATTTGCTATAAACTCAGGAACTGGTAAAGTCAATTCTTGTGCTAAAGATGTAAAAAATTTATCAGGATCTGCATAGATAATTTTTGCATCTTTTGAAATAAAACTAATTTTTTCTTCCATCGATTTAGAAAGGCGAGACGTATCTGAATGCACCCAGAATAATCCTTGATCAATACCCTCTGAACCTCTTATCAAATGTTTTAGAATTAGGTCGTCTTCTTCAGGATAAAATCCTACAACTACCCAAGGGCCTTGAGAACAAGCCTTATTAAATAGACTTTCCCAGGAACCCTGACCTGCTCCCAGGGTTTGACCCCGCAAATAGTAAATGGCTTTAGAGGATACCCAATCGGGTTTTATCAGAGTACCGGCTGCGCAATCATATATGGAAGGAAACTCTTTAAATAGCGAACAAGCTCTAACCAATAGGGAATCTATTGAAGTTGTCATAACTTGTTTAAAATAATCTTGGGAAATCATTTGGGCGGCGTATATGTTAGCCCAATTTAATTTAGCGTTTTTTTCAAAGTCACCCAACAAGGTTTCATTTTCCAATTGGGTGAGTTGCTCAACACAACTTTTTAAATCTTTTGTTTCGGCTCTCTTATAAGCTTTAGGATATTTATCTTTTATTAAACCAACAAATTCGTTAGTGGATGGGATTCCTGCTTTTGCGGAACAACTCTCCCCCAAAAATAATGTGGCTGCTTTGCCATTGTTTTTATTCTCTTTTAAAAGAGATATTAATTGATTTAAATTTTCCTGAAAACTCATCTAACACTCGATTGATAAAAAAATTTAATTTTCGGACTTTGCAGATTTGAATTTGCTATAAGCAACGATTCCTGCAAACACTAAAGAGCCCATTGCCGTGAGGCCCAAAAAAATCGGAAGTTGATTTATTAAAGCCAAGATAAATAGAAGATAGATAAAATCCCTATTGATAAATTCATCAGCATGCGCCACTTCTACTGCTCTGGTTTCAGCTTTTCCATCGGATCTTTTAAATTGAATTGCCGATTGCATTAAGATGTAACATAAAAAGGAACCCAAAACGGCTAATCCTCCTAGCCATTTATAAACTGCTTCCCCAGTGGAAATAAATAAACCCATTCCAATTGCCCAAAAGACAGCAAAATGAACAATATTGTCAGCTATTATGTCAAATTGGGCTCCACCTTTAGATTGTCTAAACGTTAACCGAGCCACTTCTCCATCTGAGCTGTCCAGCCACAAAGAAATCATCAGTAATAAGGACCCCATGACATTGAGTGCGTAATCCCCTTGGTAAAAAAAGCCTGCAGAAATTAATCCGATGATTAAATGCATCCAGGTAATTTGATTGGGGGTTACAGATGTTTGAACGAAAAAACGGGTGAACTCCCTAGAAGCACGTCTTGTTATCCAACGATCCATCAAGCTATCGTTTTCCATTCCTGCTTGTTTTAGTAAACGTTCTTTTTGTTTCTTGAAACCAACACGATCTTTTATTTGGTTTTCTAAGGAACCTAATAAGAGTTTCCAGCGGGGAAAGCTTGGATCAGCTACTTTTTTGCTAATGAATTTTGGGATAGATTGAATATCTACATTATCATTTCCTAGAAGTAAAATTTCTTTTAGGGTTTCTGGGACTTCCCAGTACCCTGAATGCTCCTTTATCTTGGCACTCAAGTTTCCTTGTAATGCATTTTCAATATGGAGATGATTGTGAAGGGCCATTCCTGATACTAACAATTGGCAATCCTCATTTAATAAAAATTCTTTCAATTCTTTAGTTCCAGATAACCAGGTTATATTTAAATCTAGTCGATTATCATTAGAAACAATGTTTAAAGCCTCAATATCTGTGGTATCCCAATTCCTGGAGTAAATTCCTAATTGGCTAATTCCTCCTTTTTGTAGATTCAACAAATTAATTAAAAGAAAAGGTAACCCAACAATTTTTCTTAAATACCAATTTGCCAAACCTGATGACACCGGAGGTTTCTCTAAAAAAAGGACTGCTTTACCAGTCTGCTTTTGAGTGAGTTTCACAAACAATAAACCCCACACCCCTTACCACTTGGAAAGGCCAAAAAACTGGTAAAGGGATATAATTAGGATAACAAGAAGTTAATATAATACAAGAGGTTATGGAGAAAACTAGAAATTTACTGGAAATTTCAATCTAATTGCCCATTTTACCAGAATTTTGGGTTTTTTTTAGCGCTTTTCCAGTCTTTTTTCAAATATTGTTTAAATTCAATTAGCGAACCTTATTCCACCCTAACATCAATAATCAAATTAATGGTTTTAATAAAATGAAATAACACACCTTTTTTTTGTTGCTTGGATATTTGCCTATTGCCAATTTTTAAATTTGGAACCAAATTTATTGTATTGAACCCCCTGGGATACTTGCAATACAAATAGCCTTAAAAAACTTTTTTATAAAATTAATTTTTGGAGGGGTTATTATGAGTGCCAAAAGACTTTTTCTTATAACTTCCATAATTGCCTTCACCCTTGGACTTTGTATCAGCCAAGGTACGGCTAAAACAAAAGTATTACAAATTGGGGAAGATTCCATTTTAGACCCTGGAAAGCTCCTGGTGTGTCCTTCAGATTTTATTGTAGAAAATTCGAATAATGATGCTTCTTCTTTGAAGGTAGTATTGGGCAACAAGGTTTATATTAGTGAAATGGTGAATCCTGGCGAAAAACTAGCATACAATTTACCGGCAATAATTTCTACGGCAAGATTTCATGGACAAGAAGAGCTTACCTCAGATGAATCGGCGGTGATCATCAATTTAGGCCCCGTGTCTAAATTACAAATTAGCTGTCTTCAACTTAAAAAGAATCCACTAAAAAGGGAGGATCCTTTATCAACATTTAAGTAAAAAATTGAAGTTTGAAATCTTTTCTTCATAATTGGAATTAATGGTGGCAGTCATTTCCCAGATGGAGTTCAGGCGACTGATTTTTCAATCATTTAAATAAAAAAACAAATGACGAAACTCTGGAAGGTAAATTTGAGATTGGACTATCACAAAAAACACTAATATGCTATTTTGATAAAAAAACATCAGATGACTCTCTAATAAGGGGAGCTTTAATCAAATCCGATTTAAAATCGAAGTGGCTTTTTCTATATGGCTAGGGAAAAGATTTTTAAACTATTAGAATTAACAACTTCGGATAACGATGCGGAAGCCCTTAATGCTATTCGCAAAGCAAATGAAGTTCGTGAAAAAGCTGATTTACAGTGGCATCAAATTTTTGCCCAGCCTTTAAAGTCTAACAATAATATCCCACCAATGGTCCACCGACGTCCCCCTCCACCAAGAATTCTTACTGTGGAAATAATGTTCGATGAAATTTTAAAACGTAATTTAAGCGATCCATTGCGTGCTCAAATCGAACAACTTAAATATGTTTACGAATGGACCGAATCCCTTTCGGGGGATGAAGTTAATACCCTTGTGAATACTTACAACCGCAATTGTTTTTAAATTCAATATTCGAAAACTCATCATGATGAAAGAAAGGAATATTTTTTGTCATTATTAAATTACGTTGGAAATATTTTTGCTACGGTGCCATTTTTGGCAGAGCTAATATTGTTCATTTTGTTATCTATACCTTGGATAATACTAAAAGATAAATCGAGAAAAAAAGAAAGTGATCCCCAGCAAGGACTTGTACGTTTGCTTTGCTATACCATTCTTATTGTTGGAGGATTAAAAATAGGTTTAAGTATTATTTTCGGAAAGGGATTTCCAGTTTTGATGCTAATTACCTATTTAATATGTGCAGTAATTGTTTTTTGGTTGAGTTTTTTAAAGTTTCGCTTTCTTGTTTTCGTGGCACTTTGTGTTTCCGCAGGAATTTATGTAATTGCCCTAAACTTATTCACAAACATTTCTATGACTCAAACCTATAATGCAAAATGGAAAATACAAAAACCAGAACAAATGGGCATGCATTCTGATGCAGCAGATTATATTCAATTTAACTACAAAGAATCTCCTGAATATTTTGATTTTATTTACTCCGATCAAATTTCTACAATGCTCATGATAGGAAAAAAGGAAGAAGTCTCTATAGAAGTAAACTTAATATATCAATGGGGTTTGTTAGTGGATCATACAATTCGATCTGTTGAGGGGATAGTCTGGACCCCGTCCCGCACCGATGGAGCGGGAATAAAAGGAAACTCTAATTCCAATCCACCGTTTCCTAAATATTATTTAGGTTTCTCAAACTAATATGGAAGTTAAAGAGAAATTAATTTTTTCTCTAATAAAATTTCCTGGGTAGTTCCAATTTACCCATTAACATATTTTATTCGAACGGGAGACAATACCATGCCCACTATTATGGACACCCCGCCGCAGGCAGTGAAAAATGATCTTTGCTCCTTAAAAAATGCCTTAGATAAAAAAATTCCACCCAAAACTGAAGACAATTTATTAATTTCCACATGGAACATCCGTTCGTTTTCTTCTCTTACCCGTAAATGGACGGCTTCAGACAAAGATAGTCCTAAGCGTGACCTGCGTGGATTGCGTGCCATCATAGAAATAATTTCTCGGTTTGATGTGATAGCCATTCAGGAAGTAAAGGGTAATCTTAGAGCATTGCGCGATACCATGCGTTTTTTAGGCGACGATTGGGGATTTCTAATGACGGATGTGACCGCTGGCAAAGCAGGGAATAAGGAACGGTTGGCGTTTTTTTTTCAACGAACACGAGTTCGCCCTACGGGTTTGGCTGCCGAACTGGTTGTGCAACCTGAAAGGTTAGATGCTTTGAATGAAGGATCCCTAAGAGAACAATTTGCGCGAACTCCCTATGCCGTGAGTTTTCAAAGGGGAAAAGCAACATTTATTTTAGTAACCCTACACATTTTATTTGGAAAGGTTCCTAAGGATCGCCTTCCGGAGTTAAAAGAAATTGCAGATATGTTTCGAGATTGGGCTCGACGCAGCAATCGATTTCATCATAATTTATTATGTTTGGGAGATTTTAATATTGATCGCGTGGGAAGCCCATTATTTGATGCATTTACATCTACAGGATTGACGATACCAAAAGAACTTGAAAATTTACCCAGAACAATATTTGATGATCCGGACGATCCTACCGACAAATATTACGACCAAATTGCTTGGTTTAGTTCCAGTAAAGGGGCTCTTATTGATCTCCAGGTATCTAAAGGAGGAAATTTTGATTTCCTGCCCTATGTTTACACAGATTTGGACTTGAGCCGAATTCAAGTATCCTATCGACTATCTGACCATTTACCACTTTGGGTTGAGTTTGCAATATAATCGATGGAACCACCACTAAAAATCGTTGCTACCTATTCCATGCCCTATCAGGCGCATTTGGCCAAATCTCGGTTGGAAACAGAGGGGATTTCAGCATTTATTCGCGATGAGCATTTAATTAGTATCGACTGGTTATACTCTCCTGCCTTGGGAGGGGTGAAATTAGAAGTTCCGGAAGGCCAATGGGAAGAAGCAAAGCAAATATTAGAAACTTCCATTCCTAATGATTTGGAAGAAATGGAAATAATTGAAGGTGACCCAGCTCAAATACCTCCAACTGAAATAATGACACAATTGGAATGCGCGAACTGTGGCAGTCAGGGTTTTGTAGAGAAAAAGAAAAATCCTGTATCAGGATTTATCAATGGGGTCTTTTTAGGAATCCCATATTTTTGGTTTGGCCAGCCTTATTTGTGTAGAGCTTGTGGGCATGTTTTTCGTAAAAGATAAATTTTTAAGTGGTATATTCTGCATTAATTCGAACATAATCATATGAGAGATCGCAGCCAAACACCTCAGCTTGACCTTTCCCAATGTTTAATCCAATTTGAATGCTGATATATTTATTTTTCATTCGTTTTTGCAGTATCGATGTTGAAAGATTTGGAACCGGAAGACCATTTTGAACCAATGGAACCTCGTTGAGAGATATGTCAATTTTATTGGTATCAATTGGAACCCCCGCATAACCCACTGCGCAAATAATGCGTCCCCAATTTGGATCTTGTCCAAATATTGCCGTTTGTACTAGTTTGGAATTTGCTACTGTACGTGCAACGGTTTCGGCATTTTGGGAGTTTTTAGCACCGGATACTTTTACGGTTACGAATTTTGTAACCCCTTCTCCATCTTTTACAACCTTAAAGGCTAACTCCCGACACAATTCAGTTAATGCCGAAACAAATGTTTCAAATTTTTTTGAGCCATCCTTTACAGGGTTATTGGATTTTTCTCCATTTGCGAGTAAAAGTACCATATCATTGGTACTCGTTTCCCCGTCAACTGTAATTCGGTTAAAAGTAGTATCAACTGCAATTTTAAGAGCTCTTTGTAAATCTTTTTTCCCCATCGAAATATTTGTTACCAAAAAGGAAAGCATAGTTGCCATGTTTGGTTGAATCATTCCAGATCCTTTGCAAATACCTCCAATCACAACATCATCATATTGAATGCCAGCCGATTTACTGACCAAATCTGTTGTCATTATGGCTTCAGCTGCTTGAGTCCATCCCTTGGGGGACAGTTTGTTTACAAGTACAGGCATTTTTTCTATGATTTTTTGACTAGGTAATGGAACACCAATTACTCCTGTCGAAGCGATTAATACTTGGTTTGCGGAAACCCCAAAATTTTCGCTCACGGCTTTCACAATTGAATGGCAGTCTTGAATACCTCTTTCTCCCGTGCAAGCATTAGCATTACCGCTATTTACAATTATGGCTCGAATTGATTTAGATGTTTTTAAAGTTTGGCGGCTTATCGTTACTGTTGGAGAGCAAACTTTATTTTTAGTAAACACTCCCGCACCTACGGCAGGGCCGATTGAAGCAATTAAAGCTAAGTCTTTTTGCCCTTGATTTTTTATTCCACAATCGATTCCTGCTACCTCAAATCCAGGAACGTTAAATTTTTTCAATAGTTTCATTTTTTTTAGGGAAACTGAGGGGGAAAATTCAAGCCTAATGTTTCATCAATGCCAAACATAATATTCATATTTTGCACAGCCTGACTAGAAGCCCCTTTCATTAAGTTGTCAATCGCACTTGTAAGGATTGCCCGTTGATTTCGCTTGTCAAATTGAATTCCTATATCACAAAAGTTTGATCCCATTACATAATGAGTATTTGCGAATTGACCCTCCGGCAAAACTCTAATGAAATGTTCGTTTTGAAAGAAATCAGTAAATGCCTTAATTAAATTTTCTCGGTTCCATTTTGAAGTAGTATTAATATAGACCGTTGTCAATATTCCCCGGATCATAGGCATTAAATGCGGGGAAAAGGTAACCGTCACTTTTTTCTTGGAAAGCAGACTTAGTTCCTGTTCGATTTCAGGAGTATGTCGATGTTCCGCTAAACCATAAGCAGAAACCCCATCGTGGCTTTCACAAAAATGTGTACCTAAACTTAATTTGCGGCCTGCCCCGGATACCCCGGATTTAGAATCAATTACAATTGAGTCAAAATCCATTCCACTAAGTTTCATTAATGGGGCTAAAGCCAAAATTGCCCCTGTGGGGTAACAACCGGGATTGGCGACCAAACGAGCTGAACGAATAGAATCTCGATGTAACTCGGGCAAGCCATAAACTGCCTCTTTAAGAGATTCACTATTTATATGCGGAGTTTGGTACCAATGTTCGTAAACGTCCGCATCTTGCAATCGGTAGTCCGCACTCAGATCCACAATCTTGCATTTTCCATTTTGTAGGTCAGGAACCTGCTTCATGGAAGTGGTATGTGGAAGTGCAAGAAACAGCAAATCACATTCTTCGGCTATGGAGGGTTCCAATTTAACTAAAGAGTGATCCATCCACCCTCTTAATGAGGGAGCGACTTCCTGAATTTTTTTCCCGGCATGGGAATCTGCAGTTAGAGTTTGTATTTTTACTTCGGGATGGTTTAACAATAAACGAAGTAACTCAATTCCTGTGTATCCCGTTGCGCCAGCAATAC
Organism: Nitrospinaceae bacterium; assembly: GCA_965223665.1. Classification (GTDB taxonomy): domain Bacteria; phylum Nitrospinota; class Nitrospinia; order Nitrospinales; family Nitrospinaceae; genus CBDCVY01. The sequence continues at coordinate 3,235,595 of OZ245011.1, forward strand.
TTACTTTTATCATGGTTTATTTTCAATAAAAAAGGGAAGACCCGAATAACGGATCTTCCCAGACTGATTTTATAAAATAAATGAACTAATTAGTTTTCTTAACGTTTTGAGAATTGGAACCGTTTTCGTGCACCACGTCGACCATATTTTTTTCTTTCAACTTCACGTGAATCTCTAGTTAAGAAACCTGCTTTTTTTAGAGTAGATCGTAAATCAGGATTGGCTGTTTGCAAAGCCTTGGAAATACCTAAACGTAAAGCACCCGCTTGTCCAGATAACCCTCCACCCAATACGGTTGCATTTACATCAAAAGAACCCAGAGTCTCGGTCAACACTAATGGTTGTCGTACGACCATTTCAGCGGTGGGTCGACGAAAATAGGAAGCTAAGTCCTTCTTATTTACCATAATGTTTCCATCGCCTGGAGTAAGCCAAACCTTAGCAATCGCTTCTTTTCTTCGTCCAGTGGCGTAAGACCGATCTTCCATAGTTAAATTCTCACACTTAAAAGTTGTTTATATTAAACCGTTACGGTGTCGGGTTTTTGGCCCCCATGAGGGTGCTGATCATTATCGTAAATTCGGTAATTTTTTTGCAAAGACCGGCCTAGCCGAGTCTTTGGAAGCATACCGTCAATGGCTTTCTTTAGTAAATCTCGTGGTCGCTTTTCCAACAATTGTTTTGCAGTAGCTGATTTGATTCCACCTACCCAACCGGTATGACGATAATAAATTTTTTGGTCCCATTTATTCCCGGTAAGCTTAACTTTTTCTGCATTGATGATAATTACGTTATCTCCGGTATCAACATGCGGTGTATAAATGGGTTTGGTTTTTCCTCGAATAACAGCGGCAGCTTTACTTGCCACTCGGCCTACAGGCTGGTCCTTGGCATCAATTAAAACCCAGCCTTTAACCACTTCACCTTTTTTAGCAACATACGTTTTCATGCGCAATTTCTCTAACAGTCTGAATTGTAAGGGTAAATCATTTCAGGAATGATTGAATCGTATATCATAGGAAAATGAACACCTAATGTCAAGAAAATCCCGGCTTTTGGGTAAGTAATGAGAATTTAAGTGGTTTAATGGGTTCTCAATTTACTTTTGATTCTCTTTACTGCCTGATTGGCCTGACTTACAATTTCATCAGGGGAGACATTATCTTCTAAAACCAATTTTCCGTTTTGCATTAGAGTTTTTCCATTTACAAATACATATTTTACGTTACGGGGTTGCGCATTAAAAACTATAGAGTTTATGGGGTTCCAACTTGAGCCGTTATTGACCCCATTCATATCAAGAATAATTAAGTCGGCAAATTTACCTGGAGTCAGGGACCCAATTTCATTGTCCATATTGAGGGCTTCGGCTCCCCCGAGAGTTGCCATCCGTAAAATATCCTTAACCCCAGGAAAAGAGACAGGATTCAAAGATACAGCGCGTTGCATTCCTACAGCAGCTCTCATATTTGAAAACATATCGCTGGTATCATTGGTGCCTCCGTCTAAACCTAAACCAATTTTGATCCCTGCATTATATAATTTTTCTATTGGCATTACCCCAGAGGCTAACCGCATATTGCTTAGAGGATTATGTGAGATGGAGACGTCATATTTTTTTAACTGAGCTATTTCAAATGAAGAAATGTGAATGACATGGTTCGCAAAAATTTTGCTCCGGAAGGCTCCAGTCTTATTTAAAAGTTGGAAAGGATTTTCACTTCTTTGAAGTTTACTTTCCAAAAGATGGATGTTAAGAGGCAAATTATATTTTTGAGAAATACCCGACATCACCTGAAGTCCTTCAGCAGTTGAAGGGGCTGGATGGGCGCATACTTGCAATGAAGCTAAGGGATTGGGATCAGTAAACCGGGTTTTAATGAATTCAATGTCACTCTCAATCTGGTTGCTCCGTTTATAACAGTAAGCAAAAATAAATCTTAAGCCAGACTTCTCCAACGCTTTTAAGTTTCCTTTGGTAAATTCCGGGGTGAAACTATGTGAGTTGTCTAAAACTGTGGTGACTCCAGTAGAAATGAGATCAAGAGTGCTTAGACGAACCCCACTATAAGCCTCGGATTCATCTATATTATTTTTGCCCATGGGGAAGACACATTCTTTGAGCCAACCCATGAGTTCTTTATCTGCCCCACATCCACGAATAAGAGACTGCCACAAATGGTTATGGACATCGACAAAACCTGGTAATAAAATTTTCTCTCGGCCATTTATTTCGTTTGCATTGGAAGATTTAAGATTTTTGCCAACAGAAATTATTTGGTGGTCAAAAAGAACATCTGAGTTTTTTATAATACCCAATGAGCCTTCACCCAACTTGGCGTCCATGGTAATAACTATGTCCGCATTTTTAACAAGTGTTTTAGGGGCCGCACTGGGTTTGGAAAAAACGGTAGAGGTTAATCCTAATGCTAATAAACAAATATAAAAGGCAGCTTGGTATTTTTTGAATGAAGTGAAATCCAGCATAGAACTTCCTTTGTGTCATGTGGTAAGCTTGCAACTTAGCAGTTAAATTTTAATGTCCATTATTTTTTACCAGAAAAAAATATTTAAAAAATTAAAAACGTTTTTTAATTGCCATTATAAATAAACACCACTATGTCAGAATTAAAATCCCATTCTTCAGAACAGAAATTGTCACCGGAAATTCCAGAATCTCCATCGCTTGAATCTAATGACCAGTTGGATGTTACTATCCAAAAAGCTATTGATTATCATTTTTCCACTCAATACCCGGAAGGTTATTGGGTAGAAGAATTAGAATCTAATCCAACTATCACGGCAGAATATGTTTTTTTAATGCATTTTCTGGGTATTAATGATCCTGAAAGAAGAGAGAAATGCAAAAATTATTTGCTGAAATATCAAAGAAAAGATGGGGGATGGAATATATACTTCGGTGCCCCGAGTGAGATTAGTACTACAGTGGAGGCTTATATTGCATTAAAAATGACAGGCGTGCCACATAATGCTCCTGAAATGGTAAGAGCCCGGGAATGCATTTTTGCTAAAGGGGGAATCCGTAAAGTAAGAGTATTTACAAAAATATTTTTGGCCATGTTGGGTCAAAGCTCTTGGGAATTTGTTCCAGCGACACCAGTAGAATTGATACTACTGCCGAATTGGTTTTACTTCAATATATACGAAATGTCGAGTTGGTCTCGAGGAACTGTGGTTCCTCTTAGTATCATCTGCACAAAAAAACCGGTTTGGCCGTTACCGAGTGAACAATCTGTGCCAGAAATATTTACCGATGCTGACAAGGACCTTTCAATTAAAGTGAAGAAGTCGGGCTTAAACTGGCCTAATTTCTTCTTAATGATGGACAAGGTTATAAAAGTATTAGGAAAATGTTCCTGGAAACCATTCAGGAAATTTGCACTCAATAAAGCCAAACGATGGACTTTGGATCATCAAGAGCCCGAAGGTGATTTCAGTGGCATTCAACCTGCAATGTTTAACTCTCTTATAGCGCTTAGCTTGTTGGGTTATGAATTGAATCATCCTGTAATGGTAAAAGGTTTAGAAGCTGTGGATCGTTTTATTATTGATCGGAAAGATCATTTGGTTGTGCAGGCTTGTGTATCTCCCTTATGGGATACAGCTATTGCCTGTAACGCATTAATGGATTCTGGTGTTTCTCCAGATCATCCCAAATTAGTCCAAGCTGCTGAGTGGATTTGGAAAAAGCAGGTTTCCGAGCGGGGAGATTGGAAAATAAAAAATCCATCCACCCCTGCTGGAGGATGGTCATTCGAATTTTTTAATCAAAGTTACCCGGATACAGATGATACTGCAGAAATTTTGATGGCATTAAATCGTATTCCCGTCGCAGATAAAGAAAAAAAGAATAAAGAATTCAATCGTGCTTTTACTTGGTTAATGAGTATGCAAAGTACAAACGGGGGTTGGGGAGCATTTGATCAAGACAATGATCATGAATTATTTAATCAAATTCCTTTTGCCGACCATGGAGCTATGTTGGACCCACCTACCGTGGATGTTACGGGTAGAATCCTGTGGCTATTAGGACGAATTCAGCATGATCCTATTGATGCCCAAGTTCAAAGGGCAATTCAGTTTATTCGAAAAGAACAAGAGGAGGATGGATGTTGGTTTGGTCGTTGGGGTGTAAATTACATTTATGGAACCTGGCTTGTTCTCTCTGGCCTCAATTCAATTGGTGAAGATATGAGCCAATCCTATATTTGTAAAGCTGTAGATTGGTTGAAGAAACATCAAAACTCTGATGGTGGTTGGGGAGAAACTTGTGAAAGTTATTCTGATCCCACCTTGCGCGGCCAGGGGACAAGTACCAATTCTCAAACTGCATGGGCGGTGATGGCCTTAACGGAGGCGAGTGAAGGTAGTAGTTCCAATGCTAAAAAAGGAATTGATTATTTAATCCAAAACCAAAAACAAAATGGTTCCTGGTATGAAGATGAGTTTACCGGGACTGGCTTCCCTGGACATTTTTATATTAAGTATCATATGTACCAACAATTTTTCCCATTAATGGCGTTAGCCCGGTTCAAGCATTTCCAAGACCAAAAATTGGTTCCTGCCCGACAAGCTTCTTGAAATTTTTCTAAATTTTTAAAAAAACTTATCGAGTGTTTTTGCTCAATAACAATTGATTTTCCATTAATAAAGTGTAGGTGCTGAATTACTTTGGAATTGACAAATTTATTGGAAAATAAAAAATTTTGCTTACACTAAATTATATATTCCTAAATTTTTTTTAGATAAATATGATCACAGATTCTATTACTCAGCAAGAACAATTTACTCAGGTTATTTTAAATAATGTTCATGATGCGATTATTATTATTAATAACCTGGGAGAAATAGTTTATTGGAATAATAGTGCTCATAAACTATTTGGATGGTCCATAGATGAAGTTCGTGGAAAAAATTTGGGTAATTTGATAGTTCCTCAACGATATAGAAAAAGCCATTTCGAAGGAATCAGCCGGTTTTTGCATACCCAGAAAGGGAAAATTTTGGGAGAAATTATAGAAATCGAGGCAATGCATAAAAATGGAAAGGAGTTATCAGTAAATTTAACCATTTCGAATATTTCCTTTGAGAACTCAAATTTTTTTGTTGGAATCATTAGGGATGTTTCATCTAAAAAAAATCTAGAAGTTGAGCTTCATAAATATGCAGGAGAACTTGAAAAAAGTAACCAGGCTAAGGACGCACTTATTACTGAGCTTAGAGATCTAAAAAAAGAACTCGAACTTTCCGCACGTACAGACCCTCTCACCCAAATTCCTAACCGAAGAGATATGATTGAGAAGCTAAAGTATGAATTCCAACGTACTCGCCGGACGCAAAAACAGTTTTGTGTTTTGATGATGGATGTGGACCATTTTAAAACTATAAATGATACGATTGGACATGATGGGGGGGATTATGTTCTGATTGAATTAGCGAATCTTTTGCAAGATAGTTCTCGAAAACAGGACATTATTTGTCGTTGGGGCGGGGAGGAGTTTTTATTTCTTTTACCAGATACAACCTTCGATGGTGGGGTAATTTTAGCTAATAGATTAATTAAAAAAACGGAATCACATTCTTTTAGTTATATGGAAAAATTAATTCCCGTTACTTTGAGCATTGGTCTGGGGACGCTTGACTTAGAAGAGGAAGATTTCCAGGATTGCATAAAAAGGGCAGATGAATCTTTGTATAAAGCAAAACGGCTGGGACGTAATCGGTTATTTCCTTTAAATGAACCCCAAATATGAAATATTGTAGCAGTTTGATGCAGGAATGAATTAAATCTGGATGGAAATTAAAAATGATGCAAAAGTTCCACTGCAAATTTAGTTCGGTTGAGTTTTTCAGTTGCAGAAGAAATTACCTCTCCACTTGCAATGTCGACCAAAGCGATATGTACATCAATATTAGATCCAATATCTCTTACAGTTCCATTTACAATAGCTTCCGCGTTAAGCGCATGTCCAATGCGTTTCGTCTCCTCTTGAGTATAAAGGAAAGAGGGCTGCAGGCTGAGTTTATTTAAGGTTTCTACAACTTCACCTCGTTGCGCGACTCGAAAAAATTTTCGTCTGGTGATTGCTTCGACCACCCGGTTGGCCATGTATTCACCTAATACTGGAACCCGTCCTTGATCATCCACCAAATCCATAACAACTACTTTCGTGATTTCATATTCTTCAACATCTTGAGCAATTTTGTTGATTAAATCTTCGGACTTTTCTTCATAGTATTCAGAGTCTGTTTCTTTATCGAAAAATCTGTCCCATATTTTTGAAGGTTCCAACTTTAGCTCGCAACCTGTTAAAAGGGAAGCAGTTAACATTATTCCTAAGATAGAATGAAATTTTCTCATACAATAATTCCTCGGTTGGCTTTTGGACCTGTTCAATTTAAAAATACTGCAAGCCTAATGCCGGATAGGATCTCAAGTGAACCTAATATTTTCAAATACTTTAATATGCTATTTTACAATAGGTTATATAGCGGATGTTTTGCTATAAAAGTTTAACTGGAAGGAAAAGATTTCCTATTTAAGCAAGAAGTAACGGGTTATATTTGCTTTTTCAAATCTTTAGGGAATGCCTTTGCTAGCATAGTTATTCAAATTCCTGTATAAAGTAGTAATCCAATTAATTAGGACCTAGCTGGAGAAGTTTGTATGTTTGATCGAGTTTTTTATGGTTTTTTGGTGATTTGTTTATTTTTCTTGGTGGGTTGTGAAAACCCTAAAACTGCTGAAGAGCCGCTGCGCTTGCCCGAAAAAGAAAAAACCTGGGTTAAAACTGAAAAAGTGGAAAAAACCAAAAATAAGGCTCTAGCTCCTAAAGAAAAGAAACCTGAATTAATATCCATAAACCAGGAACTACGCCAAAAATTATTACAAACATATTCTTCACAAGGGAAAATAACTGACGAAAAATCATGCCTCGCAATTTTGGATCCACTGGATAAAAAACGAATGGCGGTCCAGAGGGAAGGAGGGCTGTGGCATGCATTTGAAAGAATTCCTGAGATTCGTCTGCACTCTGATAATGGTTTTCAACTGGATAGCCAAATGAATAAGTTAATATTTTCTATTAGGCATTTATGTAAAACTTCCCAAGGGGTACCCATGGATGCCTTAGCTACAAATGTTAACCAATCTATCAACGAAAAAGGAAAAGAAGGAACTAAAAATGAATTGATTGATTGGGGAGAAGCTCCAAAAACGGCAGACAGTTGGATTGATTACGCAGAATCTTCTACAGAAAGGACCACACGAAAGGTCGATTTCTCAAATATTGAAAGTTTAATTCTTCAAGCGGGCCCCATGGTGGATTTATATGAAGAATTACTTCATCGTCAAATAGACCCCAACCAACCACAAACTTATTTAACCGACGCTACTACTTTATTGGATGCTCTTCGGGAAACAATTGCCACAGATCAATACGTGGTGATGGCTCTTACAGAAGATCACGCGGTTCCATATAAAGAATTTCGTGGTGAAATGTAGGGACTATTACCTTCCTTCTCGCACCTCTATGTAATATCCGGAAATTCCTTGGGTATTTTTTGAAGAGGCTCGATAAGTCCCAATACTTTTAGGAGGCAAATGAATCCTCTGCCATTCAGTTATATCCTTGGTTGGAATCGTATTTTCATCTAAAAATTGAGTTCGGCCCTCTATTTGAAGTGGATATTCTGTATGATTTTGGAATACGGCCATAACTTCTTTAATACCTGAAGGAGAAGTTTTCATGGTATGGGTTTGTGTTGAAATTTTATAACGACGAACAATTTGAGGAGGAGAATCAGGAGGAGGACCTACTCTCTGGCCCTGGCAATAAGTCACCCATACACTTTCAGATTCAAGAGAACGGTCTAAAATTTTGACACTATTCATTTTATAGCCTGATTGTGCAGGAGGGTCTGTCATAAAAGATTGGCAAGGGTCTTTTTGTTGGGTTGCGCAACCAACAAACAATCCTGATAATACCAAAATAGAAAAAAATAATTTAAAAAGCCGAGTCGTTAAGCCCTTCATTAGATGATCTCCCTAATTTAATTGAGCAGAACGGGATCGAAACCAAGCCAACCCCGAATGATTGTTCGCAAACTTAATTTTTTTTGAGGAACGGAGATGTTGTAATTCACCGCCCTTTGAATCATAAAATAATGCTTCAATCTCAATAGGTTTTGTTTCTGATTGAAATGTATAAACGTGAACTCGATCGGGAAGATTTTTCCAAAATCGATTGTCCGCTCTTGTTTGTGCGGCACCTGCTACCCCTTGCTCAATTAACCCCAAGGCAGTTAATATGCCAGCAATAATTAGTCCCTCTTCGCTACGATGTCGCGCTGAAACAGCTACTCCTGCTAAACCAATTTGGGTCAATGCCCGTCCACGTTCCCCATGAGATTTTTTAAATTCCACCTTGTCAGCTAAAATTTTATCAATTTTGCGACCTCCGCGAGTGCTGGCTTGCCAAAAGATATCTTCCATTTCATAAGCAGAAATTACGCCGTTCCGTATGAAAAATTTTGCTCCAACCTCAGGGACTCCTTCGCGTCGCTTAATTCTGAGTTCTGATCCTCCTGGGCCGGTAGCAATTTTGACAGGAGAAAATCCCGTTTCGGCAATTAATAGAACATTATCCTTTGGATTGGGTAGAATAAAATCAGGTCGGTGTTCTTTTACATGGTCGTAAGCTTCTTTAGCCATATCCCAATCTCCATTCATTTGAGAAGCCCAACCCTCTAAAAACATTAATAGAGCAAAATCATCTTGATATTTTTTATCCTCTGCTAACGCATCTTGTAATTGTCCACCCTTAAAACTGGCTCTGGCATTTTCATAATCACCTCGTCTTAAAAAAAGCAATCCGCGATAGTAATAAGCCATTGCCCTTTCATAGGGCTCCCCTTTAAAGTCTTTTCGCCCCTCCTCGTACCATAAACTGCGGGCTCTTTCGGCGTTTTTATTCTCGGCCCAAACAGATTCAATATTTAAAAGAGCAGTTTCTAAAGATTCTTCGGCCTTCTCATAAGCTCCCAAGTCCATGGCTGCCAATCCGGTTTCCATATGATTGAGAACTAAATTACGGGGACCTTCATGAAGTATGCGTCGATAATTAGAATGCAGTTGTTCGGGTTTATCATGAAGGTAGGCCTGCATTTCCAATTCGGGTACCTCATAATATTCATACTGAGTGGTTGAGGCACATCCTAAAGCACTGATAGTAAAACAGGCAATTGCCAACCAAGCTGCAAGTCGAATCCAAGAGAAAAAAGGATGATCCTTAACGGTAAACGACGTCGTCGGTGCCTTCTTTCTTGAATTCATACTCACCACTCCAAATGATTTGTCCCGTTTCAAGATCTATCATTTCGAAAACTATGTAATGGGATCGAGACATTACGCCGGTTGTAGAATTTACTGCATCCAAGGTAGATATGGATCCACCTAATCTATAATCTCCTCCTAAGGTTGATTTTACATGTTCCAGAGTGCCCGCATCGACTTTAGGTGAACCACTTGATGTAGTATCTCGCTTTAAAGAACGTTCTTTATCGACAATGTCTTTGTAATGCCTTTGTACAAAAACCATCCTGGTTCCTGCAGCTCGCTGAAGTCCTACCCGCAGTTTGTTAGTGATAATCTTTTTATTAATACGGGTGGAACCTTCATTAGTGAAATATTCTGAATCAATGATTACGCGAGGAGGCGTATTTTGTTGGGCTAGAGCAGTAGTACCCAACATATCACGAATCATTTTGTCGGTCATACTTCTTATGTCTTGCGATTCTATTCCGACACCCCCAACGGAACCAGGTGTAGAAGGGTCCTTATAAACTGTTCCACGACCGGGTGAATTATCTACCGGTCCAGTGGGAACGGGTGTGTAGGGTTGCTGTTGTGCGCAAGCCGAGAACCCCACCAACAGTCCCCCAATTGCTAAAATTTTCCAATACATTTTCATCCTCGCCTCCTAAGCAAGACGTTCATTGCCAATAAGAAAATCCGATCCCCTAATTATCCCAGACCCCTAAGCAAAAATAAAATTATAAATTTTTAATGAAACTAAGAATTTTTCTTTATTTTTGAAATTGGATGAATACCTGAAATAACCAATTGGGATCTAAATTAATAAATTTTTGGAGCCCAAGCATTTTCATTTTTAAACTTTATTTGGCCATAAATTATTAATTTTTTTATTTTTTTTAAATTTCTACATAAGGAAATTGTCCGAAAATCCCCTCTTTAAAATTAGATTTCATTCGAAAATCAAATTTTTCATTTACATTTTTATAGGAAAAGGTATAAAGTAACTTTAGGGAGGCAAAATCTTTACATTCTAGGGTCAATGACCTCGCAGTTGTCTGGAATTCAAAACAACTCTGAAACCACGATAAGTTTACCTGTTAACTTGTTATGGACCGGAGGTTGGGATTCTACTTTTCGTCTATTGTATTTACTATTAGTAGAGGAAAAAGCAGTCCAACCTATCTATATTGTCGATTCTGAAAGACCTTCTACGGGTTATGAAATCCGGGCAATGGAATCCATACGTAAAGAGGTTTTAGAGCTCTATCCTGCCACTAAAAGACTTTTTCTAACCACCATCTTTGATAAAAAAGATCAAATTCAGCCCGACCCGAATATCACTGAACAGTTTGAGCTTATCAAATCAAGAGTGCATATTGGTATTCAATATGATTGGTTAGCCCGGTATGCCGTCCAAAAAAACATCAGTGATTTAGAAATTGCCTATCAAAAAAGTATTCCACCTCATGATTTGGATGTCATGTTATTTGCAGAATTGACCAGTCATGAAAACAATTTCCGCGTTAAAGAAAATCCAAGTTTTCACGCAATCAGTCTATTTAAATTCTTCAGGTTTCCTCTTGCGAATTTAACCAAATTGGAAATGGAACACTTAGCCAAAAAACATAATTTTTTCGAAATTATGAAAAAAACTTGGTTTTGCCATACGCCTAAGAAAAATGGAAAACCCTGTGAAGTTTGTCAGCCTTGTTTAATTGCGCGGAAAAGTGGCCATACCCATGGTTTACCTGAAACTTACTTTTTAAGAGATTTATTGATTAGAGTATCGGGAAAAGTGAATTCCCTTAGCCAGGCTGTATTAAATAAATTATTCTTAAGTGGTTAGTGGAGCTTCAAAATTAAAAATTTCTCCTAAACTATTTTGATTAATAAATCGTCAAATATATTGTTTTTCCCCTCCTTCTAAAAATTAAACTCCCTATTTAATTTATCTAATAAGGTAAAATAAGGCTTTCCCAAATAAGCTTTCTAATTGCTAAAATGTCCTTTATACTTCATCATTAAAAAAATCTTAACCTATTTACAATCATGGCAGATTCCAATCCTGTTGTTGCAAGTATTCGCCATTCCATTGAAAAGAATGGTTTCCCAGATAAATCAGTAAAATTACCCTTCAAACCGGTATATGAAAGTTGTAAGCAAAATCAAACTTCTTTGGCGGAGGTACTAAAAGCTTTAGAAACTCAGGGTATTAGGGGAACCTTTCAAGGAAATCATATTGTTTTTCGAAACCAGGAAAAGGCAGATGAGTTAAAACAATCTGAACAAACCAAAAAAACTGAGCCTGACCCTGCTTTATGGGAATTTATGGCTGGTATGAATCCAGGTGAAACATTCCCCGGTGCTTCCAATTTTGGTGACTTGCAAAACTTAATTCAAAAATTTTCTAATCAATTGACTCCAGATCAATGGTCAGAAATTCAAAAACAATTAGAAAATATGAGTGAAGAAGAAAAACAAAAAATTTTGACGTTATTTTCTCAAATGGTAAAACCTCCAAAAGATTCATCTTAAAAAATTTTTCAGCGAAATCGCGCTGTTATTGTTAGGAGTCTTTTATGCGTGTTAAGGAATTGATGTCTACTAAATTACATACGGTTGGCCCTGATGATATGTTGGATAAGGTTTTCATATTATTCAACTTTGAATCAATTCGTCATCTACCGGTTATAGAAAAAGGAAAAATAATTGGAATCCTTTCGGACCGGGATTTGAAGAAAATTTTGGGACCCAGAAGAAAATTGATTCAAGGTGAGGGTGGTACTCAATTTACAGTTAACGCTCGAAAGGTAAAAACCCTTATGAGCCGTAATGTGACTACCATTGGCCCTGAAGAAAAAACTACCGACGCTGCTGCTATTATGGCAAAGAAAAAGATAGGTTGTTTACCGGTAGTAAAAAAAGGGCAATTAGTAGGTATCATAACAGCTACAGATATATTGAAAGCGTATGTCCAGCTTTCTATCAGTATGGAGAAGTTGGTAAAAAAATTCGAATTATAAAAGGTCATCAACCATGTTGATTTTTTCCAAAGACATTTCAGATCGTGATTTTAAGCATCCTCGAGAAAAGGAAGACGCTGATTTAAAGGAATACATGGAGTATCAGCGCAAACTCTACCCTTATACAGTGGTTAGATCCGGGTTGGATTTAGCTTATAAAGAATTGGATGATATTTTAAATTACATTGAAAATGGAGAACAAAGAACTGAAGATTCTCAAAGGGAAGAATATCCTGAAGATGTTGGAGGATGGTATAAAAATCGATTTCCTTGGTCTGCTTCATTTTTAGAAATGCAAGATATGCACTCGGTCCTGGTGTACTTAATAAAAGCTATGGATTCGTTTCGTACTTTTGAAAAAGTCAACACTTACCATTTGGCGGTTCTTTATGATTCAGTTCATAATATTATAGAAGTTTATAATGAATTGTTAGAAACTAATTTTAACGCGGCACGAGATATTCGTCTCAGTAATAATACTCGAGTTCATTTTGACGATTTTATAAACAATTACTGGCCTCATCTAGAATTTATGATTTTATCTAAACCCGATTATCCTCACCAGGTTTTACAACCGCGAATTAGCAAAATTGAAAAATTTATTAAAGAGGCAATTGAATCGGGAATTAGCCCCCTGGAAGCTTTGGAAAGCGCTGCTAATTCTTTCAAGTTTGATGAAGGCACCTTGCCCCTTCTCCGTAGAGATCCGCTTCTTCCTGAATTAGCTCAATTAGAATCTTTGTCTTTAAATCAAAATCCTTATGAACCACCACTGTGCGATATTACTACCATTCAGTCACAATATGAAAAGAGCTTTGATGCCTTTAAAGAATTTGCTTCAAAAAAAGAATAGTCAACTAAAAGCAAAATTAAAAAAGCAGGCAACCACAACCGTTGAGTTTTAATTTTCCTTTATCTATACTGTACTGATGAAAACGAATAATAATCGTGGTTTTTGGGCATCTCGTATTGGATTTATTTTGGCGGCTTCGGGGTCCGCCGTTGGATTAGGTAATATATGGAAATTCCCTTACATTACTGGGCAAAATGGAGGGGGTGCTTTTGTTTTAATTTATCTCCTATGTATTGCGGTCATTGGTTTACCCATTATGCTATCCGAATTTGTATTAGGACGAAAAACTAATCTAAATCCCGTGGGTGCTTTTAATGCGCTAAAACCAAATTCTCCTTGGGTGGGAATTGGTTTCATGGGAGTACTTTCTGGATTTCTCATTCTATCATTTTATGGAGTTGTAGGGGGATGGACTCTTGCATATACAGTTAAATCACTCACCCATGCTATTGACCACTTTGGAAATCCACAAGAAGCGGGGACCTATTTTTCAAACTTTATTTCAAACACCAAAGAAATTGTAATTTATCATACGATTTTTATGATTTTATGCATGGGTATAGTGATACGCGGAGTTCACGGAGGAATAGAACGGGCTTGTGATATTTTAATGCCCACCTTAGTAGTAATGCTTATATTGCTTATGATTCGATCCCTAACTTTACCCGGTGCTATGGAAGGGGTAGCGTTTTATTTAGAACCAGATTTTAGCAAGCTTGATTCTCAGGTGGTATTAATGGCCATGGGTCAAGCATTCTTTTCGTTAAGTTTGGGAATGGGATGTATGATTACCTATGGTAGTTATCTATCCTCCAAAGAAAATTTAACCTCGTGCACTTTATATGTCGTAATTTTCGATACCATGATTGCTCTACTTGTGGGCATGGTGATATTCCCGGCTGTTTTCGCTATGGGACTGGAACCGGAGGGAGGCCCTAGTTTAGTATTTAAAGTATTGCCTACAGTATTTTCAACCATGCCTTTTGGAACCGTGGTTTCTTTTGTTTTTTTTGCCTTGCTAGCGATTGCTGCAGTTACGTCGGCAATTTCACTTTTAGAAGCGGTAGCTTCATTTTTTATTGATCAACTCGGATGGAATAGAAAAAAAGCCGTACTGGTTATGGGAACAGTAATCTATTTATTTGGCATTCCTTCTGGTCTCTCCTTTGGACTTTTATCTGAAAATAAAATATTTGGAATGACCTTTTTTGATTTGGTGGATAATTTATCTTCCAACTATTTGCTTCCATTGGGTGGAATGTTTACCGCAATATTCGTGGGGTGGGTTTGGGGAACAAAAGAAGCTCATAAAGAAATTGAACGTCATGAAACTGTATTTAGATGGGCAGCGTATTGGGAGTTTGTTCTTAAGTATTTTACACCTTTGGCTGTTGCGGCGGTTTTTCTGGCTAAAGTTTTGTAATTTAAATGTTTCTTCGATTGAGCGAATTACTAAATTAAATTTTGGCAGGATAAGGAGTTTAGGAAAGTTTTCTTCTAATTATCTCTGGAACTGAGGAAACTTTAGATACAAATTGTATATATAAATCCCGAAACAAATTTGTTTTCGGCAATCCATGAGAGTATCCACTTTTTCTAGCCAGCTTGCAAGGTTGGCAAGTTTCACAGGGTTCGCCATTTTTTTTGGGGGTATGGCAAAACCAAGACAACTTCAAAATTTTAAAGAAGTTATTTTTTTTTGAGATTTCTTCCATTTCAACTTTAGTAAGGTGGGCAATGGGAAAACGGAAATATTTAAATATGCTCATCTCTTCATAAGTTAAATTATCTTTTATTCGGCACTGATGGCCCTCTCCAATTATTTCATAGTAAAACCACTTATCAAAGGCAAGTGGTGGAACCGTTTTTTCAAAACATATTTCTAAATCATTAAATCCGTTTTGATCTGCATAACGAGCCAGCCAATCATATTGAGTCCCCAAACCCAGTTTGGATCTCATGGATTCATATTTTTGGGTAATAGTTGAATTGGGTTTTATTTCTTTTTTGTAACTTAATATTGTTGGTTGTAAAAGGGCCTTTGCCTTTTCAGGTAATTCTTCTCTTATTGAATTCATTGCTTTGAGTTCAAACTCAGTGGATTTTCTGTTCTCGTCAACAATGTAATAGGGTTGTGTTTGTTTATTCTCTACAAGGAGAAGTTGTAAAAGGCGAAAAGTAGAATCAAAACCTCCTGTCCACATTAAATCAATAGACGACAAATTTTTATGAGGGTCTAATCTTTCTTTAAAAGGGGTTTCCATAAAATAGGGATCAAATATTTTTTATTCTTTGAAGTATTAAGAAATAAATAAAATGAGAGATACCTAGAAAAGTCGTGAGATTTTCTTTTGGATCCTTTGAAATATATGAGTCACTTTTGATGATACTTTAACCCATATGTCTCTAAAGTAATTGGTTTCAGGTAAACCATGCGTATGTCCACTTTTTCTGGCTAACAAACAAGGACGACATACTTCGCAAGGATCACCATTTTTCTTAGGCGTATGGCAAAACCAAGTCTTTGTTAAAATTTCAAAAAAGTGGTGTTTTTTTGCCAATTCTTCCATATCTAATTTGGTAAGGTGTGCTACAGGATAACGAAAGTATTTGAACATGACCATTTCATTTCTCGAGGGAGATTCTTTAATTCGGCGATCATGGCCTTCACCAAAAAACTCAGGATAAAGTATTTTATCAAACTTGCTGGGTGCTAATTTTTTTTCATGGCAAATTTCTAAATCATTTAGACCTTCCTGTATTGCATAGCGTGAAAGCCAGTCGTATTGGCTACCAAGACCACCTATTTGAGAATCAATCTTGCTAAAATTCTCGGTAATGAAACTATTGGGTGGGATCTTTTCTTTGTGTCCCCAAATAATCGGGAGTAGTTTTTTTTCTGTTTTTGGATATCTCCGGATTAACTCTTCTCTAATAGATTCCATGGCTTCGAGTTCGAAACCTGTAGAGGGTCGATCATTATCAATAATGTAATAGGGTTGAACGGATTTTTTTTCTACCAAAATCAAAAATACTAACCGAAATGTAGAATCCCAACCTCCAGTCCATAATAAATTAATGGGAAATTCTTCCACAGTATTCGTATTTTGATCTATTTTTTGGTTAGATGTCTTCATAGTTGAAGTTCTATTTTAGCATCGAAACTGCAAATTGAAAATCTTTACTCCTCTATTGGGAACATTTCCCTTGTTCTGTATGGGAGCTTTGGGCTGGGTGACTAATAAATCCTTTAAAATTAAGGGGTAAATGGAATGAAGGTAAGTGATTTGGGAAAATACTTCATTTGTTTCTATATCTAGCAAAACAACACCCTATAAGGCATTTTCCCAACTTGTGTTAAAATTCCGTATCACAATGAAACTCAAGAACATAACCGGATTTCCTTTTAAAATATCTTTTAATATTTTTATGGTGGAGGAGTGGGATGAGTAAAAAAGTAGGCGTTATTTTATCAGGGTGCGGCGTATATGATGGATCAGAAATTCATGAAGCTGTAATTACTTTATTAGCTCTGGATCGTGCGGGGGTAGAGGCAATTTGTATGGCTCCAAATGTTGAGCAATTACATGTTATTAATCACCTTTCCGGGGAGGAATCAAAAGGAGAAACCAGGAATGTTTTAGTGGAATCGGCACGGATTGCCCGAGGAAATATTAAGGATATTTCAGAAATTAAAGCGGATGATTTGGATGCAATTATTATCCCAGGAGGTTTTGGAGCTGCAAAAAATCTGTGTGACTTTGCGGTCAAGGGAGAAAATTGTGATGTTCACCCGGAGGTGAGGCGATTAGTTAATGAATTTCGAGAAAAACAAAAGCCCCAGGCAGCATTATGCATTGCTCCAACAATGATAGCCAAAATTTACGAAAATAGTGGGGTTCAACCAACTCTTACAATAGGAAATGATGAAGGCACGGGAGAAAAGATTGAGGTAATGGGTAGCAAGCATCAAACCGCGACTGTTGTTGAAGCGGTGGTAGATTCCCAAAATAAAATCGTGAGCACACCCGCCTATATGTTGGGGCAATCCATTTCAGAAGTAGCGAAAGGTATTGAAAAAAGCGTCGACGAATTGATAAAGATGCTTTAGCCTATTAATAGTTATACAGGTTTCCGGAGGGTTAACTCCCTCCGGGCTTGATTTTCCCTAATTTCTTCTTAAAAAAAACCTTCAATTAACCATTTCTAAATCAGTTAAAGAATTTCTCCTGAAATACCGAATAAGTAAATATCTCAGGAAAATAATATGCATTCAAGAAATTTACACAGAAAAACTATTTTAATTACCGGGGGAGCAGGATTTATTGGTAGCAATTTTATTCGCCACATTCATGCTAAATACCCCAAATATAAAATCATTTTATTGGATGCTTTAACATATGCAGGAAACCTCGAAAATCTTCCTGAAAGTCTAAAAAAAGATACCGAATTTGAGTTTTATCAAGGGAATATTACTCATCGGGATACAGTTGTATCTCTTGTGAAAAGAAGTGATGTAGTCGTTCATTTTGCTGCTGAATCGCATGTAACGAAATCTATCTACAATAATCACATATTTTTTGAAACTGATGTTATTGGCACCCATGTGATTGCCGATGCCATTGCCAAACACCCGGTAGAGAGATTTATACATATCTCCTCTTCCGAGGTGTATGGCACCTCAATTAAGGATCCTATGGATGAAGACCATCCTTTGAATCCAATGAGTCCCTACGCTGCGGCCAAAGCCGGAGCTGACAGATTAGTATATTCTTATATTCAAACCTATAAATTACCCGCCATTATTGTTCGTCCTTTCAATAATTATGGTCCTTGTCAGCATCTTGAAAAAGCAATTCCAAACTTTATTATTAGCGCATTAAATAATAAGGAATTGACCATTCACGGAACGGGTCAAAGTACACGGGATTGGATGTATGTTGGGGATACTTGTCTTGCTTTAGACAAAATTTTACATGCTGATCTGGACCTTATAAAAGGGCATGCAATAAATTTAGGAACTGGAAAAGATACGAGCGTTCTTTCTATTGCACAAGAAATATTGGATATTTTAGGAAAACCAAGAAATCTGATCCAATATGTGGATGATCGTCCCGGTCAGGTAAACCGCCATATCTCTTCAACTGCAAAATCTTATGCTTTATTGGGTTGGAAAAGTTCAACCTCTTTAAAAGAAGGTTTAAGAAAAACAATTCGATTTTATAGTGAAAACCAAAAGTGGTGGGAAAAAAACTTATGGATGAAAGAATCCTGGCACCCACAGACCGCTTCCGCAATAAAATGATTTTCTTTTTTCACAAGAAATTGGAAACTGTAATTTCAATTTTGACCAAAATTCGCAATATTAGGTTTAGTGGTAAATTTACTACCTAAAAATCCAAAGAATCTGAATTTTAAATACTCACCTATATAAACAAATCAAATTAGTTCTTTAATTTAATCATTATTCTGTCGATAAAGTACGAGAGGGAAAACTTTTAAATTGAAATCCATTCTCAAATGATAAAGCCCCAGGAGATTGTTTAGAACCCGTTGAAATTGGCTTAATTATGTGGACATTTAAAAATTTACAAAAGTGGTTGCCCAGGATTTATTCTTTAGCTCCCTATTATTTTGGATGGAAACATGCTTTACCTCCAGCTCATGTATTTTTCGAAGTGACCTATCGCTGTAATTTGCGTTGTCAAATGTGTCACTATTTAGAAATTATTGAGGACACCGAAACCAATCGAACTTTTAAGAATGAGTTGTCTGCTGAAAAAATAAAATCCATTATTAAAGGATTACCCAAATATAGCCTTATCACCTTTACCGGGGGTGAGGCTTTTATGAAGTCAGAATTTTTGGATATTCTAGAGTTTACCGCTTCCCGACATAAAGTTCATATAATCACCAATGGAACCATGTTGAATGAGAGGGTGGTTAATTTCCTAATTCAAAGAAGAGTAAAATCTTTTTTTGGACCTGGTATTTTTTATATTGGAGTATCTCTAGAAGGAGTAGAAAAACTTCATGATGAGATTACTCAGGTTCCCGGTTCTTTTGCTAAAACCAAACAAGGGTTGGAGCGGTTAACCACAGCCAGAGGAAACAATAAATTTCCTTTGACTCATTTAACATGTGTCATTGATAAAAAAAATGTGATGGAATTGGTTCCGCTTTATTGTTATGCAGAATCATTGGGAATCAATGTTTGTAACTTTGCTTTAAAAAATCCTGCAGAATATAACCACTACGAAAACTATAATGACGAAATTCATCTCCGTCAGCCAGCACCTCTTGTTGAAGAAATTGACCCCGAAATCCTCAGAAAGCAACTCGATCAGTTAATTGAAAATAGTCAGAAATTTAATTCAAGGCTTCGTTTTTCTCCAAACTTTATAACCGTTGAGGAAATCGTGAGGTATTACACGAATCAAAGTTATTATAAAGATTATCGTTGCTACATTCCCTGGTCAAAAGCAGCCGTATCGGCATATGGAGATGTATTCAGTTGTCCACATTATCCCATTGGGAAAGCTGGGGAAGGTGAAGATACTCTGTCTTGGGATTCCCAAAGAGTAAAAAAATTTCGCAAGATGCTTAAAGAAGAAAAAATTTTTCCTGGCTGTTTAGGATGTTGTCAGTCCGAATATATTGGACCCACGCAAAAGAAACAATTAACACCCATTTCAATTCCTGCGCAAGAATTTTCCTCGAATAAGTTTATTAAGGACGAGATGATAATTTGCAAATGAATTGTTTTTATAGAGGAACTTTTTTATGAAAATTTTATTGCTGCGGCCTTCTGCTGAAAAAAAATCCATGGCTCGTTGTTTGCCTTTAGGATTAATAGCAGTAGGTTCGACCTTAAAACGGGCCGGTTACCAAGTCAAGATCCTTGATTTGAGAATTTCGGAAAACTCAGAACAAGATTTAAAAAACACCTTGAGCACATTTGAGCCTGATGTAGTAGGGATAGGAGTGATGACCATTGAAAGCAGATATGGTTTTATGGAAGCAGCTCGAGTAAAAGAATTAATGCCTAATGTCCATGTTGTGATGGGAGGTCCTCATTGCAAACATGATCCTCAATATATTCTTAATCATAAAGAAATTGACTCAATGGTTATTGGGGAAGCTGACTATACTATTGTTGATTTGGTTCGTGCTTTAGAAAATAAAACTGATTTAAATGAAGTGGATGGGATTGCTTTTCGCAAGGGTGAGGAAATTATTACTACCAAAGCACGACCCGTTATTAAAGATTTAGATCCTCTTACCCAAGAATATGATCTTATGCATTTGGAAAACTATTTCAATTTTAAGTGTTCAATGGATTTCTTTCCAGTCTATCGTTATCGGCGGTTTATGCCCATCGTCACTTCTCGTGGATGCCCATTCAAATGTACGTACTGTCATGACATATTTGCAAAATCAATTCAATACCGATCACCCGAAGTAGTCGTAAATGAAATGGAGTATCTAAAAAATAAATACGATGTGCAAGAATTTCATATTGTCGACGATACCTTTAATTTAAATATTAACCGTGCCAAAACAATCATGGACTTGATCATCAAGCGCAATCTTAATATTCACATGACATTTCCTAATGGGGTGCGTGCAGACTTTTTTGATGATGAGTTGATCGAAAAAATGTCTCAAGCGGGTGTTTATCGAATGGCTCTCGGAATTGAATCCGGTTCCCAACGAATTCAGGACATGATTAAAAAGGATTTAGACATTAGCATTCTACCGGGAGTGGTTGAAAAATTATCCAGGGCAAGAATTAGCGTGCACGGATTATTTATGCTTGGTTTCCCGACTGAAACACGAGAAGAGATGGAGCGGACTATCAATTTTGCCTGTAGTTTAGGTTTGACCACAGCTAATTTTTCAATTGTGATTCCTAATCCAGGGACAGAATTGAGAGACGATTTTATTTATGAGCGAGAGTTGGCTAACGATGGTTTTTCAGATTATTCGTTTGATAAGGCAGAGTGTAATGCCAGCAAAGTGAGCGACGAAGACTTAGTGGCTTTAAAACGAGAGGCCAATCGCCGGTTTTACTTTAGTGCAAGTCGGGCTCGCTATGTGCTAAGGGCAATGGAACCACAATGGATTATAAAATCGGCTATGAAAACTCCATTTGCTCTTTTATGGCGAAATGCAATATCTCCCACCAATTCTCCGGTAATGAGCTAAGGTTATGGAACAATCAAGAATCTATACGTTACCTATAAAAGAAAACTCTTTACCTGATGCAAATACTCAAGTAGATGTTTCTGTGGTGGTCCCAGTCTTCAATGAGGAGCCTTTATTGGAAGAACTCCATTTTCGAATTAATAATGTTTGCAAAGAACTTAATAAAAGTTTCGAAATTCTTGTTGTAGATGATGGAAGTGCAGACGGGTCTTTTGCAAAACTAAATCAAATAAAAGAAGGAAACCCACATTTAAGGATCATTCGTTTCACTAGAAATTTTGGTCAACAAGCGGCCGTATTGGCTGCCTTTCGTCATTGTCGAGGCGATATTGTGGTACAGATTGATTCTGATCTGCAAAATCCCCCAGAAGAGATCCCCAAACTTTTAAATGCAATGACGGAGGGAGTCGATCTTGTTACCACTCGAGCTCGAAAACGAGGGGACGGTGTGTTTCGTTCATTCGGGTCCCGGTTTTTATTGTGGTTAGGACAAGTTGTCTCGGGAAATTCGTTTAAATTGAGTTTAAGTTCCTTTCGGGCAATGCGTAAAAGCGTGCTGGAAAAAATTGAAATGTGTAGTGACCGTTCACGGTATATGGCGGTTTTGATGAGTTGGATGGCAGTTCCTTCCGTTGAGATTGAGGTAGAGCATCATCCGCGATCTCAGGGGAAAACCAAGTATCGGTTTTTTACATTAGTAAAATTGGCTCTAGATTTAATTACAGGCTTTTCCAATATGCCCCTTAGGGTAGTTACCTACCTGGGGTTTTTTAGCTCGGTTTTAGGATTCATTCTCTCAGCATTTTTATTGTATCAACGATTATTTCAAGGGATTTTGGTAGATGGATTTGTGGTTTTATCCGCTGTATTTTCATTTTTTGCAGGAGTTCAATTGTTTTCAGTTGGAATTTTAGGTGAGTATCTTGGGCGAGTTTATTTACAGGTTCAAAATCGTCCTGATTACATTATTGATAAGGTGATCGACTGATGGACGTAAAAAAATTAACTTCCTTAATTATAGAGCCTACCAATACTTGCAACTTGCGTTGCTCTTTTTGTTTTGTCACTGAAGGTATGAATCGACCTGAGGGGTTTATGTCTTTCGAGCTTTTTAGAAAAGTAATTGATGATGTGCCTGAGTTAGAGCACCTATGCATGCACAATTGGGGAGAACCATTATTAAATAAAGACATTTTTCGAATGTTTGATTATGCACATTCGAGCGGGGTGAAGCACATTGTAATGAATACCAATGGAACTTTGTTGACGTCTAAGATGATTGATCGAATTATTGAAAGTCCTCTTAGTATAATTCGATTTTCCATTGATGGATCCCCAGAAACCTTTAAACGAGTCCGTGGTATTGAGCTTTCCATGATTAAAGAAAATATTTTGAGACTTAAGGCTGAAAAGGAAAAACGAAGGCCAAATTTAGTAATAGGAGTAGTTTTTACTGTTGAAGACGAATCATGGGAAGATGCTGATGAGTACATTAGTTATTGGAAGACCATCGTAGATCAAGTTAGATTGCAACCTAAGCTCACACAATCTCCTCGGCAAGAAATTTGTCCAGAACCCTTTGGAAAAGACTATGGAAAATTGGTTGTTCTTTGGGATGGCACCGTAATTCCTTGCTGTGTTGATTATAATGCTACTTTGAAATTAGGAAATGCAAGGAATGATTCAGTTTGGGATCTTTGGTATTCAAGCAAAATTTGGAAATTACGCGAGCAACATTTATCAGGGGACTTCCCTAAAACTTGTGAAAATTGCAATGAGTGTGAAACAGTTAAAACAAGCAAACGATTCTTTTTTATGGAAGCTGTATGAGCCTTGCAGATACAAAAATTCTTGAAGCACGAATTTTAGATGAAAACCGACGGGTCCATGCTTTGGAAAATGCCCAATATTTAGAGAGGCATCCAGAACAAACCAATTTTTATCAATCTAAAGTTCTAAAAATTTCCTTAAATGATTTTTTTGAACATTTACCATCTAAAACCCAACCACATGTTTTGGATGTTGGTTGTGGAACTGGCTACCTGTTGATTCCGCTATTAAATCAAGGATGTCGAATGACAGGAGTGGACATTTCAAAAGAAATGATTGAGGCTTTAAAATTATCTGTTCCAAGGGAAAAACAGGGTTTAGTAGAATTAAATTGTAGCGATATAGAGGGATTCATAAATAAAGATACTGGTCAATATGAAGGTATTGTTATTTCTGCTCTACTCCATCATTTATATGATTATGAATCCATATTGAAATCACTTTGTGATCGTTTAGTGCCTGGAGGAACTTTATTAATATTTTTTGAACCTTTAAAACAAAATATCTCATCAGGTTGGCGTTTTAAATTGCATAGAGCGTTGGGAAGGTTGGATGAAAATTGTTACCAACAAGTTATGAAAGCTCGAAATATTGCCCTGTTTGAAGAAGATTATGAATTGTCTGATTACCAACGAAAATTTGGTGGGATTAATCCCTGCAATGTGAGGAAGATTTTAAAAAGTCGGGGGATGGAAATAATAGGAATGGAAAAGTATTGTGCTCGTCGATTTGGCTTAAGCGCCTGGGTGGCAAACCATCTGATTCATTCCCAAAATACGTTTAATTTACTTTGTCAACGTCGATGAAATAGTGGTTTTTAATTAATATTTTTTTGACTTGCTAAAATTTTATCCACTGTATTGGTTGTAGAAAGACCCTTTACTACTGGAATCAATTCAACTTTCCCTCCATATGCTTCCACGATTTCCCGTCCGACTACCTCGCCAATTTTATAGTCGTTTCCCTTCACCAGAACATTGGGCTGTATTTCGCGGATTAAATTTTCCGGGGTGTCTTCGTCAAAAATTACAATATAGTCTACGTCCTGTAATGCAGATAATATATTGGCACGTTCTTCTTGAGATTTTATAGGCCGATCGGGACCCTTTAATCGTTTTACAGAATCATCACTATTCAAACCTAATATTAAAATATCGCCTTTACTTTTTGCTTGTTGAAGAAATTCAATATGCCCTCCATGAATTAAGTCATAGCATCCATTGGTAAAAACAATTTGTTTACCAATATTTTTGGCAAGGCTTACCATCCGTTTGGCCTCTTCTAAGTCAAGAACAGATTTTGAGGTCCGCAACATTTCTTCTTTTAGAAATTCATTAATTTCTTTGAGAGTGATTACTGCCGTACCAATTTTTCCAACAACAATTCCGGCAGCCATATTAGAGATCCATGCGGCTTCTTCAAAAGTGAAATCACTGAATAAGGACATTCCAAAAACGCTGATAACGGTATCCCCTGCTCCAGTGACATCATACACTTCCTTTGCGAGTGTAGAAATTTCAAACGGTTTTTGTTTTTTGGAATAAAGTATCATTCCATTTTTTCCGCGTGTCAGCAATATGGCTTCAGATTTTGTCATATTCAACAAATATTCAGCGGCTCGATCCAAGTCTTCTCGGCTATTTATTTTAATAGGGGAAACACGCTCAATTTCTTTTTCATTAGGGGTGATGACGGTAACCCCATTATATTTGTTGAATTCTTTTCCCTTTGGGTCAACAACGATTTGTTTATCTGATTTTTTTGCTTGGTCAATAATGGCCTGCATGACTTTGTCTGTCAAAATACCTTTGTCATAATCGGAGCAAATAACCCCATCCATTTCAGGGATGGTCTGGTTTAGAAAATCTATGAAACCAGTTTCCGCTTCTCGAGTGATAGGGCGATTATCCTCTTTGTCTATTCTTAAGACTTGCTGGTTGTGAGCAATTACACGTACTTTAGAAGTGGTTGGGCGATTGGAAAATCGAAATATACCTCCAGTAGAAATGGATCGATTTTGAATCAATTCCAGTAGTCGGTCCCCTTTTTCATCTTTGCCAATACCCCCTGCAAGATGTACTTCGCAACCTAGAGCGACCAAATTATTAGCCACATTGGCGGCTCCACCCAATGAAATGTTTTCAGATTTGCATTCAAGAACCGGAACTGGAGCTTCGGGAGAAATGCGATTTACCGACCCCCAAACATACTCATCCAGAATAAGATCTCCCACAACCAGGATCTTAGGTCGTTTTTTATTGTCAAAAAAATGGGTAAATTTGGTTTTCATATTCAAAGATTTTGTTCAAGTATTTCGCAAATAATGTGTCCAATAGTAATGTGGACTTCTTGAATTCTTGCTGTGTCGGTTGAAGGAACTACAATAGCAAGGTCTACAATATCTTTAACTTCTCCCCCTTGGTTTCCGAGTAATCCAATGGTTTTGGTGCCAATATTTTTTGCCGTTTGAATAGCTCGAATAACGTTTTTAGAATTTCCACTAGTGCTAATTCCTAATACAACATCCTCTTTTTGAGCTAAACCCTCGACTTGTCGGGAAAAAACGTGATCGTACCCATAGTCATTTCCGATTGCCGTCAGAATTGAAGTATCCACGGTCAGGGCAATAGCGGAAACAGATTTCCTTTCTTTCTTATAACGACCGATTAATTCGGCTGCAATATGTTGCGCGTCCCCTGCGCTTCCTCCATTACCCATGAGAAGTAATTTCCCGCCATTATTTAAACTGCTTTTTATTATTTCAATGGCTTTTTGGATTTCTTCTGACAGTGTATCAGCCACAATTTTTTTTAGTGAAGCGCTTTCATTTAAAAACTTTTTTATTTCTTCCATAGTCTGGTAATTTAAATCATCCCTTCATCGGCGAAACTGTAAAATTGATCTCCTGCAATAATAATATGGTCGATCATAGAGATTCCTATGATTTGGCCTGTTTTGTAAACGCGATGTGTTATTTCAATGTCTGCTTGACTGGGTGAAGGATCTCCGCTGGGGTGATTATGAATCAGAACAATCTTTGCGGCAGATTCTCGTATGGCTGGAATCATAACTTCACGAGGGTGAACAATGCTTGCATTTACACTGCCTTCCGAAATATTTATATCTTTAATAATATAGAGCTTAGGGTTGAGGAGTACAACCTTTACTATTTCCTTCCTCAGATTTTTCATAAATGGAGCAAATTGTTCCACAAAAGATTGACTCGTTTTCATCCTTTTTCGGACACCGGACTGTTGGGAGGCCATTCGTTTCCCCAGTTCTAAGGCGGCTTTTATTTGCGCAGCCTTGGCTGGTCCAATTCCATTTACATTTGATATTTCCTTGACAGAAGCTCGATCTAAATTTTGTAAACTCTCAAACTGGCTGAGTATTTCTCGACTAATGTCTACAGCGTTTTTTTTACTACGATGGTCGCCGGAACCCATCAATATTGCTAATAACTGTGCATCTGAAAGTTTGTCCTCTCCATAGCGAATTAACCGCTCCCGGGGTCGTTCATCTTCAGGCCAATCTTTAATGGATGAACCTTTTGGAGACATGGATTCAATTATCACCATTTAAAGACGCGATTTGGTCCTTAAAATAGTTAATAGTGGCCTGCAATCCTACTTCTAACTCCACTTTGGGTTCCCAATCTAAAAGTCTTTTAGCTTTTTCAATATCTGGTTGTCTCACTTTGGGATCATCCTCAGGTAGTGGTTTAAAAACGATTTTACTCTTGCTTTCGGTTACTTTCAAAATTTTCTCTGCCATTTCCAGTAGGGTCATTTCTTTAGGATTTCCAATGTTCACTGGATCGTGATGGTTAGAAGTAGCGAGTCGGTAAATTCCATCGACCAGATCATCAACATAACAGAAGCTTCTGGTTTGTTTGCCATCACCAAAAACTGTCAAGTTTTTCCCTGTGAGAGCCTGATGTAAAAAAGTGGGAATGGCTCTACCATCTCTAATTCGCATTCGAGGACCATAGGTATTAAAGATTCTAACAATCTTTGTATCTAAATTATGTGTCCTATGGTAAGCCATAACTAGAGCTTCAGAAAAACGTTTTGCTTCGTCATAAACTCCGCGAGGCCCAATAGGATTTACGTTTCCCCAATAATTTTCATTTTGTGGATGAATTTCCGGATCGCCATAAACTTCAGAAGTTGAGGCTAATAAAAATGTAGACTTTTTATTCATTGCCAATCCCAAAGAATTATGAGTTCCCAGTGATCCAACTTTAAGGGTTTGAATTGGCAATTCAAGGTAGTCAATCGGGCTGGCGGGAGAAGCAAAATGCAATAAAAAATCAAGATTTCCTTCTAACTCTATATATCGAGAAACATTGTGGCGAATAAACTCAAAATTTTCATTTCTCCTTAAATGAGAGATGTTATTTAAACTACCGGTAACAAGATTATCCATGCAAACCACCTGATGGCCTTTATTTAAAAAATATTCACATAGATGGGAACCTAGAAAACCTGCTCCTCCAGTAATTAGCGTTCTTGGCATGTAAATGATTCCTAGTTAGTGGTTAATTTTGGTGAGAAAGTAAAATATCGCCGGGTTTAATATTATTTCCTTGGAGAAAACTTTTAGCGGACATAGGCTTTTTCCCTTCCAGGCGAAGCTCTTTAATAATAATACGACCATCTCCTGTTCCTACTTCTATTCCAAAATCAGAAACTCTGGCAATTGCCCCTGGTAAGTCATCAGATAACCCATCACTTATTTCAACTCTCAAAAGACCCAATCGCTTATTATTTAGAAAAGTAAAAGCTCCTGGCCATGGTTGAACCCCTCGAATGAGGTTATAAATTTCAATACTCTTTTTTTCCCAAGAAACTAATCCATTGTCTTTGGATAATTTTGGTGCGTAAGATGAATCTTCGTCATTTTGTGGAATAAACTCAATAGATTTATTTTCCAATGCATCCAAAGTTTTTAGGGTAAGTTGTCCTCCCTCATATGCAAGAGTATCGTGTAATTCTTTAGCTGTATCATTCCAATTGATTGATACTACTTTTTTTAGAAGCATGTCTCCCGTATCTAAACCGCGATCCATCCGCATCGTTGTCACTCCGGTTTCTGTTTCCCCGTTAATAATAGCCCAATTTATAGGGGCGGCTCCACGGTATTTCGGCAGGAGAGAAGCGTGGATATTCATGCAAAAATTTTTTGGGACATTTAGTAAGTTTTCTCGCAAAATTTGCCCGTAGGCAATGACAATAATTAAGTCAGGTTTTAACTGATTCAATACTTCCACAAACTCTTTTGAGCTGGCTTTTTCTGGTTGGAAGACAGTGATTCCTTCCCTTAAAGCAAATTGTTTTATTGGCGGAGCCTGGAGTTCTCTTCCACGACCCTTAGGACGATCAGGTTGTGTAACTACAGCCTGAACAAAATGTTTAGAACTGTGAAGGGCTTTTAAAGTAGGTAAGGCAAATTCAGGAGTTCCCATGAAGACAATGTTCATGTCTTCATCTCTTTAAGCTTTTTTTTGAACTTTCTTTTTAAAAGGTCTCTTTTTATTTTTCCCAACATATCCCAAAATAATTTTCCATTAAGATGATCCATTTCATGTTGAAAAGCCCGTGCTAAGTAATCTTCGGCTTCAATTCGTAGGTCTTTGCCATCCAAGTCTACTCCTTTTATTTCTACATGTTTAAAACGTTTTACATCAGCAAACACTTCTGGAATGCTTAAGCATCCTTCTTGTCCAATTTGAGTGTCTTCAGATGCGGTAATTTCAGGGTTTACAATAACTAAGGGTTTACGTTCTTGCGATTCAAAACCCAGGTCAACCACAATTAATTGTGAGGGTAAGCCAATTTGGTTTGCAGCCAATCCCACCCCCTTGGCATCGAACATAGTTTCGATCATATCTTCAGAAAGATCAACCAGTTCCTGATTAATATTGGCAATTAGGTCGCATTTTTTTCTTAAAACAGGGTCTAAACAATTTCGAATAGGTAATACGGACATAAACTATTTTTTATAGACAATTTAAGGAAGAAATTTTTTAAAACTTTGGATACAAGGGTGTTTCGTCAATATCATCCTCATTTTTCCAGCATTCGAATTCGGTTTCTGAGACCCACTTGATTTTAATATAAGCTGGAATCCGGGTTTCTTTATCCACTAATGCTGACTTTAATTGTTCACAGGATAAATCTTCAGCTCCTCGCATGTCTGCGCCTTTCAAGTTTGCTCCCGATAAATCAGCATTAGAGAATTTTCCCCCTTGCAAAATAGTCTGGGACAAATCTGCATTGGAGAAATCTGAATCCATAAAAATGGAACCGTACCCAATATCTGCACCGGCAAATTTAGCACCACCCGCTTTTACCTCAGAAAAGTCGACCTTTGCTAAATTTGCTCCGGTAAAATCAGAATTGGTTATGTCTGCATCAAAAAAGTTTGTTCCTCCTAAATTGGATCCTCTTAAGTTTGCATCCATAACATCGGCCTGTGAAAAAATAGCCCCAATTAATATTGCCTTACTAAGATTTGATCCGCATAAATCTGCATAAGTAAAATCGGCTCCACATAAATCTACACCGGGTAATTGAAAGTTTGCAAGTGAAGGCAGGCCGACACCCTTTTTTAATAATTTTAATATAATTTCACCTTTTTCCACTATGAATTCTTCCGCGGTTGACTGGCGGTATTTTTCTAAGCGGTTTAAAAGGTCTTCTTTAGAAAAATCACTCATAATTTTTTACTGGTAAATAAATTAAAAAAATTTTGAGAAACCCCTTTCCTCAAAAACAATTAAACACAATAATAAACCGTAATGGTCCTTTAGTGAATCAATATTTCAAAATATTAAAGGAATATTATAAAAGAGAAAATTATTATTGTCCTAATCGTTTTTTTGGTAACAGGAAATTCTTAACATAATCTTGAATACTATCTTCAAGACTTAATAGAGACTCATTAAAGCCGGCGGCACAAATTTTTTTGATATCGGCTTGAGTATAATATTGGTATTGCTCTTGAATGGACTCTGGCATTTCAATAAACTGAATGGTAGTGTCTTTTCCTATGGCAGAAAAAATTGAAACTGCCAGATCTTTCCAAGTGCGAGCTTTTCCAGTCCCCACATTATAAATTCCATTTATGTTTGGATTGTCCATAAAAAACAAAGTCATTCGAACCGCATCTTTTATATAAATAAAATCTCTTTTTTGGCCTCCATGAGAGTAATCAGGACGGTAAGATTTAAATAATTGGATGTATCCTTGATCACGGGCTTGGAAATAACCTTTCAATACCATGCTTCGCATATCTTCTTTATGATATTCATTGGGACCGAAAACGTTAAAATATTTTAACCCTACTATACTTGATAGCAGACCCTTTTCCTTTGCCCATAAATCAAAATTGTGCTTACTTTTTCCATATAAATTTAATGGGTGATATTTATCAAGGTATAACTCATTATCTGAATAGCCTTGCTTGCCATTTCCATAAGTAGCTGCGCTGGAAGCGTAAATAAACCGCACATCTTTTTCCATGGCAAATAATGTTAATTCCTGTGTGTACTCGAGGTTGTTTTTATTAAGAAAAGTTTCATCGGTTTCGGTTGTAGAAGAGCAAGCGCCCATGTGAAAAATTGTTTCAACTCCCTTTAGTTGACGGGTTTGAACTTTTCTTAAAAAATCTTCCCGATCCATAAAAAAACCATAACGTAAGTAAGTTAAATTTTTTTCTTTTTCTGGGTGATCTTTTATATCTACGATAAGAATATCAGTGATGCCTCTTTGATTTAAGGTGTGTACAATTGCGCTTCCAATAAATCCGGCTCCCCCGGTAACTACTATCATAGGAAAGCCCTAAAAAGATTTTGTTTAAGAAGATTCTTCCTTTTTAGGAGGGCTGTGCATAACTTCCCAATCAAAGTTAGGTAGCAAAGGGCTTTTTTTGGAGGGGGTTTTACGAGAAAGTCTTTTGAGATGGACCAATCGATTGCGACTTTCGGGGTGAGTTGAAAGAAATTCCTTCCATTGAAGTTCATCTTCCCCAGTTTTTTTATTTTCTTGACCCGTGTCATTTTGCCCTAACAATTCTTTTTCTTTTTGACCAAACTTTTCAAAAATTCCAATCATTCCCTCGGGATCAATTTGGGCCGCCAGGATCATTTTCATTCCTTCACGGTCTGCTTCTGATTCCATTTTACGATTGTAATTCAGGGTTTCCAACTGATTCGCGGCGCCCATAATTGTATCCATGACTCCGTTGGTATCCCCTACGACGATGGCTAACAGAGCACCTGCAATGAACTGTCGAATAATACCGCGTGTTGAATGACGAAGCAATACATGTTGAAACTCATGTGACAAAACACCCGCTAATTCCTCAGGAGATTCTGTTAAATCAATTAACCCTTGAAACACCACTATTGTTCCACCGGGTAGTGCCATGGCGTTAACCGTTTTACTGGGTTGAATATAAATTCGAAAGTCATAAGGCTGGTCTGGAAGAGTGGATAATAAACGCTCTTCGATTTGATCTAACGCAGCCTGAACCTGAGGAGAAGGTTCCTCGACCGGTTTAGGAAACATGGCTTGATATACTGTGTCCCCTAACTTTTGTTCCCACTCGGGAGGAACTTTTTGGGCAATTGTTTCCGTAACCTTAGGTAGACCATAGTTCCAAAGGCCAAATAGAAAAGGAGGTATGGCTAATAAAGCCAAAACAATGACAATTACCCGAAAAGGCCGATTTTTAGGACGTTTCCAAAAGGAAACTAATGCACCCGGTGCAGCTTCGTAGGCTTTATTCAAAAATTCTTTGTCATGGATTAGTAGAGAAGGATGTCCGTAATTGGGACCTGAGGAAGACTTATAATCTAACCGAATAGTCTCATTTTTACTCCCAAAATGGGTCAAACGGATATCTGAGTAATTCCAGGATCGACGGCGATTATCGGGAAAATTAAGAATTAACCGTTCTGGAGTAAACCCTACAACAACTTCAGTTTTGTTGGGACTTATTCCATCAAAAAATGTACCGGTAAATTCATACTTAGAAAATGTGGCCACTTAAAGATCCTTAGATACTTGTTTTAAAAGATGTCCATTTGAACATCAAACATATCTAAGGCGCCTTCTCCAATAGCTCCGCTCTTTTGGATTTCTTGAATGACCTTGTCTAAATTAACTTCCCCTTCCATGGTCAAATGATCGGCAATAAATTTTTGGTTTCTTACCATTATCCAGGGGAAAGCGAGACCTATAGTAACGATTAATAATAATAAGTTGACTATGTATAACTTGTAAAATTCCCAACCTGTAGCGGTGAATTTAAAGGTCCCTCCTGCAAAATGGGTTTTAGACCAAGTATACCGAGCCAGATAAGCTTTATACCAAACAAAATAAATTCCAAACGTTACAATGGTTAATAATAAGGAAATTAAAAACTTCTTAAATATTTCTTTTCCTTCTCCAGTAAATTTGAAACTTTTATTCCCAAAGTGAGAGTTGCCTATCCAAAATTTGGCCATTTTCATTTGGAAAAAAGGAGTGTATAAGCCCAGAGTCAAGAAACTTAATAACATACCTTTAAAGTTCACCCATATGGCTTCTTTACGGGTGCCCCGAAAAGAGAATCGGATTCCTCGCCAGGAGCTTCGAGATAGCCGGTAACGATAGGCCCCTACCATTAGCGCGGGGAGGCCAATGATAAAAACTATAGTCAGTATAGTTTCCATTAATTTGCCCATGGCTGGTCCTAACCAAGTATTTACTGCTGCTAATACCGATACCATTGCCGCAACAATGAAAATAAAGAACAACCAACCTTTAAATAATTCTTTTCCGGTTCCATGATAAGAAAAACGATCGCCGGCAAAGGAGGTCTCTTCAAATAAATAACGGCGGACTTTTGTCTTTCCCCAAAAGTAAAAAATACCTAAAGTAAATACAGTAAGAATCCAATTGACTAACATTACTTTTGCCAACTCCATTCCTGCTCCATGGAATTCAACCTTCATTTTCTTAAAAGGCATTTTGGGGGGGATGGGTACTACAGATTCGGTGCTTTCGACTCCTTCATCTTTTGAAATATTTTCATCACTAGGAGATTCATTTGAACTCATTTCAGCAACTGAATCATTTATGGGGTAGGTTTCCGGCCTGGATTCCGCCAGAGAGCGTTCTACATCAAAACCCATACTTCGCAAATATTTTTCTGCGACTTCGGCTTTGCGGTTTGATATTGTTTTTTCAAACTGCCAAGGATTACCTTCCAAAAGCTTTTTGACAATTTCACCAGCTTGTTGGATTTCCATACGAAACATCATAGCCAACCTTGTCGCGGCTTGTTCTTCGTTTTGGCCGTCCCATGAATTTAATACAATATAGTTGCTCATCCTTCACCTCAAAAACCCAAATTAATTTGTGCTTTTCATTAATAATTTATTAGCGCTTTTTTGTTAACGCTCCCCACATTTTTGAAAACATTCCAGGTTTTTTTCCATTAGTTTCGACTTCATCTTCAATACTGCTATCAAAATCGAAATCATCCTCAATGATTGGAATTCTTTCTACTTCAAATCCTAGGCTATTTAAGTAAGTTTCGGCCACTTCCGATTGGTCATTAGATACTTGATGTTCAAACTGCCAAGGATTTCCTCCTGATAAGTTTTCTACGATATCGGATGCTTGATGAGGATCCATGCGAAACACTTTGGAAATTTTTTCAGTGACATGATCCTGGTCTTCACCTTCCCATTTATTAAGCATTAAGTAATAGCTCATGGCTGACAGATGCTCCTCATAAAAGTTGTGATTGAGATATTTCCAGTATCAAGGAAAGATGAATAAAAATAAAGTGAATTCTAATGTAAATCTATAGATATTGTTATTTGGAGACCAAATGTTAGGATTGGGGTAACTAATTTGGATTTAATTTTTATTGAATATGATTAAAAATTCTTATTTTGAGAAAAATTTTACAATTTTTGCCTGGAAATAAAGGGAGGAGTGATAAAAACAAAGCAAAATTTGGTTAGTAAATAGTGCTTGCTTCGAAGATTAAGGAATTCAAACCAATGAATTAGAGAATAATGAACCGAAAAAGAAGATACCAATACCAAAAGGTTTAAAACGGTGTTTGATAATACCGCATGGCTTTTTTTCGTTTTTTCATTGCCTCTTTAATTTTGCGCTTTTTCTTTAAAGAGGGTTTTTCATAAAATCGACGGGCCTTCAGTTCTTTAAATAGTCCCTCTTTATTTAATTCTCTCTTTAAAGTTTTTAGAGCTCGGTCAACCTGATTCTGATAAACAATGATTTGTAAAATATAAACTCCTTTTGGAGTGAATTTTGATTATTTGGTAATTGATCGAACTTCAGGAGTTTTAACTGAAGTTTTTTCTCCGGTTGTTTTGAAGGCTTTCTATTAAGAGGAAGTCAACCGGTAGAGTTTTCACCCTACCGGAGAAAGCATTTTGGTTGCAATTATTTGGGAATTACATTGGATGCCTGAGGGCCCTTTTGTCCCTCTGTTTTTTCGAATTCTACAGTTTGACCCTCAACCAAAGTTTTAAACCCATCACTTTGAATTGCGGAAAAATGAACAAAACAGTCTTCTCCATCGTCAGATTCTATAAAACCATAACCTTTGCTTTCATTAAACCATTTTACTTTACCTACTGACATGCTGTTACTCTCCTTGAGTTTTGGGTCAGCTAATCAAGTTGTCCTTAAATCAGCGTCTCCTAATCGTTAAGCAATAATTGATTTATTGGACATTTAAAGTTTTAATCGCAAAAAAAAACCATCCAAAGGATGGCTGGGAAAATAAAATTCTTTAATATTTTATTTACTCTGAGCAATTTAAACTAAAACAGTAAATGGCAAATCAACCAACTTATTAACGTCACTGTATCATAATTAGACGTTTTACCCAAACTGTAATTAAAAATTAGGACTAAAGATTCACTATAAATAATCTTCCTTACCTTACCGAAAATCCTAAATTCCAAAAATTAAAAGAATTAAATAATTGGGTTTGGCAAAAAGCTCAACAAATTACCAATGGCAATTCAATCGCCAAGTAAAAAAATCTAATCTTGCAAGCTAAGCATTTAATTGGTAGTTGATTTGGTTGTGCTTAAAAAAAAATATTCATGGAAGGGTTAAAGAGAATTATTCTAAATTATAATGTCTAAAAATTCTTGTTTTTAGCTTATTTAAGCATTTTCTTGTCAACCTTTTTCGAGTAGCAGGATCCTCGATTTTAGATTAGATAAGCTGACCAAAGATCGAAAGGTTCTTAAATCAACATGGAATTAAGAAAGGAGTCTAATCAAAACCAAAACTTTGGGAACGGATTTTTCCTTTACCTAATTGAAATCAAACTCGGCAGATTCATCATTATCTTTTACAATTGAGCCTGTTTGATTTAAAATAAGCCTAAGTTAAAAATAAACCGATCACTTCTTCCCTAAAAGCGAATCTACCTTTTAATTTCTCTTTTTAATTTAAGCTGTTTTCTAGAAAAAGAAAGCAGAGGGTTTTATTATTAGGATTGGAACCATGAGTGAAAGAAAAAATATTGAGTCCATGTCCTTGGCAGAACTAAGGCAATATGCGAAGGACCATAAGATTTCCGGGGTTTCTAAACTAAAAAAATCCGATTTATTGGAATTTCTCAAACAGGAAACATTACAAGTTTCAAAAAGTAGAAAAACAACTTTGGCTAAAAAATACATTGGAAAAAAATCAAAATCTGTTGAAAAAAAACCTGTAAAGCGGAAAAAATTTGGAAGCCGGAAACTAAAAGCCCGATCTGTTGATAGTAAGAAAAAGTCGGATAAAGACAGATTCGAAAATATTCCTAACCAAAAAGAAACTATAAAAATATCACATCCGCTTCAAGTAGAAGAGGATTTAGCTGCAAAGTTTATTATTGGAGA
Source organism: Nitrospinaceae bacterium (assembly GCA_965223665.1). Taxonomy (GTDB): domain Bacteria; phylum Nitrospinota; class Nitrospinia; order Nitrospinales; family Nitrospinaceae; genus CBDCVY01. Next base: position 3,271,777 of record OZ245011.1, read on the forward strand.
TCCGCAAATTCATGATGAAACTTATTCCGAAGAACCCGGTGAATTTCCGCTTCGCTATGGAGATCATAAATTATTTGCATTTCCAAGGGACCCGGAATGGGTTTTTATATACTGGGATTTGCAGGAGGGACATATTCAAAAGGGGTTAAACCAGTTAAATTGTAGCAGGGAAGAAGTGCGATGGGTATTAAGAGTGTTACCTTTGGAAGCAGAGGATCACAATTCATCTTTTTTTGATGCGAATATTCACCCTGACGCCCAAAGTTGGTATTTGCAAATAGCACCTCCCGGAAAAAGTTTCTATATAGAATTAGGTTTAATTAACTCTGAAGGTTCTTTTTATTCTTTGATTAGATCCAATAAATTTACCTTGCCTCCTAATAGTCCGAGTGAAAATATAAATAAAGATTGGATGTTGAACCCAGAGCAACACAAGCAACATTATTCTAACTGGAGTTTTCCAAAAGGATCGACTCTTCAAAATAAGAATTCGCCAGAACCAAAAACCGGATATGGTCTCAGTAGTTATCAATTTTCATCTTCTTTATCCAATAAATAAGTAGAAAGTAGACCAACCTTATGTCAAAAGGATATCTTTGTTTAGTCTTGCACGCTCATCTTCCATTTGTACGCCACCCAGAATACGAGGAATTTCTTGAGGAAGATTGGTTATATCAGGCTATTACTGAAACCTATATTCCCTTAATTAGAGTGTTTGGGAATTTAATTAAGGATGACATACCTTTTAAAATTACTATGTCTTTAAGTCCAACGCTTCTTTCAATGTTGGGAGACCCCTTACTTCAATCCAGATATATTCGGTTTTTAGATAGATCCACAGAATTAGCCGAAAAAGAAATTAATAGAACAAAGAAAGATCCAAATTTTCATTCTGTAGCCTGGATGTATAAAGAAAAACTTCAGGAAGCAAAGGATATATTTGAAAATCGGTATACGGAAAATTTAGTTGAAGCTTTTAAAAACTTTCAAGATCAGGGGAATTTGGAAATAATTACCTGTGGTGCCACCCATGGATACTTACCTTTAATGCATTTATATCCTGGTGCCATGCGGGCACAGATACAAGTGGCGGTCCAAACCCATGAAAAATTTTTAGGAAGAAAGCCAAAAGGTATTTGGCTTCCAGAATGTGCTTATGAGCCCGGGATTGAAAAATTTTTAAAGGAAGCGGGAATTGACTTTTTCTTTTTGGATACACATGGAATTTTACATGCGAACCCAAGGCCAAAACATGGTGTTTATGCTCCTTTATATTGTGAAAATGGAGTGGCGGCATTTGGAAGGGATATTGAGTCTTCCAAACAGGTATGGAGTTCAAAAGAGGGCTATCCAGGAGATTTTAGTTATCGAGATTTTTATCGGGATATTGGTTTTGATTTGGAATATGAATATATTCGTCCTTATATAGCAACCACCGGTGATCGTAAAATGACAGGTTTTAAGTATCACAGGATTACTAATGAAGGTAATTATAAAGAAGTTTATTGCCAAAAAATGGCCTTGGAAAAAGCTGCGGATCATGCAGGTAATTTCATGTTCAATCGTGAACGGCAAATAGAGCATTTAAATTATGTTATGGGTCAACCCCCCATAGTAGTGGCACCCTATGATGCTGAATTATTCGGGCATTGGTGGTACGAGGGGCCAGACTGGTTGAATTATTTAATTCGACGGGCTGTATATGATCAAAACGTATTCGAGCTTATAACCCCATCAGGCTATTTGGAAAAACATACCCAAAATCAGGTATCGACCCCGACCATTTCAAGTTGGGGGTTCAAAGGATTTCATGAGCATTGGTTGAGTCACAAGAATGATTGGATATACCGTCATTTGCATAAGGCTACTGAACGGATGATCGAATTATCAAGGCAATATTCGGATGCCCATGGCTTAGTAGAGCGCACCCTAAATCAGGCAGCCAGAGAATTATTATTAGCACAAAGTAGCGATTGGGCGTTTATAATGTTTGCAGAAACTATGGTAGAATATGCAATCAGAAGGACCAAGGGGCACCTACATCAATTTAACAGGTTGTATGATGCAATTAAAGCGGGGTCCATAGATGAGCGTTTTTTGATTTCTCTTGAGGAAAAAAATAATATTTTTCCTGATATAAACTTTCGAGTATTTAGTTAAGTGTTTTTAGGTATTAGAAATTAGTTTTAACCATTTTATTAACAATTTAGACCCCAAACTAGATTATGAAAATTCAAACTATTCACGATTATGTAGAAAGATTAGGAAATCTTGTTCGTGTGCAAGCGCGAAAATCAGGAAGTAGTCACGATTTACAACCAGTGCAAGTAGAAGCGTTACATTATTTGTCCGTATGTAATAAGTACTCTGATACTTTGTTGACGGTTGCAGAGTACTTGGGTTTAACAAAGGGCACCACTTCACAGACGATAAAAGTTTTGGAGACAAGAGGTTTCCTGACTAAAAAGCCTGATAAAAAAGACGGGCGCGTGGCTCACTTAAAAGTAACATCTAAAGGAAAACGGTTTATTGATAAAGCCATTCCTGCTCCAGTTTTAAAAGAGGGAACAAAGCTTATTTCATCTAAAAAACAAGATGATATCATTTCGAGCTTAAAGCTTTTATTAGATTCCTGCCAAAAAGGAAATAAATTAAAAACTTTCGGAAGTTGTCATTCTTGCCGACACTATTTGAAATCTGGTAAAAGCAGTTATTGCCAGCTTTTTGATGAGCAGGTAACTAAGGAAGAAACTAATCAAATCTGCCGCGAGCATGAATACGTTGTAGGGAAATAATCTTTTAAACTTTACCCTAAGTAAAATTGGAAGGTTTTTAATAGTTGTGACTTCTGATTAGAAAAATGTAAATTCTTCAATTCCTAATTTAGGAAAGAGATGTCGATTACTTTTTCTTTTAAAAATATCTTTCATGGGAACATTATAATTAATTTCTCACAATAAAAGACTTGCAAAACTTGAGCAGAATTAATTTGATAAAAGTTTGAACATTTGAGTTTTTATAGCATCGGAGATTTTCTGACTAGATATGTGAGTGAATCTCCGTTGCTTTCAAATGTGGTTAGATTTTAAGAATACTTAGAAAGGATGTTTTATTTATAAAAATGGAAATATTTCCCCAGATTATTGCAATAAAAGTATTTAAATAGTCTTGTTTTACTTGATACCCATTTATTTGAAAAAATACCTCTATTTTTTTTAAGTTCCTTAGCTTTACCCACCTTTGGCTCTAGAATTCCTCTAATTTTAGGCTATAATTCTCACATTATTACATATCCAAATAGCCATTTATAAAATGAAAAAATATTTTATTGTTATTTGTAACGGATTATCAGATGAACCTTTTGCGGAAAAGGACAATCTTACGCCTCTACAAATGGCAGATATTCCAAATTTTGACAGATTAGCTTCAGAGGGGAGATGTGGTTCTGTTCAAACTATTCCTGATGGATTGGCAGTAGGAGAAGAAATTTCTTATCTTTCATTATTGGGGTTCGATTCTGAAAAATATCAAGCCGGAACAGGCAACTATTTAGCTCGAGCCTTAGACCTTGAATTAAATTCTGGAGAAATAGCTTTGGTTTGTGATTTTGTGATACTTCAATCCAGCCATAATGACATGATAATGAAAGATTATACTGCTGGTCAGATTTCTTCAGAAGTGGCCGAATCTTTGCTGAAAGCTTTAAATGAGCAAATCGTTGATGAAAACTTAACTTTTCACTATGGAGCCGGACATCAGCATTTATTAGTCTTAAAACATTCTCCTTTTAAAGGAAAATTAATTCCTCCCAATGAATTGATTGGGGAGGGGATTAGACAATATATGCCTCAAGGTTTAGAGTACAAAGAGTTAGTGTATATAATGAACCAAGCACAAATCATTTTGCATCATCATCCTTACAATAAAAAAAGAATGCAGGATGGAAAGGATGCTATCAACAGTATTTGGATTTGGGGGGAAGGAGAAGAGCCTTCAGAACCATTACCATCTTTTTTCAGTCGATTTGAAAAAAGAGGCTGTATTATCACTGCTTCGCTTGTAATGAAAGGGCTTGGAAAAACCGTTGGTTTAGAAGTTAAAACTGTAGAACAAGGAACAGGATATATCGATTCAGATATTGAGACTAAAACTCAAGCTGCCATCAAAGCATTAAAAGATCATGATGTTGTTTTTTTACATATTGCTGGGGGTGAGCATGTTTCTTTGCAGGGTAATATTGACGATAAAATACAAATGATAGAAGAAATTGATCAAAAAGTGTTAGGCTCGATATTTGAATTTATAGAAACCAGAAGGGATGTCAACTTGCTTTTGGTAGAGCCACATAGGAGTTCCGCGAATTTAATGAAATACAATAATGTAGCTGTTCCCTTTGTTACTTTCAACTCAGAAAACAAACCGGATTCAGTAGAAAAATTTGATGAAGAAATATTAAGAACAGGATCTAATCATTTAAAAAATGGAACTAATTTGATTGAGGAATTTCTTAAAAATACGTTATGACCACGAATTTAATTGTCCAAAAATACGGCGGAACTTCAGTTGGAAGTATTGACCGAATAAAAAAAGTTGCTGAACGAATTAAAGAAACTCGAGAGTTGGGAAATAACGTTTTGGTTGTAGTATCCGCCATGGCTGGTGAAACTGATAAATTGCTCACTATGGCTCGAGAATTGTCCGACCAACCCCAACGTCGTGAAATTGATCTTTTGCTTTCATCCGGTGAAAGGGTTTCAAGTGCCTTATTGTCTATTGCGTTGCATGAAATCGGATGTCCTGCAGTAGCATTGACGGGTCGCCAGATGGGTCTGTTGACAGACAGTACCCATACTAGAGCAAGGATAAAAGAAATCAATTCAGGGCGTGCCAAAAAAATTCTAGATGAAAACCATGTAGTTGTTTGTGCAGGTTTTCAAGGAGTAAATGAATTTGGGGATGTCACAACTTTGGGACGGGGAGGGTCTGACACTTCTGCGGTTGCATTAGCGGTTTCCCTTAATGCGGACCAATGCGAAATTTATACCGATGTCAAAGGAGTTTATACGGCTGATCCCAGAGTAGTACCTAACGCGAGAAAATTAAATATGGTATCCTTTGATGAAATGCTGGAAATGGCTAGTTTAGGGGCAAAGGTTTTACAAATTCGTTGTGTAGAATTTGCTAAAAAATATCAAATGCCCCTGGTGGTGCGGTCTTCCTACGAAGAAGATCAGGGCACTCAGATTTGTGAGGAGAATCTAAATATGGAACAACCCGTAGTATCTGGAATTATGTATGACAAGGATCAGTCAAAAATTACCATTAAAGGGGTCCCGGATCAGCCTGGAATTGCCGCTAAAATATTTGGAGCTCTTGCTGAAGCATCCATATCTATAGATATGATCATTCAAAATGTAAGCGCTGAGGGTCATACAGACATTTCATTTACTTTACCAACAACATTCCTGCAAGAGGCTATAGAATTAATGAATGATTCTGCGAATGAAGTGAAGGCCATGCAAGTTTCTTCAGATTCAGAAATTGTAAAAATTTCTGTGGTAGGGGCGGGAATGAGGAGTCATTCAGGAGTTGCAGCAAAAATATTCAAAGTTCTTTCGGATGAATCCATTAATATTATTATGATAAGTACATCGGAAATTCGCGTTTCCTGCATCATAGATAAAAAATACCTGGAACTTGCGGTCCGCGCTTTGCATAAAGGATTTGATTTAGAAAATGGTCCTGAGTATTTTTTGGAACCAGGCAAAACTGAAAAACAAATAAAAACCCATAAAGCGGGTTAAAAATGAGTTCAATAAAAATTTACGATACTACCTTAAGAGATGGTTCTCAAGCTGAAGAAATATCCTTCACGGTGGAAGATAAAATCCGTATAGCCCATAAACTAGACGAAAACGGAATCCACTTTATTGAGGGTGGCTGGCCTGGATCAAATCCCAGGGATGTAGAGTTTTTTAAGCGAGCCCAACATTCTAAATTCAAGCAATCTCGACTTGTTGCCTTTGGAAGCACGCGGTCTCCAAAAAATACGGCTGAAGACGATCCCAATTTAAAACAGTTAATTGAAGCCCAAACTGAATCAATCACCATTTTTGGAAAAAGTTGGGATCTTCATGTTCATGAAGCTCTTTCCGCAAGTTTAGAAGAAAATTTGAAAATGGTTGCTGACAGTATCCAATTTTTAAAGAAGCATGTGTCTGAAGTTATTTTTGACGCAGAGCACTTTTTTGATGGTTATAAAAACAATCCGGATTATGCCTTAAGGGTCATTAAGGAAGCTGAAAATGCAGGTGCTGATTGGCTGATTCTTTGCGATACCAATGGTGGATCTATGCCTTGGGAAATATTTAGTATTTTTCAAACAATTAAAGAATCAACCAAAGTCAAAATGGGTATACATACTCACAATGATTCTGAACTTGGGGTGGCCAATGCTTTAGCTGCTGTCCAAGCTGGCGCCGAACAAGTTCAAGGAACAATAAATGGTTATGGAGAGCGGTGCGGAAATTGTAATTTAGTTTCAGTGATTCCGAATTTAAAATTTAAAATGGGCTTGGACTGTATAAATGAAATTCAAATCAAAGGACTAAAAGAATTATCATCTTTTGTTGACGAATTAGCCAATAGGGCTCATTGGAATCATCAACCATTTGTAGGAAAAAGTGCCTTTGCCCACAAGGGAGGGGTGCATGTGAGCGCAATTAGGAAAAACCGTGCCACCTATGAACACATTGACCCTGCTTTAGTAGGCAACCAAACTCGAATTTTGGTTTCTGATTTGTCTGGGAAAAGTAATATTGTATATAAAGCCCAGGAATTCGGAATCGATGTAGATTCGAAGGACCCCAAAATCCAAAATTTATTAACGAAATTAAAAGAGTCAGAAAATTTGGGATTTCAATTTGAAGGGGCCGAAGGTTCTTTTGAATTAATGATGAGAGAGGCGATGGGGCAAAAAAAGCAACATTTCGAGTTCATCGGTTTTCGAGTGATAGTTGAAAAGAGAATGGAAGATGAGGAACCGATTTCTGAAGCGACTGTTAAGCTTAAGGTGAATGGAGTTCAAGAAATTTCTGCGGCAGAGGGTAATGGGCCTGTAAATGCTTTAGATAAGGCAATTCGAAAGGCGCTAATAAAGTTTTATCCTGAGTTAGAAGAGGTAAGTTTAATCGATTATAAGGTAAGAATATTAGATGAAAAAAAAGGAACACGAGCAAAAACCCGGGTTCTTTTGGAATCGGGAGATCACCACTCCAAATGGGGGACAGTAGGTGTTTCTCAAGATATCATTGAAGCCAGTTGGCAGGCATTGATTGATAGTTTGCAATATAAACTCAATGCGTTTTCAAAAGGAAAGTCACCCCTCAGTTAATTTTAGATTTTTCGTTTATAATAAAAACTTAGTTGACAGTAGAAAACTATTGATTTTTCGCGAAAAACTCTTACCATTGTAAAAGTGAAAACTTGAAAATGGGAGACCATGCAAGGCTTGCCTACTACCCCAATGGGGGAGATCCCACACCAGCTCCCTCTAAAAATTTTACTGGTTGAAAGTAACGATGAAGATGCAAACTTACTGAAGCTGCTCTTAGGTCGTTTACAGAACCCCCCTTTTAGTTTGGAAGTAGTTTCCACACTAAAGGAAGGAATTAATTGTTTAGAAACTGGATCCATTGATTTAGTCATTTTAAACTTATTCCTTAAAGACAGCCAAGGGTTGGGAACTTTTAATGTTATTAATCAAAAGTTTCCCCATGTTGCTCTTGTGGTTTTTAGCACTGACCATAATGAAGATCTTGCCATAAAAGTGATTCAAAAAGGTGCTCATGATTATTTGGTAAAAGAAAGTTTGGACTTAACCCATATCGTCCGCTCCATGCGTATTGCCTTTGATAATAAACAAACGAAAATGGCATTACGAGCCCAGGAAGATCAAATAAAATCTGTTTTGAACCATTCCTTTGATACAATAGTCGTCTTTGATTTTAATGGGATTATCTTTTCAATAAATCCTTCGGGCGAAAAAACGTTTGGTTATAAAGCAGAAGAGGTCAGAGGTAAGCATATTAGCGAACTTTTACCAAATCCAATTTCCCAAGGGAATGGGTCAGCTACTTCACAAAAAACACCATTTCCAAATATAAACTTTGCTATAAGTGACCAATTGATTGAATTTGTTGGCAAACATAAAGATGGGAACCGAATTTCATTAGAAGTTTCTTTTAATGAAATTTTTCAGAATGATTGTAAATTAATAATGGGCATTTTTAGAGATATTACGGATCGTAAATTAGCGCAAGAAAAGTTAATCAAAGCTCAAAACGAATTAATACGTGCAGGAAAATTAGCTATATTAGGTGAAATGTCGGCAGAAATTAGCCATGAATTAAACCAACCTCTAGAGGCTATTCAAGCATACATAGACAATATTAATTTTTTGTTGGAACACAAGAGATATGAAGATGTGCAAAATAATTTTGAAGCGGTTTGTGATCTGACACAACGAGCTGGAAATATTATTGATAATATAAAAAATAGATTATGTGATCAGTCATATGTTCCAGAATCTATTTCTGTCCAGGAAACATTGGAATCAACTCTTTCTTTATTATCTTTAGGAAATCGATTAAAAGATGTAGTGGTGGAAAAAAAATTCCCAAAAGAAATGTTGATTACCCAAGCGAATTCCCTAAAATTAGAACAAGCATTTTTAAACTTAATTACAAATGCCTTAGATGCAATGGATGGGGAAAAAAATAAAGTATTAACCCTATCGTTAGAAAGCAATAAAAATGAAATTTTATTAAGCTTTAAAGATTCTGGCAAGGGTTTAAGTGAAAATGAACTTCCACATGTTTTTGAACCGTTTTTTACAACGAAAAACATCAAGAAAGGGTTGGGCTTGGGGCTTTCAATTTCTTCAAATATAATCAAAGAATTTGATGGTAGTATTGAAGTAAATAACAAATCCAATCGAGGGGCAGAGTTTATTGTCAGGCTACCTCTCCTATCTGAGCCTGTGAAAACTATTTAATGAGCGCGCAAGGCAAAGTCATTTTTGTAGATGACGAGAAGCATATCCGTCACTCCAGAAAACAGACCTTAGAATTAGTGGGTTATGAGGTTTCCTGTTTCTCCAACCCTAAAGACGCTCTTGCCATGATCTCCCCTAGGTGGGCCGGTATCATTGTGACTGATATAAAAATGCCTGATATGGATGGGTTTGAGTTTTTGCAACAGGTCATAATGATTGATAAAGAAATCCCAGTTGTGGTAATGACAGGGCATGGTGATGTCCCAATGGCAGTCAAAGCGATGCGTTTGGGAGCCTATGATTTCATTGAAAAACCCTGTTCTTCTGAACATTTTTTAGAAGCCATCAACCGAGCCATCGAAAAAAGAAAATTAATTTTAGAAAATCGTATCCTTCGCTCAGAAATTGAATCTCAAAAATCACCAGGAGTAAAAATTATCGGTAAGTCACCTTCCATTGAACAACTTAAACAAGTCATAAGGAATGTTGCAGATTCCAATGTCGATGTATTAATTCAAGGTGAAACCGGTACAGGTAAAGAGTTGATTGCACGGTATTTGCATGACCAAAGCAAAAGGAATAAAAAAAGCTTTGTTCCATTAAACTGTGGAGGGTTTCCGGAAACTATTATTGAAAGTGAACTTTTTGGTCACGAAGCTGGAGCTTTTACAGGTGCAGAAGCTCGGCGCATTGGCAAGTTTGAGCATGCGGATGGTGGAACTATTTTTTTGGATGAAATTGAAAGCATGCCCCTTAACTTACAAGTAAAATTGTTAAGAGTCATTCAAGAAAGAGTTATCGAAAGATTAGGATCCAATGAAATTATACCTGTAGACATACGTGTAGTGGCGGCTACTAAGGTGGATCTTAAAGAGGCCAGTCAAAAAAATGAGTTTCGAGAAGATTTATTTTATAGACTCAATGTTGTTAAGGTAGACCTGCCCGCTTTAAGAGAGCGGAGAGAAGATATTCCTCTTCTGTTCCAGTTTTTTGTCGCCGAAGCTTGTGACAGATATAATTATGAAGTTCCGATCATATCCCGAGATACCATTCAAAATTTAATGCTCAGGTCTTGGGAAGGGAATGTTCGTGAATTAAAAAATGAGGCTGAAAGGTTTGTTTTGGGGATGTCATTGAAGACAATTAACGAAGGAGTGAATTTACCAAAATTTACTTTAAGTCCGCAGCAGGAAAAAACTTTGAGTTTGGCTACACAAGTGGATATGTTTGAAAAAACTGCAATTGAACAAGAATTAATTCGGCAAAAAGGTGATATTAAAAAAACCTACACTGCTTTAGGTATTCCAAGACAAACTTTATACGATAAAATGAATAAGTATGGCCTTAAACGTAAAGAATTTATTTAGTCCTTTCTATTTTATGAATAAATTTACTTAATGAGCTGGACTTTCGTTCCAGTTTTAACAAATAATGTACGAATTTCCAGATTGTACATTATTTGATCTTTCCCGCCTCTAAAAAATCATTAAAAAACCCTTCTTTAAAAGACTGTAATTAAACAGTTTTTGGCACTTCTTTTGCTTGTTCCTAAAGTACCCATTCCATTACAATTACAGAAAATTTGAAGAAAATAGAGTTTCAAATTTCTTGAAATACTGGGAAAAATAAAATATTTAAGGAGATTTCCATGGACGATATGTGGCCGATTATCAATGAATTTTTAACGGAAAGCTACGAGAATCTTGATCAGTTAGATCAAGACTTAGTAGAGTTAGAGGCCCATCCGGATGAACAAAGCTTATTAGCTAGTATTTTCAGAACTATTCATACTATAAAAGGAACTTGCGGGTTCTTGGGATTTACAAAATTAGAATCTGTTGCCCATGTCGGAGAAAATCTTTTAAGTAAACTTCGAGATGGTGAATTGAGTATGACCCCTGCAATTGCAAGCGCCCTTCTTTCAATGGTTGACGCAATTCGACAAGTTTTATCCTGCATTGAAAAAGACCAAAATGAAGGAGATGTGGATTATTCTGCCTTGGTAGAAACTTTAACTCGACTACAAGCTGGAGAAGATGTTGAGCTTGATAAGGTATCTACGCCTCAAGCGCCAACAGATAAATCCGACTCATCCCCCGAAGAATCAAAAAGTGAAGAACTGGGAGTGGCGGTTTCAGCCGAAGAAAAAACAGAAAACGCTTCATCATCTACTTCAGATTCCTCTGGAAAATCTCCCTTAGAACAATTGGGTGGACATGTTTTTATCGAATTAACAGTAGATATGCTCTATGACAAATTAATTAAAGATGAAAGAGTAAATCAATTTTTTGAAGGATTGGATTTAGTTGTCCTTCGCCGGAATATGCGGGAATTTCTTGTTGGTTCACTTAAAGAACCTTCTGAAGATCTAAGCTCAGAATTGAAGGATTCTCATCAAACCTTGGCGGAAAAAGGGTTTGCCGATTCCCATTTTGAAGTTGTAATGGAAAACTTGGGAACTACCCTCCAGGCATTAAATATGAAAGAAGAGTTTGCTAGCTTGGTTACAGCAAAAGTCCTTTCAGTTAAGGATAAACTTCTAAATAAAGGAGATTCAAAAAGTACTTCTTCAGAACAACCCAATTCGGCAATTGTTTCTAGTGAAAGTGTGCAATCTGGCCAAGAATCCAAGCCAACGCAAGAAATTCAAAAAGTATCTGAAAAAAATGAAAATCCTTCCTCTTCCAGTGAAAGTAAACCTTCCAATCCGGGAACTCCTCCAAGTCGATCTTCTGAGAGTATACGTGTCGATGTAGAAATGTTGGATTCCTTAATGAATTTAGTTGGAGAACTTGTTTTAGCACGAAATCAAATAATGCAGTTTACAACAACCGAAAAAGATGCGACCTTTATTGCCACAACTCAACATCTTAATCAATTGACAACAGAGTTGCAGGAAGGGGTTATGAAAACTCGGATGCAACCCATTGGGAACATTTGGAATAAGTTTCCTAGGGTAGTAAGAGATTTATCCCATTCTGTAAATAAACAGGTCCGTTTGGAAATGGAAGGAAAAGAGACGGAGCTTGATAAAACACTAATTGAAGCGATTAAGGATCCTCTAACACATATTGTACGTAATTCAGTGGATCACGGAATTGAATCACCTGAGGCCCGGCAATCAAAGGGAAAAAATCCGGAGGGAGTATTAAAGCTTCGTGCGTATCATGAGGGTGGTCAGGTTAATATTGACATCATTGATGATGGGGGTGGAATTGATCCTGAAAAGATCCGTCAAAAAGCGCTATCCAAAAATTTAATCACTCAACAGCAATCTACAAAAATGAGTGACCGGGAAGTCGTCAATTTGATTTTTAACCCCGGTTTTTCTACCGCCGAAAAAGTTTCAAATATTTCGGGTCGCGGCGTAGGAATGGATGTTGTCAAAACTAATATAGAGAAGATTGGTGGAACAGTTGATATTCAAACAAAAGTTAATGAAGGTACTTCCTTAAAAGTTAAAATCCCTTTAACTTTGGCAATTATTCCAGCTTTGGTGGTGAAATGCGGAGGTTGGCGATATGCCATTCCACAAGTAAGTTTAGTTGAATTAGTAAGATTAGAAGCTGACCAGGCGACCCACGGTATTGAGGAAATCCAGGGAGCTCCTGTTTACCGGCTTAGAGGAAATTTACTTCCGTTGGTTTATCTTCATCAAGAATTAGATGTTAAACAACAATTAGAGGAAGCAGGGGTGGTTAATATTGTGGTCCTCCAAGCAGACAAGCGGCAGTTTGGCCTCGTAGTAGATGGAATTCTTGATACTGAAGAAATTGTTGTTAAACCTTTGGGTAAGCAATTAAAAGGAATTACTGCATTTGCCGGAGCAACAATAATGGGAGATGGAAAAGTAGCTTTAATTCTAGATGTGATGGGTTTAGCTCAAAAAGCAAGGGTTCTTTCAGAAGCTTCTCACGGACAATCTGCATCCGACGCAACAGAAAAATCAACATCGAGAAATGGAGAATTACAAACTCTATTGATTTTCTCTTTGGGACAAGAAGGACGTATGGCGGTCCCGCTATCCATGGTGGCCCGTTTAGAAGAATTCAAACGAGGTACCATAGAGCATTCGGGTGATCAAGATGTGGTCCAATATCGCGGTGAGATAATGCCATTAATTTATTTATCCGATGTTTTTGGAGGAATGCGACCTGAGACCGAAGAAATGCAAGTTATAGTTTACTCTGCACAAGGTCGCAGCGTAGGGGTTGTAGTAGGAGAAATAATTGATATTGTCGAAGAGATGGTTACAGTTAAGCAGGGTTCTGGTGGGCAAGGTGTATTAGGATCGGCCGTTGTCCATGGTAAGGTTACAGATTTATTGGATGTCGAAGGGGTAATACGTTCTGCGGATCCAAGTTTTTACGATGAATCATTGATGGTGGGTTAAGGAGGAAATAAATGTCAAGCACTACCAAACAATATTGTACTTTCTATTTAGATAATCACTATTTTGGAATTGATGTATTAGACGTACAAGAGGTATTTCGTTTTCAAGAAATGACTACTGTGCCTTTAGCCCCTAAAGTAATACGAGGATTAATCAATTTGAGAGGTCAGATCATTACAGGAATTGATTTACGGCAAAGGTTGGCTATGGAAGAAAATGCTGACGAAAAACCCCCAATGAATGTTGTGGTTCGTACTCAAGAGGATGTGGTGAGTTTGTTGGTGGATGAAATTGGTGATGTAATGGAAATTTCTGACGATCATTATGAATCACCACCTGATACTCTTGATGAAAAAATTCGAGAATTGATCACCGGGGTATATAAACTTGATGGAAAACTACTTTTAGTATTAGACATTAATCGTGTTATGGATTTAAAAGTAGCCATTGCAGCATAATTGTTTTTGAAATGTTTATTTGCTGAAGTGCTTTAAAGGCTTCAGTGAATAACTTTCTATTAAAGGGCGGTTCTTAAAAAAGTATCCATTGAATCCCTATAAAGTGACCTAACCTTTTTGGTCACTTTTAAATATTCTTCCATAAATAAATTTCCTTGTTCTTCAAAATCCTTTCCGGGGAAATTTAACATTCTGCCCAGTACTCCCAAAGTTTCTTTATCTTGGGGAAGATAATTTGAGTACCGCGAATTTAGGAGTCTTAACGCGCACTCTAAATTACGAAGAAAATGATAGTATTTTCCGAGTTCTTCTCCCTGTTCGTAAGGTAAAATTCCATAGGAGGACAAATTCTGAATTAAATGGAATACATTTGTTTCCCGAAGCTTAGGGTAACGATGTCCATGCATCATTTGTAGAATTTGTACCATGAATTCGATATCTGCCAGACCCCCAAAACCTAATTTTACATTTTTCCCCTTCTTTATCTCCTGACCAATTTCTTTTTCCATTCTTTCACGTAATCTTGCAATTTCAATTAAGGAATCGTATTTAAATTTTTTGGGGTAACTAAATCCCTGTGCAATTTCAATAAACTTTTTTCCCACCTCTGGATTACCTGCCACAAAGCGTGCACGGGTCATCGCCTGTTGTTCCCAAATTTGACCTCGATGGTTAAAGTAATCTTTATAACCATTCAAAGAAATTACTAAAGCCCCACGACTTCCTTCAGGTCTAAGATCAGTATCGATTTTGTAAGCAAGGCCTTCAGAAGTCATTTCTGTGGAAAGTTGATATACTTTTTGTGCGAGAGACGAGTACCAACTCACTAAATCTCCTTCAATGTATTTTTTAAAATTTTCATTTTCCTCATAAACAAATACAATATCTAAATCCGAACCAAAATTTAATTCCTTTCCCCCTAGTTTTCCTAATCCAATGATTGCAAATTGATGAGAAATCGGATTCAAAGAATTTTGAAATGCCTTATGTGTTAAAGCTAAATTTAAAACATTTTTTAAATAAATATCTGCCAAGTTCGATAAATCTGCCAAAGTCTCCGGCAGTCCTGTTTCACCTATTAAATATTTGATTCCAATTCGCAATTCTTCTCCGTTTTTAAACTTTCGGAGAAAAACATTTTTATTATTTTCTCCATCTTGTTTTTCTAAAGCATCGTTAAGATCTTTGGTCATTTCCTCCGGAGTTTTAAATCGGTAAATTGACCCTGGATTAGACAATACATCAATTAAATAGGGCCGTTTTACCAGAAGTTGAGAAAGGACTTCACTTCCACCAAATAAAATTAAAAGTAATTCTAAAAACTTTTCATTTTCAGTAAATATAGCCAAAAAGGCATCTCGGGATTGACTTGCTTCCACAAACTTGACTAAATTTTCTATTGCAGAATTTGGATTGGGTACTTTTTTACAAAATTCTAATAGTGTTGGAAGCATCGAATAGAAGTCTCGAATACTACGTTCACTCGGATGAGAAAACTTGGGGCCATCGCGCAAATTTTTCAAGAAAGTAAAAGTTCTTTCTGGGTCTTTATAGTTAAAATCATTTAGCAACTCTGGACTGAATCTGGATTCTAGTTTTTTTTGGGCATCCCACTTTTGAAAAGTATTGTCTGCCGCTTTCTGATCTTTATCTTCTTTAAATAAATTAGCAAACATTTTAGCGACATATTCTGTATGTCTTTCAAATTCTGAGTTCAAAGCTAATACTAAGGCTTCATTGGTAGTACCTTTTAACCCCATTTTCCTTGCCAACACGGCTAAGTCGGTTTCATTTTTTGGTAGATGGTATGTTTGTAAACCAAATGATATTTGAACTCGATTTTCTAAATTTCTCAGGAAAATATAAGCTTCTTTTAATTTTAAATATTCTTCTTCATTTAGAAAATCACGATTTCTTAATTTTTTTAATACGTTCAAAGTATTTGCTTCTCGAAGTTGAATGTCCTGACCTCCAAATAAAAGCTGATATGCTTGGACAATGAATTCGACTTCACGGATTCCTCCTGGCCCGAGTTTAATATGTCCTTTTTCTAACTTTTTCTTTTTTAAATCCAGGTCTACCTTTTTTTTAAGATTTTTAATTTCTTCAATGGCATTGAAATCCAAGCTTTTTCGATAAATGAAAGGTCGGATCATTGAAAAAAACTCTTCTCCTAAAGTTTCACTACCTGCTGAAACCCGAGCTTTAATTAAAGCTTGCCGTTCCCAGGTTCTTCCCCAGGATTGATAATAAATTTCGCAACTTGCCAGTGAGTTTACAATTTCCCCACTTTTTCCTTCCGGTCGAAGGTCGAGATCGACCCGAAAGACGTTTCCTTCTGAGGTGATCTCATTTATGGTTTGTGTGACTAACCTTGCAAACTTAGTATGATATTCGTGGTTGCTGATAGATGTGGTAGATGTATTATGGGGATCTTGAGACTGAGTTTCTCCCATACTGGAACCGTATATATAAATGAGATCAACATCTGAGCTGTAATTAAGTTCTTTTCCGCCAAGTTTTCCCATTGATAAAACTGTAAATTCAGATTCTAAAATTTTTCCATTTGGGTCTTTGAAAATGGGAGTTCCATATTTCTTTTTTAAAACTTTTTCCGAGTAATCGCAGGCAATTTGTAAACAGACATCTGCTAAATCAGATAAATTCTCCACATTTTCTTTCAGGGAGACTAAGCCCATTAAGTCACGCAAACCTATCCTTATATATTCACGTTTTTTAAACTTTCTTAAAAGCGATGGGATTTGTTCGTTTGAATAATTGAGGCCCGCCATTTCGTAAAACTCACGATAAAGCACGTTCTTGGTTTTAGAAACGGTTAGCATTCCTTCTTGGCTAAGCCAGTCAATATAAGAAGGATTACTTAAGAGAGTGTCTGTAAGGACTTGGCTTCCAGAGAATAGTGTTATTAATGTTTTTAAAAATTCAGGAGAAAGAGCTAAAAGAGAATATAAATGTTCTTTATCTAATATTTTTTCCGTTAATCGGTCAAAATTATTTAAGGCGGTATCCGCTTTGTAAGAATTTTTTAGACAGTTAAAAAGTGAAGGAAAAAATGTTGGGTATAAATCTCTGAAATTTGCTTGGAGGGAGATGTTAGAAAAAATTTGCCAAGCTTTTTGAGGCTCGTCAAGATTTAGTTGGCGAAGAACATCATCAAATTGTTCTTCCCAAGGTGTTTTTTCAAAAATAAGATGAGGTAAGTCCGTAAGCTCAATCATTGGTTTCCTAAAACTGAACCCCGGTAAAATAAATTATAACCTCCCTGAATTTTCAGGGAGGTTATTTTATTATGAACAAAAGATAATTTTAACAAGAATTTGGATTAAGCATCATAGTATAAGAAAAACTCATAAGGATGCGGTCGGAGACGAATTTCATCCAATTCAGTTTCCTGTTTATAGGAAATCCATCTGTCCACAACATCTTGAGTAAAAACATCTCCTTTTAATAGAAACTCATGATCCTGTTCCAATGCACCCAAAGCTTCCTCGAGAGAACCGGGCAACCGGGGAATGTTAGCAAGTTCTTCAGGTCCCAAAGCATAAATATCTTTATCCATTGGTTCGCCAGGATCAATTTTGTTTTCAATTCCATCTAAACCTGCCATTAACATTGCGGTAAAAGCTAAATATCCATTACTGGTCGGATCTGGAAATCGACATTCTAGTCGTTTGGCTTTTGGGCTTGGCGAATACATTGGAATTCGAACCGCCGCACTTCTATTTCGACTACTATAAGCTAAGTTCACAGGAGCCTCAAAACCTGGAACTAATCGTTTGTAAGAGTTTGCTGTTGGAGCAACAAAAGCTGCTAAGGCCCTTGCATGTTTCAGTATTCCTCCAATGTAGTGCAATCCCATTTCACTAAAACCTGCATAACCATTCCCTGCAAATAATGGATTGCCATCCTTCCAGATACTTTGATGAACATGCATTCCGGATCCATTATCTCCATAGATTGGTTTCGGCATAAATGTAGCAGTTTTATTATGTTGTCTTGCTACATTTTTAACAATGTATTTATACCACATTAAATTATCACCACATTTTACTAGTGGAGAATAACGCATATCAATTTCACATTGACCGCCAGAAGCAACTTCATGATGGTGACATTCCATATCGATGCCTACCTTTTGCATTAGCAAAGTCATTTCTGTTCGCATATCTGCCAGGCTATCACTTGGGGAGACAGGAAAGTATCCCTCTTTATACCTTGGTTTATAACCCAGGTTAGGGCCTTCATCACGACCTGTATTCCAGTTTCCTTCTTTAGAATCTACATAATACGCAGCCATATTGATATCGGATTCATATCTGACATCATCAAATACAAAAAATTCTGGTTCAGGACCAAAATAAGCAGTATCGCCCAGACCTGTTGACTTTAAATAAGCCTCAGCCTTTTGCGCAATATTCCTGGGGTCACGTGTATATTTTTCTTTTGTAATTGGGTCCACAATATTACAAATCATACTTAGAGTGGGGACTTGGAAAAATGGATCCATGACAGCGGTTTCACCATCTGGGATAACAAGCATATCGCTGGCATTAATTGCCTGCCAACCCCGGATACTCGAACCATCAAAACCTAACCCCTCCTCGAACATATGTTCTACAAGTTCACTGATCGGCACTGCAAAGTGTTGCCAGCTTCCAATGAGGTCCATAAATTTAAGGTCCACCATTTCCGCATTATTTTGTTTTGCAAAATCAATTACCTCTTTTGGTGTCATTAGACCCTCTCCTCCTTCTTTTTAGTTTGACCGTTTATCAAAGTTATTTATATAAATTAATTTTCTAATTGAAGAAATGGGAAACTGAATAAGCATTTGCTTTTAAATGGCGTTTTCACCACGCTCACCCGTTCGAATTCTGATTGTATCCGCCAAATCCGTAACAAAAATTTTTCCGTCCCCAATCCTACCGGTTTGAGCGCTTTTCATTATTGCATTGATAACATCTTCTAAAATTTCATCAGGGATAATTATTTCCAGTTTTATTTTGGGTAAAAAATCCACAACATATTCAGCACCACGGTATAGCTCTGTGTGTCCTTTTTGACGACCAAAGCCTTTTACCTCACTGACAGTGATTCCTTTTATCCCGATTTCATTTAATTTGTCTTTCACTTCATCCAATTTGAATGGTTTAATAACCGCTTCCACTTTTTTCATGGGATTTCCTCATTTTTGTTCCGGCCATTAAATTTTTCGCACTAATATGCCAGTACAGTGTTAGAACTTTTCAATAAAATATAATCTTTGGAAGTTGCCTTAAATCACCAAGGCAAAACCCTACCATAAATTCCAAACATTACAAAGATTTTTGCAATTCGGAACTTATAGAGCTGATCGTTTCTAAATATAGAATCAATTATCATGCCAATAAGAACGTATTTTTCCTTATTAGCCATGAGAATCGGAGGCGTTTAATTTTAAGGGTTTAGAAAAATTCCGGTTAATTATGTGATAAATTAAGGAAAAACTCAATCTTAATTATTGCCAAAAAAATCATCATTTCAGAAAACCCTGCCTGAAAATATAGCAGTGCTTAACTTGAGCAATCTTCGGTAATTTTACAAAGAATTTCCGTTAATTCGTTTTGTTTTTGCTCAATTTGTAGAGAATTTGCTTTTGAGGGAAGTATTATGGGAGAAGCAAATTTTACGGTACAACGTGAGAATGGCAAAGGGAGCACTGAACGATCCCAACTTTGAAACTCATATTTTGGATGCGCGTCATAGGTTATTGGAAAAACAGGTGCTCCTGTGATTCT
This sequence comes from Nitrospinaceae bacterium, assembly GCA_965223665.1. Taxonomy (GTDB): domain Bacteria; phylum Nitrospinota; class Nitrospinia; order Nitrospinales; family Nitrospinaceae; genus CBDCVY01. Next base: position 3,291,481 of record OZ245011.1, read on the forward strand.
GGAAAGTTGCATGGAGCCCGCTTGCGCTTGATGTCTAGGGCCCCTTGACCCATCGGCCACGATTCCTACCCCCAAATCTTTTTTTAGTAACTTAACCATTTCCCTGGAGCCCCCAAATGTGTTTTTAAATGAAGATCCTCTGACAACTTTATAACCAAACAATTGGCAAAGTCTTGCAATCAGGTCCCCATCATGGCTGGGACTTACTAAAACCGTAAAGTTTTTTAGATTTCGAAAATAGAAAAATAAGTAAAAAAGTCGGCTATGCCAAAACACCAGGACGTATCTTCCAGTTTGGTTCCTAATAATTTTTTCAATTTCGGGGCTTAAATTTCTATGGCGTAAGGTTAAATACCAAAGGTAAAGAATAAAATACAATAGGGGTGGAAGAATGTAATTAAAGAGAAATCTTTTCATTAGAAGTTCGATTAGGAAGGTTTAAAGCTGTAATAATACTATTTGCAATTCGGTCCAAAACCCCTGGTTGGCCGAGTGAACTTCTAACTTCCAACAAACGAGAACGAACTGATTTAGATTTTTCAGGATCTAATAGTATTTTTTTTGCTTCCTGAAAAATATTTTCAGGATTTACCTGCTCATTTAAAAGTTCTGGAACTACATCCTCCTCTGCCACAATATTAATTAATCCAAATCGAGTGATATCGGTCATCATTCTCCCAATTCGATAGGTTATGGGATGAACTCTGTAAATAATAACCATTGGACAACCTAACATTCCTGCTTCCAAAGTTGCTGAACCTGAAGCCATTATAAGGAAATCACTGCAATTCATTACATCATAATTTCTGCCTGACAAAAGAGAAATGTTGAGAGGGTTTTTTCCCAGTCGTTTCCGAATAACATTAACATCTATGCTGTCGGCAACCGGTAAGAGAAACTGGCTATTTGGCAACTGTTCTTTGATACGCAATGCAGCTCCTAAGATATCTTTCAAAAGATAATTAATTTCACTCATTCGGCTACCCGGGAACAGCCCAATAATAGGTTCTTCGGGGTTTAGTTTGAAATCCCGTATGGCTTCTTCTCGAGAAACAGATGGTTTGACAATATCAACAAAAGGATGGCCTAAGAACTCTACATCCATTCCGGTTTCTTTGTAAATTTTTTCTTCAAATGGAAGTATTACATACATTTTTTTTCCTGTTTCATGAATTGTATGAATACGACTCATTCGAGAGGCCCAAATTTGGGGGCTGATAAAATAAAAAACGGGACAATTATATTTTTTGCAGTATTTGGCTAATCTTAAATTGAAAGCCGGGTAATTAACTAGAATGGCGCCAATATATTTCTGCTTTTTTAATTCTTTGACTAAAGTCCTAAATATTTTTATATGATGCCAAAGGGTGCTAAAAAATTCGAATAGGCCCATTCCTCCCATGCGATCAATGTTAAATTGAGTCTTAACTCCTGCGGCCTGCATTTTACTGCCCCCAACTCCTTCGAATTCTAAAGCAGGATAATTTTTTTTAAGGGCAGTGACTAAGTTTCCTCCATGCAAATCACCAGAAGCTTCCCCGGCTACAACTAGTATTTTTTGTGCGGACATTGGTTGATAAAATTTTTAAACGGAAATAATGGAAAGCCCAGCACGATTAGCAACTTTGAGAACTTCTTCTCTATTTATTATCATGACTCTTCCCGCTTCTATTGCCAAAACGGAGGCTCTGCCGTTTATTAATCCTTGGATGGTTTTTGGGCCAATTCCAGGGCTATCGAATCGATAATCCTGATTGGTCCGACTGACTTTGATTATTGTACATTTACCTTTAGAAAACTGGCAGCCACGTTCTATAGTCAAATCTGTTCCCTCAACAGCTTCTACGGCAATTACTGATTTGTTTTTGACTACTATAGTTTGACCGATTTCTTGGTCTGCCATATATTTTGCAATGGGGAGCCCATACTCAATGTCTTTCATCTGTTTATCGGTTGGAGTCTTTTTAGTAAGAATTCCTTTCTCCGGATATAATTCTTTCATGAAATCCATTTGATCTAAAACTTTAAAACCTCTTTTTTCGATTTCATCAATGATGTGCATCATTACTGTTTTATCTTGGTTTGATTTCACGGCCATGAATGCCTTCAAAGTTTCCAAGTCAAACATTTGGGGTTTAAATATCATTTTCTTTTCAACTTTGCCCATAATAATTAAGTTCTTTACATTCTCATTTGCAAAAGTTTTTACAATTTTTCCCCCTTTGGCCATATTAATGTAATAACTACTATCAACATAGGGTTTTAAATCTTTGTGAATATCCTCCGTTAGCCCAATTGAAACAATGGAAATACCTTTTTCTTGAGCTTTTTTAACAAAGTAAACGGGAATTTCACCTGCTCCAGCAATCAATCCAATTTTACTATTTATTTGGTCTGTCATAATGATTCAGCAAAAAAGTTTCGTTTTTGAAATATGGTTTCCCAGGGAGGGAGATTTGGTAGGAAAAAAACGAGGTGATTATGCGACTTCGGCTCGTTTTAATGCATCCACAATTTCAAGGGCAATTTCTAAAGAATATAATTCCTTATCTACTGCCACCATTCTGGGAGAACCATTTTTCGCACAATCAAGAAAGTGTTGGAGTTCAAGTTTTAAAGGATTTTCTTTATGAACAAAAATCCTTTCCACAAGGGACTCTTGTTTATAACGAAGGGCATCCTTACTTAAAATATGTTCTGAAGAGGAATGTCGATGTACATAAATTTCCTGGTCAGTGTAATCCAAGATTACATAGGAGTCTTTTTGAGTAACCGACAAGGTTCGGACTTTGTTTTGAGATGCACGGCTAGCCACAATGTTAGCAATACATCCATTTTCGAACTCCAACTGGACAGAAACTAAATCATCTTTTTCGGTGAAAACTGATTTCCCCATGACTTGCATGCGAACCACCTTGCTTTGAATGAGATTCAATAAAATATCTATGTCATGGATCATTATGTCCAAGACAACGCCATCATCCTTCATTCGTTGCACAAAAGGTCCCATTCGTTTGCATTCAACAAAAATAGGATCTGTAACCAATTTATCCAATTCCTGAACTGCGCCATTGAAGCGTTCGACATGGCCAATATGTAAGGTAAGCCCTTTACCATTTGCTAAATTGAATAACTCCCGAGCCTGGTCAAGATCGTCGGTACAAGGTTTTTCTAATAATACGTGAATTCCAGAGGATAAAAATTCTTTTGCAATGGGGTAGTGCAATTTTGTAGGAACCGCTATCACCACAGAATCTACTTTATCAAAAATTTCACGATAATCATTTACAAAAGGAATGCCAAATCTTTGGGATATATGGTTGCAACGGTTTTGATCCACATCCGCTACACAAACAAGTTCAACATCTCTCGTCTCACTCAGGGCGCCTACATGATACTCTCCCATTTTCCCAATTCCGACCACTCCAATTCTAGAATTCTTCATTTACCAATAAACCCCCGTTCTGAATTCTTCATGAAGTCAATAAGGTATCTGATTTCATCGCACATTTCAATTTCACTTTCAATTTTTTCGATTACTTGAGAATTATTTAATCCTGACTCTTTAATGATTTTAAAAGCGCTTTTAATTGCCAATCGAACATTGGCTTTTATATTTCTTCGTCGCATACCTACAGAATTAATACTTAACAATCGGGCTGGAGCTCCCGAGACCGTGGAAAAGGGTAAAACATCCTGGTTTACACCCGACATTCCACCAACCATAGCACTTTGGCCAATTCGAATAAACTGATGTAGGCCTACCATTCCGGAAATAAAAGCAAAATCATCAACTATAATGTGTCCTGACAAACCCGTGTAATTAACTACAACAACAAAATTACCCACTTGGCAATCATGAGCGACGTGGGAATAGGCCATAAACATGCAATTGTCGCCAATTAAAGTTTTTCCATTTTCATTACTGGATCGATGGATTGTCACAAATTCACGAACCGTAGTATTATCCCCTATTTGTACAGAGGAAGAAATGTCTTTATCAAACCCCAAAATTTGTGGTTCGCCTCCTATGGATGCACCTTGAAATATTTGACAATTCTTTCCAATAACCGTATTGCCTTCAATATTAACGTGAGCGGCAATATTTGTTCCGTCCCCAATTTTTGTATTGGGTCCAATTACGGAAAAAGGAGCAATACTCACATTTTTACCCAATTGAGCTGTATCGTGAATAATAGCAGACTTCGAAATTTCCATTAAATGTACCATTACTGGGTTATTAAGTTATATGCTTGGGATATCCAGTGAGGATTAGTGAGATAAGCCACTGATTACAAATATATAATTTGATATTAAACTGGAATCAATAATATTTTCAAGCTTTTCCTAGAATAGCTTGCAGTGTCCCCTGGGTAGCTAACTCGTCATCAACAAAGGCTGAACCCTCAAACCGGAATAGTTCTCCTCTTTGCTTGATTTTTAATAACTCTAAGCGTAACACATCTCCAGGCACTACTGGCCTTCGAAACTTAACGCCATCTACCCCAGTAAATAGAATTGAAGGATGCCCTTCTTTTTTCAAAATTCTTAAGGCCAAAATACAGGCTACTTGCGCTAAAGCTTCAACAATTAAGACCCCAGGCATGACTGGGTAATCCGGAAAATGTCCCTGAAAAAAAGGTTCATTTAAAGTAACATTTTTTATTCCAACAATTCGCTTATCATCATCACATTCGATCACTTTATCCACTAGCAAAAATGGAAATCTATGGGGAATGATTTTTTGGATTTCGTTGACATCTAACATAATTATCCTCGTTAGAAAGGTTGCCGGATGGGAGATAGTGTTACATACGAAAATCTAATTAACGTTACTTATGTTTTTTATTATAAGCAATAATTGCTTGAGACGTTAAATCCAACGCATCATCACTATAAAAAAGAGCTTTTTTCTCTAAAACCATTGTCATTTTCTTTTGTTTGCCCATAACTTTTAGAACCTTTAGCATTTTCTCTAAAATTTTATTCATCATATCCTGGCGTTTTTTCTCAAATTCTTCATTACGATCCTGTACATACCGTTCAAACTTTTTCTTTTCTAATAAAAAGCTTTCTTCTTTCTTCTTTTTTAACTCGGGTGTCAAAACAAAACCCTGCTTATTGATTTGCTCCAGCATTTTTTTTATTTTTTCTTCACGGGCGGCAATGACACTTTTCTCTTTTTGAAATTCTCGATTAAAATTAGCAATTCCTCTTTTAAATTCTTTGGTTCCAACGACGGCTTTTTCCATATCTACGAAACCGATTTTGGTAATGGCAAATGCTGAATTTGAGCAAAACAATCCTAATCCAATAACCAAAGAAAAAATTAATAGAAAGTAACGAAATTTCATTATATTTTTTATCATAATCTCTCTCAATTCTTTTTAAGTTAAAATGCCTTTCCAGCAGAAAAGTGAAATTCTCCAGAGGATTCCCCGGTTTGTTTATCTAATTTGAATCCATAGGCTACCGAAATGGGGCCAAATGGACTAAAGAAACGCATACCAATTCCAACACTTTCTCTCATATTGAAAAAATCAATAACTTCTTCAGTAGAGGAAAGATCAGCTCCACTTCCAAAAACATTTCCGCGATCGTAAAAAGTATAAAACAAGAATTGTTTGTTTAAGGGGTATTGGAGTTCTAAATTGATTAATAAAGAATGATCTCCTCCTATTGGATCACCCGTTGAAGTTTTTGGACCCACCTGCCTTATAGTAAAACCACGTAAAGAGTTGGCTCCCCCTAAAAAGTAATGTTCAAAAACAGGCATTACCTCACCACCATATCCCTGGCCATAATTAATTGCAGCATGAACGACCCCAACAAGCTTCCTATTAAAAAACTTAGCTATTGGACGGTAGTAAGAGACTTCATAACCTGCCTTGAAAAAATCGGATCCTCCTAAAATATTACCCGCAATTTCAAATCGTATCACATGCCTCCAACCCTGTGTAGGGTTAATAAAATTATCCCTGGTGTCTCGAATAAAAGTAGGGCCGATACGGCTGGTAGTCCGAGTTCCATCCATTAATAAAGGAGTTGCATTTTGTGGTAACACGTCAGAAATTTCAACTCTTGAGAACCTGTATGAAATTCCAATCCAATCCGTTTCAGAAAGATTTTTACCAAACCGAACACCACCACCACGCGACTCGCTATCAAAACTAAAAAAGTTAGATCGGCTGTTAAATGCATCGACACCAAAAGATACTTCTGAATCAAATATTCTGGGTTCAGTAAAATTTAAGTCAAAATTTGTTCTTCTAGAAGAAAGATTGGTTGACAAATTCAGTCTTTGCCCACGGCCAAATAAATTATCTTGGGCAATAGATGCATTAAATATTAAGTTTTCTACAGAACTAAATCCGATTCCAAACGAAATTGAACCGGTAGGTCTTTCTGTTAAAGTAGTGTCTATATCAATTAAATCCGGTTCCTTACCCCTGCGGGTATCAATTTTAACATCTGCAAAATAGCCTAAATTATTTATTCTTTGTTTGGATCGTTTTAGTTTTTTGCTGTTAAATAACTCACCTTCTTTGATTCGGAATTCTCTTCGAATTACATTGTCCCGAGTTTTTAAATTTCCTAAGACGTTTATTTTCCCAACATAAACCTTACTTCCAGGGTCAATAACAATTTTTAAATTAACAAGACGTTTTTTATCATCTATTTTACTAGTGGGATTTATATCTGCATAAGCGTATCCTTTTTGAGAATACAATTCAGTTACATTTAATATATCTTGTCTTAATTGAGAAACATTGTAAATGGCTTTTGGTTTAGTTTCTAGAGTCTTTAAAATTTCTTTTTTCGAATAGGTTTTATCCCCTTCAACTTCTATTTTTCCTACCCGATACTGGTCACCTTCTTCGACTCTAATAGTGATATAAATTTCTTTACTTGCACGGTTAATTTCGATGGAAGGATCATGGACTCGAATTCTCAAAAATCCTCTATCTTGATAGTAGGCTTCCAATCGTAAAACATCGAGTTTTAAAATATCTTTTTTGTATACTCCAGAGTCATTAAAAAATGTAAGAAGGTTCTCTTCTTTGGTTTCCATTTGATCTTGCAGATCATCAGCTCGAATATATTTATTTCCAATAAATCGAATTTCTTCGATTTTAATTTTTTCTCCTTCGTTTATTTTGATAGTAATGTTAACCAAACCATCGTTCGTGTTTATTTTATCAACTGCAATTTGGACCAAAAAATAAGCCTTTTCATGATATTTTGCTTTTATTTTTTCTACAGTATCTGTGATTAAGTGATCATTAAAAGTGGCTCCACGTCGCAGAGATATTTCTTCCAATAAATCCTTAGCTTCATATAAGTCATTTCCAACAAAGGTAATATCCCCAATAGATGGGATTTCAACCACCCAATATGTTACTGATACACCTTCGTCCAGGTCCTCCGTTTCGACATGAATATCTGAAAACTGACCCAAACGGTAAATTTCTTTAATATCTTTTCTCACGAGAAGTCTTGAAAGTGGTTTCCCAACTTCTGTTTTGATGTAGTAGAGGATAGTTTCTGAATCGACTCGTTGGTTTCCTTTAATACCAATAGATTTAACAATCTTTCCATCTTGTTGACCAAATACGGGATTTACCCAACCTAGTACAAGTACAAAGAAAATTAAAAAAGGAGCCCATCCAGTTTTAATTCCTTTTAGCAAAGGAATAAAAATTTTTGAATTAAATAAGGAAGTCAACTTTTACCAGGAGCAATTAAAGACAAAAAAAAAGTATCAACCTCTAAGCCTTGAGAAGGCTTAAAGCTTAATACTTTAACTGTGCTTTTGTCAAAGGAATCCTTTATAAAAAGGACTCAAAGTTTTCTATTTTAGGAGACCGTGTCTAAGGCGCTGGATTTTTCAGTAAAAGTCAATTCATCTCCATCCAGGCCAACCTCAATTACGCCATTTGATTTAAATCTACCTTTAAGCATCTCATCAGATAAAACATCCTCTAAATGCTTTTGTATAGCGCGTTTAAGCGGTCGGGCTCCAAAATTTTTATCATATCCTTTCTCAGCCAGCCATTTTTTGGCTTCATCAGAAATATCAAGAGTTAAGCCTTGTTGAATTAACTGCTGATTCAGCTGTTGAATTTGAATATCCAAAATTTGGGTCACATTTTCCAAAGTTAATGGCTTAAATACGACTATATCGCTTAATCGATTCAAAAACTCTGGGTTGAAAGTCTTCCTGAGATCCTGTTTGAGGTCCTTTTCCATTTTATCAAAGCTCATATCCATGTCGTTATTATGGAATCCCAAAGAACCTTTATCTAGCATTTTGGAGCTAATATTGGATGTTAAAATGATCACTGTATTTTTAAAATCTATATTACGCCCATAGCTATCAGTCAATCTACCATCATCCATAATTTGTAGAAGTAAATGGTAAACATCAGGGTTTGCTTTTTCAATTTCGTCAAAAAGAACAACAGAATATGGTTTTCGCCGCACTTTTTCTGTTAATTGACCCCCTTCTTCATAACCAACATAACCAGGAGGGGCACCCGTTAACCTTGAAACATTAAATTTCTCCATATATTCTGACATATCCAACCGAATTAGTGCGTCTCTCTCGCCAAATAAAAATTCAGCGAGGGCACCTGCCAGTTCAGTTTTACCCACCCCAGTGGGTCCTAAAAAGAGAAAAGTTCCAATGGGACGGCGCATATCCTTTAAACCAGAACGAGATCGGCGAATTGCCTTTGTAATTGCCTCGATGGCTTCTTCCTGTCCAACAATTTTACCTGCAAGTTCCTCACCCATATTGAGCAAGCGAGATGATTCCTTTTCCTCGATACGGTTGAGAGGAATTCCAGTCATACTGGATACAACAGATGCAATATCTTCTTCCGTAATGCAGGGTTCTTGTAATTGATTTTCTTCATCCCATTTTGCTTTTGCTTGATCTAACTTGGAACGAAGATCTTCTTCTTTATCTCTTAACTCAACTGCTTTTTCAAATTCCTGATTTTCGATTCTAATTTTCTTTTCTCGAACCAAAGAATCAATTTCACGTTGAATATTTTTCATTTCTGGAGATTGGGTTGCTTTACGTAACCTTACACGCGAACCAGCTTCATCAATTACGTCAATGGCTTTATCAGGCAAAAATCGATCACTAATATATCTATCAGCAAAACGGACTGCAGTTACAATGGCATAATCAGTGATTTTTGCTTTGTGGTGAACCTCATAAGGCACCTTGAGTCCGCGAATAATTTCGATCGTTTCATCCACGGAAGGTGGATTAACAATAATTGGCTGGAACCTTCGTTCGAGAGCTCCATTTTTTTCAATATATTTTCTGTATTCTTCCAAAGTGGTTGCACCAATGCACTGAATTTCACCGCGAGATAATGCTGGTTTCAGCATATTCGAGGCATCTACGGAGCCTTCGGCAGCGCCTGCGCCCACCAAAGTATGGAGTTCATCAATGAATAGGATAACGCTTTCATTTTGGATGATCTCCTTCATGATTCCTTTTAACCTTGCTTCAAATTGACCACGGTATTTGGTTCCAGCAATTAGAGAACCTAAATCTAAAGAAACCACACGCTTATCAAATAAACTGTCCGGAACTTCTCGCTCTACAATAAGTTGAGCAAGTCCTTCTACAATGGCAGTTTTACCTACACCAGGCTCACCAATCAAAACCGGATTATTTTTTGTGCGGCGACTTAAAATTTGAATCACTCTTTCAATTTCTTTGCTGCGGCCAATTATAGGATCAAGCTTTCCAGCTAAAGCCATTTGGGTTAAATCACGACTAAACTCATCAAGAGTGGGTGTTTTGCCGGCTTCCCGGGTGGTTTCCCCAGGTTCTTTAAACATTTCAACAAGTTTTTCTTTTACATCATCGAAATACATACCAAAGCTATTTAATACTCGGCAAGCCACTCCTTCTTTTTCTTTTAACAAACCAAGCAATAAATGCTCGGTTCCAATATAATTGTGGTTAAGGGAACGCGCTTCTTCCACCGCAAATTCGAGCACTTTTTTTGCTCTGGAGGTAAAAGGAATATCTCCTATTACTAAGGAGTTTGAACTGCGCGGGAGGTTTTTCTCTAACTCTTGCTTGATTTGACTTAAGTCCACCCCAGATTTTTGAAGTAGTGCAACGGCAATTCCTCCCCCATCCTTGATTACTCCCTGGAGGATGTGTTCCGTTCCCAGATACTCATGTCGATATAATTCCGCTTCTTCTCGGGCTAAAATGATGACTCGGCGTGCTCTTTCTGTAAATCGCTTAAACATATTCGGTAGATTCCCTAGAAGTCTATTCTTAATAAAAGGCTAAAATAAAGATTTTTCAAACACTTCTTCAATTCAAAGAAAATTTTTTTTAGCTTAGTTTCCTTATTGCATTTTAGCAAACAGGAGGGATATTACAAGTTTTAAATTTGTCATATTGGAAGGGTTGTAACTTATTAATAAATAACCCTTTAAGTGATTTTTTGTGGCTGAAATTTTTGCGGTTTTTTACCCTTTGAAAGACATTATAAAACCTTTACATAAACATTTTTAAGCCAGAGCTGTGCCGAGTTTTTCGTCGATGAAAAATTTATGGTTGGGTTTTGCGATTCACCCCTCCTAAAAATAACCTGCATCTGGGTGGAAGCAAACCAAAGCTGCTGTTGTACTTGGAGGATCAAATTCGTTCGCTTCTGTGAGGGAGATTCCCAGATCCTGAGGCTGCAATATTTCATAAATTACTCGATTATTAACTAAATCTTCTAAGGAAGGGTATCCAGGACTGTATCGGTTTCCCTTCTCATCTTTTTTCCGGCCTGTTCGTACTTTAAGCAACTGATGAATGTATTCCGCAAAATCTTCTGCGACTCGGTCGCCTAGACCTTGTAAATATAAGGCGGACTCGGTGTCATTTTCTTTTTTAAAATTGTCCACTGCTTTTTCTAAGCTTTGTCCTGCGGTCGTGATTTGTAATCCAACCACATCCATAATTCCCGAATCTTTGGAATGGAAGTACTGAGCAACAGAAAATATATCTTTTTTCCCTTGACCCACACATACGTTAAAATTGATTCGCTTCAGTTCATTGTCCGGTTGGTTAGGGTCGTAAATAACTAAATCATCTCCATCGGATTGTGCAGGTAATAGGGCAAACCTTGCTTTTGGAATTATCCAACTATTGGCTTGAGACTTTTCCAGCCAATCTTTTTGAAGCTCTTTTAATTGCTCAAGTTTGACTCCTTTTTTGGCCCAGGAAGACTTTTTCCCAAATTTCCAATTCAGTGAATACAAACTTTTGGTATCAATGGAAGAGGCTAATTTATCTAACTTAAATTCTATTTTATGGACTCCGTAACCGTTTTGACGAACCTGATATTTTTTGAAATTCACTTTCCTTCTTTTTAATGTAGAAAGCAGTTTCTTTTTATCTTCTTCTATTCCTTTGGCTCGTTGGTAACTATGAATAAGTTTTTCACGGTTCTTATCTAATACTTCTGCTTTCTGTTGTTGGTCGGCTAAAGAGTTCATGGTATTAACTCCGTCCATGCCGCTTTCACAATAAAAAATATTAGGAATAATATTTTGCAAATCGTCTTGCCCATGCATGGCGACATAACCTGCATGCCGGTCATTGACCGGAGCTCCACCAATAAGTATTGGAATTTCGTATTTTTGTTCTTTGAGCATGCGCGCCACAGTGATCATATGATTTGAAGTCTGAACTAAAAGTGCACTCATTCCAATAGCGTCAGCCTTTTCTTTTCGCGCAGTCTCAACGAAATTTTCCAGGGGTACTTGAACTCCCAGGTCCACAGCTCGATAACCATAATTTTCCAATAAAGTTTTAGCCAGGTCCTTACCAATGCTGTGAACATCTTGGTACACGGTTCCAATGACCACCGTGCCTTTGTAGTCAATGGCTGCCCCTGGTTCAACTCCACTTTGATGTCGCATATAGGCTTCTAAAAATCCCATCACGTTACGCATTACATCGGCACTTTTTAATAAATGTGGCAAACTCACTTCGCCTCGGCCGAACCCATCGCCTAGTTCCCGCATGGTTTTCATTAAGTAATCACTAATAAAACTAAGGGGTTCATGTTTGTCAATCACCTGAGTTGCTTGTAAAACAATTTTATCGTGGTAGGTGTATACCAACCCATTTTTCTCAATAGTTCCTTCAGATTTTTCTTTGACACCATCCAGAATTTTTCTACAAATACTTTCTTCAAGTTCCAGGGCATTGTAGTCAAATTTTTTCGAGACTTTTCCGGTTTTCTTTTTGAGCGCAACTTCTTCCAGCTTTTCAAATGCCTCCATGTCATGATCTAAGATTATTTTCTTTGCTAAATCGACATCTTCAGGTGGAAGACTTTCTTTGGGGACAAAATGGTTGGGGTTTAAAATGGCGCAATCCAATCCCCTCTGGCGTGCTTCATCTAAAAAAACACTGGTTAAGACTTTTCGCATATAGGGTTTTTGTGCCAAGCCTGCTGTTAAATTGCCTACTCCAATGCTGGTTTTTAAATCAGGATGAATTGATTTTATTCTAGGCAAACTGTCCAAGGCTTCTTTACAAAAATTCATTCCCTCTTTCGATTCGCTTCCAATTGGATATGCATTGATATCTACTAAAATTTGATCAGGGGTGACACCATGTTTGTTTAGTGACTGTTGAACAATCTCACTTGCCAATTGATATTTTTCATCTGCAGTAATCGCAGGTCCTTCCGGGCCATTTACCAAGGCAATGTAAACCGGATGGTGGTCCTTGGTGGATGATAAGACTGCATCAAGTTTAGATTCACCGGGACGGTATTCTTCTAAGCTGATTGAATTGATAATAGGGCGACCCGGATAAGTGGTTAGACCTTCTTCCAATGCTTCTACAGAGAAAGAGTCTATACACATGGTGGCTTTAAAGTCACTGGTTAGGTCATGGATAACTTTAGGAAGGATTTTTTCCGTTTCTACAATATTACTGTCCATGCATACATCAATAATTTCCATTCCTAAATCTGCGATCTGTTCATGTACAACCTCTTCGAGAATATCAAGTTTTACACCTTCATCCTGTTCAACCGCATCACGTACTTTTTTACTGCCACGAACATTTAGACGTTCTCCAATACAAATCAACCCGTCTTTACTGTCTAGAACGACGACTTCCTGTGGGCCCGAAATATAGGTTCTATTATCCGTTTCCCGTGGTTTTGGGATAGCATTTCCTATCATCTTTCGTAAGGATCTGATATGGTCTGGCCGGGTCCCACAACATCCGCCAACTATTGACACTCCATATTCTTTGACAAATGATTCCATAATATTGGCCATTTCATTAGGCTCTAATTTATAGCAGGTTTGTCCATCCTCTGAGACCGGTTGGCCTGCATTTGGAACTACAGAAATAGGATGAGGGCAAATCTGGCTGAGTCGCTTTACGGTGTCTACTAATTCTAAGGGTCCCACATTACAGTTCATTCCAAAGGCAGAGATTCCCATTCCAGCTATGGCTGTATAGGCGGCATGTATATCAGTATTAAAAATTTGCATTTTTGAAAATGTATCGACTGTTACTTGAGCAATCACGGGCAAAAATTTGTTTTTCTTTTTAAAAGCTTTTCGTGCACCAATAAGAGAGGCCTTTGTCTCAAGAATATCCTGCTGAGTTTCGAACAATATTAAATCTGCGCCACCGTCTATTAATCCTTCGATTTGCACCTGATTATTTTCAACAATTTGATTAAAAGTTGCTTGGGCTAAGTTTGCTTGTGTACTGGAAATCACATAATTGGAAGGGCCAATGGAACCTGCGACAAACAAGGGGCGTCCATCGTAATCATTTGAGCTTTTATACTTATCAATAGCTCGGCACCCGACTTCACAACCAAAGCGACTCATCTGATAAGCGATAGCATTTAAGTCCCCTTGTTTTAAATCTAAACCCTCAGGAATAGCTGACATTTTACTTGAGTCGATTTGATTCCAATCAAATTCCTTGAGACGCAATGGGGAAGCCCCAAATGTGTTGGTCTCAATAATATTAGCGCCCGCCTGCAAATACTCCCGATGGATATTCTCTATGTCTTCTGGGCGGGAAAAAAGTAACAAGTCAGTCATCATACGAAATAGAGAGCCACCAAAATCTTCATCGGTGACATCTAAATTTTGCACCATGGTGCCCATGGCTCCATCAAGCAGCAGTACTTTTTGTTTTAAAATATCTTCAAATTTCATTTTTTAGGCAATAAATTATTAGGAGTTGGATAATTTTATTCTACTTAATATTCCCGGTTTTGATGAAAAATACGAAGAAAAGGTTTAAATTCAATGTAAATTGGGAGTAATACTTTATTTTATGGGATATTAATATAATAACCTACTTCTAAATTTAAACTATTAATTTATGTTCTATTTAAAAAGCTTTGGTTTAACTCTAATTATAATTTTTTCTTTTTTAAAGGGTACCCTTAATGGTGAAACCCAACGTATTGTATCTTCCATTGAAGAAATGCACCTAACGTATCCCAAGGACATACAAATCAACATATTTGCCAGCCATGTGCCGAGAGCCCGTCATATGGCTTTTGATGACCAAGGTATTTTATTTGTTACTCAAACAAGACAAGGAAATGTTTCAGCTTTGCCTGATCTAAATCGGAATGGAAAAGCGGATCAAATCGTTTCAATACTTAAAAACCGAAACTCTCCTCATGGAATAGCTTTTACGCAAATCGGAAATGATTATTTTTTGTATATTGCTGAAGAGGATCAAGTGGTCCGATTTAAACGTCTCAAAAAGCCATTTCACTATGGAGAGGAACAGGTCATTGTTGCTGGAATTCCAACGGGAGGACATTTTACTAGAACAATAAAAATAAAAAATGACAAACTTTATCTTTCTGTAGGTTCTTCTTGTAATGTTTGTATTGAGGAGAATCCCTTGCGTGCGGCAATCTCAAGTTATAATTTAGATGGGACCCGACATGAGATTTTTGCCGAAGGGCTCCGAAATTCTGTTGGTATTGAGTTTTCTCCTTATTCAGGTGAACTGTGGGGAGTCAATAATGGCCGTGACTGGCAAGGCGACGACCACCCACGAGAGGAATTGAATATCATTAAAAAGGGTAAACATTATGGTTGGCCTTATTGTCATGAAAAAAATGTGCCTGACCCTGAATACGGGAGAATAATGGATTGTAAAATAACTGAACCTCCTGCCTATACATTTACTGCACATATGGCACCTTTAGGTCTCGAATTTTATCTGAGAGGTAATTTGCCCGAGAAATACATAAATAGTTTGTTCATTGCTTTTCATGGGTCCTGGAACCGTTCCCAACCCGCCGGGTATAAAGTTGTAAGGGTGATTCTCGATAAAGCCGGAAAAATTTTATCGCATGAAGATTTTATTTCGGGGTGGCTCCGTCCCAACGGAAAAAAAGACGGTCGTCCAGTGGATCTTCAGCTTTCACCCCAAGGGGATTTGTATCTATCAGATGATTATGCAGGAGTGGTTTATAAAATTTCCTCAGCGCTAGGGAAAAAATAGATCCATTAAATTTAGACGAGGAAAAGGGGGAAACCCAGTGGGGGGCTAATCTATTAAAGCCGAGATAACCCCCGCAAAGAATTTGTTAATGACCTGAATGCATGGTGCTAATTTTCTTTCTTTGGTCATCGGTTAACAATTTTAATAAGCTGATTTTTGCCTCAATCATCGTACGAATTTTTTCTGTCTTAATTTTAACGATCTTTTCTCCAACACTTCTAATTTGAGATTCGTCAACATTACCTGAATGAACCAATCTGTCTAATTCCATATGAGCAATAGTATGATCTGCTCGGAGTTGGATATTCGTCTTGGCAAAGGAAAATTTCATTTCTTTAATTTTTTCGATTTGATCTTCATTTAATCCCAGTTTCTTGGAAAACTTTAAAATATGGCTGAAGGGATTAGTTTTACCATGACTTCTATGATGACCCCCATGGCCACTGTGCTTTCCATGACTGCCTCCTTTATAGCCGTGTCCTCCATAGCCATGTTTTTTTGCGCCGTGTTTTGAATAACTGCCTGAGGGTTTGCCATGCCCTGGTTTATGAGGATATCCCTTACTTCCATGGGAGTAACCATGCGGGCTGTGATGGCCGGATTTATATCCTTTCCCGGTTTTATATTTTGATCCTTCCTTCTTTTTTATATCTGGATGCTTTGGTGGTTTGCCTTTGCTTCCCTCTTTCATTTTCATTCCGAGGGAAGACGGAGATTTCCCGGGTTCTTCAAGGGAAGGGTGAACATAACTCCCTGAGGTTTCTGCAAAAATAGAAACCGGGGTAACTGTTAGCCAGGTAATAGCACTTATTAAAGACAAGATGAGGAATAGTTTCTTTTTATGGGTAATTTTCATAATGATTTCCTTTTCTAATAAATCCCTCATATGGCTGCTTTAATAAGTTTGGAGTTCGGTTTAAGAGCCTAATAAGGGGATATCCGGTTTGAAATTCAAAAATTCATTTGAAAACTGGCACGCCCGGCAGGATTCGAACCTGCGACCTACGGATTCGAAGTCCGGCACTCTATCCAGCTGAGCTACGGGCGCATGTTTATTTATCAATCAGTTATAAATAATATATCGTTTATTTTATAAATGACTCTTAGGTAAGAATTTGAAATATTTTTTTAAAGGATATCAAAAATTTTGTTTAAACAATATATCAAAATTTAAAAGTCTTTTCCCAAAAAAACCTGGTAACGGAAAATAAAAATATTTGGAAATGAGTGGAAGGATATTGTTTTTTTTCAATAAACAAAAATATAAATGGGGTGGCAAAAAATCATTTTTATTCTTTGGCTTTGATCTCAATCATTAACTGTTATTTAGTCATGTTTTTAATAAAAACAGGTTTTTAGAATTTTGATAATACTATTTTGAAATCCGCTTTAGTAATTTATCCATTTAATCTCTGACGGCTTTTCTATATAAATAACCGCCTGCAAAAATAAGGGCACCCATGATCAATAAAGAAAGTACTTGTTGTCCCCCTCTGAGTTCAGAAAAATCCAAAATGAGAAAACGACCAAGTCCGATTAAAATGAGAGGAATTGCTCCCTTAGCCATATCTTTATCTTTTGTTGTTTTAGCCCAAAATAGTATTCCAAAAGCGTAAGCAATCCAAAGTGGAGCGATGGCAAAATACCCGATTAACTTTTTCAATCTAAAAAGTGTGACAAATACCTGAGCGTGTCCTAAGGATAAAGTTAGGTTGGACATCGACCCCCTTATCTTATTAGACAAAATTAGAAAGATTGCTCCAAATATTGCACCAAAAATCAATAGAAATTCAAAGTTGACTTGGCTTACACCAAAAAAGACGGTGAGATAGCTATAAAGAAGTATTAAACCCGAAACTACAATCAGGCCAATAAAATTTTTATTGTCGATTATTTTTTTGTGAATTATTCCGAAGAGAAGTGTTAGCCCAAAAGAAAAAATGACCCGGGCAAAATCATTCATTTGGACAATAAATATTGAGTGAGCAAAAATTAAACTACAAGTCGTATAGACAACCCCTCCACTATCAAGTTCTTTTTGTTGCAATTTTCTTTGAGCTAATGAATAAATTGATAAAAAGAATACTGCAAAACCGATCGAAAAAAGAGTTGCCCAGTTCTCAGATATTTGGTCTAAGAAATAGTACTCTTGACCGTAGAAAAAAATAATCACAGGGAAAAATGCCCAAGCTTCTTTTTCTGTAAGACGTAATTTGTTTTTTAAAGAAAATAGTAGAGTTCCTATAGCGAATATAGTTAACTGAATACCTTGAATTATAATTATTTTTGAATTTAAATCCGGATCGTTTATCTCTTTTACCATTCCAAAAAAAGCGACCAGTCCGAGAGCAAGATAAGACGAAACAGCAATTATGAGTCTTTTTTTCAAATTTATGGAAAATAAGGAAAAAGCAATATCCCAAACTATTAAATACAGTCCCATAAGAGAAAGCTGAGAAAAAGATTTATGAAAGAAAAAAGCTCCTAGATAGGTTCCAAAGATTGCAAGGACCGCGTAGGTTTCCTCCTCTAATTTCGTTAGCAACCACAGGGATAATAAACCAATAATAGAAACAGACAATAATCCCAATGTGGGATCCAGGAGTTTGTGGTAAAAAACAGCTCCATAGATTGTTAAATGTAGAATGGTGATTCCAAGGGCGGGTAACAGGCTGGTGTAGCTTTTTTCTTTTAGCAAAGTGAAAAATGGGAGTGCAACCAGTCCACCTGCAAATATGGAAGCTAATATGCATTGTCTAATGGGAGTTAACCAACCACTATCTATAGAAAGTTTAATGAGTAATATAGAAGCTAAAAGGATACAGGCAGAGCCAACATATCCCAAAAAATGACTTTCCTTTTTTGAGGATGTTGGATGGGTTTGGAAAACAGGTTTTACTTGGGTATTGAACTTCATGCTCGGTTTAGGTTTTTCTATAGCGGAAGATTTTTCTGGGATATTTGATTTGGGAAATTCCACTTTTGTCTTTTCAAGGGTGTCGATTCGTTTTTCAAGCTTTTTTAAACGATTTAGTATTTCATTTAGTACTTTGGAGCTCATTCTTATTCCTCTATGTATTTAAAAAATCTTAAACGGAAAAACCAATTGCGCTACTTCATTAAAATCGCTTTTACAGTAATAGTATTAAGTCTCTTAACGGTAAGGAAAGGAAACTACTGAAATGGATTGAATTTAGAATTATTTGCTTATTTTGGAGTTTACCAAATTTCTAAAATACCCCTAGTTTCTCTAGAGGTGGAATTTTTAATGAAAAACCTGAAAAGTAAGGGGGGCTATAACGGAGATATCAAGAAAATGAAATTTGGGGTGAGCGACGGGATTTGAACCCGCGACCGCTGGAGCCACAATCCAGAGCTCTACCAACTGAGCTACGCCCACCGTTATATTGGTTAAGCGTTGCAGTTTAAACTATCTGGGGATGATTTGTAAAAGAAAATATTATTGCCCTCATTACTATTAGCCCAAGCTCAAAAGAGTTTCTTTTATTAAGTTTACTTTATGACCCGTAAGTGGCTTCGGTCACGTTTGGGTTTGTTGGAAGCCCCAGAAGACTCTGTGGTTTTAGGGGAGGTTTGGGCCGCTTTTGGGGTGGTCTGGGTTGTTTGTTTAGTTTTTTGTAAATGTTCAATTAGATCGATATCCTGAGGGACACTTTCTTCCCATACTTGGCCTTTTTGAGTGGAGGGCTCATAAATAGCCCAAATAGCTTCAAAAGGAATAATGCACTTATGAGGTCTACCAGCAAAGGATAGGGTGGCATAAATTCCTTCTTCATCTATTTCGATGGGCCGTCTAAAATTCAAATTAAAAATCAAATTCAAGATAGGGTTATTCTTGTGAGATTTGGGTACGTCCACCATCGAATTTCGAGCATCCAGGCAAACCATTGCGTCTCCTTGACCCAGTAATAGATGGAGAAAATCGTATTTTTCTTTTTTTATATCACTCATATCAATACCTTAACATAAAACAGTGGCTCCTAAAAGCCATTCAATGTTAACATGCACAGCATTTCCTCTAGTTAAAAAAGATTGATATTTATTTCCATTATTTGAAATAAATGGTTAAGGGGATTTAGGTTTTTTTATTTTAACCAGAATTTTCTATGAAAAAACTTCTCTCTATTTAAAGGGTATCGGGATAAACTTTGTTGCATCTTTTATGGGTTGGAATTTTTCGGAGAAGATAGATTTTATTGGACCGGATGTGCATTTGTTAGCCAATAAGTAGAAAAACTTGGAAAGTAAAATCTTCCCTGCTGTACAAACCAACAAATAATATTTTTACGGGATTAAGATCCTCTTAAATGATTAAGGATGGGTGAAAAAGTATGAGCAAAACAGGAATTTTAAATTGGGGTATTTTTCTTGGGATTTTATTAATCTTTGCCTCGGCTGAAGCGCAAGATGTGCGTACGCGGGAAGTTTTACCAAACATCTATACAGTGGTTTCATCTTCCACTGAATCAGCTAATTCTACTTTTATTGTTACTAAGGAAGGCGTGATTATTATCGACCCAAGTAAAGTTAAAGGGGATTCAAAAGGACTTAAGGCTCGAATTCAAGAAATCACCCAACAACCTGCAGTTTATTTAATGAACTCCCATTTTCATACAGAAAATCTTTCAGGAAATTCGGAATTTCCCGATACGAAAATCATTGTTGCGCATTCTAAAACACAAAAAACCTTATTAAATCTATTAGCAGCCAAGAAAATTGAAGCGCGTGTTCCTAATGTTATATTTCAAACCGGTATGGAAGTGGCCTTGGGTGGGTATCAGTTACAACTGAAACACCACGGGCCTGGGCATACTCAAGGGGATTTTTATGTTTATTTGCCTTCCTGGAGGATAATCATCACTGGAGGGTTAGTTTATAATGAAATTATTCCAGATTTAAAAGATGCTTATATTGATTTATGGATTGACACCCTGATTGAAATGGAAGATTTAGATGCTGAGATTATTGTGCCGGGCCATGGAAAACCAGGAAATAAACCCCTGGTAACTCAAACGAAACATTACTTGATGCGACTTCGCGATTGGGTTAAAGAAGGATTAGATAAGGGATTGAAATTACCTAAAATTATTGAAACAACAAAACAAAATATTCAAAAAAAATATGGAGATTGGGCGAATCAAGACCGCATTGAAGACAATATTATTCGCGCATTTTTGGAATACAGTGCGAAAAAAGGGACATAATCTAAAACTATAGAAACATAGAAATCAATTAGGTTTAAGCACTCTAAATTATTTTAAAATTCAACTCCCTTTTCTGTCCAGTAATCTCTTAGGTTAGTGTCTTGGTTTAAGATCGTATCCAGGTAAGTGTGTCCACCCGGGATCATAGGAATTACATGTCCGTGGCTCTTGTCATTGTAGGGGTATTTAACGTCTAAAACATAAGGACCTTTGTGTTTTAGCATTCTTTTAAGTGCAGGGACTACTTCCTCTGGCTTACTAATGCTTTCTCCCTTTATGCCAAATGCATCGGCAATTTCGGAAAAATTGGCATCTCCAATAAAAGTATGGCCTCGTAAGGATTTATAAAATCGATCTTCCCATTGAGCAACCATCCCCAAATGCGCGTTATTGAGAACAACATTTTTGACTGGGATGTTTTCTATCTTTAAGGTTTGTAATTCTTGAATGTTCATCAAAAAAGAACCATCTCCTTCAAAATTAATAACCTGTCGATCTGGAAAGGCGACTTGGGCACCCATTGCTGCAGGAAGTCCGTAACCCATAGATCCTAATCCGGAAGAGCAAAGCCAGGTTCGGGGTGTATGAAACCGCCAAAACTGTGCTGCCCACATTTGATGCTGTCCGACCCCAACCGAGACGATGGAATCCTTTTCAGCAAGTTTTTGTAATTCAGAGATTACATGTTGAGGAACAATAGCTTTTTCGTTTAATTGATAGGTCAAGGGAAACTCTTTTTTCCATTTTTGAGTTTGTTTCACCCAAGGTCCAATATTTTCCTGGGGAACTACCAATTCGTTCATCATTTTCAGGGCTTGTTTGACATCCCCCTGAATAGGTACATCAATGGCGATATTTTTATTGATTTCCGAAGGGTCGATGTCAACATGGATGAATTTAGCTCCTTTACAAAATTCAGAGAGCTTGCCTGTTACACGGTCATCAAACCTTACCCCCAGGGCAATAACCAAATCCGCTTGATTAATTGCAATATTTGCGTAAACGGCACCATGCATTCCTAACATATGCAAGGACAGGGGATCATCCATAGGAAAAGATCCCAATCCCATGACGGTATTGGTAATAGGAATACCGGTTTTCTTTACAAACTTTCTCAACTCGTCCGAGGCTTCGGCAGCCAAAATCCCTCCACCAGCATAAATTACCGGCCGCTTGGCTTCTTTAATAAAATGCATAGCCTTTTTAATTTGCTGGTTTGATGGTTTCAGGTTGGGTTTATAGCCAGGGATATTTAAAGAAACGTTAAAGTTGGGTATTGTTTCTTGCTGTTGAATATTCTTAGGGATATCAATTAAAACAGGTCCCGGTCGTCCTGTGCTTGCAACATGGAAAGCTTCCTTCACCACTCGGGGAATATCGTTAATATCCTGGACTAAATAACTATGCTTAACCAAAGGAAATGTTGCACCAACCACGTCGGCTTCCTGAAAGGCATCACTTCCCATAACAGCGGTGGGTACTTGACCCGTAATGGCTATAATAGGAATCGAATCTAATTTTGCATCCATAATTCCTGTAAGTAAATTTGTTGCTCCCGGACCCGAGGTTGCTAGACAAACTCCTGGCCGACCGGTAGCTCGCGCATATCCACCTGCTGCAAAAGATCCCCCTTGTTCGTGCCTAGGTAATACGTGCCTGATTTTTTTACTTAAAGTGAGTGCTTGATGAATTTCCATTGAAGCACCACCAGGATATCCAAAGATAGTATCTACGCCTTCATTTTCCAAACTTTGGACTAGAATTTCCCGTCCTTTCATAGGTTTTTGTGAAGACTTTTTGGCTTTATCAATACTGATTATTTTCTTTGCAGTGGTTTGCTTGCGGGACATGATTTGGATGCTATTTAAAGGGTTATTAAAAAAACATATATTATATACCTGGGGATGTCAAACGGAAAGCTTTATACCCATTTACAAGTTTAATAATTACGATTTTGATAATAGGTTGAGAAAACTTCTTATGGATTTATCAGGGCAGGACATTAATCCTAGAACTTTTATATCCCCAATTTTAGCTTCAAAGCGGGTGAAAATTATTTTTCGATTTTTATGCTTTTTAGAATTTGTCGAAAGTAATTTTCTGAAACATCTGGACCTTCACCAGGGCTGGACATGCTTATTAGAAACATATATGCCCCACGTGGAACAATCCACATTCGAGACAGAGTGGGAAACTGTTGCCCCTCTTGGTTTGCCACAGTGTACCGGGCTTTCATATAAGCGGCCGGGAGACCACTGATTTGGGTCTCTTGGACTTCATGGATTAGATGAAAATCAGAAAAAGCACGTTCCATAGCCTTAACAGAAAAATTAAGGACATTTTTTGCGGGCATTCCTTGAAGAGGGCCTAAGGGTCTAAGAATTACTTGAACGCTGGGATTGAGACTTTCGTGTGGCTCAGGGTACCTGGTAAAAGCCACTAAGGGAGCATTTGCTTGTTTTTGCATAAGCTCTTGTAATTTTTGATCCTCTAACTGGACCCGGGCTCTATTAGCTTCAATAGCCTGAGTTGAAATGAAACTCCATTCTGAGGGTTTAGTGATAGAAAACCCTGAGGTGGGATTGAAAAAGACATTGCTATCCTCCTTTGCAAACAGCAAAGAAGCTGGAAAACAAATAAAACAAATGAGCAAAATTGAGATTCGCTGCATATCATTTTCTCCATAAAAAGCGGAGCAGCAAATATGGAACCCCCGACCAGTCCATAGCTGGGGAAAAGCCTAATCCATAAAATTACATTGAATAAAAATATAAATCAAATAGAATCTCATCTAAAAATGAAAAAAGTATCTTAAGAGTAAGGAAATCAATAGAAATAAATTTAGATATATTTTCGGCGTTGGTTATTATTGGATTTCTACATTCGAAATTAATGTTTTGATTGTTGAAGGATGAAATGGCTGGAAATTACGTTGAAAAAAGAAATTATTGGAAAAAAATTTTTTGTGAAATTATTTATAAAAACTTTTGTATTGTCCGATGGAATTCATCCATATTAATTGGTTTTGTTAGATAGGCATCGAAACCTGATTCTAGTGCCTGTTGTATATTTTCTTCCATCGCAAATGCGCTGCAAGCAATGACTGGAATTTTTTGAGTCTCCTTTTGTTGTTTTAATATTTTTAGTGCAGAAAAGCCATCTAATTCCTCAAGATCTAAATCCATGATTATTAAATTCGGTTGTAATTTTTTGGCTAATTCAATTCCTTTATAAGCATTCAGTGACGAATGAAAGCTTATATTAGGATGCTCTGAAAGTATTCTTTCGACGAGTCGAATATTTGATAAATTATCTTCAATGTAAAGTACATGTTTGGCTTTTTTTACGATGGGGTGACCAGTTTCAATTTTTTCTTTTAATAGATATTCTTTTGAATCTAAAACAGGTGTTTTTTTATCGCCAGGCAATTCAATGGTAAAGCAACTTCCTGCACCTAATTTGCTTTCAACCATTATTTTCCCATTCATTATTTCTAATAGTTTTTTAGTGACCGACAACCCAATGCCCGAGCCTTCGATTTCTCTTTCACTATTTCTCAATCGAGTGAAAGGTTCGAAAATGTGATGGATTTTTTCAGGTTGGATTCCCACCCCCGTGTCCTTAACGTGTAGTTTGACCAATTGATTCTCTACAAGTACCGCTTCAACAGTCACACTACCTCCTTTAATGTTGTACTTAATTCCATTGGAAATCAAATTGAGTAAAACCTGTTTTAAGCGGACTCTGTCAGCTAAAACTACAATTTCATCTTTCAAGATCTGATCAATAAGTTGGATTTCATTTTTTTCCGCTAAAGGGGACATCATCCCCAGAATACTCTTTAGGAAATGGTTAATTTCGATTCTTTCAATTTTTAAGTCATAGTTTCCTGCCTCAATACGGGCAAGGTCCAAAGATTCATTTATTAAATCAAGTAGATGATTTCCACTTTGTATGATTTGATCAACAGATTCATTCAGTTGATTATCTGATCGGATTTTAGGATCTTTATCTAGTAACTGAGCAAACCCAAGAATAGCATTCATGGGAGTCCGCAATTCATGGCTCATCCTAAAAAGAAATTGAGATTTAGCCAAGCTTGCTTTTTCTGCAGCTTCTTTAGCCTTCAGCAAGTCATCTTTTAGCTTCTGGAGATGAAATGTTTTCTCTTCTACACGAAGTTCAAGATTATCCTTATAATCCTTCAATTCTTGTTCCATTTTTTTTCGACTGGTAATGTCGGTAGAAATTCCTCCAATTCCAAAAATTTTTCCTTCTTGATTGTGGACAGGAAATTTTACTGAGATATAAGTATGCATTCCATCTTTATGAGGGGCCGTTTCTTCTATCTCCATTACCTTTCCAGATTTTAAAACCAGGTGGTCGTTTTTCATGAATTTTTCTGCAAAGTCTAATGGGAAAAGATCTAAATCTGTCTTCCCTTTCACTTCATCATTTTTAACAGAAAATAATTTTTCATATTGTTTATTGATCAAAATGTATTTTCCCTCTAAATCTTTTATATAAATTACTGCGGACGTATGATCAGCAAGTGTTTTTAGAAGGTCTTCGTAAAGTTTCATGAAAAAATTGTTAAGTAAATTTTTGTTGAAATGGAGGTTAGTTGTTTAAAAGAATATTGTAAAACAAAAAAGCTTTTGTTTTTTGATTAGGATAAAATTTTTCAATCTAATTAGGGAAATACCGCTTTACCTTTTTACCTTTTTTTGATGATTTAAGTAGGAAGGATAAAAATGAATCATTCAGGACGAGATTGGTTCGGGTTAAGGATAAAATTCTAATTCATTTTCTATCCCCCGTCGCCGGAGCAATTATATTTTGATTAGACAAAATCCACTGATATTGTTCTTTGGTATCCGGTACTGTCACGCCTCTTTTTAAAGAAATGTGAGAAAATGCTTTGTCTACATTAAACCCGTAATGAATTAGAATAGCTGCTGCTACCATGCCAGCACGGCCAATACCTGCACGACAGTGAATCAAAGTATTTTTCCCACTTAAAATTTGCTGAAAAAGAGTTTTTGTAAAGTTTCCAAATTTTTCCACTGAATTTGGTAAGCCTCTATCTTGAATGGGAAAAGATAAAAAATGCATTTCGTATTTCTCAGTTAAACCTTTTTCTTTTTGCAGACCAACTTCAAATTCTTCACTGGGTTCAAGTAGAGAAACTATTTGATTAATGTTTTCATTGGCAATATTTGCAAATTCTTCTTCAATCCAATCTCCGGCAGTGGGTTTAGCCATTATGGCCATAAAACCTTTTCCGATGTTTTCAATTCTATAAATGTTAGGTTTAAATGGCATAAGAGAATTATTACAAGATAAATGGTAAATAAAGAGATTTTAAAGGCAGGAAAATTTGACTTTAATAGGAAATATTTTGTTGAGAAGGCCAGAGCCCCCAGATCAAGAACCCCTTCAAAACCCTGAAGACTAAGGCCCCTTCCCAATAAAATAAACCCCATAACTATTTTTGTAGTATAGAGGATATATATAATTTACATTGATTTTCCTAATAAATCAAATAGAAAATTTTATTTTGAATGATTGTAAGCATTTAATAAAATTCCTTCCCGTAGACTGTATTCGCTTACTGTCAATAAGGGACATTGGAAAGCCTGCATGGTTGCAAGGACTATAGCGGTCCCAGCTATGATTAAATCTTCTCGACCTCGTTCCAAGGCGTTTATTTTTAACCGCTCCTCCAGGGATTTACTTTTGAGATTTTCCATCAATTTTTGAATATTTTCTTCAGGGAGAAGCATTCCATGAACTTTATCCGGATCATAAGGAAAAATATTCTGATCCATAGCAGCTAAGGTGGTGACAGTGCCTGCAGTTCCTATAAGTACTTCTGGTTGGGGAAGATTCAGTTTTTCTTTTATTACTCGAAATTCATCGGTCAAAAAGTTTTCTAATTGGTAATATTCTTCGTCCAAGATTGGATGTTGAGTAATAAACCGCTCAGTAAGACGAACAACGCCAAGAAAGGTCCCATAGGAAGAAACAATCTTTTTACCCTTAGAATAAATAAATTCGGTGCTACCTCCACCTATATCAAAAATAATGGTAGGCTTTCCTTCATCAGGAAGTTTCCAGAAAACTCCTTGTAAAGTCAGCTGTGCTTCTTCTTCCCAAGAAATGACATTTACATTCAGTCCAGTTATTTCTTTAACCTTTTCAATAAACGAATTTTTATTAGATGCTTCACGAACTGCACTGGTGGCAACTACCTGAATTGGAATGTTTCCATGAGTTTTGCATTTAGCTTTAAAGTCATTTAAAACGTCAATGACCATCTCCATTCGATGTGGAAGAAGTCGCTTATTTAAGTGAATACCTTCTCCTAATCTGCATATAACACGCTCAGAATCAATTTCCCTAAAGTTTTCATGGGAATCTACCTCCATGATTATTAAGCGGACCGTATTAGTACCAATGTCAATGGCGGCAAATTGCTTCATAAATTAAATTGGCAAGATGGAGTCGCTGTCTACAGTTAAAAGAAGATATAAACCGATGCAAATAAATAAAAGGTTGGGACCCCAGGCAGCTAAAATTGGATGAAAAGTTCCCCCCTTGCCCAATGAGATTCCTAACCCATAAAATAAACTGAACCCAAAACCCATAACCAGACTAGCTGCAATACAATACAGAAGACCGCCCCGCCGACTTGAAATAAGGGCGACAGGGATTCCCAAAAAAGCCATGACAACTCCAATGAAGGGGTAAGAAAGTTTTTTGTTCAAATCCACCCAATAGGGGGAAGTGTCTACTCCCTCGCTTTCATAACTCTGAATAGTATGGAACATTTCACGTGCAGACATTTCTTCGGGTCGTTTTTGAATTTTTTGAAAATCATGAGGTTGCTCAGAAACTCGAATAACTTTTCTCTCAAAAGGTTTTGTTATATTTGTCCCATCCGCAAGAAACGATCTTGTAAAACCATTAGAAAACTCCCATCGACCATCTTTCCATTGTGCTTCTTTTGCATCTACTCTTTTAAATAAATTAGAGTATGTACTGTCATAAAAAAGAATACTGATTCCCTTCATTTTAATTTCGTTGGGATCAAAGTAATTAATGTTCCAAATCGCTCCATTTGGAGATCGGTACCATAAGTTATCTCGAGCAAGCTTCGCTTGGTCTGGAATTCCTCTAACTTTTACATAAAGAATATAGTTCATTTTTTGGCTGGTTATAGGTGCAATAAATTCATTGAGAATCACAATGCATAAAGAAATTATTAAAGACATGCTCAGGATTGGCATGGTGATTCCAGTAACACTAATGCCGCAGGCTTTCATGGCAATAAACTCGTTATTACGAGAAAGTGTGGCAAGCGTAATCACGGTAGTTAAAAGTACAGATTGCGGAGCCATGTAGAACAAGATAAATGGAATTTTGTAAATGTAATAAAATAAAAAGTCACTTAATGGAGCTTTTTTTATTAAGAAATCATCCATTCTTTCAAATGCATCAATGAAAACAAATATCCCCACTAACCCGCCGAGAATAAGAAAATAGTTTTGGAGGAATTGTTTTAGAACGTAGCGTTTGAGAAGTATCATAAAAATTTAAATAGTTTTATTTGATGCAGTAAGATCAGGAATAATATTTTCTAATGCCTTTTTTAAACTTGAAAGTTCTGGTTGTCGATTCAATGTCCGCTTCACATAACCCAGGGTGGGTTGAATATACTGAATATAACGATTATTTTGTTTGCACACACTCTGATAAGCAAATGTGCCAATCGCTTTAAGATTTCTTTGTATAGCCATATAGTCGAATATTTTTATAAATTCTTTTTTATCAATATTATTTTTTTCTAATTTTTCTTTATTATGAATAAAACGATCAATTAAATTATCTACCCAGGGCTCAGGTAATTGAACATAAGAATCTCGCAAAAGCGATACTAAATCATATTGGCAAGGACCCATTCGAGCGTCTTGAAAATCAATAACTACTAATTGATTATTTTGCACCATAAGATTTCGGCTGTGAAAATCCCGATGAGTAAACCAAAGTGGCTGGGATTCTAACTCCCTGCAAAGTTCAAGAAAATGACTCTGGATTTCATTTATTCGGGTATCAGACAATTTAGCTTGTAGAAGTCCTTTTACAAAGTGTTCAAGCATAAAATTTAATTCCCAAGTCAACTTTTCTGTATCGAACCGGCGATGATAAGCAGGGCAATGGCTATCGATTTTTTTTGTAGAATAAAATTGCAAATTTGAAAGCAGGTCAATTGCTTTCTCATACCAAACGAGTTTTTCATTAGAGTTTAAAGGTTTAACAAAATCCTCAAAAGTAGAATTTCCACAATCTTCCAAAAATAACAATCCATTTTTTACATCGTAATGAAATAGCTTGGGAACTAGAATGTGATTATTTTTTAGGAATTTTAATAAAAGTGTGAAGTCAATTTCATTCTTGTCTGGTTCAGGTTTCTCTAATTGCATGAGAACCAGAGAGGTGGGTTCAGTGGAAATTTGTTCAGAGCTTGGTGTTAACCGGAAATATTGACGTGTCGAAGCATCTCCCTGAAGCAATTGAATCTCAAACTGGTCGACATCGTTTTTGAATATGTGTAACCATTTCTTTGAAAGGTAGGCGGTATCAAACCCATATTTTAATAATTCTGGGTCATTTAAAGGAGCATGTTTCATTTATATTTATCTTTTGGGTGCAGACTTCTATTTGTTTGCTTCAGGATAGAAACACAGAGTCAAAAAAATATAGTATACTACCCACCCCCTAAAGGGATCAACTAAGTGTCTTAGAAACTAAAGACCTTTGGGGGTAACATTAATTAATCCAAAGCAAGTAGACTTTTAGCTTTGTATAGAATTTTACGAAATTTTTGGAGGAAAAAATGCCGCAACCGTCTAAACATGTTTTTGTTTGTGTTAATCAACGTCCACCGGGACATCCACGCGGTTCTTGTGGGGAAAATAAGGCTATGGAGGTTTATGAGAAATTTTCCATGGGAATTGAACAAAAAATGTTGTTCGGAAAAGTATTATTAACTAACGCCGGTTGTATGGGACCATGCTCCATGGGGCCCGTAGTGGTGGTGTATCCTGATGGAATTTGGTATCGACAAGTAAAACCTGAAGATGTGGAAGAAATAATAGACTCGCACATTGTGAATGGAAATAAAGTAGATCGTTTGGAAATTCCTCAGGATCTTTGGGGTTAATTTTCCTTATTATTAGAAAAGCCTTTCTTGATAAAAAATCAAGAAAGGCTTTCTTTTATGAGTTTCCCTAAATGTCCCCATAACTCTTTCCGGCCCAAATTTTCCTTACTGGAATAAGAAATCATTTCAAGAGCTTTCTGGTTTAAAAAGACCTTCTTAATAATTTTTATTTGTTTGGACCGTTCCGCCTGGTTTAATTTGTCTGCCTTAGTGATTACCAACGAGTAAGGGATTTCGTGATTTTCCAACCATTCTTGCATTTGCAAATCTAATTCGGTTGGTTTTCTCCGGTAATCTAAGATTAAGATGACTAGTATTAAATTTTTGCGTTTTAGCAAATATTGTTCAACCATATTTTGCCATTTTGCCTGAGTTTGTTTTGCTACCTTTGCGTAGCCGTAACCGGGAAGGTCCGTGAAAATAAACTGATCATTGATATTAAAAAAGTTAATTAATTGAGTTTTCCCTGGAGTGGCGCTGGTTTTAACTAGTTTTTTTCGATTGAGTAGAGAATTGATTAGAGAAGATTTGCCGACATTGGACCTTCCCACAAACGCCAGTTCTGGATAATCCAGATGAGGATATTGTTTAGGAGTGACCGCACTAGTGATAAATTCAGCGCTAATTATTTTCATGACCGAAAGGGATTAATCACCAAACCGGAAAGTAGCTTTGGATAAAAATAGGTCGCTTTTTGCGGAAGTCGAATTCCCTTCTCCGCTAAGCTGCGCACCTGATCAATTTGAGTCGCATTCATAAAAAACGCCAAATCAAATTTTCCAGCGTCCAAATTGTCCATAGTTTCTTCAGTACGAACATTATATGAAATATATTTTTGGTGGTCAGGATTTTTGGTATCTATTTCTAATAAATGTTTAAGCACTAGGGAATGTAATTGGCAAACGTCTAATACTTGAAGTTCATCAGGATCATCCTTACCTAAAAAGGGAATAATGTTTTTTGTATCTTTTAACCTTATGAATACACCTTCTCCCTTACCAAAGTAGATTCCAAAACTTATTTGTTGTTGTCCATATTTTTCTAAGATTTCAATCCATTGATCTGCAGATTGATTGGGCTTAGAAGGCTCTATTTCAAAAAAAGGCTCCAGTTGTTTGAGGAAATTTTTCCGATCAAAGGGTTTGGGACATTTCACTTGCCGATGAATGGGATAAATAGTGAGTGATTGCGCATCTAAATTTGTAAGAAACATCATTACATGAGCCGCATCAGGAACTTCATGGCCATGTTCTTTAAAGTAACCAAGAGAGGTTTCGTAGCGGTGGTGGCCATCGGCTATATACACTTTTTTATCACCAAATTGTTTGGAAATAAAAGTAACAAGCTCCTTATCTTCGATGCGCCAGACCCGATTGGTGATTGTGTCGTCCTGAATGGTGGCTAATGGGGGATTTTTTATAACTTCATTTAATTTTTTATCGATAATTCCTTCCGGATCAGAGTACAGGCCAAATACAGGACTAAAGTTTGCCCGACATGCACGAATTAGTTGAGCACGATCTTTTTTGGCCTTAGATAGAGTGAATTCATGAGGACAAATGTTACCTTGGCTGAAATCTTCTAATTTGACTCGACCAAAAAAACCAATTCGATGATTAGTTTTTTCATTAAAGGTGAACTCTTGACTATAAACGTAAAAGCATTGAGAAGAATCTTCCTTTAAAATTTCTTGATCCATCCATTCGCGAAAATATTTTGCAGACCGCGAATACCGGTTATTACCTTCTTTGTCATCAGTGAATTCCTTGCCCAAAATTAGACGGACCACGTTGTAAGGATTTTTAGAATATAATTCTTCCTGCATATCCGGGCGAATGACGTCATAAGGTGGCGCTATCAACTCAGTCAATGAACCAGCTTTGGACTCATTATATAAGAGCCCCTTAAATGGAACGACTTCAACCATGGTCGGTTTCCTACATTTAAAGTTTATGAATAGTTTTACGAATTTTATGTTGGGCTAAATATACCTTCTTTGGAAGTATATGACAATATTCGACATTTAATTAAAAATATTATAATGCTTCACATTTGCAGAGTTCCCGAATATAACGGACGAGAGATTGTATTACCGTATCATCTAGTGTATTCCCCCAACTAGGCATGCAAGGTGCTCGTCCCACTGAAAGTCCCCCATGTTTTATAGCTGTAAATAATTGTTCATCGGTTCGTGTTTCCAAATAAGAGGCTTTAGTATGATCGCGTGGGGGTACGGTCAAAAAAGGTGCATTAATGCCATTTCCTTTTCCTTTAACCCCATGGCATTGGGCACAATAGAATTGATAAGTATTACGAGTTTTTTGAGATACAGGTAGGGTCTCTTTATTCGAGGGAGATTGGGGTTTAGGGATTTCGGTATTTAAGGGAGGAGTTGATTCTTTATTCTCTTGTTTATCCTGGCCACAGGAAACTAAAAATAATACTATAAAAAATAGAATTACAGTAAGAGGCCGATATGAATTTAAAAATGAAGAGATTTTTTTTAAAGACCCTTCAAAAAAATTCAACTTCATGGAATTAGATTTGCTCCCTTTATTATTTTCATCCAAATTTTTAAAAAACTAAATATAGAGAAACGGACTGAATAGTCTAATCATCCTCTGATTTTTTATGAGAAATAATGTATTTTGTTAACTGCATTAAAGTGTCTTCATCCAATTTGAAAATGGGCATCCTGCCTTTATTGAGGAATTTTTTAGGATTCTTCAACCAATGATACACCCAGGAAGCTTGTAATCGATTCCCTGCATTTAATAATGATGGTCCAGACACTCCCCCACGCGGTAATCCTGCTAAATTAACGCTTTCATGACAAGCAATACAACTATGATCACGTTCAAACTTCATTTTTGCTTTTACTTTTCCAACTTTTGAGAGAGGAGCGGGATCAATTTCAATGGAAGGTAAATCTTTTAATTTTAGGGTCATTAAATAATTAGTCATTAATTTGGCATTTTGAGAATTCATGGTCGGATGAGGTTCTTTAAATTGTGGCGATCCTTTTAGAAATCCTGGATCTTCAGTATGTCCTGCTTTCCGAATAATGTGGGGTTTTTGAAGAAATTTTTTTACCCATGTGGGTTGTAACTTGTCACCCGAATAAAATAAATCCGGTCCAATAAATTTTTTTTCTGATGGGGTGATCGTTAATTGATGACACTCCCCACAGCTATATTTTTCGATTATTTGAGAAGGATTTGCATTTATCTGAATAGGGCTAAAAATAAAAAATATAAATAAAGCCGACCCGTAGAAACTTTGAGAAACAAATTTTAATTTCCATTTAATCCTATTTTTCATAATTCATTATTCGCCATGTTGGTAATAGTTGGAATTGGGTAAATTAGGGTCATTCCCGTAAAATGGGACTTGTTTGTTGTCGAATGGAATAGAAGGATTGGCGCTAGAGTTGCTTTCTGGTTCAAATAATTTTTTGGTATCTTCTCGATTGAAGACATCTGTCGAAGGTTTGGGTTTATAGGAAAAGATTTGGTTTTGGTTTAGGTCATAATAAAAAAGTTTTTCTTTTCTGGAAGGATCTCCAAATTTCTTTTCGTTTTTCTTATGAAGATCATCAAATGGAAAAGTATTTCTATTTAATAGTCTTGGAAATCGTTGGTGTCTCAAGTCTAAAAAGCGATACGCTTTATATTTGTCTTTTTGGGTGGTTAATCTTTTTATTTCATTTAATGTTAAAAATCTGGATTTTCCCTCTGGTAAAATGGTTTGTATGGGAATTCCATCAGAGGCGATCATTTGTTTAATTTGAAACTTGGGGAGGACTCTATTTTTGGTTTTTAGCTCTTCGAGAAAATGGTTTCCTTCTTCTACCATGAGTAAATTTGAATCGCCCTGGCCTGTCGCAGTTGTGTTTTCATGACAACCTTCGCAGGTGCGTCCCTTTGAGCGAATCGTATGTGGTGAGTGAGGGGTCATGATCAATCCTGGAGTACCCTTTTGGGTAATGGGAACACCTGCTCTTAATCGGGGGTTGGATGATTCCGGTTGAGTAATAAAAAATTGATACCGGGGTTTTAATATAGAATAATTATTCCTTTGGTTTTTCCCCAAAATTATTTTATCCCAAGTGGACTCGGTAATTAAATTCCACCAAATTCCAGGTTTCCATTCTCCTGATATTCCGTTTAAATTAGATTTTGCGGTTCGCCAATTGATCATTCCAGGGGGATCTTGTTTTCCAGTAGAAATCCCTCCCTTTTGAATAAATTGTAAGGTTGGGTCTGCAAAACTCCAATCCTTCCATTTTTTCAAATTTACATCATTTTCTCGAATTGAATGTAATCCCCATTCGCTGGCAGACCAACGGGCATGGCAGGCCGAGCATTCAACTTGGATCATATGTTTCGGAACCTGATGGCTTAAAGGCATAGATTTGAGTTCCTTTAGTACAGGAATTTTATGTTCATTTCCTGTGACTTTTGAATATAAGATCCATTCTCCCTTCTTGTATAGGATATGAGGTAAAGGACTTCCATTGGGACCCGCCATGACGGTATCACCCATTTTAATTTTTTTCTTTAAGTTGGGATTGAGTTGATTTTTTTTAACTAGCTCTTCAGATTCCAAATCTGTTTCAATTAATTTATATCCCTCTGGGGGTTTGGAGTTGGTCCCATGGCATGTTTGACATCGAATTCCAATTGCGTCATGTTGTGTAGGGTAGGCGTTGGCATTGGCTTTTATTTCATCCGAACTATGGCAATCAATGCAATGTAAACCCTTTTCTCGATGAATATCAGGAGTTAAAAACTCATGCTCACTTCCATATAATACGGGGTTATTTTTATCAGTAATTTGTCGAACAGGTTTATGTTCAGGTGGAAGTGCAAATAGTCCTTCATATTCATTGCCGACCCCGTTATGATTGTGGCAATGTTCACATTGAATACTGGGAATGGCCACTGTAAATTGATGAACTACCGGATAACCACGTGGATTTTTTAAGTTATTCATCGAGAAATTTTTTGAAAATCGATTGCGATTTTTTTTTAATGAATCTTTTTGTGTTTTCTGAATAGCTCGATCACGGCTTAATGTAATTCCATCATTCGAATAAATCATATGACAACCCGCACATCCGGTTGCACGATAATCACCCGGTCGGTGCGGGGAAGGGCCCTGAAGATGGCACCGTAAGCATTTTTTTTCTAAAAAGTCATCAACAGGGTGTTTTTGACTTTGGTAAACCCAAGGAAAAGACAATAAATCATCTTCTCCATTTTCTTCTTCCTCAGAGGTTTTTTCCTTTGTTTTTTTGGCCTTCTTTTTAACAGGAGTTTTGCTAATCTGGGTTTGAGGTTGTTCTAACGGAGGTGCTCCCCAGGCATTCCGGGTAGTTTCAATGAGGCCTCTATTGGTGGTCATTAAAGAATTGGCCATTTTTTCAATTTGCTCTTCATGACATTTACCACAATATTTTGGAGCATTTTCTAAGTCTGAAGGGTTGGAAATCATTCCCTTATGAGCCTTTTTCATAGTCGAGGCTCTAGGGTTTCCTCCATGACATTTTTTACATTGAAAGGGGTGATTGGTGCTGATTTGCTCAATCCCTCTGTGGCAAATCAAACAACCTCCTTCATTATTGTCTAATAGGATTCTTCCAAACACATCTTCCAATTTGAAATTGGAATCCCTGTAGTAGTTTTCAATGAACCCCTTGGAGTCTATATAGGAATTAAAGCGCAGGCCGTCAATTGTTGTTCCTGGTCTTAAAGAATTTTCGCTATTTATTGCATTACCCCGAATATAAAAAAATGGATCGCGAAAATCCCCCGCATCAATTCTATCTTTTACCGGGGCGGGAGGGGTTTCTACCATTTTCTTTTCGAAGGTATCTTGCGATTGAGAACCAGGACTCGGTTCGGAAAAATTTTCAGATTCCGGTTGGGGAGAGGGAATGGGGGGAGTGTGGGTTTCGTCAAATGGACTTAAAGGATCAGGGTTAGTGTATTGCGAAATATCTGGAATATCACCTTCGGTGGATTTTTCTTCTTCAAATACTTCTAAGGGTTCTTCTAAAGAATTTTCTTCTGGGTTTACTATGGGCTCGTCGGATGTTTTCTCTGATTTTTCTGGGACTTTAGGAAGAGAAAAAAAGTCGAATATACTTTCAGCATTAGGTTGAGAAACTAAAAGAACACAAAAGCAGAAAGAAAATAGAAATGATAAAGAAATTTTAGGTATCAAAGGTTTAATTTCCAAAGATTAACGTTTTCTTAAAATTTTTTTTCTTAAATTTCTGTGGGCATTTTTACGT
Organism: Nitrospinaceae bacterium; assembly: GCA_965223665.1. Taxonomy (GTDB): domain Bacteria; phylum Nitrospinota; class Nitrospinia; order Nitrospinales; family Nitrospinaceae; genus CBDCVY01. The sequence continues at coordinate 3,327,786 of OZ245011.1, forward strand.
TCAAACTTATAACTAGCTTTTAAATTTTTATAAATTGAGTCACCATATTTATCATGACATGGAATGCAATTTCCAACTTTTAATATTTTTGTGATTTCTTCTTGATTAAAAGGTCGCGCATTTACTTGGGAAGTGCCAGCGAGGGGCGATCCACTTAATCCAACTTTTGCATCCGGACTGAAAGGAGACTTGCCCTTGATTTTGTTAGATCGATTGGTAGGAATAAACTTATCATACTTTCCTAATGAATTTTTTCCCCAGAGAATGTTTCCTTCCCCTAATCCTAAAGCTTTGGGAGATAAATGGCAACTTGCACAAGATCGAACTTTTTTTCCCACAGAATGAGGTGAAACCGCAGATGCAGAGTGAGTAACGGAATAACCACTCGGGTTAGTAAATTCCCATTGCTTATATTTACCCATATTGTCGCCAAATTCACTAAGGACAGGAATAAAATGTTCCTGATCATCTATAGCTGTAAAGGTATTGGGTTTATGAGCAGACATAGGAACCACTTTTCCTCGAGGACCAATCATTAAACTAGGCTCTTTTGTCTGAATGTGGGAAAAGTTTTCTGAAAAGACCTTTGATGGATTAAAAGCATTCTGTGGTTTTAGAGTTAGATGGCAACCTTTACATTCCGGGACCCATTGAGAATGACAGGAGGTGCATTCTAATTTCTGTCGATGTCCGGGAAAATTATGGATGGTCCACCATTTCTTTGTCTGTGGTGTCTTAAAAGAAATACCATTTCGCTTACTAAATGTAATTACTTTTTTGTTTTGATATTTAACATTACTCATTTTATTGTTACGCGAAGTAAGTACCATGGAGTCACCAACAGAAATTTTTACTCCCTGATAATGTTTACTTTGACGAATGACAGGATCTTTAGAATCGATTATTTTCTCAAATTTTGGGCTGGTTCTGGAAGAGCCATGGCAAGTTTCACAGCGGATTTCAACAGCTTGCTTTTGTTTTGAGTATATATTTCCATCGCCCATGATATCAGACTCAGTATGGCAGTCAATGCATTCCATTCCCGCGGAAAAATGGACATCATGTTTTACCTGTCCTAGTCCAAATGAGAAATTTCCGATGTTTTTAGTTTCCTCTGGTTTTTCTTCAAGACGGGGAGTTCTTAATATACCTTTGTGGCATTGTGAACAGATTCCGATTGGCGGAAGTGCTGTCAATTGGTGGGAAGCAGGGTATCCTTCAATTCCCTTGGGAATTGTTTCATCCTGACCTTGGTAAATACCCTCAGGATTATAACGGAAATGACATGCAGCACAACCCTGTGATCGGAATTGTCCAGGGGGGGGTGGAGAATCTATATGACATTGGGAACATGAATCGCGAATAAAAAAATCCCCTGGGTGTTTAGAGATTGGAATAATAGGATCTGGAAAATTTTTATTCTTCAAATCCAAGGGTGAAAAATAAGGAATTGCTTCTAATTGCTCCACGGCTAATGATTCTTTAGGGATTTTCCCGTCGGTGTCAGTAATAGAATAAATTCCATATTTAGCTTTTGGTGAAGGTTGGCCACCCCATTGAAACCTTAGTCCTGAAATTACACCTGCCATCGTTCCCATTATAGATTTTAATACACGGTCGACATGATTGAGAGATTCATCTTGATGACCTGAATGGCATTGAGCTTTTCCGCAACTTTGCCGTACTACCTTTAAAGACGATGGATTACGCTTTCCGGTGCCGGCGTTTGGGTCATATATCAATGTTGAATGAGCTTTTTCTTTATCTAGTGAATCTGGTTTCCCACCATGGCAAATGGTACAGCCCCAATTTAAAGGATGAGATGTGCTGACTTGTTTAATTCCTCTATGACAGTTTAAACAAAGTTCCCGGCTGTCTTTGTTCTGTAGATTATACAAGTTCTCCAATGACAAAGAAGACGGGTTTAGCGGTTTGTTGTCAAGAGGTAGCTGTTTTAAATCTTGAGCAAGAATTGTCCAAGGGAATAAAAGCTTAAAAGTAAATACTGTCCAAAAACAGAATGTTAATTTGGAGAAAAAGGTCATTGGGAAATGAGTGGATTTAAAACAGCCGCGTAAGGAAATCTGCGGGTAAATTTAAACTATTTGTAGACAACTTTCACATTATCTAAATAATGAGTTAATTCTTCAATGGATTTTCGGACGGTTTCAACATCTTTTTTTTCGGCCGCATGTTCAAGGGATTTGCCAATTTTACTTAGGTCATTGAAACCAAAGCTACCTCCCGACCCTTTAATGATATGTCCAAGACGTGAAATGGAAGAATAATCATTTTTGAAAAAGCTGCTTTTTATTTCCGATAAATCTTCCCGCCTTTTTTTGAGATAGTCTGGGATTAAATCCTTTATATCCGAATCGACCGTGACCACGGGTTTACCAATTTGTTTCCAGAGTTCATTCATATTAAATTGTTTGCTTAAATAAAAAAATCCCTGTGAGTTTGTTATCTATTATAAGACTTGGAAATGTATAAGGAAAAAATAATTACTTAATGAGGTTTATTTTAATCTTAATACTACAAGACTTCTAGGTATTAATGAAATTTCATTATTTTTGAGAGATATTGAAGTGTCTTCTTGGGTGCTATTTGTATTTAGAATGATCTCCCAACTTTGTAAGGGCTTCAAAAAATTTGGAAGATGAAATGCTTTATTTGTATTTTCTGCATTGATTAATATCGCGAGTGAATATTTCAAAAATGAGTTTGGCTTTTCTGGATCAATGTTCAAGGGTTCTGATGGAATTACAATTGTTATGGATTTAAAAGCTTCATCATGCCAGAATTTATCATTCATTTCTTCTCCTTCAGGATTCAGCCATAGAACATCTTTTTCATCCTTTGAAATATTTTCATCAAAAAATCTGGCTCTCTGTAAGGGTGGAAATTTCTGTTTCAATTGGATTGCTTTTTTAAAAAAATTTAAAAACTCCTCTTGCTCTTGATTTAAGTTCCAATGATACCAATTTGTTTCATTATCCTGGCAATAAGTATTATTATTTCCATTTTGCGTTCGACTTAATTCATCGCCGCCTAGAATCATAGGAACTCCTAATGAAGTCAGAAGAGTAACTATAAGGTTCTTCTTTTGTCGATTTCGAAGAGAGCAAATGTCAGAATCGTTGGTAGGTCCTTCAACCCCATAGTTTTCGCTATCATTATTGGTGGTTCCATCCTGGTTTTTTTCCATGTTGGTTTCATTGTGTTTATCTTTGTAGCTCACTAAATCTTCAAGAGTAAAACCATCATGACAGGTGATATAATTTAAACTTGCTTTAGGTGATCTATTTTTTGGACTATAAATATCACTGCTTCCCGAAAATCGGCGGGCAAATAAACCAATATGTCCCGGGTCGCCTCGCCAAAAACGTCGCATGGTTTGGCGGTATTGATCATTCCACTCCGACCATTCATTGGGGAAACCGGAAACTTGATAGCCTTCTGGGCCGAGATCCCAGGGTTCAGCAATAAGTTTGGTATGAGTCAGGACGGGATCTTTGCGAATTTCTTTGAAAATTTCTGCTTCTTCTTCAAAATGGATTGGCCCACGCCCTAAAACTGTTGCCAAATCAAATCTAAATCCGTCAACATGCATTTCCTGAACCCAATACCGTAAAGAATCCATAATTAGTTGACGAGTTTTTGGATGATTCATGTTAATGGTATTTCCACAGCCGGTATAGTTCAAAAACTCATAATTCTTTTTTTCGTCTAATTTGTAATAAGTAAGATTATCAATTCCTTTTAAAGACAAAGTTGGTCCTGATTCGTTGCCTTCTGGAGTGTGGTTAAAAACTACATCTAAAATTATTTCGATTCCAGCTGAATGCAAAACTTTAACCATTTCCTTGAATTCCCGAATTGGGTCACCATTGTTTGTTGCAAACCTTTTGTCAGGAGCAAAAAAAAGGAGGCTATTGTATCCCCAATAATTCCTTAAATTGTTTTCGTATAAATTCTTCTCGGTGATAGCTTGGTGAATCGGAAGCAATTCAACAGAGGTGATACCTAAATTTAAAAGATGATCTATTATGGGAGATGAAGCCAGACCTAAAAATGTTCCTCTCAGTCTTTCGGGTACTTCCGGATGTAGTTTACTAATACCCTTTACATGCGTTTCGTAAATAATGGTTTTATCCCAAGGTATTTTAGGACTTGAGTCCTCTTCCCAATCAAAAGATGATTCCACCACCTGTCCTAAAGGAGCGCAAGAAGCCGAATCTTGGAAATTGAGATCATGGATGGAAGACAAACCCCCTTTAGAAAGGGAGAACAATTTATCATCCCATTTTAAGGATCTACCTAAGAGAGGAGCGTAGGGATCAATTAATAGCTTCGAGGGGTTAAACCAATGACCCTGACTGGGGTTAAAGGGACCAAAGACGCGATACCCGTATAGAGTCCCCGGACCGGCATTTTTTACAAAAACTTGCCAAAGATGATTTGAATTTTTTTTTAAGGGTAAACAATAAGTTTCTTGCTCAGCCTCGGCAGAATCAAATATACAAATTTCCACCCGGGTAGCATTTTCAGAATATAAAGAAAACTTTGTGCCCTGGGGCGTACAAACCGGTCCTAACTTTATTACTTCCGTTGGATTCAACATGTTTCTATGTTAAATGCCAACGACCCTTTGTAAAAATTTTTTTTAATAAACCGGATTATGAAAATAGTAAAGGGCATCATCTCCTGGAACAATTGTATAATCCGGCAGGCTCGAACAATGTTCGTGATTGATTTTCCATGACCCACCATTTTTGACAAAACCATAGGTACATACACTATGCTGTCGTTCATCCGAACTCAATCGAGAAGAAACGTTAATCATTTCGTCGACCAGTAGAAAACCGACGTTAGAACCAACGTTACCGGCTAAAATAGTTCTTTCATTTTTACATTTCATATTTTCTAGATCACTAATCATACTTTCGTAATCTTTAATTCGGTCTTTAAGTAAAATTCTGTGATCGTCAGAAATTATTGTAATTTTTGGACTATAATAATCAGATAATTTTTTAGGACTGGAGCAAACCACTGCGTCTACTTTTTTTAGAATATTTAAAAGATCATTTTTTTCATCAGCCCAAGCGAAGTTTGTGCTGAAGACAAATAAACAAAATAAACATGTTGCCCAAGTCAACTTACCCATTCTATTCATCTAAATTTCTCCAAAATCGGATTAAATTGGTCATTAATTAATTGTAAAAAAAAGTACTCTTAGGGAAAATTTTGGAAATAAATTTCCACGGTTTCTCCCTCGTGTGCCCATCCGAAGGAATCGGTTCCTGCTAATGTAGTAATGATTCCTTTGTTATCTACCTTTCGCACGCGGTTATTACCCATATCGGTGATATACATATTTCCTTTTGAATCGAAGGCAATATCAGCAGGTTGCTTCAACATGGCCTTGGTGGCCGGACCGCCGTCACCATAAAAACCTTGAATTCCGGAACGACCTGCGACGGTAACTATTTTGCCATCTTTACCAATTTTTCGAATCACATGTGTTCCCGTTTCAACAATGTAAAGTTCACCAGAGGGGCTAATCTCAATTTCGCCTAAAGAACGAATTCCTGCTTTAAGCGCTGGACCGCCATCCCCTGAATCAACATGTTTTCCATTGCCGGCAAATGTGGAGACTATGCCTTTGGTATCAATTTTTCTAATTACATTGTTTGCCGAATCTGCAACATATAAATTACCAGCTTTATCAAATACCATTCCCTGAGGGTCCCTAAAGGAAGCTTTAAGAGCTGGACCACCATCTCCGGAATACCCGGCTTCTCCGGTACCTCCAATAGTGACAATTTGTCCCTTGGAATCAATTTTTCGAATTTGATGATTTATTCTGTCGGTAATATATAGCAGGTTATCAGGGCCAACAATAACCTCAGAAAACTGAGAAATTACGGTAATTTCAGATTTCGCCGAGGTAGCGTACCCAGAGTCTCTCTTGACGGATTTTTGGTAATGATCTTCCCCGGTATTCATTACTTCACTAATAATACCTTTTGAATCAATTTTTCTTATAAGGCTTACAAATCCGCTTGGACTAATAAAATATAACTCATCATTTTTACTAAGGTCCATGACGGTCGGGAAAACAGAAGCCTTGAGTGCAGGTCCTCCGTCGCCAATGTTGCCTCGTACTCCCGTTCCTGCAAAGGTATTAATAATTCCATCAGGACTAATTTTTCGGATACGGTAATGAGATTTATCTGCCACTAAGACGTTGTCTTTACTATCTACTACAATTCCATGTGGAAAGTTAAGAATAGCTCCATTTCCTGGTCCACCATCGCCTCCAAATTTCTTTATTCCATTTCCTGCTACAGTTTCAACCTTGTTGCCGCGCATACTCATTCGACGAATTCTATAATGCGAACGGTCAACCACTAAAAGATCTCCGTTTTTATCCAATGCCACGTCAAACGGAAGGTGAAGGCTGGTTTCTCTAGCAACTTCTGCATCGCCGTTATATTCCTGTTGCCCTGTTCCCATAATGGTGCGAATCATTCCTAATGGGTCCACAACCCGAATTCGATTATTGTATCGGTCCGCAATGTACAGGTTTCCCTTGTCATCCAATACAATCCCTGTGGGGCCGGCTATGCTAGCTCGGTATGCAGGCCCATTATCACCAATAAAATAAAATCCACCGTCCCCTGCAACGGTGCTGATTAAACCTGAAGAATCAATTTTCCGAATTCGATTATTTCCACGATCAGCAATATAAAGGTTTCCTTTTTTATCCAAAGCTAAGCCAAAGGGTTTATCGATGGTTGCTTTAAGAGCGGGCATATTGTCACCGTTATAACCTTCGGCACCACTTCCCGCATAAGTACTAATATTGCCTTTGGAATCTACGACACGAATTCGATTGTTCGAGCGGTCCGAGATAAAAATATTTCCACTTTTATCGACAGCCACTCCAGAAGGTAAATTGAGATTTGCTTGAGTGGCTGGGCCACCATCTCCGCTAAAACCCGCAATGCCATTCCCAGCTATGGTAGAGATAATCCCTTTTGTGTCGACTTTTCGAACACGGTGGTTTTCTCTATCAGCAATGTATAAATTCCCTTTTGCATCAAAACAGAGTCCTGCGGGGACCCTTAGTTTAGCCTGGGTAGCAGGCCCACCATCCCCTGCAAAACCAGATGCGCCGCTACCCACAACATTATGTAAGAGACCACGACTATCGATTTTGCTAATGATGTTATGATCTCGACGGGCGAAGTAAATATCTCCATTATCAGCAACCGCAATGCCATCTACTAAAGAAATAGAAATAGAAGTGGCTTTGACAGGACCTTTGGCGGCAAACACAGGTACTGTTGTAAGTAACACTATCAAAAAGCTATAAAAAATTTTATGAGTCAATTTTGATACACCAACAATCATGAGAGACCTCTTATTTTTAAAATATGAAAGAACTTGGCTGGATGGCCGAGTCCCATTAAACATGTATTTTTTCATTTAAACTATCATTTAGCAGAGGCAAAAAAAAAGTCCAACCCAGAAAAACTTTATTAAAAAAATTGGAATGGGACTTTCGTTTTCTCAAGTAACCGTTGTCTTTGACAGTGATCTTGACGTTCTCAAATATTTGAGGAAAACAAAATCTCCTGAAATTTATATAAGCAAGGAGAACTTTTAACCTCTGAAATTATATGTGTTTGTCCTGAATTATACGGAGTAAGATAGTCTTGTCAACGGAATTTAGAAAAAATGGCTCTAATGAAAATGTTTTAAAATTAAGTCCCCAAATATTTTTTTTGGATTGGTTTGTAAATTTGGGTCTTGTTTTGGAAAAATGGTATTATAGTGCTTATTCAAATGGAGGAATCTGCATCCAATAATACAATCTTGGTGATTCAATTTCTTTGTATTTAGAAAAACAAACCATTTGATACTAATTTTAGATAAATAGGTTTATCCATGAAAATCCTATTAATTTTTCCGCCAGATTGGCTTCCTTCGGAACCCTACCTGAGTTTACCGGCTTTGACATCAGTATTGCGACCTGCAGGCCATGAAGTTGTCCAAAAAGACATCAATGTTGAGATGTATGACTTAATGTTTAGCGAGAAATTTTTGCGACATGTGCAAAAACGAATTCATTTTGAATTGAGGCATTTGCAAATTCAAGCCGATCGACAAGGACTTGATGAAGAAGAACGAGAGCTGAAAAACGCTCTCGAAATGCAAACTGAGGAAATTTTTGTTGAACTTATTGCCAGTGTGAAAGAAGCCAAACGAATACTTAAAACGGAAGATTTTTTCGAAATTGAAAAATTAGAATGGGCTACAAGTACTCTACACCATGTAATGTCGGTGATTTCTCTAGGATATTATCCTGCACAAATTTGTTTTCCTCCTATTGAAACGGATTTGGTTTACAAGCCTTTTATGTCTACTGAAATAATAGAGGCTCTTGAAGATAATCAGATCAATGTTTACCGTGACGTTTATCGATTTTTGTTAGAGGACCTAATTGCTGAAGAAAAGCCAGATGTTGTGGGGATATCTGTAGTCCAGCAAAAACAGCTAATTCCTACCTTTACTTTTTGCAAATTAATCAAGGAGCAAATGCCAAATACCCATATCACTTTGGGTGGAAATATCATTACACGCATACGCGATGTAATGGTGGGAAAGGATAATTTATTTGAACTTTTTGATACCGCGGTTCTGTATGAGGGTGAGAGTGCTTTTTTAAAATTGATTGAATCCTTGGAAAGAGGTGAAACGGATTTTTCTCAAATGCCTAATTTGATGTACAAAGGGGCTAATGGAATACAGGTGAATAAAGAAGTACTTTCCGAAAATATGGATCAATTACCACCCCCGGATTTTGACGGCTTGCCTTTAGACAAATATTTTGTTCCGAGATTGATCCTTCCCTATTTGGCAACTCGCGGTTGTTATTGGGGAAAATGTACGTTCTGTGATCACTTTCAGGGTTATGTGGAGGGCTATCGTACTAAGCAAATTGCTCAGATCACAGAAGAAATTCGTTTTTTAAAAAATAAATATGGCAACCGTTATTTTCATTTTACTGATGAATCCTATCCACCCGCGTTATTTCGAAAATTATCCCGTTCGTTAATTGACAATAAAGTAGATATTGCCTGGACGACTCATATGCGATTCGAGGAAACTCTGCTTGATGATGAAGTGTGGAAAGATGCACAAGAATCTGGCTGTCGATACTTACATTTTGGTTATGAATCGGGAAATGAACGCGTACTAAAGCTAATGGACAAAGCAACTCATTTAGATGCGATTCGTACTAATTTAGCAATGTCTGCTAAGCATGGAATTTGGAATCACATTATGGGGTTTTTCGGTTTTCCAGGGGAAACCTCCGAGGAAGCAGAGGATAGTAAAAAGTTTGTTCATGAAAATCGTCAAAATGTCCATTCTTTAGGTTTTATGACCTTTGTCCTGGGTAAATATAGTCCAATTGCCATGGAACCCGAAAAGTATGGAGTGAATGCTTATAAAAACCCTGAATGGGACTTGGCATTAGATTACTATTTTACTGTTGATGAAGGATTAAATATTCAAGAGGCGTTAGATGTATTTGAAGAGTTCGAACGCAATCACGATGGAAAATGGGATTTAAGAACTTGTGTGCGGGAATATATTTTCCTCTATGTGGATCATTTCGGGACTAATGATCTCAAACAACTCCATATCCAACCTCACCAACGTCCAGAAATTTACAACAACCCAGTTGGCATGGTTTAGTCCTACCAAGAAAATAAAACTAGAATCTATAATTCAATTGAACTTGAATTTTTATTTCAAATAAAGAGAGGTTAACTTTCTATTAAAACCTATCAAATAGAAAAGTGTTGGGTAATAAAACTCATTGTTTTTTAATAAATCCTTGAAGAAATTGTTTAAAAAATCTCTCCATTTAAAATACTTTTAATGGTCCCTAGCCAGGAATAAGATGAGTTATTTATTGGGATTGTAAGAAACCACGGGTTCTTGTTCTGTGGCAATATTACGACTAATGACAGCGATAGCAGGCTCAGAATCGCTTAAATTTTTCGGTTGATGCGGAATTCCTGGTGGTATAAATAGAAAATCTCCCTTTTCCGTGATTATCGATTCTTTTAATTCTTCCCCAAACCGGTTGTCAACGCGACCCTCAAGTATATAAATAGCTGATTCAAACCCATCATGAAAATGTGGTTCAGCTTTTCCTCCTGGAGGAATTTTAACCAGGTTCATGGAAAGATTTTGTGTGCCAGCGGTACGTTCAGAAATTCCAAGGAAATAATTTAAATTCCGTTTGCTCGTAAAAGATTCATCTGGACGAACTCTTACCAATTTTTTTTGTGGGTGGTCGGTCATAAAAACTACCTCCTATATTTCCTAAGTAATTTTATTTACTATTATATCAGACTAAATGAATCCTTGGTTTTGACTTGATCAATATTGGTTAGAGAAAATAATTGTATAAAGACTTTCTAAGTTTAGTAGCTATTGCGCTTACCTTCATGGCATTCTTTCCTTATATAAGTTCCATTAGACGAGGGGTCACTAAACCCCATGTGTTTTCTTGGATTATATGGGGGGCAACTACATTTATTGTATTTCTCGCGCAGCTTTCAGATAAAGGGGGTGTTGGAGCGTGGCCAATTGGGTTTTCTGGAATAATTTCCATCTATGTTGCAGTATTAGCATATAAAAAACAATCAGACAGTTCAATTACACGGACGGATTTGATTTTATTTATTTTTGCAATGACCTCATTGCCTCTTTGGTATTTGACGTCGGATCCTTTTTGGGCTGTGGTTATTTTGACCCTAATTGATCTCGTAGGATTTGGTCCAACTTTTCGTAAATCTTATCAAAACCCCTTTGAAGAACAATTGAAATTTTTTGTGTTAATGGCATTGCGTAATGTTATTTCCATAATGGCATTGGAAAATATTTCACCTACAACTCTTATATTTCCTGGAACCATGGCAGTAGTCTGTCTAATATTTATTGTAATGGTTATTTATAGAAGGCGAATTCCTGTTTAATATGGAAAGAATAATTAATACTTTTCAAGGAATTCAAGTGTTTGACCCTCTTGGGAGCCCTGTGCTAGAATCGACCCTTCGTTTAGGCGAATCCTATCCGGCCAAGTATCATCCAAATAAGAAATATAATATTTTCAGGGAAATCCAGTGAACATACCTTTTACCAAAATGAGTGGTAGCGGTAACGATTTCGTAATTATCGACAATCGTGCTGCTGTAATAGATTCTTCAATTAAAAGAGACTTTGTACAGAAAGTTTGTCGGCAAAAAGTATCTGTGGGTGCAGATGGAGTTATTTTTTTAGAAGAATCTGAGAATGCAGATTACAAGTGGGATTTTTATAATAATGATGGCAGTTCAGCAGAAATGTGTGGCAATGGAGGCCGCTGTGTGGCGCGTTACGCATTTGAAAATTCTATTGCTCCACAAAAACATTCTTTTGAAACGGTGGCTGGAATCATCTCTGCAGAAGTTAATGGTCCTGTGGTGAAAGTAAAGTTGACTCCCCCTCATGATTTGCAAAGAGATTTAGAAGTTTCATTTGATGGAATGTCGTACAAAGTAGATAGCGTAAATACTGGTGTTCCACATGCGATTGTATTTTCTACTGATGTGGAAAGTGAAGATGTTGACAAAATTGGTCGTGGTATTCGTTATCACTCAGTTTTTTCCCCATCTGGGACCAATGTGGATTTAGTGGAAAAAAAAGATGGCAGTTCTTTAAAAGTAAGGACATATGAAAGAGGGGTCGAAGGAGAAACTTTAGCTTGTGGAACTGGAGTCGTTGCCTCTGCACTTCTAGCGGCAAAGCGTTTTGAAATTGATTCGCCCATTAGTGTGGAAACTCGTGGGGGCGAATCATTAAAAGTTTATATTGAACCTTCTTCCAATGGTGAGGGAGATTCTCCTTCCGTTTTTTTAGAGGGTCTAACTAAAGTTACTTTTGAAGGTCAAATTAAAGAATTATAATTACCATTTAGAGGAATAACTTAGCCATATGTTTGAAGGATCTTTTGTAGCGATAGTCACTCCATTTAAAAATGGTAAATTAGATGAGCCGTCTTTTCGAAACCTGTTAAAGTTTCATATAGAAAATGGGACTGACGGGATTGTTCCTTGTGGAACTACGGGTGAGTCTGCTACTTTGACGCATGAAGAACACCATCAAGTTATTTCAATTGCCGTTGAAGAATGTAAGGGAAAAATTCCTGTGCTAGCTGGGACTGGGTCAAATTCTACCAAGGAGGCGATCGAACTCACTCAGCATGCGGAAAAGGCTGGGGCTGATGGTGCTCTATTGATAACGCCTTATTACAATAAACCTTCACAGGAAGGTTTGTATCAACATTTTTTGGCTGTGGCAAAGGAAACCAGCCTACCCATTATTTTGTATAATGTCCCTGGTCGAACCTCTGTGAACATGCTTCCTTCCACAGTGGGTCGATTGGCTAAGGATCGAAAAAATATTGTTGGTATTAAAGAAGCCTCTGGTTCCTTGGGACAAATTAGTGAAGTGATAGCTTTGTGTGGGGGTGATTTTTCTCTACTTTCTGGTGATGATGCTTTATTGTGGCCTATTTTGGCAGTGGGTGGGAAGGGTGTTATTTCTGTATCCGCCAATGTAGTTCCTGGTAAGGTCTCAGATTTATGTAAAAAGGCTAAAAACAATCAAAACGATGACGCCCGTAAATTACACTATCAGTTGATGCATTTAAACAATATCATGTTTATTGATACCAACCCGGTCCCTGTAAAAGCCGCACTTTCTTTAATGGGGATGATTTCTGCTGAACTTCGTCCTCCTTTGACTGAGTTATCTGAAGAGCATCTCAAAATCCTAAGATCCACTCTGAAAGAATACGCTTTACTTTAGTCGACTTTTCATCTTCAATAATAAAAATTTCTTAAAATGTATTGATTTCAATTTTTAATGTCCTGAAGTTAATTAATAAGGAGGTTGAGTTTTGTTAAGAATAGGTGTGATTGGTGCGGCAGGGCGCATGGGTAGGACCATCGTTTCATGTATTGAGGATACGCCGGATGCAGATATTGGGTGTGGAACAGAAATGGCTGGTAATCCTTTTTTGGGGCAAGATGTGGGAGAATTAGCTGGTTTTGGAAAAAAAAATGTTTTAGTTACTGAGGATTTAGGTAAAGCAATCAATACTTGTGATGCAATTATTGATTTTACCACTCCTGAATCGAGCATGAATACCCTCCGTGTGGTGAAGGAGCATAATAAATCTGTAGTTTTTGGAACAACCGGATTTTCTGATAAGCAAAGATCTGAAATTTCTGAGGCTACTCAATCCATTCGATGTGTTTTGGCTCCCAACATGAGTATTGGTGTTAATGTTCTATTTAAAATAGTTGGAGATGTGGCAAAAATATTAGGAGATGCGTATGATGTTGAAATAGTGGAAGCACATCATAAATTTAAAAAGGACGCTCCTAGTGGAACTGCTGTGCGAATTTCTGAAATTATTGCCGAGAGCTTAAAACGGGATTTAAGTGAGGTAGGGGTTTATGGACGTCATGGTTTTAGTGAAGGCCGAGGTGACAAAGATATTGGAGTGCATACAGTTCGTGCAGGGGATATAGTGGGAGAGCATCGAGTCATGTTTGGGGGAATGGGTGAAACATTGGAAGTGTTCCACAGAGCCCAAAGCCGACAAACATTTGCTCGTGGAGCCGTACGTGCCGCGCAATGGATTATTCACCAACCGCCGGGTTTATATGATATGCAAGATGTATTAGGTTTGAGAGATTAATTATGGGTTTTTGGAAATCAAATTGGAATCGCCGATTTTTTTTGAAAGCGTCTTCTTTATCTTTGGCAAGTTTTTTGTTTCCAAAGAAAGGTGGGGGAACAGTTAATTTTCAAAATAATAAAAATATACCTTCCAACTATATACAAAACCGCGACACCCCGGGATTCTATATTCGAAGTGCAAACCCTTTTTTAGGAGTTGATATTAATAAATGGTCTTTGGGAATTAAGGGGATTGTGAAACAGCCTTTAACTTTGGGTTATGAAGATTTATTTGGATTTCCCAGAGTTTCTCAAGTATCGCGGTTAAAATGTGTGGAATGTTGGTCTGCCAAGGCGGAGTGGGAAGGATTTCGTTTCCAAGAGATTGTAAAGCGGGTGCAACCGGACCCAAAGGCTAAATATGTAACTTTTCAATCTGCTGACTCTTATTATGAAAGTTTTCTTTTGGAAGAGTTGTTGAGACCCAGAGTTTTATTTGTATTGCGAATGAATGGAAAGCCTCTATCAAAAGATCATGGGTTTCCTTTAAGGCTTATTGCTCCTTTTAAGTATGGATACAAAAATGTTAAATATATTACAAGTATAGAGTTTTCAGAAAAACGTAGCCGAAATTATTGGGCAGACTATGGACCTTATTCAGTGGATGGAACGATTCAACCGGGAATTGATCATCCTCTGGATTATAAGAAAAAACCCTTACCTATTAATGGAGGAGAGGTCTTCCATTTTTTCGATAAACGCCCTCCCAAATCTCCAAATGGCATATGAATCCATGGCGAAAACTATTTTCGTTAATCGTTTTTTTATTTTTTTGTTCCTGTTCTGATAACTCAGTCGAACAAATTTCTGTAAAAATTCCCCCTAACTTAAAAGTTCCTGAAGAAATGGTTTACATTCCTGAAGGCGAATTTGTATATGGTCATCCTAGCGATCCTAAAACAAGTTTAGGAAAAAAAGTTCATTTGCCAGCTTACTTCATTGACAAGTTTGAAGTGACCCGTGGAGATTATCAAACAGCAAACACAAAGTATTGGGTCACTCCGGGCAAGGAACTTTTCCCAGTAAATTTAGTTAGCTTTTTAGAAGCGAGTACTTATTGCCAATCTTTGGGTAAACGGTTGCCGACAGAAAAAGAATGGGAAAAGGCGGCTCGAGGGATAGATGCCAGAAAATGGCCTTGGAAGCAGTTTCAAGAGCATCCTAATAATGGATTTTCAGGATTTATTCCTGAACCGGTGGATAAAAGGGATGATTGGATCAGCCCATATGGTATTTATGGAATGGGACATAATGTTTGGGAATGGACTGTGGATGATTATGATTTTAATGGGATGCCAGGAACTGAAAAAGGTAAATATAAAGTCATCCGTGGAGGGCTTTTTCAATCCCACTTAACAATAAAATTCTCTGCGACTTGGGCTAGAAATTATATGGAACCGCAAGCACGTTATAATTTTTTGGGATTTAGATGTGCTAAGGATCTTGATTGAGGAAAAAATCTTTGTAAACTTTCTATCAGATGCTTTTTAGAAAGAACTCACTGTCATTATTTCTTTTTAAAAATTCCAATAAAAAAAGGGCTGCCAAAACATTTGGCAGCCCTTAGAAAACTATGGAACCTCCGGGAAACTGAATTAACAATTTCCTACGGAGGTTCCAAGTCTACAATCGCTAGACAATGGATCACCTCCTTTCATCCAGGGGGTGAACATCCGCGCCGAGACTCCCCTGGCGCCCCAAACGCTTCACTATAATTAGCTATAGATTGTACTATTTTTTTGAAAAAGTCAAAATGGAAAATTTAGCCAGGTGGCCCATTGGATCTAGTGAGATATCTATTTGATTTCTATCGAGAACTAACAAATTAAATCTTAATGTTGCGGTGTGATTTTTCCAAATTTTGGTGTTTTTTGTAGAGCAAATTTTTTATTAATTGGATCCTTTAGTTTTTTGCAATTTCCCCAAAAATTGAATTTTAATAAATCTTCTTGTTTTTTCTTTTTTTGTAAAAAGCTTTTTGACATTCGGCTGAACAATATTTTGCGGCACGATGTCTGGGATGAAATTCCTTTTCACAAACCACACAGAACTTGTTATAAAATTTTTGTTTGGGTTGTCTGGGTTTAGCATCTCGCATTTTGGTAATCGTGCGTAAACCTTTTATCGTAGATTTTTGTTGGAGGAAATTTAGTTTTTCTTTTTCCAGGTCTCTATACTTTAAAACTTTTTTTAATTTGCCGTTTTTATCATAGACTTTACACTCATAAATCATTAAATTGTCACCAGATATTCGGGTTAATAATTTTATTTCTTTAACCCTCCTCTCTAAATTTCTAAGCTAAGTCCGGCTATCCAGTTTGCGCCTGAAATGGGTTTTTAATTTCACTGGAAAGCTCCCCAGAGCCTTTCGCCGGACCATTGCCTACTTTAGTTATCTACTTTTTATTCTCCAAAAAAAATTTTAAATGCCTAAATAGTCATATTTTTGTATTTTGAACGATGTTTTCTATAGCCCTCTCTTTAAAGATATTATATGGTATAAAAATTCATAAAATCAAATTTTTTGTCTAAAAAACTTGAAAAAATTTTAAAATTGTCTAAAATTTAATTGTTTGTCTAACTATTGATTTGTAGGCAAGGTTTTGGGTTTTATTTAGTGGACTGAGAAAATTGGAAAAAGAATTAACAAGAGAAAATGATTTAGAGCTTCCTATTCGCGAGTTTTCTCGAATTACTGGAGTGAGCCCTCATACTTTACGCATTTGGGAGCGTCGCTACGGTGTTCCTAAAACAAGGAGACTGCCTTCCGGACATCGTAGGTATTTAAGAGAGGAAATTCCCCGGATAAAAGCTGTTGCTTGTGCTTTAGACGCTGGGTACCGTCCGGGAAAAATAATTCACGCCTCCCTTCAAGAATTAGAAGATTTAATTAATGTTTCTTCGTTAATTCATTCGGTCAAAAAGCCTGCGGTTGATTCAAACAGAATAAGGGACTTTAGTATTCTCGATAAATGGATGAATGCGGTTCGAAAATATAATGAAGATTTATTGAGTCAAGAGTTTCATTATCAATGGCAAAAGATGGGGCCACTAAATTTTGTTCAGGATTGTATAACTCCTTTTATCTACCGTGTGGGTCTTGAGTGGGAAACTGGGGAATTATCTATTTCGCAGGAGCATTTTGTTTCTGCCAGGCTCGGGGATTTTTTGGGAACCATGTGGCGAAAACTCAATGAAAGAAACCAGGGACCTGTGTGTGTGTTGGCGAATTTGCCTGATGAGCCTCATTCATTGGGTTTGCAAATGGCCGCAGTTTTAGCGGCTTTAAATCAAAAAAAAGTAGTTTTTTTAGGAAGAGATACTCCTGTTGAGGATATTATTTTCGCCGTTGAACAATGTAATGCTGAACTTTTAGGAATTAGCATTTCATGTATTTATGATGCCAAAACGGCACGAATCCAGCTAAAAAAACTACGGCAAAAAATTTCTCAGGATTGCAATATAATTGTCGGTGGGGAAGGTGCTCAGTGTCCAATTCCAGGGATTTTAAAAATGCAAAATTTATCCGAGTTTTTTAACTGGCTTCAAGAGACTGGTAAAACAGGGGAGAAGGCTTATGAAAACTAAAAACATTTTTTCCTTTTTGGTATTTGTGACTATTGGGTTTTTGTTTGTAAATAATTTGAATGCGAACGAATCTGTCAATCGAAAGCAGGTTTTGGAGGTGGGTAAAATGCTTCCCAATGCTACTTTGTCCCAGTACCAAAAACCTGATATTCGATTAGATGATCTTAAAGGTTTTGTGAAAATTCTTAGCATTGTTCCCCAACTCAATACCCCTGTTTGTGATGAACAAACCCATCGTTTTAGTGAAACGAACGGCGGGTTAGATCAGCATGTAAAAATTATTACCATCAGTACGAATTCTGCCGTTGGGCAATTTCGCTTTGCGCAAAAAGCTAAAATTAAAAATATTCTATTTTTATCTGATCGTCCCCAATTTGATTTTGGTAGACAAACCGGGTTGCTCAATAGTGATTTTGGATTTTTAAGACGTACAGTTATGGTTGTTGATGAGGATAATGTGATTCAGTATGTGGATTTTGTCCCGGGGGGTGGACTTCCCCAAATTAAAAAAGCTCTCAAAGCCGCTAAGCGAATTATTGAGAAGAATTCCTAAGTTGTTTTTTGATTTTTTCCTCTAAATTTATGTCCTGGGTTCTACTTTTAAGTTTGAAGCTATAATTTTCTTTCCGCTTCTTCCCCTTGTTTTACTAATTATCCTTCATATTAGGCTTGTTAAGTCCTTAGCTCGTCCTTTATCGAACTTGTGAAATTTCTGATATTTTCCTTTTAATATTTATTGACTTTTCGCCTTTTTTTCGTCTATGATGATGAAGACGTATCACCCTGAGACATTTATCAATGAACCATTGTAGTAAGAGGAGGGATGCAATATGCATCTGACCAAACGGCAACGGGAGATTTATGAATATTTAAAAGAGCATATTCGTGAAAAGGGATATGCTCCTAGTATTATGGAAATCGGTGAGGAGTTCCATTTATCGTCTCCAGCCACTGTCCATAAGCATTTAAGTCACTTAGAGGTTAAGGGGTTGATTCAACGTAAACATAATATGAGCCGAGCGATTGAACTCGTAGATGAAGAATCTGCAGTTCCTGAATATCATTTATTAGGACATATTGTTGCGGGTAAACCCATTGAGACGTTTGAAATGCGAGAAATGGTTTCTTTATTTCCTGCGGCACAAGATAAGAATATTTTTGTGCTACGTGTTAAAGGGGATTCGATGATCGATGACCATATACAAGATGGGGATTTTGTTATCGTTGAAGGGCGAGAGGATGCGAATAACGGGGAAACAGTTGTTGCTTTACTCGATAATGAATGTGCAACTTTAAAGCGTTTTTATCGTGAAGGTGATCGTGTGCGGCTACAACCTGCAAACGAAGCTATGCAGCCTATTTTTATCAAACAAGGCGATCTTAAAATTCAAGGTGTGGTTATTGGTGTCATGCGTAAATTCTGATGAGCGTCAGAGGTAGAAAATATTTTTGAGAAGGCTGAATGAATTTAACAAATCAGAGAGATATGGCAAATAAGCGTTTGCGCCCTTGTATAGAGAGAAAGATTTTACATATTGATATGGATGCATTTTTTGTATCGGTAGAGCAGGTGTTGGATCCCTCTTTAAAAGGGAAGCCGGTGATAGTTGGCGGCCTGGGGGGACGTGGTGTGGTTTCGGCGGCTTCTTATGAAGCGCGATCCTATGGAGTGCACTCAGCAATGCCCATGACACGAGCGCGACGTTTATGTCCGCAAGCTATTTTTCTCAGTGGTTCTCACGGTAAATATAGTGAGTTTTCTGCACGTATTTTTGAAATCTTAGATCGTTATTCACCGTTAGTTGAACCGATGTCTTTGGATGAGGCTTACCTTGACTTGACCGGTTGCGAACGGTTGCAGGGTCCAATATTAAAGGCAGCAACGCGTCTTCACAATGAAATTCAAGAACGTGTTGGTATCAATGCATCTATTGGTATTGCCTCGAATAAACTCATGGCAAAAGTGGCATCCAACTTGGCAAAGCCTAACGGAATGTTGCGTGTGTTGCCGGGACAGGAGGAACGGTTTCTGGCACCATTTCCAATTAAGTGTATCCCTGGCATTGGACCTAAAATGGCGACTCAATTGAAACGTATGGGAATCCAGAAAGTGAGTCAATTAGCATTGCTGTCGTGTGAGTTGTTAGAAAAAGCTTATGGGATATGGGGCAGAGGTTTATATGAAAGAGCGCATGGTATTTGCCGATCCCCAGTATTAAAGCGAGAAGAAACTCGATCTATCAGCCATGAGACGACTTTGAAAGAAGACTCAGAAGACCCGCAATTTTTGGAATCGAAACTTAGTTATCTTGTAGAAAAAGCTGGATCGCGCTTGCGCGCATCGATCTTGCGTGCACGTTGCGTTACGCTCAAACTGCGTTATTCCGATTTTAAGACAGTCACTCGTTCTTTTACTTTGACTCAACCAGTGGACGAGGATTATGTGATTTTACAAACCGTATTGGGCTTATTTCGAAAGTCGTTTACTCGACGAACTCGTGTTCGATTGTTAGGAGTGGCATTGACGTCGTTATCAGAAGTGACGGGGAGAATTGCTCAGCGCGGAACTAACAGCCCTGGTTTGATGATGCAGGAAGAGCTTCAATTGGGAAGGGAAGAGTTGATTCGTCACCCTCTACCAGAAGTACAGATTCGAGAAGAGAGTTCCAGCCAAACTGAAGAGATTTTGCATGCGATTAGAAATTCTCTCTCTCAAAGAGGGGCGCAGATGGAATTGTTTGAGTCTTTGGAAGATCAACGCTGGCAAAAGTTATATGCAGGAATTGATGGCATTCGTAAAAAATACGGCTTCCGTTCTATTTTACGCGCTTCCAGTCGATGGAATTGAAAACTATGGGAGAAATTGATTGGAAAGCATGGCGAAAGGAATTTCCGGTAACTCAAAATCAGATATATTTAGATCATGCGAGAGTGGCACCTTTACCCCAAAGGGTACAAAATAAAATATCCACGTTTACACAGCAAGCTTGTCAGCAGGGAACGGTTCATTATCAACAATGGATGCAAGAAATAGAAGAAGTCCGTAAAAGCTTTGCCCGTCTCATAAATGCTAAATCTAGCGAAATCGCCTTTATAAAAAATACTTCTGAGGGGATTTCTATTATTGCCAACGGAATAAAGTGGAAGAACGGCGATAATGTCGTTATACCTAACATAGAATTCCCGGCTAATGTATATCCTTGGATGAATTTAGAGCGATTAGGTGTAGAAGTAAGGTTTGTTAAAGCGGTCCGTGGTTGTATTCCGTATGAGCAAATTATTGCCCAAATAAATCATCGCACCCGGATTTTATCAATCAGCTCTGTAGAGTTTAATAGTGGCTTTCGGAATAACTTAAAAAAATTGGGCGAATTTTGTAGAAAAAAAGGAGTGTTTTTTTGTGTGGATGGGATACAATCACTTGGCATTGTGCCGATAGATGTAGAAGAAAATCAAATTGATTTTCTTGCGGCAGATGGCCATAAATGGTTATTAAGTGTGGAGGGATTAGGGGGGCTTTACATCTCTTCAAGAGTATTGGAGCATATTCACCCGATCATGGTAGGTTGGGATAGTGTGGTCAACTCACGTGATTATACTCAATACGATTTTACACTTAAACCCGATTCGAGAAAATTTGAAGGAGGAAGCTTCAACACCATGGGAATCCATGCATTTGGAGCAGCGCTTTCAATTTTTCATGAAATTGGTGTTGAACCAATTTTGAATCGGGTTCTAAGTTTGGGTGATTACGTAATTGATCAACTTAAAGCGCGTGGATTAAAGATATTAAGTTCCACAAAAGAAAGTGAGCGTTCTGGAATTATATGTTTCAAGATAGAAGGAGATTTAGAAAAGTTTTCCCGATTCCTTGAAAACCGGAAAGTTACGGTTTCTGTTAGAAATAGTTTTATCCGAGTATCGCCTCATTTTTATAATTCGCAAGAAGAGGTTGAGCATTTTTTCCATTATTTGGATGAGTTCTTAAAGGAATCGCGAGTATAGACAATGGTTTCTTCGAAAAAGAGGGGAAAAAAAATGAGGCAAGCTATCCAAAAATTAAAATATGTTGTTCGCCATGCAGACCCTGAGTACGCCGAGGCTCTTTTAGGAATCATTAATGATTTTTATTCTACTTTAAGAATTAAACAGGGCGTAGATCAAAAAAGCTCTCATGGGGTATTAGTTCCCTTACCTAAATGTTCGCAAAAGGAAAAAGAGGACGATAAATCAAATCGCTTTACAGCATAAAAAAATAACATTGACTTCATTTGATTTTTTAGCTGTAAAATAAAAAAATGTTTAATTCTGTAGAGTTAAACTAGTATCCTTTCAAGGTTTAATTACTCACCTCAAATATATAATCACTTATTTTATTCACTGGTATAAAAAGTTTTTCTAATTTTCAAAAATTTGGTAATTAAAGATTCTCAGTTGGGTGGGTTAAATTTTCCTGAAATCACAACCGGGCTTTTTAAATTTCATATACAATAAAAAGTCTCTGAAATAGGGTTGAATAAAGAATATAAGCTTATTGGAATATGATAGGAATATTGTCATAGGAGAAGGCGTCGTTTAAACTGGTTATAAATTGAAAGTTAATCCGCAATTCAACCAGAAATGGTTTTTCCTAAATTTTAAAGAAGAAAGTTTGAAATAAATTCCAGTTTTCACCCGACTAATTCAACGGTGTATAAAATTTTTGATTAACCAATTAACGAAATAAAGTTAATGGTGAAAAAAGGGGAGGATGTTCCATGAAAGTAATGAACTTGGCAAAAACATGGCTGATTTTGTTGGTACTTTTTTCCATGTTTCACGTTACTACCGTTCAAGCGTCAGCAGTTACAGATGGATTAAAAACAACCATTGATAGTGTGATCAACGTGGTTACGGATCCTAAATACAAGGAAGACCGTAACGCACGACGTCAAAAGCTTCGAACGATAATAAGCCCTAAATTTAATTATGAGGAAATGGGGAAACGTTCTCTTGGAGCTAAATGGAAAAGTTTATCTCCTGATGAAAAAAAACAATTTCTTTCGCTATTTGAAAAGTTATTGGAAAATTCTTATGCAAGTAAAATCGAATCGTATCAGGATGAAAAAATTAATTATAATGAAGAGATAATTAAGGGGAAATATGCAATGGTCAAAACAGAAGTCGTTCGAAGAAGCGATTCTGTCGAGGTAGATTATAAATTGTTAAAAACAGAAAGTGATTGGCAGGTTTATGACTTTATTATTGCAGGTGTGAGTATGGTCCGTAATTACCGAACTCAATTTTCCAAAGTAATCCGCAAGGAATCGATAAAAGGTTTAATTGAAAAAATGAAAGAAAAAATAGATGAATTAAATGATGGATCCATTACTGAAGAAAACCTTTAATATTATTCGTTAATTTTTTTAATCTTTAAGAGACTATTTTGGAATTCCCCCCATTGTGACTCTTACCTTAAGTCATTTTGTTTATGATTGAAAGTACTTGCCCTACCCGAATTGACTTTGCTGGAGGAACTTTAGACCTTTGGCCCTTGTATTTATTTTTTGGAAATGCTCCCACTATTAATGGGGCAATCAATTTATTTTCAAAAGTAAAAATTTATCCTCGCAAAGATAAGGCTGTAATTGTTGAGTCTAAAGATTTAAAAATTCGAGAGCGTTTCTCTAATTTACGTTCACTTCCTGAAAAGCACCCTTTAATTTTAATTCTTAAGCTATTAAAATTTTACAATCCCATAAAGGGATTGGAGTTAATAACAGATTGCCAGGCTCCTGTTGGGTCTGGGATTGGGGGGTCATCAGCGTTAAATATTGCATTAAATGGTGGTTTAAATAGGTTCACCAAAAAAAATCTCAATCGTGAAACTATGATTGAGGTGGCTAAAAATATTGAAACCCAGGTAATACAAGTCCCCGCTGGAACTCAAGATTATTATTCAGCCATGTTTGGGGGTATTCAAAGTATCCGCCCTGGGTTTACGGGAATTACAACAAAAAAAATTCGGTTAAATTTGAAAGATTGGTCTGATAGGTTTGTGCTTTGTTATACAGGAAAACCTCATAACTCGGGAATTAATAATTGGGCAGTTTATAAGAAAGCAATAAATGTAGATGCAAAAGTGCACAAAAGCCTATCTCGAATCGCTTCTCTATCCACTAGGATGG
Organism: Nitrospinaceae bacterium; assembly: GCA_965223665.1. Lineage (GTDB taxonomy): Bacteria > Nitrospinota > Nitrospinia > Nitrospinales > Nitrospinaceae > CBDCVY01. Next base: position 3,351,416 of record OZ245011.1, read on the forward strand.
AAAATGTCCTAGTCAACCAAGAGGAATCAAAGTTTCCAAAGTTATTTAGTGAAGAATGGAAAGCACGAAAGGCTTTAGCTCCTGGAATAAGCACAGCCAAAATTGAACACTTAATTAAATCAGCTTCTTCCTGTGGAGCCTTGGCCGCTAAGGTTTGTGGTGCCGGTGGAGGAGGTTGTGTAGCATTTTTTGTTCGAAAAGGCACAAAGAATAAGGTTAGTGAAATTTTACAACAACAAGGAGGGCAAGTCCTACCTATCCGTTTTGTTTCTAGTGGTTTACAAGTAACGGGTTGATTCCCTACCTAATAATACTGTTAAATTCCTTTATTTTCCCTCAATAAGATAAGACTGAGTTATAATCTACCCATGCGTCTGATGATTTGCCCTTAGAGAGGGCTAAGTTATGAAAAAATTTCTAACACTAAAAAATGTTTTTCTTTTAGCAGGATTTGCCATTTTAGTGGCGCTACCATTTTCTGTTTTAAATAAAACTCCAAAAATTCAAAAAGACGATACCATTAATCCCTATCCTGTACCAAAGGATCCAGCCTCAGCTCATATTCAAAAAGCATCGGAGCATTATTTTTTCCGCGAATTTCCAGAAGCTGAAGAACATTATCGTAAAGCTATTGCACTTTATGAAGAAAGGAAGGATTTCCTTCATGTGGCAAAAACATATGAGGCTTTAGGAGATTTATATCTTTGGGCAAGGGAACCCAATGAGGCAAAAGAAAACTATTTAATTGCGGTGAAATATTTTTCCGACCAAAACAATATTTTGGGGAAGGCGAATGCCTTAAAAGAATTGGGTGACATGTTTATGGGGCTTAATGAAATTGTTGAATCTGAGAAGTGGTATAAACAAGCTTTGGAAATTTTAAAACAAGAAAAACCTAATCGTGTTTTAGGTGCTGTTCATGAAGGAATGGGCCACTTATATTGGAAAGCTGAAAAAATTTCTCAAGCATTAGATTCTTTTTCTTTGGCTAGAGATACCTTTAAAACTTTAAATTATAATTTAGGTTACGATCATATGACTAATGTGATTGATCGATTGCAAAATGGTACAAAAGATTTGCACCCTCATGCTCTTCGAAGAGATCCTTTAACCGGTAAGCCCTATTAATATATTTGCTATTTTTAGATGTGATTAATTTTCTGAATCGAATCTATATATTTATTGGGTTAATTTTTTTAATTTCATTTAGCATCCATACAAGGGTAAATGCTGCCAATGATGAAACTTCCATCAAAGGTCCTGCTTTTGAAGCGATCTTATTGAAAAACCCTAATAGTCCAAGGTCTTCCAATCGTTTTAGCTGTTTGGAACCGATATTTCTTAAGATTACATGGCACAAAATTTACGGAAAACATGAAGCTTCCGTAATTTGGTTTAATTCCATTGGGGAAAAGCAAGAAGCCACCGAATCTCATTTCCAGGGAAAAAATGACATTGAAAAATCCTGGTTTGCCCTTGAGTTTACCAATGTTTTCGAAAAAGAAAATTTTGCGAAGCCGAGGGAAGCGGGGAGGCAGTTTACGGGTACCTGGATGGTTAAAGTGTTTTTAGATGGGAAAATCTTGGACACTCAAAGTTTTTTTGTGGATTGTGGATAAGGCTCTAAGAAGAATAAGTTAATTTTATTACATTAATTGGTATCTATTTCCTCACCGTGGGTTTCAGAGTCTTCCTTTTTTTCTAAAAAACGTTTTTCCATTTTTCCTAAATCTTTTTTATTTTTGTTGATTTTCTTTAATAAGGTTTTAGTTTCTTGGTCCTGAAAAAGTTCATTTAAATCCAATTCCTCTTCAGGAAAAAGCAAATTCAAATCAATTTCGTCTTTGGATTCTTTATCCTCAAGATTAGGAGCTTCCTGGGGCGGGGAAGTATTCTCGTTTGATTGGCTATCCTCATTTATGGAAGTGAAGGTTTCTTCATCGGGCATGTTGGACTCCAATTAAAATTTTTTCACCATGTTACTGAAAAATTATTTTCTACTCAACTAAGAAATTTCAAAGAAGGGAAGAATTTTTGGAATTAAGGCAATGGCTAACTTTCGGTCAAAGTCCAAAAGAAACTTAAGAGTTCGTTTGGCTTTATCCCAATCAGGGTTTGTTCCTTGTAAGGCTTTTTCTAAACGCTCCAATTCGAAAATTATTTCTTCTTTTTCCCGTTCATTGAAACTCAGTTTATCTATCAGGGGTATATAGAGAGTTCTGTTAAATTCAATTCCTGAGAACGAGAAAGGTTCTTCCGGGACCCTATTTATTTTGATAGGCTCACTGGATGCAGAAATTTTTTCTTTTAGTTGTTTGTCTTTTAATATATCTGCGACGAGATTCAGAATCTCTATTGCTAAATCAATATCGCATGTCAATGCGATTCGATCGTTAATTTCATTTTGTTCCTCTTTTTTCTTTGAGAGAAAAAAATCGGAAGCAAAGCGGATTTCTTCAAAAGTGGGTTTCTTAGCTGGAGTATGTTCTGAAATAAACTGAGCTGTTTTAATTTTCCATGGAGAGAAATTTCGGTCATTACGGTTCCAAGCATCCGCCTTCAATGCTTCAGCTTCTTGAATTAAAGTATTTAGTTTCTTTTCCCAAGATCCTGACATGACTCTTCAGTAACGTGCTAAGTAAACTCCTAAGAAAAGGGCCATCCCAATAGTCCACATACTGGCTTGACTAAGTAAACGCATTTTTTCTAAGGTAGGGCGAACCAAGCTCTTGTTTTCGGGTCTTAAATCTAAATTGGCGATTTTGGATCTAAGTCCGAAGGTAAGATAAGCACTGAGAAAAAATGCAATTACCGCAAAAATTAATTTTATCCCAAGGACATTGTAGTAACCATCCTTAAGGTTTACTTGATCCGTATAATTTTCCATTAAGTAGTAGATGCCCGATCCAACTAATAAAAGAACACAAACAAAAATAGTAGGGGCAAGCGTTTCCATCATTTTATAAATTATCGAGTTTTCATCTAGAGTTTGTTGAGAGGCATTTTTTTCTATTTTAGGAAGTAATAACAAAAGGCAAAACACCGACGCTCCAACTCCAATGGACGCCGATAACAAATGGACAAAAATTATAATGGAGTTTTGCATAAATTTAAAGATTTCTTAAATAGTTTATTAGAAGTCTAACCCCGTATCCTGATCCTCCCTTGGGAACATAGGGCTTTTCTTGACTGGTCCAGGCGGTACCCGCAATATCCAAATGTGCCCAGGGAAAATCCCCAACAAATGGTTTTAAAAATGCTGCGGCTGTTATGGTGCCAGCCCCCACTCCAGGACTCCCTATATTTTTTAAGTCTGCAATATCGCTCTTTACAGCTTTTTCAAATTCATCGTAAAGAGGTAGTTGCCAAACACGTTCGCCCACCGTGTTGCCGCACTGAATTAGTTTTTGAATTAATTTTTCATCACTTCCAACTACCGCGCTTGCTACATGACCTAATGCAACAATACATGCGCCAGTTAGGGTGGCTAAATCAATGATAGCTTTGGGTTTGTATTTTTGGGCATATACTAAGGCATCAGCCAATATCAGTCGGCCTTCCGCATCGGTGTTTAGCACTTCAATGGTTTTGCCATTTGAAGCTTTAAGAATATCGCCAGGTTTTAGAGCAGAACCTCCAGGCATATTTTCCGTAGCAGGAATTATTCCAATAACATTGACAGGAAGCTTTAAGCTGGCAGCTGCTTGTAATGTTCCAATTGTTACAGCTCCACCGGACATGTCGAACTTCATTTCATCCATGTTGGCCCCTGGTTTTAGAGAGATGCCTCCAGTATCAAATGTAATGCCTTTGCCCACAATAGCTATAGGAGCTTGTTTTTTCTTTCCCCCAAAGTATTCCAGTACTATAAATTTGGGAGGTTCATGAGAACCTTTGGCGACTCCCAATAAGGAACCCATTTTTTCTTTTTCCATTGTTTCTTTATTTAAAACTTTACAGGTGAATTTATATTTTTTAGCTATTTTTTTTGCAGTATCTGCTAAATAGGTTGGAGTTGCTTTATTACTTGGATGGTGCATAAGATCTCGCGTGCTTATTACCGCATCACATAATAACTGTGCCGATTCTATGCCTTTTTTTATCGAAGCTACTTTTGCCTTAGCAGGTGTGATTAAGGTAATAGTTTCGATTCGACTAGGAGGGTTATCTTCGTCAAGAGTTTTATATTCATCGAAATGGTATAAACCAAGTAAGGCCCCTTCAATTAGTGCGGATGCAACAGGATTTCCCAATTTGCTTTTCCCTGATTTGGAGATTTTGTTAAATTCAGAGTCACCCAAATAAAAAGATATTGAGTTAAATTTTAATTTCTCAGCTACCTTGGCCGAAGTTCCGGCAGTTTGTCGAACTTTTTCTTCATTTAAATCCTTGAGGGTACCTAATCCAACGAGAATTAAATTTTCAGCTTCAAATACACATTTGGCACTAAAGGAAATGGTTTGGTTGAGTTTACCTTCAAACCGTTTCGATTCCATAGCTGCACTAATGGCACCATTAAATCGATCATCAATAGTTTTGATTAATCCAGAAGGTTTTTTTTGAGGGCAAAATATTACAAGGCAATCTGCTTTATGATCCAAAGCATTCGAAGCGACAACATTTATTTTTTTCATATGTAAAATTCCTTCATTCCCTAATTTATATGGGTATTTTCAAATTTGTGGAAGGGTAAGCAGTTTTTGGAGAAACCTCGGGTTCTCAGTTGATTCTCATCATTCTAAGGAAAAAATTGTGGCCAAACAAGGGGAAAGTCTATTCATCAATTCCAAATTTGAAGGGTTATATTTAAATATTAAGTTCTTTACGCTGCTTTGGAAGGGGTTCCCAGCCTAAAATGAGATAAGCTTTTTTGAGAAGAAATTAATTTTTTAAGAGCTTGCATGGCAAAAAAGTATTCACCATTATTCGAGAGACCGGTTTCCAAACAGATACGGTACCAATCAATGGCTTCCTCTATTCTCCCTTGAGTTTGGGCTTTGAAACCTAGGAAAAAAGAATATTCGCAGCGTTTTTTAGGGGTGTTCATTTGAAGGATTATTTCTTTCTTTGAAACCTTATGTAATAGAAAAAGACCTAAAAGGCCGTATTTATCTTCTTTCATTCCTGGAAGGTTATAGTAAGCTTTTAACTGATTGATTTCTTTTTGAGAAATATTTAAATAAATTAAAGAGGAGGCTGCTCTTAACAACCAGTTGTAGCCATCGGGAGATTTCATTACTTTCCACAATAATTCAAAATGTCCATCGGCAAAAAAGTACATAGCGGCAGGTCCCATTAATTGTTGGGGAAGATTTTCTCTTAACCAGTTTACTGCTTTTTTCTCACCGGCGAATTCTTTTAAATATTTGTACATTGTGATTCGAAAAATAACTGATTCCATACTTTGAAGATGAACCTTTTGTGATAGTCTAAATGCTAGTTCATTTTGACCTAGCTCAAAAGCCGATTGAGCCCAAATTTTTAGAATTTTATTTTTTGAGTAAGAAGTGATTTGTGTAATCGCATATAGTGCCTGTAGAGATTGCTCCAATGGTCTTTCTTTAAAAATTTGTATGAACTCATATCCCAGTTGTTGCCAATTATGAGTAGTCATGAGGTAAGGGTGATTTTTTATTAAAAGAGCCGCTTTAGCTAAATCGGATTGGTTCCAATAAAATCCAACAAGATTTGCAAGATATTTTGCAGAAGTAGGGTATCTTTGGTAACAACGAATAAACATTTCTTCCGCCTCTTTCTGTTGCCCAAGTTCTTGGAAAATTTTTCCTGCCCAACTTAGTGACCCTCCGGTATAACTTGGAACTGCTTCCAAAATAACTGGTAAAGCTTTTTTATATTGTTTTTCTTGATAATACGTTTTGGCCAGTTTAGTTAAAGCATGTGGCATTTCCAGATTAGTTGTTAAAACTTTTCTATTTAACCAATCCTGAATGACAACTCTTGCTGTATCATATTCTTTGTTTTTTAAAAGATAGTTAATGTAGGGTTTTCGTGCTTGCCAATTTTGGGGATCTTCCTTAACTATAGTTTTAAACCAATTTTCAATTGCGGAGGATGGAACTTCCTCAAATTTGTTTAGTAATCCGACAATATAGGATTTTAGCTTTTTGGGGGTGGTGGGGTCTCGAAGTAGTTGGAGTAATACGTTTTGATCTCGATTCAAAAAAGAGAAATATGCTTGTTGAGCAAAATAGCTCTTATCCGCAACCTTAATGAGCTGTTTTGTCAGTTTTTCATAAAGTTTTAAATCTAGCAAATTCTCATAGGCAATATCTGCCATTGCTTTTAGGTGCTCAGGACGAGTATCCAGTTTAGAAACCATTCTGCGTATACATACCCAAATTCCTGGATCTCCACTATGTAGATGTTTTTGAAGTTCTTGCCAGGTTCTCAGAACTAGTGGTGTTCCCCATTGATTAAAACCCATCAATTGTTCTATCATTTCATCTTTGTCAAGCTGTGAGTTATAAGCTTGAGTCAAATAAAAGTACCAATTTGATATTTGGTGGGTTTGGTTGGGTTGAAAAAGTGAAAAAGAATCCACGGAGCTTTTTAATTTGTTAAAAAATCTTTCTTTGGAAAATACAATTTTCTTAAATTTGTTTACCGTTTTTTGTCCTTTTACTAAAATACTATTGGAATTGGTATTAAGGATTTCAGCAAATTGGTTGGCACTCTTCAGGTCACTTAGGTTGTCTAAATAGAATAATCCCTCAGTAAAAATTGAAGAATAAAAATAGCTTCTAAAGAATAGTTCAAAGTCTTGCGAATTGAAGAAAACCCCTGAATAATTTTCAGTTGGTATGGAAATTTCGATCTCGAATTTATTTAGAAGAGATTTCAGATTTATGGAAACACCTAATATTTCACCTAGTGAGGTTAAAAATTGATTATTGTATTCGCCATTCGTGAAAACTTTTGATAAGGTTTTTATAGGTGGGTTCCCTGATTCTCTTGATAAATTTAATAGAATTAATAATTGAGCTAATTTTGGAAAATTCCGCTTTGAATAAAAAGAGTCCAAGTTAAATCCGGTTTTTATTATTGAGAGTTGAGTAATGTCTTCTTTAAATGCCTTTTCTAACCAATGTTGCCATTTATCAAATTTTCCCTTTTTAGCAAGTCTTAATAACCAGAGATACTGAGTTTCTTTACTGGTTTTTTGGGAATGAGCTAGCTTTTTAAGGATCGAATCTTCTTTTAACAAAAATAACCTTAGGGGATCGTTTAACGGTAAGGTAAGAGCCAAAAGATTAGCATGAGATGAATAACCTAGAGCTTCTGCAATTAAAGTCTCTTCACGGGACATGGCAGATGCTGTCAATCCTCGTGCAAGAGCTAAGTTGCACAATGATTTTGCCTTAAGTGCATCGGTAATTTCTATAAGGTCTAAGGTTTGAAATACAATTTGCGCAAGCGCTGTGGCCGCAGATTGAATAACCCAGTTATGATGAATCCCCTGATCCCAAAACTTGTTGGACATTTGGGCCACGAGTGCCATAGATGGAGTAAAGTAATTATTTAATTCATTTTTAATTAAAGTATGACTGGGATTGAAAATTTCGTTTGAAAGAATAATCGGGTATTTTCTATTTAAGCTTTTTGTCCAATTTACTAATAGGGTCATGAAATTGGAGAAATCTGGAAACTCTGGGATGGAACCTACATTTATTCCTTGATAGCGGATATGCCACAAAATTCCGTCAAAATTAATTTGAGGATCTGAAGGTTTTTCCCCAGTAAAAAATGTGTGAATATCTGCGATTGCTAGTAAAAACCTTTTGTCGGGTTGCAAACGATAGCTATCTTCCAGTGTGTTGCGCATTTGCTGTGGAGGAACCTCCATGATATTGGGAATTTTTTCATCTAGAGGTGTAGCTTGGATCTTAGTAAATTGAGTGGGTTTGGGATTAAGACTTTCCCAAAACCAATTTGGTTGAAAAAACTGAATGTAGGAGGCGAAAGCCAGTGTGACGCCTAAAAGACCAAATAAATAGGGTCTCATCCGAGCACCAGGACTAATTTAAGTAAGATTGAAATTCGCTGTAAATATAAAAAGTATAAAGGATTGTGGTCTTAAAAAACAGAAAATTAATATCTGCGGTTCCAAGAGGTTTTTATATAAAGATATAATGGAATAAAAAATCTGGGGGATTTGGTTATGTATATATTGATAAAACGATGGATTATATTTTTCTTGGGACTGGTAATACTTTGGAGTGATCTAAATTCGGCCTATGCATTCACAATTCATGAATACAAAACTCCAACAAAAGACAGCAGTCCTTCAGATATAGCAATTGATGGAAATGGTAATTTATGGTTTACAGAAATTAATGCCAATAAAATTGGCAAATTGATTCCTTCTCAGTCTAAACCTGGAACATCTGAGGGAATTATAGAATATGATTTGCCTCAACCCAATAGTAAACCTCATTACATTACGGTAGCTCGGGATGGATTGATATGGTTCACCGAGATGGAAGGAAACCGTATAGGAAAACTCAATCCTGAAACTGGCAAGATTAAAGAATATGAAATTCCTACTCCTAAAAGTGAACCTCATCAAATAAAAGAGGGACTGGACGGGCACATATGGTTTTTAGAGTTTGAAACAAATAAAGTTGGCCGATTCAATCCTCAATCCGAATCATTCAAAGAGTTTCCAATATCAAAAGGCCATCCTCATGGATTGGCTTTAGATGGAAACAAAGTATGGTATACACAAGGGGGAAAATTTTGGGCACAGATATTTTTTAACAAAGTAGGAGTTCTTGATACTGAAACAGGAAAAGTTGAAGAATTTACAATCCCACCTGAAAAATCTGTTCCCCATGGAATCACTCTTAGTACTAATGGTGTTCTATGGTTTACCCAGATGTTTGAAAGTAAATTGGCCAATTTAACTTTTCCAAAGGGCCAGCCTCCCAAAATAACAGAATATTGGCTTGGAAAACGAAAAGGACCACATGATTTAATTGTCGATGATGAACGTAAATGGGTTTGGTTTACTGCAAATCGTCCGGCCAGCATTGGTAGATTAGATTTAGCTAAAGCTACACCAGGTACAAATAATGGTGTAGAGTTTTTCCCCACTCCTACTCCCAAAAGTCACCCCAGCCAATTGGTAATAGATAAAGAGGGAAATATCTGGTTTACAGAAATGGGATTGTATTTCCGCGGAAAATATTTAAACCAGATTGGAAAGCTTATTCCTTAAATTTGTTTTGCCTTCCAAATAATTTTCCTCACTTTTCCCCATCTAAAAAATTAAGACACACAATTTTTTTGTTTCTATGGTTAAGTTTTTTCTAATTCTTTTTGATTGAGAAAAGGATCATTAAATAAAAACCCATCTTTAGGCGCTAAAACAATTTGGAACCTATTATTGAGGCCATTAAACTTATTGTGTTACCCAAGTCATTTTTTCAAAAGGAGTCATTCATGAAAAGGTTTTTTAACCTTGTTTTAGTATTTGCTTTTTTGCAATTTAGCCTTTTATTAACCTCCTCTGGATTTGTTTATGGAAAAGAAAATTCTAATTTGCAAAAAGACAAAGCCTTTTTGAAAAAAATTATGCAGGACGAAAAAATTTTAAAAAAAGATCCCAATAATCCGCGATTGAATTATGAAATGGGAATGAACTATTTTTTAATGGAAGAATATAATTCGGCAAAGTCTTATTTTAAAAAAACCCTGAGGTTAAAACCCCAAGATGATATTCTTCGTTATCGTTTGGGGCTGAAATTTGCCCAAGCCAGTCGAATAAAGGATGCATTAAACTTTTTTAAGGAAGCACTTGATTTGGATCCCAACAATAGCCTTGTGCATATTGAAATGGGGCAACTCTATTTTAAAATGAGGAAATATAACAAGGCTAGAAAACATTATAAATTGGCCGCCGAACTGGATCCATTGTATGAAGAAGATTATCGTGACATTGAAAAACAAATTCGACAAAAAATGGTGATCGAAAAGTATCAAAGGATCTTAAGAAAAAACCCCCAAGATGCTTTGACCCACGGGAAATTGGCTGATATTTATCGAACATTGGGAAGGGAAAAAGAAGCTGTTTTTCATTACAAAGAAGCTGTTAGGGTGGACCCAAATTTTAAGAATTTTGTTCCAGCGGATATAGAAATTTTAAATTAAATTTTATGGTAAGATTTGGGAAAAATTTTCGCAGGTTTTTTTAATTAGGAACTTAATTAAAAAAATAAAAAGCCCCCCTTGATATTCTAGTACTCTTAAGAAAAACCTAGTACAGAATTTCTAAAGAAAAAGCCGAGGAAACGACATAATGGTTTGGGAAAAGTAGGTCTATTTTGGTACTACTTTTGCGGCTTGCGGGCCTTTTTGCCCTTCGGTCACTTCATACTCAACATCTTGTCCTTGCTTTAAGGTTTTATAACCATCGATCTGAATTTCAGAAAAATGTACAAAGACATCTTTTCCTTCTTCAGATTCAATGAAACCATACCCCTTGGAATTGCTAAACCATTTAACTTTTCCCACAGCCATAAATCCCCCTTTTTTAAGAACATTAAGAGCGCATATACTACCACAGGTAGATAAAGAAACCCAAGAAACTCTACTCTATTTTTGTAAAAAAATGGGGGTAAAAAATCCCCCTCTTGAAGGTTTTTTTTGGGCAAGATTTTGAAATTTAAGGATTTTACTTTTTGAAGGTTAAAAGAAGCAAAATTGATCCTTTTTCCGTAAATTTTAAATTAGAATTGAATCAAACTATATAAAATCTAAATAGGTTCCTTGCCGCCACCAATAGTACTTATAAATTTTCTTTTATTTAGTCAATTTGCTGAAACCATCTTAGCCAAAAAATAAAAAACGAGATATTGAAAGAAGAACTTTATTTGTTAATTTTATTTTCTCTTAAAAAATTTGGTCCATAAACTTCTTCCATAGTTCGATATTTTTTAGCCTGACGCAATTTTTGTCTTTCCTCAAATGATTTGGGATATTGTGGAGTGGGGGGAAATTTTACGTTACTTAATTCTCTTTCTTGAGTCGTCTGCATGTTCATTCCTCCTTGAATGACTTTTTCTATTTATCGGTATCAATAAAAAATCTCATTAAATATTTTTTGGGAGTTAAAAATGCTAATTGTTAATTGATGAATATTTTGGGAAAAATTATAGAAAAAGTATTGCTCGAATGATTCTTTGGGAGGCTTAAAGAAATATGGGTAAGTGGATACTCCCTAACCCTTCAAAAAATAGGCGATTACATGTGAATTTTGTATTGCCTTAATATCACAAAAATTTTAATGATTCTTTGCTTGTTTTGACGATTTTTTCATTGATATACTGACCCCAAATTTGGGAATCTTGAGTCTTTTTGGACTTAAAGATGTTTCTTTACAGGAGGCAAAGAACATCATGAATAAAATTGTATCAATAGTCGTAACATTATTTTTATTAGTTGTTTGGTCTCAAGTCACGTGGGCAGGACCCCGAGGAAAGTTTAATAATGGAAGAAGTGGATTTAATCACCGTATAGGGAAAACACCTTCACATAAACTCACCATCCGGGGAAATAGATTTTCTAATCAAATTCGTACAAGAAAAAATTCAGTTTTTCATTCTCATAAATTAAATACTCGAAAATCTAGATCCATTAATAGAAATAGAGGTTTTAGATCTTCGTCCAGATTCAATAGGAGGAATAATCTTAGAGGATCTGCAAGGAATTTTCGTAGTTTTGGGAGACAGCAACAAAACCGAAATGGTTTGATAAGAAATAATTTGAGAAATAAATCAGTAGCCTTGAGACCTCGCTATAAATATCGAAATAAATACCGTCAACCCTCTCGTCGTCCTTATGTCAATCCGCATCGTGGAGCGTATTACCCGAATAGAGGATACTATCAATACGGAAATTATTACTCTGACTACCCACCCAATTATAATATTTTTGTTTTTCCAGGCGTGGTCGGGGTCGGACCGTATGTAGTATTGCCGCCTGTTAGAGGCTTCATCGGCTATTAATCTTTTAGTTTTTTTCATCTGGTAATTAAACTAAGGTGCTATTCTTTAGGCTCCTTTTGGAGACTCTACAAGGCCCCAATTTTTTTTAAACCTGTTGAGAAAGGCATTGCGTTGGAAAATTATAATTGCCTGAAAAAAGGTTTAAATAATTTAAAACTATTGGTTTTAGCATTTTTATTTCTTATTTTGGGCTTGGGATGTAGTCAAACTCAAATTGTCTATAATCTTTCGGATTGGTTCCTATTAAAACGAATCGATAAATATTTTAATCTCACCTCTAAACAAGAAGAGTTTTTAGAAAAAAAAATTGAGGGTTTGCAACAATGGCATCGACAAAATGAAATTCCCAAATTGGTCGAGGTTCTTGAAAACCTACAGGACCGCTATAGAGACGGGCTGAATTTGGAAGATGTTCTTTGGATTCAAAAAACCCATTGGGGGTTTTGGGAAAGATTGTTTAAAAAAGGTTTGTGTGATTTTTCTGGGTTTTTAAGTATGGTGAATGATGATCAAATTTTACACTTGGAATCTCAATTCCAAATTAACAACCAATATTTGATTGATCAAACTAAACTGGCACCTCCAGAATTGCGGGCAGAAACATTAGATTGGTTGTTCAAATTTTTAGAAGACTGGTATGGTTATTTGACCCCTGAGCAAAAAGCTAATATGGAAAAACTGGTGACCGAAGATCCGGAATGGATCAAAATAAAGCTCGAAAAGCGCCAAACATTTCAAAAAAACTTTGTTCGGATTTTAAAGAAACACCAAAGTTCATCGAAAATTTGTAAAGAACTTAGCCCTATGATAATTGATGCAAAGGCTACATGGCCAGCCAATTTTAGGACACGCTTCGAGCAAAAAGAACAGAAATGGCAACAGATATTTTTGCAAATAGATGCAACTATGCAACCTAATCAAAGAAAAAATGTCTTACAGCGGATTGAAAATTATCGCTTGGACTTCAAGGAATTATTGGGATAGGTTAAATTCTATTTTAAATGTGGCTATTTAATTTATGGGATTGGAGACTCTGGGATTACCTGAAAGAGATTAAAGCCCTCTGAGGTTTTTCAAGATCTGCTGCGCGGCTTTTTCATAAAGTTTATCAGGAGATCCTCCGGTCATTCCTCCAGACACCCAACTTTGAACTTCCCAGGCGCCCAGCATGCCTTCTTGACTCAGGAGGGCGACTTTTACATTCATCAATGCGCGTGATCCATCATCAATTCCAAAGGTAACAAATCGTTTAAATCTATTACCGTGATCAAACATCGTGACTTGAAATTTCAAATGGTATTTGGCTTTAACGTTGTTAGGAACCACCTGGAACATAGAATCCGTCATTTCTGTTTCCAGGGCGCTCCTTAGTCCGGAACTTGCCCCTTGTAAGGAAAACTTTTTAGTTAAATCTTTAAGGATAATAGTGTTTTGATGAGTTTCCCATCGTTTCCGAGTAATGGATTCCACACCGGAACAAGCAGTCAAAGCAAAAACCAGTAATAGTGCTAAAATACTGATTTTATTAAACCTTACTGGTCTGATTTCAATGGTTTTCCTGTTCATGATGGGAGTATTCTAGCAGGCAAAATAAGTTTTGCAAAGAGGAAATTAGGCTACGAAAACCAGTGGACCACAGCTTCCTCCAATCCACTAAACCAAGTTTGGAGTTCAATGGGGATTAAACTATTAATATAGGTTAATTTCCCGGTTGCCAATGCCCAGCCTAGAAAAATTAAAAGGACTCCGCTCAACACATTTGTAGAATGCAAAAGTATAGAACGTCCACCCAAATTTAAAGTCCAACCCCGACCCCTTAAAACTTTCCAGAACCAACTGTCTTTTCCCATGTTGCTAAAAAGTGAGGCTAACAATATGAGAGGCAAGCCCAAGCCTATTGCAAAGAAAAATAAGAGAGCCATTCCTTCATAGATAGTTTTTTCAGAAGCCGCAAGAACTAAAATTCCGGATAAAATGGGTCCTACACATGGAGTCCAACCCATAGCAAAAGTAGCACCAAACAGGAAGTACCCAATGAATGTAGATGTGGGAGCACTCTTGAAACTGGCGCCGGAAAATCCTTTACCAAAAACGGTCATAATCCCAAAAATTAATACTAGAATTCCCCCCCAGGTGGTCAGGGAAAATAAATAGTCTCTTAAAAGACTTCCAAGAAAGCTTGCAGACGCTCCCATCAATACAAATAAAGAAGCCAAACCACAGAAGAATGCAAAAGAATTCATAGTCATCTTAGTTCGACTGGCTTGGGCAGTAACTGCAAAATAAGCTGGTAATATGGGTAATGTGCATGGAGAAAGAAAACTAAACATTCCGGCCATAAAGGAAAGGATAATGAGTAAAAAAATACTTGCCTTGGGTAAAGGTGATTCAGGCTCAAATGGACTGAACCCTGACTTTGTTGGGGTCACATCGTTTGATGTTGAAGGGGAAGAATTTGAAGAAGGGCTGGCTGAACCAAAAGACAAAGGTTCGTTTGAATTGGTTTTTAATGCTTCCTGAGTTGAGGGTGGGGGATTTAAAATTTTTGGTTTTGTGGATGTCACACAGCGAAATCCAACATCGGGTGCTCCCTGGCTTGGGTCAGCATACTGACGGTAACCGGCACGTGCGAATTCTTTTAGAACTTGTAAGTACGATTCTCCAGGAAAATGCCCGATGTTTGAAGACGATATTCCTCTTAATACCTTGTAGCCTGCGTTAAAGGAGTCATCTTGATAAATATTTCCCGGATAAGCCGAGTAGTCTTCAGCAATCCATTCCCATACATTGCCGACAAGGTCATGAACTCCCTGTGGAGTGGCCCCTTGTGGATGCACTCCAACTTTAGTGAGCAAGGTTTTGGATCGTGCCTGTTTAGGTAAATTAGAATTTTCTAACTTAAAATCATTACCCCAGGGATATTCTCTTCCATCCGTCCCTCGGGCTGCGCGTTCCCATTCCTTTTCCGTAGGCAATCTTTTTCCTGCCCATTCACAAAAATTGGAGGCATCATACCAAGTGACCCAAGTCACTGGAAAATCTTCTTTCCCCAGTGGAATTTCCCCCTTTTCCCAATTTTTTGGAGGAGCATATTTCCCAATATTTTTAATGATTGGTTTAAACCGGGGATCGTTTGGAATATCTTCCAAAAAGTTTTTGTATCGCCTGTTAGTCACTTCGTAGCGATCTATATAAAACCCTTTTAGGAAAGGCTTTTGTTCTGGGTGCTCATCTTTATAAAGCGCTTTGGGTACTCCTAATGCCAGAAGTTCGCCACTTTCATCCTCTTTGTTAGTACCGAATATAAATTGTCCTGCAGAAATAAATGCCATGTCTCCTTCTAGAGTATTTTCCCCCTCAGTATCCTGTGCCCAACTGTATACTGCGGTGGTCAGTAGGAGTAAAGTGCAAACAATAAATTTGTATAGAGAAAATTTCATGTAATAAGATTGAAATCTAAAGATATTTTTAAAATAAAAAAAGCGAGTTAAAAAATTTTAAGTGATAAAGGTTTTGTTGAGGGTCCTTTACTTTTTTTGGGACAATAATTCTTCAAAATACATAATAGTATCTGGCGCAGCCCAATTCTCAGCCCCATGCAGAATACCAACAATTATCCCCTTTGGGTCAATCAAAAAAGTAGTTGGTAAACTGGTAATTCCATAGTCTTTACTTATGTCCATTTGCGGATCAAGCAAGATGGGAAAAGTTATTTTATTCGCCTTTACATAGGGCTCGACTACTCTGGTCCCAAACATGTCATTGGAAATACCGATGACTTTTAATGATTTACCTTTAAACTTTTCATGAAGATAATTTAAGGATGGCATTTCAATTTTACATGGTCCACACCAGGTAGCCCAGAAATTGAGAAGAATGTAATGTCCCCGTTGATCAGATAAATTAAAGTTTGACCCATTTAGTGTAGAAAGTGAAAAACCAGGGGCAATTTGGTTCTCCTTTAAGGCAACCGCTGACTGGACACTAATCACAAATCCCAGGAATAATCCAATCATGATCATAGCCATAAACTTAAAAGTTTTTCTGAAAAAATAAAAACCCGGCAATGTTCCCCGCCGGGTTTGATATATGGTCTTCATAATGATTTTATTTATCCAAAGTTCCTGGATCTCAAATTTGGATGATTTTATTCCACGGCTTCAATACAGCGTACCATAGGAATTGCCTTTTTTAGAGCCCTTTCAATTCCCATTTTTAGAGTCATAGTTGAACTGGAGCACGAACTACAGGACCCAACCAAGCGTACCTTTACAATACCGTCATCGATATCCACCAATTCTACATTGCCCCCGTCCTTCATAAGTTCCGGACGAATGGTGTCTAAAACGGACTCCACTTCCTCTTTCATTTCATCCACAATAAAGATCCTTACGTTATTGGTGCAGAAAAATTTAGAACTATTCTCCCACCAAGGCTTTCTTTTTTTCTAAAAGTTCTTCTTTGGTTTCTACATGTTCCGGGTCTTTAGGAATACAATCTACTGGGCAGACTTCTACGCACTGCTCTTCCTCGTACCACCCAATGCATTCTGTGCAACGCTCCCAATCAATGATATAAATTTCGTCGCCTTCTGAAATTGCTTCATTGGGACATTCGGGTTCACAGACTCCACAATTAACACAATCCTCTGTAATCATTAAAGACATGACTTATTATCTCCTTCAATAAAGCAGTACACTGCTTTATGCTGTGAAAAAATTAATTCAATTGCTTTTCAAAAGCCTTTGTCTCCTGACTCCATTTGAAAAAGGCCTCATCTTTGATTTCCTTATTATACACTGAAATTACCAAATACTGTGCTCCAGGATAGGTGGGTTCCCCATCAAATAAAGCCATCCGTTTATCTTCCTCTGAAAAATAGGCATCGTGATCCGGATGGGAATGGTAGAACAACTTCACCGCTAATCCTTTTTCATTGGCACTCTTAAAAATTTCCATCAATTCTTTCGGATCAATGAAAAAAGCGGTTCTGGCGTCCCTTACATAAGTTTTAGGGTCCTTTTCATGTAATTGATTTTGGATATTGGTGCATCTGAAATGGATATCCTCTTGATCATTTTCTGGGTTTCCTATAATAATTCCGCAACATTCATAGGGGTATTCTTCCAGAGCATGATTTCGCGCTTGCTCAAGATTGTCTTTTGCCAATAAAATCATATACTTAAGATCGTTGGTTTTAAATTGAAAAATTCTAGCTCAATATAACCAACCTAAATAAACTTGGGGTTTAAATATGTGACCGTACTACTAAATTATCTTCCACAGTTATTTGACACGCGAGTCTTAAATTTGGATTTTTATTTAATTGTTTTTTTAAATTATTAGATTCAGTTTCATTTAGGGGGGCCACTTTCCCGGACACTATTTCCACTTTACAAGACGAGCAAAGTCCTCTTCCTCTACAGTTTAATAATTTAAAAATGTGGGCATAAATTCCAACTTTGTTGGCAATTGCTGCTTCCCGAAGATTTTCCCCTGGTTCGACCTTAATAGTGCGATTTTGTTTTTCAAAAGTAACTTCTAGCATGCTTCCACCTGAACATATTCTCCCAGTTTACCCTTACCCCAATATCCATAGAAGGCGTTACCCGCTGTGGAACAAAAGGATCTTAAATGAACATATTCTATGGCTCCATGATCCGCCTTTAATACGCCCACCTGAGAGTATGGTGGGATTTTTTTACCACAATTCGCGCAATCCACAGAATAATTTTTGCATTGTTTAAGCAAACAGGCTCGACAAAGAACGGGATGAAACAAGTGAATTTCCTGGCCTTCAAACTCAATATAGGTAGGTTGCTCCTCTACGGACAATTGGCAATCGCTGCACTTTAGGATACCTGGGTTTTGGCTTTCTACAGAGGATGAAACCATTTTCTAAAAAATGACTGTTTGCTTTAATTAAAAGAATCCATTCTATACCAAAAGGGACTCAATTTATGCAAACTTTTCTCATTTCGAGGAAGTTGTCTAAAACGGCACCAGCTCCTTTGACTATACTGGTAAGTGGCTCGGTAGGAACAAATGTTTTTAGGCAGGTAGTTTCTTCAACAAGTTTATCTAATCCGGGAATTAAAGCCCCTCCACCGGTAATATAAATTCCATTAGAAAAAATATCCGCAGAGAGTTCGGGGGGTGTTTTTTCCAGAGCTCTATGGACAACGGTTTGGATGGCGGTAATGGGTTCTTTCATGGCTTCACGGATTTCTTCATCATTAACTGTAATTGAGGTAGGAACACCAGTTTTAATGTTGAGACCTTTTACGTCAATATACTTTCTATCCATTAAGGGGTAAGCACTTCCTACTGCAATCTTAATGCGTTCAGCCTCAAAAATTCCAATACTTAATTGGTGCTCAATTCTCATATATCTAAGAATGGCCTCGTCCATTTCATCTCCTGCAACCCGAATTGATTCTCCATAAGCAATTGCAGACAAGGAAGTGATGGCCACATCAGTAGTTCCCCCACCGATATCAATAACCATATTACCTTCCGGCTTATGGACAGGAATTCCTACGCCAATGGCAGCGGCCATAGGCTCCTCAACCAAATAAACCTCACGAACTCCAGAAAGAATGGCCGCATCGATTACAGCTTTCTTTTCAACTTGGGTAATACAAGTTGGAATTCCAACAACCATCCTCGGCTTTATGACTCGAAATCGTTTTAAAACTTTTTCAATAAAATAACTGATCATTTTATTAGTAATTTCGAAGTCTGCAATTACTCCATCTTTCATTGGTCGAATGGTTTGTAAACGCGCATGGGTTCGACCAAACATTTTCTTTGCTTCAAGTCCAACAGCTTCCACATTACTGTTACCATTTCCGTTAGTGGATATAGCAACAATAGATGGTTCGTTTAATAAGATACCGTGATTTTTTACATAGATTAAAGTATTCGCCGTTCCAAGATCCATTGCGACATCTGCAGAAAATTTATCTAAAAGATTGGAAAAAAATTTTGGTATCATTCGGTTTCTTCCTTTGTATCAAATGCTCTCGACCTGGAAGCACTTATAAGCCCCTCTAGGTGTTTCCCGTCCTTAGGGTATCTGGCCAATCCCAATCGAATTTCTGGTTGAATAAGCTTGTCTCTTCCTAATAGGTTAGGGTTTTGGATGCCATCTTGCAATAGAGTGTTTTGTATATCTAAAGATTCTTTGTCTTTTCCTGCTAATAAAATAATTAGTGTGTCTTCTGAAAATTTAAATATAAACTTGGGAAGGGCTAAGGACTCGGAGGCTTGTGATACGATTTGATTGATTAAGCGATCACCCTGTTCAATACCATCAGCTTCATATATAGAATTTAAATTTTTGATATGAATTGTAATTACGCAGATTGCATTATCCTTGAAGGCCTCTTTCTCAATGATATTGAGATGTTTTAATAGAAAACGGTAATTAGGAAGCCCAGAAATTTGACAATGATTTTTATCATTTTCCCACTGTTGAGTTATTTCTGAATAATCCAGCGCTTGGGCGCCTAAAGTGGTTAATAACATTAGTTTTTGCAGATCAGAATAATTCATTCCATCGGCTGACTTATGAGCACAAACCACTAAACCTTGTAATCCTTTTTTCCCAATCAGAGGTGATATGATTACGGATTCGAAAGGTTCTGGTTTTTCGTCTTTTACAAAGATGAATCGACCCGTTGACCAAGGATGATGTATTAGTTTGGCTTCTGAATTCTGTTGAAAAGACCCGCAAATGGATTCTCCCGATATAATGCAAAAAGATTTAACGGGTTGTTTCCAACCTTTGGCCTGGGTCACTCTTCCTGTACCATCACTTTTAAACCAAACCACTGCTAAGGCGTCAAAAGGGATGTGATTTTGAGAAGTTTGAAGAAATCTTTCAGCTAATGTTTTTCGATTGGGTGATTCGGCCAGATATTGACCCCATTCGATTAAAGATATCGGAGAAATTTCTTTTTGAAGATCTTGGTTAGGAAATTCATTTTCCTTTGTAAGGTGCCAAGCCATTTGCTCGGCTAATCCAGTCACCAGTTTTTGCATTTTTGTTGAAAAACTATAACCCTCCTTGGAATCAACCACCAGAACCCCAATCAATCCATCGCGATTAATTGGAACAGCTAGAAAACATTTAAGATTCTCTTTATTCCCATATATTTCTAAGGTGGGTGATGTTTCTAATGAAAAATCGAGTAATTTGGATTGTTTCTCCTCAGCAACTTGTCCAATGAGACCTTGTCCTAAATCTATAGCGACATCGGGTTTAAAGTTGGGGCTTAGGGATAGGTAATCTACAACCTTTAGTTGTTGTGAATGGGAATCGAGTTGAAATAAGGCCGTGGTATAGGCATCCGCAATATTACTCGTAATTTCTATTAAATTTTTTAGCAGAGGATTTGAGGCCATTCGTTAGAGGTTTTAATATAGTTGATTTTGGTAATTCATTAAGAAATAGTTGGGTGGGCCAAACCATCAAATTTGTATCAAGTAAAAAGGCAAGAATAGTAATTGGTTAAGCCAGGGTTAACTAAGAAACATAAGTCACCCAATGGACTTTTTATTTAAACTATGGGAAGTCTCCTTTCAATCTAATTATTTTAAAATCAGCAAGTTGTGGTGTCAATTTTATAAAATGAGTCAATTAATGTGATTTGATTTAAACAACGATTTATTAATTGAAAACAGCTTGACAGAGAAGATTTCGATTTATATACTCCCTGATCTTTGATATAAGGGAACCAGCGGAAATTAAAGATGGGCTGATAGCTCAGCTGGGAGAGCATCGGCCTTACAAGCCGAGGGTCACAGGTTCGAGCCCTGTTCAGCCCACCATTTTTCCGAGAAACTTTTTTACCAAAGCATTTATTTTTACAAAGTAACTTTTACTAGTAAAATTTTTGCAGTTCATTTTTTTTAATTAGTAATTCCTGATTAGATTGAAACCAACGGGGTCGTAGTTCAGTTGGTTAGAACGCCGGCCTGTCACGCCGGAGGTCGCGAGTTCGAGTCTCGTCGGCCCCGCCATTTATAAACAAGCACCTAAAGGCAATTTCCTTTAGGTGCTTGTTTTTTTTGAATCTTTATTTCTAATTCCGAAAAATAAAGCTCCCGATCTCCCTCAAATATTTTTAATCCTGTCACGATTTTCCTTTCTGATTCGTCTTAGATATATAATTTAAAGGAGGTTGATATGTTAAAGAAAATTGTGAAATGGTCTATTAGTAATTTTGAGAAAAAAACAAGATACAATGCAACTTATATGAAGGTAATGGCTGAATCTTCTTTATCTTTAGCCAGGCAGTTTTCAAAGTTTATTAAGTTAAATGGATATAAAAAGCATACCCCAGACGATATTATGCAGATTGCTAAGATTACCGCTCTAAAAACAGAAGACTGCGGAACATGCTTACAGCTAAATATTGATTACGCACTTAAATCGGGAATGGCCAGGAAACATATTATAAATACAATCCAAAGCCCAGAAAAATTACCTGCAAGCTTAAAACTTATTTATGATTTTTCTTATAAAACTTCCACCAATGCGCCGGATTTGGAAAATTATCGAAGCCAGGTTGAAAAAGAATATGGCATCGATATTTTAATTGAACTGGCAATGGCCATTGCGACTTCCAGGGTCTACCCTGCAATTAAAAGAGCAATGGGGTACTCAACTTCTTGTTCAGTAATGCAATTTAATTTTGGAGAAGGGCAGTAAATGCAAAATGATAGTTTGAATATTTTTTTGCAATATAAAAATCCAATGATGGCTCTAGCATATAGAATGCTTGGATCCATATGTGAGGCTGAAGAAATAGTTCAAGATGCTTATATTAAGTGGCATGACCATGCAAAAGAAAATATTCATAATCCCAAAAGTTGGCTTTTAAAAGTTTGTAGCAATCTAGCATTGGACCGTTTAAAAAAATCGTATAAGAAAAGGGAGGAATATGTTGGCCCTTGGTTACCAGAACCCGTAGTTAATAAATTAGGTTATTGGGAAGAAGATCATTTAGAAAAGTCTGAAAGTCTTTCAATGGCTTTTTTACTTATATTGGAGAATCTAAATCCGATGGAAAGAGTGGTTTATCTTCTGCACGATATTTTTGGATACTCTTTCAAAGAAATAGGATCTATTGTTGATAGAAGTGATAGTCATTGCAGAAAAATAGCGGAAAGGGCTCGAAAGTATATTCAAACCAACAAGCCTAAATTTGATACTCCTTCAAATCAAGATTTTAAAATTCTAGAAAAATTTTTTGAGAATGTTAAAAACGGAAAAATTAACAGGATTAAAGAATTATTTAGTGAGAACCTTGAGTTTTGGTCTGATGGAGGTGGTAAAGCCATTGCGCTGCCAAAAGTTATGGTAGATCCAGAGAAAATTGGCAAATTCTTTATTGGAATTCTTAAGCAGGGGTTTAGTAAAGAAGTCGAATTCAAAAATGAATTTACAACTATAAATAATCGACCTGGTTTAATTTTTTCCAGTAAAACTAGAAAGACAGATTGGAAACTTGAGACAGTTTTTTCATTTGAGTTTGAAGAAGGAAAAATTTCAAGAATTTTCGCCGTGAGAAATCCAGATAAATTGAGTCTGAATAAAGTTTGATTCCCTTTGTATGCTAGAAAAAATGTAGCAAATAAATTAAAAAACCCCCTTTTATAACCCTTCCATAAATTTTAAATTTAGTGTATTTTACGTCAATAATTATAGATAGAGCCGATACGGGAGGGCAGTGTGCAACATCGTGGGGATTTGTATGCTGGTTATCGGCCCTAAGTTTATTTTGAATTCCTCTACAAAAAAATATTATCTCACCCTTTATTACCTCTAATTCCTTTCTGCGGCATCTAAATAAAAAATATTTTAATTTGAGCAGCAAACTTTTTCTTACCAGAATAAAAAATTAAGGGCGTTTAAGAATAATTAAAAATCGAGATTGATTTTGCTAGCCTATCCAGCACTTATAATCGATATTTTTGAATTAAGATTTTTGCGGCATTTTGTGCTTGTCTCGCAAATTTAGAAGAACCATTTATTTGAGACATAGTAATGGCTCCCTCTAGCAACAAAAGCAACTGTTCGGCAAGTTGTTTTGGTTTGCCAATTTTTGCCTGGGTTGCTAATCCAATAATATAATCCAGGACTAAACTTTTAAACTCTTTGCAAATATTTCGAATGGCGGTTCCTTGTTCTGGAAATTCACCCGCAGCGCCTACAAACAAGCAACCAAAATAATCTTTTTGATTGAACCATTTTTCAGCCACCTCGAAAATAGCTATCAGTCTTTGTTGCGGAGATGTTGTTATTTTTTCCACTTCGCGCATAAAATTATTGCGAAACTCTTGGTCATAATATCGAAGTACAGCTAAAATGAGTTCATCCTTAGATTTAAAATGATTGTAAAGCGTTCTTTTGGCAATCCCTGATTCCTTTAAAATTAAATCAATTCCTACCGCATGAAAACCATACTGTGAAAATAGTTTGTGAGCAGTTTTAATTAGTTTTTCACGTTTTGAAGCTATAGCCAAGATTTATGCCTCTCATTTCTATACTAATCTGTTTTAAGTAAATTTAAAATAAATATAAATTTAGACCTTTATTTTAAATGAATTTTGAGACTTAACAAAAAAAACTTAAAAAAATCTGTAATGAAATCAAAATTTTTAATACTAATTTGTCTACCTCGTTGCGAGAGACTTTTAAATTTATTTTAACGATAAGGAGTAGACAATGAATTTTTCAACATTAAAAACCAAATTAGTACCAATAATTACACTGATGATCGCTCTTATTTCCAATTTTGCTTTTGCCGGGCAAGGTGGAATGATGAATGGCGGAGCTATGACAAAAATGGATTCTACTTCCATTTTGGAAACCAATATTGTGGGGGTTCAAGGTTATGATCTGGTTTCTTACCATAAAAATGAAAAGCCTCTTAAAGGTAATGGGAACCACGTAGTTGAGCATCATGGAGTTACCTATTTGTTTATTAATAAAACTAATCAAGAAGAGTTTGCCAAAAACCCTCATAAATATTTACCTGCCTTTGGTGGTTATTGTGCTTATGGAGTGGCAGTAGGTAAAAAATTTGTGGGAGACCCAGACGTTTGGAGGATTGTGGACAATAAACTGTATTTAAATTTGGACAACAAAATACAAGGGATCTGGAATAAAGATATTTCCGGCAACATTCAAAAAGCAGAAGTAAATTGGACAAAAATTAAAAATAAAAAAGCTGCCGATCTTTGATTTTTTATAATCCGTTGACCT
This sequence comes from Nitrospinaceae bacterium, assembly GCA_965223665.1. GTDB lineage: Bacteria > Nitrospinota > Nitrospinia > Nitrospinales > Nitrospinaceae > CBDCVY01. The sequence continues at coordinate 3,375,719 of OZ245011.1, forward strand.
TTGGTCTATAGGAAAAAAGGAGCTATAAGGTTAGAAATTGTAAATCTGTAGCTCCCTTTTCTTTTTTAATACAATTGGTTCGCATTCTAACACTCCGTTCATAAAGGGATCTAAAGTGAAATACTTTTCAAAGCTAATATTCATATCAGTTTTTTTCTGTTTGTACTTCAGTGTGATAGTTTCAGCCCAAAATAATACTCATACATCATTCGCACCCAATGTAAATTTAAAAACCGGGACAATTTCTGTTCCAAAGGATTATAACTTTTGGCCTGTTTTGGGGACTTGGTCCCATGCAATTGGGAAAGAAAAACCCGGGACGAAAGAATTTCATATCGTATACACTCAGCCTGAAACTATTGCTTATTATAAAAAGCACAGAAAGTTTCCAGATGGTGCTGTATTAGTTAAGGAACTTATTAATACTAAAACAATGTCCATGACTACCGGTCCATTTGTGAGTCATGCAACTACAATAAAAGGATGGTTTGTTTTAGTTCGAGATACTCAAAATCGGTTTCCAAATTCAAAGTTATGGGGCGAGGGCTGGGGATGGTCCTTCTTTAAGGGAGAAAATTCTGTTGAAACAGTTTCAAAGAATTATAAAGAAGATTGTCTTGGATGCCATTTACCTGCAAGGGATTTAGCTCCGGCTCAAGCAAATGATTCTGATAAATGGATTTACACCTTTGGGTATCCTTTTCTGAATAAAGAAAATGATAGCCCTTAAAAGCTTAAAAATGTATGAAGGGGGTTTGATAATTGGCCAGGTCAAACTTCCTTCAGCTTTTATTTATTCTTGTTGATTTGCCAGGTCAAAAATTACTTTACTTAAACCTTGAACCACCAAGGCTAACTTTTCAAAGTCTACTTCGCCAATGGTATCGTCATAAGTGTGGTAATGTGGATAACGAAAGGGTGCTGTATCTGTTACCATAATTGCCGGATACCCTTCTTGCCAGAAAGACCAATGATCAGACCAGCCAACTCCTGGAATCCACCCAGGAATTATTCCGCCTTCTGAAGGAAATTGAGTATGTTTTCTAAAAAGTTCAACGGATAAAGTTACCAAATCTCTAGAGGAATGGTCGCCCACGAACGCTATAAAGTTCCCAGTGTCGGGGTAAAAATACTTTAAAGGAAAAGGATATTCCTGGCTGCCTTTTTCATCCGAATAATAACCCATTGTTTCTAATGAAATCATCCCAACAATTTTTTCATTTTTTTCTTTCAATTTTTTGGAATAGACACGACTTCCCATTTCATCCGTTTGGAAAAAAGGAGGTTCCTCATTCACAAAGGCAACAAACCTTACACTTCTGGATGGAGGATTAGTTTTTAATACCCGGGCTAATTCTAATAGTGCGGCGACACCGGACCCATTATCATTTGCTCCTAAAGAACCGTCTACGCTGTCATAATGTGCGCCAATAATTAATATTTCATCCGGCTTTGTGGTGCCAAGCAGGCGAGCTTCAATATTTCTAAAAGGTTTTTCTCGGATTAGATATTCCTGAGTGGTTACAGAATAACCTAGAGATTGAAACTCTTCTGCAATGTATTTTTCTGAATTTTCCAGGTTTTTGTAATTCCAAAAATTTCTTTCTCCTATTACTTCAGTTAATTGTTCAACATGACGGGTGAGTCTATCCATTAATTTTTTTTCGATTGTTGTGAGATTAGGAAGGGTACCTGTATAGGATTCGCCCGGCATGTTTGTTTTGAATATCAATCCACAGGATTGTAAAGTAATGGCTATCCCACCGAGTAAACTAACGGTCAGGGTTTTTTTTAAGTTTTCACTCATACTCATTTATTTCCAGGATCGAAAATTTATTAAATTCAACAAAGATTGAAGTGAAAAGTTAAAATTAATTTAGATTAATCATTAAAAAGTTGTAAGTTACCAAAGCCCAAAAGATTCATCAGGAATAGTTGTTTCCTGGAATTCACCCTTAGCATTAATGGTTACTTTAATAACTCCTTCATCATATTTTGCTTCTGCAGTGGCCAGGAACTGTTCCTGAGTACCATTTAGGATGCTGTAATCCCATTTATTTGAAAGAGGAGCAGTCGCTAATTTTTTAGCAATTTTTAGGTTGCAAATTTCTTCAGAGGCTTTGTCATTGTTCCAATGGCCTTGGCAGCTATGGAAAATTTCTGTCAATGATTCACGTGCTTCAGAATTTGACGGAGGATTAATAGGGGTTTTAAATTTTTCATAAACTGGAATCCATAAAGCTCCAATGACCAATACTAAAATAAAGATTTTAAGGGGTTTTGAAAAATACAATGGTTCGCTCAATTGGAGGAAAAAGAAATTGATAGCGCTGAAAGCATAGAATAATTCAACTGAATTATAAACTCCTTTCCTTATATTAACCCATAATTTGTTTTTTTATGTTCTCTTTGCTCCCAAGAAAATGAAAAATTGCTATTATTAAAACTATATTATTTTTCATTTCCTCCAAAAAGTGTTTTATAGGTTACTCCAGCAATTACTGCCCCGGCAATAGGTGCTACCCAAAACACCCACAATTGAGAAATTGCCCAATCACCTGCATAAAGAGCCGTTCCTGTACTTCGGGCTGGGTTTACGGAGGTATTAGTCACAGGAATGCTAATTAAGTGTATTAAAGTTAAGCCAAGCCCAATAGCAATTGGAGCAAATCCGGAAGGTGCACGAGAATCTGTTGCTCCAAGTATTATCAATAAAAACATAAATGTCATGACAAATTCGCAAACCAAAGCTGCAGTGAGAGTGTATCCTCCGGGAGAATGGTTTCCAAAGCCATTCGATGCAAAACCGCTGCTGACATCAAATCCAGTTTTTCCAGTAGCAATAAAATATAGGACTCCGGCTCCTATTAAAGCTCCCACGACTTGAGCGAAAATATAAGGAAGTAAACGATTTGCAGGAAATCGTCCTCCCATAAACAATCCAATAGAAACCGCTGGGTTTAAGTGACAACCTGAAATGTGACCAATGGCATATGCCATTGTTAAAACTGTCAATCCGAATGCAAAGGAAACTCCAACTAATCCAATCCCTACTTCGGGAAAAGCGGCTGCCAGAATTGCGCTTCCACAGCCCCCCAAGACTAACCAAAATGTGCCAATGCATTCGGCAGTTACGCATTTAGCTAATGACATGGTTCGGCTCCTTAAGTTAATTATGTGGTTAGGGTTAGGCTACAATTTTTAAAACCAATTAAAGAATTTCATAATTAATTTCGATTATATATTAAATGGTTAGATATGGCTACATTGAAATGGCTTTTGTGGGGTCGGACTGGCGTGGGATATTGAATTATGTTTTTTTGTATTTTTGATTAAAAGTAAAATTTTTGACGAATTGCCCTTGAAAAAGTCTGGACAGATTATTGTGTGATTAAAAATTTTTATTTTAGGAGAGGATGTTTTCTGTTTAATATTTCCCTGAGTTTTGTTTGCAGTGTTATTTTGTCCCCAGAGAATCGTTTGCCATCAAAGTATAAAATCACTGGATAAAAAGGATCGGAGTTCTCATCCGCATTTAAGGCTACTTGGTCTGGATTAATAGAATGTTTTCCAATCGCTTTAGAGGTGGCAAAGTCAATATTAAAAAAAGTTCTATAGGCTAACTCTGAGCAGACGATTTTTTTTTCTGTGTTTACGTCAAAGTTGAAATCATAATCCTTTCCAATTTGCTTAAAGGCTTCCAGTAGATACTTTTGTTTATTATTTCTAGTTAAGCAGAATTTAATTGAATTATTTCCGGATGGGCAATCTTTTGGTCTTAATATGGCGAGATCATCAATATTTAAAAAATTTCGAAGTGAGTTTATTTCCACTCCTGGTCGTAGAGCTTCAATAATACTTTGCCCTTTGCGAATGGATTCCTGAAATGAAGGCCCCTTGTAAGCGTAGTGTATTTTAGCCAGGTTATAATAATGTGGAAGTTTTTCCCAAACTCCTAATTCTTTTAGTTCTTTTTCCGTCCCTACCCAAATTGCAACATGACCATAGTGACCTGGAATAAATCTGTCAGTGAGGCGAAAAGGAGTCTTTTCCAAAAGAATATCCAAGGGCCTCATCTCTTTCTGTAAAGTTTTTAATTCTTGTTTAGGTAAATCCCAGAGTTTTCCTTTTCGGGTTTGAATGACTCCAATGCTGTTTCCAAAAACCATGCTTAGGGCATGCGTAGTATGATTGTTTGTTAAAAATATATTGTCATTGTTTTGTTTAATAAACCATTGGAACCTATTTATTAAACGTGAAATAAGGTTTTTTTCTTCCAAATTCCTACTGAGTTCTTTAAAAGTAAAACTTTCATTTATCAAATGGTTCAATTCTGTTGGATAAGGTTTGGATCTATTATTTTTATAGCGAAATGGTTCAGTCTTTTTATAAAACTTAAACGCCTGGATTAGACGATTAGAATATTTGAATGTTCCGTTGTAATTATTCCAGATTTGTTGAATAGATTTTGAAATTTTTTTTTGTGAATCTGGAAAATCGAAAAAAAGACTTCTCCGCATTACCTGTTTTTTTAAATAAGGATCCAAACTGAGAATGTAGTTATCAATTAGAATTAGAGATCCGGCAAAGGCAATCTCAAAGTTTCTCAAAAAAGCTTCACCAAAAGGATCGTTTGGATTGATTTGAATAGGGTCGTTGTGTAAATCAGAAACTTTTTCTGGAGTTATATTAATTTGGTCATAATCAAATTTAAGAAAGTCAGGGTTAATTAAGTTTATAACAGGCTTTCTAACCTGCAATATATAATATGCAAATGAATCATGTAATTTGCGAGTATTTAAAGAAGATAGGCGGTCGTCGTGTGTATTAAAAAACTCCGATATTTCATGATAATAAGTATTCGCCTCTTTTCTCCATTCGATAGATTTCTCCCAATATGTTAATAAAGCCAATATTTTCTTTTCAGCTTTTAAGTACTGATAAGTCTGGTTTGAGCTTTCCTTGGGAGAATGAATTCCTGGTGGTAAGCCGGAATAGTTGTTAAATGCGCATCCTGTCAAAAAGTAAAGAAGGATGATATTCCAATATAAATATTTTTTAAACACAGCACTCCTTTATCGGATCCTCAATTAAATAGAGATGATTGTAACTGAATTTAGTATTTTCTTTTGTTGCAACCTCCCCTTTTTATGTTAGGCAGGTTATATTTATTAGTCTAAGAAATTTATCAATAAGCCAAAAATTTTTATTCCTTCTTAAAGTGTTAAAAATTAAAAATTAATTAACTTCCCCCTTTAAATCAATAAGTTTATGTGCAATAATCCGCATCGAAATCACCAAAAATATATTCGGATATTAGAAAACTAATTTACTGAAAACTGTTTTAAAAATTTAGCTCGTGTTTCAAAAGTAATGTAGGCCAACTTTAACCTTATTAAATGGAATATGGATCGATGGAAAATCTAAAAATTGCCCAAAGAAATAGAAATGATTGGCATAGAATCGCCGCCGTTTTACTTTTTCTCATAGCTTTGGTAATCCAAACGGGTTGTGCGGTCAAATTTGTTTCATCTTATGACGAGCAAACAGATAAAGCTGTTACAGCTTTACAAAGGAAAGTTGAAACATTTCTAGTACTTTCACAATTTAAAGCAGGAAGTCCAGATTGGACATATGATAAAACCAAGAATTTTTATAATGATATAGCAGTCGATCTAAGTGCAATTCGAGTAAGAGCACAAGCAATCGATAAAAATGAATTGACCATTAAACAATTAGCGCTGGTCCAGGATAATTTTAACAAGATGGAGCAATTGCAAAAATCAGGTCAGTTCTCAGGACCAGTAATTGAAAATCTTAGAAATTCATTAAATTCTCAATTTACGGCTATTTTAAAACTTGAACTAGCAAAAAAACGTCAATAAAAATACTGATTCCCAAATTATAAATACAGGAGTTTGTTATGGGATTAAAAATTTCTAGTTTATCTAAAAGTATGTTATCCGCTGCCAAAGGGACTTTTAAAGAAAAGTGGCCAGAGATAAAAGATTATGCTGAATTAGAATCCAAAAAGTTGGCCCAAAGTTTAATATCAATTGAGAAAATGTTTGTAAAAGGGACAATTGATAAACAAACTGCAAAGCTATTACTGGACATAAATAAAAATACAACAAAAACAGTATTGCTTACAGTAGAAGGAATGGGATTAATTGCTGCCGAGCAGGCTATTAATGCTGCCTTAAAGGTGGTCAAGGATAGTGTGAATAGTGCAATCGGTTTTGCTCTTATTTAAAAGAACTTTAAAAAAAGAGCGTTTGAAATTTAAAATTGGCTGGGTTTTAACGTAAAATTGTGTTGAATCTAAGGCTTTCTTTGTATTTAAACCAAACCCATAAAAGCCAAGCCCAAGTGGATAATATTCCGAACCAACCAAAGGCGGTTACCACAGAGGCAAGGGCAGTATCTTTTTCTAGTAAACCAAAATGGGAAAAGATATTTTTCCAATCATGAGCTTCTTCGCCTAAACCCCCGATCAAGGGCAGGGCCAGAGCTCGGGCATCTGCCATATAAACTGCAACGTCGAGGCAATTTTCAAAAAACCAAAATAAGCCAAAAGCAAATCCTACAGCATCTCTCCTCGTCCAAAAGGAAGCGGTGACTATTAATGGAATTAGCAACTGGTTCATACTTCCTCCCAAAATTGTCAAAATACTAATTCCAAAAACTCCAAAGATCCAATGGCCAGCTTCATGAAACACTAAGTTCACATTATGAGTTAAATACAGTAATTTTGAATCTGAACCCATCATGTCCTTGGTAGCCAATAAATAAACCATAAACACCCACCCAATAGAAAATGATAGAACCGTCACTTTTGAAATTGGTTTCCAGGGAATTGATGCTGTTTCTTCCAGGTAAGCAAAGTATCTTTTAAATTGTGTACTTAATCCTAAGGATTCTTCTTCAGGAGAATTTATTGATTCATCATTTATTGAATTTTGGATTTCTGAGTCAAATTCAGGGGGTGGGACTGATTTTCTTTGTTGGATCTCAATATATTTGGAAATAACTATCCCGCAATAAGGACAAGATTCAGAGGATGGAAAGTTATTGCTGCATTTGGGGCATTTCATTGCTAATTCATTTTAGTTTTTCCTTTAGATTAATGGCAATGTTTTTCAAATTCAATGAGTGGAAAATTGAATCGCTATTGCTCGTTAATATTAAGATAGGCAATCCCTTCAAATCCTTATTATATTAAAGCCGCAAAATTCAAAGAAAAATGTATAAAAAATTAGAGGGAGTGGTTAATTTTTTAAACGTCATTTAATTAAAAATAAAATTGTGTGTTTGAAAACTATTGAAAAATAGCTAGTTATGATTTGAATAATTTTTGGCCTCCTTTTTGCTATAAAAATATCGATGTAAGAATATCAACCTTCTGAATTGTTGCTCACCTTCAAGATAGATTATTCAATTTTTCTTATTTAGGTTTTACAAACTAATGAGTATCTATAAGGAGTAAATGTGCAGATCCTTACCATTGATAAAAATAAGAAGATATGTAAATTCATTGAGGGAAACTTGTTGAATATTGGGTATTCTAACAAACCCCTGGTGCATCATGCTTTTAATATTGATGAGGCTTTAGAATGGCTCCAAAAATTACAGTTTGATTTAATTATTATTGATCCCCTGGTCTCCAATCAATATAGTTTACCACTTATAAGTATGGCAAAAACCTTATTTCCTTTTACGAAAATAATTACCTTTAGTTACTTTTCTCAAAACCCTTCTTTTTTCGAAAGTAAAAAAGAGTGTATTACTTGGGGAGCTGATTACTGTTTAGACAAGACAATGCAATGGCAAGAATTTCCAATTGTATTTAAGAAAATATTGTTTCCTTGTATACGAGGAACCTTTAGTTATGAAAATAATTAAAAAAAAATACAATCTGGTATTTTCGGTATTGGATTTAAATATTAAAGTTGCCTTTCCCGTCCCTATTTAATCATTTTTCCAATTTATCTTTAATTTGGTTTTCTATTGCCTTATATTTTTATATATAGGGTAAATAAATCAAATATGTAAGAAATTTTTGCTATATATTTATAGGGGCTATTTTCTGTGTCAAACCAAACAATTCTCGTAGTTGATGATGATTTAAAAGCATGTTCTAACATTAAACGCTATATGACCAACCAGGATTTTGAAGTGGAATCGGTGCCCGATGGGGAAGAAGGTTTAGCCAAAGTGGATGAGTTGGACCCTAGTTGCGTTCTTTTAGATATTCGTATTCCAAAAATTAATGGCGTGGAGTGTTTGAAGAAACTGCGAAAAACTCACCCTAAACTTCCAATATTTATGATCACTGGGATAGATCATGATGAATTAAAGGAAGGGTGCTTAAAGGCAGGGGCAAAAGGTTACTTTAAAAAACCAATTGATTTCGAAAGTCTTTTGGCAGAAATAAATAGTGCAATATCTATAGATCAGAATGGACATGGACATGCCTCCTCAAAAGAGGGCGGTGGGCTCAATGCTATAGATATTGTTGACGATGTTGTTGCTTCTCCTCCAACGATTTACCATCAACTACAACAAGCGATAGATGATCCAGAAAGCGGGTTCAATGATTTTGAAAAGATTATCAGTAATGATCCGGCTTTGTCAGCTCGCCTGTTAAAAGTTGTAAACAGCCCATTTTATGGTTTGGGATCAAAGGTTTCGACAATTACGCATGCATTGAATATTGTGGGAACGGACCAGTTAGCTGATTTAGCGTTAGCAACGGGAGTTTTGACCCAATTCAAAGGAATTCCAAAAGATGTGATCAATATGGATTCTTTTTGGAAGCATAGTATTGCGGTTGGTTTAGGAGCTCGCATTATGGCTAAACATCTTCAGGTAAAGGATGTAGAGAAGTTCTATTTAGCCGGAATGTTGCACGATTTAGGAAGTTTGATTTTGTTTAAAGAAGCTCCAGAAAAAATGAAAAAAATATTAGATTCTGCTATAGAGCGAAAAACACATTTGTTTGAAGAAGAAGATCAATTTTTAAATTTTACGCATGCGGAAGTGGGACAAAATTTATTAAAGAAATGGGACCTCCCGAAAAGTTTAATTGAAGGAGTTGCATTTCATCATAACCCATTAGAAGCCACAAAACACAAGACCCAAGCCCTGATTGTGCATATTGCCGATTCTATGGCGTATAAGCTTGAATTAGGAGCTAGTGGAGAACCTCAAGTACCACAACTGTCCGCAGAGGTCTTAGAGGAAATTGGATTAACTGAAGATGACTTAAATGGTTTTGAAGAGACATTGACCAGTGAATTCAATGAGGTCAGTGGAATGTTTGTTTGATTTTTATAAATAAACTTTCCTTTAAATATCTTTATTTCATATCAATTTCAAATACAAATATAATCTTGCCTTAATATTTTTATAATAAAATTAGGAAATCCTACCCGAAGGCTGATTCTAAAGCCGGATAACTAAATCCCAATATATGAAATGTGTTAAGTAGAAAATGGAATAAAACGCTACTTTCAATACGGTTGGTTTTTTGATAAACCCAACCGTAGAAGAAACCGGCAATAAATGCGAGAAAAATATATTTAGGTCCACCGGCGAAGTGGTCTAACCCAAATAAAAAGGAAGATATTGTAAGAGAAGCTAAAGGACCCCATGAAAAATTTTTCCAATATGAAGAAAGTTCTCTTTGAATGAATCCCCGAAAAATAAGTTCCTCAGGCAAGCACGTAAAGAAAAACATTTTTAAGGCCCAGATCACAAAAAAGTCGGGGAACTTTGGATCCCATTTAATATATCCTAATAAAAAGGAAAGTATTAAAACTAAAAATGACCCAATAAGAAATATGGGGGAAATAGTGGTCACCATAGATTTTAATTCTTTTGTTTTATGAATTAAATTGGGAATGATTAGCAGAAGAAAAAGCCCCACAATGCCTTTATCAAAATTTAGATAAAAACTATAGGGTATGCTGTCAGGGGACAATTTAGTCTCTGAAACTATTTTCCAATTGAAAAAACCCGGACTAAAATGGTGTGAAAGAATAAGTCCCCAGAGAACGATTACAAATGCTAGGAAGGTTTTTATTAAGCTTTTATAGTTTCTGGAATAATAAAAAAAGATGAGGGCTCCGAATCCCACTATATTTAAAAGACCTAAAAGAGCTATTCTTCCAGAAACTAATCCGATTATTGTAGAAAGCAAAAAAAATACAATCCACCATTTTCGATAATTAATGAACCAGAGAAAAATGATGGATATAGTTAATAGAGAATAGGTTGCGATTGATAAGATATAGGCAGAATTCATAAAAATTTTATTAGTCATTAATATTTTAAAAATAAATTATTCTAAAACCATTTAATGGATGGAAAATTAAATGAAATTGATTAAAAAAGCATTAACAATTTTAATCTTGATTAGTTTGGGGGTATCGGTAGGGTGTTCACAACCTACACAATTCAATTCCAACTTAGCCCGTGGGCTGGTTTACAAAAATGCATATACCATTAAAGGAGAAAAAAATTTTTGGAAAGGATACCCTGCAAAAACCTTTAATGGAATGACAAATGCGGTAATTGAAATTCCAACAGGTACAAACGCCAAATGGGAAGTTAATGAGCACGATGGAACCCTTCAATGGGAACATAAAAAGGGAATTCCAAGAATGGTTCGTTATATCAGCTATGTGGGCAATTATGGAATGATTCCTCAAACTCTCCTACCCAAAGAAGAAGGTGGGGATGGGGATCCTTTGGATATTTTAATATTAGGACCTGCTTTACCTCGTGGATTGGTTGTGCCTGTGAAAGTAATTGGAATGCTAAAATTGTTAGACCGCGGAGAGCAGGATGATAAATTAATTGGCGTACCTGCTTCAAATTCGATTTTGGATATAAATTCTCTAAAAGACCTTAAAGAAAAATATCCTGGAACCCTGGAAATCATCCAGCTTTGGTTCCAAAATTATAAGGGACCAGGAAAAATGGAAACCAAGGGATTCGCTGGGTTGGATGAGGCACAAAAAAGACTTCTAACTGCCATTGAAGGCTATAAAAGATTACAAAATCCTACGACAGCACTGAATTAAATAATTTGATAATATGAAACCATGAGTTTCTATTCCGAGAATATTTTACCTTACGGAGTCGAATGGTGCATGCGGGGAAAGCCTTTCCAAGAGATTCGAGGTAAATACTTAAAAGATGTTCAAGGTGTTGTATTAGAGGTTGGTTTCGGTTCTGGTTTGAATCTTCCTCATTTAAAAAATGAAATAAAAGAATTTTTTGCTTTAGATCCTTCCCTCATTGGTCGGCGGTTGGCTAAGAAAAGAATTTCTAAATTCCCCTCTAAAATAAAGTTTGTAAATTGGATCCAGGATTCCATTGATATGCCGGATAATTCTATTGACTCTCTTGTTACTACCTGGACCTTGTGTACTATTCCTTATCCAATTCAGGCTTTAAAGGAATTTAAAAGGGTGTTAAAACCAGACGGTGTTTATTATTTTATTGAGCATGGTCAATCCCCGGATAAATCCGTTGCACGTTTACAAAATTTGTGGAACCCAATTCAAAAGAAATTTGCAGGGGGTTGTCACGTAAATCGCAATATGGAAAGTTTAATTCTTGATTCCGGATTTCATCTGGAACAACTGGACAAGTTTTACATGGAAGGACCAAAAATATTCACTTATTTATATTGTGGAAGAGCTAATCCAAAGGGTTGACCTATGGCTTATTGGATAAAAGTTTTTTAGAATTCAAGCCACGGCGTTTAATAAGCTTCCGATTTCTTTTCCGGTGTTAGGCTGAGAAAAGTTTTGAATAATTTTTTCCCTATTAGATGGTGGTCCCCCCCGAACTGAGTTGACCTCCGAAATATTTTCAGAATTATTATTTGATCTTTCTTCTGAAACTTTAGAAGGTTTCGAATTGAAGTCCAAGGCAGGAGAGCTTTCTTCTTTTTCTGAAGTCTTTTCAATTTTCTCTTGGGCAAGCTCCTGGCGAGCTTGGGCTTCCATTTTGGAAGCGGCTGCTGCAACGCTACGATCTTGGGCCGAAGGTTCTGCAGGGGCTGTTGCAGCTCGTCGAATGGTTTGAGCTTTACGAATAGTGGCTTCAGGATTGTCAGGGACAGGTGAAGTATCTATCTGAACCTCTCCTCCAACAGCATATCGTTTCCCATCAGGTCCAGTGGTATAAGTATAAGAAGGACCTCCTCGAGCTAATCCTCCGGCGGCGGCTTGGTGCGCGCGCTCATGGGCTTTTACTTCCCTATCACGTGCTTTCAACTGCTCTACTATTTTTTGCTCTTCTTGGGTAAGCTCCTCTTCACAATCCTCACAATCTGAATTATTGTTTATAACTGTTGTTTTTTCATTTTCTTCGGTTGTTAAAGAAGAGGGAGATCTTTCAGAATTTTTACCACTTAACACGACCTTATCTTGAACAGCAGCGGCAATTGAATTGGCAGGGTTATCTTTTGTAAATTTAGGGGTGCTGGAGGAATTTCTCAGGTCCAATCCTGTATATGTTGAAGAAATTATTTTTTCGCTAACTCCAATTTCCATTAGCTATCCAAAAATTAAAGATTCAAATGAAATTTTCCCTTATCTTTTTTTCGGAAAGTTTTCTTAAAAACTTTAGAAAAAAATAAAATTTTGAGAAAATATATAATGGCGGAAATCAATGCTTTTACAAAAAACTAACAGAAAATTTTTGGGTTCACATCAAATTCTTATGCAAATGCTACTAAATTCAAACAAAATTTCCATTCAATGGTAAGCTCATATAAGACAAACCGGAGGAAATATGTCTAGAGAACAAATTTTAGTAGTAGAAGATGAAGAGGATATCCTGGAACTGATACAGTATAATTTGGCAAGAGAAGGCTATAAGGTAGCCTGTGTGGAAACTGGAGAGCAGGGTCTCCAAACCGCTAAAAATGAGAATCCGCAATTAATCGTACTAGATCTTATGTTACCAGGAATTGATGGACTTGAAGTTTGCCGGAACCTAAAAAGTAATTCTAAGACACGTCATATTCCCATAATTATGGTTACGGCGAAAGGAGAGGAATCTGATGTAGTTGCTGGTTTAGAGTTGGGAGCCGATGATTATATTACCAAGCCTTTTAGCCCACGAGTGTTTATTAGCAGAATTAAAGCGGTTCTCCGTCGACAAAAAGACCCTAAAGCCCCCAATGATGAAGTTATTCAGATAGGAGATCTGCTAATTCATCCTGGAAGACATGAGGTAAGAGTTCAAAATAAGCCAGTGAATCTAACGTTTACAGAATTTAAAATTCTACATATTTTAGCAATGCGGCCTGGGTGGGTATTTACTCGAGGTCAGATTGTAGATGCCATCCGAGGAGAAGATCACGCTGTGACAGATCGTTCGGTGGATTTTCAAATTGTGGGTTTACGAAAAAAACTAGAATCTTGTGCCCAATATATTGAGACGGTTCGTGGCGTAGGATACCGGTTTCAAGAAGAAATATGTTAAGAAGAAACCTTTTTCAACAATTATACCCTTCCTATTTACTTCTAATTATTATCTCTTTGAGCGCTATTGGGTGGTATACCGTCAGTTCCCTGAAGGATTTTTATTACCAACAAACCATTAAAAACCTGGAATCTCATGCCGAGTTTTTAAAACAAGAGATTCCCCCTCTGTTGGAAAGCTCACAAAAAGAACTTCAGAAAATTTGTGAAACCTTTGGTCATTCAAGAGAAATCCGAGTGACCTTAATTTCAATCGACGGAAAGGTATTGGGAGATTCTGAAGAGGATCCGCTGCGTATGGATAATCATTCGGATCGACCAGAATTTGTTAAGGCCTTGTCAGGGGAAATGGGATCTTCTATTCGTCCAAGCAAAACATTAAAAACGGATCTTTTGTATGTTGCAGTTCCAATAGATAATAATGGTCAGGTTGCGGGGGTAGTTCGGACATCTATTCCTCTTACAATTTTGGATGAAGCCTTAAAAGATTTGATATGGAAAATTATTTTGGCCGGAGTATTAATCGCACTTGTAGCTACTCCCATAAGTTTGTATATATCTCGCAAAATCAGTCAACCTCTCTCCATAATGAGAAAAAATGCGGTTCGTTTTGCAGGGGGAGATTTTGGTTCGCGCATTCAAGTGCAGGGTACAGAGGATGTTATGAGCTTGGCAAAAACTCTTAACCAAATGGCGGCCCAGTTAAATGAACGGATTCAGATGATCACTTCTCAAAGGAATGAACAGGAAGCGATATTAACCAGTATGGTAGAAGGGGTTATTGCTGTAGACTCTGAGGAAAATGTAATTAGTATTAACCAAGCCGCAGCGCATCTTATAGGAACCCCTCCTGAACAAGCCCAGGGACGAAGTGTGCAAACCGTAATCAGGAATATTCAATTACAGGAATTTGTTCAGCGAATCTTAAAAAGTGAGCAAACTTTAGAAGAAGATATTGTATTCCATAATATTGAAGCTGAACGTAATTTGCAGGCCGTAGGTAACGTTTTACGGGATTCACAGAATCAAGCTGTAGGTGCCGTTATTGTTTTAAATGATGTAACACGGTTGCGTCGTTTAGAAACGGTCCGGCGGGATTTTGTTGCCAATGTTTCTCACGAATTAAAAACTCCCATTACTTCTATTAAGGGTTTTGTTGAAACTTTGTTAAATGGCGCAAAAGAAAACCCTGATGATACGGTTCGTTTTTTGAGAATAGTGGCTAAACAAGCAGACCGTTTGAATTCGATTATTGAGGATCTATTAAGTTTATCCAGAATAGAGCAAGATGCAGAAAAAGAAGGAATAAAAGTGGAAAATAGTCAGTTAAAACCTATTTTTGAATCCGCTATTTTAGATAGTAATGCAAAGGCAACTGATAAAAATATTCAAGTGAAATTAGAATGCGATCCCAATCTACGTCTGATGATTAATTCTGCACTTATGGAACAAGCTGTTTCTAATTTGGTTGATAATGCCATTAAATACAGTGATGATTCCAGTACGGTTGAAGGGGGTGCTCGAATTGAAAATAAAAGCATTATTATTTATGTAAAGGATCAGGGGCAAGGAATAGCTAAAGAGCATTTACCTCGCTTATTTGAGCGGTTTTATAGAGTCGATAAAGCCCGTAGCCGAAAATTGGGTGGCACTGGCTTGGGCCTTGCAATTGTCAAACATATTGCCCAGGCACATGGTGGTGAAGTCAGCGTCGAGAGCAACTTAGGACAGGGCAGTACATTCAAAATCCTCCTTCCGGACCACAAACTCTCTGAAATTTCGAAAGTTTAAAATTTGGTGGGTTTTTAATCAAACCAAATTCAAATCTTCTTCTCATTTCAAAATAATCTCCAATTCATATTATTTGGGTGTTAGGGCGTGGTGTGATTGAAATTTAACCTTTCCCTAATGAAAATCTAATAAATAATTATTAGGCTGAATGAAATAAAATTAGGAGAATTTGAAAATGAAGAAACCAAACCTTTTTGTGACCCTATTGAGCATTTGTTTTATAGGCACATCCCTTGTAAATTCGGCATGGAGTGGAACGGTCCAAGTGGATCCTTCAATTGCCGGTTACAAAAAAGTACAGGGTATCAGTGGAAATCTTTCCAGCGTAGGTTCTGACACACTTAACAACCTCATGACATTTTGGACGGAAAAGTTTCGTGAATTTTATCCAAATGTAAATATTCAGGTAGAAGGAAAAGGATCTTCAACGGCTCCACCAGCCTTAATTTCAGCGGTTTCCCAATTAGGACCCATGTCACGGCAAATGAAATCCTCTGAAATGGATAAATTTGAAAAGAAGTTTGGTTATAAACCTACAAAAGTTCGTGTTGCTATAGATTCTTTGGCGGTTTTTGTTAATAAAGATAATCCAATCAAGGGGCTTTCTTTAGAACAGGTCGATTCAATTTTTTCTAAAACTCTCAAACGTGGCGGAAAAGATGCGATGACATGGGGAGATGTAGGTTTAACTGGATCTTGGGCCTCTCAACCGATTAGTTTATATGGACGAAACTCTGCTTCAGGAACCTACGGGTTTTTTAAGAAAAAAGCTCTTAAAAAAGGGGACTACAAAAGCACAGTTAAAGAACAACCTGGCTCTGCCTCAGTGGTTTTAAGTGTAAGTGTTGATCCTTATTCCATTGGTTATAGTGGCATAGGTTATAAAACTGCAGGCGTTCGTGCTTTACCATTGAGTGAAAAATCAGGTGAACCTTTTGTTGAAGCAAAGGCAGAAAACGCCTTGTCAGGAGATTATCCTTTAGCTCGTTTCCTTTATATTTATGTGAATAAGGCTCCAGGAAAACCTTTAGATCCATTAACACTTGAATTCTTAAAAATGGTTCTTTCTAAAGAAGGTCAAGAAGTTGTTGTTAAAGGAGGATATTATCCATTGCCTAATGCTGCAACTCAAGAAGATATAAGTGCACTTACCGGCTCTTCTTTAACAAATTAAGATGAGCAAGAGCCTATCAGGAAATACTGAATCATTATCGCAATTTGAGGGAAAAGGAATTTCCCAGATTTTGCGATGGCGTCTATCAAAAGACCGTATGGCGACCCGTGTAGTGGTTGTCAGCGGTCTTTCAATTATTTTTGTGATTCTTGCGATCTTTTTTGTTATAGCCGCTGAAGTATTTCCTTTATTTAAAGCTCCGAAGCTAACTCCACTCACGGATATGGACTTACAAATTTCCTCTTCCCCTTTAGCATTCGGTGTAGATGAATATCAAGAAGTTGTTTACGTTGTAACAAAATCAGAAGTAAAATTTTTTTCTATAAAAAAAAATCAAAGCTATAGCCCGGTGTCATTGCCGGGTTTAGGGGATTCTAAAATTGTTGCTGCTTCTTCTCCTTTCTATAACTCTATTGTTCTTAGTTTGTCTGATGGTAGAGTCCTTCCCGTTCAAATTGATTTTCGCGTTAGTTACGCAAATGACCAACGTGAAGTAATTGGAAGTTTTAAATCGAATTCTCCCCTAAATTTAAGTTCAAGTGAAAAGCCAATTACGCTTTTATCTCATATAAAAAATGAGGATGGATTTTGGATTGCAGGGGTTACTGGAAATCATAATCTTTCAGTAGTTGAAATTACGCAAAAGAAAACTTTGATGGGAACCATCAAACAAAAAGAGAGTCGAAGTGAATTTGTAATTCCCAACAAGGGAAAAATTACAGCGCTCGCTATGGGTCAGAACCCTGACCGTGTATATATTGGAACCGAATCCGGTCAAATAATTGCAGTCAATCTCAACCCTCGTGAAGGAGTCGATGAAATTGAAACACTTGGAGCAGTTTCTGACAGTACCAGTGGGGTTGCGGGATTTGGGTTTTTAAAGGGAGGAATGACCCTGGTTGCAATGGATAATTCTGGTGGATTATCGAGCTTTCATTTTCAAAGAGGTGAAGATAATAGATATCGAATGGAAAGAGTGTATCAGTTTGAACCTCATTCCGCTTCACCCACAATTTTTGCTGCCTCTCAAAGGAATAAAGGTTTTATCACTGGAGACGCAACGGGGACAATAAAATATCATTACGGAACATCCGGAGAAACGCAATATGCAATTGAAATAGGGGATGATCTGTCTCTTCAGAAAGCTTTATTGGCTCCTAAAGATAACGGAATATTGGCAATTAATGAAAAGGGGCAACTTAAAAGATGGATGGTAGAAAATCATCACCCTGACATCACTTTGAATACTCTTTTCAATGAAGTGAAGTATGAAGGATATCCTGAGCCCGATTATGTTTGGCAATCCACCGGGGGTACAGATGATTTTGAATCAAAAATTAGTTTAACCCCGCTTATCTTTGGAACTTTAAAAGGAACATTCTATGCCATGTTAGTTGCGATTCCGATTGCATTGTTTGGTGCTTTTTATGCTTCGCAATTTATGAATCCGTCTCTAATGGGTGTGGTGAAACCAACCGTGGAATTTATGGCAGCCATTCCCAGTGTGGTTTTAGGATTTTTTGGGGCATTGTGGCTTTCTCCAAGGGTTGAGACTTTATTGCCTTCCATAATAATTTTTCCTTTTGTTACAGCAGGCTTAGTTTATTTGTACCAATGGGCCGGAGATCGATTCACCTGGCGCTCATCTTCGGAAAAAAATTCCATAAAAGATTTTTGGATTTTGATTTTTATAGTTTTGATTGGAAGTCTAATTGCTTATATGGCAGGACCAATTTTTGAATCTAATTTTTTTGATGGAAATTATAAAACCTGGTTGCGGGAAACCTTGGGTTTGGGCTTCGACCAAAGGAATTCTTTGATCGTCGGATTAGCGATGGGTTTTGCGGTGATTCCAATTATTTTTACCATTGCGGAAGATTCTTTATCTAACGTTCCCAGACATCTCACTGCTGCTTCTTTAGCCGTAGGGGCAACTCCTTGGCAAACGGCTATGCAAGTTGTGTTGCCAGCAGCAATTCCGGGAATTTTTTCTGCAGTGATGATTGGTTTGGGTCGGGCAGTTGGGGAAACAATGATTGTGTTAATGGCGACTGGAAATACTCCTATTTTGGATTGGAATATTTTTAACGGATTTCGGGCCATGTCAGCAAACATTGCTGTGGAACTACCCGAAGCCCCTGAAGGGGAAACTTTGTTTCGGGTATTATTTTTGACCGCATTAATTTTATATTTCATCACTTTTATTTTTAATTCCTTGGCCGAATGGGTTCGATTGCGACTTAGAAAGAAATATCAATTGTTATGAATAAATTTTGGACACGCGGTGAATTTTTAATTTTGTTCACAGGGTCAGTATTGGCTTTGTCAATGGTCCTTTTGTGTGGTTTGATCATAGTGTTATTTGCGAACGGATTGAGCCATTTTGTTCCAAGTGATATTGCTTTATTTAAATTAAATGATGGAAAAGTCGTGATGGGGGAATTGACGGATCGAGAAAAAGTATTTAATTCCACCGGGGACGAATCTAAAGAAAATTTATATCGAATACAAATTAAAAGAGCGAATCGAGATGTTTATGGTCAGGATTTTACCTGGATTGATGAATCTCAGGTGAAAGAAAAATCATTTCCTGATGATGTAACTGTTTTTGAAAGGACTGAATGGGGAAACTTTTTTGGATGGGCGAAAGAAATTTGGGACGGGAATAAGCTTTTGTCGAAGGAACCCACTAAAGTGTTAAGCCTTATAGAAGAGAAATTACCGGAAGTGAAATCGGTTGTTGATCAAATCCATCATATTCAAAAAAACGAAATTGGAAGAGTGAACTATTATTTAGAAAAAAGCCGCCTTAAAATTAAAAAACTTTCTCTTAAGGGAATTAATACGGGTGATGATATTGATGAATTGAATAAGGAAATTAAAGATTGGAGCAGACAATATCAGGCCTATGAAAAAGAGTTATTGAAATTACGTACCTCATTAACCGAGCGTGCGGTGGTGGAAACTGTTGAAGGACAAAAGATAAGTTTACCTTTAAGTTCGATACTAAAAGTATATCAGCCGAATACCTATGGTATTTTTTCTAAGATAAGTTTTGGTTTTGAAAAAGCCTGGAATTTTATATCTATGGATCCCCGAGAATCCAATACTGAGGGAGGTGTATTCCCCGCATTATTTGGAACGGTGTTTATGGTTTTGATCATGAGCATGGTGGTCACTCCATTTGGTGTGCTTGCAGCTATTTTCTTAAGAGAATATGCGAAACAAGGGACCATGATTAGTATGGTACGGATTGCAGTAAATAATTTAGCCGGCGTTCCTTCGATTGTTTTCGGTGTTTTTGGAGTTGGTTTTTTTATTTACTTTGTCGGTGGAACAATCGACCAAGTATTTTTTCCTGAAGCTTTGCCCACTCCAACATATGGAACGGGTGGGATTCTTTGGGCTTCTTTGACCTTAGCTTTATTGACGGTTCCTGTAGTTATTGTAACAACAGAGGAGGGGCTTTCTGCCGTTTCCCAAGGAATTCGAGAGGCAAGTTTAGCAGTAGGTTCTACAAAATTTGAAACTTTGAAAAATGTAGTGCTGCCGGCCGTAATGCCTTCGGTTTTGACTGGGCTAATTTTGGCGATGGCACGTGCGGCAGGGGAAGTGGCTCCATTAATGATAACTGGAGTTGTAAAAATGGCACCTTCGCTACCGATGGATTCCTTTTTTCCTTTCATTCATTTAGACCGAAAGTTTATGCATTTAGGATTTCATATTTTTGATGTTGGTTTTCAGTCACCTAATATAGATGCAGCAAAACCTATGGTATATACGACTACATTATTACTCTTGGGTCTTATACTAATACTAAACAGTTTAGCCATTGCTCTTAGGACTCGTCTGAGAAGAAAGTTGCGGGTTTCCAATATTTAATAGAGGGATATATAATGGACTTAGCCAAAAAAAAACAGATTCCGTTACCTAATTTTGTTGAATTGGACGGTCCGGAAACAAAAGAAGCGGATTTTAATACGAGAAATTTTCCAATGTATCAACCAGAAGAAATGAATATTATCGTAAATATAAAGAACTTGGATTTGTTTTACGATACCAAGCAAGCCTTATACAAAGTGAATATGGACATTCCAAGTAAAAAAATAACGGCTTTTATTGGTCCATCAGGATGTGGAAAGTCAACTTTGTTGCGTTGTGTGAATCGTATGAATGATTTAGTTGATTCTGCAAGTTTAAGTGGACAAGTCCTAATTAACGGAAAAGATATATATGAGCCAAATTTAGAGGTGAGTGAATTGAGAAGGCGGGTTGGAATGGTTTTTCAAAAGTCGAACCCTTTTCCTAAATCTATCTATGATAATATTGCTTATGGTCCCCGAATTCATGGGATAAAAAACAAAAATGAATTAGACGAAATAGTTGAAAGAAGTCTTAAAGGCGCTGCTCTTTGGGATGAGGTTAAAGATCGTTTAAAAGATAATGCTTTAGGTTTGTCAGGAGGTCAGCAACAAAGGCTTTGCATAGCCAGGGCAATTGCAGTAGAACCGGAAATTCTTTTAATGGACGAACCTTGTTCGGCTTTGGATCCCTTGGCAACGGCTAAAATTGAGGAATTAATGGTTAATTTAAAAGAAGATTTCACTATTGTGTTGGTGACCCATAATATGCAGCAGGCTGCCCGGGTTTCTGATTATACCGGATTTATGTTGATGGGAAAGCTAATTGAGTTTGGGAAAACGGATGAGATTTTCACTAAACCGGAGAAAAAAGAAACTGAAGATTATATTACTGGACGATTTGGCTAAAAGAGAGTGAATCATGGCTAGACATACAAAACATTTTGAACGTTCCATGGAAAAATTAAAAAAATTGATCCATTCCCTGGGTGCTCAGGTTGAGGAATCTGTTGAAAGAAGTATCCGATCTCTCACCCAAAGGGACGTACGACTGGGTAAACAGGTAATAAACGGTGATGATAAAATTGACCAAAGCGAAGTAGAACTTGAAGAAGAATGTTTGAAAGTAATGGCGCTTTATCAGCCGGTTGCAAATGACTTACGTTGGGTGGTTTCTATTTTAAAAATTAATAATGACCTGGAGCGAATTGGGGATTTAGCGGTCAATATTGCCGAGCGCGCTATTCACTTGGCCAAACAAGAAGAAATCCCTATTACCCTGGAGTTTACAGAAATGAGTCAGACTGTTTTAGATATGCTTCGTTACAGTCTTGATGCATTGATCAATTTAGATGATGATTGGGCTCGTAAAGTTTGTGTTATGGATGACCGTGTGGATGAACTCAATCGAAAAATGTATGATCATTTCGAATCCTGGTTGAGAGAAAATCCTTTAGCTGTCAATAACCATATAAATTTATTATCGGCTTCGCGTTACTTGGAACGCATTGCAGATCATGCTACAAATATATGCGAAGATATCATATATATGGTGAGTGGAAAAATTGTACGGCATCGCAAAGAAGCTATGTACTATCCTGAAAACGGTAACAACGGTGAAAATAAAAAAACCAAGAAAATAAAGGAAAGCTAACGGACGTTTCTCACTGCACGAACCCCACCATTTGTACAACTGCTTAGACGGCGAACATTGGAAAATCCTTTAACAAAATAATAAGAATAAGCACAACAATCGGTAAGATCCGTTTCTGCCCTTTCTCCTGTCCAATACCAGTAGGCTGACCCTTTTGCAAATAGTTTTGACAGATGTAAAGGATTGTCAGGGTCCTGATCCCAGGCTAATACATTTTCAATCGTGTCATCATAAATGCCGTATAGTTCTAAAACTGTTGGCATTCTCCAATCTGTATACCCTCCAGTTTTTAAATCTTTTACATACTTCTCTGATTGATGCCAATTTAAGCATATACCTAATTCCGCATAGCTGTCCTTTTGTGTCCACATGAGTCCGTGGTTATCTGTGATCGTGCCATCATGGTTGTTAGTTAAAATTACCCTTGGAGGGGGTGGAGGTGGGGGAACATACTGGGGGGCTTCAAAGGGGGTTCGAGATTTATAAGGTGTAAAGTCATTAGCTAAAGATAAAGAAATAAAAATTAACTGAATAAATGCAAAATAAATAGCCAGAAAAAAAGATTTATGAAGCTTTACTTTTGATGATTTAAATAAAAAAATCATTTCTACCTTTATCTATTTATTTGGTGCATTGTATACTTTCAAAATTGGAAAGACAACTCTACCCAGTATATTCAGAATAATTTATTAATGTCTAAAATCTTTGTTTGTAAAACTAAAGAGTTATCCCTTGACGGTGGAATAACTATTGATATGGAAGATAGAACCATTGCTTTATTCAGTTTAGATGGCAAGATATATGCGATTGATGATTTTTGCCGACACCGTGGTGGGCATTTAGGAGAAGGAACGTTGCGGGAAGAAATTGTTGCATGCCCATTACATGGATGGCGTTATAATATCACTAATGGCGAATGTCTTTCTCATCCCAAAGGAGATGTTCAAAGTTATCCAGTAATAGTAGAAAACGAAAATGTGTACTTGTTATTAAAAGAAATTATCTAAAATTTAAACGGTTAGATATCAACTTTTCTAAGAGTATAGATTGGTTTATTTTTAAGAACATCCCAGCTGCTAAGAATCCCAGTAAGAGTAGTTAAAATTACGGCGGCCAAAAATGCCCAACCCAGGGGAGTAAACCGGAAGTGCCATTCCGATTTAACAACGTATTCCATAATTCCCCAGGACAATCCTAAAGATAAAAATACTCCAATTCCGGCTGCAATAATTCCCAAAACCGCATATTCATAACCTAGAATAGAAGCTACTGCTTGTCGTTTAGCTCCCAAGGTTTTTAATATTGCTGATTCTTTTAATCGCCGAAACTTTGTTGAGGCGATCGCACCTGACAAAATAAATAAACCTGAAAAAATAGCAAAACCAGACATGAAATCTACCAGGGTTAAGAGTTTATTGACTACCGATTCAACAGTCTCAACGATATCTCGTGTTCCTAATGCAGTAATGTTTGGCAAGGCTTGAACAACCGCTTGTTGTAATGGAAGTTCTTTATCTTTATCAACATTGACTGTGCTTACAAAGGTAACCGGTGCTCCCTCTAATGCACCCGGAGAAAAAATCATATAAAAATTAGTTCGCATATTTCGCCAATTTACTTTTCGAATGCTGGTAACGGTAGCAGATACTTTTATACCCTGAATATCCATAATAAGTTTAGAACCTATTCCAGCACCTAATCTTTTGGCCCCATCTTCTTCAAGTGAAACTAATGACTGTGAAGCCTCCTCTTGGGACCACCACTTTCCTTTAACCAAAGTATTGTCTCGGTCGGGTGGGTCCGTCATATAAGTTGTCACAAATTCACGTGTGATAAACCATTCTTCTTCATGGCGTTTATTGTATTTCCAAGAATCTGCCAGACGTCCATCTATACTGTGAAATCGTGAACGAACTAGTGGGGTTAAAGTTTTTTCTGCACTGGGAGCAATTGAATCGACTACTTTCTCAAAAGTTTGTGTTTGGTCTCTTTGAATATCAATAAAAAAGAAATTAGGGGGTCGGGCCTCTGTATTCCCATTCAACATGGAAACCATATCCATTTGTACAAGCCGAATTGTAAGCACTAACATGATTCCTATTCCCAACGCAGTTATAATTGAAGCCGCTTGGTTATTAGGTCGATATATATTAGCTAACCCGTAACGACGAGTCATGCGTTTTGAAGGAGGTAGCTTTCGAATCAATTTCAAAATTATTAAAGAAATTCCGCTAAGTAGAAAAGCGGAAATTATTAAGGCTAATAAAAAAACCAAACCCCGTTTAATTGATTCAGCTTGCCAAAAAATCATTCCTGCTAAACCGATGGAAAAGATGATTCCCATTAACCACCTTTGTCGACGGGAACCTTTAGAAAGTTCCTCTTCTTCTGCAATGTGACGAAACAAGCGAAGAGGTCTTGTTCGAACTGCACGGATAAGCGGCCAAAGTGTAAATAGTAAAGTGGTGATGACTCCCAGGAGTAGCGATTGTATTGCAGGTTCCCACATGAACTCGGGTTCAACTTTTAAGGTTAACAAACCACTGAGTTTTGCGGGTAAAAAATGCTGTAGCGCATAACCAATACTAACTCCTAAAACGCTTCCAGTTAGACCCAATAAAAGCGATTGTATTAGATATATTTTAAAAATTGTTTTGGAAGTTGCCCCAAGGCAATTGAGAATAGCGATTGTATCTAATTTTTGTGCCATGAAAGTTTTTATGATCATGGCAATACCGATTCCACCCATTAATAAAGCTATAACCCCTACAGAACCTAAATATTTGCCTATCCGATCGATTGAGTTAGTTAGCGAGGATTCTTTATCTTTATAAGTCCGCATAGAAGTCCCTTTGTCATTTAATCCCTTTTGTAATAAGGAAGCGGCTTTTTCAACATCAAGATTCTTTGGGAGATGAATAAAGGTTTTATGTTTTACCCGACTTCCGGGTGCTATTAATTTTGCTTTGTCAAGTGTCCCTTGAGAAATCATGACGCGTGGGCCAATACTGAAGGCTCGTGAAATTCTGTCGGGTTCAGCTTCAATGATTCCGGTTATTTTTACCTGGGTGGCTCCTAATTGAAATGTGCTCCCCAGTTTTAAGTTAGTTTTGATTAGAAAGTTTAGTTCTACAAGGGCACTATTTCCTGCGATTAACTGGGATAAGGGAAGAGAAGGACGAGTTTTTAATTCTCCGTAAAAGGGATATAACGGTGGTTCTAGCGGTACAGATTTGATCTCGGTTAAAATGTTAGCAATTTTATTTTTTGTGGAAGAGGGAAATCGAGCCATTGCATTCAATTCTTTGATAAATGCAAAATCTGTTTGGGGAGGAAGGATTTTCTTTTGAAAACTTTTATCTTCAGGACTTTGTTCCCAACTACTTGATATAACTATATCTGCGGCGAGAAGCCCTTTGGATTCTTTCTGAATGGCTTGTTCCAAAATTTTTGAAAAACTTTGGATGGTCATCACTGCTCCCACTCCTATAGCAAGGCAGATGATAAAGAACATAAACCGTCTTCCCGCGCCCCGGCATTCGTTCCAGGCCAAGGCAAAAATTTTTTTTATAGAAAGCCGACGATTAGAAGTAATCATGCCTTTGTGTTTAGTATGTCGTTAATAATTTTCCCGTCTTCCATTGTTAGTATCCGTTGGGTTTTTTCGGCAATATGACGTTCATGGGTTACTAGAAGAATGGTGGCTTGTTTGACTCTATGTAATTCTGATATAAGTTCTAAAATACGGTCGCTATTTTTGCTGTCTAAATTTCCCGTGGGTTCATCCGCCAGCACTATATCCGGTTCATTTATAAAAGCGCGAGCTAAAGATAACCGTTGTTGTTCCCCGCCTGATAGTTGAGAAGGATAATGATGATAACGTTCCCCTAAACCTACGGTTCCTAAAAGGTCTTGGGATTTTTTGTAAGCACTACTGGTACCATTTAATTCTGCAGAAAGAATCACATTTTCTAAAGCGGTTAAAGTGGGAATTAGATGAAAATTTTGAAAAACAAAACCAAATCTTTCTCCTCTCAGTTGAGCTAATTCATCCTCGTTAAATTTTGTGATATCCTCGCCATCCACCATAATTGAACCGGTGGAAGGTATATCCAGTCCCGCTAATAGGCTAAGTAATGTTGTCTTGCCACTTCCTGAGGGGCCAGTAATGGCAACGAATTGTCCCCTGGGCACCATTAGATTGATACCTTTTAATATATCAACCCGGTGGCCGCCCCCATGTAATGATTTTGTTAAGTCAATGGTTTGGATCATTTGATAAACTATATTTGTTAAAATGTTAAAAGCAATCCATCAACAATTATGTAAATACTCAAACATAATAGATAGGGCTTATGAATTATTTTTACAAAGTCAGGCGGTTGATTCCAGTTGTTTTTTTATTAGTCCTTATTTGGGGTTTAACTATGCATGAGGGGGAGGCAAATTCCGAACCGGTAATTCTAGCTTTTGGGGATAGCCTTACCGCAGGGTATATGGTGGCGGAGAGCGAGAGCTATCCTCAGAGATTGCAAAAACTTCTCAAAGAGAAGGGCTATTCGCATAAAGTTATCAATGCTGGCGTAACTGGGGATACCACTGCTGGAGGTGTCCGACGGATCAATTGGTTACTCAAGCATAAACCGGAAATCGTAATTTTAGAACTTGGCGCTAATGATGGGCTTCGAGGTTTGTCTTTAGAGGAAATGCGTATAAACTTATCAAAGATTATTGAAGCTTGTTTAAATAATGGGGCAAAAGTACTTTTGGCGGGAATGAAAATTCCACACAATTATGGTCTCGAATATACCAATGAATTTGAAGAAAGCTTTTCTAAATTAGCTAAAAAATATAACTTGCCCTTTATTCCTTTCTTCTTAGAGGATGTTGCTGCTCATCGTGAACTTACCCAGCCAGATGGTATCCACCCGGTAGGGAAAGGCTATAACCATGTTACCCAAACTGTGTGGAAGCACCTAAAACCAATGCTATAAATCAAAGTCAGTTTTACTGCATTTCCTCAATTAAGCTCATCAATTTCTCAAAACATTTTCCTTCTTTCTGGAGCCGAATTGCTAAATCAAAGGTGTTTTGTAGGTTAGTTTGCTTATGAAAATGAGATTTTAAGGTTGCAGCCTGATGTGCAATCATGACAGTAGCGGGACTGGAACCATTTTTAAGAGCTTGTTCGCCAAGTTGGGCAAGATTGGTCCGGGTTGCGGAGATTTCTTTTAGTTCCTCAAAGGCATTTTTGATTTTTCGCACCGTGGTTTCATTATAAACGGACTCAAAATATATACTAATATCTTTTGGCTCTTCCTCTTGGGAATGTATAAATAGCTTAGCCTTTTTATGAATCCCATAAAGAGTAGTTCCTTCCATTCCATTACCAATAATAACTCTATTAAAGTCACTTAATTGAGCCACAGCCAACATGGGTTCTTCATAACCGGGATGAAAATAGTTTGTGGCTAAAAAATTCGTTTTTGCTTTTAAGGGCATTAACATTTTTTCAAAAGTGGCTAGCATAGGACGTTTTACAATTTCTTTACGTAAGTCTTGAAGTGAGTCCAGTTTGGGATGGCTTTGCTGAGTGCTCAAATAACCAAATCCATTCTGTTCAATAAGAATTTTCCTTTGTTCAAATGACGTGTTTTTGGGAACTCCATAATGATTGATCAGTAAATCTTCAAAAGTAATTCCAAACTTTGGAGGTAAGGGTAAGCAAGAATGACCATAGGCCGGAAGTCCCATTTCAGCCAACACGGGCAAAGTGTAAAAGCCAAAGTATGGAATTCGCTGAAATCCATCAAACGCATCCGCAACCTGAAGGAGGCAATCTAGTTCTATGGATTGAATATGAGTGCTGGAATTTAAGGCTTTCCAGAAACCAATATTTTCTTCCAATGTTTCGCGTTTCATTCTAAGTGCAATGAGAAATAATCCGGATCTAACAACTGAAACTTTACCATCCAAAACTAAGGTTAATCCGTCCTGAGCTTCTTGCTCTGTTAGGTTTTTGCTCATGTTAGGGCCGGTGGCAACCTTTAAAAGATAACCCTTCATTCTTTCTTCTGGAGTTAAGTTAAATATTGAATCATTCATAAATTCACAGATAACTGGTCTTAGGACTTTATTTCGAGTAAGATTATAGGTTTAATCCTTAAAATAAATTCAGTGGATACTAAAGCTATAAATTCATTTCATTTCCAACACCCAAAGGAGCGGGAAGCTAAGGTATTATTGGTTTACCCAAGTACCCAGGATGTTGCGCTGGCCAATTTAGGCTTTCAAAGGGTGTATACCATTCTAAACAATTTAGATGGAGTCATTTGCGATCGATTTAGTCTCCCTCAGGGTTGGACCCCCGATCAGTCTACCTTAAAAGCTGATCAAATGCGCTCTCATGATTTGGGTTTGTCCCCTCAAGAATTTGACATCATTGCTTTTTCTATTTCTTTTGAACCGGATTATCTCCATGTTGTAACTATTCTTAAGTATTTTAACATTCCAATAGATAGTAAGGAACGGGGATTAGAATTTCCGCTAATTGTTGCGGGTGGTTCTGCATTATTTATTAACCCCGAACCCCTTGCAGAAATAATGGACTTATGTTTTGTAGGAGAGGGAGAGGGATTGGCCAATGCATTTTTTAAGGAATTCACTGAAGGTTTTTGGAAAAGTAGAGATGAGTTATTAAGGAATTCAGAAAAAATTCCCGGGATTTACATCCCCAGGTTTTTCCAACCTGTTTACGAAGGAGAATATCAAGTAGACTTAAAACCCAAGGGTAGTTTTTCAGATAGGATAATTCGTCATTGGGTTCCGGAAAACTCTAAAGATCTTTGCACACATTCTGAGTTACATGATACCAGTTCGACTTTCAAAGATATGGCATTGATGGAAGTGACTCGTGGTTGTATTTGGGCTTGCCGCTTTTGCACGGCAGGTTTTATTTACCGTCCACCTCGGGAACCGAACCTTGAAGACACATATAATTCACTTTCGGAAGCTTTACATAATCAGGGCAAAGAAATGTCAACCATTGGTTTGGTGGGACCTTCAGTGACCGATCATCCAGAATTAATTCCATTAGCTCAACGGCTGGTTGAAGAGGGAAAGAAACTTTCTTTTTCTTCCCTACGAATGGAAACCTTGACAGAAGAGTTAGTGGATTTAATTTTACAAAGCGGTCAAAAAACTATCACAGTAGCTGTGGATGCACCCTCTGAACGAATGCGTGATGTCATAAATAAATCGGCTAGTGATGACTTTATTGTAGATAAATGTCGATTCCTTACTGAAAAAGGGATTTTGCATTTGAAGATTTATTCCATCATTGGCCTACCTTTGGAGCAGGAAGAAGATATTGACCAATTTATTGATCTTGTGAAATCTATCCAGGGGGCATATGTGGATGCAAGTCGGTCTCGAGGAAAGATCGGAAGTATTACAATCAGTTTAAGCCCATTAGTTCCTAAACCAGGAACTCCATTTCAATGGCACCCTATGGAATCAGTTTCAGTTTTGAAAAAAAGATTTATGAAAGTACGTAAAGCTCTCAGTCGAATTCCAAATATTAATTTGTCTTTTGGTTCTCCTAATGAGGCTTATTTACAGACATTTTTATCTCGAGGTGACCGGAGGGCTTTAAATTTTTTTAAAGAATATTTATTGAATAATCATGATGCAAAACGCGCCTTGCAAAAAATGAATCCCCATCCAGACCATGTGGTTTATAGGCAATTCAATAAGGATGACTTTTTACCTTGGGACGTTATTGACCATGGTTATAGCCCAAATTTTTTATGGCAGGATTATCAAAGAGGATTGCGTGCAAAGCATACTCCTGTATGTGATACGGCTACTTGTAAAATTTGCGGAATTTGCTAGTAAGTATGGAAACGATAGACACTTTAGAAAAAATGAACAAGCTTCCAGCGGATCGCCGTTTTTTTGATATTAATGATTTGTGGTATTTCCCCAAACGGTGGGCCGTCCAATTTTTTTATCCTCTTCCAATTTCAGCGAATCAGATAACATTCCTTGCCTTAATCATGGGATTAATTTCTGCAGGAATATATTTTTGGGGAGGGAATACTGCTCTCATATGGGGAGCTATCTTTTTATATCTGAAATCATTTTTGGATAATGTAGATGGTAACTTAGCAAGAGTTCGTGAAGAAGAATCCCGGTTAGGCCGATTTTTAGATTCCTTTTCGGATTTTGTAGTTGCTGTTCTTGTTTATGCAGCGGTAACTTGGAATTTATCCTTATTATCTTTGCAGCCAGGATACTACTGGGCTTTAGGTGGGATGGCCTTGCTCAGCACTTTGATTCAGTGCAGTTATTGGGTTTATTATTACGTAAATTATACACAGTGGGTGGGAACTTATGGATTAAATCGAGTCGATGAGTCTGTTACCGCTCAGGATAAAGAAAAATTAGAAACTGGAGAAATTTCCAGTATTACATTTTTCTTGCAGAGGTTTCATCAATGGGTTTATGGGTGGCAAGATCGTTTAATCCAACAGTTTGATTTAATTTGTCGCCGTATTGCAGGTTATCAAGAGATAGAAAGGGAAAGAGAAATTTGGTTTGCTGATCAGAAATTTCTCAAGCTAATAGGACCCCTGTGTGTTTGTACGAATTCAATGGGGTTTGTGGTTTTTTCTTTGTTGGGAAAAATTGAGTTATTTTTTTTAGTTGTGGTAGTACTTGGAAACATCTATATGATTGGACTTTCAATCTTAAAAATTAGATGGTTTCGACGAAGTAAATTTAAATGGAAGGCAAAGGATCCTTCTTTTTAAGCCCTCTTAAGATTTTGGTACTAATTTCTTCTGTAATCAAAATTAGTTTCTTTAAATTTTTTGGATTGGAAAACCAGTTTAATTTTTAGCCTAAGATATTCCATTAAAAATTCGTGACGTTTTAATACATCTATTTCTTCCAGAAAAAACTTTTTTTGATCCAAAGACATATCGAATAGATAAGAAATGCGGTCTACAGCTTGGCTTAGGGTTTTACAATCTGATAAATCTGGTTTCACTTTTTGTGAGTTTTTTTCAGGTAGGGAATCGATAAATTGTCTAAAAGTGCCCATTAAACTATTCAATAAAGTATTATGGGGTTCCAATGGTTGATCGTTTACAGGATTTAGCCACTCTACTTCTGCTTGACGGTAAGAAGTGTCTCCAAATTCATTAATTATTTTGAATCTCTTTTGCCCCTTCAAAACTATATCAAATTTACCATCATTTAAACGGTTCCATTTTTCTAAATTTCCTGCACATCCTATAGGCTGAACTTCGGGTTTATTATAATATTCATTTTCCCATCCAGGCTTAAGGAGAACCATTCCTATCCACTGATTGCTTTTAATAGAATCTTCAACCATGTCACGGTATCTAGGTTCAAAAATGTGAAGGGGTAGCGGAGTGTCCGGAAAAAAAACTGAAGAAGGTAAAGGAAAAATGGAAATTCGATTCATTTTTTTCTTTTTATTAAGTCGGAAAAGCTATTTTTAATAAATTTGGTTGTATAGGGATTTTAACATCCTTAAAATTAAGGAAAAAGGGTTTCCTTATAAATTAGAATAAACCATAAATACCCTTTTTAGGGTATTTTGTTAAATGAAATAAATCCTTCTGCGATTTAATGAATCCACATTATGTTACAAAAAGCATTTTTTCGGCCCTTTTTAATCTTAAAACCGTATAGCTATGATCGTTGTACCTGAAAATATTTGTGCAGAAATACAGGGATCTCTTATTCAATCAGGCCTCTATTCGTTAGAGCATAATGATCCTGTAAAAAATTGGAGAATAGCGGCAGAGCCCTATAAAGTTTCCTCTCAAGATTTAGACTTTTTCAAAAAATTAGGGGGAATTTTATTAGAGTTTTATTCGGCTCTAAATAGCTTATACCTGGAAAGCTATAAGGGGAAAGCTCCTGAATGGGTAGCAGATTATTTGGATCGTGGCAAGCCTTCCGACTTAGTAGAATATTCTAGAATGAAAAAATTTAAGAATATTCTACCTGGAATAATTCGGCCGGATATCATGGTAAAGGAAAAGGGGTTTGCGGTTACAGAGTTGGATTCAGTCCCAGGAGGGTTTGGATTAACGGCCCATTTAATGAAAGCATATTCCAATCATGGATGGGAAATTTGTGGTAGTGAGAATGATATTACAGAATCATTTTTTAAAATGTTAGGAAATTCTTCAAATGTAACCAATCCAACTGTTGCCATTATTGTTTCTGATGAGGCTGTGGATTACCTTGCAGAAATGGAATTTTTAAGTAAGGAGTTAAGAAAAAAAGAACGCAAGGTTTATGTATTGCAACCGAGACAGGTAATATTTTCTGAAGAGGGATTGTTTTTTGAAAATGAAGGTAAAAAAGTTTGCATTGATATTGTTTATCGATTTTTTGAATTATTTGATTTGAAAAATATTCCTAAGTCTGAATTATTTATGTATAGCAACAAAAAAGGAAAAATTAATACCACGCCACCCTATAAGCCGTATTTGGAAGAAAAGTTGAATTTTGCCTTGTTTCATCATCCTGCTCTCAGCGTTTGGTGGGAAAAACACCTTAAATCTGAAACTTTTGAGACTTTAAATCATCTAATTCCAAAAAGTTGGATTCTGGATAACCGGCCTTTACCTCCTCAAGGAGTGATTCCTAACTTGAAATTAAGGAATAAGGCAGTCCAGGATTGGGCAGAGTTAAGTTCCCTATCTCAAAAGGAACGTGAACTGGTTATTAAGCCCTCAGGATTTTCCCCAGAGGCTTGGGGAAGTCGGGGTGTAACCATAGGCCATGATGTTTCAAGTGAAATTTGGCAGGAAACATTAAGTGAAAGTTTAGATCGATTTGAAAGCCAACCTTATATTTTGCAGGAATTTCATAAGGGAAAAAGAATTCAAATGAGTTATTGGGATCCACAAACAGATACAATGGAAGAAATGCAGGGTAGAGTTAGGCTCACTCCTTATTATTTTATTGTTAACCAAGAGGCCCAATTAGGCGGTATATTGGCGACCATTTGTCCTCAGGATAAAAAGAAAATCCATGGAATGGTTGATGCGATTATGGTGCCTTGCGCGGTCGAAAATTAAATAACAATTATTAATTATGATACGACTATATAATATTGATGGTTGCGGTTATTGTAGTTTAGTTCGTAACACTTTAAAAAATTTGGAAATTGAGTACGAAAAAATTGATGTTCCCTGGCCACACCATTTACGAAAAGAAGTGCAAGAAGTTTCAGGACAAACTACAGTGCCGGTATTGGTTGATGGGGATGTTGTTTTGGCTGATGAATATGAAATAATTGATTACCTGAAAACAACCTATTCTAAGAAAATTTAATCTCCCAAACAAAAGGATATCCATGGAGCTTTGGCAAAAGCAATTAAGCGGCAGCGTAGTTAAAGTACAGGACTTGCCATTTATATCCCGTTCTCCAGAGTACTTAGAGAAATTGAAAAAGGTATCTGAGGTTTTTCCTATAAGGATTAATTCATATTTTATGGATCAGATTAAACAGGAAAATGATCCTCTTTGGAAACAGGTTGTTCCCACTTTAGAAGAGTTAGACGATTATTTAGCAATGGAGGAGTCATTGGAAGCCGATCCATTGAATGAAGAAAAAGATATGCCTGTTCCCGAGTTGGTGCATAGATATCCTGATCGGGTTTTATTAATGCTAAATAACCAATGTCCAATTATTTGCCGCTTTTGTACTCGAAAAAGAAAAATTGGTTTTCCTGGTATTGTGACTAGAGAGACTTTACGTCAAGGAATTGAGTATATCGCAGATCATCCCGAAATTCGGGATGTAATTATGTCCGGGGGGGATCCCTTATTAGTGCCTGATAAGGAATTAGAACGAATATTGCGATCATTACGAGAAATCCCCCATCTGGAAATAATTAGAATAGGGACCAGGGTTCCTGGGACGTTGCCAGATCGTGTTACACCTGAACTCTGTGATATGTTAAAGAAGTACCATCCCATATACTCCAACTTACATTTTAACCACCCGGATGAAATTACACCGCAAGTGGAGCTAGCTTGTAATCGAATGGCGGATGCGGGCATTCCATTGGGAAGCCAAACGGTTTTGTTAAAGGGGGTGAATGATGATGTGGAGATAATGAAACAACTGGTTCAAAAGTTGTTAAAAATTCGAGTTAAACCATATTATCTATACCAAGCGGATATGACTATGGGAACCGACCATTTTCGAACTCAGGTTGAGAAAGGGTTAGAGATCATTCGTGGATTGCAGGGGCATACTTCTGGAATGGCAGTACCTTATTTCGTAATTGATACGCCAGGCGGTGGTGGTAAGGTACGTTTGTTACCCGACTCGATTGTAGAGTTTAGTGAAGAAGAAATTATTGTGAAAAATTACGAAGGCAAGATTTTCAAGTATCCCCAACCTGCAAAACAAACTCCCACTAAAAAAACGATTTCATCCCCTGTTTCATCCTCGCAAAGTAAGATTTGTGAGATGGCTTAAATATAAATTTCATTCCCCTTTGACATTGGATAGAGAATTCTAATATATTAAATAATTACAATGATTATTAGAGGCTTCTCTTTGTGAGTTTCATCAAAAACAATTTGATTGCGGGATTGTTAATAACAATTCCAATTGTCTTGACGTATATTCTCTTTTCTTTTGTAATTAATGCTTTAGACAGGTGGATGGCTCCCCTGATTTCAACCGTAATTATAAAGTTGCACTTACCTTTACCCGAAGACTTTTATTTACCGGGGCTTGGTGTTGTAATAGTGATTTTCTTCATTTTTCTTATGGGTTTATTGGGGACCAATTATTTTGGAGAAAAGTTAGTTCAAACAGGTGAGGCGTTGTTGAATAAGACTCCCTTTGTTCGGGGTATATACAATACCATTAAGCAGGTTATAGAGACTATTTCTAAAACTAAATCGAATTCCTTTAAAGAATTAGTGTTGGTGAAATACCCTCACCAATCTCTTAGCATGATTGGCTTGGTTGCTGGCACAACTAAAGGGGAAGTGGCTACTAAATCAGAAGATGAATTAATTAATGTGTTTCTGCCCTTATTGCCAAATGTAACATTAGGATTTTACGTTGTGATCCCCAAAAAGGATGTGACTCCCTTAGAAATGGGTTTGGAGGAAGGAATGAAATATTTAATGTCATTTGGGATAGTTGATAAGGATCAATCCAGGGCAAAATAGATTTCCAATTTGAAGATTTGTTATTGTCTTACTTTTCGGCTGTCCCGTTTTCCGGCAATTTTTTCACTGATATTTTTGGCTGATCTGGTCTTCATTTTTGCAAGTACTTTTCCGGCAATTTTACTCTTCATTTTAGAAATTATTTGAATTGCCACGCCTTGGTCCATTGCCTCTAAAAGAGTTGCAGCTTCGGTTGGTTTCATAGCGGAGTATACTTTTACAAGAGATTTTACATTTTTTTCAATTAAATCTCTTTTGATTCCTACTTGCTCTTCACTTCTTGCCAGGGCTTCTTCAATTTTTTTTAAGTCCTTTAAAACTTTTTCTTCAAGGATTTTTAAATTACTTTCCCTGAGTAATAATTCCTCCTCACGTTTTTTAAGGTCTTCATTTTTCTTTGCAATCATTTCAAGCATTCGCAGGGTTTCAGGATTTAACGATGAAGGATTTTGAGGAAGTTTAGGTTTTTCTTTCAGGGGTTCTTTAATTGGAGATTCAGTGGTTGATTCAAGTTCCGCATTATTTGGGTTTTTCCCCTGTTCTGTTGATATATCAGAATCTTGTGTAAAGCCTGGTGTAGACAGCCCAAATAAAACAAGGAATAAAAATATAATAATTCTCATAGGGACCTCTTATGCCATCGAGAGGATGCAACCTCATCAAAAAAAGCTGTTTCTTGTTTCCTTTTTTTTTGTTGAAATTGAATTAAAGCCTGATCTTTTAGAATTTCCAATGTTTTGCGTTTTCGCATTGCTTCAATCAACTCATCTCTTTTTTCTGAAGCTTTTTTTTCTATTTCAGATATTATTTGACCTTGAGTTTGTTCCTTGCTTTTGATGGCTTGAAAATAATTTCCATAAAGCATTAATGTGTTCGATTCTGTGGGTGCTTCGAGCATTTTTACAAATTGTTTTTTATTATGATTTTCTTCATTTTCCATATCAGATAATGCATTCTGTTGTTGGACCAAATGGGATCTGACCACTCCAAAATCTTTTTGAATCAATTCTTCCTGATTTTTCCTTAATCTTAATAAAGTTTCGAAGCGAAATTTCATTATTTAATTCTTAATTAAATGATTCAGTTGTTGAACACTTTCTTCCAAGGAAATCGACTCCTGAATTCCTTGTCTTAGATATTCATTAAATTTTTCAACTTTATTGATTGCCAGGTCAATTTTGGGATTACTTCCTGGGGTATAAGCTCCAATATTGATTAAATCTTCAGCTTCCCTGTAAGTGGCTAATATGTCTTTGAACTTCATGGAAACTTCATGATGTTCAGGTTTAATAACATCTATCATTAAACGACTAATACTTTCTAATATGTCAATTGCTGGATAGTGGTTGTGGGAAGCTAAACGACGAGATAATACAATGTGGCCATCAAGTATGGCGCGAACTGCATCAGATATCGGTTCATTGAGGTCGTCTCCTTCTACTAAAACCGTATAAAGACCTGTAATGGTTCCATTACCCTTCGAAGTCCCTGCCCGTTCCAGCAATTTGGGAAGTAGGGAAAACACAGAAGGTGTATAGCCCCGGGTAGTTGGAGGTTCACCGACAGAAAGACCAATTTCTCTCTGAGCTAATGCAAACCGGGTAACCGAATCCATCATTAAAATTACGTTTTTTCCCATATCTCTAAAATATTCTGCGATGGTTGTGGCAATGAAAGCTCCTCGCAACCGAACCAGGGGAGGCTGGTCAGAAGCAGCTGCCACAACTACTGACTTTTTTAAACCATCAGGACCCAAGTTTTCATCAATAAATTCTTTTACTTCTCGTCCCCGCTCTCCAATTAGTGCAATTACATTTATTTCCGCCTCTGTATTCCGTGCAATCATTCCCATTAATACAGATTTTCCCACACCGGTACCTGCCATTATTCCTATTCGCTGTCCACGAGCGCATGTGATTAATCCATTCAATGCGCGAATACCTACATCGAGAGGGCGTGATATTGGTGATCTTTCTAAGGGATTTAGGGGGGTGCCTATTATGGAATACTCCTTTCCCATTGGGATAGGACCCTTGTTATCCAAGGGGTTTCCATTCCCATCAATCACTCTACCCAATAATCCCGGGCTAACATTTAAAGTAGGAGATTCTTCTTTTGCTTCAACGATACTTCCGGGAACCAATCCAGCCATATCACCCAAAGCCATAAGCAATATTTTGTTATCACGGAAACCCACGACCTCAGCATCCACTGATTTTTTGTTTTGCGGTGAATGGATGGTACATATACTTCCAAGAGAAACTGCAGGTCCATCTCCTTCTAATATAAGTCCGGTAACACGATTTATTCGGCCACTTTTTTTTACCAAAGGCAAACTATTTATATAAGAATTATATTTTTTTAAATCGATCATGTTTTGCATTAAATAACTACTCGTTTGTTTCAAATGAAGTCGATTCTTCAGGAATGGGGGCAGTATTCAGTATTTTTTCAATTTGATCATGTAGGGTTTCAATTCCAGCGTGAATGGTTCCAAAATTTGAGTCTATTAAGCAATGGCCTTGAGGAACGGAGGTGTGTCCCTCTATTTTTAAATTATGGACATCCTGAAATTGTTCTTTTAACTCTGGTTTATACTTATCTACATAACCCTTGTCAGTA
The DNA here is from genome assembly GCA_965223665.1 of Nitrospinaceae bacterium. GTDB lineage: Bacteria > Nitrospinota > Nitrospinia > Nitrospinales > Nitrospinaceae > CBDCVY01. The sequence goes on from OZ245011.1 coordinate 3,413,570, forward strand.
GGATGGACTTTAATAGTCATTGTTTCTCGGTCGAGAATGGATTGGACGGCAAGTCGAATGATATCTTGAATACTGTTTTCTTTATTTTCTAGTTCAACCTGTAAAATTTTCTTTGAAATTCCCACAATCATTTCTAACATTTCCCGCTCGACTTTAGGAAACATTTGTTTTCTAAACTTACTAAGTTCTTCTATCAAGTTTTGGGTAGTAGTGATAAAGGGCATGAATTCTTTTGCAGCATTAGATTCTCCTGCTTTAAAACCTTCAGCAAAACCTTCGTCATAGCCATCTTTTTTGGATTGAGACCGGATATTGTCAGCTTGAACTTTTATTTTCTCCATCGCGTCTGCAAAAATTTCCTTAACACCTTCTCTGGCTTTTTTTACATTGCTTACCTCAAAATTTCTAGCTTGTTCTGAGTCAAAAGTGAACTTCCGTTTTACAGATTGAGTATTGGAAACAAATTCATTTAGTTGAAATGGTGTTGGGTTTTCAGATTGTATATCGGGGTTTTCTTCAATAGGGGTGGTCTCGTTGAGTGAAGAATTTGAAAAATCATTACTACGTTTAAACAAGCTCTTCCCCTCCGCCACCTATTACGAGTTTGCCTTCTTCTTCCAGGCGTTTGCATATAGCAACAATCTTTTGCTGGCATTTTTCAACTTCACTAACTCTTGTGGGTCCAAGAGATTCTAAGTCTTCCCTCAGCATGGTGGCAGCCCTTTCAGACATATTAGAGAAAATTTTATTTTGCAAATCTTCGCTTGCAGTTTTAAGGGAAATTAAGAGGTCTTCTTGATTAACTTCCTTAAGGACTAGTTGTAAGCCGTTGTCGTCGATTTTAAGAATATCTTCAAAAGTAAATCGCAAGTTTCGAATTTCATTTGCCATATCCGGATCTACTTCATCCATGGCCGTTAATATAGAAGTCTCAGTGGCACGATCCAGGGATCCCATAATTTGTGCCGCTTGAACTACGCCTCCCATTTTGCTTCCAGATACTGCTCCAGAGGAACGAAACTCAGATTGTAATGCTTCATCTAATTCTCGTATAACTTGTGGAGAAACTCTTTCTAAAGTTGACAGTCTATGTAAAATTTCCATTCTAGACTCTTCAGGCATTTCTCTTAGAGTAGCGCTACTAACTTGTGCTTCAAGATGGGCCATGATGATTGCAGCAGTTTGAGGATGTTCATTTTTTAGAAAAGTTGCAATTACTTTAGGTTCTAACATTCGGACCGTTTCTAAACCACCTCCTAAATCTTCTCCTGGGGTTGTAATATTATTGAGTATTTCGGAGGCTTTAACGGGGTCCATAGCCCGCATCAAAGTGGTCTTCAAAAAATCTAATCCTGGGATACCCAATCCCCCTGTCCCTGTTTCGACGTTTTCGTAAAATTCTTTTGTGACATTATCCATGACAAACATGTCTACATCCCCAAGGGCAGACATGTAGTTACCAATGGTTTGGATTTCACGTTCTTCCATTTCAGCCAAAATTTTTGCAGCACCTTCCTCACCCAAGGACATCAGAAATATTGCGGCTTTTTCTGGACCTGTATATTTTCTATCTTGGGCCATAATTTGGGTTCCTTACTAGGATCGATCTTTTAACCATTTTCGGATAATTCCAGCAGCATATTTAGGATCCGCTTCTACAAATTCATTGACGGATTGACGCATGTCCGTCATTTCTTTATTTGCGCGTTGGATTCGCTTCTTTTCTTCTTCAGCCTCTAACTCTTCATGGCTGGGTAAAGGTTCTTCTTCAGGGACCACTTCTACACTCGTTGAAACCCATCGAACCATGGGCATTAGAATTTTTAATATGAATATTAATAATAGTATAACAGCGCCTAGAATTTTTGCACCGGTGATGATCATATCCCAACGCTCTTCAGAGGCCAATTTTTCAGCTCTTTTCAGGTCTTCAGATTTATCAAACTGTACATTTTCAAGTTGGATTTTATCTCCCCGTTTTTCATTGAATCCAACGGCTGTTTTAATAATTTCTAAAAACTTTGCCATCTCTTCGCTGGACCGTGGTTTGTATTCGGGGGGATCTCCTTGAAGAAGACCATCTACCAAAACGCTTACGGATAGCCTTTTTATTTCACCTGATGTTTCAGTGATATGTTTAATAACTTTATTAATTTCATAATTGAAAGTCTGTTTTTCTTTCGATTTTTGTGCAGGATTGCCACCCGTTGTCTGACCACCCTGTCCACCAGGGACCAGAGACTGAACTCCAGGAACTCCACCAGCAGGGGAAGAACCAACGGACGATTCATTGGAATTTTGTTCACTGCGAACCACCTGAGAATCAGGATCAAAGATCTCTTCTGTCCGTTCAACTTTGTCAAAGTTAATTTCTGCTGTAACTTTTGCAATTACTTTCTCCGGGCCTAAGGCTTCTTCAAACATTCCAATAATGCTTGCTTCTAATTCTTGTTCGACTTTTCTTTTATACTTGTAATTAGATGCAGTAAAAAGTGCGGATTCGGAGGAAGTTCCCTTTTGTCCTGAAAGTAAATTCCCGTTAAAGTCTACCAAGACTACGTTATTAGCAGGCAATCCTTCAACACTGCTTGATACTAGATGGACAATCCCTTGAATTTGATGTTCGGTAAGAGATTTACCTGATCGGATTTTTAACATAACTGAGGCTTTTCCCTCAGGTTTATCTTTTAGAAAAATTTCTCCTTTTGGAATTACTAAATGAACACGCGCTTGATCAACAGCATCAAGGGATTTAATGGTTCTAGAAAGCTCCCCTTGCAGAGCCCGTTGGAAATTTAATTTTTGAATAAATTCAGTCATTCCTAAAGGGGTGTCTTCAAATAATTCCAATCCAACTTCATTCCCTTCAGGTAAACCTTTGCTGGCAAGATTGATGCGAGTTTCGTGAACCACTGAAGCAGGGACACGAATATTTTTACCGTTGTTTGAAAGTTCATATTCAATATTTCTTGTTTTTAATTCTTCAACAACTGCAGAAGCATCTTCAGGGGATAAATTTGCAAATAGTAACTGGTGGTCAGGAGATTGGATCCAGATCACCATGGTCAATAGAGAAGCAACAAATGCGGCCGCCAAACCTAATGCGATAGCTTTATTCGTAGGAGAGAGGTCCTTAAATCGGGTAATTAAATTTTGAATGAACTGGAGGAAATTGTCCATTTTTTGAGAGGATTATATTAAGAAATATTGAATGAAAAAGTAATTATCTGCCTAATTCTATTGCTCGCATTGCCATCGATTTTGCTGCATTTATTGCTTGGATATTGGCTTCAAAGGATCGAGAGGCATTGATTAAGTCAACCATTTCCTGGACCATATTTATATTTGGAAAAGCTACATAGCCTTCTTCATTTGCATCAGGGTGACTTGGATTGAATACTAATTTGGGTTGCGTTTGGTCCTCGGAGATGTTTGTGGTGATTACTTGTCTTACCTGGTCAGCAAGTTCTTCGTTTAATTGCGAGGAAAAGTCATCGCTTATTGGAAGGGAAGAGACGACAATATCTTTTCTTCGATAGGGTCCACCTTCAGGGGTTCGCGTGGTCTCAATATTGGCTAAGTTACTTGAGATGGTTTCCATTCGCTTTCTCTGAACCGTTAGGCCTGAAGAGCTAATATTTATCGATGTAGAAAATTCCATAAGAGCGTCCTTCCATTGGGCTTAGTTAAAAATCACCAAAATCTAACAATTTCAAATGGTTATAATGATTTATTAGCAAAACTTATACCAAATTATTCGATGGGTACAAGTTATTGGTAATGGGGAGATCGATCCCAAAATCTCTTGAAAAAAAGGACTTTATAGTGCAATTATTTAGATTGGGTCTGAGGATTTCTATTAAGGTAGGGAATTAGGGAAGGAAAATACTGTCAGTAGTTTGACAATGAGGCAAATTTTGACTTTAAGAGAAGGATATAGAGAATGATATTAGGTTTGATGATTTTCAGTTTGGTATTCATTGAGTTTATTTCTTAAAGTTCGAATGCTAATTCCCAATTTTTCCGCAGCGCGGGTTTTATTCCCGGATTCTTCGTCCAGAGTTTTGTAAATAAGAACCCGTTCCATATCTTGAATGGTTCCTTGAAAGTTTCCTATAACCTTACCTTTTTGGTTAGAAGGAATCGTATTTTCTTCTAAAAATAAATGAGACGGATTCAGAGTATTTTCTTGGCAAATTAATACCGCTCGTTCCATTATATTTTCCATTTCACGGACATTCCCTTTCCAATAATATTTTTTTAAGGTATTAATAGCTTCAGCTGAAAGTTGAGTTAATTGTTTCCTATTTGCCAAACTGTGCTTCTTAAGAAAATATTCCGCTAAAGCAGGGATGTCTTCAGGCCTTTCCCTTAGAGGGGGTAAATTTATTGGAATCACATTTAAGCGATAATATAAGTCCTCACGAAATTTGTTCTCTTCGGTAAGTTTTTTAGGATCCCGGTTAGTGGTAGCAATAACTCGGACATCCACGGGGATGGGCTCACGACCACCTACTTTGTCAACCTCATGTTCTTGCAATACTCTTAAGAGTTTAGCTTGCAGAGCCATACTCATTTCAGTCACTTCATCTAGAAGAATAGTCCCTTTATTTGCAAGTTCAAACTTTCCCTCCTTTTTATTTATGGCCCCAGTGAACGCACCTTTTTCATGCCCGAATAACTCTGATTCAAGTAAACCTTCTGGAAGGGCAGCACAATTTACTGCTAGAAAGGGTTGGTCTGAACGCGGGCTGCATTGGTGAATATATCGAGCAAACATTTCTTTTCCAGTTCCTGTTTCGCCAGCAATGAGAACGGTTGATTTACTGTATGCAATATTTTCTACAAACTTAAGGAGTTCTAACATTCTGGGATTACATGTAATTATTTCTCCCTTTTTTTCTAAGATTACTGGTTTGGGAGAAGATGTAGATTTTGAAGAAGAAGTGGTTTTATTTTTTAAAGCGCGTTTTACAGCTGAAATAAGAATGTCTACAGAAAAAGGTTTTAAAAGGTAGTCAAAGGCTCCTTCCTTCATCAACTCAACTGCATTATCAATGGTTCCAAAGGCGGTCATCATGATTACAGGTGTTTGAGGAGATAATTTTTTGATCTGACTTAAAAGTTCGTGACCGGTCATTTGGGGCATTTTGACATCAGAGATCACCAAATCGAAATCATGGTTTTTAAATTGTTCAATTGCTTCTTTTCCATTTTCTGCGGCCTTAGGTTCTAGACCTTCTCTGATAAGAGCTTCAGTTAAAGCCGCACGCATTTCTGATTCGTCATCAACAATTAAAATTTTATTGGAAATATTTTTTTTCATTAATTTATTCTTCCCATCCTGGAATTTTTACAGTAAAAGTTGCTCCTTGCCCTTCACAGCTTTCCAAGTCGATTGTGCCTTGATGTGCTTTTACTATGTTATGAGCAATGGCCAACCCCAAACCGGTACCTTTATCTTTTGTGGTAAAAAAAGGATTAAATATATTTTTTTGATCTTTTGTAGAGATTCCAACTCCTGTATCAGAAAATGTAACAGCTACATAGTGACGATGATAAATGTTTCTAAGATTAGAATAATTTTTATCTGTTTGAATTTTTAATTCTCCTCCTTTAGGCATGGCTTGAATTGCATTTCTTATAAAATTCAAAAATACTTGCTCTAATAATCCTCGATCTCCCGAAGCAATCACATTGCTTTCTTTAAAATTAAAATGAATTTTTATATTTTTGGGAATGCTTAATTGAGTGGAAGATTCAAATATGTGTTTTAGCAATTCATTGATATCGCATTGTTGTCTGGAGGGTTCAGGCGATTTTGCAAATAAAAGCAAGCTCGAAATGATTCGATCCATATTTTTAACGCCTGAAATGATATGTTCAGTTAGAGGTCGTTTGTCTTCATCTTCCAATAAATCTTTTTGGAGCATTGATGCAAATAACTCAATGCCCCCTAGAGGATTTCGAATTTCATGAGCAATCCCTGCAGCCATCTCTCCCATTGCCCTTAACCTGTCGTTACGTTGGGCTTCTTCTTCCAAATGTTTAAGTTGTGTTATGTCTTGGAGAATTAGCACAGTCCCTATGGGATAGCCCTGTGGATTTTTTAGGGGGGATGCTGTGACCTGAATTTTCTTTTTATTATTATTTGCAACCCATTGGATTTCCTCTGAAATTGCAATGGCTTCCCCATTTTGCATTTGATCGACAATACTGATGATTATTTCATTATAAATGGTATCTATTAATTTGCTTGAAACGCACTTATTTGAAGGAAGACTCGTAATTGTTTCTGCTGCTTGATTGAAAGTTGTAATTATCCCGTTATGGTCTACGACAATTACCCCGGTTGGCAAACTTTCAAGAATATAATGAAGATAGTTTTTAACTTCTTCTTTTTCATTTAAGTTCTGCTTAAGCTCTAAATTTTTATTCTCAAGCTCTAAGTTAAGTGTTTCAATTTGTTTTTGAAGTTTTTCATAGGACTCTTGCAAGTGTCGAGTGGTTTCATTAAAAGACTCGAAAGCAGAGCGGAGTGTATTTAATTCGATTGTCGATAAATTTTTGGGTAAATCTTTTTCCATAATGGTTGGTGTTGAATGAACTTTTTTGTGGCTAATCATTATTTAATTTGAAGCTCAAAGTAATTCTTTTAAACGATTTTCCCAATCAATTACTTTAAGCCGAGTTTCTGCAGCTTTTTGAATTACCTTCTCAGAATTTTTCACTTCCACTAAAGATTTTAATTCAGTTTCTGCCTGTTTCTTTTGATTCATTTGCTCTAAATTTTCTACTATGAGGTAATCCCCCCAGGCCCTGAGTCGATGGTCGGGGAATAAGGTGCGACCTGCTTTTAAGGCATCTAAAGACTTTTCATATTTTTTTTGAATATGATAAACAATTCCCAATTTAAAATAGGCGTTAGGTATATAATCCGGAGGATTTCGAATCTTGGAATTGAAAGAATCCAAGGTTCTTCTGTATTCTTTAGCAGCTTCCTTTAACTGTCTAGAGGAAAAATATGTTTCTGCTAAAAGGTAGTGAATTTCAGCTTTTTTGACATCTCCTCTTTTTAACAATTGATTATAAATATTTATTGCCTGGTTAAATTTATTTTGGCCTTTATAAGCCGCAGCCTGGATTTTCATTGCATCTGGTATTTGTGAGCTTGATTTGTATCTTGTGGTAAAGGTTTTAGCAACCAGGCTCGCTTCATTATAATTATTTTCTTCTAAATGAATCTTTCCCAAATTTAAAAAGAGACGGTCTGTAAAAGCATTGTTAAAGTCTTTGAGCTTTACTTTTTCAAAAAACTTTAATGCTTCAGCATTCATCCCAACTCCCTTATAGCTTTCGCCAATTTGCAGAAGTGTTTTTATATTTTCCATCTTCCCTATATTTAGGGATACAAAATCACTGTATGCATACAAAGTTGGTAGATAACCTTTTTGTTGAGAATATTGATCAATCAGATGGACCAAGGAGAGATAAATTAAATTCTTGGCAGATTGATAATACCGGGATGATGGATCTAAGGATAACAATTTTTTAAACTCATTAAAGGCTTGTAAAAATCGAAGCTCTTTTAAATATGCTTTTCCCCTGCTTAAAGTTACCTCAGCTAAGACATCCAGGGAGGAGGGATTATTTAACACATCTTCGTAAGTTTCGTAGGGATGGAAAAAGGGGCGTACCTGAAATATTATGTCCCTTACGGGCAGAGAGGGATATTGAATACCCACATCAGCCAACCGAATCATCCCATACTGAGATTCCGCACTCCCCGGATTGGTATTTCGCGATTTATTAAAAGTTGAAAGCGCCCCTTGTCCATTTCCCTCGATAAGATAAGAATCTCCTATTCGGTTTAAACTGAAATGAGCATTTTCATTTTCCGGGTCTAAATTGATTAAATTAAAAAAATATTTTCTTGCTTTGGCAAATTGATTTTTTGAAAAGTAAATTTGTCCAATATAAAAATTTACTTCTGGGTTTTCGTTGAGTTCTTCTGGCCAACGAAATACGGCGTCTTCATATATTTTAAGGGCCTTGTCATAATAGTTGTTTTCATAATTCCATTTTGCAATTTCAAAAATGCCTTTACGTGCTTCTTGATTTTTGGGTGTTTTTTTCAATATTCTTTGAAATGCTGAATAAGCTGGATCATGCCTTCCTTCCCGAAGCATCATATTTGCAAGGCCAATTTCCCGGAAAAAATTATACGGACTCAACCGATCGCGTCGGATACCATTTAAATATAAAGTGTTAGCTTCTAAGACAAATTGCATTTCTTCATAAATGGAGGCGATTTTGAATAAAGCGTGGTCGTAAAAATGAGACTGGGGATAATTGCGGATTGCCAATTGATAAGCTTCGAGAGCTTCCTCAAAATGTGGGTTTTCTTCTGCCTTTGCCAAATTATATAAGGACTCAGCGGTTAGGTAAGCAACATGTGAAAGGTAAGGGCTTTCAATAAACTTTGAAGTAAAGCTTTTAAACACTTCTAAGGCTTCCGCATATTGTTGGCTTTGAAATAGGTTTAAACCTTTTTCATATTCTTCCCAACCTCCTTTTAATTTATTTTCTGAATCGGAACTGGTAATTTCCTTTATTTTATTTTTAGGAATTCCAGGAATATAAGGCTTAATTTTATTACGAGCAGTTTTAAGTGGTTTATTTATGGATTTATCTGATCCTTGAATTAAGGGATTGGGGTTTCCTTTAAGGTCGACAACTATTTGGGAGGGATTTTGTTTTGAAAAGTGAATAAACCGGGTGTTACTTTCTTTAAAACGCAAGCTGATTTTTACTGAACTACCATTTTGACGTACATGTATTTGGAAAATATTATCATCTCTTAGAATTTGAGATCGAACATTTGGAGCTAACAATGCATTGGAAATTAGGATACCCAATTTTTTTTTCTGAAAATCGGGGGACATTTTATAAGATGCATCCTTATTTAATTCAATAATAATTCGCGTGTACTCTGGATGTCCTCCAAGCCTAATATTTTTGACAATTGTTGATGGGTTCTTTTTAAAATCTTCCGCAGAGATATCCTCTGGAGAAAGACCATTTGTTAAAAAAAATAAAAAGATTAATAAAATATGTAATAAAGGCAAAAGATTAACTTCCTTAAACAATCAATCTGAATTGGAAACGATTTATTTTTAGCAATTTAGATGCCAAGGGATGAAAACAAAATAAATAAATCCTCCCTATAGAAGTTTCGTCAGAAATTGACTGAAATATTAATATTTATAAGGACAAAAAAAAGTGAATCTGTTTATACTAATTTAATAGCCCCTTATTAAAGGGGAAGTTAGGGCAAAAAATTCACTTATGAATGTCAATTAATTGGCGGTTCTCTAGTGGAGATCCTCTGTATTTTTAATTAAATATTGAAAAGCCCATGGGTGAAAATCAACAGATCATTCTGAATAAATTGCATGATGCAGAGCAAATTAAAACTCTGTTAAAACGGCAAAATGAATTGCTTGGGAAAACTTTACTAAGTTTGGACCAATTTCTTTTCCTGCACAAAAGTATTAGTCGATTGAACTTTGAGGATATAAAGGAAATATTAGAGGAAAAACTCCCCTATATTCTGTCGATAAAATATTTTTCATTATTTCTTTTTGATAAAGTACAAAGAGTTTTGACTTTATCTTGTCATAACCACCCCAAATTCCCGGATGAATTGAGTTTAGACCTTCATGAATCCGGAATTATGCAAGATGCCTTGTCTCAGGGTCGATATATATTCGAGCCGGACTTTTCAAAATCAAAATATTTCAAAGGTAAATTAAACCCACTTTTCAAGAATGATTTTTTAGTTTGTGTTCCTTTAATGATTGAAAACCAGATCATCGGAGTACTTAATATTAATGATAATGAGAAAGGTGCCTTTGGGGTTGGAGATTTAGACTATACCTTGAATATTGTTGAATTCATTTCTCTCTCAATCAGTAATGCTCTTCTATATGAAAAAACAGAAATGCTATCGGTCACCGACGGATTGACCCAATTGTATAACCATAGGCAGTTGCAAAATATTCTTAAAAGTGAATTCAATCGGAGTAAACGTTATCAATCGCCCTTATCTTTGATCATGATGGATGTGGATCATTTTAAAACCGTAAACGACACTTATGGTCATCAAATGGGAGATGAGATATTGATTGCTTTAGCTTCAGTAATTTCCCGGGTTTGCCGTGCCAATGACTCTGCTGCAAGATATGGAGGGGAGGAGTTTTTGCTAGTTCTTCCAGAAACTCCCATAGAGGGAGCTAAGCAATTTGCTGATCGTATTCGAAATGAGTTTGCTAAAAAGAAATTTAAATGTAAGGAAAAAACCTTTCAGGTAACGCTTAGTTGTGGGGTTGCTGAATTAGATGTTAAGCATATGAAATTTTCCACGGAGTTGATCCAATTAGCTGATCGAGCATTATATAGGGCTAAAGAGGAAGGTCGTAATCGCACTATTGTTGGAGATCTTAATGAGACCATTTCCGCTTGACCCTTTTAAAAATGTTGATCATCTTCCTACCCCATCAGACCAGATCGCTAAAGTTTTAGAGGAAATCCAAAATACCACCACATTGGAATTTAACGTGGTAAAAATGATTCAGTATGATCCCTCTATTGCCAGTAGAATTTTAATGATTGCTAATGATCCTTTTTATGGGTTCCAATCTCAAGTGGATTCATTGCAACAAGCCGTAGCTCTTTTGGGACCGGGGATTATTAAAAGCATTATACTTACTACCCCAATATTTGATCCTTATTCAAAAAACGTATGTCTTATGGATCAGGATTTTTTAAAAATTTGGATTCATTCTGCGGTTACAGGGGTTTTAGCCTCGGGGTTATCGCGTTTTATTCGACCCCTACAATCTGATGTTTGTTTTACAGCAGGATTAATTCAGGATATAGGAAAGATAGCGTTAATTGATAAAAACCCTGAAGCTTTGATCCAAGCGGCCGATATCTGTAGGTCAAAAAAAATATTTCTTGATGATGCGGTCAGGGAAATTTTGGGTTGTTCTATTGGCGAAATAGCAGCACAATTAGGAAGATCTTGGAATTTTCCACCCCGGTTAATTGAAATTCTTCAAAGAAATTACCTTTTACCTATGGAAGGAAAAACTGATAAATACAGTGCGGTAGTTTTATTGGCCAAAGACCTTGCTTTTCAATGGGGGTATTCTGATGGGTTAGAACAGGTTTGCCTGAAAAATACCAAGTGTCTTTTAGATATTTTAGAAGTAACCGAACAAGAATTTCGTGCTAGAGAATTAAAATTAAAACAATTGGCTTTGGAAGTATCAGACGCCGTAATTGACCCAATCAAACATTAATAAGGCTTTTCTTGGTTTGTTTCAAAATTATTAGCACTGGTTTGCCAATTCCTTTATTTTTGGTGAAATATGAACGGGATAAACTTTTTGTGATTTTAAAGAGCGTAAATCATCAGGCAATTGATTAATTTGTTCCTTCGTATAAAATCGAATTTTGTCTAGTGAAAGCGGGGGACTCAATCTCTTGCCAAAACGTAGATATGGTTTTAGTAGAGGTGTTTCATTAAGGACCTCACTTTCTAAAACTAATCGGTCTTCTTTTATCTTTCCCTCCTGGTCTAGTAAACGGATTATTTGCTTTCTTCCGGGAAGTGTAGATTTGCTTTGAGAAAGTTTTCTCCTGGGCCTTCCTTTGTACTCTTGTAATTTATAGGCGCATTCTAACGAGGGGCAGTCAGAGGAAACAACAAGTTGCGTTCCAATCCCAAACCCATCGATAGCGGCTCCTTTTGAAATTAATTTTTCTATTTCGTATTCATCCAGATTCCCACTTACAAATATCTTTACTTCATGTAACCCCGCCTTATCAAAAATAGATCTTACCCTATTTGAAAGGTTTGCTAAATCGCCGCTATCAATTCGCACGCCTTTTATGAAGACGTTTTTCTTTTTAAATTCATTGTATAGAAGAACAACTTTATTCGCAGCTTCTTCAGTATTATAAGTATCTAGCAGTAGGATTGCATTTTTCGGCCAAGAGTTTGTAAAGTTTCGAAAAGCCTGGTATTCGTTATCTTGAGAAAGAATATAAGAATGAGCCATAGTTCCAAAAATTGGAATTCCAAATTCCATATTTGCTGCAACAGTGGATGTTCCTGAAAAGCCTGCCAGATAACTTGCGCGGGATGCAAGTAATCCAGCTTCAAGAGAATGGGCACGACGTAATCCAAAATCAATTAAAGACTTTTCGGGGGCACTTAAAACCATTCTTGTGGCTTTGGTGGCAATTAAAGTTTGATATTGTAGGATATTAATAATGTGGGTTTCTATAAGCTGAGCTTCTTGAATAGGTGCGGTTATTCTTATTAAAGGTTCATTAGGAAAACAAATGGTCCCTTCAGGTAACGCATCCACATGTCCTGAAAAACGAAAAGATCTTAAAGATTGAACAAATTCTTCAGGAAATAACCTGGTTTGTTTTAACCAGAAAATATCCTGATCTGTAAAATGTAAATTTTCCAGATATTCCAATACTTGTTCCAAACCAGCGGCAACTAAAAAGTTCCTTTTAGCAGGAAGATTTCGAATGAAAAATTCGAACACTGCTTCATCAGTCATGGCTTCATCGTGATAAGCTTTTAACATTGTTATTTGATAAAGATCTGTTAAAAGAGGTGAGGTAGGGCGAGATAAGGGTTTTAGTAAATGGGATGCGATGCAGTTTGCGCCTAAACTTTCCATTTTTGAAAGAGCCTTTTGACCATCGTCGGGATTAACATTGACGGCCTGTATTGCGTCTTTAAGAATTACAACAGAAAAATTGTTTAGTATGGCGTCTTCAACAGTTTTTGAAACACAGTAATCCGTGGCAATTCCACCAACAAAGACTCGTTTGATACTTTTCTCGTTTAGGTTCCTTTTAAGTGAGGTATTTTGAAAAGCAGAATAAGCGTCTTCATCCTTTGTTTGGGCTTTTGAAATTACTATTGTGTTCTCGGGAAGATTTAACCCAGGAGCCAACTGTGAACCTTCTGTATTTGCAATGCAATGAGCTGGCCATGGCCCTCCCTGCTCCTTAAAGGAACAATGATTTTTGGGATGCCAATCCCGACTTACATAAATAGGTAAGTTCAGTTGACAAAAAATGCTAATTAATTTATTTAATGGGGGGATTACTTTGTCCCCATCATTGACCGCTAAAGAGCCACCCGGAAGAAAGTCGTTTTGTACATCTACAATTAATAGAGCATCTCCATTCGATGGAAAAAACTTATTTGCAAAATTTTGGTCGAGAGCCATAAGCTTTTTTATCATAAAATCCCTTTGCCCTGTTATAGAAAAAGAGAATTTTATTCTGGACCCATAAATTTAATAAATTGTTCTAACATTGATTTATCAAAATCATCTGCCATTTGTTTTCTCATTAAGGTAAGTGTATCGTAGGGATCCATCGCTTTTTTGTAGGGCCGTCTCGTCGTAAGCGCGTCATAAACATCCATAACTCTGCATATGCGTGCAAAAGGAGAAATTTCATTTTCTTTGAGACCTTGCGGGTAGCCTGTACCATTATAGTTTTCATGATGTTGCGCAACCATATCGATTATGGAATGACCAAAACATTTCATTCCTGATAAAATTTCTTTTCCAATTGGAGCATGTTTTTTGATGGTTAAAAATTCGTTCGGGGTCAGTCTTCCTTTTTTGTTTAACAAGTCTCCTGAAATTTTAGATTTTCCCACATCATGTAGCAAGCCACCTAATCCCAATTGCTTGATTTCATCAGGTTTCATGTTGGTTTTAACGCCATAAGTCATGCAATATAATCCGACATTTACGCTGTGGGTATAGGTATAGTAGTCCTTGTTTGTTATTTTTGAAATACCATAGAATCCTACATCGCTGTCTTTAAAACAATCCTCCATCATTTCCATGACTTCTCGGGAACAAATAAGAACTTTGTTGGATGCATTATTCTCGAAGAACTCTTTCATAATGTTTTTAGAAACATCGTAAACCTTTTTAGCTTTAATTTCGAAGGGAAGATTTGGATTAGAAACAATTTTTCTTAAAGTCTTCGTAGCATGGCTGTAATATTTGAATAAATCTTCCTCCAGGATATAAAAATCAATTGTATCCTCTTCAGATTCTAATAAACGGTATACTTTTTCCTGATGTTCCTTTTTAGAGGAAGCATATTTAACAAATTTAGCTTTTCCAAAAACTTTTGTTTTGTAAAAGATATCAAAATGTTCTGTTCCGTTGTGATCTAAAAACTTTAAATCAATTCGTCTATAATTTTTCTGTAAAGTAAGAGTCATGAAAGAGCAATTTGAATGAACAGATTTTAAAAGAAGATTTTTGTAGTCTTAGTGAAGATTAATCTAAGACAAAATGTTCAATGGTCAACACAATTGAATAAGGTGTCTTAAATTAGTTTAAGAGATTGTGTTACAGAGGGAAAGTTAATATATTCTAAGTAAACGAAAATCAATAAGTTATGAGCAAATTTTTGTTTTATGGAAATGCTGATTGTGAATAAATTAAAAAGTGGGTAATGGAACGGGACCCACCTATTAAATCTACCATAGATAGGCTTTCTCCAGGTTCGTGCATTTGGCAGTGCGTGTCGTAAACTCCTATACAAAGAGGAGGTATGGGGCCAAGAGCATCCGTAAGTTTCTTTATAAAGGGAATGGTTCCTCCACATCCGTAAAGGCAGGGTTTTTCATTAAACCCCTTCTCCAAGGATTCCCACATTAACTTAAAGGCCGGTTGCGAAATTGATGTCAACCAAGGTTTGGCTGACTTATCAGGTTCTATTGATAGTTTAAAACCCTGAGGTGTTTTTTCTTTTAAATGATTTATTAATTTAATTAATACTTCTTCATCATCGCTCCCAGGAGCTAAACGGATTTCCACGATGCAACTGGCAGTCGACTTTTCAAAAGGTACAGGTTTGCTTATGGAATGGGTCGATAATTGTTGGGTAGAAAAAAGTGAAAGGGTTTCATTTTCCGTAACCAAATTATCTATATCAGGTACCAATAAGATTCCCTCAGTAGATATTAATTTATCTATTATTTTAGCCAGTTGAATTTCTGGGATAGGAAATGGTCCTCCATTTACTCCTGAATGCGGATCTTTGATTGAGGATTGAAGGATTAAATCTAGGGTGTAGTGATTGGGTTCATTAGTTTCAACTGAGTTCAAATCAATCTTAAGATGAAATCGGTTTAATTTCTCAATTTGATTGAAAAGGAGTTGGTGAAATTTATTTCTATTTATGGTGGGAGAAAGATTAAATATAAAGCGCACTCCTGCTGCTCCTAATATAACTGAACCTGTAACTCTTTGTCCAGGGCGGACATTTACAAAAGACTTTCGAAACTGGGATTCAATAATAGAAACTTTTTCATTGGCAACTGTGGGTAATACTTGATTAAGAAGGCCCGCTTGACTGCGTAGAGTTTCAATTGAAATAGGAATTAAAGCAAGCCATTCTTTTTCTTCTGAAGTAACGGGAGTATCTAGAATCCCCTCAATAGCAATAACTTGGTTGCCATCAATTAAAGTGGCCAGAGCTTTATACAATGCGGTTTGTTCATCTATACGATTGTATGATGAAACACTTTGCATTTGGACCTGCGTCTGAACTAATCCACGAAGAGATGTAGTCAGACCAGGTTTTCCAGTTTCGGGGTTTGTTACATCAGTAATAATGACGCAATCTATAGAAGAAAAAAAATCTAGATTTTGATGTATTTGCTCCATCAACGAATTTGATCCAGATTCTTCCTCAGTCTCAAAAATAATTTTTATATTGCAAGGTAGTTGTTGAATTCGATTTTGCAGGTCATCGTTTTCCTTAGATTCAAGTGATTTTAATAGAGCATCCACTGCCATCCCGGTTGCAATTACCCCGCTTAAATCATCTGCCGCTCCGCGCCCGTAAGCACGGGTCTTATTTTTATTCCAAGTTAATTGAGTGGGTGGGATTCCTCCCCATTTTTGAAAGGTGTCATCGTCCATATAAGGTTGTTTGTCCAAATGCGCATATAATAAAACAGTGGGTTTATCTTTCCCTGAATGCATTTCTGCCATTAATATAGGCGTGGCATTTTCTAAGTGAGGAGAAGGAGAATTAATTTTTATGGTTTGAAATCCAATTTCTTTAAGGTAGGTGGAGGCTAATTCTAAAATTTCTTTCATATCTGAAGGAGAGGTTCGATCCCCCGGGTATTCATTAACTCCAAAACTTCGGCTGTCAATGGCAACAAATTTTTCCATATATTCCATATGCCGATTCATAAAAGGAGTATTAAAATCGATAAGTTTAAAAACCTCACTTATCCAGCTTTTTGGTTCCATTTTAAGATTCCTGTGTTTAATTTTAACTTTTAGGTAGAAAACTTTACTTGTAGGATTCAATCCTATAATATGATCTTACGCAATATACTTTCCATAATATTTTTAATTTTAAAATTTTTTTGTTCTAATTCAAAATGTTTGAAAGAATTAATAATTTACTTCGATTGATTCAAATTTTCCGAGAGAGGGGAAACTGGATTTTAATCAAACATTCTAAAAAGCAACTTATAGATTTCATCTTAGGGCGCAATGATTTAAACCGAATGTCGATTTTTAAAGTCCCTTTTTATTGGTTTGATCTTTTAAAAGGACTGGAAGTATTGGTTTGGCGTTTAGAGACTTTCGGGTTTTTATTTCTTCCAAATTCAAGTGAAGAAAATAAAAAACACTTGAATCGCACCCTATAGCAAGTTACATTTTCCTGCCAAATATTTTCTTAATGAAATTATCTAAAAAAGTAAGAAGAAATTCTCAAAAAATTTTTATATTTACTTCTTCCAGTAAGATTTAATGTGGAAAAATTTTAGGTTTTAAAATAAAGAGAAAGGGTAGTTTTTTTTGCTTTTTAAAATGAATGTGAGTCAAAAAA
Source organism: Nitrospinaceae bacterium (assembly GCA_965223665.1). Taxonomy (GTDB): domain Bacteria; phylum Nitrospinota; class Nitrospinia; order Nitrospinales; family Nitrospinaceae; genus CBDCVY01. The sequence continues at coordinate 3,430,553 of OZ245011.1, forward strand.
ATTTTTAAAAGATAAATTGCTTGAAGAGAAAAAAGATAAGATGTCTTTTTCTTAATCTGGCTATAAAACAAGAAAGCAATTTAGTTGGGGGATTAGGAGTGCTTTTTTAACAAATAAATCCTTTTTAAACTGTGATGCGAATTTGTGTAAAATCTATGAATTATATTTATCTTGAAAATCAATTAGAAATTCAATGATTGAATTTAAAATTGAGGGATTCTTGAATGAAATTGGTTTTTTTGAAGAATCAATTTATTGTTCGTGTAATACTGGAAACTCTAAATCTAATTTTCGTTTTACCCAAGAAGGAACTTGTTTAGTCGCTGTGGTTAGTAAACCCACACCATCTTCCATTTCCTTGAAGGTTTTCCAGTGTTTGTCACTTAAGCTTTGGCTTGAAATTTTCTTTTTAACTTTACCATCTTTATTTAAAACTCTAACTTCATAAAACATAAGCCCTCTCTAGGTAATTAAATTTTGAATATAGATCAGCTTAGTGCAAAACCGTTGCCAAATTTTTCTCCCAAAGATTTGTTTGAGAATTTAACGCTATAAATATTTATGTTATAAGGGTTTGAGGATTTCGGTTTGCTTAAGGGTTTTTGTATTGTTGAAATTTTAGAACGGAAACCGGAAAATCAGCCCGAGATTTCGCTCTAGATTTTGGCTGATAAATTGAATTAAATATTTTTATAGGTTGGAAATTAAGAAATATGATCAGCGTCGCAATAATTGTAAAAGATGGTGAAGATTATCTGGAAGGCTGCCTAAAATCTTTAGAAAAGTTTGAAGAGGTTTTGTTGATGGATACGGGTTCTAAAGATAAAACTCTGGAAATTGCGCAAAAATTTACCAACGTTAAGATCGTCCAGCATGATTTCATAGGTTTTGGTCCAACTAAAAACTTAGCTGCCCAAATGGCTAATAATGATTGGATATTATCAATTGATAGTGATGAAATATTGTCATCAGAACTAAGTTGGTCAATTCTAAACCAAAACTTAAATGAAAACGTTATTTACAGGTTCATCCGTCAATCATATTATAATAAAAAATTTATTAGAGGATGCGGTTGGTATCCAGATAAGATTCTTCGTCTTTTTAATAAGAAAAGAACTGGGTTTAATGAAAATATGGTGCACGAAAGTATTTTGGTGGAACCCGATATGCGAATTGAGGATTTGAAGGGAGTATTGAGGCATTACCCTTTTGATAGCGCGGCCAGTTTAATTGATAAGTTCCAGTTTTACTCAACACTATTTGCAAATCAAAATAAAGGCAAGTTGGCCTCAAGTCCTTTTAAGGCAATTTCGCGTGGAATGGTGGCTTTTTTAAAGGGATATTTTATTAGAAGAGGCTTTCTGGATGGAAACGAAGGATTTTTAATTTGCTTTTGTCAGGGATTGGGAACTTATTTTAAATACATTAAACTTTATGAGGCGAATAAATGATAAATATTAGCATGGTTTTTTTTGGTCTATTGAAAAGGGTAATGCCATAATTAAATAACAAAGCAAAACCACTTCGGAATCATAAAAATTGGTTTCAAAAAATCCTCCTACTAAAAACCCCATTACTGAACTTAGGCTTCCAAAAACTATCCAATTTTTTGGGTTATCATTTGAAATTGTATTTTTTAGAAATTTTAACGTGGAATAAAAAAACGAAATCCAGAGAAAAAGCCATGTAGCAATTCCAATAATTCCAGCATCTACTGCTAATTGGACAAGGTTGCTATGTAAGGTTCTGTAATTGCTAAAAATTTCTTTATAACTGGGATACTTATTACGAACCTCTTCTAAACATCTAAATCCACATCCGGTAACAGGATATTCTTCAAAAATTTTCAGACCCAGTTCCCACATTTGCAATCTTTTTTGTAAAGTAACATCTTCAACTTCGGTAAAACTTTTGATTCTTTCTTTAAGTGGGGCAGGCGATACCTGGTAAATTACTAAAACAAAAATAGGAATAAAAAGTATTGCTAAGGGTTTCCTTCCCACTAATAAAACCAACAAACCTGCCAAATAACCTAACCAAGTTTGCCGAGTTAATGTCAATAATAAGCTGATTAAAATTAAAATCAAACATCCCCAAATCCATTTGTTTTTAATATTTCGAAACAACAAATAACTTGTCGCAACCAATCCTGCTTGCATAAGCAACCCAGCGAATGTCATGTAAATGCTAAGGGTTCCCGAAACACGATGTTCTAGATCGAAACCTTGAATGAAAGTTTGACCAATTCCAAGGATGGCTGCCATTGTGGCAACAAAATCATCCAAAAAATTATTGCTTCCCTTAGAGGTAAATCATTAAGTCTTTTCAATGAATTCCTGATGAATTTAAAATATTGAGAAATTTTATCTAAGTTCAAAAAGTCAGATAATTTACTCGCTCCCAAATTATTCAGTGCCCAAAAAAATACAAGCATTTCAAAAAGCCGTTTTAAATGTGTGAAACTTTTTGGTGGGTCTAAAGAAGTAATAACAGACAAAATACTTGCGGTTGCAAATAGAAAAAAAGGAGTTGCTAAAGGGAGTCTTATATTGTTCCACTGTTGGGATAAATAAACAGAAATTATCCAGGATATTCCCCCTGCAAATGCCAAGATGTGTGTCAGGGTAATTGAAAAAAAATCAAAAAGGACAAACCCAAATAAACAGTATATTTGAAGTCGATAAAAAAATACTGAAACTTTGTTTTCTTGAGTAGCTTGAATGACTGTGGGAATCATTGGAAAAACCAGTGGGAAAGAATAATCTTGAAGATCTTACCTCAGGGTAAAAGATTCTATTGGTTTTTGCAAAAGAGAAAAGCTTTAAAGAGAGAGAAGAAATAAATTACTTCTTAAGCACTATGAGTTCCATCGCAAAAGGGAGAATTTTTTGTTTTTCCGCAATCACAAATAGCAACCCGACGAGGTTTATCCACGATAAACTCTGTAGGTTGTTTTCCTGTATTTTTAGTTTCATGAGAACCATCGCAATAAGGTTTATTAGCTGACTCCCCGCAAGTGCAGTAATATTTTATCCCAGGAGTTTCATCAACATAATTCGGGAAGTTTTCGTAAGGCATGGGTGGCTCCTATAAATAAATTAAAAACTTTATTATTTTAATACTTCAGCGTTAGATGATACATTATGGATGTTTTAAATAATAGAAACAAGCAAAGTTTAATTTTTTTTGAAAATTATGAAAATTTTAGTCACAGGAGCCACAGGTTTTATTGGCAATAGGTTGCTTTTAAAACTGCGAGACCTTGACCATGAAGTGGTTGTATTAACCCGTGATCCTAAAAATGCGGTAACGCGACTTCCTGTTCATTGCAAAATTTATGGATGGGATCCTGCCTTGCTTGAACCGCCTCGGGAGGCCTTGGAGGGTGTCGATGCGGTGATTCATTTGGCGGGTAAGAATATTTTTGGGCGATGGACGGAGAGCCGGAAAAATGAGCTCTATAGATCTCGGATCCTATCCACCCATAATTGGGTTAGAGTTTTTAATGAAATGGATGAGAAACCCCAAACCTTTATTTCCCCTTCAGGAATTGGGGTCTATGGTGATCGTGGCGACGAAGAGTTAGATGAAGAATCTTCCTTGGGAAGTGATTATTTAGCTCATTTATGTCATCAATGGGAAAAAGAAGCTCTTGCGGCCCAAGACCTTGGGATTCGCACGGTAGTTTTCAGAATTGGGGTTGCTTTAGGAAGTGAAGGAGGCGCTCTAAACTTGATGCTTCCTGCATTTAGATTAGGATTAGGTGGAAAATGTGGTGACGGAAAGCAATGGTTCAGTTGGATACACGTGGATGACCTGGTTGATATGATGATTTTCGCCTTAGAAAATAAGCAAATTCAAGGTCCCATAAATGCAGTTAGTGCAAATTGTGTTACCAATGCAGAATTCTCGAAATTCTTAGGTCAATCCTTAAATCGTCCGACATGGTTTACGGCACCAAAATTTTTATTGAAGATGGCTTTGGGGGAAATGGCAGATGTAATTTTAGGAGGACAAAAGGTTAAGCCTAAGAAAGCATTAGAAGCGGGTTTTACTTTTAAATATCCCCATCTGGACAAAGCCCTGGAAACAGAATCAGATAAGAAAACCCATAACTTATATATGGAGCAATGGGTACCTCAACCGATAGAAAAAGCATTCGAATTTTTTTCCAATGCCAAGAACCTTGAAACTCTAACTCCAAGATTTCTAAACTTTAAAGTTTTAAGTCAATCTTCAGAAGAGTTAAAAGAAGGTGTTCGAATTAATTATCAATTAAAACTGTATGGAATCCCCTTTCGATGGCAAACATTGATTACCGAATGGCATACAAACCAACAATTTTCAGATGTGCAAGTAATTGGCCCTTATTGGTTATGGCATCATACCCATGAGTTTATTGCAAAAGAAAAGGGGACTTTGATCCGGGATCGGGTTACCTACCGTGTTCCATTATGGGTTTTTGGAGATATTTTTATTCTTCCTATTATAAAAAAAGACTTACATAAAATCTTTTCTTACCGCCACAAGATAGTTGAGGAAATTTTCGTTTCTAAAAACGAAGAGACACTCTAAATCCAATTCTTAACAAATGACCAGTAAGTTCCCAAGGCAGGGCTAAGTATCTTTTCCAGCAACGGACTTTTGATTCCACTCAACTGCAAGTTATCCTTGTATAGTTCTATTATTTCTTTGTCAGAAACTTTACGTTTCTTTTGAAGAGATTTTCTTTTTGTTAAAATTTGAGGAAAAGATTTGATTAGTTCATAATAACTTTTGATTTTTAGTTGCAACCAACCGTGTGTGAGTGCATGGAACCATTGAGCCAATTCAATAATTATTAAAGCGGGAGTTATTAATAGGAGAGTTTTTGTTTGAAAGTTTTTAATTAAAATATGCAGCCGGTTTTTTTCAGAGTAGTAAAACTTCGAAAGGCCTTTGTTGAATTTGTAATGGTGATAAAATACTGCATCCGGACAAACCATCAGTTGGTAACCATTTAATCGAATTCTCCAGGATAAGTCATGGTCCTCATGATAAAGAAATAATTCTTCATCAAAACCTCCAATAATATTGAACAGAGATCGACGAAATATAAAAATTCCTCCACAAGCCGAAGGTTGAGCCTTAAGATCCTCTGAATCCTGTTCTTCCAACATGTTTGGATAAGCCATTCCAGTAAAATGAATATTTACCCCGTAGGAATTTATTTTGTTTGGGTATTCACAAAATAGAATCTTTGGAATAACCGCTCCAATAGAGGGATCTCTTTCTAAAAAATTAACAAGATGGCGAATACTATCGGGTTTTAAGACTAGATCATTATTTAGAAAAATAAAGTATTCACCCTGGGCAATATCAAATCCTCGATTGACTGCAGCGCCAAACCCTAAATTGACTTCATTTTCAATGAGGATTACTTGAGGAAAGTTTTTTTTAAAATATCCTTGAGATCCATCCGTAGATCCATTATCACTTACGATAATTTCTAAATTCGAGTAATCCTGTTTTAAAAGAGAATTGATACATTCTGCTGTGGTAATTTTATCGTTCCAATTCACTATGATGGCAGAAACTTTATTCATAACAAAAGAAAAGACTAATCTAAAATTTTTTGAAAGAAAGTATCTGGGTCATTTGGGTCGAATGGCTCATAAGAATATACGATCAGGACCATTTGATCAGGACCAATATTCTTTATTGCGTGAATGGTTCCTGGAGGAATGCAAATGGATTTAGGGTCCTTTTCACTTAAAAATATTTCTTTAGTTTCACCTGTTGTTTTATTTTTTAATAAAAGCTGTGCTGAGCCACTGGTGACAAAAAACCATTCTGCTTTTCTAGTATGAAAGTGATTTCCTCGCACTTTCCCGGGCAATGCTACGGATACGTGAACTTGACCGAACTCCTTTTTTGGTCCAAGCCAGTCTCCCCGTAATGCTTCAAATAACCAACCACGATGGTCGGACTTCTTAGTTAAACGTTCAACGATTAATCCTTCCATTTTATTTTAATCTTTCAAACCATTTAAGGGTTTGGATGATACCTTTCTCTAATGACACAGAGGGTTTCCATTTAAAACGCTTTTTAAATTTAGAATTATCCAGACAATATGCTTTAGGTCCTATGTCAGCGGTTTCAATAAAATTAATTTTTGTTGCAGGACGGATGTCTTTAATTTTTTTTGCAATTTGATTTAAGGTTGTTACTTTTGCTGAGCTTAAATTAAAAACACCCTGTTTTTTTGATGGAAATTTCCCGACTTTTAAAAAAGCGTCAATTACATCTTCAATATAAATAAAGTCGCGTCCCTGATTCCCTTTTCCGTGAATTATTAAGGGGTTTTTTTTTATGGCGTTCTCACAAAATGTTGCAACCACGGAATTATATTTGGCTTTACATTTTGGGCCATATACATTGCTTAACCTTAAAATTGTAAAGGGGATTCCAGAAATTCGAATTAAATCTTCCGCAGCCTTTTTTGCTATGCCATAAACCGTAGGTGGCCTAATAATTTTTCCTTCACCGATAGGTTTTGTTGAAGGCTGGTATATCTGCCCTGATGAAGCAAAAATAAGGTGTGGAAACGGTTTCCCATTTTCTAATAGTGCAGAGATCAAATTTTGTGTATTAATAATATTTCCACTTAAAATCTCTTCATCAGTTCCACGGTTGACACCCCCTAAGTGGTAAATAAAATCTAGTTGATTACACTTTTTCTTCAGAAATTTAGATTCCAGCCTCCCTGATTTTGAAGAGCGAACTAGGGGAATCACCCCTACCATGGAATTTTTATCAAGTGTTTCCAAAAGATGGGAGCCAATAAAACCTCGGGTTCCAGTTATGCCGATACGTAAGGGTTTTGTAACCATTGGCGAATTTGTTCAATTCCAGCTGTTAAATCTGTTTTGGGTTCCCAACCCAGCAAGTGTTTTGCTTTGGAAGAGTCGCACAAAAGTTTTTTAATTTCGGATTGTGGGTGGTGATGCTCAATGAATTGAATTTTTTCAGGATCGCTACATATCATTTTCGCAAGATAATAAATAGTGAAATCTCTTCCCAATCCAGCGTTAATAACCTGACCCAATGCATTTTCATTGGTAGAGGCCGTATAAAGAAATTCCACACAATCTTCTACATATAGGAAATCACGAGTTTGAGTACCGTCCCCAAAAATTTTTATGGGTTGTTTTTCCTTTGCTTGTTTTACAAAAATTGAAATTACCCCACCCTCAAGATTATGTTTTTGAAACGGGCCATATGTATTAAAAGGACGACATATAACAATGGGAAGCCCATAGCTATAATAGTAAGATTCTGCTAATTGTTCAGCAGCTAATTTGGAACCTGCATAAGGAGAAACTGGTTTAAGAGGATGATCTTCTGCAATGGCCTTTTTACTCTCTGCTAAATCATAAACCATGCACGTTCCCATTAATAGCAGTTTTGTTTTATTAGGTTTGCAGGCTTCTAAGATGTTAAAAGTTCCTTCAACATTTACTGAAAATGATTTTTGAGGATTTTCTAAACTTTCATGGACATTGATTTGTGCGGCCAAATGGTAAACCATATCAAAGCGGGTTTTGAATAAAGTTTCCAGCACTTTTGTGTTTCGGATGTCGTCAATGACTACTGCCTTCAAATAGGGATTTCCTCTGAATTCATCAAGGTTACTCTCTTGTCCATTATCAAGGTTATCAAGCACCCAAACTTCGATATGTTCATCAAGTAGCTTTTTTACTAACCAGCGACCGATGAACCCGGCTCCTCCTGTAACTAAGGCTTTTTTCATAGATGTTTCCGATACCAATTAATTGTTCGTTTGAGACCTTCTTCTAGGGAGAACTCTGGTTTCCAATTTGTTTTTTTTCTTATTAGCGAATAATCTGCCTCTAGTGACATTAAGTCGGCGTTTCTTCCAGGGACAAATTTAATTTCAGACTTGGATTCTGCAAGTTCTTTTATTAAATAAGCCAGTTCTTTAATAGAAGTTTGCTTTTGAGTTCCAATGTTGAATACTTCACCTGCAAATTGCTTATCTTTGGTAGTGACAAGAGAATAAGCTCGGATAGCATCTTTGACATATTGAAAATCTCTTGTCTGATTTCCACCGTCATGAATGGTTATGGGTTCATTTTTTAAACAACGCATGATAAAGGAAGATACGACTCCCGCATTTCCTGAAATGTCCTGGTTTTCCCCGTAAGTATTAAAATTTCGAATAATGGTTACCGGATAGTGATACCACTCATGCATTGCTTTACAATGTTTTTCTGCAGCTAACTTAGTTACCGCATATATACTTCGGGGCAACATAGGATGGTTAATATCCATAGGGGTATAAATTGGGTTGCCGTAAACCTCTGGGGACGAGGCATATATCATCATGGGCCAGTTCTCGGTCCGCACCAAAGTCTGCATAAGTCGAAAAGTGCCCCATTCATTATTTTTAAAATAGCCATCCGCTTGTTCCATCGATTCGGGGATAGAAATAAAAGCAGCAAGATGGATAACCGTATCTAACTGCATATCGTTTAACTCTTTAACGGTCAGGTCATAAAAGCTTTTGCGGATTAAGGTGAACTTTTTGCGGAAAGCTTCTGATTTGATAAAAGGATCCGGTTCAAAATACCAGCGGGAAAAATCATCTATTCCATACACTCGGGTAACATCTTCGCGTTGGACTAATAAGTCCACCAAATGAACCCCATACATTCCGGCTGCGCCGGTAACTAAAATATTCATCTTGTTTTTTTATTAGGGGTGGCAATACCCTTTAAAAGTTTGTTTAGGACAAGGGTTATTATGTTAACCTGCTGAAAATAAAAATACGGGTCATAGTCTTTATCGAACAAAAGTAGGGAAAACTTTTGAGATTCTTTTACCTAATTATTACGATAACGGTCATTTTGGGGATGTCAACTGCTGCAGGTAGAGCCGAAAAACCCTTTCGTTCGGCTTTAAAGGGCTATAACTACCAATTTCCACGTGATTTTTATGCGCATGAGGATTTTCGCATTGAATGGTGGTATTACACCGGAAACTTAGCCGATAAGGGAGGTAAAGAATATGGATATCAACTAACTTTTTTCCGAGTGGGTCTTGATCCACAAAAAAAAATACAAAATCCTTCAAAATGGGCCGTTAGGCAAATTTATTTCGCTCATATGACCGTGACAGATATTGATTCAGGAGAGTTTTTCTTTTTTGAACGAGTCAATCGGAAAGGTCTGGGTCAAGCGGGAGCGTCCTCAGACAAACTTTTTGTTTGGAATGAAGATTGGGTTCTTTCGGAAAAAAGTGGAAAACATCACTTGGTGGCAAATGAATCTAGGGTAGGATTAGATCTTTGGTTAACCCCAGAAAAAGAACTGGTAATCCACGGCAAGGAGGGAATCAGTAAAAAAGGGGATACTCCCGGGAATGCCTCCCATTATTTTTCTTTTACTCGAATGAAAACTCAAGGAAAATTAAAAGTAAACGGAAAAGAGGTTCTGGTGAATGGTTCCAGTTGGATGGACCATGAGTTTTCCAGCAATCAGTTGAGTTCGAACCAAATTGGTTGGGATTGGTTTTCCCTTAAATTAAACAATTTTGAAGAGATTATGCTGTATCAAATCCGTTTAAAGGGTGGGGGAGTCGAAAAGAATTCCAGCGGTACTTGGGTCAAAGCAAATGGGGAAAAAATTCATTTACCCTTTTCAAGCTATAAAATATCTACCCAAGGCAGTTGGACAAGTGAAATTACCGAGGCAACCTATCCTTCAGGTTGGATTATAGAATTGCCTGAACATTCCATTCGTTTACAGGTTTCGCCTGATGTTGCAAATCAAGAGTTGACTCAATTACGTTCCATTGCATCTTCCTATTGGGAGGGAAGTGTGACAGTCGATGGGATTATTGATGGTAAAAAAATTTCTGGAAAAGGCTACGTGGAACTAGTCGGATACCAAAAGGATTTAAGACAAGAGTTACCCAATTAAATACTTCACTATTGAGGGTAAGGCAAAATTAAACTTAAGCAAGTTACCCCTCCATCGGCTTTTTCAAATTCGCTCATTGAAATGGGAAGAGGTTTCCATCCTTGATTGGAAAGAGTTTCAGTTAATTTGGGGAATCCTTTCGGTAAAATCACATTATCCCCTATTGCCAGGCAATTGGCAGCATAGCTTTCCTTGGGGTCCACTATTATTTTTTTAAATCCGTTAAAATGAGAGTCATCGACCATCTTAGGATTCAAAACTATAGTATTATTTCCTAAATAACTTACCGATGATTTCAAATGAAGATCCTTATTGACTTCAACGGGAATAATTTTTTTTGGTGAGTTTTTTGCCAGTTCTAAAACGGCGTTATGGTTTGTTCGAGAGGATTGTCCAATAAAAATAACCTTTTCTGTCTGTAAAATATCCCCTCCATCAATAGTAACTGGTGAAAATAAAACCTCAACTTTAAGGAACTCTTCTAATTCTTTCTTGGTTAAATCTGTCTCCCCTTTTCTGGTGGAAGACTTCATGGAACAAAGCAAAGCCTTATTTTCAAGGATTATTGCATTGTCTTCAATGAATACACTATCCGGGAAATTTTCTAAAGGGGGTAAAGTTCTTACTTGGATTCCGGATTTTCTTAAAGACTTTACGTATTCATTATGCTGCTTTAAGGCCGTTCGGAATTCAATGGTTTCCCTATCTGGATGATTTGATATTGCCTTAACAAACGAGGTACCGGGAGAACGGACCATTGCCAACAAATTCATGACAATTATTTTTTTGTTTTTTCCTCTAAGGTGGGCATATTCATGAGACGAGAAATATATAGCATGGTTAATTTCTTTTTGCAGACTTTATATCGTTTCAAAATTTCCTTAGTAGGTAAAAGTGAATCATCGGTCCGGTGTTTCTGGGCCATGTATACTACCCCATTGACAAAAGTGAAGTCGTGTTTGGTGAAGCGCATTTTTTTTCGCAGATATTCATCAGGGTGATGATATAGTTCGTCTAGTTTCGGTAAAAATTTTTCATCTATTTCGTATAATATTCCCTCCATCATTCCTAAATTACTATCTGTTGGAACAATATTAGGATCGCCAACTCCCTCAACACCTTGGTTGTCAACAGGGATCTTATTGAATTTTAAACGATAAGCCGAAAGGGTGACGCTAAAGGAAGCATTATATTCGAGCCCGTGCTCTTCCATTTTTTGAGGAATCATCATTTCATCGTAAGCGAACCAATGGATAAAGTTGGGCATAAAGTCACTCCTGAATTAGAAAATTTAATGGGTTTTTGAAACCTTACCAAATATTACAGGCAAGTTTCAAAAAGTTTTTCTAATATTTTTTGAATCATTTTAGTCCTTTTATGAATCTTCCTTGAAAAGAAGGTATAAATGTTTTAGGGTTATAGGGTCGAGAGAAGGTATGTTTCCAATTCCTTTTTCGAAATCATGCCAATAAATCCATTTGGGCCTTCCGGTAAGGGCAATTAAAGAATTACATCTTAAGGAGATCAATTTATGTCTGGCAGCAAAATTGTTACAGTTTCGGATTCTGAGTTTGACTCATCCGTATTAAATGCAGGAAAACCCGCTTTAATCGATTTTTGGGCGGAATGGTGCCAGCCCTGCAAAATGTTGGCCCCTACGGTAGAGGAGCTTGCAAATGATTATGATGGTCAGGTTTTGGTTGGAAAACTTAACGTAGATGATAATCCCAATACTGCAACTAAATATGGAATTCGGGGAATTCCAACTCTATTGTTGTTTAAGGATGGTCAGGTAGTTCAGCAGGTGGTTGGGGTCAAATCCAAAGCAGAAATCAAAAAAATTATTGATGAGAATATTGCATAATGTAGTGGAACCCCTCGGATATATTGAGGGGTTTAGTTTTTTTGTTCCTCTTTAGAAGCTACTCCACTCATTCCAATAGATTCAGCAGATTCAAAAACAGGGTAAAGTCCTAAACTTTCTATCATTTCTATATCTCTTTTGGGATCTTGTCCTTTAGTAGTCAGGTAATCTCCACCTAGAATCCCATTTGCACCTGCAGCAAACAATTTTTCTTGCTGATCGGCAAGTATTTCTTCTCGACCTCCGCAAACAAAAAAGTCCATCTTGGGCATGACTAACCGAAGTAAAGCAATGGTTTTTAACGCTTCATAGACGGGTAAAAGCTTTAGAGATTGAAGGGCGGTTCCTTCAATGGGTTTTAAAAAATTGATAGGAAAGGTATCGGTATCCAATTCTCTTATTGCTAATGCAAGCTCTACTCTTTGGGCAAAAGATTCTCCCATTCCAAAGATACCGCCTACACAAACCTGCAAACCTGCTTCCTTAGCGTTTCGTACTGCTTCCACTTCGTCTTGATAAGAGTGTGTAGTTACAATTTGATCAAAGTGGCTCTCTGAAGTTTCGAGATTATGGTGGAATCGATCTAATCCCGCTTCTTTAAGTTCTTTTAAGTGTTCAGTTTTCATTAAACCCAATGAACTGCATGTTTCAAGATTGGTTTCTTCTTTAATACGCCGAATGGCTTGTTTTAAAATATTTAGTTCTTTTGGATCATTTATAGATGTTCCGGAGGTTACGACGGAAAATTCATTGGAGCCAAATGCCTCGGCTCTTTTGGCCGCAGAAACAATTTCATCGACATCCATCATTTCATATTCAGGAGATTCTGTCTCAAAACTAGAGGATTGAGCACAGAACCCACAATTTTCAGGACATTTCCCAGACTTTGCATTTACAATAGAGCAAATTTTTACTTCACTACCTTTGAATTTGCTACGAATTTTGTCTGTTCCCTGGAATAAATACTCCAATTCTTTCTGGTCAAGGTTATCTAAAGCTAAAGCTTGTTCTTTGGAAATACCTTCGCCAGAAAGAGCATGATTTATAATTGAATCAATAAATTCTTTTTTCATACCTTTAACCTTTTGGTTTTCTTAGCTTGATATAAAAAATGTAATAAACGTTAAATTGAAAAATAAGGAAAAATACTAACACAACCTATTGGGAAAAGAAATGGATTACCTAATCAACTATTAAGTCATTGGTTTTCTATAGGTTGCCGATAGTCATTCAGTAATTTCTCTAAATTATCAATAGAAGTTACCGGGGCCAGGCAGGTACCGTGATGACAAACGTAGGCGGTGGCCTTTCCATCCAAGGCAGTTTTCCCTGCAAGGAGAGGGACTCGGTTTTTTTGTGAATCATCTTCCATGGAAAAAGCAAAAACTGCATTAGGGAAAAAACCTTTACGAATATAATTAAGCATTTTTTCTGTACTGGGGTGATTGCGCACCCCAATAATAGCGACCTCTTTTAAACCAGATAAATAAAGATGCAACCCTTGCATCATAAAAGCAGAGTTGAGACCGTATTCCATTAAGTCGTCATAAAAGGCGAGAAACACCTTTTCGGCTCTACGCTCAAATTCTGGATTTAGATGATATGCAGCTAGTTTTAACCAAGCCAATGCGGCGTTGCTATTTCCCGAAGGCTCTACACCATCGTATCCGGAAATTTGGCGAACAATGAGATTTTCTCCATCATTAGCAGTTTCATAATAGGCTTTTTCAGAACTGAACTTTTCTTCAACGATATTCATTAGCACTAGAGCTTTATCAATATAGTCAGGATTATAAGTCGATTCATACAATTCCAAACAGGCTACAGCAATCGAACTATAATCGAATAGATATCCATCGTAACGGGCTTCACCCTCTCTGAATCTGCGTAGAAGTTTTCCATCTTTTGTTCGCAAGTTGGTCCAAATAAACTGAAGAGCTTTTTCCGCTTTCTCAATTCGCGAATTATCTCCTAGAACTCTTCCTACCTGAGCCATAGCCCGGATCATTAGCGCATTCCACGAAGTTAAAACTTTATCATCTAAGAAAGGGCGTATACGTTGGTTTCTGACATCCAAAAGTTTTTCCCGGGCTTTTGCCACCTTTTCAATCACGAACTCTAGTGATAAACCTTGTTCCTTAGCAATTTTTTCAGGAGGACGTGTTAAATGTAAAATATTTTTCCGTTCCCAATTGCCTGAGGCAGTAACATTATAAAAAGGGATGGCAATACTTGCTTCATTACGGGTGAGGATTTTTTCAATTTCCTCTTTGGTCCAAACATAAAACTTTCCTTCAACTCCTTCGCTATCAGCGTCCTCTGCGCTATAAAATGCTCCTTCTTCAGATGTCATATCACGATCAATATAGGTTAGTACATCATTAGCAAAATCTGCAAAATCGGGGTTATTTGTAACCTGAAAAGTTTCAATTAATGAAGTAACGAATAGTGAATTATCGTAAAGCATTTTTTCAAAATGCGGAACCAGCCAATGAAAATCGGTGCTATACCGCGCTAATCCTCCACCAATTTGGTCATAAATCCCACCATACTTCATAGCTCTAAGTGTATTTTTAACCATTTCTAAGCTATGTTTGTCGCCAGTTCTATGGTGATGTCTTAAAAGCAAGGATAATCCCATTGAAGGGGGAAATTTGTTTTGTGTTTGAAATTTAAACCCATGATTTAAATTGTCGTAATGATCACGATAAAGCTTTTGGGTTTTATCCTCACCTGAAAAACTCAGGGATTCTAAAGACCCTGTCTGTTCCTGCTGATTTGTACTCTTTAAATATTCAATTAAGGAGGTACTCTGTTTAGTGACTTTTTCAGGTTCTGTTTCCCAGGTTTTATTAATAAACTTTAAGACGTCTAAAAAGGAAGGGAGGTTATACCGGCTGACGGGAGGAAAGTAAGTTCCTCCATAAAAAGGAATTCCTTCAGGAGTTACAAAAACATTTAAAGGCCATCCTCCTTGTTGACCAAAAGCTTGAATGGATTTCATATAGATTCCATCAACATCCGGTCGTTCTTCTCTGTCGACTTTAATGGCAACAAAGTGATCGTTTAAAAATTTTGCGAGTTCTGGGTCTTCAAAGGATTCTCGTTCCATTACATGACACCAATGGCAAGTTGCATAACCTATGCTTACTAAGAGAGGTTGGTTTTTTTCTTTTGCAATTTGAAAGGCTTTTTCCGCCCAGGGAAACCAATTGACAGGATTATGTGCATGTTGGAGTAAATAAGGACTTTTTTCGTGTATTAACTCATTAGTAAATATGTGATCACTCATATAGTTTTTCTAATTCCTCAAAAAAGCTGGGAAAGGATTTTTCTACGCATTTAGGATTTAAAATTCGAACACCAGGTAACTTTAACCCGGCAAGAGAAAAGCTCATAGCCATTCGATGATCATCATAAGTATTTATGTCAGTTCCTTTCAATGGACCCGGATGAATTACCAGGTAATCTTCACCGGTTTCGACTTGAGCTCCTAATCTTGTTAACTCTTTAGATAAAGCATCAATGCGATCGGTTTCTTTTATTCTTAAATTTCCTATATGAGTGATGGTAGTTTTACCCTCTGCAAATAGGGAAACTACAGCCAAAGTTTGAACTACATCTGGCATTGAGTTCATATTTATATTAATTCCTTTTAGGCGGTGTCCACGAACTGTAATTTTTTCTGCAGAAACATCCACGTCACAACCCATTTGTTTTAAGACGGAGGGAAAGCCAATATCCCCTTGTACGCTTTTAGGGTTGAGATTAGTTACAGAAACTTCTCCATCCGTAATTGCAGCTGCACCGAAAAAATAGGAAGCGCTTGAGGCATCTCCTTCAACAGAATAAGCTTTTGGTTGATATTTAATTCCTGCCGGGATTTTGAATTCCTGATATGACTCATTTTTAACATTAACCCCAAAGGTTTTCATGATATCTAAAGTGATATCAATATATGGTTTAGAAGTTAGTTCACCAATAATTTTGATAGTTGTCGGGTTTTGAAAATAGGGAGCACACATTAGCAGCGAAGTTAAATATTGACTGCTTTTATTTCCGGCCAATTGGATAGCGCCCCCAAGAGGTTGGCCTCCATTAATTTCCAAGGGAGGGCATTGATTATTTTTAATTGACTTGGCTTCTACATTTAATTGTTTTAAGCATTCCAACAAATCTTCTATAGGTCTTTCTTGCATTCTTTCATTGCCGGTGAGATGTGTGATACCTGGAGCCAAGGTGGAGAAAGTTGTAAGAAACCGCATGGTGGTTCCCGCATTTCCTACGAAAATTTCCTTTTCAGGAACTTGCAATTGACCTCCCTTTCCGTAAACAATTATTTCATCCTGGGATTCTGAAATTTCAATTCCGAATAGCTCTAACGCTGATTTCATATAACGGGTATCGTCACTAAAAAGAGGATTTTTTAAGTGAACAATTCCTTCGGCTAGGGCTGCAATAATGTAGGCTCGATTGGTATAACTTTTTGATGCAGGAACCTTAATGGATGCTTTAATTTTTGATGTGGGTCGGATTTCTATCAAAATGAGGCCTTATAAAATATTTAATTTAATTGAAAATTGAAAGAGGATTTTGTTGGGAATTTAAACAATTGGCTTTTATATCACCACCTTAAAAATAATTCAAACTGGTGAATAATCAGGCTAGTTAGAGTAACTTGTTTCAAAGCAAGGGTTTTGATATGATGATCCAAGATACTTCTAAGGTGGGCGTCCTTAAGCATTTGTTTTTATTGCTATTAGAGAGGGTTTGAGGCAAAGAAAATGCTGGGTTCTATTAAACAATGGTGGATTGGAAAATCTGAAAAAGAACAAAAGCGGATCAAGTCTTTTATCCCATTGGTACTTTATACTTTTGCATTTATTTATTTTGTAATTTATTTATCCATTCTAAATTCAGTCAATCGTTATAAAGATGGATCTGTTGTCAAAAGCGGATTTGGGGGGGATAACGCAATAATTATTGAGATGCAAAAGCGTCAGGAAGAGGAAATCCAAAATAGCTTTAAATATTCACGCAAAAGAGTTTCAGGTGAGCTGGATCCTGAAACTATTGCGAAACTTAAGCAGAAAAAAGAAGAAACTCCTAAAAAATCCCAAATTGGAAACAAAAAAAATACAAATGGACAAGGTCCTAAACTTTGAAGCGTTTAATTTACATTTCTAATTGGCTTTATTTATTCTCATTAGCCCTTTGGGTAGGTGGAATGTTTTTGTTGGGAATATTAGTCGAAATAATTGTTCGCATAAAATTGAAAGAACAACCCCAAATGGCCAGCAATATAATGAATGGAATTATGGACATTTTTAATGTCAAAATTATATATTGGTGCCTTGGCCTAATGGTGGTGGCAGTGGTAATAAAATGGTGGGTGGAAAAGAAACCCGGCACTGGTTTTCGCCAGGTGCAAGTAACAAAGCGACCTTATTTAAAAGAAATATTTTTAGGTATCATGATTGTTCTGGCTCTTTATATTGGAAGTATTTTGCGACCGCAAATGCATGAAATGGATCAACAGAAAAAAGCCAATCCCGAAAATATCAAATTACAAAAACAATTTGACAGTTATCATAGCCAGTTGACATGGTTGTATACAATCAACATGATTTTAGGGCTTTCCTTGTTTTATATTCATGGGAAGGAAATGACCCGATTCGAGGATAAATCCTAATCTATTAATTGAATTCAATGTTTGTTGGCACAATAATCAAGTTAATTAATGTATAACATTGCTATTGATAAATGATTCATCGTGTCCACAAAATATTTCTCAAAGTTTTTGCAGCTTTAGTTTTTCCTCATTTAATTTTTGTAATACCGATTTCTGCAGAATTATCTCCACAAGATGCAAAATCAAAATTAGATCTTCACGAATATTCCGATATGGTCGAAATTTCCGAAGGTAAGTTTAAGATGGGTTTTAACTTTAAGGAGGTTTCTAAAGTTTTAAAATGGTGCCAAAAAGTTGATAAAAAATGTGTTCGTTGGTGGTTCAAGGATGCATTCCCTTCCCGGTTGGTATATTTGGATTCTTATTGGATTGATATTTATGAAGTGACAAATGAAAAATATAGAGAATTCGTATTAGCGACTGGACATCGTCCAGCCTTAGATAGCTCTTGTAAGTCCGACAAGTGTTGGGAAAATAACCTTTGGAAAGGAAATGATTTTCATAAAGATGTTCGGTTGCAGCCCGTAACCCAAGTCAGTTGGTTTGATGCCGATGCTTATTGTAAATGGCGTGGCAAGCGGCTTCCTACGGAAGCGGAATGGGAAAAAGCTGCAAGAGGACCCACAGGGAATATGTTTCCCTGGGGAAATGATATGCCACCTGGTCGAGCAACCTACAGGAGAAAATGGCGAGGTATTCATACCATGACAGATGTGGGCTCATATCCTACAGGAGTTTCTATTTATGGGGTTCATGATATGGCCGGAAATGTATGGGAGTGGGTAGCAGATTGGTATGATCATAAATATTATCAAAAAAAAATAAATAAAAACCCAAAGGGTCCAGAAAATGGAGAACTAAAAGTAGTTCGTGGGGGCTCTTGGGTAAATTTTAAAGATTCCTTGCTTAGTGCTTTTAGGCGTTGGACTCGCCCCGAGGAAAGGTATAGTGACACTGGTTTTCGATGTGCCAAGGACCCAATAAATGAAACAAAAACGGACGGATAAATTAAGCGATCGAGAAAAAGAAATCCTTGCTCCTTTTTTAACGGATGTTGAGGCAAAGGTGTTCTCCCTGAAAAACCTGAACCCTGAGGTTATTGGGGCAGCTTTGGCTCGTTACAGCCGTGCCCCTACTGGGTTTAAAGAAACTGTTGCACGGGAATTTTTAAATTCTGATGGAACTCCTAATGAAGTGAAAGGGAGTGAAATGATTGACCGCGTGGTTAACAAATTTGGCGATGAGTCTGTAGCGGAATTGGCGGTTTCACCTTTGTGTATAGAAGAAGTTTCTAACCTGATGACAAAGATTATTGAGGATTGTCGTATTGGAGGTTCTCCAATTGAAGAGTCGACACGATATGTTCTTTACGATCAAAAACGGGATGGACGGTGGCGTTATGTAAGACCTATCAATATTATGGAATCTGGTCTGGGAAAAAAGTATGTTCAAACCATGGATTTTATTTTCGAAACTTATGCATCCATGGTGGAGCCCATGCAGGACTTGTTTAGAAAGCGATTGCCGGGTAATGATTTTAAGATTGAGGTCGACAGATCTAATGGAAGGGTTCAAGCAGGGGAGGGTGATCTTCAAAATGATAACGAAAGAAAAGCGCATCGAATTGCATACAGTTTTACCATTCGAAGTGCTGCTTGTGATGTTATTCGTTGTATTTTACCAGCATCCACCCAGGCAAATATGGGGATTGTAGGTAATGGAAGATTTTTTTCCGGTTTGATTTCTAAATTATTGACCCAGGATTTAAGAGAAGCAAACGATCTTGCAGGAAAAATTCAGGAAGCATTAAACCACCAGATACCCACATTTATTAAACGGGCTCAAAAAAACGAATATGTCTCTAAGGTTCAAAGGGAAATGCATATTTTTTGTAGCGAATTATTTGCTTCAGAAAGTATTGATCCCTCACCGGAAGTGGAACTATTAGACGATAATCCTCAGGATTATTGGGTAAATCTTTTGGCATCCATGATTTTCCCTTACGTGCAACACTCCTCAAACCAAATTCGCCGCGTTGTGGAAAAAATTTCAGAAGAGAAACGTAAAGAAATTTTTAGCACTTATTTAGGTGAACGTGAGACCAAGAGAGATCGTCCCGGAAGAGCTTTTGAGTATGGGTACCCGATTAATTTTGACATCATTGCCGGTTTCGCTGAATACAGAGACTTGCAAAGGCATCGAATGCTGACCCAGCAACGACAAGATATGGGAGTTTTGCTGGGTTATTCGATTCCGGAGGAAATCAGTGAAATAGGTTTTGAAAAACAAGTGCAGGAATGTTTTGAGAAATCAGAATTACTTTATCATGATTTGATACGTGCGGGTTTAAGGCAGGAGGCGCAATATGCTTCTTTATTTAACCATTTAATTCGCTGGAATATGGGAATGAACCTCAGGGAACTAGGGCACTTTACAGAATTAAGAACCCAAAAGGCCGGGCATCCCAAATACCGAAGGGTTTGTCAAACCATGGCTAAGGTATATTTAAAGCGTCATCCCGAAATGGAACCTGTTTTACGATATGTTGATTACCAAGACTATGACCAGGGTATCACCCGCGCCGAACAAGAAGCCAGGACAGCACGAAAAAGCTTAGCCTCGGGTGTTTTTGACGACATGGATTAGTATTGAGAATTTATAGTCAATAAATCATCCAATAAGCTTAGAGTCCATATGATTGCAAGCCTAGGCAAAATCAGAAATAAACCTAGGGTATTAACTTTGCCATTGTTTCTTTAAAGATTATTTTTTTTCGTATTTTGGAAGTAGAGATTTTTTAAATGCGAATAACCTGTTTAACCCACCATGCCAAAAATTTTAATTTTTTCAAATTTATAAATCGTCTCAAAACTAATTGAATACGCACTCAAAATGAGTTAACCTTTTTAATGAGCATGATTTATTTATAAAGTCCTTTGGCGCAAACTACCCCATTAATAAAATTATTTTTACCTTAGAAAATTTTTAGGAATTTGAAAATAATGAGTTTGATTCAAGTTCAAAATCTTACATTTGAATATCCTGGGCATCGGGCTTTAAATGATGTGTCATTCACCATAGAAGAGGGGACAGTGACAGCTCTTGTGGGTCCCAATGGAGCAGGTAAAACAACATTGATGAATTGTTTGGCCGCTTTAGACCAGCCTGTGTTGGGAAGAATTCAAGTAGAAGGAATTTCTGTGTTGGATGAACCTCGAAAATGTCATGAAGTGATTGGTTACCTTCCCGATTTTTTTGGCTTATATGAAGAGCTTACTGTGGAGCAGTGTCTCGCTTATATGGCAATGGCCCAGGGAATCCCTTTATCCCAAACCGGTCAGGCAATCCAGAAAACAGCACAACGAGTACAATTACTTAAACGATTAGGACAAAAAGCAGGAGAACTTTCTCGAGGACTCCGTCAGCGATTAGCCATTGGTCAAGCTATAATACACGACCCAAAAATTATACTTCTTGATGAACCGGCCTCTGGTCTAGACCCGGAGGCGCGATTTCATCTTTCTGAGTTAATTGTGGAATTACATCAACTAGGAAAATCCTTATTGGTGTCTTCGCATATTCTTTCGGAACTAGAGGATTATTCTACTCATATAATGGTTATTAAAGACGGAGAGTTAAAGGAACACTCCTCCATTCAGAAAAATGGAAGTTTATCAGAAAATAAAATGGTGATTACCTTGTCCCACCCAATAGACCGATTCGAAGAGTACCTTCAATCAATAGAGTCTATTCAACAATTACATATTAAACCAACTCAAGCCACATTTAAGTTTAAGGGAAATTTGGAGGACCAACATCAATTACTTCGAAAATTATTAAATATAGGTTTGCCAGTATGCTCTTTTGAAGTTCGGAATAAAAACCTTCAAGAGTCCTATCTTGAAAAATTTGGAGGAGAGTTGCATGATTGACAATCCTGAACTAAGAAAAAATATTTGGATGGAAGTCACTCGCCATCGTCTAATTTTAACCTCTGTAATTTTAGGAGTTATTTTTTATGTTGCTTTAATTTCAGAGGGAAAAGAGACCATATTGGGCGTTATTAAATTCGTTTTTTTACTTGGTGTTGTTTTTTGGGGGGGGTTGCTTGCTGAAATGTCTCTAGTTCGAGAAGTTCAAAGGAATACATGGCCACTTCAGAGAATGACTTCCATTCAACCATGGACTATGACTTGGGGAAAATTAATTGGTGGAACTATATGGGCCTGGTTTGTGGGTTTTTGGGTGTTTTTGTTTATGATCATGGTTTATGTTTTTTCACCGGATTCATTTTTCCAATCAAATAGTTCAAGTAATTGGATATTATTTCAAGGGGGATTATTCCCAGCTATTGCTTTTCTCATTGGATTAGCCATTTTGAATCACGCTCTGTGTTTGTTGATAGGGTTTGGTCCCATGCAAATGAAGTTTTTTAAATCATTGAAAGTTTGGTTTGGAGCATCTTTGGTAATTAGTGGAATAGTCATCACTAGCAAATTGGGAATATTTTTCAAATTATATGGTAGGAACATAACATTAAATTGGTACTCGTGGAACTTTCAAAGTATTTACTTTTATTTAGCAGAAATATGGTTTTTAGCTGGTTGGGCAATAATGGGTGTTTATATGCAAATGCGAAAAGAATTTCAAATGCAAAATTCACCTTGGCCCTGGATTGTATTTTTAATATTTATCTCTATTTATGTAATGGGATTTTATGAGGGATTGATACGAATTTCTCAAGGGACCCAATATATAAGGTCATTAATGGAAAGCTCCGATTTATGGATCAATCGTTTCTACCGTGGGTGGATTGTAGTTGTTATTGCTACTTATGCGATTATTATTTGGCAACCTCCAAATCGACCAGTGTTTAACAAACTAACAGTGTATTTTCAGAAAAAAAAGTTACGTCAATTTTTTAACGAAATTCCTAGATGGATATTCTCCTTAATAATCGTCCTGTTATACTTCGTAATTATTTTTGCTTATCATATTAAGACAGGGGGTAATATTTATCTAAAGAACCAACCTGCTAATACTTTAAGTATTGTTGGGAGTATGACAGGGTTTTTAATTCGTGATCTCGGTATTATAGTCTTTTTTTGTTTATCTAAAGATCACCAAAGAGCGTTAACAACGGCAATTGTTTATTTAGCCATATTGTATTTTTTATTTCCTTTAATAGTATCTATCTTAAAAATAGAATCCTTAAAACCTCTATTTTTGCCAGATAATAAATCCCAAATCCCGTATGCCGTTTTTGCTGCTTGGATTGAAGCAATTCTTATTTGGGTATTTGTTCGAAAAAGGTGGATTGAGGGTTGAAAATAACCCAGGATCAGAATGGAATTTTTTCTTTAGAAAATTTAGGAAAAGAATGGATTAAGTGGCGAGAGCTGTAAGGCGGAGCCAACACATGCCCTTAGGGCGGTGTTCATTAATAATAAACTCCTGGTCCTGCGGAGAAGCATTTTTTAAGATTTCATATTTGTGAATAGGGATTGGATGATCGTACACGATTTCAATTTTGTGAGTGTCTAGAAACCGTTCAATCAAAGTCTGGGTAATGCCCTCTTCTACACAATCATGAGTTTCTACTATAAGGTCAGAGTATTGCAAGGTTTTAGCTCCTTCCATATCCAGTAAACTTTTCTCACCACCTTCAATATCACAAATAATAAGGGTGTTTTTTCCTGCATGAATATTTAACTCTGTTTGCGAGCACTCACCTTTGATTTCAATTCGACTTGCCACTCCATTCATATGAGAAAGGTCCTGACAGAGTAATTGAGCTTTTTCGTTATGATCATAAGCTAAAACTTTTAAATCAGGCATTCTATAAGCTAATCCCACTGCATAATATCCCTCAGCGCAACCAATGACGATAGCTTTTGAATAGGATTTTTTAAAAGCATCCACAAACCAGGGCTGAATTGGATGTTCATAACAACCGGTGATTTTTGGAAGAAGGCGGCTTCCATGAGCCTGGCTGAGGTACTTCATTCCTTCAAAGGGCCCATGATGAACACAGGTATTGTCATTAAATATCTTTTTTAATATGTTGGATTCACGCTGGGATCGAGTCGTTTCGAGGGCTTGAATTTTCCTTTTATATTGAGGAGTGAGTTGGTATCCATAAGACAATAGTTTATAAATATTGGGAATTGATTTCCGAAGAGACTCCTTTATTTCCTGATTATCCATAAGCTACTGAATTATAGTTTGACTTTATTTAGAATTGACTTCAGCTTGATCTTGATCCGAATGTATAACCCGATTCCTACCGGATCTTTTCGCTACATATAATCGATTATCAGCCATTTTGATCACAGAGTCCACATCTTGATTTATTTCTGAGTAATGGCTAATCCCTATACTTATGGTAACAGGAATTTTATTATCTAAATAGGTGAAATGGTGGGTTTCGACGCTGGAACGAAGGCGTTCCGCAATTTCTTTGGCTCCAGATATGGCAGTTTCGGTTAAAAGAAGGACAAATTCTTCGCCGCCCCACCGACAAAGAAAGTCTTGTTGTCGAATAGAATTTTCCATTAATCGGCTCAAATCCACTAAAACTACGTCTCCTGCATCATGACCAAAAGTGTCATTTATAGATTTGAAATGGTCCACATCCAATATTAAGACAGAAAATGGTCTTTTATACCGTTTAAACTGATTCAATTGTTCATCCATTTTTTCCTTACACCCGCGACGATTGAGTAGGCCGGTTAGCGGGTCAGTTCGGACGGTTTCTTCTAACTGCTTCTTGACTCCCAGCAATTCTCTTAATGCAATGGATTTATTTTCATGAGCATTTTTTAAATCTGTAATATTTTCTACGGTAACAAATGTTATTTTACCTGATTCGTCTAACAGAAACCGAGATCTTAGCTGGGTCCACAGAATTTCTTGGTCGGGTCTTTTAAGCCGGCATTCAATAACGATTTCTTGATCATTCTGTTTAGGTTTTTCCCAAAGATTTCGAACTTTTTCTTGATCTTCCGGGTGAATAAAATCCCACCAGGGTTTCCCTAGAATATTACAGAGCGGTTCTCCAATGAAATTTTGGAAAGTACTATTTACGTAAAGTAAAAGGTTGTCAGAATCTACATGAAATATTCCTACCGGAGAGGATTGAATAATTTCTCGAAACCGCTTTTCTCGATTGAATAATCTATTTTCTAACGATTTTTTTGAAGTAAAATCAAGGGCAATTCCATCATAACGAATTACCTTTCCTTCACTATCCAGTGCGGGTTGTTCAAGAACCTCCAACCAAATGAGTTGGCCGCTTTTGCTTTTAATTTCTAAATTGTAGGTTACAAGTTTGTCTTTAAAGTAGGTCTCATTGCGTGTCAGCCAAACATCTTCATTTACTAAATCTTCACTTAGATAATTTTCCCAATCATTTTTAAATTCTTCGGGAGAATACTGTAATAATTCTTCAATTTGTTCACTTACAAATGTGAATTCCCCGTACCGGTTTCTTGAAAAAAAGAAAAATTTAAACAACCCCTGGAAAAGATGTAATGTATTTGAAAAATTTTGGGGAAGATTGGTTACCGCAGAAGGAACGATTTGAGGTTTGTGCTTAGAAGAATCCTCAGATGCTGGAATTTTTGGGTTGAGAGCTTCACTCACGGCTTTGATCCGAAACCAGTGTTAATTTATAGTACCCAGGAGAAGGAAGGAAAACTCAGCAAGGTTCCTTTGGTTTAAACTTTAAAATTAAAATTATCAATAAGTTGCGATTAAATCGTCAGGCCCTTTGTTTAAAAGGGTTTTGATGACCCAAGCGGCTGAATTTCAAGAGAGGAATTATAGGCCATTTATTATAATTATCCAAATTTTTGTTAGGATCTTGCAATGGTTTAGGGTGTTTTAGCCAAAGAAATCTAATTATCTATTTTTTAATAATCTATCATCTATTAAAACAAATAATCAACGAAGAATACCTAAAAAATATTGATTTTGTTGTTATTACTTGAGCCAACTTTTCTTTAATTTAAGTGGATTTCAATAAATGAATAATATTTATTTTTTGGAGTCGTTTGGAGATCCACTTTCTAATACGAAAACGGTTTTATTTTTTGAAGCCTTGGTAAAGAGTAAATACTCAAATTAATAAAATAAAAGGTTAAATTTTAAAGCTGCTCAATCTAAGGGGTTTATTCTAAACGGGTTCTGTGGTACCCTCTTGCCTCATTTTTCCGGTTTGATTTTGTTTTGACTTGTCAATGGTTTTGGTTATTATTCGTTGGCAAATCCATAAAAATTATATCCAATACTAAGGAATAAAAAAAATGAAAGTAGGGATTCCAAAAGAAGTCCATGCTGGCGAAAGAAGGGTGGCAGTTACCCCTGAAGTTGCCAGCCAACTCATAAAATTAGGTTTTGAAGTCTCAATAGAGTCAGGGGCGGGTTTAGAGGCAAAGTTTTCTGACTCCGCTTATACCGAGGCAGGGGTTTCCGTGGTAGAGGGCGCTAAATCTATCTGGGATAATAGCGACATTATTTTAAAAGTGCGGCCTCCGGAATTTCATCCCACTCTTAATACTGAGGAAGTCGATTTACTGAGAGAGGGACAAATTTTTATTACATTTCTTTGGCCTGCCCAAAACCCTGAATTATTGAAAAAGTTAGCTGAAAAAAAAGTCACTGCCTTAGCAATGGATAGTGTGCCCAGGATTTCCCGTGCACAAAAATTAGATGCGCTCAGTTCAATGGCAAACATTGCAGGGTATCGGGCAGTTGTTGAAGCGGCCCAGCATTTTGGTCGTTTTTTTACTGGACAAATCACTGCGGCAGGAAAAATTCCTCCGGCTAAAGTTATGATTATAGGGGCCGGGGTTGCTGGATTGGCTGCTATTGGTGCAGCTAAAAGTATGGGAGCGATTGTAAGGGCATTTGATACAAGACCTGAAGTTAAAGAGCAGGTTGAAAGTATGGATGCAGAATTTCTGGAACTTGATTTTGAAGAAGAAGGTTCCGGAACCGGGGGTTACGCCAAGGTAATGAGTAAGGAATTCATTGAAGCTGAAATGAAGCTTTTTGCAGAGCAAGCAGAAGAAGTAGACATTATTATTACCACAGCATTAATTCCCGGTAAACCGGCACCCAAGTTAATCACTGCAGATATGGTTGCTTCAATGAAAGATGGAAGTGTGATAGTTGACCTTGCTGCAGAGCAGGGGGGAAATTGCGAATTAACTGAAGCTGAAAAAATTGTCAACGTTCACGGAGTTTCTATTATTGGCTATACTGATTTGCCAAGTCGTTTAGCAACTCAATCAAGCCAACTTTATGGCACTAATTTACGACATCTTTTAACTGACATGTGTCCGGAGAAAGATGGCAAGGTTGTAGTCGATATGGAAGACGAAGTGGTTCGTGGCGCTACTGTTGTTAAAGATGGCGAAATCACTTGGCCTCCTCCAGCACCCAAATTGTCGGCGGCGCCAGCTAAACCTGCCGAGACTCCTAAACCTGTAGAAACTCCTGAGCCAGTTGATGAAAAGCCTTCTGTCTTGGGGCCCGCTCTTACATTTGGAGTTGGAGCAATTGCGTTGTTAGGGTTGGGAGCAGTAGCTCCGGCATCTTTTATGACTCATTTTACAGTGTTTGTTTTAGCTTGTTTTGTAGGCTATATGGTTATTTGGAATGTAACAGCAGCATTACATACTCCATTGATGAGTGTGACGAATGCAATTAGTAGCATTATTATTATCGGTGCATTACTTCAAATAAGTTCGCCGGAAGGTTTAATCATGTGGCTGGCGGGGCTGGCTATATTAATCACAGCAATTAATATTACAGGCGGGTTCGCGGTAACGCGGCGTATGCTTGAAATGTTTCGCAAGTAGGAGGCGATTAGATGAATCAAGGAATCGTAACCGTCTCTTATATAGGGGCGACTATTTTATTTATTTTGGCATTAGGTGGCCTGAGCAATCAAGAAACGGCTCGTCGCGGAAACTTATATGGCATTATTGGTATGGCCATTGCGCTGATTGTTACAATTGCAGGGGTCACAGCTAATTTTGGAATTCTTATTGTTGGATTATTAGCTGGAGCTAGCATTGGGTTAGTTTTAGCCAAACGTGTTCAAATGACAGAAATGCCCGAGCTGGTTGCAATTTTGCACAGTCTGGTCGGCATGGCTGCCGTTCTGGTAGGGTACGCCAACTTTATGGATCATTCATCCCCACTGGTAGGCGTAGAAAAAACAATTCATGATATTGAAACTTACCTCGGAATTCTTATTGGGGCCATCACTTTTTCAGGTTCCGTTATTGCCTTTGGGAAACTCAGTGGAAAAATAGGGGGTAACCCAGTATTGTTGCCTGCCAGACATTGGCTCAACCTGGGATTGCTAATTATAACTATTTACTATTGTAAAGTGTTTGTTGACCAATCTGCGGTTGGGGGTGGTCTCATGCCCCTCGGCATTATGACTGTAATTGCTTTGGCATTTGGGATACATATGGTAATGGCCATTGGTGGGGCTGATATGCCGGTTGTTGTTTCCATGTTGAATAGTTATTCAGGTTGGGCGGCTTCAGCGACCGGGTTTATGCTTAACAATGATTTGTTGATTGTTACAGGAGCTTTGGTGGGAAGTAGTGGTGCCATTTTGAGTTACATCATGTGCCGAGCCATGAATCGTAAATTCTTATCAGTAATTGCGGGTGGTTTTGGCACTACCACGGGAAGTTCCTCTTCGGCTGCTGCAGGAGAACAAGGGGAAGTTGTGGCCTTGGAAGCTCCAGAAGTGGCAGATTTGCTGTTAGAAGCCAAAGAAGTGATGATTATTCCCGGTTATGGGATGGCAGTAGCTCAAGCTCAACATATTGTTTGTGAAATAACAAAGGCGCTGAGAAGTAAAAAAGTAAATGTGCGATTTGGAATTCATCCTGTTGCGGGGCGTATGCCCGGTCACATGAACGTTCTCCTGGCGGAAGCTAAGGTTCCCTATGACATTGTTTATGAAATGGATGAAATCAATGATGATTTTCCTGATATCGATGTTTCCATAGTCATTGGTGCAAATGATATTGTTAATCCTTCAGCACAAGATGAGCCAGATAGTCCCATTGCTGGAATGCCAGTGCTTGAAGTCTGGAAAGGTAAAACCACAATTGTCTTGAAAAGAGGTATGGCAACGGGTTATGCGGGTGTGCAGAACCCATTATTTTTTAAAGAAAATACTCGCATGTTATTTGGGGACGCCAGAGCCAGTCTGGATGCCGTTTTCAAGGAGCTTTAAACAGAAAGTGTTAACAATCGGGAAAATGTCATGGATGACATAATTCTGATTATTTGTAATTGAAATAATTTTACCTGGCAGTTCAAAAAAACCTAAATACCTTTTTCTTACCAGTTTGTAATTAGGGATTTCTACTCCCTCAATTCTTCTTACCAAGAACAAAGCTCCAAATGTAGTATCATGTCCTAATATGGTTCAAAAGAATAATATATTTCTAGGTATCTTCTTGCTTGGGCTTACCGGTGTAATGATCGGTTGGGTGGTTGAAAGCCCATTCCTATCGGTGGTGGCGGGGGCCTTAGGGACAGGGATTGGTGGACTGCTGGGCTGGCTGGGGGGGAAAAGGTATTTGATCACGATTTGTTTAGGTGTAGTGATTGGAACGGCACTTGGATACCAAACCGGGGATCAAGATATATTAATTATGGCGGCAGGATCGGGTGGTGCTATAGCTGGATTTCTAGCCAATTTTATTGAATTGTTTGTCTCCAAAAAATGAAAATTAATTTTTATAAAACATTAACATGGGTTGCTATTATTATCCTCCACACTTTGGTTTTATCTTCGACTGCTATATCCCAAACTAAGGATATGGTTAAAATTCCTGCTGGAGAATTTTTAATGGGATCACAAGAGTCTGAAGATGAATTCCCACACCCTGTTTTCGTTTCCGAGTTTTGGATTGATATTTACGAGGTCACTCAAAAACAATTTCAACAAGTGATGGGGGATAATCCTTCAGACTTTTATGCAGAGGCTTCCCCGGTAGATCAGGTAACCTGGTTTGAAGCGAAGGAGTATTGCCAGAAAATAAATAAACGACTTCCCACCGAAGCTGAATGGGAAAAAGCGGCAAGAGCGGGTTCGACGACACGCTATTATTGGGGAGATAAAATTTTAAATGATTTTGCATGGTATTGGGGTAACTCAGAGAAAAGAACACATCCTGTCGGACAAAAAAAACCTAATGCTTTCGGTTTGTATGACATGCTTGGAAATGTGTGGGAGTGGACAGGTGATTATTATATAGATAATTATTACCCAGTAAGTCCTAAAAAGGATCCGAAGGGCCCTTTTACCAGTAAATATCGAAGTATTAGAGGGGGATCCTGGCGTGACCTGGAAGGTTTCCTCCGTACTACCCGACGAAATTATGAACTCCCTTCGGCACGACTTAACCACATTGGGTTTCGTTGCGTCAAATCAAGTTTATGATGATTTGGACGCCGTTAAAATAAACCTTGTTGCGGATAAAGGTGGCCTACGAAATCGCCATATCCATTAAGATATTGGGTGAAGCGTTTATTTTCTGTACCTATCAACTTCTCCAGGGTTTGGGGCCAACGGGGATGTGGAATTTTAGGATTAACATTAGCCGTAAAATCATATTCATGTGGGATCAGGGTATTCCAAAAAGTTTCAGGCTTATAATCTACCAACTCAATTTTTTGAATTCCTTTTATACTTTTAAAACCATATTTCCACGGCACTATTAATCGGATAGGGGCACCGTGCTGTTTGGGAAGTGGGTGACCATAAATACCGGTGGCTAATAAAGTTAATTCGTTTGCTGCTTCTTTTATCATCAAGGCTTCTGTATAAGGCCAAGGTTGCCAAAATGCTAACTGGGCTTGAGCGGTGAAGGGTTCATGAAATGAAGTAAATTTTACATATGTAGCTTTTGATAAAGGTTCAACTGTATCCAATAAAGCTTTTAAAGGGAACCCAGTCCAGGGAACTGCCATTGCCCAGGCTTCAACACAACGTAATCGGTAAAATCTTTCTTCGAGAGTAAACAACTTTAGGAAATCATCAATGTCAAAAGTTCTGGGTTTGTTGACTAATCCAGTGACTTCCACTTTCCAGGGTCGTGTGCTCAATGCTTGAGCATGGTGGTGTACATCCTCTTTAGTTTCACTAAACTCATAATAGTTATTGTAATTGGCAGCAATGGTTTCTCGAGTTAACTCTCGATCCATTTTGTATTTGGTGCTGCGTTTAGCTGGATACAATTTCTTTTCTAAAGGAGTAAGGTTTATTTCAGGATGTTGGTTAATAACGGCTTCAGAACCAGGTGTACATCCATATAGTAAGTTAGCGGATAGAATGCTCACCCAACCGGAGGTTTTTAAAAACTCACGCCGATTTAAAAAAATGGATTCCGGGGTGATTTCGTTTTCGGGAATTTCCCAATCATTTGGGATGTGTATATGACTCATATTAATTCTTAAAGGGTTTTTCGATTTTGGGAATTACTTTTCCGGTACCCAATTATTAATGCTTTGTAAGTAAGAATCCAAACCATCCACGATCGGCAAGGCGATTACCTCAGGAACATCATAACTATGATTTTTCTCGACCCAAAGTTTTAAGTCATCAAATCGATTTGCCCGAGTTTTAACAATTAATAAAAATTCATTATCCACGCATAACTTGCCTTCCCAAAAATAAGTTGATTGGATTCCTGGTATGGAGTTCACACAAAAAGCCAATTTCGACTCCACCAAACCACGGCTGAGCTTGTTAACTTCTTCTTGCGAATCGGTTGTTATTAAAACAACAATATGATCTGCCTTCATAATGACCTTTTATTAAAGAATATATTTTAACAATATAAAACCAAATACTAATAGAACAAAAAATACAATACTAAGAAGGTTAAAATATTTGTCGATATAATTTTTTATAGTAGGACCAAATTTGTATAACAAAATTGCAATTATAAAAAATCGTAATGAACGGCTGACTGCAGAAGCTAATACAAAAATTGGAAAGTTTATTTTAAATGCTCCTGCGGCTAATGTGAATACTTTATAGGGTAGTGGTGTGAACCCAGCAGCAGCTACCGCCCAGGCGTTATATTCATCATACCAACTCCCTATCTTGTCGAACTTTTCTTGGAAGTGATAAAACTCGACTATTTTATTTCCTATAAGGTCCATAAATTGCCAACCCAGTAAATACCCGAACATACCACCCAACACGGAAGCAATGGAGCATATGAATGCAAACTTAAACCATCGGGTTGGAACAGCTATTGTCATAGCAATTAAAAGTACATCGGGTGGGATAGGAAAAAATGAGGACTCTGCAAAAGAAATAAGTGCTAAAGCAGGAAGTGCATGAGGAGTTGAGGACCAGTGAATGACCCAGTCATAAGTTTTTCTTAGCATAAATTCCTTTCGCTCAACAATGTCTCAAAATGACCAGCCTTGGTAGAAAAAAATCCGAAGGTAGGGTTTAATAATGAGGAGCCATTCAGACAAGTAATATAATTGAAAACCCAGATTAGGCAGCCAGAAAAAAAATACTTGGCATTTCTATTAGTTTACAGCAAATTTTGTGGATCGACATCAAGAGTAATCTTTATTTTTTTTGAAGACCTTTTTTTCTTTGAAAATGATTCTTGAAAATTTTTTAAAAAATTTTGGAGTACGCATGAGTCGGGCGAACGCAAAATGAGATGCCATCTAAACTTATTATTTAATCTATATAGAGCTGCTCGCGAAGGGCCTAATAACTCCACCTCTGGAAATTTAGACAAGTTTTCTACAGCAACGTTCTTTAAAGATGTTACAGTGGCTTCACCGGTGGCTTCGTCTTCACTTTCCACCTCGATTCCAGTTAAATGTGTGAATGGAGGAAATTGCAGACGTTCGCGCATTTGGATTTCTTTTTTAAAAAAGGTTGTGTAGTCGTGATCTTTAACCCAATCCAATACCGGATGGCTTGGATCATGTGCCTGAATGATGACATGACCAGGAACTTTCCCGCGGCCGGCCCGTCCTCCTACTTGTGTCAAAAGTTGAAAGGACCTCTCGGAGGAACGAAAATCAGGAATATGTAATGAAATATCTGCATAGACCACTCCGACCAAAGTCACATTTGGAAAGTCATGTCCCTTGGTGATCATTTGTGTACCAATTAAAATATCAATTTTTCCAGAATTCATTTCTCGATACATTTTATTAAAAGAATGTCTTTGGCGGACAGTATCTCTATCCAATCGTGCTACCTTTGCATTCGGAAAACTAAGAAGTGTCTCTTCTTCTAATTTCTGGGTTCCAAAACCGCTAAACCGAATAACTTCTCCTTCACAAGATTTGCAGCCTCTTGGCATTATTGTGGAATAGTTGCAATAATGGCATAAGAGTAAATTTGTATTGCCATGAAACGTTAAGGAGACGCTGCAATTTGGACAGTCATAAACATAACCACATTTGCGGCAAAGTAGATAATTTGCAGTCCCTCGTCTGTTTAGAAATAAAAATATTTGCTCATTGCGTTCCAAACGTTCACGAATGGCCTTTCTTAGAGAAAGGGACAAAATTGAAAAATTTTTGGCTTCTTTCCGTTCTTTTCTCATGTCAACTACTTGGACGGTTGGAAGCAATCTGTCACCCACTCTTTTGGTTAATGAAAAATAAAGATAATCTTTGGTATCTGCATAAAATCTGGATTCCAAAGAAGGGGTCGCAGACCCTAAAATAACTAATGCATTGTGATGCTTTGCCCTTAAAATAGCAGCTTCTCGTGCATGGTAACGCGGGGAAGTGTCCTGCTTATAGGAGTTGTCATGTTCTTCATCGATTACGATAACTCCGATATTTTCAAAAGGGGCAAAAATGGCGGATCGTGCACCTACAACAATAGATACTTTCTTTTTTCTAATTTTTTCCCACTCTAAATAACGTTCCACTTGGGTCAGGCCACTATGAAGAATAGCTACTTGATACCCAAATCGTTTTTGAAAACGGGCGACCGTTTGTGGAGTTAAAGAAA
This sequence comes from Nitrospinaceae bacterium, assembly GCA_965223665.1. Taxonomy (GTDB): domain Bacteria; phylum Nitrospinota; class Nitrospinia; order Nitrospinales; family Nitrospinaceae; genus CBDCVY01. Next base: position 3,464,143 of record OZ245011.1, read on the forward strand.
TTTCAGGAACCAGCATTATTGCAGTTTTTCCCATTTTTAAAGCAAGCTGAATGCAACGCAGGTAAATTTCGGTTTTACCACTACCAGTAATTCCATGGAGAAGGGCGGTTTTGTGTTTCTGTCGCTGGATAATTTTCTCTAATTGTAGATAAACTTCTTCTTGTTCTTGAGTAAATGGAGGAGGGGTTTCAGGATAATTTTTTTCCTGGGTACTCTGAGTTTTCATTTTCCGTGACTTTTTTTTTGAAACGGTTTTGACCAGTTTCTTATCCCTCAACTGTTTTAGGGGGCCTGCATATTTTGGAAATCGTCCTTTTAATTCCTCAAGTGATTTTTCACCTTCCAATAAGAATAAAAAAATTTCCTTTTGTTTGGGACTGCGTTTGAAAAGTTCTTCAATTTTTTCCGGTGAAAGAGTTTCGGTTATTGGCTGAATAATTTTTTCTTGAAGATACTGAATAGAGTGTCGCTTGGTTTCTGCTCTTCCAGTAATGAGCCCAGCCTCTTGAGCTTCTGCCAGAGTATGTGCTTTGAATGCCGTTTTGAGATGACTTTTTAATTGTCTACGATTCAAAGGTTTGCTGCTATGAAGTGTTTTTAAAAGTTTTAAGACATTGCCGGATACTTGTTGATTTAACAGAGAGGTGGAACCCTTACCGGTGATTTCAAAAACTTCGTGCACTTCATCATCCATACCCGAAGGAAGAGCCGCACGGATGGCTTCTCCCCAGCCGGCTTGGTAGTAATTTGCCAAATGTTGGGTAAGATCTAATATTTCTTGAGGGAGTACGGGTTTTAGATCTGGCAAATCAGAAATAGACTTTATGTTGTATTTGGGGTTATAAGAATTTGTGAATCCAATTACATATCCGGTCAATTGTCTAGGACCAAAAGGCGCAAGAACTCTCATACCAACCGAAAGTTTTCCTGCAAATGATTCAGGGATTTCGTAAGTGAAAGGTTCCTTTAGGGGAAGATTGAAAACTATTTGTGCATATGAAGGATTGGGCATAGAAGCTATTTAATATACCAATTAATTATAATGAAGCAAAATACGTGAAAAAAAATTATAACTCAATAATTCATGAATTAATGAAATTAAACTTTGGCCAGAGCGAAATTAAATTGGCTTCAAAAATAATAAATCGGAATTCAACCTGATTGTTTATTGGTAGTGCTGTTTGTTTTTTAAGGTGAAGTGAAGATGGTTTTATTTCAATTCAGATTTGAGTATAAGAAACCGTTGACACAGAAACAATTTTCATTTAATTTCTCCAGTCGGATCCAAAAAAAGATTCAGCCTTAAAAAGAACAATATAAGAAGAGGTGGAGTATGAAAGCAGGAGATAAGATTACTATCAATTTTGCCGGTAAGAAGAAAGAAGCAATGGTTTATAAGTTGTTCCCCAAGACTGTGTATTTAAAGGTAGACTTTGAACGGGATAAGGGAAAAATTGTGAAACGAAAACTGAGTGCATTGGAAACCGGTAAGAAAAAGAAAGCTAAAAAGTAATTAGATATTTAGAAATAAACTTTGACCTTAGCTTCCTTGCGTAGGGAATCTAAATAGGGCTTTTTCTTTTTCTTGATTTCTTCCTGCAAAAAGCTTTGACGGATATTTTCTTTTTCTTCATCAAATCCGCCCTTTGAGCCCTCCACAATTCCTGTAAGCTTAAGTAGGTGTAGCCCGTGTTTTGAACGAAAAACGTCCGTTACATCTCCTACCTTTAATTTAAATGCTTTTTCAGCAAAAGGTTTAAACATATGGTCTTTGGTAAAAAGACCCAAATCTCCTCCTTTTTTGGCAAGAGAGTCCTGGGAGAATTCTTTGGCCAAATCAGAAAACTCGGTTCCCTTCTTTAATTCGGCTTGAATTTTTTGGATAACTTCTAATGCCTTTTTTTCGGCTTCTGTTTTGTCTTTCCCCTTAATTTTTACCAAAATGACACTTGCGCGACGTTGCTCAGGCCGAGTAAATCGTTTTTTGTTTTTTTCATAGTAGTTTTTTAAAATTTCATCGGTTATTTTTATGTGAGCCCCAACCTCTTTTTCCAAAACCGCATTTGCCAGAAAGTCATCTGCAAGTTGTTTTTTGTACGTCTCTAGTGTCAAACTTTGAGATTCTAACTTTTTTAAGAATGCTTCTTCAGATTTAAATTTTTTTCTTACAGATTCAATTTGATTGTCTACTTTTTGAGTAGGAACGGGTATTTTCAATCCTTGTGCTTTTTGCAGGAGAAGATTGAAATATATTTCATTGTCCAATAATTTTTTTGCAGCAATTTTTTCTTGTTCGTTAGTAAGTGCCATGCCGCGCGCTTTATATCGTTTGACACTTCTTTTTAAATCTTCCCAAATATCTTGTTTCTTAATATTCCTCCCATTCACTTGGGCTAATACTTCGGGAAGGGAAATAGAGGGCCCATCATCATGGTCGTGACCCGCATGAGCAAAAACCTGGGCGGGAACTGATAAGATTATGGATAAGCAAATAATAAATACCCATGTAATTTTGGTATTGGAACTGAAACTCATGACGTACCCTCTTGAATAAAGTTAAAATCACTTAATTTTTGGAAGCTTGATAATGAAAATAAATCGCGAGGTAGGGACTTGTCAACCTATTTCTAAATATTGGACTTAGGATTTTATTATGGCAAAGGGAGGACGGTACGAAATCCGTAAATATTATTTTTTACTGTGGGTAAATTTCTGGCTCTTGTAGTCGCTTTCACCTCATCAATATTATTAACCCAGGAGCCCCCCCTTAATACTTTCATTTGTTTAGGTTCAGGTCCTTCAGGGTCCAATTCCGGGCTGAATTTGTAATACTCGGGGTCATACCAATCCAGACACCATTCCCAGACATTTCCGGCCATATTTAAAACTCCAAATGGACTGGCACCTGATTGATAATAGGTTGCAGGGGCGGTGAATTTATATCGATCTTCCATTCCGTAAATATTTACAAAAAACAAATTAAATCCTTTAGCCCATTTCTCTCCCCACGGGTATAACCTCCCGTCATTTCCTCGAGCAGCTTTTTCCCATTCCGCTTCTGTGGGAAGACGTCGTCCTTTCCAACGTGCGTAAGCCATGGCATCAAACCAACTGACACCAACTACGGGTTGGTCGGGTTGGTTAAACCGGTCATCATCCCAGTATTTGGGCACAGGATGATTGGTCGATTCTACAAATTGCTTATATTCAGAGTTGGAGACTTCGTATTTATCAATAAAGAATGCCGAAGTGAAAACATAGTGCAGGGGTTTTTGGTCTTCTTCTCCACTGGCAGTTCCCATAGGAAAATAACCCTCAGGAATATAAATCATACCCTGTGGTGGTTCCGGGTTAGCAAACCCAAAAGAAAAAAAACCAAAGACAAAAATAAAGCTTAGATTTAAGCAGAAAAATTTAAAAATAAATTTAAAGTGGTTTTGACTCATGAGACATCGAAGAATCCGATGTAAGTCACTACGTTGGTTTCGGGATCGATATGTAAATTCTTTTCAATATCTTGAATTTCGATCCATTTATAATGCCCATTCCAACAATGCAGAGAAAGAATCGAGTTGCCGTACCAATCGGAGCAATGGTTAAGAAACAGAGGGGCTTTGCATTTGTCGCAATGGCCTTCTATTTGAAATGGTTCTTTTTCTGCTTTTTTCATGAGCCTTAGTTATTAACAATTATTAGGAGTTAATAATTTATAGTATGTATAAAATCTAAAACACTTCAAGTAAATTTTATAAAAAAATTAAATTTTTGATGCGCATAAACCCTGATTTGTCAAGTGTTTTATTATGTCGGTTTTAATGGGATGCCAAAATGGGCTTAATAAAGCTAATAAGAAAATTGCTGTAAAAGCTTGTTTTCCGGGATTTTGATCATCTAATTTTAGGATTTTAATTCTTGTGTTTGTTGAATTTAAAACCCATGATTTTGCAACATCTTTTTTACAATTTCTATGGGTAAGCCGACAATGTTTGAGTACGAACCAGACCAGGAGTCAACCAGTTTAGCTCCCTTTCCTTGGATAGCATATGCGCCTGCTTTATCCAAGGATTCCCCGGATTTAATATAGGTATCAATGGTTTCCTGAGTTAAGGGTTTAATTTTTACTTTTGAAACTTCGACGTCTTCCCACAAATTTCCCTTTGGATCAATTAAAGAAACAGCGGTCATGACTTCATGTTCTTTTCCCTTTAAGAGATTTAGAATTTTTGATGCGTCATTTGAATCTATTGGTTTCCCAATTATGTTTCCTTCGAGTACAACAATAGTATCGGCTCCCAAAACAAAATGATCTGGATATATTTCATGGATTTTCTGTGCTTTTTTTCTAGCAATGCCTAAAGCATTTTTTTGGGGATTTAGACGTGGATCGAGGGTTTCTTCAATTGAGGCAGGTTTAACTTCAAAGGAATATCCCTCTGCCTTCAATAATTCGATTCGTCTAGGGGACTGAGAAGCTAGTATTAAATTGGGAGAATTATAAGTCATTGGTCACTGGAAATTTAAGCTGAAATAATTTAGTATATTTCCACCCAAACATTCAAGATTTGGTTGTAAGTTTATTAATAGAAATTTATTGGCTTTTGTAGGTTGATAAAAGATTGGTATTCAAATTACTAATTTTTTGGTAGTCCGTAAATATTTTGATTAGGTATTATAATGGTTGGTTTTTCCCATAGAATCCAGGTAAGGCATATTGTAGTAGATAAAAAAGAGGTTGCCGATCTATTGAAATCTTCTGTAGACGAAATTAAAACCTCAGTAGGTCGAATACAAATGGTAATGCGATTGGCTGAAAAATATAGTATTTGTTCGACGAAAGAAGATGGTGGAAATTTAGGTTGGATAGAGTTAAGTTCAGATGATCCACGTATTAAAGATTATGACCCTGTATTAAAAAATCACGAACTTGAAGAAATTATTCGAAATAGTGTTAGGAACCATCAGATATTTAAGGGTAAACTATTTGGCCCGGTACAAACAAAAGAGGGGTTTCATTTGCTTATGATAAGTAACGAGTTTGGGGAAGATCGCTCGACAGAGTTTACAGGTTCGGCTCTTTAGGAGTTTGTCCCCAAAAATTGTTCCGCTTGCTCCTGGCTTTTGGCTTCTTGTTCAACAAAATTATATGCAAAGCATCCACTTGAGCAACGAACCATGTAATGTGGACATGATTTGCAAGGCTCTTTGGTTTCTGTGTTTTCAAAAACATAATTAAGGAATTTAGATCCCATCTGAGCTGTTGAAATGGAGTTCACTTCTTTAAATTCTTGTATATTTCCCAGTTTCTGATTGTGGAATGGAAAGCAATTGAAGCAATCCCCTTTAGCGTCGATATCCATTGGACTTCCATCGGCACAGCCAAAATAAAATTGATGCTGTTTCCATTCCAATAAATCAGGAACCTGTTGAAATCCATGATAATAAAAACGTGAAACAAGATCGTATTCATCCTCTTTGACATCATCCAAAAAACAAGGGGGGAAAGAACAATCAAATCGAAAACACATTTGAGGAAATTCTTTTAATAGATCTAACATTTGTCGCCCAACTTTTGGAAAATCTCTAATAGGTAAATAAATATTATTAATGTCTCCTACAATTGGGAAGGCCGGGCTTATCCTGATGCGGTAAGTTTTGTCTTTGGGTAATCCTATGTTTTGATAAATGTTGTCGATTTCTTGACATTGAGTGTGAAGATCTTGGTTTTTAGAGTATAAGTTAATGCTAAAGGTGACCCCGTATCCATTAAGCTTTAAAAGTCGCCGGGCTACTTCATGGCAACGTTGGTGGTTTTTTTCAGATATATTTTCCAATGTTTGCCAATTCAGTAAAACCGAAAAGTTTATGTTCCGCTTGATACTTCCATTTACACCAATGGTATGCTCAAGTAACTCCAAAACTTTGTCCGGCATCAGTCCATTAGTAAAAATACCGAGATTGGAATAGGGTGATAGGTTTTCTAGAGTATTTGAAAAGATTTCATTAAAATGTGGATGGAGGGTAGGCTCACCTCCCATAAAATTGATTACACTAGCTGTTTTGATTTTTGGAAGTAGCTCATTCTGAAAATAGTCCAATTCTATTGATTTACCAGGAGTACGGACCGTTTCTTCCATATATTCATCTGCAAAGCAGTAATTACACTTTAAATTGCAGTAACTATTTAAAATTATGTTCATTGACTGGCCCTCATTCAGGAGGGGCCAGAGTACAGATTCAAATTCAACTAATTTGTTTTTGAAAATTAGACATCCCTTCAATAAAGGGAATTTGAATTTATGCTGCCTTAATCACAACATATTTTATAAAATCTGTGCGCCAGCCATTTTTAAATGGTTTATGTTTCAAAAACTTTTTTTCTTCGAACAATTTGCCCGGTTCCAGCTTGTACCAACATTCTTAATTCAAACGGGTACGTGCGGCAGACATTTACAAATTTTTCAATAGCCAAGTTTTTTGCATCTGTTTCATCTTGCGATTCCACTTTTATTTCCCATGCGGTTTTTAAAGTGGGGATTCTTTCAAAGCAAGCTTCTTCTAACCGTAGTGCCATTTCATCGGCAACTTCTTCAGCTAAACCTTGAATTTCTGTAACTACCAAAACATTATACGCTTGCACTGAGGGACCTCCAAAAAAAGACGGTCTTGAGTTAACTATTTAGGAAATTTTTTTGTGTATAATATCATATGGAGATAATCAAGGAATAATATCCTCCAAAGTTTCTGAACATCCGATATTCCTTTTTGCCAATACGCACCAAAAATCTCATCTATTTTTCAAAAGATATTTGATATTCCATTCATTAATTATTTGCCGAGTTAAAATCTTTGTCCCCTATACAAAGCTTCATTGCTAATATTTCCTGGAACATATTTGGAAAAATCTGGATCCAAATTGTTTATTTTGCTCTTTCGGTGATAATTACTCGCTACTTAGGGAAAAATGCTTTAGGCCTTTACGCCACCCTACTGGTAATTCCAGCTTTCATGCGACTGGTTAACAGTTTGGGATTAGAAATGGCATTGCATAAAGTGTTGCCTGAACTGCAAGCAGAGGACCCTTCTTTAGGACAGGGGCGCTTTGTTTTACAAAAAGTACTTTTGGTCCGTCTATCTTCTTCCTTTTTACTATTGGCAGCTTTTTTCTATTTCCTTCCTCAATATGCTCAATGGATTGCAACTCCTGAACTGCTTAACTATCAAGGGATTTTAGCGATTTATTTTTTGGTGGTTGGAGTTAATTCTTTATTCACGGCTGTTTTACAGACTTATTTAGATTACAAGTCGGTGATAATTGGTGAAGGGATTAACGCAATTTTGAATCTTTTCTTTTTACTATTTTTTATCCAAATGGATGCGGGTATTCAGGGGGTACTTTGGGCCTATGTCTTATCCTCAATTGCAAATTTTGCGTACTATTTTTTCCGGAGTAGAAATTATTTTTTTGGGGAGAAAACTCCTACTGATCTGGCTGAAACACGTAGTTTAGCAGGAACTCTTTATTTAGTGAGTCTTATTAGCTTTGGCTTATTAACCCAAACGGATGTTCTTTTTATGAATTTTTTCCAGGTGGCTGACGGTCACATTGGTTACTATTATCTGGCGACTTCTTTTGGTGGAATGTTGACTTTTGTTCTTTCAGGAATTGGAGCTTTGGCTCTCTCATTATTTTCAGATTCCTATACCCGGGAAGGTGAAGAAGGCCTTTCAAAAATTTGGATTTGGATTGTAGGATTTGCGGTATTTCTTACTGCTCCTATATATGTTTTTGCGGCGATTCAATCAGAACCCCTAATCACTTATGTTTATGGTTCTGCATTTTCTGAAGTAGGTAAGCTTTTAACTTTATATGTTGTATTTCTTGCTTTTCAACTTTGTCTGGGATCAGAAATGAATGGGTGGGTTTTAGTGGCAGTAGGCAAAAAGAATCAGGTTCTCAGGGTTAGTGTTGAAGGAAGTTTGCTAAATGTATTATTAGATATGTTATGGATTCCTGATAACGGAGAATGGGGTGCTGTTTTAGCCACTGGATCTACCATGACCTTCATGGTATTTCGACAATTATTGATGGTTACTGACGTAATTAATGTTCGCGGAATATTTTCGTTAATTGCGAAATTTATGTGTCTGGCATTATTAGCTTTAATTCCCTGTTTGTTGGTTTCTTATATGAGAAACACTCATGTCCTTTGGAATGCTGCTATATATGGATCGACTTTTTTCTTTATCCTAGTTTGGGTAAAACCATTGCGACAAAAACAGTTGGGTTTTTTGTCTCAATGGTATCCTTCTTTAACTCCCGTTTTTGGATGGTTTTCTCGTTAATCCTCAATGGATGGGAAATGTTTGCCGATAATAAAATTATTCAGGAGTAAATGGCAATGTCCTTCCCAAATACATTTGAATTTTGTAATAAACTCGTTGGGCCGGGTCTTCCTGCTTTTGTCATTGCGGAAGTGGGTTTTAATCATAATGGTGATGTTGAGTTAGCCAAACAGTTGATTACTGCTGCTAAGGAAAATGGGGCCGATGCTGTAAAACTGCAAACATGGAATGCTAAAGATTTTTATTCCACTCAATTTTTGGCAAAGGATCCCGATCAGCCCAATCAAACTATCGAATTTTACAAGTTTTTCCAACGGTATGAGTTGTCAAAAGAGGACTATAAAGTTCTATTTGATTTTTCTAAACAAATAAATATTCCTTTATTTTCCACTCCCTTTGATGATGCTTCACTAGACATGTTGGTGGAGATGGGAATGCCTGCAATTAAAATTGCTTCAGGAGATTTGACCCATCACCAGTTTATAAAATATGCTTCATCAAAGGGATTGCCAATTGTATTGTCAACTGGAATGGGAAACTTGGAGGAAATTGCTGCTGCCTTAGAAATTATTCAAAAGGGAAGTAATCCCCAAATTGTTCTTATGCATTGTGTATCCAATTATCCCGCTAAACATGAAGAAATGAATTTGTCATGTATTCCTCATTTATCTTCAAAATTTAATGCCCCCGTTGGATTGTCTGATCATACTCTTGATTTATTGGCCTCAACAATTGCTTGCTCATTGGGAGCGGTCATGATTGAAAAACATTTTACTTTGAATAGGGACTTACCTGGGGCCGATCAAAAAATTTCTATGGAACCTTGGGATTTAAAACGACTTAAACAAATTACCCAAAGCGTCAATATGGCTTTGGGAGATTCGGAAAAAAAGGCCCAAGCTTCTGAAGAACCTGTCAAGTTAGGAGCTCGGCGCAGTGTAGTTGCTAAAGTTAAAATTGATTCAGGATCGGTTATTACCTTAGACATGCTTACCGCAAAACGCCCGGGAACCGGAATTTCGGTAATAGACATTCAACAGGTGGCGGGTCGCAAAGCGAAAGTTGCCATTCAAGAAGATCAAATTCTTACCTGGGACATGGTTACATAATTTTTATTTTAATTAATTAAAGCAGGTTCGGGGGGAGTTTTCTCTTTTTCCAAGGATTTTTCTTTTGATGTTTCTGTGAAAATTTCGGGATATTCATAATCCTCAAAAACTTTCTTATATAATTCTTCAGAAACAGGAGTTTTAGAGAAGTTGATTTTCTTCATGATTTTAAACATGGTTAAGCCAAGTAGAAAGGCCGGCGGCAAATATATCCAACCAGTACTTTCTCCAAACACCAACTTTGTAAAACCAATAATCAAGAGTATACCGGCAATTGAAGTCATCAGGGCGCATGCGAATCGTTTCCACGGAAATACGATATGATGTTTCTCATAGTTGAAGTACTTCACTTCTTCCGGCCACCAACCAAATGGTAAAGCACGCGCGAAAAATCTTCTACGAACCTCTACAGGTTCAGGTTTCGTGAGCAAAGTAGCGATGATCCAGAAGGGCATGACGGTAAAAACACTAAGAATTAGACGAAAGGACTCTTCCTCTAAATACCAGGTATCTCCAATCGTTGCTGCAAAAAGATAATGATATATTTTTATCCCGTAAGTTAATTCAAAATCCCAAATTGATTGATGAGCCCACAGCCAAGCTACTAAGTTATCAATAGGGCCAAATCCATGTAGAAGTACATAAGCTATTAAGGATCCTATGAGCCCTGCCATAATGGAATAACTGTTAATTCTCCAATACCAAAACATGCATACGGTGGGAAGTCCTGCGCCGGCTAGGAGTTCAATTGCGAGTTCCCATCCCGTCAATAAATTATCTACATGGAGAACATAGTATAGTAAAAGAAAAATTAAACCGAGAATGGCAACTTTTCCAACAACAAACTCTTCCAACGGAGATGATTTCTTTTTTCGGAGATTACTCCACAACTCCATAATGTAAGATCCACCATGAAAGAGTTGACTGGTCATTGTCGACATATAAGCGCCATAAGCTACCGAAACGAAAAGTCCACCTAAAATGCCGGATCCAAATAATATAAACCCAGAGATTGCTACAGCTGCATCACCATTTAAATGGACCCCATATGAGTGAATGGAAGGAACTAAGAATAATGATGCGATTCCTAAAACTGTCCAGGGGTGGTGCCTTAAGGCAAAGGAAAAGGTGGAATGAAATAGACCTGCGCCCACAGCATGAAATTCATTTTTACAATCTTTAAGTCTTTGAACTGCATAACCTCCTATAAATGATCCCAATAGCGGTTGCAATCCCAGTAGAGCAATTAACCCTATAATTGAAAAAAATAGTTCATTGGAAAAAGGGTAATGCAAAATCAAACTTCCCATGGTGTCGGGATTGGTGACACGCTGTCCGGTCAAAAATGCGCAAATCTCAGTTTTTTCGATTCCATGGTGATCTAAAGAAGCAGTGTAGGATTTTAAATCTGAGAATTTTTCAGAAGGATACATTCGATCATCCAAGAGACCTGCGGATTGCAGTTGGGCAATTGTTTCCTTGTTTTTAAACCTCCAGGGTTTGGGTATAAAATGTTTTTCCCAAAACTGATAAAAGGGATCCTGTTCATTCATATCAACAGCGTTTAGAATAATCCTTTTGCTTAATCCAGTGATCTTTGGATCAAAAATATATTTATTGGGAAGGTGAGAGGATTCTATAAGGATTTGATTTTTAATCAAACGGTTGGGATCTGCGGTGCTTTTTTGGAAAAGTGCTTTTTCGATTTTCACTAATGAGTTACGCGTCTCGCCACTAGCGAGGATAGCTTTGCCCTTATTAACAGTTCCTTTAACACCAAAGTCGTCCCAGATATTGATCATTGCACCAAAAAACATAAATGCGGCTAGTATAATTTGGGCATTATCTGCTAAGACCATTCCACGAAATCCAGAAAAAAGACTGAAAACCACTACCGGGACAAGCATTGCAAAAAATATAAAGGGTTCCGCAGCAAATGTTATGGACGCATTTAGGGGATAAACTTCACCATGTGGCAAAAAATGTGGAAAAATATCTAATCCCTCAAATGTGAAATAAACTCCGGAAATATTAAATCCCAAAAGTACTACCATTACCATGGCCTTGCACACTGTTCCCATAACAGCGTTGTTTCTTGCAAGAATTTCTACCAGGCTTTGGATAACCATGAGAACTCTGGCTCTTTGGCCTCCGAAACGAAGTAATGGAAGGGCAGCGTCTGCATAAAGCCGAAGCCTTACCCAAATTTCTGCGTATAAGAAGGTACCTAGAGAAAAGGCGATCAATCCGCTTTGCCAAAACCAGTTCCAACCCACTCCACCTTTTGAACGGATAAAGTCTCCCACCACAAAGGGTGTATCACTGGCAAACATGGTGGCGATGATAGCCCCACCGGCTACAAACCAAGTGAAGCGTTTAGATTCTTCGACAACAGAGTATGTTTGTTTTTTGGTTTTTTGCCCAATTCGCCACCGGTAATAGGCATAGGCCATTAAAATTCCAACAAAGGCGAAAAAGGTCCATTGACCACTGGGGCCTAAGTAGACGTTTTCAGCAGGTAATGGGGCTTGAATGGAGTTCACTATAATTTAGGGTCCAAAATTTTAATTTGATTATTTTTTTTAAGATTATTCTTTTTAATGTCTGCTACAAATATTTTCATTTCATTTTCTTTATGTAAATTTAGAGCTTTCCCATTTAGCTGAATTTCTCTTTCTTGGACGTTAGAAGATTTTCTATAGATGATCTCAATTGTTTTATTTTGGTAGACAGTTTGAAAATTGAAATTGTTTAACGGACTTGAGGGATCAGGCTGAATCCTTAAATAATTTATCTCCGGTCGAAAACCGAATACATACCAAATTAGTATTTTAAGGAGAACATTTGAGCTCCCCGTTTGCCAATCGTTCATAGATTCACCATCCAATCCTTTGTGTGGATTGTTGATGTAAGAATTGGGAATAACGAAGGGAGTCAAGTTGTAATTTTTATGAATTGAAGTAAACGGTAATAGTTTTTCAAGTTGAATCCAGGCTCTTCTCGATTTTCCGATTTGAAATAAAGACCATACTCCAAATAATGTCGCATGATTATAAGTGGCTCCATTTTCTGCAGTTCCTTTGGGCAGTCTGGGAATTCGACCAAACCAATGTTCAGTCCCTCTTTCAAAAGCGGGATAGAAGGTTCGAAGGCCATATTTATCATCAAGGACATCGTAAGCTTCTAATATTTGAGGCAACAAGTTTATATTGGATTTATCCACAGCATCTTTGTGGGCTCCACTTAATATCCAATATGCATTGCTGGTTAAGCTGTGACGTGATTTGCCGTCTGGGTCCTTGAAGCCACCTACTGTGTACTTCGAATCGTCTCCAAATCCATGAACAACTCTTTTAGAATTTCCTTTACGAAGAATGGAATTTTGGGTTAAACCTTTAAAAAGTTTTTGTTTTGATTTTCTGTAAAGAGATATTTCTTTTTTATATTTAGACCCTGAATCCAGCCAATTTAAAACCTCCAACATATCATTGCAGTTTTGATACAATTGCAAACTTCCCATGACAGTAGTTCCAGTCCCAAATTTACTTCCCTTCTTTTTTGTAAAGCCTAATCCATCAAGGGCATCATTCCAATCACCGTACAAAGCCTTTAGCAGATTTGTTTTGGGATTAATATTTTTAATCAGATAAGATAAAATCTTGATTAAATGATCTAAAATCGTATCCGTTTTCTTAATAGGAGCAATAGTTCCAAGATATGGATTGTCGTCTATGATTTGATGGTAGCCGACTTCTTGAAATAAAAAAGAACGGTCTCCAGAAACTTTAATGTATTCCACTACAGTTTTAATTACCCACAATCCTTGATCGATAAATTCTCTAGTATCTGCAACAAGGCTTCCGGGAAGGTATTGTCGTAGGCATCTTCCATTGGGGCAGGTGTAGCTCAATCCTTCAATAATTTTTCTTTTTGCCATTTTAGGAGAAAAGTAAATGTAAGCCTCCAAAGCTTGAAAAACATCTCTAATACCTACCAATGACCTAGGCGCTAATTGCATGTAACCCTTAATTTCCGAGCAAACGGTTACCTGATGCTGAATATTTTTTAAAAAGGGAAAGAAATCTTCATCGTTGATTTGAGTATTTTTAGTATCAAAACCACCCTTAAGTTTAAAAGTCTGTTTATTTTTGCTTGATAATGATTTTATCTTTGAAATGGATTTGTCAATTGATGTCGTAGAAATTGGTTTGGCTGAAAGTTTTGCGAGTTCATTTGGATTTTTTATCCTTTGATAAACGAAATCGAACCTTGCCGTTGAGGTTGTTTTTGATTCAAATAAAATGGAATTAGAAAAAATTCCTTTATCGTTAAAAACAGTCTCTAATCTTTGATTGGGAAAATGAATTCTATTTAAGGCGGCGGCATTATTTAAATTTCGGTTATTTCCTCCTACAAATTCATTTCGGGAAGTTGTGGTTTCGTAATCCAAGAACCGTGTTTCACTAAATGTGCAGCGGCCACGAAGTAAGGATAAATGGGTTAAGGAGGTATTGCGATCAGGATCTTCATAAACAATCAAAGAACTTGCAGGCAAATAAATCTGTGATGAATTCTTCTTTTTAAAGTTATGGGTGGTTTTGGTGGTCAAGAACCAACGATCCTCGTCAGACTTACTCAAATCGTTTTTTTCATGAGGAGAAAAATATGTCAGGAGTCTGCAGTTAGATCTGGGTCGCTTAAAAGAAATAAAAAAAGAAAACAATAACTGGTTTTTAGAGTTTACCGTTACCCTTACGATTGCATTGATATCCTGCCACTCCGTGAAATAATAAGCTGCAAAGAGACTAAAAATAGTGTGTCTTTTTGCGCCATCTTTTAAAAAAGGAACAGGGAGTAGTGAAATTACTTTTGTCCCGGTATTGAGAAAAAAAGCAATTTGAGGTTCTTCTCCTTCCTTCGCAACAGAAAATAATTGATGCAATCCATCGGAAGCGTATATATACCCATTGGCCTGGCACCAAAGAGTAAATCCGTTTGTGCCATAGACAAATCGTCCAGGCGGTGAGGGTCCCCAAATAGCTCCTCCACCTTTCTGTAGAAAAGCATATTTTCTAGCTGAATTTTCTTTGTTTACCCGGACTTTGGAGGCTGCAATAACATCAGAAGGAAATGGCAAAGAAAGTTTTCTAGATTTTTCTTGATGGATTCCGAAATGGAGCACAGTAATTACTTGTTATAGATATTTGACCATTCTCAATTTTTAATTTTCTTTGGAGAATAAAGAATTAATTCTAATAAATAGGTTAAGGGGTTTTCGATATTGTCACAAGGCAGGTTTGTTAATTTAGACTTTTTTGGGATAGTTTGATCTATTCATTTTAGACGAATGGGGCCATAGACGGCATAAGCCGGCAACTAAACTTCCCAGGATGCAATGCGTTAAGGCAGAGATAGCACCCGGAACGGTTGCAAGTCCAAAGTTAGTAAAATTACCCCGGGCTAACTCGGTTGCCAATCCAGAATTTTGCATTCCTACTTCTACCGAAACGGTTCTTGAGTTATTTTCATCAGATCCTAAAGTTTTGGAAATTATATAACCTAAGAAAAACCCTAAGCAGTGCAAAGTTAATATGGAAAAAATTAATAATAATCCACTTTCAAGAATGGCTTGTTTTTTGACAGCCAATATAAAGTCCACAATAAACACGATAGATAAGACTGCCAAAAGAGGGGTGTATGGAGTAATTTTTTTTACCCACCTATGGCAAAAATGGTTTAGAAGAATTCCAACCGTAACAGGCAAGATGACTACTTGGAACGTGTTAATTAAAAGACCCAAAGTATCTACATGTATGCCTACCCCAGTCAAATCTTGAGAGAGTGATTCAATTAGCCAAGTAGTTAGAAGGGGAGTCGCTAAAACAGCAATCAAGGTAGAAAAGGTTGTAAGGGTAACTGATAGAGCGACATTTAGTCGTGCGATAAAGCACACTACATTGGAGGCTGTCCCGCCAGGGCAGCAAGCCACGAGAACTAATCCAATAACAAAGTCGAGAGGTAGGTGGAACAGTTTTGAGATGAAATAACCTAATACAGGCATGATTAAATACTGAAGTCCGACTCCGATTAACACGGCTTTAGGAATTTCTAATATTCTTAAAAAGTCTTTATAGGTTAAAGTCAATCCCATACTGAGCATAATGATGCCCAGGAAAAATGGAATCCAGGTGGGTTTAAACCATGTGGCGGTTGCAGGTTCCCAAAATGCCAAAACCGCTCCAGTGATTACCCAAAGGGGAAAAGCGTTGGCAAGGGTTGTGAAAACACGTTGGATTTTGTTCAGGGAAAACAATCAAGGTTTTTGTGCAATGATACTGGAATAGGCTTGATGCGCTCCATCATCGAATGCTTGGTATCGAATGATTTTAAAATCTTTAAAGACTTTAAGTAATTCATTGGTTTCTAAAGCCCATTGACGCCGAAAACCGGAATTATATTTGAGATAATCCACATTATAAGTTTCTACGACTACCATCCCACCGGGTTTTAAGGCTTCCTTAATTTGATCAAATAAATCCCTTTGCATGTAGTACATCATTAAAATGACATCATAGGAATTTTTTTCTAACGATGCTTTTTCTAAATCGACCACTTGAGTTTTAATAGAAACTCCATTTTCTTTTGCTAATCGATGGGCTTTTTGTAGGCCTACCTCAGAAATATCTAACCCTGTGACGTCGAATCCATGCGCTGCTAAAAAAACTCCATTTCGACCCTCTCCCATTGCAATATCAAGTGCTTTTCCTTTGGGCAATAGATTTAAGTTTTCCTTGAGAAACGGAACAGGATTTTTGCCAAAAAGGTATACTTCATTTTCGTATTTGGCATCCCAGCGTTTTTTGTCCCTGGGTTTAGCTTCTAGTTGGAAAGTAAAGAATAAAGAAAATACTAACACCCAAACCAAAAAGTTTGAGCATATAAGAAGATTTTTAGAAAGGAAGTGCATTCAAAGCCTCCTGTCGGCATTTATGGTTCGATTTTACCGAAACGATGTGGACTGTCAAGCTGATTTACCCGTTTACTTGTACCTATAAGAATTGATAAACTTACAAACATCACAAAACATTAAGAAAATTTATTCTGGCCATTGGAGTATGACCATGCTTAATAAAGTGAGATTTTTTTGTAAGGTTTTTTTTATTTTTCAGTTTGGTTTTTTTTTCCTTACTTCCCCTATAATGGCGGAAAATATTTCTAAAAAGCCTGTAAATGTTTCATCAGATCAGAGGTTTCAGGATTTTGGAGATGGAACCATTTTAGATTCCAGTAATCATCTGATGTGGATGAAGCAAGATTATTGGCAGATAGAGAAAAAATGGGTGAATTGGTATACGGCTCAAGAATTTGTCCAGCGAATGAATAACAAAAAATTTGCAGGATATAATGATTGGAGATTGCCGACTGCTAAAGAAGCCCATGCTTTATATGATCGCCGCCGTCGAAATATTGATAAGGATGGAGATAAGATTTTTATTGATCGGATTTTTCCCAAAGGATCGGGGTGGGGAACATGGACACAAGAAGAAAAAGGTAGTCAGGCAATTGTTGTTTCATTTAAGGATGAAGGGGGGCAAGCTTATCAGGATAAAATCAAGGGTCCTGATGCCTTTTTACGGCTGGTGCGAGGACCTGTTTCTTGATTTAGTAATTGAATGATTGGTTTATCTGAATTATAAAATTCGAAAATTTAATAAAGGAGACCGTCGTGCGAATATTAAACTCAGTAATCTTATCTATTATGATAATTTTTGCCGCAACATCAAATTCGTTAGCTGATGAAACTCCAGGACCCTTAGCAGGCTATACGATTCATGTCACTGCACCTCATATGATGGATGGAGAAGTAGTGGGCCCTTTTCACCATTATTGCAAGCCTATCAATAAAGATGTAATCCAATGTATTTTATTTGAATCCACAGACCCGAATGCAAGAATGACCGAGGTCGAATATATGGTTTCAAAAGACTTGGCTCGAAAAGTCATTCCTGGTTGGTCTCATAAAGCAAATTGGCATGATCATAAGCAGGAAATTGAAACAGGCCGAGTAGCCGTTATTCATCCTACCGATGAAAAAGAAGTAAAATCTTTAGTGGATCATGTAGCAAAAACTGATGGTATTATTTTTCACTTGTGGCCCAAAGATGCACCAATTCCTGATGGAACAGTAGGGATTGCCCAATCTGTAGGACATTGGGAAGCTTTGCATGGAAAAGTAAAGTAATGCCATTGAATTTTTAAATTAAATTGAAAATGAATACTATAAGAAAGTTTTCCCCCATAATATTCTTATGGATTGCAGTGATTTTTCTAATTCAACCCGCTTCTGCATTTCACCCAAGCATTTATGAGCCGCGGGTTCCAAAAGAAGAACTTGAAAATATTCAGGAAATTGAAAGTCCCTTTGAGGAAACATCTGAAAATATTGAAAAAGGCAGAAAGATTTATTTTGGAAAAGGACTTTGTGTTACCTGCCATAGTAATAATGGAAAAGGAGTTTTATTACCTGGTCATTCACCCAGGAATTTTACTAATGTGAAATGGCAGGATTTAAGAACCGATGGTGAATTGATGTGGGTGCTGAAAAATGGTAGTCCGGGAACAGGAATGCCGATTCGAGTGGGTAAGGTGATATCAGAAGAAGAAGGTTGGTATGTTATTCAATTTATTCGTACATTTAGGGGAAAATAAAAATTAAGTCACTCTGGTATTTTTATTAGTGAACGTATTAAAATAAACTTGATTGGATAATAAAAATCCAAACCGAACTAATTATTTGAGAATACTTTCTAGGAGTTTGCAATTATGCGAATAGCATTTAGCCTTATATTAGTCTTGGTTTTAGTATCCTGTAGTCATACCAAAATTCAGGAGCAAGACTCTTCATATGAGCCGGTACCAAAAATGGCTTACCCTAAAAATAACCCTTGGTCAAAAGATAAAGAAGAGCTTGGTAAATTACTTTACTTTGACAAAAGACTATCCGGTGACAATTCAATAAGCTGTGCAACATGCCACGATCCTTCTAAGGGTTGGTCAGATGGATTACCTAGAACCATTGGTTTTGGGAATAAAGAATTGGGCCGACATTCCCCTACCATCATTAATAGTGGTTATTTTGAGGCACAATTCTGGGATGGGAGGGCGAATACTTTAGAAGAACAAGCCGTGGGACCCATTGCCGCTCCAGGAGAAATGAATCAAAATTTTGATGAATTAATAAAAGAACTTGGTGATATTCCAGAATATAAAAAAAGGTTTAATAAAGTATTTGGTTCATCGGGAATTTCTAAAGAAAACATTGCAAAAGCCATTGCCACATTTGAACGATCTGTGGTGTCTAAAAACTCCGCTTATGACAAATTTGCTAAAGGTGATCGGTCCGCTATGTCAAAGGCTTCTGTTCGAGGAATGAAATTGTTTTTTGGTAAAGCCAAGTGCGGAATTTGCCATAATGGCCCCGTATTTACTGACAGTCAATTTCATAACATTGGGGTAAAGCAGCATGGACCGCTTAAAGTAGACTTAGGTCGTTATAATGTTACTAAAGATAATTTCGATAAAGGAGCTTTTAAAACTCCAGGTTTACGAAATATTTCCCAAAACCCACCCTATATGCATGATGGTAGTGAGGCGACCCTTAAGGAGGTTGTAGAATTTTATAATCGGGGTGGTGATGTAAAAGAAAATTTGAGCCCGTTCATAACTCCATTAAATTTGAATGAGCAAGAGGTTATGGATGTGGTTGCCTTTCTTAAAGCTTTAGATGGAGAACCTTTGCAAATTAAGGCTCCTAAATTACCTTAGTGTTTTTCAAGGATGAACTTTAAGGAGACTATTGTGTTAAAAATAATCAAAATTTTGTGGGTTGGGTTCACTCTTCTATTTTTGGCACTTTGTTCCACGGTATATGGGCAGAGTATTTTGAACAAAGAAGAACCTTCTGGAATTTGTCCGCAACCCCGAAAAACCCCCAAAGCTCCCGATGAATATTTAAAGGCTAAAAATCCATTAGAACCGACTTCAAAAAATATTCTTGCGGGTAAAACCTTGTTTATGTTTGATGCTAAACCTAGTGCTTGTAAAATATGTCATGGATTATCAGGAGATGGTTTGGGAATAATGTTTCGTCAAGTTCACCCGAAACCGAGAAATTTTACTTGTGTTTATACGATGGATAAATTACCAGATGGTCAATTGTTTTGGGTTATAAAGAATGGGTCTCCAGGGACGGCTATGCCCTCTTTTGATTATCTGGATGACAATGAGATTTGGCAATTGGTCCTTTATTTGAGAAGTTTTGCGAAGAAAGATTGGAATTTATGAACAAATGTTTTAATTTTAGATTAATTCGTTTACTAGGGAAGATTGGGTTTACAATTTTTATTTTTAGTCTCTTCTTTTATTGCCCTGAGGAAATGTTTGCTGAAGAAAAAATGGAATATTCCGATATTCAATTAATCATGCACCATGGGCGACCTCACGGAGGGCACCATGGCAGGCATTCTATGCATCATGGAATGGGTAGGAGGAGTCAGGGAATTTGCCCTCAAACTAGAACGACTGCGCATGCTCCGAGCGAAATAGGGTCTTTGAAAAACCCCTTAGAGTTAACTCGAGAAAATCTGGATCGGGGAGAGTCTCTGTTTCAACGAACTGCAGAACCAACTGCTTGTAAAATATGCCATGGTCCTGAAGGTAATGGTTTTGGCATGATGGCTCAAGGGTTGTCACCTATGCCCAGGAATTTTACTTGTAAAGAGACGATGAACGAAATTGCAGATGGTCAAATGTTTTGGATCATAAAAAATGGTTCCCCCGGAACGGGGATGCCCGCTTTTAAACTTTTTCTCTCTGACGAAGAAATTTGGCAATTAATATTGTATATAAGACAATTTTCAAAAAGTAATTGAAGCTTTGTTAGATGCTTACTTGGCGTTCTATTAGAGGATGGGAGGCGGAGGTAATTTATTCTGAGAAAGCTCAAAAATGTTTTTTTAGATAGGAAAAAATTTTTGTGTTTGTTAGGTTACTTTTAATTAAAAGCAACCCTTTCTTTTGAGCAGTCTCGCCCTTAAACATTTGCTGACCCTTGTAAAATCTTGTCATAGGAAAAGGTTTTCCCGGAAGCAAAAAATTGGGATCCGTCATTTAATACAAACCTGTAATTAATTTTATTTAGGAGGATCCTTATGAAAACATTTCTTCAGACCTGTCATTTAAAAATTACCGTGTTGCTTTTTTCATATTTAGTTTTTTTTGGCAGTGTGTCGAATTCCTGGGCAAATAGTAACCAAGAAGCAGAAAATTTAATAAAAAATGTTTGCTCCTCCTGCCATCGGTTTTCAGGGACACCGGATTCCAAATTCAAATTGAAGGCACCTGATTTAATGTGGGGAGGGAATAAGTATCAAAGCGATTGGCTTCGTCGTTGGCTCCAAGGAAAAGAGGAAAATCTATACCCTAATAGTTACAGATGGGATCAGGGAGGTGGTTCGATAAAGCACATGGCATTGTCTGAAACCCAGGCAAATGCAATTGCAGAATATTTTGAGAAAAATTTACTGGATCCCCGAGTAAAGGAAAATGCAATTGACCTTTCCAATTTTAGTGAAATGGAAAACCAATTTGGCGCTGAAATTTATAAAAAGTTTTCCTGTTTAGGGTGTCACCAAATAAAAGAAGAGGGAAAAAAAATTGGAGGGGCCATTAGTGCCAATCTCTATGACTCTGGAAACCGTTACAATGTGGATTGGCTTTATCGTTTTGCTTTAAATCCACAAGATTTTACTCCGCATAGTGGAGAATATTTGGCTGATTTAAGTGGATTGGGTGTTCGCTATATTGTGGGCTATTTAATGACTTTGGGGAAATCGGATTATAAATTTTTTGAACCCTGGAAAACAGAATATTTTAAAAAAGCGGATTCAAACCGAGGTGCTAAAGTTTATAAGAACTATTGTACGCAATGTCATGGCATGAAAGGAAAAGGGGATGGGCCAGGCGCTGCGGGATTAGACCCTAAGCCTGCCGTACACTCCGAGTTACCATTGAGTGATTATCCAGAAGACTACCTTTTTAACGTAATTTACTATGGCGGAAAGAGTGTTGGAAAATCTCCTAATATGCCTGATTGGGGATTAACCTTGCCACCTCAAGATTTAGCTGATGTGATTGCTTATCTTCGAGCAACTTTTAAAGGTGAATAAACTGAATTGATTAAAAGGCGGCTCAATTATTTTACTTGAGTCGCCTTTTTAGCAATCTTCGGCATAGAGACTATTTTATTGTTTGCAATGAAAGGATCAATGGGCGTTCTCCATGTCATTTCACTAAATTGATGATAAAATGAAAAACTTAAAATTTATCAGTTTGAATTATCTTTGGATATAGATATGAAAAAAGTTTTTTTTCTATACTTTTTGTTTATTTTGATTTTGTTTGGTTGTGCGAATTCTGGTTCCAATACTGAAACCCAAATAGAAAAGCAAAGCATTAAGAAGGTTTCGCTAGGGGATTGCCCCCAAGCTCGAATAACACCTCAGGCACCTAAATCTATGTTGAAAGCTAAAAATCCAGCGGATGCCAAACCGGAGAATTTTAAAAAAGGGGAAAAATTGTATCAGGAAACTGCTACCCCTTTAGCATGTAAAACTTGTCATGGTGAAAATGGAAGTGGATTAGGTGATCCGGACTTTGAAAGTACCCCCGCCGCACGCAATTTTACTTGTAATGAAACTATGCAAAAAATTTCAGATGGACAATTATTTTGGATCATAAAAAATGGTTCCCCAAACACTTCCATGCCCTCGCATGATAGCTTGCCTGATAAAGATATTTGGAATTTAGTGCTTTATATTCGTGGTTTTGCAAACTCTAATTAAAAAAGAAAATTAATTTACATTAATATGCTGACCTACGTTTTTCGAATTTGTATGAAAGAATACTTTTGCGTGCGTTTTCGGTAAGATTTTTTAAGCTCTCTTTGTTAGATTGTTTTAGGTTTTGAAATTCGTCTACGGAAGAATATTCAACATTTTTTTTGTTGCTAGCCAAAGGGATTACCTTTTTCTGTTTTACTAAATAAATGAGTCCTTGAGTTTGAAAAGTAATCGAGGATGAGGTTAGGTTATTTATAGTCCTACGAAAGACCAACAGAAGATCTACATTATACTTTTCTCCTGCGCTAGTTAACATTTCGCGGGTGAGATTCCCAATTAAGTTTTTCTGAATAGTTACGGGAGCAATGCGAGAAGGGTCCACTTTTCTTAAGATTCGTTTTAGAGTATCTGGTTTGCTTAAGATAGCATCCAGTTCATTTTCTTTGAGAGGTGAAAAATTTATAGAATTTTTTGTGAAATATTTTCCCTTTTCTGGTCGAGATTGAATGACAGCCATGGACTGGGGAAAATGGATCAATTTAATTGCAGAATCAGGGTCCCTTTTGCTGAATAAGTCATCAGTGGCTTGACTAATATTTGGAGGAATACTCAGTAGGAGAAATAAAATACTTATAACCCAAAAAGATTTCATTGTTAGCTTCTCCTTTAAATTAATTTAGAAATTTGAGGATAAGTAAAAATAAATTTTTTCAGGCTTTTTGGAGAATAACAAAATCTTGCCCATTATTGTATATGATTTCCATGTTTAGATTATTTGCGATCCATTGAAATGTTTGTAGGCTATAGAAACAAATGTGGGTGAGGTCTCTTTTGTAATACCAATTATTAAATTCCTCTAAATTAGGTTCTTTGTTTTGTTGAGGGTAAAGTTTAGTCATGATTGCGCAAAAACTCTTTGGTTTAAGGAGCCCGTAGATTAGATTTAATTCTTTTTGGGGATTTTGAAAATGTTCAAAAGTTTCAGTTGAGATAACGATATCAAAAAAATTTTTTTTAGGTAATGCTGGGAAAAAATGGATGTCGTAAACTTCAGAATCATAACCTTCTTTAATTAATAATTCTTGAAGCACCGGTTCATAACCACATCCAAAATCTAAAATCTTTTTTGCATTGGGACAATATAATTTTAATAAATTAATTTTTTTTTGGAACATTTGAACATAACCAAGGTTATCTATACTATTTTCATGTTCCAGGTATCTTTGGATTTCGTCCTCTTTAGGGAGAAAGAAACGAGGAGGAACAAATATCAGGTTACAGACCTCACAATGAAAAAATTCTCTAAATTTGTCAGATGTGAGAATCCAAGTGACGGACTGGCATAATGGACATTTCATAAGTCGATATTGTGCCACATTTCAAAATGGTTGCGTTGATGATAAAGAATTTGTTTTAATATGGGTCTCATCCAAATGAGAATCTAAAAGAAAAAACTTAATTTATTTCCTCATTTGCTTAAAGGGGAACTTCAGGAGAATTTATGGGGACCTATATTAGCGGAAACTCCATCCGCCCGGGTTATGTGATTATTTATAATGATGATTTATACAGGGTTATGTCTGCCGAACATCGAACCCCTGGAAATAAACGCGCTTTTATGCAGGCAAAATTGAGAAATCTAAAAAATGGAAATCAAACAGAAGTTAAATTCCGGGCAGATGAGGAAATTCAAAGAGCTGTTTTAGAACAAGCAGAAATGGAATATTTATATTCAGATACTTCTGGTTATTGCTTTATGAATTGCGAAACTTATGAACAAATTTTTGTAGATGAAGATATCATTTCTGACTCTAAGTCTTTTCTGCTTCCCAACACAAAAGCGCAAATCGAATTTCATGAAGGGAAACCCATTGGAATCGATTTGCCTGAAACCGTAGACTTGAAAATCATTGATACCGAGCCACCTTTAAAAGGAGCCACGGCATCTGGCTCAGGAAAGCCCGCTACTTTGGAAACAGGTTTAGTGGTTACGGTCCCTCAATTTATTGAAATTGATGAAGTTGTTCGAGTTTCAACTTCTTCTGGCCAATATTTAGAGAGGGTTAAAAAATAAGTATCCCTATGAGTGGTTTTCGAAGTGTATGAAAAAATATAAAAGTGTGCCTTATTAGATAACATTTTTTTAATTTGAAAAAATTTTGTTTTTCTATTTTAGGCTTTTAAAATATTTTGGTAATTTATGTGAATTAATTTTAAAAGTGTTATCAACGCGTACACAAAGTGAAAAGTTGATCGATTAAATTGACAAAAAATATTATTTAAAATAAACTTACTAAGTTAGACTGGTTGAGCTTTTTTAATTAAATTATAGAACTTATCCTCCCTTTAAATTCTTTAGGAATTCTCCATGCAGGAAGTCTCGGACACCATTGATCCATTAAGTGCTTTGGAATTGATTGCTAGGTCAACTCCCACTGCCAAAGGCGTATTATTGCTTCTTTTGGTGTTTTCAATTGTTTCTTGGGCCATTATTTTTACAAAGTTTTTTATTTTCAGAAAAGCCCGAGAACAGGACAAAATGTTTATAGACTTTTTTTCCAAAAGTGAAAGCTTGAATAACATTTGTAATTTTTCCAAGGGGTTAAAGTACAGCCCAGTCGCACGTGTTTTTTTGACGGGCTATAATGAACTTTATGTATATAGGGAAGTTCAAAAATCTCCAAATGGAAACCCTGGAGATAAGACGGGTTTGACCACTAAAGATTTAAAAGGGATAAATTTAGCACTGAATAAATCCATTAACCGTGAAATAGAACGATTATCAGGCAAGCTGGATTTTTTAGCAACCACAGGGAGTACCGCGCCTTTTATTGGATTATTTGGGACGGTGTGGGGGATTATGCACTCTTTCCGATTAATAGGCTTAAAGGGGTCAGCTAGTATAGGTGGTGTGGCTCCAGGAATAGCAGAAGCTTTGATTGCTACTGCAGCAGGTTTGGTGGCGGCCATTCCTGCAGTGGTATTTTTCAATTACCTAAACGCCAAAATTCGCGGATTTTCACACCGGATGGAAGACTTTTCAGAAGATTTTTTATTTATGGTAGAAAAAAACTTTATGAAAGAATCTTCTGATCCTGTTCGTATTGACTAGATAAGATATGATTGTAAAGCGTAATTCTAATTTAATGGCAGACATTAATGTCACTCCCTTTGTGGATGTAATGCTAGTATTGCTTGTCATATTTATGATTACCGCACCCTTGATGCAACATGGCATGGATGTTGAACTTCCTCAGGAGAGTTCTTCTGTGGTTGAAGTTAAAGAAATTCCTTCTGTCACCATTCAAAATAATCGTAAAATCTATTGGAACGATGAAAATGTTCCTAACCTAATGATCCTAACTGAAAAAATAAATCAATATCTTAAGAATAATGATGAAAAGGCTGCCGTCTATTTTAGAGCTGATAAAACTTTGGACTATGGTTATGTAATGAAGGTAATGACGACTATCCGCCGTGCCGGAGTGCATAACATTGGTATGATGACTGATCCACAGCAATGAGAGCAAACCGTATTCCGTTTATTAATTTTAACCAGATGCTGGTCATATCTGTATTTGTTCATTTTGCGTTTTTAACCCTAATGATGTTTATGCCCAAAACTCAATTAATGAAACAGAAAATAAAACCTGCATTTATGGTTGATTTGATTGAAATACCCAAATCTCCCAGTCAAGTAACTAAACCACAGCCTGTGGTAGAAAAAAAACTGCCTCAAAAAGAACAATCCCCTCCTATTGAAAAGAGTATGGTTCCAAATAAACCAAAGAAGATTGCAAAGCCTAAACCCGTTCCTGTGCAGAAAAAAGTGGCAGAAAAACCCAAAATGGAGGCTATAAAAGAACCCCAACCTGAACCTCTTCCCGAATTGAAGCCAATTGTACCTCCGAAACCAATTGTGACGCCTCTGATGGAAGCTCCTAAACCTTTTGACTATCAATTAAAGCCTGCACCAGAATTAAAAACTTCGGAGTTTAAGCGTAAGGAAATAGAACAATTTCAACCCGCACAGATTCCAACTCAACAGGAGATCACTGCAAAACCCTCTCTTCAATCTGAAGTAAAAAATCAACCTGTAGCGAACCCATTACTAAAAAAATTAGACCAGATGGCAAAAATTGAGCCACAAGTTGCCAAGTCCAAACCAGTGCCAGCCAAACCTACTAGAGATCCTCTATTAGACCAAACTTTTCAAGAGTTGAATGAAATTAGACCTGTTCCAAACACAAATCAAAAAAAATCGAAATTGGTGGTACCTGTACCTTCACATGACCCTTTTGAAGATTTTGAAAATATAAAAATGAAAAAAGATATTCAAAAGGTTGCTCCAAAACAAAATCAGATAGTGGCGGCGGCCCCAAAAAATCCTCAAGAACAAGCTTTTGAAGAGTTAACTCAAAAAAAGATCAAGTTGGACTCTGTAAAAACCCAACAACTTCCACAGTCCATTCAAAAAGAATTGGAAACGTTAAAAAATTTAAAAAGTAAGCCCGTTGTTGTGGCAAAATTAGATAAACGTACAAAGACGCGACCAAAACCTTCAAGTAGAAAAAGTTTAGCCCCTATATTAAATAAGAAATTAGATTCTTTAAAAAAGAAGTCTATTGAAGTTTCTGTGGAAATAAATACAAGTAAGAGCGCTTCAACAAAAACCCCTGCAGATTTAGTCTATAAAAGTAAGATTCGCAGTATAGAAGCGCCGGATTTAAAAACTAAAGTTGAAGTTGAAACTCCAGGGACTTCTTTTAAAAAAGTAAAACCCATGGGTACTTCCCAAATGGCCCCCAAGGGTAAGCCTTCCTCAACTGTTATTAATCATTATGCGGCAATGGTTAAAAGTCGGGTGCAAGAGCATTGGAAAGACCCAATCGGTGGAGGAAAAGGCGTAATTTTAGTTTCTTTTTATGTGTTTCCTGAAGGTAATATTGATAGCCCCGTGATAATACAAGAATCCAATGATTTCCATTTAGATAATTTAGCGATTCGAGCGATCCAGGATTCAGCACCGTTTCCGGTTTTTCCTGATGATTTAAGAATCCCCAATATGCGATTAACGCTGGAATTTAATTATGAATAAAATTCCCCTTAAAATTTTAAAATATTTATTGATAGCATTTCTTGTCTTAAGCATAAATTCAACAATTCATGCTCAGACTGATATTTTAATTGATCTTTCCAAGGAAACCCGGGAAGAAGTATCAATTGCTGTCACTGGATTTCAAGCGACTACAGAAAATAGCGATCCAGAGGTGGGAGTTAAAGGGCGAAAAATTTTAGAGGATGATCTAAAATTATTTGAGATATTTGTTCCTTTGGACCATGAATCATATAAAGAACTGGAAAACTTGGAGAATGGCCAAGGTGGTGTAAATTATGGGCAGTGGAATTCATTAGGTGCTCAGTGGTTAATAAAGACGCAATATGAAACGCAAGGTAAAGATGGAAAAATTAAATTTACCTTCCGCTTATACGATGTCATTAACGAACGATTTTTATTAGGAAAACGTTACCAAGGAACTCGAAGCTTTATCCGAAAAATAATGCACCGTTTTGCCGACAAGGTAATGGAAGAACTTACGGGTAAGCCGGGTGTGGCAGAAACCCAAATTGCTTTTCTGTCCCGGACAGAGCAGGGCAAGGAAATGTATGCCGTTGATTTTGATGGCGCCAATATTTCAAAACTCACTAATGAAAAATCTGTTGTCCTCTCCCCAGATTGGTCTCCAGATGGACGTTCAATTGTATTTACTTCTTTTCAGGACCATAATCCAGATTTAATCATGGTCGATTCGTCTGGTCGAAGAAGGCGCGTATTATTGAAATTGCCTGGATTAAACTCAGCGCCTGCCTGGTCACCTGATGGAACGAAAATTTCCCTGGTACTAAGTAGAGATCAGAACTCAGAAATATATATTTTGAACCGTTGGAGAAAATTAACACGTCTCACCAGGCATTTTAATATCGATACCTCCCCAAGTTGGTCACCGGATGGTAAGAAAATTGCATTTACTTCCGATAGATCTGGGACAGGTCGTCCTCAGGTATATATTATGGATTCTGAAAATGGGGATAGGATGGGTGTGACTAGAATATCGTATGGATCTACCTATAATGATAATCCTGCTTGGTCACCCGATGGAGATAAAATCGCATATACGTCCTTGGTAGGTAAGGAATTTCAAATAAAGATTTATTATCCTGAATCTAAAAAAACTGTCCAAATTACAAATGGACCCGGTAGTAAAGAGGAGCCGTCATGGTCTCCAGATGGCAGATTTATTGCCTATCACATGACCCAAGGCAAACAGTCTTCTATTCAAGTGAGGAGAATTGGAAGCCCACAAAGTAGGTCAATAACAAAGCTTGATATAGCGGCATTTAGTCCAACTTGGTCGCCTTATCCGAATAAATAGGTTTAGTCCGAAATCTTAAAGTGATCGATTTTTTTTAATTTGATTATTAGTATTTTTAATTTTGCTAAATCTATTGAGAAATTAAATAAATTTATGGTTGGCAAATAGTTGATCTATTTGACATTATGGATTTTGTTTTTCTATAATGGTAATTGTTTGTAAATTTGTCCAATGAGGATCGGTATTTAGATATTTGTGTTTAACTTTAGTAAAGAAATTCGATTAGGTATGATCGTTAGTTAAATAAATATTCATTATTTTAAGGTTTCATCACGAGGTTTCAATATGGTAAGAAACAAATTAAACAAAAAAACAAAAAAGACTTACCTTCTAGTTGCACTTTTAGCGATTACGGTTGGTACAGGGTGTGCAAAAACTTTATCCGCTCCTCCTAGTCCTGAAGCAAATAACTCGGGTTCTGCAGAGTTACAAGCAGAAAACAATGACGGTGTTAACTCCCAAGAAGGCATTGATGAGTCAGGATTCCAGGAAAAAGGATTCGATATTCAAGGCGACTCCAGTCAAGTTGAAACATCTCCATTTATTACTGAAAGTTCTTCTGGTGATGGACCTATTCCTGCAGATGAACCGGAAATGTCAGCTTCAGATATGGGTGAAGGAGTAGCTCCTGATTTTGATGGCAATTCATCGCAATCTGATTTTGGAGGTGGAAACACCGGAGCAATGGCTCTTCAAGATAAACCTTATGAAGCGGACCCTTTTTCTGGTGGATCTGGAAGTGACCAAAACTCTAATTTGTCTGGAATGGACTCAGGAAATGTTATGGCAGATGGTTCATCGAATACAATGTCTTCAGATGGCTCTTCACCAATAGTGTCTAACTCCTTTACTGATTCTGGAAGCAATTCAGGCGATACGATGGCAGATGGCTCAGGATCCATGGGTGATGGTTCAGGGTCTATGGGTAATGGTTCTTCCAACAGTGGAAACTCATTTGATATTTTTGCAAATGAAGAAACCCCTCCAGTAAGTGACGGTGGAGCTTCCGGAGATGGAGGAATTGTTTCTGATTCAAACTCAGGTGCAGAGGAAGCAAGACTTCTGTCCTTTAAAAGTGAAGACCAATTAGCGGATATTCATTTTGATTTTGATCGCTATGATTTAGACGATAGCAATATGGAAATATTACGTAAAAATGCTGACTGGTTGAAAAGTAATCCAGCTACAAAGGTTGAAATTCAAGGTCATTGCGATGAAAGAGGAACAAACAACTATAACCTTACCTTAGGCGAACGTCGAGCTTTGGCTACTAAGAAGTATTTGGTTTCTTTAGGAGTCGAAGAAGACCGATTATTTACAATTAGCTATGGTGAGGAAAAGCCGTTTTGTTTTGAAAGTGATGAAAGTTGCTGGAAAAATAATCGACGAGCTCACTTTATGGTAGCAGAATAGGGCTCATTGAAATTATCAAATGGCCTAACCAATTTTACTCTCAACTTTATGACCGCAACGCGATATACTTGTTGCGGTCATTTTTTTTGTTTTTAATACTAGCCTGATTTTACTTCTAATCTCGGTTATTCATTCAACTTTTTTATGGGGATGAGAAAGATGATGAAAAAATTTTTCTTACCTAGCATTTTGGTTTTTATGTTGGTTTCTAATAGCCATGCCCAGCTATTTGGAAATAATGAAAAGATGGATAAATTGTTAACTCGCATTAAATTAATGAATGCGAGTCTTCAAGAAAGTGTTATTCCAAAAATAAATAGTCTTAACACCGAGGTTAAAAATATTAATGGAGAAATCCAAAATATTAAAGTGAACCAAGCGAAATTATTACAGCAAATGGACTATGTGAAAAGCTCCTTTCCTGGTTTGCAAGGAGCAATTGAACAGAATAGCTCTCAAATGATTGAACAGGTCCAGCAAATGGATTTGCGTTTGGAAGATTTAGATTCGCAGGTGAAAAAAGGGTTAGCAAAACAGCTGAATGATTTAGCCATAGCCCTCAATGATCAGGGATCAAATCAGAAATCGCAATTAGACCAATTTGTTGTGGAACAAAAAGAAAGTATGACTCAATTAATTGGAGAACAAAAAAATGAAATGGGAAACCTCAAGACTGCAATGGGAAAATTGCAGGAAGGCGTGGGTTCTCATTTAATCCAGGTAAAAGATGCAGTAGCCAAAGAGATTGAACAAATTGTGCTGCGGAATGAAAAATCGCTGAGTGGATTTTCAAACAAAAATGACCATAATTTTGTAGCAGTCCAAAATGCTTTAAATAAACAAGGGGAGCAGGTGAATCAGAAAATTGGCGAGGCAATTACTGTTATGCAAGAAGTGGTTACTGCTGTTGAGGGAAACAAGCAATCCATGGACCAAAGCTTCCAGGCAATTCAAGTTCAGAATGAAAGTATGAAAGAAGGTTTAGGGCTAGTCGATAAAAATACACAATTGATAGATCTAAAAAGTCAAAAAGTGGTTGAAGTGATGGAAAGTAGTTTGCAAAAGCAAACGGATAGTGATCTCAAACTTAATACCCTAATCGGAAACCTCAATAAAACCAATGAGAATGTTAATAGCAGTAGGGAAGCGATGTTGAGTCTGAAAAAGATTATGGACCAAAAATTGTCGCAGCTTTCTGCTGTGGGTGGAACGAATCAGGGTAAGTTTGAAAAGTTTGCGCAAAGAATTGATTTGGTAAAAGATAATTTGCTGATAGCAGATACAAAGTTGAATAAATTAGCGGATGGTTTAAAAGCTATGCAAGATCAAAATATTTCATCCACCAAAGCAATAGTTTCAATGCAAGAAAAAGTAGCTCAGGTTCAAAGTTCAAGTCTTCAAACAGATCAAAAGTTTAATAGGCTGATTGACTCAACAAAGTCGATGTTGGCTCATTCATCTAAGTTAGGGAAAGATGTAGAGCTTTCAATGCAAAAAATAGATGCAGGTAGTAATCAGTCAAATTTAACTCAACAGAAAATAAACGAGTTGATTGAAATATTAAAAGCAATTGCAGTTAAACAAAATGAAATTGAAGAGAAGTTTAACAGTCAACAATCTAATATTTTTCAAGCTTTATCAAATTCAAATCAAGCTATTGAAAAATCCAAGGTGGAATTGGTGAATTCTATAAATGGAACTAAAGTGCAGATTCAAAAAGATATAGGTGATTCTGCCGAACAGCTTCATGCAGAGTTGTCAAATTCTAAGGTAGACATTGGCAAGGTTATTACAGCTTCTAGAAATGAGCTTTACCAGGCGGTAGCAACTGCAAGAAATGATTTGATGCAAAGTATTGCCACCTCACACGGAGAGTCAAAAGCATATTTAAACGATATTCGGACTATGTCTAATGCAAACAATGTTAAGAATGATAATATTCTTAATTCAATCCGTGGTGTCCGTCGAACAAAGAAATCCACAGCAAAAAAATAGTTAAAAAAGACCATAAATTTATAATTGAAGGTTAGAATTTGGCCAGTATGCTTGGACTCTGATCGGGAATATTCGCCCTTTACCAATACTTAGACTGGTGAAAGACTTTGTGAAAATCCTTTTAGAAGTTTTAAGAGGATTTTTGTTTTTTTTCTTTAAAGTTAATTATTGAGCAATCTGCTTTGTTTGAGGTTGATGGGAAAAGTGGTCAAGAACCTTACAGTTTATATTTGCCAATCTTGTGGACACCAGGCTCCCAAATGGTTAGGTAAATGTCCTGAATGTTCTGAGTGGAATTCTTTGGTGGAGGAAAAAATTTCCTCGTCCCATTCTTCACCTAAAAACTCTCTTGCCCTCGATTTAAAGGTTTCTCCGCTTCGACCTCTGAGTGATATTTCTTCAACCGCTCGAGAGAGAATGACCACTGGAATCGATGAATTTGACCGTGCCTTGGGTGGAGGGATTGTTTCTGGAAGTTTAATTTTGATTGGTGGAGATCCAGGAATCGGGAAATCAACCCTGGTCTTGCAAAGTATGTCTCAGTTAGCAACTAAGGGTGAAACGTTACTATATGTTTCTGGTGAAGAATCTTTAGAGCAAATAAAAATGCGAGCGGATCGACTAAAAGTTTCTTCTAATAACCTTTTGGTATATTCAGAAATATGTATTGAAGAGGTTTTAAAGAAAGTGGAGGAAATTAAACCTGATTTATTAGTTCTAGATTCTATTCAAACTTTTTTTACTTCAGAACTTCAATCTGCACCTGGAAGTATTGGTCAAGTTAGAGAAGTTGCTTTTAAGCTATTTAAAGAATGTAAACAAAGATCAGTTCCCGCAATTATTATTGGTCATATTACCAAAGAGGGAGCAATTGCAGGGCCTAAATCCTTAGAGCATATGGTCGATTGCGTATTATATTTTGAAGGAGAACGCGGTCATTCATTTCGTATTTTACGAGCCATTAAAAATCGATTCGGCTCAACCCCTGAAATGGGAGTTTTTGAAATGGGATTAGAGGGCCTAATACCAGTATCCAATCCTTCGGAGATATTTTTAGCCGAACGACCAGAGAATTCTACAGGTTCAGTAATTGCAGCTACCTTAGAAGGGAGCCGACCCTTATTGGTTGAAGTACAAGCTTTGGTTACAGCCTCTTCAACTGTCGGTATGCCAAGGCGAGTTACCTCGAATTTAGATCCGAATCGGATAAATCTATTGGTGGCGATTATGGAAAAACGTTTAGAGCTGAATTTACAAAGAGAGGATATTTTTGTTAATTTAGCTGGAGGAATTAAAGTTACCGAACCCGCGATGGATTTAGCTCTGGCTACTGCCATAGCCAGTAGTTTCCAAAATTTACCCGTTGATTCTAATACCATTATGATTGGCGAAGTGGGTCTTACGGGAGAAGTAAGATCTGTAATGCAATTGGATTCCAGGCTTAAGGAAGCAGCAAAATTGGGTTTTAAAAGAGCTGTGATTCCTGAATCTGCCAGGAAATCTAAATATTTATCTAACCATTCAATAGAATTAATTTTTGTGAAAAATTTGCAAGAAGCGTTTGAAGCAGTTCTATAATCTCAGGTTTAAATTAATTTATGAAAGTATCCGCAATTATTCCTGCAGCTGGTCAAGGACTAAGAATGGGAGGAAGAACTCCCAAACAGTTTCTGAATTTAAATGGGAAGCCAATTCTTGATTATACGCTTCAAGCGTTTCAACAATGTGAAATTTTAAATTCGGTCATTCTATCTGTTCCTCAATCGGAAAAGGAAAATGCAACCAAACAGTGGCTTGGGTCCCCTCCAAAAGTTCACCAGGTGGTAACGGGCGGTGAAAAAAGGCAGGATTCAGTTTTTAATGGTTTTAAAGCGGTTGAAACTGATACCGATATCGTGGTGATTCACGATGGAGTCCGACCTTTTGTCACATCACAACTGATTGAGGATACTATTCAAGCGGCAAGGAAATATGGAGCAGCAATAACCGCAATACCAGTGAATGACACTCTTAAAAAAGGAAAAGATGATTTTGTAGAAAATACAGTTTCGCGCGAAGGATTGTGGCGTGTTCAAACCCCTCAGGCATTTACATATGAACTGCTAAACCAGGCATTTGAGAAAGCTAACCGAGATTCATTCTATGGGACTGATGAAGGAAGCTTAATTGAGCATTTAGGAGAACCTGTTAAAATCGTAATGGGTTCTGAATGGAATATTAAAATTACCCGAGTAGACGATTTAGTTCTTGGAGAGCACATTGCTAAAAAAACTATTTGATAAATAAGTTTTTATAGGAGTTCAAATTGTGAAAAGCTTATTAGTTGCAATTGCGGGATTCATAGCATTGATCTATTTGTTGAATCCAACTGCCGGATTGTTTGAAATTATTCCCGATAATATGCCCTTAATAGGAAACTTAGATGAAGCTACGGCTGTTGCAATTATTTTAGCCGCATTACGTTATTTTGGGATCGACTTAACAGATTTTCTACGAAAATTTTTAAAGGATCCTCCAAGTAATAATGATCCTGACAACAATGAGAAATCTTGATCTCGAAAAATATTTTTGCTCCTCTGCCCTTTTAAAAGCATCTAACCTAAGTGTTTAACCTATCTTTATTAAAATTCGTTTTAAAAACTTTATTTTATAAACTTACTGGAAGGAGAATTCCTATGCTAAAAGTAGGGACAGAAGCTCCTGATTTTTTAGTTAATGATCATAATGGTAACCGTGTCAGTTTAAAAGAACTTCGTGGAAAAAAAGTAATCTTATGGTTTTACCCAAAAGCAGATACTCCAGGATGTACGCAGGAAGGAAAGGGGTTTCGAGATGAGTTCTCCAAGTTTCAAGAAAAAGATGTAAAAGTATTTGGAGTTAGCTTGGATAATGAATCTGAAAATAAAGCCTTTGCTGAAAAATTTAATTTTCCTTATCCATTGTTGTGCGATGTAGGCCGTGAAATTGCCCTTGCCTACCAGGCCATTCAAAGTAAGGACGATGGATATGCATCTCGAATTACATATGTTGTTGATGAGAATGGAATTATTGCTGAGGCTATAGACCAGGTAAATACTCAAACCCACGCAAGAGATTTATGTTCTAAATTTTGACAAAAGCCAGTTAAAAGTTTTCTG
This sequence comes from Nitrospinaceae bacterium, assembly GCA_965223665.1. Lineage (GTDB taxonomy): Bacteria > Nitrospinota > Nitrospinia > Nitrospinales > Nitrospinaceae > CBDCVY01. Next base: position 3,499,473 of record OZ245011.1, read on the forward strand.
AATGGGTTGACCTGAAATCCCTATCACGTTATTATTCTTGGCTTTGAATGTTAACTGGGGATAATCGATGGCTTATAAGGATTTTTTAAATTCACTTCATAAATTAAATAAAAACGATAAAAAACTTAAAAAATCCATTTTAAGTACCCGGGTCAACCAAGTTGATTTTGATAAAATTAAAAATATTGCAGACTTGGTCGATTCTTTTAAAGATGCTTCCATCCAGGCCCGTAACGTGGGTCAATGTGCCAATATTTTTCAAAGGATGCTTAAGGATCGGGAGCGCCCAACCATCATGCTTGGGTTAGCAGGTCCCCTTATTGCCGCAGGTCTTCGCAAAGTTATCCGTGACTTAATTCATTACAATATGGTTGATGTGATTGTTTCCACAGGAGCAGTTCTGTATCAGGATTTTTACGCTGCTATGGGGGCGGGCCATTATTATGGAAGCCCAGATGCCGATGATACCCAACTGCGAGACTTATTGATAAATCGAATTTATGATACCTATGTTGATGAAGAAAAATTTGCGCAGTTCGATTCTCTTATTGGCCAATTTGCTGACTCTTTAGAACCCAGAAGTTATTCCAGTCGAGAATTTATATCTTTATTGTCTGGAGTTATTGATGATAAAAACTCCATTTTAGTTACCGCGAGAAAAAAGGGTGTTCCCATTTTTTGTCCAGCCATTAGTGATTCAAGTATTGGAATCGGATTGACCGAGCATTACTACGTGGCAAGAAACGAAGGTCGCCCACCCATAACCATTGACGTTATTCGCGATAATTATGAAATCACTCAAATTGTTTGTAAGTCCAAAAGAACGGCTGCTTTTTATGTAGCCGGGGGCGTACCCAAAAATTATATTAACGATTCTATTGTAATGAGTTATGTTTTTGGTCGTAGCACGGGTGGGCACAAGTATGCTATTCAAATGACGACTGATTCTCCACACTGGGGTGGCCTAAGTGGAAGTACACTGGGCGAAGCACAGTCATGGGGAAAAATTAATAAAAAGGCAAACTTTTGTATGGCCTTTGTGGAGCCCAGTGTTTCATTACCACTAATTTATGGAGCTGCTTATCAAAGTAAATCCCATAAAAATCGAAAAAGGCTTTCCTTTTCATGGGAAGGGGATGTTTTGAAGGAACTAAAAATTGTAAATTGAATATTAGTTCTTTTCCTCACCATAAGTATTTTTAAATCCCAAAATATAAAATTCTCTAAATTCTAAAGGTTCCAGTGCTGAGGGATAAATCATATCTACAAAACGTTTTGTGGCCGGCGAACTTTGGTGCCTAACAACTGCCTCCTCATTTTCAAAAATCATGGTGTGTAGAAAACGTGTGGGTCGGCCCATCTCTTGATTAGCCATATAGAACAAAGTAGTAGGTTCGTTAATTCGAATGTATTTTACAAAGTCCACAATCACTTGCTTGCATTGTTCTACATTTTCAGGAAGAACTTGGTAATTGGCGGTCATACAAATAGGCATAAAACATCCTCTCCTTGCTATTTAAAATTTTCTGGATATTCGAAAAAAATTCTTACCTCATCAATATGGTCTAAGTTCAGTAGGGTTTCTTTTAACTGATTAATTACTTTTGCCACCATTTTAGTTTCTTTGGAGTTCTCTTCTAAAAGAAATACTTCCAGAATGGTATGCCCTTTATGATGATGTGTTCGTAAACGCGTAAGTTTAGATATTCCTGGAAAAGAATCTACAATAGGTTTGACCTTAGCTTCCAGTTCTCCGCGATTGTGCCAATATAGAGGTTCAAAGTCAGTGTCATCTTCTGTGTCAACATGGACTAGTACATCTTGTACATTGTCGAAACGAGAAATTAAGTTTCTTCTAACCGATTCTGCTATTAAGTGACCCTCTGTAACGGAAGCCTCCTTATCGACTTGAACATGAACGTCCATAAGAATATCTGCTCCAATTTTTCTGGTTCTCAGGTTATGGGTTCGAATGACCCCTGGGATATTATTAATTTCATTTTCTAACCGTGTCGTATCATCTTCACTCAGACCCGTATCCATTAGATCGGCTAAACTACGAAAAGCAATATCATATCCAACTTTCAAAATCAGAATGGACACTACAATAGCAGCAATTGGATCCATAACTGGATATCCAACCATTGCTCCTAAAATTCCTATTAATGCGGCAATTGAAGATACTGCGTCGGAACGATGATGCCAGGCGTTTGCAACAATGGAAGGGCTGTTTATTTTTTCACCGATGTTTCTGGTGTAATGGAATAACCCTTCATTGACTAGAATTGAAAAAATAGCAGCTATAAGGGAAAATACATTTGGAGTTTGATAAGTTTTTTGTGCGATAGATTCTGAAGCTTCAAAGGCCAACCCCAAACCTGCCAGCATTATTATTGCCCCCACCACCGTAGCCCCTATAGATTCTGCTCGACCATGGCCATAAGGGTGATTTTCATCGGCAGGTTTTTGGGCGATTTTGTAGCTTATTAGTACCACTAAATCTGTTAACAAATCTGAAAAAGAATGAATGCCATCGGCAACCATTGCTGAGCTTTTCCCAAAAATGCCTCCAGCAATTTTGAAAAGAGATAAAATTAGATTAGCAATGGCTCCAATAAAGATTACTTTTGTACCTTCTTCTGATTGTTTAAATTTTTCCATAAGGTTTAGAGTAGAACTTTATTGGGGAAATTAAATTGAGGATGATTCATTAGTTAAATACTCTACAATTTTTACATTGGCCGCGGGAAAAGTAAATTGTTTTAGTTGCTCTGGAGAAACCCATTTCCATTGGTCACATTGAGATGCTTTGATCCTTCCTGGTTTTAATTTACATAAAAAAACGTTGAGCGTTACTCGAAATTGAGTGTAACTGTGTTTTATAGTCATTATTTTTTTTTGTATATTAACCTGCACATCTAATTCTTCTTGAATTTCTCTCTTAAGACAATCTTCCTCGCTTTCCCTATTTTTTCTTTTTCCCCCAGGGAATTCCCAAAGGCCACCCATTAAGCCTTTATGTGGCCGCTGCTGAATAAATACTTTTCCATTGCGAAAAATGACAGCTGCGCTTACTTCAATTTTTTTGGATTGTTGTTTTGTTTTTTTAGGCGGATATTCGCTTTCAATGTTCTGGGTTTTAGCTTGGCATAGTGTAGCCACTGGACATAATAAGCATAGTGGATTCTTTGGGATACAGATTGTTGCACCAAGTTCCATGAGGGATTGATTGAAGTCACCTGGGCGCTTTTTTGGAACTAACTTTTCCGCATAGTTCCAAAGTTTATTTTCGGAGGCACCGTTAGCTCCATTTTCCTTTAATGTAAACAATCGAGATATTACTCTCTTTACATTTCCATCTAACACGGGATAGGGCATATCAAAAGCTATACTTAATATAGCTCCAGAAGTATATCTTCCGATACCTGGCAATTTAATAATGTCATCCATAGTATTGGGCACCTTACCGTTATGCTCAATCAAAATAACTTTTGCCGCTTTATGTAAATTTCTTGCTCGAGAGTAATATCCCAATCCTTCCCAAAATTTTAACACTCGGTCCTCACGAGCATGTGCAAGCTTTTCTATGGTGGGAAAGGCTATCATCCATCTTCGAAAATAGGGAATAACCGTTTTGACTTGAGTTTGTTGTAACATGATTTCTGAGATCCAGATTTTATAGGGATCTTTGGTGTTGCGCCAAGGCATTTCTCTTTTCTGAGCATCAAACCATTTGAGCAATTTATTTTGGAGACTGCGCGGAGAGGATTTTTGATTCATATTAGGAAGGTTAAGGTTGAAAACTTGATTTGCAAGTTAGTTGGCTATTTTTAAACTCCAATAGCATCCTTTCCCCAAATAGTTTTATGGAGTTGTTGTTGTATTCTAATTGGAAGATTATCTTGCAACACCCATTCAGTTAAATCTTTCAAATCCAAACGGTCGTACACTGGAGAAAATAATATGTGAGCTTTTTTATGGATTTCAAATTTATATAGGGTGGATTTGCTCCACTCATAATCTTCTCGGTTGAGTATGACAAATTTTGCTTCATCTTTTGGTTCTAAGAAATTTAAATTAGCCCATAAGTTTTTAGATACTTCTCCGCTTCCTGGACATTTTATATCTAAAATTTTGATTACTTCCTTAGGCACTTTTTCTAAGCTTAAAGATCCACCCGTTTCCAGCATTACCTCGTAACCCTGTTCAATTAGAGTGGCCATTAAGGGGTAAACCTCTTCTTGTAATAAGGGTTCACCTCCAGTGATTTCTACCAAAGAAATTCCTAAGGGTTGAATGGCATTAAGGATTTCATCTACTGTAAAATCTTTCCCTTCATAGAATGCGTATTCGGTATCGCACCAGGTGCAGCGCAGGTTGCATCCGGTCAACCGAATAAAAATGCAGGGTAGACCTACTTTGGACGATTCGCCTTGAATACTTTTGAAGATTTCATTGACCATAAGCATAGGAAGATTGTACACCAAATAACTAACCCAGGTCACCTGAATCTAATGGTAAATATTTGATAGACTTTGGGTATAGATCAAATTCCCATACGTTGGGTGAGGATTTTAGTTCCCATACGGGCCTTGGCCGTAAAATCAGACCAAGATTTTAATTGTGTAATTTGCTTCATTAAATAAGTGGGGCTTCTATAAAAACGAGAGTGACATTCATTTTGGATTTGGCGAAGCTCTTCTTCTGAAAAGTCTTTATTCCAAAACCGAATTTTAAAGTCAGGGGATGGATTCTCCGCAAAGTTTTGCCAATAGTCTTCCTTTACGATTCCTTCCTTTAACATTCGAAAATACAACTCAGTTTTAGGGTAGGGTGTACAAATCGAAAATTGTGCATAATCGGGTTTTAACCTTTTGGCAAAATCAACGGTTGAGAGCATCTCTCTTTTGGTTTCGTAGGGAATTCCAATCATCATATAAGCAAAGAAACCGATACCAGCTTGGCGGGTCCATTTACAAGCACGTTCAATTTTTTGTACATTTTGTCCTTTTTCTAAATAATCCAAATGCCTTTGTGAGGATGACTCTATGCCAAAATGAATCCTGTAGCATCCAGCTCGTTTGAGGCTGATCAATAATTCCGGATTAATAGTGTCAACTCTTGCTGAAATTTTAAAATTGATCTTTAGCCCACGTTTAACAATCAAATCGCAAATACTTATCAGGTTTTTTTTGTTGATTGTAATTGTATCATCCACAAAAAATAAGTCGTCTACCCCCATGTCTATGATTGATTCAATCTCTTGAACAACGTTCTCAGGAGACCGCTCTCGAAATTTAGTTTTCCGTATATCGCAGAAGGTGCAAGCTGCCGGGCAACCTCTAGTCGCTTGAATGGTAAAAAATTGTTGTCCTTCTCCTATAATATGCTCGTATTTGGAAACATCAACTAAATGGCGGGCAGGTTGTGGAAGAGAATCCAGGTTTAATAACTCTGTTTCAGCAGGGTTGACTTGGATATGGTTATTCTGTTTAAATCCCAATCCTTTTATTTTACTTAAAGATTCTGTTTGGCCGCCTTTTTCTAAAGTTTGAACAAGTTTTGTAAAAATAGGTTCCCCTTCACCATATACAACATAATCAATATCCGGCAATTTTAGGGTTTCCTGAGGATATAAGTTGACATGGGGGCCACCCAAACAAATTTTTACCTTAGGATTTTCTTGTTTAATTACCTTGGCGGAAGCCATGGCATCTAATAAATTAAATGTCATTATGCTCATAGCAACCAGATCAGGGTTCAATTCCCTGAATTTTCTTAACAATTCTGTTTGAGATATTTTTTCTGCAGGGCAATCTATGAAAGTGGGGCGGTCACCAGTAATTTTTTCATAATAAGCGGCTACATACAATAAGCCCAATTTTGGATAGTAGCCTTTTCCTCCCTCCAGGATTTTGGGCACAGAAGATTCAATTGATAAAGTCTCAGGTGGAACTAGGAAAAGAATTTTCATAAGATAAGAATTTTTAATTGATAAAAATAGGTTAAAAGTAACCCATTCATCATTCAACCGGAAAAGAGCAAACTATGAAACCTAAAGTCGCCATAACTAATATTTTCCCGGATATAGCGTTGGAAAAATTAAAAACCCGTTGCGATATTCAATACAATGACTCGGGAAAATCGCTAACCACCGAAGAATTAGGGGTTTTGGCTGCATCTTGTCAGGCGCTGGTCACTTATTTATCGGATAAAATTGATCAAAGCATTATCCATCAAGCCCGGGATTTAAAAGTAATTTCCAATTATGGTGCGGGTTTTAATAATATTAGTGTTGCAAGTGCAAAAGAAAAACAAATTTGGGTGACTAATACGCCAGGCGTACTCCACGAAACCACAGCAGATCTGACATGGGCCATGATTTTGGGGATGGCGCGGCAAATTATCCCAGCAGATCAATACACTCGTGAAGGAAAATTCACGGGCTGGCAAGCAAAGTTATTTTTGGGTAGTGATGTTTTCGGAAAAACTTTGGGTGTAATTGGTTGTGGAGAAATTGGAACGGCAGTGGCCCGAAGGGCTTCTGGGTTTAATATGGAAGTCCTTTATCATCAAAGAAACCCCTTGCCCCATGAGAAAGAAAAAGAATTGAACGCAAAATTCGTATCATTAGAAGAATTGCTTAATCAATCAGATTATATCACTCTTCATGTCCCTTTAACTGATGAAACCAAATACATGATTGGTGAAAAAGAAATTGATCAAATGAAACCATCCGCTTATTTAATACATACGGCCCGGGGAAAAGTTGTGGATGACCAGGCCTTGGTTAATGCATTAAAAACTGGGAAATTAGCAGGAGCTGCTTTAGATGTTTTTGAAAATGAACCTCTCCTTACGGATGGAATGATTGGATTAAAAAATTTAATGATACTTCCACACATTGGTAGTGCCAGCGTTGAAACTCGAGATAAAATGGCGTTGTTAGTGGCAGACAATGTATTCGATGCATTAGATGGAAATACACCTCGGTCTTTAGTGCCTTCTTGGTAATAGGAGTGGATTAATGAATTTAAGGATTAAATTTTGTGTCTTTTGGATCTTGTTTAATGTTGTCAATTTTTTACCTTTATTAACGTATGCAGCAGATATTCCATTTTGGAAACTAGTAGGTAAAAGCCATTTAATTGCTCAGGCTACCCTAGAAGTACCTGAAAAAGAAATTAATAAGGTTGTTAGCTCTGGGGAACACAAATTTGTAGAAATTCAACTTAATATAAAAAATATATTAAAAGGAAATTATGACTCTAAGGAACTTAGCTTTCGTTATTTTACAAATGCTTTGGCATATGGGGGGATTTCGAGTGAGAGTCTAATTAAGTTAAATGGTAAAGAGGTCATAGTATTTCTTTTTAAGAATAAAAATTATTATCTATCAGCCAATTCACCAAAAACAGTACAAACAGTAAGTGAAAGTTTATTGAACAAAATAAATGCCGAAATAGTAACCCAAAGGCAGTTTGTAAAAAATTTCGACCGTTTTAGTCATAGTAGTTCCCTCCCTTATGAAAAGGAAGTCGAAGAGTTGGTAGACTTTATGATTCATCCTGAACTTCCCCCTGGGAATGCCCAAGCGGTTTATGATGCGGTGATTGATTTGGGCCAAGAGGCAGTTCCCGCTATCATTAAGTTAATGGATGATCGCCGTCGTTTGACCATCCCTAAAATTTCTTTGGAGTTTTCGGATTCCGGTCAAATACAAACAGTTCATTACGGACCTGAAGTGGTAACGGATGTGATGACTGCAATATTGATGAAAATTACAGGAGAAAGTTTAACTCAAATTTATAATGGAGGCTCCGAAAAAGAACGAGAAACAGCAGTGAATTTGTGGAAAATATTGCAATGGCGACAGACAAATAAAATGTAAAAGAGGTTTAATGTTGATTAAACATTAAATCGAAAGGTGATAATATCTCCATCTTGAACTACATATTCTTTACCTTCTAACCTTAGTTTCCCTGCTTCTTTCACTGCAGCTTCAGACTTGTATTCAACTAAATCGTCAAAATGGTAAACCACGGCTTTAATAAATCCTTTTTCGAAATCCGAATGAATCTTTCCTGCTGCTTGAGGCGCTTTTGAATTTTTTGAAATGGTCCAGGCGCGGTTTTCTTTATCGCCCACGGTAAAAAAAGTTTCCAGGTTTAATAATTCATAGCCGGCGCGAATCATTTGATTTTGACCGGGTTCAGATAAACCCATTTCTTCTAAAAATACTTCCCGCTCTTCAGGATCTTCAATTTCTAATAACTCGGTTTCCAATTTTCCGGCAACGATTACCACGGGTGCAGATTCTTCGTTTGCAATTTCTTTAACTTTTTTGACAAGGTCTCCATTAATTTCTGCTGGATCACCAATGTTGCACACATAAAGCACAGGTTTAATGGTCAAAAGATTAAGTGATTTTACAAAACTTACTTCTGCTGGATGCTGAAAAGTTACTGCGCGAGCGGGCTGCCCATTATCAAAGGCTTCCATTAATTGAGTTATAACACTAATTTGCATCCTGGCATCTTTATCTCCACTTTTGGCTAACTTCTCTAGTTTCATTTTTCTTTTTTCGATAGTTTCTATGTCGGCAATCATTAATTCTGTATTGATTTCATCAATGTCTACTGAAGGATCAATGACTTTATTTACATGAGGAATATTTTCATCCTCAAAACAACGGACTACATGGGCCATGGCTTCCATTTCTCGAATGTTAGCTAAAAATTGATTGCCTATTCCTTCCCCTTTCGAAGCTCCCTTAACAAGCCCGGCAATGTCTACAAAATGCATAGTTGTTGGCACTTTCTTTTTAGCTTCAATTAATTCGTGGATTTTATCAAGTCTGGGGTCGGGGACGTTTACAATGCCAATATTGGGTTTGCTGGTACTGAAGGCATAATTTGACGACTCAGCTTTCGATTGAGTTAAAGCATTAAAAATTACTGTTTTTCCAACGTTGGGCAAACCTACCAAACCACAAGTGAAACCCATAAGAGTTAACTCCGTTTTATTTAAAAGAAGAATGCAAAGTATTAAAGGGTTTAAGTAAAAATAAACTGATAAAAACCAAAAAAGCGTAACCGCTTATAATTTTAAAAAATAATGTATCCTCCACCAAACTCAGTAAAGTTAAGAAAAAAACAGCTCCAACATTTCCATATGCCCCTACAACTCCAGCCATTTTCCCTGTAAGGTCTTTCCTTATAAGGGGCACCATAGCAAAGCATGCACCATTTCCGGCCTGAACAAGTAGTGAACATATAATTGCTAAAGTGATTGCAATTGTTAAAGACCAGGAAGATGAAATGTTTCCCATAAACCAATAACACAAAATAGACCCAAACACCAAAACTAACATAACAGGTTTACGTCCAAATTTATCAGAAAGCCACCCTCCGCTAGGTCTGGAAATTAAATTAAAAAAAGCGAAGCTGGACCCCAATACTCCCGCAATGGTAACGGAAAGATTAAAGGAGTTTTCCAAGAATTCAGGAAACATGGAAACGACAGCGAGTTCTGATCCAAAAGTTAAGGCATAAACTAAGCTTAAAATGACGGTTTGTCTAAACTCATATTTTTTTTCATTAGGTATCGAACTTCTAATCCGAGAAATGTTAAACCTATAGCAACGATAAATATTTTGGATAAGTATCCCAAACATCGCGGTAAGAATTACCCAGAAAAATAAATCAGGAATTAATTGAGTGGGAGGGGTAGATAATTTCCAAATAAAAAACGCAAAGGCGAAGAACAATGGAAACATTAATAAAATTTGTAAAACCAAATCTTTTTGAGAGGTGACCTCAATTGTATTTTCCAAGCCAACGGGAAATTGCGGAGCTCGGCTAGGGACTTCGTGGGCATACTTATAGTATATCCAGGCCCAAAAAAAACAGAATCCACCTGAAATTCCTGTAGCTATACGCCAACCATCTTCAGGAGAAAATAGAGCTGCGATTGGGGGTAAAGTGAAGGCTGCGGCTGCGGCCCCAAAATTTCCCCAACCTGCGTAAAGACCTTGAGCGGTTCCCATTTTCTCAGGTGGAAACCATTCTGCTATCATTTTTATTCCTACTACAAAACTAGCACCTACAATTCCCATTAATAAACGGGAGATTATTAAATCAGAAAATGTTTGTGCCAGTGCAAAATGGATACTAATTCCACCGGCAAAAATTAAAATTAAAATAAAAATTTTTTTGGGTCCGTAATGATCTACTAATGAACCAATTGCAATGCGAGCTGGAATGGTAAGGGCGACATTGCAAATCATTAAAATTTTGATTTGGTTTGTAGTTATGGATAATGAATTTTGAAGGGTGGTATTAAAGGGAGCCATGTTGAACCAGGTAAGGAATGTCAGAAAAAAGGCCATCCAAGTTAAATGAAGGATAGCCTTTTGTTTCCTATCAAACCCAAACATTTCCTGGTAAAAAATTGGGCTTAAGATCTGGGAATGTTCGACATGATCTGATGATTACGTACTACGCCATTAGCATCAAATTCGACAATCAGGTTTTTTGATGTATCATCACCAAACGCTCGATAAGTATTCTGTTCATAGACATAAATGGGATGTCCATTTTGAATTCCAGTCTTATAGGGATCCCCAAACATATCTTCAATTTCTTGTTTAGTGGTTTTCCCATTTACGATAGTTTTTGCCAAGTCAATATCAAAATCCTGGCCGACAGTCCCACATGCCGCAAATAAAAACAGACTCATTAAAATTGCGCCAAGGGATGATAGTCGTTTCATAATTTCCCTCCTTAGGAAGTTCGTAATTTAGGTAGGATCACAATACCCATGCCGTTAGCGTATTCTTGCCCCTAATTTTTGAAGAATTTTATCATGAGAAAGCCCATATTCCCAACATCATTTCAAACTAATTAATGGTTGTTAGTAAAAATTAAGAAATAATGTTGTATTTTTCCTCATGAAGTTTTGGATTGATTTTAACGTTAATTTCGATGTTATAAAGCTTTTCAAGCTCATCAAGAAAAGAGGTTTCCTCTTCAAAAAGGAGATCGTAAACGGGAGGAGGAACCTCTATTGTAATATTATTTTTGGTGAGGCTATTTCCAACTAATCTCTGGAGAGTGCGGATGACTTCATTACATACCGTAGCGGTTGATTTGATATGGCCCTTACCTTCGCAATAGGGGCATGGATCACATAAAGTTTGACTTAAACTTCCGCGGACACGTTTGCGAGTCATTTCAACTAAGCCAAGTTCAGATATTTTTAAAATATTGGTCCGGGATCGATCAAATTTCAACTCCTGTGTAAGAGCATTCCAAACAATTTCTTTACTTTCTTCTTTGGCCATATCAATGAAATCAACAATGATGATTCCCCCAATATTCCTTAAACGAAGCTGGTATACAATTTCTTTGACGGCTTCTAAGTTTGTTTTTAAGATTGTTTCTTCCGGGTCACTGTGACCTACATATTTACCTGTGTTGACATCAATGGCCACAAGAGCTTCTGTCTGGTCAATCGTAATAAAACCTCCGGATTTCAACCAAATTTTTCTACCTAAAGCTCTATTGATTTCAATTTCAATCCCGTAAAAATCAAAAATTGGGACGGGTTCTTTATATAATTCTATTTTGTCTACCAAATGTGGAAGGTAATTTGTGCAAAATTCCATGCATTTCTCAAAGTCCCCTTTAGAATCGACAACTAAGCGAAATACATCTTCGTTGAGAATATCTCGAATCGAACGAAAAATTAAATTTAAATCCTCATAAAGTAAGGAAGGAGCTTGTAATTCTTCTGAACGTCCTTTCAAGTTATCCCATAATTTGTGGAGAAAACGAAGATCTGACTCAAAATCTTCTTTTTTTCTTCCCAGTGCAGCTGTACGGACAATATAACCATCCCCAGGTCTGGCAATTTCAGCCACTAAATTTTTCAAACGTTCTTTTTCATCCTCATCCTCAATACGGCGAGAAACACTGGTTTGGTTTGCTGTAGGCATATACACAATGTGCCTGCCGGCAAGGGTAATGAACGTAGTAATTCTGGCGCCTTTAGTGCCGAGGGGATTTTTTGCAACTTGAACTACAATTTCTTGTCCTTCTGTAAGAAGGTCTTGAATGGGAATACTAGGACCCTGGTCTTTGATAGATTTGTTATCTGTTGAGGTGTCTTGATCTTCATCAAGATTAACTGAATCAGAATCATCTGCATCCTCATCAAAATCATTGAGATCAATGACATCAATGTCACCCACATAAAGAAATCCTGCTTTTTCTAGCCCAATATCCACAAAAGCAACCTGCATTCCAGGAAGGATTTTGGTGACCACTCCCTTATAAATATTTCCAACGATTCCTTTTTTGGATTTATGTTCTATAAATATTTCAGCAAGTTGATTCTTTTCTACCAAGGCAACCCGGATTTCTCTAGGGTTTGAATTGATAATGATTTCTGATGCCATGGTTTCTGCCAATAAAAAAAAATTATTAAATTAAAAAATGCCGGAAGGTCAATTATACCATGTAAATGATAAATATAAGGATATCTGATTGACGGTCCGCACTTTCCTTAATGGACAACCCTTCTCATTTCAATATTCAATAATAACCCTAATGCAAAAAAATTCGTTAAAAGTGAGGAACCCCCATAACTTAATAGGGGAAGGGGTAGGCCGGTTACCGGGAAAATCCCTACGGTCATTCCAATATTAAAAATAATATAAAAAGAAATAGAAGCTACTATTCCCAACCCCAGAAGTAAACCAAATCGATCCGCCGCCCGGAAAGCAATATTGAGTCCTTTTAAAATAAGAACTAAATACAAGATCATTAGGATTATAACTCCAACAAATCCGAGTTCTTCTGCAAATACTGAAAAAATAAAATCTGTATGTTTTTCTGGAAGAAAATTAAGACGACTTTGTGTGCCGGCCATCAAACCTTTTCCCCAAAATCCTCCTGAACCTACTGCAATCTTTGACTGGATTGTATGGTAGCCGGCTCCAAGTGGATCCATTTCCGGATTGAAAAGTGTTTTTACCCGAGCTTTTTGATAGTCCTTTAAGAAAAACCAAGTCATAGGGGTTAACACCACTCCAGTTAAAATCAATTTTGCCAAAGTACGACCTTCGATTTCTATAGCCATTACCAAAACAAAGAAAATGAAAAAAATTATCATGGCTGTTCCCAAATCGGGTTGCCGGATGATTAGCCATCCCAACAATCCTGTTAAAGAAACAGGAATTATGAGGTCTTTAATTGTGTATTTGGGTTGCTGAGTTCGAGATAGGTCAAAGTATTTCGCTAGCACAATAATAAGAGAAAACTTTGCAAATTCTGAAAATTGAATTGAGAAGGAACCTATATGTATCCATCTTTTTACCCCTGAGGCACCTGTGCCAAAAAATAAGACGGAGATTAAGGCTAATATCGTTACAAAATAAATGAAATATGCGTATCGATTGAGTAATCGGTAATCTATTAGTAGGGCAGCCAGCATTGCAATAAGCCCATAAAGAATCCAATAAATTTGTTTAATATATAGATTTTGATAGAAAGCCTCAGGGCGTGCATGGTTGGCACTATAAATTACAACCACTCCAACCGTAGAAATGGTCAATATTAGAAGTAAATACCACCAGCTAAAATGGCTTAACATCCTTCGGTCCATAAGGTCTCTAATTGGATATTTTTCTATTAATTAATATAAATTTGTTTAAATTTAGTGGTAATTTGAATAATTAAATAATAAATTTTATTTAATTTTTTATAGTTTAACCCTAATGAGATAAAAGTATATCACTTTCAATGGTTAATTGATCAACAATGCTTAGGTCTAAAATAAATATCTCCTTAAAAATCAAAGGTCGTGTTTTTTTGCATAAAAAATAATCGAAGTCCCTTTACGCCTTAATTTTTATTTATTTGGAAAGTAATTCCCAAAGTTTTCCACAGCTTTTTCACAATCTATGTGGATAAAAGCTCTATTAATTCAGTTAGATTGGAGGGAAGGGGTTAGGCCCGTTAATAAAAACTGTCTAACTTTACCCTATCAAATTAAGCCATAAAGACCCACCCGCTTCAATTCACCTTAAAAGAAAGGCCCTATCCCTCTATTCAATTTTGCATACTCTTCTTGCACAATAATGGCAAAGGATGAGAGGTGTTAATTAAGTGATCCTACCGATAAGCCTTTAATTATGAAGGCTCCAGGGGTACGCAAATAATTGTCTAACATTAACCAAACAATTAGTTCATATTTTTAGAATTAAGTTATGCCTAAACCATTGAAAACAAATTATGGAAATAATTTTTGCTTAATTGGAAGAAAAATTAAAATCCCTAAAAAACTGTGGAAAACTTTTAAAGGGCAAAAATTTTGGAAAAATTTCAATGCCCTTAATCCAACCAAATTACAAAAGTATTTGAAAATATTAAGTTAGAGCGTTTTCTATAATTTTTTTTTATCCAATAACCCAATAGTTTCTACTGATTTCCATTTCTTTTTCCATTTATCCACAGATTACTCACAATTTCCCAAAAATTGCCCATTATATATATTTGGCAAAACGGAATTCTAATATTCGAAATTAGGGAAAATAAAATAGGCTAATTTCATGGGATTTCCTGAATCAGAATTTTGCTGGCGTAGGTTCCGAGATCTGGTGGAAAAGGAGATTGAAACTGAAGGATTTGGTTACTTTGCGGGTGTGCGAATTCTATTTCAAATGCATGGAGTGCTTGTCGGGATATAGAAGGTAATTCTTTCCCAGGGTTACCACCATAAAGAACATCTCCTAAAATTGGATTGCCGATGGAAGCCAAATGTACTCGAATTTGATGTGTTCGCCCAGTTCTAGGGTATAAACGGACAAAGCTTGCTTTTGTATTTTGCTCAATAACTTCGTACCTGGTCTCAGCTTCACGGCCCTCTGAAAAGTTTGAGGACATTTTTTTTCGATTTATTTTATGACGGCCAATGGGCACGTTGATTTTTCCTTTTAAAGGTTTCACTTGTCCTTTGGTAAGAGCTAAATAGATTTTTTTTATAGTTCTTTGTTTAAATTGTTGACTTAGGGATTGGAGAGCTGAATCAGATTTTGCCACCAGAATAAGCCCTGAAGTATCTTTATCCAGTCGATGGACAATTCCAGGTCGTTCCACTCCGCCAATTCCCTTTAAATCATTACAATGATGAAGCAATGCGTTGACTAGTGTCCCGCTGGAATGACCCGGAGCTGGATGAACGACTATCCCTGCGGGTTTATCAATAACCAATATATATTTATCTTCAAAAACAATATTTAGGGGGATGGGTTCGGGTTTAACTTCCAAAGGTTTTGGATCGGGGACGGTCAAATCTACTATATCATCAACCTTAAGCTTATATTTTGCTTTCGCAGGGTTCCCATTTACGTGTACATAATTTTCTTCAATAAGCTTTTGAATGTAGGAACGTGTCAGGTCATTTTGGACTTCCACTAAAAAGTGATCCAGGCGCTTCTTTTCACAATGGGTGTTGATTTTATAATCGTAGTGCAACATTCCATTTAAAGGAGGTGGAAAAGTTCGGAGAATTTTTTTTTACTTTCCGGTTTTTATTAAACTGATTAATCTGTGAAAGCATATAAAAATACAAAATTCTTTATTTGTTAATAATTTCTACCTACAATTTATCCCTTTTGGAAATAAAAAACACTTTGTCGCTGCTATTTTTCTAACAGCCGTGGCATTAATTCTACTAAATTACATGGAGGATTGTTACTGTTTAGCTGATGAACCAGTATTTGGTCCCAGGCATCTTTGCAGGCCCCTGTTGAGCCGGGCAAAGCAAACATAAATGTCCCATTTGCCACACCTCCAGTGGCACGAGATTGCATGGTAGAAGTTTTAATATTTTGATAACTAAGCCATCGAAACAACTCTCCAAATCCGGGTATTGGTTTATCATATAATTCTTCAAACGCCTCGGGAGTCACATCTCTTCCTGTAACCCCAGTACCCCCAGTTGCAATTATTACGTCAACATTTTTGTCTGCGATCCACTTTTTGAGAATTGCTTGTATGGAATCTTTTTCGTCTTTTATGATTACACGATCCACTACTTGGTGTCTTGCATTTTTAACTCGTTCGGCTAAGGTATTACCCGATTTATCATCCGCCTCTGTCCTGGTATCAGATACAGTCAAAATGGCAATATTCACACTTTTTGCTACTGGAGCATCCATAAATTTCTCCTAATTTAGAAATGTTTTTAGAATAGTATCAACCTCGTGAAAATGTGTAAAGAGAGGATCCTGCCTGCATAGCCTAAAATTTCAGGGTGTGATATAAAATATCCTTTTGTTTAATTAGGAGTAGAAATGCCAACTGCAATTGTTACAGGTGGGGCCGTAAGAATTGGTAAAGCCTTGGCCTATCATTTAGTTGAAGAAGGTTGGAATTTAGCTATTCATTACCATTCTTCTTCCCCTGAATCTGTATTAAACCATGCTCAAAAATTGGGAGTGGCCTGCAAAGCCTATCAAGGAGACCTGATGGACGTGAATTTTGCAGATCAATTTATAGATAGAGTGTGTAGAGATTTTACGGATGTTGAGCTATTGATCAATTGTGCTGCGAACTTTATCCAAGAAAATGTTGAAAATACTACAACCCAGACCCTGATAAATACATTACAGTTGAATTTGATGTCCCCCTATATATTTATGCGAGACTACAAAAAGAAAATTAATCGGGGAATGATAATTAATATTTTGGATGAAAGAATTAGTAAAAATATTCCAACGTTTGCGGCTTACTCAGTTTCAAAAGTAGGGTTAGCTCACTTAACATCATTAGCTGCTATTGAATGGGGAGAAACTGTGAGGGTAAATGGTATTGCTCCAGGATTAATCCTGCCTCCTGCCGGTCAAGGCGAAGACTATCTTACGCGAAATGCCAAAAATATTCCTACAAAAACTCACGGCAATTTAGATGACCTTGTTCACGGACTCGATTATTTTTTAAAGAGTGTTTTTGTCAATGGTGAGGTTCTTTTCATTGATGGAGGTGAATCCAAGGGAAGACGTAGCCAGGAATAATTTAATAGTTTATTAATTAAAAACGTGCGCGGGTTAACTTAATATCAGCATTTCCCCAGATAGCTTCAAATCGTTTTTTTATTGCAGAGGCATCCTTGGTTTTCTTTTGGGCTTCTAAACTTTTCATCAGACCAAATAATGCCCACCCATTGTCCTTATGTCGTTCCAGATCTTTTCGGAATACTCGTTCTGCCTCATCCCCATAACCTAATTCCAATAATACTGTTCCTAGTGAATGCCTTGCAGGGTAATACCAGGCAGGAGGCTCGTCGTATTTTAATTTATCTTCAGCATTAACCGCTTTGGTTAAATGGGAAAGAGCAGACTGAATTTTCTTTTGTTGGTAGGCAAGTTCACCTTCTAAAAGATGGTCAGCAATTACCAGTAAATCTGAAACATAATTGATATCCCAAAGTGAGATGTTTTTTAAGGAAGGATCTTCCATGACCTTTTTCAAGTCTGCTAATTCTTTTTGTGCCTCCTTAACCTTTCCTAATGCAGTAAAAGCCCGACCCCGGGCGTAATGCCAAATACCTAGAGGAAAAACCATATCTTTTTCGGGTTTGGGTGCTTTTAAAATTTCTTGCCATTTGCCAAATCTTACCCAAGCATAAAAAGGCATGACCCAATAGTTTTGCAGGGTCCCATAACCAGGTTTGCGCATTTCTTGGCGATCTATTGCCTGAGAAAGTTGAATCGCTGCTTGAATTGCTTTTTTGCTCTGGCCGATATTTGCTGCTGCGATCCATAAAAAATGTCGATTATGAGGCATATAAGCTAAAGGATAAATTCCTTTGGGTTTATTTTTAGATTTATAAGTTTCGTCATTTGTTATGGCATGCTCATTCACTTTTGCGGCATCTTCATAACGGCCTATTCGCATATAAATGTGTGCTGGCATGTGCAGAAGATGGCCGGAATCAGGTGCTAATTCTCTTAATCGGTCAGCACTTTTCTCAGCACGCTGGGGATTGGGAGAAGCTTCAACCGCATGAATGTGTAAATGATTGGCACCCAATTGGTCAGGATCAATTTTTAATGCTGAATCAATAGTGTTAATAATTTCAGGTGTCCAAGGTTTAGGAGCGCCGGTTTTATCCCAATAGTCCCATGGGTGTAAATCCATCAGTGATTCAGCAAAAAGTGTGAGAACCATGGCGTCCTTGGGGAATTCTTTAGCGGCTTGTCTCATCGCATTTGCATAAGCCTGATCTAATAACTTTCTATCCTTGACTGGTTTGGGTGAATAGCGTTGAGAAAGAGCCTTAATTAGAGCCTGATCTCTTGGAGATGCTGAGTCAGATAATTTTACTGCTGTTTGAGTAAGGTAGTAAGCCTCTGGTATGGCATTATCCTCCATAGGAGCATTAATATTTGGACCCAAAACTAAAGCAGCTCCCCAATAACAAATTGCACATTTAGGATCTAGTTTTGCGGCCTCTTTAAAAACTTTATTGGCTTCTGAATGATTAAATCCATATGTTAAAACCAAAGCACGATTGAGCAGGGTTTGTACATTTGTTTTCTTAGTTGGAACCTGCAGCTCCGGCTGGTTTTTAGGTTTAGTGTTTGACCTTTGAGTTATTGGGGTTTGCTGAGAAGCGCAACCAAAGATGCTTAAGATTAAAACAGCAAGAAAAATTTTATGAAAATTCATGTCGACCCTCAGGGAGTGGATAGAAAAAGCGATCTTTTTGGAAATTAAAAACTTGTGACTGTAATTATTATAAAGGACTAACTCATAATTATGTTTAATTTATTGATTGATATGGGATGGGGTCTTTTTCTCCTATTTCTTCAAATCCTTTTAACCTAAGCAAACAGCTATCACAAATTCCACACGCCAGGCCTTCTCCATTAGGGTTATAACAACTGTGAGTCCAGCTAAAGTCAACTCCTAACAACAACCCTTTTCTAATGATATCTGCTTTGGAAAGATGAATTAGAGGAGTATGTATTTTAAATTTTGAGGATCCTTGAACTCCTGATTTTGTGGCAAGATTGGCTAAATTTTCAAAAGCCTGTATATATTCCGGGCGGCAATCGGGATATCCACTATAATCCACTGCATTAACCCCGATAAAAATATTTTGGGAGTTATTTACTTCCGCTAGAGCTAATGCATAAGAGAGGAAAATTGTATTTCTGGCTGGAACGTAAGTAATGGGAATATCTGAAGCCATTTCTTTTTGAGATCGCTTAACGGGGACCTCAATATCATCGGTTAATGCCGAGCCTCCAAACTGTCTTAAGTCTATGGTAACTACCTTGTGCGATATTGCCCCCAAATGCTTTGATATGGATTGGGCTCGGTCTAATTCTAAGTAATGCCTCTGCCCATAATCAAAACTTAGAGTAATGGGTGAAAATCCTTCCTTTTTGGCAATTGCCAAGGAAGTAGTAGAATCTAAACCTCCACTTAAAAGGACTATTGCAGTTTTTTTCATGAATTTAAAACCAATTGACAATAAACAACTGTATTATATACTAGCTTGTTAACTTTGCTTAAACCCCCACAATATCAAAGGTTATAGAATAAATTATGTTTGACAATTTATCCAACCGTTTGGAAGCAATTTACAAAAAGTTAAAAGGCCGCGGAAAACTAAAAGAATCCGATGTAGATGAAGCCCTTCGTGAAATTCGAATGGCTCTCATAGAAGCCGATGTGAGTTTACCAGTAATTAAGTCTTTTTTGGCAGAAGTTCGAGAATTATCCATTGGCCAGGAAGTACTAATGAGTCTTACTCCGGGCCACCAGATGGTTAAAATTGTCAATGACCATCTCGAAAAACTTCTTGGCGACGGGGTGACCGATATTAGCTTTTCCAATGAACCTCCGACTATCGTGTTAATGGTTGGACTTCAGGGTTCGGGAAAGACTACTACGGTGGGAAAATTGGCAAAAATGTGGAAAAAGCAAGGTAAGAATTGTTTATTGGTTCCTGCCGATGTTTATCGCCCAGCTGCAATCGAACAATTAAATGTTTTAGGAAAAGATCTGGAAATTGATGTTTACCAAGCGGGGGATGAAAAAGATCCTGTGGCAATTTGTGAAAAGGCCGTTGAACAGGCAAAAAAGGAATTACGTTATGCCGTAATTTTGGATACTGCCGGACGTCATCAAATTGATGACGATTTAATGGATGAAATACGGTCGATTAAGGAAAAGATAGAGCCTGATGAAGTATTATTTGTAGCTGATTCCATGATGGGGCAGCAGGCAGTAAATGTTGCTCAATCATTCAATGAAACGGTTGGAATTGATGGTGTTGTTTTAACGAAAATGGATGGTGATGCCCGAGGTGGGGCAGCATTATCCATCAAATCAGTAACTGGAAAACCGATAAAATTTATTGGCACCGGTGAAAAATTAGATGCCTTAGAGCCTTTTCATCCTGATCGAATTGTTTCCCGAATTTTAGGAATGGGAGATGTCATGAGCCTTATTGATAAGGCAGAAGAGGCTTATGACTTGGAACAAAAAGAGCAACTTGAGAAAAAGATAAAAAAGAACTCTTTTGATTTGGAAGATTTCAGGGATCAACTTCAACAGGTTAGGAAAATGGGATCAATGCAAGACTTGCTGGGCATGATTCCGGGTGGCAAAAAATTGAAAGGTTTAAAAATAGATGATAGTGCTTTTACCCAGGTAGTGGCAATTATTAACTCTATGACCCCAAAAGAAAGGGCCAACCACAACGTCATTAATGGTAGCCGAAAAAGAAGAATTGCCCGTGGAAGTGGAACATCTGTGAGCGAAATCAATAAACTATTAAAACAATTTGCTCAAATGAAAAAGATGATGAAGAAGTTTTCCCGTGGAGGTTTGCAGGGATTTAATTTGAAAAATATGATGGGCGGAAGAGGTATGAGTCCATTTTAATTTCTATTTTTGTGTTTTTTTGAATATAGTAGCGTTTATCTTTAACATTTTTCTTACAAAGGGGAGAAAATTTTGGCAGTAGTAATTCGATTGAGCAGACGAGGAGCAAAAAAGAGACCATTCTATAGAATTGTGGCTACAGATTCGCGGTCACCGAGAGATGGTAAATTTCTGGAGGTAATTGGAACATTTGATCCTTTAAAAGAAGAAGATGGGTGTTTAGTTGATGCGGAAAAGGCTCAGAGTTGGTTGCAAAAAGGTGCACGTCCCTCCAGGACGGTTGCCTCTTTATTAAAAAAAGCCGGGGTAGGGCTATCTTAAGCTTGGGATCTTTTGATCTCTTCGTGACTCGAGTCTAGAGCACATTTCGAATTGAAACCAGTGCGGACACCTAATATTGAGCTTGTTGGAGGAATCGGGCATGAAGGATCTAATTTCTTACATCGCAAAAGCTTTGGTGGACTTTCCTGATCAAGTTGACATCCGTGAAGTTGAGGGTGAAAAAACAACCGTATTAGAATTACGAGTGGCAAAAGATGATCTGGGTAAGGTGATCGGGAAACAGGGGAAAACCGCTAGAGCTATGCGAACTATATTAAATGCAACAGCCACTAAATTGAAGAAAAGAGCCGTTTTAGAGATCATTGAATAATACATGGAACGGGTTTCTATCGGAAAATTTACCAAAACTCATGGGCTAAAGGGAGAATTAAAGTTCCATCCTTTTTGGGATGATTCAGAGATTTTATCGGAGATTAAAAAAGGTCTCCTCAACAACCCCATTGAGTTGGAATCAAAATTTCAAATCGAACAAATAAGGTTTCAGGGGAAAAGGTGGATCGTAAAAATTAAAGGGTGCGATTCCATAGACCAAGCCAAAACCTTTGTGGGGCAGACCTTAAAAGTTTCTAGTAATTATTTCCCACCTTTGCCGGAAGGCGAATATTATTGGTTCGAAATTGAGGGTTTAAAAGTTTTCGATGATGCCGGGCGCTACCATGGAATCGTCACAGAGATCATTGCGACTGGAAGTAACGATGTTTATGTGGTAAAGGATGACGATAAAGAGCTACTTCTTCCAATGATTGATTCTGTGGTTAAAACGATCGATTTGGAAAAACGAATTTTAATTTTTCATATCATCGAGGGTTTGCTTGAAGACCATCCTGTTTGACATCGTATCCATTTTCCCAAAGATGTTTGACTCTCCTTTTGCTGAGAGCATATTAAAGCGCGCTCGGGAAAAAAAGCTAATTGATTTATATTTCCATGATCTCCGAGCTTATACTCTGGACAAACACAAGAATGTGGATGATTATCCTTTTGGTGGTGGAGCCGGCATGGTGATGAATGTTGAACCCATTGATAGAGCTCTTACTGCAATTAAGGAGAACCGGCCTCAGGCCCATTCTATTCTACTGACTCCCTCTGGAAAATTATTCACCCAATCTAAGGCTCGTGAGCTTTCATTGAAAAAAGAGATAATTTTAATATGCGGTAGGTATGAAGGGGTTGATGAACGAGTTCGCCTCTTAGTGGAAGAAGAAATATCTGTTGGAGATTATGTTTTATCGGGGGGAGAAATTCCAGCTATGACAATTGTTGATGCCGTGTCCCGATTAGTTCCAGGAGTTTTAGGAGATGAAGAAAGTTTAAATGAGGAATCCTTTAGTGCGGGTTTATTGGAGTACCCTCAGTACACTCGGCCACAAAATTATAAAGGCTGGCAAGTTCCTGATGTTCTTCTTTCAGGAAACCATAAGGAAATTGAAAACTGGCGGCGTGAGGAATCATTAAAAAAAACAGCAACGAATCGACCAGATTTATTAAAAAAATACCTATCCGATTGAACCGGAAAAGAATGGACCTTTGAAATCTTGTCCCATAATACCCAAAATAGAATTTATGTAGCCCTGGTGCATTTCCCGGTTTATAACAAATCTGGCGATATTGTCACCTCTTCGGTAACCACCCTTGATGTGCATGATATTTCGCGAATTTGTTGCACATACAATGTGGAGGCATTTTTTGTTGTAACTCCATTAAAAACGCAGCAGGAACTAGTACAGCGAATGATGGATCATTGGTTGTCGGGTTACGGAGCAGAATACAATCCTACAAGGAAAGAGGCCTTACTCCAAACCCAGGTTGTAAATATTCTGGATGAGGCAATTCAGGAGATTTTAGAAAAGGAAGGGAAAAAACCTTTAGTTGTTATTCCCGATGCAAAATCATTTCCCCAAAGCCAACCCTATTCACGAATTAAAAATGAAATTTCCCAGGACCAACCCTTTTTACTTGTGTTTGGAACAGGATGGGGATTAGAGCGTGGATTGGTCGAACGTGCGGATTACGTTTTAGCACCTATTGAGGGATTAAATGGATACAATCACTTACCCGTCAGAGCAGCGGTGGCAATTATTTTGGACCGATTATTGTCTAAAGGTTCAGGGTAAGACGGTTAAAACCTTATTAAAATGGATAGTATTGGATAATTTTATTTGAGTTTAGGGTTCCAAATCTGGTAACATCCCAAGTTCAATCCAAGGAGAAAAGCATGAATTTGGTCGATCAAATTGAAAAACAAGAAATGAAGAAAGAAACCTCTCCGGTCCGAATTGGAGATACGGTTCGAGTTCATATGCGAATCGTTGAGGGAGAAAAGGAACGGGTTCAGGTCATTGAAGGCGTGGTCATTAAAATGCGGGGCAGTCAGAATCGCAAAACGATCACGGTTCGTAAAGTGTCCTTTGGAGTAGGTGTAGAAAGAATTTTCCCATTGCATTCTCCACGTGTTGAAAAAGTGGAAATTACCAAACATGCAAAAGTGCGTCGTGCGAAATTGTATTTTTTACGTGAGCGACGAGGTAAAGCGGCTCGCTTAAAAGAAATCAAGATCTCCCCACCAAAATCAGAGAAATCCAAGAAAAAAGGTAAAAAAGCAAAAGCTAAAAAAGCGGCGGCAGCTAAAGAAGCATAATTCCCATGAACTAAAAAAAGCCAGGCTGCTAAGCCTGGCTTTTTTTATGTTGTTTTTTGGCTCAACATTATCTTGGGGTTAACGCTTCCCTACTGGTTGTTCCAGGACGGGTTTGCCTAGTTGTAGTTGGAGTTTGGCTTGAAGGCGCAGTTGTACTTTTTAATCGATCTTTATTTAGTGCTAATAATAAAGACTCACCTAGCCCATATTTATTCGGGTTGCGATTATAAACACTCATGGATTTGGGCAATAATTTCCGGATATCGGCAATACGAGTTTGGTCCGAAGGATGAGTAGACAATAGTTCCGGTGGCGCTTTTCCCTGTTTCATCGATTGCATTCGTTTCCAAAATCGTTCTGCCTCCCTTGGGTCGTACCCGGCCTCGGCCATGAAGGCCATACCGATCTCATCTGCTTCAGATTCGTTCCCTCTGCCAAAGGGTAAAATGACACCAACGTTAGCTCCTACACCCAGAGCAGCCATAATTGAGTTATGATATGGGCTACCACTTAAGGAAATAGCCGCAGCAGCTAACCCTGCTTGAACTAAACTCTGTTGAGTCATGCGTTGTCCCCCGTGCCTTGCAATCACGTGTGCGATTTCATGACCCATGACAGCTGCCAATCCCGCCTCATTAGCACAAACGGGTAATATTCCTGTATAAACTGCCACCTTGCCCCCGGGGAGGGCAAAGGCATTTAACTGCTTGGATTCGATGACCCTGAATTCCCATTGTAAATTTTTAAACGCAGGGTCTTTTACGAGTTTATTAGAAGCTTCAAGAACCCTTTTCCCGACTCGTTCTACAATTCGAATTAATTGTTCATTTGTAGAAGGAGTTTCCTTTTGCAGAATCTCTTGAAAAGCTTGCACCCCCATTTTGTTTTCTTGGTCTGCGGACGTAATAATAAAAGCCTGTTTTTTCGAAACCGGTGTAGTGGTACAGGAGACAATTAGGAGTGCAATACAGCCAATTAAGATTAATTTTATTGTTTTCATGCCCCAATTATATGATTCCTGTGATGAAAATTGCAACACCAGTTTTAAGTTGATTGGTCCAGGGATATACCCTATGATCTGCTTAGGGTTTTCCTATGTTAGATCACGAAACCAAAGCCAAAAGAGAAGGATACCGTTGTATCGCAGGCATTGATGAAGCCGGGAGGGGGCCGCTTGCCGGACCGGTAGTTGCGGCTGCGGTGGTTTTGCCCTTAGATATTGATTTTAATGGCTTAACTGACTCTAAAAAATTATCCCCAAGCCAAAGAGATCAATTTTTTGAAAAAATTCAAAAATCCAGCCTGGGTTACGGTATTGCAATTGTAGGCCCACAAGTTATTGATAAAATAAATATTTTGCAATCGGCCCTATTAGCGATGAAGCAAGCTGTGGATAATCTTCCTTTTATCCCGGATTTACTTTTAATTGATGGGAACAAGGCAATTGACTCTTCTTTAACTCAAAAACCCATTGTGGGGGGAGATGGTTGCAGTTTGTCAATTGCAGCAGCTTCAGTACTAGCAAAGGTAACCCGTGATCGAATAATGGAGGATTATCATAATGAGTTTCCAAAATATGAATTTGCTAAGCACAAAGGCTATGGTACAAAGTTGCATAAGGAGCGCATTCGCCTTTTGGGACCTTGCCCTATTCACAGAAAAACCTTTAAAGGTGTGAAAGAATTTCTCCCTTCCTGACGGAGGGTTCTATTAAATTTTATGCATTCTCAATTTAAACATAAATGGAAATTTGCTGATCCAGTAATGGAAACGGTAGAACAATTAGTGGAAAAATTAAAAGTTTCTCACATTTTAGGGAAACTGATGGTTAATCGTGGAATCCAGAGTATTGAGGAAGGTAAATTTTTTTTAGAAGCACAGTTGAATAATTTACCTGATCCTTTTGAAATGCGAGGAATGAAAGAAGCGGTAGAACGTATAATTACTGCCATTAAAAATCGTGAACAAATTACGATTTTTGGTGATTATGATGTGGATGGAGTCACTTCCACTGCCTTAATGATTCATTTCTTTCGGGAATTAAATACACCCTTTGACTATTATTTGCCGGATCGTATGGAAGAAGGTTATGGAGTAAATGAGGATGCCTTAGATGAAATTAAATCTCGTGGTAGTTCTATTGTGATCACTGCTGATTGCGGTATTACTGCTGTAAAGCAAGTAGATTATGCGCAGTCAATTGGGTTAGATGTGATAGTTACAGATCATCACCAAATTAGTGATGAAGGACTTCCCAAAGCTTTAGCAATTTTAAATCCGCATCAGCCGGACTGTGATTATCCATTTAAATTTTTAAGCGGTGTGGGTATTGTTTTTAAATTTGCATTAGGTATTCGACGAGGACTTTTAGACGCAGGTTGGAAGGCAAACGACCTGCCAAATCTGAAACAACATCTCGATTTATTTACACTGGGTACTATTGGAGATATGGCACCTTTAACTGGTGAGAACCATGTTCTTACTTCTCATGGTTTGGAGGAAATGCGTATATCAACTAAACCCGGGTTAGTCGCTTTGAAATCTATTGCCGGTATAAATGGGAAAGTGGATTCCTTTTCGATAGGGTTTGGATTGGGTCCTCGTTTAAATGCTGCGGGTAGACTGGGCAAAGCCGACCATGGGCTTGATTTATTGGTTTCTTCAAATTTAAACGATGCAATGGATATTGCAAAACAGTTGGATTGTTTAAATGAAGAACGTAAAGAAACTCAAAAGTGGTCTCAAAAAGAAGCGGAATATTTAATTGAGCGTCAAGTTGATTTAGAAAAAGATCGTGTCATTGTATTGGCATCAGAAAATTTTCATCAGGGAGTGATAGGGATTGTTGCCGCAAAAATTGTTCAAATGTTTTATAGGCCCACTGTTCTGATTGCCCTTAAGGATGGCGTAGGCAAGGGTTCCGCCAGAAGTATACCAACATTTAATTTGTTTAAAGCTTTTACTAATTGTTCAGAGCATCTAATTAGATATGGGGGGCATGCGTACGCTGCAGGATTAAATATTGAAGAAAACAAAATCGATGATTTTCGAAAGGCCATTAATGAAGTAGGCCATCAATTTTTAACGGATGATAAATTGATTCCGGAAATTAATGTGGATACAACTGTTTTATTTAGAGATCTAACTCCGGAGTTTTTTGATTGTGTACAAAACTTAGGTCCTTTTGGTCAAGTCAATACTCAACCTGTTTTTCATTCAAAAGCAATTCAAGTTCGTGACTTAAAATGGATTGGAAAGGAAAAAAATCATGTTCGGTTTCGCGCATTTCAAGAAGGAGATAGTATAAATGTTATAGGGTTTAAGCTGGCCTCTGTAGTTAAAAAACTGGATTTAGAGCAACCTATGGATATTGTTTATGAGCTTCATCCCAACGATTGGAACGGGCGGCTAAATCTTGAGTTGAAACTTATCGATATAAAACCAAGCCAAAATTTAGACTGAGAATTTTTATTGTTTATTCTGATCGAACGGATTCTTTAGGGTTTTGTTGAGTGGCTATTATTGAAGGATACCAACCAGCTGAACAGGCTATGACCCAAAATAAAAGAGTTGCGATAACTATGAAACCATAAGGGAAAAAAACTTGAATTGTCCAACCAAACGATTGTTTGTTAATGACAAATATTAAAAGATAAGAAACGAGAATTCCCGCAACCAATCCAAATAAAGAACCAATCCAGCCTAATAAACCAGCTTCGATTAGAATCATTTTTTTGACTTGCTCCTGAAAGGCACCGACGAATCGAAGTATCCCAATTTCCCGCCGCCGTTCAATAATCAGAGATATCAGGGTATTGAATAATCCCAAAACAGCGACACCGATTCCAATAAGTTCTAGGGAATAAGTAATAGCAAAAGTTTTGTCAAAAATATTAAGAACCTCTTTTTTGAGTTCTGAATTTGAGCGAACCAGAATTTTGTCTGAGTTCCCAATAGTTTTTATTATTTTTTTTCGTACCTCGGGGAGTTGGTTTTTATCATTTAAATAAACCACAAAACTATTTACATTGGGGTCGCGAAAATTCTTTAAATAAGTTTGCCGGTCAATAATCACATAACCCCGCTCCTGAGAGTAATCATAATAAATTGCAATGATAACTAAATTCATGCTGCCTGCAGGCGTAGGAATGCTTATTTGATCTCCTGTTTTGACTTTATGTTTGACAGAAAATGCCTCGGATATAATGGCTCGATTTTGACCTACCATTAAATTAGCAAGCTCATTAGTTGGAGGGCCATCTTTAATAACTAAATTTCCGTATTTAGAAAGTGCTTCAAAGTCACCCGATCCTAAAATTGCTGGTTCATCATTAAATGAAATGTTAATTGCGCGAAATAAGTCTACTTCTTTTACACCCTGGATTTGTTTAAGAGCTTTTACTTTTTCAATGGGCAGGGTGTATTGATAATCAATGTTTTTGCCAGATGCAGCACGAACAAATAAATCAGCTTTTAAAGTTTGTTCTATCCAAACTACGACAGTTTGCCGAAAACTGTGAACCATGATCGACATGCTTATTACCATCATGAAAGCAATCGCTAATGAAGAAACAGCAATGGAGTTTCGACCCACATTTTGTGCAAGATTTAAGCTTGCTAAAAGGCCTTCCCCCTGAAACAATTTCCGGCAAAGCCCTTTCGACATGTCTCGTGTGAGTAATAAAGCTGAAGGGGCTAAAAATGAAATTCCTAAGATAATTAGAAAAACCGAGAGAAAGCCGAAATAGGGGAAATTATTTATAGAAGGAAGCAAAGAACAAAATCCAGCCAGTAGAAGTACAATTAATGCATAATGAGTTAGTTTTTTATTGCCACGAAAAATTTTAAGGTCATAACTTCCTCGACGCATCACTGTATTTGGAGATGTAGTGGCCGCATCGTAAGCAGGAATGATGGCTGAAATGAATGAAAGTCCTATACCCATCAAAAAGTATGGACCCATTTTATCTGGGTGAAAGCTGACTTCGGATACATTCGTAGGCACATATAGATTGTTTATCGTAAGTGCTACGGCGTCCAAAGAGAATTGAGCTAAATAATATCCAAACCAAATTCCTAAAAATGATCCAATGGTTCCAATTACTCCTGCTTCTAACAAAAAAATGGAAGCGATTAATAGACGGGTGGCCCCTAGAGCTCTCAGGGTTCCAATCTCCATTCGACGACGGACAACGGAAAGAGAAATCATATTGTATATAAGATACAAGCCAACTAGTAGGGCAACAAAACTTAGCGCAGAAAGATTATATTGAAAAGCTCGTAGCATTTTTTCCACTTGTTGAGTCTTTCTCTCTGGCCGGTCTACTCTTAAAAACTCAGGTAAAGACTTGGAGATTTTTTCTTTCATCCGATCAAAATTTTTATCTCGAAGAAATTCAATATCAATTCGATCCAATCTCCCGATTTTGTTAAAAACCCGTTGTGCCCCGGAGATGT
This sequence comes from Nitrospinaceae bacterium, assembly GCA_965223665.1. Lineage (GTDB taxonomy): Bacteria > Nitrospinota > Nitrospinia > Nitrospinales > Nitrospinaceae > CBDCVY01. The sequence goes on from OZ245011.1 coordinate 3,528,876, forward strand.
CCATAAGAGCAAAATTTCCGTTGAGAGCTTTAGCGATCCCTTTATTTTCTAAAACCGCGTTGATGTTCAATTCTGTGTCTTTTCCATTTATTAGAAAATGAATTTTCTCCCCGGGTTGGAATTGGGTGTTGGGAATGAATTTTTCAGGAAGAATTATGCTGGCAGGATCTAAAATTAGAGGAATCAAACCCGCTAAATCCTTCTGTTTGGTTTTTAGTGAATAGTCTCGTATTCCGCTATCTTGAAGGAGATCAGTTCCAAGGATTTCGACTACTTCATTGGATTGGGTTTCAACGCCGTAACCCTCAATGATTGGGTAGGCCTTAATCCAATTTCTTAAAGGACTTAAATTACGAAAATACTTTTCATCGAAGGAATTGCCTTCAGCATAAATGACAGCATCTGCTCTCCCTAAAACAAGATCCACACTTTCGCGAAAAGAAGAAAGAGTTTGATGATTGGCTAATTGAATACTTAAAAAAACCGACACTCCAATGGCCACGCCTACGATAGTAATTAGCGTCCTAAAAGGATCGCGCAACAATGGTCTTAGAATCAAAGCATTAAAAAGATCTTTAAAATAAACTATAAAACTCATATCTCCCTTTTGCCTGATCCAGAATTATTATTAATTGTCAATGTGCCATCGTGGATTTCGAAATGTTTGTTTCCATATTGTGCAATTTCTGGGTTATGGGTAACTATTACGATTGTTGTATTAAAATCATTTGATGCTTTTTTCAAAAGTTCTAGAATACGATAACCATTTTTCGAATCCAGATTCCCTGTAGGTTCGTCAGCTAAAATAATCTGAGGTTGATGGACAAGGGCTCTAGCAATTGCAATCCGCTGCATTTCTCCCCCTGATAATTCTGCTGGGAAGGATTTAGCCCGATCGGTTAGTCCGACGTAATCTAATAAAGTTTGAATTCTAGATTGGCCTTTTCTGCTTGCATGAGAAAGCAATAAAGGTAATTCGATATTTTCCCAGACGGATAGGGTGGGCAATAAATTAAAAAACTGGAAGACAAACCCGATTTCTTTACGTCGTAATTCCGTCAACTCGCGGTCATCCATTTGGGAAATCAATTTTCCATTTAGAAAAATTTCACCTTGGTCTGGAGAGTCCAGACCTCCCATACAATTTAATAAGGTGGTTTTCCCCCCACCGCTAGGCCCCATCACCGAAACAAAATCGCCTTTTTCCAAGATTAAATTTACATCGGATAAAGCGGTAACCTGTAGAGAACCGGCTTGAAAATATTTTGAAACATTTTTTAGCTGAATAATTGGGTTTGATGACATTTCAGTATTTAAGGAAAAATATTTTAAAAAGGAATGGTATCAAAAATTGAACTGGAAGAATGGACTAAATCTATATTTTATAAAGCTGGATGGTGGAATTTTTCCTGGATCATGTTATTCTCAGGGAAATTTAAAACAAATATAGCTTTTGCAAATTTACTCAAATTGAATTTGCTATGGGAAAAAGGGCTCGGGATTTCTATGACAATTTCTAGAAAAATTCATGATTTTATGGAACAGTCCTCTTGGATTAGAAAAATGTTCGAAGAAGGAATTCGTTTAAAAAATGAATATGGCGAGGAAAATATTTTTGATTTGTCTTTGGGGAATCCTGTGGCCGAACCACCTCAAGCAGTGGTGGAGGCAATGATTGCTGCTGCCAAAGATTCATCCACCGGGTGGCACCGTTATATGCCAAATGCTGGTTATCAGGAAGTAAGAGAAAAAATTGCTATAGCCTTGTCTAAAGAATGTGAGTCCATGATTCAAGGGGATGATGTTGTAATGATTTGTGGTGCAGCTGGTGGGTTAAACATAACGTTGAAAACCATTTTAGATCCTGATGATGAGGTTATTGTCTTTTCTCCATATTTTGTAGAATATCTTTTTTATGCTGACAATCATGGTGGAAAAGCTGTAGCGGTCCCAACAAAAGAAGATTTTTCAATTGACCTGAATAGATTAGAACAAGCAATTCATTCCAAGACAAAAGCCGTAATAATAAATTCCCCTAATAATCCTACAGGAGTTGTTTACAGTAAAGAATCTTTGCAGGAATTATCCCAGGTTCTCCTAAAAAAATCACAGGAAATCGGGCATCCAATTTATCTTATTTCTGATGACCCTTATAAAAAAATTGTTTTCGATGAAGTGGAAACTCCAAACATTTTTGATTTTTATTTAAATAGCCTTTACATCACTTCTCATTCTAAAGATTTGGCCGTTCCTGGCGAACGTATTGGGTATGTGGCAGTTCACCCCGAATGTCCTACTTCAAAGGAGATTTTAGCAGGTCTAATTTTTTGTAATCGAGTTTTGGGGTTTGTGAATGCTCCGGCATTATTTCAGAGAGTGGTGAAAGAAGTGCAGGAGGTGACTGTAGATATTGAACCGTATCAAAGAAGGAGAGATTTGCTATTTCAGGAATTAACCCGCATTGGTTATGATGTTGTAAAACCTCAAGGCGCATTTTATTTCTTTCCAAAATCTCCTATTTCGGATGAAGTAGAATTTGTCCGCTTGCTTGCTTCAAAGAAGGTATTGGTTGTTCCAGGCCGCGGTTTTGGGACCCCTGGATATTTTCGAATATCATATTGTTTTCCTGATCAGGTAATTGAAGGGGCTATCCCTGGATTAGAAGCCGCCTTTAAGGAAGCCACAGTGTAATGAGATTTGAAGAGGATTTTTTATAGGGGTTGAACAGAATAAATCTTTTTCGATAAAATGGCATCATTATCCTAAACATTAATATTTTTATTGAGAATTTACGATGAGTTTAAATCCAGATCAAATCAATCGTTATAGCCGCCATTTATTGTTGCCTGAAGTAGGGGTTGAAGGCCAAGAAAAAATCTGTAATTCCAAGGTTCTATGTATTGGGACCGGGGGGTTGGGATCGCCAGTCTCCCTGTATTTGGCTGCAGCGGGGGTTGGTAAGTTAGGATTGATCGACTTTGATGTTGTTGATAAAAGTAACTTGCAACGACAAATCGCGCATGGAGAATCGACAGTAGGAACTTTAAAAGTTGAGTCCGCTAAGAAACGAATTGCTGATTTGAACTCTGATGTAGATGTTGTCATTTATAATGAAAGGTTAACATCCCAAAATGCTATGGAAATTTTTAAAGATTGGGATGTAATTGTTGATGGAACCGATAATTTCCCCACTCGTTATTTGGCAAATGATGCTTGTGTTCTCTTGGGCAAGCCATATATTTATGGGTGCATATTAAGGTTTGAAGGTCAAGCATCAGTGTTTGACGCAAAAACCGGTCCTTGTTACCGATGTTTATACCCTGAGCCACCACCGCCTGGTTTGGTTCCTAGTTGTGCAGAAGGGGGAGTGCTAGGGGTTCTGTGTGGAATTGTCGGCGGCCTTCAAACCAACGAGACATTAAAATTGATTCTTGACAAAGGGGACACTTTGGTTGGGCGACTTGTATTATTTGATTCCTTGGCAATGAAGTTTAGAGAAATGAAATTGAAAAAGGATAAAAATTGTCCAATCTGTGGAGAGAATCCAACGATTAAAGAGCTTATTGATTATGAACAGTTTTGTGGAATTGTGCCGCCTAAAGATGAAGATGAGGAAGGAGATAGAAAATTAGAAATTGAACCTGAAACGGTAAAACAAATGTTAGATAATGGAAATAATTTTAAGTTAATTGATGTTCGTAGTGAAGGTGAATATGGAATATGTAAAATTGATGGTTCTCTTTTAATTCCCTTGGACATTATTCAAGAAAAAAACCCTGAAAAACTTAATGGATTAAAACCTTCCGATGAAATTGTTTTGCATTGTAAGGCTGGAGTTCGCAGTTTAAAAGCGGCCAAAGCCTTGAAAGAAATTGGCTTTAACAATGTCAAGAGTATGCGGGGGGGTATTGAAGAGTGGGCTGATAAAATAGATTCATCAATTCCAAAATATTGATTATTCTAAAGAAGATTTTGCTAACTTGACTTTGATAGTTAACCGTTATATCGTGGATAAGACAGTAAGATTTTAGATTTTTTATTTTTTTTGCGGATTTTTCCTTCTTATTAGTTGAAAGGGGGTTCTGTGAGCCAGGCCGAAAACCCAGATCGAGATTATGAAAGACTATCTAAAGCAATTACAGAAGCCGTTCTAAGTTCAGAGAAGGTGAGAAAAATAGTTTCTGAAATCCAAAAGAAAGATGAAATTTGTGCCCAGAGTTTTATGGTCCTGGTTTTAAAGTTGCAATCTTTAACTGAAGGTTTTGATTTGGAAGTCGAAGAGTCGATCGAAAAACCAAAGAAAAAAGTTCGGCGCTCAAAGAAAAAAATTGCGGACCAATCACAGTATATTGATGGTGAAAAACTTTCAAAAAAAGAAATCCAATTCCAGGAATTCATTAACGAGCGATTTAATTCCGAAGAATGGCTTAAAAAGAACGGGCTCATTTTTTAAAATTTTATTTCTTTCTTTTTTAGCCACGTTCCTCCCTAATTTTTTATTTCCTAAAGCAGCTCAACCTATAGACTTTGATATCGAGCGAAAGCGAATGGTCAAAGAAGACCTTCAGGGCCGAGATATTATTAATGCTAGGGTTCTAGGAGCGATGTCTAAGGTTCCTCGGCAATTATTCGTAGATGAAAAATTTGCCGAATTTGCTTATCAGGATGCCCCTTTACCAATTAATGAAAACCAAACCATTAGCCAACCTTATATTGTGGCTTTAATGACTCAAACCGCTCAATTGCAACCCAACCACCGTGTTTTAGAAATCGGAACGGGCTCTGGATATCAAGCAGCTATTCTCTCCGAAATAGTAAAAGAGGTGTATTCGGTTGAAATAATCGAGTCGCTTGCCAGAGAAGCAAAAGACCGCCTTCAATCTCTAGGATATAAAAATGCTCAAGTAAAGCATGGAGACGGATTTCAGGGGTGGGAAGAATTTGCCCCATTTGATGCCATTTTAATTACCGCTGCTACACCAAAAATTCCTCAACCCCTTTGGGATCAATTAAGAGAGGGTGGGATTATGGTTTTACCATTAGAAGAAATTCTTGGGCAAGATTTAGTTAAGTTAACTAAAACTTCTGAAGGAATTAATAGAGAAATCATAACAGGTGTAAGATTTGTTCCTATGACAGGTAAGGTCAGGGAGAAAAAAAAGTGATTCCAGTTAGAGATCCTGCTGTGGCTGGCCAGTTTTATCCTAAAAAAGAAGATGAATTATTGACAGAGGTAAAAAGCCACCTTTCCCTTGAAACAAAAAAGGAGGACGTTTTGGGAATCATATCTCCTCATGCAGGATATAAATATTCTGGGGAGGTGGCAGGTTCTGTGTATTCGCAAATCAATATTCCTGAAACGGTAATTATTATTGGTCCAAACCATACTGGATTGGGAAAACGTATGGCAATATTGACTCAAGGAATTTGGTCTACTCCGCTGGGTAGGGTTGAAGTCGATCAAGTTCTTAGCAAAAAAATATTGGAGATTTGCCCTGAAATTCAAGAAGATCATCTTGCCCATAAAGAGGAACATTCCTTAGAAACTCAATTGCCTTTCCTTCAGTACTTTGAAAATCAAATAAAAATTGTTCCTATTTGTTTAATGCGGCTGGGTTTAGAAGAATGTGAAATTCTCGGGAATACAATCCTTAAAGCATTAAATGTGTTAAAGCGTCAGGTCCTAATAATTGCCAGTTCAGATATGACTCACTTCGAATCACAAGAAAACGCAAAAGAAAAAGATTTTAAAGCCATAAATAAAGTTTTAGATCTTGATCCAAAAGGTCTCTTTGAGATAGTTCGCTCAAACCAAATTTCTATGTGTGGTGTGGTTCCTGTTATGGTAATGCTTATTTGTTGTTTAGGCTTAGGAGCCACTCGTGCTCAACTTGTAAATTATAAAACATCGGGTGACGTTTGTGGTGATTTGGATAATGTGGTGGGATACGCGGGAATGGTGATTAGTTAAAAATTATTTATCAGGGGACGGCTGAATTAGTTCAATTTCATATTTGTCAGGATCTTCGGTAAATATAAATGAAGAACCACTATTCGATTGAATGGGACCTTCTGTGATTGGGGCTCCTGCTTGTTCCAATCGGATCATCCATTCGTTAATATCGTCTACCTCAAATGCTAAATGGACAAGATCTTCCTGTACATCTACATTTCCACTCGAAGGAAAAGAACAAAGTTCAAGTTCACAATCAGTTCCAGGTAGTTTCAAATATACAAGTTTCGAGCCTCGAGGAGATGTTGATTGCTCTAATATTTCTAATCCCAAAACTTTAGAATAAAACTTCAGGGATTTCTCCATGTTAGACACTCGAAACCGAGTGTGTAAAAACTTTTTTACAGACACAATTGTTCCATGTTTATATCTGATCCGTATTTTTCTAACTGCTTATAGACTACAGTTTGATATTCTTTTAATTTTTCAGGAGTTTTTGCTTCAAATCGTAAAACTAAAACTGGTTGGGTATTTGAAGCACGAATCAATCCCCAGCCTTGCTCAAAATTTATTCGTACTCCATCAATATCAATCACTTCATAAGATGATCGAAAATGTTGAGTCAATTCGTCAGTAATTTTAAATTTTAACTCATCCGGGCAATCAATCCGAATTTCAGGAGTATTATAGGTTTTGGGTAAATCTGATAGCATCTCAGATACTTTTTGGTTGGAAGCAGCTACAATTTGCAAAATTCTGCAAGCGGCATAAATGGCATCATCAAATCCAAAGTACTTATCTGCAAAGCAAACATGTCCACTCATCTCCCCAGCTAATAAGGCATTTGTTTCCTTCATTTTTTTCTTGATTAAAGAATGGCCTGCAGCAGACATTGCCGGAATACCGCCATTCTTTTTGATGTCATCAAATAAATTTTGCGAACATTTGACTTCTCCCACAACTGCCGAACCAGGATGATCTTTCAATATATCTCTCGCAAATAATATTAAAAGTTGGTCTCCCCATAGAAGATTTCCTTTGTCGTCAACTACTCCGATGCGGTCGGCATCGCCGTCAAAACCAAGACCAATATCTGCTTGCTCAGATTTCACACGATCTATAAGATCTTTCATGTACTCTGGAATTGTGGGATCTGGGTGATGGTTAGGAAAGGTTCCATCGGGTTCACAGTATTGCTCTATTGGATTCACTCCCAAAGCTTTTAAAACTTTGGGGCCAATAATCCCGAAACAACCGTTGCCTCCATCGACAACAACTTTAATAGGTTTATTTATTTGAATGGAGCTTTTTATGTTTTCAATATAGGCTTCCTGAACATCCTGTTCTCGCATCGTCCCAGTTCCAGTTTCAAAATCATTTTGTTCTATTAAGTTTTTTATTTGTTGAATTTTCTCTCCATAGATACTGTTTAATCCATGACTGAGTTTGAATCCATTATATTCTGGAGGATTGTGGCTACCAGTTATCATTACCCCACCATCGGATTTTAGGTGATGTAAAGAAAAATAAGCTACAGGGGTTGGAACCATTCCAATATCAATAACGTCACAACCGGTAGAATTTAGGCTTTGGATCATAAGATCTCGAAACAGTAAGGAACTTGTTCTAACATCCCAGCCTAAAGAGATTAGCTTTCCGCCCTGTCGGCGAAAATAAGTTCCAATGGCTTTACCAATTAGCTTTACATTTTGGGGTGTTAGGTCACTTTCAACCAGACCTCTAATGTCATATTCGCGAAAAATTTGTGGATTCATTGTTATGTTGTAAAAAATTTTTGTTATATTGGATTAGTGCAATAATTTGAATAAGGATAAGCTATATATTTTGCAATGGCAATGCTTGAGTTTGTTTGAAGTTGATTAGTTAACGAAAAATCAATTCAACTTTTTTAAAGGAATTTTAATTGGATATCGCAATTGTAACAGGGTCGGCCGGCTTGATCGGATCAGAAATGGTCCGGTTTTTAACAGATAAAGGAATGAAAGTCCACGGCATAGATAATGATATGCGCCGAGAATTTTTTGGCGAAGATGCTTCTACTGATTGGAATCGCCAACGTCTTGAAAAGGACTGTCCTGAATATTGTCATCACGCAAAGGATATTCGATCTGAAAGCGAGATGGAGCAAATCTTTAATGAACTTAACAAAGATATAAAATTGATTGTCCACGCAGCTGCTCAACCTTCTCATGATTGGGCAGCAAAAGATCCTTTCAAAGATTTTAGTGTTAATGCGAATGGAACTTTAGTTTTGTTAGAAATGACGCGACGATTTTGCCCTAATGCGGTTTTTATTAATATTTCCACGAACAAAGTTTACGGTGATCAACCCAATCAATTGCCGTTAGTAGAGCTAGAGAATCGATGGGAAATTGAAGATAGCCATCCTTATTATAAATTTGGTATCGATGAATTTATGAGTATTGATTCTACTACCCATAGTTTATTTGGTGTATCAAAAGCGGCGGGAGATTTATTAGTTCAAGAGTATGGGCGTTATTTTAACATTAAAACCGCTTGCTTTCGTGGAGGATGCTTAACCGGTTCAGGGCATTCCGGAACTGAACTGCATGGTTTCCTTTCTTATATTATGATTTGTGCTATTAAGAAAAAACCTTATACCGTATTTGGCTATAAAGGAAAACAAGTCCGAGATAATATTCATAGCTACGATTTGGTAAATGCTTTGTACCAGTTTTATCTTAAACCCGGTGTAGCGAAGGTATACAACATTGGTGGAAGTAGACATAGTAATTGTTCCATGTTAGAGGCGATACAACTTTGTGAGGAAATCACAGGAAATAAACTGGATTGGACCTATAGCGAAGAAAATCGAATCGGGGATCACATCTGGTGGATTAGTGATGTCAATCGCTTTAAAAAAGATTACCCGAATTGGGAATATCAATACGACCTAAAGAAATTGTTTGTCGAAATTTACAATGGGTTGACAGCGAGAGTATAAACCCTAGTTCAATAGGGATTTTGTAAAACACCTCCATCAACATTGAAATTGGTTCCTGTAATCCAATTTGCTTGTTTAGATGCCAGGAACAAAACCAAACCGGAAACATCTTCAGGAATTCCCATTCGTTTTAAAGGAATACTTGCAGAAGTTCCATTCTGGATTTCTCTAATCATTTGTTCTTTTGATTTTCCTGAGTGATCGGCTCCTTCCTGAGCTTCCTTTTCCCAAGATCGAGACCAAACAGGCCCGGGTGAGATAGAGTTTACGAGTATTTTATCTGACGCCAAAGTTTGTGAAAGAGAGGATGTTAAATTTGAAAGTCCTGCCTTCATGGCACTATAGTGAGGGAATATTTCCATTGGGCGACTGCCAGCAATTGAAGAAATATTTATAATTCTAGGTTGATTGGATTGTTTCAAATCCGGTATGCATAAACGGCATAAACGCACGGCAGAAAGTAAATTAATCTCAAAAGATTCTTTCCAGTCTTCATCCGTTAAATCAAAAAAGTTAGCTAATTTTCCGATGTTGCCAACATTATTAACCAGGATATCCAATCCCTTAAATTGCGAAATCATTTCGCTGTAAAAATTTTTGAGACTTTCAGGCTGTGTAACATCTACAGAACGAAACAAATGGTTTTCCCCAACGATTTCCTCGGAAAGACTATCTAATCTATTTTGAGTTCTGGCGCACCCAGCTACTTGTGCTCCTTCTTCGGCAAAGGCCAGGGCAAATTCTCGTCCTATTCCATCGCCCACTCCGGTAATAAGGACTTTACGATTTTTTAGATTCAAATCCATGCTACAATTTTCTCCTCAATGGATAAAAAGTTTGAAGGATTTTAAACCATGGCTACAACGATTTTCCCACAAATATCTGAATCTCCGTCTTTACCTTGGATTGTGGGTGCTATTTGTTTGCAGATTATAAATATTTTTTTGGGTTTGGCCATGGCATTTCTACAAAAGCGAATGCAATTTCGCAGAGTGCATTTAATAATTTATTTAGGGGTCACAGTTTGTTTAGCAACTTATTTAATAACTAACGGAATCCATTCCAAAAATTCTATTTGGGATTACACGGTTGGACTTTACTTTTTTATTCTTATTCCCATTTCCCGTCGGTGGGATATTATGGTTCACGCTTTAATAACTATTGTTGGATTGACTTTATTGCCGTTATTGATTTTATTGCAAATTTTTTAAGGAAATAGAATAGAACCACAAATGTGGTTGGTGGGTCAAAAAGAAGATTCTAACCTACTAATTTCGTCTTGATCGTTATATCACCATAAACTTTAGTACGGCAACTGAGTTTCTGATTTCCCGTTAATTTATGTGCATATTTCTCAATTAATGTATGGTTATTGACATTTTCCATTGGTTCTATTTCAACCATACAAGTTCCACACGACCCCATGCCATGACAATTGAGTTGGGCATTCAACCCTTTATATAAACCAATGTCTTTAAATTCAGCAGCTTTACGCAAATTGGCGCCATAACCCGCTTGAAAGTAAGTTTCTTCTCCAGTTTCTGAATCTTGAACTGTGATTTTTGGCATGGGAACAGTTTCCTTACTTACGTCGATTTAATAATTTCCAGGAAAAAAAATGAACCTAGAAAATTACATAACTAGACTGGAAAGTCAACTTTCTTTTAAAAAGGCTTCAAATAGAGTAATTGTGACCGGTGAGAATTTTTTTATCTTTTAGAAAGGTGAGGATTTTCTCTACCGCCTTTTCAATATCAGCAGCTTCCGACAGGGTCAATACAATTTCCGGTTTTCCCTTTGGGAATTGATCGTCAGTAACTTGAACTTCAATTAAGGGGGCAGGGTGGACAAGAAGAGCAACGTTAGAATGATCTTCTTGATTAAAAACATTTGAAGTTGAAATTACCACATGACCTGCATCTACAAATAGCTTGGCTACTTCACCAAATCTTCGTACCGCTTCACCACCCGAAAAGTATTGTTCCCTGTCCATGTCAGCTCCAACTCCAAGTTGTATATTTCGACCGTCTAGTAAATAACTTTGATAGTTTTGGTGAAAGAGTTTTTGCTCTAATTTCCCAGCTAAAGGAGCTTTTCCAACTCCAGCCTTTCCAGTAAGTAATATCATTGCTGGCAGGTGACCGTTCCGGTAAGCTCTCATATCAGAAGTGACACTCCCCTGAACCCAATGGGAATCGCGATATTCGGCTTCATCTTTTATCCGGTCAACTTCCTCCAAAGGAGTGAAACCGGTTATGATACCCCCTCCACAAACATCATATTCATCAACTAGAACAAATCTTCCTGTTCCTGCAATGTCATTGAAAATATCCAAAGCAATAGGTTGACGAGTTTTTAGGGTTAATTCAGCAACGTCATTTTTTGCAATAAAGTTTTGATCCGGCAAAGTTTCTAATGTTGAAGCATCAATGGCTTTTTTAAATTCAACAACTTCACACTCCACATTTTGTGTGGTCAATTTTATTTGATAGGTCATTCCTAATTCAAGGTGCCTTTTGCCCATCCAAAACACGTTTGCGTCGAAGGTGGTGGTTACCTGGGGAGGATTTTCTACTAACGAAGCAATCTCTCCACGCTCAACAAAAATCTGTTCTTGTAAACAAATCCCAACGGATTCTTCCGCTTGCACAGAAGCGGGCGGATTAGGAACACTCCAAGCTTCAATTGACTTTATAATGCTGGATTTTTGAGAGGGAAAAAAGATAACTCGATCACCGACTTTGGCTTGTCCCGCCTCGACTCGCCCTGCGATTATCCTTCGTTCATCAAATTTGTATACATCCTGGACAGGAAGGCGAAAGGGTCGATTGACTTGAGGTAATTTTTCCTCAAACTGATCCAACTTTTCCAAAACAGTCGGGCCTTTATACCAATCCATATGTTGTGAGGCTTTGGCAATATTTTCACCCAACTTGGCTGACACGGGAATAAAGGCATTAGGTTCAACGCCAATGCTATTTAAGAATTCGGTATATTCTGATTTAATTTTGAAATAGGTTTCAGCGTCATAGCCTACCAAATCCATTTTGTTAATAACCACAGCAACCTGAGTTAGACCTAATAAGTGAAGGATGTATCCATGACGCCGAGATTGCTCTTGGACGCCTTCATAAGCATCGATCAACAAAATTGCGCCTTCAGCGTTGGCTGCTCCTGTTACCATATTTTTTAAAAATTCTTTATGGCCGGGAGCATCAATTATTACATAAGGTCTTTTTTCGGTTTTAAAGAAAATTTGCGAGGTATCGATTGTGATTCCTTGCTCTTGCTCTTCTTCCAAAGCATCAAGCAAAAAGGCAAATTCGAAGGCTTTACCCTGTTGATCACAAATATCCTGGATGAAGTCCAATTTCCCTGTCGGCAGGCTATCTGTATCGGCCATGAGACGACCCACAAGCGTAGATTTGCCATGATCGACATGACCGACGATGACCAAACGCATTTGTTTGGAGATGTGCTGTTGGTGGCCATTATTTCCCATTACATATAACCTCTGGCCCTCAACTTTTGCATTGCATAAGTATTTTCTTGATCTTGCGCACGACCTGACCGCTCTGACACGGTGGTGGCCTTTAATTCCTCAATGATTTCCCTCACATTTTTGGCATTGGATTCAATGGACCCTGTACAAGGGGCACAACCTAAGGATCGATAACGACGGCCCTCTTTGGAAAAATATAGGTCGATAATTGGAATATTTTCTCTTTCGATATATTCCCAAACATTAACTTCCGTCCAATGTAAAAGGGGGTGGATTCTAATATGGGTCCCTTCTGAAAATGTGGTTTTAAATTGGTCCCATAATTCAGGAGGTTGATCCTTAAAATTCCATTCAAAATTTTTATCTCTTGGAGAAAAATAACGTTCCTTAGCACGTGTACCTTCCTCATCACGACGAATTCCCAAAATTAGGCCGGTATATCCCTCTTTTTCCATACAAATTTGCAGCCCCTGGGTTTTTAAAGCCTCACAACAGACTATACGGCCCATTTCGTGATTCATCCCCTCTTCAAGAGCTTTTTTATTTTGGCCAACCACCAAATTCAGCTTCCACTCTTTAGCATAACGATCTCTATATTCAATCATTTGGGGAATTTTATAGCTTGTATCGATATGAACAAGCGGAATCGGACAATTGCCGAAAAAAGCTTTGCGGGCCAGCCAAAGCAATACTGTGGAGTCTTTTCCAATTGACCACAGCATGGCCAGATTTTTAAAATTTTTATAGGCCTCGCGCAAAATATAGATACTTTGGTTTTCCAATTCGCTTAAATGATCCATTATTTCAAATTTTTCCTAAAATTCATGGGTTTGTATGCACACACTTTATCCTTTTGAGCTTATAGAATCAAGGGAATTGACTAAAAAGAGATTAAAAATTCGGTTTTTAACTATCGTGAAACTTTTCAACAATTTGCGGAAACTTACATCGCATACAATTATTTTCATTTTTGGTACAGAAATCTTGATAAATTTGCATTAATCCCTGAGTCTGGCGGTCGCTTGTTAGTGGTTTCAGCATTTTTTCCTGGTTTCCCAATAAGAATCTTTTCATAAACCGAATCCATTTATTATCTGCAGGTGGCTTAGGGGTGGAAAAAACCTCGCTAAGTATTGCCTCAAGTGCATTTGATTTACTTGCCCGCGCATATATGAGACCTATGGGTAAAACAATATTAATTATTATTTCGCGAGAGCGATCAGGGCCTATCAATTGTTGCGAATTTTTTAGTTGCTTTCCTCCTAAAATGTAATGCCGGCTCCAATAATCCTCTGCCTCAATACAAAAAAAAGCAAAGCACTTTTTTAAGGCCGCTTTTTTTTCTTTGGAATTTTCCTGAAGGAGATTTACCTCCCTCAAGGTGTCTAAACAATTAGAAAATAAGCCAGAATCCCAGTTCCTTAATAGTAGATGACTTAGTCCGGCAATTCTACGGTAAGGAAAATTGGCGGGACGCATTTTCCCGAATTTCCATTCCTTGAACTGCATAATTTTATCTTTTAGTTCTGATGAATGATAATCCCAAATCGATTTTAATTTTGAAAAATAATTTTTTGCATCAGCATTGAACGACTTTGAAGGTTCTTGAGAAAAATCTATAATATTAGATACTCCAAATAATAAGGCTTGTATTTGCAAAAGTCTTTCTTCATCTGTTTTTGCCAGTTGAGTTCTTCTTTTTAAATCTTCTAGAGGAAGAGATTCAGCTAAGGTTCTAAAGGCAATTTTATTATTGGGATATCCCATTGCTTCCGCGACACCTTCATAAAAAACCTGTTCGTAGCCCTTTATTATGATTCTGTCATGGAAACGATCCATTTTTGTTTGAATTCGTGCATCCCCAGCATTATTTAATAAGGAAGCAAACTTCTTTTGAGTAAGTTGTGAAAGAGGTTTGTAGCACAACCCATAATTAAATTGATTTAAAAGAGGATAGCTCTCAAAGTCCAATTCTTCATTGAGCTGGAGAATACCCTTCTTAAGATAGTTCTTTAACTCTAATTCGAAGATATGTGGACGTGACAGGTTTTTTTTGCTCTCTTTTCTGCGAGGTAACCTGGAAGATGAGTTTCTTTGTTTCCATAAAAATACATGCAAAATGACATTATCATATTCATTGTTTTTAGAATGCCCATGAGATTTCCAATCCGCTCCATAAATATGCAACTCAACATCACCTTCATATAGCTTTCCTTCAATTCGAATAGCGGCACTTTTAAAATCGGGACCACTGCCGAAGTTCCAATATCCTGGAAAAACGACTTCTAAGGTTTTCCCATCGGTAGTTTTAAGCTCCTGTGTTTTTAACAGTTGGTCATTCCATACACAGCGGATGACCTTTTCAGGAACTCTGGGTTCTTCCTCTTCCTGGACCTCTGAATATAAATAAAGTTGTGTGAATTTATGATATAGGGTGGAAAAGTAGACCTGAGGCGAAATCATTTTAATTTCCAAGTCGTGCCAGAGGGAGAATCTTCAATAATTACCCCCATTTTTGTCAATTCATCCCGGCATTGATCGGCTTTTTGGAATTCTTTTGATTTGCGAGCGGTGGTTCTTTGTTCGATTAAAGACTCTATTTTATTTACATCTAACCCCGTCGATTTTATTCGTAATTCTAAAGTGTCCGCAAGGTAGTCTTCTGGTTTTCGAAAAAACAATCCAAGGAGTTGGCCACAGTATTTAAGGGTTTTAGTAGATAGGTCAAAAGATAACCACTCTTCCTCACGGGGTGTCTTTTTAGCTAATAGCTTATTTAAATTACGCAATTCTTCATTTAGGTGTGCTAGGACAACCGCCGTATTGAAGTCGTCATTCATTGCATTTTCTAACTTTTGCAATAGGGGTTGTTTTCGGAGCAGGTCCTGTTGATCCGAAATAGACGATGAAGAAAGATCACCACGAATTTTTTCAGCTTGCACAAAAAATTCATAAAAGCGATCCAATACTTTTGAGGCTTCCTCCAGGTTCTGATCTGAAAAATCTATTGGACTTCTATAATGATTGCTAATCAAAAAAAGTCGCAATGATTCAGGATGGTATTTCTCTAAAATGTCACGAATAGTAAAAAAATTTCCCAGGGATTTTGACATTTTCTCTTTATTGATATTTACGAAGCCGTTGTGAATCCAATATTTTACTGGTGGTTTACCCGTAAACCCACAAGATTGCGCCACTTCATTTTCATGGTGCGGAAAAACCAAATCTTTTCCACCCCCATGAATATCAAATTGTTCCCCAAGATATTCATAACTCATGGCAGAACATTCAATATGCCAACCGGGTCGTCCAGGACCCCAGGGGCTTTCCCATGAAGGTTCTCCTGGTTTACTGCGTTTCCAAAGAGCAAAATCTAAAGGATCTTTTTTGTGTTCTCCAATTTCAACACGTGCTCCGGCTAAAAGATCATCCAGGTTTCTTCCTGATAGTTTTCCATATTCCTCAAATGAGCGAACAGAATAATAAACATCTCCATCAGATTCATAAGCTTTTCCTTGATCCACTAGAGAAGAAACCATTTTTAGCATGGTATTAATGTGCTCAGTAGCTTTAGGTTCTTGAGTAGGAGACTCTATATTTAATTGGCCCATATCTTGATAAAATGCATCAATATATTTTTCTGTCACTTCTTTCCAAGTGATGTTTTCTTCCTGAGCTCGTTTAATAATTTTATCGTCGATGTCTGTAAAATTTCGTACATAAGAAACTTCAAAACCTAGATGCTTTAAGTACCTAAAAATTGTATCAAATACGATTGCTGCCCTAGCATGGCCTACATGGCAAAAATCATAAACCGTGACACCACAGACATACATATTCACTTTGCCATTAGTAATGGGTGTGAAGTCTTCTTTAGATAAGGTAAGAGTATTAAATATTCGCAAGCTCATGGATCACAAATTACCATTCCTCATTTGTAAAATCAAATCGGTAAAATAATGAGAAATTTAATCAGGGGGTAGGATTTAAACGGTTTTTTAATTCTTGGACATTGTTCCGCAATTGTGCGATCACTCGGTCGGCTTCAAACTTTAAAGATTCTTCTGTAGGTTTTTTCTTTTTATTAAGACCAGAAATTTGTTTGCGTATGGAGTCTAATTGATCTTCAATAACTTTACCCCGATTCTCACTAAAACTTTTAGAAATTGCACCTTTTAGACCCGCACCATCATAATATTTGGTAATAGCAATAAGCATTCTTTTTCTGGATAAGTATTTTTTCCCATCTTTCCAGGCCCGAATCGCTTTGCTGACTTCTTCTTCAATATTATCGACCACAAGATTATAGTCCGTCTCATCCACTAAATCATGGACTTCATCGGGTTGGGAAACCGATTTGATAGTGATGTCCAAAGTTTGGTCTACTCCAGTCAAAGACACTCCTTTGGCATGTTTTTGAACTTCTTCAGGAAACAGTCGTGGATGCCATAATGTCATAATATATTCCTGACTTTTAACCTTATCAAAATGGAATTCTCCGTTCTCGTTTGTTCGAGCAAAATATCCATTAGGGGCTACAAATAAAGTTCCAAGCATGTCTTTGTGGATATTGCAGCGAAGAATTACCGGCCCAGGCTGCGAAAGCTTAATTTCTTTCCCCGTTCCTGCAGCCATAGCACCCAGGTTGAACTGGTTGTTTAGAGATTTTGAATATATGTTATGTACTTCTCGATCATCATTTACAAATGTAATTGTAGATCCAACCATCACGACAGAATTACTGGGTACGAATTGCATGTTTCGTTGAAAAATTTTAATTTTTTGCGATGTTTGATCAGGAACTTTTAATTTGTTTGTTGTTTCTAAATAAACAATGCCGCGAGAATCTACGGGTTCCCCATTGATAGTTGCTGATCCTTTTATATTTGTAATGGGATTAACAATTTTTGCTGCGGACCCATCCGATCCCTCTTGTTTATGGTCAGAACCCTCTTCTTTTTTTGCTTTTTCGTCTAACTTTGCAGTTTTTGTTGTTTCTTTTTTCTTGTCTGATTTCTTGGGAGAGGGTTTTAAAGGTGCTTTTTTCATACCTTTTCCGGGATTTTTTAATCCCATAGCAGTTAAAAACTGTACAACAAATGGTTTTTCGTATTGCTTGTCCAACTCAATCGCTTTTTGAAAATGGGGGGCAGCTTTTTCAAATTTTTTCTGTAAACTTCTAACAATTCCAAGATTGAAATGACCTTGGGCAAAGTCGTCCTTTATTTCTAAAGCTTTCACATAATTCGCTTCTTCATTTTTAAAATCTTTTTTTAATCCATAGCTCTTTCCTAAATAATTGTATGCCAGATAATGTTTAGGATCGAGTTCTACTGTTTTTTTAAAAAGTTTAATAGCTTCATCTGATTTTTTTTCATGCAAGCGAGATAAGCCCCAATTGAAAGTTATTTCTGAATCGTTGGGGGCTAATTGCAGGGCTTTTTCGAAGCGTCTATTAGCACCCTTGAATTTTTTTTGCATTCGTAAGGATGCTCCCCAGATGGAATAAACTTCCGGGGAGTCAGGGCTTAACTCAGCTGCTTTCTCAAACTGAACGTCAGCCAATTCATATTTGCCCTTTTCTGTAAGTTCCATTCCTTTAGAAATAAACTGTAATGCCTCAGGAGAAATCGCTGCTTTTGACTTTGGTTTCTCAAAAGGTTTTTCAGGGGATGGGGAAACTTCTTTTTTTATACTGTTTGAAGGTTCTGTTTGTTTGGTTTTTGATAAAGGTTCTTTACTCTTTATATTTGTTGAAGTGGGCTTTTCATTTTCGGGGCTTTCAAGGGTCGCGGCTGTTTTTTTGAATTTATTGTAAGGTTCAAGTTTATTTTTTGGGAGTGTAAAAGTAATCAGCCCCCAAACTAAGAGACCGGTTGCAACCAAGCCTAATACAACTTTGACCCAGGAAGTGGATGATGAAGTATTTTTAGATTCTTTGTTAAGTCCCATTTAATTGGCCCTAATTCCAAAATAAGTTAAGAATAAAATAGAGCGGGTTTTTAATATAATATTCCCACAAAATTGATTTATTGCTTTTACCTCGAGCAAAATTTTGGTTGAAAATTAAAGTTCAGACCTAAGTCGAGGGATGGGCAATTTAAAAATATCTTTATTTGGATAATCTTTAATGGTCGCAGGATTAGAAGAGTCTTTTGAAGACCCCTGAATTTTTGAGGCAAATGTAGACAATTTGTAATTCACCCGCGATGACCCGCATACTTCGCAGGCCGTTTCATCTTTATTTGTAGAAGTGGATTGTAGAAGAGTGAACGGCTTCTGACAATCTTCACAAAAATATTCGTATAAAGGCATTAAATAAGTCTTTTCTATAAAAATCTTTAGTTGCAAAGTTTTGAATATTAGGATTTAATCATAGCTCCAATTGACCTGTCAATTGTATTTTCCTCTAGATTGCAGGTCGGCGAGGCTTCTTTAAGCCGTTATTTGCCAAATTCAATACTTTCCAGGTTTCCAGAAGGTTCCATGAAAACTTTAACTGCTAAATCTTTAGCCAACAAATCGTTCGAGAAAAAAATTAAAGGTAAATCAGGATATATTCCGGACCACATTATTGAGCTGGCTTGCCATCAAGGATTAATACGAACTGAAAGCACTTTATGGGATAGCCAAATTCAACCGGTGAGTTTAGATTTGCGTTTAGGCGAACGGGCTTATCGTATTCAAAGTAGTTTTTTACCTGAAAATGAAACCGTAGATGCTAAGCTTCGGGATCTTTTACTTTATGAAATTGATATTCGGGATGGGGGTATTTTGGAGAAAGGGGCTATTTATTTAATTCCTCTTGCTGAAGAATTAGAACTTCCTCCTACAGTTTATGGTTGTACCAACCCGAAAAGCTCTACCGGCCGATTAGATATGTTCACTCGTGTAATTATTGACAGAGGACATCGCTTTGATGAAATTTCTCCGGGTTATAAGGGAAAGTTGTTTTTGGAAGTAATTTGTAGATCTTTTCCTGTCCGGGTTAAAGAAGGTATCACTTTAAATCAGTTACGCTTAGTTCAAGGGGATCCGGATCTTTCTGATTCGAAATTTAGGGCATATTTCAAAAAGAAACCTATTTTATATGGAAAAAGTGGCGCTCCCTTAAAAGTGGATCAAGTCAAAATTGAAAATGGGCTTTATATTAGTGTGGATTTACAGGGAAGCGGGAAAAATCCGATAGTCGCCTATAAGGCGAAAACGAATAGCAGTGTTATTGATCTTACCCGGACGAATTATTATAACCCGGAAGACTTTTGGGAGCCGGTCCATCTTCAAAAGAAAAATAGGCTTATTTTAGAACCAGAAAGTTTCTATATTATGATGTCTCAAGAAAAAATATGTATTTGGCCAGATCTTGTGGGTGAAATGGTCGCTTATGAACCGAATAGCGGAGAATTGCGAACCCACTATGCAGGATTCTTCGACCCTGGGTTTGGATGGCATGGGGGTTCGCAAATAAAGGGGCAGGGAACCCGTGCGGTAATGGAAGTCAGGCCGCATGATGTGCCATTTATGATTGAGGATGGGCAAACATTTTGTCGATTAAAGTTTGAAAAAATTCTATCTAAACCAAACCGAGTTTACGGCAGAAAAATATCCTCACACTATCATTCCCAAGAATTAGCCCTAAGCAAATATTTTAAGAGTTAAGTCATTAATAAATCTTTGCGGTCCTCAAATAATCCCGATAAAATAAAAACCTGACAGAGGAATAAACTGTGGAACGAAACGAATTAAAAGCAATCCTGGAAAATCTCCTTTTGGCGGCAGATACTCCTATCAGCATCGATGAACTGCAGCAAGTTTTTATTAATGGTGTAGATAAGGGAGAGTTGCAGGCTTCCATGGAAGAACTGCAGCAGGATTATAATGCGAATAATTTACAAATTATTGAAGTGGCGGAAGGTTTCCAACTTTGTACTCGCCAAGAATATTCTGAATGGATCCGAAAGTTTTTTAAATTAGATAAAACATTCCGTCTTTCGCAACCTGCTTTAGATACCTTATCTATTATTGCCTATAAACAACCCATTACTCGTGTAGAAGTCGAGGAAATTCGTGGTGTAGATTGTAATGGCGTGATTAAAACATTATTGGAAAAAAAGATCATTGGTACTGCAGGGCGTAAGGATGTTCCAGGTAAACCCATAATGTATAAAACTACACCTAAGTTTTTAGAATACTTTGCATTAAAAGATTTAAACGAACTACCTACCTTAGATGATTTTAATGAAGAAATTGAGGGAGAAGATAGTCCCGTTCAAGCTGAATTGTTTAATGAAAATGAACCTCCAAAAACCTCAGGAAATGGCCACAGTCAAGAGGTAGAATCGGGAAAACCTTCGCAGGAAGAGTTGAATCCTGAGGGTGATTTAAAAAGCGAATAATATCTCTTCTTTATTCAAAATAATTATGGCAATGCGACTCCAAAAAATTATTTCCCTTGCAGGAATTGCTTCACGCCGTGAGGCTGAAAGACTGATTGACCAGGGCAAAGTTACTGTTAATGGAGCGGTCATTCGCCAGCAAGGCTGTTTAGCCGACCCCGAAAAAGATAAAATAAAAGTGCTGGGACGTTTGGTTCCCATGCCGGAAAAAAAAGTTTATGTGGTGTTTAATAAACCACGTGGTTGTTTAACGACCACCAAGGATGACCAGGATAGACCTACTGTGATGGATTTTATTAATAAAGTACCTGGCCGGATTTTTCCCGTGGGACGGTTGGACTTTAATACAGAAGGCCTTTTATTGCTTACCAATGACGGGAACTTATCAAAAAAATTATTGGATCCCAGTTACCAGGTTCCACGAACTTATAGGGTAAAGGTTCGGGGAATTCCTGACGCAAAGGTATTAGGAAAGCTTGCTAAAGGAATTCCAGTGGATGGTCTACCTTCGCAACCTATGGAAGCAAGTATCTTTAGAGTAACCGGGAAAAACTCCATTCTAACTTTGACCTTGAGGGAAGGTAAAAATCGCCATATTCGTAAGGTCTGTGAAAAAGTAAGACACCCTGTGGTTAAGATCAACCGAATTCAGTTTGGGTCTATCGACTTAACCGGTTTACCCATTGGGGCTTATCGGTTTTTGAGTCCTCTGGAAGTTCGTTCCTTAAAGTCCTTAGTCTCAAAGAAAAAAGATTAATGCTTTTGATTGCTCCACGATGGTTTTCCATTATCAATCCTGTTCTAGGATGTTTTCTCACTTTTCTATTTATTTGGGAAAACCCAGGAATATGTTATGCGGAAATGGAATCAGGATTTAAGTATGAGGTTACCGGTGAAGCCACGGTAAAGAAAGAAAATTATATGCGTGCCAGAAAAAAGGCAGTTAAGTTTGCTTTTCAAAATGCCCTGGAAAGAGCACTGCATGAGATTTTGGGTGAATCCGTCGTAAACTCAAACCAAAAGAAAATTAATAGACTGTTAAGAAAAGCCAGGCATTTTGTGAAAAGTTACCGGTTTATAGAAACGATCAATAGTCCGGTTGAAAAAATTACAAGAGTTAAGTTGGAAGTGACCTTGTTTACCAAAGCTATAAACCAACAACTGAGTTCTTTAGGAGTAATGAAATCTTTAATTAAAGAGCGAACTGTTATCATTTTAATTCATGAAAAAAGTTTATCAACTGAGACTCCTCCTGACTTTTGGGATTACACCCCAATCGCAGAGGTGGCTTTATTGCAAAACTTAACTGCTTCGGGAATCCAGGTCGTTAATCGGAATAAAGCGCGAGAATTGATTGATGAACAATCTGTAATTGATGCTGCCCAAGGGGATATTAGTTCAGCCGTTGATATTGGAATAAAAGTGGGCGCGGATATAGTAATAGTCGGAAACGCTATATCCAGCCGTGTTGGGGATTCTTCGGGTTCCTTAGAAGGTGGCATCCAATCCAGTTTGAATATAAAAGCGATTTCGGCTCTGAAATCCATGATCATTGCCGCCAAAAGTGAAATGGCTAGAGTAAATGTAAAAGATGATTTCCAAGGGGAACTTCAGGCGTTTGAATTAGCATCAAAAAAAATGGCTGGATTTTTATTGGGTGCCATGAATCGCTATTGGAACCCAGTGATTGAACCGAATGTGGACGAATTTTCTGAAGGTAATGAAATAAATTCAATAGAACCTGAACAAACAAAACCTCCACAAGCTCCAATACAAGAAGTTACTCCACAAATGATGGATGATTTGTAACTATGGAAATAGCTAATAAAAGATTATTCTATGGATTATTGATAACCACACTTTTGCTGTTTATTTTTTTATATTTTTCAAGAAGGGTGGTCACTCCTTTTTTCATTGCCTTTGCTTTGGCCTATTTATTGGATCCTTTAGTGGATCGATTGGAAGAGGCAAAAATCTCCAGAACACCCTCAGTAATCATCTTAATGGTGGGTTTTTTCCTGTTGGTATTTTTAGCAGGGATTATTTTTTTACCGCTTTTAAAAGTACAAGTGGAACATGTTGCTCAAAAATTACCAGATTATATGGGTATTTTACAGAGTTGGTTTCACCCTATCGTTGAGAACATTGCTGGTTTGGATCAAACAAAAATTAAAGAAATTCTAAAAGTGGCCAGTGATAAGCTTGGTACTTTGCCATTAGAAGTTCTTGGTTCCGCTTCTAATATTGTATGGACTTCTCTGGCCAGTTTGATGAATTTAATTTTAGTTTTGATTAATACAATAATTATTCCGGTAGCAATGTTTTATTTACTGAGGGACTTTGATTTTATTGTGGAGAAGTTGAAAGGTCTGATTCCCCCACGATTTAAAGAGCAAACTGTAGAAATCTTTAAGGATATTGACCAAGTACTATCACGTTTTGTGCGGGGTCAATTGATGGTAGCTACCTTAATGGGAGTTTTATATTCTATCGGCCTGTTTATTTGTGGAACACCTATGAGTTTATTCATTGGTATGTTGGCAGGATATGCCAACCTAGTGCCTTACCTGGGATTGGTGGTTGGTTTTGTGCCCGCCGCTTTACTAACATTTCTACAGTTTCAAGAACTTATGCCTTTGCTTGGAGTGGTGGCCGTTTTTGCGGTTGTTCAGGGATTAGAAGGAATGGTAATCACTCCACGAGTGGTAGGAGATCAATTGGGATTGCATCCGGTAGCAATCATGCTGGCAGTTTTAATAGGGGCGGAGTTGTTTGGTTTTCTAGGTGTCCTATTAGCCGTTCCTGTGGCCGCTGTCCTTAATGTTCTGTTACGAAGGGGTCTTGTAGTTTATAAAAAATCTTCTGTTTTTTCCTAATTAGACATACTGATAACGCATATTGCGTCTTTTTGGCGCATTCCCACTATCTTCTATTAAACGACAAATTTCTTTTTCGTCCATGTAATGAACCGTTCCCGCGGCGGAAACAACATTTTCTTCCATCATAGTACTTCCCATATCATTAGCGCCAAAAAATAAAGCCATTTGTCCTATTTTCGGTCCCTGAGTGACCCACGATGATTGAATGTTGTCTATATTGTCTAAAACGATTCTGCTAATGGCTAATGTTTTTAAATATTCCCAGCCAGTGGTGGTTTTAGGTCCAATTTGTTGGGTTAGTGCTGTGTTTCCGGGTTGGAAGGGCCAGGGAATGAAGGCAGTGAATCCACCACTTTTATCCTGTTGATCGCGGAGACGAATCAGATGTTCTACGCGTTCTTCTAAAGTTTCAATATGTCCAAACATCATCGTTGCGGTAGTTGGCAGTCCCAATCTATGAGCAATATCCATAACTTCTAACCATTGATCCGAAGTGCACTTTGCCGGGCTAATAATTTTGCGAACACGATCAACCAATATTTCACCACCGCCACCGGGTATGGAATCCAGCCCGGCATTTTGAAGGCGTTTTAATGTTTCTTCTAAGCTGAGTTTGGATATTTTAGAAATATGAAAAATCTCGGGAGGAGAAAGAGCGTGCAGATGGATATCAAAGCGGCTTTTTATTTCTTTAAACAAATCTTCAAAATATTCAATTTTTAAATCTTTATGATGACCACCCTGCATCAATATTTGCTGACCGCCAACCTCGACCAATTCTTCAATTTTTTGGGAAATGGTCTCAATCGGTAAAACGTAGGAACTAGAGTCTTCTTCCTTTCTATAAAATGCACAAAAAAGACAGTCTGTAACACAAACATTGGTGTAATTAATATTGCGGTCGATAATATAGGTAACTGTATTGTCTACCGCTCCACGGCGGGATTTAGATAAACGAGTTGCCACGTTTCCGAGCAGTGCCATGTCCTGACAAGAAAATAATTCAACGGCTTCATCGAATTGCAGACGATCACCCGCCAGCGCTTTTTGTATTACAGTTTCTAACATCAGTCTTTTTTTGTGAAATTATCTCAGGGAAGGGGCGTGAATGCCATCGACACCAGTATCGCCCATTTGTTCTTCTTCTGTAATCATAAAAACGTGATATCCAAACTTGCTTTGGATGGGTCCACCGATTTGTCCCAAGGGAGTTGCCATAGCAGCCTCTTCTAATTCTTTGGCGTTGGTATTAAATTCTAAAAACCCTAAATCACCACCCTGTTTTCGGGAAGCACAGGCGCTATATTTTTTGGCAAGTTTCTCAAAGGTTTTCTTTTTTAATTCTGGTTCTTCTATGTCTTTTAGCATTTCGTAAATCATATTTGCTAAATCTTTGGTGGTTAAAACAATATGGCTGACACGAATAGATCTCACGGCCGAATTTCCTTATATGGCTTAATTGCGTTTCCCCATGAAATTTGATGGAGTTTCTACAGGAAATTGTACCTTTTTTGCTGGAATTGACAACCCTTATCGGAGGAAAGCCTTATGGAAAGTAGGAGGACTAAGGATATTTTGATTTATTTAGTTAATAGGGGATGGATATTAATAACGTTTTAAAAAATAATGAATTTTGGAGAAAAGAATATTTTTGAGGAATTAAAAGAAATATCGCAAAAATCCCATCAGGTGCGGGACAAGTTTAGGGCGGATCAATCTAGGGTCATAGGGGGTTAAATATTTTTTATTCTCTTTGAGACTGGTTTCAATGAATTCACGAAATCCTATATTAGAGTATTTCAGGTATCGTTTAACAAGGAAAAGGGGAATCTTACTCTCGTTTTTTGCCTGATCCCAAAGTCGTATTTTACTGGCTAATCCAAATGCCCAAAGATTTTGAAGAAAATGATAAAACTGTTGATGCATGGATCGTTGATAACGGTGATGAATAATCCAGTTTTGAAAAAACAATAGGTGCCGGGCTTTTTCTTCTTTAAGGGCTGAAACCAGTTTTAAAAATTCGCGCGGGAATTCTTTTGTTGCTTGAACCACCAGAGGCAATCCCAGTCCAAAAAAAATGTCAATTGTCTGACCGGACCCGTATTTGAAAAACTCCCATCTCAAGTTTTCGGGGATAGATTCCTCTTTTTTGTCTGAATTTAAAGGAATTTTATAGACATTTAAAAAGTCTTCTAAAATTTCTGCTTGTCTACCTTCTTCATAAGCTAATAGGGAAACGGCTTCTCTGGCCAAGGGATCGGAAATTTTTTCTGAATAAGCTTTTATGAGCTTAGAGTTCCGGTGGCCCGTTTGAATCAATTGGTCCCAAACAGGTATTGCCTTCAAGGTTTCAATCATAGAGGAAGGTAAATCGGGCCAAGTAATGTCAGCGGGCTTAAACACTTTATGAGAGTAGATGAAAAACCGACAATATAAATTTTTATGCTCTGGAGAGCCCAGAATCATGGTTAGAAATCCTCTTTTAAAAACGGTGGGCTAGTAGAAAAGACTACGGTAATACAATTACAGTTAAACAATATAAGGCTTTATAAAAAAAAATCCAGTACTTAAAATGGTTTGGGGTAGGAAGATTCCTATAAATTATTTGGTTTAAAGGAGTTGCTGGATTAAATTTTATTTAAAAAAAGTTTAGGAAAGAGTTTGATTTTCTTGATAAAAAGTTTCCAGAGTTTCAATTAGCCCTTCTACGGTAAACTTTTCAGCAATCATATTTACATGGAGGCCATGGTCTTGAGCCGTTTTAGCGGTAATCGGGCCTATGCAGGCAATGGTGACCGAATCCAGAAGTTCCTTCGCATTTGTTCCCATTCCTTCCATGAAGTTATTGACCGTTGATGATGCAGTGAAGGTTATTATATCAATAGTTTTCTCCTTCAATCTATTTAGAATCCTTTCAATTCCCTGTTCGGGTATTACAGTTTTGTAAGCAGGAACGACATCAATTTCAGCACCCAGTTTGCGTAAGTTTTCCGGCAAAATTTCCCTGGCCACCGAAGCCCGGGGAAGAAGAAACTTTTTACCTCGAATATTATCTTTTCCCAAGCTATCTAAAAGGGATTCAGCTACATATTTTTCCGGAACCAAATCTACTTTAATTCCTAATTGGTTTACAGCCTCTGCGGTTTTTGGACCTATACAAAAAATTTTAAGTCCCTTGAGTTCGCGAATGTCCTTATCGTTTTCCTTTAAACGCTTTGTAAAAAACCTGACCCCGTTAGTACTTGTAAAAATCAGGTTGTCATATGTTTCCAGCCTATTTATCGCTTGATCCAAAGGTCCCCAGTTATCGGGAGCAATGGTTTCAATTACTGGACAATGAACAGGCTCTGCACCTTTTTCAATTAAAATATTAGTGAAATCATTCGACTGGTTTTCGGCACGGGTAATGACAATTGCTTTTCCAAATAGGGGTGAGGTTTCATACCAGTTGATCAAGGGTTTAAGTTCCACCACTTCCCCAACAATTGTTAAAGCAGGGGGGCTAATTTTTTCTTTGTAGGCAATGTCTACAATGGTGCTCAATGTTCCTGTCCAGGTTTTTTGTTTAAAGGTGGTTCCCCATTGGATTACGGCAATCGGTGTGTTCGGGTCTTTACCAAATTTAATAAGATTTTCGGTAATGCGACCCAGTTTGCGGGCGCCCATTAGGAAGACTAAGGTCCCTGAACGGCTGGCAATCTTTTCCCAATCAATATGTAAATCTTCTTTTCCTTTTTCGTTACTGCCGGTGACGATAGTAATCATCGAGGAAAAATCACGGTGTGTGAGTGGAATCCCTGAATAAGCAGAGACCCCCATTGGAGAAGGCACACCCGGAACCACAGCAAAAGGGATTCCTTCTTTATTCAGAGCTACAGTTTCTTCGCCACCACGCCCAAATAAAAATGGATCTCCTCCTTTTAATCTTATTACCGTTTTGCCTTGTTTAGCTTTTTGAATGAGAAGTTTATTTATGTCTTCTTGTTTTAAGGTATATTGTCCCTCTTTTTTGCCCGCATAAATAATTTCTGCTTTTTCCCGGGCAAATTGTAGTAACTGAACATTCGCTAAATAATCATAAACAATTACATCAGCCCGCTCTAACCAAGACTTCCCTTTTACGGTTATTAAACCTGGGTCTCCAGGCCCTGCTCCAACCAGAATCACTTTTCCAGTATTTTTATTGGGGTTGGTCATGATTTTCTACAATTAAATTTGATAAGTTTGCAAAATCTTGAAGTGTCATAGTCTCTCCACGTCTCGAGAGGTCAATCCCCTCACGTTCAATTTTCTTCAAGTCTAGTTTATAGTGTTTGTTCATAGTTTTAAGATTATTTTTTAATGTTTTTCGCTTGTGAAGGAATGCAGAGTGAACCAGTTGAAAAAATGTTTTTAGGTGATTAACTGAAACGGGAGGGGCAGGTCGTGGAGTTACTCTAATGACGGCAGAATTAATTTTTGGTGGAGGGGAGAAAGCATCCTTTTTGACATTTAACAAATGTTGAACCTCACAATGAAATTGAGTAAACACTGTAAGTGAACCGTATTCCTTTGTGCAAGGTTTGGCTGTTAATCGATCGACCACTTCTTTTTGGAACATTAGAGTCATGTTTTTTATATAGGATTTGAACTCGATCAATCGCTTTAAAATTGGGGTGGCCGCATAATAAGGCAGGTTTGATATTACCTGATAGCCATGACCATTTGAACTGTAATCAAATTTTAAAGCATCCTGATTGACTAAATTAAATGCGGAATTTTTCCCAAACTTTTTTTTTAATTCTTGGCACAATCTCGGGTCGATTTCTAATGCTAGTAGAGATTTAGAACGATCTAGAATTCTACCAGTGAGAATCCCTTTTCCTGGACCAATTTCCAATACATGGCCATTTTCCTCAATATGGGCAAGATTAATGATTTCATCTGCAATGGAAGGGTCACACAGAAAATTTTGTCCCAGAGGTCTACGTTTTTTCATTCTGATAGTACTGCTGAACGGGATAATTGCGTAGCAACGTTAATGGCTTCCAACAAACTATTGGGAGAGGCCTCTCCTTTTCCAGCAATATCGAAGGCTGTTCCGTGGTCAACGGAGGTTCGAATAATAGGCAGTCCCAAGGTGATATTTACTGCGTGACCCATGGAAGCCATTTTAATGGGAATCATACCTTGGTCATGATACATGGTGATTACAGCATCAAATTGGTAATCATTAATTCGACCAAATAATGCATCTGCCGAAAAGGGTCCTTTTACATCAATTTGGATATTTTGGGAAGATTCAATGGCAGGTTGAATAATATCTTTTTCTTCATTGCCAAAGATTCCTCCATCCCCGCTGTGTGGATTCAACCCGGTAACTGCTAATTTGGGATTATCAATCCCAATTTGCTTAAGCCAATGGTCAGTTAAGCGAATAGTCTTCTCCACTTTTTCTCTAGTGATAAGACTTTTTACTTGCTCAAGTGCGACGTGAGTTGTTGTTAGAACAACACGCAAGTTTTTTCCGGCCAGCATTAAAGCGACTTCGGGTGTATTTGTTAAATCAGCTAAAAGTTCAGTGTGGCCGGGGTATTTAAATCCCGCTAGATGCATACTGTTTTTGTTAATAGGGGCCGTTGTGATTGCTTGAACATCCTGACTAATAGCCAGGTCAACAGCGCGCTTTATATAGTCAACGGAAGCTTGGCCTCCCTCCGCCGAAGATTTTCCATAAGTAAGGTTATCAGGAACATTTTTTAAATCAAAAACCGCTATTTGATTTTTCAAAACTTTAGCTTCTGCAACTGAATTTACTGGTGTAAAGTTTAGATTGGAACTCAATTTGGAAGCAACTTTCTTGAGATGGGTTCCATCGCCAATAATAAGAATGTGGCAATTATCCGGTAAACTTTGCAAGCCTTTAACGATAATTTCAGGCCCAATTCCGGCTGGGTCTCCCATGGTAACTGCAATGCAAGGACGGTTTCCCAAGTCAAATTTCCCTATTTATAGATTAATATTCTTTTGGAAGAGGAAATGCGTAAACTAAATGAGGTAAACGGGGTGGGCATTGCCCACCCAAACGTTATTTTATTTTCTTAATATTGGCCTTTTGGATCGGAGGAATTTGCGGTCCTGCGGCGATTATTTCAGGACCCACACTTGGTTCATATTCCTTGAAGTTTTCAATAAATTGAGCAGCAAGTTCTTTTGCTTTTTCATCGTAGGCTTCAGGATTTTTCCAGGTTTTTCTTGGGTCCAATACATCCTCCGAAACATTTGGACAGGATGTGGGTACATTCAAACCAAAAATAGGATCTAATCTTGTTTCCGCTTTATTTAAGGTCCCATCGAGAATAGCGTTGATCATTGCACGAGTGTGACTAATTTTCATTCGATTTCCGACACCATAAGGACCGCCTGTCCAACCTGTGTTTACCAGCCAACAGTTCACATTATGTTTGGCTATTTTTTCTCCCAATAAATTAGCGTAAACAGATGGATGCAATGCCATAAAAGGTGCACCAAAACAGGTACTAAAAATGGCAGAAGGTTCTCGACTCATTCCTCTTTCAGTCCCGGCAACTTTGGCAGTGTAACCTGATAAGAAATGGTACATGGCCTGCTCCGGACTAAGCTTTGATACTGGGGGCATAATCCCATAAGCATCACAAGTGAGCATGATAACGTTTTTTGGATGCCCACCGCGTCGCTCAGGAACGTAATTGCTAATATGTGTCAAAGGATAAGCAGCACGAGTATTTTCAGTGAGACTGGCATCATCTAAATCTAAACGCCGAGTGCTTCGATCAATGACCACGTTTTCCAGAACGGTCCCAAACCTTCGGGTGCACTGAAAGATTTCCGGTTCGGATTCTGGATTCAACTTAATGACTTTTGCGTAACAACCTCCTTCAAAATTAAAAACTCCCTTGTCGCTCCAGCCATGTTCATCATCACCAATGAGTTTTCTTCTTGGGTCTGTAGATAGAGTTGTTTTTCCAGTTCCAGAGAGTCCAAAAAATATAGCGGACTCGTCATTCTTCCCAATATTTGCGGAACAGTGCATAGAAAGCACTTGGTGTTTGCTGGGTAAAATGTAATTCAGTACGGAGAAAACAGATTTTTTAATTTCCCCAGCATACTTAGTCCCCCCGATTAAAACTAACTGTTTGCTGAAATCTACAATAATAAAGGTATCTGAATTGGTTCCATCAATCTGAGGAACTGCTTTGAAGTTGGGCAGATTAATAATAGTGAAAGCAGGTGTATGGTTTTCAAGCTTTTCTCGGTCATTAATCTGAATGAACATATTTCGAGCAAATAAGCTATGCCAAGCAGTTTCAGTGATCACTCGTATATGCAGTTGATAATCCGGGTCGGCTCCTGCTAAACAATCTTGAACAAAAAGTCTTCTTCCTTGAAGATATGCAAGAACACGAGCATATAGTGCATCGAATTTATCAACGGGGAAATCTTTATTCACTTTTCCCCACCAAATATTATCTTGGCTAGTCGGCTCTTTTACAATGAATTTATCGTTAGGGGATCGACCCGTATGTTCCCCGGTAGTAACACACAAGGGACCAAGATGAGAGATAATTCCTTCCTGATTACGAATGCTGTGCTCGTAGAGTTCAGAGGTAGTCAGGTTCCAATAGATTTCTTTTACATTTTTAATTCCATGGTGTTCCAGACCCACTTTATGTTTCAAAACTCTTTTCTCAGGTTTCTCAGGCATTCTTTAAACTCCGTTTTATAGGGGTTTGATTTTTAATTTAAAATTTACGAGGTATTCCTCTAAATTTTTGGAACTTTAACCAAAATTTTGATTAAGCACCATGTTATCATATTAGTCGTTTATTTTGTACCGTTTGTACAGATTCGATCTCCTAATTAGGCTATTTTCCTGCAATTCAAAGTTTCTGCAAATCTAAAGAACTTTTGAATCCAATATAGGTTTATCAAGACGGCATTCTAATTATTCTAAAGAGAGTGAGTAAGGATGGCAAAAACCTCTCAGTCTACAATCCCCAATAATCCCCAAAATCTAAAAATACTTGCTCGCTCTAAAACATCTTTTAACGATATTTTAGTAATTCAGGAAAAGAATTTGCGGGCTCTATGGTTCAATGGTAACGATGGGGTATTTCTTCAAAGTCGGATTAATAAGGATAATCTATCGACCTTGGAATTGGTTTATTCACGAATGAGTTTAGCCGCACTTCTTTTTAATCCTTTTCCTCATAAAATATTAATTATTGGATTGGGTGCTGGTGTTTTCCCCAGGGCCTTGTCGCAGATATTTCCTGGAGCTCAAATTGATGTGGTGGAGATAGATAACAAGGTAGTCGATTTTGCAAAAAAATTTTTCTATTTTAAAGAATCTAAGAAATGCAAAGTATTTGTGGATGATGGTCGATGGTTTTTAAATAAAAATGAGGAGAAATACGACATAATTTTTTTGGATGCTTTTAAAAGTGGGTCAGTTCCTTTTCATTTAAAAACCCTACAGTTTTATCAAGAAATAAAATCCGCTTTAACAGATCAAGGGGTTGTGGGTTCAAATCTTTATGGAAAAAGTAACTCTCTAAAATCCAGTGATGATAAAACTCTGAGAAAAGTATTTCCGCAATTATATTATTTTCAAGACTCTGATCAAGTGGCAACGGTTTCCATAGCAACATTAGAAAAGGAAAGATTGTCCAAAGAGAAAATGAAACAGAAATCCAAAGAAATATCTATTCCTCCAGATTTTAATTTTTCTTTTGATGAGGTGATAAATTTTTACCGTGATGGTTTAATTCCAACCGATGAGGGAAGAGTGTTTCAGGATGAATTTGGAAAAGAAGATTTGAGAAAAAAAATTGATGAAAATAACTTGAATGATAATTTACTGTCCAGAAAATATCCTATTAAGCCAGTCAGTTGAAAAATTTTGGAAGAATTAAGCAAGATTAAAAACCTGGAGGCGATGGTTGTCAAAGTCTGATACGACTAGCTGGTCCTGAAATATTGAAAGATTCCCAGTCCTAAGCATTTGCCCATTGCGTGTGCCTTGGTTTTGATAAATTTGTTGAGGCTCTAATTTTTCATTGTATTGAATCACGCGGCAATTCCATGCATCTGATACAAAAATTCCCCATTTAGGATCGTAGTTAATGAACAAGAACTCATCTAATGAGTAATTTCTCTGATCAGCCGAAAATAATATATTTCCCTTAGAATCAAAAATTTTTAATCTATCCTCCGATTGATCCCCCACTACAAATTTCCCATTTGGTAAGCAGTAGATGGCCATAGGATTTTTAATTTTCAGCGTGGGATTTTGGGAAGCATCAAGAGTTCTAATCCATTGACCAGTATTTTTGTAGACCACGATTCGATTATTGGAAAAGTCAGCAACCCAAACATCTCCCTCCGTATCAACTGAACAGGAATATACGGTCCCAAGAGAGTGTTCTGGAGAATTTCCCTGTCCAATAGAGTTTAAAAACTTTCCGTTCGAATCATATCTTTGTATTCGCTGGTTACCATGATCCACAACTAGAGCCGTATTGTCACTCCCTTGCGTAATTGAATATGGTTTGCTCAATGCACCTGGTCCATTTCCAAACCTTCCAAAAGAATTTAGAAATAACCCTGATTGAGAAAATTGAATTAATTCATGTTTCGCATGATCTGCAACCAAAAAATTGCCATTGTTAAAATGAGTAACTCCAAAAGGCAGTATTAACGAACCTGGAGAGTGTCCGAAAGATCCAAAAGAAAAGTTCCAATTCCATGGAACTGAATATTTATTTGTTGAGGTAGAGGATAGACTCTTTTTATCCAAGAAAGAATTAAATTTGTTAAATAAGTTAATAATGTTAGAGAGGCGAAAAATCATTTTTTCTGCCTGTAAATGACTCGTATTGGTTTCCATTAATTCTTTCTGTAAGTTTTGCATTTCTCCGATTTGGTTTATATCATTTGATTGAGAAGCCTGGACAAATTTGCTATCTAGTTCAACTTTTTTGAGCCCGGTAGTTTTCCAAACTTGAGAATATTTTTTGAGCTTTTCAAGAAAAAATGATTTCTTTTTATTTAAATGATTGATCCAATCAGAGGATAATTTTTGATTAGGATCCTCAGAAGTAAGTAGAGCGCATCCGGCTATTAACCCATTCAAGTTGTTTAGTTCGTTTACTTCTAGGGTATGGAACATGCGCAAAAGTATTTGAGCTTGAAAATCCAGGATGAGAATATTATTTCTTACTAAAATGGGTGTTTTGGAATCCCGAACATCTACCCGGAGAGCCTTTTCTTCTAAATCGGGCTTCTGTGCAATGATTTCTGTGTATTGGGGGAAAATGGATTCCATTTGCTCTTGAAAAGTATCCAAATTCCTAAGCATTTCTTCTAACTTAGATAAAAATTCATTTTTTTTATTTAATAAAGTTTTTGGGAAAAAGTTTTTTCCCCATTGAATTCCATTGTCAAGAGTTTGAATAGGCATTTCCCCATTTAGCTGGGAATACATGTACTTTTGTGGTTCTAATGATTCTGTATCGTAGGGTATGGGGACAAATTGAGATTCAGGTATCTCTTTTAAATTTATAGAAAATTCTTCTCTCCAATTTTTTATCCATACATCGAGAAGGTTTCTATAATTGCCGCAAAGAAGCCTTTGTGTTTCTGGAATTTCTTGAGTACCTAAAATAATTCTGGGAATTAAAGTAGAGCTTTCGGATTCTAATAGTAAATTTTTTAACCATTCTCCTACAAAATTTTTATCACTGTAATTTTGGGCTATGGTAAAGATGTTTTTAGATGTAATTTGAAATTCAAAAAGGAAATATTTTATTACTTCACTAATTTTATAATTGAGTTCAGTGTGGGTATGGAAATCAATTAACTTTTGGTTGTCCTCATTAATATTTTGAAGAGAGTAGACTAGTTTTTCTTCATTGGTTTCTTTTTCTTTTAATAGATTTTTTATAAGAGCTCCTGTGACTCGAAAGTTGTTTCCTATTTCTTCTAAAATATTTTTTATACTTGTGTCTGTTAGATCTAACTCAATGATTTGAAGATATACTCTATTAAATTTTTGAACCTGGTCTCGATAATTAAAAAATAATTCCCGTGATTTGTAAAAAAGCTTTTTACTTTTGTTTTTTAAATCATGTAATTTTTCGTTATAGGACAAAGGGTCTAAACGATCCTCTAGGACCAATTTATTTTTTAATTGTTCTTCTTGTACTAAGTTTAGAGTTAATTCCGAGACCTCATTTTTATAATCCAAAATCTTATCTCGTAAAGTATCTAAGGATGTATTCCATAGATTCTGTAACTCTGAATATAGCGTCTCATTTTCTCTAGCATTGCCCAAATTTGTGGTCAAATGGATTAGGTTCTCAGAATAAAGGTGTAGATCATTTATGCTTTTTGAACTATCTGCCAACTCAGGCCCATTTATGAGGGAAAGACATGTATTGCGAATTACTTCATAGGATTTTTGAGGATTTTGATTTTCAAGAAAGCATTGACTCCATCCAAGTTGGAATTTTGGATTCTTGGGCTGAAGTAAGGCCAAACTTTGGTAAATTTCAGTAAGAGGTTTTGAAGAAATTTGAAATTTGAAAAGTGTTGTATTGAAAGTCAACCCTACTATTAGGTATCCATTAGAGTCAACTAATAAATTGCTTGGCATTTTTAGGGGAGTTTCTTTTTCGCCGTATTTAAAAGATCTTACCCAATGGCCTTGTCGAGTAAAAACTTGAATACGATCATTGTTTTGGTCTGCAATATACAGTAACCCGCTCGGACAACAAACAATGCTCATTGGATAAAGAAATTGACCTTCGCCCTGACCTTTTTCTCCAATAGTTAAAATATTACGCCACTCAGAATCAAATTTGAGGACTCGGTGATTGCTGCTATCGGTTATGTAGTAGTTTCCTGAGGAGTCCTGAGCAATACTGGAAGGAAATTCCAATGTGGGTCTAGAAAAAATCTCTAAAGGAGTTTCGTATATAGTTGCTAATTGATGTTCTATGATGCTTCCACGTGAACCAAGCCATCCTAAAGAGGATCCATCGTTACGAAAAAATTGCACTCTATGGTTTGATCGTTCTACGATAATTAATAAAGACTTAGCCTCATCAATTGCAATATCATAGGGTTCATTTAATTGACCCTTTTCTTCTCCGTACTTTCCAAAAGTGAATTGAAATTGTCCCTGTCTATTAAATTTTTGGATCCGATGGTTCCAACTATCAGCAACATAAATATTTCCCTCACGATCAACTGCCACACCTTTGGGATATAAAAATTGTCCTTCTTGCTTCCCTTTATTACCAAAAGTTGTTTTCAAATTGTGTTGGGAATCATAAATTTGAACTCTGTGATTGAAGTCATCCACCACCACCAAGTCTCCTTCGGGAGTTTCTGCTATTCCCGAAGCAGGAGACAGAGACTCCTTAGGGTCTTGATCTCTAAAAGATTCCAGAGGTAGGATCGAAAAAATATTTTTAATCGCATCTAACTTGGACTTGGCTGAAGATTTCTCTTCTTCATTTAAGTTTTGTAAAAGGTCATCTAGTTTTTTTATAAACTTTTGAGATTGAGGTCCCGTGATATTTTTAAGGTGTTCATCAAGGTTAGATTCAATGGTTTTAATAAAAGATTGGAAAGTTGAGGAAGAGCCAGGGGAAGGCATATTGACAAGGGTTTGAGATGAGTTTTCCGTATAAACTTGCTGTGTCATTTAAACATAACCCTTTATTTAAAACAATTTAATATTAGAACTTATTTAATATAATCTGAACTAAGTTTTTCTCCTAAATCTAAGGAGAAATTTAAATACACCTCTAAAGGTTGTATCGGATTTTAAAAATGAAATATTTAGAACTTACTAAAGAGCTTAAAATTTGAAATGTAATCTTCCATCATATATTTTGATGATAGACATTTTTAATAAACCAAACTTTAATTAGCAACTTCACTTTTTAATTTTACTGAAGATTGGGATGTTTTCTTTTGTAATAGTTCTTCAGGTTTGACTATTCTTGTTAAGGATCGACTTTCTCGATAGGCTATTTCACAACCCAGGTAATTCATGTATTCGCACCAAGGAGAATAAACGAATGCCCACAGGGGATTTCCTCCTTTTTTCTCAAAAATAAATTTTCGAAAAGATTCTGCGCGTCCCGGTAATTGTTTTCTAGAAGACAATATTGATTCTTTAGCATGATTCCGAAACATACGTTGAAATAACATTTGTTGGAATTTTAGAGTTCTTGAAAAGCATTCTTTGATACTGAGATTGTGTGAGTGGAAAACAGGACTTAGGGGCTGGTAATATGTTTTATATCCTTTTTTCTGCATTCGATGGACCCATTCTTGGTCTTCTCCCCAATCTACGTTTTGGTCAAACGGGTTTTCTAAAAGAAGGCTTTTAGGTATGGCAGAATTGGCGTTCGAGAAAAAAAAGTCATTGTGTCTAACGATTGGTTCAGAGGAAAATGTGTCATTTAATAACTTTTTCTCGAACCAACTAGACCAATTGGGAATGGGGAGTTCTCGGCCGAAAACGCCGCATAGGTCAGAATTTTCTTTTAAGGGTTCGATTAAATTTTTTAACCAGCTATCACTTGCGGGGACAGCGTGAGCACTTAGATTTATGAGAATTTCTGATTGGGCTAATTGTGCGCCAAGGTTTAAAACTGCGGCGTAATGGAACGATTCTTTTGTTATCTGATAAATTCGAACTGGAAAAGTCTGAGCAATTTCTATGGTTTTATCTGTAGAAGTTGAGTCAATTATGATAATTTCTGGATGAACCTCATTTTGCTTTAATATCTTTTCGAGAGTTTGACCAATAAATTTTTCTTCATTAAATGTTCTAATAATAATAGATACTTCTGGAGGGATATTGGAAGTTATTTGTTTGAGTTCTTTAGGCTCCAATAAATTCTCTTTATTCTGCTGAGTTTTCAGTTCTTTGGGTTTTAACCAAAAATAAAAAAGTGGGAAAAATAAATCCAAAATTTTCATTAGACCAGAGTAAACAAATTCCTCAATATGAAATCCTTGGAAAAATTTTTTCCAAGTTAACAACCGTTTAGAGCCTTCCTTAGGAAATTCCCAAACCGCTTCCTTGGCCATTATTTGAGAGAAAAACCTTAAACAAAAGTATCCTTCTCCATTTTTATTGTTGAGCGGTAAAAGAATAGTATTCGGTTTGAATCCTTTTAAAGATTTAAATAATTGCAGACCGGTTTTAACCGTAAAAGGGCCTGATCCCCAGGAAGTAAATTCATGGGCTTCGCCACTCTTTAAAGGAGAAGAATCTGAGCCTACCAATACCCAATGGGTAGCAGGGCTTTCATTTTTAAATGATTCTAGAGAATTTAAAATTTGAGTTTCTGGAGCTGTGCAAAAAATAAATCCCCAGCTATGATTCTTTAAAAAATCAGGCCACTGAACTTGTTTTTGGTTCTTGGATTTCATTCTGAACTAGTTCCCAATATTGTTTGCGAGCTTCCAGGTGGTCAGGATTTAAATGCATGCAACTCTTAAAATGTTGAAGTGCCTGGGTAGAGTTTCCCTCTTTTAGATTAATCATTCCTAGTCTATAGTGGGCTCCGTGACCAAATTGAAGGGCGTCATCATAATCCATTGCGGTTTGATAAATATATTCAAAAAGTTCTCGAGCTTTCTTTAATTGGCCCATTTGCATGAATACTTTCCCCATTACATATCTTGAACTTAATACATTAGGAAATTGATCAACAATTTTCTGCCCCTCCTCAAGAGTTTTTTCATATTCACCTGATTCATAAAGTTCATTTAAGCTTTTAAGCATCTGATCTATTAGAGGCTTATCTTTTTTAAGAATAGCTGTTTTTTCAGAAATGATAGACCGCTTAGGTCGCAAAGTTTCATAGGGAGCAGCCTCTCGAAACTCTTTAGCCATGGTTTTTACGGATTCCATTATTTGATCGCTGCTGTAGTTTGGATAACTAACCGTGGTTCCAAAACTACCATTGAAATCTTCTAGATCATTGGTCTGAATCCACCCATGGTCCAAGGCTTTTTTATAGAAAGTAGTTCCCGGATGTGGAACAGAAATTGAAACTTGCCAGCTAGAAATTAATTCTTCTGAGATTAGTTTTTTACCATAATCGATGGTTTTTCTGTCCCCTTCCTTGGTAGACCCAGAGGCTCCAATCATAAAAGTTCCATAAATTTCGATTCCCATTTTTTTTGCTGCTTTTAATAATTCATGTAGTCTATCTGCTTTAGTCTTACGGCCAATACTTTGGCCAGTGGCCTCATCCACAGTTTCAATGCCAAGTCGCAATTTGTAATACCCTGCCTTTTTAAGCATCTCTAGAATTTCTTCATCAATTCTTTGATGATTGGCCATGGCCTCATAATGAAGATCATTATTTCCCGACTCAATCAGCGCATTACAAAAAGCCATAATGTCTTTTTTGCGTATGATATGAGTTTCTTCGTTAAACCAACATCCCTCCATTTCCGGATATTTGCGTCGTAAATTTTCAATCTCTGCAACAATTCGTTCAGGTTTTCGAAATCTCCAATTTTCTTTTTCATAATAAACGGTACCTGCTACACAGAAGTCGCAGGTGTAAGGACACCCTCGTGAGGCGTGGACTTCAATCTCTCGGTATTTTGTCCAGCGATGGCCTCCACAATAGCTATAATCAATGCGCCGAATATCTTCGTCTTCTGGATCAGGCAACCAATCAATATCCAAAACCTTGCGATATGAATTAGGATAAACTCCTGAAATCGTTTTTGGGTCCTTTCCATTCAAAATGTCGCAAACCGCTTCTTCAAATTCTCCGATAAGAGCGTAATCCATTCCATCGGCAAGAACTTCTTGAGGAAATGCAGTGGGATATTGACCTGTGATGATAATTCTAGTCCCTAATTTATATTTTATAGCTTTGGCAATGCGCAAAGTTTCCTGATAAGTAACCGTATCGACTTCAAAAATAATCCAATCAGGCTTTTCCATTTCTAGATATTGAATATAGTCTTCAGCTGTAAACCTCAAGTAAGTTCCGTCGACCATTTTGACGTAATCATTTGGAAATTCGCGCTTTAAAAGAGTACTTAAATAAGCTAATTCATACGGATAATATATAAAAACCGGGTAGTTTTTGAACATACTGGTCCACCGGCTTGGAAAGGGACAAACGTAACGATTTCCTGGGAAACGACCAGGAGGGTTGCAGACTAAAATACGCATTTTCAATCTCTTTCGTGGAATTTGACAATCAAATTTTAGAATAATATTTAGCTATTTAGTTTTATCGGTTTTTCTGGTTAAACCTTGAGGGATGGCTGAGTTGCTTTACAAACGTCCCCATTATCATTCATTTTGTTCCACAGGGCTCTGGCTGAATTGTGGGATGGATAATACTCAAGGCATTTTTTTAGCATTGTTTTTTTTTCCTCATTTTGAGAAAGGAGTGCCAATCGATACCATGCGCTTCCCAACAGGGATTTGGCTTTAAAAGTAGCTGTGCATTTTCGAAAAAGTAGTTTGGCCTCTTGGGATCTTCCTTGTTTTTCTAAAGACGAGGCGATGGCATAAGCCAATCTTTCGTTGTCAGGGTTTTCCTCTATCAAATAATTAAATGTTTCGATTTCGGGCCGCTTATCACTATCGATTTTCGCCAAAGCGAGGGCCGCTGAAACGCGGATCCATCCTTCGCCAGCAGTTTTGCCACTACGCTTCCAGGCTTTTTTATAAAACCTTTTTGCTTCTTTTATTTGGTTCTTTTTAAGCAGTAATTGGCCATCTTGTTCTACTTTTAGCGCAATGATCTGTGCCAATGTTTCATTTGTTGAGTCTTTGTTAAAATATAAATTCAATGTTTCTAATTCTGATCGTTTATCAGAATCTATTTTAGCTATCGCCTGAGCCGAACGGGTTCGGATCCATTCTTCACCCGAATGTGGACCGTTCTGAGAAGTTCTCCAGGCTTGAACATAAATTTTCCTGGCATGAACTAATTTCTTTTGGGCAAGTAAAGTGTCGGCAATAGGAAGCCAAAATGCCACGTGTTCTGACATAGCTTTCGATACAAGCTTAAAAAGCTTAAGCGCTTTAGAATATTTTTTCATTTTTTGAAAGACTAGCCCCTTAATAAACTGTGATTCTAGACTTTGTCCGAATAAGGACTCCTCTTCTTTTATTAATTGATCGGCTTCTTGAAGCTTTTGATCATCTAATTTAAGTTTTGCTTTTAATAAATTTAGATGAGGGTGATTGGGGATGAGGTTAATGAGTTCTTTGAAATTGAATTCAGCATCTAAACCAAATAAAGGGTGGCGAAATAAATGAGAAGTTAAGCCAATGCCAAAAAGATCCATGTGGGTTTGTATATACTTAGCCGCTTTAGGTTTATTGCCATTCTTAAATTGTTTAAGTGCTTTTTCTAATATTAGATGGGGGTGATTTGGCATCACTTCCAAAAGCTTTTCTGGTTGGTAAGTGAAAGAGTTTTGTTTTCGTATTTCACTAATTCCATCATGGTTGAAAAGGGAAGATGATATTTTAGGGTTTTTGCAAAATTGAATTAAAGGATCCAATACACGATCCCAATAAAAGTTTTTCTTTTCCCTTGAAATATTCTTACGCATTTTTTTCATGGTTTTTGGGTTTGTGGCCATCCATTCAATCGCATCTGCCAACGCCTTATCATCCCCAAATGGAAAAACACATCCTAAATCCTTTTCTTTTACTAATTCGCTTTGAAAGTTTCCGGGATTGGTGAGTATTGGTAAATTAGCCCATAGATAGTCAATCCCCCGGATACGAAAGCAAAAGTGATTTTCTATATGGTTAAAAAAGGTGGAAATTCCTGCGTCTGCTTCAGTTAGATAGTATTCGTGTTGATCATAAGGAACCCAATCTGAATAAATAAAAACATTTTTGTTGTAGATGCCTTTTTGTTTTGCTAGTTGAATAATTTCTTCGTAAGCGGGTGGAAGTTTATTCCAAACAGGATGTTTTTTTCCGGTGAAAACCAACTTTGCATTTGGAAGGCGTTTTTTCAATCTTGCCATAGCCCGAATGGGAGTTAAACTGTCAAACCAATTGGCAAGTGACCCACCCCATACAATTAAAAAATCCTCTGATCCAACTCCAGGTATTTTATTTCGAAAAAGAGTCTTGCCCTTTTTGGGTTCGCGTCGAGGAAGTCCAAAATGGGCTACATCAATCAAATTTCGAAATTGAGGATCTTGGGGGTAATCATGGGGGCGCAATCGACCCAATTGAGTAAGCATACCCAGATAAAAATCTCGGATTTTTTCATTGGGGCATAAAAAAAAGTCTGCTGACGTAAGAAGTCGAGTGACTCTCGATATAGAGTTTGCAAATCGGTCAGATTTTTCTTGAGAGTTGAACTCTCCAATAGGCATGCTTTCCAGGTTTTCAAAATATTCAGGAACAAGTAAATCGGCGACTATAGGTTTATTATATTTCTTGGCTACAGGAATGACAGATAAAGAAATGGAATATACAGTGTTTGCCCAACGAATATCTTTTTCAAAGGTTGATGTTTGCTCGTAGATAATTTGTTTAATAGGAAAATTTTCTTTGTGGATGTCAACATGAAAAGGAGTAAGCAACCGAACTTTAAAGTGTTTGTTCAGAGTACGTGCAACTTGTAATTGCCGAATTCCCAATCCACCAATCTTGCCAGTGACAGGTTCAGTAGCAAATATGACAACGCGGTTAGGTTTGGGCATGAATAACCTCTAATGAATTTAACATTCGTCTTGCTTCCCTGTGATTTGAATTTTGTTTTAAACACTTTTCAAACATTGATTTCTGTTCGTCTAGGGGGGATAAGCGCGCTCTTCGGAACCAAGCGGCTGCCGATAAGTGCCCTGGTTTTAACTTATCGGTCAATTCGGTAAATATTTTTAGCGCCTCCTTGTTTTGGCCGTAACGTTCTAAAGCCGACCCTAGGGAGTACATTAAATTTTGATTTTCTAAATCTTCTAAATAATAGTTTTGAAGAGATTCGTGTTCTGGGATGGTATCTGATTGCAATTGGGCTAATAAAATGCAAGCCTGATTACGAATACTAGAAAAATTGGGACTGCTGGCTTCTTTTCGAATTTTTTCAAGAATCATTTGTCCCTGTAATCTATCTCCAATTTCTATTTTGGCTTTAGCTAAATAATAATATAAGTCCCAATTCTTTGTATTTTCTTTTAGTGCTATTTCAAAGTGGTTGGCAGCTTGATGAAAATTTTTGTTGGCTTGGAGAATTAGACCTTGGACAAAATGAGTGGTTGTATTGTAATTATATTTTTCAATTTCTTTTTGGATATAAAATTCTGCTTCTTCTAAATTTCCCAGTTTTATATATTGCTTGGCTATTAGGGCCAGGAGTCCAGGGGAATTGGGAGAGTTTTCCACTAAATCCTTAAAAATCCTGATTGATTGGTCGATTTCACCCGATTCAGATAAGAGTTCGGATAAAAATAATTTCCCTTCGATATCATATGGATTCAATCTTAACATTTTTTTGCACTCAGTTAGGGCTTTTTTTAGCCTTCCATTTTGGACGTCTAATGAGTTAAGGCCAAAAGGGTTAATGTTCCCTGTTAATTTTTCCATAAGCTGAAGCTTTTTATGACCGGGCAAATTTAAGGGGTTTGAAGTGGGTTGGTTAATAGAGCTTAAGCGATAGATAGGATACCGTGTTAACCAAACTTTGATTAGCTTATAGTGTAATCCAGTTATTTCTTTTAAAACTTCAATATTCAAATTTTGATAATTTTGAATCAGAATTAGGGGTTGATGTTTTATTAAGCCCCCAATAAAAGTATCAAAAAAATTAGTTTGGACAATATGAGTCCAGGGCCCAGAACAAAAGTGAATAAATGCATCACTAGATGGACAATCAGTGTAATGAAAAATTTGAATGAAGTTTCCCCAAACGCAGATTCTTTTTCCTTTTTGACCTTTGATTTGTAAATATTTTTTTAGAACTTTGCTTAAATAAGGAATGTAGATCATTTGCTGAAACTTTCCATATTGTGATAAAGATTTTGGGGACATGGGATGTTTATAATAGGGAAAGGATTTGCGTAAGGACAAAAATACAGTGATGATTCCAAATAAGAAAAATGCGATTTGCAAAGGTAATGGTAATTTTAGTATGGCATTTAAAATAGTTCCCGAACCAACTGATAATAAACTGATCAAGGGCAAGTAATGATAGCGAGAATTACTTTTTTGAAACCACAACATTGCAAATGTTGTAAAAATAATTCCAAATAAAAAAAGTAGATTTTCAGCCCATAGTGTTAACAATAAGGAGGGAATCCCTAAAATCCAAATTGGAAGGGTTTCTTTTGTGATTGTTTTTATATCTCCCTTAAAACGATCCAAAGTTGGGTTTAAATTTGCACAATTTAAAGTTGAAATCATTCTTGTTTTCATTTGATTCAAGGAAGTCTTGTCAAAATATCCTAGAAATGCATCTAAAATTAGGGCAATTGTCATAGGGGCGATAGAAATGAGAGAAAAACTTAAGGCTTCGCTGACGCCCACCATAGAGGCAATAGAAATGAAAAATACTGGCACGTAAATGAAGGTAGTAACCTTTGTAAATATGGTTAAACCAAGAAAAATGGCTGATAGTGAAAAGTAATTTGGACCTAACAAAAATGAAATAATTGATGCAAGTAAAAAAGGTAAATAACATTGCTCAAAATTTAT
This sequence comes from Nitrospinaceae bacterium, assembly GCA_965223665.1. Taxonomy (GTDB): domain Bacteria; phylum Nitrospinota; class Nitrospinia; order Nitrospinales; family Nitrospinaceae; genus CBDCVY01. Next base: position 3,573,338 of record OZ245011.1, read on the forward strand.
TGAAGATGATTCTAAATTTGGTGAGGTTGCAAAAAATCCATAAAACATACCCGCTATTCCACTTGCCCAAACATTCTTTGTTAATAAAAAGGCTGTGAAATAAACTAAAACGGAAGTAACACCATGTTGACAGGCTAAAAATTTCCGGATTCTTTGAATTCCTTTTTCAGGAGAACTTTGATAAAAAAGATTAATTAGGATCATCCGCCATACGGGATGCAAGAATAAAAAAGCATCTTTTTTCCATTTTAATCCTTCTTTTTGAAATCGAGCAATATAAGTAAATGTTGCAAAATCTTCATCCATGGGGAGATCCAGGAAAGGAATTCGCGAAAGAATTGCTATTCCAAAAACAAAGATAGAAATTGACAGGAAAACTATATCCATATGAAAACTTAGGACCCGATGGGAAGTAGAGATTTTAGGATATGGGGATTGTGATCTCCCTTAATGGTAAATTCGGTTTTAAGCGATAATTTCTTTAGATCACAGCTAAATGGGTATTTTTATTAAAAAAGAGCCCTGTACTTAATAGGTCGGTTCAAAAGCGTTGAAAGTTTGTATAATAGAAACCCTAGAGTGTCTTTAGATTTAGTTTCTAATTATTAATTTAAGGAACCCTTGCTAAAAAGAAAAGTAAAAATTAGAAAAGGAGAGGTTTTTCATGCTGGATGAATTTAAGAAGAATTTAAGTGACTTATCTCAGAGGATTGAACGGATTAGGGGGTTTCTTTGAAGTTGATAAAAAACAAAAAGAAATTGAAGCATTAGACCAAACAGTTTCAGGGGCTGATTTTTGGAATGATAATGAAGCGGCACAAAAAACCCTCCAAAAAAGAGCCTCATTGCAACGAAGTATTAAGCTTTGGAAAGATTTAGAAAAAGAAAGTGGAGATTTAGAGGCTTTGTTGATGTTAATTGAAGAGGAAAAGGACGATTCTCTTCTGGCAGAATGTGAGTCTTCACTACAGGCATTAGAAAAAAACCTTTCAGAAGTTGAACTCAAAGCAATGTTGTCTGGAGAAAATGATTCCAACAATGCGCTTTTAGCAATTAATGCTGGAGCCGGAGGTACTGAATCTCAAGATTGGGCAGATATGTTGTTACGCATGTACACTCGCTGGGGAGATCGTCAGGGATATAAATTTGAAATTTTGGATATGCAATATGGGGAAGAAGCAGGAATTAAAAGCGCACTGATTAACTTTGTTGGTGACTATGCTTACGGGTATCTAAAAGCCGAAAGTGGGGTTCACCGATTGGTTCGAATTTCTCCATTCGATGCGAATAAAAGGCGCCATACATCGTTTGCTTCTGTCTTTGTTTACCCGGAAATTGAAGAAGATATAGATGTAGATGTCAAAGAAGATGAATTAAGGATTGATGTATACCGTGCTTCAGGTCCGGGAGGGCAGGGGGTAAATACCACCGATTCAGCTGTGCGTATTACACATATCCCTACTGGAATTGTTGTGCAGTGTCAAAATGAGCGATCCCAGCACAAAAATAAATCCTCTTGCATGAAAGTATTAAAATCCCGGTTGCATGAGATTGAAAGGGAAAAAAAGGACGAGGAGCGAAAGTCCAAGGAGCAAGAAAAGAAAAAAATTGAGTGGGGCAGTCAAATTAGATCTTATGTTCTTCATCCATACAGAATGGTTAAAGATTTAAGGACCCAGGTGGAAAGTGGAAATGTAGATGCTGTTTTAGACGGTGATTTACAGAAATTTATTGAAGCCTATCTTTTAAAAGAAAATTAAAAAAACATATCATTCAACTTAGTTCGAATAACATGAAAACTATTTTACATCCTTCTTTAGTTAATGATCCTTTAGGTGACCCAGGTCTTTTTGTGGATTTTCTCTATGAAAAAAGGGCTTTCTTATTTGATATGGGAGATTTGGCTGCTTTGACAAATGCACAACTTTTAAAAGTGAGTCATGTTTTTATAAGTCACACTCATATTGACCACTTTATTGGTTTTGACAGGTTCTTGCGGGTTGTGTTTGGTCGTGAAAAAACAATCCGCCTATATGGACCCAAAAATTTCATTAATAATGTCGAAGGAAAATTGGCTGGATTTACCTGGAATTTGGTCGAGAGGTACGATGAGTCCATTTCTCTATTGGTTACAGAAGTAAATGAAGATAGTAAAATTACAGCTACTTTTCGAGCAATTGATAGATTTAAAAGAACGAATGAATTTGAGGAATCTTTTGATGATGGACTTTTGTTTGAAGAACCCTCGTTGAAGGTTCATTGTGCCATTCTTCAACATAGAGTTCCATGCCTCGGGTTTTCCATTAATGAGAATTTCCATATAAATATTAATAAGGAAGAATTGTTGGCAAACGGTTGGCCTCCGGGGCCTTGGTTAGATGAGTTAAAGCGATGTGTTTTTGAAGAAGTCGAAAATGACCAATTGATTTCTGTTCCAGTAGAGCAAAATGAAAATCAATCCTTTCAGAAGATTTCTATGGGTAAATTAAAAGAAAAATTAATTACTATCACCCGTGGACAAAAAATCGCTTATATTGTGGACACCGTTTATACTGAAGAGAACAATCGAAAGATTGTTGCTTTGATAAAGGGTGCGGATATTTTATTTTGTGAATCTCCGTTTATTGCTGAAGAAACAGAGCGTGCTCGAGACCGGTGCCACCTTACAACTGAACAGGCCGGTAACCTGGCCCGAATGGCAGGTGTCGGTCAACTCAAGATATTTCATTTTTCATCTCGGCATTCTCACCAAACTGAACGGCTTTATCAAGAAGCCGAGGCAGCCTTTCGAAATCAAGACTAATTAGTCCTAATTTAGACTCTAAATACTTAAATGTTGATTTTTGATATTTGCCTTCATATTTTTTGGGCATATGGATTAATTTCGATATTAAAGGTGATCCCTACCTATGGCGAAAGATTGGGATTATCTTTTCTTTTTGCATTTGCTTTAAAAAGTATTGAGATATTCTTTCTCCTTATTTTGGGTTTAAAATTAAATCCTATAAATCAATTCTTGGTGGTGTGGGTTGGTTTAGGGTTTACTTTAATAGTCTATTTAAAAATTAGTAATAATTGGCGAAAATCAAATAATTATTTTTTGCAGCGGTATGCCTTAAGATATCTATTAATCACGATACTAATTTTAGGAGTATTAACCTTCTACAGTATAAAAAACGCTCTTTTCTTCCCTATCACGGAACCAGATGGAATTTGGTATCAACTTCGGGGAATTGTTTATTTTTACGAATCAGATTTTAATAGTAGTTTGATTAATCCACAATACAGAGCTTATCCTCCATTTTTATCATTGATTTATGTTTGGATATTATCTTTTAAGGGTCAACAATTCACATGGTTATTCCCGATCTTTTATTTGTTGCTCCTAATAATATTTTTTTACAGGGTAAGGGCAAGCAGTTCAAATTTTAAGTTAGCAAGTGTTTTGGTACTCGTATTAGGAACTACACCATACTTTTGGTGGCATAGTGTCCAGCCTGTTTTGAATTTAATTGCGGGGACTTTTTATGCTTTAGGACTGGTCTATTTTTTTGAATTGGTAGAGGCATGCTTTGGTGAATACTCTTTCAATTTGAAAAAAAATAATTTTGCGATAATTAGTGGAATTTGTTTTGGAATGTCTGCATGGACTAGACCGGAGTTTATTTTGTATTCAGCATTACCTATGGCCATTTTGATTTATTTAGTAACCCAATCAAAGAATTTTTTACAAAAAGAAAGATCTGAAATACTCCCAAAATTTATGGTTCCCGGTTTAGGAATTCCTTCAATCTGGTATTTATGGATGAACGCCTTTATAGAAGAAATTCCCTTTTCTTCGCTGGGAATGTCAATTTTGTGTTTATCAATGTGGTTTTTGTTTGTTGCTGCCTTATTAAATTTAGTTCCTAAATCAAAAAATTTTTGGTTAGGGGGGATTGTATTTTCAGGATTTAGTTTTTTTGTTGCTTTATGGTTTCCTTCAAAAACTGAATTGACTCCATTTTCAGCATTAGGGATGGGAATTTTCAGAACAATTGGCTTTCAAATATTTTTTATGTTCACAAGTGGGCTATTGGCTTTAATATTCATCCAAAAGTGGAGTGAATTAAGTATTTCAGTAAAAATGTTTTGCTGGCTTCTGCTTGGATATATAACCCTTCACTTTGTCCTTTATACCTTGTTGCCAATGAGATCAGGAACAGTTGTTCAATACTTTGACAACCCTTTTATTTCACTTGGAGATGCTGTCAATAGTCCGGATACCCGTGAACTATTGGCCATTTATCCTGCTTTTCTTTTTTTAATCAGCTTATTTCCCAGTGTGCGAAGGTCTTTTAAATGATTCAATTGAACAAGGTCACGGCTTATATGGGAATTGTGATTTTATTCAATTTAGTGGTGCTCTATACAATGTTTTTAAAACCAAGAGATGAATATATGAAAACACATTCCAATTGGAGTGAACGGGAAATTAAAGAAGATTCCGGAACGAGTGATCTCCCAAACATATTTGTTAATGATTATCAATTGGCCTACAAAATTAAAGATTGGACTCCCGAAAATTCCATTATTTGGATTGAGTCAAAAGAAAAAAAACCAATCAATAAATCAGTGGCAGGACAAGTTCTTTATCCGAGAAAAATAGTTTGGAACAATAAAAATTTTTCAAATAACTATAAAAAACAAAAACATGCTCAAAGCAGAAACTATCTTATTTCTCATAAAATTTATATGCAAAAATGTAATCCTGAATTTAAAATTAGGTACTTAAAAAATGAGTGGATACTCTGTGAAATTCCATATTTACAATAAGGATTTGTAAAGGTCTATGTATTGATCAATGATAGGTCCCCATCCAAAATTTTGGCGAACCCGTTCGCGAAGCCTTGATCCAAAATCCAATCGAGTGTGTTTATCATTCAATTTCATTATTCGATCACAAATAGCATGGGGATCAGCCGGAATGGTATATCCAGTTTCCCCGGAAGTGACTAGTTCCAAAGCTACACCTACGGGAGTTGAAATGATGGGCAACCCATAAGCAGCGGCTTCTAGAAGAGGTTGTCCAAAATTTTCATAGGTCGAGGGGTAAACAAATACATCCGCATTTTTGTAATAACTCTGCATTTCTTCTCTTGATTTTTTCCCAGCAAAGACCACATTACTTTCAATGCCTGATTTCTGAACCAGACGGATTAATTCCATCATATAACCTTTTTTAGATGTACTGGAAGTAGTTTCCTCTCCGCCTACTATGGTTAATATAAAGGGTAGGGTCAATTTGCAAACAGCTCTTAGGATTAATTCGACACGTCGGACTCTAGCAATTCGTCCAGCAAATAATATTCGTAGAGGTCCATCATGATTAAACTGCTTTTCCAGGGAATGGTTTGAAACATCTATACCCATAGGAATGATTCGGATTTTATGTTTGTTCACTCCAAATTCAACCGCATCCTCATATTCCGCTTTGGATGAAACAACAATCGCATGGGCTTTTTTAACAGAGCGTCGCATAGTAAGGATATCGTAAAGTTTATAGGGAATTTGCGGCCATCCTGAAGGTAAATAACGCTTGTATCCTAGTAAAGAGCCATGAGAATTTAAAACTAAAGGTTTATTTTTTAAATGGGCAAAAAAAAAGCGTAGTCAGTTTGAAAGTTCCGATAATTATGACAGTGCATTATTTCGTAACGTCGGAGTTGGAAGAACATAGATAAACTGATGGCATAACGCATGATACGAAATTGAATCGGGACTCGTTTTATTGAAACAGGACCAATCATCTCTTTTTTGGGAAGAGATTTATCTACATCAAGATAAGTAGTAACAACCGGTGATGAAATTCCACGCAGCTCTAAATGTTTCGAGATTTCGTATGCCTGGTTGGATGGTCCGGTAATATTCGGTAAAAAAGTTTCAATTGTTCTTAATATTCTCAAGAGGCTTTATTTTGGTAGGAGTTTTTGGTAGATCCCTTGATTGGGTTTTTTGTTTAAATTCTGATTTTTGATGGTACAGGATTCCTATATGTTGGGTCAAGGATCGAACCTGATTCGTTAAAGAAGAAATTCGAATTGAAAAATGAAGGCAAATCACAACAAGAAACAATAAACCGAAGAAAAATAAAGTGGAAGTGGGTAAAGTGGCTCCAACGATACTTGAAATCCCTTGTAGTATTTCGTCAGAAATGGATAGGGTTAACATAAGAACCCCTGTGATCAGCCAAGTAAATGAGTATTCTTCATTAAGATACCGTCTTCGAACCAATTCAAAAACATAGGCAACTAGAAATATACAGATTAAAATTGAAATGATTTGAATTTTTGGAGGCATACTTAAAAGCTTTTGGGTTTTTGTCGAAGTAACGTTATGAATATTGATAAAAACATTTTAAAAATGTAATACATTGGTTTGGAACCATTGTGCATAGATTTATGCTTAGGACCCGAGTGCATTTTCACCGGTACCTCTTGTATACGAAAACCACATTTATGCAAAAGGATAATGAAATCTGCGTCAGGATAATCTGGTGGATACCAATCGCTTGCTACGAATCGAATAGCATCATTTTTTAAAACTTGATAACCGGAAGTAGGGTCAGTAATTTTTTGCCTTATTATTATTGAGGCTAAAAGAGCAAAGAATTTTATTCCAAGCCTCCGAGGAAGCGAAGGTTTGTAACTTTCATTAGTCAAAAATCTGGACCCAATTACAACGTCTATGGGGTTATTAATAATTTCTTTAAGTAAATACTTAATACTTTTAGGGTCATGTTGGCCGTCTGCGTCCATTTGAACAACCAGATTGTAATCATTGTTCATTGCATATCGAAAACCGGTTTGAATAGCCACCCCATAACCGCAGTTGAATGGTAAGGAAATCACTTTTGCGCCTAATTTTTTTGCAGTTTTCACGGTAGTATCTTGCGAACCATCGTCAACAACTAGAATGGGAAAACCTGGAGCTTCCTTCTGAATTCCCCTAATTACCTTATCTAAATATAATCCTTCGTTATAAGCCGGTAATAAAATTAGTGGTTTATAAGGGCGTTTTTCAGGTAATTTGGATGAAGAATGATTTATATTTTTTTTAATGGGGTTTCCCATTAAGTCTTTTTTTTGAACCGAGGGAGTGCTCATTGACTTTGAAATCTTTGCCTCCAAACTTATTTAAAGCTTTTGTTTTTATTGAGATAGCCCTGAAAAACCCTGACTATACCAACGGCTGTTTTCATAAAAAACTTGAACATTCAAAGGAGTTTTATTTTTTTGGGCGGATGAAGGGAGAGCAAATTTAAAATGATTTCTATTATAAAAAAATCATTCATTTTTTAAATTCAAAATTTTTTAAGTTTACCGAACGCCCCAATCGTTTGGAGCAGTTTTTCATTATTTGCTGGACTCCATTGGGTTCTTTTTTTATAAAAGTTATTAAATGATTTTTATCAAATATTCTCACTTTACTAGTTTCCAAGGCTTTTACGGAAGCGATTCGTGGTCTTCCAAATAAAAGCCCAATTTCTCCAAAATAATCATTGGTTTTTAAAACGTTCAAAACTTCTTTATTCCCATTCTTTGTCAATCGGTAGACTTCAAATTGGCCTTTTTCAATGAAAAACGCGAAGTCACTGTGGCGTCCTTCATGAATAATAACTTGCCCGGAGGCTATAAATTGTAATCCAACACACACACTCATAATGCAGAGCCTTTTTAAAAATTAAGATTTTGGGTTTACCTTTTTTGGGTGCAAAAAGTTTTCCAAATAAAGGAAAAGTGGAGATTTTTTTCTTAATGGACGTAAATTTAGAGGAAAACTTTGGATGAGATTACAAATTTTACCTCTGTTTTAGGGATAAGTTGCAACTATTTTTAAGATAAGTGAGTGAAAAAGGATAATTGCTAATTCAAGACCGTTTTTAAATGATTTTAGGATTATACATTTTTATTCACCCATATAATTAATTCGTTTAATCGCCCAAAGTGTTTTCTATCAGATTTAAAAATTAACCTTGGTAGATCCGTAAACTCTCGGTTGGTGACTTCGGTTTCCATAGCTTCTGAGCTCTCAAAATGGCCTTTTTTTAATAAGTCAGAAAAGTTTTCGTTTAAATATTGAACATGGGATTCTGTCAATTTCCTTTTTAATCGAATAACGGTATGGTCGCCAACATAACGCAGTGAATGAAAGTTCTTGTAATAAAGTTTTATGTATTCTACAGCGTCTGGGATGGAATGGGCCACATAGAACAGGTTTAGATCAAAATCTGAAATATATTTACCGCCTTGTAATTCTTTTTCAACATATTCTCTCCAGTGTTGCCAATAGGTACCATTCTCGGGCTCAATCATAACAATAGGATGAGGTTTGCTTTTTCCAGTTTGAAATAAAGTCAAATTTTCAAATCCCTCATCTAATGTTCCAAATCCTCCTGGAAAAAGAATGGTGGCGTCTGATTCTTTAATTAGCATTAATTTGCGGGTGAAAAAATATTTAAATGTCATTAATTTGGAGTCACCTTTTATATAGTCATTTGCCAATTGTTCCTGTGGAAGCTTAATATTAATCCCAAAACTATTTCCTTTTCCCGCACCCCTGTTAGCCGCTTCCATGATTCCACCCCCAGCCCCTGAAATTATCATGTATCCTTCGTCTACTAAGGCTTTCGCTAGCTCCTGAGCCATTATATAATTGGGTTCAGTGCTGGAGGTTCTTGCAGAACCAAACATAACCACTTTGGAGGTTTTTCTGTAAGGATAAAACACGCGGAATGCGTGTCTGAACTCTTTTAATGTTGTGTTGGTTAGTTTAAAATCGCCTCGATCCTTATGTTCACAACCCATTTTTACAATGGATGTAAAAATTTGATGGAGTAGATCAGAAACATTGGGATTTTCACAATATTCTACTAATTCGTGAATCAATTGCTCAGCTTTTGGATCTCCTACTGTATAATTCGAGTTGGGCATTAAGTAACTCCTGTTAGCCGTAAATTATTATTATTTTGAAAGAGTTTTTATAATGAGTAATCCTGAACCACCCATTAATGAAAAACTATTAATATATTCTATCATCGGGTTGTTGGCAGTTGGTTTTATCAGTGTATTGTTTATTGCAGTGCCTTGGCTTTTGCATGATGGGTCTCCCAGTTGGAAACAAATTTTAATTGATGATTCCATCATTATTGCTGTTTTGGTTATGTTTGTTTATGGTTTTTATATGAATACCAAAATGCATTAATTTTTGTTAGTTTAGTTTGCTCAACAACCAAAATTATTGAATATTCCATTTTAATCATTTCGAGAGGCTTATGGCAAAATCTTCTTCTTTTGATGTTGTATCCAATGTAGATATAAGTGAAGTAAAAAATGCGGTGAATCAAGCCACCATGGAAATCCGCCAAAGATTTGATTTTAAGAATAGTAAAAGCGAAATTTCGTTAGAAGAAAAAGATGGCAGTTTGTCTTTAATTTCTGATGATGAACATAAAATGAAATCTGTAGTTGATATTTTGCAGGGAAAATTAGTTAAGCGAGGTGTTGATTTAAAGTCATTAGATTATGGAAAAGTGGAACCTGCTGCAGGTGGTACCGTGCGGCAAAATATTAAAATACAGCAAGGAATACCACAGGAAAAGGGAAAGGAAATTGTAAAATTTGTGAAGACGCTAAACTTCAAAGTGCAGGGACAAGTTATGGAGGATCAAGTTCGAATCACTGGAAAAAATAAGGATGATTTGCAAGGAGTGATTGGTGCACTGAAACAAAAAGATTTTGGTATTGCAATGTCCTTTACTAATTATCGTTAATTATTTAAAAGTAAAAAAGCCGGGATTTTTTATTTTATATAGGACCAAACTTAACAAAATTAAAGTTAATAATGTCCCACATAGCCCTAGAATTACTTCGCCTATATAAAACGTAACCGCTAAATTAAATAATAAGACGCCAAAATATACTCCGGGTCCCAAAAGAGCCTGAGCGGGAACATCACGTTGACCCCAATCTTTAAATGAACTCATTAAAGTTAACCTTCGATTTATATGAGTCCAGCAGAATAGGATAGTGCTTCCTACCAAAAACCAGCCTCCAAAATTGGTTAGGGGAATGTTGAAGTATTCTCCTTTTTCCTGATAAGTATAAATTTTTCCTAGAAACCAGCGGTCTCCTAAAAATGCAATGGGATCTATAACAACATCCAAAAGCATAAAAAATGTGGCTCCGGTAAATACAACTTTTAACGAATTTTGAATTTCCTCTCTTTGTTCAATGCGAATATCCCACCCATTTTTTCTTAGAGGTGACCAGATTAATATAGCCATTGTGTAACTGAAAAAGGATAGAAATGAGTACGAAAGGGAATCCATAAAAGGAACGTTAGAAATCCAAAGTTCTTGATTCCTGGTGCTATCAATGTAGCTGTAAAATCCGTAGGGGAATCCATTACGGGTCGAAGAAAACTCTGAAAGAAAAGCAATGCTATAGGCTAGAAGAGTGAATAGCAGAGAGCGTTTAAGCCCCATTTGCCAGATTGCAATGGTTAAGTAACATGCCAGGAAAACAAATACGTAGGGCCTAAGGAGAATGGTTCCCAAGAGTAAAGAAAAAAAATCCATTTACAATGATCTCTGATTCGTTTTAACCATGTTATTTTCCCTCATCCAATGGACTGCTTCTTTGAGGGCTAATTCAACCGGTCTTTGGGGTAAACCTAATTCCCTTACGGCTTTGGAAGCATCAAAATACATGTGATATTTTGCCATTTTTACACCGTCAAGAGGGACAGCAGGGGGAGTTTGAGTTAATCGGGAAACCACTTCACAAAACCAGCCTGCGGTATAAGCAATGAAGTATGGCATTTTCACTGTAGGGGCGGGTAGACCAGAAATTTTTCCCAATGCATCCAATATTTCTTTTAAGGACATATTCTCATTGCCCAGAATATAGCGTTCTCCGACTTTACCTTTTTTTTCTGCCAATAAATGGCCACGAGCACAATCATCAACATGTATTAAATTTAAACCAGTATCTAAAAAAGCAGGCATTTTACGGTTCAAAAAGTCTTGAATCAGTTTTCCCGTTGGGGTGGGTTTAATGTCACGAGGGCCTACGGGAGTGCTAGGATTGACTATCACCACCGGTAATCCATTTTTACTGAAGTCAAGAGCAACCTGCTCAGCTTGAAATTTGGACAGTTTATAATCGTTACATAAAATTGAAGGGTTCAAAGGAGTATCTTCATTTGAAGGTGTACTATCTGGATTCAACCCAATGCAACCCACTGTGCTGGTATAAATTACTTTTGAAATATTGGATTCTTGCGCTGCTTGTAAGACATTTCGAGTTCCACCAACGTTGATATCAAACATTAACTGCTTATCTTGGCTCCACAGGCTGTAAAAAGCCGCACAGTGATAAAGGGTGAGACAGCCTTTTAGAGCACTTCTAAGGGATTCTGGGTCTCGTAGATCGCCAAAGGAGACTTCAATATCCAATCCCTCGATGTTTGATAAATCGGCACCTTTCCGGACCAAAACTCTCACCGACCGATTATCTTTTAACAATTCACGGACAATAGCGGATCCCAAAAAACCCGTTGATCCTGTAACTAGAGTTTTCATATTTAATAAAAGAGGTGTTGTTGCGGAAATGGTAACAACGAAATTTTCATTTTAAGGATTTAAGAGTGAAAACAAATTCCAAATTTTGAAGGTTTTTGGAGGACTTATTGATAAAAAATTTCTATATTTGCTTCTTTTCTTAGCGTCTTTAATTGTTCTTCCCGCTTATTTGCAACGGCCTTTTTAAAAAGAATATTCAGTATGTCTGCTTTAACCTGGTCGAACTCTACCAAGCTTTCTGGAATTTTTTCTTTAAGTTTCAATATGTGATATCCATAGGAAGTTCTAACAATATCACTGGTTTCTCCGGATCTCATATTTACCATTACCTTGGCCATTTCGGGAAATACATCTTCAGGAGTAACAGATCCTAATAATCCACCATTTTTCCCGGACCGATCATCCTCAGATAGTTCCTTGGCCAAGGCTTCAAAATCACTCCCTTCCTTTAATTGAGCCTTAATCTTTTCAATTTTGGTTTTGGCATCCTCATCCATCAAGGCGTGAAAGGATTCCGCCTTTTTTCGTAGATCCGGGTCTTTTGGGAGTTCTTCGGGTTGTGGTTTTACCGAAACGACAAAAATATGATAAAGCGTAAACTTCTCTGGTTGTTGAAATTGGCTCGAATTTTTTTCATAAAACTCTTTTGCTTCATTATCACTAACATTAACATTAGGGGCTACCTGTTTGCGTATATACTCTTCCTCAGCCAGCTGTCGCTCTAAACTTCTTCTTAATAGTGGAATATTTAAACCCTGTGCTTTGAGGGCAATTTGGAACATTTCTTCTGATGGAAATTGCTGAGTAATTTTTTGAATTTCATCGTCGATGTTTTTAGGTTCAATCTGAATTTTCATTTTTTGAGTTTCCTGAAAAACGAGTTCTTGATCGACCATTTTTGACAATGCTTCCTTGGCAAACTTGGCTTCTTCTTGTGAAGTGATTGCGTGACCGCGTTGGCTGGAAACTATACGATAGGTTTGCAGTTGATTTTTTAAAACGGCAGAATCGAGGTTTTTCCCATTAACTGTAGCAACTACTTTCGGAACGGATTGACCATTTATAGAAAATGATTCTCCTGAGTCTGCAAATGCAAAAACGGGCAATGCAAATATTATCATCAATAAGTTAACTAGTCTCACTGTCAAAACAACAACAGAAGAAACCCTTTTTTGAAAATCCATCTAGGTTTTGCCTCCTTAATTTATTGAGGGGGAGCAGGTAAAATTGAATTATACCACTTTCCCCATTGAACGGAGGAGACATGGTGTTTAAAGCTTGGATAGGGTTCGTACCAAGCCAAATAATCTCCTGAATATCCTTTTAACCCTTTGTTGAAAGTCCATTGCTTGGGAGCAAACTGATCTATGTCTTCGATTATTACCGGAGAGTCGTCTTTTTTGTAAACGATTAAATAACCCTGGTTTTTTTCATGATTATCCTGTCCGAATATCGTGACAGTAGTACCTGCTTTTCCTAACAAATGCATGTAATAAAAGCCAGTTTGGGAATGTAAGTTATAAGTAGTCAGGTCTTTCAGATTTTTGTTTTCAGCTACCGAGAAAAGGTCAGTGCAAGGTTCACAAGGTCCCAATAAAAAAGGGTCTCTTTTAAATAGTTGCAGTTCAGCCTGATTATTGGCAAATGAGGGAGGAATAAAGAAAAGTATAAAAATTGAGGAAAGCACAAATTGTCTAGTCATTTTGCTTTCTCCTTTAAGAAGTTAGTTTATAGAGTTGGTATCTCTTAATAACAACCATTATATGATGAGTCAAAGGAGAGAAACAATAAGGAGAGGTAAAAAGACAAAAAAAACCGGAGCGGGGAAACCCCCGCTCCGGAATAATTCTAAGTAAGAAATATTAGAACTTAACAGTGAACATAACCCATGCCCAATCAGCATCTTGATTGTTTGGGTCGGCTGATCCACCACCAATATCAAAGCCACTCACTGCATAAAATAACTCGTTGGCAAAATAACGAGAATAACCAGCACTGATTGTAGTGTTGGCACTGTATTTGTAAACAGCGATTAAATCCAACTCATGGCCTAATGTTTGACCCGTAGATCCACCGAATGGACCAGCGGCAGCACCTATGGTAGCAGCTAATCCTGCATTTGCACTGTCACCTAAATCAGCGGCGGTTTGGAATAAATGCCAATGTGCTTTTAAGGTCAAGTTAGCCATAGGTTTAATAGACCCTTTAATGGCCCAGTCAATCAATCCTAAGAAAGCAGTGTTAGCTCCGGCAGGATTCAAATAAGTATCAATTAAACCGTAGAACTTATGGCCAGTATCAAATAGGGTATTAAAAGTTTTATTTGCACCTGCTGTACGGTCAGCTGCATCGGAACCTGAGAGGTAATCCCACCATAGGGTAATGTTTGGGGACCACATAACACTGGTAAAGGTTTTGCCTACACGAATACCAATTAAATAGGCGCTTCGACCTGAACTTCCTGCTGGTGCAAATAGGGAACTGTTACCAAACTGGTAGTAAAATTCACCACGGTAGTCTATTCCTGCAACTTGACCTGCTTGGCGTACACCTATGGTCCAAATGTCATTATCTGCAACTGGTGGCCCGCCTGCAGTAGTTTGAGTAACATTTCCGGCAGCCCCATTGTCAATATCTGAATAAACGAAATATAAGGAAGTAGATGAATTAGCTCCTGGAACAAGCCCTTGAAAATTAGCGAAAACAATCCAATTGGTGAAATCATTATTGTCATTTAACGATGTTCCATTAAATGCACCTGGACCTTGACGCGCATTATCTACAGATTTGGAATAAATGGCATGAATAGTATGATTGCCATGTTTATGGGTCAACATAACTAAATCATGAGATTGACCACCCTGTGTCCAAATGGTATTACCGAATAATCGATGTCCATCCAGAACCACTTCTTTTCTACCTACTAAAACGTCAATAGGCATCCCAAAAAAATCCTTCAACAACATGTAAACCTGATGGAATCCCACATCGTTGGTAATTGAATTTGCTGATGTAGGGTTATGGTCAGTCGGATTAGCTGGCGTTGCTAACCCTGAACCAAACCGATGGTTGGATTGTAGTTGAAAAAATGCGTGAGTTTTGGAATCAACTTCAACTTTGGCATTGAGCCGCGCCCGCACATTAATAAAAGTAGACGCGTTAGAAGTAGTGTTAAAACCTCTTTGTTCCCAGAGTTCCCAACGGGGGCGAACTAAACCGCCAAATGTTACGTTTGCCGCTTGCGCTACAACGGTTCCTACCATTAGGAAGGAAACCACGGCCGCGACCACGGTAAAAAATCTCCTCTTCATGCTTACCTCCTCCAATAATTCTAGATTAAACTAACAAATTGCCAATTATTATATACCTAAAACTAATAAAATCAATAGCTTATTGCAGAATTTTTAAGAAAATAGGGCAGGATTGCGTTTGGCCCTCCTCCAAACTCCCTATTGGCTCAAGGGATTTACCAAAAATAGGTAAAAATCGTCGTTAATTTTTTTCCTTTAAAAATACCACCAGCATCACTAACAGATGCTAAATGAAGCTTTTTAGAGTTTTCAGAATCCTGTAATAAAAAAGCGGCTAAATAGCCTTTTTGTTTTTTTGTTTCGTGAATTCTTTCTAAACCATCAGGATTAACGCTTAACACCACCAGACTACAGTTATTAATCACCACCAGACTGGATAATAAGGAGCCTCCAAACCGGTGATTTTTAGGGAGCAAAAGGAACTTTTGATCCTGGTGGCGGGCTAATAGAATCCTTCCTTTAAAGCCAACAGGCTGGGGCTCATCGGGATGGTTGAAAGTGCCATCTACTTGATCCTTAATGGCTACATTTATCATCCGCGGGTCATGCCCAAAATACTCGTCGGACTTTACAAGAAGCCTACCGCGGGAAGAATATACCCGCAACTTATAATCCTTGTCAAGCATTATTATTTCAGGTCCTGGTTTTGGGTCTAAGTTACTCAAATTTAAACCGTAAACGTTAAAATCGACTCCTCGAATTTTAGGTAAAGGAAGCTCCTTATCCAGAGAGAATTTTTTGTCCTTATTTTTTACAAGGAACAGTCCTTTTCGGAAGGGGCCATCCATATTCGGCTTTTGAGCAATGAGTTTGGGAGGGCTATCCAAAGGACGCAACACGCGGAAATACAAATTAACTTCCTTCCATATCATAGAAAGTTTGCTTTGGCCGGGTAGAATTTCCAAAACAAATGAGCTTAATCTTTCGCTAACATCGTTGGTAACAAAAACTTCGGCTCTTCCATTTTTATTTATATCAGCAACATCTACAGACAAAAAGTTGTTGATTACGGGTTGAAAAACTTTTTGGCCAATTTTTCGAAATCGATTATTCTCAAAAGCGTAGATCATTACTCTATGATCATCAATAAATACAAAATCTTCTTTACCATCTCCGTTCAGGTCGCCCGAGTCCATATCAACTAACTCGAAATCAAACTCTTGTTTTGCCAAAAATTTAAAAAATTTATCTTTGGTTCTGAGATCTGTTTGAACACTTTGATCTCTTTTTGGAGTCGGTTCGAAATCTTTTGGAATGTCTGTTAAGACTTTTGCTTGTTTGGTGATAGTGCTGTCTTTTGTGGAAATTAATTTGTAAGAAAGCGCGGCTTTGTTTTTGATTTTTTCTATATTTGAAAAAAGAATGTAATCAGGATTGATTTCTCTTTTTAATTGAGACATAGCACTGGGATGTTCAAGGTCTCTGATGCTAATTCCTTTTTCCAACATCCAAAGTTCTAAATCAAAAGGTAACGCTTGGAGCCTGGGACTCTGGTCTAACAAGGATTCAATTTCTAATCCCAGTCCCTTAGTATTGATATTTTCATTTTTTCGGCTCTGAATGGGCGCAACGAGAATTTTGATTTTTTTAAATTGACTACGAACAACATCGCCCTTTAAAGGGGTTTGTTTGGAAGATAGAACTTTGGCTAGGGAGTAATCTCTGCGAATTTCCAAAACCTCAACTTGGCCAATATCAATTTCTTTTTTACCAATTACCTTCTTGGTGACAGGGTGGGTTAAGGGTTTACCATAGCGAATTACTTTTAGTTGATCTTTAGGATTTATGGTTTGACCCTGGTTAAGGTCAATGGTCAAAATGTCTCCATCAACCGAGAGAACATATCCTTCTAAGTATGGAAATAAGGATTCAATTTGTTTTACCATCCGGGATAAATTAGCTTTCGTGGTATGGGACCCTTGTGCAGAAGACAGGGAGGTTACAAATAAAATAGAAAATATTATTAAGCACAAGGTAAAAAAAAGTGGTTTGGTTTTCATACTGGAATGAATAAGTTTTATTAAGTATTCAATAATTGGACTGTAACTTTTTCCCCGTTCTGAATTTCTTCTTTTTCCAGGGGAAAAACTAACAACCCATTTGCATATACAGTAGATTTTAACACGCCAGAACCTTGCTCTTGAGCTGGAGTGACAATATATTCTCCATTATCCCATGAAACTATAGAGCTAAGAAAGTGGAGGCGTCCAGGTTTTTTGCGGATGGTGCGGGTGAGTTGGGCTTGTACAGTCCTGGGTTCCAAGTTCGATGCGTGCATCATTTTCTTAAGGGAAGGGCGAACAAATTGTTCAAAGGAAACAAACGAAGAAACCGGATTCCCGGGTAGGCCAAAGATGGGGGTTTCACCAATTTTCCCAAAGGCTAAAGGTTTGCCAGGCTTCATAGCCACTTTCCAAAAAACCATATCATTTCCCATTTTCTTTAAGCTGGCTTTAACCAGATCATAATCACCTACAGAAACTCCCCCGGAAGAAACGATGACATCGCATTGTAAAGCCCATTCAAATTTTTGCATTAGGTCTGCCTCATCGTCGGAAGCAATTCCCAGGTAGCTCGGAATTCCTCCAGCGGATTTTACTTGAGCGGAAAGCATGTGACCATTACTGTTATAAATGCATGGTCCCTGGGGTTGTTCATCCAGTTCAGCAAGTTCATCTCCTGTGGATAAAATGGCAACAGTTGGCCTTTGACCAACAAACACATGAGAGCGGCCACATACAGCCATCATTCCAATATGAGAAGGCGTTATCGTTACCCCTTTTTCAATGACAGTCTCGCCTTCCTTAACATCCTCTCCAGCCAAACGAATATTTTCACCTTCTTCGGCTTTATCTTTTGCAAGAATAAATTGGCCATTTTTTTCTGTATCTTCTTGCATGAGTACTGCATTGGCGCCGGGGGGTATGGGAGCACCCGTCATGATGCGAATGGTTTGCATTGACTGCAGTTGTTTTTGCGCGATTTCACCCGCCGCAACATTTTCCACTACTTCTAACTTTACTGGATTTTCCGGGGTCGCTGATTCAATGTCTTTTGCAATTACGGCGTACCCATCCATAGCGGAATTGTCCATAGGAGGATTGGCTCGACGAGCTTTTATGTCCTCGGCTAAAACTCGATATAGAGCCCTGTCCAAGGGAACTTTTTCAACTCCTTTGGGTTCAATTTTGGATAAAATAGTTTTCAAGGCCTCATCAACCGTAATCAATCCCATTCTAGTTAAACCTCCTGTTCTCGTTTTGCTTGGGCAATTTTATATTCTTCCGGGGTGTTTACATTTGTAAAGTTTTCCCGAAGTCCTTCCGGTACAGTTACACGTTTGAACGCTAAGTCGGAAATAATTCGGGAAAGGGACAACTCCCGACGCGACATGGCTTCAAAAAGAGGCAAAATAAATTTGGGTTCGTAGATTGCGCACATGGGTTCCACGCCCAAACGTCCTTTTTTTAAGAAACAAGTTCCATAACGAAAAGGGTCGCGTTGCTCAATAATATATTGGACGTTATTTCCATCTAAAAAGGGCATATCACAGGCAGCAATTAACCAAGCTTTATCAGGGAATTTTCCCATTAAGGTCGCTAGACCTCCTACAGGCCCCAAACCGTAATGCTCATCATTGATACGTTCGCACTGAATGGATAAAGGTTCCAAATCCTGCTCCGGTCTGGCCGAAATGAAAACTTCTTCACAATATTTATTTAAAAGATTGACCATACGTTCAGATTCGTTCTGACCATTGTAGGAAAGTGTAAATTTTGGGCGACCCATTCGTCGACTCTGCCCTCCAACAAAAACTCCACCGTATAAAGGGGAAGTTTTGTTATAGAAATATTGTTTTACAAAGTCATAAATTTTGGTGACTTCATCTCTATGAAAATGAGGTACGCCTGCTTCGATCAATTTTTTATTATCCACTACGCCTTGGTGAATGATGGCTTGAATTCCCTTTTGGTCATCTGGAATGGGTAGTTTTCCATTGGCATCCAAAAAAACGATTTTATCAAAAGGGGATTGTTTGTAACCTTCGATAAGGATGCAATCGCATTGCTCCAGGGCATGGGTGATAGTTCTTTTTTTAAAAGGGTTTTCAGCAACCACTGCAAAATGGGCGGGATCATTAATAGTTACGACACCCGCTCCTGCTTGAGAGCCTCTGAAAGTATCCTTACCTTCTTTATCTATTTGAAAGCGATGGGCGTCATGTTTGTAATAGCCCACACGAATTTGATCCGCTTTGAACAATTTTATTAAATGTTCCAAAATTGTCGTTTTACCTACTCCTGAAAAACCGGCAAAGCATAAGAAAGGAGTTTTAAAACGCTCCCAATATCTATCCATGGCAAATATATGTTTTAGAAATAATTAGTTTTCTGAATGATTTTTTTCAAAGAAAACAAGTTAACTTATTAAATTTTCAAGAATTATTTGTATTATTTCTAATAAGGCCTAGGGTGTCAATAAAATTTACTTTAACCAAACCTTTCCCTAATGCAACGTTGTAAAATTCATTGCAATACCTTTTTGCAATACCTTTTAATTCGATCCAATAAACCTCTCATTCGGGTAGAGGCCCAACGCCAATAAAAATAGAGTGTTTCTAAGTTTTATCTGTGATGTGAAATAGGTATGAAAATTGAAATAGATATTGTTTTTTTTGGGGAGAATTTTTGAATGAATTTAAGACGTCTGATGATTGGAATTATAGGTTTTTCATTTTTTTGGGTAAACTCTCTTTATGCGGACTCAGTTTCTTTGACTACGGCTCCAAATGTTCCTCCTCCTCTGAGCCGTTCAGAAGCTAAGACCGTTGTTATTAAGTTTGAAGCCAAAGAATTTGAGGGCGAGATTGAAGAGGGAGTAAAATATCAATTTTGGAGCTATAATGGGACGGTTCCTGGACCAATGGCACGCGTTCGGGTGGGAGACACCGTTGAATTTCACTTATCTAACCCAGAAAGTAATACTCAACCACATAATATAGATATCCATGCTGTAAATGGCCCTGGTGGGGGTGCGGCAGTCAGTACCGTTTCACCTGGTCAATCCAAGGTTTTTACTTTTAAAGCGCTTTCTCCGGGATTGTATATCTATCATTGCGCCGCAGGTTCTATCGTGGATCATATATCGAATGGAATGTATGGACTGGTTTTAGTGGAACCCCAAAAAGGCCTTCCCAAAGTTGACCGTGAATTTTATGTAATGCAAAGTGAGTTTTTTACGACTGAACCCAAAGATGGAGCGGCAGCATTTGATATTACCCGGGGATTAAATGAAAATCCAAGCTATGTTGTATTTAATGGTAAGAAAGATGCGCTAATGGGAAAAAACGTTTTGAAGGCAAAAGTGGGAGAAACCATTCGGATGTATTTTGGAAATATTGGCCCTAATAGTGTTTCCTCATTTCATATTATTGGAGAAATTTTTGACAAGGTTTTTGTTGAGGGTGGAATTGGCGGAACCATCAATACAGGAATTCAAACAACATTGGTACCATCGGCGGGTTCAACCATAGTTGAGTTTAAAGTAGATGTTCCCGGAGCATATACTTTGGTGGATCATAGTATTTTCCGTGTTGCAAAAGGTGCCATTGGCCAATTAGTAGTTGAAGGAAAGGAAAATTCCGAGATTTATAAATCTGTAAAATAATAAATGGCTGCACGGGAAGCCCCTCCTTGTGCATGCCGGAGGAAGAGGCTTGGAATTTTCCAAGTCTCTTCTCTTTTTTTGGTTGGAATTAATTATTGGTTTTTATGAAGCTTTTAAGGGAATCTTAAATTCTTTCATCTTACGCCAAAGTGTGATGCGATGAATATCTAAAACTTTAGCCGCCTGGGATTGGTTTTGACTGCATTGTTCCAGAGCTTCTAGAATTAATTGTTTGTTCAGCCATTTTCGTTTTTTCTTCCTTTTGGTCACACTTCCCTGCCAGACTTGAAGTGGCAAGGGTAAATCTTCAATTTCAATTAAGGTATTCATACATTTTACGCTGGCATGTTCTATTACGTTCTCTAATTCACGAACATTTCCCGGCCAATTATAATCCATCAATTTGCGAAGAACTGAATCGCTTAAATTTTTAATGGTTTTAGAATTATTTTGGGTCCATACCTTAATAAAATGATCTGCCAATAGGGGAATATCCAGCTTTCTTTCTCTTAAAGGAGAGAGGTAAATAGGAATTACGTTTAGACGGTAAAACAGATCTTCACGAAATAATCCTTTTTTAATTTGATGGGAGATATTTTTATTTGTGGCCGCCACAATTCGAATATCCACTTTTCGCGTTTTATTTTCACCCACTCTTTCAATCTCTTTTTCTTGTAGAACTCGAAGTAACTTGACCTGAATGTTCAAACTCAAATCTCCCACCTCATCAAGGAATAGGGTACCTCCATTTGCTTCTTCAAATCTTCCCACTCGATCTCGAACTGCTCCCGTAAAGGCACCACGGACATGACCAAATAACTCGCTTTCCAGCAAACTATCTGAAAAGGATGAACAGTTTACCTTTACAAAGTTTTGTTTAGCCCTTGGACTTTCATTATGGATAGCTTGAGCTACCAGTTCTTTTCCAGTACCACTTTCTCCTTGAATGAAAACTGTGGAGTCATAAAGAGCAACATTTTGAATGGTTTGGAATAGTTCCTTCATTGGCTGACTTTTTCCAATAATTTTTCTGAAAGAGTAATTTTCTTGAACTTTTTTTCTTAAATCCATTAACTCCGTAATATCCGTTATAGAAACCAGTACTTTGACTTGACCATTTTTATTTCTGCTTAAAAGTCCTCCCCGAAAAAGCCCTATTTTTCTTTTTCCCTCCTTAGTAAGGAAAGGAGATTGAAATTGAATTTCTTCATTTAAACCTTGTTTCACGGTGAGACACAATTCACAGTTGTTTAGGCATATAGATTTATCAAAAATGGACACACATTTTTCCCCCAGTACACTTTCTTTTAATAAACCAGTGGTCCTTTCCGCAGCTTTGTTGAAATAAATTATTTCCATGTCCTGGTTATAAACGAATACGGCTTCATTCAAGATATTAAGAGCTTGATCTAGGCGATTTAATGGCTGGCTCATAATAAAATTATTTAGGAAAAAGTTTTTGAATGATTTTTGGGGGCATAATATATTGTTGCAATAAGTTTTGCAACAATATGGTGTTTTTTTTTAATTAATTTATTCTAAATTTGATGAAATTATTCTTTAAATTCGGGTTTTTTCTACTCCCTTAATTCATGGGTAAAGTAACAACTATTCCACCCATTACATCGAAAAGTTTATAGTTTTTTTTGGGACTGTTGGGATGGGAATTATGACAAGTTACACATGAATCTGTTATGGCCAAATCAGGATAAACTGCCTGAAAAAATTGATTCCTTCCAACACGAATTTTTCCAATATAAGGTCTGACGGAATGGAAACTTATTGTTTCCAGCCCATTACGTTCAAACTCGTTGGCAGGTCCATTTCTCGAATTAATGGGCCATAGGCTGATTAATTGGAAATCTAACCCCAGTTTTTTATTTCGAATAAATTCACTTGTGGTCATTAGAAATTGAGCCGGTAGCATTAAAGAGTTTTCCTTTTTCCAATGCTCCTTTGCTTGAAGAATAGCCAGGTCTTTAAAGCGATCTACTATGTATTTTGAATAAACAGTCCTGTCGGATTCCAAAATTGAATGAATGTAATCAGCTACCACTTCTGGTGGAAGGGTAATTTTGGAGTGGTCTTTTTTTTGATAACGCCTTCCCAGTGGAAAATCTATAACAATCCCTCCCATGACATCACCTAATTTAAAATCTGTTTTTGGGCTTTTGGGATGGGAGTTGTGGCATTCAATGCAGGACTCTGTTACGGCCATGTCAGGGTAAATGGCTTGAAAATACCAAAGACCTTCTGTTTGTGTGATCCAGGTAAAAGGCTCTTCAGGGTTTTTTGCAACGACTTCTAAACCTCTTTTTTCATTTTCGGAGATAGCTCGATTATTTTCATTAATTGGCCAAAGGCTCATCAATCGATACCTCATGCCTATACCGCGATTATTAGATATTTCCGAAGATTTTCGGAGAAACTCGGCAGGAAGTAACAAAGAGTTTTCTTTTTGCCAATTTTCTGAAGCGGAAATATGTTTATTTTTTTTAAGTCTATCCACAATTAGTTTGGAGTAGGTGTTTCTTCCTGCTTCGATAACTCCATGAATATATTCTGCAGCAAGATGTGCGGGAATACCTTCCGGTTTATTAAAGTGATTGGCAAAAGTGTGTGTGGTCAGGAAAAAGTTTAAATTTAAAAATATAAGAGAAAAAATTTGAAATTTTGTACGGAAAGTTAACATAGCTATTTCAACCTCCAATGAGTATGTCGATTGATTCAACCCCAATGGGAAAAAGAAAAAGCCATGATTTTCTATTGAGGTTTGCCTCAACAAAATAGCTAAAAATCTTATACAATAAAAATAATGAACCTTTTTAAATATAGGTCTTTAATTTAAATCTATCAATGATTGTGGAAAGGAACCCTTAAAAAAATTTGAATTTAAAAGATCTATAGGACAGGATTGGGTAGTGATTGAAAAGATTAATTATATTTACCGCATAAAATTAAAATTGGTATCGCACCCCAAAATTTAATTCGTGTGCCTCAAATGAAACGTCCACGAACTGCCCTCCAGCAGTAAATGGGGCAGCAGCAGTAGGTGTAATGGAGAAGTCTCCATTGGCTGTATTAAAATAACGGTAACCAAATGAAAAAATCAAATTTGGATTGCTATCAAAACTGGAAGATAACCCTCCCATAAACTGATAGGAAAAGACGTCATCTTTATCATCGATGGTTTTGATAGAAGTAGGTGTTACATCGAAGAACTTTAAATCCACTCGGGTTACTCCAGCCCCACCACCCAAATATATAGCAAGATTTTTATTTAATTGATGATCGTAAAAAAGATTTCCCATTATGGAGAATGTTTGCAATTCACCATTAGCTGCAAAGTTGCCTCCTAATGGGACTGGTTGATTGGATCTTATAACTCTATTTAGTTTGTAGTGAAATTCTCCTTCAGCTCGGAAGGCCCCTATTTTAAAGCCTAAAGATGCGGCAGCATTTACATTAGACTCGAATTCTAAACTATGGGTTACACCGGAACCGGTATCCAAAAGATCAGAATCAGAAAACTTTGTCATTCCTCCATTAATTGCTATATAAGGCCCATCTGCAAATGACACTGCAGGGTAAAATCCAAAAAGGGCAACAAGAAGCACAAGGGCTGCCTTTTTCATAAATTCTCCTAAGGTTATAATTAAGTATATTAAAAATATTAATTTAATATACATTGAATGTCAATGTAGTCTATTTTGGGTAGTATTTTTAGTTGGATGGGTTGAAGGTAATCGGGGTTAAAGAGGAAATTAGGTTAAAATTATTTTTTGGTGTAGCATTATTTTTTGTTTAAAACTTGAGCCTGCCACCTATCAATATTTCACTGCTCCCAAATTCAGTATCTACTCTTAAACCGGCAAAACTGAATGAAGGATCCGTAGTGGATATATGGCGGTAATCCAGGAAAACGTCAACCGTTGGGCTAATGGGTTTGGATACTCCCAAAAAGAATTGATAAGCAAACACAATATCACTATCACTATTTAAGGCTCCATCCGGGGCTAAGGCCAACCTGGCAAAACCGATTCCAAAACCAACGTAAGGGGTGAATTCTTTTCTAATATTTATGTCGTAGAAACCGTTTACCATAAAAGCCAATGCACTTAATCCACTGCCAAGAGGTAACCCTGGGACCGGATCAATCGAGTTGTCTCGAAAAGAAATTTCTCCCTCTACCCTAAAATCATTTAGGAAAGTTCCCACCGCTCCACCCAGTACGTAACCGATATCTGGATCTAATTCTGTACCTATTCTTCCAGGTACGGCGGCACCTGAAAGAATGGCATCTGAATTGGCTCTAAAGTTTGGACCAACATGGGCAGAAAAGTACATACCTTGTGCAAAGGCATTTTTGGATAAAAATAATAACAAAAATAAAAGTAGGATCTTAGGTGCTTTTTTCATATATCCCCCGATGGATGAAGGTGAAATTGTAAGGAGGCCTTTATTAGAAAATATTTCATCCCATCTTGTCAATATAGAAGTACCTCTAAATGGTTATAAAAGGATAGAATAGAAAAAATATTATTCGAATAGAAAACGAAACCCGCCATTGATTTGATGACTTTCAAATTCTGCTTCCATTAGGCCTGTAGGGGTCATAAACTCTGGTTCAGAAGTACCAAAATAGCGATATCCCAAAGTAAGTGAGAAACCATTCCAGACCGGAATTATGAACCCCCCACTTATCTGGTAGGCTAAAACAGTGTCATCCTGGTTTAAAAGGGTTCCAAACACCAAAGCATCCAGGTTTACTCTGGAAAAACCCACCCCTAATCCCACATAAGGTATTATTGGCCATTCCACATCAAAATCAGTCCATAAATTGAATAAAACATTAGAGGCATTCATGGTTGACCTCCCCCCAATTGCAGGATCAAATGAATTTTTTTGAAACCCAATTTCTGTTTCCAGGCGGAGATTATTTTCAAACTTATAGCCTACTGCAACCCCAAAATTATAGCCTGGATTAAAACTTTGTTGAATAACTGCCATGGTGGAATTATTAGTGATATCAGTTGAAGGACGAACCGATAGACCAATTTGTCCGGCAATATAAATTCCCCTCTCTGCAAAAAGCACATTTGGAGAGAGTAAAGTTATTAAGAGAAAGAAAATAGGAAGGAAACGATTCATAGAAGTAGATTCAACAATTTGGCCTTTGGAATCATAAATATTAAGTTTAAGATTGTCAATAATTTCAAAGGTATTTAAAACAATTTTGGAGTCAAATTTGGTTTACCAGTTTTACAATATGTTGCTTCTCGGAGGAAGAAATAGAATAGGTACCAAATCGATTCCTTTCATAAAATTGACCAATTTCCTTAACTATTTGAAGTTTTTCCAGAGGTAGTTTGCTTAGATGAAATAAATACTCATGGTGTGTCCAGTTTTGTTTTTTGGGAAATCCTTGTTTTTCTAATTTATATAGCATCTTCTTATAGGCTCTTACAGAAAAGGGTGTTGAAGAGTTATCCCAATAGAATTTCCAGAAAGAACTTTTTTTGAGAACCCAAAAAAGGATTAATAAAATTACAAGGACAATGATAAAAAAACTAGGGTTACCTAATATTTTTTGAATCCCTTCCTTTTTAAAGGGATCCATTGAATGAAAATCTTTTACAATTTGATTTGTTTTTTCATCAAAAAACTTAACAATTTTTAATTGGTCGTTAAATGAATATTTTAAAACGTATTTTTGCCAAAGGAACTTAATCCTGTCAAAGTTATGTTCTAAAGAGCTAATTTCTTCATCAAAGGTACTACCGGCAGAGGGGGTAGGATCAAATACAATCCATCCTTTTCCAGAAATATAAGCTTCCACCCAAGAATGTGCATGAGCTTGTCTCACCACCATGTAATTTCCCAACTCGTTTCTTTCCACTCCAAGGAAACCGTTTACAATTCTTGCCGGAATACCATTTAGTCTTAAAAGAATTACCATGGCAGAGGCAAAGTATTCACAATGGCCTTCTTTGTTTACAAAAAGAAACTCATCTAAAGGAGAAAGTTTTGTATGCTTTTTCATATTTAAGGTGTAGCCAAACTTGGTTTTGAAAAACTTAAGAATTTTTTCACCTTTTGTATATTCGGAATCTTGAAGCTTCACTAATTTTTTTGCCAGCGTTTTAATTTGGGGGCTTAAGTTGGGTAATTGCAAATATCGATTTGGAAATAGATGAGTTGAGGGTTTTGGAGTTGTTCTAATAAAACTCTGATTAGTAGAATTTAATTGTGACTTAAAAATCCATTTTTGGGGTCCTGAAATAGGTTCGGGAATTTTCAAATTGTAAGATTGATCTCTATTTAACCAACGGATGGGGCCATTAATATAGCTGGGAATTCCTAGAGTAAAAATAATGGGAGTGTTATGAGATTCAACAAAGACTTCTTGCTCCACTATAGTTTCGGGATCTTGAGGATTGAAAAATACAATACCGTTTTGGTTTAAATTGATAAATGGATTTATCGAGGGAACAGTGGATAACCAAGATTGCCCATCATAATGATCCAGTGCAACTCCCCTCCAATAAACCTTAAATGGTGGATAATAAGGTTTGCCGTTACGTTTAAACATTACTCTCATAACGACTTCATTATTTTGTTTAATACGACCGACATCTCCCAAATGAACATTACTCGAAAACCCACTCATGGGACCTTTTGAATTAGAAAAATTAATGAATCCCATACCCAATCGAGGAAATGCTGTGAAGATAACTCCTGTAAGAATTAAGCTCAATAGGACCACTCCAGTGGAGATACCAATTAGTGGGAATCCAATAGTTTCATTTTCACCAACGTTTCTAAAATCTTTTGGGGGACTGGAACTTCCCACTCTCTCAGCAAGTACGTTATAAAAAATGAAACTCCAGCAAAGGGAAAAATAAAACATTAAAAAAAGTGCACCAAAGAAAATATCCTGAACAAAAACGGCTCCCACCAACAAACAAATTACTGAAACAAGATACCCATAAAGGTAATCATTGAATTCTGTTTTAAATATAAATCTTGTAATTAACAGAAATAGTGATATTCCGATCAAAAAACCAATAATAGGAGGCTGAAACAGATAATAGATTAAAGGAAGAATGACCAACCAAAGCTTCCAGGAAGTGAGTCCTATAGGAGGGTTCACTGGAATTTTTTTCAAAAGTTCTAAAACATAACATAATGCCAAAATTCCCAATAGTGCTAGCCCAGGGAAATAGGATAGAATTTCGGCCATGATGAGACAGGATATACCTAAACCTGCCAAAACATAGTTAAGTGATATAAAACTGGTCCTGAGGTTCATATTCCTAGGGTATGCGAATTGACAATCTGGAAAACCTTTTTATACAATGGCTACAAATTAACCATTCCACTGTTCATCACTTTTTTGACCCACGTCATAAAAGAGAACTGTTTCAATAGTTTAAATTAAATATGGAGAAGACACATGCGAAAACTGATTATTTTGGGATTTTCATTCTTTTTTGCGGCGTGGTTCAGTGCTTCAATAGTGTTAGCTAATGAAATCGCGGTCATTGAAACTAAATTTGGAAATATTCAAATTGAGTTTTTCGAAGATAAGGCACCAGGGCATGTGAAAAACTTTAAAGATTTGGCCAAAAAAGGAGTTTATGATGGAACGACCTTTCACCGTGTTATTCCTGGATTTATGATCCAGGGAGGTGATCCTAATTCCAAAAGTGAAGATCGTTCTCAACATGGAATGGGAGGCCCTGGTTACACTATCAAAGCTGAATTTAATAATGTTCACCATGATAGAGGAATATTGTCTATGGCGAGAGCGGGACATCCTGATAGCGCTGGAAGCCAATTCTTTATTGTGGTAAAAGATGCTCACTTCCTGGATAAAAAATATACAGTATTTGGGCGTGTGACCCAGGGAATGGAAGTGGCAGATAAAATTGTAAATCAAAAGCGTGACCGCAATGACAATCCGCTTGAGCGAATTGAAATGAAGGTTACCATTAAAAATGAAAAATAATGTCCCAGTGAGGAGAGTAATATGTCTAAAGAAATTGCGGTGATTGAAACCGTTCATGGAAATATAGAACTAGAGTTTTTTGAAGATAAAGCACCTGGCCATGTTAAAAACTTTAAGGACTTAGCAAATGATGGTTTTTATAATGGCACCACATTTCATCGCGTTATTCCCGGGTTTATGATTCAAGGTGGGGATCCGAATTCTAAAAGTGAAGACAAATCTCAGCATGGGATGGGTGGACCGGGTTACACAATTGATGCAGAATTTAACGACGTCAAACATGATAGAGGTGTGTTATCCATGGCACGGTCACAAGATCCGAACAGTGCGGGCTCACAGTTTTTTATTTGTGTCAAAGATGCCCATTTTTTAGATGGTCAATACACGGCTTTTGGAAGAGTGGTTAATGGGATGGATGTAGCCGACAAGATTGTAAACGAAGCACGAGACGGGAATGATAACCCTAATCAAAGAATGGAAATGGTTTCTGTCACTGTTAAAGAAGCTTAATGTTTACCTACGGAAAAAATTAAAAGAAAATTTTGGAATATAAGGGAAATTTAAGGATGGAAAGTGAATTGACCATTAGTGTTTATAAGTTTTTAGGTACTGATTATCCTCAAGGGAGGACTTCTGAAGATGGAAGTCCTTCCGCTGAAACTCTTAGGGTTCACATTTTAGAGAATTGGGATAAATATGAAAAACTCAACATATCATTAGATTCTATTGTCAAAATGACACGGACATTTGTGGATGAAGCATTTGCAAAAATTCTTGAGGCTCGGTCTTTAGAAGAGTTTAATAATAAAGTTTATTTTCCTGATGCGAAGGAAGCGATGGTAAAAGAACTGAATAATGCTGTAAAGCTTCGCCTCAAAATTATTTCATCCAAAAAAGAGCGGGAAAGGGATGAGCTTAGTATATAAAGGAAGTTCATCAAATTAGATTATTTCGTGGTGGGCAACTTTAGTTTTTGGTTTCTACTTAAACCTTTGATTTCGGCTTCGCGTTGGCAGGCAGCCGCTCTATTTTTCTGTTTTTCCTTGTAGAATACCCGAAAGGGTCCGCGTCCTTTGGTGTATTTTGCTCCTTTACCCATTCTATGTGCTTCAAGACGCCGATCTAAATCCTTCGTTATTCCTGTATAAAGACTCCCATCTGCACATTCTAAAATGTAGACAACCCAACTCAGAAAAGATCCCTTTATTATTTTAATTTTGTTTCCGAAACAAGCTTGATGACCTCTTCCGCGAATTCTTCAATCGCTTCCCCACCTTTTGCAGTAACCATTCGTTCATGAACTACCACATCCTGGTCTGAGAGAACTCCAGCAGCTTTTTCAATGGCAGCCGTAGTGTGCTTGTCGTCTGCCGCGGCAACTTCGGTATTAGCAATTAAATCTGCTTCTCCGAGGCAGGGGGTCCCACTACCAATGGCCCCTACGACCATTTTACTTTTATATCTATCAGATATAAGAAGGCGGACCAACCGATCATCCCATAAATATTTTCGGGCTCCTTTACCACCTATAATGATGGTTCCATGAAATACACCTTTGACTTGACGTGTTCCTTTGCCAGCCGTTACATAGCTGTCTCCGGTAATACCTTCAATGGCATCCACAATCAGCATATCGGGCATATGTCTGCCTGTTTTCATTCCAACCGCTTCTTTAAACTTTGAAGAGGCCACTTTAACTTCGGCGCCCTCATTAATTAATATTTCTCTTAAAGGATCTAATTGGCTCTCGTCATAATAATCTTTAGGAATAATAAGGAGTATATTTTTATCTTCCAAGCGTGGCATGGGTTTTCCTTGTTGAAATTGGCTAAAAATTTTTTTTGTTAATTGTATAAGAGTTTTTTACTATTTGAAGAAAAAATTTTGAATAACCCCTATATTTGCGGAAGGTTGGGAGGATTGGGAAGAATCTCAAATAGAAATGACATGTTTTTTTCAGCCAATTTTTTTGTCCTTTGGTCCAGAAACTGCTTTAAAAGAGTTTGCTGTTCTATAGAAAACGCTGAATTTTTGCCCCATACATACCGAGAATCGAACATGAGGTGGGTTACTCCCATTTTATTTAAATTTGCTGCCAAATCCTTGGTTGTGGATATTTC
Source organism: Nitrospinaceae bacterium (assembly GCA_965223665.1). Lineage (GTDB taxonomy): Bacteria > Nitrospinota > Nitrospinia > Nitrospinales > Nitrospinaceae > CBDCVY01. Next base: position 3,604,070 of record OZ245011.1, read on the forward strand.
CTGAAGCAATTTCTGCAATGTATGTGCTTCAAAAACACTGTCACTGATGAAATTTCTTTCAGCTAAATAACCCAAATTTCGCATGAAAATAAATAATACTTTGCTGTTGAGTGGAGTTTTTTGGTTCATCTCCTGGTAAATGGGGAATCCAGAGATATTTCTTGTCAGATACTGCTCCTTGGTTTCTTTATCAGTCAGAAAGTTTGAAGGATTTATCTTCCACCACATTTCACCCACTAAACTGCTATTGTATGAAATTCCAAGTATGATCAGAATATAAACTGTACTACGAATAATGGTCGAAAACTTAAAAAGGTTGACACTTCTAAGTGTACTTTCCATCCCATAAACCAAGATCAAAGTTAAGAAAGTAAAGGAAATGGTTAGAAATCGTACATATTGGAAATAGAAGAACCAAAAAATTATTAAGACACCAAATACTGTTGCCAGTGATTTAATTTTTTGTGAATGGGTTCCCCATAAACCAAATAACATGGGAAAAAGTAAAAAATGTGCTTTACCCACCCAACCGTCAAACCTCAGGGAATTGGGTTCACTATGAAAGGTTAGGTTGTAAGGTAAAAGAAATAAATCAGTTAGCCCCCGCCCCATCCCAAATGACTTTACATATTGATTCATCATTAAGGCACGGTTCGAATCCCAGTTAATATGGTCCGAGCCTCCGAAGAATTGCATAAAAAGTGGAGTAAAAGGATTTCCAGAGTAAAAATAATTTCGCATCCACCAAGGGCCCATAAATACTATTACGATTCCTGCAAAGATTCCTATCTGGAATAATACTTTTTTGGGGTCCTGATGACTTTTCCCCTTCCAGGCAATTCCAAAAATAATTAAGGGTAGAACGATAACAGCCGTAAGTTTGGTGGCTAAAGCTGAGGCGCCAAAAATGATCATTAAATAAAACCATCCTTTTTGATCGGTAGACACCCAGCGATCCCAAGCATAAAAAGCAAAAAATATTAAAGCTGCTAAAGGGATATCTATATAGGCTGAAGCTGAGATTTCCCAAAAAGTTGGAATGCAAAAAAACAACACAGGAACCAGTAAATAGAACTTGCCTTTAAGGTGATTTTTATAATAAAGAGACAAACCCGCCAGTAATAAAAATCCTGCTCCCAAACCTAATAAGGCCGGAAGGCTTTCTACCTCAAAACTCATTGCAAATAGATAAACCATTGAAAACAACATGGGGAAAAAAGAATACATATTGTTTGGCAGATTAACGATGCCATGAAGTTCAAAGTATTTTTTAGGAATGGCTAAATGGTAGACCAAGGCATCGGTTTTTACTGGTGGGGCTAAAGCGAGGGTTATTGATAAAAATACAAGTAGAGATAATATGATCCAAAGAAAGCAACTTAAACTCAATGGGATTTTGAATATAGTTTCCCTTTGGAGGAAGGAATTTAGCCAACGCCGAGATTGGTGAAATAAATGATTAATGGATGGGATCGATGTAAGGAAGATTACTGAAAGTAATATCCAACCCGTTTGCGGAAAAATTAAATGGAGAAAAGCTAAAAGAGTGGTGATTAACCCTATGGCCACCACACCCAAAAGTGAGGAAAAAGTAAACTTTTCACCAAAGGTATGGAAATCGATATTAATGTAACTGACCCATTTTTCTCCTAAAAGAAAACAGGCTAAAAAAATAAATGCGGCTAAAACTAAGTCAAATAAAAACAATGTGTTGCGCTCGTTAATCCAGTTTGTTAAAAAAAATTAATTTTGAAGATCAAGCTTCAAGTGTATATTAGGGGAACTTTCTCTGAGGTTTGCTTCCATAAATTGTATTTAATTAAAATTAGATAACCGACTAAGGTTGAAATTTCTATTGACACAACCTAGAGAATGAATATAATTTGGCTCTTTTTTTGTCATATTTCCATTATAACGGGTGGATTGCGACTCGGAACCTGGAATTTGGAATTGATTTTTTACGGTATTTTTTTTGGAACCGTTTATCTTTCATATTAATGTCCTTAAGAAAGGAAAACCACAATGAAGAGATCAGTTATTTTTGTAGTATTCATGGTATTGACGTTCTTTTTGGCAAGTCACGCTTTTGCAGGCGCTAAATGTCCGCAACCGCGTAAAACCAAAAAGGCCCCTGCAAATATTTATAACGCTGACAAAACTGGAAGTGCTGATGCAGCAAAAGGTAAAGCAATTTTTACCAAAAAAGCTAAGCCAATGGCCTGTAAAATGTGTCATGGTGATAAAGGGGATGGAACTGGTAAATTAGGAAAAGCGTTGAAACCCGCTCCACGTAACTTTGCCTGTGCGGACACCATGAAAGATGTTACACCAGGACAAATGTTTTGGATTATTAAAAATGGTTCAAAAGGTACCGGTATGGCACCTTTCGGTAAAACTTTGAAAGATAATGATATTTGGGATGTAATCAAATACATCCGTTCTGACTTAATGAAGTAAGTTTTTTAGTTAGCTTTCATAAAAGGGATAAAGCGATTTTCGCTTTATCCCTTTTTTTGTGTTTTCTACATTTTTAAAATGTGGTTATGGTATTTTGGAAAAATTATTGATCCATTTGGAAATTATCATGCCTCGAGTAATCATCGCAGTCTTTTATTTAATTTGTTCTTTAGGATTTGTTGGTTCTGCTTCCTTCGCAATCACTGAAAATGAATTAGGAAGTAAAAACCACCCCATTCATATGATGTTTGTCCCCTCCGGTGAAGCACAAATAATTTTAGAAGAGGGAGAGGCTATTGCTAAACTTTTGGAAACGGCCACTGGTCTTAAATTCAAATCCTCAATTGCTACTAGCTACTCCGCGGTCATTGAAGCGATGGGAGCGGAAAAAGTAGATATTGGTTGGTTGGCTTCTTTTTCGTATGTTCTTGCAAAAGATAAATATGATGTGGATTTGCTTTTAATTGTTTCGCGGTTTGGAAGTCCATTTTATAGAGGACAAATTGTGGCTCGCTCCGATTCTAAAATTAAGTCAATGTCAGACCTAAAAGGAAAACGATTTGCTTATGTAGACCCTGCTTCCACATCGGGCCATTTATACCCTAAAGCCTTGTTGACTAAGAAAGGGATAGATCCTGAAAATTTATTTTCTCAAACCGTGTTTGCTGGATCGCATAACGCTGTCATATTTTCAATATTAAAGGGTGAAGTTGATGCGGGAGCAACCTATGACGATGCAAGAGCCGCTGTGGCTAAAAGCTTCCCGGATGTATTTGAAAAAATAAAGGTGATTGCTTACACCCAAAATATCCCCAATGATACCGTTAGCGCCAGGAAAAATTTATCTCCCAAAATTAAAGCGAAAATTAAGCACGGATTAAAAAAGGTAGTTAAATCTAAAGAAGGGGGTCGAATTTTGAAAAAACTTTATGGAATAAGTGATTTAATGGATTTAGATGCTTTTTATGATCCTGTCCGTGATGCAGGTCGATTGTTAAACCTTAATAACACCTCTCCTTAAATATTTTTTGAGTAATAAGGTTGCTTAAAAGAATAAAGAGAATTATTTATGCTGGAGTTGAAAAATATTTCAAAAATTTATCCCCCCGGAACTACCGCTTTAAATGATATTTCTTTTAAGGTCAGACCTGGAGAATTTATTGTAGTTTTGGGTAAAAGCGGCTCTGGAAAATCGACTCTATTAAGGTGTATTAATCGTTTGGTAGAACCAACAAAGGGAAAAATTTTTTTTGAAAGTAAAGATGTAACTCAAATTGGATCTAAACCTTTAAGAAAACTTCGCCGTGATATTGGGATGGTTTTCCAAAATTTCAACTTGATTCCCCGAGCATCGGTTTTAACCAATGTTTTGAGTGGTAGACTGGGTTTTTGTTCTCCTTGGGCTGCCTTGTTGAATCATTTTTCAAAGGAGGACAGAGACAGCGCGTTTGAAAAACTGGAGCAATTAGAAATATCTGATAAGGCCTTGGCACGAGCAGATAGTTTGAGCGGGGGGCAGCAACAAAGGGTTGGAATAGCCAGAGCATTATTGCAAAGACCAAAATTAATATTAGCAGATGAACCGATTTCAGCGTTAGATCCGGCTACCTCTAGAACCATTTTAAGTATTTTAAAAAAAATTAACGAGTCTGAAGGAATCACAATTATTTGCAATTTGCATCTGCCCGATTTGGCATTGCAATACAGTAATCGCTTAATAGTATTGAAATCAGGGGAGTTAGCCTTCGACGGCTTTCCCAAGGAAATTACAGAGGAACGTCTTTTAAAATTTTATGGTAGTGACTGAAATTTTCCTGTTTTTTCTACCTAATTGTGTAATACAATCAGAAAGTAATTTCACCAACAAACTTTATTCCTTAGATTTTTAGCGGACCGTCAATTTAAATGGGGGATATTTATGGACGATCCTATACAAAAGATTTCCGGTGTATTAGCTTTCCTTGATTGGAATGAATATACAGTTTTGGCATTTCTAATGTCAGTTAACCTTCTTATCTTATGGTTTATTTGGAGAAATAAAGTTTATTCTAAAAGAATCTATGAGCAACTATTGATTCAAAACAGATATTTTCTTGCTACTCCAAAGGCTACAAGAACGGCTTTAGAGAAGCCTTCTCTCGAGAAAACTGCCCCAGAAAGTAAAGCACGTGAAGCTCCCACAAAAGAAAGAGCCTTCAATAAAACCTGGTGAACGGTAGTCAAAGGGTCCTCGGCATCTCTTCTAATTTTAAAAGCTATTTTTTAATTTTGTTAGAATAATCGAGAAACCCTGATTTGTTTTAAAATAACTAAACTGTATTTAAAGTTTGGGACTTTGAAATTCAAACGCCGCCTATTTTTTTCAGCAAAATATTCCCCAAAAATTTATGAGATTAAGAACGAAGGATATTTTGAGAAGAAGTTCTTATTGATATTTATAGAAAAAACTGATCAAGAACGAATATTTTTATTTAGAATAACGGATGTGGTGTATTTCAATGGTCAGTAGACTTATTTAACGGCCTTAATTTCTGGAATTTTGGTAATAATTAATACCTTTCCAATGTTTGTATAATTATGATAGTTTAAAATAAGAAGATATTATTTAGGTTTCGCTATGGTGGGTGGACGGTTTAAATGAGGGCCTTATGAGGCGAACTGCTCCTTTGTTTCTATGTGGAATTTTTCTAATTTTATCAGTGGTGTATAACCAGCCACTTCTGGCTGAAGGCTTTCCACAATTGGACCGTCTACCCGATGCCACAAGTAATTTAATTCCTAAAGAACCTGGTTGGAAAGATCCCACTTATCGGGGTTGGGAGTTAGTCAGTATTCCAGGACTGATATCTACTTATTATGATTTAAATTTAGATGGCAAATTAGATTATCAGGTAATTCGAAAAATAATACGCAAGGCTTCTAATGAAGAATTAAGCATTAAGGAAGCAGTAAAAATAGCTAAATTTGACGATTTAGCAATTTATGTTTCTTATCCGGTAATTTATTTTACAAATAAGAATCCTCTTTTTTATTGTAAGGGTTTAGATTTCCGGAAAAACTGTAACCACATCTGGATTGATATTGCAGAGGATGGCCTAAATGGCAATGAAACGTTATATACTTTATCCCGGCCTCGCCCTTTTGTCCGATAAAAAACCAATAATCTGGACATTCCAATTAATTATAATCTTTTGCGGATTCCTGGGATTCGTGGCAACCAATGGTTTTGCGCATTCTAATGAGGAATCAGTATTTAAAGAAGAAGCGACCTCTCAGGAAAATCATTCCGGACACAGTCATGGAAGTAGAGGAATCTCAAAAAACATAGGTGCAACCGTTTACAAGCATATGTGTGTCTTTTGTCATGGAGAAGACGGTAATGGCGGGGGTAAGGCCATGGCTTATTTATATCCCTGGCCGCGAGATTTTCGAAAAGGAGTTTTTAAACATCGGTCCACTCCTTCTGGTTCACTCCCTTTAGATGAAGATATTATACGAACCATAGCTCGTGGAATTCCAGGAACTGCTATGCCTGCATGGGAAGGGGCTTTGACTGAAGATGAGATGGCTTCAGTGGTGAGTTATTTAAAAAGCTTCTCAAATCGGTTTGAAACAGAAAAACCAAAAAAACCCGTTGTTCCGGGTACACCTCCTTCTACCACAGATGATGCGATTAAACATGGTGAGCAAATTTATAAAGAAATGCGTTGCGCCCGTTGTCATGGTACTGATTTAAAGGGAAGTGGCCCTATGGCTGGCAATCTTTACGATATTTGGGATCATCGGGCATTTGTCTATGATCTAACTAACCCAAATACCATAAAGTTTGGTTATGCTAAACAAGATATTTATATGACTCTTTCTACAGGCTTAGATGGGACTCCTATGAAAGCCTATAGTCATTTGACCGATGAAGAAAGATGGGATCTTGCCACCTATGTGCATTCCAAAATAAAAATTGAAGAATTTCAAGAAGCAAAATATGAAACTGATTTGTATTCTAAAAAAGTGGATGCAGATGTAAAGATTGAACCTGATGATCCCATTTGGGCGGATGCGCCTAGTCAAAACGTTCAATTAATTGCTCTTAATGCTCGTAAACAGCAAATCAATCGAATAAAGTTTCAATCGTTGATTAACGATAAAAAAATATTTGTTCGTGTAGAATGGGACGATCCTACCCCTAATAAATCTTCCAGCCGCCATCAGGATTTTAAAGATGCTGTTGCTTTGGAGTTTGCCCTTGGAGATGTTCTTCTCCATACCCATGGTCACAATGAACCTTTTTTTGGAATGGGGAACCGTGCGAAACCCGTAAATATTTGGCAATGGCGGGCCGATTGGCAACAGGAAATAGAAACGAAAAAAGAATTAGAATATGCCACTAAAGGAATGGATATGGATGTGATGATTTTTGGTGGCGAAGTCAATCCGGTGGAATCTTTAAACCCTTTCCGAGAGGTTCCTATTGAAGAGCTCAACGCCGAAGGCTTTGGAACCCTGACTCCCCAACCTAAAACCAAGCAGAATATTACTGGAAAAGGTGTTTGGAAGGATGGCAAATGGAGCGTGGTTTTTGAAAGATCAATAAAGTCTCTCAATAAATGGGATGTGAAACTTTCCCAAAAACAACCCATATTGATCGCATTTGCGGTTTGGGATGGTGCCCACCAAGATCGGAATGGCCGAAAAATGGTTTCTATGTGGCAAAGACTTAATTTGCCTTGATCCTTCCCTTTTAATAAGATACGGTATAGAATCAAATTCACAATTTAAGAATTTCTGGCAATGATGTTTTGAAGTTGAAAGAATTTAAAAATATTGTTTGCTAGATGGTATTGAATATTTTGATTGTTTGGGAGGTCCCTTAAATGGCTCAAGACCAGTTCGAAAATGAAGACGAGATCATTAAGAATGAAGAAGCACTTGAAGTTGCTGAAAACGATGATCTTGAAGAAGAAATAGAAGAAGATGCTCTCACTGCAGAAGAAATGGATGAGGTGGATGAGGTTGAGGTGCAGGAAGAAGAACCTGAAGTGGGTGCGATAATGGTTCTAGGGCAAGGTGATTTTTCTATGCGGGAATCTAATAGAGGGGCGGATGACCCTGGAGATAATACTTTAAGCGAGCCACAATTTGTAACTCGTTTCGGTGATATGGTTTTTGTTTCTGATCGTGGAAACCATAGAGTTTTGGTTTGGAATAGTCTTCCAGAAGAATTGGGAGAGCCTGCAAGTATAGTTCTTGGCCAAGAAGATTTTTCGGATTGTTTGGAGAATAGAGGGATTACTACCACACTGGATGAAATGACATCGGGCCTAGGAGATGAAAACCTGGAAGGTTTTACAATTAGTAAGCCTGAAGAAGATACCCTGGCTCAGCCTGCAGGAATCGAAGTGATAGATGGAAAGCTTTATGTTTCTGACAGTGGTAATCATCGAGTGTTACGTTGGAATGGATTACCTTCTGATGATGGGGAAGAGCCGGGCTTGGTTTTAGGACAGGATAACCTGGAATGTGGTGAAGCTAATCGTCGCGGATTTGTAGGATCTGGTTCTTTATTTTTTCCGTTTGCTGTTCGTTCCGGAAATGATCAACATGTATTTGTCGCGGATAAAGACAATCATCGAATTTTGATTTGGAATAAAATTCCATTCAATAATGGATGGAATGCAGACGTTTGTTTAGGACAGGCTGGTTTTGATGAAAGAGAACCAAACCGTGGAGATTTTGATCATGTCACACCGGAAACTTTAAGTTTTCCCACCGGTGTATTTTTTGATCCTGAAACAGAAAAAATATTTGCGGTCGATCAGGGAAACAATCGAGTGTTAATTTGGAATAAAATTCCCTCTAATAATGGTGCTCCAGCGGATTTGGTTTTAGGGCAACCTGATTTTTATAGTAGGGAGGTAAATGCAGGATTGGGTGAAAAGCGTACCTCTGCAGAAGGAATGTATTTTCCCACCGATGTTGTTTTTGGTCGTAAAGGACTATTTGTTTCAGACACAGGCAACAGCCGTATATTAGTATGGAAAGAATTTCCTACTGAAAACGGCCAACCTGCTGATTTGGTTATAGGTCAGGTTAATTTTACAGAGACCAAATTCAATCGTGGTGGTGATTGTACACATGCGACTCTTAATGATCCTTATGGAATGTATTTAGAAGAAGATCCAGAAGATGAAGAGGATCCTGGAAAACTCTATATTTGTGATCGGGGCAATTCGCGAGTAGTGGTTTGGCAGGACCTACCAGAACCAAAAGTAGAAGAGGATGATGTAGAGGAAGGTCAAGAGGTAGAAGATCCCGAACTTCTTATGGGATCCGATGACGACTTTATGGATGACTTTGAAGACGAAGAAGAGGAAGAAACTCCGAAAGAAATTGCCTAAAGTTGAATATAGCTAATTTAAATTAGTTTCGTCTTCGTCGCTATTCTTTGTTAAAATTTTTGCACTTTATAAGTTAAATGCAATAGGGAGGAATTCCTTCCTCCACCCAACCCCCGGCTTGGTTATTTTGCAGATTATGCCGATTTTTTGCGATTCCAGACGCAATTATTTTTCGTGATTCCTCAAAGCAGGCTGTTATTTTTTCCGGTGAATCCTTTAATAAATTACCAAAAGTGGGAACGCATTTGAGGTTGCCTACATCACAACAGGGTGTCATATTTCCATTTTGTTGTACCGTCAATATATCAATCGATCCGCGAGCGGCCACACATTCTAATAAATAAGGATCGTTCGGAAACGGGTTCGATGTTAATGCCCGATGACCGGCTTCATCCATTTTAAATGCAGGAAGAAGGTTAATACCAAAAATAAAGCCATTAGATTGTGCGAAAGCACCCGTATCTCCCATCCGCTGTGTATATTGGTTTTCTCGGCAATCAGGTGAATCTTTAATCAAACCTATTATATTGGAATGATATTTCTTTAAGAGAGATAATACTTCAGCGTAACGGTTTCCTAATTCTTGAAAACATTCAATTAGAATTTCCAATTGGGTTTTTAAATCCTCTATTGATTCAAAAACTACATTAACCAGCATTCTATTTTGCAGTTCAAGCAATTTTATAAATAATGGTTTTTGACTTTTCTCCCATGCTTTAGGGTATAAAGTAATATCCACTCGTCCCTTTAGTTTTATTATTTCCAATAATCGTTTCCATCTTGGTGAGTTCTCAGAAGAAATCTCAAGATTAGTATGAATGCAGACATTAGGGCTGATCTTTTGGAAAGCTTTAAATACGTTCACAATTTCAGGATTAAATGTGGCTTCTCCCCCTGTCAGATTGATTTCTTGCGTGGCCAATTGTAAAAGTACGTCAACTTGTGAAATCTTTTCTGCCATGGTTTGGGCTTGTTCTGAGGTGATGTGCCAATCTGATTTTGGCATTTGAGTGAGGGGTTCAAAAACGTGGCAATAAAGGCATTCATCCCGCTCGTATCGATTGCAACTGGCTTCGACAAATATGCTGAGCATAGCCCAATAAGTGGTTGAAATTTAAATAATAGGTACTTGCGAATATACTAACATATTTCATAATGAGGCTGGAATTATCTACCAATTATTGTAGGTTCATATAGCCAAATTGAATGGGAGAGGATGGGGTAAAGAAGGCTTGAGTTAAGTCTTTTTCGCGATATCCCAATTTTCGAAGGGGTTTTAATGCCGAAAACACTTCCTCTTTAGTAACATAGGCTACTGTATCGGGGACACCTCGAGGACTGAGTTTTTCTGTAAGCTGCTTAATTAGTTTTCTGGGTTTCTTCGGAGTTCCTGGCATAGGAGGAAATACCATTTTTTGCAAATAAGGGTTTTTATAAATAGTATTTAACGCATGCAAAGTTTGCAACATGAGGATGTCCACATCCCAAGGATCCAATCGAGTAATATTGGGGTGGTTTTGAACTAAATCGACAGCGCTTACTATTTTTTCCCCTAAGTATTTTTCAACAAAAGTTTGCTGTGATTCAAAGTGAATTTTATTGAAACCAACTTCTCCAGCTATTTCTGCAAGCAAGGGAAAGTTGACCATCGACGTATATTGACCACCATAAATCTTAAAATATGGCCGGCCCACCTGGTTTAAATAATCAAGAGAAAGCATCCCGTAATCGAAGGAGCTGTAACCCTGGTTTTTCAAAATTAATAATTCTTTGGCCCATTTTATGGTGTTAAAAGCTCCAACATTTATAGGTGTGGGTATTTCCTCTTCAATGTTTTCTAAATGACGGGAGATAGTCTTTGCAAAAGGCCAATCGGTAATATCCACCCTTTGAAAGGTCCGCTCCCAATAAATTTGATCTAAAAATGGTGGGAGATTTTTTAAATACTCTAAATTTTTTGAGGAAAACATTTCTACAAATTTTTCCCAATCAATATCAAATGGTTTGGGATCTATTAGCGGTTGAATATATTCCTCATATAGGAAACCTTGGTTTTTTAGCAGCACTTTAGTTGCCAGGTCATCCCAAATTTCATTAGAAATAATTTTAGATATTGAATTTGTCTTGAACCCTTTAAAATTCTCAGCATGAAGGCGGACGGTTTTAAATCGCTCTTTATGAGCTTCAAGGTTTGGATTCGAATGGACACCCTTAATTATTTCATCGGAATAATCACAAAGGAGATACAAGACTCTAGGGTAAATATTGTTTTCAATATCCAACTCCTTTAAATGAGATAAAAACCGTGCCGCCAAATTACCATTACCTACGCCCCATTCCATAATATAAACGGGAGTGGTCTCAGTTTTATCTGCATTTTGAAAAAAATCATCGGCTAAGGTGTGTGCTAGACGATGGTCTAAGCTGACATAGGTTTGGAAATGATTGTGAATTTCAGGACCTTTAATTCCATAAAAGATATCATTGACATGAGTTTGCCATTCGTCGGTGGGTAAAAAATCCCCTAAGGGCAACAATTGATTTTGGGGATATTTCATTCTTTGTTGGAAGAGGACTCTGTATTAACTATCCCCAATGGTTTTTCCTGAAGTCGAGACTCCACCTGGAATTCCTGCATGATCAGTTTTAGATTGAGAGGAAGGAGCTTTCGACAACTCATTGTAAGTTTCAAATGCTTTAGCAGCGTCTTCATGCCGCCCAATGTCTTTGTAGCAATTATAAAGATTTAACCAGGCACTTGAATCCCCTGGGTTCAAAGATGTAGCTTTCTTAAATTCTTTAATAGCAGACTCTACCTTACCCAATGAAGCATATAGACTCCCTAAATTGGTATGGGGTAAGGAAAACTCAGGTTCGATTTCATTAGCTTTTTTGAATGCCTCGATGGCTTCTTCCACCATGTTTTTCCCGGCGAAAGCGCTTCCCAGGTTACACCAGGCTTGAGGATCTTTTTCATCCAATTCCACAACACATTGAGCGCAGGTCAGGGATTCATCAAATTGACCATCTCGAAAATAAGCGTTTCCCAGCGCGGCTCGCAATTCCTTATTTTCAGGATCAAACATGAGAACCTTTTTTAAAACCTTGATTTCATCACCAAATCTACTTTGCATATCTAAAGCTGCGGCTAAATTGGCATAAGCAGTAGTGTCGGTCGGGTTTATATCAACGGTTTTTTGGAATTCAATTGTGGCGCCTTCAAAATAATCCTGCAGCATATAAACACCACCCAAATTAAAATGAATTTCGGCGTCATCCGGAGAAAGTTCAGCAGCACGATTCAATTCTCGTACGGCTTCATCCTCTTGATCACTTAAGGCGTATGCTGTTCCTAATACTTTTAAAGCTTTTGCATTTTTGGGGTCCTTATTACTTACTTGCTTTACGACTTTGATAGCTTCATCATAGTTCCCGCCATCAATATACAAAGTCCCCAACTCTACTAACAAATCTGCATTTTCCGGGTCATCGCGCAACTCTTTTTTTACTTGTCGAGTTTTTTTCATAATGGCCGTTTCAAGTTTAATTTGCTCAGGGTCCCGAACCCCCAACTCTTCAAAAATCTCGGGATCAATTTTCATTGTTATGTAATCAGATTCTTTTTTACTGTCTTGACGTTGGCGATATCCCTCTACGTCAAAATCTTCATTAACATCTATATCAGCCATTAACTTACCTCTCCAAACAAGTGGGTTTTCGTTACCCGATAATATACCAAAAAGCTTTGCTCTTTTTTATTTATGTAGATTGTAGGCAAATGTCTTATGGTCTGTCAAACGCAAAAATCACAAGGTTAAGTTTGTAAGGTAGGAGACCGAGTCTGGTCCTCAACCATGTTTTGAATTCCTTCTCGTCCGAAATGGTCTAAATACAACAAAAAGTGTTCGCGAGACAAGTAATTCCATATTTTTCTGGATGGAAAGTTTTCATTTAGAATGTTATCGAATTCCTGATAAACATCCATAACTTCTTCTTTAGGCATTCCTTCTCGGATTTCGTAATCAAACATGATGGCCATATCACGGTCAGGATCCTGAATAATTCGATCAATAGAAAACTTTTCGGGATTATGATAAATAGCAGAGTCTTTTTCTAAAGTAAAAATAGATTGACCCACCGAGTGTATTATTCCAGACCCTAATTCACCGTTTCGAGATGTAAACTGAATGGTATCCTCTGCTTCTTCTCGTTTTTCAGTAGGGAATCCAAAAAACAGGTAAAGGTGATTCCAAATACCGGCTTTTGAGCTATTTTGTAATACAATTTGTTCCGTTTTTTGATCACATCCTTTTTCAATTATAGAAAGAATTCGATCATTGGCACTTTCCAAACCAAAGAAAAGCATTATGAATCCTGCCTCATAAACTTCTCGAAATAGATCTACAGATTCAACGGTATCCGCTTCAAATTTGAGCATCCCTAAAGCGCGCATATCTAATTTTATTTTCGATATTGCCCTGGACATTCGCTTGAAAGCGTTAGGGGAAATGGCTTCATCGGAAAAAGTAAAATATCTTGTTTTATAACGTTTGCTTAGAAAATCAAGATCTTCCGCAACACGTTCTTCATTTTCTTTTCTATAAAAAGAATCGTAAATATGACTGTGTGTACAAAATGTGCATTTTCCCCAATAACAACCCCGGCTGGCCATGTAAGGTAAAACTGGGTAGGGCATAAGGTATTTTTCTAACGGCAACTGATCAAAAGTTGGGCGGGTCAATTGCTCATACGGAAGGGATTCTGCACGTGGATTTTGAATCACCTTTCCATTTTCCAGGTAAATCAGGTTGGGAACTTCACTTAAACTCCCTCCTGCTTTTAGTTGTTCTACTAAACGAAGTAAGGGTAGCTCTCCTTCAAAAAGGATAATGCTATGGAAAAACTTTTCAAACAAGGCCCCTTTGGTTTCAATTATATTGAGGTGACGAGTAAATACACTACCACCGATTACTAAGTGCAAGCCGGGATACTTTTCCCTTAACAGGCGGGCCAAGGTCAGCCCAGGGATCACTTGTCCGACATGGATAATAGAAATTCCCACTAATCCATATTTTCCCCAATCAGTATGGTTCGATAATTGATTTTGGAAAAGATCTAAATAAGGATTTGTTTCCGGGTTTATGGTTTCAGCCAAAATTCCCTCTAGATTTTCCTCCGGATTTCCTCGCATAAAAAAAGATTCCAGATCAATTCGGCTGGGGTAAAAAGCATAAGAAATGAGCTGCATTGCAACTTTTAGTGTTGTATATGCCTGCTTGTAAACTGGGAATTGAAAAAAGAGTTCCTCGTTTCTTAAAACTTCCTTGGACTCATCGACTGAAGATAAAATTGAATCTAAATACTCGGTGTCATTTAAAATTTCTCTATATGTGGATTTTAATTGACTTGCTTCCTGGGTATAAGCAGGTTTTTGCAAACGATTCTGAATTATTTTTAAACATTGTTCCAGGTAAGGGCGTGACAAGAAAATGTTATAACTTTCAATATTTAAGTCGAATTGATCCACAGAATGACCCTTTTCTTCCAAAAATGCGGTCAATGTTGGTAAAGCCAAATAAGGTTGGCTTGGAAACCACTGTGGGGGAAAAACTAAGGCCGTTTTCATAAACCAATTAACCAAATGATAAATAGTTCTTTTTAGGAAAATTCTTAAAACACATCATAGAATTACTGATTTGGCATGTCAATGTGTGGCATGTTTTATTTTATAGATTGATAATTGCTAAACATTTGATCCATTTAAGAAAGGAGATATAGATAAAAAGAATCATCTCTTTATTTCTAAGGGCCTAATGCTCTTGACACCTTATTAGGGAAACTTATATAATGCCCGTAAAATCCCAGGAAAAGTTCATAACTCCTTACTTCTTAAAGGGTTAAAGAACCGTTTTTTGAGAATTATTTGTGTGTTTGATTAATATAAGGAGAAAATGCCTTGAGTGAGCAAGAAACTAAGTCCAATCCCGAAGAAGAAACACAAATTCCGGAAGAAGGGAAAGGCCCTGAAGAGGATTCTCAAAGATCCGAAGACCCTCTGGGAGACCTTTCTGACCTGGAAAAAATAAAAAAAGAGCTAGAAGCCGAAAAAGCGAAAGCAGCTAAGGAACTTGAGGAAGGTGAGGAGGAAGAAGAGGATTTACGTGAAGTAGACTTTTTACAAAAACTCATCAATTTAGCTGTACAATTTGATCACCATGTAGGGGTTTATTTAATGGCGGGTTATATTGATTGTGGATTAAAATATGACCATAAATTGGCCGACAGTTATTTAAAGCATCTAGCATCAATTCAGGGTTTTTTAAGGCTCTTGGAAAAAGTAGATGGTGTAACTCGTGAAGCTGTGACAAAAGATTGTATTATTCGTCTCAGAAATGTGGTTCAAGAAATCCATAAAAATTTAGTAAAACCGCTTTATAAAGAAGTGGGTCTGATGAAGAAGAAGCCTAAGATGGATAACTTGGAAGATTTTAAGCGTGAATGGAATGGGCGTTTGGAAGATTTACAAAATGCATGTGACTTTGAATATCAAGTTTTGGATGTAAAGAAGTTTTGGGTTAATTAGTCAGATTAAATAAATTGGTCCTCAATAAATTAATAGGGATTTTTTGAATAAAACCACCCAGGCCGGCGTGCTTTTGGGTGGATTTTGTTTTTTTAAGAAGCCTTTTAGAGGGAATTATTCGAGCAGATAATATGCAAAATGATTTAGAAAATATTGAAAATGAAGTTGATTCAGAAAAAGAGGAATTAACAGAATCTGCCTTGGAATTAATGAATCAGGAAACTCTTCCTGAGGAGCAGCCAAAATGGAAAGAGGTCGATCATTCAAAACTTTATATATGGGTTGCGGACTCTGGAAACGATAGAATCCAAAAGTTCGATGGAAACGGAAAATTTCTTTTTGAATTTGGTCGATCTGCAGGAACGCGTCCTCCTTATGAACCTAGTCATTTTAAAGGTCCCTTTGGCATAGCAGTAGACCAGGAAGGGAATGTCTGGGTAGCTGATACAGGGTGCCATCGTATCCAAAAGTTTGATTCTGAAGGAGACTTTATTTTAGAGTTTGGCACTGAGGGTTATGGTCAAGACAAATTTTATTGGCCCGAATCTATAATTGCTGAGCCGGGAGGTACCATTTTAGTAGCGGATACTCACAACCACTGTTTAAAAAGATTTGATGAAGACGGTGAATTTTTACTTGGGTTTGGTTTTGCGGGAGACTTCGATGGGTTTTGTAAATTTCCCACAGGGGTTGCGGTGGATGGAGAGGGTAATATTTATGTTGCGGATAGAGATAACCAGCGGATACAAATTTTTAATGAAGATGGTCAGTTTCTATCGAAGTTTGGAGAATATGGCTTTGAAGAAGGGCGGTTTAATTTTCCCTGTGACATAACCGTGCGAGGGGACGGTACTTTACTGGTATCTGAAAAAAGTCAAAATAGAGTTCAGATTTTTGATCGAGACGGGAATTATTTGGGATATTTTGGGGAATATGGAAAAAGAGACGGACAATTCAATTGCCCTATGGCGATTGAAGAAGATCCTTATGGTTTCGTTTTTGTTGTAGACACTTTAAACCACAGGATCCAAAAGTTTGACCCTGAATTAAACTTTATGTCCAAATGGGGTTCTGTGGGCGGAGAGGAAAAACAATTTAAAAACCCTTCGGGACTTTGCCTGTCTTGGGAGCCTGATTGGGCGCCGACAGATTAAATTATTTTGGAGGGATTTTGTTTTTAGAACGAAAACTAAGTGAGTCGAAATATATTGTTGGAACCATTCTAATGGTTCTGGTTGTTTTTTTATCAAGCACTTCTGTTAGAAGCGAAGATAAGGCCATGGAAAAGGACCCTGAGTTCATGGGGCAGATTCTTACTTTGACCGAACCTAAAGTTGAAGTAGGAGAATCCAAGAATCCGCGGTTTAAGGACAATCAGGATGGGACGGTTTCTGATTTGGATATGAAACTTATATGGGTGAAAGACGATTCTTACCAGCGGTTAAAAAAGTGGATTAACTGGGATATGGCTCAGGATTATATAAAAGAGCTTAATGATAAAAAATTTGGTGGAGCAAACAACTGGCGTTTGCCTTCCCGTAAAGAACTGGCCAGCTTGTTTGATGAAAGTGTTTCTATTCCCTGGAATTATTATTGGACAAAGAATGAGGTGCATCTGGATCCCATTTTTGGTAATAGTCATTGTTGTTATTGGACGGGTGAAGAATATAAAAATGAGATGGCCTGGGGATTTAACTTTATTCGGGGAAAAGCATATTTGAGTAAAAAAGGTGGGAATCAATTGTCTTTAACTGTGATCAGAGCGGTTAGAGAATTAGAAATGACAAGCCAAAAACAGTGATTTCATTGTGGTTGACTGATTTATGATTGCAGAGAGCGAAAATAATCCAGAAGAAACTCCTCCTGAGGAGACACCGGAACTCCCGGGAGAAGAAGAACATTTAAGTAAAAACTTCCAGGAGATGGAAGATGATCCACTTGAAAGAGCGCAAAAAGAAGGTGGGGAAGAAGCGGAGTTTGATCTTTCAGCCCAAATTGAAGAATTTCGCAAACAAATAGAAGAGGAACCCGATAACTGTATTCATCATTACAATTTAGGGGAGGCTTTAGAGGAACTTGGTGAGCATGAAGAGGCAAAGTCTGAATATGAATTAGCCCTCCATTTGGATAAAGAAAAAGAATATCACTCCATCATTCATTATGGATTAGGAAATTTTTATTACGGTACACTCCTTTCTGGAATTCAATCGGTGGTGGTAAAAAGCTCTGTGGGATTACACTCTTCTCATAAACCTGGGGATAATATTACTGAGGTCAACGATTTAGATTATTCGGTTCCTATTGAGAATTTGGAAAAAGCTTTAGAGTATCTTCCCTTGCTAAAAGCGGATGATGATATTATTGATTTTATAAACAAGGAAGCTCCGACGCTTTTAGCAAATATTTATTATAAATGGGCATCGGATTTAATAGATAAGGCTCGGCAAATAGACAAGTATGGCGATGAGATAAAAGATGTAAAGCAAGCGTTACAACTTTTAAAGAAATCGATTAATGTTGATCCTAACCATTCACAAGCAAGTATGACAATTAAATATGCAAAAAAAATGTTGGCAGAAGGTTGGAAAGTTTACGATGAATATGGTTTTGAGGCTAAGCATATTGAGGGCTTAGAGTAGTTATTCAATTTAGCATTTACATAATATGGCGGATATAAAAAAATTAATTAAAGATCACCTAAGCAAAGATGGGCAGGTTCTCAGTTTAAAGGCAAAGTTTATTCGAGAAGTTGGAGCCAAAGAATTAGCTCAATGTGAGGAATTGTCTAAGTTGAGATCCTTGGATTTATCTCAAAACGATATTGGGGATGAAGGTGTTAAGGCTATTGCCGAATCAGAAGTTTTTGAAAATTTAAGAACATTGAATTTAAAGTCGAATAAGATAACTGATGAAGGAGCAGAATACTTGGCAAATTCAACAACATTGAGTAATTTAAGAAGTATTCAGCTGGTGGTAAATGACCTAACCGAGGAGGGAGAACGCGCTCTGATGAACTCCACTCAACTGATTAACCTTACATCATTGAAATTTCAGGTTTAATGAATTCACCCTTTTTTTGGCTGGCAATCAATAAAGTACTTAAAATCAAAGGGTTATAGTTCAGATATTAATAAAAATTTAAGTCTTGACTTAGTTTACGGGTTCTGATAATTTTTGCTAAACCTCGTGAAGGATAATGCACTTTGGAGTTGTGTCCGAGCTAGGGGCCTTTTTGAAAAATTAAAGATTATTTGCAAGACTCGCTTTTTCATTTGGAAGGCATTATCAATAAATTTCAAGTCTAGTTGGCTTTTAATTTATAGTTTAAAAAACTTTTCCATCACCTAAAATTTTTGAAAGGGGGAGCACATGTTAAAGAAAGCTGTTGCTGTTTTAGCTGCAGGCTTGGTTCTTGTGGTTTTTAGCTCCATGGCTACTGCCAACGAAACCACTTTGAAAGCAGGAGGGACATCAGTTTGTGAGAATGCTTCTTGGATCGCTTATAATACCAGCGAATCAGAGAATACTAAGCTGACATTTAATGTTGGTCCACAAGCTTACCACTGGGGTAAAGACACCACCCGAGAAATTCCTCCCGGAGGATACCAAGCAAATGCTTTAGAAAGAAAAACTACATTTAAAAATCAAGGTCCAGCAGACGTTGTAGTTAACTGTCAACGACAGCGTTTTGACCGCCATGACTGGAGAATTGATGCTGGTTCCGGTAAAACCTACCAGAGCAATTATCACATGGATCACGTTCAACCTGGTACATACATTGAGCCCGGAATGGGCGTACCTACTGGTACAGAGCGTGGTATTGGCGCAGTTTCTGGACATCGATCAGAAGCTAATCGTTAGTTTGAATTAGATTTTTTTTGTTAAAGCCGGAAGGGTTTCCCTTCCGGCTTTTTTTTTGAAACTTATCCTTCATGGCTAAATCTAAATTTATAGTCAGTGAAATTTTGGAGGGATGTATGGAAGAACGATATTTAGACAACGGGGATGGTACGGTTTCTGATAGCCATTCTAAATTAATGTGGATGAAGAATGATTCTTTTAATGACCTTGGTAAATTCCTTGTTTATAGCCAGGCAAAGAAGTATGTAGCTAAAAAAAATGAGGAATCATTTGCTGGCTATAATGATTGGCGTTTGCCAGATAAAAAGGAAGCTCATTCCCTGTATTATCTAGAAAAAGAAAAGTCTATTATCGATAAATACGAATTAGAGTTATTTATTGACCCGGTTTTTACTCCGGGTGGTGGATTCGATACTTGGACAAGCAACACCTTGGGCAAAATAACGGCTTACGTCTATTCCTTTGGTAGTGGAACTGGAGGCCATAAAGAGGTTGATGATACGCTAAATACCAGTGTAAGACTGGTACGGGGAACAATGGACCCAAAGTTTGCGGCAACCTTAACAAAAATCCCCTCTAAAAAAGGAATGATAGTTACCAGTCAAAGGTAAACTCTTGTAATTGGGGAAATTTAAAGTATGTCCTGTGACTAAATTAAAGTGTTTGCAATCAATGGGTTTAGTGTTGAAAAAAATTAAGGCGAATGATATTGTAGCCTTAATAAATTTTATAAAACTATAGGTTAGACCTTTTTAAATCGGGCCGAACCCGTGGTCAGTTTTGGTTTGGAATTTAACCTGCTCCATGGCTGAGCCCTTTTTGTGTTTATTATGGCTGATTGGAAAGAAATATTTAAGGATAATGGAAATGGAACAATTTCAGACTCTGATTCTGATTTACAGTGGGCAAAAAAGGACTCCAGGCAGGAATTAGGAAAGTGGCTCAATTGGGATGAAGCGAACTCCTATAAAGATGTCTGTAATGAACAAAAATATTTAGGATTTGATGATTGGAGGCTTCCTACAAAAAGTGAAATTCGTGGGTTGGTAAAATTCAAGGAAGCATACTACGAATTATTTATGAATCTCCCTCCTAAAAAGAAACGGAATGTTTCAGATTACCAGCCAGGAGGAGAATGGAGCTTGTGGACTTCTGATACGCGTTATGATTCATATGCTTGGAAATGTTATTTCCCTTCCGGTAAGGAAGTTTGTGTTGATCAACAGGTCTCAACTACAGGAACGTCTGTTCGTCTGGTCCGTGATGCTTAGAGCCGATGACTCAGGATGTCAAAATTTATTAAGGTGAGGAAGAATTATGTCTGATGAAGAAATCAATGATGAGGCTGAAGAAAAACCTAAACCCAATGGAGAATTGCCGGTAGAGGATTTGCTTGAAGACGAATCTTACGATGTTGATGAATGGATTGGTGATGACTGGGATGATATTGAGGAAGAGGAAGAAGAAGAATTTATTCCGGAAGGCCCCAGGTTTGTGGACAACGGCAATGAAACTATTAGCGATTCCACAAATAATTTAATGTGGAAAAGGAGTGATTCTTTTTCTCAATTCAAATATGGAATTAATTGGTACGAGGCCAATGATTATATTGAGGAATTGAATGAAAAGAAATTTGCCGGTTATGATGACTGGCGGTTATGCAGTTTTGAAGAAGCAAAATCATTATTTATGTTTACCATTTCTAATCGAGATAAAGACGGTGCAGAAATTCATATTGATCCTCTTTTTGAAGAGGGCGGGGGGCACAATACTTGGACATATGAAGAAAAGCCGGACTATCAACAATATGCAATGCTATTTAGTTATGTGACAGGAAATGAAAAATGGGAACATAAAGATAACGAGTATTGCCATGTCCGGGCCGTTCGCGAAGAGCAAAAAGAGGAATGGGAACCTGAGTGGAGAACCGAAACGAAAAAATTTGATAACTAGAATTTGTGTCTAAAAATATTTTTAGAGGAATTTAATGGGACACTATATGATTTTCGGGAAAGAAGATTGTCCGCATACAAAAAAAGCGAGGGATGATTTTAAAAAGAAATGCCGACCATTTGTTTATATTGATGTGGATAAGAATCAGCACGGCCTTAAAAAAATGTTGGAATATTCCAATGGCGAATATGTGGTCCCGGTGATTGTGGATGTTGATAAAGGTGATGTTGAAATTGGTTACACTGATTAATTTAAGAGGAAAATTCTGATGACTGAGGAAGAAAAGAAATCGCAATCGCTGGAGGCAGTTCCAGAAAATCAAGAAGCAGTTGAAAAAAAGGATGAGGGTCCAAAACGATTTGTTGAAAAGGGTCCTTGGGTTATTCATGATACAAAAACAGGGTTGTATTGGTTGAAAAAAGATTCTTGGCAAGAAAAGCAAAAGTTTTTTAATTGGCATGAATCTAAAGAATACGCCCAAATGAAAAATGTTAGAAAAATTGGTGGATTTAATGACTGGAGAATGCCGAGTACCGATGAGGCTACTACTTTATTTGATGAAAACCTAAAAAATGTTGCTAAAGGTGGCGATGAAATTCACATTGATCCGGTATTTCCAGAAGGTTCTTTTAAAGTGCAATGGACTATGGCTGATACATCTACCAAAAGGCCCCGCTTTGATTTCACCCAGGGAAAAGTAGTGCATGCTGATGAATATGCTTTTGGCTCAGTGCGAATTTGTAGAAAAGATCCTGTAAAAAAAGATGATCGGCGGCAACGAAGGAGATAAGGAAGCTATGACAGCAACCAAAGTTAAACCTCGATATTTAGATAATGGTGATGGAACCATAACCGACCTTCGCAAAAATCTGATGTGGGTTAAAAACGATACTTGGGTTGAGCTGGGTCGTTTGATCACTTGGTGGGATGGAGCAGATTATGTGAAGGAATTGAACTCTAAAAAGTTTGCCGGGTTTTCCAATTGGAGAATACCAAACGCACATGAGGCTAAAGAACTTTATGACCCGGGATTAAGTAATATTGATATGGAGGGATGTGAAATTCATATTGATCCAGTTTTTTCTTCAGGTTGTGGTTATTCCACATGGACTACTGAAACACGAGGAGCCAAAGCTGCTATGGGCTATGATTACCGAGCTGATTATGAGTTTTGGCTTGCTAGGGAAAACGATGGGTTCCCAAGTGGATTACGTCCCGTTAGGAGTATAGAAGAAGACGGGAAATTGCCTCGTGAAGAACGTTTTATTGATAATAGAGACGGAACGGTTAGCGATCTTGAAATGAATTTGATGTGGAAAAAAGATGATTCATTTTTGGATCTTGATAAATGGATTAGTTGGCAAGAGGCAAAAATATTCATTGGAGAGCTAAATAAAGATAATTTCGCAGGACATTCCGACTGGCGTATGCCATCCCGTAAAGAAGCGCAATCCATTCATGATCCCTCTAGCCCGGTGGAAGATACCTATGGGGATACTATTTTTATTGTACCGACATTTTCTCCGGGTGCTGGCCAAACCTCTTGGACTAAAACTTTGCATAAGACTGATGATACGGTGGCGATTCGATTTAATTTTTATAGTGGAGATTTTAAGTTCCATAAAAAGGGTTTGAGAAGTCACGGTGTTCGACCGGTTAGGGATATTAAGGAAAGCTTGGAGAATTGATCAATGAGTCAATCTTCTGCACCGAAATCTCAATCATCAAAGACGTTGCGATTTGCTGAAGCAGATGAGCATTCAGTCATTGATTTAAAGAAACGATTAATATGGCTAAAGCAAGATACTCGACAATTGACTGGAAAATGGCTTAGTTGGGTGCAGGCCAGGGATTATGCAAAAGAATTAAATTCTGCAAGTTATGGGGGATTCAGGACCTGGAGAATGCCTTCGGTAGAAGAGGCTCGAACTTTATTTGATAAAACTCAATCCAATAAAGACCATATGGGTCAAAAAGCTTTAATTCCGGAAGTTTTCCCTGAGGGGTTTGGTTTTTTGTGTTGGACTAAAGATGTGCGAAATAAGGTACAGGCAATCCGTTTCAGTTTTCGAAAAGGAAGTATTATGTACGATGATATTTACAGGGTGTCCCGAGGGGCCACTCGATTTGTGAGAGAGATAGAGAAGTAAATCATGGGTAAAAGATTCGTAGACAATGGGGATGGGACGGTAACAGATAATGAAACCCAATTAATGTGGAAGCAAACGGATGGCTTTCAAGATGAAAGTATTTTTCACACATGGTTTAAAGCGGAAGATTATGTTCGTAAGTTAAATTTAAAAAAGTTTGCCGGGTATAATGATTGGCGTATGCCAACATTAAATGAGGCTGAATCTTTATTTAATGAAGACGATCCAATTCGTGATTGTGACCGGTTTGAAATTTTCATTGATGATGCTTTTTCTCCAGGAGGGGGTTACACAACCTGGACTTGCGATTTAAAACCTCATAATGGGGCAGTGATTTTTTATTTTCGATACGGACATGCCAATGTCAATAACCGCGATGATCCGTCAAAAGACTCAATCCGGGCCGTGCGAAATATAATTAATAAAGAGTAAGGTAAATCATTATTTTTAAGAAGGAGGTTTGTCATCGAGGGCTATCATGTAATTAATCGAGAGGAAAGCCTCAATGCGATGCTTACATACAGATTCGAACAGGAGAATTTTCGTAACCTGTATGTATTGGAGGATTATTATTGCACTAATCCATTTTGCGATTGCAACCATGTGACTATTTCTTTTAGTGATAAGGAGAATATTGATAACCGGTTTTCCTTTTTGTTGAACTTTAACAAAAAAACAGGAACATTACCCAACCAACCCGCTCTAACAACCGAACAGAATGCAATTGTTAAAGAGTTTATCGAAAGTCTTTCAGATGAGTTATTGATCTTATTTAAACAACGATATATGGAAGCAAAGGCTTTTGGGGAAAAGAACCCCATGTCCTATTTGGTATTTGAACCAGGACGTTATGTGAATTATATTGAAGTGCGCCCTCGGGGTAGCGAGCTTTTAGATTTTTCTTATAAAGGTGAAAAATATTTTGCCGAGGATGCTTATGAATTAGATCCACGAAATGACAATAAAAGTGTCCAGCTTACCTTTTATAGATTTGAACAAGAGGATGAGAAAACACCTCCGATATTTGCATATAAATTTTACTTTGATGAGAAAGAAAGAGAACAAGAGGACGCAAAACTTGATTCTGACAAAAGTGATATGTTATTAGAATTTAATGGGTTTATTCCTAATTTGAACGATATATTAAAAAAGCGTTACAAGGAAACAAAGGGAATTGGGAAAGAGCTTTTAAATTCTTCACCTAAATTGGAATTTCAACCTCATAAAATCTCTAGAAATGACCTGTGTCCTTGTGGTTCAGGAAAAAAATATAAGAAATGTTGTGCGTTAAAAATTAATTAAGAATTTTATTATTCTTGTTATTTAAAAATTAAAATTTAATTTCAGTAATTGATCACTGATAATTTTAAAGCGAGACCATTATGAGTACCAAAGAGAAAAAAGTTAAAAAAGTCCAGGCACGTCATATTTTAGTGGCAACCAAAGAATTAGCTGAAGAATTGAAGCAAAAAATTGATGAGGGAGAGGACTTCGCTAAACTTGCTGAACAACATAGCGAGTGCCCTTCGAAAAAGCGAGGTGGCGATTTAGGTTGGTTTGGAAAAGGTGCAATGGTTAGGCCTTTTGAAGTGGCCGCGTTTTCTGCACAAGAAGGAGATATTGTTGGTCCTTTAAAAACCGAGTTTGGTTGGCATCTGATCTATGTTTATGAAATCAAAGATGATGTTGACCCTGACTCCGGGCCACCTACTGGCGATGAAGATGCGGATGAAAAAACGCTACGCTTAGTTGCAGAAAATTATGCGCATGAGTTTTTGATGTTAGGTTACTCTAGTAAAAAAGTTTTGAGTTTGTTTACCAGTACCCATTTTAAATCTGCAAATGCTGTCTATAATATTTTGGGTGAAGAGGTTATCAATGAAGTTATAGCCAAAGTTTTTGGGCAATCTGGAAAATCTGAAGAGGGAAAAAAATAGATTTGATCTTGGTTAAAAAATAAATCGCCTAAACCATTAACGGTTTAGGCGATTTTTTTACTTAAAGGATCACAGAAAATACTTCTACAACATTTGAAGTTTCTCGAAGTTCTCTTATGGCTTCACTGGTGGGAGGAGAATCAATATTAATTACTGAGACCGCATTTCCCTTTTCAAGTCTTCCCAAATGAAAACCTGCAATGTTAATATTATTCTTTCCTAAAACTTGACCCAAATTTCCAATAACACCTGGGACATCTTTATTGCTTGTAATAAGCATATGCTTTGAAATAACTGCCTCAAAAGAATATTCGTCGAAGCCAACAATTCGTGGGTCTCCTTTACCAAATATACTTCCGGTAATTTGACGTTGGCCGCTTTTAGTTTCAACGGCTACCTGAATAGTGCTAGTGTATTCCTTAATTTCATTGCTTTTTAATTCCTGAACTTCAATGCCTCTTTCTTTTGCAATAAAGGGGGCATTGACCATATTGATGCCATCTATAGTTCCAGTAAAAATTCCTTTTAGGACAGAAATAGTGACTGGTTGTACATTTAGATTAGCAACCTCCCCATTGTACTGAACTTTTACTTTCGTAATGGGGCTGTCTACCAATTGGGCAACAATCTTCCCCAAATCTTCTCCCAAATTAAGAAAAGGTTTGATTTTTTTCAAAAGTTCTTCATCAATTGAAGGCATATTGACCGCATTTTGGATGCTACCATATTTTAAGAAATCGATAATTTGATCACACACGGCAATTGCCACCTTATCCTGGGCTTCTCCGGTAGAAGCGCCTAAATGCGGGGTACAAATTATTTCATCCACATCCAGTAGAGGACTGTCGCCTGGTAATGGTTCTTGATCGTATACATCTAAAGCCGCTTGAGCTACTTTTTTATCTTTGACTGCTTGAATGAGAGCCTCCGTATCAATTAGCCCTCCTCTTGCACAGTTAATAATACGAACCCCAGGTTTCACTTGATCGAACTCTTCTTTACCCAACAAAGGTTTTCCGCCAATTTTTGGTGTGTGCAAACTAATGAAATCAGATCTACTTAACAGATCTTTAAGCTCAACTGCTTCCACCCCCATTTTTTCCGCATGTTCTTTAGAAATATAAGGATCATAAGCAAGAACTTTCATATCAAACCCTTTAGCCCGACTTGCGACAACGGAACCAATTCGACCCAGCCCCACAATCCCTAAAGTTTTGCCAAAAAGCTCTACTCCCATAAATACTTTAGGTGTCCATTTTTTTTCTTTTTTCAGAGAAACGGTGGCTTGAGGAATATTGCGAGACATGCTTAACATTAAAGCTAATGCATGTTCAGCAGTTGTGATCATATTTCCATCCGGAGCATTCATAACAATTATGCCCTTTTTACCAGCTGCATCCAGATCAATATTATCTACACCAACACCAGCGCGGCCAATCACTTTTAATTTGGAAGCCGCTTCAATAACATCTGCAGTGACTTTAGTTGCACTCCGAACAATTAAACCTTCATAATCGGGGATTACTTTAATCAATTCCTCTTTGGGCATTCCGGTTTTAACATCAACATCGATGCCACTTTCTTTTTGTAATATTTCAACTCCAAGCTTGGAAAGATTATCGCTAACAAGGACTTTCATGTTTAAACTCCAAAGGGTATATATTCAATAAAGATGTTGATTTAAATTTTTTAAGTATCCATATTTAATAGGCTTCTAATAGAATTTCCTGGGCTGCCGCCACACCTTTTCCCATTTCAACCGGGTGACCAAATTTTTTCAAAGCCATTTCTAAGGCGGAGATTCCTATAATGGTATCAAAAGTATCAACATAACCAAGGTGTGCAATGCGAATAACTTTTCCTTTCCATTGATCTTGTCCTCCAGCCATTGTGACACCAAATCCATCTCTTAAAGTTTTGACTATTTTCCCACCATCAATTCCTTCGGGAACAAAAACTCCTGTTGCGCTATCTGCAGGAGAATCTGTGGCTATTATCTTTAATCCCAAAGCTTTAACAGCTGCTCGAGTAGCTCTTGCTAAACGGTTATGGCGTTTATGGACATTTTCGATGCCTTCTTCCTTAACGCTCTTGAGTACAGAACGTAAGCCTATGACCAGCGAAACAGCCGGTGTATAAGCAGAAGTTTGATTTTTTAAATTTTTGCGTTCTTTCTTCAAATCAAAATAAAAGTGTGGGCACTTACTTTGATCAGCAAATTTCCAGGCCTTTTCACTTAAGGCAACCAGGGCCAGTCCCGGAGGAAGTTGTAATGCTTTTTGAGATCCAGTAATTAACGCATCAATTCCCCATTCATCCATGGGTAATGGGAAAACACCTACACCAGTAATTCCATCCACAACTAATAAAATATCATCTCGGTCTCGTGTCAACTTAGATAACTCTTCAATTGGATGAGCAGCGGTTGTACTGGTTTCACTTGCTTGAGTTAAAATTCCGCGAATGTCAGAATGTTCTTCTAAGATTTTTTTGACTTCTTGAATATCTGCGGATCGTCCCCATTCAACGTTAAGCCATACGGGTTCCATGCCAAACGTTTCGCAGATTTTTCCCCAGCGCTCTCCAAATTTTCCTCCATTGATTACTAACAATTTATCTCCGGGTGAAAATAAATTTGTCACACAACTTTCCATTCCCCCGGTTCCTGTGGAAGCTAATATCAAAACATCTTGTTTGGTTTGAAATAAATATTTAGCATCCTCAGCCGCTTCAGCAAATATTTGGCTAAATTGAGGAGTCCGATGGTGAACCATTGGAGCTGCCATATCTAAATTAACAGTTTCTGGAACTGGAGTAGGACCAGGAGCTAATAAATAAGTCTTCTTCATGTTGTAAAGTTTCCTGTGAAAAATTTTTAATTATGAATTTTGAACCACGATTGTTTTAGCCAACTTATCGTGAAAAGTTTGATTATTTTCGTCAAATAGAGCCCAAAGAAACCCAATTCCTAAAGTTAAGAAAGAAATCCAATAACCAAAAAATGATCGGATAAATGCTGTGGAATAATTTATGGGAGCTCCATTATCATTTTTAACTAAGATTCCCAGAAGCTTTTTCCCAGGAGTTTGCCCATTATTCCCTAAAAAACTAACAAAATAAATAATCCATATAAGAGTATTTAATATAAAAAAAACTCCTAACCAAAGGATAACTTCATTGGGGAAGCCGTTATCCCAAGAATTTGCGGAAAAAATTTTACCCCAATCCGGAAACTCGTTCCCAATTGCCAAAAGTGGAGTTAAAATTATTCCCAATATTTCCAAAATAGTAATATCTACCAAAAGTGCAAGATATCGGCGATACAAACCGGCTTTTTTCATGGAAGATATCAGAGAATGGATTTTGGGACGATGAAACGACTTCTATTGATTAAAAAAACTAGTGGCAATCAAAAGCCAACTATTTTTAATCCAAATTGGAGTTTTTATCAGATTTTTCAATGAAAATCACTACAAAATCGGGCTTTTTTGAAATTTTTAAACCTAAAGCTTATAATGGATTCTTAAAAAAAAGAAATAGCCCATTAAGTTTCTGTTTAATAAGATATTGGGGTCACAAAAAAGAATTTATAATTGCAATGGAGGATTTAAGACAGGAAGGGATTATTTTTCTTTACTCTCATCATCTTCGTTCTCTAACTCTAATCCATCCAATTCTAAGGATAGATCATCATCTGAAGATTCTATAGGGGGAACCTCCTCTATTTTATCTTGAGGTTCAAAATCTAAATTTGAGGACTCAGGTTTTTCTTCTAAATCCATCGTATCCATATCGAAATTAATTTCATTCTCTTCATTAATTTCCTCAGAGGTGTCACTTTTTTCAGTGGATTCAGTTGTTTCTGTGGCCTCGCTTGTTTCTGTTATTTCATCATTATTTTGAGTTGCAGCATCCAATGAATCTTCTTGTAAGGAAATTTCCTCATTTTCATCGGTAAATGAAAAGTCAGAATCATCTGAATCAAGTGAAGTTTCTTCATCAAAATCTAAGTCCAGATCCAGGTCCCCAGTAATTTCAGAATCTAAATCATCCAGATCAAACCCTAACCCTTCAATATCTTCTGAATCTTGGTCTGTAGTGACATCTAATGAAACCTCGGGGTCTAAATCGACGTCATCATCAATAGAAACTTCAGGTTCCATTGAGTTTGATTGATTAATTAGAGTTGGTGTGTCTGCAATTGCTGTCGCCTCAGTAAGGTCTAAATGGAAATCATTTGGGGAGCTTTTATCAAAATCGTCTTCGACATCTTGTAGTTCCGAAACCCCTTCAATAGTATCAAGGTAGCCGTCCCCATTTCCATTCCCATTTTCATGAAGATGGTTAGCTTCACTTAAGTCTAAATCAAAATCTTCAGCGGGTTCTGGTTTGGGGTAATCTAAATCTGCATCTGCAATTGAGGCGAATTCAGATTCTGAGCCATTATTATGACCATTTCCAGATGAAAACTCAGGAATGGGGCCGTCGAATATTGTAAAACCTACCTCTGCAGCCACTTCTACAGGGAGTTTTGAAGCCGTTTTTGCTTCGTTACAACTCGGACACTTCTTCGATTGCTTGAAGTTAATATAACCACAATTTGTACACTGCATACTTAAAATGTTAAGGGAAGGATAGAATAACGTCAAGAAAAATAAGTAATTAGCGGAGAATTGAATTTGCCCAATATGGAAAATTAAAATTTTCTTAAAAAAGATTGAAAAACCCTTACAAATTAGAATATTTTTTTTTGATTCAATAGAAAATAAACTAAAAAAGTCAAAAAATTTTTTTGTCTTATCTGGAAATAATTGGATCTGCATTTCCATCAGGGTCTTTTAAGGCGACTCCGTTTGAATTAGGAAATTCATTGAGTAATAAAACTCCGCAAACATGCGGAGCGGACATTGAAGTGCCAGAAAAAATGGTTACGCCTCCTCCCTTTTTTGTGGATAAAACTTGTACCCCCGGAGCAGCAAAATCTACAGGGGTCCCATAGTTGGAAAAAGAAGCAAATTCATCGTTACTGTTAATTGCGGAAACTGTGTAAATATTAGGATGATTTATATGCGCTGGTTCGTAGTTATTTGCATCGTCCGCTTCATTTCCCGCCGCAATGGCAATACGAATTCCCAAATTGGCCAATTTTAAAACACTGTCATGAAGGCTTTGCCAATGGCCTAATATTCCAAAGCTCATGTTGACGCAATCTCCTGGTTGAGCAAAATTGGAGATATAGTCAATACCCATAATAGCGTCAGAAACTCTTCCTTTACCACTGGGCCCTAAAATGCGAACGGAATTTATTACCGTTCCTGCTGCAACACCAACAACGTCAATTTCATTGTCTATTGCTCCGATAGTACCTGCTATATGGGTTCCATGTCCGTGAACATCACTTCCAGTGTTTTTTCCTGTTTGGGAAAAATTTACGGACAATCCAGTGTTTAAATCAGGGTGAGTGTCATCGACTCCAGAATCCAAAACCCAAGCTTCCGGACTTTCTTCATTTACGGTGACGGGTCCTCCTACTTTAATTATTCCAATTGGAATTTCCTGAGGTATGTCATTTTTTTTCTTTTTTGATATTGAAAATGTATTTTTTTGAGACCCATGGAGAGAGTTTTTGGTCATAGAATCTACCATCCAAATAATTCCATCTCTCTCATAATACTTAATGGACTTTGATTCATTAGCCAGTTTTGCAGCTGAGGCATCAGACATATTTGCACTAAAACCTTTGATGGAATGTTGATAAATATGGCCAATTTCTCCATTAAACTTTTTTGATAATCCTTTGGCCAGCCCAGGAACATCTTTGGAATGAATATCATCCGATTCGAAAATAAAAATGAAGTTGTTTTGTGTTTTTTGAATTAAATTTCTGTCTGAAGAATTGAACATGGAATCGGATTGTGCATGAGAATTTAAAACTGAAAGAGAAAGGATAAAAATAATAAAGATGAAGTTAATAAATTGAGGAATCATAATTTTACTCTGGATAAGGTTGTAGGGGGCAAACCAACTAATAAAAATCAAAGATCCGGAAAACTTGAGATTTGCATCGAAGTTCAATAAATTCCATTATGAGTTGGAAAGGCAAAAATAATCAATAAAAAACTATTGAAAAATAGGAGGTTAACTAATTTAGGGGGGAGGCTGAAGCCCAATCTCAAAATTTAGCTTTTGGGGGAAAAGATTTTTTCAACAATGAATTTTGAAAATGGAAGGCAACTTGTAAAGGCTGGTGATACTGCGTTAAGTATGTGCAACGAACGATTATCAACATGCACAACAAAATCGGATACTAAACTTTTAGTTTTCAAATTTATGAGTTGGGCTCGAATGCCGTTTAATTCTGATTTATAAAAAGAATTAGAATCTAATCCATAATAAAGTTTGCTTGCTTTTTTAATTAGTCGAGCTTTGGAAATTTTTCCAATCTCATTTAATGCGATTCGTTTATGATTGAAATCTGAATTGAAAAAAAACTGGGTTTGTCGCCATAAAATTTCTATAAATTCCTGAAGCTTGAAGTTTTTTAAATTTTTATATTGTTCTCGCCAAAGAGCAGGAATTGCCGTGGGGCCAATTTTAATGTGTTGATTCACTGTTGAAGTTAAGTGAACCCCCAGAAAAGGATTTTGAGAGGGCGGAACCGGATAAATATGTGTATTTAATTTTGGAACTTTCTTTTTTGAAATTAAATAAATCCCCTTAAATGGGACAATTTGATATTCCTTGCCAAATCCGAAGTCTTTGGCGATTAAATCTGCGTACAATCCCCCTGCGTTAATTACAAAACCCGGAGTGTAATTTCCTTTTGATGTGGAAATAATGTTTCCAGTTTTTTTTAGATATCTAACTTTGGTATGTATTGAAACTCCTTTTTGTTGTGCATCGGTTTTTAGAGAGTTAAGAATTTCGACAGGATCAATAGTTGATGTTGTGGGTGAAAAAAGTGCCTTCTTAAAAGTCTTAACATTGGGTTCTATTGACTTTGCTTCTTGTTCAGAAATTTCTTTTAAATGGACTTCATTAACTTGAGCACGGTTTAAAAGAGTCGCCATTTGATTTAAATCCTTTTGAGATTGCGCAACAATCAGTTTTCCGCAACGATTAATTTTTAATTTGTTGGAAAGGCAATATTCTGTTAATTGCTGATTGCCAGATTTACAAAATTGTGCTTTTAAGCTATCAGATGAGTAGTAAAATCCCGCATGCAATACTCCACTGTTACGTCCGCTCGCGTGCTGCCCGCATTGTTCTTCTTTTTCGATAAGAATGATAGAAGCTTTGGGACTTTGCTTTTTTAATTCTCGAGCAATACAGATCCCATTGATACCTCCACCGATGATTAAAAAATCTGGATTCAACGCAATATCCCTTTCTTTGGAAATTTTCTAGAAAACTTTTAAAAGAATGTTCTTTTCGATACAATAATCCTCAAAATGGAAAAATTAAAGTTAAATTAAATTTTTTTGGTCAATTATTATCACATTTAAAAGGTTTGAGAAGAGACATTAGTATTAATTTTTAAATTAATTATTTTTGCACAATATTTGATATGGAAAAAAATTGATTAAACGCCAGGATATAGAAAAAACAGAAAAAAAATACTTGGCTTCTTATGCAACTAAAAGTGGAGAAAGTTTGGGTAGGAAGTTTCGGGAAAAGGAGCATGCCTATCGTACGCGGTTTCAGCGAGATCGTGATCGAGTGATTCACTCTTCTGCGTTTCGTAAATTGGAATATAAAACCCAGGTGTTTGTTTATCACGAAGGGGATTATTATAGAACTCGACTAACACATACATTAGAAGTGGCCCAGATTGCCCGATCCATATGTAAATCATTACAACTTAATGAAGATCTGGCCGAAGCTATAACATTAGCCCATGATTTGGGGCATCCTCCCTTTGGTCATACCGGACAACGAGTTTTAAACCATCTTATGAAAGATCATGAAGGATTTGAGCATAATAAGCAAAGCCTGCGTATTGTAAAGTTTTTAGAAAAACGATATCCAAAATTTGATGGTTTGAATTTAACTTGGGAAGTTCAGGAGGGGATTAGTAAGCACTCTAAGGATCCCGAAAATCCTCTTCTTAAAAATAAAGATTTCAAGTTTCCTACATTAGAAGGACAGGTTGCAGATTTTGCAGACAGTATTGCCTATAACGCACATGATTTAGATGATGGAATCACTTCCAACTTACTTGACTTATCTCAACTACGAAAAGTTGAGTTGTGGCGAGAGAATGAAAAAATATTAGATCAAAAATATACTAATTTAGATTTTGACTTAAAAAAATATCAAGTAGTACGGAGTATCATTAATGATTTGATCACTGATTTTCGTAAGGCGACTCAAAGGAAAATAAAAAAGTACGATATTCGTTCTGTGGATGATGTCAGAAAATGTGAGGTGTTATTAGCAGGATTTGGGAAAGAGTACACCGAAAAAAATCAGGAATTAAAAAAGTTTTTATTCAAGAATATGTACCATCATCGAAAAGTTCGCCGGATGGAGTTTAAGGCGGAACTTTATCTAACCGAGATCTTTAAAGCGTATCTTAAAATTCCGCAACTTTTACCGGAAGCTGTTTTGAAAAGTAGGCCACAAGATTCCCTCAAACGTCGAATTTGTGATTATATATCAAGTTTAACGGACCGATCTTCGATAGATGAATATAAAAAGCTATATAGTCCAGATGAAAATGATTAAGAAATAAAATTTCCGCGTTAAAGTTAAAATTAGAAAAACAGATTATTTATTGTGGGATCAATAAAAGGAGAAAACATGATATTGACAAACATCGAAACCATCCCAGGAATGGAAATTGTTCAGCATCATGGTGTGGTTTCTGGAAGTACGGTGCGTGCGAAACATGTCGGTAAGGATATTTGGGCTGGCATTAAAAATGTTTTTGGTGGTGAGCTTAAGGGATATACAGAGTTGCTATCGGAATCCAGAGAGGAAGCTGTTTCAAGAATGAAAAGCCAGGCAAAACAAATGGGAGCTAATGCAGTTTTAAATGTTAGGTTTTCGACTTCATCGGTAGCGGCTGGGGCAGCGGAGTTATATGTTTATGGAACCGCTGTTACGGTTAAATAAGGAGACATTGTTTTGGACAATTTAATAATATTTTTGTTTTTATTATTGCTGGGATATTTCTTTGGGAAACGAGCGGAAAAGAAACATTACCAAAGTATTATTCAGAGAGAAAAGGCAATGCAAAAACTGCCTACAATTGCATTGAAAAAACCTTTGCCGTCGAGTGCCAGGTTAGTGAAGTCAGAATTGGTCACGGGTTCAGTGGTAATTTCAATTGACTATTTCAAACGATTACTGGCGGGGTTAAGAAATTTGTTTGGGGGAAATGTTGCTTCATATGAAACATTAGTGGATCGTGCCCGAAGAGAAGCAATATTAAGGATGAAGGAAAGTTGCCCTCAAGCAGGTCAAATAATTAATCTAAGAATTGAAACCTCATCAATTTCAAAGAATGCCCAAAAAGGAGCGGTTGGAAGTGTAGAAGTTTTGGCTTATGGAACTGCGCTTACCTTCGAGTAATTAAAAAAATGGAATACTCCGGAAACCTACCTGAATCCAATGATAATGTTACTCATGAATCTCCTCTAAAAGAATTTTTTGTTTTATTGATTGCCTTATTGGTAATTATTTTTGGAGTATACTATGCATTAGGTTTCGCGGTGGATTATTCCATAAGGAAGCTTTCTCCCGAAACTGAAATAGCGCTTTTTAAATCTGTAAAAAGTCAATTAACTCAATTAAAAACTTCCGATACGCAAACAGAATATCTGCAAAGTATTGTGGATCAATTGCAACGAGACTGCGTTTCTCTACCCTACAAAGTGAAGGTTTATGTGGTTGAACAATCCATTCCCAATGCGATGGCTATGTTTGGTGGAAATGTAATTGTTTATTCTGGATTGTTACCTCTACTTAAATCAGAAAATGCCCTTTCTTTTGTATTAGGTCATGAGCTGGGGCACTTCAAAAATAGAGATCATTTGAGAGGCTTAGGTCGATCCTTAGTATTAGTCACTTTGTCGGCCATTATATTTGGTCCGGATAGTGGGATTAGCGGATTTTTGGCAGGGACCATAAATTTAGCAGAATCTAGCCATTCTCGAAGTCAAGAATCGAAAGCAGATGAAGTTGCTTTAGATGCGTTAAATTGTCGCTATGGGCATGTTGCGGGTGCCACAGGATTTTTTGAGGAAATGCTAAAACTGGACAACCTTCCTAAATTTGCAGAATTTATATCGACACATCCTCACAACGAAAATCGAATAGAAAAAATAAAGTCTTTAAGTAAATCACTTGGATACAAGAAAAAAACTACTACTCCTTTAAAAAGAAATACTTGAATTGAAAAAAGGGCCATCGCATTGATGACCCCCAGACAAAAAAATAAGATTAGGTGAAAAAAGTTTTACTCTATATTTTTTCCTAAAAAGAAAATAAATGCAATTCCCGCCAGACCTGCCAAGGCGGCCATTAAAAAACTACCTGTTGATCCAATCTCAATCCATTCCATAGGAGACCTCCTAATAAAGGATTTAAATTGCAAGACACAGCCCCTGCAATTCTTTTATTATTCCCAAATATGTGGACCAGAAATCATCTTGTCAATACTAGCAAAACTATTGAAAAATAAAAGTTTTGAAATGTCATGTGTAATTTGAATGTTATGGAAAGGATGAATATTAATAAATGTTGTACTAAAATTATGCTGAATTTAAATTAAGGTAATAGAGTTAATTCATGAAAAGAAGAGAGAGTTTTTTAATAGTATTCTTCATATTTTTTTTCAGCGGTTCTATCACTTTTGCCCAGTCCGGTTGGGAGAAATTATATCAAGAAGGTTTGAAGCTTTCTTTAAAGGGATTTTCTCTGGAAGCAGTGCAAAAATACCAGGGGGCCATAGAGTTAAAAGCAGATTACCCGGAAGCGCATCATGCCTTGGGTGTCTTATATTTTAGAATGGGAAAAGGACCGGATGCCATAACCCATTTCCGTTCAGCAGAGAGCCTTTATTTGGGAAAGGAAGATGACTCTTCTAAAAAGAATTTAGAGATTGTCCGACGAAATTTAAAAAAAGCATATAAGGCTTTTAAATTAAGTTCAAAAGATTTTGATCAATTGGATTTAATGGCTCACCTTCAAAGTGACTCGAATTGGGTGAAATCAGGAATTGGTTTTTATATAGGAAATGAAGGTCATTTTCTTACACCGCTCCATGTAATAAATGGCGCAGAAAAAATCCGATTAACTACGAATAATTCCGGAGAAGTTCCAGCAAAACTGATTGCTTCGTTTATAATTTATGATTTGGCAATACTGAAGGTACAGAATCCCCCCATGGAAAGGGAAAAAGGTTTGGACTTTGCAGATTCTTCTTCTGTCAGTCTAAAAGAAATGGTTTATACCATTCCGATTCCCCTTCCCAGTTCATCTGACTATCACTTGACTCAAGGTTCTCTCCTCAAAATAAACGCTATTGAAAATAATCAAAGAATGTTTTTAATTGATATACCTATCAGTCAAGAAAATGATGGATTACCTTTGCTGAATGATAATGGAGAAGTATTAGGGATAATATTTTCTAAAGAATCTATAAAGAAAAATTTTCCCAAAATCATTACAAGCCAAGAAAAAGCAAGTATGGTTGTAAAATCTAATTATTTTATGAAGTTATGGAAAAATAAATTAAATTTGGATAGTGAAAGTGAAGACAAAGATACTCAGGATAATAAAACAAGGCTGAATGAAAAGGATTTAAAATCTCATATTCTTCAAAGTGTAGCCATAGTTGAGGTAAAAAAATAATTGATTTGTATTTTAAAAATGAAACTTTTTAAATTAGCAACTTTTGTTTTTCCATTGTTGTTGTTGGGTTTGAGTAAGGGATTTTGTGCTCAAGCAACTATTTGGTTAGCTAAGGATGTTAATTATCCTGGTTGGGTTTCTTGGGAAAGTGATTCTCTAAAAATTGACCATTTATGTTTTTTAGGTAAGTCAGCAAAGGGTTTATTAGATGATAAAAGTCTGGATGTATTGGCTAAAAATGATATTCCTGAAGGTGAATATATGATTTCCGATTCTATTCCAGAAGAAAAATGGCCAAAATCTCCCTTTGTTAAAAATAGCGCCCTTCGATTTAAACCTATTTCTCCACAAGCGGTAAAAGCTTTCAAAAAAGAAACATTTGTGGGATTTACCATACATGGTAAAGATTTTTTTCCGCTCGTTACAATGTATGTGAAAGATTCAAAAATGATAGAATTTTATAATAAACAATTTTTTAAAAACTTAACTTCCCGTTGGAGAGGATTAAGAATTTCAAATTGGGATATGGATCGATTGTATGATTTTTGGACCAAAGTAAGTATTCCTCAGAGCCAATGGAAGGTAGAAATAAAGCAGGTTGAGGCTTTAATTTCTGAAAAAAAATGTAAACCTTCTGCTGTTAAATAAAAATTTAATTTGTTAGAAAATCAAAAATAAAGATCGCTAACCTCACCAGCGTAGCCATTAAATTTTAAGGTTGGAATTTTCCTGTTTTTTCCTAAATCCAATTCCATCCTTTGATCCCACCTGGCATAGGGTGTGCTTGGATCCACATTAGCCCAAAAATCATATTCTAAAGGAGAAACTGTTTGCCAAAAAGTTGGAGGTTCATCCCGAGTGAATTCAATTGAGGTTATCGATTTAATACTCTTAAAACCATATTTCCAAGGAATTACCAGGCGAATAGGAGCGCCATTTTGGTTTTGTAAAGATTTTCCATACATTCCAGTGGCAACAAATGACAGGCTATGCATTGCTTCCTTTAGGCTTAATCCTTCTGAATAGGGCCAAGGTTCCCAAAACCGTTGTTTTTGTCCTAATGCAATATTGGGATCAAGAAAAGTTTTGAACTTTATATACCTTGCAGTAGAAAGTGGTTCCACCAGATCAATTAAAAGTTTTAGTGGAAATCCTTTCCAGGGGATGACCACAGACCAACCTTCGACACAACGCAATCGATAAATCCGTTCTTCTTGAGGAAGATATTTAATCAACTGATAAAAATCAAGTACCTGATGATTTTTAACTAAACCCTCGATACGTATTTCCCAGGGATTCGTTTTTAGAGCTTGGGCTTGTTTCCAAATTACACTTTTGTTCGTACTGAATTCATAAAAGTTGTTGTAATGAGTAACTAGTTTTTTAGAGGTGACTTCTTCCTTTTTGATAAAATTTTGTGGATTGTTTTGGGAATCGGAAGTTTGGGCGATGGCACTTGAAACCCTGGTCAAAGGTTGCAAAAAAGAAGTGGATATTCCGAATAGTGCCACTTTGCCCAATCCTTTTATAAACTTTCTTCTGTCGCAGTAAATACTTTCCGGGGTTACTTCTTTCGCAGGAATTTCCCAAGATTTAGGAATTTGTATATTTGGAGATCTATTATTTCTATTTGGTAGTTTCATTAATTGTGGCTATGGTTAATTCCCAGGTTTATCAGGAACATCGTAAGCACACCTAAATCCAACTGAATTTAATTTTATTTGAGGAGCTAATTTAAACCGTCTGCCAACATGAGTATAATAACCAGGGTTGTACCAACTACCTCCACGGACAACCTTTTGTATTCCGGATTTGGGGCCTTTAGGATTTTTTTTCTCTTTATTTGAGTAAGCTTCATACCAGTCGCCCACCCATTCCCACACATTTCCACTCATGTGATGAAGACCGTATCCATTAGGGGAAAATGTGTCCACCGGAACCGGACCCGTATCAAAAGACTTCTCAAAATGACCTTTGCTTAACTGAATTTTAGGTCCAAAAGAAAAGTTCCACTTTTTGGGTCCACGAGCAGCTTTCTCCCACTCAGCCTCCGTGGGGAGCCTTCCACCTTTAAACCGGCAATAGGATTCAGCTTCATACCAACTTACCAACGTTACAGGACAATTTTTGCATTCAGAATGAATGGAGCTATTTGAAATTTGACGAAATAAATTGAATGCCTGTTTTGAGACTTCAAATTTATCAATATAAAATGCATTCACCCAAACATTTCTAATGGGACGCTCCTCCATATTGCCGTCCTTGGTTCCCATTAGAAATTTTCCGGATGGAATAAAAGCAGAATCCGAAGGAATATTTTCCTGAGCTATCGAAGAATCTGATTTTGCTAATAAACAAAAGCTAAAAAATATCCATGCTATTTTTAGAAAAAATGGTGATTTATTTATGGTCATTTTTTAAAATCATTTGATGCCAAAAGCTGACTGCTTTTTTTGCATTTTTATCTTCGCGGCTTCCGTCCCAAATGGCAAAACTTATAAGCAAAGGAATATTAATTTGAAATTGAATATCTTTATTATCCAAAGTTAATAAGTCACGAACAAATACTACTGTCCATTTCCCGTTCACCCAATTTGCTTTTCCATTTAGAATCTGGCTTTGTAAAGGTTGGATTACTAAATTTCCAAGTCCCTCAGCATTTAATTCCTCAACAGAAGTTTCTTTAAATGGATTTACAAACAAAATATTATTTGGTTTGTTCAATGAAAACTTTAATTCCTGATTTTTGGCTTTTGCCTTCCAGTGCCAAATATTTACAGGTTTTGAGGGATGACCCATTCCAAAAAAAGGCCCTTTAATCAAAGGTTGGGTGCCTAAAGCAAACTGAATTGCCGCAGAGTCTATAAAATGTTGGCCTTTTTTAATCGTGTTATCTTCAGAAAGGTCCTCCCAGGTAAGACGGATAGCAATTTGATTTTGATTGAAAATAGATTGAATCCAAATAAAATTTATACTTTTCTTCTCTGCTTGCAAAGCTAACATTTTAATTTTTGATTTTGGGATATTATCCCAGATTAAATTATTAGGTTGGACAGTAAGTGGTTCCGCAGTCCATTTCGAAATTATAGGAGTAACAAAATCATTAGGGAAGCTTTTTGACAGTTCAGTTATGTGTTGAGACTGTAAAAAATGAACTAGATGCCAGAGTTCGTCTTCATTTAAAAAATCATAAGCAGACATTGAGGTCCCATCAATTCCTGTTACGAGTGTTTTATAAATGTTTTCTGAGGAGGATCCTGCTTTGTATAAGAAGGGATTTCTCAAATCAAAGACATAAGATGTCTCTCCCCAAGTATCATTTAAAGAATCTTCGAGAATCCCGGATCGTTCTCCTTCTTTACCATGACAACGGCCACATCGCAATTGTCGATATAATTCTCTGCCATAAGAAATCGAATTTCCATCATATGGAAGTTCAGCATTTATTTTGATTTGGAAATTTGGGATTTCCTGGTCAAACCTAGGGGAAAAAGATTTAATGTAAGTGATAATCGAATCAATATTTTCTTTGGAGAGGACTTTTCCCATAGCAGGCATCGAGGTTCCTGGTATCCCTTGGTATATGGTATTAAACAAGTCTTCGTTTAATGGTAGAGAATTGTTTTGAGTAGAGTGAAATTTAAAAATTCCTCGACTGATATCTCTAGGTTTAGGCGTTAAATAATAGGAGGTTGTGCCGTCTCCTTTTCCTTTTTTTCCATGACAATGACTGCAGAAGCGTTTGTATAGAAATTTTCCGTTTTCAAATTTTTTATTACTTTTTTGGGATTGATGGAGTTTTTCACTATCTGGTAGGGTGTCCTCAATCATTTTTTCAACCTTACGTGATTCAACAGCTGAAGTAATCGAGGGATAAATTAAAAAGATGGAAAGAAAATATATTACCCAAGGACGGGAGCAAGAAAAAAAAATGAGAATTTTTTGTTGAGTTGCCCCTTGCATCAAGAAACTCCTAACAAATTTTTTTTATATTAACATACTGGTTTTACTAATTTAGAGAGGAAAATGCCAAGAATTTTGGAAAATTGTAAATAAGTTTCTTGAAGGTTAAAATAGGACCAAAATTTTAGATATAAATGATATTTATGGAATCAATTCGATCAGTTTGTGTATTTTGTGCTTCAAGTAATAGTGTGGATACCAGTTTCTTAAAAATGGCGTTTGAATTAGGTCAACGCTTGGCAAAAGATGGTATTCAATTGATTTATGGAGGTGCATCCATTGGGCTAATGGGAGAAGTTGCAAGAGGAGTTCATAATGAAGGTGGGAGAGTAACGGGAGTTCTACCAGAGTTTTTTAAAGTCAAAGATATTGAGTATTCTGAGGCAGATGAATTGATTATTACCCGTGATATGCGAGAACGAAAAGCAGTTATGGATTCTCGATCCGATGCATTTATTGTCTTACCGGGTGGAATAGGAACTTTGGAAGAAGCTCTGGAAATATTGTCAATGATACAGCTTCGTATAACTGAAAAGCCTCTGGTTTTTATTAATACAAACCGTTTCTATGATTCTCTGATGGCACACTTTCAAAGCATGGTGGATTTAAAGTTTGCGAAGGAGGAAACCTTGCAGATGTTCGCCATGTGTCAAACACCTAAAGAAGCTATTGAATATTTAAAAAATTATCGTCAGACCCACTTTCACAAGAAATGGCTTTAAGAGGCAGCCATTTCTTGGGTTTGCACCTTTATCTCTTTTCCAAGGGTATCTTGTAAAAAAGTTTCAATATATTGAAGTGTTCCTGTGGTAGAACTAGGACAAGTCCCACAAGCTCCCTGATAGTGGATATGGACAATGTTTCCTTCCACTTTTATCAGAGTTATTCCACCTCCGTCATTAGCTAATGCTGGACGAATGGCATGATCCAATAAAGCATCTATGACTTCCTGCTTTTGTTCATTGTTTAGTGAGGGAAAATCTTCA
Source organism: Nitrospinaceae bacterium (assembly GCA_965223665.1). Classification (GTDB taxonomy): domain Bacteria; phylum Nitrospinota; class Nitrospinia; order Nitrospinales; family Nitrospinaceae; genus CBDCVY01. The sequence goes on from OZ245011.1 coordinate 3,646,214, forward strand.
ACATCCACATTGTCCAAAACATTTGAAACTTTGGAAGCAGCTTTTTGGTCCTCATCGCAGGTTTCATAAAAGGTCATATTTTTTTCAAGTGTATTTTGAATGGGTTCCATTATGGTGGTCCAAGCAACCACCGGAGATTTCGTAATGGTGACAAAGTTTTCCTTAATAAAAATATTTTCTACACCAAAAATATTAAATAAACTTTCTGCCAACGGATCTCCTTTGGTGTCTTCAGGAGATTGAAATGTCTTGGTTCCTTTTTTAATGACGTCGGCACTCATAATAAATTGTGCCGCTTCCGGATTGGGGGTGTGATGGAAGGTCATTACTTTGAATTCCGATCCCATAACCTGAATCCTTTAAAGATAAATTATTTATATGTACTTTGAGATATTATACTTTGGTTTTTCCCATATGGGAAATAAAGTCTTAATGAGATATTGAATCTAATTGTTTTTTAAAAGTGTTTAATGTTTCTGAGTCATAGAGAGCAAAGCAAACTTTTTTTAATCGAGTCTCCTCCTGTAGATAGTTGTAGACCTCTGATAACATTATTTTTGCACATTTCTCTACAGGAAAGCCAAAGATACCTGTGCTTATTGCCGGGAAAGTGATTGAGCTTAATTGATGTTCTTCTGCCTTACGAAGAGAATTAAAAGTGGCATTTTTTAACTTAATTTCTTCATCTCCTTCTCCCATCCGGGGTCCCACCGCATGAATAATAAAATGGGCTTTTAAGTTTCCCCCGGTGGTAAGAACGGCTCCCCCTACAGGACAAAACCCTATGATATTACATTCCTTTTGAATATCCGGACCTCCTTTATTTTTTATTGCTCCAGCCACCCCTGCTCCCAAAATCAAACTTGAATTGGCTGCATTGACAATGGCACTGGTTTCACTTTCTGTAATATCCCCTTGAATAAGCTCAATAATAGAATTTCTGATTCTAAGTTTCATAAAACCACTCCCAAACTTAAATATTTTGTACAAAATAATTTTTTAGGAGGAACGGATGGTTAGAGGAAGCTGAATGGAAAAGGAATTACTGAGATTGATCCGTGGAGCCGAATCCACTGCCACCTCGAACGGTGGTGTTAAGTTCTGTAACAGTCAAAAAGTTCACAGTCTCAATTTTCTGGATTAGGAGTTGGGCTATTCGATCCCCTTTTTGGATAACAAAATCCTCTTTGGAATGGTTAAAAAGTAAAACCTTAATTTCTCCTCGGTATCCGGAGTCTATGACACCGGCTCCGGTATCAATTCCTTTTTTTACTCCAAGTCCACTCCGGGGCCAAACCAGTCCTACATGGTTCTCAGGTAACGCTATTCGTATGCCTGTTGGAATTAGTTTTCTTTCACCTGCGAGGATAATTTGGTCAGTGGATGACCTTAGATCAGCACCAGCATCACCTGGGTTGGCGTAGGAAGGTAGGTACTCACCTTGAACTGGACATTTTGACAACTGAGATTTATCCATACGCTCTTTAAATATAAAAGGCCTTGCTTATACTAACCGAGAGAGCAATAAGAAATTTGTCCTTGGCAAAATAAACTTGGATAAAAATCGAACGTGAGCTATAAATAGTACAAGCAAGACCTTTGATAACGAAAGGATGGCGGGTCACTTTTTGGTTTTCCAACCCGTGTTGCTGCAACAACCCGGGAAAAGAGCTTCCACTTAACGCCGCTTGGAATGAGCTGTTTCGCCGAATAAATACGGGGATTTCGGCCGGCGCTCAATACATTTGGGGATTTGGGAAGGGGCTTTAGTCGCACCCAGAAATCTTTAAACTCTCTGAGATACAACGTAAGAGCAGAAATCTCTTTCAAAGTAACCCGCCTATGGTGGCAGGTATTAGGGATTATAATATTTAGTTTCGGCATTTATGGACTTCCGAAATTGACATATTTACCCTCATCTCCCTACCAATAAATCCTATCAATAGCAAATCCATTATCTTGTGTTACTGGAAAATGATACCACTATATATTGTAGGTGTCAATTATTTTATCTACAATTCATAATTTTGACGCTAATTCTAATAAAATCAAATAATTATGGAGAGTAGTAATTATGGGGTATCTAATTTATGATTGGGAATACAATATATAGGTAAAAACAAAACTGAGTCCCTATATATGGAGATAAAAGGAGAACCCATAGAGAAATCAAAATATTTTGAAGATCTTATGGTTTTTTCGGAAAAATGATATTTTTCTTAGAGAATCTCGATTTTAATTGGAGGTAACCTTAGAATATCCAGGTTAAATTGATTTATGATTCTTCTTTTTCAAAACGGTCTAAACTGGCAGGAATTTCATCCAAAAATCTCTCTGCAATAATATAAATAACATCTGACCCCTGTATTTTTGCAAGATACTGAGGTTTCCCTTGAAATTGTTTTCCTACCTCAATTTGTCCTATTAGCTTTTCTTTATCAAACAAGGATAACGTAAGCTGACCTTCTCCTAACTCCAAATTCAAATCTCTCGATTTGGGAGGAAATTGGTCCTGATATTCTAAATTGTTAATTGTCCAAAGAATATCTTTTCCTATAAATGGAGCAATAGGATCAATTTCTTTCGGTTTCTTTAAAGCCCAGTCCTTTTTATTTCTTACCAGCTCAAATGTTTTATTGGGATACTTTATCTGAATCCGTGTTACCTGGTTGGTGTCCAATGAGAAAAGGTTTTTATTTTGAAATTCATCTAAAGACCGAAAAATTTTTTTCTTGGCATCTTTTTCCAAAATAAAAACTGCATTGTCCACACTCCGAGATGCATAATAATTATGTTTTTGAGAATCGGCATTTCCTAGAAAAAGAGATTGCCGCTTCCCTTTTTTATCAATAAGAGTTAACTCTTTTCTTGGAGTGTGCAACCCAAAATTCTTTAATTCTTCTGCTTTAACGAATTCCTTGATGCGGGTTTCTTTTAAATCGAAAAGTAGGTTATTAACGGTTTCTGAGTCACCTTTTTTTTCTGTGGGATCAAAAAGTGTCCAGAGTTTTGGATCCTCATTATCTCTTTTTATTTGAATGGTATTTATTCCTTGCCTAATACGAATTTCAACCACCTCGTCCTCTTGAATATTTATTAGGGATTTATCAAAGTAAGTCACGGGTGGTTTAGATAATGCCTCAATAATTTCTTTATTAACGGTGAAAATATTTGCTGCATGTGTGGTTTGGGCGTAATAAGTATCTTCTTCATCCTTACCACCAATAATTAATTCCCAGGGTTGATCACTTTTCTCGGATTTTACTGAAAACTTTATTGTTGGAATTTTTAAGCCGAATGGAGTGATATCTTTTGGCTTTTCATCAACAAACTTTTTAACTCTACTCCGTTTCAAGGTATTGAGTAATTGTTCAATAGAATCTCCATCACCTTTTCCAGACAATCCTTTCACTAAAGTCCAACTGTTGTTCTTTTTTTCAAATCTTTGAATTTCATTTTTGTATTTGATTTCGAAAGAAGTAACGTCTGGTGTCTGGTATTTAAAAATGGACCGGTCCCGAAGATCATTAACTGACTTGTCTAACGCTGATTTTTCCAGGTTTGCGAGCAAGACTCTTGGATTTTCGGAAAGCTTTACATAATATGAATGGCCAATTGGGCTTGCATCTCCAAGCTCCAGGGTCAAAGGTTTATTGGATTTTAATAATAGTTTGATTTTTAAATCAGGAGAACTTAGGCCATAGTTTGATAATTTATTAGCTTTCTCTTCTATTACTCTGGAAATTTCGCCGGATTCTAAAGTACCTAATAGTTGATCGATTTGCATGGGATCAGCAATTAGTTCCAAAGGTTTTTTTATTTCCCAAAGAAATTCATTTACTTTTTTAACCTTGATAGTTAAATCGTTTTTAATGATTTCAATTCCTTCGATATCATCATGAGAAAAATTAATGACTTTTTTAGCGAGTATTTTTTCTTGGGTTTTTTTTTCCTCTTTTGGTTTTTCTACATAAAAGGTGTAGAAGGCTAGAGTGGCACAAACCAAAACCAGAACTATTGTTCCTTTAAATTTCATAGAGAACGTCTTCTCCACCATACACTGACACCCATTAAAGTCACGGCCATTGGAATTAGAATAGTACCAACGACGAATGCAAGGTTGCCTTGGGTAGCGGTTAGGGCAAGGGGACTATTTTTTCGTTTGCGGGGACGGATAGAAATTAAATTTTCTTCTTGCAAAAGCCAGGAAGCCGAATTTAGAAAAAAGTCACCGTTACCAGAAAAACTGAAATAATTATTACTTGCAAAGTCTGAGTCACCAATTACTACCAGGTTTGCTTTTAATCCAGCTTTTACTGGTTCATTTTGGTTGGGTGGATGGCTTGATTGATTTGCAATTGAATTTGAGGATTGAGTGCCAGGTTCTGCTTTTTGCGCATTTAAATTTTTGGTGATTGCAACTGCTACGGAAACAGGGCCCTTAAGATCCACATTAGGATTGTAGCGTGCTTTACCTGAAGAAATATCAGTTTCCGCCCAACTCTCCGGTCCCGAAAATAATACTTCACTGGATTCCAATCCTTCAGTAGTAATAGCTTTTACGGATCGAAGTAAAGGAAAGATAGTGGGTAATGAAAAATCCTTGGTAATTCCATGGGGGCTGTATTGACTAACCACTGGAGCTGCATAGTCACCACCATATAATTTTGACATGGGGTCGATAATCAAATCGTTTTGTACTTCTACTCCCCATTTTTCCAGAAACGCCGTCCATCCATTATCAACTTGAGGATCTGCAAGTATTAAAACTGAGCCGCCTCCGTTTAAATAGTGATCAATGGCTTCAAGCTCCAGTTTTTGTATGGGTTTAGTTGGGCCACTGATTACTAATAAATCTGCGTCCTTAGGTACTTCTCCAGTTTTTAATAGAAGAAGAGTTTTTATTTGAAAATTATCTTTTTCCAGAGACTCTTTAACCTTAGAGTATCCATTCTTTTCTTTGTCATGTATATTTTTTTCACCATGCCCTTTAAGGAAGTAGATAACTTTTTGTTGATCCTGCGTAACTTTAAGAAGAGCATTAGTTACATTTTCTTCTGTAGCTTTTGTTACTTTTGTTTCTTGTTTGCCGCTTTCAAAAACTACAGTTCCATAAGTGGTTACTCCATATTGTTTAGTGATTGCAGGATTTTTATCAGGATCTACAAACTCTAATTTAATTTTCTCAGTAAAGTTTTTATACCCATCCATCAATCTTTGAAATTCGTTACGAGTCCCATCATCGGTTTGATAAAAAGCGGTAAGCTTGACCTCTCGTGCTAAATTAGAAACTACCTTTTGGGTTTGAGGAGCCAGCGTATAAAACTTAGTTTCGGTAAGATCAATTCGGTGTTTATGTTTTAAAAATTGAACATTAAGAAAAATCAAAATTCCTAAAACTGCAAAAATTATTATGGCAGAGTTGGTTCCATAAAGTGTAGTTCGTGATTTTAAGGAGCTTTTTACTTCTTTACGGTCCAAGTATAAAAAGAACAATCCATTGGCTAAAGCGATTCCTAATAATGTATAAGTCGCCAAAGTTAGTTGGGGAGCAATGAGATACAATAATAACCCGACAAAACCACAAGCAAGCGCAATCCAACCGGCATAAGGGGCAAATTGTTTCATTTAATCACCTCCACCGCCTCGATTCTAAAACCCGATGGGTTAAAAAAAGGCCAAAGAAAATAAAAGAAACATAATAGACCAGGTCGCTGGTATCGATGACACCTTTGAGAAATGATTCCAAATGACCAATCAAGGCGAGGTATTGTAAAACTTGGCCTGCTTCGGGTCCTGCTGCTTGTGCGGCCCATCCTATAATCCACATCAATAGAGCAAATCCAAAACTTATTACAGCTGCAATGATTTGATTATCCGTAAGTGAAGAGGCGAAAATTCCCATAGAAATATAACATCCACACATAAGAAGTAAGCCGAAGTATCCGGTCAGAATCGGGCCTATTTCCGGTTGACCTAAAGCAACAATTAATAAAACAGAATATGCAGATAACAAAAGCATGACCCCCACTACTGCAAGACAAGCTAAAAATTTTCCTAAAATAATTTGTCTTAAATGGACAGGAGAAGATAACAATAATGGAAGGGTCTTGGTTTTCTTCTCTTCGGCAAAAGTTTTCATAGTAATTATGGGAATAATGAATAACAAAACTACCGCCATATTAGAAAGAGAAGGCTCGATAACAATTTCATTTACATTTAGACTTATTCCCATTCGTTCCAATTGCGAGGACTGAAAGCTTTGCATACTGAAAAAATTCAAAATGCTAAAGAACATGAAGCTGAATATTAAAAGAAAAACCGTAGTGACTACATAAAAAATGGGAGAATAAAAATAGGAGCCCATTTCTCTTTTTGTAATCAACCAAATGGCTCTCATTCGCTGACTCCGGTTTCCTCTGTGGTTAATTTTAAGAAAATATCTTCCAAAGTTAATGCAAGAGGTTTCAGTTCAACCAATCCCCATTTATTATCTAAGACGACGCGCGCGACTTCATCCTGTAAAGAGATATTTGGGGCACTTTCTATTAAGAATTGTCCTGAAGTTTCTGAGTGTACCGAAATTACTTTTTCTATATTTCGAAGATTTTGTTCAACTTCATTAGAGGGGTTTAAAACTTTCAGCTGCAGTCTCGTATTTTTTTTCAGCGATGCCGTAAGACCCTCTAGAGTATCCATGGCAGCAATTTCACCCTCATTAATGATAATTACTCTCTCACAGATTTGCGTAACCTCTGGAAGAATATGGGAACTTAAAATAATAGTGTGGGAGGATGCCAATTCTCGAATCAATTTTCTAATTTCAATAATCTGGATGGGATCCAGCCCAATAGTGGGTTCATCCAAAATTAAAATTTCAGGGTCATGGATCATAGCCTGGGCTAACCCTACCCGCTGCTGATATCCTTTGGAAAGACGTCCGATAATTCTTTTGCGGACATCTTCCAGTTTGCATTTTTCTATAACTCGACCGACTGCTTGTGAAACTTTTGATTTAGGAACATTTCGAATACCTGCAGAAAACTCTAAAAAATCTTCCACCACCATGTCCTGGTAAAGAGGTGGAGTTTCAGGAAGATAGCCGATTATCTTTCTGATATTAAGGGATTGATCAAAAATATCGAATCCGCAGACTCGTGCAGTTCCGCTACTGGCAGGCAAAATGCAGGTGAGAATATTCATTGTGGTGGTTTTACCCGCACCATTTGGGCCTAGAAAGCCAACCACTTCCCCTTTATTTACTTTAAATGTCAGTCCTTTAATAGCAGACCGGGGCCCGTAGGACTTACTTAATTTCTCAACCTCGATCATAGTTTGGAACGTTTAAATAAGGAAGGATATCGATTAATTACCGTATATATAGTTTTTAACAAAGATCATTTTAACAATAAAAAATTATCATAAACCAAAATGGCTTTCCATTAAAATTTTTTTAATTTCTAAAAACATTTTTAATTCTGATTTTTTTTCCATTTTGCTGTGCTGATTCATATATTGCACAAATAAGCTGGAGTGCTTTAAACCCATCTACACCGGTGGACTGACTTTGCCTCTTATTTTGTATGGATTTGACCATGTCTCGAGCTGCCATTTCGAATGGACTTTTATTTTGTTTTACTTTAGGGAATTCTACGCGTTCCAATTCTCGAAAACCGGAAAAGCGTTTACTTTTCCGGGTTACATACAATTCCCTTCCCTGATTTCCAATTAATAGCCGTCCTTCGGTTCCCTGGATGTCTAGTTCAAAGTTAAAGTATTTTCGATTGCCTCCTCCTTCAATAAATCCAGTTGCACCATTTTCAAATTTAATCATTCCTGAAGCAGTTTCTTCAATATACTTTTTGCCATTAGGTCTTTCTTCATTTCCTATTACCCATTTTGCGGATCCTCCAAAAAATAATAATAAGTCAGTAAGGTGAGTTCCATCATGAAAAAGTCCTCCACCTCCATATTTTTTGACAGGCAATTTTGAAGGTTTTCCTGAGAGAGCATTTCCAATAATTGTTTTTACCTCGCCAATTTTTCCTTTTTGGATTATATTTCTGGCTAATAGGTGATATGGCTCCCATCGGCGCTCATGGTTAATACTTAAAATGATCTTTTTTTGTTTGCAAAGGCTGACCATTTGTTTTGCTTGATCTAAATTTAAGGCAATAGGTTTTTCACAAAAGATTCCTTTCACTCCAGCTTTTACCGCAGCCAAAACCATAGAATGATGAAGTTCAGTCCATGTGGCAATACAGATAATGTCTAGAGATTCATTAGCAAGCATGGAGTTTAAGTTGCCGTAAAGGTGTTTTACATTCCATTGGTCGCCGAAAGCCCTAAGCCTTTCTTGATCAATATCGCAACCAGCAACTAATTTCACAGAAGAGACATGAGCAAATCCTCCTGCATGGGTGCAGGGTTTTGCCCTAAGGGGATCTTGCTCTAATAAGCTACCAATACGTCCACAACCCGCAATTCCGACTTTGAGTTTCTTCATATGATAGGGAAACCCCAGAGAATAAAATTAAAATAAAGTATAGCACTTGAAAAACTTAAAAAAAAAGCGCTCCTTGGGAGGAAGGAGCGCTTAGAGCTGATCTTTAATAAGATCTGAGGAAATGGCCAGTTCGAATCATTGTTGGCCAAACTAAATATTTGTGTCTATTGTATTCGAGCGGTGTTGCCCAATAACTTTTGAAAGTCTTTCTGCATTTTCACCGGGTAATTGACGAATTTCTTTATTGGTATCGATATCAATAACTTTTATGACACCTTTTCTTGATTGCTGATCAATTTCATAAACTATTTTTTGATTATTAATTCCTGCCTTTTGTTCTGTACGGTAAGTTAACCCCAAGTTGTTTTCCTTGTCGGAGGATCGAAGTTCAACAATGTCTTCTTGAAGACTTTGAAGAACACTCTTATTTATATTTTGAGAGTTGAGGTTTTGCGAATCCTCTAACTTTTTAACCGGGAGTGCTTTGGAAAATATTCCCAGGCTGAGTTTGTCGGGAATATGGGTTGAAAACATTTCTTAATCTCCTAAATTCAAAATATAAGGTTTAAATAATTTAACCGCCCAATAAAGTTAATACCGATTGTGGTGTTAAATTAGATTGACTTACCATTGCAGCACCGCTTTGAACCAAGATTTGATTTTTAGTTAAATCTGTTATTTCTTCTGCTAAGTCTGCGTCGCGGATAGTTGATTCTGCTGCCGTTAAATTTTCAATTGAAATATTCAAGTTATTCAGTGCTCGAACTAATCCTTGTTGAGCAGCACCCACCCTTGCTCGAACTGAAATTAACTCTTCAATGGCCATTGAAAGATTTTCCATAGCATTTAGGGCACCTGAAACTGTTGAAATGGAATCAGAGCCATAACCTAATTGCGAAGCAGTTGTTGGCGTTAAATCTAACTCTTGGTTTAAATTGATTCGGTTATCATTTGCTGAACTGGTTCCAACCTGAAGAACAATTTGTTCAGGTGCATTAGCTGCTAAAGAACCATTAAGTAGCTTCTGTCCATTGAACTCTGTAGTTCTTGCAATTCGATCGAACTCGGTCCTTAAAGATGTGAATTCAAGATTGATAGTTTCTCTTTCAACTTGGCCAATGGTTCCGGTGGCTGCTTGAGAGGCCAACTCCCGAAGCCGAATCATGATTGCCCCTTGTTCACCCATGGCTCCTTCGGCAGCGTTGATCATAGAAATTCCGTCATTCAGGTTGCGGGCACCTTGTCTAAGAGTACGGGTATCTGCGCGGAGAGATTCTGTAATAGCTAGCCCGGCGGCATCATCTGCGGCTTTTTGAATACGAATTCCCGAAGCAACTCGGGAAATAGAGTTGCCCAGCCTTTGATTATTTAGATCTAACACTCTTTGAGAATTGAGTGAAGATAGGTTAGTGAAAATTCTTAATGCCATACGACTTTTCCTCCTTGAATCAGGAATTAGATCGAAAAAGTATTACGATCTTGTTTAGCATCCTTGCTAAATTCCTGCGCGTGTATGCGCTTCGTCGTTTACTGTAGTAATTGCAACACGGTTTGTGGAATCAAGTTAGCCTGTCCCACCATAGCGGTTGCTGCTTCAACTAAAATTTGATTTCGTGTCAATAATGCTACTTCTTCAGCGATATCTGCATCCCTAATGGCAGATTCAGCGGCTGAAAGATTTTCAACAGAAATTGAAAGATTTGCAATGGTGCGGACCAATCTATTTTGAACCGCCCCAACTTTACCTCTTCCTTGAGTAACTACGCCAATAGCAGAATTCATAGAGTCCAGCGCTGTCAAAGCTGCGGCTGCAGTGGTGACTGCGAGATTAACAATTCCTAATGATGATGCAGTTACTGCTTGTAAATTTACTTCAGAATTTAGATCAATGCGACTGTCTTGAGAACTGTCGATACCAATTTGGATTAATATTCGGTCACCGCCATTTGAGTTTAAACCGCCTGGTCCTGAACCCAATGAGCCATCAACCAATTTTTGACCATTAAACTCAGTAGTATTGGCAATTCGGTCAATTTCTGTCCGCAGCGCATCAAACTCCAGTTGGATTGTGGCCCGTTCTGTAGATCCAACGGTACCAGTTGCCGCTTGCGAAGCCAGCTCACGTAGTCGGATTAAAATTCCCGATTGCTCGTTCAGGGCTCCTTCAGCAACATTGATCAGAGAAATACCATCGTTGGCATTTCGGATGGCTTGCCTAAGCGCCCGTATATCTGAGCGCAACGATTCAGAAATGGCTAAACCAGCTGCATCGTCTGCACCTCGATTAATCCTAATACCAGACGCAATCCGTTCAACGGATTGGGCCAGTCGGTCATTATTGATACCTAGGATTCTTTGCGCGTTAAGCGAAGGTATGTTATTGAAGATTCTAATTGGCATTACTTATCCTCCGTGATAATTGAAAAGAATCATCTTTTCTTTATTTCAGCTTCCCTGCTGAACATTTCCCTAAACAAGAACTAGGCTGCTCTTTTTAGGATTTTAACAAAAACCAGATTTGCTAATAGGTTAGCGAATCCCGTTGTTGTTCATGGTATCTCTATCGGGATTTAAAAAATTTTCCTTTACAACTTTTTTTATTTTTGGGTATTTTTATTGAGAATAATGGAAGGAATTGGGATGAAGCGAAAGTAGCTTTTGGGAATCTTAGGTTAAATTAAAGGAAGAAAAACTCTAAAGAAGTTACTCCGGAAAGTAACCTAACTTGAATAAGATTAAATTACTTCCGGAGTATATTATTTCCTTCCTTACTGAAAACCAGAATAAAATTTTGGTTTATCCGAGTAATGAAAGCACTGATTGTGGGATTAAGTTAGCTTGTCCCGCCATAGAAACCGAAGATTCTACCAAGATTTGGTTTCGGGTTAATAAGGCAACTTCCTCAGCAATGTCCGCGTCACGAATCGCTGATTCTGCAGCCTGTAAGTTCTCAACTGAAATTCCCAAGTTGGAAACGGTCCGTACCAATCGGTTCTGTGCGGCACCGATTTTACCTCGACCTTGAGTTACAACTGATATTGCGGAGTTGATGGAATCCAACGCCGTTAATGCAGCTGCAGCAGAGGTAACTGAAAGTGTATCAATGCCTAGAGAAGTTTGGGTGATTGATTGAAGATTCACCTCGGTATTGAGATTAATACGGCTATTTGCAGTACTATCGATACCGACTTGAATCAAAATATGGTTAGCTGCAGATGCAGTGGATGCTAAAGATCCATCAACCAATTTTTGACCATTAAACTCGGTAGTGTTTGCAATACGATCGATTTCATTTCTCAAAGCTGAGAATTCTAATTGAATCGTTTGACGTTCAGTAGAACCAACGGTACCTGTTGCTGCTTGAGAAGCTAGTTCTCTTAAACGAATAAGAATACCTGCTTGCTCGTTAAGTGCTCCTTCAGTAACATTGATTAATGAAATACCGTCATTTGCGTTTCGAACCGCTTGACGAAGTGCTCGAATGTCTGACCGCAAACCTTCAGAAATTGCCAAGCCTGCTGCATCATCTGCACCGCGGTTAATTCTGATACCAGAAGCAATCCGTTCAACGGATTTTGCTAGCCGGTCATTGTTAATGCCCAATAGTCTTTGAGCATTAAGCGAGGGAATGTTATTAAAGATTCGAACTGGCATTTCCTATCCTCCTTGATGATTTGTGTTTGCAAACTGGCCTCCCAACCGTTGTCGCAAACTACAGGATTAAAATACTCCGGGTTAGAGCCTCCTATTGCTCGTTCCGGTAAAGATGTTTTCTCAAACACCTCCCAAATAAAAATTATTAATGTAAAAAATTCTTTGGATAAACCAAAGGCCACTCTGCTTATCGGAGGACTACTTTTGAACTTTAGGGGGAATAATTTAAATTAAGATATCGTGAGGGGACTTGTCTATTTAGTACCTCAAAAACAATCCATTTTAGTTTCGAATAATTTTGAGGTTAAATTTTAAAAAGTTGGTGCAAATAGGTTTACTCTTTCTTTATTTACACTATTAATGAAAAAGTTTTGTGAAAAAATATAGTAAGGTTGGGAGAGATTAATATTAAGACCTTTCACCACTTTGGGATTTCCAATTAATCTTTAAAATTAAATGGAAATTCCCAAAGCTAAGGACTTTAAAAAGACCTTAAAATGAAAGGCGGTGTTCAATCCCCAAAAATCTTGGGAACAAGCTATTCCAAGCTTAACCTAACAATTGTAATACGGACTGCGGGATCAAATTAGATTGGCCCACTGCTGCAGTTGCCGTTTCTACTAAAATTTGGTTTCTTGTTAACAGTGCAACTTCTTCAGCTATATCAGCATCACGAATAGCTGATTCAGCGGCTTGTAAGTTTTCAACAGATACTCCAAGACTTGAAATTGACCGTACCAATCTATTTTGAACCGCCCCAATTTTACCTCGTCCTTGGGTCACCACAGCAATTGCTGAGTTTATAGAATCCAAAGCAGTTAAGGCTGCTGCTGCAGAGGTAACGGAAAGTGCATCAATTCCTAAGGAAGTTTGGGTGATAGATTGAAGATTAACTTCAGTATTTAAATTAATTCTACTATTTGCAGAGCTGTCGATTCCAATTTGAATTGAAATTTGAGTTCCAGAAGATGCTAGAGATCCGTCTACTAATTTCTGGCCATTAAATTCAGTGGTAGCTGCAATACGATCAATCTCGTTTCTGAGTGCGGAGAACTCTAATTGAATTGTTTGTCGTTCGGTTGAACCAACAGTACCTGTTGCTGCTTGAGAGGCTAACTCACGAAGACGAATAAGGATACCAGATTGTTCATTAAGAGCACCTTCCGCAACATTGATTAAGGAAATTCCATCGTTTCCATTTCGGATTCCCTGTCTGAGAGCGCGGATGTCGGACCGTAGTCCTTCAGAGATTGCCAAACCTGCGGCATCATCTGCTCCACGGTTAATTCTAATACCCGAAGCAATCCGTTCCACGGATTGTGCAAGTCTGTCATTGTTGATGCCTAAAATTCTTTGGGAATTTAATGAGGCAATATTATTAAAGATTCGAACTGCCATTTCCTAATCCTCCACCAAGAGTTGGAATGTTTTTAATATTATTTAATCGGTTATGATTCCGTTTTGAGCTTTATTTTAGAAACGTCTTTATTACCTCCTTGTGGTTTATTTAGATAATCCTTTTCTAAATTTGTTTAGACATTCTCATTTCTGCGTTCAACAATTGAAATGTCTTTTGGGTATACATTGGCTCATGTTCTTTATCGGCAAGAAGACTTAGAACTTTAGGAATTATTTAAAAAAAATTCAAAAAATTATTTTCGCCAATCTTTTTGTTGAACATGAAGGTTATGAGAGGCAATTTCAGGATGAAGGCTAAGAAAATAAATGACTTTTTCCAAGTCGACGATGGATTCAGGCTCGCTATAAAATTTTCCATATAACATTGCGATGAGTTCGAAATCTTTTTCAGTGTCTACTGTCAATCGTAAATTTATGTTCCTTAGATACCAGGGGGCAGGGATGTTTGAAATTGAAAACTTCTTAGGGTGATCTTGAAACCAGGTGGTTACATGCTCTCTATATTTATTTTCTTTAGTTTGGCTCATTATTTTTTTTAAAGCATTTAAGCGAACCATTTCTGTGCCTGTTCCAAGAGGGATAATATCAGGAGTTATTGTATAATCGGCCTTATCTTTTAGGTGGGTTTGTGCTAATTCTTTTATCAATTCCAAATCTATCAACGGATTATCTCCACATACTCTGAGGGCATGGTCAGTATCAACCGAATCACCTGCAAGAACAAATCTTTTGAGAACATCATTTTCGGGCCCTTGAAAATAATTCACATTTGAATTAACTGCTAATTCAATTAACTTTTGTTCTTTTGTTCCTTCAGGGATTGCCAATACTATTTTGTCAAAAATATCCGTTTTTTTAATTCGATTAATGATATGCTCCAACATCGGGAGGCCCTCTAAAAGTTTTAGGGATTTTCCCGGTAACCGTTCTGAACCAGTTCGTGATTGAATTATAGCGGCTATTTTTTCCATATCTTCTCCTTTCCCAAATTCATTATAATTGGGGTTTACACTGGGGAAAAATAATTATGAAAAAAATAAATCATCTCATAAAACCTCAAAAACTCCATCCGGGAGATGCCGTAGGTGTGATTGCCCCTTCCGGGCCCGTAAATTCGGAAGAATTAAGGAAAGGTTTATTAGTATTGGAAAAGATGGGGTTTAAACCCCTTGTTGGAAAATATGTTCATGAAAAAAATCATTTTATAGCTGGTACGGATGAACAAAGAGCTAAAGATGTAATGGATATGTTTGAGAATCCTGATATTAAAGCAATTTTTTGTGCTCGCGGTGGTTATGGTGTTAATAGAATCCTCCCCCTGTTGAATAGCAAAGTTATACGAAAAAATCCAAAGCCTCTTGTAGGTTCAAGTGATATTACTCTTCTACTAATTTTTCTTTTACAAAAATGTTCGATGGTTTCTTTCCATGGGCCTATGGTTGCAGCCAACTTTGGAAACTTTCAAATGCGTCATTCCAAAAAACATTTTCAGAAATTGTTGATGGAACCAGATAATGTTTTGATATCCTGGCCTAAGGCAAAAAATTTAAAATCAGGCAAAGCTGAAGGTCCATTGGTAGGGGGTTGTTTGACATTACTTTGCAGATCTTTAAAGACCCCTTATGAAATTAAAACTGAAGGATCCATTTTATTTATAGAGGATGTAAATGAGCCCGATTATAAAATTGATGGAATGCTTTGGCATTTGAAGACCGCGGGAAAGTTTCGTAATGTTAAGGGGATTATTTTTGGAGAAATGGTGAACTGTGGTTCTAAAGGAAAGGGAACCAAAAAATTAAGCTCCTTATTTCAGGAGTTTTTTATAAATGAAAAACTTCCCATATTAACCGACTGTCCTATTGGTCACGGGTCCGAAATTTGGACACTTCCTATGGGAAGCCGGGCTGAACTTGATTCTGATAAAAAGATAATTACTCTCACGGAACCTGCTTTAATCTAAATAATTAGTTATTTTTTTAATATATAGCTTTCCCATTCTGAGTCTCTTCTAAAAATCACCAATAAAAAGAATAAGTTATTTCGATAAAAATGATTTTAGATAATTATTTGAAGCGAGAATGGCTTTAGATGGAAATTAAGTGGCATGATACTTGCTTTTTGAATACTAAAACTAATTGATAGCGGGTGGCTAAAATACTGTTCCAATAATTTTTGGGGTGCCCAATGGAATATTTTGCAATTTTTTTTAGTATATTTCTTTTAATTTTGGGTAGTTATTCCTTTATGACTTCTAAAGAAAGGGATAATGCCTTTAAAAAATCTTTGAAATGGCCTTCAGCAAAAGGGCAAATCCTTTTTTCTGGAACTTGCTTTTTGTACGATTTACCAGACAAGAAAAATAGTGAGTTAACTTTCCCTCAAATATTTTATCGTTATTCAGTTAACGGTATTTCTTACCGGTCCAATATCCTTCAAATGGAAGGAGCCTCCAATTATACTCAATCTCAAGATATTGATTATTACAAAGTAAAGTATCCCAAAGATGCTTCTGTTCAGGTTTTTTACAATCCTCAATGTCCAGGAGAAGCTTATATTGAGCCCTCTCAAAATTCTCATTGGATTGATCAGTTGCTAGGAATGTCAATTTTTATAATTGGCTTTTTAATGGCCTGCAGGTATTACGGTTAATTCTTTCTAAATTAAAAATGGATTAAGGTTTAAGTTAAATTAAAACCTTGAATCAAAAATTGAATTCAATTGATTCAGAAAAATTAATTTCTTCAATATCCTTAAATTAATTAGAAACCGTACTGTACTGCAAAAATCCATGTGTGATCTTTGTCTTTAATGCCTGGGGCCGGTTGAGAATTTTGTTGAAATATATGGGTGAATTTAAAAGACCAATTTTCAGCAAACTGAGAAATCAAGGACGCTTCATTTCGAAGTCTATATTCTTTGGGGCTTTCGAAATTTGGGTAATAGAGAAAATAATTTGTAAAAAGTAACTGAGTGAAAATTTGGTAAGCTAAATTCACCGCAACCCTGCCGGATATAAATCGATCATCCATTCCCACTTTTCGATCCTCAGAAAAATAAGTAATACCAAGTTCAATTTCGGCTAAGTTTGCAGCTTGTTTCCAAATTTGATAACCCAATCCGGCTCCCACAATAGCACGTAAATTCAGATCCTGAAAATCATCTCTTAATAATTCAACACTTAATACACTATAGATTACCTTTGTAAAAAAATGATCAAATTTCATGGATCCAAAAGTGTTTCTAGCGGTCATTGCTCCGTTTTGCTCACCATAGTTGTATAAAAATCTAAATGAAAAACGATCACGCTCCCATTCTCTTTTAGCTTCAGCAGAGACGTTAAAGGTAAACTGGGAGGTGTTTCCTGATTGCAAGGTTCCACCTGAGGCAATAAATCCAGTCCATTTTCCGGGAGGTTCATTTATAGTTTTTACATTCTTCCAATTTAGACTGACTTTTTCTTTAATGGTCGCCAGCAGGATCCCAAATTGTCCATCTTTTAACATAACCAGATTTCCGGTAAGAATTGAACCATCGTTTAATTTTATTTTGACTGGTTTTTGAGTTTCGATAAATTTAATTTTTTCGACAGGAATTTTTACAGAATCTGCAAACCCATTCTTAAACTCCAGTACACCTCCCGCTAACCCCTGTACAGTGCCAAAAAGAACATTACCTTTTCCAAATTCGACCCGATCTGCATAGGAGTAAATGGGATTAACAAGAAATAAAGCAAAAGTAACAAGGAATAAAAGGCACGAATAAAAACGTTTGCAATGTTCAATCACTGTAAAGGTACCTCCTTATTTGAATTTAATTGGTTTTTGGAAATTTCAAGATCCAATTGAGGGAATATTGGTAAGACGAAGTTATTTTATAGTAGATATATAATCAAATGAAGTAGTTTTTTTTAAAAATTTAACATTAGGAAAATAAACCTGAGCCATTCTACGTAGTTCTGACAATAATTCCTTTATTTGCTAGATAAGCTTTGGTTTCTGGAATTGTAAATTCTTTAAAATGAAAAATTGATGCCGCTAAAACGGCGTCGGCCTTTCCATTAACCAAGGCTTGATAAAGATGATCTAAATTCCCAGCTCCTCCTGAAGCAATAATAGGAATATTTGTTGTTTCTGATACCGATTTATTTAGTTGCACATCGAATCCCTCTTTTGTTCCATCTTGGTCCATGCTCGTAAGTAAAATTTCTCCGGCACCAAATTGTTCCATTAGTTGAGCCCAGGGAATTACTTGAATACCGGTGGGATTTCTCCCGCCATGAGTAAATACTTCCCATGATGAATGGTTAGGACGTTCAAATAGTTTGGGGAATTTATTTTTCCATTCCAGGGTAGGCTCAAATAGAGAAGAGTCTTTTTGAACCCTTTTTGCATCAATAGCAACAACAATGCATTGACTTCCAAATCGTTGCGCTGCCTCTTGGACAAATTGAGGATTGAATACAGCCGCTGTGTTGATGGCAACCTTATCGGCTCCCGCTTTTAATAAATTTCTTATATCCTCCAGTGAACGAACTCCACCACCAACAGTCAAAGGCATGAACACTTGCTCAGCTGTCCGAGAGACAACATCTAAAATAATGTCCCTTTTCTCATGAGATGCTGTTATGTCTAAGAAAGTAAGCTCATCGGCTCCTTCTTTTTCATAAGCAGCAGCAATTTCGACCGGATCTCCTGCATCGCGAAGATTTACAAACTTTACCCCTTTAACTACTCGTCCGTCTTTGACATCTAAGCAAGGAATAATTCGTTTAGCCAGCATGGGGTTTAATCCGTTTTATAGCCTGTCGGTAATCAATGCGTTTGTCGTATAAGGCTTTACCTACAATTACGCCTTGAATGCCAAGGGATTCAATTTTTTGAAGGGCCTCCAGGTCTTCTAAGCGGCTTACTCCTCCGGAAGCAATTACAGGTAAGGTAGTGGATTGGGCAAAGGATTGGATACTTTCCAAATTAGGCCCCTGCATCATTCCATCCCGTCCAATATCTGTAAAAATAAAACCTGCAACACCAAGGGATTCCATTGACTTTGCAAGATCGGTAGCCTTTTGTTCAGATATTTCAACCCAGCCTTTTATTGCCACATTTCCATCACGTGCATCAATCCCTACTATTATTTTATTGGGAAATTTTTCACATGCTTCTTTTACAAAGTTTGGGTTTTGGTGTGCAATGGTTCCCAGGATCACTTTATAGGCACCGGCATTAATATACCCTGCGATAGTATCCATATTACGAATGCCCCCACCCACTTGAATATCCACCGTACTGTTATAAATAATATTTTTAATTAACTCTGCATTCACTGGCTTGCCATCGAATGCCCCATCTAAATCTACCACATGAATGAGTTGAGCCCCCTGTTCATCCCAATAGCAAGCCATGGAAAGGGGGTCATCTGAATATACTGTTTCTTGATCTGCCTTACCTTGTGTTAGTCGAACACAGCGGCCGTTTTTTATATCCACCGCAGGAATAATTCGCAATGTATCCCTCCAAATTTGAAATTTTGTCTGGGGATTATAAGTGGAGTGGGGAGTGGGTGTCAATGAGTGTAAAGGGAAACTTCGACTTTATTATTAGAAAACGGGGTTTTAACTGAGAATTGTTGAAATTTTAAAACTAGGAGAATTTGGATTGTCCCATTTTTTCGAACATTTTAGGATTTTTGTCAGCTAGCTTTTTTGCTCGTTTTAGATTTTTTCTAACAATGGAGAGATATTCTTTAATAGTTTGACGTTCTTGTGGATTAAATTCTGCCTGGGTTTGATTGTTGGGGGAAATGGTCTTCATTAGGGAGGCTCCTATCACTATCTCATGGTTTTTTTTGGGATATCAAAGTAACTCTACTTTTCAATTTGTATCGACCAGGCTTTAGGAAAGCTTTATTAATTTTTAAGGATTGAAGACTTTAAAAAGTTTAAGGTACAATCAAGAGGTCTTTAAAAAAATGCAAAGGTTTTTATAAAATTATGAAAACACTGACTACGAAATTAAAGGGCTTACTCTTGATTGAACCTGATATCTTTAAAGATGAGCGAGGTTTTTTCATGGAAACCTATAGCCAAAAAAAATATCAATCTGTAGGAGTTAAAGTTCCTTTTGTTCAGGATAATTTTGCCAGATCTTCAAGGGGAGTTTTGCGGGGGTTGCACTATCAAGTTCAATTTGGCCAGGATAAGTTGGTTTATGTGTCACAGGGAGAGGTTTTTGATGTTGTGGTAGATATTCGAAGAGAATCGGAAACCTTTGGTCAATGGGAGGGATTTTCGTTGTCTTCAAGTAATAAGAGACAATTATTCATCCCTAAGGGTTTTGCACATGGATATTGTGTGGTTTCCGATATTGCAGAATTTCAATATAAATGTTCGGATTATTATCATCCAGAAGATGAGGGAGGTTTAATATGGAATGATCCAACGGTTAATATCGAATGGCCAGTACAAAATCCTGTTATTTCTGAAAAAGATTTAAACCTTCCCAAAATAAATGAGATTTCTTATCCTGTCCTCGTTTAAATTTATTGTAAATTTTCCTTTAGAGCCTGAACAAAGTCGTTGTAAATTTCTCTAATAAATTGCTCAATATCAAAACTTTTTGAGGGATTTTTTGCTTGAAACCTAATAAGAGCATCGTCAATTTGATTGATTATTTGGTCTTGAAAGGCTGGAGTGTTTTGCATTTCTTTCCAATAAATGGCAATCAATTCGTTCATTATTTTTTGAGCAGATGGATTTTCCAGAAATGTATCGTAAGAAAACCCTTTTTGATTGGCACTTTTTAATAAGTTATAAATTTTTTGGTTATATTCTTCCCATAAATCATTTCCAAGAAGGATGGCAACGGATTTGGCTAAAGCGGGATAAATTGTTTGCCTAATTTGGCTCTTTTTGAAGTATGGTTCCAATTTGTGGACGAATAAGCGTCCGACATGGTCTTTTCGTTGACTTTTTTCGGTATTAATAAAATATTGATTTACTAATTTTGGGCATTGGTCATCAAAGGCAGATTCAATACATAAATCACAAACTTGAATTGCTTCTTTTTCAGCTATTTCTAGTAGTTCAGACTCCTCCATATCTGGATTTTCCCTTACTAATTGAAGAGATTTCCGAATAATAACTCTCCGGAATTGTTCCGTACGCTTAGATTCGTCTGGAAATAATGGATTATAATTATTCACATTGAACCTTTGAAAAAGGTGACTTTAGAGTTTTTAATTAAAAATATATTAAGAAAATTTAACTAAAAACTGCTTATGTTTGGTATTCAAATTACCGATTATTTATACATAAGTATTAATAGCAATTAACTTTAGAGTAATGGTAAATTGGGAAAAATACAATGGAAGTTCAAACGACAACAAATGATGTAAACTTGATAGGCAAAAAGTCTATTGAAACGCAAATAGAATCTTTATTGTCTGGCGATATCAGTTTGAAAACTCAGGAAGGTGACGTTGTTAAAATTTCTGTAGGATCGGAGAAGTCATTCGAGGAATCGGAAACCACCAGCCAGTTTTCCAATGGTAGTGTTCATCAGGAGTTGTCTGTCGTAGCGGTGGCCGCTTCTAAATATTCCTTATACGTACAGGGTGATTTAAATGAAGAAGAGATTCGAGCAATTACTCAATTGGCGGAAAAAATAAACCCAATTGCTTCAAATTTTTTTAATTCTGAACAAATCAATTTAGAAGAATTGACTTCCTCCTTTTCAAATAATTCAGGGGTGATTCAGGCTTTAGAATTAAATTTAGAAAAAAGTGTGACAGCGGTATTTTCGAGTGAAACATTTTCTAGGATTCCAACGCAGGTTCCTGCAAATAATCCCACAGAAATTCCAGTGGAAAATAACCCTTTGGCAAACCTGGCTGAGATTAGAAACCCTGTAGAATTGATCAATGTAACGACAGAAGCAGTTTTTGCTGAGCAAGCTATTTCAGTTTTACAGGAAAAAGAAATTATTCAAACATTGAGAGAATTCTTTAAGTTCCTACGTGAAAGATTGACTGCTTTTGCTGAAGTAGGACAGCTACCGTTTGAAACTCAAGCCAATCAAAACCAATCACCTGCTTTTGCAGATAATGAAAGTGATTTTTCTCAGTCAGAGGGAAATCCACCCAATCCAGCCCCTGAATCTCCAACCAAAGCACCTGAAATTGCTATCGATGTTTAAGTGAGGACATAAAAAGTAGATTTCGGAAGATTACTTTTTAAAGGAACATTAGAAGAAAAAATGAATTACGGCATTAAGGCTCCATTATTGATATCTAAAGTCTGCCCTGTAATTGAAACTTGATCGCCGGAAATAAGAAAAGCCACCATTTGGGCAATTTCTTCAGGCTCCGACATTTTTCCCAAGGGAACATCATTCATTGCTTGTTTAAAGGCTTCATCTTTGGAAATTTTTAGAAAGTCGGCAAAGCTTTGCAAACCTTCATGTGCCATATCTGTGTTTACCCATCCGGGGCATAAGGCATTGACAAGGATTTTATCTTGAGTTAATTGATTAGAAAGAGAACGCATCAGGCCTAATATCCCAGCTTTAGAAGCACAATAAGCGGAATACCCGGGAACTCCTAATCTAGCCAATATTGAAGAAATGAATACAATATGTCGAAACCCAATTGTATTATTTTTTAAGTAGGGAATAGTTTCATGAGCAGTAAAATAGCTTCCCGTTAGATTTGTATCTATAATCTCATTCCACCGGTCTGTCTTGCCATATTGGTTTTCTCCGCCAATTCCTGCATTGATGATTACCGCATATAAATTCTTTGGATTGCTTGATTGCAGGGCTTCTTTGATTTCTTCAGGTTTGCGAATATCACAAGAAAAAGTTTGGTGGTGATTGCTGTTTTGAAAATTTTGAACCGCCTGATCCAGTTTAGTCCTATTTCTGCCCAGAAGAATAAGATGATATCCTCTTTGATCTAATAAGCTTGCAATGGCTAATCCAATTCCCGAGCCTGCTCCAGTTATAAGAATTTGGTTTTCCATCGGTTTTTAATGGTTGTTAACGGTTTAAAATGACTTCAATGAAATTCTCTAAATCTTTGGCTTTTTCGTCTTCCTTGTTTTTTTGATAAACTTTATTAAGGTTATACATCATGCGTACAATAATATCTCTATAGGTCAAGGGAAAAAGGTAATGCTCTTGAAATTCAATTCCAAAGCTTCGTACTAAATCTGCGCAATCTTTCGTAGAAAGAACCTTGCCGTCATTAAATGGATCAAAATAAATTGGGTTTTTAGGGGTATTATATTTCAAAATAAAATGTCCCGGCAGACCTATTCCAACTATGGGAAGGTTTAGCCGTTGACCAATTAATATATAAATAGCTGAAAGAGAAATTGGAATTCCGGTTTTATTCTTTATTACTGTGTCAAAGTAACTATTGTCCGGATCAAAATAATTTGACTTGTTTCCTTTGAAACCTTTTGTTTCGCTTAAGAATTTTGTTAATTCAGATACAATGATTTCATTTTTTTCCTTTAAAGAAACCTTGCTTGAAAATTCTTTGGCAAAATTATCTAAAGTGTCAGTGACCATTTTAGGGTCCGCGTTGGGATGGCCGTATTGCATTAATAGGAGAATGGCACTTTCAAGATTAATTTCTTCTCCAGATTTGGTTTTTGCAAGTTCTCGAAATTTTTCAGCTATTTGCCGAGGGGCAATTCTTTTTAAAATATTTTCAATATGAAACCGTAGGTTTAAATTTTCTTCTCTCTGAGCCATTTCTAAAAAGGGAATAGCGTCAGTTCCTAATTCAATTAATCGTTGGCTCACTTTATCCCTGATGTCTGGATCACGATCTTCCAATAGCCTGATTAAAGAGAAGATTTCTGAGTTTTCCGAAGAAGTTGCCATGAAATAAATCAGTAAAATGATTATAAAAGAAACATGAGTTTGATGTTCTCAAACTCATGCTTCTATAATATTTTATAAATCTGGTTGAGGAGTCATACGTAAATAGGGCTTGACCACTTTATGCCCTTTAGGGAATTTCGCTGGAATATCCTCAGTTTTTATTGCAGGGACTACTACACAATCCTCTCCATGTTTCCAATCTGCAGGTGTCGCTACACTATAATTAGCTGTCAATTGTAATGAATCGAGGACACGAAGTAATTCATTAAAATTTCTACCTGTAGAGGCAGGGTAGGTTAGGGTGAGTTTTACTTTTTTATCAGGTCCAATAATGAAAACGGATCGAACTGTTAAATTATCCAAAGCGTTGGGATGAATCATATCGTAAGTAGTAGCAATTTTTTTTTCAGGATCAGCAATGATCGGGTAATTAACTTTGCAATTTTGTGTTTCATTTATATCGTTGATCCACCCTTTGTGATCATCAACTGAATCCACACTTAAGGCGATTACCTTGCAATTCCGTTTAGAGAATTCTTCTTTTAGGTTGGCAACTCTGCCAAGTTCAGTCGTGCATACCGGGGTATAATCTTTAGGATGTGAAAAAAAGATTCCCCAGCCATCGCCCAGCCATTCATGAAAATCTATAGTTCCTTCTGTGGTTTCGGCGGTAAAATTCGGTGCAGTATCTCCAAGTCTTATGGCCATGATTTGGGTCCTTTCTAAATCAGGTTTTCTTTATCAAATTAATAAATGTAAAATATTTGCAATGATTCTTACTATTTTTTAAGGACGTAAAATCTGAAACCTTGAGGGAGGATTCAACGTCCAATAATACAAGCAAATTTGTAGCTTTAAGAGGGATTATACCAAAAAAGTATTTAAGTTGGGTTCTAAAGCGTAATTAACCTAATCATTCTTGTAGAAATCATGGGTAATGAAGCAAATTTTGATGAGCAATTCGACTACACACTGACTTTATTAAAGAAAATCTGGGTTGTATTGGTGATTGGGCTGTATGCGCTCTGTTTTTATAATGAATATAAATTTCCGGGAGCACACATTCAACCCTTAAAAGGTGAAGAGATATTGTGGAAAATGGAGCGGGTCTTATATTTTGGGTTGCTCGGAGTTGGGGTGCTTACAGATATTGTTCAAATGCGATTAGACAGAAATAAAGCATTTCTTTTTTTATTCGCTTCGCTAATTTTGGGAGGGCTTTCCACTTCGATAGGGGCTCTGCATTTTAAATCCGTACAATTTTTATTTGGAAATTAAGAGAGCAAAAGATTTATATAGGAATGCATTCTATATTTAAAGCGATTTATTTTTGAATTAAAATAATTCACAAAAAAATTTTAGAAGATGGGCCGTTAGCTCAACTGGCAGAGCAACTGACTCTTAATCAGTAGGTTGAAGGTTCGATTCCTTCACGGCTCATCTGTTATCTGGAAGGGGGCTGTAGGGGCTGAGATTTTATTAGTTCAAGCTTTGATCTTTATGGATTAAAATCCTTAATGAGATGAATCACACTCGCATCCATCATCTCCATCAATGGTCCAGGATACAAACCAATACCCAATACCAGGAAAGCCAATGGAATCAACGCAGCAAGTTCCAAATTCGATAAATCCGGGAGCATTTTTGCGGTTTCTGTTTTAGGCTCCCCTAATGCCACCCTTTGGAGCATCCACAACATATAAGCTGCAGCTAAAACAATACCGCCCATAGAGATAAGAACTATTGGAAAATTGACATAGGAAGTTCCTACCAGTACTAAAAACTCACCAATGAAATTGCAGGTACCTGGTAGTCCAAAAGCAGCGACTGAGAACAAAAAGAAAAATGCAACAAATCTTGGCATGGGTTTATGCAATCCGCCGTAGTCCGAAATAGCTCGACTGTGAGTGCGGTCATATAATTGTCCAACAGCAATAAACAAAGCGGCCGTAGTAATTCCATGGTTGAACATTTGCAAGACGGCTCCCTGAATGCCCTGATTATTAAACACAAAAATTCCGAGTGTGACAAAACCCATGTGAGAAACTGAAGAATATGCCACGAGTTTTTTAAGGTCGGATTGAGCTAAAGCCAGATAACCCCCATATATAATGGCTATGACTGATAACCACAAAGTGTATGGTGCGAATTGTGCCGAAGCCTCCGGAAACATTGGCAAACAAAAACGTATAAATCCATAACCTCCCATTTTTAAAAGCACACCAGCCAGAATCACACTGCCAGCAGTCGGAGCTTCCGAGTGTGCGTCAGGGAGCCAAGTATGAAAGGGAACCATTGGCATTTTGATGGCAAAAGCCAGAAAAAACGCCAGGAACAACCAGAATTGTGTAGTGGAGGAATAAGTTTGTTTGGATAAAACCAATAGATCGTAGGTATGTCCCCCATTTAGATAAATGCCTAATATACCCACCAGTAGCAGTAAGCTTCCAGTTAGACTGTACAAAACGAACTTTAGTCCGGCAGCTATACGATTTGGTCCTCCCCATAGAATAATCATAAAATACATGGGAATCATTGTTACTTCCCACAACATGAAAAACAGGAATAGATCCAGAGCGGTAAAGACCACAATCATGGCCCCTTCAACTAACAATATTAACGAGAGATAGGCTCTTACTCGATTGGTGATTCCCTTCCACGAGCAAAGGACACAAATTGGGCAAAGTAGAGCTGTGAGCATCACTAATAGAATACTGATGCCATCCACACCAACTGCGTACTGGATATTAAAAGTAGTCATCCATTCCACGCGTTCCACGAACTGCATGTCTTTTAGAGAGGGATCAAAATTCCTCCAAAGAATTAGCGAAAGGAAAAACACCACCAATGTGATGCACAAGGCAATTCGTCGAATCCATTCTTCATTACGCACGAAAGCCAGAATGACGATTCCTAAAAAAGGAACGGCAATCATCCCGCTAATCAGATGATCCATTAAAATAGCCATTTTAGTATCCTCCTGCCTACGAAATAAACAATCTCTCGGATTTTTATATTAGCTCATGAAAAATGAAGTAAGGCAAATTGCAACCAGATTCTTTTATTATAACTGGGGTACAAATCGGAAACGTTTAAACCAAAAAATACAATAGACCAGTCATTGCCACTAACCAAAATATCATTACTAATAACTGATGTTGGATAGTACGGGATTCCATTTCTCGTAGCATTTGTCCTGCCGCAACGCGTTCTGCTACTTTCCCAACCCTTTGATCCAACCAGTGAATGTCAATAATTCGCCATAACTTCCCGGCCAAATACACAGTAATGTTGGCCAAAGAATGGATAAAATGATCTATTACCCTTATATCCATAAAACGCCACAACCACCTGGCAAAACTCACAGTATAAGTGGCCATAGATCCGATGAAACCATCAATAACTTTTACATCAACATTTCGCCACAACCAATGTGCGACCCTAATAGAAGGGTTTACAATAAAGGCCTCATAGAATTCATCAAAATACCCTTTATTCCAAAACAAGACATACAATCGACGGTTTTTTACGTTGGCATGTGAGGCTTGAGGTTTGGTTTGAGAATGTTTTGAGTATGCATAGAACCATCCTGCTACTGCTACGCCGAGAGAAACTACCAGCCAAAAAGAAAAGTTTTGTTCAACTGGGCCTTTCCCCAAATCAACTCCTGGAATGGTTAAGGCAGGAGCAAGAAAATTGGCAAACCAACTCCAAAAAAATGTCAATAACCCACCTACCAAAACCGTAACCAGAAAAAGGCCAGATAAAATTGACATATTTAAAAACTGAGGCCTAATTGATCGCATTTCCAAACTTTGTTTTCCTGAAGCAGGTAAGTACGTCTTTGGACCATGAGCAAAAAGCGAGATGATGCTTTTAAAAATATATTGAGAGGCGATAAATACAGTAATCAAGCCAATGATTTTGAATCCTATCGAGGCTGACGCAAACCCTGTGATTCCCCATAAATATTCATACGATCCGGAAAAAAGTACTAACGGCGGGAGTAAAGCCAATAAAAAAGCCCCGCCATATAGGATACCCATGCCCTCATTGGTATGAGGTTCATGATCCTCATGCCCAAGTCCCTGTTCCACCGATCGCAAACTATTACCCGTAGACAGAAAAAAGAAAGCTTTGTAGCACCCATGAGCAAGAAGATGAAAAATGGCCACTGCAAAAGCACCCAAACCGCAAGCCATGACCATGAATCCAATTTGACTAATGGTGGAATAGGCTAAAGACTTTTTGATATCAGATTGAGGCAAGGAAACTATTCCGGCAAATATAGCGGTTGTAGCCCCAATTATGGCAATGAACGTCATGGCGGATGGAGAAAGGATAATCAATGGGCTCAATCGTACCAACAAAAAAGGACCTGCATTTACCATAGTAGCGGCATGAATAAGGGCTGAAACTGGAGTCGGAGCTTCCATCGCCCCCGGCAACCATACATGAAACGGTATTTGTGCTGACTTTCCCATAGCTCCCATAAAGAGGAAAAAAGGAATAAGAGTTAAGGGATATATATGAAATTCCAAGCCCATCCATCCTAAGATATTGATAGTATGGTTTTGCATGCTTTCAGCCTGGCCAAGAATAGTCGGAATATCCAGAGTTCCAAAGGTAAAGAAGGTTAAAATAATGCCAAAACTTAATCCGACATCCGCGATTGAGTTTACGAGAAAAGCTTTGGTGGCTGCGCGGCCAGCGGAAGGTCTTTCCGCTGCGTGAGAAATCAAAAGATAGGAACAGATTCCCATGACTTCCCAACTTATCAATAGCATCAAAAGGTTGCCACTCATAACTAACAAAATCATAGAAAAAGTAAACAACGCAATGACAGCAAAAAAACGATTATAGGTTGACTCTCCAATCATATAACGAGAAGAATATACATGCACAACCCCACTTACTCCGGTGACTAAGAGTAAAAGCAAAACAGTCAGTTGATCAACAAACAGAGTTAGATCAATGGTCAGCGAACCAGAGTGAAACAGTCGGTAAAGGGAAATGGTAAACGATCCATTTTTTAACACTTCAATGAATGCGGCAACAGATAACGCAAAGGAAATTCCAATGGCAGGAATTCCAATACGGTGACCGTTCTCCCCCCAACGACGTCCCCCAAGTAAAAGAATGAGAGAAGCTAGAAAAGGAAGCAAAGGAATGAGGACGTAAATTGCCATAATTTCCCTTAAAGACCTGGTGGTAGAGCTTGATTTAACAACATTTGAACAATGGGAGCACTGAATATTCCAAGAATCATAATTGCGGCGGACGTGATTCCAAGAGTCAGTTTAAATGACAGTGGAATTGCACCAAATGTTCCGTCGGATGGAGTTGATGATTGACGGAAAATCCGCTCGAAGAGTTTGACGAAATAGGCAAGCGTCAAGAGCGTAGAAAGTAGTACTGCAGCGACTGAAAAATAATTGCTTTCATCCAACGCTCCAAGAATAATGTACCATTTGCCAAAAAAACCTCCGGTCGGAGGTAGGCCAATCATGCCCAAGGCCATAACCACTAAAGACCCGGTAAGCCAGGGAGCTTGTTTTCCTACACGCCCTATATCATCAATAGTTCTGACCCCATAATGGCAAATTGCTACACCGGCTAAAAAAAACAGGGCAGCCTGCATAACAGCATCGTTCAATAAATAAAATACTCCTCCGGCAAATCCCGTTGGGTTTCCTTGACTGATGCCAATCAGAATGATGCCAATGTGCGAAATTCCTCCATAAGAAAACATCATTTTTATATCCCGCTGGGCCAAGGCCAGGCTTGCACCTATGACGGCAGCTAAGGCACCAACAACTTCCATCAGAACCAAAATAGGAATATTGTAAATAACAATCGATGCATTTAAGACCCAATAGATTATTCTGACCCACGCTAGAAGTGCTACCTTGGTGAGGAGAGGAGCCAAAATAGGTGAAACAGAATCAGGAGCATAAGTGTAGGCATCCGGCATCCAAGCATGAAACGGTACCAGGGCCATCTTGATTCCCAGGCCAATAAACATAAACAGCAGTCCCCCCACTAAAGCTTTTGAACCTAATAATAAGGGAAGTCTTTCGGCTATATCCGCCATATTCAGAGTGCCGCTCACCGCATAAAGATAACTAACCCCTAGAAGATAAAGGGAAGCGCCGAGTGTTCCTAAGATAAGATAACGGAATGCGGCAAACAGAGCTCTTCCGCCTGCGACACCGACAAGTGCGTAACTTGAGATAGCCGCAACTTCTAAAAATACGAATAGATTGAATAGATCCCTGGCGAAAACAATGCCGGTTAAAGCTGATATCAATAGCAAGATCAACGTATAATAATGAACGATCCGGCCACCCAGAGCCTTGGGTGAAGTTGTTCCTGTAAATATCACACCCAGCAAACCCAAAGCACTCAGCAATACTAACATGACACTCGCTAATCCATCAGCCACCCATTCAATGCCGAGGGGTACTGTCCAACCGCTAAAAACATAACGCACCTCTCCATGATTAGTGACGTTGTAAAGATTCCAAATTGAGACAAGAACCATAACTGCTAGAATTACCAAAGAAATTCTGTGGCTCCAGTGACGATGTTTTAAACAAACCACTGGCATAGAAATGGCGGCGAATAATGGAAGTAAAAATAAGATTGCAGGAAGTTGGTGATTCATTCTAATTTTTCAAGAATATTTTGTTCGTCAAGGCTTCCATATTTTCGATAGATAGCTGCGCACAGGGCTAATCCTACGCCCGTGGTCGCCACGCCGACCACAATAGCAGTCAGCGTCAAGACATGAGGTAATGG
Organism: Nitrospinaceae bacterium; assembly: GCA_965223665.1. GTDB lineage: Bacteria > Nitrospinota > Nitrospinia > Nitrospinales > Nitrospinaceae > CBDCVY01. Next base: position 3,676,481 of record OZ245011.1, read on the forward strand.
ATTTGCGTAAGTGGCCGCTTGCACAGGCTCCGAGGTGGACAAAAGTACAGGAACGGTTGCGCCCTTCTTCGCACTGATAGATACTAGAAAAAAAATCACGCTGGTTTGCACTAAATACAACCCGATAAGTTTCTTTACAAGATTGTATCTTGTAACCATTATATAAAATCCCCATAGAAAAAGGATAACGAACGTCAAAAAATTAGGTCGCTGAAGAACGGCCAAAAATGCATCAACCATTAATTGAATCCTCAATAATTTCTTCGGCAGATAAGCTGAATACAATAGAAACGGCTGTTACCGCAACGTCTATTGCCACGCCGACTTGTGTGAGCACAATTCCCAATGATCTTCGAGAAGCAGTTTCAAGGCCTGGGATTTCTAAATTTGCATAATTGAGAAATTCTCCACCACCGATCATACATAAGCCTCCCACACCTGCGTAAATCAACATTCCAACTCCATCTCCATGTAAAACACTTTTAGCTATTTGACCCCTGGAGCCATCATGACCAAATATCAAAACCGATAAAATCATTCCTGTGCCCAAAATCACCCCACCCACAAATCCACCTCCTGGTCCGAATTGACCGAAAAACAATACATAGATTCCAAAAATTTGGACCACAGGAATCAGAAAGCGGCCTAGAGTTTGAACAATAATGCTATCGTGTTGGCGTATCATTATGTTTGCCTCCTGAGAAGTAGAGCGCAAGCAATACCCGCTGCAAAAATCACCACAGTTTCGATCATCGTATCAAGTGATCGATAGTCCATCAGTACTGAAGTCACAACATTCGGAGTGTGAGTATCCTGATAACTTTGTTCGAGATAGGTAGGTGAAATATGAACACTCGCTGGAGAATTCGGGTCCCCATAACCTGGAAGATCATTTGCGGCATAGAGTAATAGAAGCCCCAAAAGAGGAAAAACAATTAAGGTTGTTAAAGAAGGCGGAGGGCGCCGGAGTCGAGTGTCTTTGGGAGCAGTTCCAAATAGAGTCAATAGAAATAGAACGGTAGCTAATCCCGCTCCAACAACGGCTTCTACGAAGGCGACATCTACAGCTCCCAGCCATCCCCAAACCAGCGCGAGGAAAAAGCTGTAAGAACCCAATAGCAGAATGGCACTCATTAAATCCTTAACGAGGATGGCACCAGCGGCAGTAGCTAAAAGAAGTAGGAGTAAAGGAATTTCTATCATGAGGATTCCCTTCGCCAGGGTTTTAAACCAGATCGGAGGGCTGCGCGCACCGTTGCATGTGCAATGCCAGGATTTAAAATATACAACAATACCAACACTACCAGAATTTTTAGCATATTTTTTCCCAGTCCCTCATGCAAAGCAATTCCGATTAACATCAAAAAGGCCCCAATAGAATCTGTTAATGATACGGCGTGGGAGCGACTAAACACATCAGGTAATCGAATCACACCGATCGCCGCAACAATAAGAAAAAATAAACCTGCAATGATAAAAATAATGGAAAGTATATCCATGCTATGGAAGCCCCTTTTCTTCCAAATATTTTGCCACGGCCAGCGCTCCTACTAAATTTAACAGAGCATACCCGGTGGAGATATCAATAAACATATCGACTCGATCAAAATAAATACCAATAACAATAAGCAGAATAATTGCTTTTGTGGAAATGCCATTGAGACCCAACACACGGTCAAAAATTGTGGGTCCCCGCAGGACACGATAAAGATAGGCGCCAATTAGAATAGCCAGCAATATTATTACGTAAAAGAGAAAAGGCTTCATAAATCTGGCTCTACGTCCTTAAAAATATTTGCAATTTTATTTTCCATCTGTTTACTTTCAACATCTTCACTTAATTCTTTATCCATTGCGTGAACGATAAGGTTATTGCCGTCAACTTCGGCAGTTATCGTTCCTGGAGTTAAGGTAATGGAATTACCAAATAGAACCACGGCCCCGTGGTGACGCAATTTTGATTCCACAGAAATCAAATGAGGAGCAATTGGAAGTGAAGGATGCAAAATGAGTTTTGACAAATGCAGGCCGCTTTGTATGATTTTATAAAAAAGCCAAGGTATATAGAGGAGGATTCTAAACCACAAATTAAATTTAGGAACAAAAGGCGAATGACCAGAATTGATCCAGGTCACTAAGAAAGAAAAAATAATTCCCAAAAAAAGGTGAATCCATTCAAAACTGGCAGATAATAAAACCCAAAACAAAAACAGTGAAAGGGTTTTTAAAAACAGGAATTTTGAGGATATTGGTCGAGATCGAATTGCCATAATATTACCAGATACAATTTTGATTGAAGAATATCAGTGGTTTTCGATTTTTCCAAAAAAAACTATTTAAGGACTTAATTTGAAATTTCCAAACGCCAATATGCAATATTTATAATTCTAATTATAAAACATCAACTTTTTCCCAGGTAGCATTTGGATTGTACCGATGAAACTCAAATTTATGGCAATCCAAAGCTACAAGATTTAACCATTCATTATGAAACAACTGTTGAAGAATCGCATGCTTTTTAATGATGGATGAGATCACACTTGGTATTTGTTCGATGATGGCTAAAAGTCGCATCGGTTCATGATAGTGTATTTTCCCATTATTAACTGTTTGTAAAGGAAATCCCATTTGCAAATCACTTTGGGTTCCCAGCATCATCCCAACACCCCCAACGACATTGTGTAACACCTTACTCGCACTGCCAAACTTATAGGGATCGACAGCTGAAAAATAATAACCAGTATTTATCCATTCCCCAACAATTAACGGTGCGGTCATAATTTTTTCAAGAATAGCCCCTTCGGGATCAGCAATAGGATCATAAGAATGCAAGAAAACTCGACCTCCTAAATCTAACCCTTTAGTCAGTTTTCGTCTTCCAATGAGAAATGCGCCATTGCCCGCTAACCCCCATTCTGGCCGAGTATTTGCCCAATCGCAACTTCGCTCGTCTACATGAGCAAAGGCCTCCTTTGGAGAAATTTTAGTTGGCGCACTGGGAATGCGTTGACATCTTTCAAGAGCCTGCTTTGCGCCAGCTTCTTCGAGATCTCTTCTTAAGGCCTGAATATCTTCTTTATGAGAAGCGGGGAATTCCTCTAGATCGTAAAACTCGACTCGATCTGTTGTCGTATTATGTTTACCGGGAAGGAACCAGGTGTCGTCGGGAATAGGCAATCCTTTTTCATTGAGAATATGACGAACCTCAGGTTCATTCGCCATTGCAGCAAAAACACGAGCATTTGCATCTCCTGGTCTTCCACCGCATGCTCCGCAATCCAAGGCCCCATAATAAGGATTATTATCTGTCTCACTACCGTGGCCACAGAGGCAAACTAACCGAGCAAAATTTTTAGTAAGCCCCATAGCACGCAAGCCATTTTCGACAAATGTGGCTCGTTCCTCAAGAGAAAAACCCTGTGAAAGCCCCTCAGGAATCCCTTCGGCATTCACTTCTCCAATTTCCGGGTCTTGTGGATTCGACGGAGTGGAAATTAAGATTTGAGTTGGAACCCTTTGTGTTAACCAACCCTCAATAGAGGAGGTTATTCCACGAAATGTTTTTTGGAATAAGGTCTTGCCTATTAATCCTAAACTAAAAAAGAACCCCATCACATCAATCACCATCATCGACCCGATAGGATGATGTTTTAAATCGTGAAAAATATGGTGTCCCAGTTGGGTCCAGCGAGTACCAGATGAATATTTTTCTAACGCCGTTCTTTCTCCCAGCCGAGGTGATTCAGTCACCGCATGATTGGGTGTCAATAAAACCGGACATAAAGCGTCTCGAAGATTTCCATCAAAAGCTTGATGGCTAATGGGAATTCCAAAAAATCCAGCAAACCCGAAGGTTTCATAAGGGCCTTGGGCTTCAAGATGACGACGAAACGATTCAGAACGTACATCAATACAAAAAACCAGTTGAGCATGGGGGCGGATTTCCAATTCAGGTATCGTCCCGTGATGCGCAAAAATATTTTTTAGAATTTTCTGTCGAAAGGAATCTTCATATGCTTCAATCCATACCTTTCCATGCTGATCAGCAGGAAAGTGATCTAACCATTCTAATAACTTATGGGCATCAGTGATTGAGAGGGCTCCAACTTCTTTTGGAGATAACTCAAGAAACTGTGCCAAATGAAATAATCGCCAAGCATGTCGACATTTCACCTTTTTGGTAGGATCTACGGACTGGGTTCCCTGCCCAATGCGTTGGTGGTATTCTTCGGATCGATTATTCCAATATGCGGTTAGTGCAGAAACAGTTCCGTCAATTCCCCATTCTTGTTTGCATTTGAGGTTGGTTAACTCTACTTCATAGAATAAGCGCACTGCAAGATATTGTGTGGTGTCAATTGGGTGTTTTTGCTGTGCATGGTACATAGGGTGTTCCCCTAACCACCTTATGTATCTTGTCCAGCCGGGTAATAGCGAAAGTTGTCTTGAGAGATAGTCTTTCCATTGTTTCTTAGGAATTTCGAGTTGGTGTAAACTGGAATCAATTGCTTCCTCAGGAACGGTAGAGAGACTTCCAACTTTTTGAGAAAAATCTTTTATTCCCAGAAGCTGACCAGAAAAATCTTTCTGTGCGAGGTTTTTCCATACTTGATAGAAACCTTCTTCCCGGCCAGGCATTTTCCAGCCAGCCAACCCTTCATCAACAAACGCCGTCACCCATTTTATAAGTATATTGTTGATTTGTTCAACCACTTCACCATCAGTCAAGTCATCAATCCAATCACTGAGGGTTCTAAGTGACGGTAAGGAAATTGGTAAAGGCGTTTGCGAATCTGAATCTTGATGTGTATGAGATAATCCATTTGAATCCGTCAAACCTAAGGCGACACATACGCCTTCCCATAAACTTGACAGGTAAGTCTCTTCTGGATATTCCAGATGCTGTTCACATTCCTGGATGGTTTTTTCAATAATTGACTTTCGGGAATCTTCAGAAAGATCCCGGCGAAACTGTTTAGTAGCACCTCCACCATTAAATTCCCAATCGAGTAGGGAAAATGGCAATTCCTCTATGCCAAAAAGAAGGTGGATCTGCCAAACATCCTTAGCTGAAATTTTTCGGTCTCCAACCTCAATAAAAACTGTTTCATCAAAGTGAGGTCCCACTCGGGAAAAAGCACGCTCAAAATTTTCCTGGGTAATACGTCCATTTCTGTAAAATTCACGGTACTCATCATTTGTGAGATATCCATTTCCTCCAAGGAGGGTCTTGCCTTTTCGAACAGCTTGATCAAAAGATAAATATTCCAATCCATGGATCGGATTCTGAGCGACCATTGTCCTCATTGGCCAAAATGGCGCAATTGGCTCACTGGCGTCCAATATTAATTGCCGAACTTGATCAAGATCTTCTGGAGAAAGGGACTTCACAAAATTAGTACTCATATTTAGAGCGACAGTTGTCTATCTCAGAAACAAAAAAAACCAACCGTCCCTCTATATCTACAATGAAATAGTTAGTAATACGGTTGGCTTGTGTTTTGGCTTATGCTGCAGTTAACCTCGCAAACTAAACGAGTCGAACACCCTGTAGCCTAAACAAAAAACTGAACTCAAGCCTAGAGTGCCTATGTCTTTTTTTTTGATAACCAAAAGACAGTTTAAGTCTAGTCTTGATATGAAAAAAAAACAATAGTTTTTACAATTTTTTATTACCGCGTTTTTAAGATCAAATTTTTTCTTTGAAGAATTCATAAACATATATTAATGGTCTCATATCCCCCTCACAAATAATTGAATAGCTTATAGAAGTAAATTTTTTCAGGTAGAGTTTAAGGAAGAAACTGAAACTTAACTTGTGATATAACTTAAGGGAGCAAGCCGCTTTGAAAGACCGAATGAGCTGTTTCCTTCAGTGGATGCTTTAAAATGAAAAATCTGGCTACAGTCACACTGCCGGGAAATTTAATGAGGAGAGAAACTTATGAATCCGGGCGAAGTGCTTGACATCTTGGTAGCGGGAAACGAGCGATACCTGAATGGTAATACCCACAAACACGATTTTCATGCAGAACGGGCTGAACTTGCACAGAGCCAACATCCTATTGCAGCAGTGCTTAGTTGCGCGGATTCTCGAGTTGTTCCACAATTCGCGTTTGACCAGGGTTCTGGCAAATTGTTTGTTGTACGCGTGGCGGGCAACATTGCCACCACTTATGGGATCGCATCACTTGAATATGCTGTTGAATACCTCAAAACCCCTTTGATCTATGTCTTAGGACACACATCTTGCGGAGCGGTAGATGCAGCGGTTAAAGTGGTAAAGGATGGCGCAGAGTTTCCCGGGGAGCTTCCGGAGTTAGTTTCCTCTATTGCCCGTGCGGTGGATATCACTGGGTCAAATACGGAGGAAATTTTAGGAAAAGCCGTGCAAGAGAATGTTCGATTAACCGTTTCTAAACTAGCGGACTCGAGTCAAATTATTCGGTCGCGTATGCAATCGGGAAACCTTCGTATTGTTGGTGGAATTTACGAACTCGCAAGTGGCAAAGTTTCCCTTGTGGAATGAGTGAGCAGATATCAAAATATAGATAGAGATTTCATCCGATATATCGACAGTTTGCTCACCAGCCAAAACATATTGTCAAAGTAAGGTAAGAAAAGATCCTAATCATTATGACCAGCCTTTCAAGAACCTGGTCCTGAGTTTTTTAATTCCCGGGTGCTTAAAAAAATAATCAATTAGATATAGGTTCTTTTTTTCAATTTACCAGGTTTGAAATGGCAACATTTTATTTCAGTTGGGTCTCAAAAGAAACCGAACTCGTAGTCGAAAGACTAACTTCTACGTGTGAATCCTTCTTTGAAGGAAAAACCGTATTAGGTAAAGTAGGGGACCGATTTATTCCTGAAAAGATTAAAGGAAACTTAAATGATTGTGATGTTTTTTGTGTTGTATTTGAGGGAAATTCGTTTTCCGCAGAACAATCGGAATCACATATCCAGGATCAGTTATTAAATGAGCGTCTTCGATTTGAAATTATAACGGCAATGAATTTAGATGTAATTATTGTTTCGCTTTTGGTTGGCGAAGTGGTTCTTCCAGATAAAGAGAATATGCCGGGTGCCTGGAAGCGTTTATTAGAATGCAAATCATATCGACTGAGAAGTTCTTTCTGGTCTGAAGATTTGCATCGGTTTTTTGAGGATATTGAGGAAGAACTAAATTTTAAAAAAGACGTTACAGGGAAACTATCCCAATCCATTTTTGAAAACTATAAAGATTTGACAGATTCTAAAGGTGAAATACTTAAAGCGCCGGGTTTGGATTTTGGTTTTTCAGGAGCTCTGAAGCTACGTCAGGTAATCGAGTCAGAAACCTTTAACTTAGAAGAAGCCCGTCGCATAGGAGATCGAGACAGAGAAAAAAACGCGTTATCTGTATTGGGTTTGACTTTTGCCGAGTTGGGTCAAACGCAACGTGCGATTCAATACTTTAAAGAACAACTTGTCCTTGTGCGTGAAAATGAGAATGTAGAGGAAGAATGCGAACTACTTGCTAGTTTGGGTGATGCTTATGCGATTTCAGGAAATATAGAAATGGCAAAGGCATATTACCAGGAGCAATTGTTGCGAGCTGATCCTAAAGGCCTTCGAAAATTTGTAGGGAGTGCTTATAATGGCCTTGGATTTGTCTATGTGAAACAAGAAAAAATTTCTCGTGCAATTGAATGTTATCTCAAAGCTTTGGAGATTTATAGAGAATTTGAAGACCATGAAAAAGAATTAGAACTACTGGTTGGCATCGGCTTGAATTATCAGAAATTGGGAGAATCTGACCGCACTACTGAGTACTTGGAGGCGGCTTTAAACGTCTCAAAATATTTAGAAAATAGAAAAGAAGAAGTGCATTTGTTAGTGGATCTAGGTGGTGCTTTCCTCAACCTAAAAAACTATGAGCGTGTTAAATTCTACCTTGATAGAGCCGATAAAATTTTAGTTTATTATCAGGAACCATGGGCATTGAATTTGAAAGATCGTATAATTAAATTACGTCTGTCAATGAACCAATAATATAAGAAATTTTTATATAAAAAAGAATTGGTGAATTCTCTAGTCTAATCATTTATGGATTTACTATTACAAAAGCATTGGACATTTAAAAATTAATGAAGATGAAATGGGGAGTCAGGTCTTAATGTGATTAAAGATTGGGTTGGCCATTTTCCAATTCATCTTCTGTGGCGGGGCGGATGCTGACAATATCAACTCCATAGTGAAGTGTTTTGCCGGCCATGGGATGATTTCCATCCATATAAACAGTATCGCCATCCACTGCAATGATCCGGAATCGTTGCTTCACTCCATTTTCATCACGCTCTAATACCCGGTTTTTTTCAATTTTAATTTCAGGTGGAAACTGCGACTTATTGGCTTTCAATTTTAAGGAAGGATCAACCTCGCCAAAACCTTCTTCCGGATAAACGGTAATGGTTTTTTTTTCTCCCAATTTCATACCCTTTAATCCTTTCTCCAGCCCTTGCACCAAATTTCCAGCTCCCTGCAAGTAAACAAGGGGTTGCCCAGGAGGAGAGGATTCCAATACATTCTCTTCCTCATCCTTCACGGTGAAATTGATCGACACCACGCATTCGCTTTCAATTTTCATGGCTTTTCCTAATGGTAAAAAACTAAAACGGTTTTTAAATTTGGAACCTTACAATATTTTTCGTTTGGTCAGCTATTATTGCCTGCCTCCTTTAACAGGTCAAGTCTTTCCCAATGAAAGATGGAAAGGGGGGTATTCATGTTTAATCTATAGTTGCTTCAGACTGGGAGTAAGGGAAAATATGACTCATTAGTCTCAGGGTATATGGTTCAGGATCGCTTTTGTAATGTAAGTCTGCCCTCACCCCAATACCAATAGCATAATGCAGGAAGGGCAATTATTATTTCGCGAGATCGTTTTGCAAGCACCAAAGACAAGGAAAGGCTGGTAGGAAGTCCCAGAAGTGTTCCTATCATCATCAAGCCTCCTTCCTGAACTCCATATCCACCAGGGACCAAAAAAGCAGCGGCCTTGATCGTTTGAGCTATTGTTTCGATCAAAATTGCTTCAATAATATTAACAGGGTGGCCCATCAAGTAGAGGATAAACCATGTTTCCCCGGCCATTAATAAACGGGCGATCACCCTGAAAATTAAAGAAACGAATAAACTATTATGCTTTTTATAGATTTGACGAACGCTTGCATCAAAATTTTCAGCGTTACCAGCGAGGGCAACAAACTTTTTACCGTTAGACAACCGTAGGGCAAACTTTGTCAGGCGTGACGCCAAACCTAATTTTTGAAGGCAATAAAATAGATAAATCAAACCAAATAATAAAATTGAAAATATTATTAATGGTAAAGTCCATTCACTATCGTCAATGAAACTCACCCATATCCCGATCCCGATTATGGAAACTATAAATTGAGCGAAGGCCTGCAGAGTTTTGTCCACGAGCGTAGAAGCACCTATTAATGCTCCCTGGCTTTCTCTTCGAGATAACCAAATGGCTTTTGAAAAATCTCCTCCAACTTGAGCTACAGGTAATAACCAATTAATGGCGGTTCCAATCCAAGTTGCCAAAAAAACATTTCTAAATCCGGGTTTATGGTTTTTATGAAATAAAACATTCCAAGATTCACTTAATAGCAGTAAGGGAAAAATGAAGTAAGGAAGGAGCCAAAATAACCTCCATCCTGCTTGAGAAAAGGAAGTTCCAATAGAATCAATTCCCTGCCAGAGGACAAGCGATAATATTAAAAATATCCCTATAAACAACAATAACCAGGTTACCAGCATTGAGTAGCCTTAAAAAGGGAGATTTGTTTTAATTCAAAATGTGATGGAAAAAATATGGATTCTGACTTTAAATCAACAAAAGATAACAAGTTTAAAGCTTTGTTTTTTTGAGCCATTGGAGCATTAAGGGTTTGCGCCAAAAGGAGGATTGGTAATTTATTTTTTTTTGTAAGTTCGATAAAAAATCAAAGACAAAAAATTAATTAAAATAACTATTTCAATTAATAAATTGAATAAGATATTATATGCAAAATTTACTCATAATATACATATTATTCACTCACAATATTCAAATGAGTGTTGTTGTTCGTCGCTAATGACGATTTGAAAAAGTTTATGGAAAAAGCAATTAAATTAGATGCCGAAAGAAAGAAAAGACGTTCTAGTTTCAGAAATTTGGATATTGTGACAAGAATTCTAGTTGGATGGGCGGGAATTCAGTTTGCCTGGCGGGAAGAACGTGGATTTCGCAATCAGGTCTATGGCTTTATGGCATTATTTTTTGTTTTATTGATCGTCCAACCCCCTTTGATTTGGTGGGGGATAACTTTTCTAACAGCTTTAATTGTTCTTTCACTTGAAATTTTTAATACCGCATTAGAAACTCTAATTGACAAACTGCATCCCGACTATCACCCAATAATAGGAAAGGTCAAGGATCTTTCATGCGGCGCTGTTATTATTGCAAGCTTTGGGCTCTTCCTCATTGGCATTGCTATGATTGCCGATACTTTAACTTAATAAACCAAGTTATATTTTTCTATAATCCTTACCAACTATTTTGATCAGAAAATTCGACAAGAATTCTTGAGATAGATCACTTTAGTCTTTCCACAAACAGGTCAACATTGATGGTAATGTCATCTGAACCTACTTTATCAAAGGGGTTTTCCAGATGGGATTGAATATTATCCAGACCGACAAGAATCAACGAAAATAATACTGGCATTATATAGACCAACCCTGATGCTGAAAAATCTTTTGCAATATGGGCAAAATAGGGACCATAAAGTGGAGGCAATAGCGCGATAAACACGTCACTGAACAAACGTAATGTTTTTGGGGTTCTGTATTGATAGATATGTTTTATCCGTTCAAATGAAATAAACATTTTACTTAAATATTGATTACACCTTGAAACTTCACCGGTAGCTAATCCATTTTTTCGAAGATCACTTTTTATGAATTTGGAAAGATTTGAAAAATTATCATAGACTGCGTCCTCCCGTTTACGAAAGGTCGACACATCGCCAGAAAAAAGAACGTCTGAGGAGGAAAATAAAGCACCCAACAGTTCACGACCTTTACTCAAAGTTTTTTCACCCGGTCCTTCAAGCCAGTCTCTGGTTGCTAAATAGATAGCCTTGCCATTTCCCTTCATGGATGCATATTCACCTAATGCAGATTCTCGTCTTTTATAAGCTCCGGCAATAGAAAATACGATGGGAAATATTACAGCGGTGGAAACCAGTGTTAAAGGAAAGTCGGCAGTTAAATTATTTTCTATGCACAAGTATGTAGATAAAATAGCCAAAAAAGTAATTACAAATGTCTTCCTATTTATGATTAAAATCATGCTCTTAACACTTTCCATGAAATTTCCCTTTTTAAAAATTATCTTGTAGACTTTTTTATTACTTCACAAACTAAAACCCAGAACTTGCGCTCTATTTATAGAGTGATTTTTGAATGTTTTTTTATATAAATAGGTTAAAGCCCAAGTTTCCTGCTGACAATAAATTTCGCAGATAATTAAATTATGGATTTTTAAAAACCAAACTACCTTTTAGGTCGTCCCAAATAGAAAGTGACGAATATAATCGGTAAAAGAAGGGTTCCTTTTGCTTCAATTAAGGTTAAGCAGGTTCTGTTAACCTCATTTCAGTCGTTATGATAAACTTCGTAATAAAGTTGTCTGTAATGGGAAATGAAAGCTCACGAAAAGTTTCAGTGAAACGGTTACGATGAAAGATACCCGAAAGCAGAGATGGATTCTCATTTTGATAATGACTGCCGTGGGTCTTACCATGACTCTAACTTCCATTTTTATTCTTTATCAAACAGCTTTTGAACAGGAACGATCTCGCTTGGTAGAAGTCGCACAAAGCCAGGCTCGGTTGATGGAAGCGGTGGCGCGATTCGACATGGAATATAGCCAAAATTTTCCAGGAGGAACGGAAGCGGCCACTCTAAGTCAGTTCATTGATGCTCACAAAAGATTTGAAGGGTTTGGTCATTCGGGTGAATTTCTTTTAGCTCGGAGAAAAGAAAATAATATTGAGTTCATTTTAAGCCATAAACACACGGACCTCATGGTTCCGAAATCTTTTCATTTTGATGCACCGTTTGGAATTCCAATTCAAAAAGCTCTAAATGGAGAGTCAGGGACTATGGTGAGCCTGGACTATAGAAATGTGGAAGTTCTTTCAGCCTATGAACCTATTAAAATATTAAATCTTGGCCTGGTTGCAAAAATTGACTTGAATGAAATTCGAACTCCTTTTTACCAAGCCGGTTTAATAGCCATTGGAATTGGTTTATTAATTATCTCAATTGGCGTTATTCTTTTTTTAAGAGTCAGCGATCCTCTAATCAGGGAAATTTCGAATTCTCGGGAGCAATTACGGAATTTTGCACAACGCCTTGAAAATGTCCGCGAAGAAGAAAAAGAACGAATTGCTCGGGCTGTCCATGATGATTTAGGGCAAGAACTCACAGCTATTCAACTTGAATTGAATTATTTGGAAGAAGAAATCGAAACAAATGGACAGAATAAGTCACTTAAGGAGTCAGTCGGTTCCATGTATCAAATGATTGATAATACAATTGGTTCTGTTCAACGAATTGCAACCGAACTTAGACCTCTGACTTTGGATATGTTTGGACTTGGTGAAGCAATTCTTTGGCAAACGAAGGACTATCAAGCGCGTACCGATATTCAAATTAATACAAGCGAAGTGGATAACCAAATTGACCTGGACCGGGACCGATCTATCACCCTATTCAGAGTTTTTCAGGAGTTACTGACTAATATTTTTCGTCACGCTAAAGCGACACAAGTGAACATTCAGTTGTTCAAGGAAAACAATTTAGTCGTTCTAAAAGTTCAGGATAATGGAATAGGTATCCCTTTACAAAAAATCAAGAATCCCCAATCGTTGGGTTTGCTTGGAATCCGAGAACGACTACTGGCCTGGGGAGGGACTGTAGACATAAAAAGTCAACAAGGAAAAGGAACATCCGTTGTTATAAACTTGCCCTTAGGAGAACAGTGATGTCAAACCTCTCCAAAATCAAAGTTCTCATTGCAGATGACCATGACATCGTTCGCCAGGGCATTGAAAAAATCCTTTCAAAATCGGATGATGTGGAAATTGTCGGAAAAGCTTCAAATGGGCAGGAAGTTTTAGACCAGGTAAAAAAAATAAACATTGATGTTTTGCTGATGGATATTGAAATGCCTGGCAAAACTGGATGGGAGGTGCTCTCTGAATTGAAGATTTTGAAACCAGGTTTACCTGTCCTGGTTTTAAGTATTTATCCTGAAGAACATTATGGACCAAGATTTATCAAGGCTGGCGCAGCTGGTTATCTCAATAAATCCAGTAAACCTGCAGTCCTTCTAGAAGCCATTCGAAAAGTGCACCGAGGTGGGCGTTTTGTCAGCGACAATCTTGCCGAAATGTTGATTCAAGATATGGGTCGAGTTACAAAAGATAAACCGCACGATTTGCTTTCCCCTAGAGAATTTCAGGTTTTTTGCCAGATCGCCACAGGTGCCAAATTAAAGCAAATTGCGGATGGCCTTTCCTTGAGTATTAGCACAGTGAGTACCCACCGCACACGTATCTTGGAGAAGTTGAACCTGAAAACTAACGCTGAACTTATCCGTTATGCCGTCAAACACGGATTAATTTCCTGACTCCTTTTTCTCCTCTGTCGTATTTATGCGACAAACTGTCATAAACGCATCTACCTAAAAAATAACAATTTGTGTGACATGCATTCGCCTCCTGAAAATCATATTATGAATTCAGATAACAAGAATATTTCTCAGTTAGAAATAATTTTTTATAAATAATAAATAAATTTTTGGATTCTTAAACCAAGGGGGATAATCATGAGAATGAAAACTGTATTGACGACCTTCTTATTTTTAATAGTTTCACTGGCCAGTACGGCCGCAGCCAACTACGACATAAAATTAATTAGTTTGTCACAACCCACTGGAGCTTTAGGACAAATTGGAGGATCTGTAAAAAGTTGTTCTGAAAATTTAGATTTCAGCGGAACTCTTGTCCATATTCCAGGTATTTCTGTTTCCACTAAATTGGGGTCTAAGCCAGACTTTAAGTTACTCTCAGTTCCTGAGGGTGAATATGAACTAGTGTTCGAGCATAAAGGACAGGTGCTGACTACAATTCCTACGGTAGAGGTCCGTGAAAAGATGCTGACTTCTTTGGATAACATCACCTTGTGTCCTGATAATGACGGCGATGGTTATAATTACATGGCAGATATGGATGATTTTAATCCTAATGTCTATCCAGGTGCAAAGGAAGTCTGTGACCGAATCGACAATAACGGTAATGGGGAAGTGGATGAAGGATGTTCCTATCGAAAATGTCCTAAAGGCGGTAAGTTTTGCCTGAATAACTGGAACAACAGTAATCGTATCATCCATAAAAACCCAGTTTCTTCCTTGCCGCCGGCGAAACCAGAGCAAACCTCTGATATAGTGGCACGAAACTACCTAAATTAAACTTCCTTTTACCCCCGCTTCCTGCGGCTGGCTGAGCTGGCCGCAGGCCTCTTTTTTACTTTAGCAAACTTCATTGCTCAAAATTTTAGCTAGTAAAAAAGTATTACGTTATAAAATCAAAAGAAAAAAGTTTTTAAAAAATTAATTTAACTTTTTGGTCTTTCCAGAAGGAAGTAAAGTATATTGTCTGTAAACGAAGGGTCTTTAGTAATTCCAAGGTGGTCTGAAAAAACAAATAATACCTGGGACCATGGTATTGGGGACATTAATCTTGACATGTGGTGAGGACCTTCTCTTTCATCCAGTAGAGCACTACTGCGCAAAACGGTACCATCTCCCGGGCCGGTTTCGTGGATATCAATTTTTCCGCCTTCGTCAAATTTAAGAGCTTTTACGGTATCTTCCGCATCCCCGGCTATAAGCATAAATTTTAATGAGTCAGGAGCTTCAACGGTAACATCCATAGACAAGGAAAATTGCTTAGCCCTGGCCAACGCCATTCGTTGAAAATTTAAAGCAATTTTGCGTCTTTCTTCAAAGGTTGGAACATTAGGTAAAATAGATTGTAAAACATTATCTTGTTTTGGGTTGGCTAATCCCCATTCATTTTTTTGCCAAAGGGATACATCAAAAATGTCTACGGCTTTCCCTTTTGAGTCTAATAAGGGGTTGTGGCGGGTGCGGGGAAGTAGTTGGTATAAAGAGGGCCAGGTGCCTAACACAGCGGCAGGATAGTAAGGAAAAAATTTCTCTGGTCGTCCCCCGTCAATTAATTTTTCCAGAGAATCTAATGAACCGGCATTGGGAGTTCCAATGATCACCAGGCTTTCTATATGTTGCGCTCCTGCCCAGGTAACTTTAGGAAGACTTCCGTCTTCAGGGAGGTCGGCACCCCCATACATTGCATAATAACGGGCAACCAAGCCACCCATTGAATGGGCTACAATATCAAACTTTATCTCATCCAGTTGAACTCCGAAACGTTTCTCTGTTTCCTTTTTTACATAATCAGCTTTTGCTTTTATAAACTGACCTAATACTTTTGCGCTTTCGACAATATCCCGTCGCCAATCGTAATCGAATTGGAAACAAGTATAGTGTTTGTCACCATATTCAACTGCTTCGGCTTCCCCCAAGCCTTCATCCCGATAACCACCTACTCCTAAAGTTTGTAAAATATTATAGTAAGCATTAAGCCGAAGGGGGAGGCCTAGAAAGTTAAAAATGACTCGATCTAAAGCTCCATCCGATAGTACTTTGTCTTTTAAATCGCTTAATTTTTTTCCCACCGCCATGGGAAGTGCAACCAGTTTGGCTCCTTGTTCACTATTCGGGTCCACCTGGCCTAATCCAAAAGCTCCCCAAACAATTGAGTGAGAAGATTGATCCACCAATTTCGAACCTAAAAGTCCAGGTATGACAATTATAGGGTTTCTATGCGGATCCTCACTCTGAGCCACATCACTATATAAATGTCCCAGTTTAGGCGTATGGAAAAACATTCCACATCCTGAAAAAAATATGAGAAAAAAAATAATTTTACAACTGCGAATTTGCATAGAAAGAAAATTCAATGTTATTAGGGTTAAATCAAAATTCAATTAACCAGATATCCTAAAATATTCCCATGATATTTCACAATGTCTCACTGTCAATTGTTTAATTTTTTGGATGGAATGGGAAGGAAATTTCAATAGATCAAAATGTGAAAAGGCCGCACCGGACGTGCGGCCTTAATTTTACTTTTTAGGAAAGAAACAATTTACAAAATATCTACCCTTAATTCTCAATTTTAAATTGCCCAACAATATTTTGCAGGTCAGTGGCCATTCTTGAAAGCTCTGTGGCTGCTTTTTGAGAATCAGTGGCTCCTTCCGAAGTGCTTTTGGCAGCGTCCGCCACTCCGGATATGTTTTGGGTAATTTCTTGAGTCCCCTTGGCTGCTTCATTGACACTTCGTCCAATCTCAGCCGTGGTCGCAGTTTGTTCTTCCACCGCACTGGCAATGGTTTGTGAAATATCGCTGATTTGGTTAATGATTTCTGTGATTTCACCAATGGCGTCCACAGAGTTTTTTGTATCCGCCTGAATTGCTTCTATTTTTTGACTGATGTCTTCAGTTGCTTTTGCGGTCTGATTGGCAAGCTCTTTAACTTCATTAGCAACCACCGCAAAGCCTTTCCCAGCTTCACCCGCTCGAGCCGCTTCAATAGTGGCGTTTAGAGCCAGGAGGTTGGTTTGCTCTGCAATGGAGGTAATAACTTTGATTACCTGGCCGATTTCTGCAGAACTTTCTCCCAACTTAGTTACGGTAGAGTTTGTATTCTTTGCAACTTCAACAGCCGATGTGGCAATTTTAGCTGCTTCGTTAGAGTTTTGAGCAATTTCACGGATGCTGGCTTCCATTTCTTCCGCACCTGTAGCAACAGATTCAACATTTTTACTGACTTGTTCCGATGCCGCAGCAACCACGCCCACTTGTGCGGCTGTTTCTTCAGCATTTCCAGCCAGCTGTTGGTTAATAGATGTCATCTCTTCAACGGAAGAGGCAAGGGTACCTGCATTACTACCAATGAGATTTATATTTTGCTGTAAATTTGAAATCAGTGTTGATAAGCTTTCACCAATTTTTCCAAGATCGTCGGAACCTTTTACCTCAAGTTTATAAGTTAAGTCACCTTCCGCCGTTTTACTAGCTGCTTCCATTATCTTTGCTACTTTAAAAACTTTGTCAGTGATATCAGTAGCATATTTGACAACTTTGAATGGTTTACCGTTCATGTCCATAATGGGGTTATAGGTCGCTTGTATCCAAATTTCTTTTCCATTTTTGCCTATCCGTTTATATTCACCACCGTCGAACTCACCTCGGTTTAATTTTTCCCAAAAAGCTTTATATTCTGAACTGTTTGCATAAGAGCTTTCACAAAAAATGCGGTGATGTTGGCCTTGAATTTCATTAAGGGTATAGCCGACGGTATTTAAAAAATTGTCATTTGCTTTTATTATAGTTCCATCCATATTAAAGGAAATGACTGCTTGGGATTTTCCAATGGAATCGATTTGGCCTTGAAAATCAGCATTTTGAAGTTTTTGAGCGGTTATGTCAGTGGCAAATTTTACCACCTTAAATGGCTTGCCGTTCATATCCATAATGGGGTTATAGGTCGCTTGTATCCAAATTTCTTTTCCATTTTTGCCTATCCGTTTATATTCACCACTATCAAACTCACCTCGGTTCAATTTTTCCCAAAAAGCTTTATAATTTGAACTGTTTACATAAGAGCTTTCACAAAACATGCGGTGATGTTGGCCTCTAATTTCATCAATGGAATAACCAACGGCATTGAGGAAATTGTCATTGGCCCTTATGATGGTTCCATCCATGTTAAAGGAAATGACCGCCTGGGATTTTCTAATTGCACTGTTTTCACCTTCTGATTCCAAATTTTTTAATTTTTGTTGGGTAATATCCTGAGCAATTTTTATTATTTTGGTCACCTTTCCGGAAGAATTGGTAACCGGCATGTAAGAGGCGCTCAACCAAATAGGATCTCCCCCTTTTTTGAAACGTTTGAATTCTCTGGTTTGGGAATGCCCTCTACCCAATTCAGACCAGAAATTTTGGTAATCCTGGCTCCGGGCCATTTCAGGGTCTACAAACATTCTATGATGACGACCTTTAATTTCGTTTGAACTATATCCCATTCCTTCACAAAAATGTTCGTTGGCAGTGAGGATGTTTCCTTGAGGATCAAATTCAATAACGGCTAAGGCATTATGAATGGCCTTCAACTGACTATTGGCATCTGAACTGTTTCTATTCTCGTTCTTAAAAATGCTGAATAACTTATTTCCGGTGGAAGAGGTTTCTTCTGAAGTGTAAGTAGAAAATTCCATATTTTTCCTCATGTAAAAAGGTATTGGATAAAAATAATATATTGAAAATATTTATAGTTTTAAAAAAGCAACATAAACTAGGACAAAATTTGTTATTAACAAAAGCCCCAAAATGGGGCATGTAATATTTTTTAGGTCGATATCAAAAGCCTATAATTTTTTGATTCGAATCCCGGAAGGCCACATGAGATAAGCCTCGAAATTAGAGCACATATGATTACATTTATTTTATTTGTTAATTTAATAGTGAGGCTTTTTGTTTCCAATTTCAAGAGAAAAGAATACCCTTTTTATGGGAGCTTTATTTGGCAAAGTTACCCTAAAATGGTATATAGTTGGGAATATTTCCTCATTCCAAATTATGAAGATAACTTATCTGATATTTTTTAAGATAAAATTAATAAATCAAAAGTTGATTGCGCCCTTTAGAAGACCTTATTTTTAATTAGAAAAGAGATCTATTCTTAAATTTGGCCTATAGTGTCATGGTTGTATTATTTGAAAATACTTGTATTTTTAAATTCAGTTGCTTCTTTACATCCTGCTTATTCAATTTTTAAATATCATCTGCTTCCAAGCCTTTCTTAAATTTGAAATAGAATGGGGTTTAATTAAAAGTTATTCCGAATTCAAAATAATCGGAAATCCTAACTCATCGATCCCTGGTTTTTTATTAAAAAAATTTTGATTAAGCAAAAATATGACCCAAATCTACATGGTTAGATGCTTTTGGAGATTTAATTTTAAAAAGATATTCATTCTAAGAATTTGTTTTTAACAATTAAGCCGAATATGGGTTTTATTTAAACAGCCCAATTTATCAAACCATCTCTACACGAACCTTTAAATCTAGAATCCTTTTTCTAATTCATTCTTTTTAAGAAAGTGTTAAACCAGAGTCAGTTCCATTTGCGAACCCATTTTAAAGCTTGCCCTGGCAGCCATGGCGTAGTAGGTCATCCCATTGATCACAGCACGTTTTACACGTTCCTGTTCCACGGGATCCACTGCAAATTCTTTTATAATTTCCAAAGCCTCTTCTGGGTGATGGTCGTCATAACGGGCATGGGCTTTTAACCATATGACTGATTTTGGATTTATATCAACACCTTCTTCATTTTCATAACTCGATATGTTTTCATAGACACTTTTTGACCATTTACCGGTAGGTCCCTCAATTGCAAAATTTAATCCTGCGATGGCCTCCGGGATAGTCCCATAGGTGCAAATTTTCCAAAGGAAGTTGTTTACGGCATCGACTTCTGGGCGAGGAAAGACTTCTTTGTCCGTGGCTGCTTTGGGAACTCCAAATCCCCAAATCCAGTTTCGATACCAATCTGCATGTTTTCGTTCTATATTGAGATTTTCAATTAACCAATATCGTGCCATATTACATTTTTTATTATTTTCCATTGGAATTCTTGAAAGTATTAATGCCATGTATTTAGGAAAGTTTTCGACTAATGGATAAAAATCAAGCATTACTTGCCGAAAAGTATCAATAGCCAACTCCCCTTTGCACATTTTTCCAAAACAATCGCCCTCCAAGATTTCTTTTTCGTATGGAAGAATTTCATTTAGAAAGTCATTAACCCAAGTTGGATGTTCTGTTAATTCAATTTTCATTTTTCACCCCTCTGATAGAAAATTTACAATAAAAGTTTTTAAAAAGTAACATTCCTAATCAAAGAGTAATATCGTGCTAACAATAATATTTTTGTCGTTCAGCAGAGTATTTCCTGTCCTATTTTGTTTTACAGAATTAAAAAGTGGATAGACGCAGTTTCAATCTAATAATTCTACCTTTTTTAGCATTGGGATATTTCGTACGCTGTTGTCATACAAACTACTACACAAAAACTATTTAATATCGATATAAAAAGCATGTTTACAACGATATGTGCGGCCAATTGACTTGGGTACAATTTTTTCATGCTTTAGGTTTTACATTGGTATCAAGAGGGAAGGGGAACATTAGTTGCTAAATGAATATTGGGAGGATTAAAAAATGAGTGAAGGAAAAATAATGATAATCGACGATGAGAGAGATGTTCGTGAGATTGTTAAATTTTATTTAGGATCAGAAGACTATCAAATTTTAGAAGCGACAAATGGAGAAGAAGCTATTCGATGTTTGCACACTGGAAATAATTTATTTTATGTCGGCGTTATCTTTTGCGATATCGAAATGCCCCGGGTCAATGGAATTGAGTTTATTGAATACTTAATGTATGAAGCGCCAGGTATACCCGTTGTGGTAATTACAGAAAATCCAAATCCTGAAATGGCTGTCAAATTAATGCAAATGGGGGTTAGAGATTATTTGATTAAACCAATTAATAAGGACGACCTACTAGATGTAATCAACCAGCAGTTTGCAGTAGGAAAAGATTTTTCTTATTAAACATTTTGATTCTAATTTTGAATTATTTGTATTGAAACCATCAATAAAGAAAAAAGAAAACTTTTATAGAAGCTAGGAATTTTAATGCTAAAAGAGTTGAAGTCAATTTTGGAACGATTTTTCCAATTTATGGCGTAGATTCCTTTGCCGAAGTAATCCGCTTTATTGCTAAAGATACTAACCATAATTATTTTGCTTTGATGGAATTACTCTTTTTCCTATTAATTTAAATCAAAAAACGGATTCTTACACTGTTGCCATTTTGCATGCCGGAATTAAAAATATTTATAACAATTTATCTGTAAGTTTGATGGGGAATATTCAAATTCGGGAAATATGAATAATCGAGATTTTGAGTAAAATTGCAAAAAAAAACACCGTATGAATTTTTTTATTAAGCCTTCGATTACCCATTAGGAGTTGTCTGATCACCATACTCTTTTTATATGTAAAACTAAGATAAATTTGCACAATATTCTAGGAGAAGTTAAAAACCAACCAAAACTATTTATTGGTGATATTCCAAATTATGAAGAAAAGAGAGTGGCGATAAACTTTTTTAATCGAAAAATCAGAATCCGATTTGAGATTAGTCAAGAAGAGGTGAAATGTGTTTATTTGCAGATTAGTTTAGAACTTTTAATTTTAGCTACTATTGTCGAAAAAGAGCGTTTGAAATGAACTTTTTAAAATCTTTGTCCATTAAAGGCAAGCTGGTAATGATTGTGCTTACCATTACCATATTTAGCCTCTTGGCTTCGACAGGTATATTTGTGTTTAATGACCTAAAAATTTTTAAAAGAGACATGTTGCGAAATTTAACGGTTTTAGCCAATGCGATTGGGATCAATAGTAGAACTTCCATAATATTTTTAGATAGTGAATCTGCCGAGAATATTCTTTCAACTTTAAAAGAAGAAGAGCATATTAAATATGCTGGACTTTATGATTCCGATAAAAATTTATTTGCAATGTATAAAAGAAGTCCAAACGAAAACTATACTTCCCCCACAAGCTTTAATGCAGGCCATCATTTTTATGAAGAACATATAGAAATTCTTCTTCCGATTTTTTTGAAAGATGAGGTAGTTGGAAAGATTTTTTTAAACGCAGATATGAAAGAATTTCAATCAAGAACTCAGGTTTACTTATCGGTTGTAGGATTGATCCTTATTTTTATCCCTATAGTTGCTTATAGTTTAACAATGAATTTGCAAAAATTTATTTCTAAACCTATATTAGCCTTAGCTGAAACCGCGAAATCTATTTCCCAAAATCCAGATTATTCTATTCGGGTTCAGTACGACAATTCTGATGAATTGGGCATCCTTTATTCAGGCTTTAATGAAATGCTTTCTCAAATTGAAAGAAGAGAAGAAGAAATAGTTCTGAAGCGAAAATTTTTAGAAGGAAAAATCATTGAAGGTAACCTTACAATTGAAGAATTGCGTAAAAAGGAAGAATCAACTCGCACAATTTTAGATAATGCTTTTGATGCAATTATTACTATGGATGCTAGTGGACTCATTTTGAGTTGGAATCAGCGAGCAACTTCCGTGTTTGGATTACATGCGAATGAAGCGATTGGAAAAAAACTAGTTGATCTCATAATTCCTTCTGAATACCGAGAATCACATAATAGAGGTTTAGCAAGATTTCTTGAAACGGGAAAGCACGAAATTTTAAATCAACAGATTGAAGTTTCAGCATTGCATGCCAACGGACATTTATTCCCGATCGAAATCGCTGTTTCCGCAATTGAAAGAGATGGGTCTTACATTTTTACGGGTATTTTGCGTGATATTTCAAAACGAAAACATTCAGCCAAAGAATTGATTGAATCTCGAGAACGTTTGCGAAACTTGAGTAATCGTTTACAATCTGCACGAGAAGAAGAAAAAGAAAAAATTGCCCGAGAAATTCATGATGAACTTGGGCAATCTTTATCAGCTTTAAAATTTGAGCTTGGTTGGATTGAGAATAATATTTCCTCCGAGGAAACCGAAATTTTTAAAAGGGTACATACAATGTCTGCGTTAATTGAAAATGCGGTTCAAAATGTGCAAAGAATAGCAAGTGAGTTGCGTCCTCGAATTTTGGATATTCTCGGACTTTGTGAGGGATTAAAGTGGCAGGCAAAAGAATTCCAAAAACGTACTGGAATTCAATGTAAATTGACAATAGAACCGAATAATATTGATGTGGACCCTGATCGTTCTATAACATTGTTTCGGATTTATCAGGAAACCTTGACCAATGTGGCTCGTCATTCCCAGGCTAAAAGAGTAGAAACTTCATTTAAAAGGAGGGACAAATTTCTGGAATTGGAAATTGAAGATGATGGGCAAGGAATGGATCCAGATCAAGCCGAAAACCCAAATTCTTTTGGATTAATCGGAATTAAAGAACGTACTTTGGTGTGGGGTGGTGAAGCCCGCATTCATAGCAAAAAAGGAGAAGGGACAAAAATTATTGTGAGTTTGCCCTTAACAGAATCATGAATAATTTAAATGGGAAAATAAAAGTTATTATTGCAGACGATCATGCTTTCATTCGACAGGGGGTAAAACAAATCATTTCTGAAATACCCGACATGATAGTGATTGGAGAGGCAAAGAATGGAAACCAACTTTTGGAGATGATTCGTGCTCAGGAAATGGATGTTGTTGTCATGGATGTTGATATGCCGGAAAAAAGTGGTTGGGATGTTATTGTTCAGTTAAAAGCTGAATTTCCTAATCTTCCAGTTATTATACTAAGTGTTTTTCCTGAAGAGGATTACGCAGTTAAATTTTTTAAAGCTGGTGCCTCCGGATATATAAATAAAACTGCAGTTCCTGAGTTACTGGTGGAAGCCATCAGAAAGGTTGCTAAGGGTGGTCGGTTTGTAACTGCAAGTTTAGCAGAAAAATTAGCGTTTGAATTGGATCAGGATTCAGAAAAACTTCCCCATGAAACTCTTTCACCTCGTGAATTCCAGGTTTTTTGTATGATTGCCTCTGGAAAAACGGTAAAGGAAATTTCTGAAGAGCTTGCTCTAAGTGTACCTACCATTAGCACTTATAGGGCGCGAATTCTAGAAAAAATGGACTTAAAAAGTAATGCTAAGTTAACTCAATATGCCTATAAAAATAAACTTTTGTAATTTAATAATGATTTTATTAATAGATGGGATGTAACAATAATTGCCATGAAAAGTAGGAATGTGTATTCATGGAATTAGTTTCAAATTTAAAATCAAAATAAATTATAAGATTTAGCCCGCTTTTGAAACCTCCTTAGTAAAACCCTTGATTGGAAATTGTTTCTTTTCCTTAAATTACCTGAAAAGAAGTCATTAAAAAAACGACAGCATTATTATTTTTATTCTATTAAAAAAGAATGTTTTGAATGATACCCAGAGTATTTCCAAAGGCTCATATTTATCATTGATATTAATAAGGAAAAAGGATCTGAAATTTGAAATAAAAATTATGAAATTTTGTAAACCAATTTTTTAGCAGAATGGCGGGGGCATCATGAGTATAAAAAAAGATTTACCAATTTATATTTTGTTAATTTCCTTATACACGTTAGCGTTTTTGGGTTTGACTTTTCTTTTGAACCCATTGTATTTGTTGGGAAGTTGAATGCAAGGCCCTTCTATTCGTTAAAAAATTTTTTTGTTATAGGGAATTATTAATTTGTACAATGGGATTTTTGTTTTGATCTTTTTAAGTCTGTTTATCTTTCAGAATTGAAAAAAGAATATTAAGAATTCAATCAATGAATTCGGCAAAAAGAGGAATTGAACATCATTTTATCTATATTTTTGTTGTCGTTTATGGGAAGATCCGCAGTCCAATTGGTTTTAAATGATAGCCTTATTCATAAAGAGCAAATAGATGACAAAAAAACTTTTGATCCTTAAATTTTTCTAACCTTCAAGCAAAAAAACTTGAAATATAAAATTTAAAGTTTGAATTGTTCTAAAATTAATTCCATACTGAAATAGTTAATGATTAGTATTTGATTCTGATGTAATGACCTCTCAAAAATTGAATCCTTTCCTTTAACTGATATTCAAATTTTTCTTTTTAAAATTAATCCACTTGAGTCTATGAATGAGCCATTTTAAAAGAGTAGCGCTTTTAAAAGCGCAGCAAAAGCTAGAACCTCCTGCAGATGTTTATTCTTCTGACCTTGTAGAAATATGCTACTTGGGAGCGTTTATTCAAAATGATGTAGAGTATGTATCCATCCCCGTTTCTCCATATGATAAGAATCCATTTAAGCTTTTTGAGAAAAGCTTAAAGAGAGAAAGGTTTGATTTAGTCGGTATTTCCTCAATGACCGGGGGTTATTATAGTGCCCAGGAATATGCGAGGCTTGCTCGCCAGGCTGGAGCATATGTTGTTATGGGTGGTTATCATCCCACCGCTTTAACCGATGAGGTCCTTGCTGATCCCAATGTAGATTCAGTTATTCGGGGAGAAGGAGATAACCCTTTCAGAGATCTGGTTCTA
The DNA here is from genome assembly GCA_965223665.1 of Nitrospinaceae bacterium. Taxonomy (GTDB): domain Bacteria; phylum Nitrospinota; class Nitrospinia; order Nitrospinales; family Nitrospinaceae; genus CBDCVY01. Next base: position 3,701,862 of record OZ245011.1, read on the forward strand.
AATGGGCCCAGCAGAGATGTCCTGGGGTTGTCTTATAAAGAAAAAGGAGAACCGATCCATAATCCTGATCAAGAACTTATTGAAGATATGGATTTTCTTCCTCAACCTTTAAGATCTATTCGTCCCCTTCGTTTTGGGGAAAGAGGGGATGCTTATTCAATTGATACAGTTTATAGCTCCAGAGGTTGTATTGCGAAATGCACATTTTGTGCAAATGACACTGTTAATCAGGGATGGAGACCCAGGAGCCCGGAGCACTTTATTGAAGAGTTAAAACAAATTCACAGTAAACATGTTCGTAGAACAGTTAAATTTTTTGATTCCATCTTTTTGTTTGATGCCAAAAGGGTGGAACGAATTATTGAACTAATGTTTAAGCATGATTTAACCAATTTTAAAATTATTACAGAATCACGATCTGATGATGTGATTCGATGCGCTCATTTAATGAAAGATTTAAAGCGGATTGGGTTTGATAAAATTCAAATTGGTATTGAAACCCCGGACCCTGAAACTTTTAAAACTTTAAGAAAAGGGGGATCAGTTCAAAAACATGAGAAGGCCATCCGGCTTGTCCAAGAATCGGGATTAAAAGTTGAAGGGTTCCTTATCATTGGTCACCCTAATGAAACCAAAGAAGATATTTTAAGATACCCTGAGTTTGCAAAACATATGGGGCTTGATCATAGAGCGCTTTATTTTGTTATGACCCCTTATCCCGGGACTCAAATTTATAGAGATTACGAGGAAAAAAAATTGATCGAATCATTGGATTGGGATTGTTACAACAATTTTGGAACCGTTGTCCATTTAGAAAAAATGAAACGATCCGAGTTAAGGAATCTTCTTTCACTTTGTTATGGAACTACTTCTGGAATACCTTTTATTTTTAAAAAGCATAAAACTGTCCCCACCATGGTAGGTCATCTTTTGTATGTGACAATTATTTGGTTATACCTGTATGATATTCAAGGAAAGAAAGATTTGAAATCGAGAAACGATTTTATTTGGTCGTTTTATCAATCAGGAATAGGACAATTTCAAAAAACCCGAAAATTAAAATCGCGAATGCGTTTTACAATGTGGTTTAAGAAATCATTTTCTTTGCGACTTAAGCTGGAAGAGGAGAAAACTTTAATCTTTAAATTTAAAATGATTAAAGACCAATTGTATATGAATGTTTTAAATGATCATTCCAATAAGAAAAGAATGGTAACGGTTACTTTAGACGATTTAGACCATCTGCACCAAACTCTTGATATGTCTGATATTAATAATGGGGCTATGATTCAGCTTTTAAAACATGCTCCGTGGTCAAACCGAATAACTCAAATTAGCCATTGTCTTCCTGCTTTGTTAAGAACGGCTGGAGCATTAGGAAAAATTGTTTTCAGTGTGGGGCGAAGATATTTTTTTAAATCAAGTCCCTCAACTTTAGCCTCTCCAATGGGTCCTTTTTCTGATAGTACTTTGAAGAATTAAGCTAAAGGTTTCTTATTTTGTAGATAGTTCCTATCTGGAATTTCTATTCTCCAAGAAAACGAATAAAGCTTTCAATAATTTGTAAATCAAACTCCGTGCTCATTTGTTCTTTCATCAATTTAAGGGCTTTTTGGGGGGGCATTGCTGATTTATAAGAGCGGCGTGTTGTTAATGCATCGTAAACATCCATAACTTTGCATATGCGTGCAAAATAGGGAATTTCTTCTGCGACTAAACCTTCCGGATAACCATTACCATCATATTTTTCATGATGGGAGGTTGCCATTTGAATTATCTTTTTCCCATAACAATTCATGCCTTCCAAAATTTGACCTCCCAGGTATGTATGTTTTTTTATTTCTCCAAATTCTTGATCAGTCAATTTTCCGTTTTTGTTGACAATTTTTTGAGAGACTTTTGTTTTTCCTACATCATGAAGCATTCCACCAACTCCCAGCTCCTGAATGTCCGAAGAAATCATTTTCGTTTTTAATCCAAAAATAAAACAATAAAGGCCTACATTAACGCTATGTGTATAGGTATAATAATCCTTGTTAATAATTTCGGAAATTCCCCCAAAACTTAATGAGTCTGACTGCATACTTTGGCTCATCAATTCCATGGCTTCGCTGGCTGTGTTTAAAAAACTGTTTGGAGCATTATTTTTAAAAAAATCTTTCATGACTTGTTCAGATAATTTATAAATCTTCTTTGCTTTTTCTTTTACAGAAATATTATCTTTGGAAATGAATTCTCTTAACGTTTGAGTAGCTTTTTGAAAATATTCAAATGTGTCTTCTTCTTTTATATAAAGTTCCTCTGTAAGGTCTCCTGAAAAAGCAAGTTCTTTAACTTTTTGTATTTGTTCGGGATTGTCAGTAGCGAACTTTATGAATTTAGTTTTTCCAAATAGATTAGTTTTATAATAAAGATTCATATGGTTTAAAGAACCATGACCTAAAAGATCAATGTCGATTAAGCGATAGGAGGGTGTAATTGTTTGCATAAATTTGATATTCGGATAAACGATTGGACCAGAATGGCAACAAAATAACCAATTTACAGTATAAACCATAATCCCATATTGGAAAGAGAGTAAAGAAAATTTAGGGAAATTAATTCCTTAAATAGTTAAAAACAAGCCATTGAGGGACCATATTTCTATATGGTTAAGGCCAAAATCAATCAATATTTACCCAATAGAATTATGAGATAATTTTTAAGCGAAGTTTCTAAAAGGTCGGAAATGATTCCCCAGACCGTTATTTCAGATTCTTGAATCATAAATCTTCAATCATTTTTCTTTGGTCTCCGCAAAAAAAATTGCTCTCCTCAAAAAGTTTATAAAATTTTAAAGAACAATGTTTGGATTGTGAGTTTTGTTTAGAGTCAAAATATAGACAAAATTGATATATGTGCGATACTAAGCAAAGCTCTAATTTAAGTTAAGTATAATTTAATAGTATGTTTCTAGGTATATATGAGCGGTTTATTCTTGTTTAAGAAATTAGTAATTATTTTATTAGTAATATTAACAGGGTTTCCTTCCTCAATTTTTGCTTTGACAGAAAAAGCCCAGGAGTTATATAAGCGTTTTCACAACTCTGTTTATCAGATCCAAATAATCGATATTGATTCGAAGGAAAAGTCAACCATTGGCTCGGGATTCCAGTTTTCCAGAGAAGGACTTATTGCTACGAACTATCATGTTATTTCCGAAGTAGTGGCAAAACCTGAGCGTTACCGAATTGAATTTCATAAAGAAAATGGAGAAAAAGGGCAATTAAAAATAAAAACTTTTGATGTCAGTCACGATCTTGCCATTTTAGAAGGAGAGAACAGCAACCAATCCTATCTAATTTTGGGAGGTTCCTCCTTGGCAAAGGGCGACCATGTATTCCCTCTGGGAAATCCCCTGGATTTGGGAATGACAATAATTGAAGGCACCTATAACGGTCTTGTAGGGCCGGACCAATATCAGCACGTATTGCTTTCTGCATCTTTGAACCCAGGGATGAGTGGAGGCCCAGCCCTGGATTCCAAGGGAAAAGTGGTTGGAGTGAACGTGGCTATCGAGGGAAATGATTTAAGTTATTTGGTTCCGGTGGAGTACCTGGTCGAACTTGTGGAAGAAAATTTTAAGGATGATATTAAAAAAGACTCAAAACAAATCATTGAAAAACAGATATTGAAAAAGTTTAATCATGTAATTAATAAAGTCTTGCAAATTGAATGGAGCTATGAAAGGTTTGGTCATTTAAACATTCCTAAAAACATACCTCGCTCAATTTTTAAATGCTGGGGAAATAGTGAACCGGAAGATCTAGAGGAAGAACAATTTTATTCGATAAGTTATAAAAGATGTGAAAGCGAGAACAAGATTTATTTGTCTCGTGGTTTTTTTACTGGGTCGGTGGGGTATTCAATTATTCGATTAAAAAGTGATCAATTGAACCCCTTAAAATTTTATAAGGAATATTCTCTAGAATTCTCAAAAAGCGAATTTTATCCTTTTGCAGGGGAAAAGCAGGTTGCAGACTTTAAATGTAAAAATAATTTTATAAATCTTGCGGAACAAAATTGGAAAGCCGTTTATTGTGCTCGCTCATATAAGGAGTATCCTAAGCTCAATGATATATTTTTAACTTTTGCCCTTTTGGGGAAACCAAAGCAAGGGTATGTTATTCGCATTGGTCTATCGGGTATTAGTCAGCCGTTGGCAGTTGGTTTTCTCCAGCATTTTATTGGAGGAATTCAGTGGGCCGAATAATCATTGAGCTGTTTTCCTCCCATGGGAATCACATGGAACGGCGATTTATATTTAAAAAAGGACCCATTAGCATTGGCAGAGCGTATTCAAATGACATAATTCTAGATGATCCTTTTGTGTCTAATCAACACATTTTGATTACCAGAAACAATGGAAATCTTTTTGTTTCAGATTTGAAAAGTGAAAATGGGACTAAAATTAACCAACATTTAAGCTTAAAAGGCCAATCAGTAAAATTAGGGTCTGGAAATGAGATTTATCTTGGCAAAACCAGATTAAAAGTATTTCTTCCTGATCACCCTATTGTTCCCACTAAAAAGTTTCAAAGATTTACAAATTTACGAGAACTATTTGACAAGAATTCTGTTGCTATTGGATTTTCTCTTTTTGTATTAGGGATAATGATCTGGGCGGGATATTTAGAAAAACCCAGTCAGAAATATTGGAAAGAAGGTTTGATTGAGGCAGTTTTAAGTTATGGGTTTGGAGCATTATTTTATGTAATTATTGTGGGTTTTATAATTAATTTAAAAACTCATAAGGTGTTCTATAAACGACATCTTGCAGTTTCCAATTTTGGGACTTTAGTGTATTTAATTTATGAAGCGTTGGATCCGTTTATTGCTTTTTGGTTGCCAAATATTAATTGGGTTGCTTCAATTGATTACATATTGAATCTGGCAATATTTTTAGGAATGTTTTGGGCCAGTATTCAATTAACAAAAGATTTAATTAAACCTAGAGATTATCTTCAACCTGTAATAATTTCCCTCATTTTACTTTTCTTGACCGCTTGGGGAGAGCAAAAAATCCAATTTGCTTTTTCAAGAAAACCAGCCTACTCAGCAAAATTAGCACCCTATCTGAAACCAATCACTGAGCCGGTTACTTTGGATCAATTTTTAGAGGATTCGGGTTCTGATCTATTTAAATCTGGAAAGAAATAAAAAATCTTAGATATTTATGGCCATTTATAAGAAACTTTAAATTTAATGTGATCCATTGTCTTTGGGATCAAACTTTTGCCTATTTAGTTTCCAAGGTATTTCACTGCAAGAAACATTTTTAACTAATATCTATTCTCATTTTTTCAAATAATTAGAAAAGTTTTAAATTAAGTAATTAATTCGATGGATTACCTTGGAAATTTTTAAAATCACCGAGGATTGAATAGAAAGAAGGAATTACAATTAGAACCAGAAGAGTGGATGCCATAAGTCCAAAGATGATACTGGTAACCAAGGGAATTAATACCTGAGCTTGCAAACTCTTTTCGAGAAGGAGAGGGGTTAACCCTGCGATAGTTGTTAAAGATGTTAAAAGTACAGCTCTAAATCTTTGTCGACTGGCTTTTCTTGCTGATTCTTCAATTTTTTCACCTTGTTCCAAACGCATCTTAATGAATTGAACTAGTAAGATGGAATCATTAATGACCACACCCGATAGTGAAACAAATCCCATTATACTTACCATCGATAAATCTAATCCCATTGCTACATGACCCCAAATAATGCCAATTAAAGATAAGGGAATAGCAGATAAGACCACTAATGATTCGACATAACTTTTCAATTGAAAACTTAGAAGGACAAATACTCCAAAAATTCCCACTAGGAAAGCGGTCATCATTGATTGGCCGGTAATTTTGGAACCTTTGAGTTGTCCTTCAAAGGAGTATAGGATTCCAGGATACTTTTTCAAAAAATCCGGGAAAAATTTTTTTTTAGTTTCGTCAATTATTTCTTTGGCATTTGCCACTTTGCTGTCAAGGTCAGCACGAATAGTGATTGTTTTTAATCCATTGACTCGAAAAATCCGTGCGGGCCCTCGGCTTTGCTCCAAAACAGCGACTTCACCTATGGGATACAATTTCCCAGAAGGATCAGTGATATAGAAGAGTTCTAAATCTGAAAAACTGTTCTGATCTACATCTGCCAGTCTGACATCAATTTCATAAGCCTCGGATCCTACTTGAATTTCACTTGCTGTTTTACCAAAAAAAGCTGCACGTAGTTGATTGGCTATTAGTGATGCATTTAATCCCTTAGCCATAGCTCCACGCTTCATTCGAATTTTGATTTCCGGCTTACCCGGCCGCATATCATCGTTAAGATCTAAAACACCCTCATAACCATTTAACCAGTTTGATAATTCCAGTGAGGCTTTTTTTAACTCGTCTAAATCCTTTCCCATCAATCTAATTTCAATGGGTAAACCTCCAGGGCCCATTTGTGGTTCTTTATAAGTAATATTGATGACGTCAGGAATTTCACCTAAAGATTCGCGCCATTTTTTGGATATTTCATCTAAGGAGCTATTTCTAATTTCTGCCTTTAGTAGATCCACAGATACAGTGGCAACATGAGTCCCTGTTTCAAAAGCATCTAAATTAGTATTAAATTGGACATTAGTGTTTTGAACTAAAGGTTGATTACCGGGTTGAATTGGGGTTAGCTCTAAATTAACTTTGTCTAAGGCCTGGACGACCTGCTCCACCACACTTTCAGTTTTTTCAATGGGTGTTCCTTGTGGGAGTAAAATTCTTGCTTGAAGTACGTCTCCGTCAATTTCTGGGAATCCAATAATTTTTAATTTTCCTCCGGAAATTAAACCCAGTGTGAATAAAAAAACGAAAATCAAAATTCCTATAAAAAGATACCGCCATCGAATGGCCCAATCTACAAAACTTCCTAAAATATTTTCGCGAAAAGTTTCAAGCAATTTTTCAAATTTTTTTCTAAAATCTGAAGTAATATTAGAATCTATTTTTTGAAATGTGTGATGTAAATGGTGAGGCAATATGCAAAATGCTTCAATCAAACTTATCGAAAGAGCGAGTATCAATACTACAGGCATGACCCATAATACTTTTCCCATTTCTCCTTTTATGAAAATCGGTATGGCTCCAAAAATTGCCAGAGTGGTCAGGAATGAAGATAATACTCCCGGAGTAACTTCCTGTGTACCTTGGACAGCAGCTTCTAATGCAGATTTTCCTTTTGAATAATGGGAAGCTATATTTTCGGATATTACAATAGCATCGTCCATAATCAATCCCAAAGCCAAGAGCAAGCCCACCATAGTAAGCATGTTGATGGAAAAATCTATATGATGCATGAAAAAAATTGTTCCTAAGAAGGCGACGGGGAGACCCATGGTTACCCAAAAAGCCAAGCGAAGCGAAAAAAAAAGCCAAAGTGAAAGAAATACAAGAAATAGCCCTTGAATTCCATTTTTTGAAAGCATAGTAAGTCGATCCTGTACTATGTCTGTCATATTTTTGGTTAATTCAAAATTAACATTTGGAGGAACTTTTTTACGTTCTTTTTCTAAAAAATTATTTAGAGCAGCAATAATTTTTAGAGAGTCTTCGCTTTTAAGTTTTTTTATTGTTAACATCCCAGCTCTTTGGCCATTAAACCAAATTTTTTCTTCATGACGTTCAAACCGATCCTCTACAAAAGCGATATCTCCTAATCGGATTTCCTCTCCGGAGGTGCCCGAAATAATTAGAATATCTTCATATTCAGAAACACTTTTGCGTTCTTCTGAAAATCTAATTATTATGTTTCCCTCGGGAGTCTCTATGGTTCCAGCCGGCAGATCTATATTTTGTTTGGCAATTGCCTCTGTGATATCGACAATGCTTAAACCAAAACGCATTAATTCTTTAGCTCTTAACTGAATTTGGATTTGGTGATCAGAAAAACCTTCTACATTTACATGAGAGATCTCATCTAAAAGTAATAATCGATTTTTAATATCTTCACAGAAGAGCTTTAAATCCGGAGTGGACATGGGACCAGTTATAGCAACTGAAACTACTAAGTCCATACGGCCCAATTGTTTTATGATAGGCTTCTCTACTCTATCGGGAAAATCATCTATGGCTTCCACTTCGGTCTTAATGTCATCCATGAATTGATTTAAGTTTCCACCTTCCCGCATTTCAACCACAATGCGTGATATGCCTTCTTTGGACTCACTTTTTACTTCGTATACATCGTTTACATTCTCCAGGACATTTTCAATCCTTTGGCTAATGGCCTCATCAATTTCTAAAGCGTGGGCTCCAGGGTAGGGTACTAAAATTTCAACCTCAGTTGGTGTGAAATCTGGAAAAGTTTCTCGACGGACATCCATAATTGTAATGGAGCCCAAAAAAATAAAAGAAACCATTAAGAGAGTAGAAGCTGTGGGATGGCTGGCAAAGAATTTCAGCCAATTATTATTGGGATTCATCTTTTTTCCAGCGTCCGAGAGGCCTTGCTTGATAGGGAGGACTCGAGTTTTTTGTCCATATGAATAGATAAAAGCATACCCTCAATTGCAGGAATAACATCGCTTACTATTATTTTTTCACCGGAATGAAGTCCTGTTTGAATGGAAACTAAGTCCTCCTGAAAAAAACCAATTTGTACCTTCCTTTTTTCTAATCTATTTTCTTGATTGACAATATAAACTAAATTTTGGTGAAGGGCGGATCGAGGAATTATTATACTTTTGGGCTGAGGTTTTCCATAAAGCTCTACCTCACAATAATTATTTTTTTGTAAGGGGGGCCGTTTTCCAGGTTTCGTTTTTAGAAAAGGGTCATCCACAGCGACAACAATTCCAATGGTTCCTGTTTTGGGATCTGTTTCAGTAAATCTCAAAAACCGAGCTTTCCACTCTACGGATTTAGAGTTTATTTCAAGACGAACAATGGCATTTAAGTCAAAAAAATTTTTCGCATCACCTCTAGTGATATTCCGGAAAGCTTCCAAATCGAGGGATTGAGGAGAATCTTTTGGAATAAGATTTCTTAGTTTGTATCGAGGAATTTGCGCTTCAATTTCCGCGGTTTTAATGCTATCTGTCACCGCCAGTATTTGGCCCACAGTGGCAGCTTGACCCAGTTCTACATTTACTTGTGAAATTCGACTATCAAAAGGAACTGTGATTATAGTTTTATCAAGGTTAATATTTGCATTCGCTAATCTGGATTGGGAAGCTTTAAGGTTGGCCAAAAGAGCTTGGCGTTCGGAAGGTATTCTATTGATAGTGCTTAAATAATTTTCAACACTGTTTTTTTGAATTAATACTCTTTGTTTTTCCAGATCGAGGTCAGATTTAGAAACTACGCCTTCTTTAAATAGTTTTTTCTTTCTATCAAGCTCGTTTTGATTAATATTCAGTGAGCTTCGTTCAATTTCAAGTTGCCGCTTAGTGTCAGTTAAATTTTGCTCCAATTTTGCAATTTGTGCTTTGATATTTAATATTTCAGCTTGAATTTCTTCTATGGCTAATCGACTGGGATTTGCCTCAATCCGAAAAAGTATTTCTCCTTTTTTAAGGAAAACACCCTTTTTCAAATTGGGGTGCATTTCCACGATTTTTCCACCAATTTCCGCCACAGCTTCCCAGATTTTGTCGGGTTGTACATATCCATATCCAACGGCGCGCGGAATGAAATTAATTTCAGATAAAGTTATTACTCGAACAGCCTTAGCTCGTTCAGTTACTTTTGTTCTTTTTGGTGGTTCCTTGGCTTTTACTAATATAACTAGAATAGTAAGGCCTAAAATGAGTCCTGGAAGAATTAAAAGCTTTTTGCCCATTATTTACCAAATATGAAAATAGCTGATTTAATTTTGCTCTTAATTGATTTTATAACAAATTTAGGAGAGAACCTAGTTGGTTGGCGTTTTTTCCAATAATAAAGGTTGGGTGAAAATGGACAAATAATTGGTTCAGGCGATATTAGTAAGGAACATGGGGATATGACTGTTTAGTATATGTTGAATAAGTTTAACGGATGAAATTTGTAGCCATTTTTTTATTGGTTAGATTTCCCCTGTCAACTAACTTATTGCAAGAGGACCGCTTAGAATTCGGATAATAAAAATCTACAAGAGGTTCTTTGATACGAGAAATACATTCAGTGCCAAAGTGTTGAATAATCCTTTCTACAAGGTGAAGGTCATTATGGCGTCTATAAGGAGCGCGAGGTTTTTGTCGAATATTAATTTGCTCGCGTTGAGGATGAATTGTGCTCCATAGATATCCAAGCGATTTAAAAACAGAGGCTCGGTGCATTATTTCATTTGTGTCGATATAGACTTCGGAACCAAATTTATCCAGGTCTAGTTTTGAATAGGAAAAAATAGCCCAATCTTCTCCATAGGAGATTAGGTTTCTATTATCATGGTCAATAATGGAATTTACCATTCCCTTTGGGTAATGGTTTATTGAATTGCAATGAACTAATTGAGTATATTGATTTTGATCGAGTACTTGAGATAGGGTTTCTAAAAACTTGGGTTTCCAGGTATTATCAGAATCAAGATACGCTATATACTTTCCTTTGGAAATTTTCAATCCATCATTCCTGGGTTCCCATTCGATGATCCCCCCGCGACTTTGATATTGATTAGAAACTATATTTATTCTTGGATCTATTTTAGAGTAGAATGTCATGATCTCAATTGTCTTGTCATTTGAACCATCGTTTACCAAGATTAGTTCAAAGTCAGAGAAGGTTTGGGTTAAAACGCTTTCTATGGCATCGGGAAGAACAGATTCCCGATTGTAGGCCGGAATGATAATGCTTATAAGGGGAGAAGGATTCATGAAAGTAAAATATCGATGTGAAAAAAATAATCTCTAGCTAAAAGGTTAATTACTTTATGAATTGGAATCAATATAAATGTAGTTATAAGAAATTTGAAAATTCTCGGCGTGGAATCGGCTTTTCTTGTTTTATGTTTACTCTAGTGTTAACTTATATAAATACGTATTGTTGAAATTAAGTTGAGTAGAGGATGACATCAGACCCCTATCAGGCCATTTTTCAAAATAGAGGAGAAATTTATCATCAGGCCATGTTGAACTGTCCGTTTGCAAGGCAAACTGAGTTTGAAAATATGATTTCTCTTGCGGATATAAAAGACGGACACCGAGTTTGTGATGTGCCTTCCGGGGGTGGTTACATTCAGAATTTTGTTTCTAGGAAAATCGATTTAATCTGCGTTGATTCTTCATTTCAGTTTATTCAAAATAAAAATTCACCAAATTTAAAAAAGATATTGGGAAGTTTAGAGTCTTTGCCTTTGAAGGGCTCAAGCCTGGACCGTGTTCTTAGCTTGGCCGGTTTGCACCATTTTGATGATAAGCTTAAGATTTTCCAGGAAATCCTTAGGGTTTTGAGGCCTGGTGGAAAGTTTTGTATTGCTGATGTTAGTGAATTTTCTTCTACGGCAGAATTTCTAAATGTCTTTGTCGATAAGCATAATTCCATGGGGCATAAAGGGGTTTTTTTTGATGATTCGACTAAAGAGCAACTTAATTCACTTGGATTTAAACTCTTTGAAGCTAAATGTAAGAAATTTTTTTGGAAGTTTTCCTCTCTGGAAATGATGACTGATTTTTGCCGGAATTTATTCGGAATTGATAAAATTGATAACAAAGGAATTCTTAAGGGTATTGATCATTATTTGGGGGTTTTCAGAAGCAATGGTTCTTATTGCATGAATTGGGAACTAATGTATTTGGCCGGGATAAAAAATGATTAATTTAATTAATACATTCTAGAAGTATTGAGGAGAAAAAAAACTGAGTGAATTGGCGTAATATAGCTTATAGAATTTTTAAGAAACTGCAGGATCCAAGTTATTTTAATTGGGAAATCATTTGTGCGAAACTGGAGCAACATTCTAAAGATCCCTCACAAAAATATTTAGTAGAACTCCTAAAGTTTGCCAGACAAAAGGTTCCTTATTACAACGAAACCATAAATGAAGAATTTAGGAATTTTGAAAACCTTCAAGATATTCCTTTTTTAAATAAAGAAAAGATTAGTAAAAACTTTGATAGATTGAAATCTTTGGATATGAATTTAAGTTTAACCTATGAAGCGCACTCTGGAGGTTCAACCGGAGAGCCGCAGCTTTATGTGCAAGATAAAGAATATTCTTCATGGGGCTTGGCTACAGAAAACTTTTATTATAGAAACTTTCTGAAATTTGATCCTAATTTGGTTCCTAAAGTATTTTTGTGGGGGGCTCGCGAGGATTTATTAAAAACTAAAAGTTGGAAAAGTAAAATTGGGCAGTCACTCCAGCAGGTAAAATTTCTCAATTCTTACGCAATGACGCCAGAATTATGCCATAAGTATGTAAGGCAAATTAATCAGCATAGACCCTATTATATACGGGGATATTCGCATTCAATTTTTTTGTTGGCACAATTTATTAAAGAAAACCATTTGAGAGTGTTTTCTCCTCATTGCATTATCTCTTCTGCAGAAAAAATGCATGGTTTTATGCGAAAAATAATTCAAGATGTATTTGCTTGTCCAGTTTATGATTATTATGGTTCTAGAGAAGTGGGTGCTATAGCTGGAGAATGTTATGAGGGAAAACTTCATGTATTTTCTTTTAATAACTGGGTTGAGATAGTTGATGAGGAGGGAAAATTGGCCCGACCTGGAGAAGGAGGTAAGGTAGTTATAACCAACCTCCATAACTTTTCAATGCCACTCATTAGATATGAAATAGGCGATACTGCAATCCAAGGCTATCCTTGTTCTTGTGAGAGTAAATTGCCAACTATTGAAGAAGTTTCAGGGAGAACTTCGGATCATTTTATTACTTCTAGTGGTAAGATGATTAGTGGCTTGTTTTTTGCGTTAATATGTAGAACTGAATGGATGAAACATTATCAAGTAATTCAGACGAAAATAAACTCTATAAAAATACTATATATCCCCAACCGAAAACTTCAAAAACATGATTTTAAAGATGTTACCCAAAAAATCCAACAGGTAATGGGAAGGGATTGTGAAATAATATGGGAAGTGGTTGATGCGATTCCCTTATCTCCAAATGGAAAACTTCTTTTAACTAAAAGTTTAGTGGCCTCAAATAAGTTTTTACAAAGCAATCTTCCAACCATAGATAAATTACAACCGGAAAATTCGGGTTGTGAAATTGAAGGCAGTTAAAGCCTTCCCCTTAGCTTTCTAAGTTGTAAAATTGATTTCATGTTTTGTAAGGCTACTAAATGTTAAAGTGAACATGTGTTACGAGAATTGCGCAGATTGAAACCCCTTGGTATGGAAGGAATTTCTGATGAGAAAATGTATGTTTAAACTGAATGGTTTTCTAATTTTTTCTTTTTTACTTTTTTTATTACTGCCTGCAACCTCATTTTCCGGATTTGGTTTTAATTTTGGGGGTGAAGAAAAAGCACCTGCAAGTTACTTTGTCGATGTAAAGGATTTTGGAGCAAAGGGTGATGGAAAGACCGATGATACTTTAGCCATTCAGGCAGCTATAGATTCACTTTGTGAAAATGAAATTGGGGGAGGGACGGTTTATTTCCCACCTGGACAATATCTGATTTTAGGCCAACCAGGACCTATGGATTCCTATCAGGGAAAAGTAATGAAAAATGGGATCATGATAAAAGATATTGATAAGTCAATTGCCAGGCCTACCGGTAATAAGGGTAATCACAGGATTACACTTCGAGGATCTGGAAAAGCCAGCGTTTTAAAAGGGGGATCAAAAAATTTAATAATAATAAGAGTCTCCACTAGTTTTGTCACTATTAAAGACCTTACGATCAACGGAGGAGCAAATTATAAAGATTTTGGAAATGGGGTTGTTGGAATGGCATTTGTTCCGGAAAACATGCAGGATGCCCTGACCCATTCGAAAGTAAATTATAATGTAGTGGAAAATGTTCATATTGGAAATACCCAAGAAGGTATTTTAATGATTTGTGGGCCTGATGGTACCGGATGGCAAAGTTCTTGTTATTGGAATTCCTTTTCAAACATTTATTTGAGATTTATGACTCGAGGAATTTACTTAGCGAGTGGAGTGAAAGGTTCACCCAGTAATAATAGAAATTATTTTGAAAACATAATTATGAACTTTATGAATGTTGGGTTGCATATTGAAAGCGGGGATACCAATACCTGTATTCATTGTGCGATAAATGACATTTTTTTAGAGGAAACTCCTTACACAGGAAAGGTTCCGCGAGAAGTCCCCACCGCCATTGTAATTGATGAATTTGATAAGTGGGGACTCCGGTACAGCCAAAAAAATCGATTTTATAATCTTCCCTTTGAGGGAAATAAAAGGGATATTGAAAATGCAAATCCACGGACCGAATTTTTTGGAATCAATGCCAGTCTCAAGAAGGGTTTTAATTTGTGGAAAACACCGCCAAAGGTTTATTTTGGAAATGGACAGTTTTTAAACCACGCTGGACTTTTTATCGGAAAAAAAGATATGCTTCCCGAACCGAGTGTTGCTTTGGGGATTGAATCCAAAAGGCAAGGTTTTTTACCGCCAAGAATGACATTCAAAGAACGCAATAGGATCAAATCTCCTTTACAAGGTTTGATGATTTATAATACTTCATCTAAGTCAATTAATGTATTTGATGGGAAAGCTTGGGCCGATACTAAGGATTCAATGATGTCGTTTCCGGTATTAACATCTAAAAAAAGAGATCAATTAAAAGCTCCCAAGAGAGGAGCAATAATCATTAATGAGAGTACGAATAAATTAAATTATTTTGATGGAAAAAAGTGGAAAGAATTGTCTCAATAGAAATATTATCCTAAAAATAATTTGAGAATATTCAATAAGATCTCTCAAGGAAACTATTTAAATCAATCTTATATATTTTGGATGCTGAATTGGCCTATCATGTATTTGGAATGCCGGCTGTAACGAATAGGGATGTCTTGAATAATGTGTGAAACCCGATTTCGTTCATTATAATGGATAGAAGCACTCCAATTCCCAGGTTTATCAATAACTGAGTTATGGAAAGCTGTACTTCGCCTGTTAACTTTAACTGCTCAAGCAATGTTTGTCCCTTCCGTTTTGTTTTGACTCCTGTGAAAATTGGTAAGAAAACGTTTAATAAAATATATGATAAAGTTTTGAGTCGTGCTTAATAAATAAAATAATTAATAAAGACAAGCGACTATTTCCATTTTATAAAACTTTTCCAAGTGTTATTTGTGTGAGTAAGAAAATATACGGAAGGAGTTTAACAGGTTTAGAAAGTGGCAACTATATTTTTACGTCAAAAATGGAATAGAAAAATTATGGTTTTATAGAGCGGCATGAAAAAGGCTCCATTTAGAGGTATGGAGCCTTTTCTAAAATTTAGGAAAAATGGGGGAGAAATTTTTCGTAACCTTCTTTGGTTAAATTTTCAAGAGGAATAAACCTTAATGAAGCAGAATTAATACAATACCTTAAGCCAGTAGGAGCTGGGCCATCGTTAAATACGTGTCCTAGATGAGAATCACCCCATTTAGATCTTACCTCAGTTCTTTTCATAAAAAAGCTATTATCAACTTTGGTAACTATATTTTCAGCGACTAAAGGTTTAGTGAATGAGGGCCAGCCTGTCCCGGATTTAAATTTATCTTTTGAGCTGAATAGAGGTTCTCCGGAAACGATATCCACATAAATGCCTTTTCTTTTATTATCCCAATATTCATTTTCAAAAGGCCGTTCTGTACCATTTTTTTGGGTCACTTTATATTGAAGAGGAGTTAAGCTTTTTTTAAGTTGATCATCAGAAGGTTTCGAATATTTTTGGGAAACATTTTCCATTGATATTTTCATTGGTTTAAAGATTTTTTCATCCCCCCAGGTTTTATCAATAAATTGATCTCTTCCTGATCGGTAACGATAATATTTGTATCGAACCGGATTTTTTTTGTAATAATCTTGATGATAATCTTCTGCAGGGTAAAACTCTTTTGCCTGTACAATTTTTGTCACGATTTTTTTCTTAAAACGGTTACTATTTTGTAACTTATCTTTAGAAGCTTCTGCAATTTCCTTCTGATTTTGATTGTGGAAAAAAATGGCTGTTTTGTAAGAGTCTCCTTGATCCACGAACTGACCACCTGGATCAGTAGGGTCGATATTTCTCCAATAGACTTCTAGTAAATCCATATAAGAAACTTTTGAGGAGTCATAATGAATTTGAACAGCCTCTACATGACCAGTTGATTTATAAGATACTTCTTTGTAAGTGGGGTTTTTGGTGTGTCCGCCAGTGTATCCGGAAATCACTTTATGGACACCATCCAATTTCTCAAAGGGGGGTTCCATGCACCAAAAACATCCTCCTGCGAAAGTAGCTTTTTCAAGTTTCATTTTGGAAATAGTATCCATGTTCTCAACCTGCCCAATATTTTTTGATGAAGCACCCAGGTTTGTCAATGAAATCAGGAATATTACCAGAGTACCGACAATAATTGTGAAAGGTAAATAACGGCTATTCATGGTTTACCTCTAAATAAGTTAAAAGTTACTATTTAAGTTTGCGAATATTTTTTAATTCTGCTGATAAGTCGTATGAAATTCCAGGGCCTTACAGAAGGAGATTTAGTTGCGCAGCAAAATGAAGAAAAAAGCATCAATTTTTGAACTAAATTTCCTTGATTTCCCTTAAGCAACTATTTCGTTAGAAACCCTGGATAATAATTAACTAAACAAATAATTTGTAAGTAAATTCTACCTTTACTTATATGAAATCAATAATTAATTCGTTTTAAGGATGGAAGGATTAGAATTATATGTTTTTTGGAAAATATTATTAGTTTGAATGATTATATATTTATACAAATGGAAGGACAGTTGTGTTTATTGATAAGAAAAAAATAACAAGCTTATTTTCAAAGTCTTCAACATTATTATCCGGTTAGTTTAATAATTAAATTAAAATATTCATAAAAATTTTTGTAATCAAATATTAGATAAAATGGGATAAAGGTTTAACAATTAATTTGTTCGCTCAGTGGTATTATAAAAAAACTTTTTTTAATTTAATTGATAGGATGTTTAAAAAAAGTAATACTTTAATGACTTTTGTATAGCTGATTAGTTTGAATTTGAATATAATTGAAAGTCGAATTTCTTGGTTTTTTTTAATATATTGTTTGTCTTTACTTTTATTTAGGTATTGAGTTTTTACTTTGTAATAAAAGTCGAATTAGAGGATTTTGCAAGGTTCTATTCCAATTGTGAGTTAAAGAATAACAAGTCAATTATGAAATTAAAAACCCATTTATATTATTTTTTAAGAAACAATTTTATTTTTAAAAATTGGAAAAAATTTTTTGATGAAATTTGGGATAATTATCCCTCGTCAAAAGAACCAATTCGCCGTTTATTGAAACATGCGCGTGAAAATTCGCCCTATTACAAAAATATAATTCCTTTAAGAGAAGACCTTGATGAGTGGCTTTCTGAAGCCCCAATATTGACTAAAGAAATTTTAATAAAAAACTTTGAACAAATAAAATCCTCTGATTACCAGCAACGATCTTGGTATTTAAATAGCACTAGCGGTTCTACAGGTAAACCCGTCAATTTTATTCAGGATAAAGATTATAATGAGTGGCTTATTGCTTCAGAAAATTATTATTATAAAAAATATCTAGGGTTTGATTATGCTGACACTCCCAAAATTATTATTTGGGGCTCATCCCGTGATTCGAAAAAAATGTCTTTTTTAAAGGCTAAATTGGGAAATTATTTAAGTAACACTAGTTTTCTGGATCCATTAGAAATTTCTGCGCAAAATTGGGATGATTATGTCAATGCAATAAACCACAAAAAACCGATATTTATTAGGGGATTTGCCAGTATTTTATTTTTATTGGCGAACCATATTAAGGAAAAGAAACTAAAAATACACAGTCCCAAATATGTTGCCACCTCTGCAGAAACTTTAAAACCGTTTATGCGTGAAGTAATTGAAGAAGTATTTAACTGTCCTGTTTATGATTATTATGGTAGCAGAGAAGTTGGAATAATTGCTGCCGAATGCTCAAGGGGTAAAATGCATACCTTCCCGTTTTTTAATTATGTTGAAGTCGTGGATATTGAAGGCAAACCCGTTCGCCCAGGCGAAGAGGGTAATTTACTTATAACGAATTTAAGGAACTATTCTATGCCTATTATTCGTTATGAAATTGGGGATACAGCTATATTGGGTGATACTTGTGAGTGCGGAGGCAGTACCCCTGTTCTGGAAAAAATTACGGGACGAATTACCGATCATTTTATAACAAAAGAGGGCTCCATTGTTCATGGTCTGTATTTTGCCAGGATGTTTTATTTTAGTAAGTGGGTAGGAGAGTTTCAAATTTTGCAAAAGGATTATGAGTTTTTAGAAATTTATTATGTTCCAAAAGATGAACCCCCGGAAGAAGAAATTGAAAATATTAATTTCAAGATTAAAGAAAAAATGGGTGAAAATTGCCGCATAGATTGGATAAAAACTGAAAGTGTTCCTCGAACTTCAGAAGGGAAATGGTTATTTACCCGAAGTGAACTATATCGCCGGGGAGCAAATATTTCTCCTGCCACCGGAATTGACGTTTGATATCATTCTTTGTTTATTAGAATAAAACTTATTATTTGTTTTACGATACGCCTCGAAAAAGTTTTATTTTTATCGCCTTTTCTATTATTTACTTGAAAGCTTTATTATTACCTTTTAAGTAAATCAGAATTTCTTTCAAAAACTTTGAATTTCTTGTATTTAAAGATATTGTTTAAGCCCTGTACAAGGCCTTAATAATTGATATAATTAGCTGAACAAACTGGTTAAATCGAATTATTAATTTATTGGGGGAAGAAAAAATGAGATTTTTAGCCATATTGAGTTTGTTAGGTTTAATTGCTTGCACTCACACATATCCACCTAAGGAAGACCCGGTTAATTTGGTGGTAAGCTCTGCGCAATCCATTGAGTATAAACTAGGATTTAAGCATGGTTGTGATAGTGCTTTGGCAAACTCTGGAGAAGTAAATTATAAATTTGTAAAGGATATCAGTCTTTATTCCACAAGTAATGACTATACTAACGGTTGGAATGCTGGGGAAGATAGTTGTAAAAAGTAATTACTATTTGAATTAATTTTTTATTTATTTTGGGTTTACTTAATAGGGTATTTTAACCGAAGTTTTGATCTTTTTGGGAAAACGGTTAATTTAGATCAAAAATTGGCTGAAAGCTTTACCTGTAAAAGTTGAAATTGAATATTATAAAAAATTATCTTTCTTACATTATTGACTGTTAGCAAAACGTCTAAACTGCTTTTCTTTTTCAATTGTTATATCCACAGATTTAAACGAAGGTGTTTTTGACTGGTTGTCACAACTACGTGGAACCAGAATGTTGGCCTCTGGATAGTACATCATTACATTTCCCGATCGAATCGGATAGCCAATCAAAACTTGCTGGGAAAGGACACCCGTTTTACTTTTTACCGATACCCGGTCGTTTTCCATCCAACCATTCTGCTCTATGTCTTTAGGATTCATTAAAACGACATTACGGTCAAAGGTACCTCGAAATTTATCCCTTGTTTCATAAACCACTGTATTGAATTGTCCTTCGGATCGAACTGTCATTAGTTTAAATTTATTGTTTTTTTCACTTTCTTTCCAGGAATTAGAATAATCAGGAATTTTGAATAATGCTTTTCCATTTTTTCTAGGAAAAAAAGGTTGGTGTAAAATTCTTCCCTCAATATGAAATTCTTTTTTTGTTTGATCCAAAGATTTAATTTTTTTAAAACCAGAAACTACTGAGCCAAGGGTTTGTCTAATTTCTTTATTGCTACTTAATCGATCCCATGGAATTGGGCTATTTGGTAAAACTTTTTGAGCAATTTTACTAATAATTGTGACTTCGCTTTTTGGACCAAAGTATCTGGGAGGGCCCCCTTCACTTAACCGAATGAAATTGAACATACTTTCTTGAGTTGTTGGCTCGGGTTCTTCATCTCTAGCAAGAGCAGGAAGAATTAAAGTCGTCTGCCCACGACCTAAAAAGTGCCCTTGGTTTAATGTAGTATTTATATAAAGTGAAAATTTTATTTTAGATAATGCGGTTTCTGCGAAAGTTGAATCCGGGTTAGAACCAAATAAGTTTCCTCCCAAATTCCAAGCAAAATCAAATTTTCCTTCCGAAGCTGCTTCTACGCAAGATAAAGTATCCATTCCCTTCTTAGTGGGTAACCTTAGGTTGTAATAAGATTCTAAGTTATCGATAAAATCTTTTTTCAGTTGAGGTGTAAAACCTACCGAACCTATTCCTTGAACGTTACTATGGCCGCGAAGTGGAAGAAGGCCTGCTTGCTTTTTACCAACCATACCGCGCATTAAGGCAAGGTTGACAATAGCTTGTACGTTTTCAACGCCATGGGCATGGTGAGTTATTCCCATAGCCCATGCAAAGACTACATTTTTTGAGCGAGAGTACAAGTAGGCTAAAGATTCAATTTCTTTTTTTAAGACACCGGATTCAACTTCTATTTCTTGCCAAGATAATTTATCTAAGAAACTCAGATAATCGTGAAAGCCTTCTGTGTGGTTTTTTATAAATTCATGGTCAAGTAAATGAGTCTGAGATTTGGCTAATTCATTCAATGCTTTAGAAATGCCTAAGCATAAGGGAATATCACCGCCAATATGGGGTTGAATGTAATGGGAGGCAATTTTGGAACCAAAGAAAAGGCTTTTCCAATCGGAAGGAACTTTAAATTTTTGTAAACCGGGTTCAACGGCCGGGTTGATTACGATAACTTTTCCTCCTCTTCGACGGATATTCATCAACGTAGTCATGAATCTGGGATGATTTGAAGAGGGATTGGCTCCAATAAGAAAAATTAAATCTGTGTGATCTAAGTCATCTAGCTGAATGGTGGCAGTGCTGGTTCCAAGACTCTGATTTAAACCCACGCCAGAAGCTTGATGACAGTAATATGAGCAATTATTAATGTTATTGGTACCGTAATTTCGAGCGAATAGTTGGAGCAAGAAACCAGCTTCGTTTGAAGAACGTCCACTTGCATAAAAAAAAGTTTTATCAGGGGAAGTGCCTTTGATTTGTTCAACAATGCGAGCTTCGGCATCCGTCCAGGAAATGGGTCGATAATGAGTTTGGCCGGATTCACAAATTATGGGTTGTGTTAAGCGACCAGCATGTTCTAGTTCTAATGGTGTCCATGTTTTTAAATCGGTTACAGAATTTTTTTTGAAAAAATCTTCTGGTATGGGGGATTGCATGTCGGAGGCTTGAGCATAAAAGGATTTTTTACAAACAGCAGGAAAATGGTTGTTTTCATCACGCATTCCGCCTCTTTGTCCACCCATGCCTAGAGCACAACTTTTACAGGTATTTTTGGTAAACAAGGCTTTAAACATGGACCAGGTCCCAGTCCGGAACGCAATGCTTAACGAGGAAAAAATGGAGTCCCATCCTGCAATGGTTTTGGGAATTTTAGCAGGCATAAATGACCTACGGTAGTTTCAAAATATTTTTTACTATTATACTATTTTAAGAATTTAGAGGGGAAAGAAACAATTGAAAAACGTAGGTCAGTCACTCATTAATTCAATAAGAGCCTCAACACATTTAGGATCATAGCGCCCTTTATTGGCTTCTTTCTGAATTTCAAGAATTGCACTTTTGTACTCCCAGGTTTCCTCAGAGTATACTCGCCAACCTGTCATGGAATCAAAAGCATCAGCAACTGTTAAGATTCTTGCACCGATTGGGATATCATTACCCTTTAGGCCTTGAGGATAACCTGAACCATCAAAGTTTTCGTGATGTCCTAGAATTATTTTTTGGATGGAATCAGATTCATAACCTAATTCCTTAATTAAGTTTACGCTTTCTTCAGAATGGTTTTTTAATTCTTCATGCTCGTTTGGAAGAAGTTTCCCCGGCCGTTCCAAATATTCATGGGAAACAGATTCTTTTCCAATATCGTGTAAATATCCGGCAATTAAAATATCTTCTTTTTCTTTTTCAGATAAACCCAAATGATCAGCCATAGCAAAAGAAATTGTTGCAACCAATTTCCCATGATGAAGACTTCCATCAATTAATTCGGAACGAAGTGATAAATCTTCCGGAAGGTTCATTTGAGCTAAGATGTGGTGATATTTTTTATAAAATTTTTCGGGAATTTTATTACGGTTTTGTAATGGATCATAAAAGCCAATGATTTTATAAACGGCCATTCGGTTTTTTTTGCCTTTAAGCATTAGTTTTTCAAATTCATCCTTTTTAAGATTGGCTTCCGCAAATGAAAGCTTCGCTTCTGTATGGTCAGGATTTATTCTTAAAAGATTTTCGTAACATTCCATAGCCAATGTTGCCTGACGATTTTGAAAGTATATTTGTCCTAATTGGAATAGTTTTTCCTGGTTGTAGGGATCTTCACCCAAATCACGTCTCAAACGATCAATTCTTTCTTGTGACTTATAATCTGTGGAACGCTTACCATGGAAATCGTGTACACGAATTGCTTCTACATAAGGTTCTACATCGAGATATGTTTTTTCATCAATGTAAATGGAACCTACCTCACAAATATTTTCTAATCGTGATGCGAGATTTGCCGTACTACCGATACAAGAATATGTTTTTCTTTTTGAACCAAATAAACCGACCACTGAGGTTCCCGTGGCAATTCCAATTCTCATTTTCCATGGGCAATCAATTTGTAAAAGCTTTTTTTGCATTGACATTCCTGCTATCACAGCCATTAAGGAATGCATTCGGTAATTAATAGGGGCACAAAATTCAGCCATTATTCCATCCCCTAAGTATTTGTCAACATGGCCGTAATAACGTTGAATACAAGTTTCCATTTCTTTAAGGTAGTTATTTAACTCTTCAACTACCTTTTCGGGAGGATTTTCATCAGAGTAATTTGTGAAATCTTTTAAATCGGCAAAAAGGACTGAAATGCGGCGCTTTTCGTTGCGAAGTGTGCCCTCCATCATCATTTTTACTGCTGCAGGATCCATAATGGAGTTCAAGGCTGACTCCATTTTGTCTTTTAGAGTTTTAACTTCTTTGTATGAATTTTCTAGTTTAGCTGTTTTTTCAGTTAAGGAATTTTCAAAATCTACATTGGACTGTTCTAAAGATTCTCTGGCTTCATCCAATTCTTCATTTTTTTGTTCCAGTTCTTTATTCAACTGGCCAATTTGGCTTTCCTCTTCACTAACTTTCTGGCTTAGGTTTCTAGCTAAAGCACCAACAAGGGTTAAAAATCCCATCCAAATTGTTAAATTGAAGAAATAGTCGAATTGATCCCTGGGAATAAATGAACCTTTTAAAGCAAATAAAGCAAAAACCCAGAAAACATAAACTCCAAAAAATACCCATAAAAACAAACTCTTTTTGTTTAAGAAAAAACCGATGAGGATTGGAAAAATATAATAAATATTTAAAAATTCTCCCCGACCGTAAATTACTAAATTAATTAAATCGCCGAAAATTAAAATAGCTAAAATGGCTATGGATTCTACTAAAGGAATTTTTGTTTTTCTTAAAGCTTTCATTGGAGGAGGGTATCAAGTAATTTTAAAAATGTTCCTTTGTTATTCGAGGAAAAACTTTATTTCACTTGTTGCGGTTAAATAAATTAAAAAAGAATCCTTAGTTGAATTAACACCTATATATTTTACATCCTTTATTTCTCCAGAAAACCTTTCTTTTTGTGAAAATTCTTTATTTAGGGCCATATTGGTAAAATTCAAAGATTCTTTTTTCTTTTTGGTTAAGTCCCAACTGGTATTATCTCGCAAATAGCTGATAAAATCTTTTTCTAACAACCATTTGGCATTTTTGGTGAGCCAATCTCTGGTGTTTAAATCAAAATCAAGGTCAGGTATGGTTAATTTGCTCTCCTTGTCGTCATATTGTGGTTTCCCGCTTAAATAAATTCGGCCACTGAAGGTTCCAATTAAATCCAGTTCTATAACTGTTTTTAAGCTGTTTCCATAGACGTTCACATTTTTTATGGTTACTTTTTGTTTTCCAAAATAAGGAAGAGTTTTTTTAGTCAAATTACCTTCCAATTTTTGGGCCGCATCTTTAAATCTTAAGGCCATATTAGTTAAAATTGTCGAATTTCCTGAAGGGTCCCCAAGCAAAATATCTGGTAGAGGATGAGATTTTATTGTTGGATTGAATCCGATGATTACTTGAGGATTAGACTCAATACCAATAGATAGTGAGGCATTTGTCGCATCTAATTTTATGGGAGTCACTCGAACTTTGCTGGGTTTTACCACCAACCAGACATTTTCTTTTGGATCAATACTTATAGGCCGATTGAGCATGGACCAGGCCGTCTGTGCAAATGGTCTTAAGTTGACAAACTTTGGTGACCTATCATCTAAGTTTTTAGCAAATTCCTCGAGTTGTTTAGTTAATCTTGATTGAATTAAATTAATGATCTCGGGTTTGGTGCCTGCTTCGGTGCATCCTTTTGAGTTTTCAGTAGTGACTTCTGATCGAGAAAGTAATCTCCAGTCACTTTGCAGGGAAAATTCGGATCTTAAGACTACATCAATGGATGGAAGCGGATCTTGTTGTCCGCAAGCGGTAATGGTATCCCAGATACAACAGGTAAAAGGAGGATAAGGCCGATTTCTTTTTTCTGCGTATTCTAATTGATATTTAAAATTTGAAGTGAAATCCGATTTATTTCCATTTGTTGTGAGCGCGAAGTTCTCACGGTCCCATTTATATTTTAGTGCCTTAGGGGAATCCCAAGTTGGAAACGGTCCCCAGTTTTCATTGAAATCTTCGCCTTTGGGAGTATTTGCTTCTAACTGCAAGATATTAATAACATCTCCCAGCGAAATGGTAACGGGCACAATTATAGTGGATGGATCAATTTCCGGAATTGGGTTTTCATTAGGTATTACAGGGATTGGAGCTGCAATATTTTCTTTTTTAGCAATTACCTTTGGTTTGGGGGATGATTTTGCTTTTTTTGATGATTTTTGAATAATTTCTTTTTTATTTGACTTTGAAACTTTTGGAGAAACTTCTTTAGATTTTTCTTTTTTTTCTGTTGAGGGTAATTGGGCTGAAGGCGTCCTTTTTTTTGTGAGTTTTTTAGTTGTTTGAGATTTAGGTTCAATCTCTTCCTTTTGCGTCTCTTTTTTTAAAGTGTTTACTTTATTATTTTCCGCTACTAGGTTGGAATTGGAACTCTCCTGGGTTGCATTTGGTTTTTCGAGGGAAGTAGGCGCTTCTATTTTTTTTTGAGAAATTATTTTCCCTTCATCTTTTTTTTTCTCCAAATTTGAGGTTTCTGTTTTTAATTCTTTCTTATCAATCTTTGGCTCTATAGGTAATTTTTCTTTTGTTGGAGGAGGGACGAGGGGAGGAGGAGATTTTTCATTAATAGTTGAAGTATTTTCTTCAGGCGCTTTTGAAGCCACTTTTTCTTTTTTTTCAGTATCTGAGGAATTTTTACTTTCAGTAGTTGGAGGGGGAGACGGATACCAGGTTTTTTTGTATACAGATGAACAACCTGAAGGAAGGATAAAAAATATCAAAAATAAAATAATTAATTTATTGCTTAGGGGCATGTGGAAATAACTCTTTTATAAATATCTTATCTTTAAATTAAATAACCGTCAATAATTCATATATAAAGAGATTGGATTTTTGCTTTTACAGTTGAATTTTTTAAAACTAGAAATTAACCTAAATTGGTGTAGGGATATTTTATGGTTAATTAATGAATGTTTTTTGCTCCTTTAATTATCATCCCAAGGGTACTTTAATACTATTTTTTCTCAAAGATAATATTCAATGTTTTTGGGAAATAATCGCCGCTTAATCAACCTTAATAGGTTAATTTATTTTTCTGGCATTCCAAAGCTTTTTTGGATCGAAGAATAAAACCTGTGGATAACAAATAATCAACTCAAAGATTTTTAAGGGCTAGTATTTCAAGCATTTCTAATTTTTAGGAGAAATTCCATTGAAGAAAAATAAATCAAAGAATCTCTTTATATTGTTATTGGTGGGATTTGGTTTTTATTTTACAGGTTGTGCAACCATATTTTCTGATGGTAAAGATGACGTAACTATCAAATCCAATGTCCCTGGAGTTAAAGTTTTCATGGACGGGAACTTAAGGGGAGAAACTCCCCTGAATCTTTCAGTAAAAAGAAAATTGCAAAAATATAAAATGAAATTTGTAAAAGAAGGATATGAAACCCAAGAGTTTGAACTAGCTCATGAGTTTAATTTTAATACGGGTATGGTATTGGATTTAACTGGAACTGCGATTTCTCTTACCCCCGGTGCGGTCGATGCTTTATCGGGTAATTTGATTAGATATTCTCCCACAGAATATCAAATCGAAATGATGCCTATAAAAGCGAGTGAACTGGAATTTAAAAAAGTTTTAAAATCCAAAAACTTTGCTGCTTTCAATTTTAAATTTTTGGTGAGGGATATAGTAGCCGGGAAGGGAGAATACTTAGATTCTCTAATTTATAGCTTTAATATTCCCAAATATAAGAAAAACAGTATTGAAAAATTAATTCATCAAAACAAAGAAAACCTTTTATTAAGCGAAAATGGAATTGTACTTTGGGATAAAATAAATACCTTATTAGAAAATGATAATAATCTGAATATATCCCATTTAAATTAATCCAACTATAAAAAGCGGGCTTCTGCCCGCTTTTTAAGGGAAAATAAGTGTTTCTAAGTTAAAAAAACTTATTGAACTTATCATTTCTTAGCGTAGAATCCCCTCTGT
This sequence comes from Nitrospinaceae bacterium, assembly GCA_965223665.1. Lineage (GTDB taxonomy): Bacteria > Nitrospinota > Nitrospinia > Nitrospinales > Nitrospinaceae > CBDCVY01. The sequence continues at coordinate 3,728,753 of OZ245011.1, forward strand.
GAAATTAAATTTTTTTTTAATTTTTTAAATCCTCAATCACCTTCCGTAATGATCTGAAAATATTTTGGTTTCTCTTTTGTATCAATGAAAGACCTTTATAATAATAAAACCTTTCATTATATTTTTTTAACTTACTTTTCTCTCTTATCTACCCTGAGTCGAATTGCCGGGTTGGGTTTAAGACCAGATGCTGATGCTTGGTATGCACAAAAAGGTAAAGAGTTATTAAAATCTACAAACCCATTTATTGTTACTTTTAATGGGGAGCCTTCTTTTGAACACACTCCTTTTCCAATCTGGATGGATGCGATTTCATTTCAGATATTTGGTGTATCTTCTTATGGCGCTATTTTCCCTTCTGCGGTGTTCGCAACTTTGACCATAATTTTAACTTATAAGCTTTCATACAAATTATTTGGTGATCGTTGGATAGCATTTGTTTCTGGAATTGTTTTGTTATTTCCAGGTTATTTCTTTGAAAATGCAAGGAGAGGTCATGTGGATGCCACTTTGGGATTTATGGTAATTTTGGCCTTATATTTTTTTTGGCGCGGAAATGAAAACTCCAAATGGTATTACGGTTACGGATTAGCAACGGGTTTTGCCGTCCTAACCAAAAGTTTAGTTGGTTTGTTTCCTTATCTAATCGGTCTCGTTTTTTTAATTTTTACACGACAATTTAGAAAAATTTTTCATCCGCATTTGGTTTTGGGAGTTTCTTTAGGAACAATTGTTGGCTTTAGTTGGTTTGTTTTCAGTTGGATTTACTTTGAGAACGAATTTTATGAGCATCATTTAATGCATATGTTATTTAGAAACTTTGCCGAGGATACAAATCAATTGGCAGGGTATGTGTTCTATTTAAAAGAAATTTTTAAATACTATTGGCCTTGGTTTCCTATTTTAGTATTTAGTTTCTGGCTATTTTTTAAAAAGATATATTTGGAAAAAAGGAGTGAATATCTGTTTGTCTTGATTTGGTTCTTTAGTATTTATATTGTTATGAGCCTCCATGGTAGACAGCAAATGCAATATATGATTTCTATATTTCCAGCAATGGCCCTGATGGTTTCTAAAGTAATTGGAGATAATTTACCTCCCTTTTGGAGACTTAAATCAACCCCTTATATTATCGGGATAATTATGCTGACCACCTTTGTAATCGGGGGGACAAATATCAAAATAAAAAATGCCAGTTCACTAAATCCAAAAAGTGAATGGACTAGAAATTTAGCAGCTGTTGTTAACCTAAATACCCCTCCCGATAGCGTTGTGTCTAATTATCAGATCAATAATTGGCAGGAAGAACCGAGGACAGGTCTATTGTTTTTTGCGGATAGATATTTGGTAGATCCAGTAAATGATGAAAAGGTCCTTATCGATACTGTTGAAAAGAACCCAAAGATGACTTGGCTGACCTATATTGGAGTTTATAAAAAATTACAAAAGGACCATCCCGATAGGTTTTATTTGATCCATGCGAATAAAAAATATGCTTATTTCACTTCTAAAATAAATCGAAATAATATTAAATATGATTTTTCTAAAGAAGGATTAACCTATTTGTCACAGGAGTTATTTTGAATTCGTTTTCTAAAGGTTTGGGAGAAATTCCTGTTACTTTGTTAGCAGGGTTTTTAGGTTCCGGAAAGACTACCCTTTTAAACTATATACTAAGCCAAAACCATGGGAAGCGAATTGCTGTGGTAGAAAATGAGTTTGGAGATATAAATGTTGACCATGATTTAATTATTGGTGCTGAAGAAGATATTTTTGAAATGAGTAATGGTTGTGTTTGCTGTTCAATAAAGGGAGATTTGATAAAAACTTTAAATCGACTACTTCAAAAAAAAGAAAAGTTTGATTCAGTTTTGATTGAAGCTACTGGGTTAGCTTCTCCAGGTCCCATTGCTCAAGCATTTTTGGTGGAAGATGCAGTATCTAATGAGATTAAGTTAGATGGAATCGTAACGATGGTCGATGCAAAAAATATTTATCTCCAATTGGAGGAAATGGATGTTGCTTGGGAACAAATTGCATTTTCAAATGTTATTTTAATAAATAAGATTGATTTAGTTGAGGAAAATGATCTTTTAACTTTAAAATCTCAAATTAGATCCTTAAATCCTTTTGCTGAAATATTTTTAACTAAACAGGCAATTGTAAATTTAGATGAGATATTAAATATTGGTGGCTTTGATTTAAGTCGAACTTTAGATAGTTTTGAATTTCAAGATATTAAAAATTCACAACAAATAGCCTCAAATAAAAAAAGTGATATTAGCTCGGTTTCGGTTACCCTACCTGGATTTATTAATATTGATCAATTTACGGCGTGGTTACAAATGCTTTTAATCATGGAAGGAATAGATGTAATTAGAGCCAAGGGATTCCTTAATATTAAGGGAAGTAATGAAAAGCATGTTTTTCAAAGTGTGTTTATGATGTTTGAAAGTCGACCAGGAATTTCATGGGGAGATTCTACTAGAGAAAATTCTATTGTATTTATTGGAAGAGATTTGGATCAAAATAAACTTTTTAATGGGGTAAAATCTTGTTTGGAAGACTAGTTGGGGAATTCTTTATTAAAATAAAAATGTGTTAATCCCTAAACGATTTATTAATTGGCGAAAACTTAATTTCTAAAAAAATTTTCTGTTCCTACTTTTGTTTCTCTTTATCTAATACAAAATCACTTATTATTAGGTATGAGTGGAAGAAAAAATGGACCAATTTGGGAAAAAATATTAAATCTCCGGAAAAATCCTTTATTCCTATTCCCTAACTGACCAATTAACCTATTCCGAAATTTATTAAAAAATTTAGATTTTTTAATTAAGCCATTTTCAACATTTTTCATAAAGTTCCCACCCATTGTAATTCTCACCAATTATTGGAATACCACCCGTTTTGTTAAAATTTTTATACACCGACGTTACTTTTTTTGTAATTTGAATTAGAAACTCGAATTTACTGATTTCAAAATTATTAAACTAATTATTTGTATTTTACGAAGTTAATAGGTTTTTGAAAATAGTTCTTAAAATGGCAAAGGAATTGCACCAAATAAATTGCGAATAAGGTAAATTTTAGGTGGGATTGCTTCTAGGTTTGAGTGAATTTGAACCTGTTTATGCTCTCTTGTGCTCAGTTGTTTATTGCAAACTGGAAAATGTTCCGTATAGGTTTGCAATTTAGAGATCATTTTAAGAACATTTTTGGATATTTCCTAGGTGTTTTCTTGCCAAAGTTTTAGTCCATTAGTTTCACAACTTTTAGTTTAGATTTTGAGGGATATTAAATATTCTAAACTTCCCATTCGCTGATTACTTTAAAAACAAATTTATTGAACTCCAACAAAACGTATTAGTTTTTTAGTCAAACAATATACATTTTAAGTTGGTGTAGCTTTTTTTGGGGAATTAGAGTCTATTGTTTTTGCTTGCCCAAATTAAGACAAGTTAAACGTATAAATAATATTTTTTAAGCGGTTTAGATTCTGCTGGAAAATTTTGTTGCCTCGAGAATTTTTACAAACAATTTGCGCAAAAAAAGGATAGAACCATGCAGGCTTATAAAAAAAATTCTAAGTTTTTTTCTACCATTCTTTTTTCCTGTTTCATTGCCTTAAGCTTTTTCCTCCATGGATTGGCTCACGCACAAGATACTGAATATTTTGTAAATGTTAAAGATTTTGGCGCTAAAGGAGATGGGATTAACAACGACACTCAAGAAATACAAGCAGCTATTAATTCATTATATGTTGATGGAAAAGGAGGTACCGTATATTTACCTCCGGGTAAGTATAGAATAGTAGGAACTGTAGGCTCTGGAGACACATATCAAGGAAGTACTATAAGGAACGGATTATATTTAAGAGAAAAAACAGGAACTCTTAATCGGCCGACGAATATTATTTCAGGGCTTAATAATCGTATAACCATAAGGGGAGCAGGTAAATCTACTGTTCTGGTAGGTGATTCAGATAATTTATTTATTATTAGAGTTTCAACTGGCTACGCAACGATTAAAGACCTAACAATAGATGGGGGGGTCTCGGTAGGGGACTTTACTTCCAAGGTTGTAGGAATCGCCATGGTTCCTGAGAATATGCAAAGTTCTTCTACTCTTACGGATATTAGCTATAACGTTGTAGATAATGTACATATTGGCAACACTCAAGAAGGTATTTTAATGAGTTGTGGTCCAACTCGAGGTGAAAGTTTCTGTTATTGGAATTCCTTTTCCAATGTTTCTTTAAGAGATATGGTTCGAGGAATTTACATGAAAAGTGGTGTAAATGGTTCTCCAAGTATCAATAGGAACATGTTCTCGAATATCAATATGAACACTATGAATGTAGGGTTTCATATTGAAAGTGGAGATACCAACACTTGCATGCACTGTACGTTCACAGATATTACGGTTGAAGGTTCCGGTGCGCCCAAATCAACTGCCTCGGCTATTGTGATTGATTTTATGGATCAATGGAATCGTTGGGGAAATTCGAGCAATAGATTTTATAACGCCGTATTTGAAGGAAATGAACGGGATATTGAAAACGCAGCGGATCGAACTGAGTTTTATGGAATTGAAACGGACCTAGATGGTGGAAAAAACTTATGGTCCCGAAGTCCAATGGCCATGATTGGTACCAACGGATTTTTTTCAAAATGGCCCGGGTTATTTGTTGGTTATAAAACTATGGACCCATCTTCAAAGGTGGCTTTAGGTGTTCGATCGGGTTCTCAGGGATTTCTGCCACCTGTTATGAGCACAACTCAAAGAAATAACATGGGATCTGTTCCGGAGGGGTTGATTATTTATAACAGTTCTACAAAGAAACTAAATATTTTTTCTAATGGGGCTTGGAGGGCCTTTGTAAACCAATAAGTCTAGCCAATTTTTATCTATTTTCTAGGCAAAGAATTCACTTAAGTAATGTTAAATAAGAGGAATTAAAAATGTTTAAAATTAAATTGGCAAATTTCCTTAAAGGGTATTTGGTTTTTGGCCTTTTCCTTACGGTACTTTCTCAACAAGCTTTTGCTGATGTTCAGCAGTTTTTGGACGGTGTTTACCCTGACTCTAGTTACTCCGGAACCAGGGACGCTTATCTCCAGGAAACTCGACCTAATGATGAATTTGGTACTTTGACTACCTTAAGAGCCGATGGGGAAAGTACCGAAAACGGTCAAACGGGCGAATACGTTTCAGTTATTAAATGGGATGTTTCCAGTATACCTTCAAATGCAATAATTAATTCAGTATCTATCCGCTTTGATGTTTCTAACTCAAGTTCTGGTACTTACAATGTATATAAAGTAAATAATAGCTGGACAGAAGTTGAAGTTGATTGGAATGATATTCCTGGAGCTTCTGGTGGTTCTGGGACCACAGTTTTAGGAAGTTTTAATCCAAGTACCACTGGGCTAAGATCTTTTTCATTAAATTCCTCGGGAATTCAAGTAGTTCAGGATTGGGTAAGTGGGGCTTCAACAAATGATGGAATAATGATTAGAAGCGGGGGGACCACTGATGGAGTTGTTTTTGGCTCAAGAGAGGCTTCTCCTTCTGATCGTCCTAGGCTTACAATTGATTTTACCGTCCCTCCACCAGATGAAAATAATATTGTTGAGTTTTTAGATGGTGTTCATCCGGATTCAAGTTATAGCGGTACTCAAGATTCCTATTTGAGGGAAACTCAACCTACCACGGAGTTTGGAAATCAAACTATTATAAGTGCAGATGGATCAGATACTAGTGGTGGTCAAACGGGAGAATTGGTGGGGATAATAAAATGGGATATTTCTAGTATTCCTTCAAGTGCCGTGGTTAATTCAGTTAGCCTCCGTTTTGACATTACTAATGTAAGCCCAGGGGCTTATGATTTGTATGCAGTGAATACATCCTGGACAGAAGCGGGTGCAAATTGGAGTAATGTTATAGGAGCAGGAGGGGCTGGGTCTACTATCTTGGGAAGCTTTACTCCAAGCAGTACAGGACTTCAATCAATAAATTTGAATTCTGCAGGTGTTCAAGTAGTTCAAGGCTGGGTAAATAACTCCTCCACAAATAATGGATTTCTAATTCGCACAGCTGGTACTAATAATGGGGTTGATTTTTGGTCCAGCGAAGCCTCTGTTTCAGATAGACCAAAACTGACAATTGATTATGATTCTTCAGGGGGAGGAGGAGGTACTCCAGAAGATTTTACGGTGAATTTTTCCGATGGTACTCACCCCAATTCGAGCTATAACGGGACAAGAGATGCCTATATTAGAGAGACGCAACCGAATGACGAATTCGGGACCGAATCTATTTTGCGTGCCGATGGATCCGATACATCGGGTGGTCAAACCGGTGAATTGGCAAGTGTTATAAAATGGGATATGTCTTCTATTCCCACAGACTCAGTAGTGACTTCAGTTTCGATCCGATTTGATGTTTCTAATCAAAGTCCCGGAGCATATAATTTATATCAAGTCAATTTGCCCTGGACGGAAATCGAAATAGATTGGAACGATATTATTGGAACTTCTGGCGGAGCGGGAACTACCGTATTGGGAAGCTTTACTCCTAGCTCGACAGGACTTAATAACTTTACATTAAATAATTCAGGGATCCAAGTGGTTCAAGGTTGGGTCAATAACCCCTCATCTAATAATGGGTTTTTGATTCGGAGTGCAGGGACCAATGATGGGGTGACGTTCTGGTCGCGTGAGGGAAATGTTGCAGACCGACCTCGGATAACTATTAATTATTCCAGTTCCGGCGGTGGAGGTGGAGGCTCTGGACCTGATACCACTCCACCTGTAGTTACAGCACCCCCTGATGTGACAGCCAATTCGACGGGAACCTTAACTCAGGTAAATATTGGTACTGCTACAGCAACGGATAATGTTGAGGTTGCTTCAATTACTAATAATGCTCCTTCAGGAGGATATCCATTAGGGACGACAGTAGTAACTTGGACTGCCACAGATACTTCTGGTAATACAGGTACTGATACGCAATCCGTTACCGTGATTGATGGTCCTACGTCATCCACTACTGAGTATTTTGTTAATGTAAAAGATTTTGGCGCTACAGGAAATGGTGTGACCAATGATAGACCTGCCATTCAAGCTGCAATAGATTCTCTTTATACCAATAGCATTGGTGGTGGAACCGTGTATTTCCCACCAGGCACCTATCGTATATTTGCCACCTCTGGCTCTGGTGATATTTATCAGGGTGGAGTCATGAGAAATGGAATTCTTCTGCGTGATGAGAATGGTTCGAGTGAACATCCTTATGAAAACAATCGAATTAACCGCATTACGTTGCGTGGGGCAGGTAAAAGTTCTGTTTTAATAGGAAGTGGGGATACAAGAATGTTTATCATTCGTATTGCCACAAGCTATGTGACGATTAAAGACTTATATATTCGTGGAGGTATTGACTATAAAACCTTTGGACGCAGGGTAATTGGGATTGGAATTGTTCCTGAAAACATGGGAAGTTCAAGCACCCCAGCCCACTTAAGTTACAATGTGATTGATAACGTAACTGTTACAGACTCCCAGGAAGGTGTCCTTATGATGTGTGGGCCGGGAGTTAGTGGAAGCCATTGTGGACACAATATGTTTAACAACCTTTCACTAAGGTTGATGACTCGCGGAATTTATATGGCAAGTGGAGTTCAAGGATCCTTGGGGAATTCGGCAAATGTAATTCGCAATGCGGGATTCAATTTTATGAATGTTGGATTACATATTGAAAGTGGCGATCATAATACTTGTTTTCACTGTTCCATAAACGATATTGAATTGACAGAAAGTCCTTATAATGGAGGGGTTCCCAAACAAACTGCTACCTCAGTTGTAATTGAGGATCTTGACAAATGGAACCTTTGGGCAAATGTTAATAATCGTATTTATAATCTACCAAGCGAACATAATTCTCGGGATATTGAAAATGAGAGTTCCACCACTGAAATTTATGGAGCTTCTGGAGTTTCACTTGGAAAAACTAAATGGACTGAACCTCCTCAATTTATGACGAGTACCAAAGGAAGTTATGTGAACAATAGTAGTGTAATTATTGGAGACTCTGGATTTGGTACTCCCCATCCTAATGTCATATTGGGGGTTTATTCAACAAGTAAAGGATTTCTCCCTCCAGGGTTATTTGCTACCCAAATAAGTGGAATGGGGACTTCCTCATTGCCTGAGGGATTAGTTATTTTTAATCGGAGTACAGGGAATTTGCAAGTGTTTGATGGAAATCAATGGAGAGTTCAAGCACTTGAGTAAAAGTTTGAATTTTAAATTGATAAGACGTTAAAAATGCTTAATCTATTAATAAAGGATTAAGCATTTTTTTTATGGTTTTTGGTTTCAATTAATTTAAATTAGACAATCGCCATTGGTCAAAAGTATGGGAAAATTAATAGGTTCATTATTCAGAGTTTTTTGCGTTTTGTTCATGGTTGTTTGCCTTCTTGGTAAGGTGAGTTTGGGTCATGCGAATGCGTCAAGAGTCTTTAGTGGTATTAAGAAAGAGCAAGGCAAAGTAAAAATAAATGTTAAAGATATTCCCTTAATGCAGGTTTTGGAAATGGTTAACTACCATAGTGGAATTAACTTCCAAGGGTATTCTGAGCATTTTGACAAAAAAGTTACTGTGCAGATAGATGCTAATACATGGCCAGAAGCGATAAGAGAATTATTAATTGACTTTGGGAAAATTGAGATTGGTGATGGAAAAAATCTAAAGTCTGTTTGGTTATTGGGGGGAAATAATAGTGGAGGACCAGTTTGGGTTAACAGTTCAGGCTATGGAGAAAAAGGTGTAAAATCCCAAAACTTAACTTCAAAAAACAACAAAAACTCCATAAAATCTGCCTCACGTATCCCCCAAAGTTCATTAAATTCGCCACAATTATTTAGTAAACTAAAACAAATAAGTAAACTTTCTTATAATGATCCCATTCCAGAGACTTTAATAGGAGATAAAGATCTAATGCCTTTTTTTAGGCAATTTGGAATTAGGTCGGCAAGTGATTTAAAAAATAAAAAACAGGCCCATCGTCTAAAAAAAATGGCTAAACGACGGGTTCAAGCGATGGAAGAAATATCAAGATCTCAAAAATCTAAGGTAAATTAGATTTTTTTTGAAGAAAATGTTTAGTTTTTATTTTTTAAATTTGTGGGGTAAAATTAGAGGCCCAATTGGGGAATAATCATTTGGAAAAGCCTAAAAAATTTGAACTTTTTTACCCAATTAGTGTTTTTAAATCCTCATTCTCTTTCTTTCGATAATTCAAATGATTTAACCTTTTAATGGTTTGGCGTGGTATTTATATTTGATTTTAAAGGCTTTTCCTTTGTGATTCACCTTTATAATTCTTGCTGAAAAAGATATAATAAATAGATTTACCAAATTGTAAATTTAAATCAGCCTTTTTTGGGGCTATTTCTATTGGGGGAACTCAACAGTGAAGTCGAATGAAATGAGTCACAGTGAAATCGGGTTCAATGATTTAATAAAAATGATTTTTAAGAGGAAAGTGACTCTGGGTCTATTTATTTTGATTCCTATGATTTTCTCGGTAGTTTACTCCTATACCATGACCCCAATCTACTCGGCCCAAGCACAGGTTCTTATAGAGGGAAATTCCAATCAAACGGCTACTCTAGAGCAAATTTTAAGAAAGCAAACTCGAGAAGTTAATTTTCTTGAAACTCAATACGTCTTATTAAAAAGCCGCGCTTTAATAAAAAGCGTTATCCAAAAACTTGAGTTGGAAGATAGTGACGAATTTAAGCCAAAAGAAAAGTTGATTTCTTTTGAACCAATAAAAGATGCCCTGAGATGGGTTATCAATTTGATTATTTCAAAGGAACCGGAAGAGATAAGTGATGAAAGTTCCACGGACCCTTATACAAAACTTATAAATACTTTTTTGAAGCGGTTGACCATTTCCCCAGTACGTAAAACACAAGTGGTTAATGTAGCTTACCAAGGTTATTCTCCGGAACTGGCAGCTAAAATTGTTAATACCCTTTGTGAAACTTTTATTGAAAAGAATATTGAATTAAAAAGCACCATAGACCAGGGGACCGGGGAATGGTTAAGAAAAAGGGTAAAAGAGGTTAACGAAGAATTAAAAGAATCTGAGCTTGCTTTGCAAAAATATAAAGAAGAACATGAAGCTCTGGAACTTGAAGAAAAACGAGGCTTTGCAAATCAAAAATTAGGTAGAATTTTAAGAGATATTTCTGTCGCCAAGTCGGAGCGATTACGTTGGGAAGCCATTAGAAATCAGGTTTTAAAAATGAAGCGCGATCCTAAGGAAATGCTTCAGTCTTTACCTGATGAGCTGAAGTCAGAAAACGTTGTTCGTCTAAGAAAAGAGTATATTGCTTATCAACAAGAATTAACAGTTCTTTCTAAATCATATGGTTCTTCTCACCCTACCATTATCACTCTAAAAGCAAAAATTGATGCCATCGAGAAAAGAATTCCTGATGAGATGAACCGAGTATTACGCAGTGTGAATAATGAATACGAAGCGGCTAGAGAAAAAGAGAATATTATGCAGTCGGCTTTGGATGATATGAAGAAAAGGGCTATCAAGGCAGACAAGGAAACAATTGAATACACAAGTTTGAAGCATGAAGTGGAAGCTAATAAAAAACTATTTGATTTGTTATTGAATAGAATGAAGCAAATTAATGTTAGGTCACAAATTAGCGAAACAAATATTAGAGTTGTTGATACTGCGGAAGTACCTTTAATTCCAGTAAAACCGAATAAAGTTTTGAACTTATTGATTGCTATTGCCCTTGGATTTTTAGGTGGGTTTTTATTTGTTTCTTATAAAGAGCTTCAAGATAAAACCGTGAAATCTGAGAATCAGTTAGAAAACTCATTGCCTTTCCCAGTATTAGGAACTGTGAGTACCCTAAGTGGAAAAAAGGATAAACGATTTCCAATTTTAAATATAAATTCACGGACAGGTTCGGAGTTCCGGGATATGGTAACCAACCTCCGTTGGATTCTTGCTGAACCACACAGAGTAATTATGGTGACTAGTACCTTGTGTGGAGAAGGGAAGGCAACTGTAGCAGCTAATTTAGCTGTGGGAATTGCTCAGGTTGGGAAAAGAGTTTTATTGGTGGATGCAGATTTAAGGCAACCTAAATTGAATGCATTCTTTAAAACTAAGCCGTCGCCGGGATTAGCCGATCTACTTCAGGATGTTCAGTCCATCCAAAATGTGGGTCAAGAAACTAAATTCAAAGGTCTCTGGGTTCTTCCTACAGGCACTGTTGGCCCGAACTCATATATTTTTCAGGATTTATTCAATCCAGAGAAGTTTAAAAAAGTAATTTCTTTTGTAAGGCAAAAATTTGATGTTGTATTACTTGTGACTTCGCCAGCTAAAAAATTCTCGGATGCTTCATTTATTGAGAAATTTTGTGATGGAATTATTTATGTCGTCGAAGCCGGTAAGAATGACCCCAAAACCATTGAACGGGCTATTGAACAGTTATCAAAAGCTCCGGCATTATCTGCTGCAACAGATTTTCTGAATGGAAACGGAGTCCGGGATGATGATGGCCATGGAATCAATGGTGAATCCCTTCGTCGAATTGGTCTAGTACTTAATAAAGTTGATTAATATAAATAGTAATAGAGAGTAAAACGCTAAATTATGAAATTACTGGTTACTGGTACTGCCGGTTTTGTAGGATATTTTACAGCAAAAAATCTTTTAAATTCGGGGCACGAAATTGTAGGGGTTGATAACATAAATGATTATTATGATATCAGTCTTAAATACGACCGTTTAAATAATTTAAAAGAGTATTCTAATTTTATTTTTTATAAAAAGGACTTATCAGATTTAGATTCGGTTAATGAAATATTCAAAAAAGAGAAACCTCAGAGAGTTATTCATCTTGCTGCACAACCGGGTGTACGCTATTCGTTAAAATATCCAGAAAAATATATTCAAAGCAACATTGTTGCTTTTATGAATTTGCTTGAGGCTTGCCGCAACTTTGGAATTGAGCATTTGGCATACGCTTCTTCCAGTTCTGTTTATGGGTTGAACGGTACTTATCCTCTTTCTGTGAAAGATAATGTGGACCACCCTGTTTCCTTATATGCGGCGACCAAAAAAAGCAATGAATTAATGGCGCATACATACTCTCATCTCTTTAATATTCCAACCACAGGATTACGTTTTTTTACAGTTTACGGACCGATGGGGCGACCCGACATGGCGTACTTCTCTTTTGCCAAAAGAATTATTGAAGGGCAACCCATAGAAGTATTTAATGAAGGTAAAATGTTTAGGGATTTTACTTATATTGACGATATTGTGGAGGGAGTTATTCGAGTTGCTATGAAAGTTCCTGAGTCTAACCCTGCTTGGGATTCTAAAAACCCTGATCCAAGCTCATCGCTGGCCCCTTACCGTGTCTATAATATAGGATGTAACTCTCCAGTAAATTTAATGGATTTTATCCGGGAAATAGAAAAGAATCTTGGTAAACAAGCGAATATGAAATTTTTGCCGATGCAGCCAGGTGATGTTGTTAAAACTCATGCAGATGTTGATGATTTGGTTCGTGATTTAGATTATAAACCCAAAATAGATTACCGGACCGGAGTTAGAAAGTTTATTGAATGGTTTGTTGAGTACTGGGAATCAGAAAAAAGCAATGTTCAGGCCTGATTATTTAGCGCCCCCTCCCAAAAAGTTTCCTTTAAAAATATATTTGAGTAATTAAATAATAATGGATGGCACTGACAAAGTTGAATCCGCAAATTTTATAATAAAGCTATGGCAACGGCTGACCCGTGGATCTGTGAATAGAAAGATCTTTGGGGCGTTTCTTACAGTTGGAAGTATTACTGGGTTTGTAAAAATAGTTTCAATGATAAAAGATCAGGTTGTGGCTTTTATTTATGGAACGGGAAACTCTGTAGATGCTTTTGTGATAGCTTTTATTATTCCCAATTTTGTCATAAGTATTTTGGGAGGTACTTTTCGAGCGGCGGTTATCCCTACCTATATGCATGAAAAAGAAACAAAAGGACAAAAAGCTTCAGAAGAGGTTTTGTCCGGAATTATGGTATTAGCTCTGGTTCTTTTGACTGTTCTCTCTGTCTTGTTGACAATTTTTAGCATGCCCATTTTAAAAATATTAGGTTCGGGTTTTGATGAGGAAAAAATCATTCTTTGTCAAAAAATATATTTTTGTTTCCTCCCTATGATTATCTTTAATTGTTTTTCTAAAATTTTTGGATCTGTATTAAATGCTAAAAAGGTTTTTGGAATAGCAGCAATGTGCGAGGTGGTAATTCCAGTTTTTGCCATAATTTTTGTTTTGAACTTTGGGCAGGATATAGGGATTTTTGCCTTGGTGTGGGGCTCGGTAATCGGTTTTATAGTAAATAGCGTTATTCTTTATTTTTCAGTAAAGAAAAGAAATGTCAACTTGAGATTAAAATGGTATGGGTTTACTCCAGAAATAAAATCCATAATTCACCAATATATTCCGTTAATGATGGGGCAGTTTATTATTTTAAGCGCGGATATGATTGATAAAAGTATGGCATCTATGTTGGATGCAGGAAATGTTGCTGCGTTGAACTATGGAGTAAAAGTTCCGTCCGTTATAATAGGAATCTCCGTTTCAGGTTTAGGGTCAGCTATATTTCCCTACTTTTCCCAAATGGTTTCCCGACAAGATTGGGAAGGAATTGCCAACACTGTGAAAAAATATTTTTGGTTGATAATCCAATTATCTATTCCAATTGTCATTTTACTTATATTCTCTTCAGAATTTATCGTCAAGATTTTATTTGAGAGAGGAGCATTCAAAGAAAGTGATACGCAGTTGGTTGGGATGATTCAGGCCATGTATTTAATTCAAATTCCTTTTTATTTAATAAAGGCTTTAGGGGTACCTTTGCTTAATTCGTTAAAGCATAATAAGGCTCTGATGCAGAATGCTGCTTTTCATACAGTAATCAACATTAGTTTGAACTTTATTTTAATGAAACCCTTAGGGGTTGCTGGAATTGCTTTAGCCACAAGCATATCTCAAGTGATCTCTTGCATAATGGTATTTTGGTTTTTAAAAAGGTTGGGAAACGTTAGTTTAATTAAAATGGTTTTTAGGAAGTCATAATTGTTAAATGATTTTAAGTGAAAAGGTCCATGAGAAATAAGAAAATTTCATTAATCATACATAAAATATCCGCTGGTGGAGCGGAAAAAATTATGGTGACCATTGCTAATTATTTATCAGAAAATGGATGGGAAGTTTTTTTATTAACTTTTGATGATGGAAACGAATCTCCATTTTATCCTTTGAATAAAAATGTGAAATGGATTCCTTTGGATCTTTTAAAAGAAACTAAAGGAAAGCTTCAGAAAGGATTTCATTTTTTTCGCCGAATCTGGATTTTAAGAAAAACATTAAAAAAATTAAAATCGAAAGTTGCAATTTCTTTTATCGCGAAAGTAAACATACTTTCTATTATTGCTTCCTTGGGAACATCAATAAAATTAATTGTTTCGGAAAGAATAGATCCTAAATATTCATATTTTGGTTATGGTAGTAAAATTAGGCATCTGAAATTTTGGGCTTATAATAAAGCTGCTAGAATTATTGTTCTTTCGAGAGATATGGCAAATGATTTCCCATCATATATTGCAAAAAAGATAACGGTTATCCCTAATCCCGTTAGTATAAATAACTTGTCAATATTGGATTCGAATGGAAAATCAAATGGGAAGAAAGTGATAGCGATGGGACGATTACACCCGCAAAAGGGATTTGATACCTTAATTGAAGCATTTTCAAAGTTAGGTTCTAATTATTCGGATTGGAATTTAAGTATTTGGGGGGAAGGGGAGCATAAGGAGAATTTAATTCAATTGAGGGATCGTTTAGGATTAAAGGATAGGGTTATTTTCCCAGGGGTTACTAATAAACCTTTAGAGGAAATGAAAAATAGTGATTTATTTATTCTTTCTTCAAGATTCGAAGGATTTCCAAATGTGTTGGTGGAAGCCATGGCGGTAGGGCTGCCCGTTTTGAGTTTTAATTGTGTTAGCACGATAAAAGACATTATTCAAAATGGAGAAAATGGAGTGATTGTTGATCAAAAAGATGCTGAAGGTTTGTCAATCGCGATGATGGATATTATGGCTGATCCAAATAAAAGAGAAAATTTAGGAAATAATGCTAAAGAAGTATTAGAAAAATTTAGTATGACCAAGGTAATGGGAATGTGGGTAAAGGTTATAGAAGAATCTATGGACTGATTAAATGCAAAATTATTAATAAATCACAAAAGAAATAACATGGTGTCATGGTAATAGTAAAAGATACTGTAATTTTTATTTTATTTTTTATTTGTTTGGTTCCTGCATTAGGGGGAGTCGACATTCTTTTAGCCCAAGGCTACCTTGGTTTTGCCATACCCTTCCCATCATTTATTTTTTTAATGTTATTGTTTTTACCGTTAGTTTTTTCAGGAATTTTTAAAGATGGCGGTAGGGAATTCCTTAGGAACTATCACCTGACTCTGTGGATAACCTTACCTTTGTTTTTTTGCTCCATTATTTGGATTCTTTATGGTCTCCATCCACATGCGACCTTACTTTTAAGACCTAAAATAATGCTGGTTTATCAATTTTGTTTGGTGATCATGGTAATTGCCATTGGGGCCTCAAATTATTTTATAGAGCATTATCGGAAATTGTCTTTTGGGATTTTGGTTGTTATTTGTACTGGACTTTGGATAGATTTCTTTTTTCCTCAAACCTTTTCTTCTATTCCGTCTAGAGCAGCTGGATTTAGTTTAAATTCCAATTTAGCTGCACTGGAATTGGTATTTACTACCATCGCTACTATTGATTGGAAAAAAAACTCTTATTGGAATTTGCTAATTTTTGGTTTTGCAGGGGGAAGCATTTTTTTAACGCTATCTGTTGGAGGGATTGCTTTATTTATTGGTACATTTGGGCTTTATTTGCTAGTGATTTTGTTGCAAAGAGGGTTCAGTTTAGGGCAGATCATTTTTTTTCTGATTGCCCCAATTTTTCTTCTCTTAATATTGGTTCCAGTACTAAGTTATTTTGTGGAATCTACAGATACCTTTTCTGGAAGAGGTGCGCAGCTAAGATTTGATGAAATCCTTGCATTTTTTTCAGGAGATTTTTCTTTCTTAACGGGTCATGAAAGAGGAATGATTGCTGGTAGATTTTGGGATGATATTAATGAATCTCCAATTATTGGCCACGGGGTAGGTTACTATATCCCTGAATTAGGTCCGCATAATATGTACTTGTTATTTTGGGCGACCACCGGAATTGTTGGTTTGCTTATTTATATTAGTTTTGTTTTGGGTTCTTTTTACTTTTTTATACGTCATAACAATACCCAGGGAATGGTGTTTGCTTTTGTTTTCTCAATTGCGAGCTTATATAACCACACTTTGCTAAGTACTCATAATATCACCTCATTTTTAGGAATACTTGCCGTGATTGTGGCGAAGAAATCCTATATGCAATCATCCGAAGATCTAAATAAGGAAAAAAAGTTTTTATCAGGACCGAATCTTCAATTAAATAATTAGTATGAAAGTTACTGTTGGATATTTAGAAATGTTTAGTTTTTCTCAATGAAGTAACTTAAGAACACTCTTATGAAAAAAATTGTATTTGTAATTCGAGCCTTAATGTATGGGGGAGCGGAGCGGCAATTAATTACTCTTGCAAAGGCTCTATGCAAAGAGCATGAGGTGACCGTAGTTTATTTTTACGGAGGACCCATGGAAAAAGAGTTTGCTGATTCTACAGTTAATTGTATCCATTTGGAAAAACGGGGTCGTTGGGATTTTCTATTTATTTTTAGAATATTTAAATACTTTAAACCAATGAATCCCGATGTAATTCATGGTTATATGGAAGTGGGAAATATATTTTCTATTTTGTTAAAACCTTTTTTTCCAAAAACAAAAATTGTTTGGGGAATCCGAGCTTCTAATGTTGATTTCTCTAGGACAGATTGGTTCGTTCGTCTTGCTGACCGGGTTGAAAGATTGTTGGCTAGATTTGCAGATTTAATTATTTTTAATTCTAAAGCGGGGTTGAAAATTTTTGAAAAGAAGGGATTTCCAACCAAAAATGCTATTGTCATTCCCAATGGAATTGATTTGGATCGATTTCAACCAGACATAGGGTGCCGGCAAAAATTTAGAAAGGAACTAAACCTAGGAGATGAAATATTGATAGGTAATGTGGGTCGATTAGCTCCTCAAAAAGACCATACTACATTTATACATGCAGCAGCTATTTTATTGAAAAGTAGGAATGATGTGAAGTTTGTTTGTGTGGGTGGCATTCAGGATCAAGAATATACAAAAGAAATAAAGGCACTTACTGAAGAACTGGGCCTAAAGGAAAAACTAATTTGGTTGGGTTCAAGGAGCAACATGAGTGAGGTTTATAATGGATTAGACATTCTAACTTCTTCGTCTTCTTGGGGAGAAGGATTTTCTAATGTTGTAGGAGAAGCAATGGCTTGTGGGGTCCCAAGTGTTGTTACAGATGTGGGAGATTCTTCGTGGATTATAGGTGATCTTGGAGTGACAGTTCCACCCAATAATCCTGAAGCTTTAGCTGAAGGATGGGTTAAATGTATAGAGGGTTTAAAAGAAAATAGAGGAAACCCAATTCGTGCGATTATAAAGAATAACTTTAGTGTTGAGAAGCTGGTAGAAAGAACAAAAAAAGCTCTCGGCTTAAATTCAACTGAGCTTAAAGAGAAAACTTTAATATTGTGACTTCCCAGGAAGATCTCCAAAAAATTAAAATCCTCTTTCTTACCACTAATCTGGGAACGGGTGGTGCTGAAACCATGCTGTTAAACTTCCTGGAACGCATTGATCGCAAAGTTTTTCAACCCTATGTAATTTCTCTAATAAGTATAGATAAAATTGGTGAAAAGATCCGAAACTTAGGAGTGCCCGTTTTTGCAATGGAATTAAATCCAGCTTCAGTCAATCCTTTTCCAATTTTAAGATTTTTAAAGCAAGTTCGAAAGATCAAACCAGAAATTATTCAGGGATGGATGTACCATGGGAATTTGTTTTCTTTAATAGGTAATTGGACTTTACGAAAGAAAGCATTGCTTTTTTGGAGTATTCATCACTCAGTTTATAGTTTGAAAAATGAAAAAAAGTTGACGGCTTTACTTATTCGTTTAAGTGCCAGGTTTTCTAGCAAAGTTAATAAAATTCATTACGTTGCTGAAGAATCAGCCAAGTTGCATAAAATCATTGGATTTTGCGAAGATAACGCTATTTTGATTCCTAATGGATTTGATACTGATAAGTTTAAACCAGATTCCCATGCAAAGATTCAGTTGAGAAATGAATTAAGCATAACGGATGGTTCGTTATTGGTGGGTTTGGTTGCAAGATACCATCCAATGAAAGATCATAAAAATTTGATTCAAGCGGCAAAAATTGTAAAGGATCGTATTCCAAAGGTAAAATTCCTATTAGTTGGAAATGATATTGATGAAAAAAATATAGAGTTAAATAAATTAATTGATCAGTACGATTTAAAAAATCACGTTATACTATTAGGAGTAAGAGAAGATATTCCAAAGATTGTGGCCGCATTAGATGTTGCAGTTAACTGTTCCTATTCTGAAAGCTTTCCATTGGCTGTGGGAGAGGCAATGGCTGCAGGGGTTCCCTGTGTAGTAACAGATACTGGAGCGTGTGGTTGGGTTGTTGATAATACCGGGAGGGTTGTACCAGTAAAAGATTCTCCAGCTTTAGCCGAAGGAATCCTTGAATTATTGAGTTTAGAACCTAATGAAAGGGCTAATTTAGGTGAAAAGGCTAGAGAAAGAGTTCAAGAAAATTTTGCTTTAAATAAAATAGTTAAAAAATTTGAAAATCTTTATTTGGATGCTGTTAAAGAAAAAAATGAAACAGTTAATCCTTCCAATTCAACAGATTGATGAAGCTTAAAACCAAACTATTCTATTTAATTAGAAATAATTTATTTTATAAAAATTGGTATAAATTTTATCAAGATTTGTGGAAATTAGATCCCACGTCTTGCCAGCTTCTTCTAAGAGATTTATTAGTTCATGCCCGTGAAAATGTTCCTTATTATAAGGACAAAATTCCTTTCGATAATAAACCAGAAAACCTGTTATCTCAGATCCCTATTTTAAGAAAAAACCAAATTCGACTTCACTTTGAAAACCTAAAAAGCACGAAAGTTGATTTAACGAAAATTTCTTTGCAAAGTTCTGGTGGTTCCACTGGTAAACCAATTACTCTAGTGATTGATAATGATTATTCAGAATGGTTGATTGCATCAGAAAATTATTACTATAAAAAGTACATGGGATTTCTTTTTGCTGAACCTACCAAAATAATTTTGTGGGGGGCTCATAGGGATATCAAACAATTTCAGGGGTTAAGGGCTAAGGTTTCTCACTATCTAAGTAACATTACTCTATTAAATGCTTTTGAAATTTCGGATCGTAAATTTGATGAATTTATTGAAATAATTAATAGTACAAAACCTGTTTTTTTAAGATCCTTTGCCGGGTCGTTGTTTTTGCTGGCCAAATATATTAAGGAAAAAAATATAAAAGTTTTTAAGCCAAAGTTTATTGGGACTTCTGCTGAAACTTTAAGGCCCTTCATGCGGGAGTTAATCGAAGAAGTTTTTGAAACACGGGTAAGAGATTATTATGGAAGTAGAGAGGTTGGTATTATTGCGGCAGAATGTAGAAAGGGGAAAATGCATACTTTGCCATTTTTCAACCATGTTGAAGTAGTAGACGGGAAAGGGGATTCGGTAAAGCCAGGTGAAGAGGGAGTTTTGTTAGTTACTGGTTTGAAGAATTATTCTATGCCCTTAATTCGATATGAAATTGGAGACACTGCAGTATTGGGAAGTTCTTGTGATTGTGGAGGAGATACTCCTGTATTAGAAAAGGTTACAGGAAGAATTACAGACCACTTTGTTACTTCCACTGGGAAAATGGTCCACGGACAATATTTTACTCGACTGTTTTATTTCAGCAAATGGGTAGGGGAGTTTCAGATATTGCAAAAAGACTTTAATTTAATTGAAATACAATATGTCCCAACTAATGATCCTTCACAAATGGAAATTGAGGAAATTAATATAAAAGTTCGTAAGGTTATGGGAAATGAATGTGAAATTAATTGGGTTAAAATGGATTCAATTCCCCCAAATGCGGTTGGAAAAAGATTGTTTACACGAAGTTTTGTGTTTGAACAAGGGATGGATTTTAATACAAAAGATATGGTGAAATGAAAATTGTTTTTATTGCTCACCATGCGAAAGATGTACTAAATTTTCAAGGTCCTCTTCTTAAGGAAATATGTTCGTTGGGTCATTCTCTTGTGGCTCTCCTTCCGAAATCTACCCCAGATATTCAAAAGGGATTCTCCGATTTAGGGATTGATTTCATCCCTATCTCTTTAGATCGAACAGGGATGAATCCCCTTATGGATGTAAAATCTTTTATTAACATATTTTTATTGATCAGGAAAATCCGGCCGCAATTGGTTTTTACCACGGCGATTAAGCCAAATATTTATGGGTGTCTTGCTGCACAATTGAACGGAATTCCGCAAATTTATAGTATGCTCCAGGGCTTAGGATATGCTTTTGAAAGAACAGGGGCAAAAGGTAGGGTGGCAAATTGGATCGCAAGGACTTTATATAAGATTGCATTTAGGAAAAACCAATCAGTTTTTTTTCTTAATCCGGACAATTGCGCTACTTTTTTAAAACTTGGCCTTGTAAAAGAAAATCAAGCTGTTTTGTCAAATGGAGTTGGAGTGGATACGGAGATTTATTCTGAAGCACCCTTGGATACTTCAAAAGTGACTTTTTTGGTAATTGCAAGGTTAATCAAAGATAAGGGAATAATTGAATATGCCCAAGCGGCAGAAACACTGAAAAAGAAATACCCGGATGTGGAGTTCAAAATTCTTGGTCCAATGGATAGCAATCCATCAGCCATTTCATCTAACCAAGTTAAAAAATGGGAGGAAGAAGGAATCCTTGAATATTGCGGAGTTACTGACGATGTTCGTCCTTATATTGCCTCTTGTAATGTTTTTGTATTACCTTCATATCATGAAGGGATGCCTCGTTCTGTCTTAGAGGGAATGGCTATGGGGAGGCCAATAATAACTACCTTTGCTTCGGGGTGTAAAGAAACCGTGAATGAGGGAGTAAATGGCTATTTGGTACCGATAAAAAATGCGGAAGCTTTAGCCGAATCGATGGAGAAATATATTAAGGAACCGGATTTGATTGAAGCGATGGGTAAAGCGAGCCGCCAAATGGCGGTTGAAAAATTTGATGTGCACAAGGTAAATGATAAAATTCTTCGAACCATGCGATTAAGGAAAAACTAGGTAGAAGTAAAATCTAATTTATTCTCTCGGTCTAATTCCGTTCTTCCTCACACGCTAAAAACCTGTTATAATATTGTTTTTAAAAAGGTTGTGCTGTTTGAGTAAAAGAGGTTGTTAAATCTTTTTGTCATCATAATCTATTTTTTCATTGGTTCCTTTTGGTTTTTCTAAAAAGGAGATAGGTTATTTGTATTTAAATTAATTAATATTGGTTTTATCCTTCCATTGATTATTTAAGGAAAACTATGAACAAGGCCCAAACATTCCAAGATTTTTTAGTTAACCAAAGCGCCGAAATTTCTGTATGGGGATTTTTAGTAAATATCATTTTGGCCATTATTTTTTCATTTATATTGGCGCAAATGTATATTCGGTTTGGAAATGTACTTTCAAATCGAAAAATGTTCTCAAAGAACTTAATTTTTATATCGATGACTACTATGCTGGTCATCACTATTGTGAAATCTTCTTTGGCGCTTTCTTTAGGTCTGGTGGGTGCTCTTTCAATTGTTCGTTTTCGCGCTGCTATAAAAGAACCTGAAGAATTGGCTTATTTGTTTTTGGCGATTGCAATTGGACTTGGTTTTGGAGCGAATCAGGGACTTATCACTATTTTGGCTTTTATAATTATATTGGGAGTAATAATTTGGCTTAATTATTCTCATTCTGTTGAAGAAAGCCAAAACCTTCATTTAAGCATATTCTGTGATACCCAACCCAAACTGGAATTAAACCAATTGGTTTCTGAATTAAAAAAGCATTGTAATAAAGTAGTGTTGAAACGGTTTGATGAAGATAAGGACACAATAAACTCCACTTTCTTGGTGGAGTTTAAAGGTGCGGATGACTTAGAAGAAGCAAAAAAATCTCTCCAAAAAATAAATGAAACTGTAAAAATTACCTATTTGGATTCCCGCGGAGTTTTTTAAATGTTAATCAAGGATGAGTATGGATTTACGAATACCATCCAAGGATTAGGACTTTTTTTTAAGAAAAGAAAGTTTCTAATTGGATTGGTGTTGTTTTGTTTTTATACCTTTTTGGTTTTTGGAGTATCTTCCTATTTGGTAAAACATGGTTTTTGGGGGACTTTTCTAAAACCATGGATAATTAAAAACGTAAATGTACCCATAGATTATATAAAAAGCTTTTCTGCCCAACCGGAATCCATTGTTTTAGATATTAAACAAAAAGATGTTCTAAAGCTTGCCCATAAGAGAAAAGAAGCCTTATCCGTAGGTACTCTTTACTATTCTTCTGAAGAAGATTGGGTCCCTGCCAAATTTACCAACAATAATAAAACGTACAAAGTCAAAATTCGGTTAAAAGGAACACGGTCTTCTCATTGGGAAGATGAAGAAGTTTGGTCTTACAAGGTAAAAATGAAAAAGTCGGATACTTTTATGGGGATGCGCAGATTTGCTTTGCAGGGACCACACAACAGAAATTTCCTTAATGAATGGATGTACCAAAAATTATATAAATATTTAGGAGTTATTAGTCTACGGTACGACTTCGTTGAGGTAACGGTAAACGGAAAAAAAATGCCTGTTTATGCTGTCGAGGAAAATTTTGATAAAAGACTAATTGAAAATAATCAAAGAAGGGAAGGTCCCATTTTCCGAGCAAAAATGATTCCTTTTTTGACTGACGAACCGATTGATGTTTATGGAATGAGTAAATACAAAGATGATGCTTCCGCATTAAAATTAGTTCATTCCGTAGAGAGCTTGATGGAAGCTTTTCGATTAGGTACACGTTCTACTTCAGAGGTGTTTGATATTGAAATGTTGGCCAAATCTTTGGCAGGTATGGACTTGGGAGGAAGTTTCCACTCTGTGAATTATTCTAATATAAGGTTTTATTATAATCCAATCACCGGCCGGGTAGAGCCCATACCTTATGATAATCAACACCTTCAACCTTTAGAATCGACCCAATTGCTAGGTGAGGGACATTGGATTTCTCCAGAAATTTATAAAGATATTGGAGGCAAAATATATATAGATGGAACTGAACGGGGTATGCATTGGTTGTTTCTACTGTTTCAGGATCGGGTATTTTACAAAAAATATATTGAAGCCCTGGAAATGATTTCAAAGAAAGAATACCTGGATGGATTTTTTAACAGTATCCAAGAAGAACAAGAAGAAAAGTTAAATACTCTATATAAAAGTTGGCCTCAATATAAATTCGAGGGAAAAAAAATTATTTATAGTAACCAAGAGTATATTAGAAAAGTCCTGCACCCTGAAAAAGCCGCCTTAGCCTATTGGGAAGAAATTGACTCAAGTTCAAATACAATTTATTTAAATATTGCAAACATTCATTCTCTACCAATTGAAATAATGAGTCTTGTTGTTTCAAATGATTTGGTTTTGGAACCCATCGGCGAACATATTCTGGTTGGGAAAAGACGCCGAGGAGGGCCTTTGCTGGCTGGTAATACGGACCTGAAAAATGTTTACGAAACGTTATTGATTGGAAGGGATGGAAACTCAAAGATTAAATACCACCGTATTGGTTTTAAAATTCCAGAGGGTATCCATTGGGATTCTGCGTTAAAATCAAATTTGAAAATTGGAACAAGGGTTTATGGAACGAAAAATTTAATTCAAGATTCTATAATTCCCTGGAATAAAGAAAGTGACTTGATGCGAATGCCTTCTAATGTAGATAAATTTTCCTTTCTCAAAATTGACTCTGATAAAAAAACGATTCAATTTAAAAGGGGAAGTTGGGTATTAGATTCTGATCTGATAGTGCCTTCGGGTTATCGTTTTGTGGCTGTAAAAGGTACTCAGGTAGAATTGAAAAACAAGGCAAAAATTATTTCATTCTCTCCAGTGGAATTTATTGGATCACCAGAAGATCCTGTTAAATTTTTCTCGAACAATCATGCGGGACAGGGAATAATTATTATGAACGCAAAGGATGAATCTATTGTAAATCATGCAGAGTTTTCTGGTTTATCTAATCCCTTTTTATCCGGATGGTCTGTTACTGGGGCCGTTACTTTTCATGAATCACCCGCGACATTTACAAATGTTAAATTTTTAAACAATTATTCCGAAGATGGGCTTAACCTTGTAAGGTCAAAATTCTTTATGGACAAAGTTTTGTTTCAGGGAACTTTTTCCGATGCGTTTGATTCAGACTTTTCGACAGGAAAAATAAAATCCATTACCTTTTTAAATTGCGGTAATGATGGAATCGATATATCCGGTAGCCAGGTAGAAGTCGACCATATTGAAATCAACGGCGCTGGAGATAAAGGGGTTAGTGCTGGAGAAAATAGCCAACTTTCAATTAATACCCTGGTGGGTAAAAACGCAAATATTCTCGTTGCTAGTAAAGATTTATCCAGGGTGAAAATAAAAAAAGCGAAACTTGAAAATTCAAAATTTGGGTTTGCGGTTTTTCAAAAGAAAAGCGAGTTTGGTGCTGCTTCCATTGATGTTGACCAATTGGAAATGGCCGATTTAGAGTTACCTTTCCTAATTGAAAAAGGCTCTTCATTAATTGTCGAGGGCGAGCAAATTAAAAGTAAGTATAAGAATATTAAAAAGTTGCTTTATCCTCCAAACCCTGATCAATCTTAAGGGATAAGTTTACCTGAGTTCTTATGGATGGAATTGAGTCTTATAGATATGAGAGAAAGTTTTTGGTGACGGCTCTTTCTTATGAAGAGTTAAATCAAAAAATCCTCCTCCATCCTGCCATATTTCAGCCGATTTATCATAAACGTTACGTAAACAATATTTACTTTGACAGCCCAGATTTAACCAGTTTTGTTGACAATGTTGAAGGAGTTGGAAAAAGAACAAAATTTAGGATTAGATGGTATGGATCTTTATCAGGGAAAATTCAAAAGCCAGTTTTGGAAATTAAAAATAAAACTGGATTTCTATGTAGTAAAGAATTGTATCCTATAGAGGGTTTTACCATAGACGAAGAATTTTCAATTAAAAAGGTTATGGACAGTGTAACGCGTTCGAAAATACCTAAAAGTGTTGTTGTTCAATTGGGTCTATTAGAGCCCGTTTTAATTAATAGATATTTAAGAAACTATTTTTTATCCATTGATGGCGATTTTAGAATTACTATCGACAGGGAATTAAGTTTTTTCCCCTTTGATTTATCTTTTCCAAGGTTATTGGATCACGAAATGAAAGAATCGTTTAGTATTCTAGAACTAAAATATGCTTTAGAAAAGGACGATGAAGCTCAGAGAATTTCAAATGCCTTTGATTTTCGCCTTACAAAAAGTTCCAAATACGTAAATGGCGTTTTTCGTTTAATGGCGGAATAAAAAAACTGTAATTAAAAAGCTTAATACTGGTTATGACGAATTAAATTAAAGTTTTAAGCGCCTTGAAAAAAGTTGTATGTTTTTGTCAAACCTTTTTCTAGAGAATAAGTAGGTTTCCAACCAAAGGATGAGTTAAGCTTTCTAAAATCGATCACACTTCTACGTTGTTCCCCTTTTCTAGGCGATTCATGGGAAGCTTCAATGTTTTTCCCAGAAATTTTTGTCAGGTATTTACTCAGACTGTTGACAGTCGTTTCTTGTGCAGTACCTACATTAAAAACTCCCTGACAATCCTCTGAGAGCGCTACATTGTTTGCTTGTACCACATCGAAAACTGAAACAAAATCTCGAGTTTGCTCACCATCTCCATAAATAATGGGAATTTGATTTCCTATTAATTTTTGACAAAAAATTGCAACTACACCCGCTTCACCGTGAGGATCTTGACGAGGGCCATATACATTGCTATATCTCAATACAGCTGTATTCAAATTGTATGTTTGATTATAAAAACGCATATAATTTTCAACGCTAAACTTGGCAATTCCATAAGGGCTGAGGGGCCGACAAGGATGTTTTTCACAGGCAGGAAAATATTCCTGTTCTCCGTAAATAGCTCCTCCAGTGGAAGCAAAAACAAATTTTTTCACTTTGTATTCGTTCGCTAGTTTTAATATTTTCAAACTTCCAAGTATATTGATCTCGGCATCAAAGCTAGGATCAGAAACTGATTGGGTGACTGAAATTTGTGCGGCGTGATGGTTAATCTTATCAATTTTCTCATTTTTGAAAATGGTTTCGACTTCGGGATCCATCAAATCCATTTCATAAAATTTTGCATCGGGATGAATATTACTTTTTTTTCCTGAAGAAAGATTATCAAGAACGATTACCCGATAACCTTTAGAGATATAAGACTCTACAATATGTGAACCAATGAAACCGGCCCCCCCGGTAACTAAAATGTTCATATATATTCCTTGAGATAACTTTGAGTTACTAAATGATTTATCTACCCTTACCAAAAACCATGAGATGTGCTGTTTTTAATAGTATAGCGGCATCAAGTTTAAAAGAGTAGTGTCGAATGTAATAGAGATCATATTCGAACTTTTTGATCGCATCATTAAAGTCAAACCCATAGTTAAAGTTTACTTGCGACCAACCCGTAATCCCGGGTTTTACAAGATGTCTGAAGCGATAACAAGGAAATTGGCTTTCATAAGCTTGAGTCAATTGGTGTTGCTCAGGCCTAGGTCCGATAATACTCATATCTCCCTTCAAAACATTCCAAATTTGAGGAATTTCATCCAAATGGGAGGCCCGTAACCATTTCCCTAACTTGGTAATTCGGTCATCATTCGAATTGGTGCAAGCATCTCCGTGGTTTTCTCTTTGGACCATGGTTCTATATTTATAGACTTGGAAGGGTTGATTGTTTTTCCCAGTTCTTGCCTGCTTAAAAATTGCTGGACCCTTTCCTTCTAGTTTAATTAACAAGGGAATAATCACAAACAATGGACTCATTAGAATTAAACTTAAAGAAGCAATCGTTATGTCAATTAAGCGTTTAATATTTTCAAAAATGGGTTGTCGGGCAAATTGAAAACCAGGACCTAATAATAATTGAGGATGCATTATTGATGCAGGTACTCTTTTGAAATATTCTTCATAAAACTTGTCTACACTTAGTATTGGAACTTGACCAAAATGACATTCAATTAATTTCTCAACCATTTCTTTAGGCATTCCTCTTCGATCAGCGGCTAAAACAACCGCATCATGCATACCGTTTAAATTTTCTAATTGCCAAAGAGGATCTCCTTCTACAATAGGAGAATCGTTGTCATTTTGTGAAAGTCGTTCTCCAACTTTTTCTAAATTGATTTCAACAAAACGTAATCCCTGTTTCAATTTTGATTCTGTGCAATCTTGATAAATAGTTTGCGCTACAGGACCTGAACCTATAATTAGTAGTTTTCTTCCATCCAGAAACTTATTGGCCCACCTTGATAAAGATCTTCTATAAAGAAGAGAAAGGGGTAAAAAAGTTAAAAAGACTAATGGCAAAATCCCACGTCCCAGGTTATTTTCGGGTTGCATTGCAAAAATATAAACAACCGAAACCGTTAAAATTGCAGCGGATACTAAAGCAATCACATGTTCGCTGGCATATTCAAGACTCAATAAATCTCTTTTAGGGGAGTAGCCGTCAATAATATATAGAGCTAAAAAAGTAAATCCAAATGGGATTAACCATTGAATTCCCATAGCTGTAGAAATATCTAGGTTGTCAAAACGAAATAGATTGAAAACAAGAAAGAGTAACCAAAGGCTCAGTGCATCTAATAGTAAAAAAGTGGTTGCAATTCCTTTTTTGAAGGCCATATGTTTTTTAGATTGTATAGTTGTCGTCATCATTATTTATACAGATTTACATAAAATATCAATTTATAGATTTACATTCCAAATGCTGTATGAAAATAATAAAAACTAAGCCTCCGCTTATCAATACCCCTGTAGGGGTATTTTTATTGGGGTTGGATTTGGGAAATTTGAGATTGAGATAAGTTTAAGAATTTTATGGTGAGTTTAATATGCCCCATCCCCTTGTAAACCATTCACTTTAAAAGCGCTATTTTATTAAAAGGTATTGTAAATTGTCAATAGTTTAGATGGGTCAGGAAGGGAATAGATAGATAAAAGAAAAATTCTTGATGAAAATGTAACAGAATCTAAATTCTTTTGTGATCAAATTTTAGAGGAAAATGTAAATTTAAATGAAGGATAAAAGTTTAAATTTTTTGTCCCACTAAAAGAAACTTCGTGGGACATGGATAATATCTCCTGGTTGCAATAGTAGATTTTTAGATAAATCTCCATCAAAAATTACTTTGTCCAATTCCACCTGAATCTTTTGAATGGCCTTACTACCGGAACTGGATTTTCTATAAACCTGCGTTGATCTGGGGCGTGCCACATCTGTTAAACCTTCTGCCATTAAAATAGCATCCAAAACCGTCATTCCCTCATGAAAGGTGATAACTTGTGGCCTCTGTACCTCTCCCATGATATTGATACGCTTATCAAAATTATCAGCAATGTAAACCAGGTCGTCCTGTTGAAGCCAAATATTTTGGCTAAAATCTCCATTATTCACTAAATCATGAATATTAAGTTCCAGTTTCTTTCCATTTCTAAGGAGATAGGAATTATGCAAATCAGCTTGCTCAGTAAAGCCTTTTCCAAGTGAAAACAAGTGCAATAAAGAAATAGGGCGGTTGACTTTATAAGTATCGGGGGCATTCACCTGTCCCCAAATTGAAATTTTAATACTGTTAATTTCCTTAACGATAACCGTAATACTTGCATCGGTAATATAGTCCCTGAGGCGATCAGCCATCTTTTCTTTCAATTGGTCAGGAGTCAGACCTTTAGCCTTGACATCTCCAATGAGAGGGAAAGAAATGAAACCATCAGGCCTGACAGGCATTTCAGTGGTTAATTCCTTATTTCCCCATACAGCAATTTGGAGTACATCTTCAGGGCCTAAAAGAAAATCCCCTTTAGCTGAACCTTTTCCAGGTGCACCTGAGTCGCTTATACCGCCATTATTCATTTCTTTTGGATTGTCTGAAATGTCAAAATCGAAAGGGGCGGCGAAACTAATGGATTGAATTAAAAAAAGGGTCATCAAGGTAACCAAGGGAATCAATAATCTATCTCGCATAAGGTACTCCTTAGAGGCTTTTGAAAATAACGGCCAAAGTTTTGAAATTGTTTGGAAAGAATTTTTAAAATGGAGCTTATTATATGATATCGCGAAAAACGATATTTCTCTACAGAAATTTTAATACAAAGGGGTGACTACTTTAAAAAGTGGCAATGACACTGAGGCCAACTAAATTATTGCTGTATTCACGATCTACAAAGTTGGAATCATTAGTGCGGAATTGATATCTCAATTGGGCTTGTAACCATTCCTGAATATGGTAAGCAAGGTTAAGGGAAAATAAGAAAAAGTTATCCTCTCTGATTCTTTGTAATCCGGGCGGAGGAGGTGTAGGGTTTGAGTCTCCCGCAAAATCCTGAACAGCAACATCATAATCTAGGCGGTTATATTGTGCTCTTCCAGTAATAGTCCATTTTGTTAAAATTTGTTGAGTCACAGAAAACCCTACAACATGTCTAAGAAAGGATTGGTTCACATTGAAGGTAGCATCAAGAACGTCTCTTGTAACAAAAAATCTATAACTCGTTCTTTCTTTGGGACGGTAAGTAACGTTGAAAAAGAATACGAAATCGGTGCGATTCTGACTCAGTTGTGAAAGTACTTGCTGAAAAATCATGGATTGAACGCCCAAGCCTAAGTTAACCAAAATTAAAGGAGTCGCTTGCCATTTCCAGGTACCGTAAAACGTATGTGTATTGGAATGAGCGTTATTTGGAGAGAGTTCATCATACCTTATCTTTTGATAGCGATACTGAATTCCAAAAGCTGTTTGCGGAGTCCATTGAAATAGAAACTGAGGATTAATAATGTAAATAATATCGTCTTGTGTGTCTGCAGGAAAGCTAAAATCTTCTCGCTGAATACTTCCATCCAAAAGAAATTGAAATCGCTTGGTGAGATTATAAATAAAATTTAAATAGCCCCTGTAATCAAACCTTTCAATCCGTGGATTTAAGTTGGCTGCAATTTCAGGATTTCGCAGTTGTCGGGTATCTAAATAACTTCCCCCTATTTTTAACTCAGAACGCCCACCTTTTCCACCAAACAATAAATACGAGTCAATTTCATGAATAAAAGTATCTTGATCATTGAGGTCTACAAAGTCCTCATAGCGGCCGTTATATTGAAAATGAAAGCCAAATACTTCTCCAGTTTCACGGGGTAAATCTATTGCAAGAGTAGGAATATAAGCAAAAATAGTATCCTCAATTTTACCCTCTGAATTCCCATTCGGAAATGCTCGATCGGCAAGTAGGAAAACATTATTATTATAAACAACTTCCATACCAAAGCTGGGAGTAATAACCCACCGCCCCAAGTGTGTATTTTTTAATGCCTGCGCCTGGGTAACCAAAGTACACAAACCTAGAAGCAAAAAAAGGAAAATCCTGGGAATCCAGTTTTGAGTTAATTGGGTGTAATATTTTGAAAAGGTTGGATCAACTTGTCGCATTTTCTTTTTAAATGATTCCATTTCTTTGAAAAGCGTAGTATTTTGAAAAATCAGCGTTAATTCCATTTCCACCGGGGCACCACTCTAGCATAATTAAGCGGATTTTTCTGAAAAAATCTTTAAAAATGTTAAAAAAATTGGTGAATTAAATGACCAATTTGGGGGATATTTTTTTCTAATATCTCTGAGCCAAAAGACAAATACATATTTTTTTGTTTGAAGACATCTTAAGTTTGCCGTAAAAGTTATTGAAAAATGCGTAGATATAACTTTCACTCGATTTTTTTTAAAAAATTGGTTTTTTGCCTAAATTTGGAGTCTTTTTGGGATTTATGGATATTGATGGCTACAGAATTATATCTTTCTTTGGATTTTTCTCCATTTGTTTCCTGGCCTGGGTCACAGGCAGGTGTCGAAGCATAAACCTTAGAACCATTGTTGGAAGTTTATTGTTGGCCTGGGTTCTGGGTTTTTTAATTTTTGGGATCCCGGGGTCTCGGGTTTTGTTACTTATGTTAAATGACGGAGTTTTGACTTTAATAAAAGCTTCGCAAAAAGGAACTCTTTTTTTATTTGGACCACTTGCTTTAGGACCTGGTCAAACCCTTCCTGATGGGACTGCTTCTATCGGATTTGTTTTAGCAATGCAGGTTTTACCATCCGTTATTTTCTTTTCTGCACTTCTCAGTGGACTCTATTATTTAAATATAATGCCTTGGCTTATTCGAGGCTTTGCAGTGGTCTTTTATAAAGTTATGAGATTGTCTGGGGCAGAGGCTCTATCCGCTTCAGCAAATATTTTTGTGGGAATAGAATCTAGTCTGACCGTCCGACCGTATTTATCTAAATTAACCGCTTCAGAACTATTAACTTTGCTTACCTGCATGATGGCTACGGTGGCCAGCACTGTTTTAGGAATATATGTAATGGCATTGCAAAGTACTTTCCCGCAAATAGCGGCCCACCTGATTTCTGCCAGTGTCATATCCATTCCCTGCGCAATTTTAATTAGCAAGCTTTCCCTCCCAGAAACGGAAAACCCGGAAACCATGAAATTACTACCTCAAAATTCACCAAATGAAACCTCCACGAACAATAAAGAGGTTTCTTCCTCAAACTTGATGGTGGCTCTTATGGATGGAGGGGCGCAAGGAGTGAAAATGGCAGTTGGTATTGGAACTCTATTAATTGTTGTTCTAGGACTGGAGTCGCTGATTGATTTAGTTTTGGGGAAATTTATTATTGATGGGGATCCGCTTACCTTGGGAAAGCTACTGGGTTGGCTAACCTGGCCTTTTACCGTTTTACTCGGGTTGCAACCGAATGAATGGATGGTAGCATCCAAGATCTTGGGGTCCCGTTTTATTGAGACAGAGGTGGCAGCCTATTTTAATCTGGCGGCATTCCAGTCAAGCACTCCACCCGCATTTTCGCCAAGATCGTTGGTAATTGTAACCTATGCTTTGTGCGGGTTTGTACATATTGCAAGTGCAGGTATTTTTATAGGAGGTTTAGCTCCCTTGATGCCAGCACGATTAAAAGAATTGTCGCTTCTTGGAATGCGAGCATTGTGGACTGCATTTTTAGCGACTTTATTAACCGGTTGTATTGCTGGGGTGCTGGCTTAGTTTAGTTTTCTTTTAATATTGCTGAAAGGATATGCCAAACAAACGAAATCACTATAATTACCCCTCCAACTAAAGCGATGATAATGGAGCGACTTTCCTTTTTTTGTTTTTCGGTGAGAGGGGGAAGCTTTTCTTCTTTGTCAGTCATAATTTCTTCAAATTGAATTTCAAAAAATACTAAGATTAAGTTTGACCCTCAATTCCTTTAAAAAATTTTTTGCATCGAAACTCAAAGTATTTTTTTAGGAGAAAGAGAAAGCTTTATTAAACATTAATCTTTCAATATTAATTTAAAGTTTTCTGATTTCCTGTAATTAGGATTGAGTGCTTTTAAATTTCTCCTAATTCATCTTCTTCAAATAGTGATTCCATGGTTTCTCTATCACTTTCTTCATTCGTTTGCCGGTCGGCACGGTCGATAAATTCATTGACGGTTTTTAAATGTTCCTGCGAGATATTACATAAAACCAATCGTGTCATAATAGTTTCTTTTTCATAAAAGTTTAACAATTTACCAATAAAGCCCATTAAAAAAGGAGAAAATAAAAGCTTAATATTTGAAAAATCCAACTCAATTGATTGGTTTTCTTTGAACATGGGATAGATTTTTTCGTAAAGGGAGAATCCATCCTCTAAAGAAACACAGGATGAACCAAACAGATCAAAAAGTATAAATCGCATTTTTCCATTGCTCGTCTAAGGGTTCGATTTCTTTATTGAAAAGTTATGGGCAATCATGGTAATAGATCAGTAAAAAAAGCGAACCAGTTCATGGTTAGTCTGATTAATTAGATAGTTTTTCTGGTCGAGAGATTTATGTCAAACAATAAAAATTCTAAACAGGTTTTAAACAAAAGTGACAAATTCCGCCGATTTCTAATTTTTTTCTTTTATATTTTTATTGTGGGTGGAGGAATTATTTACCATTTTATTATTAAACCCTTATGATTTAAGGATTTAATAATTAATTTTTCTTTTGCTTATTTTTGGGTGATTTCTAAGTATTTCAGTTTAAGGAAATTGTATTAAGGCTGTGATTTAGAATCTTATAGGTGTGATTGTTTAGGCAGAATGAAAAAGCTAATCTGCCGATTTATTACCTAAGGTTAAAGTGAAAGTTGATCCATTGCCCTGAGAGCTTTTTGCAGTAATATTGCCTCCGTGCCGCTCCATTATTTTATGGCAAATAGCGAGGCCCATTCCTGTTCCTTCCTTTTCACTCCTACCATGAAGCCTTTCAAATGGTTTGAAAATTCGGTTATTGAACTTTTCATTAAAACCAATTCCATTATCGCTAACGGATATTTCCCATTTTTCTTTGTCTACAGGATGACTGGAAATAGAAATTTCAGGATTAGAGTCTGGTTTAGAAAATGTAATGGCATTATTAATTAATTGGGTAAAAAGTTGTCGCATTTGAACTTTATCTACACAAAGAATGGGAAGTTCTTCGATATAAACTTTTGCTTTGGATCTGGCTATTTTGCTTTCTAGATCTAGAAGTGCTTCGTTGACAACTTTTTCGATAGGGGTGCTTTCAAACTCGCATGATTTCGTGGAGATTCTTGTTAATTGAAGTAAGGCATCAATCAACTTTTGCATATGATTGGTTGCCTTGGACATCACTTTAATATATTCCTTAGCTTTTGGATCCAGTAAATTTTGGAATTTCGTTTGAAGTCTTTCTCCAAACGTAATCACTTTTCTCAAAGGTTCCTGTAAATCATGGGAGGCGGTATAAGCAAAATCTTTTAGCTCCTGAATATGTGTTTTAAGTTCTTCCGTGGTATTTTCTAATTCGACGGTACGTTTCTGCACCTTTTTTTCCAGAGATTTATTTTGGTCATTTAGCAGGTCATATAACGAACCGTTTTCTAGTGCATATGCAGTATGATGCATAACAATTGTAAGTAATGTTGAAACCTCTGAAGGTATGTGTCGAGTATTTTTTTCAAGTCGGGCTAATACCATACCTTTGACTTTATTTTTTGTCGATAATATGTGTAAAAGTAACTTTTCTTGGAAATATTTGCTTTCTACAATGATGGCTCTATTTTGTTTTAAAGCCCAGGCAAAAGCTCCCTTTTCAATTTGATAATCTAATTCTAATCGAAGTTGATCGTTGTCTTCCTTTGGTTCTCCATTCACTAACTTGAAGCTTTTATCCGTTTCACTTACCTGAAAAAAACCAACGGATTTAAATTTTATTAATTGTTTTAAATAGTAGTTGGTTTTTTCAAAAATTTGTTGAGGGGTTGTGGACTTAGGAACATATCGATGCATTTCCCCCATAGAAGCTACTAATTCTAATGCGGAAAAGTACCATCTATTTTCATTTTCTAAATAAGAAATCCGAGCTTTTAACTTTTGAATGTCATCACGGTTTAAAGTTCCTAATTTATCCATGAATTTTTATTACCTCGATAAAACTATTTCTACGTTCTCTTCATATTCCGGCCCCACTTGATTCCAAACCTGACTCATAACTGCCGGAGACAAGTCTACTGTTTCAAAAGCTTCCGCTTCTAATGGAGGGAGATGAGGATCTCCACTTGATCCTAATTCCATGGCCTTGGCAATAATATCAGCCAAATGGACTAAAGCGGTTCCTATTGGAAACCGTTGTGCTTCCAGTGGCTTATGATGGCAAGAAATGTATTCCTCCAGGCTTAGAGGTAATTTCCATGCTTTGGCCAAACAGGCTCCTACTTCAGTGTGATCAAAACCTAAAACTTCTTTTTCAATCTTATGAATTAGTCCTTTTTCTTCTTTGTTTCGATAAAATATTTCTTGAGCCTGCTCAGGAAGATTTTCTAGAATAATTAATCGTCCCACATCATGAAGGATCCCGGCTAAATAAAAACGCTCGGGATTGGGTTCTCTCCGATGAATAGCAAGGTTTCTAGCAATAATTCCCACTGCGAGGCTGTGTCGCCAGAATTGCTCCATATTTATGTTCTCTTCAGAAATTCCATTAAAAGAGGTAAGAACGGTAGTGGCTAAAGCCAATTCATACAATTGCTCTGTGCCAACCAATGAAATGGCATGGGTAATGGTTTCTATTGCCGAAGGAAAATTAAATAAAGAACTGTTTACAATTTTTAAGAGTTTTACGCTTAAAGCAGTATCTAAACTTATAATTTTAGCTATATCCGAGTAACTGCTATTGGGATCGTGAAGAATATCGTGCATCATTAAAAATGATTCTGGTAACGAAGAAACTCGGGTCGAACCAGTAATTAAATCCTTGGCTTTACTTTCCATCTAGGTTTGCTCCGCTAGAAATGTCTTTAATTTTCTTTTGAGTAGATAATTGTAATAATTCGTTCATTAGTGGGTGTTTGCAATTGGAATGACGAAAAATTTTAGCTACTTCAATCTGTGCTTTTTTTAACAATTGAGGATCCACAGAGTTTTCCTGTGAATTTTCGGATTCATTCTTTCTTGAAACCCCAATAACAGGGATTTCTAAAATTCCCCATGCTTTAAAAGTTTTGATATCTTTGTCACTAACCGGGCGACCTTTAGATAGAATGAGTTCGCCAGAAAAATTCCTTATATCTTTGGCAATTACCATGCCGGGTTTAAGTTGATTAGGATTTAGAACCTGCAAAGGTCCTCCTGTAGATCAAAGTTAATGTTAAAAATTAACCCCAGCAAGCCTGGTGGTTTGATTCAATTAATTTATGAGATATTTTTATTATCAAGGAAAAAATTAATAAGTTCAATAATCTATGGCTTATTTAAGACCCGGCTTAGACAGTAACTATTGGCATTAAATTTATGTTTTGCGATTAAATTCGGAGGAAAAAATAAATTTGCCAATCAATTGAATTGAATTTTGCCTTCTTGCTTTTCTTAGCCTTATCGGAAAATTTGTGGAAAAATTTGAGAAAAACCATCAAAATAAATAAAAAAATTTAAGGAAAAATTTTATTTTCTTTATTTGGGAGGTGGAAAAAAGGTTAGCTTGTGGTTAAAGATGGGACCCTTTACAATACCTTTTTCTTAAAAACCTTGTTCATGAAAATAAAAAAGATCTAATTTTAAAATTATGTTGTTAGCCGTTGATATTGGAAATACAAACATTGTGTTTGGTTTGTATGTTGAAGAGAAATTGCGAACCCATTGGCGAATTCGGACCGAAAAAAACCGAACGACTGATGAATATTGGGTTTTGGTTAATGAGTTCATTCGACTAAATGAAATTGGTCCGGAAACTATTGATGACATAATTATTTCTTGCGTGGTTCCTCCATTAATTCCCGTTTTTGAGGAACTCTCTAAAAAGTATCTAAAAGCTTCCCCTTTAATTGTAGGGCCAGGAATAAAAACTGGCATTTCAATTTTATATAAAAACCCAGCAGAGGTAGGTGCAGATAGGATCGTTAATGCTGTTGCTGGTTTTGCAAAATATGGGGGGCCTTTGATTATTGTGGATTTTGGAACGGCTACAACTTTTGATGTGGTCTCGGTAAGGGGTGAATATTTAGGTGGTGTTATTTGTCCTGGTTTGCAAATTTCATTGGAAGCTCTATATAAGGGAACCGCAAAATTATCTCCGGTGGACCTAGTGACCCCAAAACATGTAATAGGGAAATCTACCGTGGAAAGTATCCAGTCTGGAGCTATCTTTGGTTCAGTGGGGATGGTTGAAAAAATGATATCTAAAATTCATGAAGAACTGGGACAAAAAGCAAAAGTAATTGGAACAGGGGGTGTCTTGAAATCCATCATAGACCAAATAGAAATAATTGAAACGATTGACCTGTTTCTAACATTGGAAGGATTAAAAATAATTCGTGATCTGAATCGACAAAAACTCAAGTGAAACCTTTTGTTAAAACCGACTTTCCCAATCGGAGGAGGGGGCTTAGGGATCCGAGGAGAGGAGGAACCTCGGATAAGGATCAGAAAAGCCGGTCTTAACCATGTGCAAATATTTTTTTAATCGTATTACCTTGTGGGTTTCATTAAAAATAAACGTACCAGCATGCTATCTTCATCCCGGTTTGAAACTTTAAATCCATTTGACTCAGCTAAGTTTTGAAATGCTTCTGTAAAATTCTTTTTTTTATCTAAAATTATTTCAAGGATTCCATTTGTTTTGACATCCTCGATGGCTTTCTTCGTTTCAGAAAAAGCATTAAAAAATGATAACCCTCTGGTGTCCAAAGTCTTAAAAATCTTCATGATTTATTTCTCCCTTGACCAACTGAAGTGATAAACCGACAATCAAAACCCAATTTCAACTTATTACCCTTATACAATTTGGAGATTAAATCCGGGTTAAAGGTTTATTAATTTTTTTTAATATATTTGGAAGATTTTAACCTATTGAATAAAAAGGGGTAAAATTGGCCGAAAATCTCTTTAAGTCAGTTGATTAAAGCTCAAGTAAGGGGGGTAAATATTACATTGTGGTATGATTTGGAAAACTATTTTTATTATTGATACAATAATTTCTTTGGTTTAATAGTAGAAATTTTAATTTTTGGAAAGGGACTGAGACGATGGCCATTTCTCGGGACGGAAATACTCAATATGAGTCTCCAGAGTTATCTTTTGAAGAAAAATCAGAGAAGTTAAGATTGGAGATTGAAAAACTTTTGGAGAAAGATAGTTCCAGTTTAGTGCTCCGCGGAAAATATTTTTCAACGGATGAGATGACGATTCTCTCCCAATTCGAACCCGTCCAGTCAATAAGATCTTTAGATATAAGTGATAACCAAATTGGTAATGAAGGTCTTAAAATTATATTTGAGTCGAAAAATTTTGAAAATTTAGAAGAACTTAATCTTTCTATAAATTTTATTACCAAAGATGGGATTGTAGAAATTTCTGAGTCAGAAGAAGTTAAAATAAAGCGCCTTAAAGTTTTACACCTGGAAGATAATAAATTAATTGACGAAGCGGCGATAGCACTGGTGAATTCATCAAATTTTTGTCATTTAGAAACTCTAAATATTGGATGGAATGAGGTGGGTAATGAGACCGTAATAGCCCTTGGAAAAAGTAATTCGATGAAAAACCTTAAATCTTTGGATTTAGAAAGAAATTATGTGGATCAAGAGGGTGTTAAAGGGTTGTGCGAAGGGGGGGCGTTGGAAAATTTAGAAAATTTAAACCTGTCCTCTAATAAATTAGGTGACCCTGGGGCAATTGCTTTAGCCAGTGGGAAGCCTCTACCCAATTTGAAATATTTATGGCTCACGAATAACTCCATTGGAGATGAGGGTGCAAAAATGATTGGAGAATCGAATAACTTTTCGATCCTTGAGAAACTGTATATCGGCCGAAACTACTTCCAGGAACCTGGTGGAGATGCTCTATACAATACAAAGACTATGCCAAACCTAAAAACTTTAGTCCTGAGAGAAGGGGTTGAGTCGACCCCGGGTTACGTAAATTATTCTCGTCCTGAATTATTGCGTCCGGGCCATTAATTGGGATTGAATAAGAATATATTTCTAAACCTTATTTTAAAAAACTTTTAGCTTTTCCAATTTAGTAAGTTTAGAAGAATTACGAAGTGCCTGTTTGGCATCTTCACTTTTGACCCGATTTCCTCCCAAGTGAAGATAAGTAAGGTTTGATAAGTTATCCGAATTTGCTATCGCTAATGCGCCTTCATCACCCAATCTATTATCCACTAAACTTAATGAAGTAACTTTTGTAAGCAAGTTTGAAGAGGCTAAAAATTTACCTCCCTCGGGTCCAATACCATTGCACTCTAAATTAAGGGTTTCTACATTTTTAAATTTGGGGCACTCAGCAATAATTTTAACTCCCTCATCCCCCAAGTCATTGGAACCTAAATGTAAGTAATCTATATGGCCTAAATAGGGGGAATCTACCAGAATTTTCAAGGCCTCAGCTGTCAAACGATTGTGAGTTATGATTAAACTTGTGACAGTTTGAATGGGTTCCAGATCAGCAACCAGCTTTGCCAACTCAATTGGATGGTCGTCATTCTCGGCGTTATGACCAGTTTTTGCAAAGATATAACTATCCTGGATTTTTAATATTTTTTTTTCCTTAATGCACTCAAAAATAACTTTTTGTACGGGGGTAAAATTAGCACCTTCATCGCCATAGTTTTCACCATCATTTATAAGTTGTTCCCAGTTCTTAATTTTATTTGGCGGCTTGGACATGGATTAAAAAAAATTATTTATTGAGCCATTTTACATTGTCACAACCTACAATATTTCCCATATCACAGGCTTTTTGAAAGTACTTTTTGGCTTTACTCGCACGGCCTTCTTTATATTTTAAAGCCCCTTGATTAAAGCAAGCAGCATCTTCCCCTGCGTTGCAGGCTTTTTCAAACATTTTTGAGGCCTCTTTCCACTGAGGGCTATATTGTTTTCCTGAATTTTGGATCAGCGCACCACCAAAATTACATGCAGTCATGTGATCTAAATCACAACTTTTCTTAAAATAAGCAGTGGCTTTTTTCTTATCTTTATCCAAAGATAAAGCTTTTTGGCCTAGTTTGAAACAAGCTACAGAATTATTATCTTTACAAAGTTGTTCCATCTTCTCGTCAGTTGTGAGAGAGAAAGCAGGTGATAAATTTTGTATTAAAAGTAATGAGCAAATTAGGGAAATCCTAAGGATTTTATTAATCACGATTAGGCCCTTTCAATTGGGTCGCCAGACTTAAGCGACGGGTTAATGTCCCCAGATTCTACCATAACTAAACGCGGGCTTACTTTTTTTTAAAAGAAGATAAGTAATAAAACAATCGTATTGAAAAGGACGCTTTCGTTTGCAACTCACACCAAAATATTCTAACCTTTCCTAACTCCATTAATTTGAATAAGTTGAATTTAGCTTAAGTCTTACAAATGAACATAGTTTTAATAGGTTACCGCGGTTCAGGCAAAAGTGTGGTGGGAAGATTGTTGTCCCAACGTTTGGGATGCTCCTTATTTAGCGTGGATAGAATGATTGTAGAATCTGTTGGAATGCCTATCCCAAAATTTGTAAAGAGTCAGGGATGGCCAGAGTTTCGAAAAATAGAATCCAAATTAGTTCAAAAAATATGTCGGGAAGAAAATGATATTGTCATTGACTGTGGCGGTGGGGTGGTTCTGGATAATCGAAATGTTGAATTGCTTAAGCAAAAAGGTAAGATGGTTTTATTGAAGGCTAGTTTTTCAACGATTCTTAAAAGGATTCAAAAAGATTCAAACCGTCCGCCTTTAACAAATGGTTTGTCTTTTGAAGATGAACAAAAAAAGATAATTGAAGAGCGAGAGGAAAAGTATTTGCAGGCAGCCGATTTTGTTTGTGATACCACCCATAAACGACCCCATGAAACGGTTCAAGAGATAATAGGATATTTTAAAAGAAATAATTGGATTTAAAATGGAAAGTTCTTTGTTTGAAAGTTTGGTTCGGAACAGCATGACCCTTATAACGGATATAGACGAAAGCGAA
Source organism: Nitrospinaceae bacterium (assembly GCA_965223665.1). Lineage (GTDB taxonomy): Bacteria > Nitrospinota > Nitrospinia > Nitrospinales > Nitrospinaceae > CBDCVY01. Next base: position 3,769,834 of record OZ245011.1, read on the forward strand.
TCTATGGTAATCCATGAGGGAAAAATGTTTGCCGATGCGGAAACCAGTGAAAACCCTACTTTTCTATTAGACTTAAATGATAAAGAAGTTATCCTCGAAGAACTTGAGGAATTAATCCGCTACCCAAGATTGCGGTTAGTAAAAATATTAAAGTTGGATGAGAATAGTTTTGGAGATGAGGGTGTAGAATTGCTAAGCCAATGTGAATCGTTAGGAAAATTAACCTGGCTTTCTTTAGCTCATAACAACTTAACTTTTAAATCAGCTCAAGCAATTGCAAACTCAAAAGTTTTTACAAATCTGCAAACCTTGTTTTTGCAATTCAACAAATTTGGCCCTGACGCTTTACAGTCTATTGCAGATTCAGAAATGCTAAAGAAATTAAAAGTTTTATATTTAAAGGGTAACCCCATTGGTCCTGAGGGAGCGATTAATTTAGCGAGCTCCAAACATCTACGAAACCTTAAAGAACTTTACTTGGATCGTGGAGGTATAAAGAACTCGGGTTTAGAGGCCTTGTGTCAATCAGAAATAATGTTGAGTGTTGAAAAGTTGATGCTTCCCTTTAACAACTTAGATGACAGCGCCATTGACTTGATTGCGCAAAGTGAATTCCTGCCGAATTTAAGGACCATTGATTTATGTGGAAATCCCTTAAATCAAGAGAGGGCTCAACAATTAAAATCAGCACCCAAATTAAAAAACTTTAAATTTTTGCAAACCGATTGGTGAGTATTTTTTCCATGGCCCGCTTGGATATCTTGCCTTCTTACAATGAAATAATAAGGCACTTCAAAAAAAATGATCCTAATATGGCTCGCGTAATAAAAGAAATCGGCGAGTGCAAACTAAAAAGAAATAAAAATTATTTCGTGGTTCTTTGTAAATCTATAGTTTCTCAGCAAATTTCCACTAAAGCAGCTGATACAATATTTGACCGGTTTAAATGTTTATTTGAGAAAAAACGACCAAGACCTCACCTTGTAAGAAATTTATCTTTGGAAACAATGCAAAAGGTTGGCCTTTCCCGACAAAAAATTTCTTACCTAAAAGACTTGGGTGAAAAATTTTTGGAAAATAGGATCCGGCCAAATAAGCTTTCCTATTTATCCAATGAAGAGGTTATCCAATGCTTAACCCAAGTCCATGGAATTGGACGATGGACAGCCGAAATGTTTTTGATATTTTCACTAAATAGATTGGATGTTTTACCTGTTGACGATTTGGGATTAAAAATTGCCGTGAAAAATATATATGGTCTCCAAAAAAATCCAGATGCAAAAAAATTAAAAAATATTGCAAAACCATGGCAACCTTTTGAAACACTAGGAACTTGGTATGCATGGCGTTCCTTAAATGCGCAAATTGTAAATTATTGATCGAGGACATTTTCATGAATTTTATTGATGCAAAAATTGAACAGTATGCTGTGGATCACACAGAGTCCGAAAATGAATTGTTGGAACGTCTAAAAAAAGAAACTCAAGAAACTTTGGAAATTCCTCAAATGTTGACTGGGCGACTTGAGGGTCGGTTTTTAAATTTTTTGGGAAAATTAGTAAATGCCAAAAGGATTTTAGAGGTGGGTACTTTTAGTGGTTATGGCACTTTGTCTATGGCTGAGGCTTTGCCAGAGAACGGAAGAATTTTTACATGTGAAATGGATCCAGAAGCTATTGCTGTTGCAAAAAAATATTTTTCTCAAAGTGAACATGGCAATAAAGTAACTTTGCTAGAAGGGGATGCCATGGAGAGTATAAAAAAATTGGAGGGTCCCTTTGATATGTCTTTCATTGACGCGGATAAGGTTAACTATTTAAATTATTATAATTTGATTCTTCCTATTACCCGTGCCGGAGGTTTGATAGTAGTCGATAATGTGTTATGGGGAGGTGCCGTGCTTAACCCAAAAGATGAATCAGATCATGCTATTCATCATTTTAATGAAACAGTTTGTAGTGATGACCGAGTGGAAGGGGTCTTGCTCCCCATCCGTGATGGGGTGTTTTGCCTTAGAAAAAAGTAACCCAGGAATTAAAGATATCGATCCAGCAAATCTTTCCTCTTTTTTTGATATTCCTCTTCATCAATTAACTGATTCTGATAGAGTTGTTTAAGAAAACGAAGCTTTTCCTCAAGTTTGGGATCAATCGTTGGATTCGAAGATGGTGTCTCAGAATCCTTAACCGAAGGAGCCATCTTGGTTGAATTAGATTCACTCGGCCTTGGTGATGTGGATCGTTTTTTAATTACACGATATCTTTTTTTGATGGGACCTAATCTCGATACAATCCAATTCGTTTCTTGCTTCGCCCCTAAAAGCTTACTAGAGGTGTGATACCTTTGTCCCTTTTTAGGAACCAAACGCCAGGCAGTTCCATAACGGGCAATCCGATTACGGGTTAATGAATACTTTACTCCGCGAATTTCTTGAAATCGCCAATTAAGATTTCCGTTAGAGGCAAACAAAATTCCAACAGTATTACCCTCATCAGAGTTGACGTCAAAGGTTATAATATTTTCTTTACGAGCGCTATTAAGAGCTTTAGTCAATAATCGCTTCATAAGTAGCATATCTTTTTTGGTGAAAATCCGGCCTTCTTCACCTAACAAGGCATAATTTTCGTAGTAAAGACGAGCCATTTGCCGTAGGAGCTGATTTTCAGAAATTTTAAAAGGATGCTGCAATTCTAACTCAGAGACTTCCGGACCTCCATCCGCTTTGTTGGTATAGCCTAACTTAAAGTCTTCAACCTCTAAAGTCTTTTCACCTGTTCGCTTGCCCCCGCAGCCGGAAAAGTTGAAACTAATAAAACAAATTAACAAAACCAAAAAGCCGATATTTTTTCTAAAATGCATAGAGCCTCTTACTTTCATAATAATTTTTTTACTCTTACCATTTCATGGCGACCAAAGAGGAAAAGGCAGTTTGCTCCTCTGGATCATCAACCTCTCGATAATTTAGAATATGCAGATCAATGAATCCTTTAATTAATTCATTATGATCCAAAACCCAATCTCTCTTAAAATTGCTGTATTTAAGATAATCTATATTAAAAGTTTCGAAAAGTAGTAATCCGCCTGATTTTAACCCTCTCCGGATTTTGGGAAAAAGGTCTCTGTTTAAAAAGTAAAAACACATGATGAGATCAAATTCGTTTTCGGGAAGAGAATAACCATCTAAATCTGCAACCTTGGTTTGGATGGATATTCCTTTTTCCTTAGCCAGATTCTCTGCACGTCCTATTCCCACATCGGATATGTCAATTCCTAAAACTCTATAACCTAAAGAGGCAGCAAACAATGCATTTCGTCCTTCCCCCATGGCAATATCTAATGCATTACCTTTTCCTGTTAATAAATGTTTATTGTTTTTTAGCCAGGAACAGGGTTCTATATTGACAGGGCAATCCTTTGCGGCATACTTGCTATTCCATTTTGATTTGTCTTTCAGGGTCATTTAAGAGAATTTTTTTATGAATTGAGGTTTTCTTATACCATTTGGTCTTTGTTTTTGGCAAAATTAAAACTTGGATTTTAATGAGTTGGGAAGCAAAAAGTCATTAATTTCATCCATTGACTAATGGATATGTTTAGATTATTATAACCGTTTGCAATTTTCCTAAAGAAAAATTTCCCAAAATAAGATATAAGACCATTAATTCGGGAGTTAAATTGATGTTTGCAGTGGTCAAAACTGGTGGTAAACAATACAAAGTATCTGAAGGCGATGTCATCCAAATTGAAAAATTGGAAGCTCAGGTGGGTGACTCGGTTACTTTGGATCAAGTTTTAATGATTGGCGATGAAGATAATGTTGATCTTGGTTCTCCTTTTCTAAGTGGTATTGCCGTGACGGGTGAGGTGTTAGACCAAACCAAAGGGAAAAAACTTATTGTTTTTAAAAAGAGACGGCGTAAAAATTATCGTAGAAAAAATGGGCATCGGCAGTTGTTGACTCGAGTAAAAATTACAGGAATTTCCAAAAATTAGGTTTCTTTATGGCACACAAAAAAGGACAAGGCAGTACTTCTAATGGCCGAGACAGTATTGGCAAGCGTTTAGGCGTTAAACGGTATGCGGGCCAAGTAGTAAAGGCAGGAGAGATCTTGGTACGTCAACGTGGTACTTCTATTCATCCCGGTGAAAATGTTGGATTGGGTAATGACTACACAATTTTTTCTAAAATCCCTGGTGTTGTGAAGTTCGAGTGGTTGACCCGATCTAAGAAAAAAGTTAGCGTTTACCCCTCCAATTAGACGTTTTAATTTCTCCAGGGTGTGAGCCCTCCTCATGTTTGTTGATCAAGTCAAGATAATGGTGCATGCCGGAAATGGCGGTGACGGTTGTTGCAGCTTTAGGCGGGAAAAGTTTGTTCCTAAAGGAGGGCCTGACGGTGGAGACGGGGGCAAGGGTGGCGATATAGTTTTTGTGGCAGACCATAACCTTTCAACACTTCTCGATTTACGTTACCAGCAACTTTATCGAGCCGACCACGGCCAACCAGGACAAGGTAGTTTAAAAACAGGCCGAAGTGGAAAAGATTTAATCATTCGCGTTCCTGTGGGAACCGTAATAAAAGATTACGAATCTGGCGAGCTTTTAGCAGATTTGGTTGAAGAGTTCCAGGAATTCATTTCTGCTTATGGTGGGGCCGGAGGATACGGCAATGATCATTTTAAGTCCTCAGTAAACCGAGCGCCCAGACGGGCGGATCCCGGGACACCAGGGGAACACAAAACCCTATTAGTTGAACTTAAACTATTAGCCGATGTTGCAATAATTGGTTATCCCAACGCTGGAAAATCCACTCTCATTTCAACAATTTCAAATGCAAAACCCAAAATAGCCGCGTATCCTTTTACAACATTGGTTCCAAACTTAGGAATTGTCCGTGTGGATGAATATCAATCTTTTGTGGCGGCGGATATCCCTGGATTGATTGAAGGAGCCCATGAGGGAAAAGGTCTGGGAACTCGCTTTCTTAAACATACCGAAAGAACAAGGCTATTGGTGCATCTTATAGATTTTTCTATTGAAAATGATCGCGATCCAATTTCGGATTATGAAACCATCCAAAATGAACTAAAAAACTTTAGTGGGGATTTGTATAAAAAACCTCAGATCCTAGTGGCCAGCAAAGTGGATCATCCCGAAGCGGAGGAAAAGTTGAAAGAATATTATGATAGCTTAAAAGAAATTAATCCCAACCTATTTATTATTTCTTCTATAACAAAAAAGGGGATCAAGGAATTAGTATTAGCAATTTTTCAGCAACTCAAAAATGTTTGATATGAGTCCAAATCATTTTTTGAATTAGGAAATCAAACTCAAAAATTTTGATTATGAAACCAAACTACCTTCCAAATATTCCATCGAATAGAGATTTAACCCCTTCTTTAACACCGTCCTTAACTCCCTCAGTCATAGATTCCTCTGCCTGATCTGCTGCCGCATCTCCAATTCGTTCGGTTCCTTTTTCTAAACGACTGGCTTCTTCTTTTTCTTGCTCAGCTTTTGCTTTAGCATCCTGGGATCTTCTTGAATCATCTCTATAATCCCGGGGGTCACGGTCTCTATAATCTCTATCGCGGTAATCTCGGTCTCGGTAATCTCTTTCACGCTCTCTATATTGGTCACGCGCGTCTCGGTAATCTCGATCCCTTGAATCACGATAGTCCCTATCTCTAGGATCTCGAGGATCACGATCTCTATAATCTCGGTCACGTGAATCACGATAATCCCGATCCCGGTAATCTCTTTCGCGGTCTCTATACTGGTCGCGCGCGTCTCGGTAATCCCGATCTCTATAATCTCGTGGATCCCGGTCCCTATAATCTCCGTCGCGGAAATCTCGCTCGCGATTTTGATATTGTTCTCTTGCGTTACGTAAGTTATCCATATCTCTTCTGTCCGGCATATTGACAGGCTGAATTCTTGGGACATTAAACCGATTGGGATCAATATGGGTTTCATTGACGGATTCCAATATCATCATATCTTCATATCTAAGAAGAGCTCCCCCTGGTCCGTTTTTTTCGTATCTTTTCATGAGATCACCCATGGTTTGACCAGGATGTCTTTGCCCCATGGATCCCCAGGACTGGGCGAAACGTGCTTGCGCTTTTTGAAGTGTCAATAGTCTGGAATCATTTGCAAACACAACTTCAGCAGATTCCTTTTCGCCATATCGGTTAGTGGTTGTAATTAAATAAACCTGTCCTATAATTCCTGCTATATTTTCTTCTCTACCCGTATTTTCAATTTTAGGTCTTTCTTCACGCCTCATTTGGTGTTGGTTACGATTAAGGAAACCACCGATACCAGACTGTTCAAACATTCGTCTCATTTCATCCATACTGGTAGCCACCCATTCGTTATTATCTCTAGATACAATATATCCTTTACCGGTGTTCATAAGGGCATAGCTATCTGATCCCATATTCATCCTAAAATTATTTTCATCGTGGTATTCCATAGAAACTGGCGGGCCATCTTTTATTTTCCATTTTCCCACTAAATCAGATGCATTTGGAGTAGTTAGCAAAATCAAAAAGGATAATGAAACAGATACAAAAAATGACGATAAAAATTTCATGTTTGAATTTCCTCCCAAAGAATCCTAAAGCTTTACAACCTAGGTTCTAGTTTTTTAGGTTATTATACTGTTTCAACTAACAATAACCAGTGGAAAAATGCGTATTCAATTTGAGGAAAGGGTTTTTCCTGTTCTCGGTAAATATTAATTAAAGAGTTTTTAAGTCCCATAAATTCAATGGGTTTAAGGGAGCGGGTTAAGCTAAGAGTTTTTAAAGTTTATTAATAAAATCAAAATTAAGGGAGAAGAGGGGATTATTGAATTGCAAAATCTTTAAATTTTGTTTTTTTTACTTTTCCACCTCTGATGGATTTGTTCATAGAGGCGACTAATCGTTTTTGTAATTTTTCTTTAAAATATAAAATGTCATTGTAAAACTTTCGCTCAAGAAATTTTTCGACGGTTGTAATCATTATCTTTTCATAAACGGGTAAGGCTTCACGAACTAAATCAGCTGTTTCGGGAGAGCTTAATTCTACTTCCAAAGTAAAGCTTAATACTCTGATGTCGGTTTGATTATAAGCTATGGGCATGATTGTATTTAGGGTAACAAAAGTTGAAGAAGCATTAATAGCTTCTCTAAGACTTTTGTCCTCCTTAGCGGCTTCGGTTTCAGAGGTTTCTGCTTGAGATAAAATTTTTGACTCACCTAATTCCTGAAGTAATGCTTCCTCCACAGAGTTTTCATTTTGGGTTGAAGGTTCACTATCTTTTGGAGAGACCTCATCCTCCGGTTTCATTTTTGCCATTTCCTCCTTTGAAGGTTGAATGGCTTCTTCCAAAGATAGAACATCCTCTCCCTCCTCCAATTCTAATAAATCGGAGGGAACTTCTTTAGGAGAAAGCTCTTCTGGGATCTCAATTTCTTTCTTATCTATTTCTGCAAGCTCATCTGGAACAAAAGTTTTGTATGCAAAGTAACCACTTCCAGCGATTAGCAAAAAACCGCCTAAAACGCCAGCCAATATCATGTCTCCTTTTTTTCCATGTGGAATTTCAAAAGGCCCTATTTTTCTTTTCTTGGGTTTAAATTCAAACTCATCATCATCCCCCTCGTATTCTGCAAATGCTTCTGGGGGTAATTCTTTTTCAGATTCTTCCGAGGGCAAGTTAGAATTGTCTAAGTCTACATTTGCTGAGTCAGCCAAAGCTTGGATTTCTTCATCCCCCTCTCCAAATGCTTCGTCCCACATTTCATCATCTTTTTTATCAGATTGCTCGGTGGATTTTGGAGAAGGTGTTTCTTCAGGGGTTTCTGAGTCGGTTTCATTTGATTGGGATTGCTCTGCTTCCGTGGCATCCTGATCAGCGAAGGCTTGGGCCCAGAGATCTTCATCGCTGGGTTCTTCAGTACTGGATGGTTCTGTGCTGGCAGGGGTGTCTTCACTAGCGGTTGAGGGCTCCCCGGATTCAACTGTTGAGGCCTCTCCGCTCTCCGCCTGTTGGGCTTCCGTGGCGTCCTGGTCGGCGAAGGCTTGGGCCCAGAGATCTTCGTCGCTGGGTTCTTCAGCACTGGATGGTTCTGTGCTGGCAGGTGTGTCCTCACTAGTGGTTGAGGGATCCTCGGATTCAACTGTTGAGGCCTCTCCGCTCTCCGCCTGTTGTGCTTCTGTGGCATCCTGATCAGCAAAAGCTTCCGCCCAGAGATCTTCATCGCTGGGTTCTTCAGTACTGGATGGTTCTGTGCTGGCAGGTGTGTCCTCACTAGTGGTTGAGGGCTCCCCGGATTCAACTGTTGAGGCCTCTCCGCTCTCCGCCTGTTGGGCTTCCGTGGCGTCCTGATCAGCAAAAGCTTCCGCCCAGAGATCTTCTTCACTGGGTTCTTCAGTACTGGATGGTTCTGTGCTGGCAGGTGTGTCTTCACTAGCGGTTGAGGGATCCTCGGATTCAACTGTTGAGGCCTCTCCGCTCTCCGCCTGTTGTGCTTCTGTGGCATCCTGATCAGCAAAAGCTTCCGCCCAGAGATCTTCATCGCTGGGTTCTTCTTTGCTACTATCCTTAGAGGTTTCTATAGACTCATTTGTTGAAGAATCCTGATTTTTAGTACTAACTGATTCAGTTTCTTTTAGTGCTTCAGACTCCCCACTATTAGAATCTGAAGTTTCAGGGTCAGTATTTGATTTATTTTTTGGAATGTCTTCATTTTCTAACTCATGATCCTCACCATGGATTTCTGAATTTTCTTCAGGTTGTTCTAAGCTTTCCTGGACCGCATCTTCCCAAATTTGATCCAGTGCTTCATCCTTTATTGAATTTGGGTCCGAAGATTGGTTTGATTCTGCAGGTAAATCAGTTTTTATTTCTGAGTCGTCTAAATTTTTGTTGATTTCGCCGGGTTTAAGTGAATCTCTACCTGAAGTTTCATTTAAAGGAGTAGGTTCATCTTCTTCTATTATTTTGTCTATAAGATTTTCCAGTTCAGGTGACTCATCGTTTTTCAATGAGTTTCCTTCAGTTGAAGATTCAGAAATATTTTTTGCAGAATTTTCGGCTTCATCCTCCAATTCTTTATGTATTATTTCATCAAGAAAAGCCTCGATTTCTGGGTCCTTACCCAAAGACCCCTTACTTTCGGGTTGACTTATACCTTCATCGAGGGATAATGAGTCTTCATTTACATCAACATCTGAGTTTGAAGAGGTAAATGTAGAGGTGACTTGAGAACCTACTGGCTGTTCTACAATTTCAGGTTTAACAAGAAAGATGTTTAGGCACTTGGCACACTGGACATCTCTACCTGAATCGTCCAGATCGGGAAGATCGACTTTGTAAGCAGCCTGGCATTTTGGACAAATTATTTTCATAACCTTTTTAATATAAAGGGCTTATACAAATATTATAGAAGTTTCTTTTTATTATTCAATAGGTTGTTGAAGGTGATTTAATTGTGAATAGAAAAAATGTTATTTTTTAGGAATTTGAAAACCAATAATTTGCCCTAAAAATATTTTTAAGAATTCGACTTTGTGGGTTTAAATTCAGTGGTTCTTATGGAATAATTCGTTGGAATTATTAAATTTACACCCAATAAACTAAGGGTAAATTTATTAAAGTTTTTGGTTTGCATAATACAAGTTGAAAAATGAAACTTTTTAAAAACCAAAATACATTATTTTCGTTTCTTGTAGCATTTGCGCTATTAGGGAATTTTTCTTGGAATCCTTCATACATAGAAGGAATTTCATATGACTCTAACGCTTTGTTGAAACTTGAGAAAAAAGTTTTTCAAAAAATTTCAGCCGATAAAAGGGACTTCCTTTTTGAGAAAGAACAGAGGACCCGTCTTCAGATTGTCAGAGTATTGTCTCATGTAATATCCAAATATCATACGGGTTTGGATAACCAAACAGTTAGAATGTTACCTAATTTGATATTAGAAGAAAGTGGGAAATATGGATACGACCCACTTTTTATAACCGCACTTATTATTACCGAAAGTTCCTTTAATAATTGGGCGCAGTCCAAGGTAGGGGCTTTAGGATTGATGCAAATTAAACCTCGAACAGCTTTTGCAGTTGCTAAAGAAAAATCAATGCGTTGGAGAGGAAAACCTTCTTTATTTCACCCTGAAACAAATATTGCAATTGGTAGCTATTATTTAAATAAGATGCATAAGAGATTTCAGGATATGGAATTAGCTTTGGAAGCTTATAACCATGGTCCCACCCAATTAATGCGCTTTCTTCATAAGGGGAATCCTCCTTACAAATATTCTTCAAAAGTTTTTAGTATTTATGATGACTTAAAAAACCAAACAATTTAGAATTATATATTAAAATTTAAATTTCCCCCCTGAATCATCCATTGTAAATTTTTGTTTTTTTTATATATAAATGTTTATAATTAAAAAATATGGCGATTTCTAAAGTTCCCCTAATTTTGAAAGTTTATGGGTCAACTCAGGGAAAAAAAGTCCCATCATTTTCGAGTATAGTATTAAGAAATCTATTTATAGTATTTCTGAGTTTGAGCTTAGGGATAGGATGCTATACAAAAAAAATAGAAGAAGCCTTTGATGGAGACTTTTCGTCAAAAGAAAATAATCAAATCATCAATGATTATTGTAAAGGATGTCATATACATCGAGAATTTGAGCCCTCGGAGCATGTTAAAGAGGTGGCTAAGCAATACCGGAGGAAAGTTTTTCGTTTTACTTCTGAGTGCAGGACTTGTCATTATTTAGAAAAGAAATTCTCTTTAAATGATTTTCTTCGTAAAACTCGGAGACCTAAAGAAGCGAATCAAGGGAAATTCCGAGAATTTGAAATACAGGAATTAAGATCTAAAAAAAAGTAGCAGGAGCTTAATCTGCTATTAGTCCCCCAATTAGAAAAGTTGAAAACTTTTCTAACAAAATGTCACACCCGTTAATTCTTTATTCGGTTTAATCTTGAAAACAATATTTCAATTTACAATTCTTTCATTTATTTTTTTATTTTGGAGTTTTACTTTTCCCCTCTCTTCAGCCTTCGCGCTTTCTCTAGGTCCGATGCAAGTCAAAAGTGCATTTGGAGACCCTTTCCATGCAGAAATAAAAATAGTGGTAAAAGATACGAATAACTTGGAAATTTCTATAGGTGAAAGTCAGGATTATCAATTATTAGAAATTGATCGCCCAAGTGTTGTTGATCAATTGGCCGTTCAAATTCCCACCAAAATTGAAGGAGGAGTTTTTTATTTGAAGGTGTTTTCTAAGCGACCTTTTTTTTATCCTTCATTTAATTTGTTAATAAAGGTGACTCAAGGAGGAGGAACAATTTTTGAAAATTATTTAGTCACGGTTGATTTTCGTCAAAGTGTTTCATTAAAACTAAAGGCGGATAAAGAATCATCTTCACCGGAAGAGGCTTCTACCCTTCAGCAAGGGAAAAAAGAAATGATTGTCCCTTCGAATGAGAGCGTGGGGATGGGGGTTGAAAAACCAATAACCCAAAAACGAAAAGCCAGGGTAAAAGAAGCTGGTATCCATCCCACGCCTCTTATTGTCCGTGAATTGCCTGAAATAAAATATCCTAAAAGTTTTCCGAAGAAAGTCATTGAAGATTTGGAACCTCCCATGACTTCGGCTCAACTTTTAGACAAGCCAACGAAAACTTTATCCTCCAAAATTAAACGATCAAGAATTAAACATAAGGACCAAAGCTCAGAAGTCCGTAAGACTGAAATTAAAGAAAAAATAAATCAGAACTCTAAGGAAATTTCCAAAAAAAATGAAATAGATACCAACGCTTTTTCAAAAAAACAACGAGGGTTAATTGAAACTCTAAATTCGAATCAAAGTTATGGGCCAATAAAAAAAGGAGAAAGCCTTATTGCAATTGCAAGAAACCTTCTAACTGAATCCTCGAATGCAACTAAGGTGGCAGCCGCTTTATGGATGGACAACCAGGAACAATTTATTAATAACAATATCCATGGTTTGAAAAGTGGGGCAAAACTTTCTCTTAAAAACTTAAAGAATCGTATTGAGGACATTACTTTTTCTAAAGCTAAATGGATTATTAAAAACCATTGGCAAGAATGGAAATTGATAAATGAAAGGAAAAGAAATTCTGTTGAAAAAGTAATGGCACCCCTTATAAATGAATTGTTAATTCCTCAAGAAAATCCTGAAAAAAAATTAGCAATACACGAAGTCCTGGAAAATTGGAGAAATAGCTGGGAAAAAGGGGACTTGAAAAAACATTTAAGCTTTTTCTCAAAGAAACCCAGGAACTCGATAGAAAAAATAAATAAAGATTTTGAATATTATAGTCGGTTTAAAAAAATGATGTTTCGTCGACATAAAAATGTGCGAATACTAATTCATCAACCTAAAATTGTTATTTTGGATAATAAGGCTTTTGTCGGATTTCATCAAACCTTTGACTCGGATTTAATAAAGAGCTTTGGCTGGAAATCTTTGGAGTTGATTGAGGAGGACCAAGAATGGAAAATTTTAAAAGAAAAGTTTTCTGTAAAAGAATTCTTTGATAGGACAAAGTTAGAAGAACAGAAGCCGGATGATTCTAAATTTATGCCTAATATGAACTCTCAGTTTCCCTATGTGATTCACGCTAGCACCAAAATCGATAAATTAGATTCGACTCAATTGGTGAATCAACTTCGCGAATTAGGTTTTGCGGCTTACTCTGCGCCACTGTATGTCGGGCCTTCAAGAGAAATTTATCGAGTTTTTGTGGGGAGATTCTCAGAAAAAGAGCATTCGGAGAAAGTATCGGCTGTGCTCCGAGACACAGGTTTGACACCTTTTGCGGTGGCATTAGAAATTCCATATTCATTAGAAATTGGTGAATTTTTGGATGAGGAAAACGCTTTGGAAAAATCTAAAATGATACAGGGAAAAGGTTATTCATCTTTTTTATTTTCGTTGAAGGAATCTGGAAAAGAAGAGGCTAATGTCAAAGTTTTCTTAGGGGCATTTTTGAAAAAGGAAAATGCAATTAGGATGTCAAAAGAACTTACCGCAAATTCCATAGACTGGAATTTGGTGACTCCATAAGAATTCCGCGAAAAAAAAGCCCAGGTAAAAGTTACCTGGGCTGAAATTCAATTCGATCTCTCAGCTCTCAATGGATAATTCGGGTTACAGCATACCTTTTAGGGTTGGAGCAGGCTTAAAGCCACAAGTCTTACTGGCTTTAATTTTAATTTCTTCACCGGTTTGAGGGTTTCTACCTTTGCGCGCCTTGCGTGTTCTTACAGTAAAGGTACCGAATCCCGGATAAGAAAAACGCTTGTCCTTTTTGATGGCCTTAGAAATTGATTCGAATGCTGCATCAATAACATCTCCAGCCAATCTCTTACTTAGGTTAGAATCTTTAACATTTTTTTGTACGGTGGCAATCAACTCGTCTTTAGTCAATTAACATCGCCTCCTTTCACAGGTGGGAAGTTTATAAGCGGGTGTAATTATAAAAAATGAGGGGTAAATGTCAATCAAAAAATCAAAGCGGTCATCTCTTTTTTCCCCAGCAAAATAAGGTGATTGAGGTGGTAGCACCTTGAAAATGCTTTATGTTAAAATCTCTTTATGAGTTTACCTTGTAGGGGTATTTTTCTAACCCCAAGGTTTGAGATTTTATAAAGTTAAAACGCAGATACTTAGAAATTAATTGAGAAAAAATATAAATTAATTTTTTATTTGAGAGCTCTAAAATTGATATATTTTTTTCGTTAATCAGTTAGAACTTTATGGAAGATTAATATTTTAAAATAAGAATTCTTTAAATAAAGCCAAGGGAGAAAGAATGTGGCTGTATTAGACATAGCGCATATGGGCAATCCCATTTTGAGACAAAAAGCTTTACCTGTTAATTTGGATGAATTAATAGATCCCAATAACCCAGAATTGCAACGGTTTATTGATGACCTTATCGATACCATGCATGATGAAGGGGGAGTCGGTATTGCTGCACCTCAGGTATCCCGTTCTTTGCAAATTGTAATTGCAGAATGTGAATCGAACGAAAGATATCCGGAGCAAAAAAACGTTCCTTTGACGGTTTTGGTTAATCCAGAAATTACTTATCTAAGTAAAGAAAAAGTTTCCTTTTGGGAAGGTTGTTTAAGTTTGAAAGATCTGAGAGGCTTGGTATCCAGGTCCAAAGAAATTCATGTTGAAGCATGGTCCCGTTATGGAGAAAAGTTTGAAATAAAGACGGACGGGTTTTTGTCAATAATTCTTCAACATGAAATTGACCATTTAAAAGGTAAATTATTTATTGACCGAATTGAGGATTTGAAATATTTATCTTATCTTGACGAGTATCAAAAATATTGGCTTGAGGAGTTTGTTCACACTGAAGAACAGGAAAAATCGTTATGAGTTTTGATCGGCAGTCTTTCGAAGAAGAAGTTTTAAAACTATATTATGAGCCAATTATTGGAGCAAATTATACCAACACCTATGGAGAAGAGAATTTGGTGAATTTGGTAAAAAAATATAGAAGCTTACCTCCAGAAAAAATGGATGTAATGCGAGAGATGGTTATTAATTTTTCTCAATCTCAAGATTTGGGGTCTAGCTTTGTTTCGGTGGGTGTATTACACGCGTTAGGAATGAGTGATGAGGTGACAGCCGCTTACGACTGGGCTCAAACACAAGAAGACTGCCAAATGATTACCAGTCACTTTGATATTGGTAAATCACTAGCAGATCATTTTATTGCCAGCTAAGATTAAATTATTAAACCGAAGTTGGGGGAACTTTGGGTTTCTCTGCTTCTAAGATTTTTACTTTTTCGGCTATTTTTTCGTTACACCGTTTTCTTAAACAAAGTAAAGTTCCTCCCCATAGGATTCCAGGTACAAAATAAAATAACCCTAACGCAACAGCCGTTTGAGATAAAGACCAACTCAGGGATTCAGCAGACCACCCTACAAACCAATTACTAAGGCTCATTACCAGTGTTAATAAGGCCATTTCAGTACTAAAAATTCTACCTAAATAGTGGTCCTGCGCTTCTAAATGAATGAGTGCTGTACTAAACACCCAAATTGTGGAAGCGAAAAAAGTTAACAAACCAATTGCGAAAGCAATTTGTACAAGATGGTTCAATTGACCCAGTAATATTAAAGAAAGGCCACCTAAAAAGAAAGCTGCAAGAATGGTTAACTGTAAAACCCGGGGGGTTTCACCAAATATTTTTTTTACAACAATAGGACCTAATGCCGCACCCAACCCTCTAGCACAATACATGAACCCTATAGCGAAGGACACCTTGGAAGGAGAATTAAATATTTTATTTGCATAGAGGGGAATCATTGTCAAAATGCCACCAGATATAGCCAAGCCCGATTTTAACAAAGTTATTGCAAATATTAAGGGGTCATTCGTTAAGTATCGAGCGCCTTCTAGAAAGTCTTTTAATCCACTCGTGGCTTTAGAGGTTTTTGAAAATGCCACTTTATTTTCAGGAATTTTTATTTTGGCTATAAACCAGGCCGACCATAAGAATGTGATTGAGTCTATTATGAAGGCTGCTTTAATTCCTAGAAACCCGACAATTCCTCCACCCAATGCTGCGCCTAAAGCCAACATGACAGACCATGTGGAGCCGCTCAGAGCATTTGCTGTCACTAAATCCTTTTTAGCAGTTAAGGAAGGAATTAAAGCACTTCGAGCTGGTTCAAAAAAACCAGCTAAACTGATTTCCACTACGGTGAGCAAATATAACAACCATAAATGACTATGATTTTGAACAAATAAAAACCCAAGAACGACCACAAACCTTAACAAATCCGTAGCAATCATAATTTTTTTGCGGCTGATACGATCAGCCAGAATTCCGGCCACTGGGCTTACGAAAAATACGGGTAAGAGCTTGGCAATCATTGCCATTGACATGGCCATTCCCCCGCCTCCTAATTGTAATATCAGTGAGTAAATGGCAATACTGTTTAGCCAATCCCCTAATTCAGAAATTACCTGACCACACCATAGGTTCCGAAATGGTATGTTTGATTTTAATAGCTGAATATAACCGCCAGAGGGTTGGGAAGTCATTGAAGAAGTAATTTGACAAGAAAATAGTTTTCGGAGTTGTTAGGATTTTTAAAAGGCCAATCTAACATGGGTGGAAGGGTTTCACAAATCGTTTATAATTTAAAATTTATTGGAATAGAGTGTCCAGAATAGAAGTTTGTTATGGTATATTTTTAAAAACCAAGGATTGAATATGTTAAAAAATGAATCCCCGCAAGAATTTGACGATCAATATGACAAGCTAATTGGCAGAGTGTCTTTTTGGACATCGTTTGTGTTAGCGACCTTATCCGCGGTTTGGTATTATCAATCCAATCCGCCAGAAACAGACGAAGTCAAACGGATGCGAATGTTTTTTAAAGAAAACTCTATAGAGGTTTCCGAGTTTATCAAATTACCCCCTAAAAAAATGAAGGAAGCCGCTAAAAATAAAACGCATCCATTCTTTAAATCATATATCAAGTCTTCAGAAGTAGAAAAAAATAAAATTAATGCTCTTATTCATGTTTCAATTGATTACACCCCCAATCAATATTGGTTCAATATCATTTTTCTTTGGGTGATATTTTTTACCACCTTTTGGTTTCTGGGATTAATGCTTCAAGGGGTGATAAATTTAGTTCGAAACGATTCGGTGAAAAAAAAATAAAACACTTCAACTTATTTTTAGAGCGCCATGAACGTTGACACGATACGTTTTTCAGTTTTTCTTGGTGTATTTATTCTTATGCTCATTTTGGAGCATTTAATACCGCGTCATCACACAGTAGATTCCAAGCTTCGGCGGTTAGGAATAAACTTTGGTTTAACTGGATTTAACATTATTCTCGTTAAATTAGTATTAGGAGGAGGTGCTGTAGCTACTGCCCATTTTGCAACAGAACAGGGATGGGGGGTATTAAATTATGTTAATTGGCCGTTTTGGTTGGAGGTTGTTTTGGCGGTTATTTTTTTAGACCTGATGATCTATCTACAGCATGTCTTAGTTCATATGGTTCCTTTTTTTTGGCGGTTCCATGTAGTTCATCATTCAGATTTAGATTTGGATGTTTCGTCCGGATTAAGGTTTCATCCTTTAGAAATATTAGGGTCTATGATTTTTAAAATGGGATTGATTTTGGCTTTAGGTCCCTCAGCATTTTCTGTAATAATTTTTGAAGCTATTCTTAACGGAATGGCTCAATTCTCACATTCTAATTTTAAGATTTCCGAGCCTTTAGATCGAATTTTGCGTTATTTAATTGTCACTCCAGATATGCATCGGATTCACCATTCCATAGAAAGAAACGAAACAAATTCCAATTATGGATTTAATCTTTCCATTTGGGACAGATTACTAGGTACCTATAAACATTTTGCTAAAAAAGACCAGCCCGAGATAGTGATTGGTGTACCGGAATATCGTGACACCCAACAAGTCAGCTTACCTAAGTTAATTACCATGCCTTTAAAGTATCCTTAAGCTTATTCCAAAGGATTTAGTTTTTCCCCCATTATGGAGGAAAATTGGTAAAATATCCCATGTCTGTCAGATACTATTGGATCAGTTTTATTGTTGTGCTGGGCCTAACTATCATTATCAGTTGGGTCCGACAAACTCGATCCCGAAAGGAGTTTTTTTTAATTATGGTATTTGTTACGGTGGGTTTAGTTTTAATTGGTTTCATTTTAGCGGGGTTAGCAAAACTTTTTGAGTACTTAGGAATTAGCGAATCGGGATTTATTTATTAATTGAATCCTGAAAAATTTAGTTTGCGAGGCCTGTCATCATGAACTCAAGGAATCTTATTTTGATGGGTGATATATAGTATGGAAAACTTAGAATTTACGCCATTCATGTTTGCCATTATGGGGTTAGCCTTTGTAATAATTTCATATTTTATGGGAATGTTAATTCATTCTGCATGGATGTACGAGGATACAGAAAAAATGAAACGCGATAGCAGAAAGGCGTGGACTTTGTGTATGATTGCTGGCACAGGTGTGACCGGGTGGTTATTTGCGTATGGTTATTATGTTAATTTTCGTTGATAAATAATCGAAATATTTTTTATCCTGCTAAAATATCAATCAATTTTTGACAATCATTTTTATATAAATTAATTTCTTCTCTTTCAGTCTCATCTAAATCGTCCAGGGGTTGCTCATCTAATAATTCAATAGCATCGTTAAGACCTCCTGCTACAATATCCAGTTCATGCTCTGCCAAAGCATAAATGGATGGGTTTTGTCGCAACCTGTCAAATACTCTTGTATATTTTGTTTTATAATCCATGACTTCCATCTTTTTTTTGTCCGGCATTGGATTTCGTAATTCCATGTTCATGTCCGAAATGGCATCATTAAGTGCCATCTTAATAGTTTCAATTTCTTTTGGCCCGATTGACGCCAGAGATTTCATAAAATTTCCTTATGTCCAGTTAGGTTGAAAATTAGATAGAAATTCAAATGTTTTATAAAAACCAAAATACTTTGTTTGGATGTTACTTTATATTATATACATTCATTAAAACTTTCAAAAATAAAAAAGCCTGCGTCTTAAAAATGCAGGCTTTTTAGAGGTTAATAGCCGATTTCTCCCCTAATGGATTTGGAATTGGTTTTTCTTTTATTAAAAAATTATTGATTTAAATCTAATTTTTTACCTTGTAGGAGCATTTTCTTAGAGTTTGCCCTTGCCTAATTTTGTCGTAATAGTTCTTAAGTTTAAAACACATTTCCGGGTTTTAAAGAAAAGACTAGAGCTTTTCAAAAAAATATTGCTGCTAATGTTTGTTACAAGTTAGAGTAATTTTTTAAATTGATTGGAAAATGGGTGGAACACTTTTTAATGGTAATCTCTTCTAAGATGTAATTTGGATTAATGAGACAAGATAAAAACTATTTACGATTCATTAAAGTTGATAAAATGGTGCCGGTTAGATTGTGGAAAACCTTTTTTTTATCAAAACCCTTCTTGTCTGAGAATTTAAATTTCTATTAATGCTTTTTTTTAAAAAGAATTCTCGTTTGGTTTTTATTGTTTCCGCTATAGTTGCAATAATTGCCATTGCTGAAATGAATGGTTTCCGATCTTATTTTTCTGTCACCTCGGTTAAAGATTTATTTTTAGAAAATAAATTTATTGGCATTATTCTGTTTTGCTTAGTTTTTTCAATTGGAAATTTGCTATATGTTCCCGGATGGATTTTTTTAGTAGGTTCTGTTTTTTCTTTAGGAAAAGAATGGGGAGGCCTGGTTACTTATTTTGCTGCTATGTTTTCAGCAATGGTCAGTTTCTATTGTTTGCATTATTTTGGTCGAGATGCTCTAAGAAACTTTGATAATAAATTAGCTAATCGAATTTTTTCGAATTTAGATAATAATCCTGTCTCTTCCATAGTGTTACTTCGATTGATTTTTCAAACAGCCCCTCCATTAAATTATGCTTTGGCTATGTCAGATATTAGGTTTAGGAATTACTTTTTTGGAACATTGATTGGTTTACCCATTCCAATTTTTGTGTATTGTTATTTTTTTGATTTTTTTCTGCAAAATTTTTTCAAATGAATAAACAAGTCATCCACTTTTATTCTCCCCAAGTAATTGCAAAATATTTTTTTCTGTTTGTTGATACCGACCTTCACCAAAGTGGCTGTAGCGGATAAACCCATTTTTATCTATTAAATAAAATGCTGGCCAATATCGATTTCTATAGGCTCTCCATAGTTGGAATCCATTGTCTAAAGCCACTGGGAATTGAATTCCATGCTTTTTAACAGCCTCTTTGACATTTTTTAAATTCTTTTCGAAAAAGAATTCCGGAGCATGGATACCCAATACTATAAATCCCTTTTCTTTATATTTTTTGTACCAAGACTTTACGTGGGGGAGTGTATTAATGCAGTTGTAGCAGGAATAGGTCCAGAAATCTATTAGAACAACTTTTCCTTTTAATTCCTTCATAGAGCTAATCGAAGAAGAATTAATCCAATGGCTTAAACCTATAATCTCTGGTGCTTTATTGAGTCTTGGTAATGAAGAAGATTTTGAGTTGACAGAATGTGCAGCCAATTGCGTCCCTCCCAAAAGCAGACTAATAATTAAAGTAACGGAAAATATTTTAATAAAATGTTCTGAGCAATTTTGCTTTGTTGAATAGTTTGAGAAACGTGAAGATCTTTTCTCAGCTTTATTTTTTATATTAATTATAATTTTCATAGTATATTTCCTTTGGAATATTTAAATTCCTTAATTTGTTACTACTTATAAAAAGTTTTTGATTTTTAAATGTAAGCCAATCTTGTTTTATCTTTTTTAATTATTAAAAAAATTAAAACTAAAGAAGCGATTACTAATATTAAATCTTCAAAAACTGTCCAACCGGATAGAGGTCTGGCAAAAAATACTCCAAAACAACCGCAATTGGGTATAGACAATCCACGAAATAAAGTAATCAATGTCCAAAAAATAAATATCAAATGCAAAACCATAGAAAAGATTGCTCCCAACATCAATGTCCTATCTTTTAATAACCATTCTGCAATTCTAAGTTCCAGCAAAATAAGGGTGACAACCACAAAATGAATAGCCCAGGTGGGAATCGCCTGATATGTTTCTAATACTTTTACAAACCCAGGAACATCTAACAATTTTCCTAAGCTGGTTAAAAATAATAAAGCTGAAATAAAATAGCGAATTATGCAAATTACTATTTTATTGACTGTTGAGTCGCCAGTCATAATCCATAAACTCCACTTTGTAATCTGCTGGTACTGCTTTAATTCGATTTCTATTGATATATGAAATAATGGTTGGTGTAGTAGGGTTATTTATAAATCACTTTTATAAAACTTAAAGATCTTTGATGCTTGGACTTTTTTTTCTTCAATAGAATTTAAGTCTGAATTTTTCCCTATCGAAACGGATGAAAAATTTTTACGTTTCATTGAACCAGCCTCAAATTAAAAAATATTAATGTAATTAATAATTAAACTGACATTATTAAGAGGTTGGTCGATAACCGGGAAGTCTCATTACAAAAACTTTTATTCAATTTAAATTTGCGGAAAAAATTATTTTTATAAATAAACTTGTAAATTAATCATTATGGTATTCGAATAGCTTGGTCGTCTGAGGACCTTGGAAAACGGATTCAGGAAATCATGTTAAAAATACATGGTCAATGTGTCGAATACGGAACGAATAATGGAAAAGTAGATTATGTTAAAGGTGCGAATATTGAATGTTGTCTTATGGGGTAATGTAAAAGTTTTTGAATTTTGATGTTTTCCTTATTTTTCACAAAGTGGGATTATTTTAGAGGGTTCCTCAAGAATCGTTTGGATGGTAGCTTCCTTGAAAACGTCTTCCATGAGCTGGATGGATTGGTTGATTCTTTTATGCAAGGCACAAAGATTTTGGGTGTGAGCATTGAGCTTTAAGGGACAACTTTGAATTTTTCGAATAGGGTCGACTGCATTGATTACACTTAAAAGTTGGATCTGATCGGAGGGTCGACTTAGGATATATCCCCCATGAACTCCTCTCTTTGAATGGACAATTTCTCCTTTTGCTAGGCTGTGAAGCACTTTAGACAGGTAAAATTCCGGGACTTTAGTAGCAAGGGCAATTTCAGCCGTAGTTAGGGGTTTTTCAGGATGTTGTGCTAAGGATACTATTGCTCTTAAAGCGTATTCGGCGGTTTGCGAAATCAAGTTCTGCATCTCCGGACAGGTGGTTATTCAGCCACAGGTTATCAAAAGGAAAAAAAATGTCAATTAAGGATAAAAAGACCTTGACATCTTTAATTGGCTTGTATATTTTAATTAAAGATAAAGATATCTTTTTATCTGTTAAAAGAGAGTCGAATATTTTATGAAATCTATAGCCACTATAAAAAACACTGAACTGCCAGATTTAGATTCTCGCGAAAGAATTCAAACTTTGGTGAATTCCTTTTACTCGAAAGTTAGGAAGGAGCAATTATTAGGGCGTCTATTCGAAGAGGTGATTGATGATTGGGAGTCCCATTTGCCAACTATGTACAATTTTTGGGAAAAAGTTTTATTGGGTACAGGAAACTATCAGGGAAATCCTTTCCAGAAACATATGAAATTGTCTTTGATGAAAAAACATTTCAATGTTTGGGTTGAATTATTTATTCAAACAGTGGATGAGAATTTTTCTGGTATTTATGCTGAGAAATCGAAGAGATTGGCAAAAAATGTTTCCGAAACCTTTCAACATAGATTGGGGATTGATTCTTTGTCATCGGACTACATCATTCCCAAGTATGTTTCTTCAAACGTTCCTTAAATAGGAGGATGAAAAATGAATTTTTCAAATTTTAATATTCAAACACCAGTGGGTGATTTTGTAAATCACAATCCGGTTGTTGCAATTAAATTGCTCGGTGATTTTGATTTAGATTATTGCTGTGGTGGTAAAAAGACTCTGAAACAAGCTTGTGAGGAAAAAGAACTGAATGCCACTGAAGTTTTAAACCAGTTAAATCAGGCAGAATTTGAAAGCAAAACCCGAATTAATGATGATTGGCTGGCCCTGGACCCTGTTAGCTTAATTGATCAAATAGTAAATACTCATCACTGCTATTTGGAAAAGGTCTTTCCAGAATTAATTCAAACGACAGAAAAAGTGGTTCAAGCGCATGGAAATAATCATAAAGAACTAAGGGAATTAAGAAAAACTATTCATGCATTAATTGATGATTTTCAACCACATCTAATTAAAGAAGAACAAGTTTTATTCCCGATGATAAAAACTATTTCTGAAAGTATTGATTCTAATCCAATGGCAAATTTGGGTTCATTAGAAAAACCGATTAGGGTCATGCTGTCTGAACATGAAAACGTCGGGCATCTTTTACAACAAATTAAATCTCTAACGAATGGATATTCTCCCCCGAACGATGCCTGTAATTCATTCAAGCATTTATACCGAATTCTAAAAGAAATTGAACAAGATACTTTTTTGCATATCCATAAGGAAAATAACCTTCTGTTTCCGAAAGTTTTAGAATTGGTAACGTAAGAGCCACTTTTTTTGTTAGTAAATTTAAAATTTATAAATCCATTTTATAAGGAATTCCAAATATGAAAAACAAATACTTATATAAGGGAATAACAACATTGATTACGGTATGGGTCGGGATATTTTTTTCAATTAATGTATTCGCTGATAATGAAGCAAAACTAACTACGGCCCCCAATGTGCCTGACCCTATAGGCAAGCGAGAAGCGCAAACAATCCAGATAAAGTTTGAAGCAAAGGAATTTAAAGGATTTCTTGCGGAAGGTGTTCAATATGAGTTCTGGAGTTTTAACGGTATAGTGCCTGGTCCAATGGCCCGAGTCCGTGTAGGTGACCAGGTAAAATTTCAATTATCTAATGCTAAATCCAATAGTCAACAACACAACATTGACATTCATGCCGTCAATGGACCCGGTGGAGGCGCAGCAGTGAACACTGTGAGTCCTGGTGAAACCAAGACATTTACTTGGAAAGCGCTCAATCCAGGTTTGTATATTTATCACTGTGCTGCCGGATCTATTGTAGATCACATTGCTAATGGAATGTATGGTTTAATTTTAGTTGAACCCGCGGGCGGCCTCTCTAAGGTAGATAGAGAGTTTTATGTTTTTGAAAGTGAATTTTTCTTAACTGATCCAGAGAATGGAGTTGCTGCATTTGACATTACCAAAGGTCTAGCGGAACATCCTACTTATGTTGTGTTTAATGGTAAAGAAGGGGCTGTGACAGGGAAGAATGCTCTAAAGGCGAAAACTGGGGAGACTATCAGGATTTTCTTTGGGAACATTGGTCCTAATGGAATTTCTTCCTTCCATGTAATTGGTGAGATTTTTGACAAGGTGTATCATGAAGGTGCAATCAATGGTCTTGTCAATCACAACATCCAAACCACTTTAGTCCCATCGGCGGGCGCCACAATAGTGGAATTCAAAGTGGATAATCCAGGGACATATGTTTTAGTAGATCACAGCATTTTTCGAGTTGCTAAGGGAGCTATTGGCCACTTGGTTGTGACAGGAGATAAAAATCCTTCCATTTATTTGGGAAAAGAATAATCAATAGAATTTTTGTTTGGTTGGATTCAAGGAAAGCGAAGGAAAGTGTCATGAGTAATGAAGAGCAATTTTCGATAGAAAATAACTATTCAGCTTTGAAGCAACATTATCGCTTTACTAAAGCAGATGAGAATCTTCTTTTAGAAATGAAACCAGTGCTTGAGTCTCATGTAGATGAATTCATTGAAGGGTTTTATGAATTCATTTGGAACTTTGGAAAAACCGCCGAATTCTTAAAGGATGAAGCGGTGATTACTAGACATAGAGGAAAAATATCTCAATGGTATCTGGATTTGTTCAGTGGAAAATACGATATTTCTTATTTTTCGAAGTTATACAAAATAGGAGAAATCCACGTAAAGCTGGGGTTGCCCACTCATTATGTGAACGCTGCATTTAATTATGTTCGGGTGTTTTCTTTGGAAAAAATATCTAAACAATTCACCAGCAAATCTGACCTAACCCTAAGACTGAGAGCAATTGAAAAAGTCTTAGATATTAACCTAGATATATTGACTAGCTCCTATCGTGAAGAAGAAATAGGCCGATTTTTATCTTTATCGAGAATCGAAAAAAGCCTATTAGGGACTTTGAAAAAAATAAGTGGCTATTTTAATTTTTTACTCTCTGGTGCATTAGTATTGGTGGCTTTCTTTGCCATTGGTTTATTTGGTTATGATGTTTACCTTTTGGTTTCGGATCAAATACCCATTGAACAGGGAATTTTAACTATTTTAGGAAGTCTGCTTATCCTTTGGGCAGCAATTGAATTGATTCAGGAAGAAATGAAGCATCTTCGGGGAGGGAAGTTTGCTCTGGAAGCCTTTATTGCTTTGGCTATAGCGGCCTTAATTCGAAAAATACTTATTTTTTCCCTTTCGCCAACAAAAACTATAGATGTTTTATTGTACGGCCTTTTGGTCCTCTGTTTGGGAATTTCCTATTGGTTAATAGTTCAAAAAGTTGACTCTAGAGCTAAATAAACGTTCAGAATACTGGGTGATTTTTCAATGTCTAAAAAAATTAATTTATTTTTCGCAGTAATTGTATTAATCATTATCGGATTTGTAACAAGTTTTTCGATGGGAATCGCTGCTCAAGACAGTGAAGAAAAACCCATTCATCCCTGGGGTTACGAAGGTGGAACGGGTCCCTTGCATTGGGGTGAAATGGAACAAGACCATGAAAAACATCTCATGTGTCGGGAAGGGGTTCGACAATCACCCATTAATATCGATCACGTTCCAGGATTCAAATTGGGGAAGCTCCATACCCATTATATTAAAACTCCCCTGCGATTAATAAATAATACCCATACCATTATGTTGGATTATCAGGAAGGAAGTTTTGTGGAGTGGGAGGGAGAGACTTTTGATTTAATTCAAGTTCACTTTCATTATCCAAGTGAGCACTTGGTGAATGGAAAAACATTTCCAATGGAAATTCATTTAGTTCATAAAACCCTGGACCATCAATACGTTGTAATTGCAATTTTTGCAAAGTTTGGTAAAGAAAACCCAACCATTCAAAAAATTTGGGACAATATACCTAAGAAAATCAACCAAGAAACCACAATTGAAAAAAGTTTTATTAATGCCGAGAAACTTTTGCCTCCTTCCAAAGCATATTTTTTTTATAACGGTTCGCTAACTACCCCTCCCTGTTCAGAAAATGTTACTTGGTTTGTATTGGAAGAACCGATTGAAATTCATCCCAAACAAATAAGGGTTTTCAAGAAATACATTAAAAAAAATGCAAGGCCTGTTCAAAAATTAAATCATAGAATTGTGGTGAAGCTTCAATAAAATTATCTATTCTTCTATGGTTACATTTTGAGTGTCGGTTCCAGTGTTTCCAGCGGTGTCGGTTGCCGACCAAGTGACTATAGTAAGTCCAATAGGGAAAGTGCCTGGCGCGTCGTTTGTGGGTGTTATAGATCCATCGACGAGATCAGTGGCGGTGGCTGTTCCTAAGGCAGGGTTTGGGTCGGTAGTTGTTATATCTGCAGGCGCTGTAACTACAGGTGCAGTGGTGTCCGTGATGGTTACATTCTGAGTGTCCGTACCCGTGTTGCCTGCAATATCAGTAGCGGACCATGTGACTACGGTAAGTCCAACTATAAATGATCCTGGTGCATCATTTGTTGGAGTAATTGAACCATCTACAATGTCATTGGCAGTACCGGTACCTAGACTCACAGTCGTGGTTGGCCCAGTTGCTTCAGTTGTAATGCCAACGGGGGCGGTCACTGTGGGTGCTGTCGTATCCGTAATGGTGACGTTTTGAGTATCGGTTCCGGTGTTACCCGCCGCATCGGTGGCAGACCATGTCACGACTGTGAGTCCAACCGGGAATCCTCCTGCCGGTGCATCGTTGGTTGGTGTTAATGGACCATCGACATCATCGTTTGCAGTAGCAGTTCCTAAAGCAACAGTTGTTGTCGGACCGGTGGCTTCCGTGTTGATGTCAGCCGGCGCGGTGACTACCGGTGGAGTGGTGTCTTCTGTAATAGTTACGTTCTGAGTATCGGTGCCGGTGTTGCCAGCGGTATCCGTAGCACTCCAGGTGACCACAGTGAGACCGAGCGGGAACGTTCCGGGTGCGTCGTTTACGGGAATTAAAGATCCATCGACCAGGTCAGTTGCTGTGGCGGTACCCAGATCCGGTGTGGTATCTGCAGTTGATAAATCAGCCGGTGCAGTCACAGTTGGTGCGGTTGTGTCTGTAATGGTGACGTTTTGAGTATCGGTTCCGGTGTTACCCGCCGCATCGGTGGCGGACCAGGTAACGACAGTGAGTCCAACCGGGAATCCTCCTGCCGGTGCATCGTTGGTTGGTGTTAATGGACCATCGACATCATCGTTTGCAGTAGCAGTTCCTAAAGCAACAGTTGTTGTCGGACTGGTGGCTTCCGTGTTGATGTCAGCCGGTGCAGTGACTACCGGCGGAGTTGTGTCTTCAGTAATAGTGACGTTCTGAGTATCGGTGCCGGTGTTGCCAGCGGTATCCGTAGCACTCCAGGTGACCATAGTGAGACCGAGCGGGAACGTTCCGGGTGCGTCGTTTACGGGAATTAAAGATCCATCGACCAGGTCAGTTGCTGTGGCGGTACCCAGATCCGGTGTGGTATCTGCAGTTGATAAATCAGCCGGTGCAGTCACAGTTGGTGCGGTTGTGTCTGTAATGGTGACGTTTTGAGTATCGGTTCCGGTGTTACCCGCCGCATCGGTGGCGGACCAGGTAACGACAGTGAGTCCAACCGGGAATCCTCCCGCCGGTGCATCGTTGGTTGGTGTTAATGGACCATCGACATCATCGTTTGCAGTAGCAGTTCCTAAAGCAACAGTTGTTGTCGGACTGGTGGCTTCCGTGTTGATGTCAGCCGGTGCAGTGACTACCGGCGGAGTTGTGTCTTCAGTAATAGTGACGTTCTGAGTATCGGTGCCGGTGTTGCCAGCGGTATCCGTTGCACTCCAGGTGACGACAGTGAGACCGAGCGGGAACGTTCCGGGTGCGTCGTTTACGGGAATTAAAGATCCATCGACCAGGTCAGTTGCTGTGGCGGTTCCCAGATCCGGCGTGGTATCCGCAGTCGAGACATCAGCCGGTGCAGTCACAGTTGGTGCGGTTGTGTCTGTAATGGTGACGTTTTGTGTATCGGTACCGGTGTTACCTGCGGCATCGGTGGCAGACCAGGTCACGACTGTGAGTCCAACCGGGAATCCTCCTGCCGGTGCATCGTTGGTTGGTGTTAATGGACCATCGACATCATCGTTTGCAGTAGCAGTTCCTAAAGCAACAGTTGTTGTCGGACTGGTGGCTTCCGTGTTGATGTCAGCCGGTGCAGTGACTACCGGCGGAGTGGTGTCTTCAGTAATAGTGACGTTCTGAGTATCGGTGCCGGTGTTGCCAGCGGTATCCGTTGCACTCCAGGTGACGACAGTGAGACCGAGCGGGAACGTTCCGGGTGCGTTATTCGTTGGGGTAATAGATCCATCGACCAGGTCAGTTGCTGTGGCGGTACCCAGATCCGGTGTGGTATCTGCAGTTGATAAATCAGCCGGTGCAGTCACGGTTGGTGCGGTTGTGTCTGTAATGGTGACGTTTTGTGTATCGGTACCGGTGTTACCCGCCGCATCGGTGGCGGACCAGGTAACGACAGTGAGCCCAACCGGGAATGAAACTGGTGCATCGTTGGTTGGTGTTAATGGACCATCGACATCATCGTTTGCAGTAGCAGTTCCCAGGGAAACGGTTGTAGTTGGACCGGTGGCTTCTGTATTGATGTCAGCCGGTGCCGTGACCACTGGTGGAGTGGTGTCTTCTGTAATAGTGACGTTCTGAGTATCGGTGCCGGTGTTGCCAGCGGTATCCGTAGCACTCCAGGTGACCACAGTGAGACCGAGCGGGAACGTTCCGGGTGCGTTATTCGTTGGGGTAATAGATCCATCGACCAGGTCAGTTGCTGTGGCGGTTCCCAGATCCGGGGTGGTATCTGCAGTTGATAAATCAGCCGGTGCAGTCACGGTTGGTGCGGTTGTGTCTGTAATGGTGACGTTTTGTGTATCGGTACCGGTGTTGCCTGCCGCATCAGTGGCCGACCAGGTCACGACTGTGAGTCCAACCGGGAATGAAACTGGTGCATCGTTGGTTGGTGTTAATGGACCATCGACATCATCGTTTGCGGTAGCGGTTCCTAAAGCAACGGTTGTGGTCGGTCCGGTCGCTTCGGTATTAATGTCCGCCGGCGCGGTGACTACCGGTGGAGTGGTGTCTTCTGTAATAGTTACGTTCTGAGTATCGGTGCCGGTGTTGCCAGCGGTATCCGTAGCACTCCAGGTGACGACAGTGAGACCGAGCGGGAACGTTCCGGGTGCGTTGTTCGTTGGGGTAATAGATCCATCGACCAGGTCAGTTGCTGTGGCGGTACCCAGATCCGGTGTGGTATCTGCAGTTGATAAATCAGCCGGTGCAGTCACAGTTGGTGCTGTCGTATCGGTAATGGTGACGTTTTGAGTATCGGTGCCGGTATTACCTGCGGCATCGGTGGCGGACCAGGTAACGACAGTGAGTCCAACCGGGAATCCTCCCGCCGGTGCATCATTCGTTGGTGTCAGCGGACCATCCACATCATCGTTTGCAGTAGCAGTTCCCAGGGAAACGGTTGTAGTTGGCCCGGTGGCTTCTGTATTGATGTCAGCCGGCGCGGTGACTACCGGTGGAGTGGTGTCTTCTGTAATAGTTACGTTCTGAGTATCGGTGCCGGTGTTACCCGCCGCATCGGTGGCGGACCAGGTAACGACAGTGAGACCGAGCGGGAACGTTCCGGGTGCGTCGTTTACGGGAATTAAAGATCCATCGACCAGGTCAGTTGCTGTGGCGGTTCCCAGATCCGGGGTGGTATCCGCAGTCGAGACATCAGCCGGTGCAGTCACAGTTGGTGCTGTCGTATCCGTAATGGTGACGTTTTGAGTATCGGTACCGGTGTTACCCGCCGCATCGGTGGCGGACCAGGTAACGACAGTGAGTCCAACCGGGAATCCTCCCGCCGGTGCATCATTCGTTGGTGTTAATGGACCATCGACATCATCGTTTGCGGTAGCGGTTCCTAAAGCAACCGTTGTGGTCGGTCCGGTCGCTTCGGTATTAATGTCCGCCGGTGCCGTGACCACTGGTGGAGTGGTGTCATTTATAACGGTTTCATAAGTAATTGTTAACTTTGGTCGCCCTGATCCAGCTTCACTTGAATTGATAAAAATTCCGTCATTGTTGTTGTTAGTTTCTTTAATCACAATTCCATTGTTATTTATGGAGCCATCAATCCATCCTTGAACTAAATTGATTCCGTTAGAATTTAGATTGATTATATTTTCACCAAACTGTCCCGGAATGATGGTTCCTAAAACTGAAGTACCAACATTGGTGGATGAACCTCCAAAAGTATTCCAGGTAACAGTCGATTCATTCCAATTGGTTAATGCTTGATGTAGGTTATAGGAATCCGTGCTTACGTTTGAAAGATTTAAAGAGACACTTACAGATTGGACGGTTGCGTTTCCGGGAATAGTACTAATATCCCATGATATAACCGAAATGACTTCGCCAAATCTTCCATTATCTGGATCAGGTTGAATGAGGTCCGCGCTTAAAGAAGTTTGGCTCCCATAGTTTGTATTGGCTGATGTTTCTCTCAACAACGAATCCTGAGTTCCGCTGTATCCGGAATCGGGTTCCACTCCATTTTGAAATTCAATTATTGTTGGTCCTGAAGAGGGTTGGATTGTTATGTTTTGTGTGTCGGTTCCCGTATTTCCAGCAGGATCAGTTGCTGTCCAGGTAACGATGGTAAATCCAATTGGGAATATTCCGGGCGCGTCGTTAATTAATGAGTCGATAATTCCCGAATTATCTGTGGCGGTAGCGGTTCCTATATTTGGTGTTGTATTGGTTGTCGTAATATCAGCTGGAGCTGTGACCACTGGATCCTCAGTATCAGCTAATAAAGTAACGTCTTGAGTGTCAGTACCGCTGTTTCCTGCTGCGTCCATTGCTGTCCATGTAACTGTGGTAGTGCCTAATGGAAAAATAGCCGGGGCATCATTTGTTAAGGAAGTCACTCCTATGTTATCTGTAGCTGTTGCGGTTCCAATATCCGGTGTTGGGTCCATTGTGGTCAGGTTCGCGGGGGCAGTTACTACAGGGTCCTCTGTGTCGGGTCCTGAAGGAACGGTATAAGTAATACTCAATTTTGGCCGTCCCGACCCAGCTTCACTGGAATTGACAAAAATTCCATCATTGTTGTTATTAGTTTCTTTAATCACAATTCCATTGTTTGCGATTGAACTGTCAATCCACCCTTGAACTAAATTAATTCCGTTGGAATTTAGATTGATTATATTTTCACCAAACTGTCCCGGAATGATGGTTCCTAAAACTGAAGTACCAACATTGGTGGATGAACCTCCAAAAGTATTCCAGGTAACAGTTGATTCATTCCAATTGGTTAATGCTTGATGTAGGTTATAGGAATCCGTGCTTACGTTTGAAAGATTTAAAGAGACACTTACCGATTGAACGGTTGCGTTGCCGGGAATGGTACTAATATCCCAGGAAATAACAGAAATCACCTCACCAAATCTACCATTGCTTGGGTCGGGTTGTATGAGGTCAGCACTTAAAGAAGTTTGGTTTCCATAATTTGTATTGGCTGATGTTTCTCTCAGCAACGAATCCTGAGTTCCGCTGTATCCTGAATCCGGTTCTACTCCATTTTGAAACTCGATGATTACGGGTCCAGTGGGGACTTGGAGAGTGACATTCTGAGTGTCGATTCCCGTATTGCCTGCCGGATCGGTGGCTGTCCATGTGACGACAGTGGTTCCCAATGGAAATGTTCCAGGGGCATCATTTATTAAAGAATCGATTATGCCTGAATTATCTGTAGCCGTGGCAGTTCCTAAATTCGGTGCTGGATCTGTAGTAGTGATATCTGCGGGTGCAGTGACTACAGGGTCTTCCGTGTCGTCCAGTAAAGTAACGTCTTGAGTATCTGTTCCACTGTTTCCTGCTGCGTCCATTGCAGTCCAGGTAACCGTGGTAGTGCCTAAAGGGAATGTTGCGGGAGCATCATTTGTTATGGAAGTCACTCCTACGTTATCAGTTGCTGTTGCTGTACCGATATCGGGTGTCGGGTCCAGGGTAGTCAAGTCTGCTGGGGCGGTTACCACCGGGTCCTCTGTATCTTCCACTAAAGGAGTGGTATAGGTTATCGATAACTTAGGTCTTCCTGAGGAAGCTTCACTTGAATTGAAATCGATACCGTCATTGGTGCCACCTGTTTTTACTACAATGCCATTATTAGGAATTGTTCCATCAATCCAACCTTGAACCATGTTGATTCCAGAGGAGTTTAAATTGATTATATTCTCTCCAAATTGTCCGGTAGAAATAACACCAATAACTGTTGATCCTACATTTGCAGTGGCTCCGCCAAAGCTGTTCCAGGTTACCGTACCCTCCGTCCAACTACTGCTTAAAACTTGAAATAAGTTATAGGGTCCAGAACTAATATTCGTTAAATTTAAAGAAATGCTTGCAGATGAAACCGTCGCATTGCTGGGAACGGATGAAATGTCCCAAGAAATTGTAATGATAAGTTGCCCAAAAGATCCATTAGATGGATCTGAATCGCTACCATCTGCATTTAGTGATGTGCTGTTCCCATTGTTTGTATTGGGTGATGTTTCTCTAAGTTCGGCATCTTGGGTACCTGCATATGATGAATCCGGCTCTACCCCATCTTGAAATTCAAGAGTTGTGGGTCCTGAAGTAGGTATGATTGTTACGCTCTGAGTGTCAGTGCCGATGTTTCCTGCTGGATCTGTGGCCGACCAAGTAACAATAGTGGTACCTACAGGAAATGATCCAGGTGCATCGTTAGTTAATGAATCGATAATCCCAGAGTTGTCAGTTGCAGTAGCGGTTCCTAAGTTTGGTGCCGCGTCTGTGGTCGTAATATCGGCCGGGGCCGTGACCACAGGGGACTCATTGTCAGCTTGTAGGGTGATATCTTGAGTATCTGTGCCGGAATTCCCTGCCGCATCCATTGCCGTCCAGGTAACAGTAGTTGTGCCTAAAGGAAAAGTTGCCGGCGCATCATTGGTTAGAGAGGTAACCCCTACATTATCGGTTGCAGTTGCAGAACCTATGTTAGGTGTGGGATCCAATGTCGTTAAATCTCCAGGTGCTGTAACCACGGGTGGTTCTGTGTCTGGTTCTAAAGGAATTAAATAAGTTATGCTCAACTTAGGTCGATTTGATGTTGCCTCACTTGAATTAAAAAATATCCCATCATTGGTTCCACCAGTTTTAACTACGATTCCGTTATTAGGAATAGATCCATTTATCCAACCCTGGATTAGATTAATGCCATCCGTATTTAAAGAAATAATATTGTTTCCAAAAGGTCCGGTTGGAAGTGCTCCTATTACCGAGGAACCCACATTTGCTGTACCCCCTCCAAAGTTATTCCAGGTAACGGTTCCTTCTGTCCAATTGGTTTCAGCTTCATGTAAGTTATACGTTCCTGAACTAATATTAGTTAAATTGAATGTAATGGATGCAGATTGGACGGATGCATTGTTGGGGATTGCTGAAACATCCCAGGATATAACAGACATTACTTCCCCTATGCTTCCATTACCCGGGTCAGATTGGGAACCATCGGCGGTCAAAGAAGGATCATTTGGATAATTGGAATTGGGTGAAGTCTCTCTTAAAATGGCATCTTCTATGCCTGATTGAATATCGAGTGTAAATTGGTTGGGTGGAGGAACAGTATAAGAGATAGTAATTCTAGGACGTCGGGTGGCGACACTTGTTTCGCTTGAGTACATTCTTAAGTCTTGCGTTCCTCCAACATTGGCTATTCGAAATCCGTTGTTAGAAATGCTTCCATTTACCCATCCCTGAACTAGATCTATTCCTGTTTGATTTAAATTTATTGTGGTCGAACCTGATGAGGATGCTGGAATTGTACCTACTAGACTTCCAACAAAAGAAGAATCATTGATAGAATTCCAGGTTGCGGTGTGTTCATCCCATTTAGTTTTTATTGAAATAAGGTTATGGCTGAAGGATGAAGAATCAAAAATATTAAAGGTAACACTGACTGAATCTATGATGGCTGTCTTTGGGATGGCGGTAAGATCCCATTTGACTACAGAGTCGACATCTCCAAACAGCCCTCCAGGAGGAAACTGTTCATCTCCGTCAGCACCAATTTGTGTGCCGCCTGCATCATTGGAATTTCTGGAAGATGATCTTATTCGAGAATCGGAGGTCCCAGAATATGTTGTGCTTGGTTCCACCCCATCTCGAAAACTAATAGTATTTGGAGTGGTGAGGACAGGAACCTGAACCGTAACTTTTTGTAAATCAGTAGCGGTGTTTCCCGCAGCATCTGTTGCGGTCCAAGTAACAATTGTTGTCCCTAAGGGAAATCCGCCGGCTGGCGCATCGTTTGTAATTGTGGGAGAGCCAATATTATCAACGGCTGTTGCTGTACCGAGAAAAACTGGAGTCAAATTGCCTGTAGATTCTGTGGTAATATCGGACGGGGCTAATATAGCAGGGTCAATACTATCACCAGAAGTAGGAAGTGAATAAGTAATAGAAATTCTTGGTCGATTTTCCGATCGTCTGGACCACATCCGGATAGCGTTCCACCAATTTGGGTGTTCCCCAGGACCGCCGTTTTCAATTGCTAATCCATTATTTGAGTAAGTTCCATCTATCCAACCCTGCACCACATCAAGGCCATCGGCATTCATTGGAATTATATTGAGACCAAACTTTTGTGGAGTTATGGTTCCCATTATAGTATTACTGATATTTGAGGAACCACCAATATTGTTCCAAGTGACAGAAAACTCATTCCAAGAAGACATAATTCGGTGAAGATGATAAGAGGTCTCACTTCGGTTAAATAAATCAACGTAAACAGTAGCTGACTCAACAATTGCATTCGAGGGAATTGAGGATAAATCCCAAGAAATTAAAGTAATGGCATCTCCAACCACTGTATTTTCAAAAGGTCCGTGTGATAGGAGTTCAATTTTAGTTCCAAAGTTTTCGTTAGGATCGCCTTCAAAAATATAGGAATCCTTTGTTCCGTCATAACCTTCATGAGGAAAATAACCATCTTGAAAGTCTACTGTGTATTCCAGCGGATCTTCAAATCCAGGAACAAAGGAAAAAGTCGTTCCTGGTGAAGGGATAGAGGTGTTTGTATCGTAATCGGCGACCCCTGTTACCGTTAGGTTATAGTTTGTAGAGTTGTTTAGAGGAGAGGTTAGTAATTTTACGGTTCGAAAATCACTTTGTAATTTAGCGGCAGATACAGTCACTCCATTATTTATCGAATAGTTTGATACACTCTCTGCACTAATTTTTTCAAGAGGTTCTGAAAACTGAACCTCCAAAGTTAATGGGTTGGGGGCATGTACGGAAAAAATTCCGGGAGGAAAATTATTTAAATCATGAATAATTGAAAACTTATCTTCGGTTTTTCCAAATGCATCGAGAAAAACTGCTTCTAACCGGTTTTCATATATATCCAAAACCATAGAACCTAATTTGTTTATAGAATGGAACATTGCCGGGTGATTGAGAGACCCACCACTAAGTTTTCCTGAGTTGCCTGCAACCGCATAAACAGCTCCATCATTTCCCATTTTACTTCCGTCAGGGTTAAGAAATTTTGTATAACCTCCCTGTGCATCTATTTCCGGATCTGGCCTCCCGTTTCCGGGATCTAATTTTAATGAAGGGTTACTATTGATCTCACTAGAGCTACCATAGTGACCATTAAGAAAAAAAGATCTTTCGTAGGAATGGCTATGCCCCATTAAAACTAAATCAACTCCGTGTTGTTCTAAAATGGGGAGAACATTTTCTCGCATCTGAATTAAAATTAATTCGGCATCTGAATTATGAGAACCTTTTGAATATGCCGGGTGGTGCCAATATGCAATGAGCCATTCTTTATCGTTTGCTATCAAATCATTTTCGAGCCACGTAAGCATTGAAGATCCGGGTAATCTGGAATGCCCAAAGGAATCTAAAACTACAAAATGTATATTTCCATAATCAAATGAATAGTAGGCCTCTGTGCCAGAGGCAACACCTCCAATTTCTCCACTTCTTGGAAGCTCCCAAATATCGAAATACACACCCGATTCGTTACCTGAGGTTGCGCTTCTGGCATCATGGTTTCCGAATGTAGGCCAAACTGCTACATTCCTTAAAAAATCAGGATACATTAAAAAAACAGCACCATGATGGTCTCTATCCGTTCCATCTTCGTAAGCGTTGTCTCCAAGCATTAACCAAACATCAGGGTCGCGAGACTTAGAGAAATTTTTAAATCTATTGCTAACAGCTAAGGCTTTTGTGTCGTCCGTTCCGGAATCTCCAATGACCCATACTCGTGTAGGCGTAGGTGTTCCAGGAGTAGGAAAAGTTTTAAAGGTCCCATTAAATTTATATTCAATTGAGGGTGTGGATGAGGTTCCTATTGCATAGTAATAGCGAGTGTTTGGAGAAAGGCTGGATATGGTTACTTCAAATTCCCGCCAACTTTCCGGGCAATATCCACAAGACTTTGATACGGGAGAGGAATCTGTAACTGTAGAGGATAAACTTCCAGGAGAAGTTCCATAATGAACACTATTATTGGAAATTTGTGATGTAGGAACCCGCCATTTAATTAAGACACTGTTTGGAGAAAGTTTTTGTAAAAAAGGTCCCCAATCATTGATGGCTCCAAAGGCAAACTTTACATTTATTAAAATTCCAATTATGCAAAAAAATACAAAACCAAATTTTTTTCTTAAATGTAAATAAATCATATAAAAATTTATCCACCATACTTTTATTGGTATGCGGAAAAATAAGAGTGCGATGTGTGTGTTGTCTGCGGATAAAATACCCCAAAAGGCGTTTAAATGACAGGGATTTTTGAAAAATTAAATGAATATATACCTAACTAATTGATATTTAAAATGTATTTGGAGTAATAAAGTGAAATGTTTTTTGGTTTTCCGAAAAAATATTGGATATTTAGAGTTTTTTCTAAAAAAAAAACAGTAGAAATAAAAAATATTGAATAGTTTTTGTAGACAAATAGGGGTAGTTTCTGCTAAATAGGATAATTTTCGAAATTAAGGTAAAACTTTTGGACATTATTTTAAGGATCAGTCGTTCTTTAAACAGTTCCAAATAAAATTGTTATAAGTAAGCGTATCGATAGCCGGGTTGAAAATAACAGGGGGGCACCAAAAGAATTAAATTGATAAGATCCAATTGTTTTGTGTTTTCTTATTACTTTAAAATTTTGTGGCTAAACTAAAATTCCAAAATTGAAGAAGGGTGTTGATAATCGAGAAATTGAAAGATTTTTGAAGAGTAAGGTGTGAGTCTATGAATACAAAATATCGTTTATTTTCCTTTTTGAAAACCATTCAAGATCCTTCTTATCGTAAATGGAAAAAATTAACACGGGATCTTATTGATCAAAAGTTTGATTATTCGACCCAATACCTTAGTGAGCTCCTTCAGTTTGCGAAAAATAAGGTTCCTTATTACTCACAAATCATTAAAGGAAGTTACAGCGGGCCGGAATCTCTGGTTGAAATTCCAATTCTAAATAGAAACCAATTTCGTGAAAATTTTGAATATTTAAAAGCGAAGGATTTAGAAAATAGACCTCACTATACAATTCATTCAGGCGGTACTACAGGAAAACCACAAATTTTCTACCAGGATTATGATTTTTTCAATTGGAGTTTAATAACAGAGCAGTATTACTATGAATGTTTTCTTGGTTTTGACCCTGATGAAGTCGGAGGAGCAATTTTGTGGGGGTCACCAGCAGATTTGCTGGAAAAGAAAAAAATAAAAACGAAAATAAGTCAATGGTTAAAACAAACGGTTTTTCTAAACTCTTATTCCATGACTCAAGATCAATGTCGAGAATACGTCCAGGTAATTAATCGTAAAAAACCTTTTTATATTCGTGGTTATGCGCAGTCATTGTATTATTTTGCTAAGTTTATAGTGGAGCAAAATATAAAAGTTTATTCTCCGAATTGCATTATTTCCGCTGCAGAAAAACTTTATCCCTTTATGAAGTCGACTGTTCAAGAGGCGTTTTCCTGCCCCATCTTCGACTATTATGGGTCAAGGGAGCTTGGTGCTCTTGCTGGTGAATGCCATGAAAATAAACTTCACATATTTTCTTTTAACAACTGGATAGAAATTGTCGATGATAAAGGAAAGCCAGTTAAGCCGGGACAGGAAGGAAAAGTTATTGTCACAAATTTGCATAACTATTCTATGCCTCTCATTCGATATGAATTAGGTGACACTGCAGTTCTAGGTCATCCCTGCTCATGCGGAAGCAACTTGCCAACCTTGGAACAAGTCACAGGACGAATAACTGAACATTTTAAAACTTCTAATGGATCTTTAGTTAGTGGGTTATTCTTTGCATGTATGTGTCATGATGATTGGATGGAACACTTTCAGGTAATTCAAAAAGATTTTGATTCCCTGGAAATACTTTATAAACCTAAACGTCAACCTTCTGAAAATAACTTTAAAGTGATCAATGATAAAATAAAGACAGTTATGGGAAATGATTGTCATATTAAATGGAAGGAAGTGGAAGCTATTCCACTTTCCCCACAAGGCAAACAAGTCATTACTAAAAATTTGATTGCTTCCTAATCCAATGGTTTAGCGAAAATAATTTTGAAGAATCATAAGTATTTTGGGAAAAATAGTTTTATTCTATTCCAGATGTTACCTTCTCCATATTTAAAATTTAAAAATACGAAGCTGATATAAAAACTTTATCCTCAATGTCTTAATAACAAAAATTCTTTTAATTAAAATCTATTTCATAAGGTGGAATTAAGGTACTTAAAATATTTTCATCAATTTTTTCCACTTGACGAAATTCTCCAACGACGGGACTATTGGAGGGAATTACGCATTCGTCGTCTACCAATGCACTAACAATGGTAACGGTTTGAGGAGCATCACTAGTTGGTATCCAAAGTTCTACTGCTTGGATAGTTGGAGGTATTTTTGTTTTATCGTCTATTCTGAATAAAAAATGTTGATCAAAAATAGACCATTGAGCGTCTGAAAGTGAACTCGTGGAAACATAGGGGAAACCCAAGCAATCACTTTCTTCAAAAAAGAATGCGGGATTCGATGCATTTGGAATTTGAATTATATCATCTGCTTTTTCAGAACTAAATCTCATTAAAAAGTTATAATTTTCACCGGTTGGATTGTTATAGGGTACCAAAACTTGAGCCTCTCTGGAACTTTGAAGATCTATTACTTGACCTATAGTGTTTGGCTCTCTGCCACAACTTGAGTCTGCGCAGTCCTTTAAAACAAAATTTAAATTTCCTAATGGTTGAGTCGAAAAACTTACCTCTAACTTGGGTGAGATACCTCCAGATTCTCTGGAACTAAACACTATGCCATTATTTGAATTAACGGTTCGAATGGCAATTCCATTATTGGGAGTTGAACCGTTAACCCAACCTTGAACTAAAGCTACTCCGGCGGCATTTAAGTTTACAGTAATCATTCCTGGGACCGAGGAAATTATGGTGCCTAGGACATTGCTGGAATTTAAATCTTTCCAGGCTACTGATGCTTCAGACCATGGATTGTGTTGGGACAATATGTTATAGGGTTCATTGCTTGGATTTAAAATTTCAAGGGTAATTGTAGCAGAAATTATTTTAGCAGTAATTGGTATAGAAGAAACTTCCCACTTGATAACAGAGGCAACCTCACCATATTGGCCACTATTGGGGTCAAATTGTATTCCATCAGCTTTTAATTCTAATTCATTTCCAAAATTGGAAGTTGGGGAACGTTCAACCAAAAAACTATCTTGGGTTCCCGCATAACTGTCGTCCGGCATTTTGCCATCCTGAAAAGCGGTAGTAACAGCAAATGCGGAGGAATAAATTCCTAAAGAAATTATACAAGCTGTAATAAACTGACAAGTGAGCTTTTTCATAGCGTCTCCTTTTTGATATTTTTACTGCATATTTTTTTAGGTAGGCCGTCATGTTTATGACCGCAGAATTGGGTTTGATTATCCCTTTAGGAGTTTAATTTATTGGAAAATGCTGAAAGGGGAGGGAGAGCCTGAAACGCGCTACCCAAAATATTCCCCAAAGACTAATGAGTCCCAAGAAAAGTCGGTAGTCCGTTGAAAATTATGGTGGGCCCAGCAGGATTCGAACCTGCGACCATCCGGTTATGAGCCGGGGGCTCTAGCCAACTGAGCTATGGGCCCTTGCAATTAACCTTCTATGAAGCTGCGTAATTTTTTGCTCCGGCTGGGATGTCGCAATTTGCGGAGAGCTTTAGCTTCGATTTGACGAATACGCTCACGCGTAACTGCAAAATCTTGGCCCACTTCTTCTAATGTATGTTCAGAATCTAAACCAATCCCGAATCGTTTTCTTAAAACTTTTTCTTCACGATTGGCCAAGGTCCCTAGAACTTTGAGAGTTTGATCTTTCAGATTCTTTTTAACAACAGCATCAATTGGGGATAAAACTTTTTTATCTTCAATAAAATCACCCAAATGACTGTTTTCTTCCTCGCCGATGGGAGTTTCTAAGGAAATAGGTTCTTTTGCAATTTTTAGAACTTTGCGAACCTTATCAACAGGTAAATTCATTTTTTCTGCAATTTCTTCAGGGGCAGGTTCTCTTCCGAGTTCTTGTACTAAATGCCTGGAAACTCGAATCAGTTTGTTGATAGTTTCAATCATATGAACTGGAATTCGAATAGTTCTTGCCTGATCCGCAATAGCTCTAGTAATTGCCTGTCGAATCCACCATGTGGCATAAGTACTGAATTTATATCCTCGTCGGTATTCAAATTTATCGACTGCTTTCATCAAGCCAATGTTGCCCTCTTGGATAAGATCCAAAAATTGTAAACCTCGGTTGGTATATTTTTTAGCAATACTCACCACCAGGCGCAGGTTGGCTTCCGCAAGTTCCCGTTTTGCTGCTTTGTCTTTTACTCTTCCACGTGCAATTGATCTAACTGTGGAGAGTAACTGATCTTTTGACGTTCCAGTATCCACTTCAATTTTTTTGATTTTTTTGCGGCATGCTTGAACTACTTTCATGTGTTTATCGTATTGAACCTTTGTTAACACCTTTCCTGAAGGCAACTTGACGCTTTTTTGCTTGGTCCAGTTTTTGGCTAACTTTTTTACATCCGCTAATGACATTTTTAATTCTTTTTCTAAAAGCCTCTCTTGTTTTCCTGCTTCTCGAAATTCAGCTGCGATTTCATATATTTTCTCAATGATTTTGTCCATTTCATCAATGGTTAGATTGAGTTCATGAATCGTATCCTCTAATTTTTTCTGCTGAGTGGCGAATTCTTTTTCGGTTTTAGATCTCACTTTTTCTGAGATTTTAGAGTCTTCCAATTTTGATCTAAGCTTTTCAAGTTTTTTGTCTTGATCATGTAAGCTCTTGATAATTTTTAAAACTCGTTTGGTTTCTTCTTTTTCTAGTTCTTCTTTTTTTTCTTCAGGTTCGCCGTGATTGATAATATCAAAAACGCTCAATTCTCCCTTTTTGATCTGGCGGGACATTTCGGAAAGCTCAACTTGAGTCACTGAGCAATTAGCCACCGCAAAAAGTACTTCATTTTGTCCTTGTTCGATACGCTTAGCTATCTCTACTTCACCTTCACGAGTCAGAAGAGAAATAGTTCCCATTTCTCTTAAATACATTCTTACAGGATCATCAATGCTGACATTGTCAGGCTTGTTTTCGGTAATAGTTTCTTCAGCAGGAGTATCGTCTTTTTCCTGGTCCTCCTCTTCGTCTGCAGACTTATCACTTTTTAAAGCAGTGTCCACAATATCAATTTCATTTTCTCCAAATAGGTGCATCAAGTCATCAATTTGGTCGGGAGCTACTAAATTAGCCGGAAGGACGTCATTGACTTCTTCATAAGTAAGGTATCCTTTCTCTTTTCCTAAAGAAATCAGTTGATTAACTTCAGATACATCAGCGATTTTGTCAGCATTTGCCATTGGTGGATTTTCTCCTAATCAATAATTGGGCCTTATTCCTTTAGATGCAAAATTTTCATTCAGGGATTAAAGAAAGGCGCATTTTATGAACTTGTTCTTGTAATAAGCGGGACTTATGAGTTTCCCCTGCTTGTTCCGCTTCTTGTCGTTGTTTTCTTAATTCGTTTATTTGTTTTTGAACTTCCCGATTTTTGATCTTTGCAATGCATTCCGCTTTAGCTTTGGAAATATTGTCAAAAACCATGGGTGAAAGACTTATTTCGGTTAAAACTGATTTAATGTCGGCTTCCTCCGTTCTATCTATTAGTCGATCAACCCGGACCGGTTCTCCATCTGCGAGCCATTCATATATTAGCCCGGCGGTTTCTCGGTAAAAACGATCTTCATAACAATCTAATGGAACTTCTCGGCATATTTCTTGGGCTGTTTTTTCATTATCCAGTAACAAATGAATAAGATACCACTCTGCACTTTGGGTAGAGGGTCGTTTTTTATCTTTAACCAGGTTTGTTTTAGGAATATTTTGATTTAAAGCCTTTTTAATTTCCTCCAAAAGGGCTTTATCGCTAATTTTTAGCGAATCTGCACAGTATTTTGTGTATTCGGTTCTTTCCACAACATTTTTTACTTTAACTAATACTGGCAAAATTTGATTAAGAGCCTCTAATTTCCCCTCTGTATTTTTTGTATCTATGGAATTCACGGTTTGGTCAACTAAATATTTTAAAAAAGGAGAAGCATTTTTAACTCGATTTAAAAATAACTCAGAGCCTTCTTTGAGAATTAAGGAATCGGGATCATGACCTAAGGGTAATGAAACTACTTTTACTTGAAGTCCAGATTCTGAAAGAACCTCATAACCTCGAAATGCAGCTTTCTGTCCTGCGGCATCAGCATCAAATACTAGAATGACTTGATCAGTGTATTGCCTCAAAAGATTGGCCTGTTTAGAAGTTATTGCGGTGCCACAAGTAGCTACAGAGTTATAAATACCATATTGCCAGGCACGAAGGTGATCAAAATAGCCTTCCATAATCAGGACTTGCTTTTCTTTTCGGATGGATTCTTTGGCAGAATGCAAGCCATATAAATGATTTCCTTTTTTGTAAACTAAAGTTTCAGGAGAATTTAGGTATTTGGGTTCCCCTTTATCAAGGATTCGACCTCCAAATCCAATAACGTTGCCACGAGAATCCTTAATAGGAAAAATTACCCGCTCACGGAACCTATCGAAATAAACTTCCTTATCTTTACCCTCGGAGGTCATTTTTTTTGAAACTAATCCAAATTTTTCAAGAATTTTGGGAGAACACTTATGAATTCTCTCAAAATTTGTCAATAAATCCCGCCAATTTGCTGTGGCCCACCCTAATTCAAATTGATTGATTACCTCTTCATTGAACCCACGTTTGTAAAGATAATCTCTGGCCTTTTTCCCGGAACTTCCTTTTAATAAGGAATAAAAATGTTTTGCTGCCAATTGGTTGATATCAATTAACCTTTCCTTTTCATTCCTGTTAGGTGAAAAACCAGTTGCGGTAGTAGTATTTGGAATATTGACCTGAAATCTTTGTCCTAGCTTTTGAACAACTTCCACAAAGGAAAGATTTTCAATTTCCATTAGAAATTTGAAAACGTTTCCGCCCATTCCACAGCCAAAACAGTGATAAATTTGTTTTTCTGAATTTACAGTGAATGAGGGAGTTTTTTCAGAATGAAAAGGACAGAGGCCTTTGTGGTTTTTTCCACTCCTCTTAAGCGGGACATGTTCAGAAATGACCTCAATGATATCGGCCCGAGAGCGAATCTCTTCAATAATATGTTCAGGAATAAAGTTACTCAACGAAAATTTATCAATTTAATTGTTTCAGGTAGTTGTAGTTTAATATTGCGAGAGCTTCGGGAAACCTCGCTATTTATTTAGAAGTTCTGCGACCAAGCTTTTAATTAGGCTCCCGTCTGCTTTTCCCTTAAACTCCGGTATAACTATTTTCATAACCTTGCCAAGATCTTTGGGGCCTTCAGCGCCCGAATCTTTTATAGCTTGTAGAATTTTTACCCGTAATTCTTCTTCTCCAATTTGCTCAGGAAGATATTCCATTAAAATCGACATTTCTTGCTCTTCCTTGTCTTTAAGTTCTGGTCGGCCTCCTTGCTCATAAATAGCTGCAGCTTCTTTTCTCTTTTTTATTTGGGTTGTGAGGAGAGAAATTATTTCTTCATCGCTTAAGTCCTTACGAAGGTCAATTTCTCTATTTTTGATTTCGGAACTTACAAGTCGAAGGGTGGAAACCTTCAGGGAGTTTTTCTCTTTCATCGCTCCTTTTATGTCAGAAAGGAGTCTCTGTTTAAGTTCCATATAAAAAAGACCAAATTGGAAATATACAAACCGAATATAAATTTGTCAATAGGCGGCTGAAATTTTCTATGTGTTTCTAATCAGAGTTTTATTTTTCTTCATTCCTGGCAAAAGTAATTGATTTACCGTAAATTAAAAATTCTCTTCGGATAATTGAAATACATTTTTTTTATTAGGAAAAAATGCATATTGGGAATTTTATGACATTTGGTAGGAATCTTGAATAAAATAAATGGATTTTTTGAAAAAAAATTGAAGGAGGTTGGTTTTGAAACGGTTTTTGGTTGTTTTCGTGTTTTTAAAATTATTGGGTTCCGTAAATGTGGAGAGTATGGAAGGGGATAGGATCAT
Organism: Nitrospinaceae bacterium; assembly: GCA_965223665.1. Classification (GTDB taxonomy): domain Bacteria; phylum Nitrospinota; class Nitrospinia; order Nitrospinales; family Nitrospinaceae; genus CBDCVY01. The sequence goes on from OZ245011.1 coordinate 3,814,381, forward strand.
TTTCCAAGCCATGGAGGAGGAAATGTCTCGATCTTTAAAACAACTCAAAGTGGATGTTTTTGATCCCCCTTATTTTATGAATTATCAAATTCGGCATCATGATCATGCAGAGGTAGCAGCTAGCTTCGGAGCTATTATTCGTTCTACTTTTACACCTAAAAGGACATTATTTGTTGATGTACGAGTAGGGGATGAAAAGTTTGATAGTTCAGTTCCTAATAGTCATCGGTATCATATGGAACAATTTATTCCCATTGAAAATGATTTAGACAGTTTAAGGCGAGTTATTTGGTATGAAACCGATTTACGCTACAAGCAAGCAATAGTAAATTTCTTAAAAAAGAAAGGCAGGTTTATTAGCGGTGTTGATAGTCATTCACTACCAGACTTTTCAAGAGGGAAATCCCCTCAAATTCGATTAGACCCAATCCCCGACTGGAATTTGTCTCAGAAATCCCTAAAAGAATTGGTTCGGTCTATTTCAAGGGTTTTTCGAAAGGTTCCAGATATAGAAAAATCACAAGTAAAATTTTTAGCTGACAGGGATATTCATTATTACTATGATTCTGATGGAAATAAAATTAGAGAGGCCAATATTTATTTTGGATTATTAATTAAAGCTTGGACCAAAACGGAGGAAGGTTCCCAAATCCATGATCAAAAGGCGTTTTACTTTTCCACTATTGATCAAATACCTTCCAAAAAGAAATTAATTAAGGCTGCAAATGAATTAATATCTTCTGTAAAAAAACTTAAACTTGCCCCGCGAATGGACCCATATGTTGGGCCTGCCATATTTAGCTCTGATGCCACGGCTGTTCTTTTTCATGAAGCAATTGGGCATCGATTAGAGGGGGATAGATTAAGAAACAAAAAGGACGGAAAAACTTTTTTAAAAAAAGTGGGAGAACAAATTTTACCTGAGTTTATATCAATTAAGGACGATCCTACTATTAAAAACTTTGATGGTAAACCTTTACTTGGGCATTTTCATTATGATGATCAAGGTCAGGAAAGTGAAGAAGTTGTTCTCATTGATCACGGAAAATTGAAGGGTTTTTTGCTTTCCAGAACTCCCATTTTAGGATTTAGTAAAACCAATGGGCATGCCCGTGGGGATGGTATTCACTTCCCAACTGCTCGAATGGGGAACTTTTTTGTTAGGTCAGAAAATACGGTTTCGGACAATTTATTAAAGAATAAGTTGATTGAGGAAGTAATACGTCAAGGAAAACCCTATGGGTTAATCGTTAAAAAAATAGTAGGTGGGGAAACTCATACAGAAAGTGATTTTTTTCAAGTTTTTAAAGGGAAGCCATTGTATTTGGTAAAAGTATATCCGGATGGAAAAGAGGAAATGGTCCGGGGTGTTGACTTTGTAGGAACCCCCCTATCCATGATAAGTAAAATATTGGTTACTGGAAAAACTCTTTCTGTAGTGAACGGATTTTGTGCAGCTGAGTCCGGAAACTTGCCCGTTACAAGCATTACACCCAGTATTTTGTTAAGTGAGGTGGAGCTTCAGTCCTCAAATCAATCCACTGTATCTAAACCTATTTTACCGGCTCCATTAGTTGCAAATTAAAAAATTTGCTTAAAACGGTCAGGTATAATTCCCTGACCGCTTCATTTTATTTGTCATTACACTTCTATTTTTTGGTTTTTTAATATCTCCTCAACACCCGTTATTCAATTTTTAATTATTTGCAATGAACTTTGAGATTTGAAGAACCCATGGTTGTATTTATTATTCTGGCTTCATCTACCTTATTTCCCTGGCTTGCTCCAGTTGCAAAAATGGATCGATCCTCTAAATTATATGAAAGCTTTCCTCCTGCTGGAATCATGTCTCTATCATAATTATCACCATTACCACGAATAATTTGGACTTCGGCCATATCCTCTCCTAAGTTCTCGACTGAGAAGTTTTTATTGCAATAAGTTGTAGTCCCGGGGGCTAAAAGCGCCTCATCATTTTTTAAAGTTTCCACGAACCACGGTTCTACGGTAACATCTTCAGACCAACTGAAATTAACGTTAAACATCATTGTTACAAGAAAAATGGCTAGAGCCATTAATGAAATTATTTTTAAGCTTTTCATAGTAATCTCCCTAATTTATTCCAGTGTTTTCGAAACGGTAGGGTTGTCTTTTAAGGTTTAAATAGTGTGAGACTTCCCTTACAACTTCATTGGGAGTTACAAAAGAAATGCCAAAGGTGATAATTTGATAACTTATTGAATTTAAATGTTTTAATTGATTTTCGGTTTCTGGGAAAATTTATGCAATTGGCTGATTTTAGCTGCTTTTTTGTGGATTAAGCTTAACTATCTCAATTATTGGAATTGTTTGTAGTGGTGAATTTATACCATTTGGCTAATTTCTGCCGCAGGTAAAAACCCAAAGGCCTATATTTAATGTTGGAGGAGCCAAGTTGAAATTGAAAAATGAAGTATGACCTTGGTTATGTACTTGATTGTGCATTAGACGGTATTTTTATTGTAGCGAATGACCACCGCTTGGTTCTATTTAATCGAGCCTGCGAAGAACTTTATGACATTTCAAGAGAAGATGTAATTCAAAATGCGTGTTGGAAACTTTCCGATTTTAAAAGTTCTTGGGAAGAAATTTCTCGAAAAAGTGGAAAAATTACTTACGGTGAATTGGCTTCCAAAAAGGAGCGAATGACGCTTTTACATAAGAATGGAAAAAAGGTTTGGACAGAAACTACCTATACGCCTATTTTTGACGAATCAACAGGGGACATGGCTTATGTAATGGGAGTTATAAAAGATATCACCGAATTAAAAAGAATAGAGGATGAAAAAGAACAGCTACAGATAGAAATTGATAAAATACGAAAGGACTTAGAGGAAAAATATGACTTTTCCAGCATTGTGGGGCGATCTCCAGAAATTTTACAAGCTTTAAAACTTGCCGCTCAAGTGGCTCAAGAAAATACAACCATTATTTTGTTAGGTGAAAGCGGTACAGGCAAGGAGCTTCTGGCTAAGGCAATTCATTATAATAGTTCTCGTTCTAGTAAACCTTTCATTGCGGTTAATTGTTCTGCTTTCCCAGATACTTTGATTGAAAGCGAGTTGTTCGGTTATGAAAAAGGAGCATTCACCGGGGCAGATAAATCTAAACCGGGAAAAATTGGATTGGCTTCAGGAGGAACTCTTTTTTTAGATGAAATCGCAGAGATGAGTCCCCCAGCTCAAGCAAAAATTTTGCGAGTCATTCAAGAGCGAGAGTATGAGTCCATTGGTTCCGTAACTGCAAAAACTGCAGATATTCGAATCATAACTGCTACAAACAAAAACTTAGAGGAAGCAGTAGCTAAAGGGGCTTTTCGGCAGGATTTATTTTATCGTTTATTTGTGTTTCCTATTGTTTTGCCTTCTCTTCGTGATCGCATTGAAGATATTCCAGTCTTGGTTGAAATGATGCTTGCGAGATTCAATCATAAAATGGCCAAACAGGTAAAAGGAATTTCAAATCCTGCAATGTCAATACTAACCAATTATCATTGGCCGGGTAATGTTAGGGAATTACAGAATGTAATTGAACGATTGATGATATTGTCACAGGGGGAAATTATTAATGTTTCTGATTTGCCAAATTATTTGATAACCCAACAGCAAGGATCGAAACATTCTATAGATAGGGGAATTTTAGAAAAAGGATTTTCCATGGAAGAATATATTGAAAAAATCGAAAGTAGACTTATCTTGCAAGCTTTAGAAAAATGTAAGCAAAATAAAACTAAAGCCGCTGAAGTTTTGGGAATTTCTCGCTCCACCCTTCGTTATAAAATTTCTCACATGTCTTTTCAGGGAGTCATAAAAAACTGAATTTAGTATTTAAGGGTCTTTATTTGTGATTTTGAGTTAACCTTGATAATCAGGAATCAAATAATTTTCTCTAAGGATTTTAAATTCTGCCAGCTCATTTTCCCAAGTCGATTCTATGTTACTTACCATAGAGCTTTCGGCCACCCATTTTTCTCTGAAATCGGAGTTTCCATAAAGTAGGTCAATAGCCAATCTGTCATTTACAAATTCATAAGGCTCAGTTCGCCATTTAAAGGTTGTGGGAAATAGTTGAAAGGCTTTGCTAATAATAGTTAATCCAGTGAGGACAGGTTTGAACAAGTTGCGATCAATTAAATGAAGTTGAACTCCACCACATATTTGGCCAGCCCATTTCTGAAATGTAGGTTTGAAAAAGTGGGGGACAAAAATTATCCCTGGGAGGTTTTCAGAATTTAATGCCTCGGCTAATGTTTTCGGGTCCATTCCCGGGTCACCACATTGTAAAAATGGCATGGTGGTTCCTCTTCCTTCTGAAGATTGGGTTCCTTCAAAAAAACACATTCCAGGATAAACAATCGCAGTTTCTAAGGTAGGCATGTTTGGCGAGGGAGCCACCCAAAGTAAACCGGTTTCGTCATACCACATGGAACGTCGCCATCCCTTCATCGGAATGACTTTTAGATCACTACCAATTTTAAAATGGTCGTTAAACATTAAAGCCAATTCACCGGAGGTCATTCCGTGCCTATTTGGTAATGGGTATTGTCCAACAAACGAAAACCAATTTTTCTGAACAATATTTCCCTCTACTTGTTTTCCGTTAATGGGATTTGGGCGATCACAAATAATGATAGGGACCCCAGCTTCCCTGCAGGCTTCCATGCAATAAGCCATCGTATAAATAAAGGTGTAATATCGAGATCCAATATCTTGTATATCAAATATTAGGGTATCAATATCCTTAAATAAGTTTGGATCAGGTTTAAGGGAATTCTCATCCTTGCCATAAAGACTATAAACAGGAACACCGGTGAGGGGGTCTTTACTGTCCTCAACTTCTTTCATGTCTTGGTCAACTCCATATAGACCATGTTCAGGAGAAAAAAGTTTAATTAAATTATACTCAGGATGCTGGTGGAAAAGCTGAAGGGAATGGGTTCCGTTTTTGGCCAAACTCGTGTGGTTGACGACTAAGGCGATACGGTTACCATTTAGAAAGTCCTTGGGATTCTTTAGAAGAACATCAAGTCCAGAAAATACAGTTTTCACGGAGGGCTCAAAAAAGTATAGATTAGGGAAATTTATAACCTTTATGAATTACTATGATGTTAGATTCTTTATCGACATGAAATCTTTTTCTATCATCTTCTGGATTATAACCGATTTCTGTTCCAGGAGGAACGGTCACATCTTTGTCAATAATGGCCATATTTATTTTGCAGTTAGAGCCTATATGAACTTTATCCATAATAATCGAATTAATGATGGCCGCACCACTGTCGATAAATACTCCTTGTCCAACAACAGAGTCTTGTACGACTCCACCGCTTATTATACTGCCTTCTGAAACCAGGCTATTAATAGCTTGACCTCTGCGTCCGTCTTGATTAAATACAAACTTCGCTGGTGGAAGGCCTAAGGAAACAGTTTTTATAGGCCATTTTCGATTATAAAGATTAAATGTTGGGGATACATTGCGAAGATCCATATGTGCTTCCCAATAACTGCCTAAAGTTCCAACATCTCTCCAATAACCAATTTCTTTTTCGGTAATTCCCGGAACTTTATTTTCAGCAAAATTATAAGCAAATACACGCCGGTCTTTATAAAGGGAAGGAAGGATGTCTTTTCCAAAATCATGAGAAGAGGATTCGTTTTGTGCATCTTCCTTTAATATTTGTGTTAAAAAACGGGTATTAAAAATATAATTTCCCATGGAAGCATAAGCCTGATCCGGGTTTCCAGGTATTGATTTGGGTTGTTTTGGCTTCTCTTGAAAACCAATGACTCTATCTGTTGCATCGACTTGGATGACACCCAGTTGATGAGCATCATCTAAGGGAACAGGGATTGCTGAAATAGTAACATCCGCTTCATTTTCCAAATGGGATTTAACCATTTGTTCAATATCCATTTTATAGATATGATCGGCTCCAAATATTGCGACAACATCGTAATCTCGGTCTTCTATTAAATTAATATTTTGATAGATGGCATCGGCGGTGCCTTGATACCAGCTTTCGCCGGTGCGCTTTTGGGCAGGAACTGGGAGGATGAAGTGGTCCTGTAAAATAGAGCTAAACCTCCAACCTTCTTGTAAATGTTCTGTTAAAGATTGAGATTTAAATTGTGTCAAAACATAAATGGAAAAAATTTTAGAATTTACGAAATTGCTAAGAACAAAATCTATAAGTCGATACTTTCCCCCAAAAGGAACTGCCGGTTTAGCGCGATCCATCGTTAAAGGATAGAGGCGGCTTCCTTCACCACCTGCCATAATCATACCTAGTATATTCATAATATTGGTTGAGGCTTAATTAGGGAATAATTGAAGAGATAGCCTTTTATGATCGCATATTTTTTACAAACCTTAAACCGTTATTCTGGTTTAAATGGCAATTTGTTAAATTAATCAATGATTAAGTAGTCTAATTCAATTTTTTATAGATAGACAAAACTTTCATATTTTGTAGGACCTAAAAACTTGCTCCAAATTTTTTCAGGAAAAAATCCATAAATTAGTATGCTACAATCAGAATTTTAAACTCCGATTACCTTTCCAAAAGCATGCACTCTTTTCAGAAAATAGTATTATTTTCTTTTATGGTAATTTTATTATTTTTTGATTATGGTTGGACAAGTGTAACTGAATTGGATTCGAATTTTGATGGTAAGGTGGATCAGTGGCAATATTATGATTCCAATGGAAAGTTGGAAAAAGTAGACTTTGACAACAACCAGGACGGTGTCATTGAACAACGAGTTTATTATTCAGAAGGGAAAATTCAGACTCGGGCAGAGTTTGATGTTGATGCAGATGGAAAAATCGACCAAGCGCAGCATTATATGGTAAATGGCAAGTTATCAAAAATTGAGAAGGACAGAAATAAGGATGGCAATTTTGATTCCACTGAATTTTTTAATGAACAGGGTTCAACTGTTAAAGTGGAATTAGATGATAACTATGATGGAAACATTGACGTTTGGCAGTTTTTTAATAAAAACGAAAAAGTTGAACGTGCAGAGTATGATACAGATTTTAATGGGTCCGTTGATCGTTGGGATCATTTTGGAGCCAACTCTAAGTTAGAGAAGATGGCCTTTGATACAGATGGCAACCAAAAAGCAGACCACTGGCAGTATTTAGATGATCAGGAAAAGATAAAACGCGCTGAGTTTGATACCAATGGGGATGGAAAAACGGATCAATGGGAACATTATTCGAATGGAAAGGTTAATCGAATTGAGAAAGATCAAAATTTTGATGGCATGCCCGATTTAATTGAAAAGAAATAATTATTCTTTTAACTATTGGTTAATTTAGGTACTGAACTCTAATTTAAATTTTTCTTCTTTTTATTTTTAAAGTAGTCACTAAATAGAGGAAAACTTTCTCTCCAGGTAAAATTCAAAGCATAGATTTGAACAAATTCGCCAACAATAAATTGACCCCTAAAATCAAATGTAAGAGAAACTCCTTCTGCGAGTTCCCATGTTTTGACTATCCCGGCTTCTTCAAAATGGTTGGATTTGTAAAACGGATCCCCTTTTGCTAAAGGAATACCGGGCATAGTAATGTCTCCACGTGGGGAATTAAATGTTTGGCTCCCTCCTTGCCACATTAAAAAATAAAAATAAGTGTCCCAAAGAGTTGCAAAAAAACGAGCTGAAATTCCTTCGTCATCAACCTGAGGTAAAGCCGGAGGATCATCACTATTGTAAAGGTAATGGACGGTAAACCCAATTTCATCAAGAATTCCGGCTCCTCCCACGTTGTAAGGGTGAAAGGTATAACCAGTACCAGCCCCTAGACTCAGGTTATTAAACACTCCAGGTCCAGTATTTTTTTGTCCTCCAAGATGAACCCAATAAAGCTGTCCCTCCAGCATGAAGCCATTAAACTTTATTCGTGTAACATCGCCAACAGAGAACTTTTCCCTTCGACCCGGAGTTTCTCTCTCCTCCCAACTGATCCAAAGATCTTGAAGTATATGTTTGGTGTTTCCTTTAATTTGGAAGCCTTGCTCAATAGGTTCCAGGTAACGTAGGTTGTCATTAAAAAATGCATCATGTAGAGGATGATTTCTATCTATGGTCCCACCGGTGATTAACCAACCAGGAAAAAAAGCATAATGAATGGAAATAATGGGGTCGGCGGAATCAATTCTATCATCATCACCAAAAGGATTATCTAAAAGAGCTCCCACCTCCACTTGAAGTCCTTTTTTAAAACTATAACGAAGATAAATTTTGGCGATGTTCCCTGTAATGGTAAACCCTTCATTTATGACGTCTATTTTGGTGTGCTCCTGGTTATAAAAAAAGGTTTGGTTATCTACGATTAATTTTAAAGGAGAGTCAGCAGATACAGTCTGAACTGAAGAAATTAAAAAGATTGCGCTGAAAAATATTAATCTTGAAATAATTTTCTGAAAGTGTGAACTGATTTGAGATTTTGAAAAGAAAATGATTTTCAAAAGATTTATTTAGTTAGCAAATGTAATTGGTAGGATCAAATATCGGAGCACAATAACTAATGGACCTAATTCCAATATAAGGGAGAAAAATGATTCAAGCAAATGGCTTTTTCTAAAAAAAGCCTCTCTCCAGCGCGGTCAAAAAAAATTACCCCTAAAATTAGGGTTTGTATAAATGATTGATTTTAAAAGTATTGTAGGCAGTTTTATTATAAAGTCAATTCTTTTTTTGAATTAATTTGAAGAATTTTAATATTGGGTTTAAAAGGCAAAAAAAACCCGGTCCCAAAGGACCGGGTTTGAAATACGGGAAGGGGTGAACCTACATCATTCCTCCCATTCCACCCATACCGCCCATACCTCCCATTCCACCCATGCCGCCACCGGCTGGGCCATGAGAATGCTCTTCTTTCTCTTCCGGTAAATCACTTATGAGCGCTTCTGTTGTAAGAAGCAAACCGGAAATACTAGAAGCATTTTGTAAGGCAGTACGTGTCACCTTGGCAGGGTCAATAATTCCTTCTTTAATCATATCGACATAGTCACCAGTACGAGCGTCATAGCCCTGGTTGCCTTTCAGAGCTTTTACTTTTTCAACAATAACAGTACCTTCTTCGCCTGCATTTGCAGCAATTTGGCGAATGGGTTCTTCCAGAGCACGTCGAATAATTTTAACACCTAAAAGGAAGTCGTGATTTCCATCTACTTTATCCAAAGCTTTTAAACATCGGAGGAAAGCTACTCCACCGCCCGGGACAATACCTTCTTCAACTGCTGCACGAGTTGCGTGAAGGGCATCTTCTACGCGAGCTTTCTTTTCTTTCATTTCGGTTTCAGTTGCCGCACCTACTTTGATGATTGCAACACCACCGACTAATTTTGCTAAACGCTCCTGAAGTTTTTCACGATCATAATCGGAGGTAGTTTCATCAATTTGGTTACGAATTTGTTTCACGCGTCCTTGAATTTCGGATGCTTTTCCTTTTCCATCTACAATAACAGTGTTTTCTTTATCGATGGTGATGCGTTTAGCACGTCCTAAATCGTTCAAGTCGACATTTTCCAATTTGACACCAATATCTTCGGTGATGACTTGTCCGCCAGTCAAAATAGCAATGTCATTTAACATATCTTTTCGACGATCACCAAACCCGGGGGCTTTAACTGCAGCAACATTTAAGGTTCCACGCAATTTATTAACAACTAGGGTTGCGAGAGCTTCCCCTTCAATATCTTCTGCGACTAACAATAGAGGTTTGCCGGATTTTGCCACTTTTTCCAAAACAGGAAGTAAATCTTTCATATTAGAGATCTTTTTCTCGTTTAACAAAATGTAGGCATCTTCTAAAACAACTTCCATGCGCTCTGTATCAGTAACAAAGTAGGGAGAGAGGTAACCTCTATCGAACTGCATACCTTCTACGATTTCCAGAGCGGTTTCCATGCTTTTCGCCTCTTCAACCGTGATAACCCCATCTTTTCCTACTTTATCCATTGCTTCAGAAATGATGTCACCAATAGCGTTATCATGGTTTGCCGAAATAGTTCCAACCTGTGCAATTTCTTTTTTATCTTTGGTGGGTTTGGCTAAATTTTGAACCGCAGGAATAATGGCATTAACTGCTTCTTCAATACCCCGTTTAATATCCATTGGGTTTGCGCCAGCGGTTACATTTTTCATTCCTTCTCTAAAAATGGCTTGTGCCAGAACAGTTGCGGTGGTTGTACCGTCACCTGCGTTATCACTTGTTTTACTTGCAACTTCATTTACCATTTGAGCGCCCATGTTCTCAAAGGCATCTTGCAATTCGATTTCTTTTGCTACGGTTACACCGTCTTTTGTAATTACGGGAGAACCAAATTTCTTATCAATAACTACATTTCTTCCCTTAGGACCTAAGGTCAATTTTACTGTATCAGCCAATTGGTTCACACCAGCGAGAATTTTATGTCTTGCTGCTTCATCATAAACAATTTGCTTTGCCATTTATATTCACTCCTAATTAAAGATTTAGTTTACTGGGAATTACTTTTATTCAACGATTCCTAAAATGTCGTCTTCTCGCATTAAAAGGTAATCTTCTCCTTCGATTTTGATTTCAGTACCGCCATATTTGCTGTAAAGAACTTTGTCTCCAACTTTGACGTCAGGCTTAACGCGTTTGCCGTCATCACCTACTTTTCCTTGGCCTACGGCCTTCACGCGGCCTTCAATGGGTTTTTCTTTGGCGGAATCAGGAATAATGATGCCCCCCTTACGGACTTCTTTTTCCCGAATAGGTTGAACCAAAATACGATCTTGCAAAGGACGAATATTCATAGCTTCTCCTCAAAAAATTGGTTTTTTGTTAATATTTATAAAAATAACCACAATAGGGTTTGGAAATTATTGAAAAACTCCGAAAATACGGAATAATGGGTTTTAAAATGAAAAATCAATTTTTAGCACTCAGGAAACACGAGTGCTAAGTATATATAAGACTCATTTTTTAAATGGCAAGGTTCGGATACAAAAAAATCAAAAAAAAGTGAAAAAAAACAACTTATGAAAAAACAACCTTCTAGCGAACTTGATGTGTTCAAAAACCCAAATCCCGAAAGAGATTATGAAATTCATATGGAATGCCCGGAATTTACTTGTTTATGTCCGAAAACAGGACAGCCAGATTTTGCAAACATCGATATTTTTTATATTCCAGATAAACTTTGTGTGGAATTGAAATCCTTAAAACTTTATTTATGGTCATTTCGAAATGAAGGGGCTTTTCATGAGGCTGTAACAAATCAAATTTTGAACGATTTAGTGAAAGCATGTCGTCCAAGGTGGATGAAGGTTGTAGGTGAGTTTTTTGTTCGAGGTGGTATTCAAACCACGATTACAGTTGAACATTATGGGAAAAAGCGTAAGCCTTTGGCTAAAGCAAGGGGTAAAAAGAAGGAATAAGGCTATGTTAATCCGGGAAGGGGAATGTCATCAATGCGGGGAGTGTTGCCAATCCGTAAATATTACGGTTGTCAGAGATGTCACTTTGCTCCAGCATGGTAGCCTTGAAGAATTAAAACGATATATGAGTTTTCGGGGAATTCGTGTTGTGGGAGAAGATAAAGAAAAAAACATGTTATTTTATACCCTGGATATACCCTGTAGCCAATTGACCCAAAATAAAAATTGCAAGGTTCATGGCTCTCCAGAAAAACCCTTATTGTGCTTAAAATACCCTTGGGAGCCAGATGATATTGATAAATGCGGGTACCAATTTGTGGAAAAAAACAATTTTGACTCTATTTCAAACGAAAAGAAAGCATCGAATCCAAATCGAAAATTATGAAGACTTTTTCAAAGGACAATAGATTTTGTGATAATGAAGATGGAACAATTTCAGATGCTTCAACTGGTTTAATGTGGCAGGAAGGTTATGCATATTCTGAAACGGGAAATTACGTAAATTGGTACGAAGCAAATGAATATATTGATCGGATAAATAAAAAGGGCTTGGGTGGTTACCAGGATTGGCGACTCCCTGACAAGGTAGAATTACAAAGCTTGTATGAATTGAGTCGTCCTTTTGAATCCAGAGGCAAAACCTATATTTTGCATATTGATCCTATATTTGAGTTTGGTTATGGAAGTTGTTTTTGGACTTGGAAAAGTCGATGGTCCGGAGCTCAGGGGTTCTTATTTGATATTGGGGAACGTGTTTGGTTTCCAAAAGCGAGCCCTTCAGCTACTGTAAGAGCGGTGCGCCAGAACATGAATCCATTTAAACTTTTAGGATTTTATGAAGAAAAGAAAATCAAAATCGGATAATCTTTCAACAGGTGTTTCCCTGGTGGATTCTAAATCAATCCAGCGTGAAAAAAATAAAGCACGGGAATTGCGAAAAACTCAATGGTGGCAGAGCAAGTTGCAAGTAGGTATTTGCCATTATTGTGGTGAGAAATTTGGAGCGGCGGAGTTAACTATGGACCACGTAATTCCGGTTTCTCGAGGGGGAAAAAGTACCAAGGGTAATGTCGTCACAGCCTGTAAGGCTTGTAATAATAAAAAGAAATATCTTACCCCGGTAGATATGATTTTGCAAAGCCAACCATTTTCAAAGTAATGAAGGTCAAGTAAGAGAGGTTTTAATGGATAGTGATAAAATGCTGAAGATAATGGGTTGGGTGGTTGGACTCAGCGTTTTCTTTGGAGTGATACTTTTTATATTTAAAACTTAGTGGAACATTAAAGGTATATAGTTTGATTTTAAGAAGGAATATCCATACTGCTTGGAGGGGCTTGATTCCGAGGTTGATCCTTAGCAGCCAGCGCTTCATATCGCGGATCTAATTTTTTTTGTTCTTCAACTAAAGTTTGGCATATGCGGGTTTCGCAAATAAGAACAAGATGAATTCCCAGCTTTGTTTTAACAGGTTCAGAAACAACAAACTTTTGTCCTTTCATTATTGCATCCCTTAAATCTTCAGTAAGAAGATCTTCCTTTTCGGGAGTTTTAGCATGGACCCAGTCTAAATCTCCACCCACCATGCGAGAAGGGCAGGTGCTATATTTTTTGGCCAAGCGACCAAAGAATTTTTCAATTTTTTCGCAATCTATAAATTCTTTATCAGGGTCGTTAGAGGGTTCAGACGCTAATTCTTTTTGATAATCCTTGATAGTTTGTCTAATTAAATTTGCAGGCTCAATACTTGAAAGCCTAATGTGTCTTACTCTGTGTTCTAATGGTTTATCTGTCTTTATTTTGGCTTTTTTGGGTTTAAAAACTTTTCGTGGCTTGATCTGAGGTTTTTTGGATGGTTCAGCCGAAGATTTATTTTCAACCTTGGGATCTTTGGCGGTCTTGTCCCGCTGATAAATGGTTTTTTCAGCTTCTTTGGGAAACTGCTCTTCAGACATAATTAATTCCTATTAATTGATAATCAAGACAAAAAATCTATCATATTCATTTATGAAAAACTAGGAGTTACTAACAAAGATTTTTCTTAGAATGAGCAATTAAAGCTTTTTTAGCGCCTAAATGCCCTTGTTGAGAGGCTTTACACCACCATTTTATGGCTTCTTGAGTATCAAAAAAACCATTCTTTCCACAACAATAAGCATTTCCCAAACGAAATTGAGCCTCAGGTTCTCCTTTTTTGGCTTTTTCTTCCCATCGAATACGTTCATCCTGCGCATGAGACATTTTGGTATCATAAACTTTTGCGCAGGAAGTGAGTATAAAACAAATTATCAAAATAATAAGTATCTTCATTCTTTATTCATAGGTCGACAACTATAATATTCACTGAAATGAAAATATTAATTATAGAAGACGATATCCAAATTTCCAGGCAATTATCCGAGCACCTTGAAAATTGTGGTTTTGTGACTCAGATTGCTTCTGATGGTGAGGAAGGACATTATTGGGGAGAAGTTGAGGATTATGATGTTGTACTTTTAGATTTAGGTCTTCCTCAGTTAGATGGGATCACGTTGTTGGAACGCTGGCGACATAGCGGGAAAACATTTCCAGTGATCATTCTTTCTGCACGGACCAATAAAATGGAAACGATCCGTGGTCTAGAAGCTGGGGCAGATGATTATATTTATAAGCCTTTTGATTTGGATGAAGTGGTCGCTCGGATTCGAGCAAATATAAGGAGGGACAAGGGAAAATCGGATAAATTGTTCCAATGTCAAAATGTTGCCCTGGACATGAATGGTCGACGAGTATTATTAAATGGAGCGCATGTAAAATTAACCCGGATTGAATATTTGATTGTTCAATATTTGTTCCTTCATCAGGGAACTCTGGTAAGCGTTGCAGATCTTGGTGATCATGTTTATGAAAACTTTGATCACGATTCCAGTATCCTTGCACGACATATAGCAAACATTCGAAAAAAAATAGGTAGCGACATAATCCTCACTGAAAGTAATCGTGGTTACTATGTTCCCAAAGATAATTCATAGTTTAACAGCTCGCGTAATTTTTCTAAGCACGGTAGGAGGATTAGTTTTATTAATTGCTATTGGTTTAAGTTCAGTTTGGTTATTCGAGGAGTCTCTAGAGGATCAATTAGATAATCATATTATGGCTTATGTTGATGTTCTAGCTGGAGCAATTCGAATAGAAAATGGAAAAGTAGTTTTATCTAAAAATGCATCCATTTTACAATCCATCCCTCGCTATTGGCAGGTAGATGCTGAAGAATATCATGTTGCAAAATCTAATATTCTAAAAAGTTGGATTCCAATAAGAAAGCCTTTAAGTTTAGAACCGTATCATTTTCAGATTTCGCAAGAATCAGGACCAGAATTAATTGTTATTCAACGAGGATTTATTTTTCCTGGAAAGCATTGGGTGATAATCACCTTTTGCTTAGAAGAGCAGGTTGCTCTAGCTTATAAAGCCGATCTGAAGAAACAATTTGATGCATCTTTATTTAAGACGATTTCCTTTGTAGCTGTAATACTTGTTCTAATAATTTTGGCACAAGTTGTTTTAATCAATCGCCCTTTAAAGCAAATTAATCTTGCGTTGGGTCAGGTTCGATCTGGTCAAAGGGGGAGAATTGAAGGCAAATTCCCAAAAGAAATACAAATGCTTTCAGATGAGCTGAATAATTTGCTGGATTATATTTCCAATGTGGTTGATCGGCACCGAACACTATCAAGCAATTTGGCGCATGCTATTAAAACACCTTTGACGGTTATTCGAAACGAAACGAAATCTTCTAATATTCACAATCAAATTGATTCTATATTACAGGTGATCGATAGGAATTTAGCTAGAGCGCAGACAGCGGGTAAATCAAAATCCTTAAACCCTCAATCAAAGATACATCCTATTCTTAAGCGAATTGTAGGAAGTTTCGAAAGAGTGTATCAAAAAAAAATTAAAATCCAATGTTCAGAATCAACCACAATAAACTTTGATGAAATCGATCTCTACGAAATTTTGGGAAATCTTATAGAAAATGCATGCAAGTATGGAAACTCAAATGTATTAGTTACCGTAAAAAGTAATTTGATAATGGTTGAGGATGATGGGGTAGGGATTCCATTGAACGAAAGGGAATCTGTATTAAATCGAGGTATTAGGCTGGATCAGTCCAAACCGGGAGTTGGAATAGGATTATCAGTAGTAAAAGAAATATTAAACCTGTATAGAGCCAAAATTGAACTGATGGATTCGGAATTAGGAGGGCTCAAAGTAATAATTGAATTGAGAAGAGAGTAAAGTTAAATTTTTGGAATTTTCATTGAATTTTTCCTTCAATTTTTCTTCAAAGGTTTAGTGTTAATCTCTCATTTATTATTAATCACGATAAATTGGAGATTGATATGAATAAGCTGGTTTTGATTTTAATTTTTTTGATCTTGTTTTCTGCATGTGCCCACACTGTGCAAACTACTTCAGGAGATTCCTATTTAGGTAAACATAAAAACTTGAATTCTACTGAAAGTAAAAGTCTAACCTCCCTTAATATTGAGCAGAAAGTTAGGCAAATTGCTGCTGTGGAACCTACTTTGAAATTTCCCGCGAGGATAGGAATTGCACGAATTGAGAGCGGTCAATTATCGACTTTACCGGGTGAGGAGGTTGAAAGTTGGATAAAACTTGGTGAAAAATTAGGCGTAGAATATGGGAAATTCATACCAGTAAATCCAATGATTGCACAAATGGTCAGTGAAGGAGAAGCAGTTAGTAATGAGTCTTCTTTAAAAAATGTAATTGCTAAAATTCGAATGGGCGCGGCCAGGCAACATCTGGATGTAGTATTAATTTATGAGATTTTTTCGAAATTAGATCAAAAGAGTAATTTATTGAGCCTTGCAGATATTACTGTCCTTGGTGGTTTTATTTTGCCTTCCCATGCCTTGGAAATTGAAGGCTATTCCAATGCAATGCTAGTCGATGTTATAAACGGTTACCCTTATGGAACAGTTGAAACCTCATTGCAAAAAGAAGAAAGCTATTCTTCGACTTGGGGAATCGATAACACCGAAAAGGAATTAAATAAAAGTATCAAATCGCAAGTGACTAAAAAACTAGTAGGTGAGGTGGAAGAAATGTTAAAAGAGGTTCGTTTGCAATTAGCGGAGAGTCGGTTAAAAAGGAAAGAAAAATAAATTTAAAATTTTTGATTTTAAAAGCCAAGGGACTCTAAATAGTTTAGAACTCCACCTTCTGCATTGCTACTGATGATTTGGTCGGCTTTTGATTTAACTTCTGGAAGTGCATTGTCAACAGCAATAGATTTCCCTGCGACTTGGAACATTTCCAAGTCATTGAGATAATCGCCAAAAACTACTGTTTTGTTAAGTGGAATGCCTAAATAATCAGCCAGTTTTTTAAGCATGCTGCCTTTGTCAGCATTTCGATGAAACATTTGTAACCAGTAATATCCAGGCATTTCAATATCTTCAGCAAAATAAAGATTTAAATGATCCGGGTATTGATCAAGCAGTGATTGGTAAATAGGTTCTAATACTTGAAATGTATCGATTAATAAAAACCCTGCAATATACTCTTCTTCTAAAAAATCATATTCTTTGATTTTGCGTAATCGCCCATCCCCTTCCAGGTGGTTAAAATAGTTCATTGTTCCTGGATTAGGTGTATTTCTGTAATAAAGTCTATGCTGTTTCCCGTATGTATATATAAAAGGATCCAGATTCAAAGGAAGAACTTGCTCTAATAATTGGTGAAAAACAGTTTTAGAAATGAAGTTTGATAACTGTAGGTTTTCTCCTGTTTCAAATTCAGTAAGATAAACCCCGTTAAAAAGAATGACCGGAATTTGAAATTGCACTTTCTTTAAAATTGGATGAACCGAATCATAATTCCTTGCAGTTGCAATGGTAAACTTTAAACCCCGGTCAATGAGTCGGTTGAGGCGATTTGCCGATTCGTTAGAAAATTTACTTTTGGGTTCTAAAAGCGTCCCATCAACGTCAGAGACATATAAACAGGATTTTGGATCAATTATGGTCATCAAAAACTAATTTGTAAGGGAATTAAGAAAACCGGGACTAAATAGTAACTTTTATATAAGAACAATTTATAATTAGATAACTAAAAGGAGATTTGTTCATGCTCATGTCAATATTTAACAGAGTTGAAGCATCTGATCAAAACAAAATACCAGCCGGATTTAAAAGGATCAAATTTTTTACGTTGAGCTTTTTTTTAGTTCTGGTGTGGGCTTCTCCTGCGTTGTCTTTCAACTTTTCGAGTTGGGATGGGATAGTCAAAAAATATGTAAAACCTACCACGATTGATGGGGTTAATTTGAATGGTGTCAACTATTCTGCTTTAAAAAAAGATTCTGATTTTAAAAAATTGGTCTCAAGTTTAGAGAAATTTTCGCCATCCAATCTCAAAGCTAAAGAAGAAAAATTAGTGTTTTGGATAAATGTTTATAATATTATGGCGGTAAAAATGATTTTAGATAACTATCCTTTGGACAGTATTAAAGATGCAGGTAGCCTTCTAACTTCGGTTTGGAAAAAACCAGTAGGAATTGTTGGAGGAAAAGAAAGAACTCTTAATGAAATTGAGCATGAAATTCTTAGAAAAATGGGGGAACCGCGAATTCATGTTGCTATTGTATGTGCTTCGGTAAGCTGTCCTGATCTAAGAGCGGAAGCGTACACAGTGGAAAACCTAAATGAGCAATTGGAAGACCAAGTACGTAAGTTTTTAACCAACCCAACAAAAGGACTTCGACTGGATAAATCTGATCAGGAAGTGCATATTTCATCAATATTTGATTGGTTTGAAGAAGATTTTGATTCCCAAGGAGGAGTATTAAAGTTTATCCAACGTTATTCTCCTGAAGCTGTTCAAAAAGAACTTTCCAAGAAAAAATATGACATAGAGCATTTAAATTATAACTGGGATTTAAATAAAATATAAAATCTAAAGTGGAAAAAAAGTTAAAATAAAAATCCAAGACAGATCTCAAAAATCGAAATCTGTCTTGGAAATTTTTTATTCAGTTTCAAATAAACTTCCTGCACGCCAATCATAAATTCCATTCACACTTCGATTATGACCGCCACTTACAGAGGACCAAAATCCATTGGCGGCATTGTTGCGCCCTCCACTGACACTGGCATTATTTTCACCTGCAGTATTATTTAATCCACCGCTTACACTGGACCAGGGTGAGTTTGCAGTATTTTCACTGCCACCACTAACACTGGAACTTTGGCCGCTAGAGAGATTTTCACGTCCTCCACTGACACTAGAGGTTGTTGCAGTTGCTTGATTTAGAAATCCACCAGTGACAACAGCAGTGAATCCACTTGTAAGATTTCTTTGGCCTCCAATAACAGAAGATCCGCCACTACTTGCTACATTGAGTTGGCCACTGATGGCACTACTATTAGGGCCGGATATTATATTGTTAGCCCCAGAGACAATTCCTCCATAGCTGGAATAATTATGACCTCCACCCACGATAATATTATGTGATCCGGATTTGTCTGAAATTGGCAAACCACCCGGATCATAGGGAAAAATCTCTTCATTATATCCCACAATCAAATTACCCAATCCATTGACCATGGGTGGGTCTTCATCTACCCCTCCAGATGTTGATCCCAGGCCACTTATAATTTGAACATTGACACCTTCAAAAATTATGGTATCTCCATCCCGGGTTACCCCCTGAAATATGGTAAGCAGATCTTTCAGCGTAGTAACACTTTTGTTTAACACTTGGATGGAATTAGAATTTACCGAAACGCGGGATGCCAAACTGCTGATCGCTTCTTTTAAATTTTCATCGTTGGTTTGTAGTCTTTGGATTTGATTTGATTGATTAGCATTTTCTTCTTTTAATTTACTTACCTGAGATTCTAGGGCTCGAACTCTTTTTTCTAGATCATCGATTAATTCTAATGCAGGATTGGCTGCATAAGCTGAGCTTCCCCATAAAATACCAAAAAATGTAAATAAATATACTGCGAGCTTTTTCATAATTTTATTCCCTCCAGAGCAGAATAAATTCCTGGTATCAATTTAAGAATAACTGAGATGAATATATAACGTCCTCAGTTGTGTTTTTTTAATTTTTGTTCCAGAGGATTTTAATGAGGTTTTATATAAAAGGGTAATAAAAAATATAAAATATGGGTATAGGGGGTGAAAGTGAAGCGAAAAATAGAGGGGTGGAGAGAGGCCAAGGCATTAGCTCTCTCCACCTAAAAATCGAATTTAAATATTAACCTAGCCTTAAAAGTTTAGTCTGCATTTTTTCTTAAGAAAGTGGGAATGTCTGTATTCTCCCGGTCTCTGAGTATTTCAGGGGCTTCCTGACAAATAGAATCAGCTAACTGTTTTAAACTTCCTCTAACATATGTAGGCAATGGCTTGGATTCCTCCGGTTGTAGATCACCGCCTACAACTTTTTTTAGAGGCATGGGTTTGGCTTGGGTTTGAGCAACATGCTCTTCATTTCCCTTTTTTTCTTCTTCTTCAAAGCCAGTTGCGATTACAGTAACCCTCATTTCATCCTTCATTTCTGGTTCAATAACGGCTCCAAAAATAATATGTGCATCATTGTGCGCACTTTTGTGAATTAAGGTTGCGGATTCATTAACATCATGAAGAGTTAAACTTTCACCACCGGTGATGTTAATTAAGATACCGCGAGCGCCATCAACAGTAGCTTCATCCAATAAGGGGCTGGAAATAGCTTTTTGTGCTGCTTCAATGGCACGATTTTCTCCAGTCGCAGATCCACTTCCCATTAAAGCTTTACCCATTCCAGACATAATGGTTTTAACATCTGCAAAGTCCAGGTTGATTAAACCTGGAATGACAATGAGATCGGAGATGCTTGAAACTGCTTGACGAAGTACATCATCCGCTTGAGAAAAAGCATCTGTTAATGAAGTTTGTCTACCTATAAAACTTAATAGCTTTTGATTGGGGATAACGATGAGCGTATCAACTGCTTGCTGCAATTCTTGAATACCTTCTTCAGCTTGAATCTGTCTCCGCTTTCCTTCGAAAAGAAAGGGTCGAGTGACCACGCCTACTGTAAGAGCACCAACATCCCGTGCAATATCAGCGATAATGGGGGCACCACCAGTTCCTGTGCCGCCTCCCATTCCTGCAGTTATAAAAACCATGTCGGCTCCGTCTAGCATATCTCGGATTTGATCCTGGCTTTCTTCTGCGGATTGCCGGCCTATTTCAGGATTGGATCCAGCTCCCAGACCTTTAGTGACTTGAGAACCCACTTGAATTTTCTGTGGACAGGGGGACGAGTCCAAAGCTTGAATGTCTGTGTTTGCAATAATAAATTCTACACCTTGGATGTTGGATACCACCATCGAGTTGACCGCGTTGGTGCCACCCCCACCCACTCCAATAACTTTAATGCAGGCAGTATATTCGTTATCTAATTCAAATTCGATCATGCCCATTTTCTCCTCTATTAACGTACTAAAAAAATTCGTCCATCCAGCGTTTCATACGGCTTAAAATTTTTTCAAACAAATTGCGACCCTGAAGTTCAGTGGATTTGCCATCTTTTTGAGTGCGGACACCGTACATAATGAGCCCTGTGCTGGTGGCATAAATTGGGTTGTTGACTACATCGACCAACCCTCCCAAACCTCTTGGAATTCCAACCCGGACAGGCATTTGAAATACTTGTTCGGCAAGATCGGCAAGACCCTGCATACATGCAGTTCCGCCGGTTAAAACAACTCCCGAAGAAATGCTTTCTTGAAATCCAGAATTTTGGATTTCGTGATTCAAAATTTCGAACATTTCACGTGTGCGTGCTTCAATAATTTCGCTCAAAATTTGGCGGGAGATAAAAATTGAATTTCTTCCTCCCACGCTAGTGACTTCAATGTTTTCATCTTCAGTAACCAGGGGAGAGTAGGCGCAACCGTAGGCATGTTTAATTTTTTCCGCTTCGGCATTGGGGGTGCGCAAACCAATAGCAATATCATTGGTGACCTGCGCTCCGGCAATGGCAAGAACCGAGGTGTGCTTAATGGCTCCCTGGTAGAAGATCGCCAGGTCTGAGGTGCCTCCTCCGATGTCGATTAATCCAACGCCTAATTCTTTTTCATCATTGGATAAAACCGCTTCACTGGAAGCAAGCTGTTCCAGGACAATATCTTGAACACCCAGTCCAGCTTTGTTGACGCATTTTACTATATTTTGAGCAGAAGTTACAGCAGCAGTTACAATATGTACTTTAGCTTCCAATCGAATTCCTGACATTCCAATGGGAGACTTAATTCCATCTTGGTTATCTACTATAAATTCCTGAGGTAATATATGAATGACCTCTCGATCTAACGGGATGGCTATGGCTTTGGCTGCTTCAATAACACGTTCAACGTCATTCTCATCAATTTCACTCCCTTTAACAGCGATAATGCCATGGCTATTCATACTTTTTATGTGACCGCCCGCAATTCCTACAAACACGGAGTCAATTTCAGTGCCTGCCATCAATTCTGCTTCTTCGACAGCGCTTTTAATCGATTCCACAGTTCCTTCAATATTAACCACCACGCCTTTTCTAAGGCCACGTGAAGGGGATTGACCTAGTCCAATGATTTCTATTTCCCCTTGAGGACTGACTTCGGCAATTATGCAGCAAATTTTGGTGGTGCCTATATCTAGTCCCACTATAAAATTATTTTTCTTGGACATGTGTGTCCCCTCTCCAAATTATAAATTGCGAGTTTCGTGGGGTGATCCCCCATCATCCACTCGCTTGATCACGACTTTATCCTTAAAAGATAAATCAATATATTGAATCCCTTTTAAGGTTGGTTGAGCTGTTCTAAAAATTGTTTTGAGATTTTCAAATCCTTCCTGAATTCGGTCAATGGAGACATGGAGCTTGACTTTTTCGAAACGGGATTGAAATTCAAGGTTGTTCAGACCCTTAAATTTAAGCTGGTCAATTGGGTCATTTTTAAAAATGTCCATCCGGTTTAAATGATGCATTGCGTTTAAACCTTCTGTCATTCCATCAATAGCGAGTGGCTCACCCAAATTGAAGCTATTAATATTTGCTCCTGTAATTAAGGGAAGTTCGTTGTGATTTCCTCTTGCAGGGGCAATAAGAACTCCAAAATTATCCATCAGATATGTTTTGTCTAATTTGATTAATGCGTAAGGTTGTCTTTCTTGGATAGCAATATGTATTGTCTGAGGAAATTTGCGAACCACAATCACATTACGAACCCAAGGGTTTTTGCTTAAAGAATCTGTTATGGCCGGCAAGTCTAATTTGAAAATATTTTGTCCGGAAATTGTTTGGGACCAGTTTTCTAAAGTCTTTTTTTCTATGACTTGATTACCTGAAAAAATAATTTTAGAAACATTGAACTTGGGAGAGGTAGTGAAGAATAAATATCCATGGTACAGCCCATAACCTAAAGCTAAGGCAAGGATTAGTTTTCCTAAGCCATCTAAAATGGACTTCACCCAATCCCATGAAATTTCTCCTTTTTTTATTACTTTGGTTTGCTTATTTTTTCCTTTAGTCTTCCTTTTCTTTTCAGGAGACTGGTTCCAGATTAAATTATTTTGTTTTTTTACTAGAGTGTACATGAGTTTCTCAAAAACAGTTTTTAGAGTTAATTCATATAATCCAGGCTTGCAGTTTTAGTTATTTCGACCACCAAGTCTTCAAAACCCATCCCAGATTGTTTTGCAGCCATCGGTAATAAGCTTGTAGGGGTCATACCGGGAATAGTATTCATTTCTAAAACGAAGGGTGTCCCGTTTTTATCTAATATAAAGTCAACTCGTGGAAATCCTCTTCCTTTGAGAGCACGGAAAACTTCAATTGAATATTGATTACATCTTTTCGCTTCTTCATCAGTTAATTCCGCGGGGCAAAAATATTGAGTTTTTCCTTTAGTGTATTTTGCTTCGTAATCGTAAAACCCCGATTTAGGTTCAATGTGAACAATGGGTAACGGTTGATCTTGATTCATTCCTACCGCCAATTGTTTTCCTTGAATAAATTTTTCTACCAGTACTTCCTTTGAATATTTGAAAGCTAGTTCTAAAGCTGGGAACCATTCACTTTCCTTTTTTACAATGCTTACTCCGAGACTGGATCCCTGATCTGGAGGTTTGACCACTACAGGTAAATCTAAAGTTCTAGGCTGGGTTTTTAAATTATTAACTGTGAAAACCTGAAAGGGAGCTGAGGGAATTCCCTTGGCTTCTAAAATTTCCTTCGTAATAATTTTGTTATAAGCCATAGAGCTTCCTAATACACCTGACCCTGTATAGGGAATTTTTAAATATTCCAATAATCCTTGAATGGTCCCATCCTCTCCAAAAGTTCCATGCAAAGCAATAAATGCAATTTCGATCTTTTGGTTTACTAAAGTTGCGGCTATCTTATGGTCAACGTCAATGGAAATAGCCTGGAAACCCTTATTTAGCAAAGCCTGAAAAACTTCTTTACCTGAAGTCAAAGAAATTTCGCGTTCCGGAGAAAGGCCTCCCATTAAAACCCCTATAGTTTTATCTTCCAGTTTTTTCAATTACAAACCTCTCTAGGATTCGTCACCCACTATAATGACCTCCGTATCAAGATGAATTCCCGAATCTCTTTTTACTGCGGTTTGTATTTGTTTTATTAACTTCAATACTTCCTCGGCCTTTGCCATGCCATGATTCACAATAAAATTAGCATGCTTGATGGAAACCCCAGCATCTCCTACGCGGTAACCTTTTAATCCTGCTTCCTCAATTAATTTTCCAGCGGCCTTTTCTTTAGGATTTTTAAAAACTGACCCAGTGTTGGGTAAAGTTAAAGGTTGTTTCTGACGTCTGCGGTTTAAATGCCGCTCAATTCCATTTTGAATTTCTATAAGCTCACCTTTTTTCAACTCCAATTCTGCTTTAACAATAATTCCACCAGAACTGGGAAAGGTAGTTTTTCTGTAATCAAAAACTAAATCATCGTGGTTGAGTGTTTCGAGATTTCCATCTGGGGTAACGCGAGTGACGGATTTTACGATTTGACAAATTTCCGTTCCATCAGCTCCTGCATTCATTATTAATGCACCCCCAAGAGATCCCGGGATGCCAACTAAATCTTCCATTCCGGTTAAGGAATAACGTGCAAGGGATTTAACCAAGTAGGACATTTTGGTTCCAGCGCCAACCTCAACAGTTGCAATTTCCTCTCCACGATCATTCTTTGAAAATTGAGGGTTTCCTATCCAACGAAAACCTTCATCTATGGAAACAACAATTCCCCTGATACCTTTGTCACGAACCACTAAATTGGTTCCCTCTCCAAGGATAAAAATTGGCAATTCTCCAGCATGACTAAAAATAATTTGCAGATCTTTAATATCCTTTGGGATGATAAATAAATCAGCAGGTCCTCCAACACGAAGCGATGTATGTTGAGACATTAATTCATTGGGGTATACCTTTCCTTGAATTTTATTAAGCCAAGAAATTTTTGGATGCATAACTGATCTCTTAAAAATGGTTCTTCCCAAGATGGTTTTAGGAGTTTGGGGAAGTGTTAGCAGGGAAGGGCTTTGCCCATGCTGCCGGTGTGCAAATTGAATTAAATGAGTTTTCCAAGGATCATTTAACATGGAAGAATGTCCTTTCCTGGTTCTCCGGAGCTTAATCGCTCAGGCAGGTTGACGAGTAAATCTTGTCCTAATTTCCAAACATTACCGGCTCCTAAAGTTAAAAAAACATCTCCCGGTTGAAGGGTTTGAGACAAGTGAGTAAGTGTTTCATTTTGAGTTTCAATTAATTCGACATGTTTATGGCCAAACTTTTTAATTCCTTCTGAAATTAATCCGGCATGAATACCTTCAATAGGTTCCTCTCCAGCGGGAAATATTGAGTTGATTATCAAATAATCCGCATCATTAAATGAAGACCAAAATTGCTCTAACAAAGTTTGAGTTCTGGAATAACGGTGAGGTTGAAAAACTACAATCGATCTTCTATGCGGCCAAACTTCTTTCACAGTTTTTAAAGTTACCTGAATTTCAGCAGGGTGATGGCCATAGTCGTCAACGATTATAAAGTTTTTTGAGTTGTGGATAATTTCGAATCTTCGTTGTACCCCAGAGAAATTTTTTAATGACTGAGTAATTTCATTGAATTCCATGTTTAATTCCATGCCCACGGCAACTGCCGCTAAAGTGTTTAAGACATTGTGACGTCCTGGGGCAATTGAATGAATTTCTCCCAAAGATTTTCCCTGGTAGTTGACCGTAAACCAGGTATCCAACCCGTTGTTAGAAATGTCTTTTGCTGTATAATCCGCTTGGCTGGTTAATCCATAGGTGATATACCGTTTTTCTAATTGCGGGATGAGTGATTGTAAATTAGGTTCGTCCAAACATAGAATCGAGCAACCGTAAAAAGGAACATTGTTCAAAAATTTCAAGAAAGTTTGTTTTAAGTTATCCAATGTTTTGTAATGATCCATGTGTTCTTCGTCCAGGGTCGTGACAACGGCTATGGTTGGCGACAGTTTCAAAAAAGAACCGTCGCTTTCGTCAGCTTCTGCAACTAAATACTCGCTTTCCCCGACCTTGGCATGACTGCCCGCGCTTTTGAGCCTACCCCCCACCACAACAGTAGGATCAAGGTGGCCCCCCGCAAGGACAGTAGCTACTAAGGAAGTAGTAGTCGTTTTTCCATGTGTTCCTGCAATGGCTATCCCATATTTCATTCTCATTAATTCGGCCAGCATTTCTGCGCGGGGAATAACCGGAATCATCTGGTCTTTAGCGGCTAAAACTTCAACGTTATAAGATTTTACTGCGCTAGAGGTAACTACAACCTGAGACCCTTCAATATTTTTCGCATGATGCTCGTATTGAATTTCTGCCCCCATTTTCGTCAAATGGTCGGTAACATGGGTTTTGGCTAGATCTGAACCTGAGACTGTGAATCCTTCATTTATTAAAACCTCAGCGATTCCGCTCATGCCAGATCCTCCGATCCCTACAAAATGAATATGTTTTGTTTTTCCTAAAAACATTTGATCTGATCATCTCTTATTTGTTAAGGTGCCTTAAGCGGCAATTTTCATCATTTCTAAGCAAATATTACGTACTTGATTGGTTGCGTTTCTTTTTCCCAGTTGAAAACTCTTTTTGCTGCGTTTGATAATTTCTCCCGGGTTTTTCAAAGCGAATAAAATCGAGTCAGCCAATCTTCTTCCACTAATATCTCGGTCTAAAATCATTTCTGCTGCTCCGGCTTGCACCAATGTTTGCGCATTGTGTTCCTGGTGATTGTGGGCTGCAAATGGAAAAGGGATTAATATTGAAGCTTTGCCCATTGCAGTTAACTCCGCCAAAGTAGTGGCCCCAGCCCGGCAAATTACTAAAGAGGCCTTTTGGTATTGATTAGCCATATCAAAAATAAAAGCGTTGACTTCAGCCTCAAACCCTTTTTCTTGATAGTGATTTTTTAATTTTTTTTCGTCTGTTTCACCCGTTTGATGGATGAAAGTTAATTGGTTTTTTGCAGACTCCAAAAAATTTAATGCTTCTGCCATTGCTTGGTTAATAGAATGAGCTCCCTGACTGCCCCCCAATAATAAAATGGTAGTTTTTTCTTTTGGAGTGGTATCGGGTTCTGAGGCATTACTAAATTCCTCGCGTATCATATTTCCAGTGAATACTACTTTTTCTTTTGGAAAATATTTTTCACCTTCCTGAAAAGATATCGCGACCTTATTTACAATCTTTCCCAACAAACGATTGGTGACTCCAGGAATAGTATTTTGTTCATGTATCAAAATTGGAATAAATAACATTCTTGCAGCTAAAGCAACTGGCCCTGATACATAGCCTCCTACTCCGATTACCAGGGAAGGTCTTTCTTTTAGAAGTAAAGTTAGAGACTGTGCCAGGCTAATTGGGAGTTTGAGCCAACCGGTCCAGCGTTTAAGGCCTTTTTTGCCGAGTAATCCTGCCGAATCTATAGTTTTCAAGGTCAAGCCTTCCTTAGGTAAAACTTTTGACTCTATTCCCCGTTCAGTTCCCACAAAGGTTATTTGAAATTCAGGGTCGTACTTCATAAGTGATCTCGCTAAAGCAATTCCGGGAAAAAGATGTCCACCTGTACCACCCCCGGCTATTACTATCTTTTTCCTCATGATTTCAACTTAAGACCGAATGGTGTTTTCGGAAATATTTAATAAAACTCCCATACTGGCCATAGTGATCAGTAGGGAGGACCCACCTAAACTGATAAATGGCAATGTCAGTCCTTTTGTTGGTAATATCCCAACAGCTACTCCCATGTTAATTAAAGCTTGTATTCCTACTGTAAAAGTCAACCCGAAGGCTAAATGAGTTCCAAATAAATCTTTGGCGCGAAAGGCGGTGCTTAAACCTCTCCAAATTAATAAAGCAAATAAAGTTATGATTACTAATGATCCTATAAACCCAAGTTCCTCTCCAATCACGGAAAAAATAAAATCGGTATGTGCTTCCGGTAAATAAAAAAGTTTTTGTTTGCTGTCGCCTAATCCCAATCCCCAAATTCCGCCTCGCCCGAAAGCTAAAAAGGATTGCACAGCCTGAAAGCCACTATTTCCAGCATCTGACCATGGGTCTAAAAAAGATAATAGTCTGCGTGCTCTATATTCTGTTCCCCATACTGCTGAAATCAAAAAAGGTAATACTGCCAACACAGAAATGAATAGAAATTTCTTGCGGATGCCAGCAATAAAGAACATTGAAAAGGATACGGCAGAAATAATCATGGCCGTTCCAAAGTCCGGTTGAAATAAAATCAGTATAAAAAATATTCCTAATACAATGAGGTTTGGAAGATAACCGTATGTAAAGTTTTTTAATTTTGAAGATCGCTTTACCATTGAATGGGCAATAAAAAGTACTATTGCAAACTTTGCTAATTCGGAGGGTTGGAATGTGAAGCCAAAAAAATTAAGCCACCGCCGAGCACCCCCCACTTCTTTCCCCCAACCAGGGACAATAACTAATATTAGAAGGGTTAACGAAATTATAAGAATGGGGTAATTAAACTTTTGCCAATTATGGTAGTCCGTATGTCGAGCCCACAATAAAATTCCAGTTCCTAATAAAACCCAAAGCAAGTGGCGTTTTAAAAAATAATAAGAATCCTGATATTCTTGCATGGCGTAAACTGCGCTTGAACTAAAGACCATCACAATTCCAGCTATTACTAACGTTGCAATCGTTAGGCTTAACAAAACATCACTGGTTTGTTGTTTGATTCTTGACCGATTCATAATTCCTTTTTACGTTTGACTTTATTTGAAAAATACCTAAAGCTTCTTTACAAAATCTTTAAACTTAGTTCCTCTTTCCGCAAAATCTTTGAACATGTCAAAGCTAGCGCAACCGGGGGAAAGCAAAACGACTTCTCCGGAGTTTGTCATGGAATATGCTTTTTCGACTGCAGTTTCTAATGAGTCAGCCTCTTCGCATCGGGTAGAACTGGCAAATTCATTTTTAATTTTTTCTTTGGCATTCCCGATTAGAATGAGCAGCTTCACTTTTTTTTGAATTAAATTTTTTAATGGAGAAAAATCTGCTCCTTTATCCTGCCCACCCATAATTAGAGTTACTGGATGACTCATGCACCTTAGCGACTTTTCTACGGCTCCAATATTGGTTCCTTTGGAATCATTGATATACTCCACTCCATTTAAATTGCGCACCCATTCCAGCCTATGCTCTAAGCCTGAAAAGGACTCAAGAGCTTTTTTAATATCGTGTGTATTTATCCCTATTGCCACTGCCGCAGTAACCGCAGCTAACACATTTTCCAGCTGCCATTTTAGAGATATTTGGAGGTTGTCGATTTTGCAGATAAACTTTTCTTTTCCATCCAGGTTTACCATAATGGATTCATTTTTTAGATATCCACCCGTTTTTACTTTGTGTTGTGTACTAAAATAAAGTTTTGTAGCTTTCAGACCCTCAGAAATATTGTTGACCCATTCGTCATCTTTATTGAGAATTAAAAAATCTTGTGCCTCCTGGTTTTCTGCAATTTTTCTTTTTATTTGTGCGTAATGCTCTATAGTTGAATGCCTATCCAAATGGTCAGGGGTGATATTTAAAATTAAACTAACTCGAGGATGAAAAAGATGGGTTCCCTCAAGTTGGAAACTACTTACTTCAATAACTAAATAATCTTCAGGAGGTTCTTCTAATAAGGAAACAAAAGGGATCCCTATGTTTCCTCCGACTCTAATATCTTTACCCGCAGACTCTAAAATAGCTCCAATTAAAGTTGTTGTGGTAGATTTACCATTAGTTCCTGTAATGGCTATAATCTGGGTGGAAGTCATTTGACTTGCTAGTTCTAATTCGCTGATGATCATTTTCTTCCTAGCCCGAGCTTCTTTTAATTCAGGAGAATGAATGTCCATTCCTGGGCTTAAGATGATCAAATCGGATTCCGGTGCAGGTTCTGAAGTTCCAAACAATTTTTTTATTCCAGGTAAAAGTTGTTTTGAAATATCTCTAAGTGATTCTTCAGATTTCTTATCCTGTAGAACAACACGTGCACCTTGCTTTTGTAAGAAGTTAGCAGTCGAAATCCCTGTTTTTGCCATACCAATGACTGACACTGTTTTTCCTTTCAAGTCCATGTTTTATCGAAGCTTTAAAGTGCTTAAGCTAATCATGGCTAAAACGATTGCGATAATCCAAAATCTAACAATGACTTTTGGCTCTTCCCATCCCAATTGTTCAAAGTGATGGTGTAAAGGAGCCATTTTGAAAAATCGCTTGCCCCCGGTGTATTTGAAATAAGCGACTTGAATAATTACTGAAAGTGCTTCAATTACAAATATGCCACCTACTAAAATCAACAATAGTTCTTGTTTAGAAATAACTGCAACGGTTCCTAATACTCCTCCAAGAGAAAGAGAGCCTACGTCTCCCATAAACATTTGTGCGGGATAAGCATTGAACCAAAGAAATCCTAAGCTGGCTCCGACGATGGCGGAGGTTAAGACTGCAATTTCTCCCGCATCTCGGATATGTTGTATATTGAGGTAGTCTGCAAACTTAAAATGGCCCGAAATATAAGCAATTCCGGTATAAGTTAACGTGGCAATTATGATCGGACCAATGGCCAATCCATCAAGGCCATCAGTTAGGTTTACTGCGTTAGAAGTTCCTACAATAATGAATATGATTAATACGACATAACCCCAACCCAAATCTGGATTGACGTCTTTGAAAAAGGGAACATAAAGATTTGTTGCGTAATCAGCTCGTTGAGGATCGAAATACACTAAATAAATTCCTACGCCTAAACTGATTAATATTTGAAAAAACAACTTTCCTTTGGCGGTGATACCTTTCCCCTTACGAAGCTTGAGCCAATCGTCAAAAAAACCAAGTAAACCAAACCCCAAGGCAACATAAACCAGCAGCCATATGTAGAAATTAGTCAGGTTAGACCAAAGGATGGTTGCAAATAAAAAAGCAAATATAATGAGAAGTCCGCCCATTGTGGGAGTTCCCGATTTCGCCATATGCTGCTGCGGGCCTTCTTCGCGAATCGTTTCCCGAATTTGCATCCTTTGTAAGAACCTGATGAGAATGGGTCCAAAAAGCAAACACAATGCAAGAGCTGTCAGGCCTGCATAAGCGGATCTAAAAGTAATATAGCGAAATACGTTAAATATCGAGTATTCCGAGCTGAGTGGGTAGAACCAATGATAGAACATGAGTTTTAAAGTTTTTCCATTAAGTCATTAAAAACGATTTCAATTTCCGCGCCTCTTGAACCCTTGAATAAAATGCAATCACCAGACTGAATAATATTTTTCAAAAAGTCTGCTGCCTCATTTTGTTTTTTGAATCGGTGAATATGGTCATTAGGCATTCCTTTTCCGAATGCTCCTTCCGATATTTCTTCCGCTAACCCACCTACGGTTACTAAATGATCAATTTTTAAACCCGCAATTATTTCTCCAATTTTTTTGTGCTCTTCATGCTCGGCTTCTCCGAGTTCTAACATGTCACCTAAAACCAGAATTTTTTTGCCAGGGTGTTGGAAATTGATTAACGTATCTAAGGCTTGACGCATGGATTGAGGGTTCGCATTGTAAGCATCATTAATAAAGAACATGCTTTTAAATTGAATAACCTCACACCGCTGAGAAAGCTTTTCAATTTTATTTAAGCTTTCATTCATGGTCTCCAAAGGGACACCCAGACAATACCCAGTTGTAATAGCCGCAAGTGCGTTGTAAACATTTCCAAAACCTAAAAGGGGAACATGTATTGCAATTTCGTGGTCAAAAATTTTTGCCGTAAAATCATACCCAGATGTTCCATTTAATTTGATATCCCGTGCTTGCACATCTGCAGGTTTTTCGATGCCAAAGGTAATAGTTTTAGAGCGTAAACGAACTGCCAAATCCCGAACCAAGGGGTCATCAGCATTAACAATAGCTGTTCCGCTTTCCGGAAGGGCCTCAAACAATTCTCCTTTAGCGGCTTGCACTTCATGAATGGTTTTCAAATGAACCATGTGTGCTTTGGAAATATTGGTAATGAGGCCAACTTCTGGCCGAGCTATTTCAGCCAATTGACGAATTTCCCCGGCCGCACTCATACCCATTTCGAAAACAGCAACTTCGTGCGATTCTTCTAACTCAAATATGTTTAAAGGAAGCCCGATATGATTATTTAGGTTTCCGCGTGTTTTAAAAGTTTTGGCCACAGCGGAAACAACCGCCGCAATCATTTCCTTGGTAGTTGATTTTCCGTTCGAACCTGTAACCCCAATAACCTTTAGGTTCAACTGATTGCGTCGATACTTTGCTAAATCTTGCATAGCCTTCAAGGTATCAGGAACCCAAACCACAAATGTTCCACTGGCCTCAAGATCCAATTCGGCTACAATGTCTCGATTGGAGATCACTATCCCTCCCGCTTTTTTTTTGATTACTTCTTTTAAAAAATTGTGTCCGTCAAATCGGTCACCACGAATGCAAAAAAACAATTGCTGGGGTCGAAGAGTCCTTGAGTCAATCGAAACTCCTTTGAATGAGTCCGAAGCTTTTCCAACAATTTTTTTTCCTTTTACTGCCTCCAGCAAAGATCCTAAATCACTATTCATTTAAGCTAAGCCTCTTATTTAAGGCCTTTGTTGCTTCTTCGCGATCATCAAAATGAAACTTTTCCTTTCCAATTATTTGATAGTCCTCATGCCCTTTTCCTGCTATCAAAACTAAATCTCCTGAGTTCGCCATTATTATGGCTTCCTCAATCGCCTTTTCCCGAGAAGGTATAATGGAATAGTGAGTTCCATATTCCGCATTTTGGGGAAGACCTTCGCTAATATGTTCGATGATTTGTTTTGGGTCTTCAGTTCGAGGATTATCAGATGTAATAATTGCATAGTCACTTATCTTTAAAGCGACTTCTCCCATAAGCTTTCGTTTTCCTGGATCCCGATCTCCACCGCATCCAAAAACCACAATAAGATGGTTTCGCGTTAAGTCTCTGGCGGCTTTCAGTACATTTGCCAGAGCATCATCTGTGTGCGCATAATCTACGGCAACCACAAAGTCTTGCCCGCGATCAATTTTTTCGAAACGACCAGGCACTTTTATTAAATTGCGGATGCCTTCTGCGATTGTATCTAAAGGAATGTTGTAGTGCAGAGCAACGGCGGAGGCGGAGAGGATATTATTTACATTGTGCCAACCAAGCAGGGGGGATAAGATGGCTTGGCTACCAGAGGGCGACTTTAGGATAAACCTAATGCCTTCCTCAGATAGGGCGCAACCCTCCGCCGTCACGTCTGCTTTTTCTTTTAATCCTGTTGTTAAAGTAGATACATTGGTTTCAAAAACAATTTCTCTTCCAACAGGATCATCGATATTAATGACTTGTTTTTTGATATTGCAGTCTTTGAATAAACTTTTTTTTGTATTTTTATAATGCTCAAATGTTTGATGATAATCTAAATGGTCCCGAGTTAGGTTTGTGAACACACCCACAGAAAAATTCAATTCGCGCACTCGTTTCAAGGCTAACGAGTGAGAAGATACTTCCATGCAACAATGGGGAATATTTTCCGTCACCATTTTTGCTAAAAAGGAATTTATCTCAAGGGATTCGGGTGTGGTCATTGGGGAGGAGATATTTTTGTTTCCATACCTATATTCAATAGATCCTATTAACCCGCATTCTTCTCCATGGGCTTTAAATATGCTTTCCAGCAAATAAGTAATCGTTGTTTTTCCATTTGTTCCTGTAATGCCAGTTAACTTAAGGTGCTGAGAGGGTTCGTTATAATACTGGGATGATACCCAGGCAAGAGCATGACGAGAATCCTCTACTTGAATAGCAGTTGGCATACTAGAACCAAATTCAAACTCGTCCAAGATCGAATTAGACACTTCAGTAATAAAAGCAGCAGCCCCTTTTTGACCCGCTTCTCCAATGAATTGGCTTCCATCATGATTATGCCCAGGAATGGCAACAAATAAGCTATCTTCCTCTACTTTTCTCGAATCATAAGCAATAGAAGAAATATTTAAATCCAGACGGCCCTTTGAGTTTAAAATTGGGTAGCCCTCGATCAATTGAGACAATTTTATTTGTTTACTCGGTTTGATCATAAAATAGTGAAAACCTTTTTTATTTAGTGAAACACTTTTCATAAAACTTGCTCATGCCCTGTTTGCAACAATTACACGGTCATTACTGGAGGGTATATTAAGATACCGAAGTGTTTTTCGAGCAATTTCACGAAAGACAGGAGCCGCCACTTCACCCCCCCAATGTGATTTTTGTGGTTCGTCGATCATGACTAATATGGCCAACTTAGGTTTATTAGCAGGGACAAAACCAATAAATGAAGCGACATATGCTGTTTTGGAATAACCTTTTGTAGCGGGATCTATTTTCTGGGCAGTTCCGGTTTTACCGGCAACCTTAAATCCTTTAATAGATGCTTTTTTTCCGGTTCCTTCAGAAACAACGGTTTGTAAAACATCAATCATTTGTTGGCTCGTTTCTTCAGATAAGACTCGATAAATTTTTTCAAATGATTTGCTTTTCCAGGGTTTGCCGGATTTTAAAATAGTTTTTGTGACATAAGGGCGAACCAAATATCCTCCATTAGCAATGGTTGAAATTGCTGCGATCATTTGCAATGGAGTGGTTGAGATCTCCTGGCCAAAGGAAACAGAGGCTAACGAAAGTTTAGACCATTTTTTTAATGGCCTTAATGTCCCGGTGGCCTCACCCGGTAAATCAATTCCAAGTTTTTTTCCAAAACCAAATTTAGTTAGATAGGAGTAAAAGTTTTTCTCCCCTAATTCCTGAGCAATTTTAATTGCGCCGATATTGCTTGACTTTGCGATTATATTTTTTAATGTAAGCCAACCAAATTTATGGTTCGCCGCTTCTCCAATTACGGTATTGCCCAAACGATATTGGCCGTTTTCACAAAAGAAAATATCGTTTGACTTGGCCAGGCCTTCCTCCAGGGCTGCTGAAGCTAAAATTGGTTTAAATATAGAACCAGGTTCAAAGGCCCCGGAGACAATATCATTTCTCCAATTGTCCTTGGGATAGGCAGAATAGTGATTAGGGTTGAACTCAGGCAAGGTCGCCATTGCCAATAGTTCCCCATTGTTAGGATTCATGACAACAGCCAATCCTTTCTTGGCTCCATAAAGTTTCACTTGGTTTTTTAATTCCTGCTCTGCAATGAACTGAATAACCTCATCGATAGTCAAAACAATATCTTTGTTTTGAGAATAAAGGGGGTCTCCCCATCCCCGTTTGGGGAGATAGCGACCTCTAGCGTCCTTTTCCACCAATTGACGAATAATCGTTCCTTTTAATAGAGCGTGTTGATAATGCTCCACTCCAGCGAGTCCCTGGTTGTCAAGACCGACGAAACCAAGAGTACTGGCTGCTAATTGGCGTTTAGGATAAAAGCGCTTGCTTTCCTTAAAAAAGCCAACCCCTTCCAGTCCCAACTGCTTCAGTTTTTCCGTACGGTTCAAATCGCACTTTCGTTGAATCCATACAAACTGTTTATTGGATTTGATTTTTTTGGAAATATACTTTGGCTTCAAATTTAACGTTGAGGATAAAACTTGGATGGTATTTCGCCGATCTAAAATATCTTTTGGATTTACGAAAACCGATTCAACGTCAATATTAATGGCAAGAGGATTGCCATTTCGATCAAATATGTTTCCTCTTCCCGTTGCGATTTCAACAGTTTTTTTGTACTGTTTTTCCGACTGAGCTAAATATTCCTCGTGTTTGTAAATTTGTAGATAAATTAACCTACCAATTAAAATGCTTCCGTAACCCAAAAAAAGCAAAGAGACTAAAACCATTCGTACTTTAAGATTGGTTTTAGAAGATGAAATAGCTTTTTTGCCTTTTTTTCTCATAGGTAAGTTTACTTAATAAAAATTGTTACGGTTTGACCAGGTAAAGGTTCTTGCATTTTCAACCGCTTTTTTGCGATGTATTGAACTCTATCTAAAGTCTGCAAACTATCTCTTTCTAACTTAAGTAAGGTGTTTTCATGTAACAATTCTTGATTTAAATGCTTTTGCTCCTCGAATTCGTAAGCGAGGTTGGTGAATTCCACGTTGGGCCATAAATAAGCCAACGCGCTCATTAAGAAAAGACCTGAGGCAATTACCACCAATCGAAACTCACGTTTCGTTACATGAAAAAAACTTTGTATAGAAAAAAATAGACGATTACTCATAAATCCTCTCAGCAACACGAAGCTTTGCGGAAGAAGCTCTTGGATTGCGTCTGATTTCTTCGGGCGAGGGAGCTATAGCTTTACGTGTAATAATTTTTAGACGGGGTTTTTTGCCGCAAACGCATTGTGGAATTTTTGGAGGACAAATACATCCTTTTTGTTCTGTCTGGAAGAAATGTTTAACTTTGCGGCTTTCTAATGAATGAAATGAAATAACTGCAATTCTTCCACCTTCATTCAACAGTTCTACTGAATTTTGTAGACCCTTTTCTATATGGTATAATTCATTATTAACCGCAATGCGCAGAGCCTGGAAGGACTTTGTAGCAGGATTTTTCCTGGTTGGACGCGGGCGTGAGACCGCGCTGGAGAGGATTTTGGACAAGGCTTGGGTTGTTGCGATGGGGCCTTGACTCTGCGCATTGCGGATAAATCGTACAATTTTTTTTGACTGCCTTTCTTCGCCATATTCTTTAAAAATTCTTTCCAATTCTTCATCGGGCAATGTCTCCAACAAATCCGACGCTTTGACCTTTTGATTTTGGTCCATTCTCATATCAATAGGGCCTTCCTTTGAGAATGAAAAACCGCGTTTAGAAGTTTCTAATTGATAAGACGAAACGCCTAAATCTAAAAGAAACCCATCCATTCGATTAATTTGTTGGGCCTCCAGAATTTGTTTAATTTCGCTGAAGTTGCCCTTAATAATAGTAACTCGTTTGCCAAAGGGTGCTAACCGCTTGCGAGCTCTAGATAATGCCTCGCTATCCCGGTCAATCCCAATGACCCTGCATTGAGGGTCTGCCTCCTGTAAAATTGCTTCGGTTAATCCGCCGTCCCCTAAGGTTCCATCCACAATCAATTTCTTGTTTTGTGGGTCTAAATAATGGAGAACTTCCTTTGTTAATACTGGAACATGGTAATTCTCCATAATTGAAACCTTTAAACATAATGCGGTCCATTGTTAAGCGGATTCCTCAAAGTTTTCTGCTTCTTCGTGTCTGTTGGCAGCCCAAATTTCAAAGGACTCGAAACTGCCAATAACATAAACATCTTTATTTTCATTTAAACCCGCGGCTTCCCTTAAATTCTGAGGTATCAGAATTTTCCCCGATTTCATTTCACATTTAACTGCCTTTTTAGCAGTATTTCGTTTTTTTTTACGGTCTCCCTCTTCGAATGGATTTAGATTTCTTAGGTAATCTCTTTGAGTTTGCCATTCAGTATTGGGAAACACGGTTAAATATTCCTTTTTAATATCCTCATCTTTGGATACAATGATTACTAATTGCGGGCCATAATGGTCATCCAATACCACGCGGTGTTTTGCTGGGATGTTGAGGCGGCCTTTTTCATCGAGAGTGGCCGGATAGGTTCCTAAAAAATCATCCATTAATTTGCCCGTAATTTAGGTTCAATAAGTCTTAGTCACTTTAGAACACTTTAGACCCACTATAGGGCAATTTATTACACTTTGTCAATACAAAAAGGGATTGCCTGAATTGCGCGAAGTTTAACTAATTGATTTATAGGGATTTTCGCTTTTCCCCAATTTGAGGCCTTCTCTCAGGTTATTGAAAGGAATTTTGACCTCGAATTTTTGCCTCTTTTCATAACACTTGGATTGTCCGCGAACTTTGGGGAAAAATGTCGAATTATTTTATAATTTTGCTTTAAAAATCAGCCTGTTGGAGGGTGGTAAATAACTTTGACATTAATAATTTCTGAATGATATTATTGAATCATACTTAGGAAGGCTGAGAAAAAATCGACTAAACCTTTTAAGATAAAGGGATTGCTGAGATTATGCCGCATAAAAAAGTGAAATTTGCTATTGGTAGTGCCATGATTATTTTGGCCATTGGATACTTGATTTCCACAAGTATTAGCTCTACCTCGAAGTTTTTTGTGACTGTCGATGAATTAGCTGCATCCGCTGATGATTATCGAGGGGCTGGTCTTAAAGTAAAGGGTAAAGTGGTAAAT
This sequence comes from Nitrospinaceae bacterium, assembly GCA_965223665.1. GTDB lineage: Bacteria > Nitrospinota > Nitrospinia > Nitrospinales > Nitrospinaceae > CBDCVY01. The sequence continues at coordinate 3,852,646 of OZ245011.1, forward strand.
GGGTCTATCAATCGTAATCCAGATAACTATTTAGATGTTTCATTTAAAATTGAAGAGAAAAACTCTTCTTTGCCAGTGACTTTTCGAGGTGTAACTCCTGATATGTTTGAAGATGGTAGAGAAGTAGTGGTTGAAGGTACTTACGGTAGGGATGGAGTATTCCATGCGAACACATTGCTGACCAGCTGTCCCTCAAAGTATGAGGCGGAAAAGGAAGCGGGAAAAACTCATCCAGGTAACATACCTCTCGATAATAAAAAACCGGCACTGCAGTCCCCGAATATCTTGCCGAAAAAAACTTCGATTTAAACCTTCCGATGGAATATTTTGATCAGAATAGCCTTTCTGTGTTCATTTTTATCGTTTGATTAGGGAGAGGGTTCAATGAACGATTTGGGAGAATTTGCCTTACTCTTAGCATTAGCAACTTCGGTCTACGGGGTTGTGGGTTATGTGATGGCCATCCGTGGCAACCGAGTTGATCTTTACCTAAGTGCAGATAAGACCCCCTTTATTGTATGGGGTTGTGTTGTAGTTTCTTCCATATGTTTATGGCGGGCGTTCTTTATTGATGATTTTAGCCTCCAATATGTTTGGGCATATTCCAATAAAGATTTAGACATTTTTTATAAAGTGGCCTCGTTTTGGGGAGGGCAAAAAGGGTCTCTATTATTTTGGACTCTTCTCCTAACCACCTATATGATGGTGGTATATATTCAAAACCGTAATCAAAATATCAGAGTGGTTCCGGTGGCTTTAACGGTGATGTTATCCATTACCGTATTTTTTCTCCTATTATTGAATTTTTCTACCAATCCTTTTGAGCGTATTCCTTTGCCTCCTGAAGATGGCAGAGGATTAAATCCTCTATTACAAAACTACTGGATGGTAATTCACCCGCCTACTTTATATTTAGGCTATGTGGGATTTACCGTTCCTTTTGCATTTGCTATTGCAGCCCTCATTACCAAAAACCTTGATGACGGCTGGATCAGAATGACCCGAAAATGGTCCGTGGTGTCATGGTTTTTTCTATGTTTAGGGAATTTATTTGGAGCCCAATGGGCCTATGTTGAATTGGGTTGGGGTGGTTATTGGGCTTGGGATCCGGTAGAAAATGCTGCTTTTATGCCCCTCTTAATTGCGACCGCTTATTTGCATTCCGTTATGATCCAAGAGAAGAAGGACATGATGAAAGTATGGAATATGTCTCTAATTCTTTTAACTTACGTTATGACAATTTTCGGTACGTTTATAACAAGAAGTGGCTTGATCCAGTCTGTTCATACTTTTGATGAAGCCACCTTAGGGTATTTCTTTCTTGGATTTTTAGGAATAGTGACCGTATTTTCTGTGGGTATGATTATTCGTAGGCTTCCCTTATTGAAAAGCAAAAATGAACTGGACTCTTTTCTTTCAAGGGAAAGTAGTTTTTTACTTAACAATTTGGTGCTTTTGGGAATTGCTTTTGCGACTTTCTGGGGCACAATTTTTCCGATTATTTCTGAAGCATTCCGAGGAGTTAAGATAACAGTTGGCCCACCTTTTTACAACCAGGTAAATGTTCCAATAGGACTTATTCTGTTAGCCTTGATTGGTATTGGGCCCGTCATTGCCTGGCGTAAAGCGACATGGTCCAATTTGAAGAGAAACTTTTCTAAGCCTTTGATTGCTGCATTGATAGGTGGGGTGGCTATGTTTCCTTTTGTCCCATTAACTGACAAATCAGAAATTTATACCTACATCACTTTTATTCTCTGCATTTTTGTGATGGCAACTATTGTTATCGAGTTTTTAAAAGGAACGGTTGCCAGAAGGCAGGCTAATGGAGAAAGCGCGGTCAATGCCTTTTCTTCATTAGTTTGGAAAAATAAAAGGCGCTACGGAGGGTATTTTGTGCATGTGGGTGTAGTCCTGATTTTTGCAGGAATAGCGGGCTCTCAATCTTATAGTACAAGCTTGGAAAAGCATTTGAAAATTGGAGACAATTTTCAATTACGAGGTTATGACTTTACTTATGAAAAACTATTGGTTCGCCCTCAAAACGATACTAAAACCCGGGTGATTGCTCAATTAGGAATTGAAAGAGACGGGAAAAGGGTGTTTACCGGTATGCCTGAAAAAGAATTTTATAAGGGACAAAATCAACCCGTATCTGAAGTGGATTTATGGTCCTCGCTTAAAGAAGACGTTTATATGATATTGGCAGATTTTAATCCGGATGATAGTACTGCAACTATTAAAGTTTATATTAATCCTATGGTTCGCTGGATGTGGATTGGAGCTTGGATTATTGCGTTTGGAACGGTAATTTGTATGTGGCCGGATCGTTTAGAAGCACGTCGTCGAGTCGAACGCTTAAAACGGCAGGAGGCCATTTTTATGCCGGCACAAGAGTAACCTTATGATGAAACAGGTTTTTATTATTCTGACATTGTTGGTTTTGCTTTGTTGTGGAATGGGTTCCAAGGTATTCGCTGCAACAAAGATGGCTGATCTTGAGAATGCATTGATGTGTAAATGCGATGATAAATGTGGCAAAGTTTTGATTAACTGTACTTGTGATACTTCCAAGAAAACGCGTAAGGATTTGGCACAAAAGCTGGAATCTGGATTGACCGTTGAGCAGATTATCCAGACCTATGTAGATAAATATGGAGAGACGGTATTATCAGCTCCTTCTAAATCAGGGTTTAATTTGACAGCTTGGGTGACTCCCTTTTTGGCCCTTGTGATTGGTGGTGTTGGTGTTCGAAAAATTGCTCAAAATTGGATTCGCAAGTCTTCCCCTTCTGCATCAATTGATAAAGAGTCTACCGCTGAGAACATTGAAAATGAAAATTCTAAAAAAGAGGTTAAATATTCCAACCGGTTGAAAAAAGAACTGGATAATTTGGAATTTTAAAAATATGTCGGGAGTTCATTTTCTTCAGTTCTTAATTGTTGTTGCCATTTTGATAATGGTAGGTATTCCTTTGTTTTCCAAGTTTCCTCCTCGAAAAATTTTTGCCCCCTTGAATCCTTTGGGTGAAGAATATAAGCATCTATTAGTTCGTAAAGAAGAAATTCTTCTCTCTATAAAAGAATTGGAATTTGACTTCAAAACCGATAAGGTTTCTAAGGCTGACTTTGACGTGATGAAAGTTAAATTGGAGAATGAGGCTTTGCAGGTTTTGGAAAAAATTGACGGGTTGGAGAAGCAATTAAAAAAAATCCCGCCTTCAAAAGCAACTGACATCTCCTGAAATTTTCTTGAAGATTGAGTTTAAAAATATTTTTAGTGATTGGGTTTCTTTTCTTTAAAGAAAGCGCATTCCGTATGCCAGAAGAAATAAAATCGTCAAAGCTGGATTTAGCGATAGAAGTTTCAGGGCTTACCAAAAGCTTTGGATTTCTAAATGCTATAAAAGGAATTGATTTTAAATTAAATAAGGGAGAGTTCCTGACATTATTCGGTCCAAATGGCGCAGGCAAAACAACTCTTATTCGAATTTTATCTGCGCTTACGCGACCTACATCGGGCACTGCAATAGTTGCGGGTTACGATGTGAAAGAGGCTGGCCCGACAATGCGAAGGGAAATTGGGGTGATTTCTCATGCGAGTTACCTATATGGGGATTTAACACCTCTGGAAAATATTTTATTTTTTGCAGAAATGTATAATGTAAAAAATGCAAAAGAAAGATCCCTGGAAGTAATTGAGGAAGTGGGTTTAAAAAAAAGAATGCATGATCGGGTAAGAACTTTTTCCCGAGGCATGCTTCAAAGGTTATCTATTGCCAGAGCCATAGTTCATGATCCCTCCATTTTATTTTTAGATGAACCTTATACAGGACTGGACCAACATGCTTCAAATGTCCTAAAAGAGCAACTTCAGACTTTGCATACCAATAAGAGAACTATTTTAATGACAACTCACGATTTTGAGAGAGGGTTAGAAATGTGTGATCGTGTGGCAATCCAAGTCAATGGAAGGTTCGCGCTGTGGGATTCTGTTGAAAATATTAATATTGGTGACTTTGAAAAGACCTATTTGGAAACCGTGAAAATGAGCCGGGCTAACAACGCCTCTGTGTGAAACGAGGACGAATTATGTGCGCCATGATATGGTGAAAGGGACTGGAAGAAAAGAATGGCCGGTTATTTAAATCAAATTGCAATTATTGTTCGAAAGGATTTGATCACAGAGTTTAAAACAAGGGAACTGTTTAGTTCTATGTTTGTCTTTGGAGTTTTGGTAATTTTGATTTTTATATTTTCCATTGATTTGAGCATTGTCAATGGAAACGATGTTGGACCGGGGATATTATGGGTAGCGATACTTTTTTCTGGAACATTAGGATTGAATCGATCTTTCACCTTAGAAAAGGAAAATGGTTGTTTGCAAGGTTTGATGCTGGCTCCAATAGACCGATCCGTCATATATTTCGGGAAAATGATCAGTAATTTATTGTTTTTATTAATAATGGAAGCGTTCATTTTACCAGTGTTTATGATATTTTTTAATGTGGATTTATTATCACATTTTGGTTCTATTTTATTTGTGATTTTTTTGGGGACTCTTGGGTTTTCTTCACTTGGAACCTTGCTGTCTTCCCTGGCATCTAATTTAAAAACTCGGGAGATAATGCTTCCAATATTGTTATATCCTTTAATGATTCCAGTAGCGATCGGGGCTGTCAGGCTTACCGGTCAATTATTAGAAGGCAAATCTTTATCGGAGATGATGAATTGGGTTGGACTCATTGCATGTTTCGATGTGATTTTTATTGCTGTTTCCATAATGACTATTGACCATATTCTTGAGGAGTGAGGGAATGGGAAATTTAGGGTACTTGTTTGCGGCGAATTTATTCGTTTGGGGAGGAATATTTTTATATTTATTTAATTTGATGCGAAAAAACAAAGCTCTAAAAAAAGATCTTGATATTGTTATGGAAACTCTAAACAAGGAAGATAAACAGTGAGCGAGGAGTCACGAGAACCGCAAGGATCAGGAATAATTTTATATGGGCTCACCCTGGTGACAATAATTGTTTCCATGGTAGCAATTTTCCTTTATGTTCCCACCGAAAAAACTGAAGGTCTTGTTCAGAGAATTATGTATTTTCATATTCCCTCGGCTTGGATAGCTTTTTTTGCTTTTTTCATAGTTTTTATATGTAGCATTTTATTTCTTTGGAAAAAGGAACGGGAATGGGATATTTATGCACATGCTTCCGCCGAAGTCGGAGTATTGTTTTGTACATTGGTTTTGATTACCGGGCCAATTTGGGCTAAACCGATTTGGGGAACCTGGTGGGTTTGGGATGCTCGGCTTACATCAACCCTGGTGCTTTGGCTGATATATGTAGCCTATTTAATGCTTAGGGTCCAAAGTGAAGCTGGTTCCACGCGTGCAAAGTATGCAGCGGTTGTTGGAATTGTTGGTTTTTTAGATATCCCGTTAATACATTTTTCAGTTCTTTGGTGGCGTACTTTTCATCCACAACCCAAAATAATAACAACAGAAGGCCTTGGTGCTGGAATGGATAATTCAATGATAGCCACTTTGATGATTTCTTTAGCGGCGTTTACTTTAATGTATTTTGTTTTAATGGGACAACGAATACGATTGGAAAAAATGAAGGATGAAATCGATCGAATTAAAAGAGAAAAGTTATACTCTCACTAAAAAATATATTTCAATTTACCTTGTATTGTTTGTTGGAGCCCTAATGGTATTTGTGAGTCATTTTTATGAAACACCCTTCACAGTCGATGAGGTTCAAATTGACGAGCCCTCTTTGCAACAAAAATCTGAGGTGGGTTATATGGCTCCTGATTTCACCGTTAGAAACCTTAAGGGTAACAGGGTCAGTTTAAATGATTTTGAGGGAAAAGTGGTGGTTTTGAATTTGTGGGCCACATGGTGCGGGCCTTGTCGGGTGGAAATGCCAGGTTTTGAAAATTTGTATCGTCGATTTCGATCAGAAGGGTTAACTATATTGGCAGTAAGTTTGGATAAGGGAGACTCCCAAAAAGTAAAAGATTTTGTAGAAAAATATAAACTGTCCTTCCCTGTCCTAATGGATGATGAAGGAAAAGTTGAAAAAAGTTATCAAACTTATACCATTCCAACGACTTTTGTGATTGATAAGAAAGGTCGTGTGGTTGCTAAGATTGATGGAGCGAAGAATTGGGAATCTGAACAGACCTTTGAGGCTTTAAGATTTTTGTTAGAAGCGGCCTAGTAAGAATGGTTAGATTCATTATTTTTGGTAAAGAGTAAAATGGACTCAGAGAAGTTAATTCTAGCAGTGAATGATAGTTTTTATGAGGCTTTTAATAAGCAGAGTATGGAATTAATGACTAGCGTTTGGTCAAAGGAAAATATTGCTACTTGTATTCACCCTGGCTGGCCAGTACTTCGTGGGATAAAGGATATTTTAAAAAGTTGGGGTGATATTTTTGAAAATACTGATCATATGGAAATTCGTTTGTCTGATGTTTCTATTTGTCAATCGACGGGAATTGCTTGGGTAAATTGTCAGGAAAATTTGTTCTCCATCAACATGTCTGGAGTTCAAACCTCCAAGGTATTTGCAACAAACGGCTTTAAACTGGTTGGGGGTGAATGGAAAATGGCACTTCATCACGCGGCTGCAATTCCGGCTGATCCTTTGGCCAACCAAGGCTAATTAACACTTTCCTAATTTTAATCATTTGAAACAAATAAAAAATGAAAATATATAGTTGGAATGTAAATGGCATTCGTGCGGTAATGAGAAAAGGATTTATGGATTGGTTTCAAAATTTGTCTGCTGATGTTGTTTGCCTTCAGGAAATTAAGGCAAATATTGACCAGGTCGACCCAGTTTTAGTTGAACCTGAGGGTTATTTTTCCGTATGGAACTCTGCCCAGCGAAAGGGTTACAGCGGTGTGGCTGTGTTTAGTAAAAAAAAACCAAAGTCAATACATTTAGGGATGGGGATTGAACGATTTGACGATGAAGGGCGTTATATTCGTTTGGAATATCCTAAATTTGATTTACTCAATATTTATTTCCCTAATGGAACTAGTGGCCAGGATCGGCTGAAATATAAAATGGATTTTTATGATGCATTTTTAAACCATTGTGAGGAGTTGCGTTCACAAGGGAAAAAGCTGGTTATATGTGGAGATGTGAATACAGCACATAAGGCCATTGACCTTAAAAACCCAAAGCAAAATGAAAAGAACTCTGGTTTTCTTCCTATTGAACGATCGTGGATGGATAAATTTGTTTCGCATGGATATATAGATACTTTTAGAGAAATAAATCAAGAACCAGATAATTATACATGGTGGACATATCGTGCAAATGCAAGGGAAAGAAATATTGGATGGCGTATAGATTATTTTTTTGTGTCGTCTGATTTAAAAAAGAAAGTTAAAGATGCTTTTATTTTACCGGAGATAATGGGCTCAGACCATTGTCCCATAGGCCTTGAAATTTTCTAATTCAAAAAACTTAAATAAAACTAAACAGGTTTAGTTTTTTTTATAAGGAGTTACTCATATATGAACCTTGAAGTGAATCAATCTCGACATGGGTTTAAACTTATTCGTAAAGAAACTGTAGAAGAAATTCAATCAGAAGCTCTTATTTTTAAACATGAGAAAAATGGAGCGGAGCTGATAATTTTAGAAAATGATGATGATAACAAGGTTTTCAGTGTCACTTTTCGAACCCCACCTAGCAATGATTTTGGAGTGCCTCATATTTTAGAACATAGTGTGTTGTGCGGATCAAAAAAATACCCTGTTAAGGAACCCTTTGTTGAACTAATGAAAGGAAGTTTGCAAACATTTTTGAATGCAATGACCTTCCCGGATAAAACGATGTATCCCATCGCCAGTCGCAACCAGAAAGATTTTTTTAATTTAATGAGTGTGTATTTAGATGCGGTTTTTTATCCCAATATAACTAAAGAGACATTTATGCAAGAAGGTTGGCATTATGAGTTGGAAGATGTGGGCTCGGAGATGGTTTATAAAGGGGTTGTTTTTAACGAAATGAAAGGCGTTTTCTCCAGCCCGGAAGGAGTTTTAGACCGCCATCTTGCGCATTCATTGTTTCCAAATACTACTTATGGGTGTGAATCGGGTGGTGATCCAAAATCGATACCTAATTTGACATTTGAGGAGTTCAAAGAATTTCATAAACAATATTATCATCCATCAAACAGTAGAATTTTTTTATATGGGGATGGAAACACGGAAGACTATTTAAAATTTTTAAATGATGAATATTTGAAAGATTTTGATAGCCAAGAAGTTAATTCTACAATCCAATTGCAAAAAAAATTCACAGATACTGAGCGTCAGGAAATTTTTTATCCTGTATCTAAAGAAGAAACTTTAGAGAAAAAAACTTTTATTGTTCTGGGTTTGAAACTTGGGTCATCCACTGATAGTGAGCATTGTTTATCCATGGAAATTTTAAGCCACATATTAATAGGAACCTCTGCTTCGCCATTGCGGAAAGCTTTGTTGGAGTCTGAATTGGGTTCAGAAGTCATTGGTGGAGGATTCGATGATAATCGTTTAGAAACTATCTTTGCGGTGGGTTTAAAGGGAACAGAAAAGGAGCATGAAACAAAAATAATCGATTTAATTTTATCAACCTTACAGGGGTTAGTAGAAAACGGGATAGATAAAAACCAAATTAAATCTTCTGTAAATACCATTGATTTTAAATTACGGGAAGCCAATTTTGGCGGTTTTCCTAAAGGAATCGTTTATAACATTCATGCTCTGGGATCCTGGTTATATGAGGGTGATCCGTTGAGTCATCTTCGATACGAAGAATTAATGGCGAATATAAAAGTGCAAGCTGAGGAAAATTATTTTGAAGATTTAATCAGTAAGTTTATTTTAAATAATACTCATCGCAGTATTATTGTGCTTTCTCCCAAACCCGGTTTGGCAGAAGAAGAAGAGAGTGAAGCTAAAAATATCTTAAAAGGAATAAAAGACTCTTTAAGTAACCAGGAACTGGAAAATGTGGTTGAGGAAACCAAACGATTGCAAGCGCTGCAAATGGCGGTCGACCCCCCTGAAAAATTGGCAACTTTACCCAGGTTAGAATTGAACGATGTTAATAAGCAGGCTCCTTTATATCCTGGAGAAATAAAGAAGGAAAACTCGCCAAAAATATTATTGCATGATTTGTTTACCAATAAAATTGCCTATACACAAATGTGTTTTAACGCTAGGCAGGTCCCTAAAGATAAAATTCAATATTTACCTTTGCTGGGAAGATTGATTACAGGGATGGGAACGAATAAAAGGGATTATGTTGGCATGTCTCAACATATTGGTATTCATACGGGAGGAATAAGTTCTTCCCACTTTTCATCTGTGACTATGAAAGACCGGGATGAAATACTTTCCTTTGTTAATTTTAATGGCACGGCTCTAATGGAAAAAGCAGATGAATTGTTTGATATTTACTCTGAATTATTTTTAGAGAGAAACTTTGGGAATTATAAAAGGCTTCAAGAAATTATACGTAGTGCAAAAGCAAATATGGAGGCCTCTATTGTTCCCAGTGGAAATCAATATGTTTTAACTCGCCTGCAGGCCTATCATTCGCAGATTGGTAGATATAATGAAATAACGGAAGGAATTACTTTTTATTTATTTCTGGAGAACCTGCTTGAACGAGTTGAGAAAGATCCGGAAGAAGTGGCAAATTGTTTTAAGGAGGTTGCGGAATTAGTTTTCCGAGGTGAAAATCTTTTAGCCAATATTACTTGCGAAGGGAAAGATTACTCTCAGTTAGAGGAGAAAACTTTAAATCTTTCTAAAAATTTCCCAAATGGAAATTCAACCTCCCTTCCGTTTAAGTTTGATCCAATTCAAACGAATGAGGCTTTTATAACAGCAAGTACCGTCCAATATGTAGGTAAGGGTGCTAATCTTTTCGATTTGGGTTACAAGTACTCTGGAAAATTTGAAGTATTAAAATCTGTTTTACGTACCGGTTACCTTTGGGAAAAGGTTCGTGTTCAAGGTGGTGCTTATGGCAGCATGATTGGTTTCGATTATTTTACCGGAGACTTGGGATTGGTATCGTATAGAGATCCAAATCTGATGGAGACTCTTAATATTTATGATGAGATTGCAGATTTTTTGGAACAGTTAGAATTGGACCGGGATGAGTTAGAAAAAATCATTATTGGATGTGTCGGCCATCTGGATCCACCATTAACTGAAGATAGAAAAGGGTCCATTGCAAAAGTAGAATTTCTTACAGGCATTAATCAAGAGTTTAAACAAAAGAGATTGGAAGATTTATTGCAAACCCAATTAGAGGATATCAAAGGATTTGCCCCATTATTTCGAGAAGTAAAAAAATCAGGAAAAGTTTGTGTGTTGGGCAATGAGGATAAAATAAAAAAGTCATCCGAACAGTTTGATGAGTTGGTGCAAATTTTTAAGTAGTCTATCTCCGCGCAAATCAATAAGTCTCAAATTTCAACTAGCCTTGCTTTTGGTAGCATGTTAACCTTTTATTATTCAATTTGTTAACAACTACCCTTTTTTTTTGTGATGAATGATAAGTTTGGGCTAAGGAAAAATTTTGTCCTTTTCTTGGGACTTGCCGTTTTAGATTTACTGATTTTATTTATTATTTGGGAATTCTTTTTGAGGGAACCTGTATTATCTTCTTTAGTTGGAGAAAATGGTGCCTCTTCTTCTGCGAAAATAGTAAGTAGTCTTGCCGTATTTGGCATTTCGATTTTAGCCTTGATTGGACCTGGCTATTTATTGGTTCAAAGTATATTGGAAGATTTTGACATTGCCCAAAAAGAAATAGAATCAACTTCTCGTCGTTATAAAGCCATAGTTGAGGCAACAAACGATTTAATTTTTCAAGTGGATTCCGAGGGAATAATCCTTTATGCAAATCCAGCTATTCGTTTATTAGGTTATGAAAAATCAGATCTAATCGGAAAGAATATTTATGATGTTTTGTATATGGATGATAAACGCGAGGTAATTCCCAAGATTACTACCAAGCGTGTAGGGCATCGCGCTACTTTTAATTGTCCTGTTCAATTAATGACCAGCGAAAACTCTGTAATTTCCAATGAAATTCCAGCTATGGAATTTGTTATGGATGCATGTGGAATTTGGGAAGAACCCGATGATATAGTGCAAACACAAGGAACTGAAAAGAAGTTTTTAGGTACCTTATGTATTGCCCGCCCGGTTGTAGATCGAGCTCTGATAGAGAATTTATAAATAAGTCAATTTTTTATGAATATTTTATAGCAATGATTTTGCAACTCCAAACGCCTTTTTCATATCTGGTAATTGACCCAAATCAGACACGATTTCCAAATGTCTGATCATACCTTCTTTATCTAAAACCATTAATGCTCTAGTTAGCAATTTGCTTTCTTGAATCATTAGTCCGCTACTGTTTCCAAAAGCACCCTCCCGATAGTCTGAAAGAAACATTACATTTTCAATTTTGGCATTTTCAGCAAAGCGACTTTGAGCAAAGGGCAGGTCTCGACTAATGGTTACCAGGCGAACGGTAGGGTCTAATCCTCCATTTTCTTCACTTAATATATGGGTTTGTTTTTCACATACCTTAGTATCTATAGATGGAACAACGCTAATAATAGTTACATTACCTTTTAAAGATTTAAAGGGAATTAATTTCATAGAAGAATCCGGTAAACTGATATTCGGAAGGGAATCACCTTTTTTTATTAAACTCCCGGTTAGTGTTAGTGGTTTTCCGTGAAGCGTGACACTTACCTTGTTACCAGAAGCATTTTGAATAAGAAAAATTAAAATAGCGAAAATAATGGTTGAACCAGCTATTTTTTTCATTTTAATCCTCGATCAATTTGTAGTGAAAAGCTCTAAATTTATTGTTAATTTCATTTTATGATAAAGAAACCAAAAATCAAAATTCAACTATGGTAACACCATCACCGCCTTCGTGGCGTTCTCCCGGTCGAAAGTTTTTACCAATTCCTGTGCTTCCTAAATAATCTCGAACCATAGATTTAATTTTTCCCATTCCATGGCCATGCACTATAGTGATTTTTTTCAATTTGTTGACCACTGCTTGACTTAAAAATGCTTCTAGAATTCCCTGGGCTTCATCGACCCGCATTCCACGAAGATCACATGTTTGGTTGGGAGGGGTTTGAGTTTCTGTGTGAATATTTATTTCGTTTAAAGAGCTTTTGACTTGGTTTTCCGATGATTTTTGTGAGTTACCAAATAACTGGTTAGCATCGATTAGAGTAGTTAATTTTCCTAGCAAAATACGGACTTTGGTTTTTCCATTGGGGTTCTCTAAAAGTTTACCGATAGCGTCATAAGATTTTACTAATACTTCATCGCCTTTTTTCAAACGGTCTACGGGTATATCCCAGCCTGTTGGTAAATTGGGTAGAACCTGTATAGATTGTTGTCCAATTTGATGAATTTGTTTTTCTGCTTTTTTTAATTGTTGAGTCCCTGGGTTTTCTTTGAGGGTTTGTAATAGATTTTTGATTTCTCGTTTAGCTTCGCGTACAAATGCTTGTACCTTTTTAGATTTTGTTTTTGCTAAGTCAGTCTCTTTTTCTCTTAAACTATCTGTGATTGTTTTTTGTTCCTCATAGAGTTTTTGAGTTTTTTTAACTTTTTCCTGTAAAGAATTTTCCCTTTCTTTTAAAGCGAGCATTTGAAGATTGAGTTTATTTAAAAGTTCTTCAGCACGATGGTCAGTTTTATTATAGATAGATTGTGCTGTTGAAATTATTTTGGGATTCAATCCCAGCCTTTCGGCTGTTTCAATCGCCGCACTTTGTCCGGGCACTCCAAATATTAGACGGTAAGTAGGTTTATGGGTAGTTGAATTAAATTCTGTGCAGGCATTCATAAATCCGGACTGAGTTTGGGCTAGAGTTTTTAAAGTTAAATAATGGGTAGAAACAAGAGTCACTAATCCTCGTTGTTTCATTTCCATTAAAATTGCTTCTGCTAATGCCGCTCCTTCTTGAGGATTGGTAGCAACTCCTATTTCATCTAGTAAGATTAAAGCTCCATCCGGAGCATTATTAAGAAAATAATTTATTTTATTTAGATGCGCGGAGAAGGTAGAAAGCTGCAGTTGAACACTTTGATTATCTCCAATATCCGCGAAAACTTCGGGGAAAAAGCTCATCTCTGAATTTTCTCCAACAGGTAGGAATAAACCAGCTCGCACCATAATAGACATTAGTCCCACAGTTTTTAGGGTGACTGTTTTGCCCCCGGTATTAGGGCCTGATATAATTATTACTTTAATAGATTCGTCCCAGTGAATGTTATTGGGTACAACAGGTTGTCTGTCCAAAACTAATTCAGGATTTCGTGCCTGGATTAAATTCATGTTTCCCGACTCATGTAATCTTACATTGCGTCCTGCCATTAACTCTGCCAAACGAGACTTTGCATTTAAAAGATCTAGTAATATAAGTTGCTCTTCATTTTGTGTTAGCGCGGATTGATTTGTTAAAATATCCTTTGCCAATTGGCTAAGTATTCTATTTTTCTCTTGTTCAACTTTCAGGCGAGAAATTTTTAATTGATTGTTTAAGGGCAGTAAGTTTGTGGGTTCCATGAAAAGAGTTTGTCCGCTGCCTGAACTGTCATGAACTATGCCTTCAAATCTAGACCGTGCTTCTGCCCTGACCGGAAATACAACTCGACCTTCTCTTTCCGTGTAATACATATCTTGAAGAACATCAGAAGAGTGTTTGGAAAGTATTTTTTTAATTGCGTTTTCTAAACTTTGTTTGACTTTGAAATATTCGCGAATCGCTTCTTTCAATTCAGGAGAAGCATCTTCTTTTATTTCACCCTCTGGATCGATGCAACGTTCTAGCTCTTTTTTTAAAGAGGTTAGGGGATCAAGTTTTTCGCCATAACGTTTGAGTAATGATACTTCGGGATTTTTCTTTAAATAGCGATGTGTTTCTGAAACGATTTTTAAAAATTTTAAAACCGAAAGTCCATCATTGATTTCTATAAAGAAATGCTCTTTTGCAATTTGTAAAATTGGAGCTAATGGAGAAAACTTTTTTATGGGAAATGTTTCAGTAGACTGGTTCAGGTGAACCATTTCATTTGTTTCTTTTAACCAAAGTTGGGCGGTTTCAAAATCTTTGGTTGGCTTTAATGTTAAACAATGTTGGCGAGTTTCTTCAGCTTGTGCTAGAGAAGAAAGAGTTTTTCTAACACGATCCCAACCCACAAGGGTATATGAGATATGAGAATCTAGGGTGAGGTTGGCTGGGTTTTTAGGAGGGGTTTCCATGACGAAATGCAAATTGGACATCTTCTTCCAAAGAAACAGGAATTACAGCATCGTAGAGTAATTCTGGGTCCCGTCTGAGCTTATAGTGTGTTAATAAGACCTTTAGACTTTTTTTCACTTTCCCTTTGAAACTGACAATCTTAGGTCCTTTTATAAACTTTTTGTTTTCCTCCTTCAACTCCTGGAAGGTAATAGTGATTGGTTCCTCAAAATTAACCCTTTCTGCATCCAGGAAAATTTTAAATGCAAGGAGGTTTTTCCCTACCAATTCGAATAGATTGGATTCTTTATGCGTAGCAATAAGAGTGGCTATTTTCCCATCTTTAAGATTAACAGGTTCTCCTTCGGGTCCTGGAATTTGTAGTGCAGCCATTTTTTTTCCTTTAATCACTTGTGCCCAATGAACAGAGTCCAAATGATTGGCCTCTCTTACTAATCTAATAATATTGGGATGGGGTTGCCGGCTTATTGATTTCATCCATTTAATTAAATCTGGAACCTCTGATTCAGGCAAAAAATGTCCTCCGTGTCCTTGGCCTTTTTCTTTATGTTCCCTGTAAGTTAAAGGATATTTCATATCATTTAAAATTTTACTTATTCTCCGGCTATAAGTTATTGGGAACATCGGATCATAAAAACCCTGGATACTATAAAGAGGGGTATTTCCTAAATTGACTAGAAAATGCATATAGCGTTCTGTTACTGCTCCAGCAATTGGAACTATTCCTGAAAAATAATCTGGATAAAACATTCCCATCATATAGGCCCCAATGGCTCCATTAGAAAGGCCTATTAGAATAATACGGTTTGGATCTACCGGGTATTTTTGCTTAACTTTTTGGATGACATTAAATACTAAATCTTCTGCTCGAAAGGACCACCAAGCTCCCCCGGGATAACTAGGGCAAACAATAATGAAATCATCTCCCAAACGTTCCATCCATTTTTGCAGCGTGAATCTACCACTACCTCCCATCCCATGTAAAATTACGACTAATGGTAATGGTTTGGAGGAATTCTCAAACTTGGGAGAATAAAGTGAATAAGTATAATTGTTTTTATTTAGATTAATTTTTTGGGTTAAATGTTGACCTGGGAGACCCTTATGATCTGTGGAGAGAGATCGTAAATATGTTTTTGCAATATCATTTGTTAAGTTATGGGCTTTGAGGTTGGCCAATGCTTTTTGTTCTTCCAGAGGATCCTGGGTACTAAGAAATAAATCAATATCGACTTTAGCATTGTAAGGAGGATCTTTGGGATTTTGCGATTGTCCAGCGCATCCCCAAAATAGGAATAAGAGAAGGATTGGAAGATGTTTTTTCATGTTCCCATCATTACATGAAATAAACTGCAAGTAAAGATTAGCCTAAATAAATTATCGCAAAAAGAGTTTGATTTTTATGTCCTTTTATAGGTAACATTCGAAAGAAAGTTCATACCGTATTTATCCTCGTTTTATTCTTAAAACCTTTAACAATTTTCAAAAAAATCATGGAATCGACCCTTACAACTATTGAAAAAACCAAAAAAATAAACCCAGGAACTATTCGATTGGGAGAAGCGCGGCTATCCGGGGATGCGCCCTCCACTTATAAACAAATTTTTCGTTGTAAAAAACATAATTTTGAGTACCTGGGGCAAGTTCGAGTGGAAGTAACCCCACCTTCCGTCCAAGTGGAATTATTCAATAGTAATTTTTATGATCAATTTGAAACTGATGCAGAGAAAGTTAAGGGCGCTTTAGAAGATCGATTGTTTTTAGATATTTTGAAACAGGAAAACTTTTCTTTACCTCATAGGGAAGTCATTGATGGATATATAAAAGAAAAAAAAACAAATGATGAAAGTGAATCAATCCCTGAAGATTTACCGGTTGATGAGAGAGATTTAGAATTTTTGAAACAAGGATTAAATCAAGATTATTTTAGCGGAAAATTGGATGTAAATATTGAGTGGGGTAAAAAAGTAAACACCACCAACCGACGTTCGATTAAATTTGGTTCATTTGAGGAAAAGAAAAACTTAATACGAATTCATCCTAGATTGAAACAGGATTTTGTTCCCCTAGAGGTTTTAAAGTTAACGATATATCATGAGATGTGCCACAAATTTTTGCCCCCGGTAAAACGAAATGGAAAATGGGAAGCTCATCACAAAGATTTTAAAAAGAAAGAACGTGAGTTTTCCCAATACCGACAAGCGATTCAGTGGGAAAAGAAAAACTGGGCGAAATTATTAAAACCCATGCAGGAAGTCGAAAATTAAAGATTTATTTTATCCTGGATTTATGGGTAACAAGATTATGAAGGTAGCCCCTTTCCCGTTTTCCGATTCTACGTTGATTTTGCCGCCATATTTTTCAACCATTTTGTGAACGATATTTAATCCCAACCCAGTTCCAGAGCCTTGGCCTTTAGTAGTGAAGAATGGATCAAAAACCTTGGTTAAATATTCATGGGGAATACCGGGCCCGCTGTCTTTAATTTTTACCTCAATTGACCCATTGAGATGGTTTGAGTGAATTGAGATTTTCCCTTTACCCTCCATGGCTTGAACTCCATTTCGAATAATATTTACGAATATTTGTTGAATCTCTTCCGGTTTTGCTTTTATTGGAGGAAGCGAAGAGTAATATTTTTCTAATTTTATATCATCCGAATAGGAAGCCAGGATAGCAATCTCTGCTGCCGCATCGATTTTTTCATTAATATCCACATCCTGTTCTGTATCTTTTTCATTAGATCGGGAATAACCAGCCATATTCAAAATAACTGAAGACATATGTTTGGCTCTGTCTAAAACTTTTTTTGAATATTTGTGAATTTTATCTATATTTTTTTCACCAGAGATTGCTTCTGTATAACCGATAATACTGTATAAGGGATTATTCATTTCATGTGCGATCCCAGCTGTGAGAGTTCCTAATCCAGACAATTTGTCTGCCCGCATTAATTGATCCAATAATTTTTTCTCTTCTGTAATGTCTTTAAGCATTAAGCCGATCTGATGTTTATCCTCTTCTTCAAGAAGAACATCAAAAAATTGGAAGGTAAATATTTTATTTCCCAGATTTACTGAACTGTGTCTCTTGATCTCATTGTCATCTTGAGGTGCCAAAGGATCCTTTATCTCGTAATTTATAGATGAATTTGAACAAACTTTTCCATTTGTGCCCCTTTTCCCTTCTTTGTAATTCTGAAATTCCTGTTCAAGCCGAATCCAATCACTTTGGAAATTTTGCTTTAAATCTTCTATGGATTCGATTTTTTGACCATTTAAAATAGGAGAAAAAAAATTATCAAACGCTGAGTTTGTATATTGTATTTTCCCATTAATATCAAAAATTAATATTGCCTCGGGGACACTCATTAAAATATTTTCAGTATATTTTTTTATATAAACAACCTCTTTGCTTTTTTCTTCGACTTTTTGCTCTAAGCCAGAAAATGTTCTTTGTAGCATCGAATTCATCGTATTAATTTCTTCAGATAGAACTTCAATTTCGTCACCAGTTTTTATTTCCAGAGGTTCAACTTGTTTTCCTTGCCCAATGTCCACGGCGGTTTTTTGAAGTTGTTTTATTGGACGGACAATCCTATCCGCAGCAAAAGATCCCATTGTTGCTATTAAAATAATTGATACAATTCCCGCAATGGATGCCCACCAAAAAAGCTTTTGCATGGGAGTAAACAGTTCTTCGGATGACTGCCAGGCAAATGTAAACCAGCTTTTTCCTGTGGAGGCTAAGATGACTTTATTGGTTTCCTCCAAAGGGGAATACCCAATGATGGATAAGTCCTTACTCCCGTGACCGTCACCTTCTGTTTGTACCCAATTTGCAGAGGGTTGAGTTACGCTTTTGATTAAACTATGGTTTGACAATTTGTGACCCGTTGGCAAAATCGGGCATTGTATAACCCTTCCCGTCGAGTCAATAAGCATGACGTGTCCTGTTTCGCCAAAACTGATACGTTCCATAGACGAGGCAAAAAATTCTTTTGCCGAATAATAACTATGAAGGATACCGATGGGTTTTTTATTGATTCCTAATATGGGAATTGCTATTTCAAAAATATAATGGCCGGTTTGAGTATCAAAAAATAAATCGCCAATGTATTGTTTTTGTGAACCCGATATTATGGGTTGGTGGGATGGGATTTGACGGTTTATGTATGTGGGGTAGTTGTTTACACTTCCTACCAAAACGCCTCTCAGATCACTTATGTAAAATGCTTTAATAAATTGATTAGTGTGAGAGGAGCTTTTTAAAATACTTTGCAATATTCTTAAGACTCCTCTTTTTAAAAATGAATTCGGATGATCTCCGTGAGTTTGATTCCAAATTTGCGTTTGCTCATCCAAAAAAAGTTTTCTGTCCTTTTCCTTCATATTGTCTAAGGTTTTATTTTGCTGCTGTACCGATAAAATTAAGGTGGGGTGGGAGGACAAATGTTGAAGTCTTATTAATTCATTCTTAAGTAGTAAGTCAATTTTTGTGGAGGTTTCATACGCTAATGCTTTGAAACTTGCGCCGATAACGGAAATTAAAGATTGGCTACCTTGAATATATGAAAATATTACTGCAAGAAGTAGAGGGATGGCTCCTACCAATAGAACCATTCGGATTATTTTGGTTTTTAAACCTATTTGCAAAGGTTTAGAAGACTTTGTTTTAGAAGGTTTGATCGTTTTTACATCATGCCTTTGCATAAATTCCTTTCCCAAAAGATGTATAAAAACGTCCAAATACAAAAAAAAGAAAAAGGAGCCTCTAACTAAGAAATATAGGACTTTATACTAAAAAAGTCATCTTCTTGTGAAAAAAAGTTGCAAATTATTCCCTCATGTCCCTATGTTTAATATTAATGAGAAAGGAGCATATAAAGGCTTCCTTGTGCTCCCCTTTGTAAAAAAACATATTAATTTTGTCCGTAAACCTTTTCGGGTGGAGGATCCTATGATTAAAGGTAAAATCTTAGTCGTTGATGATGAAGATGATATTCGCGATGTAATAAGAATGCAATTGGAAGAAAGAGGATTTAGAGTCATTGAAGCAACAAATGGAGAAGAAGCAATCGAATTGCTGCATAGTGAAAATAATTTAGTTAATGTAGGCCTGATGCTTTGTGATATCCGGATGCCAAAAGTTAACGGAGTGGAAGCAATTGACTATTTGAAACAACATGCTCCGGGGATTCCTATTGTGGTTATAACAGGATATCCTGATACGCAATTGGCCACAGAGCTTATGAAAAAGGGTGTTAAAGACTACCTTGTCAAACCAGTCGAAAAGGACAAGCTTATTCAGGTCGTGGACAATATAATTGCTGTTGGTAAGGATTTTGAGTATTAGAATGGTGTAACCTTAAAATTAATAAAGGCTTTGTAACCTTTGGGTTGCAAAGCCTTTTTTTTTCGTCTAAATTATCATCAATCTTATGAAAATGATCAAATGCTACATTCGATATGAAAAATTGGATGAAGTGAGAGAAAAACTTTTTGCACTTGGTGTTCCCGGTTTGTCAGTTAGTGAAGTTAAGGGGATTGGGAAACCACTTAGCCAAATGCGTTCTGACTCTAATTCTACACTGGATAAGGTTCCGCATTTCCGGCCCCGAATGGAAGTTACCATTGTTTTAGAAAATGAAGGTGTTGAGGAAGTTATCCAAGCTTTAGAAGATACATTGCGAACAGGTAGTTTAGGGGACGGTAAAATTTTTGTGCTTCCTGTTGAAGATGCAATTCGCGTTCGTACAGGCGAAAGAGGCAGACAAGCGCTTTATTAAGAATTAACTCTCCTGATTCACCAATACCTGCTTCATAAAAGTGGAGCAGTTAACCGCTAGAATGAACTTAATCCAGCAGAATCTTTCCGCTGTTAAAAACAAGATTGATCAAGCAATAAAAAGATCTGGAAGGGACCCTCAACAGGTCCGCCTGGTTGCTGTTTCTAAACAAGTGGCGGTATCAAATATTTTAATAGCTTATCAAGCAGGTCAGTTAATTTTTGGGGAAAATAAAATACAAGAAGCACATCAAAAAATTGAAGAATGTAAGAACTATAATATAGGCTGGCATTTTATTGGTCATTTGCAAAAAAATAAAGCTAAATGGATTCCCGGATTTTTTGAATTAGTCCACTCAGTTGATGACTTTGAATTGGCAGAGCGAATTCATAAGTTTAGTTTAAAGCAAGATTTGGTTACAAAAATACTGGTTCAGGTAAATATTGCTGGAGAGTCCTCCAAGTTTGGAGTCTCTTCAACCCATTTGATGAAATTGCTCAAAGATATTTCTCCTTTGGAAGGAATTTCGGTAAGAGGTTTAATGTGTATTCCACCCTATGATTTAGACCCAGAGAAATCTAGAAAATACTTTGTGCAGTTGAGGGAATTGCGTGACAAAATGGTTAAAGAAAATATATCAAACATTTTTTTAGATGAATTATCGATGGGAATGTCAAACGATTTTGAAATTGCAATTGAAGAAGGTGCCACCTTAGTTCGGGTGGGTACGTCGATTTTTGGATCCAGGGATTAGCTGGAAACCCAATTCAATAAAATTTTGCAAGAAAATAAGGAGAAACCCTAAGTGTTACGAGGAAAAAAAATAGGTTTTTTAGGTGGTGGAAATATGGCGGAGGCCATGATCAAAGGTTTATTGTCAGCTTCTTTTATCGAATCAAAAAATATTATTTCTTCAGATCTATCTGATGAACGATTGCAAATTTTAAAAGATAAATACAGCATTCATGTCTCCCAGGACAATAGAGACATGGCGAAAAACTCAGACATAATAATTATTGCTGTAAAACCACAAGCCATAAAAAATGTTTTGTCTGAGATCTACGATTTGATTAATGAAAATAAGCTAATAATATCTGTCGCTGCAGGTGTTTCTATTAAGTCATTAGAATCATATTTAAATTTGGATGGGCATAGTAAAGTGAATGTAATTCGATCAATGCCAAATACTCCTGCCCTAGTTCAAGCAGGGGTAACTGCATTGGCTTCTGGTCATAATGTTTCAAAATCAAATTTAAAAATTGGTCACCGAATATTTGAAGCCATTGGGAAAACTGTTGATGTTGATGAAACCCATTTAGATGCCGTCACCGGTCTTAGTGGAAGTGGCCCAGCATATATTTTTACTATCATTGAGGCTTTATCCGATGCGGGAGTTAAAATGGGTTTATCTCGGGAAGTTGCAAACATCCTAACTATTCAAACCGTTTTGGGGTCTGCAAAGCTGGCGTTAGAAACTGGGAAACATCCGGGTGAATTAAAAGATATGGTGACTTCCCCTGGAGGAACTACTATTTCTGGATTGCATACTATAGAAAAGGGTGGTTTAAGAACTACTCTGATCAATGCTGTAGAGGAAGCTACGAAACGTTCCATAATGCTTGGTAAAGGAACTATTGGATCTTAAAGGAATTTAGTTGACGACTTATACCTAGGGGATCATATTAATTGAAAAGAGTAGGTAAGTAATTTGGAATGATTTGGGAGGGGCCTACTTTTTAAATTGTGTTGTATGGATTATAGGGTTGTTCAGAAAAAAAATTATATGAGAAAATAATTGTAAATGGGTAATAAATGCGGCAACCCTTTTAAAGATTAATTGAGATTCTTTTTGTCAATTCATTTTATTTCGCTCTATACTTTTGCCATTCCCCCCATCCACAAAGACCCAATCCAACAAATAATAACCAAGTAGGATGCAAAACTTGTTCAGGTTTTTGAAAATATAGAATTAGCATTAATGCTACACCGGCCATCGTAATCACCAATCCCCAATGAAGCTTATCCATTCCCTTGCAAAAAAGATCTGGATTTTTTAATTCTTTGCGAATTTCCGGTTTAAGTTCAAAGTGAAACATTGTTATTTTCCATTTTTTCTGTTTTAGAGATAGTTTCGTTTAAACTTCCCGTTCGGTATCCTTCTAGGTCAACAGTTACATAGTTGAATCCGAACCTTTTTAATTGGGCAACGATTGAGGAATAGTTTTCCTCTTGAAAAAACTTTTTCAGATCTGTTTTAGAGAACTCAATGCGAGCCAAATATTCATGATTGCGAACTCGGACTTGACGGTAACCTAAATTTTTAAGAAAATCCTCAGCTAACTCTATCATTCTTAATTTTTTTTCAGTAATTTTTGACCCATAAGGAATTCGGGAAGATAAGCACGCCATGGCTGGCTTATCCCAAGTGGGTAAATTGAGTTCCTTGGAAAATTCTCTTACATCTTTTTTTGTAAAAGACGCTTCACAGAGAGGACTTCGAATTTTGTTTTCTTCAGCAGATTTCAAACCCGGACGGTGATCACCTAAATCATCTAAGTTCGTTCCGTTTGCTATGAAAGGTATCTTATATTGATCAGCAATTTTTTTAAGTTGGGAATAGAGTTCTGTTTTGCAATGGTAACAGCGGTTAGTAGGATTTTCGATATATTCTTTCGAGTCCATTTCATGGGTAGATACAACAATATGTTTGGCATCAACGAGTTTGGCAAACTGTTTGGCTTTATCCAATTCGCTAAAAGGTAAACTTGGAGATTGAGCCGTTACCGCAATGGCACTTTCGCCTAGTACCTGTTTGCTGACGGCTAAAAGTAACGCACTATCTACACCTCCAGAAAAGGCAACTAAGATACTTCCCATTTCTTTCAATATATTTTCTAATTTAATCTTCTTTTGGGTTAGGGACATTGGGATAAATTGGAAAAGCAATAAAGAGATAAAATATCACAAAATGGAAGACAAAAAAATATCCGGGAGCGGGGGGAGCCGCTCCCGGATAAGGAGGAGGTATAAAAGGTTTTAAGTTTTACTATCCTTATTAGCTATATTATAAACAATTTATTTGAAGACCGATGGTTTAGACTTATCCAGTTTTTAAGATCAGAAATGATATTTTTTTTATTCTATTTTTTGAATTACA
Source organism: Nitrospinaceae bacterium (assembly GCA_965223665.1). GTDB lineage: Bacteria > Nitrospinota > Nitrospinia > Nitrospinales > Nitrospinaceae > CBDCVY01. The sequence goes on from OZ245011.1 coordinate 3,875,931, forward strand.
CTTTCCATCAATAAAATAATATAAAACAAGGGGTTGAATAATTTAGGATAAGTTAAGAGGTGAGTTTATTAAGGCAAAAAAGGCATAAACAAGGACATCTTGGTGTCAGCTTGAGAAGTCAGCCAAGAAAACCTAACCGCCAATGGCATGCATGGCCCGGGTGGGACGTTCGAAATCATCTAAATTAATTTTATGTCCTGGTTCTTTAATGACAAGAGCCTCCCGAATTCTTTGCTCAATTTGATGGTCAGTAGCACCACTTCGGATTAACTCTTTTAAATTGTGTTCATTGGTTGAGAAAAGACAAGTTCGCAGTTTACCGTCTGCAGTCATTCTAATGCGGTTACAATAGTCACAAAAGGGATTGCTCACGGCAGTAATAATTCCTATTTTCCCTTTGCCATCTGCAAAACGATATTCACTTGCTGGTCCAATTTCTAATGAATCCTGAATCGGGACTAAATCATATTTTTTGCCTATAATTTCTAAAATCTCATGGCCAAAGAGGACTTTATCTCTCTCCCAGATTTGGTCCGCATCTAAAGGCATAAACTCAATAAACCTTATCTCGAAACCCTCGGATCGCCCCATGTCAACCAATTTTACCAATTCGGGTTCAGAGAAATTTCGGATCGCTACAGCATTGACTTTTATAGATTGAAAACCTAATTCTCTAGCCTCTGACATACCCTCCAGAACCTGATCTAAGCAATCTCTTCGATTTACATGGGTAAACTTTTCTTTGTCTAATGCATCTAAGCTTATATTCAATCTTTGTAATCCAGCCTCTTTTAAAGCCTTTGCATGTTGCTTTAGAAAAAATGCATTAGTAGTCATTGCTATGTCTTCAATGCCATCTACGCTCTTAAGCATCCGAATCAGTAGGGGTAGATCTTTCCTTAAGAGGGGTTCTCCGCCTGTTAATCGAAGGCGAAAAATTCCCATACGAGAGACTACTTCAACGACGCGTTGGATTTCTTCAAAGGATAGTAAATTTGAACGATCCATAAACTCAACATTGTCTGCAGGCATACAATAAGTACAGCGAAAATTACAACGATCTGTCACTGAGATCCGCAAATTAACAATTTTACGTCCCATTCCATCAATGAGTTCAGGCCGTTTAACTTTATTAGTTTCTTCCATTGGGGTATCTTTTGGCTGTATTATTTATAAACAAAACTCTTTTAGAGATTTTCTCTGAAAAAAAATTAATTCTTTTTATCTGAATTATATTTTGCAAATTATACTCTTTTTGATAATTAGATGCACTGGAATTGTCATATTGGAGGATTAAACAAAGTAAACCAGATCAAGTTTTATTTAATTTTTAATTCATAGGATTGTCATTTCTTTAAAAAGAGCTCCAATTAGGATGTTTTTGTGAAAATTCTCTTTATAACTATTTGAATTTATTGAACCTGCTGATGGTTTGTAGATTTTTATCTGATGAAATTTGCCTGATATTGATGAAAACTAAGAACTTTAACAGGCCTTTCGCATCTAAATTACGGTAAATGGCAATAATTAAAGGATTTATTATTCGGCTTTCAAGGAACTTTGATATAGAATAAATCCTTCAATTTTTAAATAACTAATACAAAAATTTAACCAACAAAAGGTTGAAATAAAAGCCCTATGTCTGTTGTTGAAGAAAAGTTTTCATCAAAGTTTGATGAGGCTGCAAGTAAACCCAAAAATCGTGGAGCATATTATCAGGAAGATGCTGCCGATAAAGGATTAGCACTAGTAGAGGCAAAATTTAAGGATATGAAATTATATTGGTTGGTTGATACTCAGGAAGATCGAGTATACAGTGCCAAATTCTTTGCATATGGTGGAAAAGTTTCTATAGCGATTTGTGAAACCCTTTGTTCTATGGTGAAAGGCTTAACCATTGAGGAAGCCTGTTCGCTATTAGGGGCTGATGTTGAAAATGCGCTGAGGGATTCTCCGGAGGAACCTGCTGTACCGGAATCAAAAAAATTAGCTTTTGGAAATATTCCTGAGCTATTGAAACTTATAAAAGAAAAATATCCAGAAGCCAAAGCAATCGCATTAGCAAGTCAATCCATTAAAGATACCGGGGTCAAACCTGCGAGTGCTAAAGAGCTTACTCTTCAAGAACAAGCATGGTTAGGTTTAAGTGAGGAAGAACAAATCCAGCAAATAAATATAGTTTTAGATGAAAAAATTCGACCTGCACTTATGAATGATGGAGGAAATGTGCAGGTTATGGAAGTGGTTGATGGAGAAAAAATAATCATTCAATACCAAGGTGCGTGTGGGAGTTGCGGATCTTCTTTGGGAGCTACCCTTTCTTTTATTGAGCAAACCTTGAGAAAAAGCATTTACAATGATTTGCAAGTAGTTCCTAACTCAGTTCTTTAATGATTTCTTGTTCCTCTATTGGACCTTTTTAAATAGTTTTTATTAATAGGTGCTTTCCAAAATTTCTTTCTTTATTTGAAAGAAGGAGTCTTAAAATGACAGATGAATTAAATCCAAAATTGACTGATATGGATGAAGTATTGGCCAACACGGATTATAAATATGGATTTCAAACAGAAGTAGATGCAGAAGTTTTACCAAAAGGACTTAATGAAGAGGTTATTCGGACGATCTCAAAAAAGAAAAATGAACCTGAGTTCATGTTGGAATTCCGTTTGAAGGCCTATCGAAAATGGTTGACGATGGAAGAACCCAAATGGCCGAATGTTCAATATCCTCCTATTGATTACCAGGACATTTCATACTACTCAGCACCCAAGCCGAAAAAGAAACTCAAAAGCTTGGATGAAGTCGACCCTGAAATATTGCGCACGTTTGACAAATTAGGAATCCCTCTTGACGAACAGAAAAAGTTGTCAAATGTTGCCGTAGACGCTGTCTTTGACAGTGTTAGTGTCGCCACAACCCATAAGAAAAAACTGATGGAAGTGGGTATTATTTTTTGTTCAATATCTGAGGCATTGCAAGAATACCCCGAACTTGTGGAAGAGTATCTAGGTACGGTGGTACCCATTGGTGACAATTTCTACTCGGCTCTAAATAGTGCGGTCTTTACTGATGGATCATTCGTATATATTCCACCGGATACCATCTCCCCTATGGAACTTTCCACTTATTTTCGAATTAACACTGAAGAAACCGGACAATTTGAAAGAACATTGATAATTTGTGCTGAGAATAGTTATGTCTCTTATTTGGAGGGTTGTACTGCTCCCCAATTCGATACGAATCAACTTCATGCCGCCGTAGTTGAACTGGTTACATTGGATAATGCTGAAATAAAATACAGCACGGTTCAAAATTGGTATGCAGGCGATCCAGAAACAGGAAAAGGTGGAATTTATAATTTTGTAACTAAACGTGGAAAATGTTTGGGAGAAAAATCTAAAATTTCTTGGACCCAAGTCGAGACAGGATCTGCGATTACCTGGAAATACCCTAGCTGTATTTTGCAGGGTGATAATAGTCAGGGAGAGTTTTTTTCTGTGGCGCTTACTAATGGATTAATGCAGGCAGATACGGGGACGAAAATGATCCATATTGGAAAAAATACGCGATCCAGTATTATTTCGAAAGGAATCTCTGCAGATAAATCCAGTAATAGTTATCGGGGATTGGTTAAAGTTAATAAGAATGCTGAAAATGCCCGCAATTATACGCAATGTGACAGTATGTTGGTGGGGGATCAAAGTAGTGCTCACACTTTCCCTTATATCGAAACAGCTAATAGCTCGGTTCAGCTTGAACATGAAGCCTCCACTTCAAAAATTAGTGAAGAGCAATTGTTTTACTTTGAACAGCGAGGAATTTCTAGAGAGAATGCAATAACAGCACTAATTAATGGGTTTTGCAAGGAAGTGTTTAAACAGCTTCCAATGGAGTTTGCCGTTGAAGCAGAAAAGTTGTTGACTTTGAAGCTAGAAAATAGTGTTGGATAAAAATTATTGGGGTTGCAGTCGCATTTAGAAATAAAAAGATTTTCGAAGCTTCAAAGCTTTTATTTAAAAAATTCGCTTAATTTTGATTTTAGGTGTGCTTTAAGTTGTTAAATTGAAGGCCAGGTAGGGAATTTCCCGAAAAAATATGCCTGGCTTCATTCATTTTATATTTGTCGATAGTGGAATAGGTGAATTCCATTGTTTGAAACATATTTGAGGATCGAAAATGCTTGAAATAAAAGATTTACATGCAGGTTTTGATGGTACAGAAATAGTTAAGGGAGTAAACCTTTCAGTGAATAGAGGTGAAATTCATGCGGTAATGGGGCCCAATGGTTCCGGTAAAAGCACCTTATCTAAAGTTTTAGCAGGCCACCCCGCTTATCAGGTGAGTAAGGGCACTGTGACTTTAGATGGGAAAGATCTTTTGGATATGGATCCAGAAGTAAGGGCTCTAGAAGGAGTGTTTATGGGTTTTCAATATCCTGTAGAAATTCCTGGTGTAAATAATGCTGAGTTTTTACGCATGGCTTTTAATGCGAAAAAAGTCCACTTGGGGGAAGAGGAGATTGATCCACTCGATTTTGATGAAATTCTTGATGAAAAAATGAAATTAGTGGGAATGGATAAGAAATATAAAAATCGATTTTTAAATGAAGGTTTCTCTGGGGGAGAAAAAAAGAAAAATGAAATCTTACAGATGGCTATTTTAGAACCTAAATTAGCAATTTTAGATGAGACAGACTCTGGATTAGACATTGATGCTTTAAAGGTAGTGGCTGAAGGAGTGAATAAACTAGTAAACCAAAACAACGCGTTAATTTTGATCACCCATTATCAGCGCCTCTTAAACTATATTCAACCGGACTTCGTCCATGTTTTTAGCCAGGGCCAAATTATAAAGTCCGGTGATAAAGGTTTGGCTAAAGAATTAGAAGCCGAAGGTTACGATAAATTAACTGCTGCTGCTAAGTAGGAGAAATAGAATGACGGGCTCAATGGCAGATTTAAAGCAAACACAAGAAGCAGAAATCATTGATTTATTTAAAAAAATTAAACCCTCCGATAGTTTGCAGGAACTACGAGAAGCAGCTATTCATCGATTTGAGGCTTTAAAGTTTCCACACAAAAAACATGAAATGTATACGTTTGCCAATGTGAAGGAGTTGGCTACCACCTCTTTCGTTTTGGCAAAAGAAGGGCCAATAGATTCAAAATTAATTTTAGATAATGTGTACCCGTCTTGTAAAAATAGCTTTATTGTTTTTGTGAATGGATTTTTCCATGAGGGGCTGTCAAATATTTCTTCAATGGGAACTTCAATAAAGTTAATTGATTTAAATTCGGCGACTTTAGATAAAACTTTGCATTCCTATTTATTAGAAACAAATTCTAATGAAAATGATGTGTTTGCTACTTTAAATGGGGCTTTTTCTAATGGTGGATTACTTGTTGATGTTGCCGAAAACGCTACCTTTGAACAACCGTTACAAATTGTTTATGTTTCCCATTCCTCATCACCCCAACCAATGACTTCACATCCACGTTTATTGATTCGACTTGGGAAATCAGCAGAGTTGAAGTTGATTGTTAAATTCTTAGGATGTGGAGAGAAGTATTTTGTGAACTGTGTTCAAGACTTTTTAGTTGAGGAAAATGCAGGTCTTACTTATTCGCAAATTCAACAGGATAATGCAAATGCTTGGCATTGCTCTAAAACGCGTGCCAACATAAAAAGAAATGGTCGGTTTATTTCTTCTAATGCATCCTCCGGAAACCGTTTGACCCGGCACCATTATGAAGTCCATTTAAAAGATGAGGGAGCTGAAGCCCAACTGAATGGAGCTTCTGTTTTGATAAATGAAGAACAGGTTCATAACTTTGTTCGCATTCATCATGAAGCGCCTCATTGTACGAGCCAGCAATTATTTAGAAATGTTATTAATCATAAAGGGCGTTCAAGCTTTGATGGAACGGTGATCGTCAATAAAGGGGCGCAACTAACATATTCTGATCAATTAATAAATAACTTAATGCTTTCAGATGAAGCTCATGCAGATAATAAACCTAATTTAATGATTTTTGCAGATGATGTGAAATGTACTCACGGAGCAACCGTTGGGCAAATTGATGAGGATCAATTATTTTATTTGAAAACTCGAGGACTTTCCGAGGAGTTAGCGCAATCTTTGCTTACTAAAAGCTTTGTGGAAACGGTTATACAAACAATACCTTTTCCCGAAGTTCGGGAGGACCTGGATGATATTTTATTGAAAAAATTGGAGGCCAATCATGGCTGATGCAGATACAACCACTCTGGTTTCGGGGTTTGAGGTAGATAAAATTCGTAGTGAATTCCCTGTGCTTTCACAAAAGGTTAATGATAAACCCCTAGTTTATTTAGATAATGCGGCTACTACTCAAAAACCCTGGCGGGTAATCAACCGAGTCCATAAGTTTGATTCTGAAGAGTATGGAACTGTGCGTCGCGGAGCTTATAGGGTAAGTGAAAGATCGACCCAGTTATATGAAGATGCACGACAAAAATTGGCAGACTTTCTAGGGACACCGGATCGCAAAGAAATTATTTTTACTAGTGGTACGACACAGTCGATAAATTTAGTGGCTCATAGTTATGGTAAAAAATTTGTAGAGTCTGGGGATGAAGTTATTATTTCTACTATCGAACACCACGCAAATACGGTTCCCTGGCAAGTTTTATGTGAAGAAAAGGGTGCGAAATTAAAAGCAATCCCAGTAAACGACCGTGGCGAATTGATAATGGAAGAGTATGATAAGTTATTGACGAATCGTACTAAGGTAGTTTCCGTTAACCATGTTTCAAATGCATTGGGAACTATTAACCCTATTAAAGAAATCACTGATAAGGCCCAAGCTGTAGGCGCCAAGGTATTAATTGATGGAGCGCAAAGTGCTCCTCACATGAAAGTGAATGTGAAAGAATTGGGTTGTGATTTTTATACATTTTCCGGACATAAAATGTATGGTCCCAGTGGCATCGGAGGCCTTTATGGAAAAATGGAAGTGTTGGAGTCTATGATTCCTTATGTAACTGGCGGTGATATGATTCGCCAAGTTACCCTGGAAAAAGCAACTTATGCGGATCCTCCTGCGCGATTTGAAGCTGGAACGCCACCAATTTCACAAGTTATTGGCCTTGGAGAAGCAGTTGATTATTTACAGGAAATTGGATTAGATAAAATAGCTGAATATGAGAATAGTTTATTAGAATATGGAACCCGACTGTTTGAAGACATTGGGGGATTAAATATTATTGGAACGGCAGAAGAAAAGGCGAGCATAATTTCTTTCCATTCAGATGTAATACATCCTCATGATATGGTTACATTATTGGATCAAGATGGAATTGCTGTAAGAGGGGGGCATCATTGTGCTCAACCGACCATGCAAAGATTTCAGGTTCCGGCCACCTCTCGGGCGTCGGTATCTTTTTATAATAAATTTGAAGAGCTTGATGCTTTAGCTGAGAGCGTTCAAAAAGCGATTAAACTTTTTTCAGGATAATAACGACTATTTTTTAGATATTGAAATAGTGGTAAAACAAGTTTTTTTGGAGTTGATTGAAAAGGAATTAAATTATGTCCTATGATAATGAGCTTTACCAACAGGTGATTCTGGATCATAACAAAAAGCCGAAAAATTTCCGTGATATGGAAGATGCTACTCATTCCTGTCATGGATTCAATCCGCTTTGTGGAGATGATTATACTGTTTACCTTAAGGTCGATGGCCAAAACATTATTCAGGATATTAGTTTTATGGGATCAGGATGCGCTATATCTAAGGCAAGTTCTTCATTAATGACCAGTTTTTTAAAAGGAAAACCTATTGAGGATGCTAAAGTTGTCTATGAAGAGTTTCACAAGATGGTATTAGGTGAATTTGATCCTGAAAAAGAAGAGAATCATTTGGGAAAACTAAAATTGTTTATGGGGATACGAGAATTCCCCTCACGAATTAAGTGCGCTAGTTTGTCATGGCATTCTATGGTTGGCGCTTTAAATAAAGACGATAAGGTTACAACGGAATAATTTGAAGATTTAACTTCTAAATATCACCCCATCAAAAGGAGGTGGGTGATTAACACACCGAACGCACAATCCTTGTTAGATCAATCCACCCGGTCGGGTGATTTGTCCATCCCTTTAAAAAATAAATCACTCATTTGCACAGCTTGTGGGCATCGTTGTGAATTAAAGCCTGGAAAGCGAGGGGTTTGTAAAGTCCGGTTTAATGAAGAGGGTGTTTTAAGAGTTCCTTTTCAATATACAGCAGGATTGCAGAATGATCCAATCGAGAAGAAACCCTTTTTTCATGTTTTACCAGGAAGTGATTCGCTAAGTTTTGGAATGTTGGGTTGTGACTTTAAATGTGGGTATTGTCAAAACTGGTTTACCTCGCAAACTTTAAGCGATGAAGCTTCAACAGTAAGCTTCAACGCAATTACCTCCAATGAAATTTGTGACGTAGCGGAAAAGCATAAAGTAAAGACAATAATTTCTACTTATAATGAACCATTAATTACAAGTGAATGGGCTGTAGAGGTATTTAGAGAAGCGCGAACACGCAATTTTCTAACCGGCTACGTTTCTAACGGTCACGGAACGCCCGAAGTGCTTGAATATATAAAACCTTGGTTAGATATAATTAAAATCGATTTAAAATGTTTTGATAAAAATAAATATAGGAAATTGGGTGGGGGGTTGGATCAAGTATTGGAAACTATTCATTCGGTAAAAAGTATGGGATTTTGGTTGGAAATTGTTACCTTAGTGATTCCTGAATATAATGACTCAAACTCAGAATTAACCAAAATAGCGAAATTTATTGCTTCAATTTCTCCTGACATCCCTTGGCATGTAACCGGTTTTAATCCTCAATATAAAATGTTGGATAAAAGAAGTACCGAAATTAACCATTTAGTGAGGGCAAGGGATATCGGTATGAGTTTCGGGCTTCATTATGTTTATGCCGGAAATAGGCCGGGCATGATTAAGAATGCAGAGGATACATTTTGTCCTAGTTGTAAGAGAACTTTAATTAAGCGTTTCGGATTTCGCGTTTTGAAAAACTATTTAATCAATGGAAGATGTCCGCATTGTTTTTACTCCATTCCGGGGGTTTGGAGTAAAAATTTTCTAAAATAAGAGAGAAATGAAAAGTGGTTCTAATTCTTAACCTTCAAAAAATGTTTTGTAATAATAAGATTCCTGTTTCGCCTCTTCAAGATACTCGCTTTGTAAAACCAAATTTTATAATCAATTAGAAAATTTTGGTTTCCTCGGTTTGATTTTCTGTTTAGTTGTGTCGCTAAAAATGTTAAGGTTGTTTCCCCGCCTTTTGCAGGCCTTATAAGGCTATTCAAAATTTTGGGAACTTATTCGAGGTTTTCTGTTTTGAGGCTGTATAAAAAATGGATGGGCGGGTTTCTTCATTTTATTGATTGAGTCCGATAGAAAATTTCTGATAAAAAAATGATTTTGATTGAAAATAAAATAAGGAGAATGGGAAGTTTTAAAAGTTTGATTTTTGCTTGTGTTTTAATTTGGGTTTCATCAAATGCATTTGGACAAACTAATGTTCCGCCAGCTGGGGAATCGGGCGTAATTGAAAAATCCCTGCGGTCTTCTCGTCCACAGTTTCAATCACCTGAGAAAGATATATCAAATATAATAAAAAATGATAGCCGAAAGGTTGAGGATCCTGGAGCCGGACCGCGTTTTTTTGTTGAAAAAATTCAGGTTCAAGGAAATACTCTGTTTTCCGATCAAGAATTAGCTCCTTTTGTAAACTTAGGTGGCACGGTAGAAGTTACTTTAGGAGTTCTGACCTTAATTGCCAATGAAATTACCGCCTTTTATGTTTCCAAAGGCTATATTTTATCTTTTGCCTATATTCCTCCTCAGGAAATTGCTAATGGGGTGGTCCTTGTCCAAATTGTAGAATCAAGGATTGGCAAAATAGAGGTGCAAGGGAATGAAAGATATACTGACGGCGAGATTTTGTCTTGGATGGAACAAGTACAAAAAGAGCGGGTTTTAAGTGAGCAAACTCTAGAACGAGCTTTACTTGATTTGAATGATATATATGGGCTAAAAGTGCAATCCATTTTAAAACCCGGTGATAAAACTGGAACTTCCGATTTAGTTTTAAAAATTCAAGAATCAAAATCCTTTAAATTTGAATTTGATGTAGATAACTTTGGTTCTCGATTTACAGGTCGACATCGATTTGGTTTAACTGCTTCTATTGACAATTTAGGATTGTTTGGAGACTCATTCTCTATTCGGGGTTTAAAGTCCGAAAACAATCAAAATTATATTAATGCTAATTATTCTGTTCCAGTTTCCAATTATGGAACGCGGGCCAACTTTTCCTTTATATATTCTGACTTTGTATTAGGAGATTCGTTGAGCATTTTAAATGCTGAAGGGACATCAAATCTCATTTTGTTTGATATTACCCAAAAGATACATCGTTCTCGAAGATCCGAATTGTACATTTCAATCGGAGGTGAAATTAGAAACTTTAAAAATAGCCAAGCTAATAATCAAACCAGCAACGATAAGTTAAGAGATATATTTTTGGGATTAGGAGGAAATTGGTCTGATGGATTGTTTGGAAGGACTTTTTATGATATTCGACTTCAATGGGGTTTTACTGAAGGAAATATTGCGGACCCACTTAACTCTCGATTTCATGGCAGAGGAGATGTTTTGATTTCCAGCTTTTCTTTTCAAAGATTTCAATCCATAAAAATTTTTAATTCATACTTTGTGATTAGGGGGAAGGGACAAATTGTTGCCAATCGGGTATTATCACCGGATCAGTTTGCTATTGGTGGTTTTGGAACAGTGCGTGGTTTTCCCCTGGCTGAAAATGCTGGTGACAATGGATTTACTTTTTCCTGGGAGTATGTATTGCCTTTTCCTGTAAAAATTCCTTTAACTTCTAAACCAGGTTTAAAAAGTTTGAATGAAATACTTTCGTTGTTTGGCTTTATTGATCACGGTCAGATTTTTGTCAGAAATAAACAGCCTGGAGAAATTAATAGTGAATTAACCGGCGCGGGCGGAGGCATTCGCGTCAATATTCCGAAAATAGATTGGCTTTTTCCTCAGATTAGTATAACCGCCTCCTATGGCTTTCCTGTTTTTACAAATAATGACCCCTCCGATGGTTCTTCATCTACATTTTATTTTGCTGGTTTGATTTCCTTTTAATTTCCCTGAATTCAATATTTTTTACGCCTTGGATAAAATATCGGTGATTATGAGAATTTTTCATAATTTGATCTTAAATCCCAAAAAACAAACCCTAATGGGGTATTTATTCTGATAAATGGTAAAATTGCTTTACTTTTGTTGGGTAAGTTCATAATATCTACAAGGTAAATCTAATTTATGGATAAAGGCTATCCATGCAAAATCTTTCCATTATAAGAAAATACCTAATCTTTTTAGCCTCAATCTCAGTTTATATTTTTTTTGGGGGTTTGAGCCTAGCCCATTCTGAAGAAAAATCCATCGGCAAAATAATAGCTATTATTGGCCAAGCAGAGTTTATTAATGAAACAGCAGAAGTAACTTCTGAACTTAAAGGTGGTTCGATAAAAAAGGTTTCCTCTCCGATTTGGCAGAAAGTGATTCCCCATCAAAAGGTTTTTCCTCAAGATGTATTTAGAACCTCAAAGAAAAGTCGGCTGAGAATTCTTTTTAACGATAGTAGTTTAATGGCATTGGGACCTAGTACAAAGATGAAAGTCTCTTCATATATTGTTAATTCAGAAAAAAAGTTTCGAAAAGGTGTAATGGATTTAGCGCATGGGCTTTCAATGTATATTGTTAATAAACAGCATAAAAGTGAGGGCTCCTCTTTCAAAATGGTATCACCCACTGCAAATATTACTGCAAGAGGAACTCAAGGGTATTTAAGTGTGTCTAAACAAAAGACTCTAGTGGCAAATTTAGCGGGAGCTGTTTCTGCAGAAAATTCTGATCCAGCTGTTACTGGGGAAGTTTTAGTCGGAATCAAGGAAAGCTCTATAGTTGAGAAAGGCAAACCTCCTACAGAACCACAGCCTATTCGTAATGTAGAATTACAGTTTCTACAGCAAACGGTTATGGGTTGGCCTAATCCAAAAATAGATGAAGAATCAAATGGGGATTCAACTTTAGAGGAAGCTTTTGAGGAAGATTTTGAGCCGTTTGATGATATTGATAGCAATTCTTGTAAATCAGGATGAACATATGCGTAAGGGGAGAAAAGTGAAACTTATTCCATTCAAAATATCTAACTTTATTCTTTTGGGATGGTTATACTGCGTTTTTTCAATTTTCCCTTCTAAAATTTATGCGCTTCCTTCGGGGGGAAATATTATCCAGGGAGAAGGTTCTATTCGACTACCCTCCGCCCAAGAATTAAATGTTCAACAAAATTCGCAAAAGTTAATTGCCGAATGGAACTCTTTTGGAATTGGGGCTACAGAATCAGTACGGTTTATTCAGCCCAATGCAAATTCAGTTGCCTTAAATAGAGTGATAGGTAGTGACCCGAGCCAAATTTTAGGAAAGTTATCAGCAAATGGACAAGTATTTTTGGTCAATCCTTCAGGAGTCTATTTTGGGCCAAACTCTATTGTGGATGCCCACGGATTTATTGGATCTACTTTAGATCTTAGCAATCAGGATTTTTTCGATGGTAATTATACCTTTATCAAAAATCCCTCAAAACCTCTGGCTTCTATTATTAACCAAGGGGAAATTAAAGCAGGGGCATATGCCGGCCTTGTAGCTCCTGCAATTTCAAATGGGGGAAAAATTATTGTAGCTGATCTGGGAACAGTGGCTTTAGGGGCGGGAGAAGCAGCTGTTTTAGATTTCAATGGAGATGGCTTAATAAACTTTACCATCACCCAACCAGTATTAGGAGAAGTTCCAGATAATAATGGAATTTTATTACCAAATAGGATCTTAAACTCCGGTCAAATTCAGGCAAATGGAGGACAAGTTCTTTTAATGGCTAAGGAAGCTGGAAATATAGTACGTGATGTTGTTAATCATTCAGGAATAATTGAGGTCAACTCAGTTGTTAAAAAAAATGGACGGATTGTTCTATCAGGTGGAGAAAAGGGTATTGTTAATGTTTCTGGAACCCTCAACGCTATAGGAAATAATATTGATGAAAATGGTGGCCATATTACCATTGAAGGTGAAGAAATAGGATTGTTTCAGTCAGCAATATTGAATGTTGCTGGAATGGCTAGTGGTGGAATGATTAATGTGGGTAAAGGTTCAAATGGAACTATCAATGCTCCCACAGCTAAAAATGTTTATATAGGTGAAAATGTTCAAATGTTAGCCAATTCATTATCATTTGGGGAAGGTGGAATAGTCGGCCTTTATGCCGCGGATACGTTACGCCACTATGGGCAAATTAATGCTGCGGGAGGTCCTTTGAATGGGAATGGTGGAACCGTAATTAATTCTGGAAAGCGTTCTATCGAGATCAAAAATGCTCCCGATATTAGTACAAATAATGGTTCGGGCGGGGATTGGTTAGTAATTGATGCAGATGTAATTGAAATTTTACCAGGAAAAGGAGTATTTGATTCTGGTGGCGACCCCTTTGGGAATATTGAAGATGGATTGAAATTTGGGGCTGATTTAATTCTAGATGCTTTTGATGAAGGTTCAACTGTATTTATTGCAACAGGTTTTTTGGGAAAGAAAGAAAATGGTAGTCTCTTTTTGAATGCTCCAATTGATTTCACAGGCAAAGGGCCAAATTCTTTAATTTTAGGTGCCAGGAAGCATATTTTCTTAAACGAAAGTATATTTACACCTGGTAAAAACTTTAATGACCGATTAAATGTAACTTTATTAGCCAATACTGATGAGGGAATAATAGGTTCCTTCTATTTGAAGGAAGGTAAAGTTGTTGATTCGAATAATAGAGATATCTGGATAAGAGGGGCAGATTTTCATTCGAGGGGATTATTAAAAAGTGGAACGGCACGGGTAGTTATTCGAACTCGCGGAATTAATAGAATGTCTATAGGAAATGGAACTAATAATCCTGGATTTACCATAGATAATGACGAACTGAGCAGAATTATGGCTGATAGGGTAATCTTTGATAGTTTGGGTAATATTTATATTGATGGGGTCCAACAAAATTCAACCAATTCTATTAATCAATTATTATTCTTTTCTGGCGAAAAAATTGTAACTCAAGGTGAAAAATCTTCTTTTACCCCTGGGGTGGAATTAAATGCTCGTGATAAGATTGAAGTTAATGCTGATTTAGAAGTCCAGGGGGACTTGGTTGCCAATGTGCAAGTAGGAGGAGTTGAAGTAAGTGAAGACGTTTCTGTGGAGGCTGTCAATTCACAATTTAACGAAAATGGTTCCGGGAATTCTTTGAGCTTTGAAGAAAGAGAATTGGTGGAGCAAGGTAACTTAAGTACTTTTATAAAAGAATTTCTGGAAAATGGAAAAACTTTTAACGATTGTTAAAATATCTTTTATAAAATTTTAATGGTAAATGATTGAATCCTTCCTATTTTTAAAGTATTAATTCTAAATGAAAAAGTGGTGGTTGAATCCCTTAACAATTTCTGTATTCATCACTTTAATTTCCTTATCCATTTATAGATTAGACTTTTTCTTTTTTCGCTTACTTGAGTTAAAAGCTTATGACTTTCTTATGTCCACACGCGGAGTCCAACCCGTTTCGGATAAAGTAGTCATAATTTCGATTGATGAAAAAAGTTTAAAGCAAGAAGGACGATGGCCATGGCCAAGAACGCGATTAGCAAAGCTGGTTGATCGTTTGGTAGAAAACAATGTTTCTGTAATTGGGATCGATCTTCTATTTCCTGAAAAGGATGATCATGTTTCCTATAATGAATTTCTATCCAATTTAAAAAGTCAAAAGTTTAAACGGAAGGATGCGGATGAAATAATTGATTGGGTTGTTAATTTAGAACATGCGGATCAACAGTTTGAAACATCATTAGAACAATCAAATCGTGCCGTGTTAAGTTATTTCGTATATTCTTCTAAAGAACAGGCCGGGAACCACGTATTGCCCCTAAGTACAAAAGATTTTAACTTGTTGGATTTTTCCCAGTACCCTTTGGTGAAAAAAGAAAAAAATAGTGATCCTTCAGCTTATCTAAGATCCATTTATGCTGTTGGAATGTCTTTACCAATTCTGATGAAAGCAGCGAATAGCGCAGGTTTTGTTTCTTTCATCCCGGAGCATGATGGGGTAATCCGAAGAATTCCACTAATTCAGATCTATAAAGATTATCTGTTTCCTCCATTTAGCCTTCAAGTAATAAAAGAAGCTACCAGTTTGAATTTATTTGCTCATCTTCTCCCGCAAAGGGTAGGAGAAATTTCATTAGGGGGAAGGTTAATTCCCGTATCCGAGGAAGGAGATTTTTTAATAAATTTCTTTGGTCCCAATAAAACATTTTCTCATTATTCAGCTACTGACGTTTTACAAAAAAAAATCAATCCCAATAATTTAAAAAATAAAATTGTATTAATTGGTGCGACAGCCACCGCAATTCATGATTTGCATACCACTCCTTTTGGCCCCTTAATGCCAGGAGTCGAGGTCCATGCTAATGTTATTGAGAATATTTTATTTGATAAATTTATTCGAAGACCTGCTTGGGTTCCTTTGTTTGATGCCGCGATGATTTTAGCACCAGGGTTATTAATTGGCGCTTTTGCCTTATCCCTAAAAGCATTTGGAACAGCCGTTCTCTTAATTTTTGGTTTAATTGGTTTTTGCACCCTGGATTTTTATCTGTTTTGGATGGAAGGACTATGGGTTAATACTGTATACCCTATTTTTTCACAGTTATTTGTTTATTTTGGGATCACTTTGTATCGCTTCGCTTTTGAAGAAAAAGAAAAGCGATTTATAAAGGAAGCTTTTAGTCAATACCTTGCGCCTACGGTAGTTGATCGTCTTGTAAAAGACCCTTCCTTATTAAAGCTAGGTGGAGAGCGGCGGATCATCTCTGCATTTTTTTCGGATATTGCTGGGTTTTCGAGTATTTCTGAAAGGATGTCCCCTGAAGATTTGGTGGATTTATTAAATTTATATTTAACTGAAATGACACAAGTATTAATGAAGCAGGAAGGTACAGTTGATAAGTTTGAGGGAGACGCCATTATTGCCTTTTTTGGAGCTCCGATTTCTTATAAGGATCATGCCAAACGGGCCTGTTGGGCCGCATTGGAAATGCAAGGTCGTTTGAATGAACTTCGAAAACGTTGGAAGGAGGAAGGTAAACCTGAGCTTTTTATGCGAATTGGAATCAATACTGGCACTGTTGTTGTAGGGAATTTAGGATCTAAAAGTCGCATGGATTATACAATGATGGGGGATTCAGTTAATCTTGCTTCTCGACTTGAAGGAGTAAACAAACAATACCATACAGAAATTATTATTAGTCAATTTACATATGAAGAAGCCAAAAACCATATACAGGTTCGGCAGTTGGACTTAATTCGTGTGATCGGTAAACAGCAGCCCATAAAAATTTATGAGTTATTAGGGAAAAAAGATGAAATGAAAGAAAGTATAAGAAAAATTCTTCCATTTTATAATGAAGGATTGCGTCATTATCAAAACCAAAATTGGGAGGAAGGAATTGAATGTTTTGAGAAAGCGCTTAATATCGATGAAGACGATGGTCCTGCATTAACCTACTTCGAAAGATGTTTAACATTTCAAATGCATCCACCACCAAAAAATTGGGATGGTGTGTTTACTATGCGAAATAAATAGGGAGAGATTATTTGTTTTTTGGTGAATATTTGGTGCAGCAAAAAATTATAAGCGAGAAGGATTTAGCTTTTGTATTAGATACTTTAGGGCAAAATAATAAGGTTCCTTTAGGACAATTAGCCGTTCAAAACGGTTGGCTAAGCCGAAAGGAGTTATTTAAAATTCTATCTGGGCAAAGAAAAGATAAAGATGTTAAGAAGAATTTTGGGACGCTTGCAATTGAATTAGGTTTTATGAATCAAACCCAAATTGATAACTTATTAAAAATGCAAGCTCAATCTCATCAGATGCTTGGGGAATATTTGCTTTCCAAAGAACTAATTAATAGAAAGAAATTAATTCAGTCTTTGCGTGCCTATAGATTATTTTTGAATAACTTATGATCTTCTTTTGTGGAAGTTTATTAGACATGTATAATAAGTCTCTAATTATTTTATAGCTCGGTTATTTGGCAATAACTTCATTCAATTGGAAATATATAGATTATGAAAAATAAAAAACAAGTTGGGAAAGCTCTAGGGAAGGTGCCTAGTGGATTATTTATTGTAACTACTGCGTATAAAGATCAAGAAGATGCCGTATTGGCAAGTTGGGTTAATCAAACCTCATTTAATCCTCCAGCTGTAACCATTGCTTTAGCCATTACGCGTTCAGCACGATTGCAAATTGAAGCATCCAATGCTTTTATCATAAACATTTTGGGTAAAGAATCTAGTGCCCTTATGAAACATTTTTTCCAACCCCCCAAACCTGGAACTTCAATTTTTAAGGGGCTGAAAGTAAAGAAGGGTTTTCAGGAAATAAAGGTTTTGAATGAATGTATTGGGTATTTGGAATGTAAAGTAATCAATCAAACTATTGCAGGAGACCATGTGGTATATGTGGGAGAAATTGTTGGAGGAAATATCTTAAAAGGGGGGGATCCTTATGTGCACATTAGGGATAATGGATTTAACTATTAAATAATGAATTAATTCAAGCCAAGCATTTTGGGGAGGTCTGTACGGGTAAAAACCCAATATAGCAGCAAGCTAATAAAGGCTACTCCCCCAATAGTGCTCGCTACCATTATTGCCATTCGTTTGGGATTTGCTTGTGCAAAATCCTTCATATCCCCCGCTAAGCTTCCAATGACGTTTTCATCCGGGCGTTTACGGAAGGTTTTATCTATAGCATCTTTACCATAGATGATTCCAAAAATTATGAGAACGATTAATATTTCAATTGCGCCTATCATATCTTAAAACATTTGCCATAGAAATTTTAGATGGAACTATATAAACTCCGGGTTCGTTGGAGGTCATTTTTTTTGGAGTATCCATTTTTGATCCACTGAGGGCGCAACGAAATCCATAATCATCCATTTGTGTTTCAGGATAACTGTTGTTTCGAAAGGAGGCGTATATGAGAGAACGCAAATCTCTCCATGACCCTCCCTTGAGTACCTTAAATTCACCCCCAATTTGTCCCTTTGGATTTATATATTGAGTTTCATCCTTATAATACTCTCGATCATACCAATCGTCTACCCATTCTTTTACATTCCCTAGTAAATGGAAAACTCCGTAAAGACTTTGACCCTTGGGCATTGTATCCACAGGTACCATGACCCGATGTTTTAAATCATCAGTCCAAGTTTGAAGATATCTAGCAAGCTGAGGGCTGATAGGGTCCGATCCCCAAGGAAATAAGCGACCATCAGTACTTCGGGCGGCTTTTTCCCACTCTGCTTCGGTAGGTAGTCTTTTACCTTTCCAACGACAATAAGCATCTGCTCCATACCAACTCACATTATTTATGGGATATTTATCAAAACCCTTTCTAGGTTTAAAAACCGAATTATAAATTAATATCCCATATTGGCTGTCTTTATAAAATTTTTTATGATCTTTAGTTTGATTTAAAAAATCAGAATAATCTTTTGCTGTCACTTCATATTTATCAATGTAATAGGAGTCCAAGAAAACCTTATGTTCGGGAAATTCGTCATCCCCATGATGCTGGGCTCCCATAATAAAAAACCCTTTGGGAACAAGAACCATGTCTTTAAAAGTTAATTTTTTTTCCTCAGACTTAAGCAATGATTTAGCCCTATCAATAAATGGTCCATTAGAATCCTTATTTATATATTTTTCTAAATAAGGTTGAGCTTTGTGAAAGTTATTACTGCGTATTAAAATCCAACCTAAATAAAAAAGAAGGTCTTTTCGTTGTGGATATTTCCCCATTGCCTCTTGTAGGTCAAATACTATAGAGTCAATGGTTTTGGAATCTTTTGAATCCAAAGACTGTTGATACCATTTTTCTGCAGTGGAATAATCTTTTTTTATCACATTGTAAAAACCAAGGTTCATATAAGCTAATGATAAGAAGCCTTTTGATTTTGATTTTTCAAGTCCTTTTTTTGTCCAATCTATTGCGGTATCTATACTGCCCATTTGATAATGTGTCCAACCCAACTGGATATACATTTGTAGCATGTGGGGAAGTTTTTCAATCAAAAACTCATATTGAATAATGGCATTATCATAATCTTTCAATCGATAATGGGCCTCCGCAATTCTTTCATTTACTTCAATTCTCTGAGGAAACATTTTTTGAACCTTTTGAAATTGATTTAAGGCCAGGTCATATTGTTTCATTTCTAAATAAAGGGTACCTACATTTAAATGAGGAACAAAGTCCTGTGGTTGTAACTCTGTCATTACTGTTGTATGTAGAAGCGCGCTAATATATTTTTTCTGATCCATAAAAAGTCGAGCAAGCATCTCGTGAACTCTAGGAAAACCGGGATTGATTTGAGCTACTTGTAAAAATGATTGAATTGCCTTTTCTTTTTTGCCGGAATCTGAATAAGCTACTCCCAGGTTGTATAAAGTAGAAAAATTATTTGGGTCTACTTTTAAAGCTTTTTCATATTGTTCAATAGACTTAACAAAATTTTTTGTGTCTGAATACATGTTCCCAAGGTTATTAAGGGTGTCTATTGAAAGGGGATTGATTTTAGCGGCAAGTTCCATGTAGAAAAATGCTTTTTCCATTTTTCTGATTTTGTAATATGTGATTCCTACATTTGAAAAATAAGCACCCAAAGTTTGTTTTTTATTAAGGTTTTTTAAATAATATAGAGAGTTGGGAGAAGGAGAAAATCGGTTCTTGTAAAAAATATCCTGATAGATTGTTCCTTTAGCCGTCGTTTCAATATTTATTTTTTTACCACCGGATTCGTAGCGGACGAAAAAATGATTGGGCAAAGGGACACCATATATAGGCAAGTTTAATTTTTCTGCGATGATTAAATATAGTAAAGATAAATTCATACAATATCCGCGTTTGTTTTGTAAGAGCCCATGAAGAAAAAGCTCTTCTGGGTTTAGGGGAAACCCTTGCGGATCTGTAAAAGGTGTGTAATCAAACCCCCATTTAAGATGGATTACTTTTTTCAGGGCATCAATAATCTCTTCCGGAGAATTTTTTTCAGTTATAGCAACTTGAGCATCTTTAACAATCTCATCAATTAATTTTTTTAAACTTTCTAAATCTATATTGGGTTGCCAATCTTGTGATATTAAAAATAAAATCTCTGTTAGCTCGATTTTATCGTTTGAAAGTTGCAACAGGCTTTCAATGTTTTCTTTGGAAGAGTTGTTGGGGAAATTTTGTCCTGAGGAATAGGAAAACAAGGACAACCATAAGACAAACAATAACAATAAAGTTTTATTATGAAATTTCAAACTGGAACCTCTGAAAAGGTAGTCGTTAGTGTTAGTTTGAAAGTATTATATCAAAAACCTAATTGTAGAGGGGGGTCAATCCTTGCGTAAAATCCAGCCTTCAAAAAACAGCATAGATGCCAAAATTATAAAAAATGAAGTAGTAAGTGGAGTGCCCTCAGAAGTGTTTGGAGAACCAATGTCAGTATCTTTCTGAAAATCTATTCGAGTGCCAGGAAGCAATTCTTTGATTCTTTTAGGGGATATCTTGCCGGGAATGGATTCTTGGATATCTACATTAACCACGAAATTACCAACGCTTTCTGCATTTTTCGGTAACGACTTTAAAATAGTTGGAGTTCCATTCGTCCGGGCATCTGATTGGGAATTTTCGGGAGTTTGGAAAATCTGATAGTTTCCCGGGTACCAAGTTTCTTTAAATACGGGTGTTGTGTTTTTTTCAATTTGAAATATTTTTTTATTTGGAGAAAGGATTAATATAGTTTTTTGGTTTTCTTCAATTGTTACGGTATCTCCAATTTTTAGAGATGGTCGAGAAATGGTGTCCAGACTTTTCGAAGCATATTTTACCCACCGCTGAATCCATGGAAGAAATGTGGGCTGTATGGGGAAGTTATTCCAGTCTCGGTCCAGGGTTGAAACGAAAAGAAATACCTTACCTTCACCAAAATTGGATTCGATTAATGCCGGAAATTTGTTAGAGAAACGCATTGGCGTTATATATTTTCTTCCTTCACGTTTCTGAATACTGTAAATAGTTTGAAAATTTATTTGACTCATTTCTTCCAAAGTTTTTTTATTAAAAACTTTTAGAACATTATGTTTGTAAGGTTTTTGCTCTAGGCGAAAAGGCTTATTGTTTGGGCTCACTTGATTAACGGATTGCAAGGTTACAGGTAAAAGAATTCCCAATTTTTCATTATAAAAACGAGCATTGATCTGGTCACCTAATGAAATAAATAATGCGCCCCCTCTATGCACAAACTCTTCTAATTTTTGTTCATATCCAAAGGGTAAATTTCGAACATTACATAAGACCACCATTGAAAATCGTTTGAGATTAAAATTAGATAATTCTGCCAAGGTCGAAATAATGGGTTCAATATCGGAAACAGCCGTAGTAAATGGATTTAGAGCTTTTTCAATATAAAATGTTTCATTCTGATGGGATACGCCTCGTGGATCTCCATCCACGACTAAGACGCGAATTTTGTGCTGAGGTCTGTAAAAAAAATTACGGCGATTGTCAACGTTTAGTGCATCGTTTTGGATTTCAACATGTCCAGAAATGGGCTGGGTACCTAAATAGGGAAAAGTAAACTCTTTTTCTACGGAAGCTCCTGCGGGAATGTCAGTGAATATTTCCTTTTCAAGTTTTCCCTGGAGAATTAAAGCAATACGGATTTGTTGGAGGGATTGATCCGTTAGTAAATTTTTAACTTTAGGTTTGACGCGAATGATTCGGCTGTTAGTTAAATATTCCTGGCTTATAGATACACTTTGAACAAGAGCTTTGTTCAAGTTGGTTTGATGCTCTGAAACGTCAATAATTTTTATGTGTATGTCTAAAGCACCCTCCATGGTAGAAAAATTTTTGGATTTCCAGCCATTGTTGTCTCTATCTGTAAAAATGATAATTTCTTTATTTTCCTGCTCTGCTAAGTCTAATAAATCTTTGGCTTTAGTAAACGCAGATCCTATGTCTGTAGTCTGATAACTCGGTTGGACGGTTTCAAGAAATTTTAAGATTGACTTGGTCCCTTGAGACCAACCGACTGCAACTTTTGTGGGATGAGAAGCCAGGACTAGGCTTAATTGGGTATCAGATGAAATTTTTTCTAAAAACCGAGATAAAGCTGATTTGGAATAATGAAAGAGACTTTGGTCTCCTGCTTGTGTTCTCAAGCTATAAGAGTCATCAAGTATCAGGACGAGGGCAGAAGGGCGATTAGGCAATAATTTGCTGGTTTCTGTAAGAGAAAAAATAGGATTTGCCAATGCAAAGCACAAAGCCGTAATTCCTAAACACCTTATTATTAAAAGTAGCAATCTATTGGGACGAGACCTTTTTACAGAACGTTTTTGAGCTTGTTGTAATAGATGTACAGCAGAAAATTTTATATGAGTTTGATGTCTTCTGGTCAGTAAATGTATGAGAATGGGAATGGAAATTCCAAAGAGTCCCATTAAAAACAAGGGAGAAAGAAAATTTAAACTCATAATTTTTGTAAACTCTTTCGGCGCAGTAAGTAATATTTCAGTGCTTGCTCAAGAGAACTTGAAGTATCTAAAAATAAATAATCAATTCCTAAAGAGGGGCAATTTTTTTTAAAACTGGAAATTTGCTCCCGGATGACTTCTTTATAAGCTTTCCTTACATCCGCTGGGTCTAGTCCTATAGTCGGATCATTCTCCAGAGATTCAAAAACAATGTCTCCTTCAAAAGGTAAATTGACTTCGTCAGGGTGTAAAATATGAAATAAAATTACCTCTAATCCTCGAGAACAAATAAGTTTTAAAGTTTTTAATATACTCTTATCTTTTGTTAATAAATCAGAAATCAAAATAAACAGACCACGTCCATGTAAACCTTCTAAAAGATCACTAATTACAGGGCTCAATTGGGTAATGCCCTGAAATTTTATTTCTTGTAAACCATGTAAAATATGCTGGAAATGTGAAGGTTTTGATCGGGGAGGTATATGGCTTGTTACTTTTTCATTAAATGTGGTTAAACCTACAGCGTCAAATTGTTTTAATAATAAATAAGACATTGCTGCAGCTAAAGTACAAGCATATTCCCTTTTGTCCAGAGCGGTGGACCTTTGGTTAGGAGATCTATAGTTCATCGAACCGCTGGTATCTAATAAAATTGTGCACTTTAAATTTGTTGATTGTTCAAATTGTTTTACATGGTATTTATCCGTTTTCCCAAAGGCTTTCCAATCGATGTGACGGATATCGTCCCCTGGGGAATAATCTTTATATTCTGCAAACTCAACACTTGATCCTTTATGTGGGCTTCGATGGTGGCCAGATAATAACCCTTCCACCAAATTAATTGCCCTAAGGCTTAGTGAGGAAATTTCGGATAAAGTGTCTGATTGATGAGTAGTTTTGGGTTCTGCCATGATTCTTAGGATAAAGGGATCATTAGAATTTGTACCTACATTTTATTATTATTTGATGGCCAATCAACCTAACTTTGAAAGAAAATGGTCAATATAATAATTTATTTTTCTGCGAGTTGACTTTGTTTGGAAGCTAGATACAATGCATTGGATGTAAATCAATCATGGTTTTTGGGTTTTTTTTTAAGATTTAAATTTTTTTTAAGTATTTTGGAAATAATAGCAAAAAGACATTTTAATAACTAAATTATGGAAAAACAAAGTTTAAGGATACCAGGTGATTTATGAAGAGGCCATTTAATGACGAGCCAATTGAAACTTTGATTAAAAAAGTTTTATCAAAAGATGGCGCAAGGCTCGACCTCCGGTTAAAATATATAGGTGATAAAGGTTTGGAATATTTAGCTAATTTGGAAGAATTGAAAAATTTAAAAGAATTAAATTTGGAGCGAAATGATATTACGGATGTTGGAATTCGTTCCTTATCGGAATCTCCCTTTATTAGACATTTAAGTATTCTTCATCTAGAAAGAAATGAGATTGGTGATGAGGGAATGAGGATGATTGCAAATTCTAATAACTTCTCTCATTTAAATTATCTAAATTTGTGGAAAAATAATGTGGGATCTGAAGGAGCGAAAGCATTGGCAGATTCATTGATTTTGTCAAGTTTAGAAATTTTAGATTTGGCGCAAAATCATATTGGGGACGAAGGCGCAAAATTTCTTTCTGAAACATTGACTCTTTCTGGATTAAATTATTTGGACGTTTTTGGAAATGGTATCACAGAAGAGGGGCAAAAAGTTTTAAAGGAATCAGAGGCGTTTAAAAACACTCAGGATATTATTTTGACATAACGGGTAGGTTAGGAGGATGGTTCATTGAAATACAAACATTTTTTAATACTTGGTTGGATTTTTTTACTGGCTTTTAATTTTACATTTACCTTTAATGTTTTTATTGGGTCGGATAGCTTGGTATGGGCTCAAAGTACTGGAGATAGTTTAGACCGTGATTACGAGAACGAGACCGCTCAAGCTTCTAAAGAAGCGAAAGAAAATATTTCAGGTTTTTGGGGTTCTATATCTAATTTTTTTAATAATGTCGCAGCTCTCATAGGCGGAATTATTAATAGCATGACTAGTTTTGTAGACAACCTTTTTGGATTCGCAAATGGAGATGGGGCCAAAGCAGCTTTTGCTGGACCCATTTATTTTTTAATGTTTGTGGTTTTAATATTTGCTTTAAAGTTCTTTTACAATATTTTAAAAGACATGGTCAAAAAAGTGAGTTCGCCTACTCCAGAGCGTTATAGAAAACCAGTTAGAAAGTCCGGAAGATAATGGAATTATCAATTTAATTTTTTATTCAATTTTTTCTGACCATTGCCATCCGGTTGAATTTAATTTTAAGTATTTATTTTTCTGTGATTTAAGAAACGTTTGTATTTCTTTTAATCCTTCCAAATAACTTTTTTGTTCGAATTTAGAATTTCCAGGGCCTAAATACCTTTGTGAAAAAATAGATAACCTTTGTGCTGTTCTTGTTTGATAAATCCCCGAAAAGTAATTTTTTTCTTTAAGTGTCCAGCCTTTTACAGGTGGATGTCGATTAACCCTGAATCTCAAAAAATTTATAAAAGTCTCATCAGTCTGTTTTTTTAAAGGTGGGACCAAAGTGACAGGCGAATGCTCTAATAGAGGGAAGTCATCCGTTATTGTTTTAGCGTTTTCTGTAATTTGGAAAAGGCTCTTTCCATCAGTAAGATAGAAATCCATAAAGTCCTCAAAACCATACACCCCAATTTCATGAGCCATCGTTTTTATTGGACCTTGTTTCATAAGATTATTGAAATGAGTGATATCTAACTGTAGAGGTTTTTCTGATCCCACTAACAAAACAATTCGTGTTAAAAAACTATTCCATATGGTTGTGTGAGGAAATACGGACTGAAAAGTTTTTAAAATAGACCATGTATCCTTAGGACCCACTAAATGTAAGGGAAGCCATTGCATCATAATTCCCCCAGAGTTTAAATGAGCTTTTGAGTGCTGGTAAAAATCTTGGGAATACAAGCTATTCACCCCCGCTTGAACCGGAGACATGGGTTCAAGGGTAATGACATCATATTTGTCTTGGGTCCACTGAATAAAGTTTCTGGCATCTTGAACATGGATTTGTACATGGGGTTGTTCCAGGACATTCCGATTCCATTTTGAAAACCAGGGGGCAACCGATAGAACATTTCGATCAATTTCAACTGCATCCACCGAAACATTAGGAAATTGGGACACTGTGCTTAGAGTATTACCGGTTCCAAAACACATTACTAAAGCCTTTTTGGGATTAAAGTGCAGCATCATTGGGATCCATCCCATAGCTTGCATGTAGGCGCTTCCTCCGACAGAATTAGAGGCAGTTGCTGTACTGAATCCGTCAATATAAAGCGTTCTAGCTCCAGTTTGTTTTTCTTCAACCACAGCGAGTGTTGAGAAACTTCCTTCCTTATAATCCAGAAGCAAAGTGTTATCTAAGGAAGAGTTGATCTCAACCCGGGTGAAATTTTTATTTCCGATTTGGCTTGTATCAACCTGTAAAGTACCCCAATCAAATGTAATTCCTAAAATTATCAGGGTAACAAAGCTGATTGCTAAAGTAAGTTTTCTGGGTCTGATATGAATTAAAAGACAAACTAAAGATAGAAGAATTAAAATTCCATACAAAGTAAATAATGATAATTTAATTCCCAGCCACGGAATTAAGAAGAAGGGAGTGATTATAGTTCCCAAAATTGCGCCAATAGTGTTGACGGCATAGCTATTGCCCAAAGTTTTGGTCACATTATTAAAAATGGAAAAATGTATATGATTTGCTAAAGGAAATGCCATTCCAAATCCCAGGGTAGGTATCAACATGAGCCCAAAGGCAAAAAGGGTCCGTATCCAAAGAGTTTTTTCTGGAGAGCTTTGTTGACTATAGAATATTTGATCGATTTGTGATATTAGCTCAGTAAATTGATTAAAAATCGGGAATATCATTAAACAAAATACTCCAATTGCAAGTTCTACCAGAATAAACTTCAGAATCCATTTTGAATTTCCCAGCAAGGGTTTAGAAATAATGCTTCCCAAACCAATTCCGAATAAAAAGGCGGAAAGGATAATTGCAAAAGAATATAAAGAACTACCCAATGGGAATACCAATATTCGTGTCCACAGAATTTCGCTGGACAAGGCTACTAATCCGGAATATCCAAATAAAACTAATAATAGAAAGCTTAAAATCGGTTGAGTAGCAGAACTGTTTCGAATATTTGAGCTTTCGGATTTAGAAGTAGTTATATTGGGGTTAGCTTTTAACTGAATACCCCAAAAACAAAGACCAAATACCAAAATGTTAATTATCACTGCGGAAAAATTGGTCCCAGAAATCCCCAAATGAGAGACTGCTATAAATTGGGTCCAAACACAACCAGCCACCGCTCCGAAAGTATTTAATCCATATAATACTGATAAGCCCGGAAATATTTGATATTGGTCTGAAATGGCCCATCTGCCTAAAACTGGCAAAGTGGCTCCCATCAGCATAGTGGCGGGTAGCATAACAAGTGTGCCTATGAAAAATTGTAATATATGAAGTGTTCCATCTGAGTTTTGCGACAAAGATATTAAATGGGGATAGATGGGAGATAAAGATTTCAATATTAAAGGAAGAATCAAGGCATATATGCCGATGATAAGTTCTAGTATTCCGTAAAATCGAATGGGATGGAATTTTTTGATGTTTGGTGCATCCAGAAATTTCGTAATCAACCATGCTCCTAAAGCCAAACCAAGCATAAAGGCACATAGGACAGCGCTGATGGCATATAAGGTGGCCCCAAAAAGTAATTTAAATTGTTTGATCCAAAGAAGCTCGTAAGTTAAGCTGGTGAATCCCGAAAGAAAAATACCAACGTATGGGATAAATTTAGTCGAATTCTGATGCAAGATATTTTGTGTTGGAAAATTGAAAGAAATTGTTTTCGGATTGTCACATAAGGTGATTGGGGAGTCAACAGGCATACAGAAATGTTGTGGCGAAGTTATTTTCAAACATTTATGTTGTTAGCGTTTAGCCCACAATACATGGGAAAACGGAAAGACGTTAAATGCGAAAAGTGATTTGGATTTTAGTCTTATTTACATTATTATGCTTTACAACCCAAGCCTTTGCGGATTCAAAGCGTGGCAAAAAATTGTTTAAAGAAAAACGCTGTGTATTGTGCCATGATATTACCTTGCCGGGGACAGTCTTTAAGCCCATTTGTCCCGGGTTAAAAGGAGTTAAAGCACGCCATAATAAATTATGGATTAAAAAGTGGCTACAAAATCCGGCTAAAGTTTGGGCTGGTAAAGACAAAGATGTTCAGGATATCTTAAAACGATATTTTGAATACCGTGGTTCAAAACCAAAACCGAGAGAAAGTTTTATGGCAACAGTTATTGGGAAGCAGGTTCATTTGACGGATGAAGAAATTGATGACTTAATTGAATTTCTTTGGACGTTATGATTTTCATGATTTCGTGGGAGAGAATTTGATGGTTAATAAAAGAGTGAAAAAGATGATTAAAATCGTGTGTTGTGTTTTTAGTTTTTTTGTAATTAATTTGAGTTCCGGTTTTGCTCAAGAATTGAAAGACACAACGCAAGAAATGAAAATCCCGGATATTGTTGCTAAAGTCAATGACACAAAAATCACTTCAAAATTTGTTAAATTTCGTCTCAATCTTGATGCTCAACGGTTTGGAAATGATATACCAGAGACCGAAAAAGTTAAAATTGCGAAAGAAATCATTCAGAAAGAAATTGTTCGAGAATTGATATTTCAGGAAGGTTCAAAACAAAATGAAAAAATTCCTGATGAGGAAATTGGAAAAGAATTTGAAAAACTCAAAAAGGCTTATAAAAACGAAACTGAATTTCAGGTTGCTCTTCGCCAACGGGATCTTTCTGAAAATGATTTGATAAAAACTATTCGTGTCGATTTAACCGCTCAAAAACTTTTGGATAAACAAATCAAAGGAAAAATTAATATTGAAGATTCAGCCGTTCAAAGTTTTTACGATGCTAATAAAGATAGATTTCACAGACCTGAATCTTATCATTCCCAGCATATATTCATACCTTTCGTTCCTTTAGAGGATGTTCAAAAGATGGGTAAGGAAGAATTGCAAAAACAACTACCTCAATATAATGAAAAAGCGAAAAAGAAAATTGACAGTGTTTTGAAAGAGCTTAAGTCGGGTGGTTCATTTGAAGAATTAGCGAAAAAATATTCAGAAGATAAAGCGACTTCAGAAAACGGTGGTGATCTTGGTTTTATTTATAAAGGAGTATTTGATCCGGCTTTTGATGAAGCGGTGAGTAAATTGAAAAAAGGTGAAACCAGCGATATCGTTAAAACAGATTTTGGGTATCATATTATCAAACTAAAAGAAACTCGCCCTGAAGAAGATGTCCCTTTTAAAGATGTTAAAGGGGAAATTCAAAAGCATTTATTTATGCAAGAAGCTCAAAAGAAGGTTGGCGAATATATTGAGGGTTTACGTAAGAAGGCCAAAATTGAGGTTTTTTACTGAGGCCTGACCTAATTTCAAATTATCATCTTGCTTGTGTTAAAATACCCCTTTCGTAAAAAGCGCGAAGGGGCTTATTTTTGATAAGCATTGGGTTTTGCGTTTCATTGATTGAAAGCGAGGAATTTAATTATGGCAACATATACAAAAGAAAAAGATGTGGAAACCACTTTGGAAGATGACCCCAAAGCCAGAGAGGCTTTGGAGGCAGTTTTTCAAAATACCGCTCGGTGGGATTCCAATTTTAATGGGTTTTCGGCAGATATTACTGTCAATATTAATGGGAAAGAAGAAAAGGGTACCGTGACTGTAAAGGGACCAAAGGAGATTGAAACTAACCTTTCTGATGCTTCTATGAAAGAGTTTGCTATGGAGAATTTAGCATCCATAGCAATGCATCGTGGACCTCGTTCCTTTTCAGAATCTGATGGGAAGTATAAGCTTATTTTTGGTGACGAAGGGACTCATCCACTAGGAAGAAAAGTTGTAATGGGTGGCGATGGTATGAGTTCTTTTTACAGAATCAAAGATGGACGGATTCAACAAATTAACCGCAAAACTCCCAGAATGTCATTTTCCATTAACATTGAAGAGAGTATAAAAAATCAGGAAGGAAAGTTTTTAACGAAAAAGTATTCGGTATATTACTATAACCCCGAAAACGGCTCGTTAAAAAATGTTGAGAGCTACACGGATCAATATGCTCGGGTAGGTAATTATGATTTACCTGAAATGCGACGTATAATCGATTCTCAGGAAGGCGAGGTAGCTGTCAATACCATGACTTTAGAAAATCATAAGGCACTATAAAGTCTGAGGTGTTCAAAATATAAAAGCCCACCAATTTTTTTTGGTGGGCTTTTATTTTGCAAGAAGTGCTTGAGAAAGAACCCTCTCTTTTACACCTACGATAGCATCTTGAGCAATTACGGAGTTACTGACTTCACTTCCTTGACTTAAGACAGCGTTATCCCAACAAATAGAGTTTTCAATTTTTGCTTCATCATCAACAATACAATTATTACCTAAAATAGCATAAGGTCCAATTTTTGCAGATTCCGAAATTTGGCAGTTTTTCCCAATAAAAACAGGAGGTCGGATTTTACATTGAGTTGGAGTTTGTGATTTTGGAAGATCATTTATTCCTGTGATTTCATCCAAAAGATCATGGTGGACTTGTAGGTAACTCTCAATTCTTCCAATGTCTGCCCAATATCCTTCATGAGGATAGGCTAAAACTTTTTCACCATCTTCAATCATTTCTGGGAATACGTCAGAAGTTGTTCCATAAAATTTTCCGGTAGGGACCCGAGAAAAGATTTTAGGTTCTAAAATTTGAATTCCTGTGAAGGTAAATCGATTAGTATATTCTGGAGTATTTAAGGATGACATATTAGCCATATGAACAATCCTGTTCTGATCATCGACCTCGATGGGGTCACAAAGTTCTGGTGAATCACCTGGTTTTAAGACCAGGGTTGCTGCGGAGTCATTTTCTTGATGATATCTAATCAATTGATGGAAATCTAAGTTGACCACGACATCACTATTGATGACTATAAACGAATCATCTTCTAAAAACCTTTGGGCTTTTTTTATTCCACCAGCAGTTCCCAAAATTGCATTCTCAGGGGACCAATGAATGTGCACACCCAACTTCTTGCCCGTGCCAAAGTAGTTAGTGATTAACTCGGGTAGGTGATGCAGGTTTATGACGATTTCATCAATACCGAAGGATTTAAGAAGTCTTATCGTATGTTCTAAAAGCGGTCGATTCAGAATAGGGAACAAGGGTTTGGGCAGAGTGTGCGTCAAGGGTCGAAGCCGAGAGCCAAACCCGGCTGCTAAAATCATTGCTTTCATTTTTTTTCCGCAAGCTCTTTTAATGATTTCACGAAAGGGGGATGGGCAATTCCTTTTTCAGTAATAATGGCGGTTACAAACTCATGAGGAGTGACATCAAACGCGGGGTGAGCCACCTCAATTCCTTCGGGAGCTATACGCTTGTTGTTCAAGGTGACCACTTCCTCCACGCTTCGCTCTTCTATAGGAATATCTTCACCAGATTTTAAACTGAGGTCTAGAGTTGAAATAGGAGCTGCAACATAGAAAGGAATTCCATGGGTTTTGGCTAAGACTGCCATCATGTAAGTTCCGATCTTATTTGCGACGTCTCCGTTGGCCGCGATTCTATCTGCACCAACAACGACAACATCAATTTCTTTTTTCTTCATAAAAAAACCGGCCATGTTATCAGTAATTAGTTTTACTGGAATTTTGTCTTCCTTGAGTTCCCAGGCAGTGAGGCGGGCTCCTTGAAGAAAGGGACGTGTTTCGTTAGCCAGCACATTGACATTTTTCCCGGAATTAACAGCAGCGCGAATGACTCCAAGAGCCGTTCCAAAGCCAGCAGTTGCTAAAGCGCCTGCATTGCAATGAGTAAGAATCGATTGACCATTTTCAATTAAAACTTGCCCAAACTGACCCATCGATTTATTGGCCGCAATATCCTCTTCAAGTATATCCAGTGCTTCTTGGTGAAGTTTTTCCTTTAATTTTTCAATTGTAAGATTTTGGTTTTGTAAAGCTATGCGCTTCATGCGTTCAATACTCCAGGCCAAATTTACGGCTGTAGGTCTGGATTTCCCAAGAACTTCACATTGCTTCTCCATTTCAGAAAAAAAGGTATCAAAATCATTTGTTTTAATTTTTTGAATTCCTAAGCTGATTCCTAATGCTGCTGCCACTCCAATGGCTGGGGCGCCACGGATAATCATATTTTTTATTGCTTGCCCCACTTCCTCAATAGTTTGGCAATCCACATAGACTTCTTCATTTGGCAGCCGGGTTTGGTCAATCATTCG
Organism: Nitrospinaceae bacterium; assembly: GCA_965223665.1. Taxonomy (GTDB): domain Bacteria; phylum Nitrospinota; class Nitrospinia; order Nitrospinales; family Nitrospinaceae; genus CBDCVY01. The sequence goes on from OZ245011.1 coordinate 3,908,083, forward strand.
GACGGAACCATTTATATACTCAATCGTTTTAACCATTTTTTCTTTATTTCGTTTTAAGTTAGTAAGGTATTGATTTTATCTTGAAATACTTGTTCATTAATTGAAGATATTTGAATTATCTTTTTTCTATTGTTTGTTCCGCTGAGAATAGAAACTTGGGACTGGCTCACGCCAAATTGTTTTGCCAAATATTTTTGAACAGCTTTATTAGCTGCCCCATCAACAGGAGCTGAAGTTATTTTAACTTTTAAGGTGTTATCGTAAATTCCGGATAATTCGTTTCTGGATGATTTGGGTTGGACGGTTATAGGAAACTGGATACCTGTTTCAGAAGCTTTAATTGGAAGTGGCATCTTTTACGCCCGATTTATCTTGAGACTTGTCTCGGGATGAAAAGAATACTCGTGCGCTGGATTTTATACTTTCAATTAATTCCTGCCGTTCTTCTTTTAATTTCTGCACATCTTTTTGAAGATTGCCCAATTCTTTTTCCACTTTCTTTTTGTGGAGGTTTGCTTGTTCTTTGGCAACATTAACAATTTTCCGTGCTTTATCTTTGATTATTATTGGCGCTTGTTTAGGATCTACGGAAATTTGCTTCAGCACATCTTTTAATTGGGTTTCCAATCCGGAAATCTTGTGATCTTTATCTTCAAGGCGTGATTTCAAGTCTGTCAATTGTTCATGAAGCTCCTTAAAATCCTCTGCCACCAACTTTAAAAAAGTATGGACTTCTTCAGGATCGTATCCACGAAACTTTTCCTTGAACCTCTGCTCTAAAATATCGTGCTCGTTTAATTTCATTTATTGTAAGCTCATCGCCATGACATGCAAGGATTTCACTAAGAATTCTTGCAAAAAAACAATCAATAAAATAACAATAATGGGTGAAAAGTCGATTCCCATCCCGGACATTGGGAGCATTTGACGTATTCGATAGAGTACAGGGTCCGTTACGCTATGTAAAAATTGTACGATTGGGTTGTATGGGTCCGGGTTTACCCATGAGAGCAATGCCCGAATAATTACAATCCACATATACAAATTTAAGGCAATTCCAAGGACCTTTGCCAATGCTGAAAGAAAGAAACCTATTATTTCCACTAATTAAAAAAACCTTATTGGTAATATATGAAAAAATGTAATTGGGGGCAAGATGTTCATTGCCGGATGACAGCTTTTAAGGATAAAATATCGAAAAAGCCCTGTATTGTCAATGATATCCGATCCAGGCTTTCCTGCAAATAAAAATATCGTTTCCAAGATGATTTCGAAAAGTTTATTATGAAATTCTAATAGAAAAATAATTATCAAAACATAATCTTTCAATCACTCCTTTCCCACAAAATTTATTTATGAGTAAAATTAGAAGAAGCCAAATCAAGGACCTACTAAAGCAATCAGAACCCCTTTCCCAAGTGTTAGTGCAGGGGTGGGTTCGTACCCGAAGGGATTCCAAAGGGGGATTCTCTTTTTTGGAGGTAAATGATGGCTCTTGTTTGAAAAACATCCAGGCGGTATTAGACCATTCATTAGATTCCTTTAAACAGAATGAAAAAAAGCTTAGCACTGGTAGTTGCGTGGCTCTAAAAGGAAAATTGGTTCAGTCCCAGGGGAAAGGCCAAAGTATGGAAATTCAGGCTGAATCAGTACATGTTTATGGAACGGCTGACACAGAAACTTACCCCTTACAGAAGAAATATCATTCCTTAGAATATTTAAGAGAAATTGCCCACCTCCGTCCCCGCACTAATACGATAGGAGCAGTCATGCGGATTCGCAATCGTTTAGCCTATTCGATCCATCGTTTTTTTAACGAGCGTGGATTTGTCTATTTACACACGCCAATCATTACTACAAGTGATTGTGAAGGGGCAGGAGAGATGTTTCAAGTGACCACACTGGATTTGAAAGAACCTCCTTTGGAAAATGGCAAAGTCGATTATAAAGAAGATTTTTTTGGACAAAAGACCAGCCTTACTGTCAGCGGTCAACTGGAAGGTGAGATTTATGCCATGGCTCTGTCTCTCATCTATACGTTTGGTCCAACTTTCCGTGCGGAGAACTCAAATACCAGTCGCCATCTGGCAGAATTTTGGATGGTTGAACCGGAAATGGCATTTTATGACCTGGATGACAATATGGATTTAGCAGAAGAGTTCATCCAATATTTATTAAAAGATGCCTTGGAGCATTGTGCTGATGATTTAGACTTTTTCAATCAACGCATTGACAAACATTTGATAGAGAATTTACAGCACATCGTTGAGAATCAATTTGAAAGACTCCACTATAAAGACGCGATTCACCTTTTGGAAAAAGCGTCGGAAAAGTTCGTTTACTCAGTAGAGTGGGGCTGTAATCTGCAAGCCGAGCACGAGAGGTATCTGGCTGAAAAAGTAATTAAAAAGCCACTTATCCTTTATAACTATCCAGAAAGTATTAAACCTTTTTACATGAAGGTCAATGAAGATGGCGAAACGGTTCGGGCGATGGATGTGCTCTTGCCAAGATTAGGAGAAATCATCGGAGGTAGTCAACGGGAGGATGACTACGATGTTTTGTTGAAACAAATCGAAGCCAAGGGTCTAGACAAAGAAGAATACTGGTGGTACCTGGAGCTTAGAAAATTCGGTTCGGCCCCTCACTCAGGATTTGGCCTTGGATTTGAAAGGTTAGTTCAATTTGTCACTGGGGTTGAAAACATTCGAGATGTCATTCCATTCCCTAGGACACCCAAACATGCCACTTTTTAATTCTTTTTTATTATTAAGAAATATTTAAGATTTTCTCTAATAGATATCGTGGAAATTTTTAGGGAAAAATCTATATGTAAGTTTAAATCCGTTTTAAATTGACAACGGTTTCGATGTGATGAGTTTGGGGAAAGAGGTCGATGACAGCGAGGTTATCAATTTGGTAAAAGGGTAATAAAGCTAAATCCCTTGCTAAAGTAGAGGGATTGCAGGAAACATAAATCAATCGTTCAGGTCGAAGTTGGCAAATGGAATCGATCACTTCTTTAGAGCAACCTTTTCGTGGCGGATCGACTATCAAGGTTTGAAAATCACCTAAGACCGAATTGGGTTGTAAAAACTCTTCAATCTTTCCTTCAAAAAATTGACAATCGATTAAATCATTGAGTTGAGCATTAACCTTTGCATCTGCAATAGAAGCAGGTGAATCATCCACTCCCATTACCCGAATGCCCTCCTTGGCAAGCCATAAACTAATGCCGCCGTTACCACAATATGCATCCACTACCGGTCCAGGATATTCACCTACCCATTCCTTAATGAGATCATACATGCGAATGGTTTGAAAGGGATTTACTTGAAAAAACGAATTCAAAGAAATGCGAAACTTTAAGGGTCCCAGCCTATCGGTCAAATATTTTTGGCCATAAAGAGATCGGTTGGTTTCTCCTAATATGACATTCGTTTTTCCGGGATTGATATTTTGTACCATTCCAACAATTTGAAGTTTTTCTCGGACTTTAGGGGACCGCAAGTCCTGCAGAAAAGGTTTTGGGAATTGACCCACAGCCGTGATCAACCCTACTAAAGTTTCTGAATTCGATTGGGATCGGCGAATCATGATTCCACGCAACAATCCATTATGTTTTACCTCGTTGTAGATCCATACTTTGTGTTTAACCAAAAGACCACGAAGCCATTCTTTTACTCTATTGATGGGTTCTAGTAAAATATCGCATTCCGGTGAATCGGCTATTTTGTGGGAACCTTGTTCAAAGAAACCGATTTCAAGATTTCTCTTTGTATACTGGACCGCAAAGCTTCCTTTATTTCTATAATGATAAATTGGATCCGCAGGGAGAGTTATAATATCTTCCGGGGGATCAATTTTTCCTATATGTTCCAGTGCATCCAATACCTTTTGTCTCTTAAACTGGATTTGTTGCTCATATTCAAAATTTTGCAATTGGCAACCCCCACAATGGGAAAATACTTTGCAGGGAGGGTTAATTCGATGGGGACTCGGTTTTAGAGTTTTTTTTATTTCTACGATGCCGAATCTAGGGGTAGTCTTGACCACTTTACCTTTGATAAGATCGCCGGGAAGACCTTTTGGTAGGAATAGTGCATAATCTTGGTAACGAGTGATACCATCGCCACTAGAGGCCAGAGAATTGACGGAGAGTTCTAATTCTTCTCCTACTTTAACAGGGATATTAAATTTTTTTGGACTCATTGTGGATCCTTGCGAAAAATGGAGTTTGTGTTCTCCGTCAAAAAGTGTATGAGCATACCATTTCACTGCATCAAATAGGAACTAGATAGGCAAAAAAATATGAGTCATTACATCGCTATTTTGGGAGCTATCAAGGAAGAAATTGCCGGGATCAAAAAAGAAATGGAAATCAAGGAAACTCTCCATTTAAAAAATGCCTCTGCGTATGTTGGGCAATGGAAAGGTTATTCTGTGGTCCTGGTACGAACAGGAATGGGACAAACCCGTGCGAGGCAGGCATTAGTAGAGGTTGCCGAACGACTCCGACTGGTTTTAGTTTTGTCAATTGGTTATGCAGGTGCGTTAGACCCAGACATGAAGGTAGGGGATGTTTTCCTGGCAGATAAGGTTCGATATTTAGAAGGGAACTTGGAAGATTTTAATGAGGGTTCCATTAAAGAATTACCTCTCGTTTCTGCATTAGTAAACCAAGCTATGTTTCTTGCATGTCCAAGGGGGGTATCCGTGTATCGAGGTAATCTTCTTACCGTGGACAGGGTTGTAGCTGACCCTGAAAATAAAAAGAAATTTGGGCAGCAATTTGCGGCGGATGCAGTTGAAATGGAAACTTATGCCTTAGTAGAAGAAACGGAATCTCGTGCGCTTCCTTTTTTATCAATACGTGCCATTTCAGACGAGGCGGGCCACGAGTTATTAGATTGCTCACATTTAATTCAGGAAGATGGAAAAGTATCCAAAGTTAAAGCCGGATGGCACGTCCTTTCCAACCCCGGAGACTTGAAAAGTCTTTTGGCTTTAAAAGAATGTTCCAAAAAAGCCACCTCCAGCCTTACCCATTTTATTTCACAATATTTGGAAAACTATAAATAAAAGTTTTTATGCTTGGGTAGATTTTAACCAGGAAAAAAATTCCTTAAAGACGGTAAATTTAGCAAAGCGGGAAAAGAAATTTTTTTTATAGATTTTGGTTTTATATGTCAAAAGCCCCCAAATATAGGGAGTTATAGCTTTTGCAGCTATATGGCATGCTAATTGCTTTTAACCAGTTGGAAGATTCGAACTGGCACGTCCACCTCCTAGGATTGATTTTCATCAATCTGGGCGTGCCTCCCTCTTTTTTCTTTCCAAACGATATTTTTCAGGAAACCAAACTTAATTTGTTTAATAGGTTTTTCAAGGCATCAAAAATACTGATTTCTAAAAATGAGTTTTTCTGAAAAAAAAGTCCTGATTGTTGCAGATTCCAAAACCCTGGGTATTATCCTCAAGGACCTTTTAGTTTCAATTGGTTTTTCTAAAGAAAATCTAGGTCAGGTAGAAGGCAAAGAAGCCGCTTGGAATTATCTGAAGCAATGTGCCACGGACTTAATTATTTCTAATCTTTGGTTTATGGATTCCTTTAATGGAATTCAACTCTTGGAAGAAATTCGCGGCCACCAAAATGAAAAAATAAAAAATATACCATTTCTAATCGCCACGGGAGACGAAAGGTCTGAATATCTTGATGAGGCTCAAGAAAAAGGAGTCAACGGTTACTTAGCAAAACCCTTTACAACGAAAACGCTTAAGGCCGCAGTTGATAAAATTTATTCTGGATCTGATATTACTCAATTTAGCGGATTGGCCTCGTTGGGTCCTTCTGATAATTTTTCTGGTATGAAAGTTTTGATAGTGGATGATTCTCAAGCGAATCGTTCCATTTTAAAACAAGTCCTGGACGGACAAGGATTTGAATTTGAAGAAGCCGAAAGTGCAGAAGTTATGCTAGATATTGTGCAGGCTTTTAACCCGGATATTATTTTACTGGATGTGATTTTAGAGGGAATGAATGGCTATGAAGCCTGTCGCAGATTGAATGCCAACGGAAACACTTCCGATTTTCCGGTCATATTTATTACTTCTAAATCCGATTTAGAGGGCATAGTCGAAGGTTTTTCTGCAGGTGGTGCGGACTACATCACAAAGCCTTTTAAAAAAGAAGAAGTAATACTGCGAGTAAAGAAACATCTTCACTTGCAGAAAATTTTAAAAGATAAAGAAGTTCTGATAAGTGAACTTTTAGAGTTAAAGGCAAATAACCAAAGTTTGATCGAGGAGTTAACAGCGACTAAAGATCAATTGGAACAGGTTGCCAAAAGTGACCCGTTAACCGAGCTGCCAAATCGTAGAGGAATATCGGAAAGAATTGAAATTGAAAAATTTCGGTTTGAAAGAAACCAAAGACCTTTTTCTATTCTTTTAGGCGATGTGGATTTTTTTAAATCTGTTAACGATAATTATGGGCACGATGCAGGGGATTTTTTGTTAAAAGAAATTGCGGATTTAATGGAAAAGACTGTCCGTAAACAGGATATGGTCGGGCGCTGGGGAGGAGAGGAGTTTTTAATACTTTTTCCTGAAACAACTTTAGAAGGTGGAAAAGTTGCTGCTGAAAAAATTCGAAAAAATATTGAAGATCAGCAGTGGGTTTTCAAAGATCAAAAGATTTCTGTAACAATGAGTTTTGGCCTTAGTGTTTATGAGAATCTTAAAAAAAGTGTTGAAGACTGCATCAAGCAAGCTGATGAATTACTTTACAAGGCTAAAAAATCCGGAAGAAACCAAATTAGTTTTTGATTTTTTTTATTTATTGAGGGGTAAATACTTGGTGATATTGACTTCCTCCTCCTCCCGGATTAGGTCCTCCTGTTATTAAATGAATGCTTCCCTTTAACAAAGCCGATCCTAAGCCATGGCATGATTTGGGCATAGGTTCTTGAGTTTCCCACCTATTTTCCATTGGTAGATAAACTTCATTTTGATTGAAAGTTCCTTCTCCAGATTCTCCACCGAATACGTATATCTTGCTGTGAAGAGTTTGAGAAGTAATTCCACTCCGAGCTGTGGGTAACGGCGCCAGGGTTTTCCATTGATTTGATTTTGGATCGTAAGATTCGTTTGTATCTAAATTTTCATGATAATTCACATTGACTCTGCCGCCAATAACATAAATAGTATTTTTAAAAACTGATAGCGTCAGATGATCACGAGGGGTGGGCAATGGTGCCAGTGATTTCCATTGGTCAGTTGTTGGATTGTATACTTCATTGGCATCGGTATTAACAAGTTTTAAAAATTTTTTGTGTGCTCCTCCCACCGCATAAATTTTTCCATTAATTACTCCAGTGGCCAAAGCTCCTCGCCTGGTGGGCATGGGAGATTTTTCTTTCCATTGATCTGAGGAGGGATCATATTCTAGAGTTATATTTTGGGGAAACCATAGACCGCCAGTAAATCCGCCGATAATATAAATTTTCCCGTTAGTAGATACGGCAGAGGTATGATGCAATGCTTTAGGCATAGGTGAACCTATTGACCATGTTCCCGAATTAGGATCATAAATTTCTACTTGGTCAGTAATTCCCTTTGGAGTGAACCCACCGAATACATATATTTTTCCTTGGTGGTTTACAACCGCAACTTCTGTCCTCGGTGTAGGGGTTTTAGGCAATAGGGACCACTGTTCACCAGTTTGGGCCCAGAGAATTTGTGAAAAGAGACAAAAAAGGCAAATGATGGCATTAAATAATACTTTCATCTGAAGGCCTCTATTTAGTTAAGCCTGGTGAGCTACCCGCAGTTGATCTAACTCCTTTATCTGCTGTAGCAATCCTGGAAGTGTTTTAAGATTTAGCATATTGGTTCCGTCTGAAGGCGCGTTTTCCGGATCAGGATGGACTTCCATAAACAAAACATCACAACCAACGGCAACGGCTCCTCGTGTGAGTGCCGGGACTAATTCCCGTTGTCCTCCGGAACTTTCACCTTGGCCCCCAGGGAGCTGCAGGCTGTGGGTACAATCGTAAACCACCGGATATCCCAATTCATTCATAAATATCAATGATCGCATGTCTACAACAAGGTTATTGTAACCAAACATAAAACCACGTTCAGTAAGCAAAATGTTTTCATTCCCGCTTTCTTTGATTTTATTGATTACATTTTTCATATCCCAAGGGGCTAGGAATTGGCCTTTTTTAACATTAATAGGTTTCCCAGTTTTGGCAGCCGCTACGACCAAATCTGTTTGTCGACAAAGAAAGGCAGGAATTTGAATTATATCTAAAACTTTGGAGGCAGGCTCAATCTCAAGTTCAGTATGAATATCAGAAAGAACAGGTAAACCCAATTCCGATTTAATTTTTTTTAATATACGTAATCCCTCTTCTAGTCCTGGTCCTCTAAAGGATTTGATAGATGAACGATTAGCTTTGTCATATGAAGATTTAAAAATAAAAGGTATCTGAAATTCTTCAAATATATTTTTTAATTGAAGGCCGGTAGTCATGGCATGGTCTTCTGATTCGATCACGCAGGGACCAGCGATAATAGCTAACGGGTTTTTCCCTCCAATGGTATAGGGACCTATTTTGATTTCTTTGGTGGTATTTAAGTGCAGGCTCATTGGCTTAATTAGTTAATTTTGAATAGAAAAGTTATGGAATAGGAACTGGATGAGGTGTTTCCTTTCGAGGGACTAAACCTTCGGGTGCAAGCAATCCGTATGCGATTTCTCGAACCTTTTCATTGTTACTGGCTTTATGAATGGATGAGAATCCAGATTCTGATAAGTCATTTAAATTTACTTCGGGGTTTTCTGCGTTTAATAAAACAATAAAGTGAGTATTTTTATCTTTTTTTGATAGTCGAAAAAGATTTTTTAAGTCAGTTTTTCCTTTTCTAAGGGTATAAACGATCAAATCATTTTTTAATGATTTTTGTCGGATTGCATTGTTTAAATTAACAAAGCCCATAATCGTAAACTTGTCATGCTTGATGAACTTTGCTAGTTGAATACGCTCTGATTTAACAGGATCTACAATAAATATGGTTTTATAATCCATCTAGAACCCTTTAAAGAAACTGTTTCTAATGGGCACAGTCTAACATTATTGTTTTTAGGAATGAACCTTAAATAATTAATAATAAAATTAGTCTATAAAGGCAAATTAATTCAAATTGACTTATGAGTAAAGGTTTGAAACAATATTAAGATTCAATTATTTATACAAAATGTTATGCAAAGATACCTTCTACTTTCTTTAAGCTTTATTGCAGGGTTGCTTCTTACCGCACAGGTCCAGGCAAAGGATCAAATTATTGTTGCAAAAATTTCCGGACCCATTAATCCAGTAGTTGCCGATTTTGTAACCAATGAGATTGAAGTAGCCAATTCCACCGGAGAACTCTTGGTTATATTAGAAATGGATACTCCAGGAGGTTTGGACACCTCCATGCGGCAAATTATTAAAGCCATTCAAAACTCCTCTATTCCAGTGGCTACCTTCGTTTCACCCAGCGGTTCTCGTGCGGCTTCTGCTGGTACGTTTATAACGATAGCTTCTCATATTGCGGCTATGGCCCCTGGAACCAATATAGGTGCGGCTCATCCGGTAAATATGATGGGTGGAGGTGGAGGAGATAAAAAGGACAAAGAATCTAACACCATGGAAGAAAAAGTGGTCAATGATGCCTCTGCGTATATTCGTTCCCTTGCAGAACAACGAGGACGTAATGCCTATTGGGCGGAAACAGCAGTTCGACAGAGTAAATCAATTTCTGCACAAGAAGCCAAAAAATTAGGTGTGATTGATTTAATTGCAAATAATGTGGAAGCTTTAGTTTTAGCCATTCAAGGCCGAGAAATCAAAACCTCAAAAAATACGACTGTTAAATTGGACTTGGAAGGAAAGCACCTTGTTTATCATGAAATGAGCAAGAGAGAAAAGATACTAGATACGATTTCAAATCCAAACGTGGTTTATATTTTAATGATGCTGGGGATGGTTGGGCTCTATTTTGAACTGTCTAATCCGGGTTTGATTTTGCCCGGAGTTATTGGTGGGATTAGTATTATTTTGGCTTTATATGGAATGCAAACACTGCCTGTGAATTATGCGGGTTTAATGTTAATTCTATTAGGTGGAATTTTATTTATTGCTGAATTAAATACCCCGAGTTTTGGTCTGTTATCTGCCGGTGGAACTATTTCTTTACTTCTGGGTTCCTTAATGCTCATTGACAGTGACGATCCTGCTTTGCAAATTTCTAATTCCGTTTTAATTCCTACTTTATTGGTTTCAGTGGCGGTTTCTTTAGGAACTGTTTATATGGCTTTTAAATCTTCAAAAATTAAAAGCATAAGTGGGGTGGAGGGTCTAAAAGGAGCAATTGGAGTGGCCAAATCTGAAATCGATCCTGAAGGAAGAGTAATGGTCCATGGTGAATTATGGAATGCGGTGGGTGATGAAATCATTCATTCTGGAGAAAAAGTTGTGGTGGAAGAAGTCGAAGGCCTTAAGATTAAGGTGAAAAAGTCCGTTTAATGAAGGAGAAATCTATTTTAGAGTCGGCGGCTATTATTGTGGTCCTATTTATGGGGTTATCTGTTCTGTTAATGGGCTGCGAAGAGAAGCTTATTTACTATCCGTATAAATATCCAGAGGGCCAATGGAATACAGGTCAAGTATCAGTTGAAGATATTTGGTTTAATGCTGAAGACGGAGTCAAACTACATGGATGGTTTATTCCGGTTCCAAAACCTAAGGCGACTTTAATATGGTTTCATGGAAATGCAGGTAATATTTCATATCGATTAGATAATATCGCCAAACTTCAACCCTTGGGACTAAATATTTTTATCTTTGACTATAGAGGATATGGACGTAGTGAAGGAACTCCAAAAGAAAAAGGTTTGATGCTTGATTCGCAGGCGGCTTATGACTATGTGATAAAAAAACGCAATATCAAACCAGAACAAGTGATTTTATTTGGTCGTTCCTTGGGAGGTTTTTTTGCATCAGTGGTAGCTGAAGGAAACCCCGCGGCAGGTTTAATAATAGAATCTACATTCACAAGTGCTGAAGATATGGCAAAAGAAATGTTTTCGTTTCCTGTTGGTTTTGTCATTCGTTCGAAATTAGATACGATTAATTATGTATCAAAAATTAAAACACCTAAGCTTTTTTTACATGGTACATCAGATGAAACGATTCCTTATTCTTTAGGGAAAAAGTTATTTGATGCTTCTGCAAACCCAAAAGAGTTTTATGATATTGAAGGCGCAGATCATAACAATACTTATGTTATAGGTGGTCAAGGATACTTTGAAAAGATAGACAGTTTCATTGAAAAAGTTGTAAAGGCAAAGGAAGGTAATCATGTCCAATAAAATTTACGGTTATGGGCATCCCAATAGAAAAAAAAATAAAAAAGCTCAAGAATCCCATTTTTGGTTTCTAGAGTTTTTATCTATTGGGGCGTTTGTTTTTATTATTGGTTTAAGTCATTGGATGTGGGTAGATGGAATTGCTGGGCAATTTTATGGGTGGGTTTTTGAAGATACAACAGAATATTCCCCAAGCTATAGTGATTCAGGATTTAAGAGGATTAAAAATGGGATGACAGTACCTCAAGTAAAACAAGTTTTAGGTGAGCCTTTAGAGCAATATTCTCCAGAATCGTATGCGGGTATGTGGTGGAGATATACCAAGGGTGCTAATAATGAAAATTATCGAGTTCGCGCTATTCGTATTGAAAACGGAAAAGTTACTGAAGTAAGAGGATATTTTTATAACCCCACTCTTTATGAATTAAATAAAAATGATTTGCTTCCAGGTTTAAAAAGCAATCTAACCTACCAAAGAATCAGGCCTTAATGGAAAAGAAACTATTAACGATATTTTCGATATTTTGGGTCATAGGGCTTGGGATAATTTTATTTTATTACTTAATTCCTGGTTATTTCTCTCTTTCCCCCCTACAACAAGCTGCCAAAATAGGGGATTTGCAAACTGTTAAACTGGAGCTCAGTCAAGGGGCTGATCCAAATGAAGTGAATTACTATGGTCACACGGCCTTAGAGATTGCTGCTTTCGAGGGACAAGCTGAAATTGCCAATGAACTTATTTCTTGGGGAAGCGATCTCAACCGTAAAGACTCGTTTGGACACACTCCTTTATTTTGGTCTTTTAAAAGAAAAAACCCGAACATTGCTAAAATTCTTATCCAATCTGGAGCAGATTTAAATGGAATTTATGATAAGGGAATGAACCCATTACATTTGGCAGCTCAGCAGGGATTTCAGGAAATAATACCTTTGCTTTTGCAAAAAGGGATGGATATCAATGACCAGGATAATAGAGGTAGAACTCCTCTCCACCTCGCGATACGAAATGAAAATTTTATGGTCGCTAATTGGTTAATCAACCATGGTGCTGGAATTAAATTTTGGGATGCTAATCAACATTCTCCATTAATGTGGTCAGTATTCAAAGGGAACCTTCCTTTTTCAAAAAAACTGGTTGAAAAAGGTGCGAATGTTAATGATCAGGATAATACGGGTTGGACTCCTCTTCATGAAGCCTGTGATAAGGATAAAGAGTTTGTGGCTTTTTTAGTGAATGCAGGGGCAGAGGTAAATCAAAAAGACTTCGAGGGATGGACAGCCTTGCATCAAGCGGTTGATTATGGAAATAAGGAAGTAGTTTTGTATTTGTTGAAAGTGGGAGGAGATCCAAATTTAAAAACGGTGAATGGTGATACTCCTCTGAATATTGCCCAAAAAATTATTTATTCAGATTTTGAAAAATTGGAAATCCATGAAGATATGGATCAAGAGAGTATTGAAAAATACCAAGAAATCATTAAAATTCTTCAAAAGTATACTCCTGTAATTTAAAAACCTACCATAAGGTTTTAATCTTGATGACTCCCCAGATAAAATTTTTCCTCCTGCTTGCTGGTTTTATTTTCATTTATTCCTGCACTCAAGAATCGACTTCATTTTTACATGAAGCAGCCAAAATCGGGAATGTGAGTCAGGTAAAGTCTTTAGTTGAGGCTGGTGTAGACGTAAATTTGAAGGATGAGTTTCGCCGAACGCCATTACATTGGGCAGTGAATAGAGGCAGAAAGCAGGTTGCTGTTTATTTATTAGATCATGGTGCAAACGTTAATGCTAAAGATCGTGATGCGTTTACTCCTTTGCATTTAGCGACACAGCTCGTATTAAAAGATATTGTTCAGATTCTAATCGAAAAGGGTGCTTCTCTAAATGAGAAAGAAAATTCCTGGGGAAAAACTCCACTCCACTTTGTTGCCCAACATGGGCCGAGTTCTATAGCCTTTTTATTAATTGAAAAAGGGGCAAACGTAAATGTGAGGGATTCATTGGGTTTGACACCCCTTCATTATGCTTCTTTGGCTAATCAAAAGAATATTGTCAGGAGTTTATTGGATTTCGGTGCCGATGTGAATATTCAAGGCGAAGATCCTTTTACCCGTGACCCCAATACCACTCCCTTAAAGTTGGCCAAGGATCCTGAAATCATAAAAATTTTAAAGAGCCGGATGGCCAAATAATAGAACTATTTAAACTCCGCTTGTTCCCAAAGTAGGGATGGTTTATGATGCCTTCCGCAAAAAAAATTAATTCTTTTGAAAATCAAATGTCATTAAATATGCGTCAACAGATTTTAACCGGTCTCAAACGGGTTGTTATAAAAATAGGAAGTGGAGTGATATCTGATTCAGAATCCGGGAAGCCTCCGTTAGAAAGAGGACTATGTTTAAAACGGATTCGAAGTTATGCCAAACGCATAAAAGCGATATGTGACCATAATATTGAGGTGATTATTGTTTCTTCAGGGGCTGTTATGGCCGGTCGAGAGCGACTGGGGATAAAAAAGGCCCGATTAGATATTCCTGAAAAGCAAGCTTGTGCAGCTATTGGGCAAAGCTATCTGATACGAACTTATGAGCAACATTTTGAAAAGCAGGGATTGAAGGTTGCGCAAATTTTATTGGGGCATGATGATTTAGAAAACCGAAAGCGGTTTTTAAACGCAAAGCATACAATTGATGCTCTTTTAGAGCATGGTGTTATTCCTGTAGTAAACGAAAATGATTCAGTGACTGTAGATGAAATAAAAATTGGTGATAATGATACATTATCCGCGAATGTGGCATGTTTAGCGGGCGCACAGTTGTTAATAATACTTTCTGATGTGGATGGGCTCTACACCTCAGATCCCGCATTAGCCCAGAAAAACTCACAATCGCTGCCCGAATTGATTTCGCATGTTGACAAGATCAATTCAAAAATTGAGCAGTTAGCGGGTCGTAGCAAGAACCCACTTGCAGTAGGGGGAATGTATACAAAGGTCCTAGCTGCAAAGAAGACAACAAGTTACGGTATTCCTACGGTAATTATTAATGGGCTAGATGCAAAAAATCTGGATCGCATTTTTTCAGGTAAAAATATTGGAACTTTATTTTGGTCAGGTAAAGCCACGATTAAAAATCGAAAACATTGGATTGCTCACACTCTTAAACCTGCTGGAAAATTGATCGTGGATTCAGGGGCCAAAAGGGCTTTGATGGAACGAGGAAAAAGTTTGCTTCCTGCGGGTGTGGTCCATGTAGAAGGAAAATTTGATTTTGGCAGTGCGGTTAGTATTTTGGATGAAAAGAAAAATGAAATTGCTAGGGGTCTGGTAAATTACAATTCACGTGATCTCGAAAAAATTAAAGGATTAAAAACATCTGCAATACGCAATATAGTAGGGACAAATTTTTATGAAGAAATTATCCACCGTGATGACTTAGTGTTGGTGTGAAAATGGCACGTTGGTGGGAAAAAGAAACCATTAAATTTGAATGTCAGGAAGGATGTTTAAAATGTTGTGTGAAGCCGGGAGTAATATATTTTGACGAGAAAGATATTCAAGCTGTTACGGAGTTTTTAGGTTGCACCAAAAAGAAGTTTATAAAAGAGTTTTTGAAAAAACAGGGAAATATTTGGGAATTGGAAGTCGAAGATGAAAAACCCTGCCCATTTTTAAATTTTAACGGATGTGCAATTCACCCGGCTAAACCGAAGCAATGTCAAACCTACCCGTTTTGGAAAGAAAACCTGGAAACTCGAAACCATTGGAAGTTAACAGCCGCTTTTTGCCCCGGCATTAACGAAGGTCCAAGAATTGAAGCAAAAAATATTGCTAAACAACTCAGGGATTTTACTATTGACTAACAAATGGTTATCTTACACTCCTCTAATTTAAACCAGTTGACAACTCATTTTTTGCCAAGGATAATACGCGGTCGGCCCTTGGAAGATTTTCGGCTACCGTTAATTATCGAACTCAATTAAAACCCAAGAAATTAACTATTTATTAAGGAAAGTTTATGCCTGTATGTATTGTGGTAGGTATGCAGTGGGGAGATGAAGGAAAGGGGAAAATCATTGACCTTTTCACCGAAAAAGCGGATATCGTGGCACGTTATCAAGGGGGCCATAATGCGGGTCACACTATTGTATTTGGAGGTAATAAATTTATCCTTCACTTAATTCCTTCTGGAATTTTCCATGACAATACATTTTGTGTAATTGGTAATGGTGTAGTTATTGACCCTAAGGCGCTCACTGAAGAAATGAAAAAGTTGGAAGACGCTGGTTTTGATTTCAATGAAAAATTAATTATCAGTGATAGGGCTAATATTATTTTTCCGTACCATCAAATCTCAGACCTTAAAAAAGAAGATGCTTCCGGTTCACGTAAAATTGGAACCACAGGTAGAGGGATTGGACCTTCATATTCTGATAAAATTTCCCGCATGGGTATTCGTACTTGCGATTTTGCCGATGAAAAAAGATTTTGTGAGTTACTTCTTTCAAACTATGAAGAAAAAAAATCGATACTAAAAAATTTATATGGTCAAGACCTCCCGGATTTTCAGGAGATGTTTGACCAGATGATGACCTATCGAAATTCTCTCCAAAAGTATATTGGTAATACTCAAAAGTTCATGCAGAAGTGTATTTCTGAAAATAAATTTATTTTGTGTGAAGGGGCTCAGGGAACTATGTTGGATGTAGATCATGGTACCTATCCGTTTGTGACCTCTTCAAATGCAACTTCGGGTGGAGCTTGTACAGGCTTGGGAATTCCTCCCAATAAAATTGACCGTGTATTAGGGGTAATTAAAGCTTACACGACTCGGGTTGGGGAAGGACCATTTCCAACCGAATTGCATGACGCGGATGGAGAAAAGCTTCGAAATGATGGGGGAGAATTTGGTTCCACGACGGGAAGACCAAGGCGTTGTGGCTGGTTTGATGCGGTGGTAGGACGATATGCCGTAGAATTAAACGGTATTGATGGAGTTATTATCACTAAAGTCGATGTGCTAGACCAATTTGAAAAAATTAAGGTTTGTACAGGGTACAAGTTTAATGGGAAGCAGATAGACGAAATGCCAGCTGATTTGGAGATTTTAGAAAACTGTGAACCTATTTTCACCGAATACCCAGGTTGGAAACAACCCACTTCTGGAATTCGAGAATTTGAAAAGCTACCCGACAATACTCGAAGATATATTGAGGGTCTCCAAGAACATTTAGGGGTAGAAATTTTGGTTATTTCCACAGGACCTGATAGAGAGCAGACCATCTTTCGAGGCAAAGTATTTTGAAGTTCGAAATTAGCGATAATGTATTGAGTTATTTAGAAAGTCTTGATTCTTATAATTTGACTATTGATCTAAAAGAAATTCCATCCAATTGTTGTTTAGGCCGCCTTCCTGAAACAAAAGTTTCTTTCTTATCCCCTGAAAACTTAGATAATTATAGACACTTTTGGGTTGGTGGAATCCAAATTCATCTATCCAAGCTTGTTCGCTCTAAGGAAACCCTTAAGGTATTTCTTTCTGGGTGGGGCCCTTTTAAAAAAGTTGAAGTGTCTGGCATTAACTTCATATTATAATAAGAAGACCCAATATTGGTTTAATTTAACAGTGTTGCGTAAGCGCATTCAGATATAAATGGAAACTATTCTAATACTCACATTTTCCTGTCTATTTTTTTACTTCATTGGTTATAGATATTATGCAGGTCGGATTGATCGTGAAGTAATTCGCCCTGACCGAAGTAATGAAACTCCCGCTGTAACTCAGAATGATGGAGTAGATTATGTGCCCAGCCAACCCGTAGTTTTGTTTGGTCATAACTTTGCTTCAATTGCAGGGGCTGGCCCAGTGATTGGACCAATAATTGCTATGCATCATTTTGGATGGGCCTTAACCATTTTCTGGATTTTGGTGGGGAATGTGTTTATTGGGGCAGTTCATGATTATTTAACTCTTATGGTTTCAGTTCGAAATAATGGGAGTTCCATAGCCGAAATTGCCCAAAGCACCATGGGAAACAGAGCAAAAATCGTATTTGCCATTTTTTTAGTGTTAGCTATGCTGCTTGTTATAGCCGTTTTTGGTGTTGTGGCTGCGAAAACATTAATTGCTCAACCCCAAATGGTATTTCCCACGTTTGCAATCATTCCCGTTTCTATGTTGCTGGGTTGGGGTGTCTATAGAAAGGGAGTTAGTATTTCCTTATCTTCTATAGTGGCAATAGGAGCGGTATTGTTAAGTATCTATTATGGTTTTTTAAATCCTATTCCTCTACCTGAAGAAGGTTTGTTGGGGTTGACTCCTTTAATGTTTTGGTTTGTGGTTCTGATGCTCTATGCGGGAATTGCTTCTGTTATGCCGGTTCAGCTTTTGTTGCAGCCACGAGATTATCTTTCAACCTACATTTTATTCGGAAGTATGGCATTAGGAATGATTGCTCTGATTTGGGTGCACCCTGGATTAAACACTCCCATGTATTTAGGAGGATATTCAGAACAACAGGGGCCAGTTTGGCCAATGTTGTTCGTTCTTGTGGCTTGTGGCGCGGTTTCCGGATTTCATTCGTTAGTTGCCGGAGGAACAGTTTCCAAGCAATTGGCCAACGAGAAACAAGGCCGATTAATAAGTTTTGGGGGAATGCTGACCGAAGGTGTTGTTGCGGTAAGCACCGTTTTGTTGGTCGGAGGAGGATTATATTGGGTGGCTCCGGCTGTAGGTAATATAGATATAAATGTTCTGGGTTTCAGAGAAACTTTAAAGGCAGGAGGTTGGATTCATGCCTTTGGAAACGGATATGGAAATGTGGTCAACCAAATGCTTCCGGTTTTGGGATTTACTTTAGCCTCTATGGTAGCTGTATTGGCTTTAAATACATTTGTAATGACAACTCTTGATACAGCAGTTCGAATTACCCGATTTATTGTTCAAGAATCCATTGGAGAAAATAATCCCTTAATTGTAAACAAGTATTTAACTACAACAGTTATTGTCTTATTAGCGTATTTGATTGGAGCAACGGATGGCTGGCAAAAAATTTGGCCGGTATTTGGAGCAACAAACCAACTAATTGCTGCAGTGGCATTATTTGTAATCTCTGCTTATTTAATTGGGATACGTCGGCCTACTTATTTTACCCTGTATCCAGCTATTTTTATGGTAATCACCACAATTGGGGCTTTGGCTTGGCAATCCTTTAGGTTCTTTACCTCATCTCAGCCAAATTTATTTCTTGGCTTTACATCCTTGGGGCTAATTTGCCTTGCGTTATTTGTAGGGAACGAGGGTTTACAGGCCCTGCGGCAAAAGAAATTTATTGCTCATCCAGTATCTGTACCTCCTGAATCCGTTTAAAAAGTCCATCTTTTGTAACTATTTGTCTTGCAATAACTAAATGAAATCTGGTGATTTTGCAGTTGAAGCTAGATTCTTTTTATGGAATATATTATGATAATTTTTATCGAGTAGATTCTTTAAAGGACGAGAATTGTGAAGATTAGTGAAGTTTTAGCAAAACAAACGGAAAAAAAGATGGGAGGAAAAGCTCCTGAAGACAGGCCTTTAAAGCCTGTGGACAATAAAACCATCAAAGTGATTCGAACCAGAGAAACTCCAAATCCAAATGCGTTGCAGTTTGTTTTAAACACACAAATTCTCGAAAAAGGAAAGCGGTCCTATTCTTCTACTGATGAAGCTAAGGGAGATGACTTAGCAAATGCATTATTTGAAATGGATGGGGTAAAAAACGTTTATATAATGCAAAATTTTGTGACTGTAACCAAAGAGGAACGCCAAGGTTGGAATCCTTTGAAAAATAAAATCTGGAAAACCATTGATGAGAATGTTTCGATTTATAAAAGTGATAATGAAGAGAGCATTCAAATCGATGTAAGTGATTTTCATGGGTTGCCTCATGATAAAAAATTGCAAGCCATAGAAATGATTTTGAATCGTTCTATTCGTTTTCAACTAGCTCAGGATGGGGGTGGAGTCGATCTAATGGGACTGGAGGGAAATGAAGTTCAGATCCATTATCAAGGAGCTTGTGGAGATTGCCCATCCTCAACCACGGGAACTCTCCAACATATTGAAAAACTGATCAAGCAACAGCTTGACAGTGACCTTACCGTAAAATCTGTTTAAACTACCTTGCTTTGGAATTTTGGTTTTCAACCTATAGAGAATTAATTTCCCAATGCTTTTAATTGGCGTAATAATCTTACTGGTTTCTCTATTATAGAACGTCCGGGTTTTATTCTTATTTGAGGGTCTTCCCAAGTCCCAATTATTCTAAAGTAACTTTCAATGAACCCTTCCTCCTTATTTTTTCCCGCTAAAATGGAACCCAATATAGGTATCGCTCTAATAGTTTTATCCAAGCCTGGAGTGGGTAATGCTTTTCCATGAACTTCAAGTTTTCCCGTAGGTAAGTCTAGATTTCCATTTAAATACATTTTTAACTGAGGAGTTTCCAAGGAAATCTTTTTTGTTTTTACTAATCCGTCACGAATTAAAAAATTACCTCCAAAATAGTCAAAATTTAATCCCCGTTTCTTTTGTGTTCCAAGACTTGCGGGATTTAAAACCGTCAGGAGTGCTCGAGTGCCACTTTTTTTCTTAAAACTCCCTTCTCTTAGTTGGGCAAAAATTTGTCCAGAAAGAGTTCTTGTAATGCTACCTTCCTTAGGAAGATTCCCTGTTAATTGACCCTTGAGATCAAACTTTCCTTGTATATATTTTTTATCAAAATCCTGATAACGTAAATTTTGACTAATAAATTTTATTTTAAAATTCTTTGATTTGGCTTGGAAATAACCCTGCCAGGCAATTCTTCCATGCTTGGGGAAAAGAGATGACCTTAAAAATATAAATTTATCTTGTGTGTATAAAACTTTTCCTTCATATTTTTTAAACCAATTTCCAGCCAAGAGTAATTGTTGACCCCGAATTTCTGCAAAAGGGATGTTGTTTTCATCTAAATTTAAATTTATGTTGAATTTTTTTATTTTGTTACGGACTTGTTTGTTTTTCCACTCAACTTTCTTTCCTTCAACTTTTCCTACAACTTGAATGGCTTCTGCAGGAAATAAGGGGCCGCTGATTTTTAAAGATCCGGATAAAAAGCCTTTTGCTTTTCCTTTATTTTTCGGAAAGTTAATTTTTGAAAAGTTTATATTTTTTATAATGAGTTTTGAGTCTGCAGAAGGTATAGCTTCATTTTTTGAATTTGTATTAAATAAAACATTTCCCTTTAATGAAACCAGTCCTCCAAGAGTTTCTATATCAACATTATGTTGAAGCTTATTATTGTTCCAAATACCCAGTCCATTAAACGATTTGATGGAAAATGACCACTCATTGGATTCAAGCTTGATTCTTTTTGCCTTTACAGATGCTCGAGCTTGTAAATTTCTGTGTAAATGATCAATATCCTTTAAAGATTCAATGGGCAGACCGGCAGCCAGGCTAAAGGGATAAAATTGTCCAGTAAAGTGGTATTCATCGAGTTTCCGGTGGATATCAGTAGGCATGAAAAAAAGAATGTGTTTAAATTGATTTGCGGAAAACCCTCCCGATCTTAATTTTAAGTTTACGGTTCCTTTTGGGGACATTAGATTTTTAACCGTCATATTTCCTTTTAAGATTAGTTTGTCTAATTGGAACCTAAGTCTTTGGATAGCAGCATCTAATTGGTTATTTTTTTTCCTCAAAAGTTTTATTGTTAAATGAGTTCGAATAGATTTTTTAGAGTGTACTTTATTCTTATCCATTTTATAGATATGTATCCAACCATTTTTTACAATAATATTCTTTATTGTTAATTGATAACGTTTCAATATGGAACGAATCGATTCTAAGATAAGTTCTTCAGAATTAATGGTTTCATTTGGGGAAAGATTTTGGGTTGAGGATGGTTGAGTTTTGTGGCTTTCAAAAATATTCTGATCATTTAACCAGCTTTCTATGAAAGAAATATCATTGGATTCAATTGGATTTGATAATGTTTCAGATGTTGAGATTTTTCCAATTTTTGGTTTTGGGATTGAGGAAGGTTTTTTCTCTAAGAAAGCTGAACTAGCCAGTTTTTTTTGAATAACGGCATTGTTTTTAGCCTCTGGCCAGTTAAGATAAATTTTTACTTCAGGCTCGATTATTTCTGCATTCTTTATTTTAAATTTTCCAGTCAAGAGGGGGATTATACGAGCACTTACAATTAAACGTTTAGTTGAAATTAGAACCTGTTGCTGATCTTTGGAAAATATTGTGAATCCATCAACTCTTAAACCAATGCCTTGTGACAAATCGAAATTAATTGAGTCAATTTGAATTGGCAGTCCTGTTGTTTTTGAAAGTGATCTTACCAGGCTTTTTTTGAGTGAGGAGTAATCTTGAAAGGGTAGGCTTGCCAGGAATCCAAGGGTGCAAAAAAATAAAACTCCTCCTACAAAAATGAGTATGCGACCCCATAACTTCTTAGGTTTATTTTTCATCCTGAAGCCCGCTTTTAAAATTACATAGATTTTCTATCTAATTTTATTGTAAAGGGTAAGTTGACTTTAGGAAGGGGTAAGAATGGGGTATTTGATAAATTAAGGCTTTTATTTTTAAGCTTTTTGTTTTCAAAAAGGTGTGGGGAATAAGCCTTTATTTTTCAATGCTATCGAAATAAATAAAAAAATAAAAGGCAATGCCCTTTAAAAAGGCATTGCCTTGGATTTAACTGCAAAAAGTTTTGTTTTTACAAGAATTAACCTAAAATCCGAATCCCCCATGGTTGGCTGCAACCATACACGCCAACATTGGAAGTGATAACCATGCATTAGTCCTGCTAGCTAAAAATGCAGTTCGTTTTGCTTTTGCCAATGCATCGCCCTCTAATTCTCCTGCAATGATCTTTTTTTGATTAGGCCAAATTAAAACCCAAACGTTAAATGCCATAACAATTCCCAGAAACATTCCAATCATAATTTCTGGACTAGGAATTCCCTGAACCTTGCCTCGGCCGATCACAAAATAAACGATACCTGTAATCACCGTCCAAAGGGCCGCGTGTCTAAATAGAAAGATCGCTTTGGGTAAGATGATTTGGGTATAAGGTTTAGCTGCCCCAGCTTCGGTCATTTTGGGCATGGCTTGGACTTGGACCATATTAAAGAAATACAAAAGTCCTATCCAAAGGATTCCAAAAAGAACATGAAAAAATTCAGCTACCCACATAGAAAGACGCCTCCTCTGATTCCAATATTAATATTAAAACCTGCTAAATCCGGTTATTATTTTCAAATTTACACTTTCCTGGACAACTTAATGTAAGATGGAAAAATCTGCACACGGATTCAATTAATTTACACAATAATAGGTTTTTGTCCTTAATTTTTCCCCAATTAGGGGAGGATTTTTTGGAATTATTTTGATTGCAGATAGACCAGCAAAATCCCAATGGCAGCTAAATTGAAAATTAGTAAAGAGTAAGCCCATGAAACGGGAATATACTTTGAAGTATTTGTTGCAGGGAAGTGCGTTTTTTCGGGTTGGGAGAATTTGGAAAAGTTATCAACAGTCTTTTGCAAATCCGAATTTATATTTTCTAATTGTTCTACACGAATTTGAAGTTGCTCAATTTGATTTCGCAATTTTAATTTTTCTACTTTCATAGCTTTGGATTTGGCGATTTCACGTTCCAAAGCATCTTCTGGACCTAAGGTAAGTCCATCCTCATCTATTGGAGGGGTAAAATCATCGGACATATTTGCGGCCCATTACTGAAAGGATTGAAAAAAATTAAATTTGTTTATAAAAATCATCGCTCAACGCATTAAGCTGTTGTAGATGCTCCTTGGACAACTTTAAATCTCCTGCTTGAGAAAACTCCTCTACTTGAGTGGCTTTTCGAGAGCCTACAGCGGCAGTGACAATATTTTCTTGTTCTAAAACCCAGGCAATAGCAACATTGATGGGTTGTGTCCCTATTTCTTCGGCAATGGATTTTAAACTTTTATAAACTTGCTTAGCCTTAGAAAATAAGGGTTCTTGATAGAGATGATAGTTTTTTCGTGTTGGATAATCTAGTCCGTTTTCTTCAAATCGGCCGCCTAGAAGTCCACGTCCCGTCGGAGAGTATGCCATATATTTTACACCTGAAGTTTTACATTTTGCCAGGGAAGTATCTTCATATTCGCGTTGTAGTAAATTATAAGGAATTTGATTAACAACAAATTCTGATAAATCTTTGTTTAATCGCTCCAGGTCTTGTGTTTTGAAATTAGATAGACCGATTGTTTTAGTTTTTCCGCTTCCTCTTAATTGAGTCATAATGTCGATAAGTTTCTTCGACTTTTCCGAGGTGTCAAAAAAATCGCCGGGCCAATGAACAAGATAAACATCCACATAATCTCTATCCAAGGCAAGGAGAGTATTTTCGAGTCGTTCTTGATAAGCCTTAAGAGTTAGCTCTGCATCAGGCCAAATTTTTGAAATTATAAGAACTTCATATTTTTTTGACCCTAAAGCCTTGCCTAGTCTTCTTTCAGATTCTCCATCCCCATAACCTTCAGCAGTATCAAAAGCACGAATTCCTCCATTTAGAGCCGCTTTTATTGCAGATTCTGCCTCCTGCTCTGTGCATACATCTCCCCAACCCCCACTTGGGGCGATTTGCCAGCAACCAAAAGTGATCACGCTCCAAGGTTTTTCAAGCCCCTTGCAGTAATTGAATTGCATTTTACCTCATGACTATAGTGACGCGCCGATGAGAAAAATTGGGGCCATCAGTTTTGATTTTAGTAATCGTCGGAATATTTTTTACTTCCCACTCTTTCAAATGGTTTTTGAATTGCCAAAATCGGAAACCAAGATACAAGACTGTAACTCCAATGAAAAAGATGAGTGTCGCAAAGATGTATCCGATTAAAGCAGGAAACAAAAATAATAAGGTTGCAAATGTAATTAAAGCGAATCCAAATCCCCAAATCCCCAGATTTACGGATTGAATTCCTTGAAGAATCGGATTGGCGGAATTATTTTTTTGAAACATTAGGAAATCCTCCAATTTTTATTCAGTTAAAATTCAGTAACTGAGGAAACTTTCTCCTAAAAAGGATATATGATTTTAAAGGAGCAAAGTCAAGCCAGGACGGAAAGAGAATCAGAAGGTTCTGTTAGTAGTTTGGTTTAATGAATTCAATGGCTTACCTATTTGCGGCAGGTGTTGTGAGGGTAGTTTTTGTCTTGCTCACTTAAAGCAAGAAAGGCGAATATTGTTACGAAATTTTTAGCAGATCAACAATTTTCTTAAAGTCTTTTTTTTGTTGAGGAAGTTTGCGTTTCCAGTTAGTGACTCTGGGACTTGGATGATAAAGAGGGAGCAACCAAAAGTTTTTAAGTTTTTGTGGCTTGCCCACGTTTTCTTTTAAACTAAATGTGGTTTTTAGTAATCGATTAAGAGCATCCAGCCCTACGCCACCCAAGGTAACTATGATCTTCGGCTGTAACAAATCAATTACAGATTTTAAAAAATTTGAGCAGTTTTGAATTTCGTTTGAAGTGGGTTTGCTGTTATTCCCCTTATCTAGTGGATTGCATAAAACAGCATTGGTAATAAAAATATCATTTCGGGTCAACCCAATATGGGCAATCAGCTTTTCAAAATTTTCTCCTGATTTGTCTCCATGAAAAGGAATTCCCGTGCGGCCGCTTCCCAACCTTCCGGGGGCTTCGGCAATAAATAAAATTTTAGATCTAATTGATCCATTGGATCGGGTAAGAACGGCAGTTTGATCCGCCATGCGCTCACAGATGGTGCACTCAGCGGCTTGCTTGAAGAGGGAATGAAACTTTTCAGACCGGGTCATGGAATGGGATTAAATTATGACTTGGATTGTTGGTCTGGAGACTCGGGATGGTGTTCTGAGGTTTCTTCATCTTCCTCTTCATCATCGCTTGTTCTGCAAATTACTAAAAACCCAACTAACAGCAATACGCTTGCAATGATAGTGAATAAAATATCCATATTACAATAGAGAGCCCAATTTCTAAATTAACTACTTAATGATAACCGTAGAGTATAATCCATTCAATACGGTTTAACCGTTGCAAGATAAATCATATAAGCGGCAACTAAAAATATCGCAATATGAACCATCATAGCGTACTT
Organism: Nitrospinaceae bacterium; assembly: GCA_965223665.1. Taxonomy (GTDB): domain Bacteria; phylum Nitrospinota; class Nitrospinia; order Nitrospinales; family Nitrospinaceae; genus CBDCVY01. Next base: position 3,933,671 of record OZ245011.1, read on the forward strand.
TTTCGGGAGCATATCTTTTTTAATTTGTGCGCCGTTTAAAAATCCAAGCCCAATTAAAATAACGAGTAAGGTCAGTTTTGAAAAAATCCAATGTCGTTGAAATGCTCCTGTTTCAATGGCTAAATAGGTCCCTGAAAGAATAGTCACAAAAAGAATAGGGTAGTAAATAAACTTGTGGATACGCTTTTGGGTTTTCTGCAATCCAGTCCGTTCCTCTGGTGTTTTTAATCTCAAACGAAATACCACAGAAAGAGATTGCAAAAATAGTGTGCCAACTACCAAGCACATGGAAACCATATGCAATGTTAAGAAGAAATTTTTCATTTATTTTTTAATTAAGAACTTTTTTCAATATTTGGATCAGATTTCCAATACACTAAACTGGAAACAATTAAAGCAATTCCAATTCCACAATAAATTGCAGCCACTACTAAGTACCCGCCCAGAACTTCGTTCCAGGTTCTTAATAGAACTCCTAAAACCATCATTCCGATAATAAAAATATAAAATGATTTTGCGTAAACGTGATGAAACTTTAGAGGTTCGTTAAGATTTTGTATTCGATTTTTATTGCGGTGAGCTGTCTTCGACAACACAAACTTTCCTTTAATAGCTCCAATCACAAGGGCTGCAGCCAAAGAAATCAATATTGCCTGCTGGGTCGCATTTTGTGTTTCCGCAGCAAGTTGATACATCATCCAGCCACGGTATATTAAAAACAACCCAACGAACCCCCAAATGGAACCCGCCAACATAAACAAACTATCTTTATTCATGGAATGACCTCTCCCAGAATTCCAAAATTAATCACGGTTCCTAATTAGATGGTCGAAAAATAAAAAAGTTTTGGAAAATTAAACAAAGGGGAGTTTGTAAGCTATCAAGGAAATTAATTGTTTTAAGAGGAGCTTCGCTCGCTAAACTTCTTTCCTCGCACGGGACGAACTGCCATCCGTCCACTTTTGCTTTTATAAAGCATTGTGGTCTCCCCGGTTGCCAAATTGAAGATATAGCTATCATTTCCAACGCCATCCACAGTCCAAAACGTGGCTTGAGGCCCGGAGGGGAATATGGGATTCAATTTTATCTCTTTTCCGTATTTATCTTGATTAGATTGAGTTGGGTCATATAACGTTTCCGCTTCCTCTTTTTCTGGCATCCGCCAGTCATTATAACCAGCAAATTTAGTGTTATTTAAATCTTGTGTGTATTGCCAAGCTTCATCCCAAGTCACCCATTTTTGTTCTACCTGCCAAGAATCTTCTTTTGTCCAAATCAGTTGATTCGAGTTGTCGGTGATTGTCTTATCATTGTTATCTGTAAATTTTTCGGACATTATATTTAAGTGTATAAGTTGGTTTCAGTATCTAGTTCAATATTGTTAAGTCGTTTTTTCAAAGCATCCAAATCAAAGGTTGGAGTATTGGGTAATTGAATTCGCCTGAGTATTTCATTAAAGGACGCTTTCAATAAATTGTTAAAAAAACAGGTAATTCGAGATCTGCGTACTATACGTCGGACCGTTTGACGTGATATTTTTACCGGATCATCCGAGCTCAATAAGGCTTTATTATTGTGAAGAACAGCAACTGTTTCCATTGCCATCCACAAAGGCCATATGCAAAAAAGTCGAATTCTAGCTTCTTTTTGGGGTATCGCCAAGGTAAATTTGAGCGCATCTTTCAAATGACCGGTAGTCTTAATTAAGAGTTTCTCTAATATTTTTAAATCCTTCTCCACGTATTGACCTGAGTTGAACTCCTCGATTGTTAAGCCGTTTTCGGTGATAAATGATCTGGGGACATAAGACCACCCTCGACCACGATCAACCACTATATCTTTTGAAATATTGGTCATCTGTAGGCCTAAGCCAAAAGATACAGCATTACGACGTAGAGTTTCTTGAGCATGGGAATTTAAATATGGTATTTTTTGCAGAAAAATATTGCAAAGCATTTCTCCTACAACACCAGCAACATAGTAGCAATACTCTTCTAATTCGTCTTCATTTTCAAGAAGAGTCAATTCGTTGAAGTTGAATTTTTTTTGGAAGTAGGCCATACCGCGTGCCATTTCCACTACGGAAGGTATAATTTGACTTTGGTACTTTTCAGGTAACGATTCGAAAACACAGAATACGCGATCTGAATTAAATACAAGATTTAAATCATTTGGGGTGCCATCAACAATTTTTGAGTCATCGATCCAACGCGAAAGAGCTTCCTTTCGGTAGTCAGCATCTTGCATGAGGCTGGCAAACTCTAATAAAAGCTTAATTTTTTTTTGGGGATCTAATTTTGCCGCATCTTCGACGGTATCCACAATTCGGCAAAATAGATAAGCGACAAGAATGCTTCTGTATAGTTCTCCTTCCAAAACTGCAATATTTAATGCAAAGGTTCGACTAACCTTTGGCAATGTTTGCTTGCAATAATCCCAATCCTCCATGGAATAATATAATCCTATTTAAGGCTTCAGCTAAAAAATTTGTTTAGCTTGGCAAAGACATGAAAATAAAAAAATTGAATTTAATGAATTCTTATAGGTTGTCGAGGAAAAGTTTTATCTGTTGGCCTGGGATTTAATTTACCATCGAAGGATTAGCAGATTCTATTTCTTTGGCAATTCCAAGTATCGCAGAATGCACTTCGTTAATCACATACTCAGGAGTACTTGTTCCAGCAGTAATTCCAACATGTTTTCTATTTTTAAACCATGCCCTCTCAAGTTGTGTGGATGATTCTATATGATGTGCTTCAACCTTTTTTTCGTCACACACTTGAACTAATTTTTTTGTATTGGATGAATTATATCCTCCAATTACAATCATGAGGTCTACCTGGTCTGCTAGATCCCTAACGGCAATTTGTCGGTCCCGAGTGGGTTGGCAAATGGTGTTTACAAATGCCACATCATCTACACAATCCATTTCACGAATTTTCTTAACTAATTTTTCTACCTTATCTACTTGTTGAGTGGTTTGGCTTACAATCCCAAAGTTTCGCTTCCCGGTTTTTCTTAATTTTTGTAAATCTTCTTCATTGTTGATAACAACGTATTCGTCTAAATCACCTACGATTCCTTTTACCTCTACATGCTCTTCTTGTCCTATTACTACCGGAAAATAATTTTTCTCAACCATTGATTTGATAGTTTGATGGACTCTCATTACTAGGGGGCAACTGGCGTCAAAAACAATTAACCCCGCATCGGTCAATTTTTTTTTCATTTTTTCAGCAGCACCATGGGCGGTAATCATTACTTTTTTGGTGGGTATATTTTCTATTTCATCTACACCATTGACTAAAGAAACGCCATTTTGTTTTAAAGATTCATTTACTTGTCGGTTATGTACTAATTGGCCCACAATGGTGAGGTCATTTTTGAATTGGGGTTCCATGGCCAAATTGATAGCATCTTTTACTCCAAAACAAGTGCCTAGTGCACTGGCTAGAGAAACTTTCATAATTTTCCTCAAAAATTTTTGGGTTGACCCTCAAAGTTATTAAGCTAGTATCTTAACAAATTGTTTGATTTTTTTAAATAAAATACCCAGGAAAAGCAGAATTTTACTTCATTATGAAGTTTTTTATCATTTGCCATGTTGTTTGTTTGCCAATTTCAGCAATGGACTCAGTTAAGGGAATCTTTTTGGGACAAACTTCTACACACACTTGTGCGTTTCCACAATCGGTTATTCCTCCTTTTCCCATGATTGCTTCAAGACGTTCCTCTTTTTCCATTGCTCCGGTAGGATGCATGTTAAATAACCGAACTTGGCTAAAAGTAGAGGCGCCCATAAAATCGTTGTTTTTTGTGAATTGGGGGCAGGCTTCCAGACAGCACCCGCAGGTCATGCATTCTGATAGAGCATAAGCTTTTGCACGTTGTTTTTCGGGAAAGGTAGGGCCTTCACCAATATCGTAAGTTCCATCTACATGAATCCACCCCTGAACCTTTTTAAGGTTTTCGAACATTCGGGTACGGTCTACTGCCAGGTCACGGACAAGGGGGAATTTCGACATGGGTTCTAAGACGATGGGATGTTTTAATTTGTCAATTAGAGCGGTACAGGCCTGTCTAACTTTACCATTTATCACCATGGAGCAAGAGCCGCAGACTTCTTCAAGGCAACTGCTTTCCCATACAATAGGAGCTACGGTTTCTCCAGATTGGGTTATCGGTTTTTTTTGGATTTCTTGCAGACAAGAAATAATATTTGCACTGGGTTTATAGGGAACTTCAAAGTGTTGCCAATAAGGTTTTGAGTTAGGGCTATCTTGCCTTCTTATTTTTAATAAGATTGATTTATTGTTTGCCATTATATTTGCTTAATCATATTTTCTAGGACGTGGTGTTATTATTGAGGTGTTAATGTCCTCATATGAAATTTCAGGATTTCCATTTTTAAAAATAGCAATTGAACTTTTTAACCATTTTTTGTCGTTTTCTTCAAATCGCTTCATATACGATAAATGTTCTGAAGGAAAAGTGCCTTCAGGGATTTCTTCGTATTGTTGTCTTTCCAAATAGTCGATATATTCATGCGGGTCAAAACTTTCTGGTTGTTCTAGATCAAATTCTGGCTTGTAATGAGCTCCGCGAAACTCGTTTCTCATTAATGCACCTTGCGTAATTATTTTAGACAAGTGAATCATACAATGCAGTTGGTTTATAAAGCTGGGTGCAGGATTAGACCAATGAGAAGTATCCAAACATTTCACATTTTTAAAACGAGTTTCAATGTCATTGATTTGTTCTAGAGCTTTTTCTAATCTGGAGTTCTTTCTTACGATTAGTACATTTTCTAGAAGAATTCCTCCTAATTCCTGGTGTAATTGATGGGGATTTTCTGTGCCGTCCATTTTTTGAATAGTGTCAAAACGTAATTTCCATTGATTTTGAGCTTGATCATAAATTGTTGAGGGCACATCCTCGAAATGTTTGTTAAGATTTTTACCATAATTGATTACCCCAGATCCCATCATAAGACCCGTATATATACAACTCAATAATGAATTTGCTCCCAGACGATTTGCTCCGTGATATTGGTAATCCGCTTCACCCGCGGCATATAAACCTTGGATCGAAGTCATTTGGTTTTTGGGAGATTTATGATCGATTAGTCCGTTACCGTCGTCCTGATAATCCACCCATAACCCACCCATGGAATAATGAACCGCTGGAAAAATTTTCATAGGAGTTTTTTTAGGATTTTTCCCTGTAAATTTTTCATAAATATCTAATATCCCACCTAACCGATTTTCTAAATATTCTTCGGCATGATGGGTTAAATCTAAATAAACCATGGGCTCTCCACCTACTCCAAGGCCTTTATTGTAAACAACATCATGAATTTCACGACTTGCCACATCTCGCGGAACAAGATTCCCGAATAGAGGATGGTTTTCTTCAAGAAAATACAATCGATCGGTTTCTGGGATTTTAAGAGGATCTCTATCATCTCCTGGGTTTTTAGGAACCCAAATTCGACCTCCTTCACCTCTTGCAGATTCACTCATCAATCGTAATTTATCTTGTCCGGGAATTGCGGTAGGATGAATCTGAATAAATTCTCCATTGCCATATTTTGCTCCTTGTAAATATGCCGAAGTAGCTGCCGCCCCTGTGCATACAGTAGAACCGGTCGACTTTCCATAAACTTGCGCGGGTCCGCCGGTGGCAAGAATTACTGCGTCTCCTTTCACTGAGAATATATCTCCCGTTCTTAAATCGTGCAAAACTGCGCCCCGGCAAATGTTTTCATTATCCAATACGGCCCCCAGGTACTCGTGCCATTCCAGTTTAGTGACTTGTCCGTCATGCTCGTATTTGCGTACTTGTTCATCCAAAGCGTAAAGGAGCTGCTGTCCTGTGGTAGCTCCTGCAAAAGCGGTCCTGGAATATAAAGTACCTCCAAATCGGCGAAACTCCAGGTGGCCTTCCGGAGTCCGGTTAAAAGTTACACCCAATCGATCCATAAGATGAATTATGGCTGGGGCCTGAAAACACATATCTCGAACAAGGGGTTGGTGAGCTAAAAAATCTCCCCCTTTAACAGTGTCATAAAAATGAATTTCAGGTGAATCGCCTTCTCCTTTCGTATCAATAGCTGCATTTATTCCTCCCTGAGCACAAACGGAATGTGAGCGCTTTACAGCCTGATAAGAGACAAGTGTGACATGGGCTTTAAATTCACATAACTTCATCGTGGCTGCTAATCCTGCTAAACCCCCACCGATCACTACAAATTGTTTTTTTCGTTTTTCCATTCTACAAAGGATTCTCGAAAGTTGGTGTTGTCGTTATTGGGTTTGAAGAAAATTCAAATATCGTTACAAATCCCAAAAGAGATAATATGGCCCCAACCAACATGAAGGCCCAACCCGCACTTTTTTGAGCCTGGGGTCCAATAATAATTCCCCAGGAAATACAAAAAGACCACAGACCGTTAGAAAAATGAAAAGTTGCAGAGAGAATCCCTATTAGATAGAGACCTCTTCCTGTCCATGTTTGGAATTCTTCATTCATAACATCGATTAAAAAGGGAGCAGCAAGAAAATGATGCTGACCTTCTATGTTTTTCGCAATAGCAGTTGTCCAGATATGATAGACCAGAAAAATAAAAACAATGGCACCGGTGAGTCTTTGCAAGCTGTACATCCAGTTTCTTTGATAGGGATAGCGATGAACATTTATATTGGCGTTGGTAGAAATATAAAAGCCAACAATAGAGTGGAAAAGTAAAGGTAAATAGATTACCGAAATCTCAATCCAAATTAAAAAAGGTAAATTATTAATTAGGTCTATGCTTAATTGGTAAGGTAAGACACCCACCGTTCGTAGTGAATTAATAGAAAGATGGAATACTAAAAATATGCCAATTGGAATTAACCCGGTAAGGGAATGGATCTTTAGGAGGAGATAATGAATTTGATTGCTACTTGGTTTATTCATATCCAACTTAGAACTAGGAGTGGTCTTAATAAGGTAAAGTTTGGATAAAGAAAACGATGACAAACTTTGAGTAACGGATCACTTAAACCTAATTCTATTTTTTCTTAAATTGGATGGGAAAACAAGCTTGATTTAATAATTTCTAAAAATCGTATTCTAAAAGAGGTCGGTTTTTAAAGTCTGGATCGATGGGTTTATCACTTGAGGTAATTTTTAAATTTTGAGGGGATTCAACAAAAAGATCAACAAAACCGCATTTGCCGCAAACTCGAGGTTGCAAAGGGACTTTTTTTTCAATTCCATGGTCTTTGCGTACTACCATGATTAATTCTAAATCTTTACTGGTGCGAAGGCCAATATCACCTTTAAGGACACTCTTTGCACCACATTTTCCGCAAGTGGTAGGGTCAGCCATGGTTTCCTCCTAAAAATTTTCCTGAATGTTCTCCTATTGGAGCTTCCAATAGGAGACACCATTCGTAGGAAAATTATAGCATAAGGCCAAGCTAAAAGCTTCTAGAGCCCCTCTTACGGTTGTGGAGAGAATGTGGTTGCTTGAGCATTTTCCGTATATGTTGCGGGGTCTCGGCGATCCCGTGAACGGTTAATGATTTGGTTTAACTCTTTACTAGCATGAAAAATAGGTTTTCTGCGTGCAGGAATATTAATTGGCTCTCCAGAAACGGGTTTTTTGCCTACCCTGGCTTCGTATTCCCGCATCTTAAAAGAACCAAAACCTTGAATAACCACGCGGCCATCCTTTTTTAGATTGGTCACAATAGCGTTAATGAAAGCGAGCAAATATTTGTCAGCTTCCTGCTTTGAGACATTCATTTTATAAGCTAGTTTGGTCGCTAAATCGGATCTAATCATAGAACATCCTTTGTCTAAGGTTGGCGTTTTCATTGTTTCTTCAATAAACGTGCCAAAACCAACGATTAAATAACTCCTTTAATTTAAACCACTTGAATTTTTGGGGGTCACAGATTTGTATGGATTTAGTGATTTTTTTGAAAAAAAGTGTATAAAAACTTGACCAAATCTAAGTGAGGTAAATCTAATGAAAAAGACAATTCTTGTTTATTTAACTCATCCTCATGTAGAGGCCTGGAACTTTAAAGGAGGTCATAAAACTTTATTAAGTAATCAGTTGGGCGAGTATGAAGTAGAAGTTTGTCTCCATTCTAAAGAGTTTATATCTCGTCTTTCCAAAGCTCATGGAGCTATTGTATGGTTCTTTAAAAAAGAATGGGTTCAAATAGCAAAAAATTTAAAATGGTTAGCAACTCCTGCGGCAGGAACTGATTGGATCAGTATACCGGAAAGTGAAAATCTAAAGATATTTCATGGAGGATTTCATGGCTCTTTGATCTCAGAAAGCGTATTGGGGGCAATGCTTTATTTTTGCAAAGCATTTGATATTTCCAAAGAAATGCAAAGGAAAAAGAAGTGGGCAAGAATTAAAGTTTCTCAGCAAATTTCTACCTTGCAAGGAGCAAATGTAACCATTTTAGGTTTTGGTAAAATTGGGCAATATATTGGTCGAACCTTAAAACCATTGGGTTGCAGGATAACAGGGATTAGGCGTCGGCCTGAAAAATGTACGGATTTCTTTACAGCGCAAGACTCAGTGAAAACCCCTGACCATTTGTTTGATGTTTTAGAGACCACGGATCATTTGATCTCTGTACTTCCGGGAGGAAATGAAACTAAAGGATTATTAACAGGAGAACATTTCGAAAGGCTTCCAAAAAGCAGTTATTTTTACAATGTGGGAAGAGGTAATGTTTGCGAAGAATTAGTTTTGGTAAATACACTAAGGAAGGGTGGAATTGCCGGAGCTTACTTAGATGTTTTTGAAAAAGAGCCATTACCTGAGAACTCTTTGCTTTGGGAAATGGAAAACGTATTGATTCAACCTCATCTTTCTGCAGCAGCCCCTCAATATTTAGATTTATTTTTAAGCGAACTTTGTGATTCGATAAAAAATTTAAAGTAGGGGCTCAGTGTTTTAGTTCTCTTCTCCTAAAAACTTCACAAATTGATCTACAATTTTTTCATCAAATTCTTTGATCATTGTACTTTTCATTAATTTTAACGCTTGAATAGGATGCATAGGTTGCTTATAAGATCGGCGTGAAGTTAATGCGTCATACGCATCCATCACCTTACAAATTCGAGCAAAATAAGGTATGTTTTCACCCTCTAAACCCTTGGGATAGCCACCTCCATGAAACTTTTCGTGATGACAAGTAGCCATTTCAATAATTTTTTGCCCATAGCAGGACATCCCATCTAAAATTTCTCCTCCATACTGTGCATGTTTTTGGACCTCCTTCATTTCTTCATCAGTTAAAGCACCATTCTTATTTACAACCTCAAAGGGAATTTTAGATTTACCCACATCATGTAATAATCCCCCCTTTCCTAATTCAAAAAGATCCGAAGTCTCTAAGTTAATTTTTAGACCAAAAACAAAACAATAGAGGCCAACATTTACACAATGGGAATGGGTTGAATAGTCTTTTTTTATGATTTCTGAGATTCGACCAAATCCTAATGAGGAATTTTCATAACATTTGTGAACCAGGTCAATAGCCTGATCTGCCATTTTTAAAAAACTGGGAGGGGCGGTATACTCAAAAAATTCCTTTAAGCATTCTTCAGAAAAATGATAGATCCTATTTAACTTTTGCTTATTGTCAACATCTTCTTTCTCTATGTATTCTCGAAGAACTTGTGAGGCTCTTTCAAAGTATTTAAAAGAATCTGTTTTTTGAATATATAAGCTTTCTTCTAATTCACCGGTTTCTAATAACCGGTTAACTTTTTCCAGGTCATTGGGATCATCTTTTTTAAACTTTATATAATTCGTTTTTTTGTAACTTATAGTTCTAAAATATAAATCAAATTGCGAATATGATTGTTGGTTTAATAGATTAATATCAATGGGTCGATAGGTAATATTTTGTGTTGCCATACTATAAGTTTAAAGTAAGGAAAATTAAATAGTTTGGTGAACCTTTTTGGGGTTGAGTGATTAATAAAGGAAGTATTTATAACAGTATAAGTCAAAAAAAAAATTTGTTAAGAAAAGTTTAAAGGGCAGGTGAATTTTTATGGTAATCGGTATTGAGTTGAAACTGATTGCCGACCTGTAGTAAAGTTTCTTCGTCAAAAGCTTTGCCAATGAGTTGTAAGCCAATTGGAAGGCCTTCTTTGGAAAAACCGCAAGGCACTGACATAGCTGGAATGCCGGCTAAACTCGCTGAGATCGTATAAATATCAGAGAGATACATTTGAAGGGGGTCATCTAATTTCTCTTTTAGTTTAAAAGCAGGGTATGGAGAACAGGGGGCCACAATAAAATCGCAATTTTCAAAGGCTTTCTCAAAATCCTGTTTAATGAGGGTCCGAACTTTTTGTCCCTTTAAATAATAAGCATCGTAATAGCCAGTGCTTAAAACAAAAGTTCCAAGTAGTATTCTTCGTTTTACCTCTTCTCCAAACCCTTCTTCGCGGGTATTGGTATACATGTCAAAAAGGTTTTCGGATTTGTCGGAACGAATTCCATATTTTACCCCATCGTAACGCGCTAAATTAGTACTTGCCTCTGCACAAGTTAATATATAGTAAGTGGCCACAGCATAGGAAGTGTGAGGAAGGGAAATTTCAATTTTTTCAATTCCCATTTCTTCTAAAGTTTTTAACGCCTGTTGAATAGATTGGTTGACATCTTCTTCCAAGCCCTCTCCAAAATATTCCTTAGGAATTCCAACTTTTAGCTTTTTGGTGGAATCCATTAACTTTTCAGTGAAATTAGGTAAAGAAATATTTGCAGATGTTGTGTCTCTGGGATCATGGCCCGCAATAACATTTAAAAGAATTGCCGAGTCTTCTACAGTTTTAGTCATTGGACCGATTTGGTCAAAAGAAGAGGCAAATGCAACTAATCCAAATCGGGAAACCCTGCCATAAGTAGGTTTTAGTCCCGTAATCCCACAAAAGCCGGCGGGTTGTCGGATGGACCCTCCGGTATCACTTCCTAATGCAGCAATACATTCATTCGCAGCAACGGCGGCTGCTGAACCCCCACTGGATCCACCTGGAACTCTATCTAAATCCCATGGATTTTTTGTGGGAAAAAAATAAGAGTTTTCATTAGATGAGCCCATCGCAAATTCATCCATATTAGTTTTACCCACTATAACGGCTCCAGCTTCTTTAAGTTTTTGGGTCACAGTGGCATCATAAGGAGAAATGAAATTTTCTAAAATATGTGAGGAGCAAGTATTAGGAAAACCTTTTAGACAAATTAAGTCTTTGAGTGCTAATGGAATTCCTAATAAAGGTGCATCTTCTCCTGCTGCAATTTTACGGTCTGCTTCCTTTGCCTGTTCCTCAGCAAGTTCTCGGGTTAAATGAACAAAAGCCTTGACTTGATCATCAACTTCATCAATTCTTGAATAAAAAGTTTGTAACAGCTCTTGAGCAGAAATTTTTTTACCTTTAAGCAGAAGCTTGGCTTGAGCAAGGGTGAGGGAGTCCATTGATTATAATATTTGCGGGACTTCGTAATGCCCCTTGTCCGATTTTGGTGCTAACGAAAGTAAATCGTCGTTAAGAGGTTGAGATCTTGGTAAATCTTCGCGAAGGACATTGTTAATTTGCAACACATGGGATGTTGGATGAACCTGGTCGGTGTTTAATTCGTTTAATTGGTTTATGTATTCCAAAATTTTTTGGAATTGTAACCCCATTCTTTCCTTCTCGGATTCTGTAAGTTGGAGTCTAGCTAAAAGAGCTACTTTTTCAATGTCGAACTTAGGAGTTTCCATTTTTATTCACGTTGTATTTTTTAATTAAAGGAAAAAATAATAATTTATCAATATCAGAAAACCTGGATGTTTTAAAAAAATACAATTATTAAATAAAATAAGTTTTTTTAGGATTTATCCTCTGACTTTTTCTTTTGGGCTTTTTCTTGCTTTTTCTTTTCCATGTATTCAATTTTTCCTACTTTACGGGTAAGCCGCTTATAATGTTTCCGGATTTTTCTTACTTCGGAATCATATTTGTTTTCTCCAGCATTATTTTTAACCTCGGCTAATTTTTCTCCTGATTTTTTGATATGTTCCTTTAATTTTTCCAATGTGGCCATAAATCGAATCCTTTGAGCAAAGTTTTAATGAAAACTTTGTTTTATACCAAAAATTTTTGGGTATCTCAATTAAGAAAATTTGAGCCTCAATCACATTTATCCATTTTTTAAGGATTGGCAAATATCCTTTTTTGCTATCGCCTGTTACTTTTTCTTTTTGGATTTTTTATATTTTTCCCAAACCATGACGCAATTTCTTCCATGGTCTTTGGCATTATAAAGTGCCTGGTCAGCCAATTTAATGACTTCCTCAGGGTTTTGGTGGTCATTTTCGGGACTTGCCAAGCCTATGCTCACGGTGATTTGAATTTTTCTTTTGGAGCGGTTTTTCATTTTAGATGGATTATTGTTATTGGATTTGCGTGTTTTTTTCGGGGAACGGTTTTTATATTTTTGGGCTTCTAATTTACGGCGAACTTTATTAGCCCAGGGAAATGCATCTTCTCCGCTCACTCCTTCGAAAACTGCGCAAAATTCCTCTCCCCCATAACGGTATACTTTTTGACCCAATTCGGAATCCAAAGTTTCTGCAACGATTTGTAAAACATTGTCTCCTTCATCATGTCCGTATGTATCGTTGAAAGATTTAAAATGGTCAATGTCTATCATGGCAATAGCATATTCTCCATGAAGGCTGCGAAGATACTCATCTAAGGCTCGGCGATTTGAAATATTGGTTAATTCATCCAAATACACTCTTTGCCAGTACATACGGAATATGGTGTGAAGTTGAATTCCGCATAGGGCTGCTAAGGCAATTATTGGAAGAATTGATGATTTTGAAGGGGATAGGGAAGAGGTGGTGACTGCATGAATCAAATATAAGAAGGGAATCTGACCTATGCAGTTGGCAATTACATAGGGTTTAATTCGTTTGTCTTCATAAGAAAGAGTTTCCAATAAAAATATAATTGAACCTAAAATGGCCAACTGTGGGAATCCTAAGTTGAGGGATAAGGAGACCATTTCCCATTCTACTAACAAATTAAATTCGTTCGTTGCTGTTGTTTGCCAAATCATTAAAAGCGGGATCGGCAAAATCACCAATACGAGCTTCAAAAAGTTAAGAACATTTGTCCAGCGATTTTCTTTTAATCTAAAAATGAGTGCAAGTGATAAAGGAAAACCAAGACTAAAGATTTGGCAAATTTCTTTTTGACTTAATCCCCAGAAACTAAGAGTGGACGGATTGAATATAATGAAATAAATAATAGATTGAAAAAATGAGGCGATTAGGATTCTTTTTTGATTGAGTCGCCAACCCAAAACTCCCATGAGCCCCAGGGTTAGAAAAAAAGGGATAGGAAACCAAAAATATAGATCGGGGTTATTTAGAGTTTGATGGGTTACTGGCGCAAAATATTCCCAAAGAAATGGCAATGCTACTAAGCCTAAATAGGCGAAATAAATATTTCTTTTAAATTCCATTCAGGCTTCCTAATTGAAAAGATGAACGAAGACCTATTGACCTCAAGGCAAAAAACAGGTTAGCAGTTTTTTTTATTAAAATAAACTGTAAGTGTAAATTTATTATGGTTTTGAATTTTTTATTTTGGGGAAACTATAAGTTGCTGTGTGCGAATATTCTGTGATTATGTCCGTTGGTATTTACACATAGGGCGCCCTGCTGATCGGTTCGCCAAACATTGATATTAGATTCTTTATATCTCTCAATAATTTCTGGATGAGGGTGATGAAAGGGGTTATTAAGACCACTTGATATTAGTACATCTTTTGGGTTCACCGCATCCAAAAAAGCTTGAGAGCTAGAAAATTTACTCCCATGATGGGGGGCCTTTAGAATTTGTGCTTTCAAATTGATCTGTTGATTAATTAAATAAGATTCTTCTTTACTAGTGATATCACCAGACAGTAAAAAACGGACATCTTTAAATTGTACAAGGACAATCCATGAATGTTGGTTGCTAATTCTTTCAATGGATGGGTATTTTTCAATAAAGTGTTTAGAAGGATGTAATAATTTTATTTTTACTTCTCCAACAGATAAGATTGCGTTGGGTTCTAATGAAACTATTTGTGTTCCTTTTGTTTTTAATGTGGCTTTTAAGTTTTTTAACCGAGGATCTTCATGTTGATGAAAACGTGTTAAATATTTTTTTATTGGAAAATAATTTATTAAAGATTCTAATCCGGCTATATGATCATTATCTGAATGAGTAGCTCCAAAATAATCAATCTTCGATATTCCCCGATTCCATAGAAAAGGTGCTAAGACGACCTTACCAACGTCTAAACTATTTTTATAATAGCCTCCACCGTCTAATAAAATAACTTTATGGTCTGGAGTTTCAATAAAAATGGATTCCCCTTGACCAACATCTAAAAGGCACAGGTCCAATTCATTAGTATGGAAATTTGGAAAACGTGGCCAACATAACCAAATAAATACTCCAGATATACAAAAAATAAAACCGATTGATTCAAAAAACTTGCGATTAAAAATTCCTATTGAAGACTGCTTTGATTTTGAAATTAAAGTTAACTTATTTTGCAGAAACGTGTTTGATCTATTTGACCATTGTTCAGGTGGTTGAGATTTCTTAATTTCCTGTTGTCGAAGAATCCATAATGGGAACCCGAATAAAACTATGTAATATAATATTGGCCAAAATTCGGGAGGAGTGGATACATAAGTAGAAGAGAAGGAAATTTTTTGTGCTTCTTGAGGTATGTGAATGAAAATTTGGGTTAGCAGGTTTACAAGCGGCATGAAAACTGAAGCCAAAGGTTCCCAGAAAAAACTTAGAAAACAAGACAAAAAAGCGAAGGGAATTAAAAACGAGGCTAAGGGAATGAATAAAATATTAAGGAAGATTCCTAAGAAGCTGATTTGATTAAAAAAGAAAATGGAAATGGGCAAAACTCCTAAAACTGCTGGTAAAGAAACCATGGTCGTGCTTGAAATCAATTCAATTGTCCAATGATTGCGAAACCGAGAGTCTCTACGGATAAAAGGAAGACGCTTATACCAAGGAATATCTCCCATCCAATCAATGGAATCTCCATTAAGAGGATAGACAATTTGTATATAAAATAAAATTGTGAAAACAGCCATAAATGAAAGCTGGAATCCGGGCGTCAACACTGAATAAGGATTTATCAATAAAATTATAAAAGCTGCTAGAAGTAGGGCATTGAATAAATTTTGCTTTCTATTAATTAGAAACGAGATGAGGACAAAAATTACCATCAAACCTGCGCGAATAGCTGAAACTTTTGCTCCTACTAAACCCATGTAAAGTCCCACCGGGATCAGGGTAAGAATGGCTGTTATTTTTTTTGCAAGACCACTCCTTGCGGAAAGTGGCAGGAATCGAACTAACAATTTAAAGCAAAGAGGATAAAAAAGAAAATAGGTGGCCCCAGCTATAAATCCAATATGTAATCCGGAAACTGCCAATAAATGTGCCAAGCCAGATGTAATGTAGGCCTGTTTTAATTTATCCTCCAAGAATTGTTTTTCTCCCAATATCATGGCTTTAATAATGGAAGCAGGAACTTTAGTTAAATATTTATCTAAAAGATGATGCAGTTTCTCTTTTAATGAAATAAAAGCTTGGGCAAAGACATTGGGTTCCTCAAAATTTAGTTTTTCAATGTTCTTTGACTTCGAAATTCCTCCAATAACATCGATTCCTTTTGAGCGAAGATAAAGTTTGTAATCTAATCGTCCGGGGTTTTTGAAATTTCTGGGAACTTTTAATCGAATTTTAGAGACTTTAAGTCTATCTCCTAATCGGACAGCCAGATCTGTGTTGTACAAGGTTATTTGTGCAACTCCTGATGTGCTTAATGGAGGTTCTTCATACTGTATGGTTTCCAGGTTTAAAGTGAATTGAATTTTGTCTTCGTGTTTAATGGGATATTTGGAAATCGTTCCTGTGACTATTGATCGTTTTTTTTCTTGAAGAATTTTAAGAATATGATTTTTAGGTCGGATTGTTTCTTCTAAAAAGGGGTGTAAAATACCCCAACTCAAAAGACTTAAAAAGACAATGAAACGCCAAATGGTAATTCTCCCCGTTTTAAAAAATGCCCAAAACCCTACCGCGATTGCTGAGATTGGGAGGAAAAAAGGGAAAAGAAATTCTTTTGATCCTGGAAATGATGCTAATACTCCAGAAACTAATGCAAGGAAATAAGGCAGAAGAGGGGGCATAGCCAAAAAATTTCAAAAGGAATTCATTTTTTTGAAACCAAGGATAAGTCAATATGTTTTTTTGAAAGATCTACTTTAACTACACGGACTTTAACCTGGTCTCCAATGCGAAAAGTTTTGTGTGTATGTTGACCTTTTAGCAGGTGCTCATGTTCGTAATAAACATAATAGTCATCCTGTAAAGTTGAAACATGGACCATTCCTTCAATAAAAATGTTTTCAAGTTCAACAAAAAACCCAAATTGTGCCACATTAGATATGGAACCCTTATAAATTTCACCCAGGCGATCGGCCATATATTGTGCTCGCCTTAAATCCTGGATTTCTCGCTCTAAGCTCTGGGCTTTTATTTCACGGTCCGAGGATTGCTTAGCATACTCAATGGTCCGGGGCATTATTTTTTTTCTTTCCCTTATGGAACATTTCTTTTTGGTTAAATAGGTTTTTACCATCCGATGTGTAATTAAATCAGGGTAGCGTCGAATAGGAGAAGTAAAGTGTGTGTAATGTTCAAACCCTAAACAGAAATGTCCTGGGTCTTCATTCGAGTAGATGGCTTTTTTCATGGTTCGCAATAAAAGGGTATTGAACATTTTTTCTTCGGGTCGATTTTTTGTTTTTTTTAATAATTGGTGTAGAGAAGTGGATTTGATATTGCGAGTTGAGGGAAGACGGTAGCCAAAATCTTTTATAAATTCATTAAAACGAAATAATTTGTCTTCATCCGGAGGTTCATGAACTCTATGAATCCCGGGTATATTTTTTTTGTCCAAATATTGAGCAATAATTTGGTTTGCGATTAGCATAAATTCTTCAATTAATTCATGGGCGGAATTATGTTCCGCTTTAAAAATTTTTTCAACATTTCCTTTGGGCCCCAAAATGATTTCCGGTTCAGGAATATTAAAGTCCACACTGCCCGATCGAAAACGCAATTTTCTTAGAGATTGACTTAACGCATGGCAATTTTTTAAGGTAGGTAATACATTCAAGAACTCCCCATGGGGATCCCCTTCCTCTAGAAGGCGAGCAACTTGTGTGTAGGTGAATCTATATTTACTTTCAATAACCGCTGGATAAATTTCATAATCTAAGATTTTTCCTTTGGGAGTGATCAATACGGACAGACTTAGAGTCAATCGCTCCACTCCGGATTTAAGACTGCAAATGTCATTTGTTAGTTCAAAAGGAAGCATCGGAATTACACCGTCAGCAAAATAAATACTGGTACCTCTTTCAAAAGCTTCTAGGTCAATAGCGCTTCCCTCTTTTACAAAGTGACTGACATCTGCTATATGAATACCCAATCTGTAATTATTTCCTTCTAGCTCTAATGAAATTGCATCATCAAAGTCTTTTGCACGTTCTCCATCGATGGTAAAGATCAACTCTTTGGTAAGATCTCTACGTAATTTTTTTTCTTCATTGGAAATCACAGTTGAAATCTGTTTTACTTCTTTTAAGGCTTTTGGCGGGAACTCTGGGTCGATATTATGCTTATGAAAAATTAATCGAAGTTCTGCTTCTGGGTCGTCTTTATTCCCAAGGACTTGAATGACACGTCCGACGGGAGGATTATGTTTGGTGGGATAATCTAATATCTCAATTTTTACCAATTGGCCGGGTTTAGCCCTTTTTTTTTCCTTTCCCGGAATAAAGATATCTTGAAAATATTTAGGATCAGAGGGGGTCACCCAACCGTCTCTTCCAAGGGGCTCAAATAAACCCACAAGTCCCAAGGTTTTTCGCTGAAGTACTCGAATCACACGCCCTTCAGGACGGCTGAACCTGGTATTTTTATTTTCAATTCGAGTAAGAACGATATCCCCATGCATAGCCCCACCGATTTTTTGTTTGCCTATAAATATATCCTCGTCCCCATATTCTTGTATTACAAAACCATATCCATCCGGATGTCCTTGAAGAGTGCCCGTCACTAAATTCATTTCACTCGGCAAACCGTAGCGTCCTCCTCGAAGCTTAACTAAAGAACCCTCGGTTGCAAGATATTTTACGATTCTGCGAAATTCTCTTCGCTGGGTTTCTGGAATAGAAAATAATTTCATCAACTCTGAGAATTTCATGGGACGATTGGCTTTTTCTTTCATTAGTTTTAAAATTTTGTCTTCGTTTATTTCCATGGGAAGTCCTGATTTGAAAATCGATTTTTTTAAGAAAAATTCAGTTTATTGATTAAAGAATGTCAATTAAGGCTAATAATGAATTGGAAAATAGTTGCTTGCCTGCCAACGGAGCATTTTGCTTTTTTAAATTAAGTAACTTATAATTCCTCCTTAGATTTATAGCACGAGAATTAACTTTAGAATATTCCTGAAATGAAAATTTATTTAGATTGGTTAAAAAAATATGTAGACCACGGTCTGAATGTGGACGAATTGAGCCATCGTCTTACGATGGGGGGGTTGGAGCTGGAAGGACTGGAAACTGTTGAGCTTGGAAACGGCCGTCAAGCAGAGGTTATGGAGCTTAATGTAACGCCTAATCGAGGATACTGCTTGAGTCACAGGGGAGTAGCCCGTGAAGTAAGTGCCTTAACGGGAAAACCTTTTAAATCTGACGAATCCAATGTAGATTTAAAAAATGCTATGGGAAACACTTCGGTGGAAGATAGGATCTCAGTAGAGATCCAAGAAGACTATTTATGCCCACGTTACTCTGCATTAGTAATTGATAATGTGAGTCCTGGTGATTCCCCCCAATGGTTAAAGGATTGTTTGTTGGCGGTAGGATTGCGGCCCATCAACAATATTGTTGATATCACAAACTATATTTTAATGGAGTATGGTCAACCTCTGCATGCCTTCGATCGTTCCTTTTTATCAGGAGCAAAAATCATTGTTAGGAGGGCAAAGCAGAACGAATCTTTCACAAGTTTAGATGGTACTGAATTAAAATTGCAATCGGATGCTCTGGTTATCGCAGATTCTGAAAAACCTGTTGCTTTAGCCGGAATAATGGGTGGGGCAAATAGTCATGTTACTTTAGATACAAAATCTGTAGTTTTAGAAAGTGCATATTTTGACCCAATTGCTATTAGAAAAGCTTCTAAAAAATACAATTTAAGATCTGACTCTTCTTACCGTTTTGAAAGAGGTGTTGATATTGAAGCAGTGATATCGGCCCAATCACGCGCAGCGTTAATGATTCAAGAGTTGGCGGGCGGAGAAATTTGTCTTGGCCGTGTTGATGTGTATCCAAATCCTAAAACAAAAACTCGAATATTATTTAGGATCTCTCGCGCGAATCAATTAATTGGAATTTCTTTGGCACCAGATAAAATTTTAAATTATTTAAATTCAATTGGTATTGTGGTGACGGAAAAGAAAACCGAGGATGAGTTTCTTTTGGAGATCCCTTATTCTCGCACAGATTTGGAAAGGGAAATTGATCTAATTGAAGAAGTAGTTCGGCTTCACGGGTACGGAAATATCCCTGTAACCACTCCAAAAGGATCTTTGACCTCTGCCGCTTTAAATGAGGATCAAAGTAGAATTAGAGAATTGATTAGAGTAATGGAGTTTTCAGGCTTTTTAGAATCGGTAAACTTTAGTTTTATTGAAAGTAGTAGTGCAGAGGAATTTTTAGGTGCCTTTTCTGATCTTAAAGTAGAAACGATTCCTCTTAAAAATCCTATTAGTTCTGAGATGGGGACCATGCGCACCAGTTTGTTGCCAGGATTAATTAAAGCAGCGGCAAAAAACTTGAACCATGGCCAAAAAACGGTTCGTTTATTTGAGCAGGGAAATGTTTTTTTTCGAAATGGTGACAACTTGTCAAAGGAAATTCCATGCCTTGCGGGATTAATTGTAGGTCCATATTTTGATGATTTATGGAAGTCGACCGGGAAGCTACATGACTTCTTTGATATGAAGGGTATTGTTGAAAATTTGGTAAAAAGCTTAAGGCTGGATTTGACTTTTAGCCCTGCAAATAAACCCTTTTTAGTTTCAGGGCAATCAGTGGATTGTAGGGTTGGTAACGATTTAATAGGATTCTGTGGTTTGTTGAATCCTAAGACTATTCAAAAAATGGAATTAGAGAAAGGGGCTTTTTGTTTTGAGTTAAATTTGGAGATTTTGCTTCAGGATGCTCCTAAAAAAATAAAATTTGAACCGATACCTAAATATCCAGAGACTTTGAGAGATATTTCAATACTGGTTAATAAATCGGTAAAATCCCAAACGGTAACTCAGTTGATAGAGAAAGTGGACTCTCCTTTGCTCCATAGAGTTGAACTATATGATCAATTTGAGGGTAAAAAATTGGGGCCCGATAAAAAAAGTTTTACTTTTTCCCTAGCTTTTCAATCTTTAGAGAAAACCCTGACGGATGAGGAAGTTAATTCGGTATTTGATAAAATTGTTGCCTCTCTTTCAAAAGAGTTGGGGGCTTCGCTTAGAGATTGATTAGCTTTTTGGCTGTTACATTGACAGCCTTTGACCCTGGTGGTAGGATGGCCTCATGACAACAAAAGGTATTGATAAATTAGAGGAATTAACGTCCCTTTTGGTAAAAGAATTACGCAGATTGCGTGAGGAAAACCATAAGTTAAAGGTAGAAAATGAATCCTTGCAAAGGGAACGTGATAGAATTTTAACTCAGGAAAAAACGACTAAACAAGATTTGATAAATAGTTCGTACCAAGTAAAAAAACTTGAAAAATATTTTCAGCAAAACGAATTGGATAAAAATCAAATTCGCTCCAAAATTCAAAACTTACTCCAACAAATTGAGAACGCAGAATTTTCTTAATACCCCATGAGCAAAAGCACTCAAATAACAATTAATGGGAAATTGTACAATGTTAAGGCAGGATCAGCTTCGACAAACATTCATGAATTAGCAGGATATGTAGACGATAAAATCCAACAAATTTCCCAGTCTTCTAGCAAGTTCTCCACAATTGACCTGGTAATTTTGGCAGCCTTAAATATCGCACAGGAAGTGTATGAAACAAGAAAACAGATTCAATCATTAGAGGAAAATCAAAATTCCTTTAATAAAGAAGACGAGCAGAAAATCTCTTTGATAAATCAACTATTAGAGAAAGAATTAGTTGAATTAAATAATGCTAAATCTTAGGTTTTTAGTATTATACTAAGTATTAGATAGACCTTGAGCAGTAATTTGGGTTGTGTTAGGATGACCCAAATTTAAAAGTTAAAATGCTTCCCTGCGTTGCTCGAGTAAAAAGTCAATTCTTGAGCCAACATTAATTTTAGGGGTCTTAGAACTACTGTGGTGAGCATGCCTTGTAAAAGGAAGCCTTAAGCAGTAATCCATAGGTCCCACCTGTCCTTGGCAGGTTCAAAAAATGGTTTTTGCACGGCATCTGCGGGGAAGTTAAAAATATAGGTTTTGTTTTCTAAAAGGATGATTGGATTAGTTGAAATGGGGTAATTTTTTCTCAACCCTGATAGGATTTATTCAATTCAAATAAATTGTATTTAGGAATTTCTAACGAATCATGGATCAAGGATACGTTTTCAAATATATATTGAGTTCATCTTACCGACGGCAAAAAAGCTTAAATACTTTTGATGTGCTCAGGTCCCCCCTAATTCTAGATATAATTTCTTCGCCTTTGAGACAATCCTGCTGGCCCTATAGCAATTAGAGGCTTGCCATTTCTCATTAATATCACCTTTTAGAAATAAATGAATTGAATGGTTTTTTGGAATCGTAAGTTCCGGAAGTTACCCAGTTTATCAGGGAATAACGGATGAAAAAAAAATCAAGTAGGTTTGCTTCCTCTCAGGATCATTTGATTACAAAAAAATCTGTTATTCGAAAGAAGTTATTAGAAGAGAGAAACCAATTAGAAAGCCAGTGGGTACTATCACAAAGTCATGAGATTGCAGCTCAATTTAGAACTCTAAGTTTGTTAAATAAGGCTAAAAATATTTTAGTATATTTGTCTAAAGCTAAAGAAGTACAAACGGAGCCCATAATAAAAGACTTGTTTGCCATGGGAAAGTGTTTATTTGTTCCGATTGTTGATAAAAATCAACCTGATTTAAAAATCAGTCAAATTTCTGGGTTGGATATCAAATTTAAACTGGGACCTTTTGGAATTAGAGAGCCGGATGAAAATTTTTTAAATTTTGTTCCCACGACCAAAATTGATACAGTAATTCTTCCTGGTGTTGGGTTCGATTTGTTGGGGACGCGTATTGGGTTTGGAAAAGGATATTTTGATCGACTTTTGTCTAAAATGTCTAAAAAAATACTGAAAATAGCCTTGGCGTTTGATTTTCAAATTTTGCCAAAAATTCCTAGAACAGAAAGGGATGTTTCAGTAAATTTAATTGTTACCGAAAGCAGAACTATCACTATTAAATAGGGTGAACTAATTAATAGTGTTAATTTATAAATTATAAGGAAGCAAGTTATGAAAATCTTTTATGACATTCATGTGAATTTTATCACCTTGATCATTGCAATGGGAGTGACCTTGGTGATTGGATATATTGTGGGTTATTACTTAAGAAAAATATTTGCTGAGCTACAGATTAAGGAAGCGGAGGCGTTAGGTAAAAAAATTGTCTCTGAGGCCGAAAAAGAAGCAGAGACCAAAATAAAGTCAGCTGAAATAGAAATTAAAGAGAAAAAAATTGCTTTGACAGGGCAAATTGAGAATGAAATGGAAGCTAAACGGAAAGAACTTAGGGAAAATGAAAAAAGTTTCCATCAAAAAGAACAAAACCTCAATAAAATGTTGGAACAAAATCGAGAAGCCGATAGAAAAATGCAAGATCGGCAAAAAGAGATTGATCAAATCCAAAATGACTTAAAGGCAAAAAAAGAAAAGTTTGATCAACTTATTGATGAAGAGATAAAAAAATTAGAAATTATTTCTTCATATTCTGCAGAAGAAGCCAGGGAAGAAATAAAAAACCAAGTATTAGATTCGGCAAGACTAGAAGCAGCAAAAGAAGTAAAAAAACTTGAGGAGAAAGCAAAAAATAATGCTGAAGGGGAGGCTCGAAAAATCATTTCAATGGCGGTTCAACGCTTGGCTTCAGATCATGTTGCCGAAACTACCGTTTCGGTAGTTGAACTGCCGAACGACGACATTAAGGGAAGAATTATTGGGAGAGAAGGAAGAAATATACGCGCTTTAGAACAGTGTACAGGGATCGATTTGATTATTGATGATACCCCAGGAGCTGTAGTGCTTTCCGGATTTGATCCTATCCGTAGAGAAGTGGCTCGACGGGCATTGGAAAAGTTGACACTAGATGGTCGTATACATCCTGGTCGTATTGAAGAAGTAGTTAACAAATGTAAAAAAGAAGTTAATGTTGGAATAAAAGAAGCAGGGGAACAAGCCGTAATGGACTTGGGAATTGACGGGGTACATCCAGACATGGTTAAGCTTTTGGGCCGATTAAAGTATCGGACCAGTTACACTCAGAATGTGTTAGAGCATGTTAAAGAGGTGGCCTGGGTTTGTGGAACCATGGCAGCTGAATTAGGATTGGATGTGGACATGGCAAAAAGAGCCGGACTTTTACATGATATTGGGAAAGCTATTGACCGTCATACTGATGGAACACATACGCAGTTGGGGGTTGATATTGCCACAAGGTATAATGAACATAAATGTGTGGTAAACGCAATTGCAGCTCATCACGAAGATGTGGAACCAGAATCCTTATATGCAGTATTGGTAGCGGCGGGTGATACTATCTCTGCGTCCAGACCCGGCGCACGTCGAGAAATGTTAGAAACCTACGTCAAACGAATGAGTCAATTAGAAGAAATTGGTGATTCATTCAAAGGCGTTGAAAAAACCTATGCAATTCAAGCTGGAAGAGAAGTGCGTATTATAGTAGTACCTGATGGTATTAACGATGATGGAGCTGGTTTGCTAGCAAAAGATGTCGCGAAGCGTATTGAAAAAGAGGTTACATATCCGGGAGAAATTAAGATCACTGTGGTTAGGGAATCTCGGTTTACTCAGTTTGCCCGCTGAAGATTTTCCCGTTTAGTTTTGATATATTTTTTGAATGTAAATTGCATCAATCCATCCACTTGATAAAATTCTTCAATTGCATTAACCTTCCTGGTTTTTAGGATTTGAAATATTGATTTGGAATAAATTCTATAGAACTATTTGATGGCAAACCATAATTAACCCAACTGAAAAGAATTACATGGAAGAAACAAGCGAATTAATTAAGCTGAGACGAGAAAAAGTTGAAGAATTTAGAAACCAGGGAGTAAATCCTTATATTAATAGGTTTAAAGGCACAACTTTTATTCGAAAAATCTTGGAGTCTCATTCGGAGAAAACTCGAGAGGAATTGGAAAGTTTAAACCAAGAGTTTGTGGTAGCAGGACGAATAATGACACGCCGTAAACATGGTAAAACCATTTTTTCTCACATAAAAGATGGCACAGGGCAGATTCAAATTTATATTAAAAAAGATGAAATTGGAGAAGAAACTTTTGCCTGGATGTCAAAAGTAGATATTGGAGACTTCATCGGGGTTGAGGGAAGGGTCTCAAAAACCAAAACCGGAGAACTAACCATATTTGCCAAAAAAGTGACTCTTTTGACAAAATCCTTATTGCCGTTGCCCGAAAAATGGCATGGATTAAAAGATATTGAATTGCGGTATCGTCAACGGTATGTAGATCTCATCGTAAACCCCGAAGTAAAAAATATTTTTGTAGTAAGAAGCAAAATTATTCAAGCCATACGTGATTTTTTAAATGAACGGGAATACCTCGAGGTGGAAACACCTATGATGCAGCCCATTCCTGGTGGTGCTACTGCAAGGCCTTTTCAGACCCATCACAATGCTTTAGATATGGATTTGTATCTTCGGGTTGCGCCTGAGCTTTATCTAAAGAAGTTGGTAGTCGGGGGTATTGAGCGGGTTTACGAAATAAATAGGAACTTTCGAAATGAAGGTATTTCTACAGAGCATAATCCCGAATTTACCATGCTGGAGTTTTATACTGCTTACGCAGACTATAAAGACCTCATGGTTTTAACCGAGGAGTTATTTCGTTTTATTGGAAAAAAAGTCTTTAATACTTTGACCTTCCCCTGCACCTTTGAAGAGGCTGGGCAAGAGAAGGAGGTCTCTTTCGATTTATCGCAACCCTTTCGTGTATGTCCCTTTAAGCAGTCGTTAATCGAAATTGGAAATGTTCCCGAGGGAGCTTTGCACGATATAAAAAGCGCAACAAAGTTTTCACTAGAAAATAAAGTTCCTCTTGAAAAGAAAGATACATTTGGAAAAGTTTTAGGTAAGTTATTCGATCATTTTGTGGAGCCATTGCTTGTTGAACCTACATTTATAATTGATTATCCCTTGGAACTATCTCCATTATCTAAAAGAAAAGAGGATGATCCAGATTTAGTTGAGCGGTTTGAATTGTTTGTCGGTCGCCGCGAATTAGCAAATGCATATACTGAATTGAATGATCCAGTCGATCAAAAAGAACGTTTTGATCATCAGGTGGAGCAGAAAGCAGCAGGCGATGATGAAGCGCATTGGATGGATCACGACTTTATTCGAGCCTTAGAGTATGGATTGCCTCCCACAGCGGGAGAAGGAATTGGCATAGATCGTCTGGTCATGCTTTTTACTAATGCTCAATCAATCAGGGATGTTATTCTATTTCCACAATTAAAAAAGGAAACTTAATCCGTTCCCTTTTGTCTTCAAAAAATCTAAAAATTCTTTTAAAGGATGGTAGCCATGGGTTATGAGCTTTTAATAAGCTGGCGTCATCTTTGTTCCCGAAAATCGCAAAAGTTTATTTCTCTGATAACCTTCATATCCATTGGAGGAGTTGCACTTGGAGTTATGGCATTAATTGTCGTTATTGCAGTAATGACAGGATTTGGAAAGGATTTGAGGGATAAAATATTAGGAACGAATAGCCATATTGTCATTACCAATATTACCCGAAGCGGCCTTTCGGCTTATGAAGACCTTATCAAAGAAATTAAATCAGAAGACTTAGTAAAAGATGCCGCTCCCTTCATATTAAAACAGGTCATGTTGACTTTAGGAGAAAGGACATCCGGGGTTGTCGTACGAGGTGTAGATCCTTTGCGAGAAGGAAATATTTCGGATCTTCAGAAAAATATGATTGAGGGGAGCTTGAGTAATTTAGTTGGGAAAGAGAAAGGTTCAGACAACAAAAATATTATTCATCGGCAAGGAATAATATTGGGGAATGAATTATCTCGTCGATTAGGTGCATTTGTGGGTGATGTAATAGGCATGGTATCCCCCTCTGTGAAGATGACTCCGATAGGGATTATTCCAAACAT
This sequence comes from Nitrospinaceae bacterium, assembly GCA_965223665.1. Classification (GTDB taxonomy): domain Bacteria; phylum Nitrospinota; class Nitrospinia; order Nitrospinales; family Nitrospinaceae; genus CBDCVY01. Next base: position 3,960,290 of record OZ245011.1, read on the forward strand.
TAAAATGGTGGAAGTGGTGGGAGTATTTGAATCGGGTATGTATGAATATGATTCGAACCTGGCTTTCATATCAATTCAGTCTGCGCAAAAACTTTTTGGCCTCTCCGGTAAGGTAACGGGAATTGAAATTAAAGTTGAAGATATTGATAGAGCGGGAGAGGTGGCTAGTAATATTCAAAAAAAGTTGGGTTACCCCTATTTGGCCCGTGATTGGATGCAAATGAATAAAAATTTATTTTCTGCTCTTAAGTTAGAAAAAATAGTTATGTTCATTATCCTAATTTTAATAATTCTTGTGGCGGCTTTTAATATCATTAGTACTTTGTTTATGGTTGTAATGGATAAAACCAAGGATATCGCTATTTTAAAATCGATGGGGGCCACTAAAGCGAGTATTTTAAAAATATTTAGCTTACAAGGGCTGATAATTGGAGTTACAGGAACTTTGGTCGGTGTGATTTTCGGGTTTACAATTGTTCCTAATCTTAACGAAATAGTTGGTTTTATTGAAACATTATTTGGTATTAAAGCTTTTCCCAGTGATGTTTATTATTTAGATAAACTTCCCTCAGAAATTCAATATTTTGATTCGTTTCTGATTATTGTTTTTTCGATTGCCATATGTTTTGCCGCTTCTCTTTATCCAGCTTGGAGAGCTTCTAAACTAGACCCTGTGGACGGATTGCGATATGAGTGATTCCCCGAATAAAAGCGTATTGTTAGAGGCGGTTGATATTAGTAAATCCTATAGGACAAAAATTAAATCTGTCCAAGTTCTAAAAAATGCTAATTTAGTAGTCCATTCCGGTGAGATTTTAGGAATTGTGGGTGCTTCCGGGGTTGGAAAAAGTACTTTACTCCATATATTGGGAGGATTAGATCAGCCTGATTCAGGTAGTGTATTGTTTAAAGAACAAAATATTTATTCAGGAAGAAAGGAAAGCTTAGAAAGATTTCGCAACCAGAAAATTGGTTTTGTTTTTCAATTGTTTAATTTGCTTCCTGATTTTACGGCTTTAGAAAATGCAATGTTCCCAGCTCTGATAGCAAAAAAAGATAAAAATGTTGCAAAAGAAAGGGCAGAATCATTATTGTGTGAAATTGGATTAAAAGATAGATTGAACCATAAGCCTGGTGAGTTATCTGGGGGTGAGGTTCAAAGAGTAGCATTAGCTAGAAGCCTGGTGAATCAACCTGAAATGTTATTAGCTGACGAACCCACAGGAAACTTGGATTCAAAATCAGGCGATGTCTTTATGAGTTTAATTCGAAAATTAAATGAAAAATTTAATCAAACATTTGTCATTGTCACTCACAGCCAAAAGATAGCAAGTAGTTTAGATAGGATTTTGCAATTGGTTGATGGGCAGGTGAGTGCTATTGACAAGGATTTGATTTTATAAATTTTTTGATGGGGAAGGGGTCAATGAAACTTAAAGAAATTGCAGAACTTGTTGGAGGAACAATCCAGGGTGACGATTCCATAGAAATTAGAGATGCTTGCGGTATGGAGCAAGCCAAGGAAGGAGATATTACTTTTCTTAAAGATAAAAAGTTATTATCTAAACTGGAATCTTGTAAGGCATCCGCTGTCATAGTTCCTAAGGCCTTAGAAATTCCAATGGTCCAAGTTATTCATCCTAACCCCGCCCTGGCTTTTGCAAATATTTTAATGAAATTTCACCCGGATTCTCGACCTGAATCTGGAATATCCCCGCAAGCTTTTGTTGATGACTCTGCAGTAATTGGAAAAGATGTGACAATTTCTCCGTTTGTTAGTATTGGAAAAAATGTAGTTGTTGGGGATAACACTGTTCTTTTTCCGGGAGCTGTAATTTATGAAAATTGCAAAATCGGAGATCATTGTACGATTCATGCAAATGTTACATTATACAAAGAGACTAAATTAGGGAACCATGTTGTATTGCATTCAGGAGCTGTCATTGGTGCAGATGGATTTGGATACACTCCCGATCAACACGGGCGCCATTTTAAAATTCAACAGATAGGTAATGTCATTATTGAAGACTATGTTGAAATCGGAGCAAATACTTGTATAGACAGAGCCACCTTTGGAGAAACGGTTATTCGACAGGGTACCAAAATTGATAATTTGGTCCAAGTGGCCCATAACTGTGACATTGGTGCTCACTCTATTTTGGTGTCTCAGGTGGGAATGTCGGGGAGTTGTAAATTAGGCCATCATGTTATTTTAGCAGGACAAGTCGGTTTAGCAGACCATGTGACCTTGGCAGATCAAGTTGTTGTCGGAGCACAATCAGGAGTTCCAAGCGATATCCCCAAACCTGGGTTCTATGGTGGATCCCCTGCTGTGGAGGGTATGCGATGGAAAAAATCAGTGATGCTGATTTCCAAACTGCCTGATATTACTAAGCAAATTCGAGATTTGGAAAAGAGGCTAAGTGCCATTGAAAACGAGTGAATTGGCCTGATACAATAAAAATACCAAAAGTATTCTTGTTTAGTTATTTAAGGAAATAATGGGTATGAATAATCGATACATTGTATTGGGTTTTATTTGTTTATTTTCGATTTTCATTTTTGCGGCAAAGGGACCTCTTTCAACAGAAAAGTTAAGCAAATATATCGAAAAAAAGTTACAAAGAAATAGTAAGACTTTAAGACTAAATGAAAAATGGATCGGGGACAAAGGAGCAGAGTATTTAGCCAACTCTCCTTTAATGAAAAATGTTATCACATTAAAAATATATAAAGGGAATGTTGGGGATGCCGGGATTCGGGCGCTTGCAGAGTCTAGAAATTTTGAAAACTTAAAAGCACTCTATATTGAAACTAATTTGGTGACCGACCAAGGAGCAAGGTATCTGGCTGCATCCAAAGCTTTTACTCAATTAGAGGTTTTAAATTTATTCAACAACCAGATTGGAGATGATGGAGCTGAAGCTTTGGCAAGTTCTCCAAACTTTAACCAATTAAAGGAATTAAATTTAAATTATAATCAAGTTGGCGATCAAGGTGCCATTGCATTAGTTTCTTCTGATAAACTTAAACAACTTTCTGTGTTAAATTTATCTTATAATAAATTAGGGAAATCTGGTGGAAAGGCCTTACAAAACTTTAAGTTTCAACAAAAAATAAAAAGATGGAACCAGGCAGGCAAGCTACCCAACTTAGAGAAAAATTATATTGGTGACTTTGGAGTTTTTGTTTTATTAAATTCTCCTTATATTTCAGAGTTAAAAAATTTAAATTTAAACTATAATAATTTAACAGATGAAGCAGTTCTTGCTTTAGCGAGCTCGCCCGATCTCAAAAACCTGGAATCTTTAAGTTTGGCTGGTAACCAAATTACAGATAGGGGCGCCAAGGCAATAGCGAACTCTAAAACTCTGATGAATTTGAAGCACTTAAATTTGAACTTTAATAAAATTGGAAATGGCGGTGCTTATGACTTTGCTAAGTCAGAATCCATGGCCAATCTCGAATCTTTACGATTGGGGCAAAATCAAATTGGTTTTGAGGGAGCGCAAGCATTAGCTGAATCTAAAAAGCTTAAAAATTTGGTCTTTCCTATTTTCGGTTTTTACTAATTTGCAAATTGAAAGATCTCATAAGATCTTCAATCACCTATTCCATAAAAAATGATTCAAATATTAGATTTTGAGCGGGAAATTTTTGCAGTTGAAAATCAAATCCGTGAGTTACGATCCTTATCTCATATGTATGACAGTGTCGGGGATTTGACTCATGAGATTGCGAAACTTAAAAAAAAGCTACGCCATTTAAAAAAGGATACCTTTAATAATTTAGATGGATGGCAAAAAACACAAGTGGCTCGACACCCAGCACGGCCTTATACATTAGATTATATAAATTATATTTTTTCCAATTTTAATGAACTTCATGGAGACCGCCATGGTGGTTATGGAGGATCTGTAGTAGGAGGATTTGCTAAATTTGGGGATCAAACCGTGATGGTGATTGGTCATCAAAAAGGTAGAGATGCTAAAGAAAAGTTGGCCCGAAACTTTGGAATGTCTCAGCCGGCGGGTTATCGAAAAGCTTTGAGATTGATGAAGCTGGCGGAAAAGTTTGAAGTTCCGATTGTCACAATGATAGATACTCCTGGTGCTTATCCCGGTGTTGATGCTGAAGAAAAAGGACAGTCTGAGGCAATTGCTTATAATTTATTTTGTATGGCGGGTATAAAAGTTCCCATTATTTCTATTGTTATAGGTGAAGGAGGGAGCGGTGGAGCCCTTGCAATAGGGCTTGGAAATAAGGTTTTGATGCTTGAGCATTCTGTTTATTCGGTGATTTCTCCCGAGGGTTGTGCTTCAATCCTTTGGGGAGATAAAGAAAAAGTTAAACAAGCAGCAAGCGCACTTTGTTTGACTGCGCAAGATTTGGAACGATTAAAAGTAATCGATCAAATTGTTTTAGAACCATTAGGGGGAGCCCATCGAAATCCAAATTGGGCGGCAATTTTATTGAAAAAAGCCATTCGGGCTAACTTGCGTGAACTTTCCAGCTTATCCGCAGACCAATTAGTTAGTCAACGGCAAGAAAGGTTTCGTAAATTAGGGGAATTCGTTTCCGAAAATGAATAAGCTTAATTAAAATTATAAATGAAGTTGCGACCGAAATAGAGAGGCATAAACACTGTTTTCTTTAACTAAGCTTTCATGAGTTCCCATTTCGATTAATTCTCCCTCACGAAGAACCAAGACTCTGTCTGCCCCTTCTAAAGTTGAAAGTCTATGCGCGATAATCAAGGTAGTTTTCCCGGACATTAATTTTAATAAGGCCTCTTTGATTTTCAATTCGGTAGCGGTGTCAACTGAAGCCGTCGCTTCATCTAGAATAAGAATAGGTGGATCTTTTAAAAATACTCGGGCAATAGCCAATCGATGCCTTTCTCCACCGGAAAGCTTTACGCCTCTTTCCCCAATCAAGGTTTCATAGCCGTTCGGAAGCTTTTCAATAAATTCAGCCGCATTGGCAGCCTCAGCCGCTTCCTTAATTTGATCCTTAGAAGCACTTAAATTTCCATATAGAATATTCTCTTCTACAGTTCCGTTAAAAAGAAACGGTTCTTGTGATACTAATCCCAATTGTTCTCTAAGGTAGGATAAGCTCAGTTTTTCGAGAGGATAGTTGTCGATGGAAATTTCTCCTGTATTTGGGTCGTAGAATCTCATTAACAATTTGACAATGGTGGATTTCCCGCTTCCTGTATGACCCACTAAAGCTATTTTTTCTCCAGGGGCGATTTGAAAACTTATATTTTTTAAAACTTGCTTGGGTTTCACATAGGAAAACCCAACCTGGTTAAAAGTAATTTCTCCTTGCACGTTTGTTGAGGGTAGTAACGGGTCTGGATTTTCCTGAACGTTAGGTTTTGCATCAATGATTTCAAATAAACGATCACAGGAAGCCAACGCATGTTGCAGCATATGGTTTAGGCTATGAAGTTGATTTATGGGTGTGTAAAATAAAGCGAGATAACCAATAAATGCTACCAATGTACCGACCGTAATTTCTGTATTAGTTACTAAGCCTATACCATAAAGAATAATCAGAACGGTGCCTAATGATCCTAAGAACATCATTGTGGGTGAATAAATAGCCCACAGTTGCATTACTTTCAAAGTTCCTTTGCAATAAGCATCACTGCGCTCTTCGAATCGTTTAATTTCGTGAAGCTGTCTATTAAATGCAATAGTTTCCTTAATTCCGGAAATAGTGTCCTGTAAGGTACTATTCATTTTGGCCGCACGTTCTCGAACATTGTGGTAAAGGTCGTGTGCCCGATGGGTATATTTCCAAGCGCCAATAATTAAAAAAGGGATTGGAATAAGGGAAGCTAAAGCCAACTTCCAATGCAATGCCAGCAGAATAGCCATAATCCCCATCAAGGTTAAAACGGCAGTAACTAATTGCTCAATTCCATCAATAAAAATTCTTTCTACATAGGTGACATCATCATTAACTCGTGACATGATTTCCCCTGTAGAACGGTTTTCGAAATAATTTATAGATAGTTTTTGTAGAGAACGGTACACATGAGAACGGATATCGAATACTACTTTTTGTTCGACTTGATTATTGACAACAATCCGTTTGTAATTACAGAAATTTCTTCCTAAATAAGCGAGAACAAGTGCAAAAACCCCTCCATAAACCAGCCAATTAGATTGTGGATCAATCAATTCATCTATTATTATTTTTATCAACCAGGGTGGAACCAAATCTAACAAGGTGGTGAGTATTGCAAAGGTTAGGGTAAGGGCCACTTGATTTTTATACGGTTTGAGATAGGTTAAAACTCTGATCAATGATTTCATTTTTGAAATGTTTAAGTTACTTGAACAGGAAATTATTATTCCGCTGACAGGTAAGAATAGAAGTGATAAGGTTTTAGTTTATTTTAAATTTTTACATTTTGTATGACAACTTCATCCTAAAGGAAAATATAAAATAATGGAATATAGAAAATTAGGCTCCAGTGATCTGGAGGTATCAGAGTTAGCTTATGGGGCTTGGGGAATTGGAGGGGCTCCATTTTGGAGTACTGAAGGAGACAGCAATTCTGAAAAATCAATTCTACGCGCCTATGATTTGGGAATTAATTTTTATGATACAGCACCTGTATACGGGTTTGGTCATTCAGAAAGCTTGATTGGAAAAACGTTAAAACCCTTCCGCAACAAAGTTATCCTGGCTACAAAATGTGGTTTGGTTTGGGAAAAACCTGCAATTGGGAAAATTTCTAAAGTAGCTAAGCGGGACTCCATACTCAAAGAAATCGATGAAAGCCTTAGACGTTTACAAACCGATTATATTGATTTGTATCAAGTTCATTGGCCGGATGTGAACACAGCACAGGCAGAGACGATGGAAGCCTTGATGGAAATTCAGCGGCAAGGAAAAATCCGTCATATTGGGGTAAGTAATTATTCTGTTAAACAAATGCAGGACTGTTTAGACGTGGGTCCAATTGTATCGCTTCAACCGGAGTATAGTTTGTTACAAAGATCTATCGAAAAGGAAATAGTACCTTTTTGTTTAAAAAATAAAATAGGAATCATAGCTTATAGTCCATTAGCCTCAGGAGTATTGACTGGTAAATATGACAAAAATACTAAATTTAAAGATTGGCGGAGTAAAGGAATATTAGGGGAGTTTGTAGGTGAAGCTTTTCAACGCAATGTAGCAAAAGTAGAACAACTTAAAGAGGAGGCTAAAAACCTGGGAAAAACTTGTGGGCAGACTGCATTGAATTGGGTCACTCATCAACCTGGAGTAGCCACGGCCTTAGTTGGAGTTAAGAATCCCAATCAGGTTGAGGAGAATTTAAATGCTTGTGGGTGGAGTATAAGTGAGTCAGCCTTGACTCGGATCAATAAATTATTTGAAAAAGTTGAAAATTAAAAATTCCTGACATTGGAATACAGTTTTCCCAATTAGAAAAAATGGTAAATAACGGTTTTAGTCTTGATAGTTATTCTGTATGAAATTTGTAAGTGGCGATGAATTTTTCTGAATCTTCTTTGATTTGTGAAACGAGTTCTTGAAGTTGGGGCGAATCGACCTTCAGATGACCTAAACTATCATTCATTTCTCTAATTGTATTTTCCAACTGACCGCTGTTTGCGATGGCAGTAGATTTGGAAATATTTTCCATATTCACTTTAATGCTGGCAATTTGATCATAGATATTATCCTGAATGCTTTCAAAAGCTCTTTCTTGATCACTTCTCAATTCATTTTTGTATTGATTGAGTTTGATTTCTACAGCATCTAATTGGGTTTGCTGGATGCTGTCATTAGAATAGAAATAAGCTAACATCAATAGGATTACTCCTGTATAGAGCATCACTTTTAAAACTGTGGTTTCTTTTTTCCGATTCTGAATATTTGCTCTTAAGGCTTCGATTTCCTCTTTTAATGACTCAAGAGTGACAGATGTATTAGAAACTTCCAGTGTGGGTTCAGAAGAATTATCTTTTTGCGGTTGTTCCATGATCAAGTAAACCTCAACGACAAATTTTATGATTGTTTAGAGAGTCAGTGATTTTATCCAATACTGGTTGAGGAGTCAAATGGATGTTGGTTTCTATTTTTGTTAATTAAAGGATCGGAATTAATGATGAGAATTAAGTGATTCAAGTTTCTTTTTGGCTTCTGGATTTTGTGGATCCAACTGTAAAATGACTTTTAACTCCTGAATGGCTTCCGCAGGCCGACCTTGTTTTTCATAAATTTCGAAAAGTTTCCAATGAAGCGATAAGAAATCAAGCCCTAATTCTACAGCTTTTGAATACGCTTTTTCGGCTTTATGGATCTTATTTAGAGCAAATTGTGAATTCCCTAAATTAAAATAGGCTATGGCAAACTCAGGGTCTAAGTTGATGGCCTTTTGCAAGTAAGGTAAAGCTTCTTTGGCTTTATTTTGTTTATTAAGAACGGCTCCTAAATTAGAAAGCGCCTGTATAAAATTAGGATATACAGCAATGGCTTGTTTAAAACGAGTGACTGCTTTCTCTAAATCTCCTTGACGGAAATATTGACCTCCAAGATTTGACAGGGCTTCAGGAAAATTAGGGTTTAACTTAAGGGCTTTTTCGTATTCTTTAATAGCGTTATCTACTTCTCCAATATTGCGATAGGCGATGGCCAAATCATAATAGGCAATTGGAAAGTTGGGATTTAAACTCAAGAATTTTTTTAAAAGATTGATGGCTTTGTTTGGGTCGCCCTCATCAAAAAGTGCAAAACTTCCACGATAATACATTGCTTCCCTGGATGTTTTATCTTGCTCCAGTAATTGTTCAAAAGTTAATTTTAAATTTTCATTTAATTTGGGTTTTATGTAATTAATGGGTAATGCGAGGTTAATGGCTCGTCCTTCTACTGTTGAGATACCCACTACCTGATTTTTATTGTTTACCAGGGGGCCCCCGCTAAACCCAGAACTTAAAGGAGTTGTTGAATAAATGAAATTAAAATCGGGGAAGGCTTGTGGGTGCATGCCTAAAGTAAACCCATAGGTTTGGAGTAAGTTGTTTTTTGCTGAAATTGCGTTCATTCTTACTGCTTGAATAGGATAACCAAGGGCACTGGAATAATGAAAATCTCTAATTTCATCAGAATTGCCCAGTTCAAGGGTGGAATAGAATCCTTCCTTTAACTGAAGAATGCAGAAATCTTTGGTTCGATCCAAATTCCTTATGAATTCAACGGGAACATGAGTCCCATCTCTAAAGAATGCTTCCATTGCAGAGGCATTCAGTAAATTATGATAATTGGAAACCACTATTCCCTCTGGCTGAATTACGAATCCTGTCCCGGTAGAAACCACTTGGCCTTGCTTATTTTTTGCTGCCAGAAGGACGATTGCATTTTTATTGACCTCATATCCCCATCCTTTAAATGGAAAGGATATGAAAACAAGACACAGCAAAAGAAAATAAGTTCGAAAGTTTTTAAATAAATTGGATGAGAAAAAATTCATAATTCAAATGCAATTTACTTTCTACTTTTCGAAAAAATGCAGAAAGTCTTAGAGCCATAAATTGAATAATATATTTTGTTCAAATTTCTTTTTAATTGATTGTATAAAGGGGCTTATTAGAATACAAGTGAATTAAGCTTGAAAAGAAAGAGCCGACCCCGGATTTTCAGAGGTCGGCTACTTTTTTAGGGAATATTACTGAACATTCACGATTACGGTTGCGGTAATCGGAGGATTGTAAGGTACATGGTTGCCTTGCGCAAATAGACCACGGATAACGTGAACTCCTGATTCTAGTTTTACTTCTTTACATGTAGAACCATCTCCCATATGCAAATGTTGTGCGTCTTTTCCAATGGGTTTACTTAAATCGCCAGGAAGGTCGGTATCTACCAAAATATGATGGTGTCCTTTGCCGTCGTTGACACCTTTTTTTGCTGGTTCTACTTCTACTCCATGAGTAACCAGGCAAACTTTTACTGGACTGGAAACAGTTGCGCCATTAGCTGGCTCTGAAATGGCAATAGCGCGTGTTCCTGCAGTGGCAGTAGAGATTGCAAAAACCAATAAAGAAATTAGCAGAACTCCAAACTTTAAAAAAATTTTTGTCATTACAGTCACTCCTTAATCAAGCAGTTTAGTTTTAAACGGGTGGTTCGTTTGTTCAGGTGATGACCCTTAAAGCCAAATAGAAACAAAGATTTAAAGGACCTAAGAAGTCAAATTATTTTTCCGGGTATTTTTCCTCACCCAAAATATCCAAAGAAAAGCCACCCTCCCTTTTTGCCCTTTCCCTTGTTGGGATTTGGATAGGGTTTTGAAAATATTTAGATAAGGCTATTTTGAATTAGATTCACCTTTTTGTTTAAAAATAAAACTGAAAAAAAGCATTTTTCACCTAATTTATTCGGGGTTCCTAAAGAAATGTCAGAATTCCTGTTTTACTCAAGTAGAGAATTACTTATAGGCTTTTCCTTAAGACAAAAAAATTATATACTTACGGGAATTCAAAACAAACTTTTAACCTTTAAAATGGTTTTTAATAACACCTCTCTTGTAAGAGTGGTGAAATATTGGAGGATTTAATGGATTTACCTGTCACTGGAGAATGTCGTCTCTTACACACATGTGAAATGTGTGAATACAATAATGACAATGATTGTAAAGCCGATAAAAACGAACACAACCGCTGGTTGGTCAACAAGCGTATGAGTGAGATTAAGTATAAAATTATTGTCGGAAGTAATAAAGGCGGAGTGGGAAAAAGTACAGTTACTACAAACTTGGCAATCGCACTCGCTGAAAAAGGAAATAAAGTTGGATTGGCGGATGCCGATTTGCACGGGCCTAATATTCCCAAACTTTTAAATGCAGAAAGTGTTCGATTGCGGGCTGAGGACGATGGTATTTCTCCTTTTGAAACACGCAATGGAGTTAAAGTAGCTTCTTTGGGCTTCCTGATTGAAGATCCTAATATGCATATCGCTTGGCGGGATGCAGTGAAATATGATTTCATCATCGAGTTATTAGGAAATATTAATTGGGGTCCTTTGGATTATTTGCTGATTGACTTACCTCCAGGCACAGGTAATGAGCAGATTACAATAATTGACTTTATTGGGGAAGTTGATGGCTGTGTGGTGGTAACGACTCCACAAGATTTGGCTCTATTAGATGCAAGAAAAATGATTTCTTTTGCGAGAGATAGTAACGTCCCCATTGTTGGAATTATTGAAAACATGAGCACAATGGTTTGTCCTCACTGCCAGGCTGAAATTGATGTATTCAAAAAAGATGGCGGGCAAAAGCTTGCTGAAGAATTGGTGCTGCCTTATTTAGGAAGTATCCCCTTAGATTCTGAGGTGGCTATTCGCTCGGACAGTGGAGAACCTGTTGTGCTTTCTCGACCCGACTCGGCTGCAAGTAAAGCATTTTTACAATTAGCAGAAAACTGTCATAAATTCCTCAATCCTGAAGAGTCTTTAAAGGCTGGATAATAAAAACAGAAAAACCTGATATTATTTTTTTTGTAGATAGGTTTTTCTGTTTTGTTTTTGTCTAATTAATTGATTTTAAATGTTTTATTGGCAAAATAAAGCCATTGCGTAAACTCCCTTAAATGTTAGATAATAGTAGATAACGAAAAAAAAGTTAAGTATGTTTTGAGCTTTTAATTTCAATTAAATTGTAATTTGTATTCCGGCAACCGAGAAAAGTTGAAAATGAAAAAATTAATTATTTTTGTAGTTTGGTGCTTTTTGGTTTTTTCTTTAACTCCTATAGCATCCTTCGCAGACCCTCTTCCAAGTGATACAAGACAATATATCCAGCCATTTACAAATAATCCCACGGTAGCAATTGTAGAAGGACGGCCTATTCAATTAGATGAATTAAAGAACTCAAGTATTCAGCAAATGATGATGCAGTTGTACCAAATGCAAAAAACAATTTTGAAACAAAAGGTTGTGGAAATTTTGCAAAAAAACCATCCTGAAATTCGATTGAAGGATTTCCAACCAGTAAAGAATAAAGAAATTGAAAGTTTTTATCATAATGAACCTGGGATCAAAGATATAGGTAATTTGCCGGATTTAAAAAATGAAATACGTATGTTTTTAGAAAAAAGACAACGTCAGACCCATTTGAGAGACATTGATAAAACTTATAACTATGCAATAAGTAAAGGATGGGTCATTGACCACTTTAGACCTCCAAACGATTTTCGAGTGATTGCCGATATTGGGACAGCTATGCTGTGGTTTCCTCGAAAGCCGCATAAAATGAGAAGAGTTTTTTTAATGGAGTATTCAGACTTTTTATGCCCTTTTTGTCAAAAAGTCCAACGCACGATCAATAGTTTGCGGACTCGTTATAAAGAAAAAGTTCAATTTGGTTATAGACACTTTCCTCTACATCAGGAGGCGAGGGAAATTTCTGAAGCAGCAGAATGTGCCCGAGAACAGGGGAAATTTTGGCAATACCAAAGGATTATTTATAATAATCCACAAAGTCATAAAAACTTTGACCAACTTGTGCAAACCGCTCGCCTGGCAGGTGTGAAAAATCTCACTAGATTTCAGCGGTGCTTGAGTCAAAATAAATATAGGCAACGTGTAGAAAATGATATTCAAGAAGGAATAGAATTAGGAATTGAGGGAACGCCGTCATTCATAATTGGGACTTATAATCCTGAAAACTCTACGATAAATGGAGAAATTTTATCTGGCGCAGTTACTGGGGAAAAATTTTCTCATGTCATTGAAAAATACTTGTCTTCCCTAAATAATTGATCAGGAGTTTTTACCCTTGAATTTGCTCTATTCCCTTAAGCCAAAGGGTTTCTTTAAGTTTAGGTTTTTTCCCTTCCGATTTTACTTAGCACTTTTTTTCCCTCTGATTTACTTAGTAAATTTCTCTTTTACGGGATTGGTCGAAGGCTCGCCACTATTCAAAGAATATTTATCTGAATCCAATAGTAAGGGCCAGGAAATATATATTCAGGCTATGCCAGATAAAGATGATTTGTATCCTGGAGATAGCTTTTATTTTTTTTTAATGGTGGATCTAGCGCCCGGCTGGCATATATATTCCCTCAGCAAACAAGATGTTGAGGAAGATATTTCTACAAAAGTTTTAATGGATCCAAACAAATTTATTTGGGAGGGAGAATGGCAGGAATCTGACCCTCAGTTAGTCAAAGATGAGGTGTTGGGGAAAGTGATGAAAACGCATTCCAAGCGCGCTGAATTTTCCCACCGTATGATGGTACCTAATAATATCTCTCCAGGAACTTATTCCCTGCAAGGGAAGCTTACCTACAGCACCTGCAATAATAAAATTTGCAGTCTTCCTCGGCAAAAACGATTTATTTCTCATGTTATAGTAAAGAATAAATAGTTTTAATTTTTTTTTCGATCCATTGAAATATTTTTATGGAAGTAATCACAACACATTTTAACGCAGATTTTGACTGTATGGCATCTATGGTGGCCGTTCAGAAATTGTACCCAGATGCGAAAATGGTGTTTTCTGGATCAATGGAAAAGGCTTTGCAAAATTTCTTAAAGGCTTTTGGATATCCCTTTCAATTCACCAAAATTAAAGAAGTGGACTTTGAAAAAATCACACTTCTTGTTGTGGTGGATACTCAAGATCCCAACCGGATTGGTCCATTTAAATCGCTGTTGAATAAAAAAAATATACAGGTACATGTTTATGATCATCATTTAGATGTGGCAAACCCAATTCAGGCTGAGAAAAAATTTATCATGAAGCGAGGTTCTACGACGACCATGCTCTGTGAAATGCTTGCTGAAAAGGGTATCAATTTTTCTAAAACTGAAAACACACTTATGGCTTTGGGGATCTATCAGGATACACATTCATTAATTTCGCCTTCTACTTGCCCAGAGGATTTTTTTGCGGTGGGTCAGTTGGTAAAAAATGGAGTCGATTTAAACGTTGTTGCAGACTTCGTCGAAGCAAAGCTGAATAGAGATCAGTTAGAGGTTATGAACATTTTGATTGGAAATTTAGAAATCCAAAACTTTAATGGTGTTGATATTGCAATATCTACTGCGACCTTGGAAAATTACATTGGAGATTTAGCAGTAGTTGTCTATCGGTTAATGCAATTAGAAAACTTGGGCATAATGTTTGCTGTGCTACGTTTGGAATCACGAATATATTTAATTGGCCGTAGTAGATCTGATGAGGTGAATGTAGGGCATGTTTTAAGACACTTTGGAGGTGGAGGGCATCCCAATGCGGCATCGGCTAGTATTAAAGAATTAACCTTGATTGAAACCCGGGAAAAACTTAATTCAATTCTATCTGAGGAGGTCAAGCCCTTAGAGTTGGTAAAAAACATTATGCATGCTCCCGTAATTACTGCTTCCGCAAAAAACTCTGTGGAGGAAGTTGAGAAAAAGATGACTAAGTTTAATCTCAATTCTTTGCCGGTGGTCGTTGGGAAAAAACCGGTTGGATTGATAACTAGACAAATTGTGGAGAAAGCCCTTCATCATAAATTGGCAAAAGAGCCTGTCGAAGAAATTATGATCCATGAAATCACTGTCACAACTCCAGATTCTTATTTCAAATCAATTGTGCCAATTATAGTTGAGGAAAAACAGAAAGTAATTCCAGTTGTTCATCCAAAAGACGGAAAACTTTTGGGTGTTGTTAGCCGCGGGGATTTGTTAAGAATCTTACATAAAGATTTGGCAAGTTATTCAACGGGTTCATACGCACCTTTGCTTCAAGAGAAGGAGTATTTAGTAAAGAACCTAAAAAGTTTAATGACGGAACGTATGCCAAGAGAAATTATGAATTTATTGGCAGTAACTGTGAAAACAGCGAATAAAATGGATTGCAAAGTTTATGCTGTAGGTGGTTTTGTGAGGGATTTGTTGTTAAGAGTTGAGAATTTGGACATTGATATTGTTGTTGAGGGGAATGGTGTTGAGTTTGCTGCGGCTTTGGGGGATAAACTTAAAGGTCGAGTAATTTCCCATAAAAAATTTGGAACCTCTGTAGTTGTTCTGCCTAATGGATATAAAATCGATGTAGCTACGGCTAGAGTTGAGTATTATAAACATCCTGCTGCCTTACCCACTGTTGAAAAAAGTTCAATAAAATCGGATTTATTTCGTAGAGACTTTACTTTTAACAGTTTAGCTATCAAATTGAATGGTTCAGATGCATTTAACCTGATTGATTTTTTTAATGGCCAACGTGATTTAAAAGAAAAGGTAGTGAGAGTTTTGCATAATTTGAGTTTTGTTGAAGATCCATGCCGGGCCTTTAGAGCAGTTCGTTTTGAACAGAGATTGAAGTTTTCAATTGGTAAGCAAACAGAATCATTTATAAAAAGGGCTGTGAAAAAAAAATTATTTGATAGTCTAAGCGGCCATCGTTTATTTAATGAGTTGGTTTTGATTTTGAAGGAAAAGAAAGTTGTGGAATGTGCCCGTCGAATGAATGAGCTTGGTCTTTTAAAAAGTGTTCTTCCTCAATTAGCTAAAGGATCTAAACACTTTGAAAACTTAGAAAAAATTCAAGGGATTTTATCTTTGTCTAATGTGGTATCTTTAATTCCTGCCTCGGAAATATGGTGGGTGAACTTTTTAGGGTTAACTTCTAACCTGGATTCAAAAGCCAGTTCTGAATTAATAGATCGATTAAAAATGACCGGAAAAATTCTTCGCAGATTTAAAAAAGATAGAGAGGATTATCCCAAATCCTTAAAAGCATTAAAAAAATTTAAAAATCCTCAGCCTAGCGATATTTATAATTTGTTAAGGGAGGTTTCCCGAGAGTCTATCTTATTTTTAATGGCTATCTCTGGCAATGAAGCAATTAATAAACAGCTACTATTGTACATCACCCAATATGATAGTTCTGCTGATCTGTTTTTGGATGGAGAGGATTTAAAGAATATGGGAATTAAACCCGGCCCTCTTTTTAAACAAGTTTTTAAAGTATTGAGAGATGCAAAGCTTGATGGAGTTGTCCGAACTCGTGAAGATGAGATGGCTTTGGTCAATGAAAAATTTATAGAGACACCTTGAGTCCCATGAAAATTGTTGGATGAAATTATGTTATACTTCGTCCAAAATTTTTTAAATTGAAAATAATTTTCGCCATATTTTGAAAGGGCTTTGTTGTGGCAAGTGTGGAATATTTGATTAAACAGTTTTTAAGTCCTGATAAGAGGACTCTGGATCTAAGTAATTATAACTTGGGGGATAAAGGATGTACTGCTTTAACCAATTCAAAACAAATAAAATCCGGTAAATTGCGTATTTTACGTCTTCCAAATAACAATATAAGCGATGAAGGTGTAAAGGAACTCGCGGATTGCGAGTTTTTTAATAATTTAAGAGAATTAGATTTATACGGAAACGTAATTAGTGACGATGGTGTGAAAGCTATTGCCCTATCTCCTCATTTTGAAAAGCTAAAAAAATTAGGTCTTTATGGGAACCTTATTGAGGACGAAGGCGCAATTGCCCTTGCAGAATCCGATGTGTTAACAAAAGTAACCCATCTTTACTTAACCGCTAATAGAATTCGTAAAGAAGGAATTGATGCTTTAAAAAATGCAAAATGTCGTACACGTTTTTGCCACTTATATGTTGATGACCTTTCGGATTTTGCTTATGAAGATGATTTGGATGATGAAGAGGATGATGATTGATTCATGATTGCCAATCAAATGTTTAAAATTATTTTTATTTTTACCCTGGGATTGATAGCTGTTTCAAACTCTTCCGAGGCGCAGTTTTTTGAAAATAAAGATTATTTTGATGATTCAAAAATTAATTATAATCAGATTTTTCAACAGGGTCTTTCTGCCAACGGAAAATCATTGAATCTATCCGGAAAAAAAATTGGAGACGAGGGCGTGAAGGCTTTAGTTTCTTATGCCCCTTTGGAAAAGGTAACCAAAATGGATTTGCGTTACAACAAGATTTCAGAGAAGGGGGCTAAGTTATTAGCGGATTGTAAAGAGTTGAGAAAGATAAAAAAATTGGATTTAAGACATAATTATTTTTTAGATGCAGGAGCTATTATGCTGGCTAATTCTAGTGGGTTACCTAATCTTGAAAAGTTAAACTTGAGTTTTAATGAAATTCGAGATCAAGGAGCCCTGGCATTTGCCAAATCCAAAAACTTTCCTAAACTTAGAAAGCTGGATTTAGCTGGAAATTTTCTAGCGGATGAAACTAAGCAAACTCTAAAAAAAGACTTAAGTCACCTCAAGTCTCTTAAACTATATTAGTTTAATTGTTTTAATTGTAAGTTATATTTTTATAACTCCTGAATCTTCATCAAAATAAAATGATTCTCCCTCAGGTGCTCGGTAGGTAATTTCTTTTACTTCCCAAATGTGTTTCCTTTTTACATCAGCTTCTGCAGCATGAAACCTCCCTTTGTCTTTTCTTTGCAGCAGAAGAAATTCATTTTTGTTATTCGAAATGATTTCCCATTCATGGTAATCGCTTTGGACAATGCCTTTTTCGTAATCAATACTAATGATATTCATCTCTCCCTT
Source organism: Nitrospinaceae bacterium (assembly GCA_965223665.1). Taxonomy (GTDB): domain Bacteria; phylum Nitrospinota; class Nitrospinia; order Nitrospinales; family Nitrospinaceae; genus CBDCVY01. Next base: position 3,977,848 of record OZ245011.1, read on the forward strand.
TCATTAGTGACGATTGGTTAATAATGATGTATCCCTTTAGCTATTTCTTTAGCTTTTGCCAACGTTCGACTTCGCGTTGCATTAGAAGATTTTTCTAGAATAAGTTTAGCAAATGATATCCAAAGATCCGAAGACTTTTCTTTTGTGCCGGATTCTTTTTTTAGAAAGCCTTTTATTTCTGATTCCTTTACTTGAATTTGATTTTCAGTATGTGTCGTTCGGTCTGATTTATTTTTGGAAGAAGATTTTATTTTCGATTCAATTTCGGGAAGATCCTGAATAATCTTTACAGCCGGTGTAATTCCATGAGCAGTGATATCAATTCCTGAGGGGGTATAATATTTTGAGGTTGTTAAACGTAAACCAGCCCCGTCACTCATTCTAAAAATTGTTTGCACAGATCCTTTGCCATAAGAATTTTCTCCTATAATCAGGGCTTTTCCGGAGTCTTTGAGTGATCCTGCAACAATTTCGGATGCACTGGCACTATGATGATTAATGATTATTACAAGTGGCATATTGTATAGACTATTTGAATAGGAGGCTTGATAGGTTTGTCTATCGTATTCTTGACGCCCGCGGGTGGAGACTATTAGGTCTCCTTTTTTTAAAAATTGACTGGCTACTTTTACGGATTGACTAAGTAATCCTCCTGGATTACCCCTTAAATCTAAAATGAATCCTTTAACATGCTGTTCCTTGCCTTTTTCCAAAGCTTCTAAAAGCTGCTCATTGGTTTGTTTTGAAAAACTGGATATTTTTATATATCCGGTGTCATGACCCAGATTTTTATAGGTAACTGCTTCAATAGATATGATTTCGCGTGTCAAGGTATGTGTTGAAGTTATTTTAGTGGTGGGGCGGAAGACATTTACGACCACTTCAGTATTAGGATACCCTCTCAGCTTAGATGCAAGTTCCTGAATTTGCATCCCCTTAATTTTTTGTCCATCAACTTGAGTGATGACATCTTGAGGTAAAATGCCTGCTCGTTCAGCGGGTGAATTTTTAAGAACTCTTACTACGGTCAACTTATAATCTTCCAGGGTAATGACCATTCCTACCCCACCGTATTGTCCTTCTGTATCCCTCATGGTATTTTCGTAATCTGCTTGAGAAAGGTAAGAAGAGTAAGGATCTAAAGAATTCATCAATCCAATAATACTTGCTTCCTCCAGTTCTTTCTTTGAAATAGATTTGGAAAAATGTTTGGCCAAGAAATGATACACCAATCGGAAGGCCTTCATATTGCTTTTAGGGTTGTAGCTAAGCGTATAACTAATTTTATCGTTATCAATTTTTAATAGTTGTCCAGAGAATATCGGACGAGTTTGTAATTTTTCAGATTTAATGGTTCGAATCATTTCTTGAATAGCCCCTGAATATAATTTTTTATAATCAGGGGGGTAAACATGCTCTTTTCCTACAAAATCAATTGCTTCTTCAAATATTTCTAATTCATCGTCCAAAAAGCCTGCATACGCCGGAGTGGTAAAGTAATTTCCGGAGCTTTGGACACTTCCTGAAATTAAAAATAAAAAGCAAACAATTGGTAATAAATTAATGATTCGATTATTTAAATATTTCATAAATACTATTTCTTTAATAAGTCGTCAAAAATAACCTCTAAATTGTCAGTCATTTTGTTAACATCTCCACCAGAAATGCTCGGAGTGACTTTTAAGGTTTTGTTAATAATTATTGTTGGAGTTTCATTTGCTTTAAAATGTTTAGCCATGGCTAAAGATTTATTAACTTTGGCTTTAATATGGTCAGCTTGCATCCCCTCAACCATTTCTTTTTCAATTCCATGGCTCTTTGCTAAAAGTTTAATGGCTCTTGGTTGAAAAACATTAATATTCATCTGGAAATTGGTGTCGAATAACTCTTGTGTAAATTGCTTTTCTATTCCCTGTTCATCAGAAATATAAAAGGCCATTGCGGGATAAGGGGTTTGCTGCCCCCAATATATTGGACTTTTTTTATGAAAAAGTTTGCCTTTAAACTTTTTATGAAGGCGCTTGGAGGTAGTTAAAAACTTATAGCAATGCCCACAGGAAAAATTAAAGAACTCGATAATTTCAATCTGCTTAACATTCTTTAATTGACTCAAATCACCAATAACTTCATATTTTCCTTTGATTTTTGGGGCTTCCTCTGCAAATACTCCATTCGAAAAACTCAATGTAAAAACTAACAGGATTGTGCTAAGCAATCTCATCATCACCTCCAATGAAATAAAAACCCATGATTAATTATTATAAAAACAAAATTGCGAAATAGGGCAACGAAGTCGAAAAAACCGGAATTCTTTTAAAAATAATGATGGTCTCGATTTTTTGAGATTGGGAAAAGCATTCATTTTTCGCAATTTCTGGTTTTTGTTATTATCAGCAGTCCATAAAAAAAATGAACCCAATAGTAGTATTAGTTTTAACAATATTGGTTTGATAATTTATTTTTTTTGCCCTAATAAATTAGTGTTGAATTTTGGGCCAATACTTTTCGAAATCAAATTTTGGGCTGTGCTTTTTGATGTGACATTGTTTGCAGGCAGTATTGGCTTCCTTAGCAAACCCACCTGCTGGAGCTTTACTGTGCTCTAATCGAGGGCCATGGCACATTTCGCACTGTACGTTTTTTAATTCGGGTGTATCCATCTCGCTTAAAAAACCACCCACTTTATTAAAACCAGTAGTATGGCAAATTAAACACTCCGGGTCGAAGGATTTATTGACTCTTTTTAAGGTCTCATACGCTCGACTGTGCTGTGAACCAGACCAAGTTTTGTGAGCTTCAGGATGGCAGTTTTGACAAGATTTTTGTGTGGCGAATATTTGAATTTGTTTTTTCTTCTTTCTTTCTTCTAAAGAGGCAAAAAATAACTCTTCGACTTTTGAATTGTAAACTTGATACAACTCAGTCATTTGTTGATCATTTGCAATTTTTGAATCTAATCTGACCATTTTTTGTTTGAATTCCATTTTGCCATCTGGTTGAAAGTGAATTCTTATTTCCCCCATTTTTTGTCCCAAAGGTCCTGGTTGTACAAATATTTTTCCTTCTTTAATAATGGGTTCCATGTTAATTTCATCAGTATCCTTTTCAATATGGCCATTGATAACTACATCCACCCCTTCAATACCAAGCATTTTAAGACCATCGACTCTTCGCATATGTGAAAGTAATACAACCAGGTCCGGTTTTTCCTTTTTCTTAAGAAACGTAATGATATTTCTTACTGATTTTTGCGGATCGACCACTTTAAAGTTGGAATGCTCCGAAACATAAAAAATACCTGGATCTGCAGCAGAAATTATCGCTACCTTTAAGCCATTCGAGAAACTTTTTATGATATAGGGAGGAAGGTCAATTTTTTCTAGGTGTATGTTAGAAGCTAACCAAGGAACTCCTTTTAATTTCTCTAGAAATTGATTTCCATAAATTAAGTCTTTATCCCCAAGTGCAATGGCATCGTATTTCATTTGAGCCAAACTGTTAACAAAAAACTCAGCTTTCAATTTTCCCTGACGTGTGGGTTCCTTAAAATTATCACCCAAATCAACAATTAAAGAGTTAGTTGTTTGTTTTAAGATATTTTTTATATATGTCATCCGGCGTTCTATGCCACCTTGTTCTTCCTCTTTATCACAGCCACAGGGTTTGAGCTCCCCAAGGGCATTTCCCGAATAAACAATTAAAATTTCACTGCCCTTTGAAGCAAGCTCTTCAGCAAAGATGGTGGGACTCTTCCCAAGTAATATTATTAAAATAATCAGTAAAATTGATATACGTTTCATTGTTAATTAACCTGAAATTATTGGGAACCCGAACTTTAAATCTATATAAAAACCAAAAGCTTAGCAAGGGGAGTCTTTCAAATATCCCTACTTTTTATAATTTTATAAAAATAATACCTATCCTTGGTTTTTATTTGCATTAAAAAACGTTAATATAATTTCAATATTGTAAAAATTAATTTTTCAGTAGGTTATGGAAATTTCTAGATCAGAAATACATATGCACTCAAGCTTTTCGGATGGAGAGTATTCTCCAACAGAGCTGGTAAAAATTGCGCATCAAAATGAAGTAGGGATTTTGGCTTTAACAGACCACGATACTTTCTCAGGTTTGGAGGAATTTGTCGAAGCCTCTCAAAAAATGAATATTATTGCCATCCCTGGAATTGAGATTACCGTCCGGTACCGAGATTTTAATCTTCATTTGTTAGGTTATTTTAAATCATTGGAATCGATTCGACCCCAATTGTGGGATAGAGTTGAAAAAATGAAAAAGGATCGTGAAGAGCGAATGCAATCCCTCGTGGATAAAATCAATGAAGTTGTTCCTGACCGTTTCAGGGGATCTATAACTCTGGAAAATATCAAAAAAGGTGCAGAAGGAGTTTTAGGGCGACCTCATTTAGCTCGTGAGATGGTACGATTGGGAATTGTGCGCACCTCTAATGAAGCATTTGATAAATTTTTGGTGAAATATAATATTGAAAAAGAAAATCTGCATGTTAAAGAAGCGATTGAATTGATTCGTGAAAGCAATGGGATTCCCATATTAGCTCATCCAGGAGAGCGTTCTTATTCCTTGGTTTGTCCAGAAAAAGGAAGAAAGTGGTCAGGTATTCCTGAGCTTTTGGAAGAATTGATTTCCTATGGATTGATGGGACTGGAATGCCATTATCCCTATCATGAAAAAACCGGAAAGGTGCAATACTTTCTGGATCTTGCCGATGAATACGAACTTATTGCAACGGGTAGCCGAGATTTTCATGGTTCAGTTACCCATCAAAAATCTGATCTGTTGGGCACAACACCAATGGAGCCTTCTTTTTGGGAACAATTTCAGAGATATTGGAAAGTTTCTTGATTTAAAACAACGATTGTTGATTGTCTGTAGAAGATGGATCGAAACCGAAATGGGAGTAAGCAACTGAAGTGGCTACACGTCCTCTGGGAGTGCGGTTAAGAAATCCATTTTGTAAAAGGTAGGGTTCGTAAATATCTTCAATGGTATCTTTTTCTTCGTTTATAGAAGCGGCTAGTGTTTCAATACCTACAGGCCCTCCGCTAAATTTTTCGATTAATGTTAGAAGTAGTTTGTGGTCCATTTTATCCAGCCCCATTACATCTACCTCCAACATATCTAATGCTCTTCCGGCGATAGATTGATTAATTACCCCATCACCTTTTACTTGTGCATAATCTCGAACTCGTCGCAACATGCGGTTGGCAATTCGTGGGGTTCCTCGAGACCGTTTCGCAATTTCATGACATCCTTTGGGGTCCATTGGGATATTTAGTAACAAGGCGGAACGATTTAGAATTTTTTCCAATTCCACTGTTGTATAAAAGTCTAAGCGATGAACCACTCCAAATCGGTCTCTCAGAGGGGAGGTTAATAAACCGGCTCGAGTTGTGGCTCCGACAAGAGTGAATGGAGGTAAATCCAATTTTATTGACCGTGCACTGGGCCCTTGGCCAATCATAATATCTAACTTATAATCTTCCATTGCCGGATAAAGAATTTCTTCAATAATTTTTGACAACCGATGAATTTCATCAATAAAAAGAATATCGCCTTCCTCTAAATTAGTTAGCAGAGCTGCTAAATCACCCGATTTTTCAATTACCGGGCCCGAAGTGCTTTTTAAATTTGCCCCCATTTCTTGAGCAATTATATTTGCTAAGGTAGTTTTTCCAAGTCCTGGAGGACCATAAAATAAGACATGGTCTAAAGGCTCTTTTCGCATTTGAGCCGCTGAAATAAAAATAGAAAGGTTTTCTTTTATTTTTTCCTGGCCAACATATTCAGTAAAACCGTTTGGCCTTAAACTGGCTTCATATTGTAATTCGTGGTTGTCGAGAGAATAGTTTAAATTTGGATTTTCAGTCATGGAATTTTATAGGCAGCTTAAACTTTCTTTGATGATGTCTTCTAAAGAGATAGGGTCTTTACGATCCCCCACCACCTTTTTAAGAACCTTTTCCGCTACGGGTTTTTTATAACCTAGATTCATTAAGGCTGAAAGTGCATCTTGAAAAACACCGTTTGGTTCAAAAGAGTGAATGGAGTTTGGAGACGAAATTTCCATTTTCTCTAGTTTATCTTTTAATTCTAGGGCTAATCGCTCTGCTGTTTTACGACCTACACCTGGAATGGTGCTTAATCTGGATATATCCTGTCTAGAGACTGCTTCAATTAAATCAGCCGTTGGCATTCCCGAAAGAATTCCCATTGCGAGTTTGGGTCCCACTTTACTTATGCTAACCAAGGCTTCAAACAAAGACTTTTCTTCCTCATCATAGAATCCAAATAATTTAAGAGAATCCTCTCGTAAATGGGTATGAATATATAGAGATATGGGATCTCCCTGGTTAGCAATTTGATAATAAGTGGTTAATGAAATAAATACTTGGTAACCCACTCCTTGAACATCAATGGTTAATTCGCCAGGAGTTTTTTTTAATAATTGCCCCTGTAAAAATGAAATCATGAAATCAACCTTTCAAGGAAGCCTTTTTGACTAATCGATTTTTTGATGAATGTGCATGGCAAATTGCGACTGCAAGGGCATCCGATACATCAAGTGGTTCAGGTTTCTCTTTTAATTTTAGTAAAGTGGTTACCATGTTTCGTACCTGGTGTTTATCCGCTCGACCATAACCCACAATAGATTGTTTAACTTCCAGGGGAGTGTACTCTGCTAAATCAATATTTAAGTTAACCGCAGCCAAAATAGCAACTCCACGAGCTTGCCCTAATTTTATAGTGGATTTTGCGTTGGTAGCAAAAAATAGATCTTCAATTGCGACGACTTGAGGGGAGAATTCCTTCATTACTTGGAATAAATTGTCATAGATAGTTTTTAACCTTAATGGGAAGTCTTCCTTTGGCTTACTTCTTATAGCCCCCCAATGAACACCGCGTAATTGGCGGCCTTCATTTTCTACAATTCCGAATCCAGTGCATAAACTACCAGGATCGATACCCATAACTCTCATTTAGGGTTCCTTTGGATGGGATTAAAAGAATTAACTTGATGTGTCTAAGACTTTGAATAGGATAGAACTCTTAATGTAACAGATCAATTATCTTGCGATAAAGCGGCCATCACTTCATCAGAAATGTCAAAATTTGAATATACTTTTTGTACATCATCATGATCTTCAATTAATTCCATTAATCGAAGTAGAGAACGTGCACTTTTTTCATCAACCGGAACCGTGTTTTTAGGAAGAGCGGTTAGTTCAGCCTGATCCATTTTAATTGATTTTTCTTCTAAAACTTTATGGACCGAATCGAAGCTTTCTAAAGCAGTAGTAATTTCGTAATGATCCCCTGTATTTTGTAAGTCGTCGGCTCCAGCTTCAATTGCCAACTCCATTAAAGAGTCCTCATCCATTTCATCCGTGGGCACAGTGAAAAATCCTTTTTTTTCAAAAATCCAAGCTACACAACCATTCTCACCCATATTGCCACCATTTTTTCCTAACATGGCCCGCAATTCACCTACAGTCCGATTCTTATTATCTGTCATTACTTCAATTAAAATTGCTGCTCCACCAGGTCCATAACCTTCGTAAGTAATTTCTTCATAATTTACACCATCCAGGTCACCCGTTCCTTTTTTAATTGCGCGGCTGATATTATCCTGTGGCATATTCTGTGCTTTGGCTGCAGCAATCGCAGTTCTTAATCGTGGGTTTCCATCAGGATCACCACCTCCCATCCTTGCAGCAACTGTGATTTCTTTAATTAACTTAGTAAAAATTTTGCCACGCTTAGCGTCTAAAGCACCTTTTTTGTGCTTGATTGAAGACCATTTGGAATGCCCTGCCATTTCTTTATTCTACCTTTAAAATTAGTACTTACCGGTAATCTAGCATAAATTAAATCCCCCAGCAACAAACTAAAGATAGACCTTCATTGCTTATAAATTCATCAATTTTAATATGGTTAATTTTCTGAAAACTTCCCCTTCTTAATCATAATAATTTTAAATCTTGTTGAAGGTGATAAATTCCACAGGTAACATGGGCCTGAAAAAAATAGTAACGTTAAATTTCTGGTGGTTGGTGTAATGGGACCTCAAGCAAAAATAATAGAAATTGAAGTTGCAGGGAAAACAATTCAAGCAAGGGAAGGAGAAACTTTAATTCATGCACTTTGGACAGCAGGTTTGCCTAAAGAAATAAGAACTGGTTGTTTGGGGGGAGTTTGTGGTGCGTGTACTGTGACGGTTCGTTTCAAAGATGGAGGGCCCGGAAAAACCGAACTGGCATGCCTTTGTCCTGCGGAAAATGGGATGCAAATTTTCCCCTTTCCGGTAGATACAATAGTCCCTATAAATCCCATGGAAGACCCAGATACCAGTAAAATCCGTAAATCCTTTCCTACTTTGGATCGCTGTACTAAATGTGGTAGTTGTACCAGTTCGTGCCCCATGAAAATCCCAGTGATGGACTCAGTGCTAAAAATGCAAAAAGGAGAGTTTGAAGCTGTGGCTGAAGATTTTACAACTTGTATCCATTGTGGACTGTGTAGAGCCGTGTGTGAGGATAAAGTTAAACCTCACAATATGGGAATTTGGGTTCGTCGATCTTTAGGAATGACTCGAGAATACCCGGATCTTTATCAATTATTGGAAAGGATTGATGAAAAGGCTGATAAGGAATGGGAGCATCTTTTAAATTGTAGTTCAGATGAAAGAATGCAACGGGCCAAAAAAATTCGTAGCGAGGGAAAAGTATAATGCTGAGTTGGGCCAAAGAATCTCTCGAAAAGGTAGAATCCACACGACTAAATAGACAAAATCAAGAACCGCCTTTGATATCTGAGGATGATAGTAAGAGGCTAATTGAGCAATTTCATCCAGATTATGCAGGTTCGGAACGTACGGTAAGGATCGGGCCTAATGCGGATACACAGAGTTTCCCCGTAGAATTAGCGGATCTTCTAGAATCTGACAGTCCACTTCCTTCGAATTTCAATCCTCAAATTGATATTGAAACCGATGTCCTCATTATTGGAGGTGGTGGTGCAGGGGTGTGCGCAGCATTAGGGTTAGAGCAATCAGGATTGAAAGTTCATCTTGCTACTAAATTGAGATTAGGGGATTCGAATACGGTAATGGCGGAAGGGGGAATTCAAGCTGCTTTAGGGTCTGAGGATTCTTCTCGTCGTCATTTCTCAGATGCTTATGTTGGTGGTCATGGAAATAACGATCCCTTGCTATTAAGAATTCTTTGTGAGCAAGGGCCTGCAAGTATACGCTGGTTGACGCACTTAGGAGTGCTCTTTGATCAAAATTCGGATGGTACTTTTCGATTACGTTCCGGGGGAGGAACCTCAGTCCCCAGGGTTTTGGCTTGCCGAGATTTTACGGGTCTGGAAATCATGAGAGTGCTAAAAGATGCTGTATTAAAGGGGCAAACTGTTTTTTTAGAAAATCATGCTGCAGTTGAATTGTTAGATGATGGAAAGAATTCAATAACAGGGGCAGTCCTATGGAATACCAATACCCAGAAGTTAGTTACTGTATCTTCCAGAGCTGTAATTTTAGCCACGGGTGGGATCGGACAACTTCGTTTTCAAGGATATCCTACTAGTAACCATATGGGTGCCACCGGAGATGGGTTAGTTATTGCGTATCGTCAGGGATGTTCTTTGACTCACTTGGAGAGTTTCCAGTATCACCCATCGGGAACGGTCTTTCCAGAACCCTTGGCCGGACAGTTGGTCACTGAATCTATTCGAGCAGTGGGAGCACATTTATTAAATGCTGAGGGAAATAGATTTGTAAATGAATTGAATTTTCGAGATTTAGTTGCTGCTTCAATTATTCGTGAGGTGGTTGAAGAAAGAGGTATTCGAACACCCACTGGAAGACAGGGGGTTTGGCTGGATACTCCATTGATAGATAAAGTTCATGGTGAGGGAACTTTAGTGAAACAGTTTCCCGGGTTAATTCACCGATTTGAAAAGTATGGTATTCATCCTGCAAATTCTCCTATTTTAGTATTTCCCACATTGCATTATCAAAATGGAGGTATTCAGATCAATGTTGATTGTAAAACCGAACGGTCAGGGCTTTGGGCGGCTGGGGAAGTTACTGGAGGAGTACATGGAACCAACCGGTTGATGGGAAACTCACTTCTTGATATTATTGTTTTCGGTCGCCGGGTTGCTGAATCGGTGAGGAATGGATTACCGGAACGTGGAAAACTTACTTTGAGTCGTTTGCAAGAGTTTCGTGAAGAGCTGAAAAATCTTCCTCATCCACCCAAAGGGACATCGCCACAATTATTTCCTATAGATTCCGGCTGGAAATTGGAAATGTGGGAACGTCCAGATAATAAATCGGAGGGGGTTTCAAAATCCATGAGTTCTTCCTTAGATTCTTTCGAACCGCCTGATTTTTTTAATATGGGTCAAAACAAATGAAGTAACGAATTGGGTAGTAGGAATTTTTTTATTTCTTCCCTCATTTTCTTGAGGCTTAACATGAATACCAACGATATTAGTCCAAAGCCACAAACCAAACACTTTTCAAAAGTTAGTCTCCGTCGGGGACAACAAGTCATTTCTAATATTTCTACACACTTGTTGATTCCTGGAATCAAAAGTGGAAAACTTTTTAAAACAGATGAATTTTCTGGGGATGGAGTACAGTGGATTGGTTTAGGAGATCACCACCAACTAAAAGACCAGTTTCCAGAGTTTTCTACCAATGAAATTAAAGTAGAAGGATATGAATATCTAAACTTTTTTGAAATTGAGCAATCTTCAGGAGAAAAAGGTGAAGAATTGTCTCCCTCCTCAACGGCTCCACCAAATTTTGAAAATGAATTAGGGCGTTTGGCTGAAATGATTGAAGATATTAATGGGTAATTAAATGGATCCTTTGGTTATATTACTGGGTTCTGTCGCCCTTATGGTTTTCCTGTGGTTCTTTTTCGCTAAAAAAAACATTCCTGATTTACCCTTACCAGTTACGGGGAATACTCTTTCGGTTTTAAAAACCTTGGGGCCTGAATATGAAATATTTCAAAATGTGATTTTAGCCTCTCCCACTGGAATGATGGATATTGATTTTGTGATTGTTTCTCCATATGGAGTTTTTGTAGTAAACGAAAGGTTGGATTCTGGAAAAATTAGCGTGCAACCGGGTCAACGGGAATGGAGAATAACAGGTTTTGGGAAAAGTGACACAATTAACAATCCTCTTTGGAAAAACCGTCAAGCAATTAATTTTCTTCAAGAGAAAGTGGGTTCAATTCGAGTCAAATCATTGGTTGTTTTTGTAAATGCTACATTAAAAGGATTGCGCGACCCGGATGTAGTGACCCTGAATAATTTAATTCCGAGAATTCAGGAGTTCCACCAGGTGCAGATTGAGGATAATCAAAGGAAAGAAATTTTAAATGTTTTGGGCCGTCAATATTCCAATTAATGGAATTTAATGAATTTGGTTAGGCGGTATTGTGAAGAGGGTTCTCGCCAGAGAACCCTCACATATATTAGAAATTATCTTTTAAGCAATAACATCTACATTATTGCCAGGGGCATTTTTGGGTTTTGTTACTGTAGATTCAAGTAATGATTTTACGGCATCACCCTGTTGTTCCTGCGCGTCTAAAGCTTTTTTTGCTCCTGAAACTGCCAATTCGTTTCCTACCGCTGCAGCTCCAGAATGACTAGCACTTGTACCTTCGACCATAGTTCCTCCAGATAAAATTAGCCTTATCCTTTTATTTAGCGGAAATATTAATGAAAACCTTAGTTTGAACGGCAAGAATTCAAGAATAAAATTGGTTTTTTTCGCTCCTATCTTTGAAATGACCGGTTTCTCAAAGGAAAATAAAGTTTATTAGCAGATTTAAAATAATATTGATAAAATTTTACTTTCCCAGGCAGTTGAAGTCTTAATATTTGATAGAATATCAACCAATTTCGGTTTATTACCTTATTTTGATGTAGAGGGTGGATTATGAAAAGAATTTCCAAGATAGTTGTTTTTTCATTTGTTTTGTTTTTTGCTTTTTCAATATTAAAAAATGTGGCAGCTGATGAATCACATAAAAATCCCTTTGCGAGTTTAGCACCTAAAAGTTGTGACCTGAATAAGACCACCATTTGTACCATGGAGGTCTGGCTGGAGCACAGACATAAGAAAAATAAAAAAGCTTTGCGTCAAATATTAAAAGACCGTTCAATTAAAGTCATACGCAATACCTTTCAATTTTGGAAACCAAAAGGGGGACATCCTCCTACTAATATTGCAATTGGTGCCGGTTTAACAGCTGAGGATGCCAGATGGGTAATCGAGTTTGCTCTGAAGCATAATGATGAAATCAATGGTCTAATTTTACAGAGACTAAATCCTCCTTTTTATGTTGCTATAGCCACCTCGGCATGGGATGAAAAAAGTGAAACTAAAATTACCCTGGAGCAGTTAAACCAATTGCGTGACCCTAAGTTGACTACTGAAGAATTTCATAAATTGTACGTGGAACTCACAGGAGAGAAGAATATTGCCCAAACTTTTTATTAGTAAAGGTTAAAATCAATAACAGACTAATAAATTGTCTGTTACACTGTTAATCGCGTGATTTGAGAAAGGTTTGACAAAGCCTACCGCATTTGATAAAAGCGACTGTTTTGCTTTTTCATTTTGATGAAATCCGTGAAGCCTAGCTTACAAACCTGTTTTTCCCAAAAATGTAACCCTAGGAATTAGTTAGAAGACTTCTGAAAAAGTTTTTCTTTATTGCTTCTTTAAAGAATTTATTTTTATGGTGGCAGTTCAAGATGTTTGAAGTTTTCTAGTAATGATAAAATTAATTCCTTTTTCCAAATGTTGGAATGAATTATGTTTGATCTATCCATGTTAAATTGGGCTATTTCAATGGCACCTCCACCAGAAGGTCAGCAACCAGGTGGCGGCAGTTTTTTATCTATTCTGCCCCCCATCATTATCATGTTTTTGATCTTCTATTTCATTTTGATTCGACCCCAGCAAAAGAAACAAGCTGAAACTAGAAAAATGCTGGATGACTTAAAAGAAGGTGATAATGTTGTTACCCTTAGCGGAATCCATGGAACCATAAAAAAATTGAAAGAGGATGTTGTTACGCTACAGATTGCTGATAATGTTCGAATAAAAATCAATCGCACCTCGATAGGTGTTACAAAAGAAACTAATACCAACACTAAAGAAAAAGAACCTGAAAAAGGAAAAAATAAATAATTTCAACATTTGTTTATTAATTAAGTTTAAATTGAATTTATGTTTAAAGATCTTCGTTGGAAAATCCCACTCATTTTAATTGTTGTTCTAGGAGCAGCCTTTCTTGCTTATCCCCTTAAGGAAAAGATAAATTTAGGTCTGGACTTGCAGGGTGGAATGCATCTTGTTTTAGAGGTGCAAACTGAAAAAGCTGTAGAATCTGCAATGGAACAAAGGGCAGATGACATTAAACATGCATTGGAAGATGAGGATATTGAAGTAGATCGAGTAAAAGCTGATTTGGAAGAAAATACTGTCCACGTAATATTGGTTGATAAAATTGATGTTCCGGGCTCAGAGACTATTTTAAAGAACTACCCTTCCTTAGAAAAAACAAGAACCGGTCGTGATGGTTTAGAACTGGTTTACCAATTGCGAGATGATGAAAAACGCTTTATAGAAGAGAATGCTGTTCAGCAGGGCTTAGAAACCATTCGAAATCGCGTGGACCAGTTCGGGGTTGCAGAACCCTCCATCCAAGTCCAAGGGGATCGACGGATTCTTGTCCAATTGCCTGGGATCAAAGATGCAAAACGGGCTATTGATTTAATTGGTAAAACAGCACGATTAGAATTCAAATTAATTAACGAAACGTTGAGTCCCCAGGAAGCTCTTAAGGGATCGATGCCAGAAGATAGTGAGGTTCTTTATCAAAAGAAGATTGATGATAAAACAGGAAAAGTTACTGGTAAGGATCCTTATTTGGTTAAAAAAAGGACTTTAGTAACAGGAGATATGCTGACTTCCGCAGACGTTCGATTTGATAATCAATTTAATGAACCTTATGTAGCGTTAAGTTTTAACAGCGTGGGTGCCCAAACATTTTTTGATGTAACTCGTAAAAATCTTAATAAACGATTGGCAATTGTATTAGATGATAACGTGTATTCTGCGCCTGTAATTCGTGAAGAAATTCCCGGTGGTAATGCCCAAATCACCGGCCAATTCAGTTTAAATGAAGCAAAAGATCTTGCTATCGCCTTGCGCGCAGGAGCCTTGCCAGCACCGGTAAAAATACTTGAGAATAGAACGGTGGGTCCTTCTTTGGGAAGGGATTCGGTTGAAGCTGGAGTCAAATCGATTATTTTAGGATTTGTATTGGTATTGATATTCATTGCAATCTATTACAAGTTATCGGGTTTGGTAGCTGTTGGTGCTCTTTTTCTTAATTTAGTTTTGTTGCTTGGAGCTTTGGCTTATTTCGGAGCTTCTTTAACTCTTCCTGGAATTGCAGGCATTCTTCTCACGGTGGGAATGGCTATTGATGCAAATGTGTTGGTTTTTGAGCGAATTCGTGAAGAAATAAAAATAGGAAAGACCGTAAGAGCTGCTATTGATGCGGGATTTAGTAAGGCTTTTAGAACAATTGTTGATGCGAATGTAACCACTTTTATCGCAGCTATTGTATTGTTTCAATTTGGGACAGGACCCATTAAAGGGTTTGCTATAACCCTTTGTATTGGTATCGCGGCCAGTATGTTCACCGCAGTTTTTGTAAGTCGTACCACTTTTGATTCCTTGATGAGTCGTAAAAAAATTGAACGCCTAAGTATCTAAAGATCCTTTTAAATATAAAAAAATTAATGGAAATCTTTAAAACACAAACCCATTTTGATTTTATGGGCAAATTTAAACTGGCCATGTTATTTTCTGGTCTTTTGATTGTTGCCAGTTTAGTTTCAATTGCTGTCCATGGAGGATTAAGATTTGGAATCGATTTTACGGGAGGGACCCTGGTACAGCTTAAGTTTCAAAACCCACCCTCTCTGGATACTATTCGGTCTGGATTAAAAGATATAGGTTTGTCTGACAGTGCAATTCAAGAATTCGGATCCAAAAACGATATTCTTATTCGTGTGGAGCGCCCGGATGAAAGCCTTGAAGAAATGGGTTCAAAAATTAAGGAAGCCTTAAAAACGAAGATTGGGGGCGGAGAAATTACAGTTGAGCGAGTGGAAATGGTTGGTCCCAAGGTAGGGGCAGACCTTCGTGAAAAAGCTTTTTTATCTATAATTTATGCAATAATCGGCATAATTATTTATATTTCCTGGCGGTTTGAATTCCAATATGCCATTGCTGCCATCATTGCTCTCATTCATGATGTAGCTATAACCATGGGTGCCTTTTCGGTTATGAACAAAGAATTTACCCTGGTAATTGTGGCCGCCTTTTTGACCATTATAGGTTATTCATTGAATGATACTATTGTTGTCTTTGATCGTATTCGTGAAAATTTAAGAAGGCGAGGAAAAGATTCTTTAGCAACTGTTATTAACACTAGCATCAATCAAACACTTAGCCGAACCCTCCTTACTTCCGGAACTACTTTATTAGTAGTTATTGCCCTGTTTTTCCTAGGGGGCGAAATTATCCATGACTTCTCTTTTGCTTTATTAATAGGAGTGATTGTGGGTACTTACTCTTCCATTTTTATTGCCAGCGTGTTCTTGGTCCTTTGGGAAGGTCGAAAAAAAAATAAAAGAGCTTAACTTTGATTTTGATTAAGTGGCGTAAGTTTCTGAACGGGTTTAGACCAAGTTATATACCGCCAAGCTGTCTTAAAGCAAAACTTTGCGAAGGCCCACGAAATCCTTGTCATGGTGGGAAAGCAATGAAAAAATCCTTTAATCAGTTTAATTTTTGGAGCGTGTCTCATTAGATCGAACATGGCGCCATTAAATACGTCCGTGATTTCAATGGCTTTATGAAAAGTATCAAAATCATCTAATGTCATTGTGATCATACGTATTTCCGGGGATGAATCTTTATGGACATCGAGATAAATTTGATCCTTTTGCATTCGAAAATGAAATACTACCGATTGTTCACCATCTAATAGAATTCTCAAAGAAAACTTTCTGATAAATAACATGGAAAACTTAAAGCGTGATTTCATTTTTCTGGATTTTTGGTATTTATTAAAACCCGCTTTATAAAAGTCCCACATGAAACTATTGCGCGATTGTTTGTCATCTCGACGTTGGATATCGTATAAAAAAAGCATAATGACGGATATATACATGAAATGAAAAACCATGGCAGGAACAGATTTTTGTTTGTTGAAAATAAAAGGAATTCCATGAGTAGCTCCATAGCAATAAGAGAGGAGATTTCTTAATTCGGAGCGTTCCATGTTTTCAAGATGTACAACTGTACCGAAATTGTTATAACAATCCCAGTCAAATGAATCGATTAGCTTTTTCTCTTCATATTCCCGGTAAATTTGAGTGCCTGGGTAGGGTGTCATTACAAAATAAAGTGCACGATGACCCAGTCCCATCTGTTTAGCAAATTCCGGGTATTTTAAAATATCCTCTTTTGTTTCATGTGGATGGCCAATGATAAGAAACCCTTCGCATTTGATCCCGGCTTTTTGAACAATTTCAATAGCAGCCTCATGTTTTTGAATGGATCCACCTTTGCGAAGTCTTTTAAATGTTTCCTTATCAGGGCTTTCTACACCTACTTGAATTTTGTCAAATCCAATTCGCTTTAATTCTTTCATTAAATGCTTACAGCGAATTACATCGTCAGAACGGGATTCAGTGATGATTTTGAAGTTGGTCAGATCATTTTTGAACATCAATTCAACTATTCTTTCCACTCTGTTGGCATCAAACAAGAAAATGGAATCCCAAAATTTGATCGTTTTTTTAAGATGTTTATTATGGATAAGCTTTAATTCTTCAATGAAATGCTCAGGGCTACGAGCCCTGAACTGTTGGTTCATAGTATCATTGGCGCAAAAAGTACACTTTGCAATACACCCTCGAGAGCTATAAAGTGTATCGATTGTATAATCGTCCCCATTTTCCCCAAAACGGAGAGGGCGAATACTCCTTAATGGCTGAGGGAGGCTGTCCATTTCTTGAATAAGGGGTCTATCAATATTATGAATCGGTTCATCCTTTTCTTTAAATGACAAACCTAATACATCTTTGCTGGGACCATTGTTCACTAAATCTTTTAAGGTCCAATCCCCCTCACCTCGAATTACTGCATCTACGTTTGGATCTGCAAGAACATCATCCGTTAACGCAGTCGGGTGGTATCCACCCATAACTACATAAGCTCCAGCTTCTCGGGCAATTCGGGCATACTGACGTGCATGGTTGTAGCCTCCAGTCATTGTGGATATTCCCACAAAATCAAATTTGTGATCCTTTAAACTTTTTTCAAATACTTGATAAGGGTTGGTATCGAATGGTGAAACGGGAATAGTTACATACTCGACATCATTTTCGATAACTGCTCCCAAATAGCAAATTTCCACTAAATCCGAGCAATAGACGTCAATGGGAGGTTCCCAATTTTGTTGGGCCTTTAACAGGGCGATTCGTTTAAAGTAACTCATAATTATCTCTATGAAAGTAGGAGGGAACCCTAGGAAAACAACCTAGGGAAAAATAAATGACCTTTAAATTTATAGCACAAAATATTTTTTGTGTTTCTTATTATTATTTTTGTATAGTCTTTTTTGAGAAGTTTTTTCAATAGCTTTGAATATTACTTGGAGTGACTTAAGCATTGATACTGGTTATCATCATAGTGCCCAAATGGGGTAAAGAAATATCGTGGTTTGATAAGTCATCATTTTTAAAGCAATTAGGCTTTTATGTCTTAAGAATAAAATTGCAAAGACTAATTCGCCGTGATAAATTCATTCAGGCTTGTTGATATTCGTGACTTAATTTAGGAGCACTATTTAATTTATGAACGTCCAATTACAACGACTAGTTAATCTTCAGGAATTGGATATAGAAATTTCCGATCAAAATAAAATTCTGGGAATGATTCCAAAGCAGATTTCCAAGGGAGAATCAGAATTAGAAGAGAAGAAAGGTAAATTAAACTCGGTTTTGGAAGTTATTGAATCTTTGAAAAAGAATAGATCTCAATTAGAACAAGATGTTGTTGCAGAAAATGACCATATGGCTAAGACTAAAGCCAAACTCCCAAATATTAAGACCAATAAAGAATACAGCGCCCTTTTATCAGAAGTAGATGCCATTAAGGAAAAAATCAGCGGGATAGAAGAGCGAGAATTAGAGATAATGGAGGAGCTTGAGGAAAAAGAAAAGGAAATTCCGGGGTTAAAATCAGAATTTGAAGGATACGAAAAAGATTTTCTCATTTATAAAAAGCAAAAAGAGGAAGAACAAACTCGAGTTCAAAAAGAGTTAGATGAAATGAATAAGAATCGGGACGAATTAATCCAATCTATTGACCCTCCCTTGGTTCGCCATTATGTAAATGTCATAAAATTGAGAGGAGACCGTGCCGTTGTACTCCTTGAAGGTGAAATTTGCCAAGGTTGTTTTCACCAAATTCGTCCACAGTTAGCAATTGAGATAAAAAAGGGTGAAGACCTGAATCACTGCCAATATTGTGATCGTTACTTATACTGGGTCCCAAAAACGGAAACTGAGGAACAAACTCAAACTACAGTTTCGAAGTAGACCAGGCAGTCGCTTTTCTAATCCTTGAGATTAGAACAGAGGAAAGTCCGGGCTCCACAGGGCAGGATACTCTGTAACGCAGAGTGGGGGTGACCCTAAGGAAAGTGCCGCAGAAAATACACAGCCTACCCGAATGTTTTATTCGGCGGTAAAGGTGAAAAGGTGAGGTAAGAGCTCACCAGTATCGTTGGTGACAACGGTAGCTTGGTAAACCCTATCCGGAGCAAGATCGAATAGGAAGGCGTTTAAGGGCGGCCCGTCCAATGCTTTCGGGTTGATTGCTTGAGCCTGTCGGTAACGGCAGGCCTAGATTGATGACTGCCACCTTTGAAAGAAGGAACAGGACCCGGCTTATGGTCTACTTCGATCAAATTATCACGCTTTACATCTTAGAGAACGAATAATAAAATAATTCTATTAGGGGATTTTTTATGATTCGAATGGCTCAAAGAAAAAAATGGATATTGGCGATAGTATTGGCATTGTCAGTATTTCTCATGCCTGTCACCCATAGTTTGGCAATGCAATCCAATATGGAAATGGAAAATTGTTCTCCTATTACAAAGTGCGCATCTTGTTCCGTTTCTATTTCATCTTTTGACCAAATAGGCGATAGCCTTATGCTATCCTTGGATTATATTATTCATCCCTATATCAGTTCTACATTTGTAATTTCAGAACCGCTATACCACCCTCCCAAATAACTCCTTTTTTTATTATTAATTAACTAATTACAATTTTCCGGTTATTTCGAGTAGCTATTACTCAAAATATATTGGAAAGATGCGTCTTCGTGAAGAAAAGGAGAAAATTCATGAAAATGGACAGATTCGTAAATGGCAGGGTCGTTCCCTACTTGGTATTTCTAGTATTTTTTTTAACAGGTTGTAAATTAGAACAGCGTAGCGAGATCTTTCATTTAAGGGGATCTTATAACTATCAATTTTACAAACATCATCCCAAAGATTATACGCTTACCACCGTCGCTCATTGGGCTCATGGAAAAATCAGCGATATTTTATTAGAAGCCCCCCCAGACACGATAAAAGCGGACGAAGATTTTTTCAATAAAAGTATATGGTTTTTAAAGCATCCATCCAGAGTGGAACCCCACCAAGACTATGTTGCCCCGGTGTTTGCCCGAATGGCCTGGAAGGCCATTCGCGTGGTAGATTGGACCCACCAATTACACGAGCAGCTTTACGATATTATGACTGATCCTCGAATTCCCCCAGAGGACAAGAAAAAATGGATCGATCGGTCCGTACAATATTATCTAAGTGAACCTTCCATAGCATTTAGTCCAGCTCCTTTTGAAGAAGTCATAATGGATCGAGTTAAATTGATGAGCCAACCTTGGTTCAAAGCATTTCGGACGAAATACCCACGTACTACAGAGTTATTTTGGGCCTTCCATTGGTGGCATCCTGCAGTTTATGAAGCACAAATTCTGAATCAAAATTTGAACGATCAAAAACGAGCTATTAAGGCAATTGACAAACTTTTCCTAAAGGATCCGATAATTAGACCACCCCAGCGTATGCTTTTATCGCGTGAGGTGATGCCTAGATTTAGCCAGCTTACCCCTGAGGCAGCAAATATTTTTGATAATTTGCATATGTTTCACGGCATAGTTTATGACATTTTAGCTTCCTCCTTGGTCAAAGATAAAAAAAAAGAAATATACAGGATGATTGAATTAATGACGGTTCGCCCAGGCGATGGAAAACTTGCAGCTAACTTTTCCACTCCTCATCCTGATATGGACCCACTTCAATATTATGATTGGCTTCAAGATTCTGGAGGAGAGATGGCTCGAATCATGGGTCATTCCCATAAACAGCATAAACCTTTACATATGAAAACCCAAAAGCATATGAAGGAGGTGCAGCCATGAAAAGATCGTATTTGTGGTTGATAGTGATTACCTGCTTCACATTATTAATAATAGGATTCCCTTTTTTAGTTTTTGCTGCAGACCACCGAAATTTAGAAGAAAACCATCCTACCCGAATCGAAGATGCTTATCCAATTTCCTTTCGATCCTTTGAATTCCAAACCAGAATTGGATATGAAAGTGAAACGGATGTAGGCAAAGATACAGGTGTTTTTGAGGGGGAATTGAAATGGGGATTTTTGAAAAATGCCCATTTAGTTTTAGGTTTGCCCATTAATTTTGGGAGCAACTTAGAGCCAGATTTAAACGGAGACGTTCGTTTTGAGAGTTTATACAATTTTAATGTAGAAACTTTAACCCTTCCGGCCTTCGCTTTTAAAGTTGATTTTTTACTCCCCTTTGGGAATGACTCTCAAGGAATCGATTTAGATTTGGTTGCAATTGCCACAAAGGGGATTGGCCAAAGCCGATTTCATTTCAATGGAATATACAGAGTTAATGGTGGAAGAGGTCCGGGAGAACGGAGGCATTTATATGTTTTTGGAATAGCGTTTGACCACCCAATAGATTTAGATCATTTATTCACAGCAGATTTTTTTGTGGAGCAAGCAGAGAGGAAGGGTCAGGAACCCTTTTATAGTTTTGTAATAGGAATGCGAAAGCAAGTAAACCCCTGGTCTGTATTAACTATGGGAGTTGGGCACGCTTTTGGAAACGATCGTGCAGCAGATTTTATTGCTACTCTTGGTTTTCAGGTAAACTTTTAAGAGTGAAATTTATAGCTAACTTAAATCGTATTTTAGTTTAAGTTCTTTCAGTTGCTTGAGGTCAATTTCAGAGGGTGCCTGAGTCATCATACAAATGGCTTTTTGCGTTTTAGGAAATGCGATGACGTCACGTATAGAGGGGGCTCCGGATAGCAGCATGGCTATTCGATCCAATCCAAAGGCGATTCCTCCATGAGGTGGGGCTCCATATTGGAGAGCATCGAGTAAGAATCCAAATTTGGCTTCGGCTTCTTCTTTATCGATTCCTAATAATTTGAACATTTTTTCTTGCACTTTCTGCTGATGAATCCGAATGCTTCCCCCGCCGATTTCATTGCCGTTAAGCACTAAATCATATGCTCGGGCTCGAATTCCGGCCGGGTCCGTTTCAATTTTATCTAAATCTTCTTCAAGAGGGGATGTGAAAGGATGATGCATGGCTACATATCGTTTTTCTTCATCATCCCATTCTAAAAGAGGGAATTCGGTGACCCATGCCAGGCAAACTTTGGATTCATCAATTAAATTCATTTGTTTTGCAATGGCTAAGCGCAAATGGCCTAAAGCATCGGCAACTATTTTGGGTTTGTCGGCACTGAAGACAATTGTGTCACCCACTTCTCCACCCAACTTTTCGATCATCGCATCCAACATATCTTGTTTGAAAAACTTAATGATTGGAGATTGCAAACCGTCTTTATTGATTTTGATCCAAGCCATACCTTTGGCGCCATAAACCTTTGCGACTTCTGTTAAATCGTCTAAAACTTTTCTGGAAAGTACTTCTGTGCTTTTTTTGACATTGATGGCTTTGACTTGGCCACCATTTTTTAAAGTCTCAGCAAATACTTTAAAATCAGTTCCCTCTACAGTTTCTGTTAAATCAACAAATTCCATTCCAAATCGAAGATCTGGTTTGTCAGATCCAAACCGGTTTATAGCGTCACGATAATTTAAAATTTGAAATGGAGTTTCGATCTCAATACCTAGAACTTCTCGATAAATATTGGCGATCATTTGTTCTACCATTTCAAATAGTAATTCTTCATCAACAAAGGAAAGCTCAATATCAATTTGGGTGAATTCAGGTTGGCGATCATTCCTTAAATCTTCATCTCTAAAACATTTGACGATTTGGAAATACCGATCCATTCCTGATACCATCAAAATTTGTTTGAATAATTGTGGCGATTGGGGCAGGGCGTAAAATCTTTGTGAATTGATACGACTGGGTACTAAATAATCTCGTGCGCCTTCAGGAGTGCTACGAGTCAGCATTGGGGTTTCAATTTCAATAAAGTTTTGTTCATGCAATGAATTGCGTACTACGCGAGTAATGTTATATCGCAATTTCATATTTTTTTGCAGTTCATCACCCCGTAAATCCAGATATCGATGTTTGAGTCTTAATGCCTCGCTAACTTCGGCATTGTCCCATCCAGGGAAAGGAGGAGTTTCTGATTTATTGAGAATGTTCAGATCTTCTACATAAACTTCAATAGAGCCGGTTTTCAACTTGGTATTTATCATCTCATCTGGTCGAGCCCTCACATTGCCGGTTACGGCTATCACGTAATTGCCCCGTAGAGATTGGGCTTCCTGATGAGCTAATTGATCGATTTGTGGATTCAAAACTACTTGGGTGATTCCATATTTATCCCAAAGATCAATGAAGATCAATCCTCCATGGTCTCGGCGGGTATGAATCCAACCGCACAGGGTTACGCTTTGACCAATTTGCGAATTGGACAATTCTCCACAATTGTGTGATCTTTTTGAATTGTTTGGCATAAATTTTAGATTAAGGCAAAAAATGATCCCACAACTTACTGAAAATGAAGACGAGTTGCAAGTGCTTATTTGATACACATTTAAAAATATTGAACCATTGGGTGCTTTTGGAAGAGGGTTTGGGCCACGAGAGCGTTAGGGAAAAACAAATTAGTCCCAATAAAGTCTATTCAGGTGAAGTTTCAGGATCGGATGGTTTTTGGAGTTTCTCGGAGGAATTTGAATCATCATCTTCCTCAGATTGAGAAACAAGGGCTGCAGCTTTTTTCTGAGCTTCTATTTCCCGCTGTTTTTCTTCCATAGCTTTTTTTTCTGCCTGCCATTCAATAACCATTTGGGGCTTAATCTTTATTGCGACCGGAATATTAACCGTACTGCAGGAACGGACACAAACGCCGCATCCAGTACATGTTTTTTTATTAATAATGGGCTTTTGATCCTTTTGAGTAATGACACCAGGGATGGGGCAATCGATTATGCATTGTTGGCAAAAGGTATCACCATAAGCCTGACATTTCTTTTTATCAAGAATGGCATAGCCCATTTTTGCTTCTTCTCTTCCCCCGGGGACTGGTAGTAAGGCACCATCTGGGCAAGCAGGAATACAGGGTAAATCATTACACATTACACAAGGAACTTTGACTGGGTCGATGTAGGGCGTGTCCATAATAAGGAAGCCGTGTTTCTTAGGAACTCTCTGGATAGCATCTTTCGGACAGGCATTAATGCATTTGTCACAACGAGTGCAGGCCTGTAAAAAAGCTCTTTCAGAAATAGCTCCAGGAGGTCTTAAAAGCGGAATTCGTTTTGTGATTTTATCTACGGTTTGATTAACTTTATCAATTTTACCCTGGATTTTGTCCACCGTAGGTTTCGCAAAAAAATGGACGCTCTTACGCATTAGATTGCGCCGGTTCATCTCAACATCTTCGTCACTCCTTTCTTCCTCAGACTCTTCATCGTGATTTTCGTTAGAGTTTGAAGAAGGGATTTCTTGAGTTTGTTCAATAGAGGTTTCTATTTCAGAATCTGGGGTCTTAGTATCGGAGGATTGTGAATCCAGGTTATTTTTTGCAGCTAGTTTTTCAGCCTTAATTCTTTTCTTTTCTAATTTTCGAGCTTCAATTTCTTCAGGGTCTTCTAGGGTAGGGTAAAACCGTTCTACCACTCGTCTAAAAAAACCGCGCTTGGGTTTTTCAGTTTCAATAATTTCTGTTTTGGCCTCATTGCCAGTCTCTTCTAAAGCTTCATTCGATTCAGAGAGATTTTCATTTAAACTATCATTCTGTTCGTTTAATTCTTCTTCCTCTTTAAGGCGTATTTTTTTTCTTTTAATTTTTTTTCTTTCTTTTTCTTTTCTGTCTGATTCGTCGGCATATTCTTTGAGTTGATTTAAACTTCCAAATAATCCACGACGAGATATCTCTTGCTGCTCAATAGGTTTTTTTAGGGAAGCTTTTAATTTGTGCAAACTTAAAAGATCTTTGTCATCAGAAGAATGGTTTCCTTTTTGATCTTCCGAAATATGATCTTCATTCGTTTTTATTTTTGGAGGAAGTTTTTTTCCTTTGAATTTATCTTTATTTAGTTTGTATCGAAGTGACATAAAAAATTTCTTATTTAACCAAGCCTTTTATTACATAGTATCTCACGCCAAGGAAGTATTGTAATTTTTAATCCCTAGGGTCCCATCCCATTTCATGCGCGATATTTTTATAATCGTGCCAATTTTGTGCATTGGCATTTTCCAACATATATTCATCGGTAGCTAAAACAAGAGGATGACCCTTATTGACAAAAGATTGGACTGTAGGGAATCTTAAAAGAAATACAGTTACACTTATTCTGGCTAAATCTTTGATATCTGGATCATCTAAAGCCTCTTTTAATAAATCTTCTGCATTGTCTTCTGTAACCTGTTGAAACAGGTCTGCGGTCTTTTCTTCTAAATGAGGGTTCGTATCACAAATCTTTGCAGCCTCAAGCTGAAGCTCTAGAATTCTTTGAAAATCCTCATCATCAAATTCTCCTTCCATTTTTCCTTCTTCCCATGCAGAACCATCCAAGGTTCTATTATTGGGTTCGTCTTTACGTTCAGAGGTTTCACAAAATGCTAAATTTGCCTCATCTAAGATGATTTTTGTCTTTATTTCTGTCTTGGTTAGATTTTCTGACATGGAACTTATTGGACTCCCTTATTTATACTTTCGAATTGTAAAAATTAAGATTTTTATGGCTTAATTCCCACTTACTAGCGAAAGGTAAGTTTATTTAAATGAATTGGTTTGTTGGCCTCATCCTACCATAATTACCCTTAGAAACGGAAGGAAACTCAGTGTCGAGATTCTGTTACTTTTAGGACACAAATGGTTACAAAAGTGGATTTCCGAAATTATGGTAAATTTATTGATTTTAAAGTTTACATGCAGTTTTTCTTATAGGTAGTGTGATACCATACCCCTAAATTTTGAGAAAATACGGATCAAATTTGATTTTTATCCATCAAAACTTCTATAAATAAGGGCGTTTTATTATTAGTAGAGTGAATGGCTTATGAAAAAAGTTTTATTAATTTTTCCACCTGAGTGGGTTCCAACTGCACCTTATTTAGCCCTCCCTAGTTTGACGGCTGTATTACGTCAAAATGGAATTCAAGTAGTGCAAAAAGATATTAATGTAGAGGCTTTTGAACATTATTTCACTCCTGAATTTTTTCAATTTGTAGAAAACAAGATTAAGGGGCGACTTAAGAGCTTAAGAGCGAAGCAAAGGGAAGCAGGGCTCAGCGATGAAGAAAGTCAACTTAAAGAAATGCTCACTCAATATACTTTTGTAGATTTGCCCTACCATATAGAAAAAGTCCAGCGGGCTAAAGAGATTGTGCGTTCAAAGGAATTTTATGAAGTTGAAAAATTAGAATGGGCTTTAAATTCTTTTCGTGAAGCGATGGAGTATATATCCGCCTCATATTTTCCTGCGAGTATAAATTTTTATCCGGTTGAAAGTAATTTAAATATTTATCGTCCCTGGGTTTCTGAGGATCTATTTAAAGCTCCTTATGATGAAGATGTAAATATTTATATTGATCTTTGCAAGCAACTGGTTTTCCCCACAATTGAAAAAGAAAAACCAGATGTAGTTGGGGTTTCAATTGGAACACCGGTGCAACTGATGTCGGGAATGACGTTTTGCCAATTAATCCGCGAAAAATATCCGGAAATTCATGTGACTGCCGGTGGAAATATTACCACCCGCTTAAAAGATGAGATTAGCAAAAATAAGAAGTTTTTTGAAAAGGCGTTTCACTCATTGATTTGCTACGAAGGGGAGCATGCCATGGTAGAACTGGTAAATGCTCTCGACAAAGGGACCTCTCTAAAAGAGGTTTCAAATCTGATCTGGATGAACGATTCAGGAGAAATCCATGTTAATGAAAAACTTCATACAGAAAAGGTAAGCGAGTTACCAGTCCCGGACTTTGATGGAATTCCCTGGCATTTATATTTTGCTCCGGAAAAGATTGTGCCTTATTTGGGGACGCGAGGTTGTTATTGGGGGAAATGCACATTTTGCGATCATGGAGCAGGTTATATTGATCAATTTCGCGCGAAACACGCGGATCAAATGGTTGAAGAGTTGGCCGAGTTAAAAAGTAAAACGAATGCAAAACACTTTTTGTTTACCGATGAATCGTTTCCGCCTGCCCTGTTTAAAAAGCTTCCACCCATGATGTTAGATGCGGGATTGGATATTTATTGGACAACCCTAATTCGGTTTGAATCTTCACTTGTGGAGCCTGAAGTTTGGGAAATAGCTGCAAAATCTGGTTGCCGTTCTCTTTACTTCGGATTGGAATCAGCCAATGAACGCATAATTAAGTTAGTTAAAAAAGATACAGATATTGATGTGGCAATTCAAAATCTTAATGAGGCAAAACGCGTAGGAATTTGGAGTCATGTGATGGGATTTTTTGGTTTTCCAAGTGAAACACAAGAGGAGGCTGAAGACACGCGTCGTTTTTTAATTGATAACCAGGATATTATTCACTCCGTAGAAATGTATTTCTTTGTTTTGTATAAACAAGCGCCTGTGATGAAAATGCAAGAAGAAACAAAGATTACGGTTCAATATGATCCCAATCATGATTTAGCTTTGGATTTTTATTATACCCCTGAAAATGGTCTGACTATTCCTGAGGCGATGAAAAGGTATGAACAGTTTTATAAAGAGGATTTTCAACCTTGGGCGTTAAGAGTAAATGCCCGTGAACATGTGTATCTTTATATTACTCATTTCGGAACAAATAAGCTTCCTCAGCTTTATGTTAAAAATCAACCTTCCTCTGAACGGGAACTTACCTCTGAAGCAATAATTTAATTATTCCTTGGTTTTCAATAAATATTAAACCGCCTTGCCTTTAGACCGCTTTGTGCGAAACAAATGTTTTGAGTTAAAGCTTTATGAGAGACTCTTGACATTTGTTAAGTAAGAAAATACTATTGGATTTCCGAACTTCGCCAATTCAATTTTGAAGTTGGATAGGACTTTCCGTTGACTGTTTCTAAGTTGTTGTTATCAATTTTATCTTAAAAAATATTTATACGAACTGACTTTTCTAGTCTTGAAGAGGGGAGAAAATATCGTGCGATTTAACTCTAGGAAATTTTTTTCATATTGCTTTTTTGTTTTGCTAACTATAAACATCTTTTTGCCAATAAAAGCCTTGGCTTTGCCAACTCATGAGGAACTGACCGCAGCTCTAGACGCGGCTTCTGCCGCTGGAGTTAATAATGGAGGTATTTTTTCTCCTGCGCGAATGTGGGCTGCAATTGTTGATCGAGCCGGACGTGTGGTGCATGTTACTAAAACCACCGGTTCTGATCCGTGGCCTGGGAGTCGAGTTATTGCTATGCAAAAAGCTTATACAGCAAACGCATTTAGCAATGATGGATTGGCATTATCAACTGCAAATCTTTTTAAAGCGGTTCAACCGGGTGGAAGTTTATTTGGTCTTCAATTTAGCAATCCTGTCAATCCATTATTAGCCTACGGAGGAGCACCTCATAAATTTGGAACGAAAAACGATCCAGCTGCTAAAGGGAAAAAAATTGTAGGTGGAGTGAATGTATTTGGAGGGGGTCTACCCATATATGACCCCAATACCGGAGAAGTTTTAGGGGGAATTGGAGTTAGTGGTGATAGTTCCTGTGCGGATCATGTGATTGCTTGGCGTATTCGTCACGCACTTGGCTACACCCAGGTTCCGGGAGGGGTAAATACTGGCAATTATGGAGGAGCGGTGGCTCCAGCAAATGGGGATGATAATATCATTTTTGATCTTACAAATGGTTTTGGACATCCATTTTGTGGATTTAATGAATTAACAGTAATAGATTTGCCATCGATGGGAAATTTTTAACAATTTGAAACTTTATTTGTTGCCTGGTTTAGTATTTAGTCGGAGGTTTTTTCGGCAGCAAACTTTTTATTGGAAAAGTTGTTGAAAATTGGGTTAATATTGCTCCAGGACTATTTGGTGATTTAAGATCAACCCATAAGTATTTTTTAAAGGAGGATTCGCCTTGAAAAAATTATGGACCGTTTTTATTTTTCTTTTTGTATTCCCAAGCTTGTCGATGGCTCATCCGGGAAAGGTGGATGATAAGGGTTGTCATGTATGTAAAAACAATTGTTCTAAATGGAATGTTCCTAAGGGTAAGCCTCATTGTCACGATCCTGGTGATAAAGGACAGGGAGGATTAAAAAAACAAAAGCAGAAGGAAAAGAAAGCAAAGGCTCGTGAATTAAAAAAAGATAAAAAAAAGAAGGCTAAAGATTCCAAAACTAGTAAAAAGGCAAAGAGTCAAAAATCAAAAAAGATGAAAAAAGAAAAGAGCCAAAAGAGCAAAAAAAGTAAGAAAGAAAAAAGTAAGAATCTAGAGAAGAAAGCCAAGAAAAAATCAAAAAAAGAAAAGTCAAAGAAGGAAAAGAAAAAAAAGAGTAAAAAATCTAAGAAAAGTAAAAAGAAAAAGTCTAAAGACTAAAGCTTTCTTAGTATATTTAAACAATTTAAAAACCCGATCTTCTACATATTGCTTGTCTGTAAAACATAATGTAGAACCTCGGGTTTTTTATTAATATAACTCAGTATTCCAGGAATTTATTATAGCAATTTAATGGGTAATAATTGGTTCCATTTCTTTTGCTTCTTCCACCCATTTTGCTATTTGACTTGGCTCCGGAACACTTCGTGTTAATTTTTTTGCTTCGTTGATTTCTCTCATTTTTGCTGACAAATTATCAGGAACTCTCATCTTTAATTCTTTTACAGTATCGACACCCGCAGCCTCTAGCAGTTCGGAATATTGTTTACCAATTCCTTTTATTCTCATTAAGTCCGCTTTATTTGTCCAACCCAAAAGAACGGATTCGGATATTCCAGTTTTTCCGGAAGTATCTTTTCTACCTTTTGCTGAACCGCATACCTCAAGTAAGTCAGAAGTTGTATTGATTCCAGCTTCTGTTAATTTATTCCCATTGATGGGGCCAATTCCTTCTATTTCCTGAATTTTATAGCTCATTTTTCCCTCCCTGAATAAAAAAATGTTCAGAAATTATACCAAAAAGGGCGTATTGTTTTTAAGAATAAACATTGTTTCTAAATATTGGAGTTACGTATTAGTAGCGTGATCGGACTAAATGATATTGTTTTTTTTGAAGTTATTAGGTGGGCCATTTTTTTCTTGATTGCCGAAATTCCGAAGTGTAATTTAGGAGATAAATTAACCAAAAAAAATTATATTTTAGGGGGAAAGTCATATGAGCTTGCTTCAAACAATTTTAGGCAACCAGGGGGGCGCCACAGTAATGGAAATGGCAAAAAAATTTGGAATTGGCGAAGATGCGACTCAAAGCGTTTTAGGAAAAATTGTGCCTGCCCTGTCTCAAGGTCTTAAGAAAAATGTGTCCACTGAATCTGGGCTTGAAAGTCTTTTAGGAGCATTAAGTAAAGGGAATCATCAAAAATACCTAGAGAATCCTCAAAGCCTTGGTGAAGAAAGTTCTATTTTAGAAGGAAATAAAATTTTGGGTCATCTTTTGGGGAGTAAGGATGTCAGCCGAAATGTAGCGGGTCATGTAGCCAAAGAAACTGGGCAGGATGAGGGAATAATAAAAAAAATGTTGCCAATGGTAGCCAATTCTCTGATGGGAGCATTAGGTCAGCAATCTTCTGGAACGGGCATGTTAAGTTCTTTGTTTAGTAATGATGGAGACTCAGGGTCCAAATTAGGATTGCTCACTTCTTTTTTAGATGCAGATAATGACGGTAGTGTGATGGATGATGTTTTAGGAATGGCAAAGAAGTTTTTTAAATAATTTAGAAAAAAGTTTTAAAGAGCTAGAGTTGTTAATTCTTTAGCTCTTTTTTTCTGCAAAAAAAATGGTTGCCTCGGGATTGATGGTATTTTCAGGGCACATTTTTAGATGTTGCCGAAAAAATGGCATGTTTATAATGGCGTCTCCCTTATGAGAAATTAAATTATAATGATCAAATAGTCCTCGAATAGGATGAGGACCTTGCAGAAATAATATTCCTCCTGGTTCTAAAGCATTGGTAACAGACATTAAAATTTGTTCTGCGGTTTCTCGTTCATGATGATACATAAATGGTATCCACTTAAATATCATATCGTATTTTTGTTCATAAGCTTCTTCAACGTATTCCATTTCTGGAAGAAAACGAACTCGACTCACACCATCTAACTGTTTCCGAGTAACAGAATAATTCCATAATTGTTGAGCGTTTTTAACGGCAAACTCTGGGTCCCCATAAAGAACTACATATTCCCGTTCATGAGTGCAGTCAATGCACCCAGAAATTACCGTATCAAAAGTATGGATAAGAACACGTTTTACACTTTCCAATTTTTCGGGCATGCCTTTATGGTTTTCCATGTAATAAAAAATTTGGTCAAGTGCCATGGGTTGAAGGGAGGACTCATCAATTGGATCTGCTCCCTCGGGATAAAATGGAACAGTGTATAAAATTTTTATCGGATCCACCTCCGGAACATTTCCCTCAAAAAACTTTTTCCAGCCAAATGATTGAGGAGCGGGAACCGGTACCGGCCCACTGGGTTCAATGTTCCAATCGGGTTTAAGAGAAATCTCTCTTTTTTGTTGCGCATCATGTAAAACAATCCGATTTTCTAATACTTCCATGTATCGTTGACAGGAACCACGTCCCCCTTGGGCTGTGTTGATAAAGGGAATGGCTGCAGGATCGTTCCAACTAGTTACTTTAAACAAATAGCCTTCTTGGACTGTAAGACTAATTTTATGTTGCGTATCAAAGTAACGCCAGGGAGGGTGAGATTTTGGTGTCCATTCAATTTCATGGGAACGGTCTGCATTCATAAAGACATCAAGAATTTTTTCTCCCTTGGGACCTCTAGGTTCAAAAAAAGCAGAAAATATATTGTACGCTTCGCTGGAAGGATAGGTAGGTAATCCTCTGTATCTTAAAGGTAGCATGGTGTTGTCACGGCTTTGGTCTTCATAAAGTCCCCAAATAAATTCAAATACGGCGCCGCCACTTCCAGGTAAAGTAGATTGAAATAATTCTACAACTGGAATTAGATCTAAATGTTCCCAATTCACCGTGAACATAAAACTGACAAACTGAGTTTTTTCAAAATTCCCGTTGATCAAAACGTATAAACCGTCTTTTTGTAATTGCACATCATATTCGCCTTCTCCGGTTGTAATGAAATTTTTGTCATGATAAAAATATTTTACTTCAGAGAAGGGGACCTGCCAGGCCTGGGAAGCTCCATGTCGAAGATCATCCAACGTCATACGTTCCCAGTTGGGTTGGCTTTTAATACTAATATGTGTTGAGAAAGTTTTTGCCTTGGGTCGAATGCCGATCCATTGTTGACAGTCCAGTTGCATCCGAACGTGTTTAAGTTTGATTTCATTTGAACTTTGGTCACGTTCCCATTCAGCTTCATGAAGAATATTTCCAGACGGATCTGTCATCAAAAACCGTTTACCTAATGAGTTATAAAACACCGTGTGGCCCGTGGGATAAATTTTGACGCGTATGTTGTCAGCTAATGGTTCTTGCCTATCAAACCAATAAGTCGCTCCATTTATCTCTTTGCTTTTTAGTTGCGTCAGTGGTTCTTTGAGTCGTTCAACTTCCTGGATATTTGGAGGAAAGACCAAATTTCCTTCCTTGGATAAAACTTGAATACGTTCATGGATATCAAACAAATCAATTTCCTTTTGAGGTTGTGAATTGGAGGGATTATAGGGAGTGAATTAAATGCTGTCAAATCAGCTGTAATATATTTTCCTTTTGATCAAAATTAATCAAAAGGGATTTTTGGGATTTCAGGTTTCCTATTTCCCTTGATAAGCCAAATTGTTTGCGTTGGGCTGGCAAAGCTTTTTAAATTCCAGGTAAAATACAAATACACACCCACATTTGATTTAGAGAATTTGCCAAGCCTTTAACCTTTTTGCGTGTTTTTGGCGTCTTGCTTTTAATCTGTTTTATTACCAGTCCTTTGCAAGCACAACCCAAAAAAAGAAGGCCGGGGATTGAGCCTTATATGAGTGAAGAAATTCCTTCTAACGAACTTATTGATCGAATTTGTCGAAAAAAACCGGATCAAGTGATGGGAAAAATTGAAACGGGTCCAAATTAATATACGGTTTACATTGCTGTCATAGCAAATAGAGCCATTCAAGCGCAAGCGACCACGCTTGTTAAACTGGATTCCAATATGTGGGTCCTTGGTTGTTTTGCATCTATTCCGCAGGTAGTGATGCAGCCAGTAAAGAAGTGAATTTAAACTCCCCAGTGTTTCGAAGGATTAATAGGATTTTTTTTGGAAGAATTTCAAAAAAATACAAGAACTAGCATACAATTAATGTCTTAATGATGATGTGAATACTTGGTTTCCATCGGTTTTTTTTGCCATATATTGACACCCCGCCTTTAGGTACATATAATCCTAGCTAAACCTTGAAAAAATCAGGGGATTTTTTATTTGCTCTTAATTGGATAATGCCGGTTGGGAGATATTTTTGTTTGTTTTTGGAGAAGTTGCATGGAATCGAAGCAAAATGACCCAAATAGTGAATCATTAAGTGAAAGTCGCAAATATGAAGAAATGGCTTATTCCAGCCTGCAAAATCAAAAGCTGGAAGAAGCAGAGTCTCATTTTCTTACGGCTTTGGATTTAATGGAAAAATCGGGAGACGAAACCGGACAAGCTTATACTTTAGGCAATTTAGGTAACATTTGTTTTCAAAGCAGAAGGTTTGATTTAGCCCAAGATTATTATCAGCGCTCACT
The DNA here is from genome assembly GCA_965223665.1 of Nitrospinaceae bacterium. GTDB lineage: Bacteria > Nitrospinota > Nitrospinia > Nitrospinales > Nitrospinaceae > CBDCVY01. Next base: position 4,011,434 of record OZ245011.1, read on the forward strand.
TTCTTTAATGGAAAAACTTAAAGATAGTCGGGGAATTGAAAACTCTTTAGGTAATTTAGGAAATGTGAATTTGTTTAAAGGGGAGTTAGATGAGGCCCAGGAAAATTATCTTAAAGCTCTAAAATTTGGTGAGGAAACAAAAAATCTAGAAGGGCAAATTAAATATAATGAAAATCTCGCCCAAATTGCGATTCAAAGAGAAGACTTTTTAGATGCTTTGAAGTTTTTCGAAAAAGTTCGGTCATTTTTGATTTCAGAACAAGAGAATATAAATAAAGTAAATGAGCTGGACGAGCAAATAAAAAAAATAAAATCCCATCCTAAATTTTTGGAAGCTCGGGAAAAAGAATTTCAAAAAGAAATTGATAGCCTATCAGAGCAAAAACGCCATAAGGAACTTATTGAAAAATACCAGGAACTTGAAGAAATATTTTTCCAGGCAAATCGTTTTGACAAAATGGTTGAAGTAAACGAAAAAATTATTACTGTTTTGAACGAACAAAATGATAAGCAATCTATTGCCATTTGTCATGCCAATTTGGGAAGCACTCTGATGCAGGAAGCTCTTTCTGGAAAGAAAGAGTTGCTAACCCAAGCGGAAGAGCATCTTCGGCAAGCCCTGGAATATATGGAAAGTAATAAGGATCAACGGCGAAAATCTTATCTATTAGGAAGTCTGGGAATAATCTATTTAAACCAAAATGAATTGGATAAAGCTTACGACCATTACAATCAATCCTTGCAAATTATGAAGGAATTGAACGATGAAATGGGGGAGGCACGGAGTTATGCCAATCTGGGTCGTGTAGAGATGCTCAAAGAAAATTGGGATGCGGCTTTAGCGCAATATCAAAAGTCCTTAGAGATGATGGAGAAATTGCAAAACAGGCCTGGGGTCGCACAACAACATGAGGCGATTGGAGATATTTTTCTGAAGAAGGAAGACTGGGATCAGGCTGATGAAAATTTGCAGAAAGCACTAGCGTTTTATGAAATGTTAAAAGATCAGGCTAGTGTTGGGATTGTGGAGGATAAGCTGGTTTACATTATGAGCCAGCCATCGAAATTAGAAAGCAGAGCAAAAGAAATTCAAGATCAGTTGAACCAAACGGATGATAATAAAGATCCTAAAAAGAAGATTGCGTTGCTAAAAGATCTTAGTAACGTTTATTTTATGGGGAACAATTTTGATAAAGCGCAAGAGTATCTTGAGGGGATATTACCGCTTCAGGAAAAATTAGATGACCAGATGGGTTTGAGCAGCACGCATGGAAACTTAGCAAGTATCTTAATGCAAAAACAAGATTTTGATAATGCTGATAGTCATTTTGAACAATCCATCCAGATAAGGGAAAAAGCCGGTGTGACTCCTGAAAGTTTGATTGAACTGTATGGTAATCGAGCCAATGTTTTATTAATGGCAAATAAATTGGATCAAGCGGAAAAGTTAATGAAAAAAACGCTTAGAATCAATGAAAAAGCTAAGAACACTAAGGGATTGGTAGCAGACTATCGAAATCTAGGAAATCTTTGCCTGCAAAAAACGGATTGGTTGGGTGCTGAGCAGAACTATAAAAAAGCGTTGGACATTAATTCAAAGCTTGGTAATAAAAGTGAAATGGCTGAGGACTATCGGAATCAATGTAATTTGTATATTCAAAAGGAAGATTGGAAACAAGCGGAAAAATATGGTCGTGACGCTTTAGAATTAGCAGAGCAGATTAAGGATTTGCAAAGTATTTGTCATGATTCGCGAACTCTGGTGAGAATTTATTCTGAACAAAAAGAGAGAATGAAAATTGAACCTCTTCTTTTGAAATCGTTGGAAACTGCTAAAAACATTAGTCAGAGAGAAGTCTGTATTGATTTGCGCAGTCTTGGTAATTTTTATATGGATAAAGGTTATACAGAAAAAGCTGAAAAGTTTTTTAAAGATTCCTATGAGATTTCCCAAAAAGCAGGTGACAAAGGTAGTCTTGCTGAAGATCTTCGAAACTTAGGAAATTTTTATTTTCGTCGAAGTAATCCTACAGAAGCGGAGACACTTTATAAACAAGCGTTGGATTATACTTTAGAAATTGGAGACAAATCCGAATCTGCGAAAGATTATACTTTCCTGGGAAACTTAAAGTTTAAGGGGAAAAAATTTGAGGAGGCTGATCAATATTTTGAAAAAGCCGCGACCTTGTTTAAAGAATTAAAAAATACTGTGAGTCTGGTTCAGCTGTATATGACGGTGGCCCGGTTAAACTTAGCAGAATCCCGTAAGGAGCCCAGTGAAGAGTATTTAGATAAAGCTCAGGAAATTGCAGTTTCTTTGGGTAATCCTGAAAAACTCACTAAATCGATCGAAGAAATGCGGAAAATGATAGACCGGATCGACAAAATTTAGTTTTTTAAATTACGAGGCTGCTTTTATTAGTTAGGGTTTTCTAACTTGTTGTTTTTTAATTCGGTTTCTGGTTTTTTTGTGTAAAGTTTTAATAATTAATATTTTGGTGGATATTGTTTTATTGAGCTATATAGAAGGGGCGGAGCCTGACTAATATATAGCTTGTATAAAAAAGTTTTAGTAGCCTTGACATAAAGGGTTCCTTCATATAATTTTATGCAATAACTCCCAGAATTTATTATTTCTATTGGTTTTTTAATTATGAAAGTTATATATAGTCCCCAATTAATGGAAGAGGCTGTTTTTCGGCACTTGAATCATTTAGAGCGTTCTGGAAAACGAGCGGAATATGATGAATACCATTCTCTAGCGGATCCGATTTATGAGCTTCCTGAGGATGATCGAGAGGAAGCCTTTGCTAAAGTAAATAAATTGTTCTTTATTGAGAATCTTGGTTTAGGCGACTTTGTACTTAAATCTCTCGAAGCATGTGGATTAATTCCCAAACGCCAAAGAGTTGCGAAGAAGCCTGTAACAGTACCAGCAGAGGCCGAGGAAGCAGAAGCTGAGTCAGCACCTGTTGATGGATTAGATACTTCGGCGGCGGCCGAGGAGTCCACCGAAGTTTCTCCACCAAATGAAAATGAGGAATCCTTAGAAGCAGTCGAACAAAAAGACGAAGATCTTGTGACTTACGAAGAAGAAAGAACATTTGAAGAAAAGATTAAAGAGATTGTTATTAAACGAGCCATTAATAAAGTGGATGAAGGTTCTAACGTTTTAAATAGAGTTTCTGGTTTACCTATTATCGAAATGCGAGTTTTGGCCAGTCGTTTTGCAAACCCTGAAGAAGCAAGGGAACTAGAATCTTTTTTGATTCATGAGTTTATGCATGCCCGGGATATGATGGATCCTGAGTTTGATTATGAGGACGCATTTATTCCAGGAAATCCTTCAGTAAAAAACTTAATTACTGCACGGTTTAGATTGCTTTGGAACATTTTTGTAGATTCGAGATTAGCCCGAAAAAAAATTCGCTCTGTTATGCCAAAAGAAGCAAGATTTAGAGAATTTGATAACTATTATCGGAAAATTCCTGAACAACAGCGTCGAGGTATTTTTGAGGGTTTATGGGGTACAGAAAAACTGACCCATGAAGAATTACTTTCCATGGCCACAGATTTAGAAACTCTTATTAGTAAATATGTGGATTATACGGAAGAGTTTACGGAACAAGATCGAGAATTTATCCATCTTCAGGGGTCGCCCTGTCCATTGTGTAAATTCCCAACTTATAATTGGGTGGACGATCCTGAAAGTGTTTGTGATGAAATGGTTATTGAAGCAATCCAGATTGATTTTCCGGATTGGGAAAATAAAGATGGCGCATGTGACCGTTGTATTGAAGTGTATGAATTAAGGGCTGGTATATAAAGAGCCTTTTTATTTATAGAACAAATATTGAATTGACGGTAGTATTGTTTAAAATGTAAGATTTCCAGCTATAGGCATTTAGTAGAATTCTTATAGTTTAGATAGGTGAAAGTTTAAAAACCAATTTAAAGATAATTGAAAAGAATTTTTATTAAAGTTAAAATAAGGGCGAAAAAGGACAGCTGTAATTGAATTCCTTTTCTAATGGAGTAGCCGATGACTGAAACGAGTGAAGTATCCAAAAACCAAGATCCTATACTAGTGAAATTTGGAGAAACTGGAACCCTTGAAGAATGTAAAGAACAAAGAATTTCTTTACAGTTAGCCCGGGGTCGAGTGTATGACATATTGTCAAGTGCATTCAGTTATCCTTGGAATCGGAAATTTTTTAGACCTAAGTCGCTTTTAGAACCCTTAGATGTAGTCTTATTAGATGAAGATGATTGGAAAACTGCGAAGGAAATAATTAATCGATTCGGTAAATACCTACCCAATATGGCTTTAAAGCAAGTTCAACAAGAGTATGTAAAGGTTTTTGGTCATGCTGTTTCTCAGGAATGTCCCCCGTATGAAATGCAGTATGGAACAGAGGGGGGAATCCAATCACAAACTGATGTGTTAATCCAGTTGGGGGGGTTTTACGAAACCTTTGGATTTGAATTTCCTAAAAGTCGAGGAAAAGAACGAGTAGATCATCTTTCTGTTGAATTAGCATTCCTTGCTTACCTATGTTTTAGAGAAGCCTATGGAATAAGTAATGGACATGATGAAAAGAAAATATCCATTGTCCGACAAAGTTCGAAAAAATTTATAAGAAATCATGTGGGACGGTGGACACCTTTGTTTTGTATTTTTACTTCCCGTAAGGCGGAACGGGGGCTTTATAAAGATTTAGTAGACCTGTTAGCTTTGTTTGTGAAAAATGAATGCGCCTTGTTGGATGTTAAGCCGATAAAAGTCGAAGAACCAGAATATCGTTCGTTGTCTTACAGTATGGAAAATGATCTTGTTGCTAATGCTCCAGCTGAGTGCGAACCGATAAAATAAGCTATCTGCTACAACCCTCTAGTAATTTTTACCCACCAAATACGGGAATATAATGTGTCGTCTCGAAACCTTTCAGTCTTAGTAGGGTTATTGTTATTTTGTTTGCCCTTGTCCAGTTTTGCTGTCTCTATAAACGCTGTTAAGGTGGACGGAGAAGTGCCTCTGGATCCTTCAAATGTTTTTTGGTCCAATTATGGTCCTACCAAAAATCTTCATGTAATTATTGATCTTAATCCCCAAATGATCACCAATCCAATGTGGCCTAATCCTGCGACGAAGTGGGTTTCAGTCCAAGCGGCCGTTAATGAAAAGGAAATTGCGATTCGATTAGAATGGGTAGACCCCACTCGTAACGATATTATGGTTCAATCGCAACAATACCGCGACCAGGCCGCAATTATGTTTCCTGTGGATCAAAGTGGACCTGTTCCACCTTTTACAATGGGAGGTGAGGAAGAGCCGGTAAATATTTGGCAATGGAAAGCCACATGGAATAAAGAGGCCGCTGGTAAGGGAGGGAATGAATCAATGCAAGATGTTGAAGATCAGTATCAATATATGGCCATGGGATCTGGAAGTTACTATATCTATGAGCCTAGCGGAAAATTAAGTTTGTCGGACAAGGAAAAATCAGGAAAAATATCTGATAGAAGTACCTATATTGATGATGGAATGGGCAAAAATGAAGGCGTTTATAACCCGGGTCGAGCAACCCACAATATATTATCTGATGCAACCCTACGTCGATCTCCTGTGGAAGATTTAAATGCAGAAGGGTTTAGCACCCTTACCACACAAGCGCATCAAGATGTTGATGGAAATGGCAATTGGAACAATAATCGGTGGTCTGTTGTTTTTAAAAGAGATAGGGTAACCAAAGATAAGAATGATACACAATTCATATTTGAAAAAACTCCCATAGCTTTTGCAATTTGGAATGGAAATAATAAAGAAAGAAATGGACAAAAAGCCTTAACTCATTTCCATGAGCTTGTTTATAAATAAGTTTTGCGCATTTACCCAACTCCCCCTTATTAGGGTATATTTTCTGGTTCCCAGAAACTATTTTTTTAAACCCTTTCGAGGGTTTGGGCATCAAATTAATTTGAATAGGAACAAACTATGTTCCTGAGAATTATTATTAATCTACTGAGGGTTTTAAACCTAAAGTTATAAATAAATAGTTGTCTTTAATAAGAATTTCTTTCGCTACAGTTTATGATTTATTTCTTTGAAAGTTTTAAGTATTTTTTACTTGGGAAAATGAGGGAGAATAAAAAATAGTGATTTAATTAGCGAAAGTAATTTCAATACTTTAAAGACGATCTGAAACTATGTTTGTCTTTGATCCATTGACGCAAGGATTGGAGTTTTTAGCTCAAAGGGATTTGCAGAGGGCTGAAAACCTGTTTCTTCGTGTAATTAATGATCCTTACGTTCAAACAGAAGAATTAAATCAAGCTCGAAATTATTTAGATGATATTCGTTCATGCCAGTCTGGTGTGAAAGAGCTTGACTTTGATCAATATAAAAAACTTTCCAAGAAGAATTCGGTTTCTTTAGAGAAGGTTTTCGATCTATTGACGGAGATTTATTTTTCTAAATGTGTATCTTTTGCAGAAATTGATCAAGAAATCTCCCGCCTTACACCTTCCGTTTTCAGCAGACTCAAACAAATAAAAATTAGAGATATTTTAGCTCGTGATGCCCTATTTAAAAAACTAGAGAAAAATGGGCTTCAACATTTAAAAAAGGAATTAGCAGATAAATCAGAAAATTCCACCATAGATATTTATAGATGGAAAACTATTTTTAGAAAATTTGTTGAAAAAATAAATCCTCTTTTGCTCGAAAGACACTTGGAATTGCTGGAATATGTTTTAGAAACTAATAATATTAAGATTCTAGAAGATTCAAAGTTGACGGTTCTCACTCCGAAATATAGATGGATAATTGAATCGACTATCAACTCCAAATGGTTTTTGTTGAGGAGTTATTTTTTTAAGGCAAAATCTGAAATCCAAAATCAATTTAATAAAAAAGATGGTACACGAAAGTACTGGGAAGAAGTTAAGTTTAAAAAAATAAAGATTTTTGAAAATTGTGGATTTAGCGAGAAACACATTCAAAAGTTTCTTTTTACTGACAAGTTAAACTATAAAACGCTAGAAGAAATTTATGAGTTTAGTAAGGAAATGGGACTTACTTTAGCGCCTAGAGATGTGAGTCTTGCTTTGCGTGGAGTAGAAAAAGCAAAAGATCATATACGAGAACGCGCCGGTTTTCTAATGGGAAGTCGGAAAGAATTTCAAGATCAATTGATTAGGTTGGGTTTTTCTAAACAAAACTCTTATACTATTGCGCGTCTTGCCAAAAAAGCCACAAGTTTTCAAATAGCAGAATCATTTCAAAAATGTTTGGATATAGCTCGAGATGAAATTTACTGGTATCGAATACCCCCACAACTAGAAGCATTACGTATTGAAATCGAAAACCAATGTTGCAAACATCTAAGTACTGTTCGGATCCACTTATTTGATAGAGGTCGCCTGAATAAAACTCTATTGCAAATAGGAAAGGAGTTTATACGAAGATATCTAATAAAACTGTATGGAGAAAATGTAGTTAATTTGCATTGCTATTTCAGATTGGAAACAATTCATCAGTATTATAAATTAAAGTATTTTCAGCATCATCAAGAAAGCTTTCCAAGTGTTTCCGAATTGATCAAAATCAGTAGAGAAGAATTCCAGCCTATTCTTAAAGAAGCTTACCAGCATTTTATAAAAAAACGTCGATTAACCATTCCTGACGAATTGTTAAATGAAATTGATAATTACCGATCTCTTACGCAATGGGAGGATGGTTTTACCACAATGGAAGAAAAGATGTTACTCCGTTTTTGGTTTTTAATGGATCACAATGTTTCAATTACACAGGGTTTGATTCAAAAAGGTGTGCTAAGGCCAGAAACAGATTTGTGGAAATTTGTAAAGCCTCAAGAAATCGAATGCAATATTTGATTCAGGCGGGTTTGCATGTCTTTTAATGGCATCAGATCCCCTTTTTTTGAAGCAGCGGCAATTCCTTTTTCATAAATTTCTTTTGCTTCTGCATTTCTTTCCAGTTTCTCTAAAGTTTTCCCGAGAGTTAAATAGGCGGCAGAATAATCCGGGAAATGTTCTACCACTCTTTGTAAAGGAGAAAGGGCTTCATTGAATTTTTTTTGTTCAAAAAATATGGATCCTAAGCCAAAATTTGCCACTTGATCATTTGGGTCGATTTCTAATACCTGTTGGAACATCCCAATTTGGCGAATTCTTTCTTCTTCTTCCTGCTTGCTACGCTCTCTTTGAGCTTTTTCAATTTGACTTTGCTCAACCATTTTTTCAAATTGAATAGCCGTTGCTTCGGCTTTCTCAGTTTCTGCCTCTTCTATTCTTCCTTGCTGCATGTAGTAAATGGAGAGGTTGGTGTGGGCCATTATTTCCTGTGGATCGATTTCCGCAAGTCTTTTCATTAACGCAATAGCTTCGTCCAATTTGTTTTGCTTGGAGAGCATTACCCCTAGAGCTTCATAGCCTGGAGCATATTTAGGATCCAACATGATAGCATCACGTAGAAGGGCTATAGGTTTTTCCAGATCTTCCTCCTCTTTATATAAAGTTAATGCTTCTTTATGAAGGATTTTCGCTCTGTCAGTTCTAGAAGTAGGTTGATAAAAGGGAAGGAGAGCTGTTTTGATCTGATGCTTTTCACCATTGACAGTAACTTTGTATTCTTGGTTAGGACTTCTAAAATCTTTTTGTACATAGGCTAAACTTATAATTTTATTTAAGTCGGGAGAAAAACAGGAACTTTGAACTGTACCGAGTTTTTTGTTGAACATTTTTATTTCTGAACCCATGGAAGGGTAAAAATCCGATTCCCAAATCAATCCCATTAAAGCAAAGGCAGGGGATCCATAAGTTTTGATCCGTGCGATGACTTCTTGTCCTATATAGCATCCTTTATGGTAGCTTACGGAATTATGTTCCAGCCCTGTTTCAGGAAGGATTTTGGTATTATCCATATCTTTTCCGAAAACGGGTAAGCCGGCTTCAATTCTTAATATTTCTTGGGTTTCTAAATTGACGGGTAAAATTCCCTGTTCTTTACCAACTTCTTGGATCTTCTCAATTAATGAACTTTTTATTTGCTCAGGAAATATAAGAATATAACCTTCATCTCCAGTTAAACTCTTACAAATGATATAAACCTCTTGAGAGCAAATAGTTTCTATTTTGAATTCATTAGGTTTTAGAAGAGAGGATTGGGCGCCTCCGGTCAACTTTTCAATTATTACAGGGCTGTTAGGTCCTTGAATGGCTATTAATGAATTATGTTGGGATTGAGTAAGAAATTCGATTTCTTCCCGAAAATGATAATTTTCAAGGGATTGAATAAACGTTTCTGTTTGTGATTTTTCGAGGAGAATCAATGCTGAGGTATCTGATTCTTTATAGATCGAAAAATTGCATAATAGTTTTGCCTTGCGATCTACGATAGCGTTGTTTTGTCCATTGCCGATATTTAGTTTTAAGACATCATTGGTGGTTTGGCTTTGTAGAAAAGAAAAAGTATCTTTTCCTCTTGCTTTTACCAAACCCCAGTGGTCAAGGAGAAAATATCCACAGCTTTGCCGGACTTGCTTGTATTCTAAAAAATCTTCAGAAATGTTTTCCATATTTATAGACTTAGGAGAGGTCGTTAATTAGGTGGCTAATATTAAAATAATAACCGGTTAATTTCTTCCAAAACCGAAAAAAGCGCAACGGAATTAACCGGTGCGCTTACCTTTAAGATATAAATATTTTTAATTTTTTACGTTAAGGAAAAAGACTCACCACATCCACAGGTAGATTTTGCATTTGGATTGACAAAAACAAATCCCTTACCTTGCAAACCACCTTGATAATCCAGTTGCATTCCTTTTAAATAGATTAAGCTTTTAGGGTCCATAAACACTTGGAATCCCTCTTGCTCGACTACGGTGTCACCTTCTTCTTTTGTGGTGAATCCCAAATCATAAGATAATCCCGAACATCCACCACCTTTTACCCCTAAACGCAAACCAATTCCAGGTTTATTCTCCGCGGCAACTAACTTTTTAACTTCCTCTGCAGCAACCGGAGTTATGCTGACAAAATTAGCGGTTTTTTCCATATTTTTATTTCTCCTGAGAAAAACTAAGGATTCAGTCAATTTAGACTCAAATTGTAACAATCCGTTTCATAATTATACTAGATTTTTTAGGAAACGGTCAAACCAGGTGATACCAAATTCTTTGGGCATAAAATCTTAAGCTTTTGAAAATTAAAGGGTTAAAAAACGGTTGCCCCATAATTGATTATGTTATAGTCTTCCTTCTCAAAAAAATAAAACTTTTTTATTGGGTTTGAATCCAATAACTTATTGGTTCGTAAGATTTTGAATTGAAGGGAAAAATTAATGATCCGTATTCCAGACCTAATTCAGTTGATAAAAGACAAAATTGCTGATGCCGAAGTTAATGTAATGGATAAAACAGGAATGAGCGACCATTTTGTAATTCATGTTGTTTCTAAAGAATTTGATGGTAAAAATATTATGGAGCGTCACCGAATGGTCCAATCTTGCTTAACGGATGCAATGAATGATGGTAGAGTGCATGCCGCTGAAATCAAAACGGATGTTCCTTGATTTTCTTTCAAACTATATAAAATAATACAATACTATTAACCTTTTGGGATTTAGGAGAGTTTCATGTCCTCGCTCGAAGATGAAATTAAAAGTGAAATTGCTGAAAATAAAATATTAATTTATGGAAAAGGCACGAAGGAAGCCCCTCAATGCGGATTCACAGTGGAAACAATTCAGTTTTTTTCCAAATATGGATATCCTTTTGAGGTGATTAATGTACTTCCAAATATGGAAAAACGTGAAGCATTAAACAAAATGACCAATTGGCCTACTTTGCCCAAGGTTTTTATCGATGGTAAGTTTTACGGCGATACAGATATTTTAGATGAGATGGAAACCAAAGGGGAAGTGGAACCTTTATTAAAAACGGCATTTGGTGATTCCTAGTCGTGACTATTAACTGAATTACTCGGGGGGAGTAAAATGGGGCAAAAATTAGAAGTGGGTGATCGCGCCCCAAATTTTGAATTACCAGCTGTCTATGGTTATAAGGCGGGTGCAACAAGCCCTTCCGCAGAGGAAGGGGTCACCGTTAAATTAAAGGAATTTGAAGACAAAAAATGGGTGATCCTTGCATTTTATGTTTTCGATGCCAGCCCTGAGGATACCCGTGCCATGGTATGTTTCAATGAATGGAACCGAAAGTTCAGGACCAAAGAAGTCGAACTTTTTGGAATAAGTTGGAATGGGGTTCAATCCCATCGGCAGTTTATTGAGATCTATCAACTGGGTTTTACCCTGCTTGCGGATGAACATAAAAAAGTGACCGATCTATATGGGGTTACTGAAGAAGTGGATGACTTGGGACAAATGGTAAAACGTATTCATAGGTCGACTTTTGCGATTGATAAGACAGGTATGATCCGAGGTATTTGGAATAACATTGAGGATCTTCGAGAACACCCAAAAGAAGTTTGGGAATTCATCCAAAAAGAAAAAGGAGTGTAATTCCCTATTACAGGTTACTAATTTCCTTCCTGAATTGTATTTTTCAATTCACTTATACTTTCTAATCCAATTCAATAATTATTCTTCTTATTGAACTCACTGTTTTTAAAATCCCAATTTTCAGTTGACAAATCTTTCGAAGAAGCAATATTGTGTATTACTTATTCGAAAATAAAATAATAATTCCAGGAAATTCTTGTCAATCCTTGATCCTTGATTAGAGGGGCAGATAATGGCTAAAAAAAATGAGGTTTATACCTACCGAAGTGGAAAGAAACTAAAGCTAAAAAAGAGAGTGGATCAATTTGTGGTTCGCCTTTTACCCGGAGAATTAGTTAATAGTAAATTGTCTGATGCAGAGCAAATGTCCTCTGCCTCCTCGCGCGTAACTTGCTCAAAAAAAGAGTTGGAAACCCTCATGAAGTCCTCGAGAAAAATGGCGCCCACTCACCATGCTTATGAAGATCCTGAAACTGGGGAAGAATTTTTAATCACAGATAGGGTAATAGTAACTTTTAAAAAACCGATGTCGGATGAAGAAATAGGAATTTTTGCGGGAAAGTATGCACTAGAAATAGGACGAAAATATTCTGATACTCAGTACCTTTTTCGTTTGACTGATGAAACAGGTATGAACCCGCTTAAATTAGTGGTTCTTTTGACAGAGAAAGATAAAAGTATTGAATTAGCAGAAAATGATTTGAATATTAGGGCGTCTCGGTATTTTAATTTGCCAACAGACTCAGCTTATTTACGCCAATGGCATCTTCATACGCATAGCCAAAGCTCTGAGTTTGATTCTAGATCCTCATCACGGGTAGAGCAGGCTTGGCAATTTTTGCAAAGTTTTGGAGACAAAGAAACTGTAGTGGCATTTGCCGATGATGGTTGTCGAATGGACCACGAAGACTTTGACTCTGAGGGCAAATTTGCCGGTTGGGGTTATTTTCAAGGAATTAACTTAATACGGCATGGTGAGGCGGGAGCTTTGTTAGATCGCATGTATGAGTTTGGCCAGGATCATGGAACGGCTTGTGGAGGAGTCATTGGGGCTGAAGTCGATGGTATGATGACCGTAGGTGCAGCCCCTCATTGCAAGCTTCTTCCAATTAAATGGGAATCAGATTCCCATTTTTTGTTCATAAGTGATAGTAAGCTTTTGGAAGCATTAGATTATATTTCAGATAAAGCAGATATCTTTTCAAATTCTTGGGGTTTTGCTCCCACTAAAATATATTCATCTCTTGTAATAAATAAAATTAAAGAACTCTCTCAATCCGGTGGACGTCGAGGTAAAGGAATTATTTTTTTATGGGCCGCAGGAAATGAGAATTCTCCCATTGATTATTTTGCTGGTCAAGATATTCCCTACACCTCGGGCTGGAAAAATGGGAGTTGGATTGGAGTTAAAACTTCCCGTCGTTTTGAAAACAATTTATCCGATTTGCCTGGTGTTTTATTTGTGGCTTCAATTTCCAGTAATGCAAAAAGAAGTCACTATTCTAATTATGGAAAAGGGATTGATCTATGCGCTCCTTCAAATAACATTCATAAATATCATAGGATTCCGGTAGAAGGATTGGGGATTACTACAACATCAGGTCGTTTTGCTAATGTTAGGGATAACTTTGGAGGTACATCGAGCGCGACTCCGTTAGTGGCGGGGATAGCGGCTCTGGTAATCTCCGCTAATCCTCAATTATCCGCTTCAGAAGTAATTTCTATTCTGAAAAAAACGGCTTCCAAGGATTTGAATATGGAAGGATATCCTATTACTCCCTCAGCAAGTTATGATCCTAATCCAAAAAAATGGGATGTATCACCAGTAGCCCCATTTGATAATGGAGATTTTTTAGAAAAAGGATTTGAGGAGGGGACGTGGAGTCCTTGGTTCGGACATGGAAAGGTCGATGCATTTGCTGCTGTCAAAGAATCAAAAAAGAGATCAGGTGAAACGGGTCAAAAAGTAAAAGTTGAGCAAATAGCAAATTTGGAAATACCGGATAATGATCCTGGTGGAATTGTGGGCCGAATATTTATCAATGATCAAGGAAAAATCAGTGATCTAAAAGTATTGGTTGAAATATCCCATACTTATATAGGAGATTTAATTATTACCCTTTTAAGTCCAAATGGCCATCGGGTTGTGTTGCATAATAGGGATGGTGGATCGGCTCATGATTTATTTAAAAACTTTTCAGATGCGAATATTCCGCTATTATCAGAGATTAAGGGAGAAGAAATCCGAGGTCCATGGACTTTAGAGGTATCAGATAACGCAGCGGTAGATAGAGGGGTACTGAAACGCTGGGGTTTGGAAGCAGAGATTATTTCCGAAGTGAGTCCCATCCGTATGGAGTCTTCACCGGGAATAAAGATTCCGGATAATGATCCTTCTGGCATTGAAGATACTATTACCGTTCCTGATTCTCGACTAGTTTCGGATATAAGTGTTGAAGTTGATATCACCCATACCTGGATTGGAGATTTAAAAATTTCTCTACTTCATTTTAATGGGGACACAAGCGAGGTAATTTTGCATGGCCGAGAAGGTCGTGATGCCCACGATATTCAAGCAACCTACAAAATCTCGGATGAACCTGAACTCCAAAAATTTATCGGGCGTGGCGCGAATGGGGATTGGAAATTAAAAGTGAGTGATAATGCAGGGCAAGACATTGGAAAGTTAAATCGATGGGCCTTAAACATTAAATAAGAAAATTAGGCTAATCTGCTTCACTGCTAATAGGTTCAAATTTCCATTTAGTATAGTTATTGCAGATTGTTTGTCTAAGAGATGTTAAAATTTCTTCTTCTTTTCTGGAGGAAATTTCTTCCACTTCAATGGGGGGAGAAACAATAATACGAATTGGCCCCGGGTAAAACTTCGCGCTTCCTTTTTTAATAAGGTTGCCGGTTCCAATAACTGTCACTGGAATCATTGGAGCTTTGGCCCGGGTAGCCAGTAGATGCCCTCCTTTTTTAAACGGACCAATCAATCCGTTTTCAGACCTGGTTCCTTCTGGAAAAATAACAATCGAATTTCCTTGTTTAAGTTTTTCAATCGAGGATAGAAAAGCTTCATAAGCTTGTTTTTTATTTTCCCTGTTTACAGGTACATAACCACAAGCAGACATAGACCAGCCTACAAAAGGTATTTTAAATAAACTTTTTTTAGCAAACCAGCGAATCTGAACTGGAAGGTAACCTGAAAGACTAAAGATATCAAAATAACCCTGGTGGTTTGCGACGAAAACCTGAGCTCGATTTTGTTGAACATTTTCCATTCCATGGATATCAACATTTATACCATTCCAATTGCAAATGAGTCTTCCCCATAACCTTGCAATGTTATGAGAAGTGTTCCCCGAAGGATCAATGATGCGAGCTAATATCGAAAATGTTCCAAGAATAATTGAAAGCAAAGTGATGATTAACCAAAATCTAAGAGTATGGTAAAGTGACAGCATGGAATTTATGTGGAAGAATAAATTATTATGTTGAATGAAATATCAAAATGCTTCTTTGGATTAGGAATCATAGGATTTATTCTAACAATTTATTTCAAGGATGCTTGTGCGTGGGGCTCTGCAGGACATCGGATTGTTGCAAATATTGCGGAGTTAAACCTTGAACCAAAAGTAATTTCCAAAATACGCCGTGAGTTTAACATAAAACATCTCTCAAATGTGGCGGTTTGGGCGGATGATAAGAAAATAAAACGAGCACGTCCAATCGTTTTACATTATACCAATATTGCGGAATCTCAACGGATTTATAATCAACCAAGAGATTGTCCCGAAAAAAACTGTGTTACAGAAAAGATAAAAGATTTTATATCTGTTTTAGAAAATAAAACATTCCCTTGGATAAAACGGTTTAAGGCTTTAAAATTTTTAGTGCATTTGGTGGCGGATGTTCACCAACCGATGCATTTAGGGAATGCTGAGGACCGAGGTGGGAATGAGATAAAATTAAATATGGGTGAAGAATCTATAAATCTTCATGCGCTCTGGGATCATTTCCTATTGCCGACTCATAATAATAAATTGAGGGATTTGGCTAGAAAATTAAACAATGAAATTGGCCAAAACCAAAAAGAAGATTGGAGTCAGAGCACTGTTGTAGACTGGACTAATGAATCGCGAGAGTTGGTACTTGATTTTGCTTACCAAGTAAAATTTAATTCTCAAAGAACTTTAAGTGATGAATATATTAAACAAGGGCGGAAAATTGTGAAACACCAGTTAAGTAAAGCAGGAATTAGACTCTCACATACTTTGAATCAGATAATTAAGTGACTTAAATTTATAGGGAGGTTTATTTTGTCAGGAAACAATGGTTTCTATTTTAAGCAAATGCTATCCGGGGTAGATTTTGGTATTGGAGATGTGTCCGCAAAAAATATGGCAAATTTTATTTACGTATTAGGGGATACTCATACTAAAGAATGTGTTGTGGTAGATCCAGCTTGGAATGTGGATGATATTTTAAAAGTAGTTGAAGAAGACGGTATGAAATTGACGGGTGCTTTAGTGACTCATTACCACCCGGATCATGTAGGAGGCCACATTTTTGGAATGGATATTCTTGGGTTAGCGCAACTAATGGAGAAAACACCTGTTCCTATTTATGTTAACAAACATGAAGCGGAAGGTCTTCACCAAGTGACAGGGGTACCCTTGTCTGAAATGAAAAAGATGGATAGTGAGGATCGTTTGAAAGTGGGAGATATAGAAATATCATTTCTCCATACCCCGGGTCACACTCCAGGATCTCAATGTTTTAGAGTTAAAGACTATTTAATAGCTGGAGACACGCTTTTTTTGCAAGGATGTGGTAGAGTGGATTTGCCAGGTGGTGATAGCGAAGAAATGTACCATACCTTAACCAAACGTTTGTCCAAAATCCAAAATGAGATTATTCTTTACCCTGGCCACAATTATGGAGGAGGAAATTCTGCAACCATGGGTGAGGTGAGAGATACAAATTCTTATTTGCAGATCAATTCTTTGGAACAATGGCGAATGTTTATGGGTTAACATTTGTTTTTTTACTCTGATGAAATATGGGAAAATCTCAGATGGCGTTTGAAAAAAATAAGGAATAAATTATGCGATCTATACTTTCAATGTTTGCGAAGTCTCCCTTCAAACCATTAGTCAGTCATATGGATAAGGTGAGGTCTTGTGTAGACCAACTAAAACCACTTTTAGAGGCTCAAATTTCTGGTGACCATGAAAAAGTGATAACCCTTTCCGAGCGTATTCATTTATTGGAGCATGAAGCGGATACGATAAAAAATGATATACGGGGTCATTTACCACAAAGTATGTTTTTAGCTGTGGATAAAAGAGATTTTATGCACCTGTTATCCGCTCAGGATGATATTGCAGATGCTGTTGAAGATTTAACCGTGATTTTCAGTATAAAAAAAATAGATACCCCAAGTGCAATAAAAGAACCCTTATTGGATTTAGTCGACCATGTAGCCTTCAGTGCCTATAGTGCTTGTGATCTTATCAATGAAATTGATAATTTGTTGGAGGCTTCCTTTGGAGGTGTTGAAGCTGATAAAGTTGAAGCCGGTTGTCAAAAACTAGCCGAATATGAATGGAATGCAGATAAAAAACAATTAGTTTTGGCAAAAGTTTTATTTTCCTTAGGTGACTCCATTTCTTGTCCCGATTTGATTCTATGGAATGAAGTCAGTAAAAAACTTGGAAATGTTGCCGATGAGGCAGAAAAAATTGGCAAAACCTTACGCGTTTTTCTGGCCAAATAATCTTTCCCTTTAAAAAGCTATATTGAATTGATCATTACTCAGGAGTGATAAGTTGGACATAAATAGTATTCTTCTGTTTCTAGCTATTCTAGCGTGCGTATATATGGCATGTAATATTGGGGCGAATGATGTTGCAAATGCTATGGGCACAAGTGTAGGCTCGAAGACTCTTACATTTAGACAAGCGGTTATGGTTGCAGCCATTGCTGAATTTGTCGGAGCAGTCATGGTAGGGGGCCATGTTTCTGATACGGTTCGAAAAGGAATGGTAGAGCCTCAAATATTTGCAGATGAACCCATGCATCTTGTGTATGGAATGATTGGAGCCTTAATTGCTTCTTCAATTTGGCTTCATATAGCAAGCTATTTAGGTTGGCCTGTTTCTACTACTCATTCTATTGTTGGCGCAATTGTGGGATTTGGTGCTATTGCCGGAGGAATGGATGCAGTTAATTGGAATAAAGTAGGATCTGTAGTCATGAGTTGGGTTGTATCGCCGGTAATGGGAGGGGCGGTATCATTTACTTTATTTCGGTTTATTTCAAATAATATATTAGATAAGAGAGATCCTATAAGTCAGGCAAAAAAGTGGGTCCCGTTTTTAGTGTTTTTGGTATTTGTGATTTTGGCAAATTCAATGGTTTACAAGGGCCTTAAAAACTTGAAGTTGGATATGGATTTGACACAATCAATTCAAATTAGTGTGATTGTGGGTTTGATAGCTTTTGCGGTAGCTAAGCTTTTGGTTCAAAGGGTTAAACCAGTTGCTCTTGATAATATTACAGAGCAGTTTGCAAAAACCGAGCATATTTTTAAGTTTTTACAAGTCTTAACAGCATTTTATGTTGCATTTGCTCATGGTGCTAATGATGTGGCAAATGCTGTAGGTCCTTTAGCCGCTGTAGCTGCTATTTTAAAGGATGGAACAGTCCATATGAAAGTGGCCATGCCCTTATGGATTTTAGCTCTTGGAGGTAGTTGTATCGTTATTGGTTTGTTAATTTGGGGAGCGAGGGTTATGGAAACTGTAGGAAAAAAAATTACGGAAATTACTCCCTCGCGTGGTTTTTCCGCCGAGTTCGCTGCAGCAACAGTTGTTTTAGTTTGTTCAAAAATGGGGCTTCCCATTTCTACTACTCATACCCTTGTTGGTTCCGTTATAGGTGTGGGTTTTGCGCGAGGACTTGCCAGCCTTAATTTAAGTATTGTTACTCGCATTGTTGTTTCTTGGTTTGCAACAGTACCTTTTACAGCAATTTTAGCTATGATACTTTACAAAGGATTTATCATTATTCTAGGATAAAGAGTGATTTAAAAACAATACACAGAGTTTCAATAAAATACTTATGAAAGTTCTGGGACAAGTAAGAAAAATGACGCATGAAGCGTCGGATCCAATCCAATATTATCTTAGCTTAGATGACAAACCTACACCCTTAAATCCTGCCTTAGGTAAGGAACTAAAAATTCAGTTTAAAAATAAGATTACTTGTGTTGCTTGTGGAAGAAGCATAAAAAAGACATATGATGAAGGATATTGTTTTCCCTGCGCCCGCGATTTACCTGAGAATTCTATGTGCTCGGTCCGTCCTGAAAAATGTGAGCACGAGCATGGAAATGAACAAGATCAAGAGTTTTTCAAAAATTATTGTAATGTTGAGCATATAGTCTATCTGTCACTAACCTCGGGAGTAAAAGTAGGAGTGACAAGGCATTGGAATGTTCCCTCTCGCTGGATTGATCAGGGGGCGGTGCAGGCTCTAATTATAGCTAAGACCCCACAGAGAAAATTAGCAGGTCTCATTGAAGTTGCTCTTGCTCAAAAGATGGCAGATAAGACCAATTGGCGAAAAATGTTAAAAGGGGAGGTGGATGAAGTAGATCTTATTGAAAAACGAAATGAAGTATTTTCCTGGTTCCCGAAGAATCTCAAAAATTATTCTATTGAAAATGAATCAATAAAAAGCTTTCATTACCCCGTCCAGCAATTTCCTCAAAAGGTGGTAAGCCATAACCTGGATAAAGAACCTGAGTTAACGGATCGGTTAGTTGGAATAAAGGGGCAATATATAATTTTTCAGAACCGAGTGATTAACCTGCGCAAATATACAGGATATCACCTCGAATTTTCCTTTTAGCAATTCCAATTATGCAGCTTGTTTTATGACTTCTCCGGTGAGAAATCCTTCAGGATTTTTTGTATTTCCATTTTGTAGTTGTACAACTTTTATTTGTGTCGCTAACCCAAGTTTTTTAAGCAGAGAAATAAACATCCAGGTTAGATCAATTTCCCAGGGGCGCAGGCCATGCCGGGCAGATTGTGGAAATGCATGATGGTTATTGTGCCAGCCTTCACCAAATGCAATAAGGCCTACCCACCAGCAGTTGGTGGATAAATCCTTATCTAGCTTGAAATTACGGTAACCAAACATATGAGCCGCACTATTGACAAACCAGGTTTGGTGGTAAACTAAAACAAGTCTGACAAAGATTCCCCAGACAACCCAAGGTATTCCGCCTATGGCAAATAATAGTAATCCCAAAGCCACTTGGATTTTAATAAAGTGGTTATCTAAAAATTGATAAAATTTGTCGTCGCAGATGTCTTTGGAGTAAGTTCTTATTTTCTCTGGAGCGTCCCATTCATCGTTCCAATAGAGCATCCACCCTACATGGGACCACCAAAATCCTTTGTTGGCATTATGTGGGTCTTTTGGTGTGTCCGAGTTTGAATGGTGTAATCTATGTTGAGCTACCCACTTAATAGGACCATTTTCGCACGCTAGTGAACCAATAAATACCAAGGTATAAGCTACCCATTTGGGGACTTCAAGGCTACGGTGAGTTAAATAGCGATGAAATCCTAAACAAATTCCCAATGAGGCGGTCATCCAATTCAGGACAAGCATTACTGCCACGGCGCTCCAGGAAAAAGCAAAAGGAAAGAAAGCCAAAAGAGCCATTAAATGTAAAAATATAAAAAAAGAGGCGGTAACGGTAGCAAATTTATTATTAGGTTTAATTGTCCTGATTTCTGCCATGAGACACCTTTATAAACGAGTAATTATTTTATGGGTAAAAAAATGAAACGAGTCTATAACTATAGAGTGTTTTAATACTTTATTAGGATAATAGAGAAACGTTGGATTTAATGTAAAAGTTATGTAAATTGGCTAAATCGGGTATTTGTTTTATTTACCGATAATTTAAGCATTTTGTGGTGTAATAAGAGGAGGAAATTGGAAATCTAGGAGTATTGGATGAATAAATTAAAGACTTTGTTTCACCCAATTTTCGTATTTGTGGGGGTTCAAATTGCTTGGATTGTTTTAATGGCCGTTTGGATCAATTGGTATTTAAAAAACCGCCAGGAATTAAAAGAATTCGCTCAAAAATTTCAGCCGGACTTATTCTCTCCCGATCTGAATTGGGTCGTTTTGCTGGAGGGGTGTGTTTTGATGATGATTATATTGGCCGGCGTTTTGTTGATATTTGTTTTTTGGAATAAACAAGCTAGATTAAACCGAATGCAAAGTAACTTTGTTTCTAGCGTTTCTCATGAGTTGAAATCTCCTTTAGCTTCTATCCAGCTTTATTTAGAAACAATGAAATATCAAAAATTGTCACCAGAGGAAACCAAGGATTTTGTAGAAACCATGCTTATGGATACGGAAAGATTATCTAACCTAATTGATAATATTCTTGAAGCCAGTAGTTCGGAACCTAAAAGTATGCAATTACAGATTAAATCTGTTCCAATCAAACCATTTTTGGAAGAGGTCATTGAAAGTTTTCAACGCCAATTTCAAGAAAAGAATTTTAAGACAAAGTTGGATTTTATGGATACCCCAACCCTTCAAATGGATAAACGAGCGATTCGCATGGTTTTTAATAATTTAATTAGTAATGCCTTGAGATATTCTCCCTCAGGTTCTCAATTTGATGTTCGAATAAAAAATCGAAAAAAGTACTGTGATATCGAATTTGTTGATTCGGGTTTTGGGTTAAGTGATAAGGATCAAAAAAAAGTTTTTCGAAAGTTTTATAGAGTACAAAATCGGGAAACTCAAAATATTGAGGGTGCTGGTTTAGGTTTGTTCATTTCAAAAGAGATCATAAAAAATCACAAGGGAAAAATAAGTGTGACCAGTGCCGGTAGGAATAAGGGGTCTAATTTTAAAGTATCACTTCCTTTAAATGGTGCAGGTGTAGAAAAGATTATTAATATTACCTAATTATAAAAGTTTATTAATGACTGAAAAATATCGAATTTTACTGGTTGAAGATGAAAAAAATCTTGCGAAGGGATTGACTTTTAATTTGCAACGGGAAGGTTATGAAGTTTCGGTTGCTGAAGATGGCGCTCGAGCTTTAGAGTTTTTGGAAGAGAGTAATTTTGACATGATGATTTTAGATTTAATGCTCCCCAAGGTAAGCGGCATGGAAGTAATTAAAGATATCAGAAAAAACAATTCCCGATTTCCAATTCTAATGTTAACGGCAAAATCTAATGATGAGGACAGAACCCAAGGTTTAGAGGCAGGTGCTGATGACTATTTGACGAAGCCATTTCATTTACCGGAATTGCTTCTAAGAATAAAAGGAATCCTCAGGAGAAAAGAATGGTATCAGGAGCCCATTACGAATAAAGAAAAATTTCGCTTTGGAGATTGTTGGATTGATTTTGAAACAGGAAAAGCAAAGGGTTGTGATAGTGAGTTTTTTTTGACGTCCAAAGAAGAAATGGTAATGAATTTATTGATATCGAATCGAGGAAAGGTTGTCACTCGGGAAGACCTTTTAGAAAAGGTGTGGGGGTATAGCCCTGATATGGAAACTCGGACAGTTGATAATTTTATAGCCCGTTTGAGAAAATATTTTGAAAGAAAGCCGCAAAAACCCAAGTATATTTTAACCTTACGAGAAAAGGGGTATCAATTTGTAGACCCAGATAACAAGATTAAATAATAATGAGGAGAAATAATTTTATTAATTGCTAGAAAAATCCGAGTCGTTTGAAATATTCTGATCTGCAAGTTTTTATTCGGATTTTAATACAGGAGCAAGTGTATCGAATGGAACAAAAAATTGAAAAGCTAATTGTTGCTTTAATGGTTTTAATAGATAAAAATGGTGGCGAGTATAAACTAGATGCAAAAGTATATAAAGAAATGTTTGCTAAAAGACATAAGAAAGGCATCCATGTTCAGGAAATTGGTGATGAGGCCATTGTTCTGAAATTAGGTGATATGACTATGAGTCCTGACGATGCGATGATGAATTAATTTTTAAATGGAGCTAAGAGTTTTGAATACATCCAAAGTCCAACAAAACCAAATTGACTTAAGTGACTTTATGGAGGGCTTGATCCGTCGAAATCCAGGAGAGCAGGAATTTCACCAAGCGGTGCATGAAGTAGCAAAAAGTGTAGTCCCCTTTATCAATGAAAATCCTAAATATATACGCTCACGTATTTTAGAAAGAATGACTGAGCCGGATCGCCTGATAATTTTTCGTGTGTGCTGGGAAGATGATGAAGGAAATATTCGTGTGAATCGTGGATATCGTGTTCAGTTTAATAATGCTATTGGTCCCTATAAAGGAGGATTAAGGTTTCATCCCTCGGTCAATTTAAGTATCCTAAAATTTTTAGGGTTTGAACAAACTTTTAAGAATAGCCTAACCACATTGCCAATGGGTGCGGGGAAGGGAGGAGCAGACTTTAATCCAAAAGGAAAATCGGAAAGAGAAGTTATGCGGTTCTGCCAAGCTTACATGACAGAACTCAGTAAATATATAGGTGAAAACATTGATGTTCCTGCAGGAGACATTGGGGTGGGTACGCGGGAAATTAGTTTTATGTTTGGACAATATAAACATTTGTGTAGTGAGTTTATTGGTGTGTTAACTGGCAAAGCATTGGAATTTGGCGGAAGCCATATTCGAAAAGAAGCAACGGGTTATGGTTGTGCCTATTTTATGGAAGAAATGTTGAAAAGAAAAGGTGATTCTGTTGAAGGCAAATCATGTGTGATCTCTGGTTCAGGTAATGTGGCTATGTACACGGCGGAGAAACTTTTGAGGCTTGGAGCCAAAGTAATTACAATGTCCGATTCTTCTGGCTTTGTTTATGATGCGGATGGGCTTAATGAAGAAAAATTAGCCTTCATTATCGAATTAAAAACTTTTCGACGAGGTCGAATTAAAGAATATGCAGAAAAATTTAAATGCGATTATTATCCTGATCATGAGCCCTGGGGTGTAGCTTGTGATCTAGCTTTTCCATGTGCAACACAAAATGAAATTACGGTTCAAAAAGCAAAAGCGTTAATAAAGGGGGGCTGTAAGGCTGTTGCTGAGGGGGCAAATATGCCAACAGAAAATGATGCCATCCAAATTTTCCAGGACGCCAAAATCCTTTTTGCCCCAGGTAAAGCCTCTAACGCAGGAGGGGTCGCTGTTTCAGGTTTAGAAATGACGCAAAATAGTATTCGCATGGCATGGACTGAGGAAGAATTGGACAAGCGCCTTAGAGAAATCATTCAAAAAATTCACCAACAGTGCGTAAATTTTGGGACCATAGGTGATTTTGTGAACTATGTGGATGGCGCGAACTTAGCCGGTTTTAAAAAAGTTGCAGATGCCATGCTTGCTTATGGAGTTATTTAATTTTACAATAGCTTCATTTGCTCGCCAATGAACTTTAAATCTGTCCTTATTTTTATATACATTTTATTTTCGGCTCCTCTGTCTGCCTTTGGGAATGATTTTCCAAAGTTTAATCAATCGCGATATTTAGAAGATTATTCCTACCTAAAAGATCCTTCTCGGCGAACTCAGTTTTATGATCCTATTAAATTCATACCATTGAATGAAGAGGGAGATATTTTTATCTCCTTTGGCGGTGAAACAAGACAGCACTATGAAAATATAAGAAATGAAAATTGGGGAGCCATCCCAAGAGATAACAATGGGTGGTATTTGCAAAGATACTTGTTCCACAGCGATTTACATATTGGAAAACAGTTTAGAGGATTTTTCCAAATACAGGCTGGAACTGAGTCGGGGCGTCGAGGTGGACCGCGGGGTGTGGATGAAGACCGTATGGATATTCATCAATTGTTTGTGGATTGGGTCATTAAATTTCAGGAAAAAATAACTTTAAGAATAGGGCGACAGGAAATAATATTCGGTGCTAGAAGATTTTTAAACTATAGAGAAAGACCTAACCTTAGATTGAGTCACGATGCGATCCAATTATTTTGGAATCCGGGTAATCTAAATGTTACGGGTTTTTTAGGTAGGCCCGTTCGAATAAATCGACAATTTTTTGATAATAGTTCTACCAATGCATTCACATTTTGGGGGATTTATACTGTCGTTGCCGTTTCCTCAACCTTTCCACAAAATGTTGACTTTTATTATATAGGATTGAATAGAGAACAAGCCGTTTTTGATCAAGGAAGGGCAAATGAACTTCGACAAACAATAGGTACTCGGATTTGGGGTCGCTGGGGCTCGTGGGATTATGATTTTGAATTAGTGTATCAATTTGGATCCTTTGGCAATGGGAATATTAGTGCCTGGGCCGTGGTTTCGGATACGGGTTATACTCTTCAATTGGAGGGCGTTTCCAAAATAAGATTTAGTTTGCGAGCGGACGCATATAGCGGTGATGACGATCCGAACGATGCTGACCTAAATGCATTTAATCCGTTTTTTCCAAAGGGAAAACATATTAGCCAATTATCCGCGGCAGGATTGATCAATCAGTATAATCTGCACCCGCGGACAACTGTTGTTTTTAATCAGACTTGGTCTGCAACGGCAAGTGTATTATTTATTTGGAGACAAAATACGCGTGACGGATTGTATTCTATTGCAAATGGGTTATTGCGAACAGGTCAATTAAGTAGATCAAGTTTTGTGGGAACGCAACATGAAGTTGAAGTGAAGTGGACTATTAATCGATATTTAGATATTAAGGGAATTTTTAATTTTTTTGATGCTAGTTCTTTTTTAAAGGAAACCCCACCAGGAAACGATATTACTTATTTGGGAACCATGTTGACTTTCCGTTTTTAAAACTAAATCTCGGAATGTATTTCAGGTAGAATTTATTTAACCTTTTCTTTCATTTCCTTTAAATAAAATTATTTTAACTTTTTCTTCAGTAATTAAACCTTCTTGAATAATATCTTCCAGTTTGGGTTTCAACTGATCAATTTTTTCTTTTGTGTCTGCTACTTCCACCACGATTGGAAGATCGGTCGATAGCCGCAAAATTGATGTGGTGTGATAATGGCTGCTTTTTCCAAAGCCATCAATGCCCCTTAAAACAGTGGCCCCTGCTAATCCCTCTTTCTTGAAAAACTCCATTAAAAATTTATAAAGATGTTTGCCTTCATGCATGGCTGATTCACCAATAAATATTCTTAACAATATCGCCTCAGATTCCTTTTTCATGTCAATAACCTCAAGCTGAAAGAGCAATGATTTTTCCAAAATAAATGGCTAATAGAGTCAGTAAAATGGACCCTATAATATTAATTCCAAATAAAAATAATTCTTGTTGTTCAAAAAGTTTGAAGGATTCGTAACTAAAGGTAGACATTGTAGTGAAGGATCCTAATACACCGATTGTGATAAAAATTCGAGTTTCCTCATTAAACAATCCTTTGAATTCTGAAAGATACATAACTATGCTTAATAGCAGACTTCCAATGAAATTAACCCCTAAAGTTCCTAAGGGAAATGTGAGAAATCCACTTTGGATCCATCCGCTTAAATAATACCGCATTATTGCACCGAGAAAGCCACCTGTGCCCACCAGGACCCAAGGAATCATTGTTTGCCTCCTGAGGTTGAATGTTTAATCTTAGAAATAAAATGAAGTTGAGTTAAAATATTTTAAGAAAAAATTTGTGTTCCTTTTTTTCCTTCAATAGCTTCGAAAAGATGATCTAAATGCGCAATAATGGCACGTTTTCCCCCGTTTCTCAAAAATTCAAGTGCCGCTTGTACTTTCGGTTTCATGCTTCCTTCCGAAAAATGTCCTTCTTCAAGCCACTGGGCTATTTCTTTTGTAGTCGCTTTCAAAATAGGTTTTTTGTGTGGAGAATGAAAATCCAAATATGCGAACTCAACCTGGGTCAAAATGACGAGATATTCAATTCCTATTGTATTGGCTAAAAGTGCGCTTGTTAAATCTTTATCTATAACGGCCTCTACTCCTTCAAGAGTTCCATTTTCATTTCTAATGACGGGGATTCCACCACCACCAGCGCCTATAACTATAAAGCCCTTTTTCAGTAAATGAGTGAAAATTTCTTTTTCTATTATTTCAAGAGGTTTGGGAGAGGGGACTACTCTGCGAAAGCCCCTTCCTGAATCTTCTTTTATAATCCAACCTCTATCCTGGGCCAGTTGGTCTGCTTCTCTCTTAGAATAAAACACACCGATTGGTTTAGAGGGATTTTGAAAGGCTGGATCGTTAGCATCTACCCTGACCTGTGTGATGACTGAAAAAGATCGTTTATTGATTCCATTTTGTAGACAGGCATTGTCAAAAACATTTTGTAAAATGTACCCAATTCTTCCCTGACTGTCTGCGACGCAAATATCTAATGTAATCTTGCGGGGGAATTCATTGGCAGTTAATTCCTGTTGAAGAAATATTTGTCCAACTTGAGGACCATTGCCATGAGTTAGAACAATTTTAGAATAGTTACTTTTAATTAAAGGGATAATTTGCTCAAAGGACTTTTGAGCAATTAAAAACTCTTCTTTTTGATGGGCAGGAGAATGTCCTGGGACGTTTAAAGCGTTCCCCCCAAAAGCAATCAGGAGGCTTGGTTTATTTGATTGAGAGATCAAAATAAAAAACTAATTTAAAGAGTTTAAAAATTTTGTTAAAACAGTTTCCAAATTTGGGGTTCCTATTTCTTGTAATTCATAATGGACACGTAAAGAGGGCTGGTTGATTTTTATGATTCGCGATAAATCAATGGGTGTTGCAATTAATACCAGTTCACAGTCTGTTGCGTTAATAGTTCCTTCTAGATCTTTAATCTGTTCTTCACTATAACCCATGGCGGGGACCAAGCCACTAATATGTGGGTACTTTTCAAAAGTAGATTTGATTGATTTAAGAGCCACCGGTTTTGGATCTATTATTTCTTTAGCTCCAAATTTTTGAGCGGCTATAATTCCTGCTCCAAATTTCATTTCTCCATGAGTCAAAGTTGGCCCGTCCTCAATGACTAACACCCGCTTGTTTTTTATCTGATCAGAATTCTCTGTATAAATTGGTGAAGTGGCTTCAATTACTATTGCCCCCGGATTGTTTTGGTTTATAGAATTTTTTACTGTTTGAATATCTTGATTTTTAGCAGTATCCATTTTATTTATAATAATGACATCGGCGCGGTTTAAGTTGATTTCACCCGGGAAGTAATTTAATTCATGTCCTGGTCGAAGAGGATCTGTGACAACTATTTCTAAATCTGATTGATAAAAAGGGAAATCATTATTTCCCCCGTCCCATAGAATTATATCTGCCTCGCTTTCTGCTTCTTTTAAAATGGCTCCATAATCTACACCTGCATAAACAACTCCCTTTAAATTAATATAGGGTTCATATTCTTCCATTTCTTCAATGGTACATTCGAACTTTTTGAAATCATCTAAGGAAGCAAACCTTTGGGTAGCCTGTTTTTGTAAATTTCCGTAAGGCATAGCATGACGAATGGCTATAACATTATGCCCCCAGTTTTTCAGGATCTTCATTATTTTTCTAGAGGTTTGGGACTTCCCGCATCCAGTGCGGGTTGCACAAACCGATATGACAGGTTTTTTGGAACGCAGCATGGTAGTTTTTGGTCCCATTAACCAGAAATCGGTTCCCAATCCCATTACAAATGAGGCTTTATTCATCAAACTCTTATAAGAAATATCGCTGTATGCAAATACAACTTTATCTACCTGGTATTTTTTTATGAGGTTTGATAAATCCGTTTCAAAGTGAATAGGTATTCCATTTGGATAATTCTCACCCGCTAAACTGGGTGGATATATTTTTTCTTCTATTCCGGGAATTTGTGCTGCTGTAAAGGCCACCACTTCATAGTTTGAATTGTCTCTGAAAAAGACATTGAAATTATGGAAGTCGCGCCCGGCAGCACCCATAATAATTACTTTGGTTGGTGACATTTTGAGGGTACTTTAATTTTATTTTAAAATTTAATTTTGATGGTTTCTAAAACAATTAATTTTGTCATTAATTTATAATAGAAGGAAAAAGAATGGAAGAAGAAATGAAACTAGTTCAATTGATAGTTGTGAAAGGTGAATGTGTATTTGGAAAGTGGATTTCCATTTTTTTCAAGGGATAAAGTTATTTTGTTAGGAAGCCAGTAGTTATTAATTTTTTTATAATAGTATTCAGCTTTTTCTTTAAACCTGTTTTTTTTGTAACTATATTTTGAGATCGACTCTGAAACTAGCCATTTGCCTTCTTTTTCTAAATATCGAAATTGACTTTTTACTTCAGAAGGGCCCTGTTTGGGTTTGAGTTGCATTTTTTCTACATTCCATTTTCTTTTATCAACCATTAAGTCATATCTTTGTATGGGAGTTTCAGAACTATTTGAAACAAAACGAATCAGAATTAAATTGTTTTTTTCCCGATTGGTTTTCTCAATATATTGATCCAAAGTTTGTTTAAGAGTACGCGGGAATAGTAATTCTTTAAACTGATAAAAAAGTTGAACCACTTCAAATTCTCTTTCGGAAGAATTATTGAATGGCGTCTTTAATATTTCAAAATCACGCAAATCTTTGGGATTATTGTTATACCATTTGAATTTGACTTTTGGGTTTTGCAAAAAATGATTAGAACCTTTTTCCAGATCCATTTGATCCCAATGAATTTCCACTGTGAATTTTTTAAGCCCCATATTCTGAGGGTAGTAATAATGATTGTCTAATTTTTGAATGAGACCTTGGGAGGAGTTTGAAAAGGCAGGACTATGAAATAGAAAGATGGTGAAAGTAAAAATACAAACTAAATGGAAAGCTCTAAACGAAAAACCGAGGAAATCAGAAATAGTAAATCGGGTTTTTCGCATAATCTAGGGCAAAGCTTTTGCCTGTGTTTCAATGGTAGATAAGACCTCATAAAATTTATCGTTATCCCATTGTCTTGCACCGGAAATAAATCCGCGCAGCTTTCCCTGGCTATCTATTAGGTAACTGGTGGGTAAACCCAAAATAAAATAGGAGCGCCTGACTTTTTGGTCGGGGTCTAAAAGGATCGGAAATGTTAAATTATACTCTTTAACATATTTCTGCACCTTCTCCTGATTCCCGCGATCAATAGAAATAGCAACTACTTGAATGCCATGTTCTTTTGCAGTTTTATGGAGGCGCTCCATGGAGGGTAGTTCTTCTTTGCAAGCGCCGCACCAGGTGGCCCAAAAGTTTAAAAGTACAGGTTTCCCCTTAAATTTAGAAAGAGACACGTTAGTTCCGTTTAAGTCTTTTAATGTAAACTTAGGCGCATCCTTAATTCTTTGAGGTTTTGCAATTCCAAAACTTTCATAAGGATCTGATGAAAAGCTTATCTTTTCCTTTCCCATTCCCATTAAAAATAAAGAGAAACAAAATACTACTGATAATGTAAAAGTTTTTCGCATAATTTTCCTCATCTTGCATTCCTATGTAAGTAACTTTGGATCATTTGCCTTTCTTGTTGTGAAAAAGAAATTCCACTGTTTTTCATATGACCTGCCATAATATTAAGGTAATGGTCCCACTCTGCTGCTGAATGCCTTGAAGGATGTGGCCAACTATGACAAACAGTACATTTATTGATAAACATTTTTGCCTCAGCAGATTCAGGTTCTGGTACCCGGGGAGCGCTGGCACAAGCCAGCATCCCACCAGATACCAAAGCAAGAACAATAAATTTAAAAACCCATAAAGCTTGTCTCCTCATACTAGAAACCTAACTCCTTGGGAGGCTTGGTTCCTGTATATCGACGACTCTTTTTAGTCGGTATTTCAATATACCAAGAGAGCATCAATCGATAATCTTCCTTCAACTGAGGTCCGCGTATGTTTTGATAAACCGGAAACGATCCATTAAACTCAATGATGTGCAAAGGAAAGGGCTGAAATTGCAAGCCAGTTGTAAAGTTTACTTTAGTTCCGCCATAATTATCAGGGTCGTTCAGGGGCGAAATGAATGGTAAAGCTGGGTTCCCACCGGCATGACCATTACCATTAACTCTTTGAGAAATGGGTTCATTACTATAAGTATCTTCATAATAATAATTCAACTGAAAATGAATGACCGATTTTTCGTGGAACTGATACATTGTGTATAGATCCGCACGAACCTCATCACCCTGTTGGTAGCCCTGGCTGTTATCATAGAACCGGCCAATGTACCAAACATTTGCCCCATACCAGAGTGGATCAGCGGATCCTTGATATGCAGCACCAATAATAGGATCAACGGTTCCACTTCCTAACTGCATTTTAAAAGGTAGAATGGTCCCATTTTGTCCCGGAACAGGGTTATTGGTAAATTCTTTGTTAATAGATCCCGTTGGAATTGACATTCCAAATAATAGAGATAGCTGTTGAGTCGGTGCCAGATTGTCATTTTTCAATACGCGGTATTTTCCTATCAATCTGGTATCTCCAAGCCCGGCGGATGTCATGGTAAACCCGTTACGTCCAGATGCGGCAACTAACCCTGGGAAAAAAGTCATCTGCATACGATTAGCTTTGAAACTGGTCATTACCATTACGGCAAAGTCGTCTGTAAAGGAATAAGCGCCACCAAACATGGTCATGAACATATCCATAGATACGGGTATGGCAGGAAATGTCGCTCCGCCAGCACTGGGTGGACCCACTAACGCACCTTGATTGAGAGTACGCTGCCCCTCTTGAAGAGGTCCCATTTGCATATACATTTGGCTGATTTTAAAACGAAATTCATGAGTTTCCGGAATACCTCCACCAAAAACGTTTAAAGGCATATTTCCGCCACAGTGCGCACAGCATAATCCGATATAGGCCGTCGCTTTAGTAACTCCCAATACCAGTAAAAAAGCGATGGTGATTGACAGGCGAACCAAAGGGTTTACTTTGGATCTAAAAAAATCTTTTTTGAATTGGAACAAGTGCATTTCTCTCTACTCCCCTGGTAAGAACTAAAAACCTTAACTAATTAAAGAAAACTATAACGGTCTCCGAGCAGAATTTTCCCTTTTGGTTTAAAAAGCAGGAAAACTCGATCAGAGAAAAAATAAAATGGAGTTAAAGAGATTGGGGGGGTGGGTCTAGTGAAAGATCCATATGATATTTGTATATCATGTTAACGTGAGGAATTTTTGGAGTGACCATTGTTTGGAGGAGATCCTCACGGGATTCGTGGATATAATTTGGGGTGATACTGGGTCCTTTGTTAACGTTCCCATTAGTGGAGTTGGGTCCGCAATCATTTAGCCATTGTTGGGCTTTGGACCGTTCCACATTTTTATGAGGGCAATACAAATGATTTTTCTTGTGGTGATTCAGTAAACAATGTAAAGATTTTTTCCCCTTATGAATTTCAAAGGGGGAGGACTTTGAGGTGTGCCCTGTATGCGCCCACACTGATCCCGACCCTAAAAAAAAGATACTTAGGAAAAAGAAAAACCCTGAAATTCTCAAAACTGATTTAGCCACCGAATTTAAACCTAAATATAGATGTTTTTCGCTATATTACTTAATTTAAAGGTGGTCTGTCAAGGTTGCCAAATTAAACTGCTTAATTTTTGGGACTATAGAGCTGGGCGAGCCAATAGGCCATAGATCGGGTAAACCGATGAAATAGGTTTTCGTTACCTTTAACGGGTTGAACGTGAATGAATCTCATCCCTGCCTTTATTGCTCCTCCATCCGTGAGGTAATTGTCGCCAATCATGCAGACTTCACTGGGATCTTCCAGGTTTAAATAATCTTCCATAGCTTTTTTAAATCCAAGGGGATCGGGTTTGGGGGGAACATTTGTCACTATGGGCACTTCCGGAATTTGCTGAAATCTTTCTTCGGATGCGTTAGTAAAAATCGCGACTTTGAATCCCTGGTCAATCATATCTTGAATTTGTTGAATTACGGGTTCTGCAAAACTTTCAGCGTGGTGAGGTCCCAGTGTTCCGTCCGCGTCCAGTAATATACCTTTAATTCCTAAATTTTTTAATTCCTCAAGAGAAATATCCGTAAACTGTTTTACAAATTTTATTGTTTTCAAATATGCAGGAAAAAAGGGAAGGGTGAGAAACCGTTTGATTTTTTCCCATGTGACGCCCTCTCGATTTTTTGGGTATGAAGTAGCCATGATTTTATAAAGTTTTAAATCCTCTTGAACTAAATTATAAATCAAATTTGAAAAAGGGTATTTCTAAGTCTAAGAGTATTTTATTCCTGTTAACTGTTCGCTTACTTCCCACAATTGACTTTGAAGCTTTTGGTTATATGAAGCAGATGAAGAAGGGATTGCTTTTTTTCGAACAAAATATTTACCTGAAACTTTCTCAACTTCTGATGAGGTTGATAAATAGATTAGTGTTTCCGCTCCCTTTTGTGGACTAATGTAAATTAAGGGTTTGGCAATTGCCTTAAAAAATAAATACCATTTAGCTCCCTTATTTCCAAAGTTGGTGCTAACAATTCCGGGATGCAAACAATTTACGGTCACTTCCGTTCCTATTAATTTCTCTGCTAAAGAATAAGTGAATAAAATATTAGCAAGTTTTGACTGTGAGTAAGCTCTAAGGGACCGATAAGACTTTTCTCCCATAAGATTATCAAACTCAATCGTTCCCCCGCGGTGTACCATAGAGGAGACATTTATGATTCGGGCCGGTGCACTGGCTTTAATTCTTTCCAATAACAAAAGGGTCAAAAGGAAATGTCCCAAATGGTTAACTGCAAAAGTGGTTTCATGTCCTTCATCAGTTTGGTGACGTTTGCCTAATAAAAGACCCGCGTTATTTATCAATAAATGTAATTGGGTGTATTGATTTAAAACGGTGTTTGCAAGTTGACGTACTTGCTTCATGGACCCTAAATCCGCCAGAAGTAAATCCACCTGAGGGTTTCCTGTAAGTTTTTTTATCTCTTTTTGAGCTTCCTCACCTTTTTGTTGGTTTCTGCAAACAAGGATAACTTGCGCACCTTCTTGAGCCAAAGCTAAAGCCGTTTCTTTACCTATCCCGGAATTTCCACCAGTTATTAAGCAGGTTTTGCCTTGAATCCAATTTTGTGCGTTTTCAGAGGTCATGAAAGTTAGTGAAATTTGCGCAATTAAAATTCGGAAACAAGCTCCACCTTTTTGAGGTGAATACTTTGATTGACAGAATGAAACCCCCTGTTACATTAATATATAGACCTTAAAATTTTATTTAACAATGTGTTGGAAAAATTTTCTAACGAATTTATTCGTATTTGGAGAACTCATAGTGCCGTCAAATTTTAAACCAAATTGGAAATATTTAGTAGTGGGATTCAGTACCTTGTGTTTTTTAAATCAGCCTTCTGCCTGGGCGGGGGTTTATAAATGGACTGATGAAAAGGGTCGAACTCATTATACAGACGATAGGTCCCAGATACCTGCTAAGTATCGAGATAAAAATACAATGAAGGGATTAAAAGGATTGGTGGAATCCAAGCCTGTAGCCCCAAAAACGTCTTCTCCTGCAAAACCTGCGGCAAAGGCGGAAGAGAATACTGAGGCATTGGCACCCGAAGCAAAAGAAAGTTCTTCAGATCAGGCAGTTGGAACTACAAATAGCTCTTCTCAAATTTCTCCCGAAGAAATTGCAATGTTAAAAGAAACGAAAAAATATTTGGAAGATGAAAACCGTGAATTTCAACGGATCATTAAATATGTTGAACCTACGGAAGCAAATGGTAAGTATTATGTCATGGAAATGAATAATCGGGTTAAAAAGAAGCAGGAAATGGTAAAAAAAATGGATGGAATGAAATTGTCTTCTCTTCAACAGGCAAAATCCTATTTTAAGCGAACCATTATTATGGATAAGGGTGAAACCATTGGCGGAGAAGATTATTTAGACAGAATCGTTAATATAAGGGATAAAATGGAACGGGGTTTAAGAGAAAAAAAGAACTTAATCAAAGAACTGGATAAAGATTTAAAAGCAGTTGATGCA
This sequence comes from Nitrospinaceae bacterium, assembly GCA_965223665.1. Lineage (GTDB taxonomy): Bacteria > Nitrospinota > Nitrospinia > Nitrospinales > Nitrospinaceae > CBDCVY01. Next base: position 4,045,992 of record OZ245011.1, read on the forward strand.
AGTAATGTCCAAGCTGCTGCTGGTAAGTAAAACTTTTCAGTTTTCCTGAATCAATAATTCCAGGAGTTTTCCAAATAAAAAAAGGCAGCCGGATCCGGCTGCCTTTTTAATTTGTTCAATTAATAAATGGGTTTGGTTCATTACTTATCCGGCCCAAGGGTACCACTTGAGGCAGTACCCCTTCTAGGGACCGGCGTTTGTTCGCAATCTAGTTCATCTCTTTCCAGGAGGCGACCGTAAAGGGGTATTTCTTTTTGGTTGCTAGATTGCCATACTGGACACCTTCACAACTAAAACCAATCGTAGCGCTCCCAGTGAAGTTAACGGCGGCATCAATGCTGTTACCTACAACCATGGCTCCATAAACGGTTGCGGATCCGGTTCCAACCAATGCACCGTCACAGGTGGCGCAGGATCCTATTAAAACGATACCATCCCAATTAAAAGTTCCGGAAATATCTAAATCTCCATCTACTACCAATACTCCTGATCCATTTACATCACCACGAATGTCAAGGTCACCCTTTACATAAACGATATCAGGATCACTGTGAGTGCCCCATTGGACGTTATCGCTGTTATTAATCAATTCATTACCGTTGTTCACATAGTCAGGAGTACCTGAGGCTGTGAGCAAAGTATGAAGCTTTTCTGCGTCTTTCGCTGTAAAGCTGGTTTGATCTAACATAATGTCCGGGGTTGTTCCACCGGTTCCTTTAATATGAGTTTCTGCACCTCCTTGAAAATCTACACAGGTTGCAGAATCACAAGTTCCATCATCGTCAATGGGCCCTGTTGATTCAGTAGCAACCGCTCGAGCGGCATCACAACTGGTATCTGCAGTCCCATCTACTGCAAAGCCATTAGTGATTGGATTACTGCCATCATCGAAACCGCCTAAAACGTCAAACCCTGAACCTTGTGAGGTAATATTGGATAAAGGTCCCACAAGAGTAACGGCCGCAGGAAATTTACTTGGAGGCAAAGTATAGTTTTGCACCATGGCACGAATCGTTTTGATAGTACCATCTTGGGAAATTCCTGTGGACTCAATATAATAAGTATCATCCGTATCTACCCAGGGATCATCGGTTCCGGTTCCTTCGTCCTTATTATCAAAAGCACGGATATTATAAGTCCCTCCGTTGAAAGATACTCGAGAATAATTGTATCCATTATAATTGTAAGTGCTACTTCCTGTGATTGAACTGAACAGACCATTATCTGAAGTATTGGTTGCGTTTCCATCAGCTCCTTGGAGAATATCATTAGCTTGTAATGTTCTTGCAACTTCTTTAGCTTGCTCCAGTCCGGCATCTGCGACATAAAATGCTTCACGGGATTTGGTAAAACTTGCAGTTTTACTTATATCCGAAGAGGTAGACTGCATAGCAACGGGTACAATTATCATCATGATTACGGTGAAAAGTAATACAACAACCATGGCGGACCCGGATTCATCGTGCAACCAATTTTGTTTTTCCGAATGGAATGTAATTTTTGATTGAGTTTGATCTAAAGATTTCATAATTTAAGTTCCCATATTTCTTAATTGAACATTGGTGTCTAAAGTAACGTGAGCATGGGCCACTTGAGGATCGTCCAAATCCATAGTCATGACTACTCGGCGTAAGTTTCCACGATCCGTGGCGCTTAAGGTGGCAGGTGTCCCGGTAGGAATGAGTTGATTTCCATTTACATCATAATAAGTGAATTGAAAATTCGAAACATTTCCGATTACAGTGGTCCCATTTTTTGTAATAAGATCATTAGCTGCATCATAATTATAAGTTACGGTGCTATAAGAATGAACTACCACTCCGTGTTCAGGGTCGTAATCATTATTTATACATGGAGAGGCCAGGCTAATGGTATTTCCAGATGGAGTCCCATCAATAACACATGTTTCCCAATTGGTTAGATCCAGCATTTCTGAAATAGTGACAGTCTGGCCATCACTGAACCCGGTGACATCCTCAACAGTTATGGATGTATCTATACCACCTGAGGCGTTGGATGCCAGCATAGTGTGAACATCACTTAAATTCGCCTGAAAGGAAATGGAAGTTGGAGTCGCATTGGTGACACCTACTGCAGCTCTACCTGATTCAGAGCTACCGGGAGGGAATCCGTAACCTGCTTCCATGAGGCCGTCTGTCAGGTCGTCCAAAGCAACCCTTGCCAGGCTTCGTAAATGTGTGTTGGCAGTTTCCTTGCGCATGGTTTTTTCCTGGGTGTTGAAGGTATAAATTCCTGCGCCAAAGATAATGGTGGAAATTGCCATTACAATAATAAGTTCAGTTAATGTAAATCCTTTTTCGTTTGTTATTAGCTTAGTTTGCATATTCAATTAGTCCATTAATGTCGTTAAACTTACGCTGTTATTTCCTCCTGTATCTGGCCAGGAGACAGTGACAGTAACTACATCGGGGTTGGGGGCAATATTGATTACTGTAGTTCTAGTATAAATATCAAAATCTCCCGTTAAGTTTTCAACAGTAGTGCCATTGGTTAAGTCATTTGTTGAAGGTAAAGATTGCGCCCTTAAATCTTCGATTTTTTGCTGGGCTAATGCTGTTGCAGTGGTTCGTTTTTGATTTTTTCCATTTTTATTTACAATATTCCCAGTGAATGAGGCCATACTGATTAAACCAAAAACCAAAATTGAAGCGGCTATTAACAATTCGGGCATTGTGAACCCTGAAGTATCTTTTAATATTTTCTTTCTAAAAAGCATATCCAACCTACTAGTTAAAAATTTTTATTTGGTGTTTCACTATTAGTTTAAAAGTATTCAACCAAACCCCTATATTTTTTTTAGCATTGAATGCCTAAGCAAGATAAGCAAGTTGCAGGCCAAAAATTTGATTTACCGGGTGAATGAAAATCAATCAAAACCGTAATACCAAGTGTTTTGAAATATTTTCACAGGAAGGTAATTTTATAAAACTTATTTGGATAATTTGATACCCACTTAGAGTGACTTACATTTGTCACTTATTTGAGGTAAAAAGTGACAATATTTGTAATTTTTTTTAAGAACCTTACGGGAGGACTAATTTAAGATACTTAATCATTTATTTCAGGTCAGGGTTGATGGGAACAACCTGAGAGTTTACGAATTTCTCATCTTTTAATTTTTCAAGAGCTTGATATATAGGGTCTAAACCTTTCGATACGGTACCTTCTATGTGGATATAATAATTTTTTGAATTATTCTCATTTCCTAAATTGGAATCGAGCTGAATAATATTTAAACCCGCCTCAGCCAATGCAGTGGTTACATCTTCAACTATTCCTAACCGGTCATTGGCATAAACGCTAATTCGAACATCGGGTTGAATATGGTGTTCCATGCTGCCGGAAACGGAATCCAAATGGAAATGCAAATCTAAGCTTTTGGCAATATTTTTAGCAATAGATTGGATTTTTTCTTGATCCTCCTCTAAATAAACCATAACCATGATACAAAAATTTTCTCCTAATCTTGCCATGGTGGAATCTCCCAAGTTGCAACCTGCTTTACATAGAGAAGCGCTGACCTGAGCTACAATTCCAGGTCGATCTTTTCCAACCAAAGAAAGAAGATACCAATTTTCCATAAGTGTTCCTTTTTTAGAAGAGATGTAAGAAATTAATTCCCATTCAATATAAGATTTTCAAAGAATGCTTTCAACATTAATAAATAGATAGAATGAAGAAAAATCAGGGAAGGACTTAGCTTATGAATTCCGGATGCTTTTATATTTTTGAGTTCTATAAACTAAAAAACGACGTATTAGAAAGGGACCAGAAAAAGTCAATATTAAAACGGGACCAAAGTGAAATATAAGAGCATGCCATGGGTCGTACATACAAGCGATTTGCATAATAACCGCTGGAACCATACCGGCGGAAAATCCATATAGATAGTTTTCCCATCCACCTGTTTTTAATAATCCATGACGGGACAAGAAGACAAGTCCTGTTAACCAGCCTCCCCCATAAATCAGAATTTCTACATCACAAAAAGCTCTAGCTCCTTCCGGAGAGGATTCCGGAGAAATTAGAAAGAAACCAATCACCAGGGCAATTAAGAAAGTTGCTGAGGATACCTGGCTTGAGAATCTTAAAGGAGAAGAGATTGTTTCTCCTGGGATTAGCTTTTTAAAAGCAATATACAAAGCCAAAAAGCTTAGCAGAATTCCTGATAAGAGTTCTATTTTAAAACGGGTGAATTCCAAAATCTGAGATTGAAAATGGGGTCGAAACTCTTGTAGTCCCCAAGTCAAAAGACCGACCGAAAATAACATAATGAGAAACCACACTATCGTTCGAATCAATGGGGATGCATAGGGAGTCTGTGGTTTTAAATCAGATACCAATTGATCAATAAACTGATTTCGATGGTTCGCCAATTTTATTTCTCCATACTTTCAAAAACCATTTTACGTAATTGTTCATAAGCCCGGGAAACTCTTTTTCTCATGGCAGATTCACTAATTCCTTCCTCCATTGAAGCCTCCGAGTAAGTTAATCCTTTATACTTTGTTAGATGGATTGCCCTTTGAAGAGGTATTGGCAGTTGATTGGTCATTGACTTCAAAGATTCCTTTTTTTCCTGATCTATAGAATTATTCGCAGAGGACCCCAAGTTTGTGACAGGATGATCCGATTCAAAAATCTCCACCTCATTTCTTTTCTTTAATTGTCTAAAGTGATCAGCAATTTTATGTTGAACAATCCCATTTATCCAGGGAATAAGAGGTTTTTCTGGGTGATAGGTGGCAAGAGAATGGTGGATGCCTATTAAGCACTCTTGTGTAATATCATCACAATCAACCCAAGCACCTAATTTGCTTTGAATCTTACTATGAATAAAGGGATACAGCTCCAAAAGCAATTCCCGATAGGCCTCTTTTTCTCCTTTTTGGGCCTTTAAAAGTAAGACCCTCCAATGATTTTGTATTCCACTTTTGGAATTACGCATGGTCTTATTTTAGTCCAAATTCAATAGAAGAAAAAAAAGAAAATTTCTAAATTTTATTGATTTTTCAGTCACAAAACCTAATGAATTGCGAATACCACTTGTAAATTTCGTTAAGATTATTTTTTTGGAGGCTTTCTCTATGAGAAAATTATTACTAATTGCTTTGAGTATTGTTTTAGGAAGTACCTCGGCATTTGCTGATAATTTAAATACCTATAAGGTAGTTATCACCAACTTGACAAAAGGTCAACCACTCACTCCTCCGGTCGTAGTAGTTCATAACAGAAACTTTGCTCTTTTCCGAACCGGGCAACCCAGCACACCCGGACTTCATGTCTTGGCAAAAGATGGAGCAACAAAACCATTAGTTGAGGAATTAGAACTTTCTGAGGGAGTCAAGTATATAAATGAAGGCACCGGAATTACCTTCCCAGGAGAGTCTATTCCTATAGAGATTTCAGGAAGGAAAAGAGACTATCTTTCTTTGGTGGGAATGCTGGCTCGAACTAACGATGCTATTGTAGCATCACGATGGATTTCATTAAATTTGAAAAAGGGGCAGAAGAAAATAGTTAATCTTTTTGTATACGATGCGGGAGCAGAAGAAAATAATGAGTCTTGTGATTATATTCCGGCGCCACCTTGTAACAATGCGTTTAAAGATACAGAAAATGATGAAGGGTTTGTGCATTATCATCCAGCATTACATTTTCAAGGCGACCTGGATCCCCTTAGAGATGCTTTTGGGTTTATCGGAGCAAAAGTTGTTGTGCAAAGAATAGAATAAACTTAAAAAAAATAGCGGGAGGGTCTATTTTTCATGAATAAAGTCAATTATTTGAAATATGGTTTTACTTGAAAATATTGAAATCAACGCAATTTATTCAAAGTAAAGAAATTATAATATGTAAACCAATCTAGTAGGTTTCACTAAACCTTCCACATAAAAGATAATTCCTTTCGAATTTTAAATCTTAAATAAGGGGATAATAATCCATTTGTTGGATTTGGAATACCTAATTAATCCCACTTTGGTAGGAAAAGATAAATTTCAAATTTTTGATAAGTTTTTTTCTAAGGTTTTGCACCATAATTAGGGGTACCATGCTATAATTTTCCTACTTTTTTTAGGGGGGGCATGGGACGTCCAATAGAATTTAATAGAGAGAACGCAATCCAATGTGCTATGAAAGTATTTTGGGTTCAGGGCTATGAAAAGACTTCATTGACCGATTTGATTCAGGAAATGGGGTTATCAAAAAGCAGCTTTTACCAATCTTTTGGGTCTAAAAGAGGGTTATTTAAGTTATGTTTAGACAAATATAAAGGAGATTTCATAAAAAAAGCAAGTCGAATCTTAGACAAATCTCCTTCTGGAAAAGTTTTTATAAACACTTTTTTTAAAGAATTGATTGATAAACCCTCCAATCATATTGCCAACCGAGGCTGTTTCATTGTTAATACCGCTATAGAATTTAAGAAAAAAGATAAAAATATTGCAATCTTTGTCAATCAATCGATGAAGGAACTGCAGGGTGTTTTTCAAAAGGCTATAGATGAGTCAAAGCAAAAGGGTGAACTACCCCAGTTTCCTAAATCAAATATTTTGGCAGGAAAATTGGTGATGATTTTTTTTGGTTCCAAAATAATGTTTAGAGTTGGAATGGAAAGAAGCTTGATAAGAAAAATAGTGTTTTATTCAATAGAGAATTTATTTGTTGCTTGAATAATAATATATAGAGTTTAAAAATTCCTTAAATTTGTAACCTCCATTTAGGTTCGCCCCAGTATCAAGAGTTATCAAAGTCGAAAAAAATAAAGTTAATTTCTAATATAAACTGTATTCATTTGACCTCCTCCGAAGTTCCCTCCTTCCTTTCATTATTGGGTCTATTTAGATTTCCTTCTTTTCATACCCACTAATTAAAATCGTTCATCCAATAATAATTTACCAATTAAAAAAATCAGTTGGAATGAATTTTATTACTGTTATTTGTGTGTTTTGTCAATCAATTAGCTCTCTTAATAACCTTAAAGTTTGATATAATTTCACCAAATCCATTTCTGGTTTAAGTAGGAATTTTATGTAGGGGATGAGGAGGTATTTTTTTTGTTAGGGCTTCCTGAATCTTATCTGCAAATCCAATTATAAAAATTTACTGTAAGAAATCTTTTCATGTCTTTTCGTACCGCACTTGTAAATATGCCCTTTGGGTTTCATATTTATCCTTCTATCCAATTAGGGACGTTATCAACTTTACTCAAGACCCATAACTTTGAAGTTAAAAGTTATTATTTGAATTTGCACTTTGCCCATCAATTAGGGATGCCAATATATAATGAACTTTGTGAAAAACGGCACTTAATAGGGGAATGGTTATTTTCAGAAATATTATTTGGAGATTCTCTCAAAAACCAAGCCTACTTAAAGCATTTTGAATCGCATATTCAAGAAGTTTGTCAATCAATCCAGCAGCCTAAAGAATTTCTACTAAACGTTAAAAAGCAAATGGTTCCTGAATTTTTGCATTGGGCAGTTGAATCTATTCCATGGGGGGATTATTCGGTAATTGGTTTTACTTCTACCTTTAATCAAAATTTAGCAAGTGTCACTTTAGCCAAATGGATTAAAGAAAAATATCCCAATGTGAAAATTTTGTTTGGCGGGTCCAATTTTGACTCTGAAATGGGTTTAGAATATTTTCGTGTATTTGATTGGATTGACTTTGTTGTCATGGGAGAAGCTGAGCCAGTATTACCGCAGTTAATGTCAGCCATAAAAAATGAGGATGAAATACCTGATGGAGTGATTTATAGACAGGGAAACGAAATTCTACACCGAGAAAACACAAATATGTTCCAAAGCTTTGAGGAGTATGGGCCACCTGATTATGATGACTATTTCGAACAGTTGCAAAACATTGATCCTGAATCACCATTACTAGAAAACCCTGTGGTGTTATATGAAACGGCCAGAGGTTGTTGGTGGGGAGAAAAGCATCACTGTACTTTCTGTGGGCTCAATGCTTCCACAATGAAATTTCGATCTCGTCCAGTGAAGCAGGTGATTTCCGAAATCTCAGAAATGTCTAAGCGTTACGACACATTCCGATTTCGCTTAGTAGATAATATTTTGGAGATGAAATACATTGACGGAATTTTTGCGGAATTTGCAAAAGAGAATTATGATTTACAGTTTTTTATTGAAGTGAAGAGTAACCTTCACAAAAACCAAATAAAGACCTTGGCTTTAGGGGGTGTAAATGTCATTCAGCCTGGAATTGAAAGTTTTAGTGTCAACCAATTGAATGACATGGATAAGGGCGTTCGGCCTTTACAAAATATATTATTTCTTAAATGGGCTCTCTATTATGGCATTGATGTAACTTGGAATATATTAACCGGTTTCCCTGGAGAAATTGATGGGGATTATCGGAATCAAATTGAAATTCTTAAGTCGTTATTTCATTTGCAGCCACCGATTGGGGTGGGGGACCTTTGGCTGGAACGTTTCAGCCCATATTTTTCAAGACCCGAAGAATATGGAGTTACAATCACTGGTGCTAGTGATGCTTATTCTTACGTTTATGATGCTTCAAAAGTTGATTTAATGAAAATTGCCTATGACTTCGAGTACACCACTGAAAATCGCCTGAATCCGAATTTGACGGAAGAACTTAGGCAAATTGTATCCAATTGGAAGCATCGGCATCAATCCGATCAGATTCCATTTTTATTTTTTACCAAGTCTTTAAATTTTGTAACAGTTTATGATGGTCGCGATGCAAAGGAATCCTTCAAAATGCGATTTGAAGGTCCTTCAGCCTGGATTATCTTATTTTGTAACGAAAAGCCAAAAACCTTAGAGCAAATTCATTTGATGGTGGCTGAAAAGGAATCTAAATCTGAGGTTCAAATTGAATCGATCCAAACCATTTTAAAGGATCTTGAAGCTAAACGGATTTTATTTTCAGAACGTGGCAAATATTTAACTCTCGCCATTCCCCATAATTCTCACCTTTAACATTTTTTCTTTGACTTACTCCAAATTATTTCTGTTTCACATTTTGAATTTGTGGAATAGAAAAAAATTGAAGCCTTCACCTACAAGTTTGGTATCCATTGGATTATTTTTAGCTCAACAAAAATAAGTCATAGTTCTAGTTTACTAGAACATCAAGTCCTGGTTTTAAAGACCTCTAATAAACCAATAAAACTAAATTATTCGCGCACTTTATTTTGAGTGGTCAGGTGTGTATAATAAACTAGGATTTTTTTAAGCATATCCTCCAGTCAAAAGAAGTTCTGTAAATTTTCCTTTTCAACAAGTCAACAATTCCTTTTGCATGTTTTATAAAGATAAGTTTTGCTGAAATTATAAGTATTTAATCTTTGAACTGTCTTTATTAATTTATTGATTCGAATCCAAAGTAAAATGTCTAATCGATATTTATTTAAGTTTCAGAAAAAGATCCTCCCTAAATCAGCCTTTTTCATTTTTATTTACTTTATTTTATTTTCCACAGTCGAGACTGTTCAAGCGCAACAGCTTCCGAAACCCGGTCAGACGGAACGGATGGATAGACGGTTTCAAAAACCACTGACTCCTAAATCTAAACTTGAAGATTTACCGCTTGCACCAAAAGAGCCTCAAGTGCCGACTAAAATGAAAAAAATCAAATTTGTTTTAAGAGGAGTGGTCGTGGAAGGTTCTACTGTTTATAAGGATGGAGAACTTTCACATCTTTACAAAGAATTTTTGGATAAAGAAATTACCCTTGCAAGAGTTTATTCAATTGCGGAAGCCATTTCAGTTAAATATAGAAATGAGGGATATCTAATAACCAGAGCATTGGTTCCAGCACAACGGATTACTGATGGAGTTGTGAAAATTGTAGTCATTGAAGGTTTTATCAATGAATTAGATATCCAGGGAGAATTGGGCGGTTCAGAAGAAAAAATTCGAGCCTATGGAGAAAAAATAGTTAACGTTCGCCCTTTACATAATAAAACTTTAGAACGCTATTTGTTGTTGATAAATGATCTTCCCGGAGTTTCTGTTGAGTCTGTATTAACCCCTTCTAAAGATATCCATGGTGCATCAAAACTTACATTAATAATGGATCATAAACCCTTTGATGGGTTTGTCAGTTTAGACAATCGTGGTTCACGTTTTAGCGGCCCTTTTCAATTTTCTATTGGAGGAAGTGCTAATTCTTTTTTAGGACTTTATGAAAGAACCAGCCTAAACTTTATTACAGCTACCCAACCAAAAGAATTGATTTATTTTAGTGGCCAACATGAACAACAAATTGGGTCCGAAGGGACCAAGGTGGCTATATTTGGTAGTCTCAGTTTCACTGAGCCGGGCCATACACTGGCTCCATTAAATGTGGAAGGAGATAGCTCTACATTTTCTGTATCTCTTTGGCAACCCTTCATCCGATCTCGAAGACAGAATTTTTCAGGAGGGTTAACTTTTTCTCATAAAAATTTTCAGACTGATATTTTGGGTACCTTAGTAACTAAAGATAGATTACGGGTATTAACGTTTGAGGTGACTTTTGATCAAGCAGACAGGTTCCAGGGAATTACCTTGATGAATTTTCAATTCAATCAAGGAATAAATATTTTTGATGCTACAGAGCCTGGTTCTCCCAACCTTTCACGTGCAGACGGAAAAAGCGATTTTTCAAAAATCTTGATTAATATCTGGAGATTACAGCAATTGGTTTCTGGCTGGAGTTTTTTTACAGAGGCAGAAGCTCAATGGGCTTTTAGCTCTTTACTTTCTGCTGAAGAATTTGCTTTTGGGGGACCCCGCTTTGGAAGAGGTTATGATCCTTCCGAAATTACGGGGGATCATGGAATAGCTTTTAAAACTGAATTGCAATATTCAAAAAACTTAACCTATAAATATTTAAAATTTGTACAAGTTTATACATTCTTCGATTTTGGTTCTGTTTGGCAAAAGGGGCAGTTCACAGGCCCTTCCAAACGCCAATCCTTAGCTTCAGCGGGTACAGGCATTCGAATGAATTTCACACAGTGGCTTTCCGGATATTTAGAAATTGCCAAACCTTTTGACCCTGTTATTGCCGAAGGGGATCAGAATATTAGATTATTTGGTAGCCTAAAAGCGGTTTTTTAAGAAAAATTTTGACAGATATAAATATAATTAAAGGTTTATATTTAAAATTTCTTAATGGTCGTCTTCTTTGTCATCGTCATCGTGGTCGTGGTTTTTATGAGATTCCTTTGTTTTTTTTATAATTTCATCATACTTCCCTTCTTTTTTGAGTTTTTGAATATTAGCCTGGGCCGCACCATGGATGTAAACCAGTTCTCCTCCCGAATGCCCTGTTAATAATAATGGAATGAGTCCCAAAGTTGCTAATCCTATAAAAAATTTTCCAATTAATTTGAAACGGATAGTTCTGCTTCCTAGAAAGGATAAGATTAAGAGCCCTGCAGCAATCCAGGGGATTTTTTCACCCATTTCTTCGTGGTCTTCAATAGTTTCTTCAGAGATTACTTTTTCAACTAGTTCTTCATCAATTTCCCCAAGTTGGACAGTAATTACCGAAAACATCAGATAGAATGCCGAAATAATAACTAAAACCATCCAACTTTGCCGATTCCATTCCTTAGTCTTAAATTTGAACCAAAACCAAATAGCAACAATGGGTAGAGTAACACCCAGAACTATAGGGAAATGAACTACAGCAGGGTGCAGGGGGGTGTTTAGCATTGTGAGACTCCTTGTTAAGTTTTCGATCTATTCTGCAATATATTCATTATTAAAGGAATAGCTATTGGTGATATGGTATATAAGTTATATCTTAATTTTACAGGGAGTTATTAAGTTTTTTAGTGGAAAGTACCTATAGATTAATTCGTCTCATTTCTTTATCGGCCTTTGGAATCATATCAATTCTTATAGGAATTGACTTGATGAGTGATAGTTCTGGAGGAGCGACATCCCTGCATCTAATAGTTGAATTCATGTTGCTTGCGGTCAGTGCCATGGTTTTTTCCTTGATCCTTTATAGTTTTTTTAAAGAAAAGCAAACCACACAAATTTTAAGCACAAAGCTTATGGCAGTTACTGAAGAAAAGGAAAAATGGAAAAAAGAAGCTGTGGATTTCTTGGAGGGCTTATCTGAGGTGATTGAAAAGCAATTTAACAAATGGAAACTCACAGGAGCAGAAAAGGATGTGGGCTTTATGTTATTAAAAGGATTTTCTTTGAAAGAAATTGCTGATTTAAGAAATACATCAGAAAAAACGGTACAACTGCAATCGCAATCCATTTATAAAAAATCTAAACTTGGTAATCGATCTGAGTTTGCTGCATTTTTTTTAGAAGATTTGTTACCGCCAAGAATTAAATAACATTTATCCTCAAAGGGGAATCTATAAAATATTGCCCATTTTTAAATTCAATCCATTAAAATATTAGATGGAAGGGTTGTCCTCGAATATATTGCTGCATTAAATCATCCACGACTAAATATTTATGCTAAAAAAACTTATTAAAATTCCTCTATATTTAATTGCTCTGGGAATCATTTCTGAAATTGTTTTAAGGTTGATAATTCCTCCAGTAGATTATTTGACTCCGGTTCGCATGAAAAGTAGTAATTTATTGGTTGCCATTCCTCCCAATGTTGGTGGACATGATGATTGGGGTTTTAGAAACCGGGAGATCCCCCCTAAGGTCGATATAGTTGCAATTGGAGATAATATAACTTATGGAGTAACTGTCCCACGTTATTCTAGTTGGCCTCATCAACTAGGTGAACAAACTGGGCAATCGGTTTATAACCTTTCAATGGGAGGGTGGGCCGCACCACAATATTTGTGTGTATTGGAAAAGTATGCGCTTAGCTTAAAACCTAAGGCGGTGGTATTTAGTATTTACTTAGGAAACGATATTTATGAAGCTTATAGGAACAAAGGTATATCCTGTAAAGTTAATTCTTTGGATAATGGTGCCTTAAAAAACCAACCGCTCTATCCCCCTTCTGGTATGAAAGAGAAAATTATTCGTACGCTAAACGAGAACTGTTTGCTTTTTAAATTTGGTTTGGCTCAATTGTCAAAATTAAAAAAGTCGATGGTAAAAAGTAATTCTAAAGAAAATTTAAATCCACTATTTTCCAAAAATACATTGAAATGGGTTTCTGTTTCCAATCCTGAAGTGAAAGAAGGATTGGATATCACTTTGGATTTCTTGAAAAAAGCTGGAGTAATTTGTCAGCGTGAAAAAATTCTTTGTATGGCAGCCCTAGTGCCCTCTAAAGAATCTGTTTACCATGGAGAGCTAAGTGATCTTCCTGAAATCATGGAAAAAGAAAATTATCTTAGAAAATCCCTGATTAATGGAGGAAAAGAAACTTCAGTTTACGTATTAGATCTTCTTCCAGCATTTCAGCAAGGCCTCAACAAGCAGACCCTTTACCGAGTTGACCAAGTCCGCCCCAACAGCGCAGGAATGGAAATTATTGCAAAAAAAATATCAGAAGTTTTAGAGTGATTTTTTATTTAACCCTCTGCATTTCCCTAATTTTTTCCACCAATTTCCCAAAATTCAAGAAAATTAGAAAATAAAAGTTTAGTTTCTCCAGGTTTTGACGATTTAAGGTTATACCAATCAAAATTATCCCTAACCTAATGCGATCATTTAGGAAATGGGAGGACTTCTGGAGAGGACAAGGAAGGGGCTTTTATCAAATTTGGATAAGCTAATAGCCTGTTTCGGGGTTTTGGATTTCTTATTTGACGGGTGAGTCCATTTTAGTTAGAATGTGCGCATCCCAAAAACTATTAATTATTTAGCCCTTAGGCCGTTTAAAGGGGCATGTGATTCTATGAAATGGACCCGAAAAGTCAACCAGACCATTGGCAATAAACTCGGCAAGTGTTGTTTCTTCTTAGCGGAACCCTTTCAGTTGTTACGTGAGAATATTAGACCAAGAGTAAGAAAGTATTTTGATCAAGCTCTTAGAAGTATTGAAAATAAGAAAATTGGAGCTGCTCTCTTGAATCTCAATATGGTACTGAGTTTAAAACCTGACCATTTTTTAGCTTGCGTCTATAGAGGAAGAATATATTTGCGGGAAAAAAATTATTCCCTGGCATCAAATGATTTTATTAGAGCAAGTAAAATAAGCCCTTATCGATTTTTGCACTATAACCTCTATCGTGAATATTTAGATTCCATTCATAGGGGTTTTTCTCACCGGGCTCATTCTATGGAAGAAAAGTTTAATGAGGTGTTTAGGGGATGGCAGGCTCCGGATATTTATACAAAACATTTAGAATCAAATGAAACCTGGGAAACTGAGGAACCAACTTTATCCCTTGGTCCCGAAGATGAAGAGGGGATAGTGGATCCTTATCAAGATGGTGATCTTTCTTGGGAAGAGAGAGAGAGGTTCGACGATATGGGTCCCATCACTGGGAAGGAAATTGAAAACACTGACTGGGAATCTCTTATTCGTAAATTGACTTCTTAATTGTTTTTGATAGAGTTTCTTCCAAGTATTCTAAAATTTCTTTTTCTGATAATGGTTTACAGAAAAGAAACCCCTGCGCTTCGTTACATTCTAAGTTTATCAAAAATTTCTTTTGTTCTTCTGATTCGACCCCCTCAGCAATTGTTTTTAATTTTAGGCTTTGAGCTAAAGCAACGATTGCCCGTGTAATGGCGGAATTTTTAGGAAGAGAGTATTCCTGAATGAATGTCTTATCAATTTTTAAAAAGTCTATAGGTAAATTTTTTAAATAATTTAAAGAAGAGTACCCTGTTCCAAAATCGTCAATAGCTATTTTTATTCCCAGTTCCTTAAGTTTATTTAAATTAGAAATTGCCAGTTTCGTATCCCTCATTAAAATACTTTCCGTAATTTCAATTTCCATATACTCTGGTGATAAACTTTCTTTAGCCAGCATTTCTTCAATTTTTTGAATTAAAAGAGGGTGGTTAAATTGCAGTGCCGAGAGGTTAATGGCTATGGGGATCAAAGGCCATCCTTTTTCTTTCCAAACTCTAGACTGTCGGCATGCCTTTTCTATCATCCAATAACCTATTTCAATAATTAGTCGAGTTTCCTCTGCAATAGTTATATATTGATCTGGCATCACAAAACCCAACTCTGGATTTTCCCACCTTAATAAAGCTTCTAATCCTGCTACTTGACCTGTAGTTAAATTTATTTTTGGCTGATAAAATAAGTCAAATTCATCATTATCAAGGCCTTTACGAAGATTACGCTCTATGCACAATCTCTCCATTGCTCTATTATTCATCGAGGAAGTGTAGAGTTCGAAGGTGTTTTTTCCCTTCTCTTTCGCTCGGTACATCGCTAAATCGGAATTTTTAAGTAAAGTTTTTATTTCTGTTCCATCTGTAGGAAAAATTGCGATTCCTATGCTGCACCGGATATAAAGATCATGCCCTTCAATTCTAATGGGAGGTCCTAAGGTTTCTAAAATTTTTTGCGCTAATTTGGCAGCATCATTGGTTTTTTTTAAGTGAGGAATTAAAATAATGAACTCGTCTCCTCCCATTCTTGCAACTGTATCCTCTTTCCTCAGCAGGTCCCGGAGACGATGAGCCACCAATTGTAAAAGCTGGTCTCCTGCTTCATGACCTAAAGTATCATTAATTGTTTTAAAGTTATCTAAGTCTAAAAACATAATAGCTACTTGCTCATTATTTCTAATGGCATGTGCCAAAGCCACTGCTAACCTGTCATTTAGGAGATTTCGGTTCGGAAGTCCTGTTAGGGAATCAAAATAAGCCATTTGTCTAATGGTTTCTTCCATTTGCTTCCGTTCGGTAATATCTTCTACCCAAATCATTGCTTCGTTTTGCTTGGATTCATTATGAATTTTTTGAATTTTACAGTCGGCAGGAAAGCTGCTTCCATCTTTTCTTCGCAATATTGCTTCAAAGCCAACAATAGTACGGGTTTCTTTAGCTAGAGAATCCAGACTTTGCCTTAGAATTTCTTTTGTTAAATTAATAGATAAATCCAATAGGGTCATTTTTTTAAATTCCTCGGGGTCATAACCCAGTTCTTGGCATGCAAAGGAATTTACTTTTACAAATTGAAAATTCTCTGTTTTAAATATAAAAACTTCCCGATTAAATTCTTTACTTCCTAAGGAAGTAAAATCGTTATTATTTTCATTGACTGAGTTTAGGTAACTGTCATTGGTTACAAGTTTTGAGGATATTTTTCTTGATCTTGCAGACAAGGTTTTCATAATAGCCAGTAATGCCTTTGGCTGAACTGTAAAATATTCTTGGAATTGGTTTTCATTGATTTCCATTAAAAGGGAAGGGACTAAAGTGCGCGCACTTGCAGTTCGAGGCAAAGATTCTATTAAAGACATTTCACCAAAAAAATCTCCGGGTTGCATAGTAGTTAGAGATTTATCATTTTGATGTATTAGAATTTCTCCTTGCAATACAATGTACATAGTTTTTCCCAAGTCCCCTTCCTTGAAAATTACTATTCCCTCCTCCAGGGGAGTTAATTTGCTTTCTTGAGTCAGTCTTTCAAGTGTGGACTCGTGAAAAAACCTTAAAAAGTCGATCTTTCTTAAAATTTCCATGATTTGGCTGGAATCAATGAATGAAGCCAAAGGAAGACTATGATTATTGGGGATATTCAACTTTTTGCCTCTGAAAGTGATATTATATTAATTGTAAAGGTAAAACTAATACTTTGCTAGTTAAACCTTGCCGAACTTACATTAGTTTAAAGTTGATATATTTGAGGGTAGGGGGAGCAAAATCAGCTAAGTTTGCTTCATTAGTTAGTTATTATAGCTTGGATTCAATTGAAGGGAACCCGCCAGGAAATTTAGTTTAAATAAACTAAATTTATCTATGGAGGTTCAAACCTGGCAGGTTTCCCCAATTAAACAAGAGATTTTCTTTAAAAAGATACGATTTTAAAGATTTTATTCCTTAAAGAAGGAAACTTTTGGAAAAGTGATTTTGATTTTTGGATTAAAGTTAGAGGAGTTTAAAAGGTTTATTGGGAAAACTGCTTTTCATAAGAGTCATCAGAGTGTTGGTTCAGGTAGGCCACAAGTTGAGTTCTTGAATTGACTCCTAATTTTTTGTGAATTTTTTTTAGGTGAGTTTTGACGGTATGGGTACTAATAAAAAGTCTTTCCGCTATTTCTTGCCTTCCCAAACCATCATGAATAAGACAACAAATTTCCATTTCCCTCCAAGTAAGCCCCGCTTTTTGGATTAACATATTGGACTTTGTAAAAGGGTCTGAAGCTGGGTGTATTCTTAATAGCCACATTCTTTCGATATCTGGATGTTTGTTCTCAAGTTCAAAATAAACTAATTTAAAATTTCCCTTTGGCAAGGAAAGGAAAGATATCTCTGTGCCTGGGTTTTCATCATTTTCTGATGGCATTGGTGCCGCATTAGTATTGATAACTTTAGATAAACTTTCAGGCAGCAATTCATTGTCAGATGTTTGAAACAAATCGCGGAAAGATCGATTGCACGATGCAATTAACATATCCTTATTTACAATTGCAATAGCTGCTGGTGATTTCATTAAAGTTGTGATTGTTGCTTTTGATTTGGCTAGCTCTTCGGCCAGCATAAGTGATTTTATTTTTTGCATGATGTGGGGGTAAACCCACTCATGGACGGCTTGATTTTTTAAAGACAGAGGTTTATTTTGTTCGTTCTTGGTAAGCATTAATTTGGCAAGGGTATCTTTTTGAAAGTATTTGTATATTAAATCTCGATCTTCTTTGGTAATCCCTGGGCAATCTAAAAGTGGGGCTTCAAAGTTTTTGGCACCTCTTGGATCAAAATAATTAAAACCATCCTCCATTAGAGGAATGACGTACTCTCTTATGGCAGATTGCAAAGCCTCTCTATGGGTACATTGACTGATTAAGTTTAAAGCTTGCAATACCTTGAAAAATTCTTTTTCGTTGACCGTTGCCGTAACCAATATATTCCTCGCAAAAATCAATTAAACTGGATTTAATCGTGAATAGTAATTTAATAACGATTTTATGTCAAAAAAGATTGAGATTAACTAAAAAAGTATATTCTAATTCAATAAGGCGGATTATGTCCAGATTTCTCTGGGGAAATTTAAATTAATATTGACATAAAGTGAGCTTTGGAAAAGGAAGATCATGCAAAAGCTTAAATTTGCCAAAATCTGGTTAGTTATAGGCTATATTGGAGTCAGTTTAGCCATATTCGCCTCCTTAATCCCCCCTCCTGACTTTTTGGAAGAACATTTTCTTTATCAAGATAAGCTACTTCATATGGGAACTTATGCCATATTAATGGGATGGTTTACTCAAATATATGAGTCAAAAAATTACTTTATTATTGGAATTGGGTTTATTTTACTGGGAGTTTTTTTAGAAGTTATGCAGAATTTTACCTATTACCGAACTATGGATTTAGGAGACATCTTGGCAAATTGTGTTGGGGTTTTTTTAAGTTGGTTTATTGCTAAACTTATTAACCAAAGCTTATTTGTAATTATAGAAGAAAAATTCTTTTAATATTTGTTGAGATGTAAAGAAATTATAAATACTAGCTTTATTATTAAGCTCCTACTAGTTTAAGCTCTTTTCGACTTAAGTTTACATTTAGGTTTGTTAAGTCATTTTCCATCATCATTTCTACTAAGTTTTTAAACGAGGTCTTTGGTTTCCAACCTAATTTTTTTTGTGCTTTCTCAGGATTTCCAATCAAGGTTTCTACCTCAGAAGGTCGGAAATATTTCGGATCAATATCTACGAAAACCTTTCCGGAAGATTTTTCGATCCCTTTTTCATTGATTCCTTCTCCTTCCCAAACCAAGTCTATTCCACAATAATTGCAAGCCAATTCAACAAACTCCCTTACGGAATGTTGCTCCCCAGTGGCAATTACATAATCATCTGGATTATCTTGTTGCAAAATCAGCCACATGGCTTCAACGTAGTCTTTAGCAAATCCCCAGTCACGTTTAGCATTTAGGTTGCCAAGTCTCAATTTTTCCAGGGACCCATTTAAAATTTGAGCTAATGAAAGGGTAATTTTACGGGTGACAAAGTTCTCCCCTCTTCGAGGAGACTCATGGTTAAAAAGAATCCCGTTGCAGGCAAACATGTCATAAGCTTCACGATAATTTACCGTAATCCAGTAAGCATATAACTTTGCAACTCCATAAGGACTTCGGGGATAAAATGGAGTATTTTCTGTTTGAGGAATTTCTACCACTTTTCCATAAAGTTCACTGGTTGAAGCCTGATAAATTCTGGTCATTTTTTCCATATTATTCGATTTTATGGTATCTAATAATCGAAGTGCGCCCAAACCGTCTACATCGCCAGTGTATTCTGGAGTACTGAAACTTACCCCTACATGACTTTGAGCAGCCAGGTTGTAAATTTCATCTGGATTTACCTGAGTAACAATTTTATTTAAGCTGGATGAATCGGTGAGATCTCCGTAATGTAATTGAAGACCATTTGGGGATCTTGTTTTTTTTCTAAGGTGTTCAATGCGACTTCTGTTAAAGCTGCTGGATCGGCGAACAATGCCATGGACTTCATAGTTTTTTTCTAATAAAAGCTCTGCCAAATAGGATCCATCTTGGCCAGTGATTCCAGTAATTAATGCTTTTTTCATGATTAGTTTTCTCCTAATTCTTTAAAAGAATCCTTACTAAAATGATTAAGGCAAGTGGCTCAAATAATCAAGATCAGATTTAACCATTTCTGCAACCAATTGTTGAAATGGCTTTTGAGGCTTCCAGTTAAGTAATTTTTTGGCTTTGGCATTGTTGCCGATTAGGGGGACTTTTTCTTTAGGACGAAAAAATTTAGGATCAATGATCAAATATTTTTTATAGTCTAAATCTAGTTCCTCAAAGGCGATTTCTAGGAATTCCTTAACAGAATGGGCTTGCCCAGTAGAAATAACAAAATTTTTCGGACTGTCAGTTTGGAGGCAAGCATGCATGGCTTTTACAAAATCACCAGCAAAACCCCAATCCCTGACGGAGTCAATATTCCCTAACTTTATTTCATTTTCAATTCCAAGCTTTATTTTAGCGGCGGTATATGAAATTTTTCGAGTAACAAATCTTTGCCCTCGTCTGGGAGATTCATGATTAAATAGAATTCCAGTGGATGCAAAAACATTCTTATGATTTCTAAAAAACTTAATTAACTCCTCCCCAATTACTTTAGAAACGCCATATAAAGAACGAGGTCGAAAGTGTGTCCTTTCATCTTGAGGTGTTTTTTCAACCTCTCCAAACATTTCGGACGACCCTGCAAAAAAACATCGGCACTCAGGTGAAAAAAGATTGATTGAATGTAAAATGTTATGGGTACTGTTTACATTAAAATCAATCAATTCATCAGAATTTTCAGGGGCAGTTCCCACAAAACTATTTGCTGCCAGGTGATAACATTCATTTGGCCGAAGCCCTTCTACAAGCTTGGATAAAGTTTTTAAATTTCTTAAATCCACTTCATGAAAAGTTATTTGATTTGATACATTCTCAATCCTCCAAAAGGGTTTTTTAGAGTAATCTTTTTGATTTGGACGGATTATTCCATGGACTTCGTACCCTAAATCTAAAAGGTATTCTGTCAAATAACTTCCGTCCTGGCCGGTAATCCCCGTAATTAGCGCCTTAGGATTTTTCATTTATTCATTGGTGAGAGCTAATGAAGTTAATTGTGGTTTTTCGGTAATTTCAGGCGATAGGGTTGAAGTTTTTTTGCAAACAAATAATTGAACATCTCCAAAACTAAAAGGAATCATACAATTTTTTAGAAAAGTTTTCGAAATTAATCGATGTAATTGTTTAGCTAATGGAATTCCTAAGGCCGAAAGTTTTTCAAAAAAGTAAGCTAACGTAATGATATGAGTATAGTTTTGTTGATGAATAAGATCAAAACCTGTTTTTTGAAGGATCTGTTTTATAGATTTTTGTGTAAAGTAATACAAGTGCATGTCCATAATCCAAGGCCACTTATCTTTTAAAATTCTTGGGTACCATCTATCGATGCATATTGTTGAAAAAAGAAAGATTCCATTGGGATTTAATCTGGAATGAATTTGGTTCAGGTCGTCTATGGGATGAACTAAATGTTCTAAAACATCCCACATGCTTATAACGTCAAAAGACCCAGTTTCCACAGGTAAATCATAAATAGTCCCCTGGATGGTATTTTCTTCCATTACTTCACAAGCATATTTGCTTGCCCACTTCGAAGGTTCTAAACCCAAAGAGTTTAGTCCAAATTCTTTGGCTACTTTTAAGGACACTCCACAATAAGACCCTACGTCTAAATGTCTGCCCTTTGATGGAAGGTATTTCTCAATTTTTTTAAAGTTATGACGAAAAGTTTGAAATCGGGCCTCAATGTTTTGAATATAACTTTCATCTTCAACTTCCTTATATAGATCAAGGATGTCTTTGGGATTATGTCGGGTTTCATTAAAAATAAGTCCGCACTCTAAACATTTTATTATTTGCCCATGAACCCCGTGTCCCATACTGGTGCATTGATAGACTTTGGAATCGTTCTCAGTAGATTCTTTTCTGGGATATAGCTCTAATTGAAAAAGTGAATGGCAATTTTCACAAGGAATTATTTTTGCTATCGGTTTATAAGGTTGAGTCGGTTTTTTGTAGGGGTATATCATTAATCTTTTAAAAGCAAGTCTAAAAAGCCTGTAAATGGCCTTTATAATTTCGCGTTTAGAAATTTTTGAGCTACCTGCTCGCCGATCTTCGAAGTAAATAGGAAACTCTTTTATTTTGTTTGTGTCCTTTTTAACAAAATACATGCATTCCATGAAAAAGGAATATCCATCGGATTTGATATTATCAATTTTTATTTTTTCTAAAAGATTTTTTGAAAAACCTCTAAATGAAGTGGTTGTTTCATAGGTGGGAATTCCTAATAGAATTCTTGCCATATAGTTTGCAGTTTTGCTTACTACAGTCCTAATGAATCCATAATCGCAATGACCACCCTTAATATAACGAGATCCAATTACGAAATCGTTTTCTTTTAAACTTTTAAAAAGTTCGGGTAAATATTTGGGGTGATGAGAAAAATCGGCGTCCATGGTGATTAGATAATCATAGTCATGAATTAAAGCATATTTAATTGCCAGAATATGTGCCGTTCCTAAACCAAGTTTATCAGGACGATGAACAACATTTAGATGTTTGTTATTTTTTCTAAGGCGATCTAAAAGAGTGCCTGTTCCATCTGGGGAATTATCGTCGACAATTAATATGTCTTGTCCAGGGAGATATCTTGAAACTTCCAGTATGAAGTTTTCAACATTGTCTATCTCATTATATGTGGCGGTGAATACCAATACTTTGGCCATAATTTTGATCTTTTTTTGGAATTGCTATCAAGAATTTTCTAAGGAAAACCCAATTAAACCTCTTGATAATAAGATAAGGCCTTTGATTCATTTGGGCAAAAAAGAATTGAAAGGGAAATAAAATCTCTTTCAATAATTCTGTTTTGGTAATTTGGGGAATTAACTTAAGGTCTTTCCGAATGAACACATGAAAGGAATGCGTCAGCCCAAACAGGTAGTGAAATCCCGAATGTTTTTCTAATTTTTTCATTAGAAAGAATTGAATTTTTGGGTCTTTGAGCAGGAGTAGGGAATTCGGAAGTTGGTATGGGAGTAACTAACGGAGGGCTGTCCAAATTTAAATTATTAATGATGATCTTGGCAAACTCATACCAGTTTGATTTTCCGGAACAACTTAGGTTATAGATCCCTGAGTATTTATTTATCTCAGTATTGTTTTCAGGTGAATTGTTACCTAAAGCCTGTTTTAAAACCTGAACTGTTGCATTTGCAATTGATTGCGACCAAGTGGGAGTACCAATTTGGTCGTTTACAACTTTGATTTCTTTTTTTTCTTTTGCCAATCTAGTCATTGTGGTTAAAAAGTTTTTACCAGAACGATTATAAACCCAGGTCGTTCTTAAAATAATAAAGGGAACGCCTGAATCTAAAATATTTTGATCACCCTTCGCCTTGGACTTTCCATACATATTAATTGGGTTTATAGAGTCATTCTCATTATAGGGAGCTGCTTTATTTCCATCGAAAACATAATCCGTTGAATAATGGATAAGGGCAGCATTGATTTTTTTTGCCTGCTCGGCAAGAATTCCTGGTGCAGTGCCATTGATTGCCATAGCTAAGTGGGTTTCTTCTTCGGCTTTATCTACAGCGGTATAAGCAGCCGCATTTATTATGAGATTAGGTCTGATGCTATTAACCATTTTCACGATTTGGTCCGGATGAGATAAGTCACAATCTGCCTGATCGAATTGAAAAGTTTTCCCCAAAATGGGGAGTAATGGGGCTAAGTCGCTTCCGATTTGACCGTTACTTCCTATTAGAAGAATTTTTCTTTGTGAGTTTGAGAGGTCAGGCATAACTTTAAGTTTCGTAGGAAGTGTTTAGAAAAAAGGTCTGTCGCCATGAATTAAGTTCAAAAGATATTGGCCATAACCATTTTTTTGTAGAGATGAAGCGAGTTTTTCCAACTGATTGCAATTAATCCACCCTAAATTAAATGCAATTTCTTCAGGGCAAGCTATTTTTAAACCTTGCCGTCTTTCAATAGTTTCAACAAAATTCGTGGCTTCTAATAAGGCTTCATGAGAGCCAGTATCTAACCAAGCAAAGCCGCGTCCCATAATTTCTACAGACAATTGTTTTTGATCTAGATAGATTTTGTTTACATCGGTGATTTCGAGTTCCCCTCGAGAAGACGGTTTAAGGTTTTCTGCAATTTCAATTACTTGATTGTCGTAAAAATATAACCCTGTGACTGCATAATTTGAACGCGGGTGATTTGGTTTTTCTTCAATGCTAATTGCCTTTCCATTAGAGTCAAATTCTACTACTCCATAATCTGCTGGATTTTTGACCCAGTACCCGAAAACAGTGGCTCCATTTTCTCGGTCTCTTGCATTTTTAAGCAGGTCTTCTAAACCTTGCCCGAAAAAAATATTGTCTCCTAAAATAAGACAGCAATCATCATTTCCTATAAAATCTTTGCCAATGATAAATGCTTGAGCCAATCCTTCAGGCTTAGGTTGAATGGCAAACTGAATGGAGATACCCCATTGGTTTCCATCCTTTAATAAATGTTGGAATGCGGGTTTGTCCTGTGGAGTGGTTATTATAAGAATATCTTGGATGCCCGCCTGCATAAGGGTTGAAAGAGGATAATAAATCATAGGTTTGTCGTACAAAGGCATTAACTGTTTGCTAACCGCCAATGTTAAAGGGTAGAGTCTTGTTCCAGATCCTCCCGCAAGAATTATTCCTTTATTGATCATAGTGGTTTCACCTGTTGGATTCTGTTAAGCCCAACCGTTCTCCTCGATAAGCCCCTGACGTTACTTTTTGGACCCAATCATCATTGTCTAAATACCATTGAACAGTTTTTCTTATTCCACTTTCAAAAGTTTCATTAGGTTTCCAACCTAACTCTTGGGAGATTTTAGTAGCATCTATTGCATATCTTCGATCATGGCCCGGCCTATCTGGGACATAAGTTATAAGAGATGAATGCGGTTTATGGGGAGAGTCTGGAACCAGTTCATCCAGAAGAGAACAAATTGTATTTACTACCTCTAAGTTTGTTTTTTCATTATTTCCGCCAATATTATAAACTTCTCCTGGTTTGCCATTGGTTAATACACACTGAATGGCCCGACAATGATCTTCAACATAAAGCCAATCACGAACTTGCAGCCCATCTCCATAGATAGGAAGATTTTCACCAGCTAAAGCTTTTTGTATAATTAAAGGGATAAGTTTTTCAGGAAAATGATAAGGCCCGTAATTATTTGAACAATTGGTAGTCAAGACAGGTAATTGGTAAGTATGGAAATAGGCGCGAACCAAATGGTCTCCTCCTGCTTTAGAAGCTGAGTAAGGGGAATTTGGGGCATACGCTGTTGTTTCTGTGAAATATCCGGTTGAATCCAGTGTTCCATAAACCTCATCGGTAGAAACATGCAAAAACCGAAACATTTTTTTTGGAGATTCTTCAAGGGTAGACCAATAGCTTCTAGCAGCTTCCAACAATTCAAAAGTACCGACTACATTGGTGTGAATAAAATTGGCAGGTGAATCAATGGAGCGATCTACATGGGATTCTGCAGCAAAATTGACCACAGCGATAGGTTGGTGCTCATCAAATAATTTTTGGATTAATTTGCGGTCTCGAATATTCCCATGGACGAACATATGATTTGGATGGTTTTTGATGGAGGCTAGGGTATTTAAATTTCCTGCATAAGTGAGGGCGTCTAAATTGATTACCTTTATGTCATTTTGATTCATTAGATTTAATACGAAGTTTCCGCCAATGAATCCAGCCCCGCCGGTAATTAGATAAGTTTTCATTTTAATAAAGAGTTGCTGTTGGGTGGTTTTTAAATTTGGTTTGGAGCGATTTGAGTAAGAAAGAAATTTGTACCTATTAAAATGTTAACATGTTAATAAGGCTCCCCCAAGTTGTAAATTTATTAATTTGTACTAGAATTGGCCATAGATAAATTATTTTTAGGAGACGAAAGTTTGAAAATTGCGTTAGCCCAGATCAACCCAACAATTGGTGATTTTGATGGGAATAGTCAAAAA
The DNA here is from genome assembly GCA_965223665.1 of Nitrospinaceae bacterium. GTDB lineage: Bacteria > Nitrospinota > Nitrospinia > Nitrospinales > Nitrospinaceae > CBDCVY01. The sequence goes on from OZ245011.1 coordinate 4,071,689, forward strand.
ATATTTGAAAGAGTTCGACAAGCTGAGAGTTTAGGAGCTGATATTGTTGTGTTTTCTGAATTGGTTCTTTGTGGCTATCCACCAAAAGATCTATTGGACAAACCCGATTTTATTGAAAAGAGTGAAAAGGCTTTGCAAGAATTGATTTCGAAAATACAAGGACCCGGGGTTGTGCTGGGGTGTTTGGAAACTATTCATAAAGTTTCCGGAAAGGGTTTAACAAATTCTGCAGTATTTTTCAAAAATGGAAAAGTTTTAATTAGGTCAGATAAGATTTTACTACCAACATATGATGTGTTTGATGAACTCCGTTATTTTGAACCTGGAGAAAAACCGGTTGTTTGTGATTTTTTTGGAAAAAAAATAGGTCTTACCGTTTGCGAAGATATTTGGTGTCTCCCAGGATTTAATAGTCAAATTCGCTATGCTCAAAATCCGGTTGAGGAATTAATTCATATGGGAGCAGAAGTGATTTTTAATATTTCGGCTTCTCCTTATGAAGTTTTACGATGGAAGACTCGGCATAGTTTAGCTCAAGCATTATCCACTAAATATAAAGTTCCAATTGTTTTGGTGAATCAAGTGGGTGGAAATGATGACTTGCTGTTTGATGGGCATAGTTTTGTGGTTTCATCAGAAGGAAAAATAGTGGCGCAAGCACAGGGATTTGTTGAGGATTTGTTGATCTGCGATTTAGAGAATTTTTCCGGGAAAATTGAAGTTGCCCCTGAGTCGGAAGAAGAGGAAATTTTTAAAGCCTTAAGTATGGGCGTTAGAGATTATTTGAATAAATGTGGATACCAACGTGCAGTGATTGGTCTTTCCGGAGGAATCGATTCTGCTGTGGTGGCTGTAATTGCGGCTAAAGCTTTGGGGAAGGAGAATGTTGAGGGATTAAGCATGCCCTCTCAATACACAGCTTCCCAAAGTATTCAGGATGCGAGACGACTTGCGGACAATCTTGGAATTAAATTCTCCGTGATTCCCATAAAGGAGTTGTTTGATGGTTATAAAAATTGCTTAAAACCAGTCTTTGGGGAAAGGCCCGAAGATGTGACAGAAGAAAATATTCAGGCCCGCATTCGTGGAAATTTACTAATGGCCGTATCAAATAAATTGGGTAGTATGGTTTTGTCCACAGGTAATAAAAGTGAAATGTCCGTGGGTTATTGTACTTTGTATGGAGATATGGCTGGAGGTCTTTCAGTTATCTCAGATTTACCGAAAACTAAGGTTTATAAATTAGCTCAATGGATAAACAAAGAAGATGAAATTATTCCTAAAGCCATTCTTGAACGTCCACCCACTGCTGAGCTTCGGCCAAATCAAAAAGATCAAGACAGTCTTCCTCCCTATGAAATATTAGATTCTATCTTAGAGGGATATGTTGAAAACCACCTCAGCATGAATGAACTTATGGAAAAGGGGTTTGATTCCAAGCTTTTAAAAGAAATTATTACTCGTGTAGATAATAATGAATATAAACGGCAACAGGCTGCGCCCGGATTAAAAATTACAGGAAAAGCTTTTGGTTCGGGAAGGCGATTCCCTATCGCTAAGCGCTATAAACCCTAGGAACTTCTTTTTCTTAGGATGCAATAAGGAAAAAATTTTGGAAGGATTTTGGCCTTATTGAATTTACCCTTTTTGCAGATAACTCTATTCCCTCACCAAAGTGGCCCGTGATTTTCTCCACAGGATTTATTGACCTTAAACTTTCGATTACCAATTCATAATAGGCAGGTTTTGGTTCAAGTCTCCTTGTGATTACCGAGTTAAAGCCATCGCTTACCAGTTTCATTCGACTGGAAAGTGGTAGATTTAAGGCCAATTGATTACCCTGAATTTGTATGAAAGGGGTTATGTTTTTATTAACAAGTTTTCCGTTTGAATAGTACTGAATGGTTACTTTTGAAATGGAATCAAGAGGATTCTTGAAAGTGATTACAGTTTTTTCTAAAACTTTTCTGCTTTGAAATGATAATTTGAACTTGTTAGACTCCCTGCCTAGCGAATATTTAAAATCTTTTTGAGAATTTAGATACCCTTTTTCAATTTGATTAAAAACTATTTTCATAGATTTTAAAAGTTTGTCGATTGCAAAATTAGCTTCTTTTGGTGAAAGAGCTTCGTAATTTGAGACAACAATATTGGGGTCACGATTTAATTCAATCTTTGTTTGTTTGGCAAATTTTTCTGCGTTTTTTAAAAATAACTTTGCTTTTCCTGATTTAAAGAAATCATTTATTACTTTATCGCGTTCGACGATGAACCTGTGATTTTGATGTAGTGCTTGCTGTATTGGGGAGGGAATGATATCAAATTTAGCTTCTTTGCCAATTTTATTGATCCATTCGTGATACCAACTCATGGGGTCCCATACGATGGGTTGGAATTTTTTATTCTCTGGATCGAAATATAATAACCAATTGTGATTATCATCATAATGAAATGTTTGACTTAAAATTTCGAACGCGCTGAATTTTGCCCAATTTTCAAGGTTTAGAAGATGAATTAACTTTTGTTGGGACTTTTCGGTTTGTTCTCCCATAATTAAGGAACATAATTTGACGAGATAGTCTTTAGATTGGACTGCTAAATAAGGATCTTTTGAGACGTTCTTCCATACTTTTGGGTGATCAAAAACCGATGTGCTTATTCCTCCAAATTGATCTCCCTTTACTAACTCCCCTTTGAAAATGCTACCTGGGTTTAGCGAATTTCTTTGTATTGTTGATGGACTGATTTGTTCGGCTAATAGGTAAATACCTTGATGCTCTCCATTGAGAGTTAAATTGACTAAATTAGTTTCAGGAGTAATGATCCCCAAGGCCTCCGCCAATTTATAACCTAGAAAATTATTCAAATGATCTTTGGATTGAGGAACAATTAAGTTGAAAGTTCTTAATCCTAGGTATTTAAAATTTTTGTTTAATTTGATGCGCAAAGACTTTTTTTTGTGAGCCCAATGATTATGGTAATCTCCTCGATAACGGACTTTGGCTTTTAGTAAATTGCTTCCATTTTTTAGAACGCCAGGTACATAATGGAACCCAGAATGTGGTAAGTTGGAATTTAGTTGATCAAAATATTTAGGTTGAATAAATAATTGAACATTTTGGAAGATAGTTTTTTCTTTAAATGGGTTTGCAAATTTAGAATGCATTCCAAATAAAATATTTCGAACTTGAAGCTCAAATTCCATTTTTCCCATTTTATGTAACGACGGGACATATGGCGATGTTATATATTGCAGACCAAAATCATTGAATCTTTTTCCAGTATTTGTAAGCCAGTGGCTTCCAATAAATATAATAGGAAGGGTGAGAACCCAACTCCAAGCCCATAGTTTGTGAAATTTTCTTCTCATGCTAATGACTTCGAATGAGTGTTTAGAAGTTGTTCGAGTTCTTTTGCAGTTTGTCTGTTTCCCTGATTTTGCAATTCTCTAATCAGCTTTTTGCAAGCCATAGGAGACCTAATGATGTTAAGTAAGATTGAGGGGTAAACTGGACCTAGCTCAGCTTCAAAAATCAAATCGAATGAATTTTGAAACTTGATGTTCTTGGACTTAAAATTAATCCAGAATTTTGGATCGTTGCCTTTTATAATTAATTGACCTTTTTGTTTGTGAATTTCCTTGGTTTCAACAGGAAAACTATTCAAGTCAATTATTTTATTCTCTGAATTATTTTTAAAAATTATCCTGCTTCTTTGAATTGAAAAACGGGTCCATTGTGTGGGCTCTATTCGAATCCTTTTATAAGTACCTTTGGGAAGTTGAACCTTGAAATTTATTTTGTAGTTCTGAGTTTTTTTGGGAAATAGCTGGGCTTTTTCATTGGTATTAAATCGGTCTCCAGTATCCCAGTAGACCTCCCAATAACGTTTATCCATTCCATTCCAAATTCTTTTCCAGTATTCATGTGAAATAAGAAAAGCTTTAGAAACTTGCCCATCATTAATTAGGGATTCCGCATAAAGAGAGAGGGTTTGAAAACTATTTGGGAAATCTTGGTAAAGGTTTTGAAGTTTTGATAAAGAAAGTTTTTCATTTGTATTCAGCAGACTAAGAAGCTCTATCTTTTTTAAACGTGCCCAAAGATTATGTGAATCGAAATTTAGGTAGCTCTCTACCGTATTGAGAGCTTTCTTGTATTGTAGGTTTTTTTCTTGCGCAAAAATCAGATTTTGAAAAGTATCGCTTTTTATTCGACTTAGTCGATCAAATTTTTTGACCGACTCAAATTCGTCTAAAAGCATCTCTAATTTAGCTGCAGCCTCAGGGTAATTGTTATTTTTTAATTCTGTGAAGGCCGTACTAAGACTTAATCGATATTGAAATTGATAAAGACCCATAAGGCCTTTACCAAGGGTATCAATAAGACTTGGAAAAGCAGCCCATGTGATAGCTAAAGCTAAATGCCAGGCAGCAAGCAAAGCTAAGGTGAGCAAAATGTGGTGGTTTAACTTATGATATTTCATGCCTTTTGTAGACAAAGACAAAAGTTTGAAATTTAATTAGTATTTTCAGAATAAAAATTACTTCAATTCTTTACTTTGCTTATCGGTATGTTTCTTGGGGGAGTTGAATATTATGGAAATCAGCTAAATTAAAAACTAAGAAGGAATTATTTGAAAGAAATCTTGGAAGCTATGTGGAGAGATATACTCACTTTTTTTTGCTGATATAAAATCTCCGATTCCAAAGTAGCCACTTATTTCTTGTAGTTGATTTCCTTTCGGAAGATTTTCAAGAGTTAATTGATAAAATGCCGGTTCCGATTTTAATCTCCTGGAAATAAGAGGATGATGTCCTTTAGTAATTAATTTAAATCTACTGGAAAGAGAAAGGTTTAACTCAAGTTGGTTTTTTTGTGATTTCATAAAATTTGAAATATCTTTATAAAGCATTTTTCCATTTTTAACAAAACCAATTCTTCCTTTTACCTTATTTGGAAGATTGTGGGTAAATGTTAGCTTCAGTTTTTCTAAAGCTTTTCTTCCCTGAAATTGAATTTGAATAGTCTTTTCTTTAGGGAGATATTTATATTGAATAGGTTTTTTTAAGGTCAAAAATCCTTCTTGAACCTCCTTGAATGTTTGTTCAATAGTTAAGAGGAATTTATTTATGGCCCGCCGAACTTCCTCAGGACTGAGAGATTGATAATCGACCACAATTAAATTAGGGTCTTTTTCTACTTCTATTTTGAGTTGTTTTGCTATTTCTTTTGCTTTTTGAAGAAAAACCTTATCCTTGCCCATTTCAAAGAATTCTTTAATTACTTTTTCGCGTGCCCGAATAAAATTTAAATTCTGGTGGAGTACTTGGTGTATCGGACTTGAAATTATATCTAACTGTGTTCCGACGGTATCATTTATCCAATAGGGATTCCATCCAACAGGATCCCAAACAATTGGTTCAAATTTGTTGGTTTTGGGATCTAAGTATAAGCGCCAATTATGAGCTTGATCGTAATGAAATGTTTGGCTTAATGTTTCAAAGGCGCTGAATCGAGCCCAAGATTCTAAGTTAATGAGTTCTAATAATTGTTTTTGTGTTTTTGCGGTTTGTTCCGCCATTACTAATTTGCACAAGTTAAATAAAGGATATTTTAGACTTGAAAACTCCTTTGTGTTTTGATTCTTAATTTTCCAAATTTGGGGATGGTCAAATAAGTTTCTATTTATCCCAGAATGTCGATCATTTTTTACCAATTCACCTGAAAAAAGGGTTCCAGAACTTTTAGCATGTCTTTTTAAAGTTTGATTTCCTAATTGTTCTACTAAAAGATGAATTCCTTTATTCTTTCCATTGAGGTTTAGATTGATGAATTCGAAGTGAGGAGTAATTAATCCCATTGTTTTTGCTAGTTGATATCCCAAAAAATTACTAAGATGATCTGAGCTTTTAGGTATGATTAAATTAAAACTTTTGAGATTTTGGAAAGTTAAATTCTTTTTAATTTTAATTCTTAGGGATTTTTTTTTGTAAGCCCAATGGTAGTGAAAATCGCCTCGATAACGGGTTTTTACTTTTAAGGCATTTTTGCTATCAATCAAAAAACCGTTTACATAATCAAATCCTGATTGAGGAAGTTTTTTGTTAAGTTGTTTAAGATTGTTATGTGGAATAATGAGATTTATTGTTTGAAAATGTTTTTTATTTTTATTGGCTAGTACCCAGGGAGAAAGAAAATTGAGTTGAAGAGACCGTAATTGATGTTTAAACTCCATTTCTCCAATTTGACGGAGAGATGCGGGAAAGGGAGAAGTATTAAAGGTAATTCCAAAATCATAAAATCTTTTTCCTGTATGCCATGCCCAATTGATTCCAAACAAAATAATTGGAACCATCAATACCCAACCCCATCTTAGAAAGATTTTTAAAAATTTTTTTATGATAATTGCCCCTTTAAATGAACTAAAGTAATATCGTCAACTGATTTGGGAAGTCTAAAGTTAAAGAATGGATCATCCCCTACGGATTTGAAAATATTTTCTTGGCGAGTCATATTATGTGTAGTAATTTCGAGTGAAACTGGATCTAATATGGTTGAATTAGAATGCGTCTTAATTTCTATGGTATTGAGTTTGTATTCCTTTGGAAAAACATGAGGAAAATCTATTCTTAGATGACTAATTTTAGTTTTAATTGGAAAAGTTACTTCAAAATGATTTCCCTTTGAGAAAATTGTTTGTTGAATCTTTGAATTTTGTTCCTTAAAAGAAGTGTTTCCGTTTTTCCAAAATAATTGAATAATAAATGGCTGTCGATTATTGGCTTTATCAGTAATCTTGATAATTCCATTCCGAAAAATTTTTGTGGAACTCCAAACGTTTTTTAGTTTAGTTGCTTTTTCTGCCTTAAGTTTATTTAAAAGATTTTTAAAGTCTTTTTGATTATCCAACATTAACTCAATTGAGTTTGGATATATAGGGGAGGATTTCCCTTCTATAATTACTTCAAAAGCTTCTTTGAAAATTGTGGGCTGAGGATTTAAAGGAAACCATAATTGAGGGTCTTGTTTATTGGGGATCAACCCAAAATTAGAGTCCTGGATATTCCAAAAATTATGTGGAATTATACTTTCATCATAAAAATACGATTGATTTTTATTTTTCAATGTTACTTTTAGATCAGATACCAGTATCCGAGACCAGTCAACCGGGTCTATGCGAATTTTTTGATAGTGTCCTTTGGGAAGTTTTGCAATGATTTGAAATCGATTATTGTCTAATTTTTTTGGAAATACTCCGGCCATTTGCCCAGAATTGAAATTTTTTCCTGTGTCCCAGTAAATTTGCCAATATCGTTTGTCCATTCCCTCCCAAGCTCGCTCCCAATATTGGTAAGATTCTTTAAAAGCTTGAGTTAGTTTTCCTTCAGCGATGAGTAGTTCAACATAAACGTTCAATGCTTCGAAACTGTTTGGATATTTTTTAAATAAATCTCTGGCAAGCGATTTAATTTTCCAGGTAGGAGAATTTTCTTTTTTAAGGAAGTTGATTTTTTTTATTTTTGGCCACAAATTATTTGGGTCAAAAAGTTGAAACTTGTCTGTCCAATCCAAAGCTTCCTTAAGTTTATTTTGATTATTCAAATTAAAAATTAATTCCTTGAGTGCATTTACTTTAATGTTTTCTAATCTATCAAAGGGTTTTACATCTTCAAGGTGGTTTAGGAGTTCTTTTAATTGGTCGTTTGCTATTTTTCCAGAGCCATTTTTTATATTGTTAATTGCTGTATCTAGTTCAGATTTATATTTTAATTGAGAGATTTTTATTAACCCTTTTCCAACCTTGTCTATAAAATGAGGAAAATTTATCCAAACAATTAATAGACCAATAAACAGAGTAGATAATGTTGAAATTGCAAAAAATCCATACTTTTTCAAACGATAAATTAAAAGTTTGTTTGAAGGTTCTCTTAACATAAAGTCGGAAATAAAATTTATAGTTTATGAATTAAAGAAGCCTAAATTGATTTTTATACTTCAAAAAATGATTCTGCTTTTTGGTAATCAATAGGAGTACCGATATCTAAAAAGGATTTTTCACTTTTAAATGGACATGGATTGAGCTTGCTTAAATACGGTTCCAGAAAATCCTTTTCCAGAGAAAATTTCTTCGGGAGTGAAAATAGTTCAAAAATTGTTGGAGATACTATATAGGCACCAGAATTAATCCATCCGGGTCCCGAATTTCCTTTTTCACAAAAAGTAATGATTTTGTCATTCCTTAATTCAACTGCCCCATACCTTGAAGTATCTTTTACTTGACACAACGCTATAGTCAATAAGGAGTTTTTGCTAATATGTTTTTTGAACATTTGATCAAAATCAATGGGACAAAATGTGTCTCCGTTTAATACGAAAGTAGGGACGGGTTTTGCAAAGGTTAAAGACTGTTTGATGGCTCCTCCTGTGCCTAATGGTTCCGATTCTACAGAGTAGGTAATTTTAAAAGGACCAAAAGTTGTTCCAAAATAATCCTTAATATATTGCGCCTTATATCCAACAGAAAGAATGATTTCATTGAATGAAAAAGATTTTAAATGATTTAGTAAATAATATAAGAAGGGTTTCCCCCTAACTGGAGCCATGGGCTTAGGGATATCAGAAATTAGAGATTGGAGCCGAGTTCCTCTTCCTCCGGCGAGAATAATAGCCTGCATGATTCTGTGTGATGTGTTGAGATTATAAAAAAATTATTCAACTCGCCAGCTTTGAGCTCCAATTTTTGTGAAGTGACAATCCATGACTTGTCCGTCTCCATTAAATTGTTTGAGAGTTTTTATAACTTCTAACTTGCGGCAAGGGTCAACTATGAACATCATAAATCCTCCTCCACCAGCACCTGAAACCTTTCCAGAACAAGCACCGGCTTTTAGAGCAGCATTATAAATTTCATCTATTTTTGAATTTGAAATATTTTTCGCTGTCCCTTTCTTAGCTTCCCAGGATTTACCCATGTAGTGCGAAAATTTTTTGATCTCCCCCTTCAGGATACTTTCTTTCATTCTAAGAGCATCTTCTTTTAGATGCTTCATTGAGGAGATGGAGTCTTCATTGCTTTCCTTAACATTTTTTTCCTGTTCATCAATGATGGCGGCGGATTCTCGAGAAACACCTGTGTAGTATAAAATGAGAGAAGCTTCCAGTTCCGATAAAATCCAACTTTTTATTCTCAAAGGATTCACGATTACTCTATCATCAGAGTAGAATTCCATAAAGTTGAACCCCCCAAAAGCCGCGGCATATTGATCTTGTTTTCCACCGTTCCAACCTAAATCTTTTCGTTCGATTTCATATGCTAAATGTGCAAGCTCGTATTCTCCTAATGGAATATTGAGGTATTCACAAAAGGCCTGGAGTAGGGCTACTACAACAGTGGAAGAAGATCCTAGCCCGGAGCCTGAAGGTGCGTCGGAAAAAGTTTTTATAGTTAATGGTAATGGCTGACCATTGTTAAATTGCTTTATAATCCGATTGTACACACTTTTATGCAAACTTAAAAAACCATTTCCTCCTAATTGATCCGTGAGATTGGTTTCAAAAGATTCATCGCGGTCTAAGGCCTTGAGGTAGATTTTATTGTTTGGGTTGGTTTCTATTGTAGCGAAAGCATACATGTCTATGGTGGCATTCAGGATGTAACCACCAAATAAGTCACAAAAAGGAGAAACATCAGTTCCCCCTCCTCCTAGCCCTAATCTGAGTGGAGCTCTAGAACGAACAATCATAATTAATTAATTTAATTCAGAATCGTTATTAAATGGAGGGTTTTTGATGTTTCCCTTTTTTAAATTGTCCAAATCATCGCGGTATTGGTTTAAATGAATTCTTATTTCATGGGTTGTCTCATTGGTTAGCGGGATTTTCCCACCATTTTTTATTTCGCTACTGAATCTTTTTCTTAAAACCACCTCAATTCCACATTCTCCAACAGGAGTTAAAGTTTGGTCAAATCTTGGAAGGTTGTAACGAAATGTAGAGTCTAAAAACTCAATTTTGATTATTTCAGTTTGATCAGAGAATTTTGTTATTAGACCAAATAGATTTATTGATTTTGGGCTCCAGGAATTTTTTTTGTGGATCGTAAACGTCCATTTGTGATCTTTGTTGTATGTGCTTGGAAAAACTCCTTGCTCATACAGGTCTTCATCCGGGACAGTGAAAATAATGTGCCCGCCTGGTTTAATGACTCGGATCCAATTTTGTAAGGCAATTTGGGGATCTTCCAAGTGCTCCAAGCAATGACTGCTATGTAAAAAATCAAATTGCCCTTCTTCTAAGTTAGATAAGAATTGACCATCTCCATCTTCTTTATCCCAAGTTTTAATGCTAATTACTTTTGAAAATAATTCAGAATACAGGTTTAATGGATCCGGTTTTCCGCCAATATCGATTCCATTTCCCACAAAGTACTTATTAATAAAATTAGGATTAGATAATCTTCGGTATATAGATTTACTACATTCTTTCATAATTATGAATTTGAAGTTTTTGGTTTGTTTTTAAGCTAACTCTAAAAACTTTAAACGGCTCAGATAACGTTCACCTATTGTTTTCGAGTTATGATTTAATTGAATATGGTCTCTAGCTTTCATTCCAATTAATTTTCTAAAGGATTCATCTTTGAATATTTTTTTCATATGCCAAGAAGCATGATCAATATCTGGGTTTGCCCAAACTTGGTTCTTCCCAAATGGGTACTCATTTTCTCTTACAGGAATTAATTCGTAGTCAACTAAGCAGGAGTTGGTTTGGTCCATGAAATCTGTGTTTCCTGAATAATTAGTGCCTATGGTGGGTTTTCCTAGAAGCATAGCTTCCGCGAGTCCTCTTCCAAATCCTTCTGATCTATGAAGAGAAATAAAGCTGTCGCAGACATTGACAAGCCCTTTTACTTCATTAGGCATAAGAACGGTATCCAAAAAAATGATTCTAGGATCACCTTTTATTTTTTGGAGTAATTCATTGTATCCACTAAGGTCAGTTTCCTTTCTCATAGTTTTTATTACAATTCCAACTGGAGCATTTTTTTCTGGAAACGCTCTTTTAAAAGCTTCAATACAAGCATTTGGATTTTTTCGTGCTATGAATGAACCAAAATCAAAGAAAAACAAAAACAAGAATTTGTTTTCAGGTAAATTAAAATGTTTCCGATCAAATTGCGGATATTTGAAATCCACCGCTAATGGCATATGCAAAACGGGTTTTTTTGATAAAGGAGAAATAGAATTTTGAATAAATGTGGAGGGAGACCAAATTTCATCTAATAAATTAAGTGGTTCTAACCATTCTTTGGGAAATTGGCTTAATTCCCAAGCCCAGTATCCTATATTATAACGATTATTTACATTCTCGGTTCCTAATTTTGAGATAGCGTATTGAATGGAATCAGCATTTACGTTAAAAAGATTAACAGAGTAGGGATTGTTTTTTGAAATATATTTTTCGAACTGGTTGTCTCTCTGGGAAATCTCTTCGCAAGGAAGATCCCAAATTATAAAAGATGTTTCCATTTCAGAAAAAGACTTTGCGACTAATCGGACGTGTTCACCCATTCCAATTTCTGCTCGTGCATAACCAATTAGATTGACTCCTTTCTTTATGTCCTGTGTTTCGCATCCAATAGGTCTGAGATTTTCCTTGTTTGGGGAAAGAGAAGTCTTCTGGTCTAAATCAAAAGCATTTCTAAAGAAATAGGTTTTTATCTTTGACCTGAATTCAGGGCTTAGCCGCCTATAAAAAAAGCTAAAGCGTTTATAGTTTTGTAAGGACCACTGATTTATTTTTGAATATAAAGAGCCAAAAGATCTTTGAATAAGGGATGTTTTCGGATTTTCATAGGTCGGTTCAAGGCTAGATAGATCATTCTCTTTTTTCAAAGGGCATGGAGCTATAAAAGTTTTTTCTAATTTTAGTTCCTTTTCCGCAGAATTTAAAAACCATCCTATAAACTTATTCTGATCGCTTAAACGACTTAAGTCGAAGGCTTTTCTTAAATCTTTCCGATCTTTCCAAATTTGATACATTAAACGGGTTATTAAGGGCCTATCGTTCCTTTGGATATCCGGGGAAGGCTCATTAAAAAAATTAACATCAATTGAAAAGGGATCACTTGTTTTTATAAAGTTTTGGTCTAAAGTATCTCGAAAAATTGCACGCATAGCACTGGAAATTTTTTCACCGCTAATAAATTCCCCATATGCATATGGCCATTGAATGCACTCGTCAAAATGATTTTTTTTGACACGGTCAATATATTCAGAATATAAGTCTTTTAATTTTCCTATATTGCTAATTGAGAAGCGATTTTGATGTTTAGAAAATATTTTGGGGTTTTTTAGATCAATTCCACTGAAATGGAAAAACCTTAATGGTTCTCCTTTGGCTAACCAGGCGTCACCATCTTTTTCAATTTGCCTTTGAAAAAGATTCCAATAAGCGGTGTTGTAGCCGGGATTTTTTAATATCTTGATGTTTTTAAATATGCAGGGAACCAAATCCATCCATTTTTGGTCAACAAAAATTCCTTCTTCTAAATTTATGGTGCAGTTTTTTTCGCAGTGCTTTGACCACCAATGAATTAAATTTTCACCCTCCTCAACTTTGTTAATTGCTATGAAGCCCAAGTTATACAAACCGGCTTTTAGCATATCAATTTCATTAGGTTGAAGACGGTCAGTTATGGGCTCACAAATATGCGGAGTGAGAACAGCAGTGGCACCCTCAGCCAGATAATTTTCAATGTGATCTAGCTTTCCCAATAAAAGGATATCAGGGTCGAGGTAAATCGCGGATTGACAATCGGTGTTTTCAAAAAGCCATTCAAACATGTATGGCTTGACAGCGGTATTAAATTCTATAATTTCATAGCGGAAGGCAAAGTTTTTAAAATTGGCTATGTCAAGTTGATGGGCTTCAATGACTTTAAAGCTTTCATTTGCGGGATCAAAATATCCATCAATTTTATCTGCTAAACAAACATAAAGAGGATTGTTGGGATAAAACTGCTTAACTGACGCCATTAAGGTTCTAGCCAGAGCTAAATAATTTTTTGAAACAATGGTAAAAATTGCTGTTTTATTTTTCATTTAGATTTGAATGAAGCTAAAAGAATAAAATAGGAAAAATATATTGAACCGAATGGTTTCTTTTCTAACAGTTATTTGATTTTTTTAAGGGTTTAAAAATCCTTTTAATTTTTCCTTTTAAACCTTTTGATTCTTCTAAAGCCTTATTTGACTCTTCTAAGGCTTTATTGAGAGAAAAATTGTGATCATCCTTATTTTTTATAGATTCCAATAAAGACTGGTTATATATTTGCGCATCTTTCAGCGCTTTATCACGAGCATTAATTTCCTTAACGGCATTTTCTTTTACTTTTTTTAGCTCTTGTTCTAAAGAACGTGAATATTCTTGGCTATGTTTTAAAGATTCAGTTAATGCTTGGTTATGAGAACTTATATCCTTTAGTAAATAGTTTTCCTGGTCAATTAGGCAGCTGTTCTCAAAATCAAAAATTTCAGAATTAGAACAAATTCCTATCAAAAACTTGGTGATCTTTGAATTAGAGGAAATTAGTGAATTAAAGTTGGGATAGTTAAAACGATTGATTTTAGCTGTGCTATAGAATTCTTTAGGATCATTGTTTGAGTTGTTATTAGTGATCTCACTGCAAAAGCGGATATCCTGTCCTAATATCTGAACATTCTTGAAGTAGTTTTTTAAAAAGTATTCAAATTCTCGAAAATGGAACTCTTTTTTATGAAATTGATTATCTATATTTTTATAGTTCGGGGAGTCCAAATTTGGAGTGGATAAAAATAAATATCCTTCTGTTTTGAGAACACGTAATATCTCCTTTAAAAACTTTTTCTGTTCTTCTACATCAAAATGTTCCAAAGTTTCAAAAGAAACAACAGTATCTAAGCAGTGGTTTTTTAAGGGGATTTTTGTTCCATCGCTTTGTATGAAAGTTATATTTTGTTGAGGATAAGTTTTCTTAGCTTGCCGGACTGTTTCAAAATCAATGTCAATTCCAATAGTTTTCTGGGAGTATTTTCCTATAAAATGAGTCCCATACCCATTTCCGCAAGCTAAATCTAGAACAATTTTATCTTTTAAAAGTGGTGCAATTGCAATGTATCGATGCCAATGCTCAATAGCAATTATTGGTGACGAACCATTACTTGGTATGAACCTTTCATTTTCTTCCAAATTTTCCATAATCTAGATAGAGAGTTTTTTGATTTCTAAAGAAATTTATTGGATAGAACAGTTTAGAATAGGATTTAGTAAGCTAATGAAATATACCTTAGAGAACATCTGCAAAACCTTTTCGGGTTTTTTGAAACCAGGCAAACCCAAGCCATGCAATTACCAGACTGATTACGAAATAAAAAATCAAGTTGAGTAAATCAGGCATTTTCCCCCAGATCAAAACATTCCGTGTATGCTCTACAATAAATGTTAATGGGTTTAACAAAAGAATATTTTGAATTTTTTCAGGCACAGCTGACAAAGGATAAAAAATGGGACTCAAAAATAAAAGTGCCATTGTCAAAATTCCTGTAATTTGACCAATATCCCTTATATATACTCCAAATGATGATAGAAACCATGAACATCCCAGGGTCACTAAAATCAAGGGTAAAAGAACCACTGGCAAAAGTATTACCGTGGCAGGTAGATATGAGTTTAAAATAAAAAAGAATACGAGTAAAACTGAAACACTGATAAATGAGTGGAACAATGTTGCACCCATAGCCACCCAGGGAAGTACTTCTAATGGGAAAATAACTTTTTTTACATAATTTACATTGTTTAAAATTAGAAAAGGAGCCCTGTTAACACATTCAGAAAATATGGAGTGGACTATAAGCCCAGCAAATAAAATAATTGCAAAGTCTACTTTCCCATCTGTTTCGATTCCCCATCTTGATTTAAACACTATTTTGAAAACAAAAGTGTAAACAATTAGCATTAGTAAAGGATTAAAGAAAGACCATAATAGCCCCATCCAGGAACCCTTGTATCTGCCAATGACTTCTCGTTTCGCCAATTGAAAAATCAAGCTTCGATGTTTCCAAAAACTTAGGAAAATAGATTTGAAACTAATAGGATAGGTTAAGCGGGTCATGCGTTGATTTGGCGTGGCTTAGGTTATAACAAAAGCTGTCTAATTTGATTGTAAAGGTAAATTGCAAAAAATGAAAACATCTTTTTTGCAATCCATGAATTTCCCAAAGCTAGGAAAAATACTTTTCAATTTGGTCGGTAATGTAGATTTGCTGTTCTTCAGTTACTTCATTAGAAATAGGTAGTGCTAGAGTTTCTAAAGCAGCTTTTTCTGCGTTTGGGAAGTCTCCTTGGCTATAATTTAGACTTTCGAAACATTTTTGCAAATGCAATGGAATAGGATAGTAAATTTCTGAAGCAATTTGGAAATCGGCAAGAAATTTCCTTAATTCATCACGTTTTCCGCCGGTAACGCGGATGATGAATTGATTGTAAATATGCTTGGGGTCCTTTTCCTGTGGCAGGCCGATTTTTGATTCTAATCTCTTTTCCCTGAAAAGATGATTGTACCTGGATGCGTTGTTTCGACGTTTTTCTGTCCAGCCATCTAGAAATTTTAATTTAGCTTTTACAATGCCTGCCTGTAAGGCATCAATGCGAAAATTTCCCCCTATCCATTGGTGATAATACTTTGGTTCCATTCCATGGATTCGTAAAATTTTTAATTTGTTATAAAACTCTTCAGAATTTGTGGTTACTATTCCGGCATCGCCAAATCCACCCAGGTTTTTTGTAGGGAAAAAAGAAAAACAACCAAAATCTCCTAAAGAGCCAGCCCGCCGGCCCTTGTATTCAGAACCAATTGCTTGAGCCGCATCCTCAATCACCAATAGGTTATTTTTTTTTGCCAATTCATTAATGGGATCCATTTCAGCGCATTGCCCATACAAATGAACGGGCATAATAGCTTTAGTTTTTGAAGTGATTTTTGATTCAATTTGAGAAGCATCTAGATTGTAGGTAGATTCATCAATATCTACAAATATGGGTTTCGCGCCAGTCCGTACAATTGAACCGGCAGTGGCGAAGAAAGTATATGGAGTGGTAATCACTTCGTCTCCGGGACCAATCTCAGCTGCCATTAAAGAAAGTAGCAATGCATCTGTCCCGGAAGACACACCTACCGCATATTTGCTTTGGCAGTAGGAGGCAATTTCTTCTTCTAATTCGATAACCTTTTTGCCAAGAATAAAATAGCCTGACCTTACAACATCTGCGATTTCTTGTTCTACATCCTCCAGGATTTGCGGATATGTAGCAGGAATATTTAATATAGAAACTTTGTCAACATCAATGGGTTCATTCAAAAGTTGAATTAAGGAATTTGGAGTATAAGTCTTTATGTTTAATTCCGAGAAAGGGGTGTTGTCTAATGTAATAATCCCGTCAAGAGCGTGGTTGTTAAAAATCGCTATGGTTAGTTCATCTAAGACTGTTTTATTCTTAAGTGTTAGGACAGTTTTTAATTCACGACTGGTTAAATTTAAAACAGATATTTTGGAAAAAAAATCATTGAGTATTTTCGTTTCTATAGACCCTTCACTTTCTTTAAATTTTTTTTGAATTTCCAATAGAAAGGGAGATGGGACCCAGCAAGCAGAGCCTTTTTCATGTATTTTTTCTAGAAGTTGATGGTCTTTTTTATAAAGAATGTCTAAGCAGACATCCATGTGTAATAGAAATTGCATTTATTAATCGACTTTATGGATGAAATAATTTTGTGAGGCTATTTGGCGAAAAATATTAACTTAAGCTTTTATAATTTTTGAGGATTTGATATTAGAACAAGCATTTCGAGTATCTACAACAATATTGGATTGCTCCACAATCAGTTCCCAATCATAAACTGAATGGTCCGTCAAAATTACGGTTATATCATAATCTTTTAACCGTTCTAATGACACACTTTTTTTTCCAAAATATTGAGGATATTCTCTTTTAGTTCCGATGGTTTCGATATAGGGGTCATTGAAGTCAATCTGAGCTCCATATTGAGACAAAAGTTCCATTACTTTATAGGTGGGGGATTCGCGGTCATCGTCAATATTTTTTTTGTATGATAACCCCAAAAGCATAACTTTGCTTTGACTTAAGCTTTTCCCATTTTGGTTTAAGGCCCAAAGCATCTTTTTCACAACATATTCTGGCATTCCAACATTAATTTCCCCGGCCAATTCAATAAACCGGGTATTAATGCCATATTCTCTTGCCTTCCACGTTAAATAAAAGGGATCTATAGGAATACAATGGCCGCCCAGACCGGGTCCGGGGAAAAAGGGCATATACCCAAAAGGTTTAGTGCTGGCTGCTTGAATAACTTCCCATATGTCTATATTCATTCGGTCAAAAATAACCTTAAGCTCATTTACCAAAGCAATATTGACCGCGCGAAATACATTTTCCATTAATTTGGTTGCTTCTGCAGTTTGAGTGTCGGATACAGGAACAATCTTCTCAATAAATGATAAATAAAGGGTATTTGCGCATTCTAATGCATATTCAGAATCTGCCCCTACAATTTTGGGTGTAGTGGAAACATCAAAATTTTTATTATTTGGGTCTTCACGTTCTGGGGAATAAACCACAAAAAAATCTTTATTGGCCACCAGGGAATTTTTAGATTCTAAGGCAGGTATAAGTTTTTCTTTTGTTGTTCCTGGATAAGTAGTGGACTCTAAAATCACCATTTGTTCTGGAGCCAAAAAGGGTGAGATTTGATGAGCTGTATTTAGGACAAAACTAAGATCAGGTTCTCGGTTACGATTTAGAGGAGTGGGGACACAAATTAGTACACAATCTAATTGGGAAACAAGAGAAAAATCGGAAGTAACTTGAAGTGTCTCTTTGTGAGTCCATTTTTTTAAATCTTCGTGGGCAATATGGCGGATATAACTTTTTCCCTCTGAAATTTTGGAGATTTTTTGAGGATCAATGTCAATTCCCAAAACCTGAAATCCTGCACGACAAAAATGAACCACAAGAGGCAAACCGACGTAACCTAATCCAATAACACCTATTTTGGCAGATTTTTCTTTTAATTTATTTAATAGCATGGATTCTCAAATGATTGAACGGAATGGTACGTATTCATTTAAACGGCAAAAGTTTGGAAAAGGTTTACGTGAATTTTAATTTTGGGGTGGAAAGAGGAGGAAAAATTGTTTCTTAAGGGATTTAAAAGGAAATTCAGTTAATTACATTTTTTGTGGATGCCGATAATCACCATAGGGTTTAAAAGTCTTTTAGATTTTATATCTCAATTCAATCAAAAATTCCTTGAGTTAAATGGAACAGTTAGGAAAAATCGCAGTAATCATTGTGAATTATAATTCGGGAGATTATTTGAGTCAGTGTTTAACGGCCTTATATAATCAAACCCGTCTCCCGGACAGAGTTTTGGTCGTGGATAACGCCAGTGAGGATGGGTCTCAATCTAAAATTTTAGATTCATTTCCTAAGGTAGAATTAATTAAATTAGAAAAAAACTTAGGATTTGCAGCAGCCAATAACTTAGCGATTAAAAAAGCAGAGGATTGTCCCTGGGTGGCTTTATTAAATCCCGATGCTTTTCCCCATTCGGATTGGCTGGAACAATTAGAAAAATCTGCTTGGAACCACCCCAATTTTTCATTTTTTGGAAGCCATATGCTCGCTCATTCAGGAAATGATCGTATAGATGGAACAGGCGATATATATCATATAAGCGGATTAGCGTGGCGCCGCGATCATGGTATGTCTGCTAAAAAAATACGGCGTATTTCCGGGGAAGTATTTTCTCCGTGTGCTGCAGCTGCATTGTACAATAGAGAAGTTTTTCTTTCCGTTGGTGGGTTTGACGAAAGTTTTTTTACATATTTTGAAGATGTAGACTTGGGTTTCCGTTTACGATTAATGGGTGAGCGATGTCTTTATGTTCCAGAAGCCAGAGTAGAACATGTAGGTTGGGGAACTACAAAACCCAAGAGTACTTTTTCCCTTTATTATGGCCACCGTAATTTGGAATGGGCTTTTTTTAAAAATATGCCATCCCCTCTTATTCGAAAATACTTACTCCATCATTTAATTTATATGTTTTTATATTTTGTCTGGTTCGGACTGAGGGGGCAGGGATTTACTTACTTACGCGCTAAATGGAACGCCCTATTGGGTTTGCCGACGATATGGAAACAGCGGAAAGAAATTCAAAAATCTAAAAAGGTCTCTCCTAAGATGTTAGATCAAGCTTTCGAACATCGTTGGCTCCCTATATTTAAAAAAAAGATTTCCTAAGATCTTTGTTCAATTTCTCCAATCAATTTGTTTATCTTTTCCCAATGTTCCTGGCTCGGAGAAAGCTTTAAAGCTTTCTTTAAGTAATCTACCGACCTCGACCTGTCTCTACGGAAAAACCAAATTAATTGGCCCAACTCATATAGAGTATCAAAATCGTTCGGGTTTTTAATGTTTGCAAGCTTATATTCTGATAGGGCTTGCTTCCATTTTTTCTGACCTTTGAAAACTTGGCCCAGTGCTTGGTGAGACTCTGCTTCAATGTTGGGTGAACCGGAGACCAAGCGATATTCATTAATGCTGTCATTAAGGTTTCCCATTTTGGAATATATGTGGCCTAAAAGTAAATGGGCATCTGGAGAGTTTGGGACGATTTTTTCATAATTTTTTATTCGATTGAGTGCTGAGGGAAAATCATTTAATTGATAATAAACATTTCCTAAGTAGAGATCCAAAGTTGGCGGTAAAATTTGAGCCTCTTTGTAATTTTTTTGAGCAATTTCAGCTTTTTCTAATAAATTTTTGGCTAAAGAATTTTGGCCTCGGGAAGCATACAATACACCCAGGTTAAAATGGCCCGTTGGTAACTTAGGATAATATCGCAATGCATCCTTGAACTCTTTTTCTGCTAAATCCATTTTCCCGTATCGAACATATAGATTTCCTAAATTTGTGTGAGCGTAAGATAAATAATATGGAGTTGCATTGGTAGCAGCCAATTTTTTCAGCATAACAAAAGCTTGATCATAATTTCCTTTCTCAGTATAGAAATGGCTAAGGTTGTGATAGATCCTTGCTTTTTGAGGAGATTTTTTATGAGCGTCTTCCCATAATGATAAGTTTGACTGATAGTCAAGGTTTCTATGATAAGTTAAAAATGTAAAACTCAATACAATAGTAATAAGGGCCGAAAGAGTGAATTTTTTTTCAATAGGACCTTGTTTCCGGTTAAATATTAATGATCGATAGGAAATAATCGTCAATATAAATATGAGACCAATGGAAGGAAGATAGAGGTTTCGTTCACTTAATAGATCCATCCTGGGTAAAATGCCATTAGTAGGAAAAATTGTAATTAAGAACCACAATAATCCGAATGCTGCCCAGGGAAACCTCTTGTAAATAGAGTAAATGAACAAAATCAATCCGGAACCCAGGAATAAATAAGAAACAATCCTCCATGTATCTCTAGTGTAATTTGCATTTGGAAAATCATAATCGAACACCAAATTAAAGGGAAGCAATATCAATTTAATGGCATATGAAATTACACTTACCTGTTGAAAAGCGTATCCTAGGCTAATTTTATTTTTCCATTCGTCTGCTATCTGGATTAACTCGGGTGACCCATTAAAAACAAATAACGCAGCAAGAGGGATGGGTAAATAAAACCATGCACGAATTCGAAATGAAATCCAATTTCCATTTCTCATGAAACAAAGGTCATATAAAGGGAAAATTAGTATTAATACCCCTGTGGTTTCTTTGGTGAAAAGAGCGACTCCCGCCATCAAATAGCAAACAAACCAAAAAATTAATTTGCGATTTCCTGAAGAATTTTCTCGAAGATTTCCCAGGATGAAAAAAAGTAAAGAAGCTAAGAAAAATAATGCGGATAAGCTACTGCTTCTTCCGGATATGTAAGTTATAGCCTCAGTATGAACAGGATTTAGTGCAAAAATTATTGTTGTAATTGAAGCTATGGAAAATGCGGAGCGAGTACCCCAGGTAGTACCACGTTTTATGGTTAGAAAAATAATTCCCCACAAAATTAGAGAACTTAAACAATGGGAAGTAATATTGACGATGTGATATCCCAAAGGGTTGAGATTTCCAACGGCATAGTTGAGTGCGAAGGAAAGATAAAAGAAATGCCGATAGTGTAGAGGATAAAGGTTTTTGTAGACTTCGAGGTTTTTTATTCCATCGTTATTTTTGATTACAACTTCATCATCAAAATTAAAGGGGACTTTTAAGGAATTTGCATAAGCCACCCAAATTAGAAAGACAATTAGCAGGCTTAGCTTGAAATAATTACTTTTCCAAGATTCGTTTGTCATGGTGGAAGAATTCCAATTGGATGCCTTTTGGATTTGGCCTTTTTTCAAACCGTTTTAAAATCGCAATCAAAATAAATAAATTGGTTAATACAAAAATAAAAAAGATTGGGATCAAACGCGGAATTACATTTATATGGAAGGTTGGAATTAATGAAAGGAGATCAAAATAAAAAGCAATGGTAAGCAAAACTATTATAGAACGTGTGGGTGTCAATCCCAGCTTACCCAGGCGATGGTGAAAATGATGAGCGTCTTTAGAAAAGGGACTAATTCCCTTAAATATTCTCCTGAAAAAAGCAAAGGTGGTATCTGTAATTGGAAGAATGAGTGTTGTAATAGGAATTAGATAATATATTTCATCCGTGTATCCCTGGCTGAGAGGGAGCAATGTTACCAATGAAATTAATAACCCTAAAGGAAGGCTGCCAGTATCACCTAAAATTATTTTTGCAGGGGGAAAGTTGAACATGAGGAACCCAAAAATACTTCCTGCCAAAATCACCGCTAAAAATGGGGCTTCAAAAATGTTTCGTTCTAAATAAACGAATACCAGTGTTAGGCATGAAAGATATACTAAGCCCCCGGCGAGTCCATCTTCTCCATCAATTAAATTTAAAGAATTTGTAATTCCAACAATCCATAAAACCGTAATAACAAAAGCAAGGTTTCCTAATTCTAACCAATCCCCAATACGTTCAATTTTGAATCCCATCCAATAAAGGAAAATTGCTATGGTAATTTGGACTAATAGTTTTACTCGGGGTTTTGTGTTTACCAAATCATCTACAAATCCTAAAAGAAACATTAAACCAATTCCAATGGAAATTACTTGCAGTAGGTAAAGATTGCAGGAATCTAGGGCTCCAAGAAGATAGGCACCCCAAAGTGTTAAAAGGAATGACAAAACAACTGCAATTCCACCCAGTGGATTAACAGAATTATTTTGAGACTTTAAAAATGTTCGTTGAATAAATTGTGAAATGGAATGAGAACTTCTTAAGTATTTAATTAAAAAATTTGTTAAAACCAAAGATAAAACTAGGGATACTGCATAACTAATTAAATATGCATTTCCATTAATGGGGTGGGTTTCAAACATTTTTACTTAAAAACATTTAAGAGAAGTTGACTGGCGCACCTTAGACTTATAAAAAAATCTAATGATAAACGCGTTACAATTGAATTTCCCATGTGTTTTTTTTGGTAATAACTCATTCCAAGATGTCTTTTAATAATCAATCCTGGCGACATTTTTTGTCCACTTGATGAAATGTGGTGATAGATAAAAGTTTTTGGATAGTAAACCACTCTAAATCCCGCCTCAGTGACCCGTTTGCAGATATCAACATCCTCATTAAAGAGAAAAAACTTCTCATCAAAACCGGTTACTTTTTGAAAAATTTCTTTGGGCATTAACATACAACATCCCGAAACCCAATCTACTTGCTTTACCGAAGTGTGGTCGAAATCTTTCATAAGATATTTGCGGGTTAACGGGTTATTAGGAAAAATATTACTCAAAAGGGAATAACGATTAAATAAACCCGTCCAAATGGATGGATAACGACGGCAAGAATATTGTAAAGTTCCATCAGAATTTAGAACTTTAGGAGCTAAAATACCAATTTGTGTATGTTTTTTTATGAAATCAAGTAAACCAGAAATGGAGTCTTTTTCTAAAACCGAGTCAGGATTCAAAAACAAAAAATAATCGCCTTGGGCCATTTTGGCGGCTTGATTGTTCGCCCTGGAAAACCCTGCATTTTGAGGATTTCCAATTAGGTAAACCTGAGAAAACCGGTTTAGGACCTGGGGAAGACCTTTATCCTCAGGGCTATTATTTACCACAAATACTTCAGCCGAGTAGTCCCCAACCGCCTTCTCCAGGGAATTCAGGCATTGGACAAGTTCGCTACTTTGATGATAATTGACTATGATAATTGAAAGGTCCATGGGCTTTCATTTCTTAGCGTCCTGAGGTAGGTCGAACATTAATTTTTCTAGGAAAAAATGATCTTAAGTCCCTTTTTTTTGAAGGGGTTATATGCTTTTCGGAAAGAATTTTTTTTAAGGGGAAGTTTGAGCAAAAATAGAGTTGGAAATTAAAAAGCAAGTTAAAATTTTCAAAAAAGTGTAATCTTGACTAAAATATTGAACAAAATTCTTAAAAATTGGAAATTCTTGGGAAGAAACAATGATTGATGAAATTAACTATTTTCCGAAACGTGATAATTTTCAAAAAAAGAAAAATCTTAGTAAGGATTGGGATGACCTGAAAAAAATGAAAAATGATCTAAACCCTAAGCCTAAAAAATCCAAAAAACCTGAAAAAAATCCTAATAAAGATCCATAAATTCCTGCCGGCTCCTATTTTTTTCAATTCTATGAAAAAAATTTTAATTTTAATTTGGCTCCAGAATCCACGTTGTTATATACTTCGATTTCAACCTTTAAACTAATAACCACTTTTTGAATAAATGGAGCCGTCCCATGCGGTTTTTTTTAAATCGAGCACACTTTTTAATTAGAGTTTGTTTAATCTTTGTTTTTTTATTTTCTTTGTTTAATTTAAATCTTATTTCCATAGTAGAGGCTGATGATTGGGCTCGAAAAGGCAAATTTGCAATGCAATCTAAAAAGTATGTGGATGCTGAGACATTCTTTGCTAAGGCTTTGGAAACTGACTCTGAAAATCCACACCTTTTATATTCCCTTTCGCAAGCCAAAGTTCATCTGGGTAAAATATCTGAAGCTAAACCTTTGCTGGATAAAGTATTGGCGATGCCTGAGTCGAACGGAAGGGATGTAATCGTTTTTTATAAAGGCCAGTCAGAGGGGGAAGAAGCTGAGTTGGTGGATCAAATTGTTTTACCCCCGCAACGAACGAACAACAATATGAGGAATTATGTTGATGTTCGAGGAAATGAACCTATTCCTCAATACCGGTTATTTTTTAAGAAAAAAGGGCAAATGGAATTGGTACCTCAAACTGCTGTCCGATTGCAATACAAGGGAGTTTTGGGAAGAGTTTATGCAGATGTTAAGACCTTGAGTGACTATGTTAATAAAAAATTGATCGCTGAGGCGGGTGCTAATGAATCGGTTGAAATGGCCTCTCTTCCGGGCGGATGTTTCATGATGGGTAGCGACAAAGGATCTCATGATGAAAGACCTGTTCATGAAGTGTGTTTGTCCCCTTTTAAGCTGGATAAATATGAAGTCACTCAATCTCAGTTCCAAGCGCGAATGGGATCTAATCCATCAGCTTATGTTGGTGGGAATTTACCAGTAGACAGTATTACCTGGGATGAAGCCAACCGCTATTGTAAGGCTGTGGGGAAACGACTTCCAACAGAGGCTGAATTGGAGTATGCCATACGTGGTGGAAAAGATGATGTTTTTTACTGGGGAAATAAGGTTACAGGAAAAGAAGCTAACTTTTGTGACAAGGAATGTGACCTGAATATTCGAGTTGAGGGAGTAAGTGATGGCTATAAAACCACTGCACCTGTAGGTCAATTTCCACCTAACCCCTACGGACTTTACGATATCGTTGGTAATCTTGCTGAATGGGCATCCGACTGGATGGACGAAAATTACTACCGCAATAGTCCTAAGGATAATCCACCTGGGTCTTATCCCTCAAGACACAAAGTCGCCAGAGGAGGAGCCTGGAACACAATCGCAGGATACATGAGGCCAACAAATCGTGCTTTTTTTGAGTTTGAAATGAGAATCCCTGGAGTGGGTTTCCGCTGTGCCTCGAGTTCTTTATAATATATTCAACAATTACAGCAATTAAAAAAGCCAACCCTTTTTAAAAAGGGTTGGCTTTTTAACCATGGACCAATCAAAGACCATCTTTTATTGTTTCCCAAATTCCTCACGAATTTGATTCTTTAAAACCTTACCCACAGCGTTTTTAGGCAATCCTTCTAAAAAATTAAATTTATCAGGAACCATAAAAGCGGGCAAATTTTCCCGACAATATCCCTTAAGCGTGGTATTGTTCATTTTTGAATTATCTTTTAGGACAACACAAGCGATCACTTGTTCACCTAATCTTTCATGAGGAATACCCACAACTGCCGTTTCGACTATCTCCCCCTGGTTCATTAATACGTTTTCAATTGCCAGGGGAGAAATGTTTTCGCCAGCTCTAATGATCAAATCTTTTTTGCGCCCCGCTGAAATAAAGAGCCATCCTTTTTCATCGAAATGGCCTAAATCTCCCGTTTTGAACCACCCATCTTCTGTTAAAACCTGATCCGTTTCTTTGGGAAGTTTCCAATATCCCGGCATAACGGTTTCTCCCTTTACCCAAATCTCACCGACTTCTCCTTGAGATTTTGCCAAACCTGTTTCGTCTACTATTTTGACTTCCAGGTTAGGAAGTACAGGGCCGACGGAACCAACTACGCTTCCATGTTCCATGGTATTTACCGAGATCACAGGGGAAGTTTCCGTTAGGCCATAACCTTCTAAAACTGTTACAGAAAACAGGTCTTCAACTTTTCTCAATAAGGCGTGGGGTAAAGCGGCTCCTCCTG
The DNA here is from genome assembly GCA_965223665.1 of Nitrospinaceae bacterium. Taxonomy (GTDB): domain Bacteria; phylum Nitrospinota; class Nitrospinia; order Nitrospinales; family Nitrospinaceae; genus CBDCVY01. The sequence goes on from OZ245011.1 coordinate 4,097,660, forward strand.
ATATGCAATACTTTAAAGAGGAAATATCAAAAGGCTGCCGACTTTGAATTTGTGTCAAAAAAGAATAAATAGATGGAACCAGGGGGAGTAAGGTTGCTCGATGATTTTGAATTGCATCTAAAATAGATTTTGGCTGAAATTGTGGGAGAAGGATTAAAGTTCCTCCGGCTTTTAAAATTAATAAGGCAATTATATTTCCGAATGAATGAAAAAAAGGAAGGGCCATAATGGCTCGATCTTCTTTTTTAAATTGAAGCGGTGTTTCCAGCCCCATTAAATTTTTTAAAAACATTTCTTCGTTTAATATAACTCCTTTTGGTTTGGCTGTTGTTCCGGATGTATACATGATCAAATCCGGTATGTTTTCATCTCTTTGATGAAAGTTTTTTGAGGGTGTTGGACTGGCACTTTCAATAAAATTCTGAAAAACATATGTATTGGTAGATATGGAATCTTGATCTGGTATGGCTTGGGTAAGGATCACATGTTTAAATTGATTGAGGAATGGAATAGTTTCTGGTTTTATAAATAATGAATTAATTAATAAACAATCAACTTCAGCATTTTGAGAAATGTACTGAAGATTTTCATTATCTAGTAAAACATTAAATGGAATAATGGGGATCTTCTTATAAATAGCTGCCAAAAAAGCAATTAAATATTCTTTTTGGTTCAGACAGAAAATTCCCAATTTACTTTTGGGTGAAAGATTTAAGGATATTAAACCATTGGCAAACTTTTCTACTTGATCCAAAAGATCCGCATAAAATAAGGATTGATTGTTATCTATTATTGCAGGATGTTGAGGAGATTGTTTAGCATGATTTCGAATAATGGTATAGAAATCTGTAGACATGATTTTCCAAGCTTCTTTTTCTATTAAATAAAAGACAATAAAAAATAGAATAAAACTTGCAAACAGTCAACCACCCACTTCAAACATGTAATAAATTTAATTTAAAATATTAGAAATGGTTTATTTGAGCGTGAAGCCAGTTTTCATTGTTTTGGCTTATTTATTGTAAGATAATGAATTACTAATAAACTTTTATTTTGAGCCTCTTAGTAGAATGAATTTCAGATTAAAAAATGGATTTTCCTTGTTCTCTGCCATAATTTTGGCTTTAACCTTGTTCGGTTGTTCTTCTGACGAAAAGGAGGAAAGCAAGAAAGCCAATCGTGAGTTGGCTTTGCCCGTTCAAGTTGGACGCGTAATTTTTAAGGATGTGGTGGATGAGGTTCGAACTGTAGGAAATTTGGTGGCTGAGCAACGCGTTGTCATCACCTCCGAAGTAGATGGAAAGGTAAAACAGATTCCAGTTGAGGAAGGTGATTCAGTAAAAAAAGGACAATTATTGACCCAAATTGATAGCCGTCAATATAAATTAGAAATTGAGCGACTTCGTGCGGATCGAATAAGCGCCCAAAAGGATTTAGAAAAAGCTCAAAAAGGGCTCCGACCAGAGGATAAGGAAAAGCTGGAAGCAAAAGTGAAGGCAGACCAAAGTTCGTTGGATTTGGCCCAAAAAGAATTCCATCGGATTGAGCAATTGGTAAGAGATGGTGTGGTCTCTCAATCAAACCTGGATGAAGCTAATGATCGTGTGCTGAGGGCAAATGAAACTTTGCGATCCAGTCAAGCAGAACTGAACGCGGGTTCCAGTTCCAGAGAAGAAGACATTTTAAAAGCAAAATCTAATTTGGAGTCTGTCTCAAAGAAGTTAGCCTTAGCGGAATTGAATTTATCCAAAACAAGAATTGAGGCACCTTTTGATGGAGTGATAATTTCTAAAAGGATAGAAGTGGGTGCTTATGCTGGATCAGGTTCAGCGGTAATAGAGATGATTAGCTCTTCACGGTTAAAGGTTGTAGTGGAGATTCCACAAAGATATCGAGGGAAATTAAATAAGCTCAGTGAAATAGAGTTTTTTGTTCCGGAGCTAAATCTAAAATTTTTGATTAATAAACAATTAAATCAAAAAGTGCGAGTGATTCCAGATGCGAATATTTACTCAGGAAATATTAAAGTCCAGGTAGATTTGCCAAATCCGGATAAGGCACTCTTCCCCGGATTAACTTTAGAAGGAACTTTTCGGTTTGAATCTCGAAAAAACCTTAAACATGTACCTTCGATTTCTCTTGTAATAAGTGAAAAAGGAACCGTGGTTTACACAGTTAAAGAAGACAGAGCTCAATTGGTTCCGGTTAAAGCATATAACGAACGTGACAATCTTGTTGAAATCGAGGATTTCACTCACCAATTGACACCTAAAACAGATTTAATTCTTCGGGGATCGGGGGCTGTTTTTCCTGGAGTAAAAGTCATAGTAACTAACAGAGAACCCAAAGCAAAAGCTCCATTCAATTCTGCAAATAAAGGTAAATCTGAGCCACCAGAAGATAAGCCTGAAATCTGATGAAACTTGTTGATCACTCTATTCGAAATTATCACACAGTTGTCGTTACAATCGTACTTCTGGTGGTGATTGGCATTATTTGTTATAACACCTTACCTCGTCAGCTCACTCCCACGGTAGATAAACCTCTTATTGAAGTTACCACAGAGTACCGCGGTCTTTCACCCAATGAAGTAGAGCGAAATATAACTAGACGCTTGGAAGATCAATTAGAATCTGTTGAAGGTCTAAAAAAAATGATTTCCAGGAGCCAGCACGGAAAAAGTGTGATTACTCTGGAATTTGAGTGGGGAACAGATAAAAAAATTGCCACTATTGATGTCAATAATAAGCTTCAACAAGTTAAAGACCTTCCTGTTTTAGCAGATAAACCTGTTCTTAAATCTGTATCCACTGACAATTCCAACCCAATAATGTGGGTAATTGTGGAAAAACCAAATCCAAAAATGCCGGATTTGGACCAAAACTATATGTATAAAATCGGTGAGGATATTATTCTTCCCATTCTTAATCGGGTGGAAGGGGTTTCCATTGTATGGCACTTTGGCGGAGAAGATCGGGAAATGCGCGTTGAATTTGATCCCTATGCAATGGCGCGTCTTCATCTCACTTATGATGAGGTCATTAAAAAGCTTTCAGGTGAAAATCAAAATACACGAGCGGGTTTTCACGAAGAAAATAAGCGAGAATATACCGTTCGTACGTTAGGAGAATTTACCGGTCCTCAGGATATCCTGGATACGGTTATTAAGAGAGATGGTGATAAAACTATCCGTGTAAAGGATTTTGCGACTGTAGATAATGGGTATCAACGTACAACTTCAATTGTAAAAATCAATGGAAGAATATCTAATGCTTTTGGAATTATTAGAGAATCCGGTGCAAATGTGGTCAGCACCTGTAATTTGGCAACGGAAGCTGTAAACAAGCTTAACAATGAATTGCTTAACCGTGGAATTCCTATGCAGTTAAAAATTGTTTACAAAGATGTCGACTACATAGATGAAGCTATGCATTTAGTGAAATCTAATTTGGCACTCGGTGCCATATTGGCAGTTGTGGTTTTACTATTATTTCTAGGATCCTTGCGTTCCGTATTGATAATTGGAGTTACCATTCCCGTAAGTCTGATCTCCGTTTTTATAATTTTAAAACTACTGGATCGGACCATAAATATTATTTCTTTGGCAGGAATGGCATTTGCGGTAGGAATGGTTGTTGATAACTCAATTGTTGTGCTGGAAAATATTTTTCGGCACTTAACTATGAAAAAAGGTGTTTTCAAAGCAGCCTATGATGGAGCAGTTGAAGTTTGGGGAGCAATACTTTCATCAACACTTACAACATTAGCTGTTTTTCTGCCCATTGTTTTTATTCAAGAGGAGGCAGGTCAATTATTCCGCGATATTGCGATAACCATCAGTGCAAGTATTGCTATGTCTCTTTTGGTTTCCATTACCGCTATTCCAACATTAACCACATTGCTGATTCGATTGCGTCCTGGAGAAGAGTATGATCCGGGAATTTTACATAAAACCATACTAAAGCCTGCCGTGGCCATTGGGAGAGGTGTGGCCCGAAGCTACGATAAAACCATGCGAAAGTTGTTAGGGGGTGGTGCAGGGCATGCCAGTATTAAGGTTTTGGTAGTAGGCGGAATTGCGGCACTATTAGTGTGGAGTATAAGTTTCCTTCCTGATCGAGATTATCTTCCGTTTGGTAACAGTAATATGGTTTTTATGTTTATTGAACCGGTAGCAGGAGTTCCTGTTCACCAAAACATGAAATATTTAAGCGAATTTGAAAATGAAGTAATCCAAATGGAGGATGTGGATAATAACTTTCTCGTCTTTTCTACGGGTTTTAATGGAGGTGGCATGATCATAAACCCTGAATTGGCCAGAGGTCAACGCGGAGAAGTTAAAATGGCAGTTGAATCTCAAAGGGCAGGGGGAAAAATTTTTACCATTCCGGGTTATCGATTTGCATTCGCTTCTCAAAGACCAATTTTTAGATCTGCTTCAAAAACTTTTGATTTAGAAATAATAGGTCCAGATATATTGGAATTGAAACGTATTGCGTTAGAGTTAATCAGTAAAATATCACAAACGGAAGGGGTTCACTCCGTTCGTCCTGAGTTTAAATTTGGAAATCCCGAGCTTCGTTTTATTCCAAAAAGAGTACAGAGTACCCGTATAAAAATGGGTGTGCCGGAAATCGGAGATATTATTGAATCCTTAAATGCTGGAAAATATTTAGGGGAATTCAATGACCGGGGAGAACCTATCGATTTTGTTTTGGTTCAAAAGGACTTTGAAAAGTTGAGTTTGGATGATTATAAAGATCTCCCTATCTGGACGGATGAAGGATTGATGACGAATTTGGGGCATTTGGTAAATTTAGAAATAGCTTCAGGGCCGGCAAGAATTGATCATATCGAAAAAGAACGGTCTACAAAATTGTTGGTGCAAGTTAAAAAAGATTTTCCTATGCAAAAAGTTATTGATCGCGTGGAAAAGGAATTTCTTGTTCCTGTGAGAAGAAACTTATCTGAAGAATATGGGTTGCGAATAGGAGGCACGGCAGATGACTTGGCTTCTACTGAAAAATCATTGCTCAATAGTTTTTATTATGCCGTGGGTTTTATTTATTTGCTTTTGGTTGCATTGTTTAAATCTTTTACCCGACCATTTATTGTTATGCTAACTGTAGCCCTAGCAGTGTCGGGATCCTTTTTAGGAATTGCTGGAAATAATCTGCTTCAACGGTTTTATATTCGTAGTAACCTTGAAGAAATGGGAGTCCCCGATCCATCTGGTATGGCTGCGGGATGGAATTGGATTACCTTTGATATCCTAACTCAGTTAGGGATTATCATATTAGCAGGAATCGTTGTAAACAATGCCATATTGATAGTCCATCAAATGCTTAATAATGTCAAAGCGGGTTTGGATGAACGGGAAGCTTTGATTCAATCTTGCGAATCGCGTTTGCGTCCCATCATGATGACGGTTATATCTTCTATCTTTGGAATGGTTCCCTTAGCATTTGGTGAAGGCGCGGGGACTGAACTTTATCGAGGTATGGGAACCGCGCTTATTGGTGGTTTAGCTTTTAGTGCATTGTTCACCTTGTTTTTGGTTCCGGTTTTGATTTCTTTAATGACTGATCTTGGAATTCACACTCGAAAAGAAGAGTTGATAAAGCAATCACTGGAGGATGAAAACCCAACTCCTCCACCCAGTTCAAGTATTCCAGCATGATAGCTAAGGTATTTTGAAATTTTTTAAGAGGAATATTTTTCTTTAATTTCTAATAATTTTTCTTGTTGATATTTGGGTGTCACGATACCACAGGAAATAATAAATTTAATTCCTTCTTCAACCGTCATGCTCAGTTCGGTTACTTCATTTAGAGGGGCAAAAATTAAAAAACCGGAGGTAGGATTGGGTGTAGTTGGAACAAAAACATTAACTACATTTTCTTCGGTTAAAGCTTGAACTTCTCCTCGGTTTTCTGTTGTTATAAATCCCATGGAATATAATCCTTTTCGTGGAAATTCCAGGATAACTACTTTTCGGAAAGCTTTTGTGTCTGCATTGGCGATGGTGGTTACAATTTGTTTTACTCCGGTATAAATATTTCTTACCAATGGAATTCGATCTACAATCATTTCTCCTAATTGCACCAGCTTTGAACCCAAGAAACTTCTTGTTAAAACTCCAAAAAGAAAAATAAAAATGATGGTCATAATGACCCCTAATCCTGGGATTTTATACTTCTCTGGGTCAGGTATCGGAATACCTGCCCACTCAGGGACACGAGCCCAAATTAGAAGTTTAGTTACCATCGGAGATAGCCAGTTATCCAGGGTCTTAAAAAGAAAATTTAGAATAAAAATGGTAAAGGCGATTGGCAGGGTGATTAGGAGCCCTGTAATAAAAATATTACGAATTCGACGCTTAAATGAAGTAAACACAAGGGTGGGTATGAAATAGGATTAAAGTTAAAAAGAGTCAAAGCTCCTGGAAAAACAAACAAAATAAAATCGAATTTTGCTTATTTCCCATTATATTAAGGAAATAAAACTAAGGCAAGGAAGAAGGAAAAGTCTACCTATGGTTCCGAATTCCATTTTAATGAATGGTTAAATTTGTTAATATTTAAGGATTATAAGTGTTTACGGGGCTGTGGCGCAGCTGGGAGCGCGCTTGAATGGCATTCAAGAGGTCAGGGGTTCGATCCCCCTCAGCTCCACTTTCTATTTTAAAAGGGGTCAGTTCTTATGAACTGACCCCTTTTTATTGGAAAAAAATCGTTGAACGATTGGTTTTGATCTCCAGTGGAGCTTTGAAATATACCGAATTTAGGATCAGTTTTTGTTGCCTATAATGGCGTGATTTTATAATGGTATTTAACTTGGTCATTAATTGGGAAAAACGGTGTACCAGGTTCGTATTTTTCGAATTATTAGTTTGGTAAAAGGAAATCAACCAAATTAATTGCATTTTGCTTTTTGGAATTTATGAAAAATTTTTTATAATGCTTCCTCCAATTAAAAGATGGGTGCCCGCTTCATTTGAAACGGTTCGTCCGAATATGAATAAATTCTAAATTTCATGAATTGAATGGAAAGAAAATTACCATGAACTACGTTTACCGATTTGTAATTGCCCTAATTGCTCCATTCCTCTTAGTCTCTATCGCCTCCGCTGATGAAAGTGGTGCTTATAGTATGAATAACGATTGGCAATCCTGTAGTACTTCCGGAATTGTTGATTCTAAGATCTTTCCCAATTGTACAACTTACTCTGGGATTGAGAAGGATTTTAAATCCTGTGAAAATCCACCTAAAACAATTTATTTTGCACGGCATGCGGAGAAACGATTTAGAGATATCGAGGGAAAAAATAATGCTCCAATGTATATTCTAAGCAGGACTGGCCAGAGGATGGCGCAGCACCTGGCAAAAGTCTTTGAGTCCACACCCGTAAAAGTAATTTATACCAGTGATTATACCCGGACCCGGCAGACTGCATGCCCGCTGATGCTGAGCAAAGGTTTAGACCGTCAGATTATTTGCAAACTGGAAACCAAAAGTGATCGGTTTCTTCAGGGTGGGCTCTGCAAATCACACAAAAATGAGGTGGCTGTGGTAATCGGGCATGCTGATACGGTAGATGAAATGCTCATCAATTTGAAAGCCATTGGGCCTCGGGATGGATTCAAGGTAAAACTTGGAGAACTCTATAAAGTTACCTTCCAGGATGGGAAAGCAATATTACAACAACCCGCAATTCGTTACTGGAATTGTGATGCTTCCGAATGTCATAAAAATGGGGCTTTGGATGTAAAACTGGATTAATTGTTTTTGTTGAAAATACGTATTCGCTTTCTCCCCTCAAGAACTTAACTTAAGATCTGTATCAGTTAATAGTATTGGTTTTTGTTTGAGGTTAAACTCCTCCCAGATCCGAATAATTTTTATAAGGGTTACGTCAATTACGTAGCCTTAATTGTTTGTAGAGAAATCGATCAATTTATCGTTTTTAATCTAGATTGCCATTAAATTGTTAAGAATTAAATATTACCCATATTGATGCACTTTTTTGGGTCAGTATTTAGGGATATACAAAGTGGTATAAATTAGGCCTTGGATTTTCTTCGGGTCGGCTCCCTTCCATATATTTTCATAAATAAAAGACAATTCTTAATCTCAAATTTAGTTTAATTAAATTAAGCTATTCCTCAAATAATATAAAATATCTTAATCGTTTGGCATGCTTCTAAACTAACAGTTAACGGGCAACAGTAGTTTGAACCGTTTTATTAACCTAAATCACCTGCTTCGGATGATTACCGTAATCAAGGAGGCTAGTCATGTTTAAGAAAATTCATTTAAGAGTAACTAGTGTATTAATGGCTTTATTTTTATTTTCCGGATTTGGATTCATAACTCCAACAGTTGATGCTGATTTCGGCCTGAAAAATGACCCAACCATTGGAGAAATTATAGATAATGGACTATTTGAAGATGATGGTTCTGAACATGGTATGTGGAACCAATATGGAAAAAATAATATCTCCATTTTCCCAGCTCCCGATGAAGAAGTAGAAGATGATGGAACCGAATGGGATTAATAATCCATTAACAATCCTTAAAAAAGAAGTTTGTTTGTCTATTCCATGATGTTATGGAAAATGAAGAAACTTAAAAAGAAATTTGGAGTGAGATTTGATGGGAATTCTGAAGGATATATAAAATGATAGAAGTAAGTTTTAATTCAGTTTTACTCTTATTATAAAAAGGGTTACGGAAATTTCCGTAACCCTTTTCGATTGTTTATTGGTTTTGACATGTTTAGCTTATCAAAATGTTTTAACTCAAAATAATTAAGGGGTTGTTTTTATATGATTGTAATCTTTCAGTTTTTTCCTTAAAGGCAGCCTTTTTTAAATTTCGGATATTAAAACAAGTTACTGAAATATATAGAAATTTGGCTTTTTTTACTCATAAAACCGTTGGTAGAATTTTTGTAATTTATTATTAGTCACTGATTCTTCTGTTTCTTTTTTTCACTCGTTTTATAATAGAGATTAGGGAGAATCCTCATCGGTTTCTTTTTCATCTAAATATTTAGATGTCAAAAGGGTTTTTTGAGGGAGGGGGATCTTTTAATGGTTGTATAGTTTTTGAGGTATATGTTATGAAACGCCCTTCTGCCCTAGGAATAAAAAAAGTTCATTCCGTCGAATTTATTGTTGATTTTTTTGACCGTAGTTTTTCTTTTTATTCAGAGAAATTAGGATTTATAAACACCCATCGATCCACTCCTGAATGGGAAGACAAGTTTAAAAGTAAAGCCTATTATTTTGTTGCAGGTGATATCAAAATAATGATATCAACCCCATTATCCAATAACAGTTATACCGCTCAGTATTTAAAAATTTTATGCCCTGGAATTCGTAAAGTAACGTTTCTTGTAGAAAATTTAGACCAGGCTAAAGACTACCTTCAATCTCACAATGCCACCTTTATTCACCCGGAATTCAAAATGGTATCTTCTAGTTCTTGCCATCGGTTTTTTACAATTGCCTCACCCATAGGATTTCTTGAGTTTACTTTTCTTGAAATTGAGGGGAATGAATTAGACATCCCGTTATTTGAAAAATTGGAATTTTCATCTTTATCACAATCCCCATTTATTAATATTGACCATATGACTATAAATGCCCGTACGATATATCCAATTTATAATTTTTTTGAACATGTAATGGGTTTTGTAAAGTTTTGGGATGTATCATTCCACACCCCCGATTTCCAATCTGGGAAAAAAGGAACGGGATTATCATCTCAAGTTATGTATGACCCATGTTCCGGTGTTAAGTTTGCATCTAATGAACCTTTATATCCTCATTTTAATGATTCGCAGATTCAAACTTTTGTAGAAAAAAACCATGGTGCGGGTATTCAGCATATTGCCCTCTCTGTGGAAGATATTTTGGAAACAGTTGATGTGATGAGATCACAAGGAATTGAATTTTTAGATACTCCTGATGAATATTATGAATTGCTGCCTAAAAAGCTTGAGGAACAAAATATTAGAAACTTAAAAGAAAATATTGAAGATTTAAAGAAGCGAAAAATTCTAGTGGATGGTAAAAATAACCATTATCTTCTTCAAATTTTTTTAAAGGATGCCTCTATGCTTTACCATGAGGAAAATGCGGGTCCCTTCTTTTTTGAAATTATTCAAAGAAAGGGACATCCCGGATTTGGGGAAGGAAACTTTAGGGCTTTGTTTGAAGCTATAGAGCTTCAGGAATCAGGACAATGAAACTATTAAGATTTTCTACAGATTTAGAACAAGGGCATGGATTATTGATCAACAAAAATATTTATCCTTTGATTCAATTGACCACTACGGAAGCTTTAACTAAGTTGAAAAAAAACGATAGTTTGTGGAATAAAATTTTAAAACAAAATCCTATTCCTCTATCTGGGGTTACTCTATTACCCCCGGTGGAAAATCCGGGAGCTTTTTTAGATTTTTACACTTTTGAAGATCACGTTCAAACATGTCGTCAACTCAAAGGGTTGGAAATGATTTCTGAGTGGTATGAATTTCCAGTTTGGTATAACGGTTCTCCACGATGTTTTAGCGGAAATGGTTCAAAAGTTGTTTTTCCCAACGAGGAAAACAAAAAAGATTATGAGCTGGAACTGGCAGTAGTCATAAAAAAACCATGTCACCAGGTTAAAGTTGAGGAGGCTAAAGAATATATCGGTGCATATACTATTGTGAATGATTTTAGTGCACGTGAAATGCAAGCCAAAATTATGAAGATTGGGTTGGGACCTGCAAAAGCGAAAGACTTTAATACCGGGATAGGCCCTTGGATGGTAACCCCGGATGAAATAGGAGATCCGCGAAATCTTACCATGAAAGCCTGGGTGAATGAGATTTTATGGTCTGAAGGAAATAGTGGTTCTTCTCAATTTACTTTTGAAGAAATGATTGCATTTTCCTCACAAGATCAAACTCTTTTTCCTGGAGATATTTTGGCAAGTGGTACGGTTGGTACTGGATGCGGTTTAGAATTGGGGCGTTTTCTTAAATTCGGAGATAAAGTGGAACTAGAAATTGAAAATATAGGAAGATTAACTCATTGGGTGTCTTAAGCGATGTTTAAGTATTTAAAGTTTGGAAATGTACCTTCCCTGCATCATACCGCCCATTATGTAGAGGGTCATTTGATGAATGAGTACTGTTTCACCAGAAAAGGATTTGAGGACCCTTACTCAATTCTTTACCTTTTCCATCCCCCTACAAGTGAAGTTGAAACCGATCTTCAACAAGTAGTTAAGTGGGGAAACCCAGATGCAAATATTCGATCCCCATTACAAAGAAAACATTTTCGAAGCAAAATAGCCTCTTTTAAAGGAAACTTTATTTTAGGAAGAACTCTATTAGCATTTAATGAAGATTTAACATACGGAGTTTGTCATCCCCAGAATTCAGATTCGACATTTTTTGCGAATAATGACGCGGACGAATTATTTTTTTTAAGTGAGGGAACAATAGAATTTCAATCTCTATTTGGAAAACTTTCTTTAATCCCAGGGGATTATTTAATTATTCCTCGATCTTGTCCTTATCGATTGAAATTTAAGGAATCTCCTAGGTTATTATTTGTAGAGGGGAAAAAGGGGCTCTCAATTCCTTCCACGTTTATTAATGATCAAGGTCAATTTAATATGGACGCTCCCTATTCAGAGAGAAGTTTTAAAACCCCCGAATGGGACGATAAGCTATTTAACAGTGATGAACCCGCTTCAATTATTCGTAAAAGGCAGGGTGTTTTCACTAAAACCCATTACGCTGAAAATTATTTTAAAATTTCTGGATGGGATGGTTACGTATTCCCGTTTGCGATAAATCTAAAAAATATTCAACCTAAAACAGGCCGAGTTCATTTGCCCCCTACCTCTCATTTAACTTTTTCCGGGGAAGGTTTTGCGGTGATGAGTTTTCTCCCGCGACTCCTGGATTTTGACCCACAGGCGGTTCCATGCCCTTTTTATCATTCTTCGGTAGACTGTGATGAGTTGTTATTTTACCAATCAGGAGATTTTACTAGCCGCAAAGGTATTGAAAAAGGATCAATCAGTTTTCATCCATCAGGCATTCCGCATGGACCTCATCCGGGAGCTTATAAAAACTCTATTGGCTTAAAGCAAACAAATGAACAAGCGGTAATGGTCGATACTTTTAGTCCTTTAAAATTAACCGTAGAAAGTGGGGCATTCGAAGATCCCGACTATCCAAAAAGTTGGCAGGAGTAAATTCAATGAGCTTAAATAAACAATTTAATAAGATACAACCTGCTGATCATTTTTGGGTGGAGATTTATCATTTAATGAACTCAATAGTACAACCACGACCGATTGCTTGGATATCCAGTATTTCATCGGGGGGAAATGTGAACTTAGCGCCGTTTAGTTATTTTAATATTTGTTCCATGAATCCGCCGATCATTTCAAACTCTATTTTTTTTAATCGAGATGGATCAGAAAAAGATACTTTGAAAAATATAAGGGCCACAAAAGAATATGTAGTAGGTGCTGTCAATTTTGAGGCATCTGAAAAAGCTAATCAAAGTTCGGCTCCTTTTGATTCTAATATTAATGAATTTGAAGAATCAGGGGCTACGGCGGTAAATCGAGGACCCAATGAACCTCCCTTTATTGCGGAAAGCCCCGTTCAATTAGTTTGCGAATTATTTAAGATAGTTACCCTAGGGGAAGGCGCCGGGGTTGGTAATTTGGTTTTAGGTCAAGTTAAAGAAATCCATCTTTCCCATTCACTTTCAGATATAGATTGGAAAAAAGGAATCCCTCCCGAAAAAATGGACAACGTGGGCCGAATGGGAGCAGATTATTATACACGTACCCGGGATGTCTATCGGATGCCTAGAGCATCGGTTAAAAAATAAACCTGGAATAAAGTTATGGAAAAGGATTCTTTTATTTACGGTGCGTTAAGAACCCCCATCGGATCATTTAACGGGAAATTATCAGCTATCCCTGCTACCGGATTAGCTTCCGCTATAATACCTGCCGTTCTGCAACAGGCAGGGGTAAATTCCGATGAAATTGAAGAAGTTTTAATTGGAAATGTTATATCTGCAGGGATTGGGCAAGCCCCAGCACGACAGGCCGCTTTGCAAGCTGATCTTCCTGAGAGTATTCCAGCGACGACTGTTAATAAAATTTGTGGTTCAGGAATGAAAACAGTCATGATGGCTGATCAAACTATTAGATTGAATCAGGCAAAAATTATTTTAACCGGTGGCATGGAAAGTATGAGCCAGGCACCTTTTCTTCTTCCTAAAATGCGCCAAGGTTATAAGTTAGGTAACAAAGAAATGATTGACAGTCTGCTTCACGATGGTTTGCAAGATGCCCAACAAAATAGTTATATGGGTGAATTGAGTGAAAAGCTTGCGCAGGATTACTGTATTTCAAGGGAAAGTCAGGATGCTTATGCTATGACTAGCTATTTGAGGGCTCGTGAAGCTCAAGATAACGGAATATTTGGGAATGAAATAGAACCGATTACTGTGAACATAAAAGGGAAACCATTTTTAGTAGAACAGGATGAACAACCTTACGCAGATGAAATAGAAAAATTGGCATTTTTATCTCCGGCCTTTGATCGTTATGGAGGAACTATTACAAAAGGGAATGGGGCCAAGATAAGCGACGGCGCAGCTATTTTAGTTGTTGGAGGGGAATCGGAAAATTTAAAACCTATAGCTCGAATTGTAGGTTATACAACTCACGCTCAATCCCCGGAGACATTTCCATTGGCCCCCATAGGGGCAATCCAAAAAGTCTTGAAAATTTGCGGTTTAAAAATTCAAGATATTGATCTATTTGAAATCAATGAAGCATTTGCCGCAATGTCCTTAATTATTAATCAAAAACTGGATTTGGATTCAGAAAAGGTGAATGTTCTTGGGGGATCAATTGCCCTTGGGCATCCAATAGGTTGTACGGGTGCCCGCATATTAGTGACCTTGATAAATGCTTTAAAGGTAAAAGGCTTAAGAAAAGGTTTGGCTAGTTTATGTATTGGGGGAGGAGAGGCTACAGCCATGGTTATCGAAATGGTTTGATATGGAAATTTAAGAGGTTTTTTCCATGAGTGAAATTCTGTGGAAACCTGATCAAGAGCGTATTCAAAATTCCAGGATGTTCCAGTTTTTGCGAGCTGTGAATGATTCCTTTTCTCTCAATTTCACAACTTATTCCGAGTTGCATCAATGGTCGATTCAGGAACTTGAAACATTCTGGGAATTTTATCGCGAATATTCCGATATTATTTTTAATCAGCCTCCGAGTGAAATCTTGTCCTCCCGGATTATGCCTGGTGCACGTTGGTTTTCAGATGCGAAATTGAATTATGCAGAAAACTTATTAAAAGAAGATTCAGAAAAACCTGCCATTTTAAGCAAACTCGAAGGCCAACCTTTAATATCTATTTCTTATTCAGAGCTAAATTTCAAGGCGCGTCAATTTGCAATTGCTTTGTTGGAACTTGGAATTAAACCTGGAGACCGAGTTGCCGGTTATCTTCCTAATATACCGGAAACCGTTGTGGCCATGTTGGGAACTACGGCAATTGGAGCCGTTTGGACATCCTGCTCCCCTGATTTTGGATTGCAGGGGATTAGAGATCGCTTCGGGCAGATAGAACCCTCAGTCCTCATTGCCACAGATGGTTATACTTATAATGGAAAGCCTTTTTCTGTTATTAGTACTCTAAATGCTTTATTACCTCGCTTGAAAAATTTAAAACATTTTGTTTTGATTCCTTTTTTGGATATTTCTGTTGAAAAAAATAAGATTGATTTTTGTAAAACCTCCACCTGGGATGAATTTTGCCGAGTAAGCTCGAAAAAGAAATTTCAATTTCATTCCGTTCCATTCAATCATCCTTTATTCATTATGTATTCGTCCGGAACAACCGGAATGCCAAAATGTATTGTACACGGAACTGGTGGAACACTTTTACAGCACAATAAGGAGCATGCTCTTCATACGGACATTGGGCCTGAAGACGTAGTCTTCTTCTATACCACCTGTGGATGGATGATGTGGAATTGGTTGGTTTCTGCATTGGCCCAAAAAGCAACCATTGTCCTATACGAAGGGTCTCCGGGCTTTCCAAATATTAAAGTGCTCTGGGATTTAATTGATGAAGCAAATATAAGTATATTTGGGACCAGTCCAAAGTTCTTAGCGCAAAATATCAAAAACAAATTTTTGCCTTCTCAGTATTCCAATTTTCCCACACTTCGAACTATTTTATCGACTGGTTCGCCACTAGATAATGAAAGTTTCGAATGGGTATATAAAAATGTGAAGGAAGAATTACAACTGTCTTCCATTTGTGGTGGCACGGATATAATTTCCTGCTTTATGTTAGGAAATCCTATGCTGCCGGTTATCAAAGGAGAAATTCAATGTTTGGGATTAGGGATGGATGTTACTTCCCTGGACGAATATGGGCAACCCATAATAAATAAAAAAGGAGAATTGGCTTGCCAATCTCCTGCTCCTTCAATGCCAGTTGGGTTTTGGAATGATACTCAGGATTTAAAATATTTTGAGGCTTATTTTAATAAAGTTCCTGGTATTTGGATTCATGGTGATTATATAGAAATTTTACCTCATGGTGGCATCATTGTTTATGGAAGGAGTGATGCTACTTTAAACCCTGGTGGAATACGTATAGGCACGGCGGAAATTTATCAAATCGTTGAACAAATGGAAGAGGTAATGGATAGTTTGGTCATTGGTTTAGATGAAGATAACGACATTTGTGTAATTTTATTTTTAGTATTAAAAACTGGGATTGAATTCACTCTTCAGTTCCAACAAAAAGTAAAAAATATTCTTCGTCAAGAGGCGACACCTCGTCATATCCCACAAGAAATTTACTCGGTCCATGAAATTCCCAAAACATTGAATGGAAAAAAAATGGAGATGGCGGTTCGAAAAATATTTAATGGAGAATCTATCTCTAATAAAGCTTCAATTGCCAATTTAAAATGCTTGGATGAATTTAAAGAGATTTGCGAAAAACGTTTGGTTGGAAAAAATGTTTGAGACTTTTCTGGAGGCTTATTATGACAACTCAAACAAAAACACAAACCTTAGGTGATTATTTATTAGATCGGTTACATGATCTTAAAGTGAGCCATATTTTTGGTGTGCCTGGAGATTTTAGTATCCGATTTTGTCAATTGCTCGAAAAGGATAAGAAGATTACTTTTGTGGGCACTACTCGAGAAGATACCGCAGGATTTGCAGCAGATGGTTACGCAAGAAGACACGGAGGTTTGGGAGTAGTCCTAGTCACCCATGGGGTAGGTGCTCTAAGTATTGTTAATCCAATTGCGGGTGCTAATGCTGAGTCTTCACCCGTATTAGTAATTAGCGGTGCACCCGGAATTAGGGAAAGAAATAATCAATTAATGATTCATCATTCTTTTGGTGATGAGGGTTCCCAAAAAAGAATATTCGAAAATTTTACCTGTTGCTCCAGGTCAATTAAAAATATTAGTGATGCAGCTTTTCAAATTGAAGAAGTGATCGAAAATGTTTGGCAGAAAAAGAAACCTGGATATCTCGAAATTCCCCGAGACATGATAGACAAGGAAATTCAATCCTATGGAAAAGGTGAAAACTCATTTTGCCGATATCCCACCAGTAATACAGAAACTTTAAATGAGGCTCTTGAAGAAACATTATGTATTCTCAATAAAGCATCCAATCCAGTTTTTTTGGCAGGAGTTGAATTACACAGGTTTGGGCTGCAAAAGGACTTGATTGAATTGATAGAGACCTCTCAGATTCCTGCAGCAGCCACCATCATGGGAAAAAGTGTAATTAATGAACACCACCCTCATTATTTGGGGATTTATCAGGGGAGGGTTGGAATTGAATCTACTCGGAAATTAATTGAAGAGGCTGATGTCCTTGTTACATTGGGAGTGATGTTTACTGATATTAATCTTGGGATGTATACGGCGAACTTTGATACCAGTAGGCTAGTCCAAGTTAATCAAGGAAAAGTAATCATTAGGCATCATGAATATTCCAATATCATGCTAAAAGATTTTTTGCGAGGTTTGATTAATTTAATAAAACCACGGCCAGATAGAAAATTTAATTTAAAAATTAAGGAAAAATCAGAGCCTAAAAAACTGACTATAAAAAAGGAAACAATAAGCTCTTCAAATATTATCCAATGTTTAAATAAAAAAATAACTTCTGAAATGGTAGTTGTATGCGATACAGGGGATTGTCTATTTGCGGCTGATGAGTTGCTGGTCCATGATCAAACTGCCTTTTTTGCTTCAGCTTTTTATACAACTATGGGATTTTCAGTTCCTGCTGCTTTGGGGGTGGCATGTGCTTCACCTGATGTAAGGCCACTGATTTTGGTAGGAGATGGGGCTTTTCAAATGACAGGTACAGAACTATCAAGTTTTAAAAAAATGAATTTTCATCCCATCGTTATTATTTTTAATAATAAAGGCTATGAAACTGAACGAGTGATATTAGATGGAGCATTTAATGATATTCCTGATTGGAATTATGGCGAAATTTGCCGACTTGTGGGTTATGGAAAAGGATATAAAGCTAAAACCCCTAAAGAATTTGAGCTGATTTTAGACAATGCAATCCAAGAAAAGAATCAAATGCATGTCATCAATGTTTTAGTCAGGGAGTCTTCCCTGGGAATGCGGCGACTTGCCTCTGAGATAAGTCGCTGCATTCAAAAGTCTGATTAGAAAAAACTTAATGAACTTTTAACTTTAGACCTAAGCACCTATAAAGATAGACTTCTTGTACCATTCTTCTTGCTGAATTGCCCTTTCATGGTCCAATCCTAACCAAAATATATAGATGGCATCTAAAGCTAATTTCCCGCCATCAATAAATTTCGTTGGATCAAAATCGGGTTTCGAAAAGGATTCCTTTAATTCTTCCAAAACATTGTCACCATGTCCTTTTTCACTTTCAAAGTGAAACTGGAAAAAGTCTAAAGGAATGGTTTTCCCATTATCTAAAAGATGATTTTGATTGAAAATTTTTATTCCGGTAATCAGTTCATGCCAGAAGTTATTCGATTCACTTTTTTTCCCTTCGCCTATGCCCCAGGATGCCCAAGTCTCGATTGCATAACTGGCACCTCGACCAACTTCGCCATTTTTGCTTCCATAGGTTTTCTCTAATCCTTCAATGAATTCACGTGTTGAATAGGAAGCGGATTCCCAACTACCTAATTCTTCTGGATTCAAACCTAAGGGTTCTGCGGTTTGACGTAACCAGTTGATATGAGCCCAGGATGTTTTAAACATTTGATCTTCAGCCGATCCATCAGGAAGAATTTTTACGCCTAGTTCATTAGCTAAAATATAACGGGCATGAGTTTCGGCATCCAAGTCTTTAGAATTGAGAAGGCGCATCATTTGAACCAGTAAAAACCATTTTGAAAAAACTGCAAATTGCTTAAAAAGATCAATCAACTGAATGCGGGTGAACTCGCCCTTTTTAAACCATTTGCAATATTCATTGTTTAAGATAACCGGGTGTTCATGAATTTCTTTTTGAATAATTTCCCAAAAGTCGTCAAAGGAAATGTGTTTATTTATTTTCATAATATTTCTCAGAAAGAAGGTTTAACAGATTAAAAAGCTTACATGGAATTTGGCTCCTGGTTTTTGTTTAATAATTATTAAGGTATATATTTATATTCTTACTACCAGATTAACAAAATTGAACCATGCTATGGAAAAAAAGAAAAACAAGAGTTCTCATCTAACCCTTTGAAATAAAATGGTTTAAATTGAGTTGTGTATGAAGAAAATAAAAAGGGGTCAATGGTCTTCTTATTTCACTTTTATTCTTGCTGCCACCGGATCAGCAGTGGGATTGGGAAATATTTGGAAGTTTCCTTTCGTTGTTGGAGTTAATGGTGGAGGAGCATTTGTAATAGTCTATTTGATTTGTATTGTTTTGATTGGCATCCCCATAATGATTGCAGAGGTAATGTTGGGGAAAAGAGGAAAGTTAAATCCTATCAACACAATGAGGAAACTTGCAAAGGAAGAAGAGTGTAGTCCTCATTGGCAATGGGTAGGATGGTCGGGAACATTGGCAGGGTTCATTATATTTTCTTTCTATAGTGTAATTTCGGGTTGGGTTTTATATTATATTTTTCTTTCATTTTCTAAAGGTTTTTCCTCCCTTTCCATGGTGGAGGCGCAATCATTATTTCAAGGGTTAGTAGAAAACTCTCTTCTGGTAATGATTTGTCATTCATTATTTGTAGTGATGACTCTGGTAGTGGTTGCGAAAGGAATCCAAAAAGGATTTGAAAAGGCTGTTACCATTCTAATGCCGGTTTTGCTAATTCTCCTTGTTCTTCTTTTGGGTTATTCAATGAATTCTGGTGCCTTTATGAAGGCAATGCATTTTTTGTTTTATCCTGATTTCACAAAACTTTCTGCAGAGAGTATATTAGCCGCAATGGGACAGGCATTTTTTACTCTTAGTCTGGCCTCAGGTGCCATCATGGTCTATGGTTCCTACCTTCCTACTCAAACGTCTATTCCCAAATTATGTTTTGTCATTGGAATTGCGGATACCGCTATAGCATTGTTATCTGGTCTTGTAGTATTTCCTATAGTTTTTGCTCAAGAGTTGCCTCCCTCTTCAGGACCCGGTTTAGTGTTTCAAGCTCTTCCGGTTGCATTTTCTGCTATGCCAGGCGGTAATTGGTTTGCTCCTTTATTTTTTATTTTATTTGTATTTGCAGCTTGGACTTCTTCGATATCAATGATTGAAGCTGCGGTTTCTTGGATAATTGAAAACTCCGTTTGGAGTCGTTTACAAGCGTCGTTCATTGTTTGTTTGGGAGGTTGGTTCCTGGGATTGGGAACCATTTTTTCTTTTAATATATGGAAGGGTTTTACCATTAACGGGAAGTCTTTTTTTGATTGTTTAGATTTTTTAACTTCTAATATCATGCTTCCATTGGGTGGAATATTTATAGCTATTTTTGTTGCCTGGAAATTTTCTGAAAACGTATTGCAGGAAGAATTAAAATCAATGAATCTTTTCGGCATTAAAATTTGGCGGTGGGTCACAGGCTGGATTGCTCCCGGTTTGGTGTTGCTGGTGTTTTTGCATTCAATGGGAGTTTTTTAAAGAAAATATTTAAACCAAACCATTGCTAAATATTTTGTTGCTCCTTTCTTACTTACTGCGGTAAGATTGCTCGTCTATCCGATAGAATTTCCAACCAAAAAGAGGAGGTCTGTTGAGCCAGAGCACCTCAAAAATTCCTAGAGATTCAAGAATCGCCATTATCGGTGCCGGACCGGCAGGGTTATCTACCGCATGGTTTTTGGCCAAGCATGGATTTGAGAACGTAACCGTTCTGGAAAAGCTCGGACGTGTGGGCGGACTCTGCAAAAGTATCACTATCAAAGGTATGTCCTATGACATCGGAGCAAACTATGTGACTTGGGCTTATACAGAAACTCTAAAAATAGCTGACGAATTAGGAGCAGAGACTTACGAAGAAAAACCTTACACCTCTATAGAAATAAATGAGGATGGCACTTCTGCCAGGTATAGACCTCTGGAAGAAGCGGTCCTTTACAACCCCATTAAGAAAAAGAAAATTAAGTTTTGGGATTTAATGGTTGCGGCCATTCGTTATTTAATAATCCGCTTCAAGATCAGAAAGATAATTGATCGACCGGATTACCTTGCCAAAATAAATAAAGAGACCCATCCTGAGTTGTGTAAATCCTTTATGGATTGGTTGAGAGATCATAAATTGGATGACTTGACGACTTTGTTCGAGTTTCCCATTACCATTATGGGTTATGGCCAATTGCGCCACATTGCAACTCCCTATGCTTTAAGATATATGTCTCTCAAAACTTTTTTTCCAATGGTAGTCCAACCTCTTCCTCTTATTGGTCCCATCCTTAGCCTATTTTTCCCATGGCCCAGGCGTTTTTCAGCAGGGTTTCAAAGATTGTGGGAACGTGTTGCCTGGTCTACTAATGTCAGGCTAAATATTAAAATCAATAATGTTAAGAGAGATCCGACTGCTACCGAATCACCTATCATCATTGATTTCAATAAACCACATCAGGAAATGAATGAACTTGATTATTCGGAAAATGTAAAAATGCATTTTGATTATTTGATTATGGCTTGCCCTCTGACTCAGGACGTTTTTGATGGTTTGAAACTGGATAAAACTCCCGGAGAAGAAATTTTTAATAAGATTCATGTCAATCCCTACTGCATGACAACCTACTGGGTGGACAATATGGATATGCCAGAGCCGATTGCTCCTATACTTCCGCTTCCAAAAATTGGCAAACCCTGGGCAGTGGCGCGCCAATTCCAGCACAATGGAAATCATTTCACGCAATTCTACACTCGAACCAAAGAATCGAAGACCCTTGAAGAAATGAACCAGGATGAAATTGAAGTGAAAAAAGAGGTTAAAAAACTCATCGAGTTACTAAATGGAAAGATCGATGAAACTCACTCCAAGTGGGAAACCTATGACCGCTTCACTTACTTCCAACACGTTGAGCCAGAAGATATTGCCGATGGGTTTTACAAAAAACTCGCCGACTTACAGGGTCAAGACCGGACGTTTTATGTAGGGGGTGTCACCGATTTCGAGCTCATAGAGCCCATCGTTCAACACTCCAAATACCTCGTTGAAAAGCATTTCGTTGGTCTTTAATTTTAATTTGCACTAAAAATCAGTTCTGCCTCAAATATTTTCTCCCCAAAGATTCATTAATATCACAAAAAAATAACCTCGGAATATCTGGCTAAAAAACTTTTAAATCAATAAGTTAAATCTGCATAGTTGTAATGAAGGGAAACTATATTTTTTCGAAACACTATTTTTTTGTTGACACTGGTGTTTGTAAGTGCAAGTATTCGGAAAATTTTAATGTTCCGAATCTAGTTGGTTTTGTCTTAGTATCTCATTAATTGCTGATTTCTCATGGTTCGATTGATAAAAAGTCCGACTAAAAAGTGCCTTCCTTTTTGGGTTGTGGCAATGGTTTCGCTACTGACTCTTCTTTTCTCGCAAATTTCTCATGCCCAGGAAACCCTGGTGTTTGGGCCTGAAACGGTGACTCAAGCGGGGAGCAAAACCGTCACCCAAACTTTTGAGTTTGAAGTTTCTGCTGCAACTTCTGGATTTATTCGCGTTTACTCCAACGATGTAGATGATGGGAATGTCACTTTCAATGCCGATAGAATCCTGGGTAAGACCAATTGACTCCCGGCCAGGCCACCGTTGAAGCACCTGTAGAATTATTATCGGGAACCAACACCCTGACGGTGAAGGTAAAAGACAGTCCCGGGGGGTCATTGCAGGTTTCCATTTTTTCCGGGACTCCGGATCCACGGGTTCCGGGAACTGATGAGATCCAGCTATTTGGACCTGAAACCATTATAAAACCCAACAAGCCTTCGGTCACCGAAACTTTTGAGTTTGAGGTACCCGCGAACCGTGACGCCCTTCTTTATGTCACCAATAACAATGATGTCACTGAAGCCACGGTTTCTTTAAATGGCCACGAAATTATCGGACCGGATCGTTATAACAAGAAAATATCAAGTATAGAATTGGCAGTTCAACTTGTACAAGGAACGAACACATTGGTCGTTGCGATCGATGCAAAGGCAGGAGCTATCCTTGTTGTAACCCTGTTTGTGTTTGATGAACCACCGACAGCAAGCTTTACCGCGTCGCCCACTTCGGGAACGGTGCCCTTAACCGTTTCATTTGATGCAAGTGGATCGATGGATCCCGATAATGATATTACTTCGTACAGTTGGAACTTTGGCGACGGCAACTCTGGGACGGGGGTGAGCGCCACTAATGATTACTTGAATCCAGGAACCTATACAGCGATCTTAACCGTGACCGATGCTTTTGGTTTATCTGATCAGACTTCTATTTTAATTGAAGCGCAACCGGCCAATAGCCTTCCTGTTGCTGCATTTACCGCATCGCCGACATCGGGAACGGTGCCGTTTTTAGTGTCGTTCGATGCGAGTGGGTCCACTGATCCCGATAACGACATCACCTCGTACGATTGGAATTTTGGCGATGGGTTTGCCGGAACAGGAGTTACCATAGATCATTTATATAATCTGAGTGGGCCGATCACAGTGACGTTAACGGTTACAGGTTCAACAGGTCTGACTGATCAAACTACAACCCAGATCGATGGAAGTGCTCCGCCAACGATCAGCATTACATCACCAAATGCGGGTGCCTTCGTCATTCAAAACCGTCCGCCCATACAAATTAATTTTACTGACGATGAAGCGGTGGACACGGCCAGCTTAAGCTTTACTGCCAATGGTCAATCCCTAGCCGTGAGTTGCACTTTGGATACGACGTTTGGTACCTGTACCCCCACGGAAGATTTGCCTGAAGGCGATGTTACGTTAGCCGTTTCTATCAGCGATTTAGAGGGAGCCACTGGCAATACTTCCATTGATTTTTTTGTAGACAGTGTGCCTGTGGAAGTGGCGATTCTGTCTCCACAAAATGGAACCATCACAAAAGATTCGTTTATCACAGTAACGGGATCCATTGGTCCTACGGTCATCTCTCTTACTGTGAATGGGGTGGACGCTACAATTACTGGAAGTAGTTTTACCGCCTCGGTGCCACTGCGCGAAGGCAGCAACATGCTGGTAGCCACGGGACTCAATGTCAACAATAAGCCCGGGGTGGATGCCGTAGACGTCACCCAGGATTTACAGAATCCAATCATTCGCATCAATTCCCCCGGTGACGGATTTGTGGCAGTCGATGATAAAGTCACTGTTACCGGTATCGTCAATGACATTGTTGATGGTGGAGTAGTACCGACGGTTGCGGTGAATGGTCAAACGGTACCAGTGGTCAATGATACTTTTGTGGCAGTCGACTTACAATTAGCAAGAGGACCCAATACCATTGAGGCCAAAGTGACAGATGGGGCGGGGAACGAAGGAACGCATAGTATTACAGTCAATTTTCAGCAACCGGCCGGACCGCGAATACGGTTCTCTTCCGGCAATGGCCAGACCGCTACGGTGGGACAGCAATTAACAAATCCACTCACGGTGCTCATCGGAGATGAACTAGGGAATCCCATCGCTGGTAGATTGGTGCGGTTTGAAGTGACCCGTAACAACGGAACCCTCACTGGAACCGGAGTCACCGAATCACCGCGGATTGTGTCGGTGCCAACTAATGGCAGCGGATTGGCCAGTGTCCAGTTTACGTTAGGCACCACCGCCGGCGGCGGTAATAACCGAGTGAAAGCGACGTCTTTAGGTGTCGCAGGAGAAGTGGAATTTTGCGCGACCGGTCTACCGGGTCCGCCCAGCCAAATTATAGCCAACATGGGAATGAACCAACGCGGCGGTATTGGCCTGCCGGCACCTATGCCTTTTGAAATATTGGTCGTGGATACCAACGGCAATCCGGTTTCGGGTGTCGATGTTACTTTTCAAGTGATCCAGGGCGGCGGAAATATTAATAACCTGGATAGCTGGTTACAGCCTACAGATGCCAATGGAGTGGCTCGATCCGCATTCACTTTAGGATTTGAACCGGGAATCAATAACAACGTCGTCACAGCAGATTTTTCGGGACTGACGGGGCTTCCCGCCACGTTTACGGTTACGGGATTGGAACCGGGCGATCCGGCCAACACAACGTTTACCGGAGTGGTGTTGGATAATGCACAAACTCCTATACCCGGGGCAGTTATCAGCGTCGAAGGGGGAACCCCCTCGACCACAACCGATGCAGAAGGTCAGTTTGAATTGACGGGAGTTCCCGTGGGGCCGATACTATTACATATCGATCCGTCAGGCAGTTCAAGGCCGGAGACGTTTCCCCCGCTGGAGTTTGAAACGTTCACGGTAGCGGGAAATGAGAATATTCTGGGTCAGCCCATTCTCATTCCACCGATTGACACAGCCTCTGAAAAACTGGTCGGCGGAGCGACGGATGTGATTTTAGAAATGGCCGAAGTGCCGGGAGTGCAACTGAAAGTGTTTGCCAATTCTGCCACCTTTCCTGATGGTTCTTCGACGGGAACTTTATCGATCAGCCAGGTGCATTTGAACAAAGTTCCGATGCCACCGCCGGATGGAGTCATTCCCTCTGTGGCGTGGACCCTGCAACCTGCAGGCGTTCACTTCGATCCTCCGGCCCAACTCACGTTGCCGAATAGTGATGGTCTCTTACCGGGAAGCATTATTGAAATCTATCAGTTTGATCACGATATTTTTGAGTTTGTCAGTGTAGGGCGTGCTACAGTTTCCGAAGACGGTCTCACCATGACCACGGACCCGGGGTTTGGTGTATCAAGAACAGGCTGGGGAGCACCAAGTCCACCGCCAACATCAGCTACTTGTTCGGGTGGATGTAACGATAACAATCGTTGTACTGACGATGGCTGTGAAAATGGTTTTTGTAATTTTGAGAAACTCACTGAACCGCAAACTATAGCCAATGGATGCAAGGGGTGCATCAACGGTACTCCCATTAAACCGAAAACTAAAGCACAATGTTGCCGGGTAGTAATTGATCCAACAGCTGGTGGTCGAGTTGCTTGTTGTAATGGCAATCTTACAGCTTGTGTTGATGTTAAAGGAACTCATCCTAATAATAATATTTTTAGGGAATGCCTCAAAATTCACGAGCAAAGACATTTCTCTGATTTGACTTGTCCAAACGATGAAAATTCACCAAACCCATGCGGAACCACTAGGCCTGATTTTCCACAGGGAGAACAACCTCAAGCCGAATGCGATGCTTATGCAGTTGAAGTAGCTTGTTTGCAGGCAGCCCAAGCAACCAAATGTAATGGCGATATCGTATGTGAACAGTCAGTGGAAGATGAAATTGAAAAAAGAAAAAATAAAGGTAATGAAGAAAAACCTGGGTGTTTCCCACAAGAACAATAAAGGTTTAATATGCCATATTCTTCACATTTAAAGTTGTTCCTGGTAATAATTAGTTTGTTGATATTTCCAAATTTGGTTTTGGCTCAAGGAGATTGTGGCGCACCTGAGTTGTCCTTAGAACAAATTCACGAAATTATTAAAAAGGAAAGATTAAAGAGGAGTGATTTGCCTCAGGCGTTTCCCAAATATGAATATAGCTTAAAAAAACAAGGTTGTTACTATATCTATTTTGAAAAAAAGCAGCCTTATGAAATTCATTACTCTCGTAGTTTTACACTTAATAGATTTGGCGCTATTGTCGAAGTTCGAAGAGGCCATGGTTTAGAAGTAGAACTTAAATGCCCTGAGAAAGTGTATTCCGAAAGTGAAGTAGAGAAAATCATTAAGAAAGAGCGTGAATTGCACCGGGATATACCACCACCTTTTTCAAATTTCAAAGTGCAATTTAAAAGAATTGGCTGCTCTTATTGGTATGTTGAGGTGGAATTACCGGAAGAATCCAAAAATTATATAGCTTTTAAAATTGATGCTTTTGGTGGGTTGATGAAATTTTCTCGTGACAAACGTAAAAGCCAAAGCAAAAGAGAATAATAATTTGATAAAAATATTTTGGAATAATTTGTGATAATGAAAAGATCAAACCTATTAAAACATTTTATATTTGATCTCTATTGTTATGTAAGGTTGATTGTTTGGGTTTTTATTTTTAGTAGTGCCCTTCCATTTAATTTTACTCAATCTGTAGGTGCTACCAGTATTCCGCCTACCCCTTTTGGCCCAATTGCCGTTTCTATAAATATTACTTCCTCTAGTAACACATTTTCTAAACCCGCTGAAACTATGCAACTCACGGTTAACGCCAGCATGTCAGACGGTACCACTGAGGACATTACGAGTTCTGAAAAAGGAACGGAATATCAATCCGATGATCCCTCTGTTGTTACAGTCGACTCGGAAGGGTTTGTAACTGCCGTGGGTGTGGGTAAAGCGAAAGTGGTTGCCAATATCGGTCTGGTTACTGATGAAATTGATATCGAAGTTTTAAATCCTCTCAATGGAGATTGTATTGCCAATGCATTGAACCTTCAAACAACGGTTAAGGAAAATGGTACCTTCGCCTTTAATCATCCTATGCCTAATGGAGTTTACCGTGTTCGTGTTGTGTGTGAAAGGGAAACTGGCGTGGAATTTGGTCAATCCGACTATTTAACACCAACACCTAATGGAGAAACAACGGTTGGGCCGATTACTTTTGGCAATGTGGACTCAATTCCGGTTTCACTTCAATTGACATCAACCTCGACAAGTTTGACTCCATCGATAACCACCGCTCAGCTTTCCGTAACAGGAACTTTATCTGATAACACGACGGTGGATTTAACGGGATCAGCGACGGGTACGTTTTACACTTCAACCAATCCGGGAATTGCCACGGTTTCTGCTGAAGGGTTGGTGACCGGGGTGACCAGTGGCACGGTTTTTATTACTGCACGCAATGAAGGAGTGGTGGCGACGATTCAAATCCAGGTTCAGTTATCCGGAGATAGCGATAACGATGGATTACCGGATGATTTTGAAATTGCCAACTCTTTTAATCCCGGAGGAGAAAATTTATCCCTGTTGGCTGGAACGACTGCCAATGCTAGCACGTTTCAGTTAGGCTCCGAACCGAACCGAGTCCTGGATGGCGATGTGTCCACCAGTTGGGTGGCGCAAAGTGGAGACACTTCTGAAAGCGGATCGCCGTTTATTGAAGTGGTTCTGCCCTCTGAGCAAAATGTTTCACAAGTGCGCTTGGTGGGGAATCGCGGAGTTGGAGCTTTTGTGGATTCCATTTTAAAGGGAACGGTGGAAGCGTTTGATGATGCGGATACATCAATCTTTAACTCCGGTGAAGTGACGTTTCCGGAACCGACACGAGACCTATCGGTACCTATGGATTTGAATGGAGTGAAGCGAATACGGATTACGGTGACCGGTGAGCTTTTTCATCCTGCACTGGCGGAATTCCAAATTATCTCTCGTTCTGGCGAAGGACTTGTGCTGGATAAAGACTTGGCGAGTGACGCCAATTTGGATTTTGATGGAGATGGGTTGACCAATTTAGCGGAATTTAATGCGGGTACCAGTATCTTTCTGGCCGATACCGACGGAGATTTCATAAATGATAATTTAGAGAGCGGTTTAGGCGTGAACTCTTTAATAGCTGACTCAGATAACGACGGTTTGCTGGATGGACTTGAATTAAACCCTACTCAGGATTTTGATAATGATGGAGTCAATAATATATTAGATCCAGACAGTGACAACGATGGACTACCGGATGGAATTGAAGTGGCTTTATTCCTGGACCCATTAAATACAGATTCTGACGGAGACGCACTTCCTGATGGCAGCGAGGACACGGAAGGAGACGGTCTGCCTAATTCTGAAGAATTGTTGGAAAACACTGATCCTGCAAACTCAGATACAGATAATGACGGTAGTTTGGATGGGGAAGAAGTGGTCGCCGGGGCCGATGGTAATATCACCGATCCATTGATGGCAGATTCTGATAATGATGGTATGTTGGATGGCTTTGAAAACTTTTATGGGCTTGATCCCAACGATCCTGCTGACGCGTCTTTAGATCCGGATAACGACAGTTTAACTAATTTGCAGGAAGCTGCGGTGGCCAGTGATCCTTTCAGTTCAGATGATGGTCCGCCGATGGTGGTGCAAGTGATTCCGGCGGATAATACAACCAATATATTAAGTGATACTCCCGTAGAGATTCACCTTAGTGAACCCTTATCTCCCGGTTCAGTGACAGCGAATACCGTAACCATCTTTGCCAATGGATTGGATATTTCCGGGACACCCACACTTTCTCCGGATGGTTTAACGTTAACAACACCCATCAACTTTCCGGTATTTGTTTCGTTTTACCGTGTTCGGGTTCAAGGAGTTCGAATAATCAATGAATCCGGCAATACGCAAATAGGCCACTTTGAAAGTTCCTATTTCACCAGTGCTGATGGAGGGGATTAAAAACTTCTCTCAAGATCCCAGCCAACTTCTTTCCTTATTATTAACTTCTAATCAGTAGCTCACTTTATTTGTCAACCATTTCTTGGATTGCTTTGCTATTTTTTCTGGCTTCGTAGTAAAATGGCCAAGTATTGCTTTTGGTATTATAAAAACGTCTCCGATTTAATTATGAGACTTTATGATGATGGCTCCCTTCCTTACTACGACTCAAAAAGATTTAACCTCAGAAACCATTAGAATTCGTGGTTTGGTGCAGGGGGTGGGATTTCGTCCTACCGTTTGGCGACTTGCTAAAGCACATGGTTTGACGGGCAAGGTTTGGAATGATGGGGAAGGCGTTCAAGTTAAAGCGCGAGGGCCCAGGCAAAATATTGAAGATTTTCTTGCTCATTTACTGCGCTCCCTTCCCCCATTAGCTGAAATTGATTCCATAGAAAGATCACCAACAAATGACTCTTTTCCTTTAGACGACTTTTACATCGTTGATAGTGAATCAGGAAACACCCAAACTGGTATTGTGGCAGACGCCGCCACTTGTCAGGAGTGCCTTCAAGAAACATTAAATCCTTTTTCACGCCGCTACCGATATCCATTTACCAACTGCACTCATTGTGGGCCCCGTTTCTCAATAGTTCGATCTATTCCCTATGATCGTGCGAATACCAGTATGTCATCTTTTGAGATGTGTGATGAGTGTTCGGCTGAGTATTTAAACCCAGAGGATAGGCGGTTCCATGCGCAACCCATTGCTTGTCATTCCTGTGGGCCCAAGGTTTGGCTCGAGGATTCGAATGGGGATCCCGTTTATTTAGAAAATCAGAATTTTATGGATGATGTGGACATAGCGGGTTCTCTTCTGCAAAATGGAAAAATTCTTGCTATTAAGGGAATTGGAGGGTTTCACCTTGCCTGTGATGCTACAAATGAAGAGGCGGTGAATCGACTGAGAGAAAAAAAGGGTCGTTACAAAAAGCCGTTTGCTTTAATGGCTAACAATTTGCAAATGATTGAACGTTACTGTGAGATGAATGAAATTGAGAAATCTCAGTTAGAAGGATTCGCCTCTCCAATTGTTTTATTAAAAATTTCCGGAAATGAAAGGTTACCGGAAGCGATTGCGCCAGGTCTTAAAGAAATTGGTTTCATGCTCCCATATACTCCGTTACATCATTTAATATTTAAGGATTTGAAAATTCCAATAGTGATGACTTCGGGAAATTTTTCTGAAGAGCCACAATGTATTGATAATGAAGATGCTCGTAAAAGATTAAAGGGAATTGTTGATTATTTTCTTATGCATGATCGCGATATTGTCAACCGGGTTGATGATTCTGTTTTGCGGGTGATGAATAAAGTAGTAAAAGTTTTTCGACGAGGAAGAGGATTAGCCCCTAAATTTATGAAATTACTGGAGGATTTTGAAATGGCTAATTCTATTTTAGCCTTTGGGGGAGAACTAAAAAACACTTTTTGCCTAATCCAAAATGGACAGGCTATTCTATCTCAGCATATTGGGGACTTGGAGAACTCTTCTGCATATGAAGACTACTTAAAGAATATTGAACTTTACACCAATCTATTTGAGCACCGTACAATTGGTCTTGCAATTGATAAACACCCAGAATACCTGTCTACGAAGTGTGGTAGGGACCGTTCTGAAAAAGAGCAACTTCCATTATTGCCGGTTCAGCATCACCATGCCCACATTGCTTCTTGTATGGCTGAAAATAGGATTTCATTAAATTCGGATCCGATACTCGGAGTAGCATTGGATGGCTTAGGTTATGGAGATGAGGATGATCTTTGGGGGGGAGAGTTTTTATTAGCAGATTATTTTGAAATCAAAAGATTAGGTTGTTTTAAACCGATTCCTTTGCTGGGAGGTTCTCTAGCAATGAAAGAGCCATGGCGGAATACGTTGGCTCATATTATTTCCTGCATAGGTTGGGAAAAATTTTTAATCAACTTTTCGGATTTGGAAATTACAAAATTTCTTAAGACAAAACCTATTTCCGCATTACAGACCATTTCTGAAAAAAATTTGAATAGTCCATTGGCAAGTTCTGTAGGAAGATTGTTTGATGCCGTAGCGGCTGCATTAGGAATTTGTCGTGAAAAAGGTTTCTATGAAGGACAAGCAGCCATTGAACTAGAAGCAATGGCTGATGAAACAATTCTGCTAGACCCGAAAGAATTGGGCTATCAATTTTCTTTAGAAAAAGATTTAGAGAAAGATTTGATGATTATCGATCCGCAATTGATGTGGAAAGAATTATTTCAGGATCTCAAAAAGAATATTTCAGTCAACTTAATTTCATCCAGATTTCATAAAGGACTGGCACATGCAATTGGGGCTATGATAAAAAGACTAACTTATGAAAATAAAGAAAAAACTTTTCATACTGTGGCTCTATCAGGCGGAGTTTTCCAAAATTGTATTCTACTGGAACATGTTACTCAGATCCTTCAAAGGATGAATTTAAAAGTATTAACTCATAATTTTGTGCCAGCTAATGATGGTGGAATTTCTCTGGGGCAAGCGGTTGTTGCTGCGGCTCAATTATTGCGGAGGGAACAATAACAATGTGTTTGGGAATTCCCGGTAGAATCGTTGAAATTGTAAATACTGAAGATAAAACTGCGGTTGTAGAAATTGCAGGTGTAAAACGCGAAATCAATATTACTTGTATAGTGGATAAAGAGCATCCTGTTGAGTCTTGTTTAGGGGATTGGGTAATTGTCCATGTGGGATTTGCCATGGGGCGTATAAATGAAAAGGAAGCGGCCAAAACTCTGGATCTTTTCCGTGAACTAGATAAATTGTAGGGTGAAATTATAGTTTTAAAACCTTGAAAAAAGAAAATCAGATATGAAATATGCAGATGAGTTTCGTAATCCCGATGACGCCAAAAAATTGTTGGATAAAATTGCTCGTTTTTCCAAGAAGATACAAAGCGAGAAAGATAAACCTTTATATTTGATGGAAGTTTGTGGAGGTCATACTCATACTATTTTTCGATACGGATTAAAAAATTTATTACCGGATGAGATTGAATTAATTCATGGTCCCGGGTGTCCGGTATGCGTTTTACCTATGGGAAGGGTTGATGATTGCATTGCTCTAGCGGAACACCCTGAAATAATATTTGCTACCTTTGGTGATGTGATGCGCGTACCCGGCTCACAAAAAAATCTTTTGCAGGCTAAAGCAGAGGGAGCGGATGTGCGAGTTGTGTATTCTCCTATGGATGCTTTAATACTGGCAAAAAAACATCCCAATAAGGAGATAGTTTTTTTTGGTTTAGGGTTTGAGACTACTATGCCCAGTTCTGCGTTAACAATTTTGCAGGCAGAGAAGGATAAAGTTAGAAATTTTTCTATTTTTTGCAACCACATAACAATTGTTCCGACCCTCAAAGCCGTGTTAGATTCTCCTGACTTGCAGTTAGATGGATTTATAGGACCTGGGCATGTGAGTATGGTCATTGGAACCAAACCTTACCATTTTATTGCTGAACAATATAAAAGACCACTGGTAGTTGCGGGGTTCGAACCCTTAGATATTTTGCAATCTATTTGGATGTTGCTTCAACAATTTCAAGATGGACGATGTGAAATCGAAAACCAATATCAACGTATTGTTCAGGAAGATGGAAATAAACAAGCATTAGACGCCATTGAAAGAGTATTTAAACCCAGAGAATATTTTGAGTGGAGAGGATTAGGTTCGATCGAAAATTCAGGAGTATGTATTAGGGAAGCCTATTCGCACTACGATGCAGAACAAAAGTTTTCAATTCCTAATCTAAAGATGGCTGACCCTCAATCTTGTCAGTGTGGGGAAGTATTAAGGGGTATGATTAAGCCAAAAGAATGCAAAGTTTTCGGTTCTATGTGTACGCCAGAAACCCCATTGGGAGCATTAATGGTTTCAACAGAAGGTGCATGCGCAGCATATTATTCCTATGGTGGAGTGGATTTGATTGAAATTGGATGATCATGAATTCTAATGTGTCAAGGTTACCTCAGCAGGTTGAGTTAAATGGAAAAAATAAAATTATGCCAAAAAAAACTGTAACAATTTCTCACGGGAGTGGTGGTAAAGCAATGCATGACCTGATAGAGAATTGTTTTGTTAAACATTTTGGGAATCCTATTCTTTGTGAAAGGGAAGATCAGGCAAGAATAGACTTAAAAAAATTAGCAGAACTTGGAAATAGACTCGCCTTCACTACAGATTCTTTTGTTATCGATCCAATATTCTTTCCTGGGGGAGATATTGGTATGCTTGCAGTTAATGGAACAGTAAATGATTTAGCGGTGGGAGGAGCGATTCCTTTATATTTAAGTTGTGGATTCATTTTAGAAGAAGGATTGCCTTTAGAATCTCTCGAATGTGTGGTGAAGTCCATGAAGGAAGCTGCTCAGGATGTAGATATAAAAATTGTAACAGGGGATACAAAAGTAGTACCCAGGGGAGCGGCAGATAAACTTTTTATTAATACGGCGGGAATTGGGGTAATTCCTCATCCAATTAACATTTCTGCTGCAAGAGCCACCCCTGGAGATAAAGTAATAATAAATGGATATATGGGTGACCACGGAGCAGCTATATTACATTCGCGAGAAGAACTTTCCATTGTTTCTTCTATCCAAAGTGACTGCCAACCTTTAAACAAATTAGTTCAGAAGATCCTTGAAGTGTGCCCCGATATCCATTGCATGCGAGATGCAACCCGTGGAGGGGTTGCTACAGTACTTAATGAATTTGCTCTAAGTGCAAAGGTTGGTATTGTTTTAGAAGAAGAAAATATATCTGTTAGAAACGAAGTTAGAGCTATTTGCGAAATTCTTGGATTGGATCCATTATATTTAGCGAATGAAGGAATTTTAATTGCTATTGTTCCTGATTCTTATTCGCAGATAGTTTTAGAACGTATGAAGTCATTGCCTGAAGGGCGACATGCTTCTGTTATTGGAGAAATAGTTGAAACACCTGAGGAAAGAGTGATTATGAAAACGAGTTTTGGTGGGGATCGTATCGTTGATATGATGGTTGGAGAACAGCTTCCCAGAATTTGTTAGAAATGGAACCAGGATATGCATGAATTAAGTATTACCAGAAATATCGTTTCCATTGCCCGTGAACATGCAAAGGGAATTCCCGTGAAGCGGGTTACCTTGGAAATAGGCAAACTATCTTTGGTGATTCCAGATTCAATTCGATTTTGTTTTGATGTGTATTCCAAAGATACGGAATTAGCTGGGGCATTTTTGGAAATTATTGAAAAGCCGGGTTTGTTTCGTTGTTTAAACTGTTTGAAGGAAAGTGAGTTCGATAATTTTTTTAAAAGCTGCTCTTGTGGATCCAATGATTTAGTTTGTATTGCGGGAGAAGAATTAAAAATTAAAGAAATGGAGTTTGCCTGATGTGTACTACATGTGGATGTGATCAAGGTGCTACCCCATCTGTGACAAATTTGAATTTAGAAAAAGTTGCTTCTGAGAGCCAAGTCCATGACCACTCTCGCCCGCACACCCATTTGCACGAAGTGAATCACGAACATAATCACAATCATTCCCATAAAATTAATCAGGGCCACTCGCCAGTTCTTTTGCTTGAAAAAGAAATTTTGGAAAAAAATAATCTATTAGCTGCCCGAAATCGTGGATGGTTTGATGGGAGAAATATACTTGCTTTGAATCTGATGAGTTCACCTGGGGCAGGAAAAACGACATTACTGGAACGGACCATAAAAGATTTAAAAAACAAAATTCCCATTCATGTAATTGAAGGCGACCAAGAGACGGCTCAGGATGCTGAACGGATTCGAGCTACTGGATCCAAGGTTGTTCAGATTAATACAGGGACGGGTTGTCATTTAGAAGCAGAAATAATAGCCAAAGGGTTGAAGGAATTACAGCCTCCCCTAAATTCTGTATTGATGATTGAAAATGTTGGAAACCTTGTATGTCCGGCATTGTTTGATTTGGGCGAGCGGGCGAAGATTCTCATTCTTTCTGTAACTGAAGGTGAGGATAAACCTATAAAATATCCACACATGTTTAAAGCTTCAGATGTAATGCTAATAAGTAAAACTGATCTCTTAGAGCATGTCGATTTTAGTGTGGATCAATGTATTAGATATGCTCGAAAGGTGAACCCAGAAATTAAAGTGTTTCAGGTTTCTGCTAAAACAGGTCATGGGCTGAAGGATTGGTACAATTGGTTAATAACAGAATTCAATTTACATAAATGATGGCTAAGCTTTTATTGAGATAAAAATGAGTATTTCTTGTAAAGGAAATTATCGCTAATTTTCTTGGCAACCAACAGTTAGGCTTCCTTGAATATCCCCAAAAAATTAGAGCTTTTTTAGGTATAAAGGTTTATATTGAAGAAGGATAAAGGTTTTATTCGCCATTCATTTTAAGTAATGCGTATAATTTATAAATGCCAATTTAGAAATTATTTTCTTCTCTATGATTTTTTCTTTTCTTGGTTCATCTTAGAAATTTAATGGTTTTAAATATGTGGTTAGGTGTGACTTTATTCATATTGTTTGCATTTAGTTTGGGTTCTATTGCATATGTATATAAATGGCGAGGAATAACCCGCTATGATAAGTTTGGTGAATATATTAGAAAAGGTTGGCCAATATTTTCTCCCCTTAATTGCCTTTTGTATATTTTTACTCAACCCAGAGCCAGGAAGTCCATAATTAATTTAGAAGATTTCAAAGATTTGGATCCTCTGAAGAATAATTGGCGAACCATAAAGGAGGAGGTAATTGGTTTGCATAACGAGCAATATTTTGAGCAAACCAAGAAACCAGATTCAAAAGCTTGCTATGATATTGGATTTCGAACTTTTTTTAAATACGGATGGAGCAAGTTTTACTTGAAATGGTATGGGTATACACATGACTCTGCTAAAAAACTTTGCCCTAAAACATTAGAGATTCTCGAAAAAATTCCTTCAATTAATGGAGCAATGTTTTCTGTTCTGCCAGCAGGTTCTAAATTGACAAGACATTTGGATCCTGTAGCTTGTTCCTTAAGGTATCACTTGGGATTGGTGACTCCTAACTCAGATGATTGTTTTATCAATGTGGATGGTTCTAATTATTCGTGGAGGGATGGAGAGGGATTTTTATTTGATGAAACCTACGTTCATTATGCTAGAAATGACACCAAAGATTTAAGGTTAATTTTGATGTGTGATGTGGACCGGCCCACAAACTGGTTTGGTAGAATCATTAATTCGATTATTAAAATATTAATGAGGCTGACCATTGTCCCAAATGTTGATGGGGATAAGTGCGGTTTTGTAAATAAATTGTTTTCAGGATTGGGACCAATACTTCAAAAAACCCAAGCCTTAAAGCAGACCAATAAAAAACTATACTTAATGATAAAGTACACCGTTAATTTCTCTTTGTTTATTTTTGCTTTTGGAATCATTGTTGGGTTGTTAAGTTTAGCTAAACAATTAACCTTGGTTGCATTTTCCTGAGAGAAATAATGTGTGGAAAAGTGGGTAATTAAAATAATAGGTTTTTAGATTATAAGTGGAAGACTAACTTTAAACCTTGCTCCTGTTTTAGAATCTGCCAATGATATTTTTCCACCGTGAGCTTCCACTAAGGATTTCACTATTCCAAGCCCAAGTCCTGTTCCCCCGTTTTCTCTTTTAGTTGTAAAAAAAGGAGCGAATATCTTATCTTTATGTGAATTTGGGATTCCTTCGCCATTATCCTGAATATTTAGTATCAAATTTTCTCCCATTCTAAGAAATGAGAGTTTAACAAAAGTAGCTTTATGTTGTTTGCTATTACTTATTAGGTTAGTTAAAGCGGCTTCTAGGTAATCGGAAGCAAATTTTAGGATGATTTTAGGGTCCTCTTCAAATGAGATTTCTATCCCTTCGCGAGCCCAATGCTCTTTTAATTTATTTAAAATATTTCCCAAATTAGATTGTTCTTCCGAGGGGGTTAAATTATCTAACTTTGCTAAATAAAGCAGTTTTGAAACCAGTTCCTTAAGTCGTTTCGAATCCTGGACAATATTATCAATAAATTTTTTCTTTTTGTTCTCTGGCATATTGGAAAAATGCTCTAAAAGTAATTCACCTGCTCCTTGAATAGAAGTGAGGGGAGTTTTGAATTCGTGAGAAACATGTGTTGCGAAATCCCTGATATATTCCGATCTTTTATTTAAGGAAATAGCCATATCATTAAAGCTTTTTGATAATAGTTCCATTTCTTTTGTAATTGGTTTTTCAAGAGGTCGAATTGCTTCCTTGTTACCCTGGGAAATTTTTTTTGTTCTTTCGATCAGTTGATAAATTGGTCGCGAAATAGTGTAAGAAGTAAAAAAAACAAGTAATAGAGTTAAGCCAATAATAACTAAACTGATCATTATGACTTTTTCTTTTTCCATATAAAGGTCTTTAAGGATGTTTTTTGGTGTTCGAGAAATATAAACAATTCCCCAAAGATGATTTTCTTCTAAAATTGGAAAAGCTGAAAATACACGTATGTTGGTTCCACGACTTATTGAGGCAAGTGAAGGGGGCGGATGATTAGGTATTCTTTCGCGGATCACACTGGTGAAACTTCCCTTTAGAGCTAATTGGATTTCCTTTAAGTGACTAAAAGATTGCCCTAATTCATTTGAGCCTGCAATTACAATTCCATTAAAATCTAAAACTTTTACTCCAGAGAGAACCACTTTTTTTATATCGGAAATAATGGGTGATAAACTCATTCCGACCTGATTGGAGACAAAGTCTATTTCAATTTTTGGAACTAATCCTTTAGGTCTTGGTGGTAGGATTTCTGTTTCAGACAATTCTAATTGGGGAATTACAGGTGTGTAAAAATCATCCAGTGTTTCAATTTTTAAATTGTTCAATTGAGTGCCAAAAGTTTTATCCGATCCAATAAACTTTTTAACTTCATTTTTGTAAATGGCTGCTATTACCGAAGCTTGTGAAATTAATTCGCGTTCTGTTTGGCGAACTAATTGGTTTTCGTAAATTCTAAAAAAAAATATACTGCCAAGGGGTATAAGCAGGACTGTCAGGTTTGCAATTAGCAAAATAGTTCTAAGGCGAAAAATTTTCTTGTGTTTCATTTTATTGTTTGCAGGACCCTAAAATGTAGCCGACTCCAAAGACGGTTTCGATAACCGTCTTTCCACCTGCAAAAGAAAACTTATTGCGGATGTGCCGTATATGGCTATCTATGGTACGATCACTAACAAATGAGCTATTCCCATATGCATGTTCAATGATGCGATTGCGATCAAATACGCTCTCGGGATAAAGTAAAAAAGCTTTTAAAATATCAAATTCTCTTGCTGTAAGGTCGATCGGTTTATCGTCCCAAAATACTTGGTGTTTTTCGGAATTTAATGTGACTCTTCCAAAGGTCAAGGTTTTCGAGAAGTTGTCTGCGGAAGAGGTTTTACCTTGAGCTCGTTTTAGTATTGCATGAACTCGGGCCACAAGCTCTCGGGGGCTAAAAGGTTTAGATACGTAATCATCACCGCCAATTTCAAAGCCAACCACTCGATCGATTTCATCGTCTCGTGAGGATAGGAACAGAATGGGAACCTCGGATTGTTTTCGAATTTCTTTGCAAAATTGGAACCCGTCCATTTCAGGCATATTGATATCCAAAATTACTAATTCTGGAGGGTGTTTGTTAAAATGGCTTAAAGCTTCTTTCCCGTTTTTTACTTCCCGGGGTGTCATTCCCGCATTTTCAAGGGCAAAACATATTACCTCTCGAATATGTGGATCATCGTCTACCACCAGAATGTTTTTTCCCATATTATCTTTCCCAAAAATTATCTATATTATTATAACAGCGAGTTTGAGTAATTTCTGCCATCAAGAACCAGGGTGGCAGAAAAAATCCACCAACACCTGGTTCTTCCGGGAGGTTTCACCTGGCGGCAAACTTTATTTAGATGGAATGGGTTTGTGTTTAACTTTTCTAGACATGAAAGCAAAAAATAGTAATGAGACAAGTAATAGGCTGGCCCAGGTCGTAGGTTCCGGAGTTGAACCTCCAGAAAAATTTTGGGCAAGTACCACGGTTTTAGGCTGACCATAGGCTTTGGGCCCGACGCCTTTTACCATGGGCAATGGTACTTGTGAATCTTTTGATTGCTCGGGGTTTGGGTTGACAATTGCTTTGGAGACAGCAACAAAGGAAGTCCATCGTGTCATAAGAGAATAATTTAATCCCAACTGGATAACCTTTTCTTTTAATTCCGTATCACTTAGTGATGTGGTTTTAATTGACATCGGTAGGTTCATTTGATTCATATGGTCGGATATTTGGCCTCGCGCCCATATCAAAGGAAGAGGTGATTCAGAGTTTTTTTCAGGGGGTTCAGGGATATTAAAATCCACCGGTAATAAAGCCATTCCCCCTGGTACAAATCCATTTACTTTGATAGTGTGATTACCGGATCCAGTAAATTTTCCTAATATTCGAATTGAGTCTCCTTCAAACAAATCTGGAATCAGCTTAGGTGTAACTTCTGCAACCTCAAGACCACCCCAATCGATGGCAATATTTGTCAAAACTGGAGTCTTTATTTTTGATGCCAATTTAATTGCAACATCCTCCGGGTTCTCTGTTGGGTCAATAAACCTTGCAAATCCTCTTCCTCTCCTTCCCATTTCATTTAAAAGAAATCGGTTTACAGAGGTACCTACCCCAAAGGCATAAATCCGGGCTTTACCAATAGACTCTGAAATCAGAGTTAATACTTCGGATTCGTTCCCAATATATCCATCCGTCAAAAAAACTACGATTCGAATAGTATTTTCAATTGGAGAAGTGGAAAAGGCCTGGCGAATGGCGTTAGGAATTTCCGTCCCTCCATTAGCATCTAAAGAATTTACATATTGCAATCCCCTAAAAATATTTTCTGAAGTTGCAGGAATGGGACCTTCGGTAAATTCGGAAGCGTTATTGCTAAAACGGATCACTCTAAAATAATCTGTTTCCCTAAGGTTCTTTAATGCATGACGCATGAATAATTTGCTGGCTGAAATAGGTTCTCCACTCATAGACCCGGAAGTATCCAAAACAAATACCAGCTCTCTTTTAATAATTTGATCCGTTTTAGCTGCTTTTGGGGGTTCAATCATTAAACTGAAAAAGCCTTCCTTGTTGGTCTTATGGCTGAGAATGGAAGCTTGAGTTTTTTCTCCTGATAGTTGAAAAAGTAAAACAAAATCCCGGTTATCTATAGTTCTGCCCTCTGCCAGGGTAATATACTTATTTTTATCCTTGCCGATTACATTTAAGGGATGGGTTTCGCTATAAATTCTTCCAAATGGAACTCCAGATTTAATATTTACTTTTATGGAAACTCTATCTTTGGCTATTGTGTCCGGGATGTTTAGCCCACCCACTTGAGGATAAATAGGAAGTTTTTCGATTTCCCATTGGGCAAACCTAGTATCGCTCCTTGTTTCTTCAGGAGAATCATTTTCTTCTTCATCAGAAATTGTTGGAGCTTCTCCAGAACCTTCGGGTTGATATCGGGGGCCCACAATAAGTGGAATAACTACTTGATAGTTCCCATCTATTTTAGGAACCGTTTGAACATACTTTAAGGTAACTTTTATAGGTAAATTCGGCATTAAGTTAGCAACCTTTTGAGTGAACATATTGGGCCGATGTTGTGTTAATAAAGATGCGGCCTTACCTTCTTTTTTAGCGGAATTGAATTTAGTT
Organism: Nitrospinaceae bacterium; assembly: GCA_965223665.1. GTDB lineage: Bacteria > Nitrospinota > Nitrospinia > Nitrospinales > Nitrospinaceae > CBDCVY01. The sequence continues at coordinate 4,138,489 of OZ245011.1, forward strand.
TTTGCCTTTTCAATTTTCATTATTTGGGCTTCAATTATTTCCATTCCCACTTCCATGCTCATCCAATATACGGCGGAATTTCTATTTAAGGGGAAAAGATAGGTGGCATTTATAGGCATTTTGGTAGGATTTCCGAAATACTGAATGACAGTAACTGTTGCAGAGTCCCCCACGATATCTGCTGCAATATCTGTCCGAAGCGAGGGTAAATGAAAGGTTTGACCATTGATCTCAGCTTGGAGGGTGCCACCTAACTCCTTTTCCCCAAAAGCAATTCCATAAAAAGATAAGGAAAAGAGAAGGATTAGAGTCATTATAGGTTTTTTTATATTATCCATTTTTAAAACGCCCTTTCTCAAATTCATAATTTCTTTGTGCAGTTTTGGGTTTTTCGATATCCAAAGCAGTAATGACAGCTTCATCCCATTGGGTATGTTCAATGTTTTTTAAATTCCACGGAGATATTCTTTGGACCTCGGACCATATGCTGGTTGGTTGTTTAAACCATCGCCAGATGGCTTCTGAAATATTTGAGGTGACCTCTCCTCTATCAGAAATAAAGCTGACGGCCACTCGATAGGATTTTCCATTGGAATTGGTAACTTTGTAAATGGCTGATGGAAGAGATTGATAGGTAATTCCTTTATACTGGACTTTCATTCCTAATCCTCGTAAACATTCTTCTGGGGAATGTAAATGTCGGAGAGGGGCCGATGTTTTCACAACGAGTAAACTATGAGTTCCATATGCTGCTTTGGTTGCAGTACCTCCAAATTTAGTGAAATACAATTTTTCATTTGGAAGTAAATTGACAGGGGTTTTTAAATGACCATTTAAAAATTCGGGTAATGAAATATTTAAATTCGATTCAGCAACATCTATAGGTTTTTGAGGGGCACTGACTATGAATAAAGAAAACATTAGAAAACCAAATCCCCAAAATAATCTTTTAGTAAAGAAGTAGTTATCGGGTGAAATATTTTTATTTAAAAAAAATTCATTTTCCTTTTTGGTAGAAAGTATTTGGTCAATAGGTTTATTTTCATTTTTGGGTTTCAAGTATACCCATTGTGACCAAATTAAAATGGGGATACTCCCCAGGAACAGAAAACTTAAACCTAAAAGGTCATGCCATGGAGAGGCTAAAACATCAACGTTTAGAAAAAATGAAGGAGTTACAACTCCTATAGCAATAAAAACAATTCTTAAGATATTTTCCAGTATCCCAGAGACTAAGGTAATTACAATTCCTAAAGCCGATTGAGATAAGCTCGGTCTTATAATTGCCATGCTACCGCAAAATAATAGAAACAAAATGAGAAGTCCTCTTGCACCAGAACATGGCAAATCCACTAAAACGTCATGATGATTAATTATGATTCGAACTCCTTGGCAGCTTACATTTCCGAATAATTGGCTTAAAATCCCACAAGCCCCATCCGCAGATAGGCTTTGTAGACCAAATCCAATTGATCTTTGTAACACCCGTTCCAAGGGTAATGAAAATGCAAAAAATAAAGCAGTCCATCCTGGAGAGACAGGCCGTTTGCTTTTTTGGATTCCTGTTAATAGACCTAATGCGTAAACGTCGATAACCAGAGTCAATGCGCCAACAATATTAATTGCAAAAACTTGTCCCGCTAATCTGATTAAACTGGTACATCCTAAAAGGAGATATGGGATTTTCTTATCAATAGGATTGGATAAACTTTGTTTACCAGATAAACCCCAAAGGAAAAGTCCAAGGGTTAATAAAAATACCAAATACCCATGGGAATCATAAGATGGATCCTTCCACGTTTGAATCAGCCAACGAATAGGGTCGTAGGCCAAAATAAGTGCGGACGCTCCAAATAAGTAGGGTAAAAAGTTAGGTTTTGCTGTAAAAATCCATAAGTTTTTCATGCTCCCATTATTAAAAGACTGTGTGCAATGGTAATGATGAAAATGGGTAAAAATTAATGAAATCTTATGCAGATTTGGTGCAGGATAAATGACAAGCTTAGAAATACACTTATTATTAAATTGAAGGATAAGAAAAATGTTTAATCTATTTTCTTAATTTAAAATCACTTAAACCATTGATTTTAGTTTGTTCCAAAAATTATTTAAAAACGGTAATGGGTCTTTGAGAATATATTCCCAACCAACCTTTGTGGAAACAACTCTTGGGAACCCTCTTTTTCTATAAGAAGGCAAAAGTGTTTTTAAAAAATTTTCTAAATCTATATACCTTAAAGTGTGATTTAAATTGGTGGCAGGTAAGGGTTGATTTAATGCTAGTAGGCAGGCTAGGTAGGGAAAGTTTAAACCCATAGTAAGTGAACCACGTAAACTCCCCCAATATCGTGGATTTAATTCTATCACCTTTATTTGATTATCCTCTTCGTCCAAAATCATATCGAAATTTGCAATACCGGTCCATTTTAATTCCTTGATAACCTTTTCTGTGATCTTCCAAAGATTTTCGTTTTGTATAAATTCCATTCCTAAATGAGGGCGGAAAGGAACCGGATTTGGAAAAATTTCTTTATGTAGATTGTGGGCCAATATTTTTCCATCAATTGATAAAGTGCTCGAACATAAAATGGTTCCACGTCTTTTACTTTGCAGGATACTTGGAGATAAGTCCTTGTTTGACCTTAAAAATTTTTCTAGTGAATTAAGGTCTTCAAACTGCCTGATTCCTAATCCATTCGTACCTATTTTAGGTTTAATTAAAGCAGGGAATGTCATTCTACTCAACTGGTGTGTTAAACTTTGATCGTTATTTAAATGTATAGTAAATGGCTTAGGTATATTATTTTCTTCTAAAAAGTCGGAGAACTTTCCCTTGTCTTGTGCTTTTTCAAAAGATTCCAAAGTTGGAATTGGGGCCAAAGGGGCAATTTGTTTAAGTACATTGTAATTCTTTATCGCAAATAGAATTCCCAATCGGCTTAATGGAAATAATAAATCGGGTCGAACTTTCCTGGCAACTTTTCTGATAAATTCTATTCTTTCTTCATCACTCTTGGTCTCTTTTAAATGAAATGTTTTACATAGACGGCTCCATTGAACTGGAGTCTTAGGTTCAGTGGCAATGGCATGAACTTTGATTTTGGGGATGGCAGTTAAGCAACTTAAAACCTTTATAGTATCATTGCGGTTTCCATCAATTATTAATATCGACAGAGATGAGGAGACCATATTTTTTCTAATTAAATCAATGGATTTCTTTTTCTGGGCCGAGTGGTTTAAAAATAACCATCAAAACTGGAAGTAAAAATAAGTCTCCTAATAAAGCTAATAACATGGCAATTCCAGTTAGTAGTCCAAAATAAATTGTAGGAATAAAATTGGATAACATGAGAATAGAAAAACCTACAGTAATCGTTATAGAAGTATAGTAAATAGCTCTGCCAATACTCCCATGACACCGGAGAACTGACGGTTTATATTGTGGGTTAAGAGCAAATTCTTTTTGATATCGATGAATATAATGGATAGTGTCATCCACGGCAATTCCTATTGTTATAGCAGCAATGGTTATAGTCATCATATCTAATGGAATTTTAAACCAACCCATGGCACCCAGAATAACAATTGCAGAAAATATATTTGGAATCGTGGCCAAAAGAGCAATGTAAAAATGGCGAAATAGGATAATAAACATAATGAGGATGGCAGCAAAAACTACACCTAATGTTAATATTTGTGATCGATAAAGACTTTGAAGCATATTGTTGTACATTACCGCCATTCCTGTGAAACGGATTCTTTCAGGAAGAATTTTCATTTCCCCTACTAAAAACTTTCTTATTTTTTCGATCAACTCTCCTCGATTTAGTGTAGGATCAGTTTCTTCGATTCGCATTGTGATGCGTATTTGATTCGCATCCTTTGAAAGATATGGATCCAGAAAAGATTTTTTTGCATCATCCGGTAAAAGCTTTCTATAAATTGCGAGATCATAATCATCGGGGATTTTGTTGTCATTTAGAATTCGAACAACTTTTAATGTTGTTGCGATAGACAAGGCTTTTCCTATTTGTGGAAGGTTTTCTAAATAGTCGTGTATTTTTTCTACCTCAAGAAGTTTGTCGGGGTGGAACCAATAGTTATCCTCGTTTTCATCTTCTTCTTCAAAGGGATCTTTGAATGGATCTTCTTCCTCTTCCTCGGTTTCTAATTCCTTTAAAAATTCAAAAAACTCCGGGTCAGCTTCAATAATAATTTCTAGAGGAGTGGTGCCACCCAATTGAGTATCTATGACGCTCATTCCTTTATATATTTCAGTAGAGTCTTTAAAGTAATCAATGAATCGATTGTCCACTCTTAATTTTAGAACACCCAGCAGGCTGACAATTATTAATGTCATAAAAAAAACTAAAATAGATTTTCTATATTTCAATGTAATCTGAGCAATGGCATTAGTGATGTGGCGTGTTGCGTCATTTTCAGATAGGGATCGTTTCGGTTTCATTAATTTTAAAAAGGAAGGGAAGAAAATAAATGACAAAATGAATGCTAATGAAATCCCTAAAGTCATTATCCAACCAAAATCAATTACAGGCCGGATATCACTCACCACCAAGGAAGTAAATGCCACAATTGTTGTAATGGCTGTAAAAAAACAAGGGGGGAACATGAGTTGAACCGTCTTATTGACTAAAGTTTCTTGATTCCAATTCGGGTTTTCTAAATGTAATTCTCCATAGCGAACAATTAAATGGATTGTTAAAGATGTGGTGATAATGATTAATATGGATACAAAGTTGGAGGAAATTACTGTGACCCGCCAATCCAACCAGCCTAAACAACCGACCATGATTCCTACTGTCAGAATACAGGAAAGCATTGGCAAAATTACCCAACGTCGGCTCCGAAAAAACAACCATAAAACGATTATCATCAAAACGGAAACGGCAATCCCAAATACTTTCAGATCTACCTTTATAAAGTCAATCATATCCGTTGTTATCATTGGGACACCGCCTAAAAAGATTTTTGCCTTATCACGGTATTTATCTAAAATCTTTCGAATTGCGTCGACTTCTTTTTTTTGAGTTTCCAATACTTGAGCAAGGTATTGTTTAAACTCAAGTGAAACTTGACGAAGGGTTTTTTCTTCCTCTAAATCTAATTTTCCTGATTCTCGTTTCTTTTCTCTTAAGCCATTTCTTTTTTCTAATAATGAAAAATATTTGTCATCTCTTTGGAAGAAAGCAAGGATTGCTGTTGTTTTTCCATCCGGACTGGCAAGGAGTTTTTTATATATTGGACTCTCCGTGAATTCTTTTAGAGCTAAATTTTTATCCACGTCATGTGTTTCTAATTTTCTAATATTTTCATCAAGCTCTGAAATACGAACTACGGGGCTCATTAATAATGGAACATCAAGGATGCTTACAATGTTTTTAATTCTTGGTAATTGAAGTAAATCTTTTTTTAGATTTTTTATTCCATCAAGGGAGTTTTCAGATAAAAGATCTTCAAAAGGGGAATAAGTAATTATTAAAAAATCCTCTGTGCCGTATATCTTGTTTATTGAACGAAAATAACGAAGGTCTTCATCGTTTTCTAAAACCAGGGAGTCCGCAGAGGCATCTAATTTGAATTTCATTGCCTGAAAACTTAATAATATGGACAATAATATTATTAAAGTCATGCATGTTCGTGGGTAACCTAGAATTGTATTCTGGTAGACTCGGATAATGAATGTTTTCATATTTTTAAAGGTGGGAGTTTGAACACATTAAGTTTTCATAAAAAATATAAAGTAGGGAAAAGGAAAAATATTTATGGAAAAATTGAAGGTCTAAGAATTTAGATCAAATGAAAAATAAGGTAAAGGAAATAAATTAGAAATTAAGTTTATTCCTATTATAAATATTCTATTGCTTAGCACGATTATTCTAACATACAGAGCAAAATGATACTTTGTTGGTTTTTATAGACCCATGGAAAATAGAAGACCTTTAAAAACCAATAACAGGTCAAATGGATTTAAATAAGAATAATCATTTAAACCCCTCACCGGTAACCCCTACAAAATGATTTCCATGTAAATTTAAAAAACTAATTATTTTCAAGAAAAAACCTGAATTATTTATTTGATTCGAGAATATTAGCATTACACGGTAAACATTTACACTTTCCAAATAATTCCCAAGTTTTAAGAATTGAAAAATATTTTTTCTTCCCAATTCGCTGCTTACCCTCTAGTGGCTATCCTTTAATGCTCTAAATAACAGCTAGTTTAAGGGCTACCTTTTTTTAAGTATTTGGTTTTTATAAATGTTACAGAAAATTGTCTTGAAATTATTTTTAATAATAGGTAAAGTCTAGTCATCCGAATGGGGTATTTTATTGTGAAAAATAAAAACTTTCACATACACATATAAAATTTATTCGCATGTTGGGAGAGGTTCCTTATGGAAGGCAGGCTAAGAAAAGTATTTACTTATTTATTGATCTTATTTTCTTTTTTCATTTTTGGACAGGAAGCATTTGGGCAAGCGAAAGATCGTCCTCAGTTAGTCGATCGGGGTCCTTATTTGCAAAGAATGACACCGTCAAGCGTCATTATAAAATGGTGGGTATCAACTGCTGATATTGCCAACAACACGATCCACTATGGGACGTCTCCTGGAAGTTTGTCATCCTCTATTACAGACGGATCCTCTACCCTGAGAAGTGTTTGTGGAAGCCGGTGTGACGATTTCTACGAATTCCAAGTAACTTTAAACAGCCTTTCTTCTGACACTCGTTATTATTATGCCGTTGGAACCTCTACGACACCTTCTACTGAAGAAACTGCTAATGGAACATTTAAAACTTTTCCTGCTTCCGGAGCGAAACCAACCCGTATTTGGGCTATAGGAGATGCAGGGACAAAAGATACTCAGGCATTAAAAGTTCAAGAAGTTTTCCAAAATTACACGCAAACGCGTGATCCGGATGTGTGGATTATGTTGGGCAACAATGCGTATTCTAATGGTAGTAATCGGGACTATGGTGAAGGTGTTTTCTTCATGTATCCGGATTTTTTGAGAAATGTAGCTGTATTCCCAACTCTGGGTGAACGGGATGACAATAATGCAGATTCTCCATCCGAGTCTGGGACTTATTACACTATCTTCGATACACCTGATAATGGACAGGCGGGTGGGGTTTCTTCAGGTACTCAAGCTTATTATTCTTATGATTACGGCAATATCCATTTTGTAGTTCTGGATTCATCGGATACCAGTCTTTCCAATACTGGGGCTATGAAAAATTGGCTGACAAATGATCTAAATGCCAATACAAAAGAATGGATAATCGCCTACTTTCATGCTTCCCCCTATTCCAAAGGATGGGATGATTCTGATTCTGGAACAAAAGAAGATAATCTTCGTACTAGGTTTGTTGAGGAGTTGGAAGACTTTGGTGTAGATCTGGTTCTTACTGCAAATAGTCACGCTTACGAAAGATCGTTTTTAATTGATGGTCATTATGGAACTTCTGGAACATTCAGTCCGGGTACACATATAGTTGATGGAGGCAATGGAAAGTCTGCACCCTTGCCAAGGGCAGACGGCGCTTACCACAAAAACCTGGTGGGTGGCCAACCTACGGCTAATAGTGGAACCGTATATGCTGTGGTTGGAAGTTCTGGAATTATTCAAACGAACAATACGCCATTAGCTCGTAGTTGGGAAGAAGTGGCTGGCCCTCTCAATCATCCAGCGATGCAGTTTTCAGTCAATCGTTTGGGGTCCATGGTGATTGATGTGTATGAAAATCGATTAGAAGCAATTTTTCTGAATGGGTTTGGAGATATTGCAGACCAGTTTTCGATCACTCATGGTAACAGCAATATTGCACCGGAGATTTTTAATGTTAGTGCGGCGCACCCTTTAACTTTGGAAGTACAGTTTTCTGAACCATTGGATAAAGCAAGTGCCGAAAACATTTCAAATTATTCTGTCAATAATGGTGTCACTATTTTTGCGGCGGAGTTATTGGAAGATTATAGAACGGTTAGATTATTGACCAGTCAGTTGGACAATTCGACAGAGTATATTTTAACGGCTACAAATATTGAGGACTATGAAACCAATACGGCCATACCGGCCCCGGGCAGTGATTACAGTTTTACACCACATTTTGTGAATCCTCCGATCCATACGGCTAGTTTTCAGGATGGATATTACCCGCATAGAGCATATGATGGAACAAAAGATACTTATATTTATGAAGGTTTGCCGGATACCAATTATGGAAATAAAAAAGATTTGATTGCTCATGGAAGATTTGAAGCAACACCAGAAGGGGAAGCCATTGTTATGGTTTCATGGGATGTTTCATCTATTCCATCAAATGCAATTATTCAATCAGCAACTTTTTATTGGGATCCCTATAATAATAGTGAAACTCCTTATTACATACGTCAACTTTTGGCTCCATGGAACGAAATAACGGTGACCTGGAATAATTATGGTGGCGATACTAATGTTGGAGCAGATATTCTTGGGACTATGCCCCCAGAAAAGTTTGGTATGAATCCTATTCCTTTAAATCCGGATGGGATTAATATAGTCCAAGGCTGGATTGACGGAACCGTTCCTAACTATGGTTTAGCTTTAAGAAACGCAGGTCCTATTTTTATTCCTCCCAGTGGAGAGTGGTGGAATGCTGTTCGTGGTCGACAAAGAGATACTCATAATCGCCCCCGATTATCGATAACGTATACGTTACCCAGTGGAGCAGACAGCATATCTCCAGCGATAATAGCTCCACCGGATATAGTGGTTGACTCTACCGGAACGCAAACACCAGTGGCTTTAGGAACGGCAGCGGCGGTGGATGATAATGGGGTTCCAGCGATTACCAATGATGCCCCTGCCGGTGGATTTCCATTGGGAACGACGATAGTGAACTGGACGGCCACAGATGGATCGGGCAATACGGGAACGGATACACAGTTGGTGACAGTGAGAGTTCCAGCGGCGACGAGTCCGAATACGATCAGTTTTCAGGATGGAGTGGAGCCGAGTGCATTTTATTCAGGAACAGAAGATTCTTTACTCAGAAAGACCTCTCCGAATCAGAATAAGGGATCCGATACGGAGTTCTGGGCAGATGGAGTGTCGCAGGATCCTGAGGTAGCTTTGTATGGCGAGCTTGCTTCAGCGATAAAGTGGGACTTGTCAGCAATACCTCCAAATGCGACGGTAACGTCGGTAGAAGTATCGTTTAATGTGTTCAATGATGCGCCAGTGAATACAAATTTATATTCGATTTTAACTCCCTGGACAGAAGAGAATGTGACCTGGAATGTGGCGGCAGACCCTTCAGTGGTGGGAGATGATATTTTAGGAGTGATTTCACCGTTTACGTTTAATGAAAACATCGTGGTATTGAATCAGGATGGGATAGATCTGGTCCAAGGCTGGGTGGATGGCAGTATAGAGAATAATGGATTTTTTATTCAAATTGACGGGTTGAATAATAATGGAATCGGGATCCATTCGAGTGAAGCAGGGACTTTAACGAGTCGTCCCAAAATCACGATTTCGTATACCGTATCTGGAGATACAGAACCCCCGGTGGTGACAGCACCAGCGGATATCACGACTCCTGCCACGGGTCCTTTGACGCCAGTGAATATAGGAACCGCGACGGCGACGGATAATGTGGGAGTGACATCTTTGACGAATAACGCACCGGGAGGCGGATTCCCTGCAGGTGTGACCGTTGTGACGTGGACGGCGATGGATGCAGCGGGGAACATTGGAACCGATAACCAAACGATCACGGTAGAAGATAATGTGTTACCGAGTATCACAGCGCCAGGGGATATCACAACAGAAGCGACGGGTCCGACGACACCGGTAGCATTGGGAACACCGACGACCTCGGATAATGTAGGAGTTTCTTCGGTGACCAATGATGCACCTGCCGAGTTTCCGGTGGGAACGACGGTTGTGACATGGACGGTGACAGATACGTCTGGCAACATGAATACAGATACGCAAAATGTGACGGTGGAAGACACGACAGATCCTGTAGTGACAGCGCCGGGAGATATAACGACGACAGAAACCGGTCCGTTAACACCTGTGGATATAGGAACGGCGACGGCGACAGATGCGGTGGGAGTGACATCCTTAACGAACGATGCACCAGCTGGTGGATTTCCGCAAGGGACGACGATCGTCACCTGGACTGCCACTGATGCAGCAGGTAATTCAGGCACGGACACGCAGATAATAGCGGTTCAAGCAGCAGGTTCCGGAGGTCCGGTAACGGTGAGTTTCCAGGATGGAGTGGAGCCGGATGGAACTTATGCGGGAACCGAGGATTCGTTACTGCGAGAGTCTTCGGCAGATTCGAACTATGGGAATGAAACTTCCTTGAGTGCGGATTTAGTACAGCCGGATCCGTCGAATGGTCGGTTTGGTGAGGTGATATCTGTAATATCCTGGGATATCTCCAGCATTCCTAACAATGCGACAGTCGATTCGGCGAGTATCTCGTTGAATTTAACGAATATCAGTTCCGGAAGTTATAACTTGTATCAGGCGTTGACGAGTTGGGATGAGTCGACGGTGACGTGGAACAGTTTTGGTGGATCGAGCACTAATGTGGGAGCTGCGGTGCTGGGTACGATTGTTCCGGGACAGTTTAATGAGAATGTGATTGTGCTGACACCTGATGGTATTAGCCTGATAGAGGGTTGGATAGATGGATCGATAGCGAACCATGGAATAGTTATCAAAGAAATCAATAACAACAACGATGGTATTTTTGTTGATTCCAGTGAAGCAGCCTCAAATACCAACCATCCGAAGTTGACGATTACATACAATGTGGCGGCGACAGGAGATACTGAACCTCCTGTGGTGACAGCCCCTGCAGATATCACAGTGGAATCGACTGGAACTTTAACTCCAGTGGATATAGGGACTGCAACGGCCACAGATAATGTGGGAGTGGTCTCGTTGACGAATGATGCGCCTGCTGGTGGGTATCCGATTGGAACGACGATTGTGACGTGGACAGCCCTGGATGCGGCAGCCAACGTTGGAACGGATACGCAGTCTATCACGGTGACGGAGCCGACAACGACGGGTGTGAACGTCACAAGTTTTCAGGATGGAGTGGAACCGAACGGGACCTACTCAGGAACGCAGGATGCGTTATTAAGGCAAACGTCTCCTGATGAGAATAATAATACGGATGAGTTGTGGGCAGATGGAGTGGCTCCAGATCCGAACAATGGTAAATATGGAGAAGTGGTATCCGTGGTGTCTTGGGATATCTCAGCGATACCAAGTGATGCAATAGTTTCCTCGGTGACGGTAACGTTTGATATGTTTAACGATTCATCAGCAGACCATAACATATTGCAGGCGACAGCTCCGTGGTCGGAAGATACGGTGACCTGGAACAGTTTTGGAGGAACCGGGTCCATTGGCACTACGGTATTGGGAACGATTGGTCCGTTCTTGTACAACGAGCAGGAGTTTATCCTGAACTCGGATGGAATTGCCTTAGTTCAGGGATGGATTGATGGAAGCATTGCGAACAATGGGTTGGTGATTCAATCGGCGGGAACGAATAACGGAATTGGATGGAATTCCAGTGAGGCGGCAACCGGTCGACCTAAAATCACTATCACTTACTTAGTCGGTGGTGGAACCCTTGAATTCCAGGATGGCGTCTCCCCAAATAACGGCTACTCGGGAACTCGGGATGCGCATGTTCGACAGCCTTTTCCTAATACAAATTATGGGAGTGTTACGTCCCTTCGTGCGGATAATGAAGATGGTGGTGGAGAGGTTTTCTCAGTAATTTCGTGGGATCTTTCTTCTATCCCAAGTTCTGCCACTGTTGATTCGGTAAGCATTACTCTGGACTTAAGTGATGGCAGTGGTTCGACTCATAACATTTGGCAGGTAATAAATTCTTGGTCAGAGAATACGGTGACTTGGAATAACATTGGTCCTATTGGTGGTACTCTGCTTGGATCCATTCCTCCAACAGGATCGGGTGAAATAACAATTAATTTGAATGCTTCCGGAATTGCATTGGTCCAAGATTGGGTGGATGGTAGTACGGCTAATAATGGGCTCATTATTAGAACTACTGGATCCAATGATGGAATTGGATTTGATTCCAGGGAAGCAGCAAATCCACCTAAAATTTCTGTGACCTTTACATTACCTTAATAGTTTTGATTTTTGCCGGAAGTCTAAAGGTATTTAGGCTTCCGGTTTTTTTTTGATGAGAAGGTTCCTCCAATTAAATTTCATTACTTAATAAACCCTTTCAATAGAATTTTCAGAATTACTTTGTAATTATTTTCCTTTTCAATTTACTTCTACCCTAAAGATAGAGCACTTTTCTCTACTCAAAATAAGATGGAATAAACTTATTGATTTTATGTGGGTTAACCCAGCTATTTCCTGTTCTTGCGGAATTGTATTAATGTCACAGAAATTTGTCTTGAAAGTATAACTAAATAATGGTAATAAATAAAGCCCAATTGGGGTATTTTATTGCGAAAAGTAAAGTTTTTCACATACACATATGAAATTTATTCGTATGTTGGGAGGGGTTCCGAATGGCAGGCAGGCAGAGAATAGAATTTACCCACTTATTAATCTTATTTTCTTTTTTCATTTTTGGACAGGAAGCATTTGGGCAAGCGAAAGATCGTCCTCAGTTAGTCGATCGGGGTCCTTATTTGCAAAGAATGACACCATCAAGCGTCATTATAAAATGGTGGGTATCAACTGCAGATATTGCGAACAACACAATCCACTATGGGACGTCTCCTGGAAGTTTGTCATCCTCTATTCCAGATGGTTCTTTCACTAGTAGAAGTGTCTGCAGTTCCAGTAATTGTGACGATTTCTACGAATTCCAAGTAACTTTAAACAGCCTTTCTTCTGACACTCGTTATTATTATGCCGTTGGAACCTCTACGACACCTTCTACTGAAGAAACTGCTAATGGAACATTTAAAACTTTTCCTGCTTCCGGAGCGAAACCAACCCGTGTATGGGTTATTGGAGATTCCGGTACAAAAAGTTCTCAAGCCCTATTAGTAAAAGAAAGGTTTCAAAATTACACGCAAACGCGTAATCCGGATGTGTGGATTATGTTGGGTAATAATGCTTACTCAAGTGGTAGTAACCGAGATCATGGTGATGCCGTTTTCTTTATGTACCCTGATTTTTTAAAAAATGTTGCAGTTTGGCCTGCAATTGGAGAGCGGGACGATAATAATATAAATACCTATAACACCATTTTTGTTTTACCCAATAATGCCCAATCCGGAGGCGTGGCTTCAGGAACAGAAGCGTACTATTCCTATGATTATGGCAATACCCATTTCATAGTACTGGATGTTTCCAATACCAGTCTTTCAAATGGTGGAGCCATGCAAAACTGGCTTCAAAATGATTTGAATGCAAACTCTAAAGAATGGACAATTGCATATTTTCATGCTTCTCCCTATTCCAAAGGATGGGATGATTCTGATTCTGGTAGTAGGGCTAATGATATTAGAAATAATTTTGTTGATATATTGGAACAAGCTGGTGTGGACCTTGTACTCACAGCCAATAGCCACGCTTACGAAAGATCGTTTTTAATTGATGGTCATTATGGAACTTCTGGAACATTCAGTCCGGGTACACATATAGTTGATGGAGGCAATGGAAAGTCTGCACCCTTGCCAAGGGCAGACGGTGCTTACCACAAAAACCTGGTGGGTGGCCAACCAACGGCTAATAGTGGAACCGTATATGCTGTGGTTGGAAGTTCTGGTATTAATCAAACGAATGATGAACCCTTAACAAGGAGTTATGAAGAGGCAGCCGGCCCTCTGAATCATCCAGCGATGCAGTTTTCAGTCAATCGTTTGGGGTCCATGGTGATTGATGTGTATGAAAATCGATTAGAAGCAATTTTTCTGAATGGGTTTGGAGATATTGCAGACCAGTTTTCGATCACTCATGGTAACAGCAATATTGCACCGGAGATTTTTAATGTTAGTGCGGCGCACCCTTTAACTTTGGAAGTACAGTTTTCTGAACCATTGGATAAAGCAAGTGCCGAAAACATTTCAAATTATTCTGTCAATAATGGTGTCACTATTTTTGCGGCGGAGTTATTGGAAGATTATAGAACGGTTAGATTATTGACCAGTCAGTTGGACAATTCGACAGAGTATATTTTAACGGCTACAAATATTGAGGACTATGAAACCAATACGGCCATACCGGCCCCGGGCAGTGATTACAGTTTTACACCACATTTTGTGAATCCTCCGATCCATACGGCTAGTTTTCAGGATGGATATTACCCGCATAGAGCATATGATGGAACAAAAGATACTTATGTTTTTGAGGGAGAACCTAATGCAAACTTTGGAACGAAAGCAGAATTAATATCGCACGGTAAATTTGAAAATGAAGTGGATGGTGACGCGGTTGTTTTGATATCTTGGGATCTATCCTCTATTCCATCAAATGCCACCATACAATCAGCTACAGTTTATTTAAATTTATTTAATCGCAGTGAAACATCCTATCACCTTCGGCAAATATTAACTTCTTGGAGTGAAACCAACGCAACCTGGAATTCCATAGGTGGTTTGACAAATATTGGTGCTGCGATTATGGGAACTATCATACCTGAAAAGTTTAGACTTAATACTATGCCTCTGACCTCTGATGGGATTAATGTGGTCCAAGGCTGGGTAGATGGAAGTATCTCCAATTATGGACTGGCGGTTCAAAATGGAGGACCGGGTGAAGATCCTGATTGGTGGAATGCGATTCGATTGTTTTCCAGGCAAACGAATGCACGCCCCCGATTATCGATAACGTATACGTTACCCAGTGGAGCGGACAGCATATCTCCAGCGATAATAGCTCCACCGGATATAGTGGTTGACTCTACCGGAACGCAAACACCAGTGGCTTTAGGAACGGCAGCGGCGGTGGATGATAATGGGGTTCCAGCGATTACCAATGATGCCCCTGCCGGTGGATTTCCATTGGGAACGACGATAGTGAACTGGACGGCCACAGATGGATCGGGCAATACGGGAACGGATACACAGTTGGTGACAGTGAGAGTTCCAGCGGCGACGAGTCCGAATACGATCAGTTTTCAGGATGGAGTGGAGCCGAGTGCATTTTATTCAGGAACAGAAGATTCTTTACTCAGAAAGACCTCTCCGAATCAGAATAAGGGATCCGATACGGAGTTCTGGGCAGATGGAGTGTCGCAGGATCCTGAGGTAGCTTTGTATGGCGAGCTTGCTTCAGCGATAAAGTGGGACTTGTCAGCAATACCTCCAAATGCGACGGTAACGTCGGTAGAAGTATCGTTTAATGTGTTCAATGATGCGCCAGTGAATACAAATTTATATTCGATTTTAACTCCCTGGACAGAAGAGAATGTGACCTGGAATGTGGCGGCAGACCCTTCAGTGGTGGGAGATGATATTTTAGGAGTGATTTCACCGTTTACGTTTAATGAAAACATCGTGGTATTGAATCAGGATGGGATAGATCTGGTCCAAGGCTGGGTGGATGGCAGTATAGAGAATAATGGATTTTTTATTCAAATTGACGGGTTGAATAATAATGGAATCGGGATCCATTCGAGTGAAGCAGGGACTTTAACGAGTCGTCCCAAAATCACGATTTCGTATACCGTATCTGGAGATACAGAACCCCCGGTGGTGACAGCACCAGCGGATATCACGACTCCTGCCACGGGTCCTTTGACGCCAGTGAATATAGGAACCGCGACGGCGACGGATAATGTGGGAGTGACATCTTTGACGAATAACGCACCGGGAGGCGGATTCCCTGCAGGTGTGACCGTTGTGACGTGGACGGCGATGGATGCAGCGGGGAACATTGGAACCGATAACCAAACGATCACGGTAGAAGATAATGTGTTACCGAGTATCACAGCGCCAGGGGATATCACAACAGAAGCGACGGGTCCGACGACACCGGTAGCATTGGGAACACCGACGACCTCGGATAATGTAGGAGTTTCTTCGGTGACCAATGATGCACCTGCCGAGTTTCCGGTGGGAACGACGGTTGTGACATGGACGGTGACAGATACGTCTGGCAACATGAATACAGATACGCAAAATGTGACGGTGGAAGACACGACAGATCCTGTAGTGACAGCGCCGGGAGATATAACGACGACAGAAACCGGTCCGTTAACACCTGTGGATATAGGAACGGCGACGGCGACAGATGCGGTGGGAGTGACATCCTTAACGAACGATGCACCAGCTGGTGGATTTCCGCAAGGGACGACGATCGTCACCTGGACTGCCACTGATGCAGCAGGTAATTCAGGCACGGACACGCAGATAATAGCGGTTCAAGCAGCAGGTTCCGGAGGTCCGGTAACGGTGAGTTTCCAGGATGGAGTGGAGCCGGATGGAACTTATGCGGGAACCGAGGATTCGTTACTGCGAGAGTCTTCGGCAGATTCGAACTATGGGAATGAAACTTCCTTGAGTGCGGATTTAGTACAGCCGGATCCGTCGAATGGTCGGTTTGGTGAGGTGATATCTGTAATATCCTGGGATATCTCCAGCATTCCTAACAATGCGACAGTCGATTCGGCGAGTATCTCGTTGAATTTAACGAATATCAGTTCCGGAAGTTATAACTTGTATCAGGCGTTGACGAGTTGGGATGAGTCGACGGTGACGTGGAACAGTTTTGGTGGATCGAGCACTAATGTGGGAGCTGCGGTGCTGGGTACGATTGTTCCGGGACAGTTTAATGAGAATGTGATTGTGCTGACACCTGATGGTATTAGCCTGATAGAGGGTTGGATAGATGGATCGATAGCGAACCATGGAATAGTTATCAAAGAAATCAATAACAACAACGATGGTATTTTTGTTGATTCCAGTGAAGCAGCCTCAAATACCAACCATCCGAAGTTGACGATTACATACAATGTGGCGGCGACAGGAGATACTGAACCTCCTGTGGTGACAGCCCCTGCAGATATCACAGTGGAATCGACTGGAACTTTAACTCCAGTGGATATAGGGACTGCAACGGCCACAGATAATGTGGGAGTGGTCTCGTTGACGAATGATGCGCCTGCTGGTGGGTATCCGATTGGAACGACGATTGTGACGTGGACAGCCCTGGATGCGGCAGCCAACGTTGGAACGGATACGCAGTCTATCACGGTGACGGAGCCGACAACGACGGGTGTGAACGTCACAAGTTTTCAGGATGGAGTGGAACCGAACGGGACCTACTCAGGAACGCAGGATGCGTTATTAAGGCAAACGTCTCCTGATGAGAATAATAATACGGATGAGTTGTGGGCAGATGGAGTGGCTCCAGATCCGAACAATGGTAAATATGGAGAAGTGGTATCCGTGGTGTCTTGGGATATCTCAGCGATACCAAGTGATGCAATAGTTTCCTCGGTGACGGTAACGTTTGATATGTTTAACGATTCATCAGCAGACCATAACATATTGCAGGCGACAGCTCCGTGGTCGGAAGATACGGTGACCTGGAACAGTTTTGGAGGAACCGGGTCCATTGGCACTACGGTATTGGGAACGATTGGTCCGTTCTTGTACAACGAGCAGGAGTTTATCCTGAACTCGGATGGAATTGCCTTAGTTCAGGGATGGATTGATGGAAGCATTGCGAACAATGGGTTGGTGATTCAATCGGCGGGAACGAATAACGGAATTGGATGGAATTCCAGTGAGGCGGCAACCGGTCGACCTAAAATCACTATCACTTACTTAGTCGGTGGTGGAACCCTTGAATTCCAGGATGGCGTCTCCCCAAATAACGGCTACTCGGGAACTCGGGATGCGCATGTTCGACAACCCTTTCCTGATACGAATTATGGAAATGATATTGTCCTATTTGCAGATAATAGAAAAGGTGGGGGGCCGGTTGATTCTTTGATTTCATGGGATCTTTCTTCTATCCCAAGTTCTGCCACTGTTGATTCGGTAAGCATCACAATAAACATTATTAACTCCAGTGCCGGGACTTACAGTTTTTGGCAGGCATTGAACTCATGGTCCGAGGACACAGTTACCTGGAATAATTTTGGATCGATAGGAAGTAGCTCTCTTGGAACAATTTCTTCAGATTCGTTTGGCGAAACTACTATTAACTTAAATTCTGATGGGATTGCTTTAGTGCAAGGATGGGTTGACGGTAGTATTGGCAATAATGGAGTTGTTTTAAAAAGTGATGGAACGAATGATGGTTTAGACTTGAATTCCCGGGAGGCAGCGAGCGGTCGGCCAAAAATATCAGTGACAATTACCTTGCCGTAGTAAATTTTTTCTGCCCGGAAGTCTAATTGGAAAATAGGTTTTCTGGCAGAATTTATACTTGTTTTTAAATGAGTATCTAATTTGTTGCTTTAACCCTTAAGATTCTTTTTTATAATTTTATAAACCTTTTATATTGTACTTCACCTTTATCATTCGGCTTAATTCCTTTTAAAAATAATTTCCTGCATAGTATAATTCATGTTTTTTAATTTGTTGATTTTTGGGAAGAAGGGAAATCCGAACTTGTTCGTTTTATTTGGTTGAATCCACCTTAATTTCAATAAAGAAATTTTAGATTTGAGACGGCTGAGATTTTGTTGTTTTTTTATAAAAATTTATTCCAAGAATTTGTTCCTTGATCTGATAAAAAGTTATATTAGATTCTTATTTACTAGTTAAATGAAATAAGAGAGAATCCATCCAAAAAGTTTTTATGGGTTACTATATTTAATTGAAAAAGGAATTTGTGATTTCATTACAAAACAATCAAAATGATTTGGTGAAATTCCTATTGCTCATCATTATATATTCGATTTTTGGTTGTTTTACCCAATTTTTGGCTTTGCCTGCCGGTCAAATACCTTCAATTTTTCCTGCAGGGGGAATAGCTCTTTATTTCTTATATCGATGGGGTAATCGATTTTGGGTTAGTATTTTTCTAGGCTCGTTAATTGTGGGAAATTTATCTGGCTCCGAAATCGGAATTTCTTCAATTTCTGGTAAGGAAAGTTGGGGGCAGTCATTAGTTTCAGCAGGTGGGGAGTCTCTTCAGGCTTTTATTGGAGCATTTTTTCTTAAAAAGATCAAAGAAATTGGGTTTCTATATAAGGTAAAAAACTCTCTTTATTTTGTTATTTTTTGTGGAACTCTTTGTCCATTAATAAGTCCCACGATTAACAGTTTATTTATTCATTTAGCAAATAATATCGAGTGGAGACAATTAGGCTGGTATGTTCTTACGGGTTGGCTAGCTAACTCAATAGGAATTTTAATAATGATCCCGCTCATTGATTGGATATTTAAAAAAGAGAGGGTTGAATTTGATCTATTCCAAAAAATTGAACTCCTAATTTTTTTAGTCCTCATTTTTATAATTGGACAACTGGTATTTGGTGGTTTATTGCAGAAATCTTCATATCCATTAGTTTACACATTATTTCCTTTTTTAATTTGGGCCGTTTTTCGTTTTGAAAATTGGGGTGGAATATTGGCTGTAATTCTTGTTTGTGGCTTTGCTACTTTAGGCAGTATAAAAGGAGGAGGGCCTTTTGTGGGACGCCCATATTTGGAATCAATTATTTTATTGCAGGTTTATTGTTGGTTGGTTTCTTCGATGACACATTTTCTTTCAGTGGCAATTCATGAAAGGAGGTCCACAGAAACCAATCTAATAAATAGTGAAAAGCGGTTAAGGTTGATCACCGATAATTTGCCAATTTTGATTGCATATCTTGATGAAAATGGCAATAACAAGTTTAGCAATAAACCTTACCAGGATTGTTTTGGTTTTACCCAAGATGAAATAACGGGAATGAACTTTAAAAATGTTATAGGGGAGGCATCATTTCAAAATATTCAGGAGTTTTATAAAAAAGCACTGTCCGGAAACTTTGTGAACTTTGAAAGCAAAGTTTTAGATAAAGTTGGAAAGAAAATTTGGGTTGAAATTACTATGGTTCCTCATATAAGTGATTTAAAAAAAATAGAGGGAACATTTGTTTTGGCTCAGGATATTACAGCTAGGAAAAAACTGGAAGAGGCTTTGAAAAATGAAAATAGAAAAGTAAAGGAAATCATTAATTCATTACCTGCTGAAATTGCTGTGTTGGATTGTCAGGGTAATATTGAAATGGTTAATAAAACCTGGATGGAATACTCAAAAAAGCATTGGAAATTTTCTTCTGAGTCAGGATTTGTAGGAATCAATTATTTGGAAGTTTGTGAAAATTCCGGAGAAAGTGAAATTCATGAAAATATTGAAAAAGTCTTAAAGGGGGAAATCTCTGAGTATTCTGCCGAGTACCAACGTGACAGAATTTCAGGGTCAAAAAAGTTTTTAATGTTGGTTAATTCTTTGGGAGAAGGTATTAGAGGAGCCCTGATTTCCTTTATTGATATTACCGACCAAAAAAAAGCGGAGGAACGCCTTGAGGAATATAAAGATCAATTGGAAGGGCTAGTTTTAAAAAGAACGAAGGAACTTATTAAAGCTAATGATAAGTTGAAAAATGAAATACGGGAGAGAAAAAAAATAGAGCAAAACTTGATAATATCTCGTGAAGAGTTGAGAAACCTGAACAATAAATTAAGTACAGTACGAGAAGAAGAGAAAGTGAGAATTGCACGTGAAATTCATGATGAATTGGGACAACTGTTAACAGCTTTTAAGTTCGATTTGACTTGGTTGAGAAAATGGATTGAAGAACCATCCTTCAAAATAAAAAGTAAAATTGATGAAATGTTTTCTAATATAGACAATTCTATAAATAGTGTTAGAAGAATTTCTTCAGAATTAAGGCCTAAAATTTTGGATGATTTGGGATTATCAGAAGCGGTTAAATGGTTGGCAAATGATTTTAAAAGGAAAACTCAGATTGATTATATCTTAAGAATTGAGCCGGATGATATTTCTATAAATTCAAATTTATCTATTGAATTGTTCAGAGTATTCCAGGAAATTCTTACCAATGTGGCACGTCACTCTAAAGCTACAAACTTGGATATTGAATTAATTGAGAGCCGAAAACACCTTAGATTGAAGGTTGTTGATAACGGGATTGGAATTCAGTCTTATAAAATAAATGATTCTAAGTCATTAGGATTGATTGGACTTCGTGAAAGAGCTTATTTGTGGAAGGGCCAGGTTGAAATAATTGGAGTAGAAAATAGTGGGACCACTGTAATAGTTACCATCCCTAAAAATAATAAAAATAAATATGAGCAAAAAATCTAAAATTAAAATAATAATCGCTGATGATCACGCTATTGTGAGAAAAGGCTTAGTTCAGATAATTTCTGAGATGCCTGAATTCCAACTTCTAGATGAAGCAACAAATGGAATAGAGCTTTTGGAAAAAGTAAAAAAGAATCCTCCTGATATTATTGTATTGGACATAGCCATGCCAAAAAAGTCAGGTTGGGAAGTCATTCAGCATTTAGAGAAAAAGTTTTCCAAGATAAGAGTGATAGTTTTGAGTGTTTCTTCAGAAGAAGATTATGCTATTCAATTTTATAAGGCAGGCGCTTGGGCTTATTTAACCAAAGATAGCGCAGCCGATCAATTAGTTAAGGCTATAAAAAAAGTTGCTCAGGGGGAGAGATTTATAAGTGCAAATGTTGCAGACAAACTAATTCTTTCTTTGAATGAACAATATAAACCTCCACCTCATGGGAAGCTTTCTCCACGTGAATTCCAAATTTTTTGTATGATTGCCGAAGGAAAAACTTTAACAGAGATTGCCAAGGAATTGAATTTAGGTGTGGCCACTATAGGAACATATAGGAACAGAGTGTTGAATAAAATGGAGTTAGAAAATAATGCGCAACTGACTAATTATGCCTATAAGAATAAAATTCTCTCTTAAAGGAATTTTTTGAGTTTTTAAAAAATAGGGTGATTGGTTTTTTAGGATTTTTGACTCCTTTTGAGTTAAAATGCTTGGAAATTCAAAATTTGTAAACTATTTCATATCGGGAGGGAATATGAAACTTGAACAAAAAACTCAAAATTTAAAACTTATACTCTGTACAGGAATATTTCTGATTTTTTCCGGATGGATGCTGGGATGTACACAGTTGAAGGAACGTTTTGGTACCACCGAAGAGACTCCCGAATTAGCAATGGATAGAGAAAAATGCCAAAAGGAAGCAGATCGTATAGCAGCAAACTCAACGGCAAATGCAATCAAAAGAATGGATATTAGACGCGAAGCTTATAATGATTGTATGAATAAAAAAGGGCATAATAAATCTGTTACAAAATAATAATCGTTCTCACAAATAGAAGAATTGATTCTGAGAGGGGATCGTGAGGTGATGTATGGCTTCAGAATATAATCGTAGATTTTCCTTAGATAAAGTAGAAATTGATCCTAAACTGAAAAATCGTATTTTTTCTGCTGATGGAGATGAACATGTTGGTGATTGGGACGGTGAGACTATTGAAGATTTGATTAAAGAATTAGATCGAGTCGAAGAGAATGTTGATGCAAATTATGCCAGCCTTCCACATCATAATAATGTGCCTGAGGATCTGCGAGATCAGGTGGAAAAAGATTTTCCTATTTGGGCATGTGATCGACAGGGAATGTGTTTAGTAGGTGACCAGGCGAATGAAGTGATTTCTATAGAAAAAATTCGCTCTCATTACGATAATAAGCATGGAGGGGTGGAGGCTTTTAAAGAAAAACTACGATTAGAACGTCAAAAAATGATAGAGGATTTAAATCGTAAATAATTATTAAAACTTTCTATTTAATTGGTGTTTTTTAATAAGG
The DNA here is from genome assembly GCA_965223665.1 of Nitrospinaceae bacterium. Lineage (GTDB taxonomy): Bacteria > Nitrospinota > Nitrospinia > Nitrospinales > Nitrospinaceae > CBDCVY01. The sequence continues at coordinate 4,161,343 of OZ245011.1, forward strand.
TAGCGTGTAAGTTATACTTATCTTAGGTCCCCTTCCAAAATTCTCACGAGAACGGATCCCTATCCCATTGCTGGATCCAGTTGATCGTATAATTAATCCATCGTTTGGAATGCTTCCATCAATCCAACCTTTTACCAAATCAATTCCTAGCTGATTCAAAGTGATAGTTCTTAATTCACTGGATGTTGAAGGGACTACTCCTATAACATCAGTTCCTATATTAGATGCATCTGTAAAAGCATTCCAATTCACAGTCGTTTCTGCCCAAGAAGATTTAGCTTGAAATATTTCGTGACTGGATGAGCTTCCATTGAAAAGGTCTAATACAATACTCACCGATTGAATGTCTGCGCTACTAGGAATCGAAGAAATATCCCATTTAATAATACTCATTAATTCTCCATTTAGACCATTGATTGGGTCTTTTGCCCGACCATCCGCCCAGAGATCGGTCCCTAATCCTTCATTCTGTGAGGGAGAAGTTTCTCTTAATTGTGCGTCCCTTGTCCCGGTGTATGAAGTGTCAGGATCCACATTATCTTGAAAATCCATAGTGAATGGACCACTGGGAACTGCTTCTACTATGATGGTTTGGGAATCGGTTCCCGTATTGCCGGCAGCATCTTGGGCAGTCCAAGTGACTATGGTAGTGCCTATAGGAAATTCTGCCGGAGCATCATGGATTATTGAAGTTACTCCTACGCTATCGGTAGCCGTGGCAGTCCCAATATCTACTGGAGTGGTTTCACCTGTGGCCTGAGTGTTGATATCCGCTGGAGCAGTGACAACAGGAGCTGTTGTGTCAACTATAGTTATGGTTTGAGAATCGGTTCCCGTATTGCCGGCAGCATCTTGCGCGGTCCATGTGACTATGGTAGTCCCTATAGGAAACTCTGCGGGAGCATCATGGGTTAATGAAGTTACTCCAACGTTATCGGTAGCCGTGGCGGTGCCTATGTTTACAGAGGTTGTAATACCTGTTGCTTCTGTATTTATGTTTGCAGGTGCATTAACAATAGGTGATTCTGTGTCTCCACCGCTTCCAGGAAGACTGTAGATAATTGTGAGCTTTGGTTTTCCATTAGCTGCTTCCCGCGAATTGAAAAATATGCCATCATTATTGGAATTTTTCTCCTTTATAATAATTCCATTGTTGGAGTTGCTTCCATTAACCCAGTTTTGAACTAGGTTGATACCTGAGCTATTTAGGTCAATAATATTTTCTCCCAAAATTCCTGCAAGTATTGTTCCCAATACGGTGGAACCTATATTAGATCCGAAACTATTCCATGTTGTGGTAGTTTCTGTCCAAGATCCTGTAGCTTCCAGTAAGTTGAATTCACCAGAACTTAAGTTGTATAAATTAAAGGTAATACTGACGGATTGGATAATTGCATTCGAAGGTATACTGGATATATCCCAGGAAACTATGGAAATTACCTCTCCATATTTTCCATTATCTGGATCAGGCTGCACTAAGTCTGCAGTTAAAAAGTTTCCTGTCCCATAGTTATTTTCAGGAGACGATTGTCGAAGAATAGAATCTCTTGTCCCATTATATTCGGAAGTAGGGGATGACCCATCTTGAAAAATTTTGGTTATGGGTGCCCCTGTTGACTCTTCTACAGTAATAATTTGGGTGTCTGAATTGGAATTACCTGCGGCATCCTGTGCTGTCCAGGTAACGGTCGTGGTTCCAATGGGAAACTCTGCAGGGGCATCATGGGTTAATGAGGTAACCCCTACCTCATCGGTTGCTGTGGCAGTACCAATATCCACTGGAGTGGTTTCCTCAGACGTGACAGTTGTGAGGTCTTCTGGGGCTATAACAACCGGATAAGTTGTATCTACGATAGTGATGGTTTGAGTATCTGTGCCAATATTTCCAGCGGCATCCTGTGCTGTCCAGGTAACTGTTGTGGTGCCAACGGGAAACTCTGCCGGAGCATCATGGGTTAAAGAAGTCACTCCTTCATTATCAGTGGCAGTGGCAGTACCGATATTCACAGGAGTTGTTATTCCTGTAGCTTCGGATGTGATATTTGAAGGTGCAGTAACCACAGGCGATTCGGTATCGTCACCTGTTGAGGGAACGCTATATGTGATAACAAGTTTTGGTTGGCCCGAAGGTGCCTCGCTGGAATCTAAATCAATACCGTCAGAAGTTCCTCCGCTTTTAATAATAATTCCATTGTTTGCTATAGATCCATCGACCCAACCCTGTACTAATCCAATTCCATTTCCATTTAATATTATTTCATTAAGATTAAATACATTGGGAGGAATTGTTCCTAATATTGTCGAGCCAATGGCACCACTTCCCTCAAAGGTATTCCAATTTACTGTGTTTTCGGCCCAAACCGCATTCGCTTCATATAAATTATAATTACCTGAACTGATGTTAAATAAATCTAAAATTATCGAGGCAGATTCAACAACCGCATTGGTTGGTATCGACGAGGTATCCCAAGAGATTACAGAAGTTACTTCTCCAAAGTTTCCGTTATTCGGATCTGCATCTGAACCATCTCCTAATAGAAAAGTGGCATTTCCAAAGTTGGAGTTAGGGGAACTTTCCCGTAAATAAGCATCCTGAGTTCCACTGTAACCATTTATGCCATTTTGAAAGCTTACTGTTGTGTTGTTGGGAGGTGATGGAGGGCTTCCCCCTCCGCTTCCTGGAGTATTTTCATCAATACTAAATTGAATCCCAGGATTGGGAATTGCTATACCAGCAGCATAGTCTTTTACATTTACCACTGTTAATGTTTGTGATTCAGAAATTGAAGAAGAAGTGGTTAATCTTACTACTCGTGGATCGCTTTGCCTTTCTGCACTGCTAATTGAAACTCCATTATCTAGGCTATAATTACTATTGGTTTCTGCACTTGCTTCTTCTACCGGTTCTGAGAACTGAATATCCAAAGTTGTACTATTTATTCGACGAATGGAAAATAGTGTTGGAGCAACGGTATCGCTCCCGTGGGAAATTGCAAATTTGTCTCGAATCAACCCATCGTCATCTAAAAATAGGCCTTCCAAACGGTTTGCATAGATATCTAAAACCATTGATCCCACAATGCGGTCTCCCATATCCAACTCTTTGTACATAAGTGGATGCTTAGTCGAACTGTTTGTGGAAATATGGCGACTGGACATACCCATCACTGCGTAAACGGTTCCATCTTCTCCAGATTTGTTATATGCGCCATCCGCACCTGCTTCCGGAAGAGACATCCCATTCCCAGAAGTTAGTCGACTTCCACTTTTAACTAAATAAGAACGTTCATACCAATGGTTATTTCCAGCTAAAACCAAATCAACACCATGGGATTCTAATATGGGTAATACATGGGTTCTTAATTCGATAGGGATTGAACTGTCATTATTGGCTGCATTTGAAAAAGCGGGGTTATGAAAAATAGTAATGATCCATTCCTGGTTAGTACTACTTAAATCATTTTCCAACCATGTTAACATTTCTGAACCTGGCAATCTGGAACGAGTCAACGAATTTAAAACTACGAAATGAATATTGCCAAAATCAAATGAATAGAAATCTTCAAATTCAGAGGCTATTCCGCCTAATTCTCCATTTTCTGGGAATTCAAAAATATCAAAAAAGGGACCCGTTTGATTATTGGTATTTGAATAAGGTTCTCCATCAGAAAAGGTTGTCCAAATGGCACCATTTCTCAATATCTCCGGATACATATCGAACAAGGCACCTTCATAAGCTCCATCAGATCCTTCGGAATATCCTCCATTTGTGTAGGCGTTATCCCCTAAAGCCAGAACTAAATCAGCGCGACGCTTTCCGGTGTAATTTTTAAATCGATCCCGAACATTGGCTGCATTAATATCTCCCGTTCCCGAATCACCAATGACCCAAACCCGAGTGGGATGAGGGGCACCTCCACTGGGAGGAGTCATAAAACTACCTCGGGCAGAACTTTCATTTAATGGAGAACCTGTTGTTCCAATTTCATAATAGTAGCGAGTTCCTGGACTTAAATTTGTCAATTCGACTCGATGTTCCAATAAGCTTTCACAACTTCCACAAAGTGATTCTATCTTTGGGGCATTATCTGTTTTTGTGAAACTGTAACTACTAATCGATGTTCCATAATGAACCGTATTGTTGGCGGATTCTGAGTCGTTCACCCTCCACTTTATTATTACATTGGTAGCGCTTAATTTTTGTAAATAGGGACCCCGATCTACAGTTCCAGCAAATGCTGAAGATTGAAATATAATTGAAAGCAAAGAAATAAAAAGAAAACTTTTGGTGGGAAAATAATTTTTCATAAGCTCCTGATAAAAAAATAGCTATGCAGAAATTAATATAGTTCTGAAATTTGAAATTATGTTTTGTAGTTAGGAAGCAAGAAATGGTAAAGCCTGCCAATACTTTACCTTCAAAGTTGATGCCAAATTGAATGACTTTTTCATTGCAAATTTAAAGGAAGGGGAAAATTAATTAAACCAATTGAGAAAGGTAATCAAGTGTTATTAATAAAGGGGAATCGTGGGTTGAGGAAAAATAAGTTTTTTTTGAAAAAAAGTTTTTTAAAAATAAGTAGAGATAAATATCGGAAAATCTATGATTTATTGTGAGTTAGATTGAGCGTTTTGTTAAATTATTTATACTCTTATTAAAAAATTAGCCACCCAAAATTTTTCTATGAATAATTAACTTAAATGAAAATTTTTTCTGATATCGAAAAATTTATAAATAATTTTTCGAGTATCCGAAGTATGTGATTAGGGTTGGAAATAGTGGCGAGCAAAAATTTTTATAAATATAAATCGAATTTGGGTGCAGGAAAATAAAAGTAGAGATTATTGGGCAAGGGAGGTTTTAATTATTTCGATTATCTTTTTTTGATCTTCATTGGACATATTAGTTCCCGATGGAAGACAAATTCCTCGATCGTAAATTTCCTCAGAAAAACTTTCATTTGGTCTATTAGCAAAATAGGAAACATTATTAAATACTGGTTGGAGATGAAGGGGTTTCCAAACTGGTCGGGCTTCAATATTTTGATTTATTAATGATTGAATAACTTCTTGAGATGATGAGTTGCAAATTTTTGAGTTTATTGTCATGACGGTTAACCAACGAGTAGACTTTCCAAAAGAAGCCTCGGGCATGAAGCCAACTCCAGGAGTATTTTTGAAAGCTTCATAATAAATTTGAAATATTTCCCTTCTTTTTTGAACTCTTTGATCGAGTAGCTTAAGTTGTCCGCAGCCAATGGCAGCAAGTACGTTGCTCATTCGGTAGTTGTAACCCAGTTCGCTGTGTTCATAATGAAGAACAGGATCTCTGGCTTGGGTAGACCAATAGCGAGCTTTTTCTAAAGCTTTGGTATCGTTAGAAATTAACATTCCGCCGCCTGAAGTTGTGATTATTTTATTGCCATTAAATGAAAAAATACCAAATTCCCCTAATGAACCGCTAGATTTCCCTTTGTATGTGGCTCCCAAAGATTCAGCGGCATCCTCAATGATAGGAGTTTGGAATTTATCACAGATCTCTTTCAATTTATCAAAGTCTGCACTTTGACCATATAAATTTACAACAATAACGGCTTTCGGCATGCGATTTATTTTTTTTGCTTTTTCAAAAGCCCTTTCCAAAGCATTGGTAGATAAATTCCATGTTTCAGGGTCTGAATCGATAAAAACCGGTTCTGCTCCCTGAAAAAGTATTGGTGTGGCACTACCAATGAAAGTAAAAGAAGAACAAAAAACTACGTCACCTTGGCCTACATCCAATAAGCGCAATGCCAAATGAATAGCAGCTGTACCTGAGGAAACAGCCAATGCTCCTTTGATTCCTATATAATTTGCTAATTCGTTTTCGAATTCTTCTTGGTGAGGACCGCAGGGGGCAATCCAATTAGACTCAAAGGCATCCTTCACAAATTCAATTTCTTGATCTCCCAAGTGCGGAGGAGAAAGGTATATTTTTTTAGAATAATCAGACATTGGATCCTGCATATTATTCCATAATACTTTCTTCGGTAATTTTTGCCTGGATTCTAAAACGTTTGCCATTTACTTCATAATAAGCAGATTCGTTTAATTTGTTAGTAGTTAGTGCACGAATACGGCAAATTAATTCATGAGCTTTGACAGTTTGGTTTAAATCAATTCGTTGAAGATTTTCTTTAAATAAGTCTTGACTGTTATGGCTAGTACCTTTTTGGTTTTTTTGAGAAACTCTTTTGTAATTTTTCCTGGATAACTGCAGCCACGCAGCTTTAAATACTTTTAATTCCAATTCATTTATTCTTTTATATAAGCTGTGGGCTGTATCTCCTGACGAAATTTTTATTTGTTCCTGACAAACAATATCTCCAGTATCTATATCCTCATCCATAAAATGTAATGTAGCACCAATTGGTGTATTATCTAAAATTGCCCAACTAGGGGTATGCCATCCACGATTAAAAGGTAGATATGCTGGATGTAAATTTAGAACACCATGCTTAGGTAAGCTTAAAACATCTTTGGGGACAATATATGGAAAATGGATTCCAAATATGTAATCTAAATTTAAATTCTTAAGGGTTTCAATTCCCTTTTGTTCACGAAAAACTTTTCCTTTGAGGATTTTGTCCTTTTCTAAGAAGGGGACCATTGACTCTAATGATTGGGCGTGGGAAGCCTTACTTTGAGATGGTACTAGTAATGCTAGTGGAGGAGAATTTTCCTTCAATAAAAACTTTAGGACTTTTACTGAAATTTCTCTATCGCCAGCAAATGCATAACGTATTTCTCCCATTTTCTATCCTCAGTAGCTGTTAGTTTTGTTTAAAAGGTTTGAATTTAGTGAAAGCGTTTTTAGTAAGCTGATAATCTTCTCACCGGATTTCCCATCCCCATAAATATTTTTGAAGTTATTTCCTTTTAATTTTAGAGCAGAGTAGATTCCGTTTTTAATGTCGTCCGTATTTGTAAGAGTGTCGATTACGTTGTCATTGCGTTCTCGATCTTTCTGGCGAGATCCAATATTGACTGTTGGCAAATTAAAGGAAGCCGACTCGATTATTCCACTACTTGAGTTTCCAATCATAACATCCACTGCAGCTAACCAAGATATAAATTTTTTGCGCGGTAAATGTACAACTCTTCGAAAGTATGGATTTTGGGAAAATTTGTCTACAGCTTCTCTTATTGAGTTTGCTCCGGCGTCTGAATTGGGCATTAGAATTAAAGATTGAAGAGAAGACCTAGAAAGAGCATCTAAGAGTTGTTGCATTTGGGATCCAGCATTTTTTTCTTCCTGTAACACAGGGTGAAAAATAACTAAAGCTATCGTTTTTGATGAATCAAAATTATATTCATCGCAAAGCTCCTGTTTGGAAAATTGGACCATTTGGTTTATTCCGTCTAATCCAGGAGCGCCTGTTACAAAGATATGTTTTTCTAATTCACCCATTCGAATTAATCGTTCTTTTGATTTCTCTGTTGTAACAAAATGGTAGTGAGAAAGTTTGGAAATGGCATGACGAATAGGTTCATCCACCGTTCCAGAACGCTCTCCCCCATGGATATGGGCCAGGGGTATATTTAAATGAATCGCTGCCAAAGCCCCAGCAAGTTGCTCTCCACGATCTCCTAAAACCATAACAAGGTCAGGGTTTTCTATTTGAAATGCATCTACCATATTGATAATTTCTGTGCCAATAGATCTGGCCATGGAAGCTCCGGAAGTATCTTTCAAGTCAACGGAAATTTTACTGCAAATCCTTAGGCCACTTTTTTCTATTTCTTTATAAGTATTACCATACTGTGGGGAAAGGTGCATTCCAGTTACACAAACTGAAATATCTAAATTAGGGTCTTGAGTGGCTTGAGATAAAGTCGATTCCATTAAACCAAAATCGGCGCGTGTTCCTGAAACATAAATGATTTTTCTCATGTTTCCAAGTCTGTCCATTGAAGTGTATGCCACTGAGGAAGATTATGTCTGACTTTTAAGTTTACAACTTTATTTATTTCTTTAGGGGGGATTCCATTTCCGGGTCTCAGTAATACCAGCATTGCCGAATCTAATTTTTCTCCGGCTTTTAAATCTCGATTCAGTGTAATGCTTTTTCGCACTAAGGATCGGATGGGTAATTCAGATTCGCAAGGAGCTTTAATTCCATTCCCTAACGCATTAGAGATAGATCTGATGTTTTTAATCATTTCTATTAATTCAGTTGGTTCTAAAGAAGCTGAGTGGTCGGGGCCCGGAAGAGATCGATCTAAAGTAAAATGTTTTTCAACGATTTCGGCCCCCAACGTTACAGCAGCCGTTGCTATAAATATTCCTTCAGTATGATCAGAATAACCAACAGGTAAGTTGAATTTGTTTTTTAGGGTAAGCATAGCTTTTAAATTTACGTCTTTGGGAAGAGCAGGATAATTTGAAGTGCAGTGAAGTAGTGTTAGTTTTTCTGAAAGTGGTTCTTGGTATAGACAACTTTCCCGAGTTTCTCTGAAACAATGAACCGCTTCTTGAACTTCCTCTAAAGTGGACATCCCAGTTGAAATAATCAGTGGAATATTGGATTTGGCTAAATGGCTAATTAAAGGAAAATTTGTTATTTCTCCGGAGGGCAGTTTTAAACGTTTTACCCCTAAATCTAAAAGAAAATCTGCCGATTGTTCATCAAAGGGTGTGGACATAAATTCTATGTTAAGTTCATCACATCTTTTTTTTAATTTTTTGTGCAGAGAGGTAGAAAGTTCCAAAGATTGAAGCATGGAAAACTGATCATTTCCTCCAATTTGTTTTTTTTGATAATCGGCAAGTTGTGTGCCTGGCTTAGCTAGGGCCTCTGCCCGGAAGGATTGAAATTTAATTGCATCTGCACCTGCATGGACAGCAACTTCTACTAATTGTAAAGCAAGTTTCTCTGATCCATTATGATTTACCCCGGCTTCCGCAATGATAAAGCAACTCGGTGCATTTACCATACACTTAATCCACCATCGATAATAATATTTTGGCCAGTAATATATGAAGATGCGTCAGAGGCTAAAAATAAAACTGCTCCACACATTTCGTCAGCTTCTGCCATACGGCCTAAGGGAACTCGTTGGCTGTAACGGTCAATAAAAGTTTTATTTTGACCGCTAAATACTCCACCAGGGGTTATGGCATTGACTCGAACTCCTTTGTGCCCCCAATAGGAAGCTAAATATTTTGTCAATCCCCATAAGGCTGCTTTACTAGTGCTATAAACTGCAGGCGTATTTATACTTCGACCTTCATATTCGGAGCCTTCATAAATCCTTTGGTCAGGAGCTACAATTCCGTAGATGGAAAGAGTGTTGATGATGCTCCCCTTGTTTCGCTTGGCCATTTGAGTTCCAAACACTTGGCAACCTAACATAACACCCGTTGTATTAATTTCCATGACAGAATTCCAATCTTCTATTGGAAAGGACTCAAAGGGTTCAAAAAAATTTGGACTTTTTGCCGCTGCATTATTTATCAGTACATCTACTTCACCCATTTCTGAGATGATTTTGTTATTCAGAGTTTTTAAATCTGATAGATTCGTAACATCTCCACCAAATGCATTTACCGAATTGGGATAGATTTCATTTATTTGATTTGCAAGTTGTGTCGCTTTTTCCAAGTTACGATCAAATAAAGCCAGACGAGCTCCTTTTTCGGCCAAAGCTTTAGTAAACTTTGTACCCAGAATTCCTGCTCCTCCAGTAAGAAGAACAATTTTACCATTTAGATCAAAATTAATTCCGTTGTTTTTCAAGTTTTTCTCTCATTAATAATTCTACCAATTTAAAGTCAAGAGGTTCATCAATATCAATTGATCTTTCACGGGGCATTATATGCAATTTTGTATTGCCATCCCATAAACCTTTTGACAAAGTTTCTAAATGCCAAACGTAAATTGAAGCATTCATTGAATATACTTTTGGAGCCATTTGTCTACTATAAACATTATTATTTGGACGTTTTACCAGCTGAAAATACCCTTGGGAATTTTGCTCCACCATATTGAAATAGGGATTTTTCTCAGCTTCATAGCCAGTAATGACAACGTCGGTATTCTCATCTAGGAGATTTAGGCAAGCAACAATATCTTCTAAATTTCGTAGGGGAGAAGTAGGATCTAAATCAACAATAGTTTTTACCTCAATTCCTGAGTTGGTCACCCAATCCACCAAGTGTTGGATGACTGGAATTTTTGCAGCCTTTTTAGTTGCCAATTCGGTTGGTCGTAAAAATGGAACCTTTGCCCCAGCCTGACTTGCTGTTTCAGCGATTTCTGGGTCATCTGTAGAGACAAAAACATGATCAATTTTTGAACAAGAGAGGGCTTGCTCAATAGTATGGTTGATTAGGGGTTTGCCTAATAACAATTTAATATTTTTTCTTGGGACTCCCTCTGATCCACCTCGAGCGCAAATTGTGCAAATGGTGCCCATTAATTTCCTCCATTATTAGCTAGCACGGCCAATGCAGCACTTTTTAAACCTTCTTGAATATCTTGCGAGGTTTGACTTTTGGTTCTTACAGCGTCCAAAAACTCTTTCATTGCGGTAAAATACGTCTGTGAAACATCAAATCCCATTGGACCACAATTAATTGATTTTACACAATCTGGAAGCATTAAATCTAAACTCTTTTTTGGTAAATCCCAAATCAAAGTTCCTTTTTCACCAACGATTTCATAACGTCGATTGAGTTGTCTAGAAACATAATCCATTGAGACAGTTACTAAAGGGGAGCCCGTTTGTTTTCCCAAGAGAATAATCGCGGTATCTTCCGAATCAATTTCCAAGGAGCTGAATTTCCCTTTAAGTGACTTCACAGTATCAAATTCACCAAATAGCCATCGTGCCATATCTAATTCATGAATCAAATCCATAATGACCCCGCCGCCCATGGATTTTTGAGCGCTATAACTTGATCTATAATTTTGGGAGGGGCGCCAATCAGGTAGCCACTGTCCAACAGAAAAGGAAGCACGTACGATCTTACCCAGATGATTGGATTTTATCAATTCCCTAACTTTTAACAAAGAGGGTAGAAAACGGAGATTGCAACCTACCATGGTTGTTTCAGAGTATTGGATTGATTCTAAATGGGTTTTTAATTTATCTATGTGGTTATTCTGAGTAACAATTGGTTTTTCTATATATAAAGGGATTTTTGCTTCTAATAGTGGAATTAAGGTTTCAAAATGTAATGCGGAAGGATTACTTATTACCGCTATGCCCGGTTGAAGTGAAATGGCTGTGGAAAGATTATTTATTATTTTTGCATTTAATGATTCAGATAATTCATCTGTTAATTGGTTTTTTCTTACAAAGATGAAACGGCTATTTGGGTCTATGGTAAAAAGGTTGTTAGCGTGTCTTTTTCCAATGGAACCAGTCCCTATAAACAAGCAGAGCATAAAGTTTGAATTAAATTTGATTAGTAAAAAGAATATCGATAAGGTAAACCAACTTTGGTATAAACTTGGACTTTATAAAAAGTTATATTATTTTGGATTATTATAGATTTTAATTTGGGATAATTACTTTTAAAAAATTTAAAGTTTATTTAAAAGAATGACATGACAATTAGTGGTTTGAAAGCTATAATTTAAATCTTAAATTGTTTGTATTTTCCTAGCCCAAAAGAATAAAGCAATATTATAAAAGTTTTATTTCTTCCAAATTTCTAAAATTTAACTAAAAAGATCAGTTTGAGGAATGTAATTCTGTGATAACAAAAGCTATTCTGAATTCTACTTCAAAAGTTTCCCAACTACAAAGAGAAAAACTATTTAAACAAAAAGGAACCATTATTTGGTTAACGGGTCTTTCGGGTGCTGGGAAAACTACTCTATCCATTGCTTTGGAGCGAGCTCTTTTTGATCAGAAAGTATTGGTCAATCTTCTTGATGGAGATATTATTCGAAGTGGATTAAATAAAGACCTTAACTTTTCTTCAGAGGATAGGTGTGAAAATATTCGACGAATTGGTGAAGTTGCTAAACTTTTCGCCAATCAAGCGTTTGTTGTAATTGTGGCTTTCATTTCCCCCTTTCGAGCAGATAGAGATCGTGTTCGTAAGTCAATGGCGCCAGGTAGATTTATTGAAGTGTTTGTAGACTGTCCTTTAGAGGTTTGTGAAAGAAGGGACACTAAAGGTTTGTATAAAAAGGCTCGTGAAAAAGAAATTCAAGACTTTACTGGGATTTCGTCTCCATATGAACCTCCGGAATCCCCAGAAATTCATCTTTATACTTCCAAGCAATCTGTAGAAGAGTGTGTAGAAAAAATGATGAGTTATCTTTTTAAATCTTCAAATTTTTTTATTTCCTAGAATTAATCTTCCAGAAAACCCCTATTAAATTATTTTAAAATTTTTTTTGAAGAGGAAAAGTTGTCCAAGTACAGTATAGAAATATCAGAAAGGCAAGAGCAAGACATTGAGAATTGTATTATTATCACGGGAGCGCCAAGATCAGGAACTACCCTGTTAGGAAAAATAGTATCGACATTTGAAAATTTAGAGTATTTTTTTGAGCCACCAACTTTATATATGATTTCCTGTTTGGTTTCTGCCGGACATATCCCCAAACCCGCTGCAGCAGATTTATTAAAGATTTATTTATATGAAGACCTTTTTCTAGAATCTGTTCATGGTAGAAAAATAAATTTAAGACCAAATGATGATAGTTTGATTTTAAACTCAATCCCCTGGAAAGAAGTTGTTGACCGTTGGCAAAATATCCAAAATCGCAATGATGCGATGAAAATAATTGATGAAAATTCTGTTAGGTGTGCATTTAAAATGCCTAATATTATGGATAGCCTTGATTTTTTTTGTGAGTACCTGAAGAATTGCCAAATTGTTTTGATTGTTCGAGATGGTCGAGAAGTGGTTCGCTCATTAATAAAAAAGGGGTGGCTGCAAGAGGAAGCCCTAAAAAATGAAATTTGGCCCTATCAAAGAACTACAGAAAAAGTAAGGGTCCCTTATTGGGTTGAATCTGATTATTATGAAGAATGGAACCATTGGAGTGAAGCAACAAGAGCAGCTTATATGTGGCTCATTCATTCAAAAATTGCTAATGACTGGGTGAAGGATAATTCAATCAGTAATGATAGATTGATAATAGTTCGATATGATGAATTGCTTAGTGAACCCGAAGAAACTGTAAATGATTTGTTGGAGTTTTTAAATTGCAGTAAAACCAAAAACTCTAACCATCAAATTAAAGAAATTAGGGAGCCATCGAAGATAAATTTAAAAGAATTAACAGATTTTTATTCTCAAGTTGATAAAAGAATTCTAGATAAATTTGTTAGGGTAAATCAACTTTGGGGCTATGATAAAAATTAAATTATTCCAAAAGTTTCTATGTCAGATGTAATAAGGATAATTCCCCGATTAGATATAAAGGGTCCCAATTTAATTAAAGGGATTCAATTTGATGGTCACCGTGTTCTAGGAACTGCAGAAGAATTTGCTGAAATTTATTATCAGGAGGGGGCAGACGAACTTTTTTATCAGGACGCGGTAGCAAGTTTGTACCAAAGAAATTGTCTTCATGAAATTATAAAAAGAACGTCTGAAAAAATATTTATTCCTCTGACTGTTGCGGGGGGAATTCGATCTGTAGAAGATGTCAAGCAAATCCTCCGGGCCGGAGCAGATAAAGTTGCTATAAATACCGCGGCTGTAAACAATCCCCAACTATTTTATGAGTCAGCAAAAATATTTGGGTCTCAATGCATTGTGAGTTCCATCGAAGCATATGAAAAAGGAGGAAAGCATAGAGTGTGGGTGGATTATGGACGAGAAGTTACTAATATTGATGCTATTGAATGGGCAAAAAAAGTTGAGGAATTAGGAGTTGGTGAGATATTACTGACATCAATTAATAGAGAAGGAATGGGATCGGGATTTGATTTGGAATTAATTCATAAGGTATCTTCTATTGTATCTATTCCTGTAATAGCCTGTGGTGGAGCAGGTGCATGTGATGATTTTTGTAAAGCGATTGAAGCAGGAGCCGATGCGGTTTCGGCAGCATCCATTTTTCACTACCATTATGCAAGGCCAAAAAAAGAGAGAAATACTATGCAATTTGAGGGAAACTCCTTGAGGATGGGAGAGCAGGTAGACTCTGGTAATATTGACTTTCTAAATCATGGTTATGGGGGAGAACAGGCGATTATGGTGAATCCTGCCTCTATTCAAGAAGTTAAAAATGCTATTAAAAATGAATCCATAAATGTAAGATTTTAAAAGATGAGTAAGGGAAAAATCTGTATTGTTGATTACGGCTTGGGAAATTTATTTAATGTCCAAAGAGCCTTTCACTATATTGGTGCGGAAACCGTAATATCTGATTCTCCTGAAACGATATTCAAATCAGATAAGATTGTTCTTCCTGGTGTGGGGGCATTTGGAGAAGGAATAAAAAACCTTAATAAAAAAGGGTTAGCAGAGGCATTAGAGAAATCTAAAGTTAAAGGAAAACCCATTTTAGGTATTTGTTTGGGCATGCAACTTTTATTAAGTCGATCTGAAGAAAATGGTAATCATGCAGGTTTAAATTTTATTACTGGAAAAGTTGTTCGATTTCCTACCCCTACCCTAAGTGAAAAAAAGTATAAGATTCCTCAAATATCTTGGAATCGCATAATGTATTCGGAAAGCCAGAATGAGAATCGATGGAAGAAAACAATTCTAAATAATATACCTAATAGAGTATATATGTATTTTGTTCATTCATATTATGCGCAAATTCAAGATCCTCAGTGCTCTATTGCTGTGACAACCTATGGAAATACCGAATACTCTTCAGTGATAAGATTTGAAAATGTAATGGGTTGCCAATTCCATCCTGAGAGAAGCGGTAAATTAGGGTTGGAAATTTTAGAAAACTTTTTATTAGATTCTAATTAATGAAAATCCCTGCAGATAATAAGCATTTAAAAAATATTAAACCTAAATTTTCAACGTTAGATAGACAATTACAAGAACTGCCAAAAGAAATCAAATTCTGTAATAATTGTGTGGTTTCTAATCAACGTCCACGAACACTATTTAATGAAAAAGGAATTTGCTCGGCATGTCAATGGGCGTGGGAAAAAGATCATTTAATAAATTGGGGTGATCGAACTAAGGAGTTGGAAGAGCTTTGCAATAAATATAGGAGTAAAACGGGTAGTTTTGATGTTATTGTTCCAGGAAGTGGTGGAAAAGATAGTGCTTTTGTAGCTCATCAGCTTAAACATCGATTTAAAATGAACCCGCTTTGTGTTACATGGGCTCCATTCGAGTGGACTGAAATTGGCTGGAAAAACCTACAAAATTTTGTGAAATCAGGGTTCAGTAATATTATTGGCCAGCCCAATGGAGATTTACATAGAAAACTTTCCCGAGTGGCGTTTGAGGTAAAGGGCGATGCTTGGGAACCATTTGCTTTTGGGCAAAAATCGTGGGCTTATCATATTGCTGAAAAATTTGGGGTTAAATTAATTTTTTATGGGGAAAATGGAGATCTAGAATACGGAGGTTCAACGAAGTATAAACACGTCCCTAAAGAAAGTATTGAAGATTGGGCAAGGCATTACTATAAAGGTGGAGATATTGATGAATTAGCCCAAACCGGGTTGGATCGGGGAATATTAAATAAAGAGGAATCCCAATCTTGCGATTTAAAATGGTATAAAGCTCCACCACCCGAAGTAGTAAAGAAGCTTGAATTAGAGATGCATTGGTTTTCCTATTACCTAAAGTGGACTCCCCAAGAAAACTTTTATTATGCAATGAAACATACGGATTTTCTTTTAAATGATGAGGGAAGAACTGAAAGCACTTATACAAAATACGCTAGCTTAGACGATAAAATGGATGGGTTCCATTTTTACCTTGCTTATATGAAATTTGGATTAGGTCGAGCATCCAGAGACGCCCAACAAGATATTCGAAGACATCATATAACCCGAGACGAGGGTATTGCCTTGGTCAGACGTTATGACCATGAGTTTCCGAAGAAGCATTATTTATGGATGTTGGATTACTTGCAAATTTCTGAGGAATTTTTTCTTGAGGTAATGGATTATTATAGAGAGCAATCTAATGTTTGGCAAAAAGAAAATGGAAAATGGGCATTAAAGCATGTTGTTAGTTGAGTACTTTACTCCTTCTCTATCCCTGTGAAAAAATCTAATAAAATCCTTTTTGTGACATATGGAGGCAGTCATGTTGATCTGGTTGCTAGCCTCGTCCCAGCGATTAAAAACCATCCCAATCTTGAACATCAAATTCTGGCCTTAACCATTGCCAGTAAAAAACTAAATTCTTTAAAAATTAATTTTAAACAGTGTAAAGATTTTTTACCCTTAGATGGTTATGAAGAAGCCCTTAAAATAGGAAGATCTTTGTCAAAGCCATTATGGGATAAGTCAACAGGTATTCCTTTTGAGGAATCTGCTGCCTACTTAGGCGTTTCAATGGTTGACTTAATAAAGGACTTAGGGGAAAAGAAAGCGTGGGAGGAGTATGAAGGAAAAGGTAGAAAGGCTTTTTTGCCCTGTAATTTTTTACAGCAAATACTAAGTATTGAGAAACCGGATATAGTTGTTACTACCTGTGATGTCCGAATGGAACGAGCAGCTCATCTTTCTGCTTTGAAAATGAGAATGCTATCTATTCGGATTGAGGACTTGTTGGGCTTTTCCGTATTGGGGGAACATCCGGTAAATAATGTAGATTATGTAATACCGAGGGAGGAGTGGCCTGATCGAGTAATTGTGCCTAATGATTTTACCAGAAATAGAATGCTGAAAGCAGGAATGGAAAAATGGCGTGTGGTTGCTCTTGGGCAACCATTTTTATCTCAATGGTTAGAAGAATCTCATTCATCAGAAAATATTTCAAATCGTAAAAACTTTATTAATGAAAATAAACTAAGAATTACCTATATCATGCCGGGGAGAAAAGATGTTTTAATTGACCAAGGAAAAGCCGTTACCGAATTAGCAAGAAAAAGAAAAGATTGGAAATTTTTATTTAAACTTCACCCCGGGGTACCCAAAAAGGAATTTTTAACCTATGTCCCAAGTCTTCCCGATAATATTTTATTGGTTTATGAAGGTGATTTGCGAGACATAATAAATCAGTCAAGTATCTTAATTACTTTTAAATCAACAGTGGGTTTTCTGGGTTACTTGAGCGGCGTCCCTCTAATAATTTTAAATTGTACAGGCGAGTCAAATATTTTGCCTTATGTATCAGAGGGGATTGCTACACCGGTTTATTCCTATGGAAATTTGGAGTCGGAAATTGAGAAAAATTTAAAAATTAAAGAGACTGTTTCTGTTCAATCTAAAGTACTTGAAGTAACCACTGGTGCTTCCCAGAGGATTGCTAACTATCTAGCGGATTTATAAAATCAAAAGAAAAATTTAAATTAATAAAGGAGTCAATTTATATGTGGGAAGTAAGTAAGGAAGCTTGGGAAATTCTGAATTCGTGGAATTTAGAGAAGAATCCATTTGCTGCGGTTGATGATTATTCTGATTTAAAAAAAGAATTACGTTGGCTTAATCCTGGACATCGAGAATTGTGGGAAAAAATTATTATTCAACGATTAGATTTTTTAAGAGAAAGTGGGACCAACTTCGAAGATTTTTATAAGATTACCAGCCGACCTATTGTTCGGGAACGATGGGAATTCCTTATGGCCAGAAAAGCCTGGTACATAATGCCGTTGGGTTGGGATAATTTTTTATGGGGTTCTTGCAAAATTTTGGATTTAGGTTGTGGGGATGGCGATGTTGTACAAAGAATTATAAATTATATAGGAAATCATTTTGATAAAAATAGCGGTATTGACAATAAAGTTCATTTAGTTGGAGTTGACTTAAATCCTTCCAGAATTGAAAATGCAAATAAACTTGTCACAAGTAAAAATAAAAATATTACATTTGAATTTCATGTTGGGGACATTACGGGAAAAGGGTTACCATATGAAAATAAAGAATTTGACTTTGCAGTAAGCACTGCTGTGCTAGAGGCTTTAGAAGATAAGGCATTTTCAAAATTTATGGATGATTTTTGTAGGGTGGTTAAAAAAGGAATTTATGTTGAAGATTTAGCAGATAAATTTCCTGGAGGATTCCCTAGAGAAAATCTCAACGACTACTTTCAAGAAAGGGGATTTCAAGTAAAGCAAAATAAGACTATTTTTAATCAACCATTTAATATTTCAGAAATACTGGATCCTATGAATATTTGGCCTATAAAGTTGATTCGGAACCTTTGGATTGAGAGAATTAATTAAATTAAATTTTGGTTCCAAATTTCCAAGGCCATTAAGGCTCGGATTTCTCGGGTGAAATTAGCTTTTCCGGATTGATGATCCTTTAGCATTTCCCCAATATAAATTGGATTAAAAAGATCTCTACAAAGAGAATTTTTAGATAAGATCATTTTATATGCAAATTCGTAGAGTTCTTTTCGAATCCACTCCCCAACTGGCACGGTGAACATTTGTTTTTTACGATAAGCTAAATTTTTTCCAATTAAGGGAGTTACCGCTTTTTTAAACAAATATTTGGTTTCACCGTTCTTAAGTTTTAGCTCACCAGGCATGCGAAAAGCCAACTCCATCATCCGATAATCCAAAAAGGGAGTTCGAGCTTCTAGCGAAACAGCCATTCCCATACGATCCGGTTTCACCAAATTATTTCCAGGCAGCAAAATCATCATATCAATATAGAGCGCTTGATTGATGCGGTCCATATGGGAAGAATTCTCGAACAAAGGTTCAATTACCTGGTAAGGTTCGTCTTCCTGCAATAGCGATATAAGATTTTTGGAATACAATTTTTTCTTGTGGGAAGAGTCGAAAAGACTGATGTTTTTATAATAGGTTTGTCTAAAATGGTTATCACTTAAGCCAGAAACATTTTGTTTTGTGAAAAATTCCAGATATTTGTCATAACCTGCGAAAAGCTCATCTCCACCATCACCTGTTAAAACAACTTTCACATGTTGTGCGGCTAATTCGGCCACGCGGTATGTAGGGAGAAAAGATATGTCTCCATGAGGTTGATCACAGTGGTAGGTAGTTTTGGGCCAAAGGTCCAGCATATTCGAATCAACCCGTTCCATAATGTGTCGAGTATTAAATCGCTCCGCTGCCTCTTGAGCGAATGGAGCCTCGTCAAACCTTTTTTCATGAAATCCAATCGAAAAAGTGTTTACCGGTTGGTCAAGATTTTTAGCCATTAGCCCTACAACAGTGCTGGAATCTACGCCTCCTGACAAAAAAGCGCCAAATGGAACATCCGAACGTAACCGGAGTTTGACTGCATTCTCTAGTACTTCAAAAAATTCTTCCTCCCAATCTTTTTCACTCTGGTTTTGACTCTCTCTCTTGGCCAAGTCCCACCATTTGTGCCTGGTTGAGTTATTGCGCGTTATTCGCATCCAATGCCCAGGCATTAAGTGTGTTATGCCTTTAAATAGGGTAAGTGGTGGTGGAACAAAGTTGTAGGTTAAAAAGCTGTCTAACGCCTGATAGTTTATTATTGGAGAAATACCTACTTCCAAAAGAGTTTTTATTTCCGAAGCAAACCAAAGACGCTTGCCATCATCATATATGTAAAGAGGTTTTACACCAATACGGTCTCGAATTAAATAAAGTTGGTCCTGGTTTTCATCATAGATTGCAATGGCAAACATTCCATTGAGACGCGAAACAAATTCAATTCCTTCTTTTTGGTATAGTCGAAGAATCACTTCTGTATCGGAATGGGTTTGGCAAGGATATCCTTCTTTTTCTAATTCCTTGCCTAGCTCAATGTAATTATAAATTTCACCATTTTGAACTACCGTAATTTTTTTGTCTTCAGATTGAAAAGGTTGATGTCCATGTTCTAAATCAATAATAGATAGTCTCTGATTACCAAGGCCTACCCCCTTGCCAGCAAATATTCCTTGGTCATCAGGCCCGCGGTGAAGTAAGGTTTTGCCCATTGTTTCCAGGAGGGAGAATTCTATCGATTGATTTTCTCGATCAAAGTAACCAAATATTCCGCACATAATTTTAATTAAACTAAAAACTTCCCTTAAGGATTACCTGTTTGATGGTCATTCCGATTATTTTTAAATCAAGCCAAAACGATTTTTTATCCACATATTCTAAATCAAGAGCGGTTCGTTGGCCAGGAGTTGCCTGATTTCTGACTAAAGCTTGGGCTAAGCCAGTAATTCCTGGCTTAACGCTAATTCGCTTTGTCCATTGTTCTTGAGTGTAATTTTGTTTCTGAGCAAGAACATCTGGGCGGGGACCCACTAAGCTCATTTCTCCTTTAAGAACATTGATTAATTGAGGAATCTCGTCCAAACTGGTTTTCCGTAACAGAGAACCTATCCTCGTTATTCTGGAGTCATCTTTAGAGGTTTGGTATGTACCTAATTTGCTAGCGTTTTTCACCATGCTTCGAAACTTTATCATTTTAAATGATTTTTCAAATTGACCTACTCTATTTTGTAAAAAAAAAGGGTTTCCTGGAGAATCTATTACAATAGCCAAACCAATTAATATAAATAATGGGAATAGTAGAATTATTAAAAATAAACTGAGAGTGAAATCAAAGATTTGTTTCAAGGACCCAAGTATCCTTATTCATTTGGGTTGGCCAGTAGAGAAATAATTTGGACAACCTTCTTTCGATCTAATTCAATTTGTTTTAAGGAACGTTGATTTAAATATTCTTCGCTTTCTCTTAACTTCTCGATTTCATATTTTAATTTATCAAAGTGGGCATACTGATCGGTTAGTATTCCTCTTTGAAAAGTTCGAGAAAGGATGACGGAAGATGATCCTAACCTTAAGTGTTCTCCTAAAACGAGTTCTCCGGGAAGTTGCCCCTCACCAATTCTTGCAATTCCCCCAAACCCGAATGGCAGGTTTGCGGTTTTAATAATTTGTACCCATTCATCCACCATGCCATTTGCTAAGGGTTCAAAAATAAACTTTTGATTCAAGGCTAAATGCAAATCATTCAGACCTAAATATATTTCAACTACTCCATTAATTTTTACAATTTCATTTAAACAGTCTGCGGCTTCAGGGGTTTCGACAAGTGGTATTACTCCAGTTCTACCAGCAATTTTTTCGCAAAAAAACTTTAGTTCATTAACTTCGCGAAACATGGGGAGCATTAGAAATTGAGGTTTGTTAACCAAAACATCCTCTATTTCTTTTTCTGTTCCTTTGTGAATTGGATTGAGGCGGACCAATAAGTCTGAATTTGGAATAGCAGATCTCACTTTAAAAACATCTTCAATTGAATGAGAGCTAATTAAAGAATCTAAATGACCCTGACGTTCTCTTTTTCCTATTATTTCAAGGTCTATGAATATTCGATCTACTCCAGCGGTTACGGCAGACTTTGCCAATTCCGGTTGGTTGGTAATTAGCATTAGCTTAAGCACGAAAAATAACCTTTAATTGATGAACTATAAATAAGCGATAACGTTTTATTATAAAAAGACTACTGAGTAATACAATGAGAGTTGCCACCAATATTAGGATGAGTTTAGAAAAAGAATGAATAGGAACCAAGTTCTCAATCCAAATAAAGGGAATTAGTGTTATGTAGCCGGCTAAAAGAACTTGAAAAATTTCTTTGTAGAAAGATAAACTCAAAAACTGAATTCCGTGGCGCTTCTTTAGTAGAAAATTTTGAATGGCTAGAATGAACCAATAAGTGATTACTAAAGCGGCTATGATACCCATTAAACCTTTCCATTGCGAGAAAAATATAACTAATGGAAGGAATACTATAATACTGATCAAACTACACTGAAGGGGAAGATGCGTATCCTTTTTGGCATTTGCAACTGCTACTTGAAGTGTTAGAAGACCTTGTGCAGGCAAAGCCAATATTCCGACCTTTACCAGGTTTACTAAATCTTTTATCCCTTCATTTTGCATGACTCCCCATTCAAATGCCAAACGGGTAAGGGAATTTCCAAATCCATAAAATATTAAAATAACCCCATATGAAAAAATAAAAATAAGTAATGTTCCATTTGAAATTAACTTTAAGCTATCCTCTAATCTGTTTTCAGCAAAGTTTTCTGCTAACTTTGGGAAAAGAATGGAAGAGAAAACTCCAATACATATTCCCATGGGCAGTTCAACAAATTTTATGGCGTAGTTAAGGAAAGCATAACCACCTGGTCCCTCCAGGGAACCAAAAGCTCGAGCAAGAATGGGAAATAATAAAACTAAACCACCAGCTCCAAATGCTTGAAAGTATCTTTTTATTAGAGGTTTGGGAATCCCGAATTGGTTTAGTGAATTCCATTTCCAACCGAACTTAATCATTCCCAAAAATTGAGAAAACCAGCGTAGAAAACCACCTATGAGGACCGCAATTCCTAGAAAATAAAGGGTTGAGCTTTCTTTAACGAAAAAAAATAAGGCTAATATTAGGCAAGTATTAAAAATTAAGGTACCCATTGCCGGAATGGCGAAATGGTCTTTGGATTGAAGATAACTCGTTGTGATAGCAGAAAGCACGGTCAAAGGAATTAACCATAGCACCCATTTAAGTAATTGATTGGCTTCCTGGTAAGCGTTATCGTTAAATCCTGGTGCAAGAAGGTTAATTAAAATGTTTGAGTTTAAGGTTAGGAATAAGCTTATAAAGAAAAAAATAATTCCAGAATAAAGGCTAAATTTTATAAAGAGTTGATCCGAAAGCTCAATTGAAGAACTTTTAAACTCAGGAATTAGAGCTGCAGATAAAGCTCCTCCAATTAATATACCGGTTAAAAAATCTGGTAAAACAAGAGAGAATAATATTGCATCGGCCTCCTCACTAACACCAAACTTTGAAGCTACGGATATTTCTCTTAAAAATCCTGCTAGTCGTCCAAGAAAAATCCCTCCCGATACCCATATTCCTGCGGATAAAAGTTTTTTGATCGAAATATTTGTTTTCATTAAATTAATCCAAAAATATAGGCATGGAAATGAATATCAAAAGGTGAAATATGAACAATTCAAGCGAGCAATTTTTTAATTTGAATTATTTAAAATATTTAAATTGGAAGCGATGGATTGCGATAAGTCTTGGAAAATTACATGGCGAAATAAATAATGCGAGTGTTGCAAGAAAAACCAATTCTATTAACTTATTTAGCCATTATTCGGATTAAATTTGTTTGATTAAACCCCTTATATAATTTATATTAAACTCGTTTAGTGCAATTTTAGATCATGTAATTTAGTTTAGCAAATTTGGTCTTATCCTATTTGAGTCTACCCTTTCTTTGCAGTTAAGTTAACTTTAAAATCGGATTTGTAAGCATTGGATTTAATTCGATGACTTTTTTCAAAAACAATCCTAGGTTATTTGTATTACTTTTTTTAGATATTGTTTTAAGTCTATTTTCGTTTTTTATCGCTTTTTATCTTCGATTTGATGGTCAAATTCCTCCCGACCAATTTGACACATTTGTTAAACTCATTCCCTTTCTTTTTGCTTGCCGGATTCCAGCATTTTTTTATTTTGGTCTTTATACCCGCGTTTGGGAATATTCCAGTTTAGGTGACTTAACACAAATTATAAAGGCGGTAATAACTGGGTCATTTATGGCTCTATTTGTTTTATTTATGTTTGACCGCGGGGCTCTAGTTTCTCGCTCGATTTTAGTTATTGATGCAATTTTATTGACAGTTTGTTTAGGTGGAGCTCGGTTGATTCTAAGGTTTTCCAAAGAAATGAATCAGAAAAAACTAGGGGAGAGTTCCAAAAATAAGATTCCAATAGTAATCATGGGTGCAGGAAGCACGGGGGTGTTGCTACTTCGTTATATTCGTGATTTCTCGAATCATTATAAGGTTGTTGGATTTTTAGATAATGATCCAAAAAAATTAGGCAGGCACATTCAAGGATTAAAAATTTTAGGAAATTTGGAAGATATTCCTAATCTCAAAGAAAGTCTAGAATTCAGTGAAGTTTTTGTAGCTATCAATGGTCTCGATGCAGATGGTTTAAGTAAAATTGTAGAAGTTTGCGAAACCAATAACTTGAAATATAAAATTGTTTCATCCATTTTTGATTTATCAACAAAACAACCACATATTTCACAGATCCGCAATATTGAGATAACAGATTTGCTTGGGAGAGAACCTGTTTTTCTAGATTTATCCCTCATTAAAAAAATGATAATGGGAAAAAGAGTTTTAGTAACTGGAGCAGGGGGATCCATAGGATCTGAGCTTTGTCGTCAACTTTTAGAATACGAGCCTTCTTCGCTAATTGCTTTAGACCGATCGGAAAATTATTTGCATGAGTTAAATATTGATCTAAGTGCCTTGAAGAGCAATGCGGAGACCGATTATTATTTTGGTTCAGTAACAGATTTGGAAAAAATGGAAGCAATTTTTTCAAAGCACCAACCGCAACTTGTTTTCCATGCCGCAGCACATAAACATGTTCCTTTAATGGAAAAAAATCCCCATGAAGCCATAATTAATAATGTTCTTGGTACCAAGCAAACCGCAGATTTATCAGATAAATTTAGAGCTGAAAAATTTATCTTGGTCTCCACGGATAAAGTAGTTAATCCTACAAGTGTTATGGGAATGACAAAGAAAATTGCTGAAACATATGTAAACTTTAAATCCCAACATTCTTCTACTCAATTTATATCTGTTCGATTTGGAAATGTTTTGGGGAGTAATGGGAGTGTGGTTCCTATTTTTAAAAAGCAAATTGAGAGAGGGGGGCCTGTAACCGTAACTCATCCAGATATGGAAAGATATTTCATGTTAATTGCTGAAGCTGTTCAACTGATTCTGCAGGCGATTACTCTAGGAGAAGATGGTGAAACTTTTGTGCTAGAGATGGGCAAACCTGTGAAGCTGTTAAATCTAGCTGAGAAGATGATTCGCCTATTAGGTTACGTACCTAATGAAACTATGGAAATAAAGATCACTGGTATCCGTCCTGGAGAAAAACTATTTGAAGAATTGATTGACAAAGGGGAGAAGGCAATTCCAACTCAACATAAAAAAATCAAACGATTGAAATCTAGTTTTGCTCCTCGTAACGATTTTGAAGATAGATTAACTTCGTTTATAAAGCAGGTAGGAGAAGCACAACCCTCTGAACAAAAGCAAATAATTTCTAATTTTATTTCTGCGGAATATAAAGAAATACCTGCCTCAATAGAACCCACCAATTAATTTCTTCATATTTGATCAAGCTGAAATATCCGGTTCCACAAATTGCCACTTAATTTCAGGAAACCGCTTTTTAATTAATGTTTCTAAATGATTAACGGATTTGATTAGTTTTTCAGCATTTTGAATACCCCCAGGAGATACCTTCATGCTGATTAGCACCTCACTATCTCCCATTTGCAGAGCCAAAAATTTAAGGACTTTGGCGTTGGGAATTTGTTCTTTTAAAATGATTTCAATTTCTGGAAGATAATTCTTACTGGGAGCCTCTCCAATAATGAAAGATTTGATTTCTACAGCCAATAATATTGCTAAGATAACCAGCAGAGAGCCTATCATTATAGATCCATAGGCATCCCACGCAGGGTTTCCGGTAGCCCAAGATAAGGATACACAGGCAGCAGCAATGAACAGTCCTATTAAAGCTCCCGCGTCTTCGGTAAAGATGACTAATAATCCTGAGGCTGTTGTTTTTTTAAACCAAACCCAAAGGCTTTCAAAACGGTTGATTGCTTGAACTTCTTTCAGGCAAGCGTAGAATGAATATCCTTCCATTAATATGCTTGCCCCTAAAATAATTAAAGCTAATTTAGGATTCTCTAAAGGTTCGGTTTCGGAGATTTTGTGTATACCCTCATATATAGCGAACAGACCGCCCAATGAGAACAATAGGATGGTTACAACAAACGACCAGAAATAAATTTCTCTTCCATAACCTAAAGGGTGGTTCTTGTCAGGAGGTTTTTTTGAAGCCTTATTTCCTAATAATAATAAAACTTGGTTTGTGCTATCTACAAAGCTATGAATAGATTCGGCAAGTAATGAAGAACTTCCTGAAAATAAGAATCCTAAAAATTTAGAAATCGCAATTCCTAGATTGGCGAATAGGGCAATCACAATTACTTTGGTTGAACCTTCGCTAGCGCTCATTCTTCTCCTGATAAAAAAAAGAGTTTGGACTAATGATTAAATAAACCTCCCTGCATGTAATTGGGTTGCTTATTATATGTGTTTTTATATCCAAAGAAAAATATAAGTTTTTTGTGTTTTTGGGAAGAAAAATGATGTTGCCCTTTTAGAATAATTGTTAAATTATTATTTAAACAGTTTCAATTGAAGGTCCTGAGGGTTATTAAAGTTTTTTGAAGAAACTTTTAGGGCATTTTCAATTAAGCCGGCTTTTTTGCTCGCCATAGAGAATACTGCTTTAATTTGTTCAGCAAATATGCCTTGTCCTTTCATTCTTGATTTAAAAGAAGAGTTATATAGTTTTCCCCCTCGAGTGTTAGTAATCCGATTAATAATTTTATTTTTTTTGTCAGGAAAAAAGATTTTTAACCAATTTTCAAAAAGTTTTTTGTTTTGATGAGGTAATCTTAACAAAATATACTTGGCAGTCTTTGCTCCTGCTCCAGCAGATTGCTTAACTATTTCTGGGATTTCAGTTTCTGTAAGCCCAGGAATAATGGGTGCAACCAAAACTCCGGTGGGAATATTATTTTTGCTTAATTTTTCTATGGTTTTTAAACGAAGGATAGGGGTTGATGCTCTAGGTTCTAATTGACGGGATAGAGATGGGTTTAAAGTGGTAATGGAAATATAAACAGCTGCAGACTCATACTCGACCAATTCCTTAAGTAGGTCTAAATCTCGAGTGATTAAATCGTTCTTAGTAATTAGAATCACAGGATTCCTGAATTTTAAAAAAACTTCTAGGCATTGACGAGAAATATTTAGCTTTCTTTCAATGGGTTGGTATGGATCTGTTATCCCGCTCATGGCGACTGGTTGGGGTTTCCAATATTGGGAGCTTAGTTCCTTTTCTAGTAATTTAGCCGAATGGTATTTAATAAAGATTTTTGTTTCAAAATCTAAACCCGAGGAAAGCTCTAAGTATTCATGCGTTGGTCTTGCATAACAATAAATGCAACCCTGCTCGCAACCGCGATAAGGGTTAATACTAAAATCAAAACCTACATCTGGGCTATCATTTCTTGTAAGAATACTTTTGGATTGATCGGAAAAATATTCGGTTTTTGGGTTCGGACCTGATTCAGAAAAAGAATTTTCATCCTGGTAAACTGAAATCGGCTTGAATCTATTGAAAGGATTTAAAGATGTGCCACGCCCGTTCATAGAGACCCCGTAGATAAATAAACAATTTTCGCTTTATTTTCGTTAAAAATTACGGGCTTGTAAAGAAAAAAATTGAAACTATTTTTGAGTGGGACTATGGAAAGAGATTTTTGGGTAGAGGGTTAGAAAACATTGAATTAAAAATTAAAACAATTCAGTTAATTTTTATCAATGTAATAGTGACGAAAATAGGAAAAACAAGCCTTATTGCTTTAATTCTCTGGAAAAATATCCATTCATCATTGTCATTAAAACGGTTAGTTAACCAACCTTATAAAAACAATAGCTACTGTTGCTAACTGTAAACTGTTAATGGCAACACTCAATTTATGCCACAACTTGAAGGGCTTGGTTGCACTCTTTTGGCCTCCTAATTGTGCATCTCGATAACGGTTTATAATAGGCATAATTACCAGCCACCCTACCACAAAAAATATAAATACCACCCCCACAGCTATAGCCTCCGGTCGACTCCAAATCATTACTGCTGCCAAAAGAGTAAGCACCGCCATGGCCTGAGAATATACAGGAAAAACCTGACGGATGAATGGACCTGATTTTTCTGGTGGAAGTTTTGTGAAAACTAACGGAGTAAAAATAAAAGCAAAAAATACCATGCTGCCTAAAACCAACGCTAAAATAAATATGCTGGTTGTACTTAAAATGCTATTGATATCCATTTTTTTTTGTCCTTAGTTTTGGTTTTCGATTTCATATATGTTCCAACTTTTATATTTGTCATTATATGTATCCTTTTTCGTCTGATATTGAAAAACTTTAATGAAGCACTGGACCTGGATTTTTCCTGAGGAACTGTTTCCTGAGTTTGTCTGAACTCTATGAGGACGAATTTTAAGGAAAGGAGATTGGTAGTTTCCTAAAGGTAAATCTTTAATTTTAAGCTCAAAGTAAAAGGCTTTATTTTTTATTTGATTTGTTTTAAAGAAAATCTCTTTGTAAGGTTCAGAATTTTTAATTAATGTGAAACTCTCTTTATTAACAATAAGTGTTTCAGGGTTTTTGTTTCCGTCCGTTCGTAATTTCCAAAGTCCAAATGGATTTTTCGAACACCCTTTCGTTTCCCATTCCGGGTCCTGCCAACTTAAGGCAAAGGATTTGCCCGTAATTAACATAAACAAAATAAAAATTAGTATAAAAGTTAGTTTGGTTTTCATGGGGTATCTCTCATAATATTTTTTTTTCGATTTTTAAAATTAATTTGCGCTTTCCCTAATAATTTATTATGAATTGGAGCACCACTGTTCCAAGGAAAAAATGGGTTTTTCTTGTTCGCAGATATCTTCTAATGCACATTTTAATTCTTTAAATTTATACTTAAAACCAGCCTTTGATATTTTTTCATTTGAGACCCGTTGACTATTTAAAAGAATCTCTGACATTTCGCCAAAAATTATTTTTAAGGCGAAAGCTGGAACGGGAAGTTCAGCAGGTTGATTAATAACCTGGCTCAGGGTCTTTGTGAATTCCAAATTGGTCACAGGAGAAGGACTAACGGCATTGTAGACTCCATTTAAATTGGTATTTTCAATACCATACGCAAACATTTCAGCCAGATCCTCAACATGAATCCAACTCATCCATTGATTTCCTTTTCCCAACCTTCCACCAAGAGCAAATCGAAAAGGTAGAAGTATTTGTTTCATTGCACCACCACCGTGACCTAACACTACCCCAATTCTAAGAGAAACAGTCCTAATTTCTTTTTGTGCAATTTGAAGTATTTCTTTTTCCCAAGACTGACAAACTTGGCTGAGAAAACCCTCACTTGGAGGTGATGTTTCATCGATTAAATTTTCCCCGTTGTCACCGTAAAAGCCAATGGCGGATGCAGATACAATTACATTAGGTTTAGTTTTTAATGCTTTAACATGTTTAATCAAATTATTGGTTGCTAACACCCTTGATCGTTCAATTTTATTCTTTTTTGATTTGGTCCATCTACCACCTGCAATGTTTTCTCCTGCTAAATGAACAATAGCATCCATATTATGAAATGCTTGTTCGGGAATTAGATTTTTTTCGGGCTCCCATTTAAAAATATGGCAAGGAATATTAATTTTTTTGTTGGCACCAACTGGATCGCGAGTCAAAATTGAAATTTCGTGACCCCTTTTTTTTAGAGCTTGAATTACATGTTTTCCTATAAATCCGGTTGCTCCAGTGATTAAAGTTTTCATTGTTATTCTCCCTTAGGGGGAAATCAGAATAAATTCCAGGTTAATAAGTTATTCATAAATTCGTTTGTCTAATTTAAATATTATACATTTATCTAAATATGTCAATTAAATTTAGATAAAATTTTTATTTTTGTATAAATATGTGGTTTGATCTTAAGGGAAATCAAACGTAAAAGTTTGATTTATTTGGAATCAAACAGCTTTCTCTTTCAGACGAATATTTTTGATTTTCAGGTATTAAGAAAGTTAAAGATTATTTTTATCCGACTTAAAAGCAAGATTTTCAATTAAAAAGAAAAGTGGGAAAAAAGTTGGGCTAGTTAATTTTTTTATTTTTACTCAAATAAGTATTTAATTTGATTTAGATTGCAATTTTACCAAGATAAATGGATTAATTTTAAACCTCAGCCTCTTTAGAAAAAATAAAGATCAAAAAATGTACTGTTGGTTAAGGTAGTCTGTGTTTGTTTTTCCACTCAATAAAAAAAGCTTAATTTTAATTCGGGGAACTGGAGGAGATAATTTCTTGAACAAAAATTGCGCAATTCCAAAGATAATTTAATCTAACTTCAGACTTTTATTAAAAGACTAAATAACAAACGGTTTGAAATATATTTAGCAGCCAATTGAAAAGACTGCTAATTATTTTAATTAAAGTATTAGAATTATTAAGGATTGCATTGAACCTCCAGAGCCAAGAATTTAAAATGGAATATATATAATAAATTGAGGTGAAAGCATGTCGATTCAATTTTTGCATATGGATACACAAGCAATTGAGACCACTGAATCATTTTTTTTCTCTAAATGGTTGAATGCGAGAATGAAATCCGGACATGAATCGAACTTTGATTATGACCCAATACTAAATGAAAACCGTAATGAAGAATGGAAAGAATTTAATTGGAAAAAAATTAAAGAAAATGAAATGAATTATGATGAGGACGTAAATCAATACTTGATATTGACTTTGGCGGAATTAGTAAATCCAAAATGTTTGGAATTTTGGAATCAATATTTAGTTAGCTTGAATCGTGATGTGAATGAAATTGCATTTAAAATTGAAGAAAATGCAAAACAATACTTTGTGTATAAAATCAATGCTGACTTTTTGCTTTTGAGTTTAGGATTGTTTCCACTTGATGCTCATATTTCAGCAGATGCATATTTTGAAAAAGGGGAGGATTATTATTTTTCCGCTGCAAATCGATTAAAGCAACATACAAAAGGACGAACTGCTTTATCAGATGTTTTGGAAAAACTCTCAAGAAAATTTGGACAATATGTAAGCATTATGCGTTGTATGAAGAACCAAGATGAGAATTATCTGAGTTTTTATAAGAAAATCCCACCGTTTGAAATATCGGAATTGGAAAAGACTTTAACTGATGAATTTAAAAAATATAAGGATAGTCAAAGCGATTAGAAAGACAAAAAATAACCCACTAAAAGACTATCTTTTTCCTGCCTTACTTTATTTCTGTTTTTTTAATTAAATTGCTAAATCTTTGAGAATTTCTTTACACTAAATAGTAAATATGTTTTCTAATTTTTAGTTTATTTAATGATTACACTAAAAGACATACAAAACTCTAAGATCCTATTACTGAGTGAAGAACCTTCAGGCTGGAATGATTTTGACAAGAGCTTACAAGTGCAAGGGTTTCAACCTCTAGAAATTTTTAAGGACATTAAAGCACTTAGAGATTCTGTAAATATCTGTGAAGCAGATTTAATAATATTTGATTTGGATAGGGTTCAGTTAGATAAGAAAAGTATTTTGGAATGGATTGCAAATCAAGTAAAGAATAGCAATTGCCCCATAATTGCTACAGTAAGTAAACCCTGGGAAGAGAAGTTGAATGAATATTTTGAAGCTGGAGTAAAGTGGTTTTTAGAAAAACCTTTAAACTTTGTTTATATCTTTCCAAAGATTAAAGTACTATTAGAAAACAAAATTCTCCATGCGAATCTAGCCAATATCCTTGAAAATAATTCTAATTCGAACGAAATCTCTGAAATTATAAATGTGATTTCTCATGACTTGCGTGAACCATTAAGGAAAGTCAAAAAATTGAGCGATCTTATGGTTTCAAAGTTTCAATCGGATCTGCCCGATTTAGGAAAAGAATATTTGGATAGGATTCAGAAAACAGTCGAAAGAATGGATCAGCTTATTTTCTCCATTACCAATTTTAGGAATTTGACACACAAAAAATCTTTTTACGAGGAGTTGAATTTAAATTGTCTGGTTGAGGAAGTTTTGCAAGACTTAGAAGTTTTGGTTGATGAAACAGGTGCGATTATTAGTGTTGAGAAATTACCCACAATTTATGGAATGCCTTCCCAAATGAGACAGCTTTTCCAAAATTTAATAAAAAATGGAATTATTTACCATAAAGAGGGAGAAACTCCTGAAATAAAAATTGATTCTCATATAAATCAAAAAGATAGAGTTGGATTCCGAGTAAAGGATAATGGTGTGGGGATTGACAAACCAAATCTCAAAAGCATTTTCTTACCTTTTGAGAGACTCAAGGATAAAGAAAACATTAAAGGGGAAGGTCTTGGTTTAGCAATTTGTCGACAAATCGTCGATATACATGATGGTGAAATATATGCCAATAGTGAAAAAGGAAAAGGCACAACCTTTATTATTTCCCTTCCACAAACCTTTAAAAAGTAAAATTTACCAAAAAAATAATAGTATAAGTGCCGAATTCAAAGTTTTATAAAAAAATAATTGGCAAAATAGAACTAATTAAATTACCTTTATAATCAGAATTGAAATATTCATTGAAAATCAAATGAGCTGACTTTTGCCATATGAGGTGAAAGGTGATTAAAGACCAGGATATTTTATCCTCCAGAATACTCATTATTGATGATGAGCCTGCCAATGTTCTATTGCTTGAAAAATTGCTTCATCAGGAAGGATATCGTTTTATACAGTCTATTACAGACCCATCTTTAGCCTCCCAAATTTACCAAGACTTTGAACCGGATTTAATTCTGCTGGATTTGAATATGCCGAAAGTAAATGGATTTCAAGTAATGGAAATACTCCAGGAATTAGAAAAGGATTCTTACCTACCTGTTTTAATTTTAACAGCCCAAAACGATAAATTTACGAGATTAAAGGCGCTAAAAAAAGGGGCAAAAGATTTTGTGAATAAACCTTTTGATTTAGCTGAGGTATGTTTTCGAATTAAAAACATTCTGGAGGTTCGACTTCTTCATAATCAAATTAAAAATCAGAATAAAATTCTTGAGCAAAAAATTCAAGAACGAACAAAAGAACTTAAGGAGTCTCATGAGCATTTAATGCATGCAGAAAAACTTTCAGCTATTGGTAAGCTAGCTGCGTCGATATCGCATGAATTTAATAATCCGATTCTAGGAATCCGAAATATATTGGAGCAAATATCCAAAACCCATTTGGAAAAAAACTTAAAGGAATTGGTTCGTTTAGCGATTCATGAAAGTAATCGGGTTATGGATTTGGCCACAAAACTAAAAAACTTTTACAGGCCTTCTTCAGGAAAGCTGACCTTGGTCAGCTTTCATAATATTTTGGATGATATGTTAATTCTGAAAAAGAAAAGTTTTCTTGAGAAAAAAATCTTTTTGGTTAAAAAATATGCGGATGATTTGCCTAAAGTTCCTGCGGTTGAAGATCAGATTAAACAGGTGATTTTAAATTTACTGCAAAATGCCGAAGAATCTATTCAAAATGGGAATGGAGAAATTGAATTGACTACCTTTTTTGACGGTACTTTTGTTGAAATTAAAATACAGGACAATGGATGTGGAATTCCATTGGAAAACGTGGAAAAAATATTTGAGCCATTTTATACTACCAAAGACGCTGTCAAGGGGACGGGCCTGGGTTTATCAGTGACTTATGGAATTGTAAAGCGTCATGGTGGAAAAATTATTTGTTCGAGTAATCCCGGAAAAGGGACACTATTTACTCTAAAATTTCCAGTGAAAAGAAGGATATGGGGCAAACTCCTGTGAGGTGAGAATTTCTCGTTAAAGCATTCATTTGGGGAATAGGGGAATATGGAAGAAGTAAAAAAAATTCTTATTGTTGATGATGAAGAAATTGTCCGCCTTGCATATAAAAATGAATTAATGCAAAGAGGATATGAGGTTGAGACTTTGGATTCTGGAGAAAGTGCTCTGGAAATTCTTGATGCAGATTGGCCTGGTATTTTAGTCAGCGATATTATCATGCCGGGTATGGACGGGTTATCTCTATTAAAGAAAGTAAAAAAAATCGATAAAGAAATTCCAGTGATTTTGATTACAGGTCACGGAGATATTCCTATGGCTGTTCAAGCCATACATGATGGTGCTTATGAGTTTTTGGAAAAACCGTTTGATACAGATCGTTTTGCAGATATGGTTAAGCGGGCAATGGAAAAACGAAAATTAGTTTTAGAGGTCAAAAACCTTCGTTCAGTTATTGATTCTCAGAAAGAACCGGAAAGGAAAATAATTGGTAAGTCTCAGAAAATGGTTGAGTTGACAAATACTCTTGAGAATATATCAAATTGTGATGTGGATATAATTATTTATGGTGAAACCGGAACCGGTAAAGATTTAGTGGCAAGATATCTTCATGATTGCAGTCCGCGAAAAAACAAGAATTTTGTAGCAATTAATTGCGGGGGATTGCCGGAAACCATTATCGAAAGCGAATTATTTGGGCATGAACCCGGGGCTTTTACCGGGGCCAATAAGCGTCGAATAGGAAAATTTGAATTTGCTCAGGGAGGAACAGTTTTCTTAGATGAAATTGAAAGTATGCCTTTGCATCTTCAAGTAAAGCTCCTTCATGTGTTGCAAGATAGAGTGGTTCAACGATTAGGCTCAAATGATTTGCATCCTATCGATGTGAGGGTTGTTGCTGCCACAAAGGTTGACCTTAAGAAAGCATATGAGGAGAATAAATTTAGAAAGGATTTATACTACCGATTGAATGTAGTTCAATTATTTATTCCTCCTTTACGAGAACGTGCAGATGATATACCTCTACTTTTTCAGCATTTTATATTGGACTCCTGTTCTCGTTATAATTTACCTGTTCCAACCATTTCAAGCGAATATGTTCAAGAGTTGTTATCCCGAAGATGGGAAGGAAACGTTAGAGAGTTAAGAAATGAAGCAGAAAAATTTCTTTTGGGAATTACATTAGACTTGCCAGAATCGGTAAATCAAAATGATCCCAGTAATAGTCAAATTCCTAATTCTTCTACCAATGGAATGACTTTAAAGCAACTAGTTGCTGCATTTGAAAAAAACTTAATTGAACAGGAAATGGCTCGCCAAAAGGGAGATTTGAAAAAGGTTCAATTCGCTCTGTCCATTCCTAAGCAAACCTTGTATGATAAAATTAAAGTTTTTGGATTGAATCGAAAAGATTATCAATAATGACGCAAATCGGTAATTTTGCGCCTCTTAGTTAAGGTTATTGGTTTCTTAAGGTAGATAAAAGGTGAGATCCAGAAAATTTAACGTTTAGTCATGTCAGTTAAATTCCCTGATGGCAGAAACATCTTTACAGAGTCGCAATATCTTTAGTGGAAATTACCCCCACTATTTTTTTTCCTTCCGTCACTCCCAATCGTTTTATTTTATGTTTTAGCATTATTTCGTTTGCCTCGCGAGGGGTTAAGCAAAAGTCGACAGTAAGAATTGGAGAACTAAAGACTGACTCTATTTTGGTGTTTTTCATATCTAATTCCTTAACAATTACCCGACTCATTAAATCAGAGGTCGTAAAAATACCAATATAATCCTCTTTATCTTTGACTAAAATTGATTCGACATCATTTTCAGCCATGACTTTCACTGTGTCCAAAATAGACGCATTTCGATCGACGCTGATAACCGGTGAGCTCATACAATCACGAAGAATTAACATTCAGTACTCCCTTTATCCTATTTTTTATTAGAAGGTTCGTTTGTCCGTAACCGTTCCAACAATTTATTAAAACTTTCATTCAAGTTGCCCAGTTCGTCGTTAGACTCTACCGGTAAGCGTTTTTGTCTATAATTTCCAGAAGCAAGCTCAGCAGCCATTTGGCTTACCTGTCTGATAGGTTTGCTGATTGCTCGCGTAATACTTGAACCTAAAACTCCACTAACCAAGACTCCCACAAATAATAATAAAACCAAAAGAACGACTAAGTAATGCGTTTGGGAGGATACTTTTTCTACATCAGCCTCTAAGAGTGTTTCTTGGCTATCGGCCATTTCATTTAAAATTTGCTTGATTTTAAATGCGACTGGAACGGCTTCCTCTCCTAATAAATGGTTTGCTATATTCCATTTATCCCCAGATCTTATTTCCAGAATTTTCTTCAGTAAAATATTTAGTTTTTCCTGAGCTAAATCTATTCGCTTAAAAGCAACACTTTGAGAATTAGTAAATTGATTTTGCTTGGATTTTAATTCTAAAAAACGTTTAGAGAATTTCTCCCACTCTCTTAAATAGTGTAATTTAAAAAAGTCTTTTCCAGAAAGCATAAATTCTTCAACTTTTTCCATACTAAAGCTAATAGATGTTTCGAGATCGGCTAAAATTCCTAATAATTTCTTTTTTGAAGTTGAGGATGGGGCTTCTATTTCTTCCTTAATCATTTTGCTTAAGTTATTCACAATGATTTTTTCTAAGGGTGCAGCTTCTTCCAGTAATATTTTTCTAGCTGGGGTGTTCTCAATGGTTTGGGCAATGTTTTCTATTTTTTCCTGGGTTTTCTTGAAACTTTCAATTTCTGCAAGAATGAGATTTAAGCGATTTACATTTTGAGGATCTGTCCAATTAGGTGAAAGTTTTTTCATGTTGTTTAATGAAGGTTCAATTTGGTCTTTCCAGGCTGAAGCTCGTTCTTCTTTAAATTTATCTTCTCCCAAAATTACCCAACCTCTAAGGGAAGCTAATGAATGATTCATCCCATTTAGCATCATAAGGCTTGCGTGGGCGGTAGGTGTTCGGAGTTTAGCGACCCTTTTAGTAATGGATTCCATACTTTTAATTTTTTGAATTGTAACCAAAACCACAATCATTAAAATAATGGTAATTATGCTATAGCCCACTCCTATTTTGGTTCCAACAGTCCAATTTCGTATTTTTGACATCAATTTCTCCTAAATTACCTTTTAAAACTCACTTTTCTTTATATATTTATTAAATCCCTACCTAATCCGAATCTCAATCTCGCAAAACAACTATTTAATCTGGTTGATTAGGTTTGGGATTCTTATATTTAGTTTACCAATAATTTGGGTTCGTCTAAGAGTCTTAAAAAAATAAAAAGAGCCAAGAACTCCCCAAAACTATAGGAGCCGGCCCTTAACTCATTAAAAATTAATAACTTTCGAGATGGTTTCCTAAAGCCTGTATTGTGGAGAAAGTTTTAATTTTCGCCGTATAATATCAAGATCATCAAAAAATTGATGCATGTTTTCGGTTTCCCGATGTGTCAATTCTTCTTCCAACCACTTGATACAGTCATTAAATGTTTTAAACAAATATTGTTCAGGAATCAACCCCGGAATTAAATTGATTCTTTTTAACATTCTTAAGGGTTGATCCCGTAAACCCGTCATTACTACGGCAATTCCTCTTTTTTCCAGATCCGTTATCACTTCTTCAAAAGCGTATAAACCTGTCTGATCTATATGTGGAACTTTTTTCATACGGAAAATGACAACCTTAACATCCGGCAGGTTTTTTGCCATTTCTTTAAATGCAGGTGCAAAACCAAAAAATACAGGCCCATCCAAATGTTTTACATATATTCGGTTAATTATGCTGTCTGGAATTTTTTCGTCATCCCAAGGTAATTCATTGTAGCTGCTCAATGGAGCAATTCTTAAATCACGACCTACCTGATCGCTCATTTGTTTCATAAATAAAATCGATGCGAGTATCATTCCCGCTGCTACGGCTTGAATTAAATCGACGAAAACTGTTAAACCTAAAACTAATATCATCACAATGGCATCAGCGCGAGGGATATGAACTATATGACGTATCCCTTTATAATCAATGATACCGATACCAACGGTAATTAATATTCCCGCTAAAACCGCTAAAGGAATTTTTGCTGCGTAAACCCCGGCTCCCATCATAATAATTAGAAGAACAATACCGTGTACGACTCCAGAAAGGCGAGTTCTCCCTCCCGAGTTTACATTAACTAATGTCCTCATGGTTGCGCCTGCTCCGGGAAGGCCACCAATTAAAGCGGCCGCTATATTCCCAATTCCCTGTCCAAAAAGTTCACGATTACTATCGTGTTTAGTCTTGGTCACATTGTCAGCAATCACTGAAGTGAGTAGAGAATCTATAGCACCCAATAGGGCTAAGGTAAGTGCCATTTCTATAATAAGTGTCATTGGCATACCGATGAGAGTCAGCGAAGAAATTTTAACGTCCGGAAGTCCTTGAGGGATATCTCCAATAAGGGGAATTTCAAATCCGACCCATGCATTAATTCCCGAAACGGCTAAAAGTGCTACCAGTGGGCTGGGAATAGTTTTGGTGATTTTTGGAAATATATAAATGATGGCGATGGTAACGCCGGTAACTAATAAAGCCTCCCAATTGATCATTGATATTCCCTGTGGCAGTTTTTGAAAAACTTCAATGATTTTTTTGGGAGAGCTTTGTCCCATAGAAGGGAATATTTGCAAAATTATAATGATTACCCCAATTCCAGTCATAAACCCTGAAACAACCGGGTAGGGAATGTATTTAATATAGGAACCGACTTTTAATATTCCCAGAATGACTAGAATGACACCGGCAAGTAGAAAAATGGTAATGATTAACCCGAAAGCCTTTTCCAAACTTCCCGTTGCTTCAATTGCGGTCAATACCACCAGGCTTGAGATTACGGTCATAGGGCCGGTGGGACCACTAATTTGGGTGCGAGTGCCCCCAAGAGCGCTGGCAAATATCCCAAGAGCAATAGCTCCGTACAAACCGGCAACTGCCCCCATTCCAGATTGAACACCGAAAGCTAATGCTAGTGGAAGAGCAACAATTCCTGCAGTAAGTCCTCCAAAAATATCTCCCCTAAAGTTTTTAGGATCATATTTTAGGCTTTTTATTAGATTCATTTTTTCTCCGGCTCAATGAGCATTGAACTGTTAAATTATCGCAAAATATATTGGAATACGGTTAAAAAAATGTAGTTTATTTTTAATTGGTCAATGAAATATAAAATTTTGATTAAAATGGTTATGTGTAGATAGGATAGGGGGCTAAAAGGAAAAAAGAAAATAATTTATACATTGCTTTTACAAATCAAATAATTTGATAAAAGAGAATAATGCTAAGTCCTCGAATATAAACAAAAAAGAAACCCCGAGAGAGGCCCAAGCCAACCACGGGGTTTCAGGAGGTAAGCAACTAGGTAAAGTTGCAAAACATAAATAACGAATTTTAAATCTATTGAATCACTATATTAAAAAGAAATATCCCATTGAAATCGAACTCTATCTTCATCGTAGTCCATTCCCGTAACAAAATCATCCAAAGTCAAATGAGAATAGTCGACTGTGAATTTATTATTATGGCCGGCAAAGAACCAATTGATGGCAAAAGTGTATTCGCCTCTTTCATCAACAGAACCAATTGCTGCACTTACTGGTTCAGTAAGATGCGCCACACGAAAAGCTAATTCAATTCCTTCTGGGATAGCTTGAATAATTTCGTTAAAAAAATACCCTATTTGTGCATAGTAACCATAAAAGTTATGCTCTAATAACGTTCCTGCATCCTTAACATTTTTCCAATGGAATTCCTGCTGGATAGCTAATCCTTGAAACTTAAAGGCGAATTCTTGAACGTATTGGTCAATGGTAAATTGTTCATCAAAACCTAGACCAAAACCATCTAAAGCTCCGCAACCTGAGGAACTCCATCGTGTACAGCGACCTTTATTAGAGGCAACTGCGAATGCTAAACTTCCAGTTGGTTTTTGATGTCGTTTAACGTCAGATTGTCGCCATTTTAAATCACGACCCAAAAAGTTCCATTGAATACGGGCCATCCACATCATATTGGAGTCATCATTGTTGGTTGCACGGCCTTCACCATTAAACACACCAACATAGTATCTCATTTCCGCGAGGGTGCCTTTAAAAAATCGTCCCATTGCCATTACACCTACTTGACGGTCGATGGTAAAAATCCTATTTATAATGGAACGTTCAATAAAAGTTTGTCTTCCGGAGGAATCTACCCGTTCACGGTTAAAGTTAATTTTCCATTGTCCTACTCGAAGTCCGAACCACTCATAGGGTTGAATTGTAATTCTCCAGTCAATAACTCGGGAACGGTCTGCTAGGCCTCCATTGAAGGATTTTGAGGGTTGTAAATCAATTTCAAAGTAATATTTTATCCAGCGTTTATAACCATGCCCACCGATTTTCATTCGCACTCGACGGAGTTCAAAATTGCTTGATTCTTCCCGAGTGGTAAAGTTGCCCACACTTCTAGGATCTGAACGATTGGGATTGGTGTATCTCATTTGGGCACGCCATACCAGTTTTGTAGAAAAAAGCCCATTGGGGGATTCAAAGTAAAAGCCAGGTCCTTTATATTTTGATATTAAAGTCTCTAATAAGCTTTGACTATTTTGTGGCCTACTATTACTTTTCTTTATGGCTTCCTCGTTGGCTGCCATTCTTTCTTCAAGGGAAAGTAACCGTAACTCTTCCGGGGTTAGGTCTGCTTGCGCTGCTTGAACCCAGGCAAATAAACCTAAAAGTAAAAAGGTGATAATCTTTTTTTGCATCGTTCCTCCTTCATGAATGGGACTTTTTCCATAATACACTTTGCAAAATTTAAGAAGTTTGTATTAGGATTTTGTGAGGACCAAATTTTGATTTTCATAGTTATAAAAAATTTGAAATCAATTTAGGATTCGTGAAGATGTTTTTCTCGTTTC
This sequence comes from Nitrospinaceae bacterium, assembly GCA_965223665.1. Lineage (GTDB taxonomy): Bacteria > Nitrospinota > Nitrospinia > Nitrospinales > Nitrospinaceae > CBDCVY01. The sequence continues at coordinate 4,201,909 of OZ245011.1, forward strand.
GTTGGAAATTAGTTAGAAAAATATTAGTTTTAATTTATTAACTGAAAAGAAACTCTGAAAATTCATTGAAATGCTAATTAAGTGGAGCTAACATATTCTCCAAAATGAATTGTCTGATAGGTATTAAGTTCTCATACCACTGAATGGAATAGGGGTCGTGAATGCTTCCTGAATGGATAGAAAAATTAAGAGAGGTGGAATCCTCCAAAGAAAAATTGCAAAACGCAGATTTAAGCAATCTAAAATTAATGAAAGCTAAATTGGATCATGCACAATTAAATCAGGCTGACTTAAGCTGTTCTTACCTTATTCGAGCGGATTTGAAAAATGCTGATCTTTCGGAAGCCGATTTGTCCAGTGCTGTTCTAAGTGAAGCGGACTTGTCTGGAGCAAACTTAGAAGATACTGACTTTACTGAAACTTACCTGCATGGAGCTAACTTAAGTGAGGTTCAGAATCTCACTGGAGAACAATTAGAGTTGGCTTTCCTTGATAAAGAAACCAGGTTGCCGGATTATTTAAAAATCACCTGGACTTCAGAGCACACTTTTGAATTTGAGGACTAAAAAAACTTTCTTTATTTAATTCCGGAAAAACCTATCCCCGACAAAGCAGCCATTTCTTGTTTCCAGGTAGTTAAATCCTCCAAACTAAAATGACTTAGCTTTTTATGGCCACAAGCTCTTGCCAATACTTTCATTAATTCTACCGATGCCTCAAAAAAATTGTACAACCTTTTTGCTGATTCTTCCACGATGAGTCTTGATCGTAAATGCTCTTTTTGGGTAGCAATACCTACAGGGCAATTATTAGTGTGACAAGCTCTCATAGCAATGCAGCCTATTGCCTGTAAAGCAGAATTGGAGAGAGCCACGGCATCTGCCCCTAGTGCCATTGCCTTGACGAAGTCGTCTGGTGTTCTAAGTCCTCCCGTAATAATCAAGCTTATCTCTTTTTTTGCGAGTGAATCTAAATGACGCCTTGCACGGGCTAAAGCTGGGATTGTAGGGACAGAAATGTTTTCTCGAAAAATCAAGGGGGCTGCTCCTGTACCACCGCCACGTCCATCCAGAATAATATAATCAACTCCAACCTCTAAAGCAGCATCAATATCTTTTTCAATATTTTGAGCTGAGAGTTTATAGCCTATGGGAATGCCTCCTGTTTCTATGCGAACCTTGTCGGCAAATTCTTTTATTTGACTGATTTCAGTCCAATCTACAAACCGTGGGGGAGAAATAGCTGGTTCCCCTTCTTTTAATCCTCGGACTTGAGCAATTTTTCCTTTTACCTTTTCACCAGGTAAATGCCCACCCGTTCCCGTTTTGGCACCCTGTCCACCTTTGAAATGAAAGGCCTGACATTGTTTGACTTTTTCCATGGAAAATCCAAATCGTCCAGAAGCAAGTTCGTAAAAATAACGGGAATTGGATTCTTGTTCTTCAGGTAACATTCCCCCTTCCCCAGAGCAAATCCCAGTGCCGGCTAACTCTGCTCCTTTGGATAAAGCTATTTTCGCTTCTTCAGATAAAGCCCCAAAGCTCATGTCTGAAACAAAAAGTGGAATTTTTAGTTTTAGAGGTTTAGCAGCTTGAGGGCCAATTATAGTTTCAGTATCCACTTCTTCCTCATCCAGGAGAGGAAGTTTAGCCAACTGAGCTGTAACAATTTGAATATCGTCCCAGGAAGGTAGTTCATCTCTGGGAATCCCCATTGCTGCAACAGGCCCATGATGACCAGTTTTTGAAAGACCATTCTTTGCAAGATTTTGTATTAATCCAACATGGGGTTCTATGGGAATACCATGCATATCCTGATACAAACCCTGGTAGGCTTGGCGATCATAAAATTGCGGATGATCTTTTTCCCATGCCGAAATTTCTTCCTCATCTACCCAAACTTTACCTTCTCCCAACCAACATGAAAACTTGGGAAGCATTTCATCATTATTATATTCGCTTACCCCTGTATCAATTCGAAAGTCCCATTGGTGAACTCCACAAATCAAATTATCTCCTTGGATACTTCCATCTGAAAGTAAGGCTCCTCGATGAGGACATCGACCATACAATACAGATACATTTTGATCAAATCGAATTACCACCAAATCTACATTAGCAACTAGTGCATAAGAAGGAGTTCGTTCTTTAAGTTGGTTCCATTCTGCGACAGGGATTTTTTTCATATTATTTATTTTGTTATATATAAAAATAAGTGGATGTTATAAAGTGATACAAAGAAATATAAAATGATAATACAGTTCAAGAGATTACCAAAAATTTTTAGAATAAGTTAGAAAAGAATTTATGGCTGAAGTTAAAAAGGGAGTAGTCTTGGTTGGTCATGGAGGGGTTCCCAAAGATTGTCCTCCTGAATTGATTCGTCGTTTTAAAGTATTGGAAGGTCAAAGGCGATCAAAAGGATTACCTCCCACTCAAGAGGAACTAGAATTGGATAGTCAAATTCGTGATTGGCCTCGAACTCCAGAAACTGATCCTTATCAGCAGGGCTTGCAAAGATTGGGAGAAAAACTCGAACCGTTGTTAGGGGATTCCAGGTTAATTCTTGCATATAATGAGTTTTGTGCACCTACCTTACAAACTGCCGTTGAATACTTATCGAAAGAGGGCATAGAAGATATTATTGTGATTCCTTCGATGATTACTCCAGGAGGATCACACTCTCAAGTCGAAATCCCTGAAGCCATTGAGAAGCTAAAAACGAATTTTCCCCGTATTTCTTTTCGATATGCCTGGCCTTTTGATCTCGGTCAAATAGCTAAATTGTTGGCAGACCAAATATCTTCTTTTGAATAATTAAATTAATCTCTGTTAAATGATTTTTAATAAAAACTAACTAATTCTGGTTAATATTGATTTACCCAGAATTAGGTGATTGGAGAATTTTAAGCTTCTAAAACGCTAAAGTCATTTCGAATTGATACGAAAATTCCAATTATTAAAATTACCCACGTCCAAAAACTCGTACCCTCATTAAAGCCTAAATAATTACAGACTTGATAAATTTGATTATCCCGATATAGAAAATTCGAATATTGGATGTTGAGGGTGTTCGTACAATCCCATTTGAAGTCATTCCAAACGATTTTAATTTTTCCTTTAAAAACAATCGGTAGCTACTTTGAGCCCAGATTCCTTTTTGGGAGTCTGGGCTTTTTTAACCCAATTTTTCAATGGAGAAAAAAGTCTTCTCTTTATCTTCAATTTTGTCCTGGTTCCTTTAAACTGAATAAATAGATTTAAATTTATCAACTTTTCTAATGACAAATATTTCACCTCACATTCAAAAAAAAGGAACTCTCATTTGGAAAAGGGAATTGCAAGGGTTTCCCAGAGTTTTGGCGCTATCTCCATCAAGGGGATCTTGTATTGTGGGCTTTGAGGATGGCGAAGTAGATTTTTTTAATAAGGAGGGTGAATTACTTTGGGAAATTAATGTCGGCCAACCGGTAACTCAGGTTGGAATATTGCACTATAAAAAATTAGTAGTAGTTTTAGATGAGTATAGTCGTCTCCACTGTATCGATTTCCGGGGAAAACTACTATTTTCAAAAACCTATGACGCGTACTGGTCTTCTTTCGGGGTTAAGTCAGGGAATGTGATTTTATGGGGATGGAAGTCAAAACCTCTCAAAATAAACTCTTCTGGAAAGATTCTTCAAGAATTGGAATTGCCACATCCAAGGCGAAAGATTATTCCAGTCCCGAAAAAGGATTTGTATTGGGTTGTCCACAACCAAGTGTGCCTTGGTTTATACAATAGTAAGGGCAAAAATATATGGTTAGTCAACAATCCCGTCCCAATGGACCTCTCGCGGGAACACGCTTCTGAGTTCTCCGTAAATGATAATGGTGAAGTTTTTGCCATTACATGTCATGAAAACGGAATATTTGTTTATAACAGTTTGAAAAAAACTTTAAACCAAATTGATTTGGATCGAGTGGTCTCCAATGTTTTTGTAAGTGGTGATGGTCAATCCATATTAATTGGAGATGGTTTAAATTCCCTTTTTTTGGTTTCTCCAGATGCTCAAATCCTTTGGCAAATGGAACTGAATTCTCCTTCTAAATGTTTGGCAGTCGATAAATCAGGAAAATATATTGTGGTGTTAGAAGAGAATGGCGATTTGTCGAGCTATCAATTTTCCTGCCACAAAGATAAACGGTCCAATTTCCTTGAATTAAAAGATCAGGTTTCTTTAAATGAAAAATTTGAACTTTGGAAAATAAAACTTCCCTTTGACACCCTTAAAAAGAATTCTAATTTGCAGGTTTCCAAGAATGGAAAGACAATTACCTGTGGTTCTGAAAAAGATTATTTCATTTGCGATTCCTCGGGCAATCCGTTAGCTCAAAAAAGTTTTTTAACTCCTAAATCAAAAGTGTTTAATGCAAAAAATGGAGACAAAGTTTTTTTCTATAATGACCACGAAATTTTTATACAGGATTGTAAAAATCAAGACGAAAAGCATTTAACTTTTTACCAGATGCCGCTTAAGGAAGTGGTAATTGATCCTGGGGGTAAAGGATTTTTAACTTTGGATAAAGGTGGCAACCTTAGTTATTATTCTGAAAATGGGGAAATGCAATTTACGCGAAATTCTAAAAAACCTCTTCATCGTTTGAGCCTTGATACGAGTTCAGGTTTTGCCATTTTCCAGGGGTCCCCACGAACCATCTTTATTTTAAATCTTAAAACATTGAAAGCCAGGCACATTGTTTTAGGTGGCTCCGTCAATTGTCTGGATATAAAAAATGGAATCATTTTTGTTGGCGGCCAGGGAGGACGATGCCATGCTATAGATGGAGAGGCAAAGATAATTTGGAAGTTTAAATTAAATGAACCTGTTAAAGAAGTTATACCAATAGAAGAAAAAACGGCTTTTGTTACCACATCAGGAACAATAATATTGGTTGATTTTTCGGGGCGAGAACTTGGGAAATTTAAGTTGAAATCTTCGCGGTCGGTAGTGACTTGGTTGGATAAAGATATATTCGAGTTAGTGAAAAGAGGGGATACCGTTTCTTGTCAGAAACTATCTGCTAGTTCAACTTTTTGGAAAATAAATGTGGGAAGCCTGGTGCAGAACATGGCTGCTCCTGGAGGAAGCAACCGTGTATTTATTTTGGATTCAAGTTTTTTGCATTGCCATCAATTGATACCGCGATCTAATGCGATTGATGACCGTTCTTCATTTTTGGAATTTGATTAAAATTTTATGGATAAAAAACATGCATTTATTAAACAATGATTTGGTTTTGAGTATCAGGGCACGATATCCACTTTTATATTTACTTACCTGGGAAGAAGATCGGGCAGAGGAGGTTCTGCGCAAGGTAGGATCCCAAACCAATAAAGAGGTTGTCGTCTGGAGTTTGTCAAAAGGATTTGAGCCTCAGCAAAATGGACTTGGTAATAAATCGACAAAACCTGAGGAAGCTCTGAAGGCCATCGAGAATTACTCTAAAAAAGCCATATTTGTTTTAAAAGATTTCCATCCTTTTCTGGAAAAGGAAATTATTTTGCGGCAAATGAGAGATTTAGTTCGGAATTTGAAGAAAAGCTATAAGTCTGTGATTTTGGTTTCACCCATTTTAAAAATTCCCCCTGAATTGGAAAAAGATATTACGGTTTTCGATTTACCTCTACCAAACTCGAAAGAATTGAAACTTGTGTTAACGAAGTTATTGGAGCCTTATCGAGATTCTAAAGAGGTCCGAATCGACCTTACACCGGAACTTACTGAAAAGGTAATCCAGGCTACTTTAGGCCTTACGCGAAATGAAGCTGAAAATGTTTACGCTAAAGCATTAATAGACAATAAAAACTTTTGTGAAGCGGATCTTCCAAATATCATTTCAGAAAAAAAGCAATTGATTCGCAAATCCGGAATACTGGATTTCATTGGTCTTTCCACCACTATGGCAAATGTAGGGGGTTTGGGACTACTAAAAGATTGGTTGCAGGAAAGGTCTTCTGCTTTTAGTGCAAAAGCAAGGGAGTATGGATTGCCGGAGCCGAAAGGTCTGCTCATGTTGGGGGTTCAAGGTTGTGGAAAGAGTTTGTCAGCAAAGGCAATTGCTGCTGAATGGAATTTGCCGCTTTTACGCTTGGATGTTGGTAAAATTTTTAATTCCTTTATTGGGGATTCCGAGGAAAATATGAGGAAAGCCATTGCGTTAGCGGAAGCCATGAGCCCCACTGTCCTGTGGTTGGACGAAATCGAAAAAGGGTTCTCGGGAATAAAAAGTTCCGGGTCTGTTGACTCCGGAGTAACGGCTCGAGTATTTGCTACTTTTTTAACCTGGATGCAGGAAAAAACAAAGCCTGTTTTTGTCATTGCTACTGCTAACAATATTGAAGAATTACCACCCGAGTTGCTTCGAAAAGGAAGATTTGATGAAATATTCTTTATTGATCTTCCCAATACTGAAGAAAGAAAAAATATTTTTGAGATTCATTTGAAACTGAAGAAACGGGATCCACAAAAATTTGATGTTGCAAAATTAGCGCAACAATCGGATCAATTTAGTGGAGCTGAAATTGAGCAGACGATTTTGTCTGCTATGTATAAAGCCTTTGCGCAAAATAGAGAATTTAATACAGAAGATATTCTATCTAGTATCGGCGAGACTGTTCCTTTAGCCGTTACTGCCAAAGAAAAAATTGATTACCTGCGAGAATGGGCTCGCCAAAGAGCCCGTCCATCGTCATAGTCGAATTTTGCGATCTCTCCATTCAAATTTGCATCCTATATTATAGAAGAGCCTTTTTAAAGGAGGCTAAATATGAAAGCTCTCGTCCTGGACATCAAACCTGAAGATTGGGATACCACCACCGGTCTCACCCTTGACTCTGTAGAAATTCCTTATTTAGATGAAGGAAACCAACTCGAAGACGCAGGAAAAGTAATTATTAAACCTATATTCACTGGATTTTGTGGATCCGATAAAGGTATCTGGTTCCGCCATTCTTTTAAAGATATGATTTTCAACTCTTTGGCCCAAGAGAAAAAGTCTTTTCGGATCTGTGGCCACGAATTACTAGGTGAAGTGGTTGAGGTTGGTTCTTACGCGAAAAAACAATATGGTTTCAAAGTTGGGGATACTGTGTCTACTGAATCCCACATTTTTTGTGGTCGGTGCCATCAGTGCCGAATTGGTGACGCGCATGTGTGTTCAGACCACTTAATTATTGGAATTTCAACTGATGGGTGTTTTGCGGAGTACGTAAAATTGCCGGCCAAGGAATTGTGGCCTACAGACACCGAATTGATTCGTCCTGAGGTGGCTTCCATTCAAGAACCCTTAGGGAATGCTGTGCACGCTTGCAGTAAAGTGGATTTAAGGGGGAAAAATCTTGCCATCTTTGGATGCGGCACTATTGGTTTGTTTTCTATTCTGGTTGCCCGTGCAATGGGTGCGTCCAAGATCATTGGAATTGACCCCAATAAGAAAAACTTGGAACTAGCAGAAAATTTAGGGGTGGATCTATCCTTGCAAGTGGTGAAAAGAGAAGATTCTTCGCGTTCCGTTTTGCCGGATTTAGAAATTGCAAATGAAATCAGGAAGGTTTGCTTTGGAGAAGGAGTGGATGTGGCTTTGGAAATGTCTGGATCTAATCAAGCATTAAATACAGCTATTACTTCAACCCGTGCTGGAGGAGACATTATATTATTTGGATTGTCTGCAGGAGATTACACTTTGACCAATTTTCAGGAAATAATCATGTATGGAAAATCTCTCCATAGTGTAGTGGGTCGTAAAGTATTTCAAACCTGGTTTACCATGAGTAATTTATTAAAATCTAAAGGACATGACTTACAGGATAAAATTTGGGAAATCATCCTTAATAAGGGAAGGGGAACCTCGTATCCTTTTCATGCGTTTGATAAAGGAAGCTTTGAAGAAGCCATTAAAGGTCATCCCAAGATAATATTAAGTTACTGAACCATTTTAGAGTACAGAAGGGCAGGTTAGAATGCCAACTGATTTAAAAGAGTATTTACGTCATGAACTGGAAGAGATTCATAAAGCGGGAATGTTTAAAGATGAACGTATATTATTATCCCCCCAACAACCGCACATTAAAATATCCCAGGGAGAGGTAGTTAATTTTTGTGCGAATAACTATTTGGGCCTGGCAAATCACCCTGATTTAATAAAGACGGGAAAAGAAGCTTTAGACAAATATGGGTGTGGAATGGCCTCGGTTCGATTTATATGTGGAACCAATGATCTTCACAAAGTGTTAGAAAATAAGGTTTCTGAGTTTCTAGTTACTGAGGATACCATTCTTTATTCCTCTTGCTTTGATGCAAATGCCGGGTTATTTGAAACCTTACTAACGGAAAAAGATGCGATTATTAGTGATCGCCTTAATCATGCCAGCATCATTGATGGGACGCGACTAAGCAAGGCGAAACGTTTTCGCTATAACCACTCAGATTTAAACCATTTGGAGACTCAACTTAAGCGTGCAAGGGACTGTCGTTTCAAAGTAATTGCAACGGATGGAGTTTTTAGTATGGATGGGGATGTGGCTCTTCTTGATGAGATTTGTGAGTTAGCCTCTGTGTATGGTGCTTGGGTAATGGTAGATGATTCTCATGCTACCGGTTTTTTTGGACCGACTGGTCGTGGCAGTATTGAATATCGAAATGTAATGGGAAAAGTGGATATCATAACTTCAACATTTGGAAAGGCTCTGGGAGGGGCTTCCGGAGGTTTTACCTCTGGGAATAAGGAAATTATTGAAATTCTAAGGCAACGATCTCGACCTTATTTATTTTCCAATTCGCTTGCCCCTGTTATTGCAGCAATAACTCTAAAAGCTATTGAACTGATTGATCAGGAGTCTGGAAGTGTCCAGAAATTAAAACAAAATACAAAATACTTTAGAAAAAACATTGAAAAAGCGGGCTTTAAAATAAAGAAAGGAGATCATCCCATAGTCCCTATAATGTTGGGGGATGCATTTCTCGCGAATCAAATGGCCAGTGAATTACTTTCTTGTGGAATATATGTCATTGGATTTAGCTATCCAGTGGTCCCAAAAGGAGAAGCTCGAATTCGTGTTCAATTATCAGCGGCTCACATAGAACAGGATTTGGATTCTGCAGTAAATGCTTTTCAAGCTGTAGGGAAGAAAATGGGGGTTATTTGACCCTGCTAATTATCAGCGATCCAAAGAAAATAAACCCATTTTAATTTATTATAAGTTGTCTCAAAAAATGTATAAATTGTGTCATTAAATTGGTGTTTAAAAGTCGTTTGAATATTTTCGTTTTATTTTCGTTTTTTTGCGCTGTTTACCGAGAGGATACAATTTAAAGAACTCTTTGAGAAGAATTCTAAAAAGGTGATTCTTTATTTACCCATGAATTTCTATAGCCTATTTAATTTTAATAACTTACATGGCTTCCAGTCTTTTAAAGACGTTCTGAAAATATTTTTTACTCCAAATTAAATTTCCAAATATTTTTGGATTAAACCATCGTTACGATTTTCTCCAAAAATGTATTTTTTCCAATAAAAAACATCAATTTTTTTTTAAATCTAAAATTTAATCTTTTTCTCTAAAAATTTTAATAAATTACCTGGGTATGAGAAGATGATTTCAATCCCCTCACATTGAAAAGTATCTTTTCATCCGGTGGCGGATTTGACAATTGGATTTGAAGTTGATAGAAATTACATCCTTCATTTGCTTTTGAATGTTTTTTAAAAGCACTTCTGAATTTAATTCATTAATTATATTTTTATTAGTTTTGGTTTCATTTAATTTTTAAATGGTCAAGGACGATTCAAAATAATAACCGGATAGTGATTTTAAATTTGGTTAAAATTCTTTGACCTGTAAAAGAAACCGAAGTTAGCCAAAAGGCTACAACCACTGTTTGAAAGGGGTGGCATTATGACTAACAATGGTTTAAGACAAGAAAAAGCAAAATACCTGACCAAAGTGGAGCAAATTCCGCAACTTGATCAGGAAGATTTAAATAAATTAAAACCAGTGTCGGATAAGTTCGTCTTCCGTTCCAATGATTATTATCAGTCTCTTATTAATTGGGATGATCCTGAAGATCCAATTAAGAGAATTATTGTTCCGGATATTGCAGAGTTGGATGATTGGGGCCAGTTAGATGCTTCAGATGAAGAAAGTTACACCGTTGCTAAAGGAGTAGAACATAAATACGATTCCACAGCACTTCTTTTAGTGAATGAAGTTTGCGGTGCTTATTGCAGGTTTTGTTTTCGTAAGCGATTATTCATGGATGATAATGAAGAAGTGACGAAAGACGTTTCTGAAGGTTTGGAATACATACGGTCCCATAAAGAGATTAGTAATGTGTTATTGACAGGAGGGGACCCTCTAATCATGTCGACTTCCAAACTGGAACCGATAATTAAACAGATTCGTGAATTAGATCATGTCAATATCATCCGGATTGGAACCAAAATACCCGCTTTTAATCCGATGCGGATTTACAATGACCCAACTTTGAAGGAGATGTTCGAAAAGTATAGTACTCCTGAAAAACGAATATATGTTATGGCTCACTTTAACCATCCTAGGGAATTGACACCTGAAGCAATCCGTGGTTTAGACTTTTTATTAAAAGCGGGAGCTATAGTGGTGAATCAAACTCCTATGATCACTGGAGTGAATGATAATCCTCAAGTATTGGCGGAATTATTCAATAAATTGTCTTATATTGGTGTTCCCCCTTACTATATATTCCAATGCCGTCCTACCTTAGGAAATAAAATTTATATTTCTCCTCTTGAAGAAACTTATGAAATATTTGAAGCCGCTCGAACCCAGTGTTCTGGTTTGGCTAAAAGAGCCCGATTTGTGATGTCCCATTCCACTGGTAAGATTGAGATCGTTGGCCTTTCAAATTCTAATATTTATTTTAAATACCAGCGCGCCGCAGATCCGGAAAACAGTTCGCGATTTATGGCATTCAAAAGAAATCCTGAAGCATATTGGTTTGATGATTATGAAGAAGTGGTTTCGGATCATTTCTTAAGTGGAGACAAAATAGGTTCTAATCAAACTAATTTATTAGGGTTTATGGAATTCGCATAATTTGCTCTTTCCTGGCAGTATTTTTTTAGCTCAATTGATTATTCCTTGCGTGATTAAAGGAAAAAATCTTGTCGAGTATTTTAATTTCTTAATAGGGTATAATTTAACCATATTGAAAAATTAAAAAGGAATTATCGCATGAAAAAAGTTTTTATATTTTCGATAATAGCTTCTATGATTATTTTGGGATCTGGTAGGGCTTTTTCCGTAGAAAATGAGGATGCCTTAAGCAAAGGACAATCAGGGAGTAGGCCTATACCTGAGCAATTGCAGGAAATAAGTGGTCAGATTTCCCGAATGGTGACTGAACAAGTTCAACAATTTTTAGATAAAGAACTGTTAAGGATAAAAGAGTATAGAGCTCAAGCCCGAGAGACAGCGAACCAAAAGTTAAAATCAAAAGAAAAGTCAGTCGAAGAAAATCCCAATAATCCTCAGACTCTCTTTGAATTAGGTGAACTTCATGATCAAATGGGAGATGGAGCCAGCGCAATACTTAAAACCCAAAAGGCAGAAAAACTATTTGTCGAAAACGGAAACGTCAAAGGAGCTGCCCAAGCCAGACGTAATTTAAGGCAATTTTTTAAAAAGTACGACTATCAACCCGAAGACTTTATTCTAAACAATAAATAATAATTTTATGCCCATCTGAAAAAGGATTGGATATATTTCCTCGAACTAATTTTAAGTAGGCAAAATTCAGTGGTAAATTGCTTATTTTGCCTTCCTTCCGACACAAAAAAAACCTTACAAAATTACATATTTCACTTAGGTTTTGACCTCCTAAATGACGATAAAGAATTAAGATCTTAAAGTCCATTGCGTGTAAAGGAAAATTGTAACTGAGAGATTTTTGCTTTCGCAAATCGGTTTCCGCCTACTTTGTTAGTTTTCTGTAAAGTAAATTTTGGGAAAGTATCTATAAACGTAGAATCTTATCAGGACATTTTCTCAAGTCTAGGACTCCTTCTTTTACAGTAAATATTTACCTTCAATCGTATTTGTTTAGAAATTTAATGCAAATAAAAATAGCTATATTTTTATCAACGTCATTATCTTTGGTGTGGACGACCCTTTTTATTTTTCTTTTTAGTACGATTTCTGGAGCGCAGGTAATCCCCAAAACAGTGGAACCTCAAAGGTTTGATAAGCGCTTTAAAAAGAAGAGACCTCCCAAGTCAACTTTAGATTTGGAAAAACCATTTTCAAATGATATCCCGGACCTTCAGTTACCTTCTAAAGAATACAATTTTGTATTAAGAAAAATTATTGTAGAGGGAGCAACAAAATTTCGAGGTCACAAACTTGCAAGGGTATTTAAAAAATATTTAGGAAAGAAGATACCGGTTTCACTCCTTAACAAATTAGCCGAAAAGATAACTAAAAAATATCGAAATGCTGGCTATATTTTGAGTCAGGCTATTATCCCACCGCAAAAAATTGGGTCCAGAGGGGTTGTCCGCATAAAAGTCATAGAGGGTTATATTGATAAGGTCTCGTATAAAGGGAAAGCAAATGGAACAAAAAGACTATTTAAATCATATAGAAAAAAAATTCTTGCTTCCCGGCCACTTCACAGTGATGACTTAGAACGTTATTTACTTTTATTAAATGATTTGCCGGGAGTAAAAGCGCGCTCTGTATTGACTCCTTCTGATTCACAACCAGGTGCCGCACAATTAACAATTGTAATCAATCATAAAAATGTTGATGCCTACGGGCAAATTGATAACAGAGGTTCGAAGTTTAATGGCCCTTTTCAAATCTCTGTTGGAGGAAATGTAAATTCCACACTTGGAATGAATGATAGGACAGGAATCCAAGGTGTGGTTTCAACTGATTTTGAAGAATTATTGTTTTTAAATGTGAATCACGATCTTCCAGTATCTGATGAAGGTTCCAGATTATTATTTGGTGGAACATATTCAAATTCTGAACCTGGAGGATCGTTAGCGCCTTTTCAAATTGAAGGAACAGGATTAACTTTTGTAGTCAGGAGTTCTCACCCTGTTATCCGTACTCGAAGAGAAAATTTATCTCTGTCATTTGGTTTTAGTTTGAAAAACTCGGAGACGGATATATTAATGGCTAATGTTGTAAAGGATAAGCTCCGGGTTTTAGACGCGGGAGCAAATTATGATTTTGCAGACCAATATAAAGGAATCAATTCATTTCGTTTAAATATAAGCCAAGGAATCAATGTGTTTGGTGCAACCGAATCTGGCTCTCCGAAATTGTCTCGCCCCTTTGGAAAAAGTAATTTCACAAAAATTGAAGGTGAAGTTCTTCGCCTTCAAAAATTATCTTCTCGATGGAATTTGTTAGCCAGTCTGATTTGGCAATATTCATTAAGTAATTTATTAGCAGCAGAAGAGTTTGTAGTGGGCGGACCTCGATATGGGCGAGGATTTGATCCCTCAGAAATTTCTGGAGACCATGGCGCGGCAGTAAAGTTGGAATTTCAATTTTCAGATCGAGTTGCAAATATTTTTTTGCAAGATTATCAAGCATATTTCTTTGGCGATTACGGATCGGTTTGGAACCGGTCCGATCCAACAAATTTAACAAGCCATGTTGATTTGTTTTCATTGGGTCTTGGTATTCGTTTCAATATTCGTTCCTGGTTGTCAGGTTTCTTAGAGTTGGTAAAACCATTTGATCGAATAGTTACCGCAGAGGGGGATAAAGATCCAAGAGTATTTTTTGGATTGACGGCGCGTTACTAAGGAAAGTAAACCATATGCCTTTTTCGGCAGCAAACCATGAGGGTTGCCTGGATGCAAAGAAAATCACTTTTTTCATTTTTATATTTTTTCAGAGATAAGAAGCCAACCGGCATATTTAGTATATCTGTATTAATTTTTTTGATCGGCTTTTGGCCCTCCTATTTATATGCGCTTCCACAAGATGGAATTGTCAAAGGCGGCTCTGTAACTATTGAACAAATAAATTCTGATCATCTTGAAATAAATCAAATCACAGATCGAGCGATTATAGATTGGACTAGCTTTGACGTTCTTTCCAATGAGCATGTGAACTTTCAACTTCCTTCCTCTAATTCAGTAAATCTAAGTCGAGTGACAGGGGGAACTCAATCTAACATTTTTGGAAAATTAACATCAAATGGGAAATTGATGCTCATTAACCCCAATGGAATATTATTTGGACCCCATTCTCAAATTGATGTTAACAGTTTGATTGCGACGACAAATGATATTCGTAATGAGGATTTCCTAGAAGGTAATTACAGTTTTTCACTTAATAAACCCATTTTAAGATCCATAACCAACCAAGGGAGAATTACAGTAGCGGAAGGTGGGTTAGCTGCACTAGTGGCGCCGGGTGTGATTAACGAGGGAACCATTGAGGCAAGACTAGGTCAAGTGTATTTAGGATCAGGTAAAACATTCACTTTAGATTTATATGGTGATCAGTTAGTAAGTCTAGGAGTGAATTCCCAAAGTGCTGAAGATGTGTTTGGCGTAACAGGAAACCGATTATCTTCTCTAATTAATAATTCAGGAAATATTATTTCTGATGGAGGCACCGTCATCCTCGATGTTAAATCAGCAAAAGGCTTAGTGGACCAATCCATCAATATGTCAGGAATCATCCAAGCTAGAACCATAAAGGAAAATAACGGTGAAATTTATCTTTTGGGTGGAGAGGAAGGTGAAGTTGCGGTCACAGGAAAATTGGATGCGTCAGGTTATCTAGAGGGTCAAACAGGTGGGAAAGTTTATGTATTAGGGAACGAATTGAGTCTTTTCAATAATGGGACCATAGATATTTCTGGGGATTCAGGTGGAGGTTCATTATTTTTTGGAGGCGATTATCAGGGAAAGGGAGAATTGCAAAGAGCATCTGATGTTTTTGTAAGTGATGGGGCAAATATTTTTGCTGACGCTGTAAATTTTGGGGATGGTGGGCGAACCATATTTTGGGCTGACAGAAGAAATCGTTTTTATGGAAGAGTTAGAAATAGAGGAGGATTGTTTAGTGGTTCAGGAGGATTTGTAGAAATTTCCGGACGAGAGGAATTGTATTTTGATGGCTCGGTAGATACTTCAGCGTCAAATGGAAAAGTTGGAACTTTATTGTTAGACCCGGGAGATATTGAAATTGTAAATGGATCAGGATCACCTGATGATGGTGAAGCCGCAGATGGCAATGCGTCTGTTTCATCAAGTGGAGCGATTTCGTTTTCTATTTCAGAAAACCAATTAGAATCACTTTCCTCAAATACAAATATTCATCTTTTTGCAAGAAATAATATTTTTCTTCGCAACTTGTCAGACAATAATTTGGAATTAAAACAAACTGCGGGACAATCTGTTCGATTAACAGCTGAAACCGGAAATATCCAATTTAGTGACACCAATGACCAAATTAGTACAAATGGTGGCAGTGTGACCCTTCAAGCTGGAGAGGATATGATCCTAGGAAAACTCAATGTGGGTGGGGGAAATGTAACATTGTTAGGAAAAGAAGGAGGAGCTATTAGCTTGGGGACTGGATCCACAGGATTAAAGTTAAGTAATGAGGAATTATCCAAAATAACAGCAAATAATTTGGTCATTGGAGGTAATATTGTTGGAGAGAGAGCAGCTAAAATAGAGGTGCAAGGAGTCACTGGAATAAATAATATTACCAATCAATTAACACTAAACTCTCTAAGTGAAATTAGTACGATAGGTGGAGCCCCACTCGGAAAAATACATTTCAAAAATACAGCTTCTACTATTGGAACAGGATTATTTTTAAACTCTAACCTAGAGACAAGGATAGACTCTAACCTTACAACTTTTGGCAATTTATCTACGGGAGCAACATCACCTCTTGTATTGGGAAATAATTTAACTATTTCTTCTACTAACGGTAAGTTGACTTTAGGATCAATTTCTAATTCTTCTGCGGGATTATCCTTATTGGCAGCAAATGGAATTACGTTAAATGAAAAGCTTACTACTGCAGGAACTACCATTCTAAATGCAGATTTGGATAACAATGGATTCGGAATATTTTCCCAAGCATCTGGAAAATCTTTAATTACAGGTAATGGTTCTTTATCGATAATAGCAGGGTCTTTAAATTTAAACGGTTCATTAAATAGCGGGACTGGTTTAACAACATTCATTGCTTCAAATGGAAAAAGCATAGGTTTGGGATTGGCGAGTGGTGATCTATCTCTAGACTCAACTCTCTTGTCTTCTCTGACTTCCGGTGGACTTGTTTTAGGAAATGGATTAGGAGCTATTCAAGTTAACGGGGCTAGTATTTCTTCAGGACTTACCTTAAATGGAAATTCAAATTCGTTCATTGGATCAAACTCTTTGCTATCTGGGTTGGTTGTAAATGGACCAACAACAATCCACGGAGTCGACCTGATATCGACAGG
The DNA here is from genome assembly GCA_965223665.1 of Nitrospinaceae bacterium. Taxonomy (GTDB): domain Bacteria; phylum Nitrospinota; class Nitrospinia; order Nitrospinales; family Nitrospinaceae; genus CBDCVY01. The sequence goes on from OZ245011.1 coordinate 4,218,422, forward strand.
AGGAATAATCGATTTTAATGGAACTGTGACGTTAAACTCAAGTCCTGCGCAAATTCATAGTAATAATCAAAATATATTTTTTCAAAGTACTTTAGAGGGAAGTCAAAATTTAAATATAAATGCTGGTACAGGAATCGTTCAATTTCAAGGAAATATTGGAGACAATCTTCCATTATCAGGTCTAAATATTACAGGTCCTTCAATAATTAAAGGAATTAATATCAGTACAGCTGGAGGAAATATAATCTTTAATGATAATGTTTCAATTGATTCAAATACGGTTCAAATAAGTACCGGGGCGGGAGGAGGAGACATTGATTTTCATGGGACTGTAGATGGAACTCAAAACTTAACTTTAAACTCCGGGACAGGAACGATAAATATTGATGGTAATGTTGGAACTAATACAGCACTAAAAAGTTTTACCGTAACGGGATCTACAGTTGTTAGTGGTGCTAATATTTTAACTTCTAACGGAGATATAACTTTTAACAATGCTCTCGGTTTAGATACTGGGACGGTTGAAATTAATTCAGGTACAGGGATAGGCGATATAAATTTGGGCAATACGGTAGATGGAGCCCAAAACCTAACCTTAAACTCAGGGACAGGAACGGTGAATATTGATGGTAATGTTGGAACTAATACAGCACTAAAAAGTATTACCGTAACCGGATCTGCGGTCGTTAGTGGTGCAAATATTATTACTTCCAACGGTAATGTCACTTTTAATAATGATGTGACCTTAGATAACGGTCCTACGCAGGTAAATACGGGTGGCGGATTAGGTAATATCACTTATTCCCAGAATATCGATGGGAACCAAAATTTGACTTTAAATTCTGGGAATGGGTCCATTCAAATTGGGGGGAACGTTGGAAATACTTCCACTTTGGAAAATTTAAATTTAAATGGGAACACTTCATTTAGTGGCACTTCCATAAAAACCAATAGCGGAATAACTATCAGTGGAAGTCTTGATGCTAATAACCCGACCATTTTAAATTCAGATTCTGACAGCAATGGAACAGGTGATCTTGTGGTTTCAGGACCGATAAATTCTAAAGATTTAACTTTTATATCTAATGACATTAGTTTGGGAGATACCTTAACAAGTAGTGGAGATATTATATTTAAGGTGTCTGATGGAGGAACCATGGGATTAGGTGATGGTTCTGGAGATTGGTTGTTGGATCAAACGGAATTGAGTTTTATAAATACCAATAATTTGACAATAGGTAATTCTACTGCGGGAAACTTAACTGTCGATAAAATAGCTATTAATGGAAGTAAAATTATTCAGGATATTTCTTTGATTTCAGGAAATTCTATTTTGGTAAATAACACATTAAATTTCCCGGGAAATTTGAATGTTACTTCCGGAAATAATATTTCCGATTCAGGAGCAACTTTTATAGTGGGGGGTGACGCCACTTTTAGAACCACTGGTACAAACCAGTCTATTAATTTATCAAATGTTGGCAGTGTTTTTGGGGGTCAAATTCGATTTTTTACATTGGGCAACTCTGGAGATGTTTTAGTTAATAATTCAAACGCAATTTTTGTAGGAGATTCAATAATTGGTGGAAATTTAACAGCAACTTCTAATGGAAATATTTCCCTTAACGGGGTGGTGATAAGTTCAACGGGTAGCAATCCACTCATAAGTTTAACATCCACTAATGGCTCAGTTTTGGATGGTGGATCAAGCTTTGGTTTGGATATTGATAATCCTAATGGAACTTTAATTGCAAGTACTTTTAATGGATTTGGAACGACAGCAGACCCACTAGAAATTAGAGTGAATAACGTAAATATAGGCAATAATAACTCGGGTCCAGTAAATATATATGAGCTAGACGGTCTGAATATTGTGGGGATTAACCAAGGTGGAATAAATGAGGATGTGTCAATATCCTATTCTGGAAATATTTCTGGTCAAGAAAATGTAATGTTGAATGGAGGTCAGTTGGTTCTAACTGACAGGTTTAATGTTAATCAAGTTTTTGGAAATACCGGTAAAACATTGAAGGGTCTGGCTCTAGAAAGGACCATAAACAATTCTAGTGAGATTGGTCAATATTTTGATTTTGGAGATTGGTATAAAGAAAATATTACTTTAAATAAAGCGGCTTTTCAAAAAAGTGCAATTGCTTTTCCCTTTGTCAGGAATGCATTTATTAAAAAATATCCTGTTTGGGTTGTTAAACGACCAGTAAGTAAAAGGAACCCCAAGACCGAATTAGCAAGGTCTTTTTCCAAAAAGAATTATAAGAAAAGAAAACTCAAACCATTTTCCTTAAGGAATAAAGTAAATTAAGATGCTATTTCTGATAGCAATTCCTCCCTCCAAAAAATCCAAATTAAATTGATTAACTGCTAAAGTTAATATAACCTTGGTTTTCCTGATTCAATTTTTTTATTAAATTATCAGAATAAATATCTAAAAAATGAGTTGAGTTGATGATAAACCAATTTTTTAAGTTCGTTATTCTTGGATTAATCATATTGTTTATTTTCGGTTGCAAAGGGGAGTCTGAGTTTAGCGGCGATACATTGACGACAAGCACTTCATTAGATCCGCAGGAATTGACAAAAAATGCCAAAGCCAAACAGGCCATTGGAGCTTATGAAGAAGCTATTGTAGAACTCGATAGAGCTTTAAAAATAGATTCAAAGTTCATTCCAGCTTTTTATCAAAAAGGATCTGTTTATGAAGAATGGGATCAAAGAGATAAAGCGATTGATTCCTATAATCAGGTCCTTAAAATTGATCCTAATCACGAAGAAGCAAGAATGGGTCTTGGCAGGGTATATTCAAAGTTAACGATGAATGATTTAGCAGTAAAGGAATTCATTAAGGTAGCTGAAAGAAAACCAAATGATATCAAGCTTCTTTTTAAAATCGCCCTGGAGTACTGGTATATTCAGAAGCTTCCGGAGTCTGTAGAATATTATAAAAAGGTCCTTGCTCTTGATCCTCAACATTTACAAGCCCATTTGAATATTGCAAGTGTTTATGAACGGATGAAAGATTACGATTTAGCAATCGCTCACATTGGGACGGCTATTAAATTAGGGAAGGCCGCAAATGATAAGCAGGCTGTCAGGATTGCTCAAAATAAACTTGGATTTTTAGAAGGTAGAAAAGATATGACAGAAAAAGATTTGCGCAGAAAGACCATGCCTCCATTTAAATGATACTCTTTAGCTGGACATCTTCGTCCAACTTTCTACTTTGCAGTTTTGCTGATTTAAAACAGGATAAATTGTAAATAATGGGGTATTGAACGGAACAAATGCAGAGTCAGTTCCTGGGCTGAGAGTTAAATGAATATTAACAAAATTAAAACTTAATCCTTCCTGCCAGGGTTCTTTCGTATTTTCGATATAAGCTTCTAATTTGTCCGCAGCATGCGAGCGAGTCATTAATCCTGATCCACCCTGCAAGCCATATTCATATAAATCAGGAGCACCTTGAATTAATACTGAAATAGTAGATGCATCAAACCATACTTTAAAATTGGATACGATTTGAAGGAAATTCCCTAAACAACCTGTTCGCTGTAAAACTGCCTGAGGGTAAGCAAAGGCAGGGGGAATATTAGGATCATTTCCTTGATATTTGAAATCCTCTTCTTTGACTTTGGATACTGAAAAAAACAGAAGGTTTTCATCATCCATAGAAATGTCTGTTACTTTTCCATCGTTAAAACTGCAAAGCTTATCATTTTCATAAGAGAGGGGAAAAGAATACCCCATCTTGGAATAGTAAATGCGTAAGCCAGCTTCCAACGGATCTTCAGGTTTTCGACTTATTTTTATGTCAAAGGGTAGCATGAGATGAAATGCATTGGTACGAGCATTCATAAAGGGGCCGCAAGCTCCTGGGAATTCTTTGTGAACATCTTTATTGTCTGGAGAAAACTTTCTGGGGCCACCTGAAAAATGTTGGGCCGACTTAGCTTCCTGAGTTAAAGCGTATTTTTCTTTATAATATTCAGCGGCTCTTTTTTGGGCAACGCTCAAAATGTATTGCGGAACATCCGACTGAACAATTATTTGCTGCTTATCAATACCTTTTTGGGCAGGCTTCGGATTTAGGGCTTCGTTATAAAGATTCAGTTCTTTCTCGGTTTTTTTTGCTTCGAAGGTTAATTGTCTTGCTAACTCCGGGTTGTGGTATTGGGTTTGCCCTAATAAACTTTGAGCTTTTTTCAATAGATCCAGTTTTGCAGAATAACGCTTGGGTTCTGCAGAAAATGATTGAACTGTTGCCATGATAAGATTGAATTGTTCTTCTGGGAGAAGTCCAAGTTCTTGGAGGTTATTTTCTTTAAAAAAAGTCCAGGCAAGAGGTCCAAAAGATTCTTCTCTTTGGATATTGAGTGTTAATAAATAATTTAAATAAGCTCGTGCGGAATCTTCAGCGTATTTTTTTTTATCAGTGATTTTGCACATGGGTAGAACATCGGAAGAGTTTATTTCAACTAAGTCTAAACCTTGATCCTTAGCCAGGGAAAGAGCGTCTTCCAGGTCATATGTTCCTAATCTTTTACCATCGTTATCTATAAGGGCTACCCGCTCGGCAGATATATCTCCATTCACTCGCTGCGACAATTTTCTCTCCAAAATTTTCTACATTAAAGTAAAAACTAGGCAATGGGTTTTTAAATTTTCTTTTTGGCAATTATGCATGGAAACCCCTGGTTTTCCAAGAAAATCTTAGGATTGGTAAGGGTTTTCTTACTTTTGGTGGTGTTTAAGGAGAGAATTCAAATATATAAAATATTGAAATTGTTCACTATCTTGAAGAAATTTATGAAGCTGTTTAAGAATTCATATGATTTCGGGATTTATAGCTAGGTCCTTAGATTGAACTACTTCTCCCAAAACAGATTTTTAATATTATCATCCTCAATTGCAGAAATTGCCATGACCAACCAAGCGGTTCCAGCAACGGAGGGGTTTTTGGAGAACTGGAACTTTAGATTTTCGGTGGCATAAGGCAAACCTCCCTCAGAATCCTGAAGATGAATCATTGATTTCAAAATTTGCTCCGCTTTGACTTTGTCGCCGATTTTTATTTGTGCCATGGCAACCCCCAGGGAACCTTCCGGCCAAATCATGGGCAACTCATTCCAGTTTTTTCCGGGATCTTCAGGAAAAAATAAGGAGTTAATTTCGGGTTCTTCATATAAAGGCAAATCAATGTAGGGTTTATAACCAATGTATCCATTAAGGTTGACTTGGTATTTTGAGGATGATTCCAAAGCAATTTTGGCTTTTTTATTTTCTCCAATGGCCAAGAGAAACATAGCACCCCATGAAGAGCAATCTAAAGCTTTTGCGGAATCTGGGCCATCCAATCGGTGCCCTCTATTAAGTTGACCAATCTGTTCATTCCATGATTTTTCAGATATTGATTGTTTGAGGAGATTTGCAGAAGAATTAAATTTTTTGCTTCCGGTGAGTCGTGCTAAATCTCTAAGGAAAAAATAAATATCGATATTGTGCTCCATGCTGGCCCATTGGATTGACCCAGGAGCAAATACTTCTTCCAGATTATTTGTTTCTACATTTTTTTTGTAAATATAAGACCCCTCGCCGCCAGTGAATAAACCATAACGAGGATCTTTGCGGTTTGTTATTTGCCGCAATAAAATTTTGTCAGCGATTGATTGAGCAATTTTAATAAAATTTATTGCCACATGGTCCTGTTGTAGAAGACTGGGATTATCAACAAGCCTTGACTTTAAATAGTAAGTAATTGCATAACCTAACCAGGCTGAAGCCCCGCTCCGATTGATTGCCCCTCCATGGTCATTTTCATTTGGCCAGGAATTATGTGTATTGAAAGTGAACCATAGATCGCCATCCCGGGATAATACTCGAGAGGCAGCTTCTATTACTTTTTCAGCCAGAGAATATTCTCCAACCATGGAAAAGGCTATAATGGCCAATGCATTGTCATAAATCGAAGCTTTACTGAAGACATAACGATAGGCTTCGGCATCTTGTGGTACACGGTAACTGATTAATAAATTTCTTCGGTCTTGAACTGGTTCGGGAACGATGGCGTTGGGAACACTTTGGGCTTTAAGCCAATCTATAGCTTTTTGTTTGTAAGGGGACCATTGGGTGGTGCCCGAAAACTTTGCTTGTTTTATCACTTTGGGTAACTGAGGAGCAAATTTAGCTACCTGGTCCACTTTTTGAGTATCCATTTTTAAATTAGAGAGTTCCTTTATAAAAGCAATTGCAGTTTTTTCAGCTTCCTCAATTGAGGGATCAATGCGAACAGACATTCGAAGCATGGTCATGCCGTCCATAATGTTGTGCCTCGAATTGGGCCACATATACCAATAGAGAATTAAATGTGCGAAATTATCTTTTTTTGCTATGGCGTAGCGAACTTGAAAATTCTCTTCCCGGATTTTTAGGGATTTATAGGACCTTTCTTCAATTTTCCATCCGTCTCCTATGTAACAAACCTCAGGAGTGTGAAATAGACTTTCATTGGTGCCATGAGCCGCAACAAAATATACGGCCTGTTCATTTTTTGGATTTTCATAAAAACGAAAATAAAGAATGTTTTTGTCATCCGTTTCAATATTCTCACCTTTCCACTCCCCTAAGGAAAAAGGAATATTTTCCAGATTTTGCTTTTTCAAATAATCAGTATTTGCGACAAACTTACCTTCATGCGAGGTCGAAAAGTAAAAGGAGGTGTCTGAAGTGAATTTATAAACAAAATCAGAAGAAACTGGTTTCACCTTTTTATCATATTTAATTGCTTTTGAAGTTGGATTGGATTCCGAACAACCAAAAAGAGCTACTAGGCCAAACAAACAAAAATAGATTAAAAGGGTAATGACATGTTTTTTACAAGGTAGGTTTTGCATGCGGTTGTCTCATTCCTTTTATCGTTAATAACCAAAAGATAAATAAAATTGTGAAGGTTAATATAAAAAATAATATGCTTCCCAAATCGTGCCAAAAGTCAGCCGCCACGGCTTCGCCAAAATAAATTGCCACAAAAAAGAGGGTTAAAATTCTTAATAAATTTCCGATCATCGCTATGGGGATGATCAGTGAATATAACAGGACTTTCCTTTTAGTAGAGGTATTAGTGAAGTAAACCACTGGGATCATCAATGTTAACAGTGCAATGATGGATTGAATCCCACTGGAAGGAGCTCCAATTACAAACGTCGCATTGGGAAGATATATGGTAGCTCCCTCGGTGATGATTTCGTAATTTAAAAATTGCAATATTGAGGTCGCTAAATCGGCCATAAAAAATTGAAGAAAAGCGGTAAGGTCGGAAAGAAACGGAAAAGGTACCGCTATTATTGGAAATAGAATGGCAAATCTAAGATTATGGGCGGGGATTTTATTATTAAATAAATAAGTTATCCCAAGGGCCGTAAGAAAAATTGGGATAGTTTTGAAATAATAAAAATTTAATACATAGCCAATACCATATAAAACTACACTTCCAAGAATCCAATAAATCCACTTATTTTTTTCGGTATAGTTTTTTGTAGAATGATAAATATTATAAATGGCCATGCCAACTGAGGCAAATAAGACCATAAATCCATGTTTATAAAATGGATGGGTAATCCAAGATTCAATCAACCATTGTGAGGGTTCGTGATATACGAATACTCCAACACAGAGAATCAGGAACGAAATGATTGCCTTCATACATTGTGGGTTGGTTTTCTCTTTCTTTGTTTAGAGAAATAATAAATGCTTCCAGCAATTAAAATAAAAGCACTCCCGCCAGTAACCATATATTCAATTGGAACTTCAGAAACTGTAGGAGGTGCGTCACATTTTTTCCCACTGCATGAGTGCCAGGGTTTGTGATGCGCTTCCGCTGAGGAAAATGGGTTATTTGAGGTAGAAAAAATGGGCAGTATTAAAAGTGCTGCATAAAAAATAATTGTGAATATCCCAGCAGACAATTTTTTTATTAAATTCATTTTCATAAAACCTCCTTGAACTACAATGACCCCTTTACATTTACAACAGCCCCTACTGGGTATAACCACTGCAATAAAGGATCAATAGTCAATATTAATCCTTTTCCTTTATCATTATTAGTTTCAGGGATAGTAGTAAAAAGGTCAATATCCCAAAACTTTCCTGAAGAACCATCCCAGTCATCAATTCCTGAAATAGACTTGCCATTTACTAAATTTCCTGACCCATTCCCAGCGCGCCCATGTCCCCCAATGAAACCTACAGAATTTAGTTCCCAATTAGAGTTAGGAATATCAAGGTTTATGGGGATATCGTAAACTTCACCTGGTTTTAATATTTGCATACCAGCCAGAATCTTCAGTGAGTTTTTAGTTTGAGCTTTTGGATTTGCAGTTATTACAATAAGTGCCCAACCTGCAAGGGTATATGGATCTTTCCCATTAGGATTGATAGCGTGAGAGGAAAGATTCTTTACGGAATAAGTTCCGTTTTTAGAAACAAATTGGGTCACATCAGCCCAAGCCGTATAAAGAATACCGGATGAATTTTTTTTCCATATTTTATTTGCTTGAACCAAATGCTCCAGGTTCTCTGGAGATGTAAAAGCAATTTTTTTAGCAGTTTTTGTGGGATTATTTAGTTCTCCTGCCCAAAGAAGAAACGCTTTTTTAATTGGAGATGAAACGTTTAATTCAGCCTGACTAATTTTTTTAATTTCTTTATCGACCAGAAAGCTTTCACCTATAATCGTGAAATCAAGCCCTTTCGAAGTTTCAGAGAAAATCGTTTCAAAATCATTTATGGTTTTATTTTTTATTGATGTTAATTCCGTTGAAAAAGAATATTGCGGATAACTAATTAATAGAAGTAGGACGATAATTTTAAAAAATAATTTAAATGTGTTTTGTGGAAAAAAAAAGTGGTCTTGTTCTATCCAATAAAAATTTATCATCAGAATCTCAATGTAATATAGGTTTGAATATTTTTAGTAATGTCTTCATCATTCCCGGTTTCAAATCCAAGTCGAGCATCAATGGTCCATGAAATACAATCGGTGATATTCCAAGTAACAAATGCTGTGAATAGTTGCTCTATTGCATCGTCCAAAGAGTTATGGGTGATGATGTAATCAATTTCGTAGTTAAATATTTTTTTAAATTCGTCTTGAAGGTTGAATATGAAGCTATGTTCAGTTTCGTCAGGGTTGGTAAGATAATTTAGTTGGTACTCAATTTGGATTCTGTCATAAAAGGGCAAACGATACCGAGGACGGAAGATGTAGTTTTGCCTTAATCCTGTCCCGTTTGAAAAATCATTTAACGCGACAACGGCCAAAATGGAAAAGAAAGGATCGAAGTCCACATCGTAAGAGGCCAAGTAAGTATTGATTGATTCGATTTTTGCATTTCCAGAAGTGATATCTACAAAGAGGTCACGTGAAAAGGAAGTATTGAATAAATGGTTTTTATATTCTTTGGATAAAAGAAAATATCCCGCGTGCTCAGTCTGAGCTTTAAGTAAATTGAAAGAATTATTATCTTCATTTGTGTATCTAAATAAATCATATCGAAATCGGATTTTAAATTGTTCTGGAAGCTTTTGCTCTAAGCCAAAAGACCCTGTATTGGCGTTTACGTTGAAATCGATTAAATTATTAACTATATCTAATTGCTTTTGCTTTACACGTTGTAACCGTAGTTGGAATTTTGTGGTTGCGGATAGTCTTTGATAATAATCAAGTGTGTGACGTAAATCTCTAAAAATAATATTAAGGTTTTTGGTTTTTGGGATTTGATCTCTAAATTCGAAAAAGTTGAATCTGGTTATTAACATTGGAGCCATGGCTCTTTTTAAACGTTCCATGGCTTGTTTAGCGTCTATATTGTTTGGATCAACATTCAGCGCTTTTAAATATTGTTCTTCTGCAAGATCCCATTGATCGTTAAAAAAATACAAGTTTCCCAATCCCACCAAAGCATCCACATTGTTGGGAGCAATTTCTAAAGCTTTCTTGAATAATTTTAGAGATTCTTCTAATTTACTTTGCCAACTGTAAACCCTACCCAAAGCAATGTAGGACGAAATGTCTCCTTGGGCCAAGGCAACCGATTTTTGTAATTCGGTGACGGCATCGTCTAACCTGGCCGTCCAACTGTAAAGAGTTCCCAGCATTGCCCGTACATCTTGTCTTTCGGGATCAATTTCTCTTGCCTTTTCAAGGTATTTAATAGCATTCTCATGATCTCCTTGGTGGCTTTGGAGGATTCCAATTCCCATATAGGCTTCTACGTTTTTTGGGTCTTGTTCCAGTATTTCTTGGTAAAGCGCAATTCCATCTTTTGGATTTTTCATCCACTTATATGTGGTGGCTAATGCTTTTAAAGCTTCTATATTATTAGGATAAATTTTGAGGAGTTTTTTAAAGTAGATTACACTTTGGTCAAACTTTTCTTGCCAGGCTGTAACCTGTCCTAAAAGAAAAAGTAAATCAAATCGCTCTGGGTAAACCTCGTGTAAAGCTTTTAATCCTTTTTCTGCCTCAGCATGATTTCCATCCCAAGCACTTAGGCGTAAAAGACCAATCTCTCCGTCGGGAAGGTCCGGTCGTAATTCTTTAATTTTTTTATAAGTGGTGCGAGAAGCTTCAAACTTTTTTTGCCAACTTAAAACCTGAGCTAATCCCATCCAAGCTTCAATATCTTTTTCGTTAGCCTCAATAAGTTGTCTATAAAGAGCTTCAGCTTCACTATAGTTTCCCTGCCAGCTTGTTTGGCGAGCTTGATTATAAATTGCGTCACGGTCTAACGCATAAACTCCATATACGAATAAGCTTGGTGATAGAAGCAATGATAGAAGAAAAAAGGAAAAAATCTTTCTTAGGCTATATAAAGAAATTTTCAAATTAATTCTCCTGTCGCTCCAGCCATGGACGGTAACTTTCATAGGAATGAATGACAATTCCATAAAAACTTGAATATTTTTGTAACTCAAACCTTATGTGCTGGAGGACTTTTCTTAAATCTTTTGGTTCCAATTTATCAAAAGTTATTTTGCTTGAGGGAACGTTAACCACGCTTATTTGTTTTAAGATCTGAGAATCACTTTTGGGAAGATTCACTTTTGGAGGAATCCAACTCACTTGGACATGTTGATCATCAATAGTTTCTAAAATTATTTGCGAACCTTTACCTCTTCCATTTTGGGTGAATTCAAAGATTGTTTCATTGGGTAAAGGAACTGTTTCAAGACCAATAAATACTTTTTTACCTTTTTTCTCAGCATATCGTAACTCATCACTGCCGTGGGCAATGACACCATCGGCTCCATATGCAACGGTTCGGTAATCCATGATTCCAATGTTATCGACGATATCAATTATATGCTCACTGACTGGTCGCCCCCCCACTGCTGCAGTTGGTTCATAATAAATATTACGGCTGTCAAACCAAAAAGGAATATCAACACCCAAAACCAGGTTGGAATTTTTTGTAAGTATTTTGGATTTTTCAAGAAGTTCTAAATACTCCTTGAGTTTGTTTTCTTTGTTTACTCCAACAAAGGATGGTAATAAGTAAGGTTCAATGTCAAATCTGATTCCATAAAATCGCTCTGAATCATTTCCTCTCTCATTATATTGAGCGATCCTTTCAATAAGAGCCAATACACGTCCGTGCCATTCTCTTAAAGCAAAACGCGGATCTCCGTCTAAAGCATGTGTCTTAATATTGTTTTTGTGAAGACGCGAGATGAAGGAACGCATGTTTTTAGAATCCCAGTCTATTTCCCATTTATTTTGGTTTTTTTGTGCTTCATAGGGGATTTGGACGAATAAATCGGTTATTTTCTCTTTTTGACAAAAATCTAAAAGTTGATTGCTTTCCTTTTCGCTATTTAGAATTTTATTTGTTTCCCATAGCCACATTGCTTTTCGTATGGGGCGGTCCACTTTAAGTGTAATGGGGGGACTGGGGATAGAAATGTCTCTTTCTTGGGAAAAGGCTAGATCCTTTATCAGTATAGTGCTCTCGCCTTCACCTTTAACTTGAAAGACAACACTTGCAAGTTCTTTGCGATTTAATTTTTTGGGAAGTTTTGATAGAGGAACCCAAACTTGTTGCCATTTTTTTTGAATAGCTCCCTCTGGAATAAATGATTCAATATTCTCAATTAAAAGTGAATCTTCTTTTTTCTCCCAGATACGATCTGCCATTCGTAATTGAATTTGTTCTTTTCCTTTGATTCCATAAATAGAGAATGTCAAGAAGGAAAAAGGAGAGGTATCGAAGTATTTTCTTTGGCTAGGAGGAGATTTGAAATCAAACAAGTGAATCCAAAATCCAGAAAAACCAGGTTTCTTATTCTTATAAGTGAATGCTAAGCCAGGAGTTCCATCAGGTGATTTTTCAATTGAAACATTAGATTTGGAAGGAACCCTAGCAAATCCATTAAAATATCCTCCAAGTTTGTTTACATTCCCTTGATTAAATTGGTCAACAATATAAAAGTTATTGCTGAACGAAGGAGTTTTTCCTCGAGGACCGGCGGGATCCTTTAAGATGGGCTTTGATTTTCCAATATCATAAATTATTATGGATTCCTTTCCCTGAGCGTGAAGCAGGCCCATTCTGACATACCCTATTTCTGAGGAGTGACTCAGTCCCCAGTCAGAAAGGAGAATTTTTTTGTTAGGATAAGTTTGCCCGATAGCCTGGGAAGAGAAAACTCCCAAAATAATGGTGCAAATAATTAGGAATTCTACAAAATAGAAAAATTTGAGTTTGAAAGATAAAATTGGGAAGGATACGTCCCCTTTTTTTGGATTCATATGTATAAATGTTTCCAAAAAAATTGGAAAGGATATTTAAAGTTTTTGTTTAGTAATTAGTTGATTTAAAGCTTTGATTTTAAAGTGATTACTATTCCAGTGTATTGGGGAGGGGATATTTTGTCAATTGGATAGTTATTTCAATTTAAGAAAAGGGATTTCATAATTTTATGTGTTTTCATCGGATTCTAGGCTGGGTATCAGTTCTTGGATTTTTTCTTGAAATTGGGTTCCAGAGAATGGTTTTAAAAGGTAGCCATCTATCCCGGCTTCCTGGGCCGTTTGTATTTTCTCGGATCGTGCTTCTCCGGTAAGTAATAAAAAAAGTAAATTTCTCAACTTTTCGTCTTTACGTATGGACTTAATTAACTCAAGGCCGGATAAGCCAGGTAATTGCCAATCCGCAATTACCAGGTCAAAGGATTCAGATTGTAATTTCGATAATGCTAGGGCACCATCTTCAGCGGTATCTAAATTAGTTAATTCTAATTGCTTTAATTTCCTTACCACTAACTCTAAAGAAGGCGGGTCATCATCTACTACAAGAATTTTTATGTTTGAAATCATTTTAAAGTAAGTAAGGTTTGATTAAGGTTTGTAACCCTTTACTTTTTCCAGTTCTGCATTTTTCCAGTTGGAACCATCTAGTTTAGTTCCAGTAAGGTTTGTGAAAAAAAGCTTTGCTCCCTCCAGGTTAACGTTAGTAAGGTTGGAGTGAGATAGATCAGCCTCATCAAGAGAAGTTCTATGTAAATCCGAATTTTCTAAGTTGCAATACGTCATATTGGATTGCTTCAACTTTGCCCCTCCAAAATCTGCCATTTGTAAATTAGCGCCCTTAAAGTTTGCTCCTATTAGGTTGGCACCAGTTAAAATAGAATTCACCATAGAGGTCTTTTTGAAAATAGATTCTTCGGCATGAGATCTACTTAGATCAGAGTTATCTAAAACCGCTTCTGAAAAGTCTGCGCCCTCTAAATTAGCATCACTAAGGTCTACAGCTATAAGCTTTGCTTTAACAAGTTTAGCACGGCTAAAGTCTGCTCCTCGTAAGTAAGCATTTTTTAAATTAGCTTCGTTTAATTTTATTCGGTTTAAATGTGCTCCATCAAGGTTAACTTTAACCAGATTCGCTCCATTCAAATCCGCGATGTCCAAAGAGGACTCTCTTAAATTAGAGTTTTCCAAGTCAGCCCGTCGAAGGATAGAACCATTTAAACGAGCGCGGGTCATATCACAATCGATTATTTTTGCTTCAGTGAGATCGGCGCCGGTTAAGTCAACCCGCAAAAGTTTGGCTTTGATAAATTTAGCACCAAATAGGCGAGAACCCTTTATCTCAGCCCGTGTTAAGTTTGTTTCAGAAAAATTTGATTCATAAAATACAGCCACACTAAGTTTTGAATCCGAAAGATCGGCCTGTGTTAAGTTTGCACCCTTAAAGTTAGCCCGAGATAAATCAGAACCTTTAATTTGAGCTTTATTCAGGTCTGCCCTTAGAAAGTTTGCTCTGTTGAGACGACTTTCATTTAAATTGACTTCGTTTAGATTTGCCTCTTGAAGATCAGCTTTGCGTAGGTCTGATCTTTCTAAAAGAGCCTTATTTAAATTAGCGCCGATTAATTTAGTTTCATTTAATATGCTATCAGTAAAATTGGCTTCACTAAGATCCGCCTGGCTTAGATCGGCCTCAGATAAATCTGAATCAGAAAGATCAGTCCCAACCAATTTAGAACTACTTATATTAGCGCCATAAAAATTTAAGTTAGATAAATCTAATCCCGAAAGATCTAAATTTTTGAGAGATGGAGTTTCATCTTCATCTTCTTCATTAGCGGAAGATTCTTCATCTTCGGCAGAATCAGAAGCATCCGGATCATCGATCATTTCTTCCTCAGAAGAGTCCTTTATTTCCTCAGATTGTTCCTCTTCTTCATTGTCATCCTCTACATCTTCATATAATGCTTCTTCCTCTTCGCGGTCACGCAACTCTTTCAACTGGTTTAAAATTTCTTCAACTTCTTCTCGTGTAAGATCAGGCATAATTTTAAAATTTTCTTTCCAAAAAGATTGGAAAATTGTTATTTAAATTGATTTGGGTCTAGCGGAACCTCATAAAATAACTTACAAACCTCAATAACGCAAGGCCGAAAAATCTATTCTCAAAAGCAGGAAAAGCGATTATTGAACAAGGTGACAATTTGTCTCAAAGGTGAGTCCAAATATTCGTAAACTCTATCAAAAATCGAATCAGGGACTCTTTTATAGTATGCTTGTGCAATTCCACCAGTTATACAAGCTATGGTATCACTATCCCCGCCTATTGAAACTGCCTTGCGGATGGCATCCTCAAAGTTTTGGGATTCTAAAAAAGCTAAAATGGCTTGAGGGACTGAACCCTGGCAGGAAACATCATATTGATAGGTTTTTTGGAGGTTTTTTATTTTATCTGCAAAGGAGTACCCAAAGTTGGATTCTACATATGTTTGAATAGATTGCTTAGAATGACCTGTTTTAGCTAAAAAAATTGAGGCCGCTGTTGCCTGAGCCCCCTTTATTCCTTCAGGATGATTATGAGTGATTTCCGAAGTGGCTTTAGCCTTTTCAAGTACAATTTCTAAAGAATCAAATGCAAAACCTACTGGGCTTACTCTCATAGCAGCACCATTTCCATAGCTACCGTAAGGTTCTAATTTAGGGGAAGCAGCCCACTCTGTAAATTTTTTTCCATATCCTGCATTGGGGTAACGTAAAAAATAAGACTTAAAATTATCTTTTAAATTAGTACCTTTAATAATACTGTCTGCAACAGCTACAGTTAAAACTGTGTCATCTGTAAAGCGACAATCTTTGTGAAAAAGTTTAAACTCAGTAGATTTAATATTATTATGTTCAAACCGAGAGCCTATAATATCTCCCGCGATAGCTCCTAACATTTTTTTAGTAACCTCTTGTTGAATTTAAGGTAATCGATGGAGTTAGTATTTATTTTAAAAACAGATAAAATTATAAAAAATGTATCTATGAATAGATACTGATATTTATTTTTTTTTGGACGGAGATTGCGACTTAACAATCGAAGGTGACTTCAATAAAGGGCAGAGGCAGTATTTAAAAAACTTTATTTACCTGGAAAATCCTTTTTTTTAACTTGTGCGAAAAATTTTCTATTTTTTTGAAAGTTTCATAATGTTTTTATAACCAGGTTTCTCAAGATAGGAAATATGAATCAAGAATGGTGAAAACTTTTCTTTAACAAACCTTAGGGCTGTTAAAGATTTCTTTCAAAGGACTATTTTAATGAATCTAGAGCTTGAAGATGAATTCGGCGATATTTTACAAAAAGCCCGTGATAGAAATTCCTGGTCTCAAAAGGATTTAGCCAATGCAGTGGGACTTTCGATTGGTGAAATAGAGAGAATGGAAAATTATGAATGGATTCCCTCTGAAGAGATTATTTTCAATATTGCAAATTCACTTGAACTCCATGGACCTTCTTTAAAAGCTATTGCCAACAAGGAATGGGGACCGGAAGAACCTCAAAAAGATTCAGCTTTAGATTTGATTTGTCTAAATGTATTCATTGGATTGTACCCAGTGAAATGTTATCTCATTCGATGTTTAGAAACTAATGAGTCTGCAATTGTGGATACTGGTGGAAACCCAAAAGCAATAATCCATAAAGCAAGAGAGGTAGGTTTAACACCATCCAAAATTTTATTGACCCATGCTCATCACGATCATGCGGGTGGTCTGAAAGTATTGGATCGAGAGTATAATTGCCCTACCTGGATAGGATCAAAAGAACCCACCCCACAGGGGAGTCGCGATCTAAAGATTTTAAGTGACGGTGAGATTTTAAATGTTGGCAAAATGGAAGTGAGTGCTCTGTCGACCCCTGGACACACCCCTGGAGGATTTTCCTTTAAAATAAATAAAACTATTTTATCAGGGGATGCTATTTTCGCCGGATCGATGGGGAGGGCAAATTCCTCATTTGCAGATTTATTTTACTCTATCTCCAAGGTGTTATTTTCTTTTCCTGATGATACTTGTTTACATCCAGGACATGGTCCAGCTACAACTGTAGGTGAAGAAAAGTCTCACAATCCATTTTTTAGTTGTAATGGATAATTATTTGCTTTAATGATTATTTAATTCCAAAGATTTTTAGTTTTTGATTCCTCTTGCTAAATGTTTATGAAGGAGCCATATTTGAGTCATGGATCCAGAAAAAGTTAATTACCATTATTGCGACGATCTTCCCACCAAGCCTCTTGAAGGAATTCGTAGAGTATTGGTTACAGGTGCTAACGGTTATGTTGCTCGCAGATTAATTCCCGAACTAATCTATAGAGGTTATTTAGTTCGATGTATGTTGCGAAATAAAAAGCTTCCTCCAATTTTGGAACATCCCAATTTAGAATTTGTTTATGCAGATGCATTAAAAAAAGATGAATTGAGAGAATCGTTAGAGGGTGTGGATTCAGCTTATTATTTAATTCATAGCATGAGCCTAAATAAAAGTAAATTTAGGAGAACTGATAAGTTGGCGGCTCGAAATTTTGCTGAGATGGCTCAAGAATGTGGGGTAAAGCGAATAATTTATTTAGGTGGATTGGGTGAAACCAGCACTAACCTTTCGGCGCATTTAAAAAGTAGAATAGAAGTGGGCTCTATATTGTCCGAATCTTCAATCCCGGTGATTCGGCTGCGGGCAGCAATTATAATTGGAACCGGAAGCGCGTCTTATGAATTATTGAAATCTATGGTTCTCCATACACGTTGGATCCCTTTCTTGCCGGAGTTTAATTCCAGGTGTCAACCCATTGCTATTCGCGATGTTATCAAGTATATGGTAGGAATCTTAGAAACTCCAAATTTAGAAACTCAAAAGCTTGCCATTGGAGGGCGGGATGTGCTGACCTATAAAGAATTGGTAAGACGATTTGCTACTATTTTGAATCGTAAAATAACTTTTTTTAATGTCGCCTGGGTCCCTCTCCCGGTATCTGCAATGTGTCGTTTGTTTGCCTTTTGGCTACATTTGTTTATCTCAGTTCCTGTAAATATTACCTATTTGTTATTAGGAAGTTTAAAGACCGATGTTGTTTGTCCGGATCAAAAGATAAAGAGTATTCTTGAATTTGAACCATTAGATTTCGAAACTTCTGTAAAATGGGCGTTGGATAAGGAAAGAGCTTCAAAAGTTTATTCGCATTGGAGTGATGTTCCTCCGGAAAATATGGCAGAATTACTTCCCTTATGCGAGTATGAATCTTCAAATTTTATTGTAGAAGAACATTCCAAGGATATACCTGTTTCTCCTGAAGAATTGTTTCAGTCAGTTTGTAAAATCGGCGGTCCTTATGGTTGGTTGCATGGAAATTTTCTTTGGGAGGTGCGCGGGTTCATAGATCGGGTTTTAGGAGGCGTCGGTCTTCACCGCGGGCGTCGTGACCCGAATGATTTGCGAATTGGAGACTCGGTGGATTTTTGGCGAGTTGAAAATCTTGTTCCTAATCAGGAATTATTGCTTAGGGCAGAATTGATTTCTCCCGGGCTTTCCTGGCTTCAGTTTGAGTTAAACCCAAATGGTTTGTCCAATACTCGTTTAACTCTTAGGGCACATTTTATCCCTACTCCGGTATGGGGTCACCTTTATTGGTATTTGCTTTCAAAGTTCCATACCTATATTTTTAAAGGAATGTTAGATTTTTTTTACAAGTCATCAACTGGGGAATCCCCTTAAGAAGTTGAATTGGTTGAGGAATTTCAAAAGTTAAAAATTGTTTAAAAAACCGCATAGGGTTGTTGACCCAAGTGAGGTGTGATATTCTCTCACCTCATTTATTGCTTTGAGTTTGGGTTTTATATGAAGTTTTTTTTGAAAATTTTGAGTATTGCAGTTTATGTTTTTCTTTTAGTTGGTTGTCCTCCTGCCTCAAAATCCAAAAAGAAAATGCCTCCTCTTTTAGCTATTAATACGGTATTGGATACGGGAAAAGAACCTTCCTTTATTGTAACCGATGATTTTGATGCCGACAGTAATTTAGATTTAGTGGTTCTAAATAGTGGAGATCATACTTTTTCTTATTTTAAAGGAAATGGTGACGGGTCATTTCAGGAGCCTGTTTTATTTAAAACTGGAGCCGATCCGATTTGTTTAGCAGTTGCAGATTTTAATGGAGATGGATTGCCTGACTTGGCAGAGTTGAATTATCAAGATCAGAATATTCAAATTTTTCTAAATTCTGGTGGAGGAAGTTTTAGAAATACGGGGAAAATACTCAAGCCGGGAAAAATTCCTATTAATTTAACCACAGGGGATTTTAATGAAGATGGAATTCCAGATTTGGTGGTTTCACTTCGATACCATAAAGTGGTGACAATGTTTGGTAAAGGACTCGGGCTTTTTGGAAAACCAAAAGAAATGCCAGTTAAAGGACAACCTACGGGAGTGGTAGTTTCTGATTATAATAATGATAAGCATATGGATGTTGCAGTTGCTTTGGCAGGATCGGGAAGAACTGGAATTCAGATTCTTTGGGGAGATGGAACGGGTAAATTCAAGGGATCAAAAGTCCATAAAGGGGGTAAACAACCCTTAACTATTGCTAATATTGACGCTAATGGTGATGGAAATTTTGATTTGGTGACTTCTAGTAATTCTTTACATGCTATAACGGTTGTTTTGAATAATGGTGATGGAACCTTGAAGTCGTTAAGAGATTTTTCAGCAGGTGAATTCCCTAAGTTTGTAGCGGTTGGGGATTTTTCTGGAGACGGGCTTCAGGATCTTGCCGTTTCCAATTCTACCCAAGATACCCTTTCTGTTACTTTGGGAAGAGGAGATGGAACATTTATTTATCCTCCTGTGGTTCACTTTGTTGAGGAATATCCGCAAGGATTAGCGGCAGGTGATTTTAACAAGGATGGTTTTATGGATATTGCAATTTCTTGTAGAGATAAAAATCTAATTACTGTTTTGTTGAAAAATAAATTTATTCCCCGGATGGCCGTTGCCCCCAGCGAACCTACTAACTCTTGACTAACCTTATTGACCAGGTATTTCTTGAAGAGTACCATCCGCATAAATTCCCAAAAGTTTTTTAGGTTTTAACTCTTGGGCTACTTCAATAACGTTTTTGTATCCTGCTAAATGGCGATTAGCCATAGGAACTATTACCGTATCATATTTCTGAGTTTGTAATGATTTTAAAAAAGGGTTGGATAGAGAGCTTTTTGAGAAGAAACCTTTTCCATATGAAAACACATTTTTTATATTAGGATTGTTTTTCATTTCGTTTATTGTTACATCTTGTCCCAAAATATCTGCCCTAATTTCCCTTTTTAGGTGAAGTCCCTCTAAAAGTACTTCAATCATCCATTGACGAACACTTCGGGTTATTAACGTTTTTGATCCTTTAGGTATTTCTTTAAGAGTTTCAGACATTGCCGACAATAAACGGTCTTCACTGGCAATTTGTTTGCCACGATCAAAGGCGCTGAGAGCTTTTTGAAACATGGCTTCAATACGCTTGGCTCTATAATGAGGATATTCAACCACTACATGTCCATTACCGTCAAATGCAGACCAATCTCCAATTGGCTGAAGCATGGATTCTTTTAATGCATCCTGGTAAAAATCTGTTCCTGGTTGAGGGGTATTGACAGATACCTGGACTTCATCCATTAGTCCTTTACTTGTAAGCTCGTGTATTAGGTCTACAGTTTTCTGATCTTCTCTTTCTGAAGAACCCCAACCTCCTATGCTAAATGTACCATAAAACATGAGCCCAATACTTTTCCCGTATTCGAGCATGGATCGAAGTTTAGAAAGGTTATGCTTTTTGCCTAATGTCATTGTTTCTGCAACTTTATTACTTCCTGTTTCAACACCCACACGAATTTTGTAATAACCGGCCTTTTTCATTTCCTTCATAGCCTGTGGCTCCAGAGAAGCATATTCACACATTGCCTCATATTTTAAATGATCCAGACCTTCCGAACGAATAGCCTGAGCCAAGGAAATGTTAAACCTGGTTTGGATGTTGTGAACTTCTTCGTCAAAAAAAACACCTTCCATCTCGGGGTATTTATTTTTTAAATAAGAAATTTCTTGAACTATATTTTTTATATCTCTAGGACGCCAATTTAACTCATTATAATAGAGAGTTGCAGCTGCACAAAAGTTACAACGGCGAGGGCATCCACGTGAAGCATACATTTGAATTTGACGATAAATACAGTTTGGTTCATGATAATCCATGCGGCTAACATCATCATCTTCAGGAAAAGGAAGAGCGTTTATATCAATTAAATCTCCGCGTGGATTTGGGTGAACACCCATTAAATTTATGGGATTCTTTCCTTGTACCAAATCTAAAACTGAAAACTCATATTCGCCAATACAAACATAGTCTACTTGTTGTTGAACTTCCTCAGGAACAGCCATAGGATGCTGTCCTGCGAATATTAA
This sequence comes from Nitrospinaceae bacterium, assembly GCA_965223665.1. Lineage (GTDB taxonomy): Bacteria > Nitrospinota > Nitrospinia > Nitrospinales > Nitrospinaceae > CBDCVY01. Next base: position 4,239,724 of record OZ245011.1, read on the forward strand.
TTTTGTTCCAAATGCTTTTTTCACTGCTTGTGCGAGCCGCAAATCCTCCTCATAAGTGCGACTAGAACTTTCCATTATTAGCCAATCAGGTTGCTCTTTGCATATTTCGGCAAAATATGTTTCGAAATTCCAGCTATTTAATATTCCGTCTAAAAATTTAACATGATGGGAGGTTTCCCTCTTAAGTAAACTGGAGGTGTAGGCCAATTGCCAGGGATAGTAACCACAATTTGTAAAGTTTTTAACACCTAGAGACCATCTGGAAGGAACATGGACCATATGGTATCCATTTTTATCAATTCCAACCGAGTTTGCGATTACAATGTTCATAAGAAAACTTCCTTATGGCTTTGTTGAAAAGTTGAAAAACATTTTATGAGGAAAAAGTATGAAACCCTTGAAATTTAAGCATTTGCCTATTCAAGGTGCTTGTTTTCAATAAGTTTGAACAAAAGAATCCTATGAATCTAGCGGCAATTTTTATTAAAAACTTTAATTGATTGAACCAGTAGAAAAGAAATGTGAGTGATTAAAAATAGATTTTTCAGTGACCCTTGACTTTATAATAGTGTACTGTAAATATGTGAAATTCAAAACAATATGAATTAATTTTTAAAATTTTACCTTAAAAAACCTATGAATGAATCGTTAAATCAAGAAACAGAAACTGAAGAAAAATCTGGTTTTTTTTCACGATTGAAAAAAGGTCTTAGTAAAACTCGTGAAACACTTGCTGGTGGGTTGGATAACTTAGTCCATGGAAAAGCTAAGGTTGGGCCTGAATTAATGGATGAAATTGAAGAATCCTTATTGTTGGCGGACACCGGAATAGCTGCTACTCAAAAGATTATGGATGCACTTAACCAGGAAGTTGCCCAAAATCACCTGCGAACACAAGAAGAAGTGTTGGCCCATCTAAAAAAACTCATGATAGGTATTTTAGGGGAAAATCAGGATGAATGGGATTTATCGAAAAAATCCCCTTTTGTAGTTTTGGTGGTGGGGGTTAATGGGTCTGGAAAAACTACAACTATTGGAAAGCTATCTCAAAAGTGGAATCGGCAAGGCCGTAAGGTAATGTTGGCCGCTGGAGATACTTTTCGGGCTGCAGCTATTGAGCAATTACAGACTTGGGCCGATCGGGTTGGAATTCCTTGTATTAAACAGAAAAGTGGTGCTGACCCATCTGCGGTTGCTTTTGATGGGGTTCAAGCTGCAGTGGCAAGAAATATGGATATAGTTTTTGTCGATACGGCAGGAAGACTCCAAACTAACCAAAATTTAATGGAAGAGTTAAAAAAAGTTAAGCGGGTAATTAGTAAAGTTATTCCCGATGCACCCCATGAAACTTTGTTGGTCTTGGATGCGAGTATAGGGCAGAACAGCCTTTCACAAGCAAAATTGTTTCACGAAGCATTAGATTTAGATGGATTGGTTATGACTAAATTAGATGGTTCTGGAAAAGGGGGAATTTTGCTCAATATTAGCCAGGAATTAGAACTTCCTATTAGATATATTGGAGTGGGAGAAAAAATTGATGATTTGCAAAACTTTAATGCCCAAACTTTTGTAGAAGCGCTTTTTGAAAAGCAAGAAGACTAAGTTTAATGGGAGCCTTCATTGTCACCGCGAATCCATTCAAGTTGTTTTTGAAAAATATATTTATGAATGATTTCTCGGTTTTCATCGGAAAAATTTTCAGTGAATTGAAACCGATATACAGTAGAATTCAATGATCCAATCACCATTTGAGAAATAAATTTTCCCTCGACGGTGAATTCATATTTTTGATCCAAATCTAATTGGAAGTCCACGTGGACTAAATCACCAAATTTAATTTTTAAAGGGTAGGGGGAAGCGCACGAAAATCCGCCTGCACTAAGATCATTTAAAGTGGTTTTAAGCGTACTGTTGTCAGAGAAAATTATTTTAGCGATGATTAAACAATTTTTCCTTAAAAACAGTCGGTAAGCATCTCTTCTTTCCTTGGGGTCACTCAATAATGATTCCTTTTCATTTTTAGGTAGAATTTTCTTGAGTAACTGCTCAAGTCTTGAAGTTTTTTGCTGGCCTTCTTTTGAAAGATTTTGAGTTTCAATCATATATAGTACCTATAAATTATTATAAGGGTTAATTTTTATTTTCGGTGTTTTTTTAATAAAACTTTATGTTGCTAATTTATTAGCAAAACTGATGCCATTGAAATTGTTAAATATGGTTCTAAAAAACCTTTGAAATCTTTGTTGTTGTTTTTTTATTTCGGGTCAATTCATTAATTAGGGGGAAAAAATTTCCTCCACTGTATAGAAATTTTATATTTTGGAAGAAACTTTTAATAGAAAAGGTTTACTGCTAATATGGCTTCGTCTTTCTTGTCGATTCGATTGTAAGATACGCGAATATCAAAGTTTTTTGAAATTGCGTATCGTTGCTCAATGGAAAACTTAAAAAATTCTGAGTCGTCCCCTCCATAACGCTTATATTCTCCAGTAAGTTGAATCCTCCAATTTTCATTTATATCAATTAAAGCTCCAGTTAGAGGGCCACCTCCTAAACGGAAATTATTCTTAAAATGACCAGATGTTTCCCCTTCTACTTCGAGAAGAAAGAAAATTGCAATGGGTGAGTAAAATTTTTGCTTGAAGGTTAAACCTATACTGGCACCTCCTTTAAAGGAAGTGCAAAAGTCACAATCAAAATCTCGGACGGTATCAAATCCAAGATTTAAGCGCCAAGAAGGTTTTTTGAAAATTGGATCGAATGGACTAAGAGAAACTATATCTAAAATTTTAAACCGATCTACTCTAAATTTTTGTAATTCGGAGTAATACCTCAGGTTGAAATCAAAAAATAAAAACTGAGAATCTTTGTTATAACCATTATCTTTGGCCAAGAGGTCATGTAGTGTTGGATAGTAACCAATTTCTTGAAAAAATTCGTCATCAAAAATGCCGACTCCCAAATGTGCTCGGTCGGAGCCGTGGGTGGTATCAGGTGGTAACGAATACTTGGTGACTTCATTTTCTATTCTCTGGAATTTCAATTTACTTCGTTCCAAGAGTATAGAATGTGGAATTCGAAAAGGCTTGCTTGGGTCTTCTTCTTCAATTTGCATGGCTTTATATTGAAGAACGTCTAAATATGAATCTAATACGAGAGCTTTTTGAGGGGTAGTAAGGGATTGATAGCCTTTCGATTTATATGCGTCTTGTTTTTTAACCATTTGATATAAAATGGTTTTTTCCTTCCCTGACATTTTTTCCACTTTATTTCTCAATTGACTCAATATTGCAGGTCGATAGGAGAGTTTGGAAAGAGTTCCTTCGTGTTTCTTTAAAACCTTGATGGTATCTGCTGGTAATACGGAAAATAAAAATGGATCCGTTAAATGAAGGTCAGGGTTTGCCACTTCTAAAACTGAGAGAATATGGTAAGAACAGTTTTCTTGCAGATAATAATAGTCGAAATAAGTTCCCCCTAATTCCCAAAGATGAAAGACTAAATACTGAATTTGTTCCTGGGTAAAGTTAAGTTCATATTCCCACAAGTCTCGGCTTTCCCAATTGCTATATTCCTGAACCTTTACGTAAAATGGAAAAACAGAAAAGCGACCCTGAAAAGCACCGATCAAGCCTTTTAGCGCATATAGGACAGCATTTGTAGTGTCTGGATTGGCCGCATAATTTACTCCATAATTAAGCAACTTTTTTTTGGATCCCTTTTCCTTATTATCTAATCTTAAAAATGTATGTCCAAACATTGAAGCAGGGTTATTCATATAATATGAAGCAAAAATAAGAGTTACTTTATTAGGATCCAATTGATTGACCCAGAGATCGAGTCGGCTGCAGTTGGGATTAGGTAGGAAATCTTTGCTGATAGAAAGCTCTTTTTTTAACCATTTCAACCGGGCTGGAAATTTGCATTGAGGATGCTCCTGATTCTTTGGTAATGAATCAAGAGGCATAAAAAAGCTTTCAACTGTAGCTATCAATTCTGCTTTTGGGTCTTTTCTGCCGTTTGGTGAATTAAAAAAAGACAACCCATCGGCTTCACTTGTGATACCGCCAAGAAATCCCTTTTTATAATGTAAAAGTAAATGCCAATATCGTTGCTCATAGGTTTTTTTTTCAAGAGCAACTTGAATGATTTTACTTAAATAAGAATTTTGTGGAGACTTTTCAGCAAAACCAGGGGCAGAAAGCATGAGAATGAAAAAAAATATAATAATTTTGGGAAAGAAATTTGAAAGCAAGGTAGGCCAAAAGAGAAATAAAGAAAAAGGATATTAAAGCACTCTGAGGTACTTTAATATCCTTT
>CBDCXH010000001.1:0-36972 GCA_965223665.1 Nitrospinaceae bacterium
GAATAGTTGTGGATGCGGGTTTGTATTCACTGAGTTAAGAACCAATTGTTATGAACAACCCGACGCGATCGGGTGGCGGGACGGTCTTTCTATTTTGGTTGAGTGTAAGGCAACGCGAAGTGATTTTTTAGCGGATAAGAAAAAGCCATTTCGCATTTGTCCTCCATTAGGAATGGGAAGTCATCGTTATTATTTAACGTTGCCGGGCGTGATTAAACCGGAAGATTTGCCGGAGGGGTGGGGGTTGCTTTATTGCCATCCTAAAAAAATTGAGAAAGTGGTTTCACGGGTAAAAAGTAATATGTGGCATCCACCCGTTTTTAAAAGAAACCAGGGGGAAAGAGATTCGGATGATGTGTAGTGCTCTTAGACGTCTTGAACTTCGGGGGTACTTAGATTTCTATTTATGAAAAATCCCTTTAAAGAAAGCCAGGTGAATCATGAAATGGTTTAAACACGAATGTAATGAACGGAATGAGGAGTTTAGCTCCAAGTTAATCGATCGCTTTGGTTTAGAGGGGTTATGCCCGTTGGAATCTTTTAAAAGAGGTTGTGGGGGAAAGCATGGATCGCCACTCGGACCGGCACCGAATTTCACTATCCTGGTCAGATTGGCAAAGTGAATTAAAAGGGTAAGAAAAATAAGCTCGAATTATTTTTTAAATTTCTACAAGAAAAAGGAAGAATTTCTTACTTTTTAGATGGAAATATACTGACAATTCAAGTTCCTGAATTACTACAGAAACGGGATGAATATTCGAAAAAATCCAAGAAAGGAAAAGGAGATTCCCAGTTCATTTCGGATTCATTCCGGAAACAAATCGGAAACGTTTCGGAAATGAATCGGAAACAAAATCAAAACGTTTCTAAAACCAATTCCTGTAACTCTTTACAAACAAAAGATAATAATAAAAATTTGTCCGGACAGCCTCCGGACAATGTCCTTTCTAAGAAGGAAGAAGATAATTACTTACGTAATTATCTAAAGAGGGAAGAGGGAGAAAACAATAACTCCCCTCCTCCACCCTTGGAAAATAATTCAACCAAAAATCAAAACGGCTTGGGGGATCCATACGCGGGATTGAACGGTCACGCCATGCCCGTCCATTGGTTTTTGAGATTTGCCGAAATGTCTCACAAAAAAGTTAAGGGGTACGAGGTTTCGTTTAACTCCCAGGCGGATATACAGCGGGCTTTGAATCTGGTCGACCGAGTGGCAGATCAAAAACTTTTGCGTGTGGCGTGGTGGGAATTCTTATTTCTTGAAAAACCTTGGCTGCAAAACAACGGCAAACCTAAGCCACGAAACTTGGTCATCTTCTCTAAATTTTTAGAGGACTGTTTGCCTCTGGCAGCAATACGAATGGAAGGGATACGAATTCGTCAAAAATTGGAACGAACCACTGAAATTTCGACCCCATTACCGCAAAACATGAAACGAAATGATCATGATTGTATCGTTTGGCAGGCGGTTTTGGAGAAGATCGAGAAAAAGATTTTACCGGAAAATTTTAACACTTGGTTCACTCCGATTTATCCGGCTGGCCGTGATGGGCCTAAGCTTCTTATTGCCGTCCCCAACCAATACTTTGAGCGTTGTTTAACCGAAAACTATCAAAAACAAATTGAGCAAACTTTACATGAAGTTGATCCCGACATCCAAAGCGTCGAATTTGTTCCCGGCACCCCGGAAGAAATCGAAGCGTAAGCCCTACCGACAAATAGAGCATGATCACCAAGCCTCTTTGTTTCAATGGGCGGAAACGATGGAATTTTATTTTCCGGAATTAGAGTGGATGTTCGCGGTCCCTAATGGTGAACTTCGTCACCCTGTTGTGGCAAAGAGATTAAAAGCCGAGGGGGTTAAAGCCGGGGTATTGGATGTATTTTTATTGGAACCGCGTGGTGAGTATCCTGGCTTTGTCATGGAAAATAAAACACCCGATGGCCCTGTAAGCGATGAACAAAAGAGGTGGATTGCTTATTTCAAGCAGCGTGGTTTTAAAGTAGTCGTTTGCCGTAATGTGGATGAATCAAAAAAAGCGTTGATTGATTATCTCAACCTTCCACCACCACTCTTTGTGGATCTTACCCCAATTCCTAAACTTGACCCCAACCCCTACCGAAAAAGGAAACGCAAATGCAAGAAATCAACGGTGAAATAAAATTAGATCTCATTGAAGAAAAAATTGAACTTGATGATTTCATCGGTAATCGAGCCTATCAATTTATTTTTAAACATCTTGGATCGAAAGGCGTGGTTGTCCTAGCAATGGCAAAGGTTTTATTTGGTGATCGCCTCCACCTTTTAGGTATTGATCATATAACTAGGAAGTCCCGCAAAAGACAATTTGAGAAAACAATTCCCGTTTCACGTGAAACGGGTAAGCCCTTACCCTAGCTAATACCCCAAGCACTTACCCCAAGGCCTTACCCTTGTAGAAAATTTTAAAAAGGTCTAAATATTTAGGTGGTTAATAATATTTAGGCCAAACAAAGTGGAACTCATTGCAGTTAGCGTAAAGGATGAAACCGACAGGCTAATAAGATCGATGGGGCAAATCCCTCGGTTTATTGTTCCACGTGCCATTAATGCTGCGATCAACAAAACATCCAGCAAAGTTCGAACGATAGTAATTAGAGAAGTTGCAAAAGAAACCGGACTAAAACAAAAAGAAGTTCGGCAATTTGTTTCTCTAAGAAAATCAAACCTTAGAACTTTTACTGGCATTATTCGAAGTATAGGACGAACACTAAACCTTATCCGCTTCAATGCCAGGCAAACCAAAGTTGGTGTATCTGCTAAGGCTTGGGGAGTGACAAGAGTTTACCGCGGCGCTTTCATAGCTAATCAAGGTAGGACTGTTTTCATTCGCATCTCTAGGAAGCGAGTACCCATTAGACCTCTACATGGTCCTAGTATTCCAAGGACAATTATCAATCAAAAGATTTACCCAGCACAAGACAAGGTAGTTAGAGCAGAACATCCAAAGAATTTAAGGCGAGAGTTTGAATTTAGAATTCAAAAGCTTAGGAATTAATGGGTCCTTTCACGAAATTTTGTATTACGGGTCCGCAGCAGCTCGGAATTTCACCACACTTTTGGCGAAAAAATTTGTTGACAGTTGACAAAAATAATATCGGATCAAAAGGGAGTCAATAAATGAAATTTAAAATAAACCTAAGATAAGGCGAATTAGCGGTGTTTTGTGGAATTAATATCACAAGCGGAATATGCAAGGCGGCGTGGAGTGTCTCGTCAACTTGTCAACAGGTTGACAAAACAAGAACGAATTCCAACTCATAATGGAAAAATTAATCCAGTTGAAGCTGATCAAGTTTTGGATAGGGAGTTTGATGAAAAGGAATCCAAAAATGGTAGTAGCTCCAGTGAAAATAATTTTTATAAGGAAAAAACTAGGCTCGAAAGTTTAAAGGCGGATTTATATGAAATTAAATTGGCAAGTGAAAGGAAGAAGGTTGTTCCCGTTGAAGTTGTGTTGGGGGAGTTTGAAAAACTTGTTAAAGCAGTTAAGCAAAGATTGGCAGGGATGGGTAAAAAATTATCTCTTTCGGTTGCCCATGAAACAGATCCAAAAAAAATTAAAGTCATTATTGATGACGCCATTTTAGAAGCATGCAGCGAGTTTAGACAGTATGACGCAAAAACCGGAAAATGCAGGAGTACTAGCCCTAAGAAGGGGAATCGAAAAGCTAGCCGCAAACATAAGTCCACCCGAAAAAATACAAATAAGCGAGTGGGCAAACAAACATCGGGTTTTGTCAAGTAATACAAGCGGCGAGTCTGGAAGGTTTTCCACCGCCCGTGCTCCATTTCAAAATGGGGTGATGGATGCTTTCACCGATCCCAAGGTCGAGGTCATTGTTTGGGTTGCATGTTCTCAAATTGGAAAGACTGAGACGTTTATTAATAACGTTATTGGTTATTACATCCAACATGATCCCTCGCCAATTATGGTTGTTCAACCAAATTATGACATGGCCAAAGCCTGGTCCCAAAACCGTTTTGATTTAATGCTTCAAGACACACCGGTTCTAAGGGGGTTGGTTAAAGAGCCCAGAACCAAGGGAGCTAAAAATACTGTTAAGAATAAAGTATTCCCGGACGGCCAATTAATTATTTCCTCTTCTAAATCTCCGTCTTCTTTATCAATGTATCCCATCCGGATTTTATTGTTCGACGAAGTCGGCCGATATGATGCGAGCGCCAGATCCGAGGGGGATCCTATTGCGCTAGGTAAAAAACGGACCACTACCTATTTCGATCGAAAAATTGGAATGACATCAAGCCCGACTATTAAGAATCGATGTCGAATAACCCAGGAATATGAATTAACTGATCAAAGGCAATTTCAAGTTCCTTGTCCAATGTGCAATCAACGCCAAGAATTACGGTTCGGTGGGAAAGACAAAGAGTATGGATTGAAATGGGAGTCCGGAAAACCTCACACAGTTTTTTATCTCTGTATTCATTGCCAAGGAAAAATATATCAGTATGACAAACAGCGAATGTTAACCCTTGGGGATTGGGTAGCCACTCAACCTTTTAATGGTCGAGCTGGTTTCAGAATCAATGAACTTTATAGTCCCTGGGTTTCTTGGCAGGAATTAATTGAGAATTTTTTAATAGCAAAAAAAACTTCCGGAAACACTAAAGGTTTTTGTTAACACATCTTTAGCGGAAACCTGGGAGGAGGAAAGCGAAAAGTTGGAAGCGGATCCTTTGCTCGCAAGGCGCGAGCATTATGGTCCACAAATTCCAAATCAAGTATTGATTGTCACGGCTGGCATCGATGTCCAGGCCAATCGACTTGAGTGTACTTTTCTCGGTCACGGTACGGATAAAGAAAAGTGGTTACTGGATCACATTGTATTGCCCGGTGATCCCACAATGGAACCGGTTTGGGATGATTTAGAAAAACAATTGCTAAGGCATTTCGAAGCGGAAGACGGATCCAAACTTCGAGTTGTATCCGCAATGATCGATTCCGGGTTTAATACCTTGGATGTTTATAAATTTGTTGGTCCCAGGGAAATTCGAAAAGTATTTGCCAGTAAAGGTGTAGCTACCAATAGCACACCATTTTTAAAACCGGGGACAGTTCGAAATAAGTACGGAGTGACACTTCAAATTATAGGGACCGACCAGGCGAAAGAAGAATTATACAGCCACCTTCGTTTAAAAAACCCAGGGCCTGGTTATTGCCATTTCCCATTCAAAGGTGTTTTTTCTGAAGAACCATTCAACCTGGAATATTTTAAGGGTCTTACCGCAGAAAAGAAAGAACGCAAACCAGATAAAAGGGGAAATTTTAAAGATATCTGGATCAAGGAATACAGGCGCAATGAACCATTGGATTGTTATCTGTTGGCGACTGCAGCGTTCTACATTCTAAAGGTAGATATGGATTCCATTGCGTCCCATCGTTTGGCTTATGTGGAAAAAAATCCTGCACTGGCGCCAAAAGTAAAAGGCAGGCGAACACTTTCAAAGGAGTGGAATTATAAACATGGCTCAAACCTTAGAACAAGTTCAAGCCCGTTTGCAATTGTACTACGACGCTGAGGCGGCAATTTTATCAGGTCAATCTTATAGCTTAGGTAACAGATCTCTTTCAAGGCCGAATTTAAAAGAAGTTCAAGAGCAAATTACAAAACTAGAAAATGAGGAGTCCCGTTTAAAAGGTGGCGGTGGGCTCAAAGTTAGAAGGATTGTTCCTTTATGAATTTAAAAAAAGAAATTCAACAAAAAGCACAACCCACAATTTTGGATAAAGCTATTTCATATTTTGCCCCTGTGTATGGTGAGCGCCGGATGCGATCGCGTATGAATATGGCCATCACCAATGCTTACATGGGTGCATCGAAAAGTCGTAAGGCGCTGAAGGAATGGAAAACCCGGAGCGGTGATGCGGATTCCGATGCGAATCCAGATCTTCCATTGCTTCGTGAGCGATCCCGCGACTTAGTTCGAAATGCTCCATTGGCCCAAGGCGCAATTAACACGGTTTGCACAAATGTTATTGGTCCGGGCCTTCGTCTGTTTCCTCAAATAGATCGTGATGCCTTAAATCTTACGGAAAAACAAGCCGACCAATGGGAACGCGAAACAAAACGCCAATTTAATTGTTGGGCGGAATCTGAATTTTGTCATGTCCAACGCACACTCGATTTTTTCGAAATCCAGGATCTAATGTTTCGATCAACCCTGGAAAGCGGTGATTCTTTTTGCATGTTACCGATGGTAAAAATTCCAAAATGGGATTTTCGGTTGGCCCTGCAAATTATAGAATCCGACCGAGTAAGTAATCCACACAACCAAAGAGATACTCAATCTTTGAGCGCCGGGGTTGAAAAATCGAGCAAGGGTGTCCCGATCGCTTACCACGTATCACGCCATCATCCCGGAAATCTTACTTTGTTTAGCAAAGACAGGAAATGGGATCGAATTGAAAAATGGGGTAGCAAAACCAAACGAAAAAATGTGATTCATTTGTTTAGAACTCTTCGTCCTGGCCAAACCCGTGGGATCCCCTATTTATCACCTGTAATCGAGCCACTTAAACAGCTGCAGCGATACACGGACGCAGAAATAATGGCTGCCCTGGTTTCTGGGATGTTTACTGTTTTTGTCACGACTGAAAAAACAACCTCAGATGCAAATCCGATTGTGGGTATGGATGGGACTAACCAAGATGATTATAAGCTTGGCACAGGATCTATGGTTGAAATGTCACCGGGTGAAAAGATTGAAACTGCAAACCCAGGTCGACCCAACAATGCTTTTGACCCATTTGTGATGGCTGTCCTAAGACAAGTCGGCGTTTCACTTGAAATTCCATTTGAAATTTTAATCAAACATTTTACTGCTTCTTACAGTGCCGCCCGCGGTGCAATTTTAGAAGCCTGGAAATTTTTTAAAAGCCGACGCCAATGGATGGCGCGAAAGTTTTGTAACCCAATTTATGAAGCTTGGATGGAAGACAGAGTTTCTGCAGGTTTTATCGATGCGCCAGGGTTTCTCGATGATCCCATAATCCGAAAAGCCTGGCTAGGTGCCATTTGGATTGGACCGGCTAAAGGGATGATCGATGAGCAAAAAGAAATCAAAGCAGCTGAACTGCGATTGAAAAATGATCTTTCAACCCACGAACAAGAAACGATCGAACTTAACGGTGGTGACTTTGAAAACAATATTAAGCAATTAGGCAAAGAACGAAAGTTAAAGTCTGAATCCCGGCCACAACCGGATCCACCAGAAGAGGAAGAACCGGAACCCATCGAACCCGATTTAACTCAAACCGAAGGGGAAGAAAAATGAAGCTTTTGGATATAGTCCAATCGCCTTGGTCTATTACTGAGGCAAAACTATTAGAGATCCAATCAATTTATGCCTCTCATTTGAAGGGTGAAAAAATTGATATTGCTGCAGTAGAAGCTAGGATCGGCCGTCCTCTTGATAATAAGAGAAAGGATATTGAGATTGTTGACGGGGTTGCGTTGATTCCTATTGAAGGTGTAATCGCCAAAAAAATGAATCTGTTCATGGCAATTTCCGGCGGAACGTCAACCCAAATTGTGGGATCCCAAATTGAAAGTGCTTTAGAGGATCCGGAAGTTAAAGCCATTGTTTTGAACATCGATTCCCCAGGTGGCACTGTAGACGGTACCCAAGAATTAGCAGAGAAAGTTTTCTCAGTGCGCGGTAGAAAACCGATTATTTCATTTGTTGATGGTGGAATGTTTTCCGCAGCGTTTTGGATTGGGGCAGCTGCAGATCAAATTATTATCAATGGACCGACTACTGCGGTGGGATCCGTCGGAGTGATTTCCACGCATACAGATTTTTCAAGGCAAGAGGAAGCTAGAGGAATCCGAACCACACATATTGTGAGCGGTAAGTTTAAGGCTTCCACATCACCTCATCAACCACTTAGCGAAACTGGTCGGGAAGAAATGCAGGGAATTGTAGACCATTTGTTTTCTGTTTTTGTTCAGGATCTTGCTAGATTCCGAGGCCAAACTACAGAAGAAATTCAAAATGTATTAGGAGAAGCGCAAGTTTTAATAGGCCAACAGGCCTTAAACGCTGGAGTGGTGGACGGTGTTTCCACCTTGGACCAGCTGATAAAAACGCTGTCTGAAAGCGACGGTGATTCGCACACAGGCGGCGGCATGTCCAACTTAAATAAGAAAGGTGTTGCTATGTCAGAGAACAAAACGCAACCAACAACACCGGATATTACCGCCGAAACCCTCAGGGCGGATCATCCGGAATTGTACGAATCCATTAAAAGCGAAGCTTATAACCGAGGGTTGAAAGAGGGAGCGGAAAAAGAACGGTCCCGAATACAGGCTGTTAAGGATCAATCTATGCCAGGCCATGAAGGAATGGTTGAGCAGTTGATGTTTGACGGGAAAACCTCTGGTCCGGAAGCAGCCGTTCAAATCCTGGCTGCAGAAAAAAAGAAGAAAAAGGATCATTCAGCATCCTTGGAAAGTGACTCACCAGATGTTCTAACGGATCCGGTTCCAGCTGAAGAGACTACCGAAGATGTTTCGCATTTACCTTTAGAGGAACAGGCGAAACATAATTGGGAAAACAAAAAAGAGTTGCATGGGGAATTTAGTTCCTTGGAAATTTATAGCGCTTGGTTTAAGGCCGATAAAGAAGGTCGAATAAAAGAGGGAAAGACTAAGAGGTAATTCTTTTTTAGTTTTTCAAAAATATATGTTCAACCTCATATAAGGAAAAATCGTTATGACAACGTTAGCAAAAAATACACCTCGGCCTTACGAATTGGGAGATATGAACAATCTTCCCGTTGTGGCCTCAGACATTATTTACGAAGGCGCCGCCGTAGGTATTGATTCCAATGGGTATGCACGGCCCTTGGTAGCCGGTGATAAGTTTGCCGGATTCTCAACCGAACATGTGGACAATTCCTCAGGTAACAACGGGGATAAAACTGTTCGCGTCCGTCGGCGTGGTGCCGTGGAATTGCCAATCGCTGCATTAGCAATCACCGACAATGGAGCGGCAGTTTATGCGTCCGACGATGACACTTTTACCTTAGTTTCAACTGCTAATTCCAGAATTGGAACTGTGGTTCGTTGGGAAGAAACCGGCGTTGGTTTAGTTGATTTCGAGGAATACAAAGGCGTTTAGTAATAATTAATCCAAACTAAGAAACAACAAAGCGAAAGCTTTTTAATAGGAGGTTTTAAAATGAGTGTAAAAAGTTTAGGTACGCGAGACATAATCGGTACTTTCTTTGCTCGCTTAGAGGCCGATCCGGCATTTGCCATTATTAATGCCCTTGCCTGGTTCAATAGGGACACCGACCAGGAAGTGGAAAAATACAAGTGGTTGGGCCAGGTTCCAATGATGCGGGAATGGATCGGTGGCCGTAAGGCGAAAGGCTTCAATGATTTTGGGTATGAAATCCAAAACAGAAAATACGAGGCCACTTTGGCGGTGGCCATTCCTGATATGGAAAGAGATAAAACCGCGCAGATCATGACCCGAATTCAGGAGCTAGCACAGGCTGCTAACTTGAATAAATGGTCTCTGCTAGCTGAATTAATTAAGCTTGGTGGCTCTAAGCTTTGTTATGACGGTCAATTCTTTTTTGATACGGATCATCAAGAGGGTGATTCCGGCGTTCAAAGTAATTCCATTACCTATGATGTTGCTGACCCAGCAATCCCGACCGCAAAAGAAATGCAGCAAGCTATTTTTAACAGCATTTCCCAAATGTTGATGTTTAAAAACGATCAGGGTGAGCCCATGAATGAATTTGCAAAGTCATTCATGGTAATGGTGCCGATTCTTTATTTTCAGTCTGCCTTAGCTGCGGTAACCGCAACCCAGCTAGATCAAGGGGAAACTAATCCTTTATCGAAACTAAAAGAAAACGGATATAACATTGATGTTGCACCGGCTCCACGTTTAGGGGTTGGGGTTGGACCTTGGACAGATAAGTTCGCAACCTTCCGAACTGATTCACCAATGAAGCCTTTTATCATCCAAGAGGAAAAACCATTATCAATGAAACACCTGGATGAAACTTCCGAACATGCAATTAAGGAGGATGAGGTTTTGTTCACTGTGGATAGTCGAGAAGGTGCGGGCTATGGCCTTTGGCAGTATGCAGTTCAAACCCAATTGAACTAAAAAATTTTAGTTCTAAGAATTTAGGCGGGGTTTAAACTCCGCCTTAATTTAAAACCTAAATAACAATAAAGGAAAAGTTTATGAACGTATACACAGTTTTTGATCCAAGGGGAATGAATGTGGGCCCGGAAACAGTGGTTTATCTAACAAGAGGTCAAATTCAGAGGCGGAATGGATTGGTGGAAACCCCAAAGGATTATAAAAAAGAAAAAGGGGACAAGGAAAAAAATGATAAGCGGTTCAAATGTAAGCCTCTTATACAGTTGACTTTCAAAAAAGGTGAGCAAATTGGCATGAAAGAAAAACTCTCGCCTTATATGAATGCACGGACAACTGATCCGAATCCTCCGGAGGGGAAGCCAGCCCCTTTGCCAGGCGGATCCGAGGGCGGCGGATCATCCACCCAGGGATCGGGTGGTTCTGATAATAACGATCCTAATCCTGATCCAAATAATCCGGGCGGCAATAACAACGATCCTAATCCAAATGACCCGGGCGAAGGTGGCGATAACGATAATCCGGATCCTAATTCCAACGATGAAGGTAACGGGTAAAAGTTAATGACTCTCAAAGATTCCATGAATAATGATTTGGATAACGTTTTCTTTAAAAATGATTCCGAATTTAACACCCAGGCGGTATTCACCGCGCTTTGTATTGGTGCACCGCCTAAGGAAATTTATGGGATCTTTGAAAAAGAGTTTGAGGATCCGGGCGGATCTTTCGAAGTTCCCGAGGGCGGAACCCAGCCGGTTTTTACTTGTAAATCTTCCGATGTGGAATACGCGCAACACGGAGATTCGTTATTTATCGAATCTAATTCTTATAAAGTTCTAAGGTCCCAACCGGATGGAACCGGATTGACCGTTTTAGTCTTGGAGAAATTATGACCGATTATGTCGAAATTGCCGACGCCATTCACGACACCTTAAAAGCCGATTCATGGTTATCTGATACCAACAACTTAAAAGCCATTGAGGTGTTTGAGCGTGGGAACTCAGAACAGGGTGATGAGGAAGTACGCCCCGTTATAAAGTCGGACGATTTACCCCTGGTTACCGTAGAGGTGAATATTTCTCCTAAAGAAGATTTGCTCGACAGTCCGGAGGAAGTCCGCGTTCGGGTAGCTTGTGCAGTCATTGCCCGCACCTCTAATAGGGATGCCCAAATTGGGCGACGTCTTCATTACGTTTATATCGATAAGATTGAGCAAGTTTTAGGAAGACAAAGGGATTCACAAAACGATTTTAGTATTGATGGGTTTGTAAGAGAGATTGGAACCACTGAATCCATTTTTAAGCAGGACAATATTTTTTATTTTGAATCAATCACCACGTTCACGATGGAAATCACACGAACGTTTAATTAGGAGTCTTCACGATGGCACGAAAAACGGAAGCATGGCGGGGTTATGGCCTGCAGAAAGAAACGTCTTATGGTGTGGGTGGAGGCACCTTTACCCGCCTATTTCATTCAAGTGGCCCTATTGATGTAAGGCCGAATCATCAAGAAACCAACGAAGATGAAATCACCGGCTTTAATAGTCCCACACGGCGCGACATCTTAACCAAAATAGCAGAGTTCAGTCACGAACAACGGGCTATGCCTCATAACCTGGCTTTGTTCATGTCTATGGTGATGGGGCAAATCATAAGTGACCAACCCGATAATGCGAACGATCCTAATGTTTATCGACATTACATTCAACGATTGACCAATACCGATAAATTACAGTCCATCCCGGTGATTGAATTTGACGGCATCGATCAAAGGATGTACCCAGGGGCGGTTTGTAAATCTTTGGAAATGACTGCAGAACGCGAAGGATTTGTCCGTATCAATGCAGCCTTAATGGCTAGCGGTGCAGAAAGTATTGACGCCACCCCAGCGCCCGCCGTTGGCGGTGAAAGCTATATGAAATTTGGTGATATCAAAATTAACCGCGGTGGGAGTCTAAGTGGATCCGTAGGCACTCAGGATTTATCAATCTCCGGTGAAACTGAGATAAGTGCCAAAGTCCGATCGTTTAAATGGACTGTGGATAATGGCGGTCAGGCCAAATACCATTTAGGGGATCCTTCCGGTTTCGTGGGTGCTATGGAACGTGGGGCGCGATGGCAGCACACTTTAGAAGCGCAAATCGAAATCGACGATGCCACGCACCACGATGTGTTGATCAATCAAACTCAATACGTCTTATTCGTTCCCATCTTGGGTGCGGTGATTCCAGGTGGTAGTGGATCCTTTAATTACAAAGCCGACATTTATTTTCCGTTAGTGGAATATGAAGAGGCGGCTAAAAGTTACGACGGTGATGGAAACACCATCATTGATACAAAATTCGTTGTCTTAGAAGATCAAACGCATGGGGATTTCATCGCCGAAGTTCATAACGAAGTGGCTGGATATCTTACTTAATTTGTAATTTTTAATTTGAATTAAAAAGGAGTTGTTATGGGATTGTGTATTAACCCGACGAAAAAAATTCGGGTCAACGTTTCCGGTGGGTATTTTGTCTTTACCGTTCGTCAACCCACCACCCAAGAATTTCTCGACTATAAAAAAAACCGTTTAGGAAATATGAATTCCAAAAACGGGAAAGTTTCGATGGAATCTGAGATCGAAAGACACGCGATTGATTTCGTCGATAAATTATTAATTGATGTCAAAGCATTCGACGAAAAAGACAATCCGCAACCGGTTGAATATGACGATGGCACGGGAAAAGCGCAAGAACTTAAAAATGATGTCAAAAATTGGCAGCAATACATCCCAGCCAATATCCGTTTTCAAGTTTGTACCGTTGCGGAATATGTCGACGTTCAATTGGAGGAAACTGCACTAAAAAACTAATAACCTTTCTCCAGGAAGACATTCCCGCATTGGAGGAAGATTATAACAATACACTGTTTGAAGCAGAGCGGGACGGGCAGGATTTAGATTTTGCCCGGGAGAATCACAGGTATTACAAATTCATTGATCAGTTTACCGATGAATTTAAAAACTGGGTTCACTGGATACATCGATGTGTATTTTTAAAAAGAGGCGGCTATCCATTCGAGAAAAACGATTTAGACATGAAAGATTGGTTGGCAATGGGAATTTTAGAAAACCATTTGGAAGGTAAAAAACAGCAAGCATTTTTTGGGATTAATAAGTAATGATCGTCAACCGTGCAGATTATTTAGTAACCAGTAAACATAAAGACGAACTCACCCGGGAAGGGAAAAAGGCGTTTGACCAGTTCAGGGGGAACGCCCAAAAATCCCTTAACGCTGTTAAGAATGCCCTGGGGGCGGTGGCATTGGCTTTTGGTGGATTACAAATTGGTCGGGCTACAAGGGAAGCGTTTGAATTTGCCGATACCATTGGGAAAGCTGCCGATCGAATCGGTTTGGGTACTACTCAATTGCAACAATGGCAATTTGCTTTGGATCTCGCTGGGGTGGCTCAACAATCCACCAACCAGGGATTATTGACTTTCTCAAAACGGTTAGGAAAAGCGCAAGAGGAAACCGGCGCCTTGAATGAATTTTTAAAACGCGGGAACCAGAATTTATTGGACCGACTAAAAGCCACCGACAATGTCAACGATGCGTTGGAAATTTATGTTAGCGAATTAGATAAAACTAATTCTGCCACGGAAAGGGCCGCGCTGTTGGATGCAGCATTTGGGGGACAAGGTTTGCAAATGGCAGCGGCGTTTAAGAACGGTGCCGATAGTTTTAACCAGGCGCGGAGGCAAGCGGTTGAACTTGGTTTGGTGTTGGATGAAAAGCTGATTCGTGGTGCTGAAAAAACCAATGATATGTTCAACATCCTAAGCCGTCAAATGGGAACTCGGTTTAAAAATGCGGTGTTGGAATCGGCTCCGGCCTTGCAACAAATAGCACAGTTTCTTTCCGATTTGATTCCTAAAGCCGCCCGCGCATTTAACCAAGCCTTTATTGGAATTCAAAAAACTTTGATAGGGACCCAACTTTTCTATGCGAAATTTGTAGGTGCCGTTCAAAGTTTAATGACAAGCTTTTTGCTTTCCCTTGCAGAAACGGCGGATGCCATTGGTTTAAGCTTTGATTTATTAAACAGTGTTCTTAAGGGAATGCTTTTAGTTCAAGAGGAAAACCGCCAAAAAATAAGAGGCTTGATCAAGGAACTGCAGTTGTTAGAAAAAGGGTTAAATCGGTCTGCAGAAGCGGTTAACAAATTTCCTAGGGGTGAACCATTTAAGGTCATTAATAAAAATATAAAAACATCGAACGATCTTTTGATTGATTATGAAGATCGATGGAAACGTATTATTCAGGTTTTAAAACTTGCCGAGGATCCCGCTGAGGATTTTAGATCTCAACTGCAAGACATTGAAAACTTGTTACAGGAAGGAAGCCCGGAAAAAGCACGTGCGTTGGAAGGTCTGGCTAAAAAGTTTGGGATCAATTTAGAACAACAAAATCCTTTGGAGGGCGCTGCAAAAAAACAAGCCGAAACGTTAGAAAAGTTCTTAGATAGAATTAAGACCTTGTCAGAGCAAGCGCAGAGCCCACTTAAAGAATTAAAGCTTCAGTTAAAAGCAATTCGGCAAATTGTCCGTGATCAAGGGTTCGGTGATTTGGATGAAAATGCCATTCTTCCGGATGACGCAAAGACGGAAAAATTTAGAAGGGTATTGGATCTTTGGATTGATCTTTCTCAACGTGGCGGCCTGAACCTGGATCAACAATTAACCATCGCCCCTAAAACACAACAGGATTTAGATAAGTTAGAAGAAAATTTAAACCGCCAAGCCGACCTTTATCAAAGAATCAGAGATCCCCTTAAAAATTTCCGATCGGAATATCGGGCGTTAGTAGCATTGCAAAGGAAAGGGTCAATCACAGTTGAAGAATACAACCTTGCATTAAATGACCTTAACGCTCGCGCCCGTCAATTTCTATCCGGACAAGATCAAACTCTGGCACTAATCGAACGCTTGGGCAGTGGGACCGAACAGAGTATTGCAGATTTGTTTGATGGCCTGACCGACAAATCAAAGTCTTTTGTCGATACATTTGTGGACTTAATGAAAATTGTCAGGCGGGAGTTGATTCGAGCCTTTATTGCAAAGCCAATTTCTAAACTTTTATTTAATGCGGTGGGTGGTTTAGTTTCCGGCGGGTTTGGGGGATTAGGTTCAAATAGTAATGTGGTTTTTGATGCAGAAGGCGCCCAGATTATCGATACCGTTTTTTCTGAACAAGGGTTTGCAAGAGGTGGATCCTTTATTGTCCCGGGTAAATCCGGAATCGATAAAAACCTGGTTCAATTCATGGCATCCCGAGGCGAAAAGGTCACAGTAGAAACTTCCGACCAACAAAAGCGATCGGGCACGGTGGTTAATTTAAATATTATCAATAACACAAACGCCCAGGTGACCGCCCAACAACGAACTAATGATCAAGGTGGTGTGGATTTAGAACTTATGATTAATCAAACTGTCGCAAAAAGCATCCGGAATGGCGGTCCTATAAGAAATCAATTGATCAGTAGTTTTAATTTAAATCCTGCAGTGGAACGGGGGTGATTGAATGCCTGATCTATGGCCAGCAAGCTTACCTCAGGAATTTAGCAGCAATGGGTATTCAGAAAAAGAACCTGAAACTGCCATTCACACGGAAATGGATGCGGGTCCACCAAAAAGCCGTCAACGCTTCACGGCTGGAACTCGTGAGATCACCACGACACTTAGAATCGATTCCACTCAAAAAGTTACGTTAAGCGAATTTTTTAGAAACACACTTGGTGGCGGGTCATTAACATTTGACTGGGTCGAACCTGGAACCGTCTCCATAGCCACTTATAAATTTAAAGAGCCGCCCTCTTATGATCCGTTACCAGGGGGTTGGTGGACCGTAAACCTTACTCTTTTACAAATGCCATGACGGGAAGAAGTTTTTCAACCAATGCAATGAAGGCCATGATGGGCCAGGAAACCAAAGAGGCTTTTATTACCTTGCTCACTCTTTCACATGCCGATTTGGCAGAACCGATTCGCGTTTGCGATGACAAGGTGAACCAGGTTTCCAACGGGAACACGTTCCTGGCCTTTCCCTTTGAATTGCCATTACCTAACGAAAGTGAAGACCGGCCGCCGGTGGCCACACTCACGATTGGAAACGTCGATCGACAAATCGTTCAGGCTTTGCGCAGTATCACCTCGGCGGTGGACGTGTTGATCGAGATCGTATTGGCCAGCACACCGGACACGGTCGAAATGTCTTTACCGGATTTTAAATTGAAGGAAGCGGATTACAACGAATTGGTGGTTACGGGTGAATTGACGGTGGAGCATTTGGAATCCAAACCCTTCCCACCCCATGCGTTTGTGCCAAGTGGATTTCCCGCTCTGTTTTGATTATGGAACTTTATGGATGGAAAACCGGGTCGGTATATTCTGATTGGATAGAACAATATATCGGTATCCCATTTAAAGAACGCGGACGCGATCGTGACGGCTGCGACTGCTACGGCCTGTGCCGGTTGATTTGGAAAGAGCAATTTGGACTCGAACTTCCCGATTATTTAACCACCTACGAATCGGCTAAATCCGGCGTCGAGGTTCAAGCCACGTTGACCGACAACTGTTTGCGCAATCCGGAATGGAATCTGATTCCATACGGTAAAGAGCGACTGGGGGATGTTGCGTTGATGAAAGGGTATTACAAAATGGAAGGTAAGTTGATGGCAGCTGAAATGCACGTCGGCTTAATACTTTCACCCGGGTTTTTGATTCATACCGAAGCCGGGATCGATTCCAGCATTGCCAATTATTACCAACGCTTGTTTAAAAACCGGATCGTTAATTTTTATCGCCATGAAAGGTTACTGGATGGAAGTCTTAGCACCTGAAACAGAACCGATACAGGTTTTTTCCTGTCCGCATCCGTTCAAGGTGGAACGTAACGATTTGACCTTGCCCGCCGGGTTGACCGTGTTGGATATTTTATTTAGGGTGCAACCGGATCCGGTATTGCGGCGCCATGCCCATATATTCGTAGGCGATCAATACATACCTCAGGATTATTGGGGCCAGGTGAAACCCAAGCCGGGAATGACCCTGACTATCCGCGTGGTTCCTTCCGGAGGGGAAGGGAAAGACCCGCTCCGAACCGTTTTATCGATTGCCATTATTGCCGCCGCTGCGTTTGCCGGTCCGGCGGCTGCGGGGGCTTTGGGTTTAGTAAAAGGATCCACTGCTTTTTCTTTAGTATCCGCCGGTATTACCGCCGCCGTTGGTGTTGGTGGCCAACTTTTACTCAACGCCATCATTCCACCTTCACGGCCGAAGTTGGACACTCTCACCGGTACCAGTAAAAAAAGTAATTCCATTTCCGGTGCCGGGAATTTTGAAACTCCGTTTGGTCCTATTCCTGTCGTCTTGGGGGAACATCGCCATTTCCCTCCATTGGGCGCAAAGACCTATACCGAGATTGTAGGCGATGATCAATATTTTCGGATGCTTTTGATTTGGGGGTACGGCCCGCTTGATATATCCAATCAGAAAATTGGCCAAACCGACATTAGCGAATTTGAAGATGTGGAAATCGAAACGGTCCAGGGATTCGACTCGGATCCAGCCCTCACCCTATTCACGGACCAGGTCTTTGAAGAAACTTTGCAAATCACCGTCCACCAGGTGGACGATTGGATCCTTCGCACCACCCAACCCGATTGTGATGAAATCTCTTTTGATCTTACTTTTCCACGCGGAATCCAAATGGAATTTGGGTTTTTAAAGTTTCACCCGGCAGCATTAACCGAAATAGAATTTGAAATCGAAACCAGTCCCACCGGCGCCGGAACCTGGACCCAGCATCCCAATTTAGCCGTTTCAGCCAATCAGGTGACCCTGTTTCGTAAAGGGCAACGGATTAAAATGCCGAGCCGCGGTCAATACGATATACGGATCCGCAGGATCACGCCCGATCCCACCGATGTCAATCTCCACCCAGGTGTGGCCATGTGGACTGCGCTCCGCACCTTTACCAACGAAAACCCGATTCAATTCCATAAAAACGTTGCCGCCACGGCTTTGCGCATCCGTGCTACCAACCAACTTTCAGGCGTGATCGATAAATACAGCGCCACGGTGAAATCCATTGTCAAGGACTGGAATGGATCCGCCTGGGTGGAGCAAGTGAGTAATAACCCAAGTTCATTGGCTCGCCACGTTTGGCAGTTCCCGGGGGACGATTCTCCTTTACCCGACACCCGTGTGGATATTGCAGGTCTTCAAGCGTTTCACGATTATTGTGTGGCCAAAGGATTCACTTTCAACATAGTGGTGGATTTCCAATCCAGCGTAGGAGAAATGGTTCGCGATATCCTGGCCGCTGGCCGTGCATCACCCACGAACCGTGATGGGAAATGGAGTGTGGTCATTGACCAACCGCAGACCATTCCGTGTCAAATGTTCACCCCGCGCAATATGTTAAAGGGAAGCTTTAGCGGAAAGATTGTCTACAGTGATAAACCCCACGGGTTTCGAGTTCGTTTCATCAATGAAGAAAAAGAATTTACCCAGGACGAACGGATCGTTTACGACGACGGGTTCGACGAAACCAATGCCACCAAGTTTGCCACCATGGAATTCACCGGCGTTACTAATCCGGAACAAATTTGGAAGCTTGCCCGATACCACATCGCCACGTTGAGATTACGTCCGGAAATTTATACTTTTTCTGCAGACGTGGAAAACCTGGTTTGCCGTCGTGGAGATCTCATTCGAGCCGTTCATGATGTTCCGCTCTGGGGAATTGCCCAGGGCCGGGTGAAACAGGTCATCGATGACACGGTCAATGTAACTCAAATTGTGCTCGATGAGAAAATGACCATGCTCACGGGAAAAAGTTATTCAATTCGTGGAAGGTTGGAAGACAACACCCAGGTCAATTTGGGTTTATCCACTGTGCCCGGGACCTCTAAAACTGTGAACCTTTCACCCCTGGTACCGATCGCCACTGCGCCAAAGGTGGGCGACCTGGTCGCCTTTGGCCAAACCGGATTAGAAACGGTAGAACTATTGGTCAAAGAGATCCAACCGCTTGGGGGAAAAAATGCCAGGCTCGTGTGTGTGAATCATTCCCCGGCCATTCAGGATGCCGACAGTGGAGTGATTCCCAATCACAACAGCCAAATTACTCCGGAGCAAGTTTTAACCGAACCTTTTGTCGCCCAGGTGAAAAGTGATGAATCTGTGATGGTATTGGCACCTTCCGGTATTTTAGAACCCCGCATTATGATTTCCTTATCACTCACCCAAAATATTCCATCGAATGCCACGGCCATTGAAGGAAGGATTCGACCCGCAGGGACCAACGGCCGGTGGACCTGGATCCCGCCGGTTGCTGCAGATGCCAGAGAAATAGAAATTCGCAACATCATTGAAAAGGAAGTTTATGATATCCATTTGCGGTTTAAGTATGAGGACGAAACGTTTAGTCCATTCAGTAAAATCAACAACTATTTTGTGATTGGTGGATCCACGCCACCCGGTGACATTCAAAACCTCACCTTGAATATTATCGATCACAGTGTGGTGCTCAGTTGGGATCCTGTAACGGACATCGATGTCACCAACGGGGGACGGATCCGCGTTCGCCATTCCTCTAAAACCAGCGGAGCGACTTGGGCGTCGGCCGTGGATATTGGTCCGGAAGTTCCACCTAATAACACCCAGGTTACCTTACCGCTTTTGCCCGGAACTTATTTAGTGAAAGCGATCGATTTGGGTGGGAACGCTTCGGTCAATGCGGCCGCTGCGGTTTCTCAAACCGGGGAGATTCCTTTTCTCCACCTGGCCGTGGAAAGTGATGAATCCGGAGGAGGGTTCCTTGGAACCAAAACCGATTGCAGTGTCAACGCCACCAAGCTGGAAATAGATCTCGATGGGAATAGCGAAGTGATCCCGCTGGCCACTTACGATTTTCAAGGTGTGGTGGACTTAGAGAACGTGTATGAAAACATTCGCCTGGCGTTCGAAATTGACGCCGTCACTTTTTTGCAAAGCGATTTGATAGATTCGGAAGATTTGGTCGACAGTCCCGAATTGTGGGATGGGGAAGACGCGGATCGAGCCAACATTCAAATGCAATTCCGCTATACGGAGGACGATCCCGGATCCGGTCCGACCTGGTCCGCATGGCAGAACTTCCTGGTCAGCGACTTTAAAGCCAGGGCCATTCAAACCCGAATGTTACTCATTTCCAACGCCGTGGATCAAAACGTCAGCGTGTCCGTTTTAAAGCAGCATGTCTATTTAAAGAAGCGGACCGAAACTAAAAAAGGTCTTACCGCACAGGTCGGGGGAACATCGTTTAATTTTGATCGGCCCTTTTATGTAGAGCCTAATTTTGCCGTGCTCACTTATGACAATAGCAGTGGGGAAACTCACCAAATAACCAACGCCACCAACAGTGGATTCACTGTCCAGTTTTTTGATTCCAGCCAGGTCAGTATCCAAAAATCATTTAATTATCACG
Source organism: Nitrospinaceae bacterium (assembly GCA_965223665.1). GTDB lineage: Bacteria > Nitrospinota > Nitrospinia > Nitrospinales > Nitrospinaceae > CBDCVY01. The sequence continues at coordinate 20,716 of CBDCXH010000001.1, forward strand.
TGGAGGGATTTTAATGACCACGCCAAACATGTTTATTCAAAATATTTCCCGGGCACTTTTCCGTCAGCAAAACAACGATATCAACGACGCCTTGGTGACAATGTTTGATGGGACGGATGAGCCCAACCCGGCTTATCCGGGTATGTGGTGGCGAAATAGAAACGTCAATGAACTCTGGAAACGTAATGGAGCGAATACCGCTTGGAATAAAGTTGGGACTCTTGATGCGGATTATTTAAATTTGTTACCGAACCAAAATGGAATTATTACCACCGTTTTGATCCTGGATGATGCGGTCACCTTGGCAAAAATCGCTCATGGGACGGCGGGGGGTCTTTTAGTCTACGATCTCAACGGAGTTCCCATCGATTTAGGTGCCGGTGTGGCTGGGCAAATTTTAAAAAGCGCGGGTCCAAATCAAACCGCAGTGTGGGACGATCTCATACCACCGGCTGCCAGCGTAAATCAAAACTCTTTAAAAACGGCCGTCGGTGAGGTGTCGACAGCTTTCCTTGGTTTGCCGGGTGTTAATTTAACCCTACCCGGTGGAGAATATGGGTTTTATCCGCAAATTAAACATAGCACTAACGGTCAACCGGTGAATGCACAATTGTCTGGTTCTCTAACAGCTTTACCATCTACTTATACGACCGTGATCCATATGTATATTGATTATCAGGGTGGCTCTGTAGGTACAGCTGATGCTCAACAACGTTACATTCAAGCGTCCCCACCATATCGATTGAGTCAGGGCGATGGCGACGTGCATGGGTTTTTATTTGCCCTGGTCGAAAACGGATCGGGAAAGATCGAAGCCATGTACCACGCTCCGGAACCACCGTGGGCCAACAATGGCCCAACCAAAATTCGTCCGGACCGAATCGATCCAATCACCAAAAAGAAATTTATTAAACAGTATGAGAACAAACCCACATTGGAAGAAACCAAGAACGCACCTCTATTGCTTGATCGCCTGGTCAATGGGGGATTGTTGGCAAAGGATGAAAAGTTTGATTGGGTGGAAATCAATCATTCCATCAAAAATGCGGACATGAATTTAATTCCCCATCCGTTCATGAATAACGACCTCACCGGCAAAACGGTGGTGCTAGTGGATCCGCTTTCAGACTTTGTCCGGCAGTTGGGGCAAATGCAAGCGGATGGTGAAAACACTTTGCAATTGTTTCACGGAAACTACGTGGATTTAGATAATCAGGAACTTTCCCGCGGTGCGCCCGCCGGGGTGAGTTGTTTTAAAGCAAAACTTAAAAACTCTCAATAAGGAGGTATTACTATGGGTGGAGTAACCAATCGAGGGAAATATAAATTCTTAGAAGAAAAGTTCCGTGGAGTGGCCGCTCCTACGAATTATTACATTGCTTTGGCGGATGATTCCGTGGTCCCGGGTCCGGATACGAATTTGGTGAGTGACATTGCGGAAATTCCGGGAGGAAATGGTTATACAACCGGGGGAATTTCATTAGCTAAAAACGCCACCGACTTTGACGTGCTCACGGAAGATGATACCAACGACCGCGCCTTGATCCAGATTAAGGATATTGTGTGGACGGCTGGAGGCGGTCCAATACCATCAAGCGGTAGCGGCGCCCGTTATGCTTATTTAACAGATGATAACGTGACAGTAGCCAATCGCGAAATTATTGCCTGGTTCGACCTCGGATCAAACCGTATCGTTAGTGACACTCAACCGCTCACACTTCAAGATAGTGAATTGCGTTTGACTGAGTAATCAACCACTAAGTTAAGGAAAAATTATTTAACAATTAAGCATTTATACGGAGGCGTTATGTTTCAAATCAAATTACCGGACTGGATCAAAGTCAATGAAGATACCAAGGAAAAAGTTAGTTTAACCATCGACACCGAAACGGCTTACGACTTGTATTTGCAAAAATACAATTTTAAGGAAGTGGATCAATTTGCTTTGGAAGTCGTGCGGCGTTGTTTAACCGAAGATCTTAAAAAGATTTTCAACAAGCCGATGCACTTGACATTGAATCGGTGCGAAAAATACAAATTATCAGAATACAAACCAGGCAAAGGCGAAGCGGCTGCCAACCTGGAATGGAAAAAGTTTTACAAGCCGATGCCTAAAACTGCGGTGGCTTAATGCCTGTCCGCAAGATTGAAAGAACCAAAGCAGGAATTATGGTCGATGGCCAGTCCATCGACTATTCCCTTTTGCCCGGAAGCAACAACACCCAAAAGGCTGCAGCATTACAAATCGGGTTGCAGGCTATCATCGATTACAAAATAGATATTAGCCAAATTGAAGACGGAGACCCGCGAAAAACTTCGGACCCTAAAAAACTAAAAGAGTTTTATGAGGGGGACAAAATAGTTTTTCGCTCCGATACCGTCACCGTGACCTGGAACACCGAAAGAAACGACTTTGATATTGACATCAACCCCATAAAAGAATAATGGCTTTCACCCTAAATCAGATCTTTGCTTTTTTAACGCAGGATTTAACCGATGTCACAAACGGTATTACAAATACACCTGTCGTTTCCCTAGTAGGAAGTGATTATGAATTAGTATGTGAACAGGGGGACCGCGCCCGGTTTTTAGTTTTCGATGCCGTAGCCAAGGCGGGGGACAACCATGTGGTCATTGGGTATTACACCCGGGTCAATTCCGGTCACACCGGCGATTCGGATATCATCAATATAATTGATTCCGGTGGAAGTTTAATTTTAGAACTGCGCGTGATTCATTCTACGGGCGATGTCCAGGTCATCGATTCTAGGGCTGCAGTCAAAGACACCATCACCAACCCATTCACCCTTGGGCAAAAACACCGCTTAAAAATTTATTTCGAAAATGCCAACAGCGGCGCCTTTAAAATGGAAGTCGATGGCACCGAGGTTTCTAATATTACCGCCTGTGATTTCAAAACCGGGAATAATACCGTCGATTATTTAGAACTTAAAACTTCCGGCGGGGGTAAAACTCAGAGGTTTTCTAAGTGGGTTTGGTACAGCGACGCCACCGACATTACCAACGGGCCCGCGGGGGACATCGATGTGTTGATGTACCAAAAAACCGATGGCGGCACCCAGGATCAGGGCGACGCGTTTGACGTGGGCGATTGGGGCAAGGCTTCACAAGCACCGTTCACCACAGGCGCGGGAAACCGAGGGGAATACACGGGGGATCCAAGATCGGGTGAAATGATCACCAACAGCGGAACGCGGTCCGGTCCAAGTGGCGATTCCAACGCAAGTGGCACCAACGTCCTGGGTTGTAAAATCATTGGCGATTTTTCTGCAGGAACCGGCGGCGCTACAAGCTTTTTTATGCGTTATGGAAACGATGTGGACGCCCTCACGGAAGTTGCAGTCACAGTTAATGCCACCAATACGATTCTAATGGAAGTGTCGGAATCAGCCAGTGTGGTGCCAACCCTTTCCCAATATTTCCAATTGGGCGGTCGTGTATCCGGACCGGCGGATCTCAGAATCGAAAACATGGCCGCTTATTTGTTAGTGGAACCGTCTAGTGGTGTGACGGTCACACCCGGACCGGCGGCGGCAAAAGGCGCAGTGGTTGATCCCACCACGGTGTTGGGTGGCATAACTATTAATGCAGGGAATTCCAGTGCAAGTTCGTTAGTTGTGGATCCTACGGTTCAATTAGGCGGAATTACAATCACCGCCAACCCGGCCGCAACTCGCGCACTAAATTTCGACCCGAATGTTATTTTGGGAGGAATAACTATTGGGGGAGAAATAGCAGCTGCCAGCGCGGTGGGTGTTGATCCTCAAGTGGTATTCGGTGGAATCCTGGTCAACCCATCGATCGCGTCGGCCATTGCGGCCGCACTCAACCCACAAGTGGTTTTAGGCGGGATCACTTTAAATGGTGGATCCGCAGCGGCCATGGCTTTGGGGTTGGATCCGGGTGTGGTGTTGGGTGGAATCACGATTATTTCAACCACCGCAGTTGCCCGGGCATTAGTCATCGATCCCAACGTCGATACAAGTTTAGTTTTAAATCCGGATCCGGCCGGAGCTCGCGCATTAATTATTGACCCGAATGTTGTTTTGGGAGGAATCACCATTGTGGGTGAAATAGCAGCCGCCAGCGCAGCGGGTGTGGATCCACAGGTGGTGTTGGGCGGGATCTTGGTCAACCCATCGATCGCGTCGGCCATTGCGGCCGCACTCAACCCACAGGTGGTGGTGGGTGGAATTACTTTAAATGGTGGATCCGCAGCGGCCATGGCTTTGGGGTTGGATCCGGGTGTGGTGTTGGGTGGAATCACGATCATTTCAACCACCGCAGCTACCCGGGCATTAGTCATCGATCCCAACGTCGACACAAGTTTGGTTTTAAATCCGGATCCGGCCGGAGCTCGCGCATTAACTATTGACCCGCAAATTACTTTAGGTGGAATTACAATTAGTGGTGAGGTTGCCAGAGCAAGCGCCTTGGTCGTGGATCCTGGAACGGTGTTAGGGGGATTAACCATCAATCCGGGATTCGCGGCCGCCATCGCCAATGCTTTGGATGGCAATCCCATTCTGGGCGGCGTGGTCGTCTTTCCAGCATCGGCCAACGCTAAATCTAATGCGCAAAACCCTGTATTAGAATTAGGCGGGATTACACTGAATGGCGGAATCGCATCGGCCATCGCTCAATCCCTTGATCCGAGTTTAGAAACCGGGGGAATCAATATCACGCCGAATCCGGCCGTCCATCGAGCGTTGGTGAATGATCCCGTGATCAGTTTGGGAGGGTTGTCAATTTCACCGAATCCCGCAGCGGTCCGCGTGTTGGCACTCGACCCGCAAATCGGGTTCGGTGGGATCACTATAAACCCCAACCCGGCAATCGCTCGGACTCTGGTAATGGACCCTAATGCCTTCGCCGGAGGAATTTTAATCACTGCCATACCCGCCGGAGCTCGCGCAAACAGTATTGACCCGAATATTATTTTAGGACCGGTGACATTAACTCCGACACCGGCGGCTGCCAGGGCATTAGGGATAGATCCAAACACTTTATTGGTTTGGATTTTAGATGTGGATCCACTTCGCACTTACAAGGTTCCCAAAGAGATCCGGAAATATGTAATTCCATATGAAAATCGTATTTATAAAGTTGAGGTGAATCAATGACTACAACTGGTTTTTTCCAAGATAAAACCCGTGGCCCCACAATTTTTAAGGATCCCGATTCCACGCTGGATTATACGTTCGATTGGAACGATTGGCTGGATGATGGGCAAACCATCTTAAGTGCCAACGCCACACCGGAGCCAAACGGTGTCACCAAAGATCAACCGGAGCAAATTTCAAACGGTTTGGTTACGGTCCGGGTGAGCGGTGGACTTGTCGGAAACGTGCACGGCCTTACTTGTAGAATTACGACCAATAATGGTCAAGTGGATGAACGCACCATTTACTTTGAAATCATCGAGCGATAAATGACTTATTGGGTGGCAAATGGCGGATCCGTTGCGCCGGGTCCCGGTGGAGGTGAGGTCAACGACCTGGATAACCTTGGTGTGGGTCATGGTTGGTACTCGCACAAAGACGGCCTCATCATGTACCTTAAATCGTTATTGGCCGGGACTAACATCAATATTGATGTTCTGACCAATGAACTCCGGATCAATGCGATTTCACCGTTCGCCCATATCTACAATGTAATGGATTACGGCGCCGTTGGCGACGGCGTGGCCGATGATCGTGGGGCCATTCAAGCGGCGATCGACGCGGCCGTGGCGGATCCAAAGGGTGGTAAAGTTTACATGCCACCTGGGAAATATAAGATCGTCGGGCTTCCCACGGCCACAGAAATCTGGGAAGGCAAAACGCTGGAAAACGGAATCCACATTCCGGATTATAGAAACACCATCACCACCACCGAACCTCGTGTCCAATTATTAGGCGCCGGTCCGGGACTCACCCATTTAATTCCGGTAAGAAGTAACACTGCCAACGCAATGTTCACCGTCCGTTGTGAATTGGCTTATGCAGAGGTGGGCGGTTTTTCTATTAACGGTGAGATCCCCAACACCAACACCACCGACCACGTGATTGGCCTGGCCGTAGTTCCCAACCATGTCAATAGCCCCACCCAGGTAGCCCGTTACTCCTACGGGTTTTACCACAGCATAAAAATGGAGCGATGTTCCGAGGGAATCTTAATGATGGGGGGATGGGACGGAGTTTCAGGCGATCGCGGCCAGCATTATTGGTGCACGTTTATGAACATCATCATGCGCCGTGGACGTCGAGGCATTTACCTAGCTGATAAAATTAGCGGCGCATCCATTGTTAACAGTAATTTATTTATTCAGTGCCAGGTACAGCACAGTAATGCCGCTTATTATATCGAGGGTGGCGACACCAACACCTTTGTTCATTGCACTGCGGACAATATTCAGTTCGGCACCTTCCCGCTCGCCACACCAACGGGAACTTACATTCTTAGAACCCCACCGGTAAACACGCAATTTGGCAATGAGCAAAACCGCTTTTATTCCTGTCCTAATGAAGACAGCACCCGGAACGCCTGGATTGACGGCCGCGGAACAGAAATTTACGGGTACACCTGGGAGTCTAGCAAGAACGATTTCTTTTGCGATGATATGTCGATATGGACCAGCCATTGGTTCAAGCCGGTGGGTTGGACTGCAAGCGAACGCGATTTCTTATGGCCTAATGGTGCACCGTTTGGGGGGTTGACCTTTTACAACACAACCGACGGCCGGTTGGAAACCTGGGATGGTTCCGCGAACTGGAAATCCGGAAACACCATTGTGCACACACCTTAATTTGGAAAGGGAATTATGTGGCGAATTCTAAAAACTCTAGCTCTGGTAATGGTAATGGCCTGGCGATATCTGGGCGATTGGTTGCACAGTGTCTTGTCTTGGCGATAGTGGGGATCCTCACCTGGGCGGTGGTGAGTGTCAATGAACTCCAAGTGGAACATTCCAAACTAGATACCCGTGTTTCTGAATTTCATAAGAGGTATTACATCGACAACCAAAGACATCAATTTAGGCATGATCAATTGAATCGAAAAGTCGATGACCTATGGAATAGACGGTAATCATAGGCAAATTGAAGGTAATGAATCTAACCTTTTTCTTCTTTTTTTTCGTCTGCAATTTTAATAATCTCGTTTAGGTTTTGTTGTCTTTCTTCCCTGTGGACATACCATTCTTTAAAAAGAAACTCTAAAAGTTGAATTAATTTTTCGGCTTCCCCGGGTTCTACATTAATAATTAGATCTACATCTTTTTCCATGTGAGCACCAATATTTCCTATATTCCGGACGGCATCAATGGCTTGCCACGTGGTGGAATCGATCCGGTCTTTTAAAGCGTCGATTTCTTGTTTTAAGGTGTACTTATCAGTTATTTCCCAAAAATCTCTTATCATACCTTGTAGTGCCCGACGGCATAACGTGGCTGCAGCCTTGGGGCTTTTATCTAAAATGCTACAGGCTTCGTAATAGTCTTCTCTAATTTGCTCAGGAACACAAGCAGGTTGAGGTTTTGATTTAGAATCAGGACGAAGCAACCAATGATTGGAGGTTACAATTATCGAACCTCTACCGCCACCTTGACGGTCCACCCAAACCAGTGAGGATTCTAATACTATTTCTCTGCACTTTTTATTGGGGCAAACTATCGCTTTGTTTGCAATATACATTTGTTTTTCAAAGCTACTATATTCAGATTCTTTAATTACAGTCCTAACGTAGGTTTCAATTTCCTCGGTTATGGTTGCATGGCCACCACAAAAAGGACACTCCCACGGATAACTTTTTTTTGGATCTAATATTTTTGTCATCTACCCAACTCCCAATGCGGCTAAAACTTCTTGGTGATCCATTCTTTAATTATTTTCTTCTTTTGGTTTGCTGGGATTCGTCACCCCTAACAAAGATCGGAATTCAGCCTCTATTTTATCCATTAACCCCGGAACAACCTCAGTCAAGGCATTTAAAGCCTCTCGCCAAGCTTCGCCTGTTTTGTCAGAGGGTCTACCGCTTAATTCTTCGGTAGTTCGCCAAAATCTTAATCTATCAGCAGGTTCAATGGCCTGAAATATAAGTTCTTCAATTTCCCTACATAGTTTCTCAGGAAAATAAATTTTTTTTGTATTATAAAACTTTTTAAAAACAAAATAATTTTTATTAAAATCCGTATTTTCTTCATTTCCTGTTTGGATGAAACTATTTGTTGAGTTCAATAAATTTACTAAAAATGAGTATAATTCGCCAATAATTTCTAACCTTTTTTCCACAAGCAAAGTTTTGCTTTGTTTGTATTCTAAACTATTTATCTGAAGGTCATGGCTGGCTTTTTGGATTTCAAGTTTACTTTCTGTTTCTAACTCATTTTTAAATGCTTCTTTTTCCTTATCAAGCTCAGACTTATATTTTGCTAAATTTTTCGATAATGAGTTTTCAATTATTTGTTTTGCAAAAAATTTAGCCGCACCAATTATTGCTCCGACAACAACTGAAATACCACCTAATGTTTTTATTACACTCCAAATATCCGCCAAATCCATACTCTCATCCCACTCCCAATGCGGCTAAAACTTCTTGGTGATCCATTCCTTTTTTGTTTTCCATTAATTCAGTGCCGGTTTGAATTTCCCAGCAACCCGGGCACGATTGTATTTTTTTTAAAATTCCTTTATCCATGACCATCGCTTGATCGGGTTGGTACAATAAAATTTCGTGAGTGTTATCCCATACAAAACGTTTTGGGGGACCCATCGCATAAAACAGTTTATACACGTCATCCCCAGGTTGAATCTTTTTTTGATCCAGTCGACTTAATGTTTCCGGATCCCATTTTTTTTTCTTTTGCAGCGTATTCCATCGAAACGCATAGGCAATATTATAGTTCTTTTGGTTCACCTCATATTTTTTCACTTCTGGGAATTGCTTATAAAAATCAAACCAGTTTTGCGGAGTTAGTTGATTGTCAAGGTATGCAGCAATTGGGACACCATTATATTGATTAACCTCCGATGCACTTTTAAAGCCAACCGGTTTGTAATAATATTCCGTGCCCGCGCAACCAATCAGGAATAATAAGGGTATTGAAATAAAAAGAAATCGATTCATGGAATACTCCTCTTTATGATGGATTTCTTTAAACCTTATTAAATTCCGCTTAGGCAATCAAGAAAATTTTGACATATCGAATATTTTTATAGTAAAAGGGACTATCGATTAAGCGAAAAAACTTTATTGTTTCGTCAATGACCGGAAAATCAAACTTGTGGGGGTTGCCGGACACCAATAAATAACAGGAGCTAGGGCATTCTTAATTTTCACTAGAGATACTGAACTGGGAGGATATTTATTATGAAAGCTACCACGTTAGCAGTTATGTCAGGCGGGTTGGATTCAACAGTGCTAGGCCAAAAACTTAAGTCGGAAGGTGTTCCATTTCGAGCGATATATTTCGACATTGGTTACCTTCCGCGGGTAGCAGAAAGAAACGCTGCTAAATATGCTTGTTTCCAATTAGATACGCCGTTAGAAATCGTCAATCTAAGTGGAATGTTTGAAATGGTTTCAGGTTTCGTTCCAAATGAAATGCTTGGTTTGGATGAGGCTGATAAAGGACAGCCAAAATCGGAAGTACACATTCCCGGTGATCCAGATTATGTAAGTGGGTTTCATTGTATAACTTCCCTTGCTTCATACTATGCCTTACTAGCGGAAATTGAAACTATCAGTGTTGGGTTGATTCGTAATCAAGTAGATTACAATGATCGTTTAAAAAACTTCATCGCAGAGTTTCCAGCTTGCGCAGGCCACTTAAACCCAAGTCGTAATTTTCGACTGGAAGCACCATTTGCTGGAATGTATAAATCGGAAGTTGTAGAACTCGGCGTAAAGCTTGGTGTAAATTTAGAGCGTACTTGGAGTTGCTATAATGGTGGTAGGCAACATTGTGGTGTTTGCCCCGGATGTAATGGCCGTAAGCAGGCGTTTCAGGATGCTAAAGTCGATGATCTCACAAGTTATGACGAATGAAAATTGCGTCATTCTGAAGATATCGATCATTAACTTTTATCCATAAGTTAATATTCAGGCAATCAAGAAAAATTTGGCGTATTAAATCAAGTGGTCCGGAGGGTATTGTTTTAACAGTTGGTTGTATTATGGAAAAAACATGAATTAAATTTATTTATAGGTTTAACTTCCATTAGTTTGTACAAGGAAAAGCTTCCGAAATTGCCTTAATAACTAACGCTGCGGCGTCCAAATGAAGTTTTTCTGGGTGATCATTTAACCATTTTTTTACAATTTTTTCCATTTGGCCAGCGGTGTAACCTAAGGGGAGATCAATACAAATATTTTTAAAACCTTCCTTACTTTGTTTACCTGGGTTAAAAGAGGAAAATTCGTGTGTATGAGTAAGGTTTCCTTTAAAATCAGCCATAAACTTAATAGAAGAAGTAATCCCAAAAATATACCCTGTGCAGTAAGCACTATTCTGAAACTTTATGGGTTCACGGGTGTCAGTGCATATATTTTGCAACGTATTTCCAGAAAAACCATTCCCACTTTCACCCAAATCAGCAAAAGAAAAGAATACAATAAGCCCTAATACAGCTATTGACGTTGATGGTTTCATGATTTCTTCTCGCAAAAATTTTTTAAAGATTTTCCCCAACCTAATCCATTCAGCTAAGGCAATCAAAAAAAATTGGGAACATTAAAGGTTTTGCTCGGGGTCATCGGCGAGTTTAAAAGCATACGGTTTCCCGCCACCGTGGCACAGCCAGTCTTAATCCAACCCACGCAGGCATGTGGGCTTTGAGGAGCAGTCTTTCCAGTCGGGTGCCAAACGTTGTCTTTCTCCCTTCAATCAAGGTTTGCTAATTTGTTCATCTTATCTATTAGGGGTTGCACAGGTTTCAAACCTTTTCCACTCCCTAACATTATAGATTGTGCTTGAATCTGAGCACTGAGCGCGTTTAGTTTAGCCGTGACTTCCATAGAATGTACTTGTTTAGATAATGCCTCCTCTGCTTTTTCCTGGGCATCGGCAAACCTTTTCATTTCTTTTCTTTGAGCTTCTAGTTCTTCCCTTTGATAGACCAACTCTTGTCTTTGAAGTAAGATTGCGAAAATTACCCCAGCAAATGCAAAGCCTGAGAAAAGAGAGTTCAATCCTCCAAACATATCACCCCAAACACCAGCATTTTCTGCTTTACCTATAAAAGTAACTACTAGGCACCAATAAATAAGCCATACAGCGAAAACTCCTAAAATAAACAACAGGAAATGTTTCATTGAAAAAACTGTCTCACTTGATTTCGTGTTGCTCATTATATTCTCCTCTTGTCCCATATTCACCCCACTCCCAAAGCGGTTAATACTTCCGGTTCTGCCATGCCGCGCCTATCACCCATCATTTCGTCACCCGAAGGAAGTTGCCAACACCCCTTACAGGATCGAATTTCTTTTAGGACTCCATGGTCCATAATCAATGCTTTGTCCGGTTCATAGATTAGAATTTCATGATCATTATTCCAAATAATTCGCCTTGGGGGGCCGAGTGCATAAATAGCTTTGAAGTGATTATCACCTGGTTGAGTTTTATTTTTATCCAACCGTTGAACTGTGGTTTTGTCCCATTGTTGTTTTCGTTTTAAAGTGGTCCATCGCCAGGCGTAGGCGGTGTAATAAGGATGATACTCCATAGTGTTTCCAAATTGATTGGCCTGTTGGATATCGTTCCAATACTCCGGAAACTCTTTATAAAACGTCCGCCATTCTTCCCGGGATAATTGTAGGGCTAAATAATGAGTGGTCGGGTATTGAATGTAAGGCTTTACTTCATCAATCGTATTAAACCCTGCCGGTTTAAAATTCCGCTCTAGGTTGACACAACCAAAAATGAAAAATAATATTGTTATCAAAGAAACTATTCGCTTCATTTTTAACTCACTTTTTATAATTCAATCCTTTTTAAAACTTCGACAGGTCCATCTAATTGAAACCCTTCGGCTTCAATTTCGTCCGGAGTCAACTCTATATAATCCACACAATCGGACCAAGGGGAAGGGGGGATTTCTGCTCCAACATTTTTTGGGTTTGACGGTATCCAATGACTATAATCTTCTGCAAATGTTTGAGCAGTTTTTTCGCTAGCTGCTCTTATGAAGAGTCCAATAGCCCCAGATTTACAGTGTCCCCATCTTTCATCGTTTTTTTTTGATTGAATAGGAGTTACTTTAAAAATTTTCATAATACTTCTCCAATGAGATTCACCACTTTTTTTCTTTGGGGATTTGGGATTCGCGCATCCCACCATTTCTGCTTATTCTGGGTTCTCGCAAATATTGAGCTAGTTCCTGTAAAATTATATTTTGTTTCTGAACATTTTCATTAGTCCGCTTTACGTACACTTTGATTCGGTACACAAACCAGGGCAAAAAGATCGCCAACACAAATAAAACGATGGCGACAATCCAAACTAAAAGCAATCCGCTTCCCGCACCTAATACATCTAACGAGTCATCAAACTTATAAGGAGAATTCATAAGTCACCTGTTTTTATGGATTTTCCCTCAACCCTAATCCATTCCGTTTAGGCAATCAAGAAAAATTTGGCATGTTAAATTAGTTTTCCGCTTCGCAAAGGTTTTCGATTATCTTGTTTTCCCTGAACGGCGCCTATCGGCCATAAGCGGACATTAACCCGCATATATTTTTGACATCTGATTTTTCAAACGTTGTAGCAACTCATCATAAGTCATTACTTCAACATTTTTTAAAGATGTCCTTAATATTCTAAAATCCGCCTCTTTCTCAGGTGTGTCTAGCTGGTCTGTATGTCCCATAATTACAACAGCCCTTGGTCTAACAACAGAAACTACCACTCCTCGTTCTCTCGCAACATCTTCTGCAAGATTTGACGCTTTTCTTTCAGCATTGAATAAATATTTTTCTGCTTGCATAAGTGCCTTAACAGCGTCAGAGCTCCAATAGAAATTACCTCTGTCAGTCGTTGCGGAGAGCAACTTCGTTACTGGCTTTTTGATTTCAAATAGGTCTAGGTATCCCTGCGAATCTACTAAACCAAAATCCACTTTACGCTGACTGCCTAAAACCACATTCAATTCATGAATTACGGAAATATATTTCGAGTCGATCAGATATAAATGTTTTTGAAGAAAGTCACCCCATTTCGCTTCTGTCTCGTTCTTTACGAGCATCCTTTTATAAGTGTTGATTGTTTCTTTTAGAGCTACTTCGTCGACTTTTAGCTTTGCAGCACCAAACAGTTTTCTTCTTCGAGCAGCGGAAGAGTATTTACCAGAAAGCAAACTCTCCATAAAATCGAGGTATTTTTCAACATCATCTGCTTCTAAGTGTTCAATGATGCTGGGATCAAGATTACGAGTCACACGAGCCGCGCGTTGACGCCCAGGAAGCTCAGCTTTATGAAATTTTGAAGGAAACTCCTGATGGAAAAATTCATCTACAGCTAAACTTCTTTCCCTTTTATTTTCGTTTGATAGCTCTGTTAGTCGACTTTTGAGCTGTTTTAGTCCGTCATATCCCAGAATAAATGTGAGCTTTCCACCATATGAACGGAGTGTGCTAGTACCATTTTTTACAACGCGAAAGACTTTAACTTCCTTACCTTGAAATTTTTTTACGAAATAGTAGCTCAGACCGGCTTTAAAATAGCCAAGCTCAGAAATCTCGGGGGGAATTCTTTTAAATCCGATAATTTCTACTTTATTTGTAATGAATTCATGGCGAGGATAGAAATCAATCTTTTCATTTTCAGCATCTATTGTAAATGTAAGATGACGCTCTCCTGGTTTCTCAGTGTCGATTATATAAACTGATTCTGTACCATCATCATGTATTTCTTTATCTGTTTCTAATGGCATTGTGGAATTCCGATCCTATTAATCCAATACTCTCTTCAGTGTCCGCTTTGGGTCGAAAGCCGTCACATTTTTTTTCGTGGATTCCCCAACCCTAATCTATTCCGTTTAGGCAATCAAGAAATATTTGGCATATTAAATCAACTTACCTTGGCGGGACTGTTTCAGTAATTTCCCATAAAGCCCGGAGTTAAAGAATTTCGTTTGGCTTTTTGAGTTTCGAAGTAATGGGCATGGCTCGTATTCCATCATTACCTCTTCCACGCTTTCTTTAGTTTTAATATCAATAACTTTTGATTCTGGGGGTGGTGCCGGTTTTACGATCGCGGTATTGTTTTTTTTGGCCTTGCGCGTCAACCCTGAGCGAAATTTTGGCTTTTCGCTTTGGCAAGTTCTTCTTTTAGGTGGGCATTTTCCTTCCTCAGTTCTTTTACCTCAACCTTTAAATTTGAAACGTCCTCTATTAAATCTTTGATCAATTGGCGCATATTCTCCCCCTCTTCAACCTTCGAATTTTCAATAGCATTCGATTCTATCTTTTGAGACTGGTTTTCTTCAAGAGGGTTATAGGGATATTTTCCTAATTTTTCCCTAATAATGTTTGGGTTGTCAAATAATTCACTGACAGAACATTTGAATATAATTGATAATTTTTTCAGTTTTTTCGCATCAAGTTTTTTAGGGGGATTATTCTCCCATGTGTTTATCGTTTGATAAGAAACTCCAATAAAATCAGCTAGTTGAGTCTGTGACAACCTCATGTATTTTCTTATTAACTGGACGTTTTCTTTAAAGTTTTCTATATTCACTTGAAAATTTTATATAGTTTAATTGATATTTTGCTTGACAATTTTTATCAAGTAATACTATATTCATAATTACCACCCAGATTCGGTGGTTGTGGCCTAGACGCAATTCAGGCCTACGAAATAAATGCTAGTTCATAAACTTTAACTTCAGGGGAACTATGCACCGTAACATAAAATTCCAATTCGATCAATTTTGCCCGAGGTTGGGGACCCCTGAAGCCCTAAACTTGGGTATTTTTTTGACCTCGGCCAACCCCGAAGTCAAAAGTCTTTGCGCCCGGATTATTGCTTACCTCCTCAAGGAATCAGTAATCCGGGTTTCTTTTTTTTATGGTGAATTCAATGTGTAACCGCAAACCACCAAAACAAAAAGAGAAGGAATTATTCAAAGAGTATCCCACAGGGGGACTTGGTTGGGTGTTTGCTGTATTGGTTGTGTTTTGGGTATTAATGATTTACTTAATTGCTTCCTGCGATCTAGCCTTTGGTGCCGAACGTAAAAAAGAAAGTCATTACTCTAAAAACTTTTGTGAATGGCAACGTGGCCAACCCGAAGTCCGACTCACCACGAAATTTAATAAAACACCTTTATATTTCCGGGCCGATTGTGTGAACTCCCGCCTGGCTTATGAAGTGGATTTCGCCAAAAAGTTCTACGAGGCTATTGGCCAATCTTTGCTGTATGCGTACTTGACTGATAAACGACCGGCCATTGGTTTGATCATACAAACCAGTAAAGATTGGAAACGTTATTACTTAATGTGGGAAGTCATCAAGCATTACAACTTGCCCATCGAGATATTTTTTATTTTCAGGTATCAGTGACACCCGGCCCTGGTTAATGGGCATACTCGTGTAGAGTGCGGCCCGTGTCGAAACCCCCTCCCTTCGGCACGGGCCAAAATTACTTTTAGGAGGGAATTTGGAATTTTGGATATGGATCAAACAAAAACTGTTTGGAATTTTAGTATCAATACTTTTTCTTTTGATCGTCCTTGCAGTTTGGGGCTTTGATCAAATCGTCAAAAAATGGAGTGGTAAACCATGAACTTTTTTAACTGGATGGATTATTGGGGGATGAATGTTTTGTCCACGTTTATTCAAGAGCATCCTTACCTTTTGATGTGGGGATCCATTGCCATATCCACCGCGGCCGCCTCAATGTGTATTTTAGAAATTTCAGGGGACTTGGAAGATGTTTCAACAAAAAAATACAAAAACAACCAAAAGCAGTAAACCGAAAAAGCGTTCCATCTATTACCGCTTGGTGGACGCGGAACAAATTAAATTGTCGGAATCCGGCAAAGCTGTTCAGGTGCGGGTCAATTTGGTGAAACCGGACGGAAGCCGGCGGACTTGGAACTTATATTTTCCGGAGAAAAGAATCTCGATCAAACCGGATGGAGTTTTCGTTCCGCAATGGATGTTGGAATTAAAAAACAAAGAGCTTGTGGAAAATGCGATGAAGTTTTTTAAGATCGATTCGGAAGATAAATTGCGGGAACAAAATCGATTTGAAGAAA
>CBDCXH010000002.1:0-7749 GCA_965223665.1 Nitrospinaceae bacterium
CAAATGAAATATCATGAAAGTCATTTCTCCTTTAAATACACTAGATTACCTCTTAATTTAAACTTATTTTCATTTCATAATATTTCTTGATATCCCACAGTATTAATGACAAAATGCTAGCCATATTAATTAAGGCTAGCAATTATGCGTTTCACTGATGCCAAACTTAAAGGCTTAAAACCTAAAAAAGCCCGCTACATTATCTGGGAAGAGGGTGGGAAGGGTTTAGGAATAAGAGTCTCTCCTTCCGGAAGAAAATCCTTCATCTTTATGTATAGATTTGATGGAAGGGCACGAATGATGACTCTGGGATCCTTTCTCCAAATTTCTTTGGCAGATGCCAACGTTCGCGTGGCCAAAGCCAAAAAACAACTCACCCAAGATATTGATCCCGGAAAAGAATGGATTGAAAAGAAATATGCCGATCGTACTGGGTATTCGGTGCGTAATTTAGTCGAGGAATACCTCGAAAAATGGGCTAAACCGAGAAAGAAGTCCTGGAAAGAAGACGAACGGATTCTTAAAAAAGATGTTCTTAGCATTTGGGGACGGAAAAAAGCCAAGGACATCAAACGCCGGGACATTGTTTTGCTTTTGGATGAGATTGTGGATCGCGGTGCTCCCATTCAAGCCAACCGAGTTTTGGCGGTGATCCGTAAAATGTTTAATTTTGCATTGAGTCGGTCCATTCTTGAAACCTCCCCCTGTGTGGCCATTACTGCTCCCGGTAAAGAACGACGGCGGGATCGCGTATTAAATGATGAAGAAATTCACAAACTCTGGCATCGATTGCCTAAATG
This sequence comes from Nitrospinaceae bacterium, assembly GCA_965223665.1. Classification (GTDB taxonomy): domain Bacteria; phylum Nitrospinota; class Nitrospinia; order Nitrospinales; family Nitrospinaceae; genus CBDCVY01. Next base: position 801 of record CBDCXH010000002.1, read on the forward strand.
TCAAATGGCGGAAGGAACCCGTTTAATCTTAAAACTTCTTTTAACCACCGCGCAACGCAAAGGAGAACTCGCTACTGCAGAGTGGAGCGAATTTGATCTCAAAAAAGGATGGTGGACGATTCCAGCAGAAAAAGCGAAAAATTCTCTGCCTCATCGAGTTCCTTTAACCCCCTTAGCTATCGAACAGTTAAATCAAGCCAAACAACTTTCGAATGGTTTGCCCTGGGTATTTCCCGGAAACCGTAATGGAAGTCATATTACTCCACCGGCTATTGATCACGCCATTCGTAACAATCAATCAGTATTAGAATTATCAAATTTTACTCCTCACGATTTAAGACGAACAGCCGCTTCGAATATGACTTCCTTAAAAACTTCTCGGTTAGTAGTGGCCAAAATTTTGAATCATGTGGAGTCGGGAATCACAGCGGTATATGACCGGTATTCGTATGATGATGAGAAGAGAAAAGCTTTGAAACTTTGGGAAAGAAAACTCTCAAAGGTTATTAATCGAAAGCCTGGAAAAACTTAAAAATATAATGAATATTGAACAGTTAAAAAGAATTTCTAAGTGGACCGTAGAAGAATTCCTAATATTATTAGTTGATGAGAAAAACTATAAAGCGATAAAGGCTTTATCAGATGTGGACGAACCTAGGAATTATGAATCTGTTGTTGAAAGATTAAAGAAATCTAAAGCCTGTGAGGTATTAAGTACACCTTTTTATGACGCACGTCTAGAAACTTTAAAAAAATCCTATGAAAATTTTTTCTCAGAATACGGAGAGTCATTTTCTAATGATATATTTTCTGATTTGTCTGAACTTTATAACTTTTTAGAAATTTCTCTTGAACGGGGAGACTTAGGAGAAATAAAAAAAACTTCTAATGATATTTTTGAATGGATTGTTGAAAAAGAAAGACTTTTTAACTGGATGAAAGAAAAAAAGAAATTTATCCTGCCACTACGAAATTTTCCTCCCGAGAAAAATGACTTTCTTCCAAAAATTTCCAATACAATCCCGGAAAATCTTCCCTTTAAAAAAAAGAAAGTTATAAATTTTGCTAGGAAAAAATGGTATGAAAACCCTAAAATTAACATCGCGAACATGATAAAAATGATAAGATCCTTCTTTGAAGATCCTCTTCCAAATGAGCAGAATCTTAGAAATTGGATAAAAAAATACTGTCCAGACAATAGCCCAGGTCGACCAACTACCAAAAAAACTCCCCAATAAGAAATTTAATGTTTTCTACAAATTCCTAATCGACCTTTAAATAAGCCTCGAAAAACTCCCCAAACTTAATAATGATATTTTCTAATAATTAGGGAGTTTATTTTTTAAGAACTAGCGCTTAATTTAATTTCAGAATATTTCAAATTTTCTAAATTCAATTGGAGCAATTACCGTATGAAGATTCTGAATAAAAATGAAGTTCGCGAAAAAACTGGTCTGAGTATAGTTTCGATTTGGAGACTTGAAAAAAGTGGAGAGTTTCCCTCGAGAGTACAATTAGGGCCTCGCCGCATTGGTTGGATTGAGGGCGAAATTGAGAAATGGTTATTGAGTCGACCTCGGGTTAATAGGGTTCCAGCAACTTAATAAATAACTTTTTGCCTCAGATTTATTACGAAATAAAAAAAATTAATCATGGAGGGTTTTTAAATGGGTGAATCAACCAATTATGATGAATTAAATGCTAACCAAAGGAGACGGTGGGTTAAGTTAGCAATAAAATATTATCGCGAAAAAGGAGACCATTCCCATCTGAAAGAAATGTCAAAAAGCCCAAATAGCCAAATAGCTTCAATGGCACAAGAGGTTTTAGAAAAATTGTGAAAGGAGAAAGTAATGGCAAATTCTTGGTGGGCTAAAATTCGAGAAGGCCTTGTGAAAGATACGTCCGGAAAGCACTACAGGAAAATGGGAGAATCGATTTGGCTCTATCTCTATTTGCACATGGGTGCTGAATTAGAATCTGGCAACCTAATTCGCAAATACCAAACAATTTCAAGCGATACAGGTATTCCTGAATCCACCATCAGGCGAATGATGGCAAAGTTAAAAAAACATAAATATGTTAAAACCACTCGACTCTCCCATGGCCTTTCCATTCAAATTACTAATTGGAAACCTGAGGAGAGAACAAGATCGCCTAAAAATAATCAATCTAAAAATAAAGGTGTGTCCACATTTGATTCATCTGACAGCTCACATTTGACAGGAGTTACCACAAATGAGCGTTCTTTAAGTGATTCAAACAATTGCGAAAAAGTCCCTAAAGTATCCACATGCGAGTCATCTAACAAGATCCCCTTTAACAAGACCCAAATTATATATAAGATTTTTCAATTTTGGAACGATCAAAAAATTATTGTCCATCGCAATTTAAGTAAATTTGAATCCTCCATCAATACCTGCCTAAAAGATTACGCAGCAGATGAAATTTGCCAAGCTATAAAAAATTATTCGGACATCCTAAACCACCCAGACTGTTATTTTTCCTATAGATGGTCTTTAAACGAATTTTTAAATCGCAAAAGCGGATTAGATAAATTTCTAGACCGTGAAACGGCTTATAAAAATTACACAAAAACCGGTTTCTCTATTGGAGGATTCCCCGCCCACATGGAAACAAAAGAAGAAAAAAATGTTTATCAAGGGAAGCTCCTGAAAGGATATCAACAATCCTTTCATTCAAAATTCGATGAAGAAATAAAGGGACGACTAAAATGAACTCAATATCACTTACACCTTTACCCAATAACCAAGAGGCCGAAATGGCTGTTCTAGGAGGGATGTTGCTCAATGAGCATGGCCTTTATACTGCCTTATCCCTCTTGGAATCTTCTGATTTTTCTGTTAACAAAAACAAAATTATATTTTCCGCCATTAGCGAATTAGCTCGTCAAGAAAAAGCTGTAAATGAGTTTTCCTTGTTGGATTACCTTAAGAACACAAAAAGCTTGGAATCCGTGGATGGGTTTAAATATATCGATGAATTGGCAAACTTCGTCCCCACTAGTGAAGCCATCACCCACTTTTGTCAAATTGTTAAAGAAAAGTCCGTGCTCAGGAAGCTTATTCATCTTACTAATCAAATCAACAAAAAAACATGGGAGGAAACAGAATCTCCGGAAACCTTGATCGAAACAGCACAACATGAAATCTATGAGATTGGCTTAGATTTCCAAAATCAAAAAGGTCAATCTGTTTATGGTCCTCAGGAAATCTCGCAAAAGGCATTAGCAACTGCCACTACATTCAAAGAAAATCCAGAAAAATCAAAGGGAATTGAAACAGGATTCCCAACATTGGATGTTGCCATTCGTGGTCTCAAGGATATCAACATTGTCTCTGCAAGTACTGGAATTGGGAAAACCGCTTTTGCTTTAAATTTAGCAATTCACTTAGGAGTGCATCAAGGGACTCCAACTTTATACATTAATCATGAAATGAATATTGAAGAGCTTCTGGTTCGGATTCAGGGGATTTTAAGTGGGGTTCCTATACGCAATATTTTAACCGGCCAATACAACGAAAACTATACGTTTCAAAAAATAGAACACTGTTGCAAAATCCTGAAGGACAGCAATTTACATATCACCGACAACAAATCAAAAAATATCAACGCTATCAATTGTCTCATTCGAAAATACAAAACCCAGCACAATACTCAAGTAGTCATTTTGGATTACCTAGGGGAGATTGATCCAGATTCAATTTCGACAAATGAAACTGACTATGAAACTTATGGACGTTGGGTTCAAACCCTAAAGAACATATGCACCTCTTTAGGAATTAAATTAGTTTTACTGGCGCAATTGAACCGGGAGGGTGAAACCACTCCAAACAAGTCAAAAATAGGAGGATCATGGAAAATCGCTCAAAAGGCAGATGTATTTTTAGTCTTAGGTCTCGATGAACGAAAAAAGCACTTTTTGAAAATTGACAAAAACCGTAACGGACCAGCTCCTCAAACGATCGCTTTAGGTTTTGATAAGGAAACTCAACGCATGTTTGAGATTTAAAAAAAACAAATAATTTCAATAATAGAATTTGATGTTGAACTTTCTTAAAACCTAGCTTACCCCTCTAGTAAGGGGAGTGGGGGTCAGATCGCTAGCAAACATTTACCGGGACCGACGCGGGGGTAGTAAACTTTTTCCCTGCGCAGGTTAGAAATAAAAAGGTATTTTTTAAATTTGAGAGGAAGTTAAAATGCCGGGACCACAGAGAATTCCAACAGTGATCAAAAAGCTTCAAGGCAATCCAGGCAAGCGAAAATTAAATCTCAAAGAACCTAAGCCTGAACCTGGAATTCCCAAATGTCCGGCTTGGTTAAATAAAAAAGGAAAAGTCGTTTGGAAAGAGTTGTCGACTTTGCTAAGCAACATGAGGGTTCTTACGGTGGCAGACAGATATTCTTTGGCGTTGCTTTGTGATATTTTCAGCGAGTATATAGAAACGCGTAAATTTCTCCATCACCATGGGTCGACTTATGAACTCAAAACCAAAAATGGCGAAATTATGTTTCGTAATCGTCCAGAGGTAACTAAATCTGCTGAATTATTTAAAAGGGTCATTTCGCTAATGAGAGATTTTGGTTTGACACCTTCATCACGTTCGGGGATAAGTATCGAACCTGATCCTGAAGGTGATTCTTTTTTAAGGTTTTTAAAGCAACGGGAAAAATTTTAATTAAAACAGTCTAGTAATGTCCCTAACTAAGGCTTTTTCTAAGTTTGCCTTATTATAGTTTTTATACAACTTAACAAGACCTGCTAACTAAATTATAATTTTTGAAAAACTTTTGACGTGAGCAAAGAATTATACCAAGCGAAAAAGCGAAATTTCGCCCAGAATTGACGGCATCCGCCAAAAATAATTATTAAGCTGTCGTAAAACTGATACCCCAAAAACCCGCACAAGTGATTGATAAAAAATTCAAGAACGGTAGAAGAGTTTTTTTCTCCCTATCCCAAATATCTGCTTCTTAGATCTTCCAAAAAGCAAACCCACATTTTAAGGCGGGGTTTTATGTTGGAATTTTGAAGAACACCTATCATAGAAAATGAATTTTGGTAGCCAAAATTTTTGCTTGATTGTCCAAATCAATAAATATAAGGTTTAGAAAAATTTATCGATTATGGAATATTTAAGTGCGTACTAAAAAAACTTTCTCAACACATGTCATTTTTCCATCGATTTTCTTTATTGTGCTTTTTAGCGCTTCCTTTTCCCAAGCACAAATGGTAACGGAAATTTTCAACAAAAATAAAAGAGATATTGGGGAAATAATAGAAATCAAAAAAATCGGTAAAGATTATTTTATCCATTGTGAAAGAGGTCTTTTTCGTTTCGATGGAGAAGAGGTTGTCGACATGCTTGAGGGAAATATTAAGGATGTAAAGGAAATTAAATTCATAGACGATATTTTTTGGATTATTTTCAAAAAAGGTCTTTATCATTTCAACGGAAAAAAAATTAAACGTATTCCCGAAGAAAAAGTTGGAGAGGTTTATGAGATTAAAAAAATCGAAAAAGATATTTGGATTCGTTCTAATAAAGGTTCTTTTCGTTTTGACGGTATGAAAACTCACCGTGAACCCAAGGAGGAGATTGGAGAGGTATATTCTATCAAAAAAGTTGATAAGAATATTTGGATATCTGCTGAAGAAGGACTTTATCGTATTGATGGGAAAAATTCTTTTCAAATACTTTATCCAGTTTTTGGTGGACTAGATAGAATTGAAAAAATTGGTAAAGATATTTGGATTTTCTCTACAACTGGTCTTTATCGTTTTGATGGGGAAAAAGCTTACCGCACCCCTAATGAAGACATTGGGGAAATATATGGTGTCAAAAATTTTGATAATAATATTTGGATATCTACTGAAAATGGTCTTTATCGATTTGATGGAAAAAATACATTTCGTGTGTTTAAGGAAAATATTGGATACTTTCCTAAATTCGAAAAATTGGATAAGAATATTTGGATTCAAACTGGAAAGGGTGTTTATCGTTTTGACGGGAAAAAAGCCTTTCAAATGCCACAAAAAGACAGTGGAAAAGTTTATCAAATTAAAAAAATCGAAAAAGATATTTGGATTCGTTCTGAAAAAGGTCTTTATCGTTTTGATGGGAAAAATACGTTTCGTATGCTTAAAGAAAATATTGGATACATAAGAAAAATAGAAAAATTGGATAAGAATATTTGGATTTATTCTGAAAAAAGTCTTTATCGTTTTGATGGGAATAAAGTCTTCCCTGCCTCTGATGAAAATATTGGAAGGGTCTATGAATTTAAAAAAATTGATAAAGATATATGGATTCGTTCTGAAAAAGGTATTTATCGTTATGATGGTATTGAATCTCACCGTATTTTAAAAAAAAGTTTTTGGGGAGCATATAAGATTAAAAAATTTGGGAAAAGTGTTTGGTTTATATCCCTTAGAGATCTGTTCCGCTTTAACGGCAGAAAAGCTATCCTCACACAAAATAAATTTGGAAGGATATACGAAATTTTAAATTTCGACGAAAAAACCTGGATACTTTCCAGGAATGGATTTTTTCATTTCGATGGCAATAAAAATAAACGTATTAACAATGAAGACATGGGGACGCGTATATGAAATCAAAGTCATTGATAAGAATATTTTGATTTTTGGTGAAAATGGGGTTTATGGTTTTGATGGCAAAAATTTATTTCGTATGCTCAACGAAGACATTGGAAAAGTAAATAAAATCGAAAAAATTGAAAAGAATGCTTGGATAATTGCTGAAAAAGGACTTTATCGTTTTGACGGAAAAAAAGCTTACCGCACCCTCGATAAAGGTATTGTCCATGGAAGTAATACGAATGAAGACGAAGTTCTTAAGGATTCTTGGCAATTGGATCTTACAGAGTATGGAAAGGAAATTAAAATAAAAAAAATCGATAAAGA
>CBDCXH010000003.1:0-13415 GCA_965223665.1 Nitrospinaceae bacterium
TTAAGAGTCGTAATCAGTTAATAATCAACAAGTTTCTACAATAAATAATAGCAATGATTTCAAGGTAATTTGGGAATCTTAGAATTGTAGTTAGTTGTGAAAAACTGACTCTTTTTGTGACTAATAGGCCTATTTGTGGCCCATTCGAACCTTCTGATTTTTCCTTTGATTTGTTTAACATTTGGAATAAATTCATAGGGATCGAGTCAAGTCCATAACGGGAAAGCCCTATGCAAATAATTAGAGGGATGCATATTTTATGAAATAAAATCCGGTTTCTTTTCATTTAGAGATTTTCAATTTCTTTTCAAAACTTGAAACTTTTCTCAATAATTTCTCCCATAGGTTTGGATCCACACCCAAAACTTCTGCCATAACCTCTCCGGAGAGGACAGCAAAAAACATTGCATCTTCGGCAAGAAATAGTTGACTTGGAATCTTAGTTTCGTCGCGATCACAGCTCAAATATAAGCAGGCTTGCCTTATCTCCTCAATCTTTCCATGTTCAGCATCTTTAATAAATTTTGCAACCCGATCAACTCCTAAAATATGATCTAACCTCGAGTTCACTAATGCTCCTTGGCATGCTGCCATTAAATGTTTACTTCGGTGTTTATAAAACCAATCTCTTCTATTGACTTCACAATAATCATCTGGCGTTCCCTTAGAAAAACTTATTAGTTCAAATCTAAGCGGACATAATTTTCCGGTTTCTTCTAAAGTTAATATTGAGAAAAATATAGAAAACGAATATTTTTTCGATAAAAATAACTCTGAAGCATGGCCCCAACATTCTTCAATATATCCAATGTATTTTAGGCTTTGACTGTAGGCATCATCAAAGGTGGGCCCTTTTAAAATTCTAGGGGGTTTTCCAATTCCTATTAATTTACAGTGCTCCTTGAATAACCTAAAAGCGTCTTTTTTGTTAAGACTTTCTTCCATAAATAATTAACCCAAAAATAATTCATTTAATTTGTTTTAACATATTGGTTAAAAAATTTCATTTTATCCATTAGGTAGCCCATTCCTAGCAGAAGAGTTAGGCTTGCCCTACGACCATCTACGTTGCTTGTTCCTATTTATCTGGTGGATAACCATATTTTCTTTACGATAGATTGATTATCGTTGTTTGATTGTATTAGAGACAGGAAAATTTGTTTTGGAGAAAATTTGAAAAATCCTCCTGTAGCAATAAAGAAAATGCCACAATCAACTTAATAACTTTTAACCAGAATTACTAATTCTGTTTTTAAATTTGTGTTTGTCATATTATGAGTATTATGTAAAATTAAATTTTCTATCATGGTGACCTTACGTCTACTCACGACCCTTAGCAGTCATATAACCCTTTTCTACCAATACCAGATATGAACATCTTTTACTCATGGCAAGCTGATACACCCGAAAAGATCGGCAAGCAATTTGTGCGTCAGGCACTCGACGATGCCGTCAAAGAACTCGCAGAAATATTGGAGCTTGAGGAAGCAGAACGCCCAGTCGTTGATCAGGATACACTGGGTGTCATGGGATCTCCGGTGATCGTCGAAACAATTTTCGAAAAGATCCGAAATGCGCAGGTTGTTGTCGCCGATTTAACTCTCACTTGTGCGACAAAGGAAGGTAAGAAACTAGTCAACAGTAATGTTGCTTACGAACTCGGTTATGCTCATGGTCATCACGGTGATGAAGTTATACTAACAATAATGAATACTCACTATGGCCAGGCTGATGATCTCCCATTTGATTTAAAACATCGGAGGTGGCCCGTAAGGTTTGATTTATCACCAGAAACATCAAAAACAGAGCGACGCAAAGCAAGAGAATCGCTCGCAAAAGAACTCGCCGATATATTACGGCGTTATCTGCAGGGGGTCACTCCCGAAAAAAAGTTTGAACCTAAACCTTCAACCGTAAATGCAGCCTCCTATTGGAATGAAGGAGAGTTATTGGTCAAATATGGAGGTTCAAATTTTCAAGATGAGCTTCTAGAACTTGGCTATAACAAAGATCAGCCGCTTATCTATCTGCGAGTGTGGCCCGAAAAACCGCTTGAAGAGCTCTCAGGTAGCCAGCTGGGAGACAATAATTTATCGGGAATTGATCCTCTCATGGGACGATATGGGGACTATTACTATCTCCGCAACCAATACGGAGCTATTACATGCTCAAAGGAAAGTACGGGAAAATTAATTGCGACAACACAGCTTTTTAAGAGTGGCGAAATTTGGGGCATTGATTCTTCCCTACTAAGACATCGCAACGATTTTGCCACCTACTTCGTCCCAACTACTGTTTTTGAAAACGGCATAATTCGTTCATTGAATATTTACCTAAAGATAGCTTTTGGGCGTTTGGGATACTCCGATCTTGTTCATTTTGAAGCAGGATTGGTAAATGTTGAAGGTTTTAAATTGGCCATGCCACAAAATTACATTGACAATTTTTGGGGACCAATCTTTGAAGATATTTCTATTGAAGCAACTATCGATAGGAATACACCAGAAACCACCAATAATGCTTTAATGAAACTATTTGAGAAAGTCTTTGACTCTGCTGGTATGAAACGACCTGATAAATATAATAATTTTCCTCCTTCGACTGTCTGAGAGTTCTCTAGCAACTATTCTGAAATTGATACTATTGATGCAGATATTCTCTTGCCGTGAAGAACAGCTTTTGGCCGAAAACGGTCTATCTAGAGGTATATTATCTTTTTTTGAATATCCGGATTAGAGTATTTGCAGAATTAGCAAGTTTAGCAGCTCGACGCTTTAAAGTTACTAATTTTGACTCGTTACGCAGGAAAGAATCGAATTCCAACGGCACGGTGAATTGGAATTCCACTAAACAATACTAACTCGGGGACGATCACAACCCCACCGCCAAAACCGAACATGCCCAACAGGAAACCAGTTCCCATTCCTACAAGTATGAGCAGAATGGCACATCGAGTCGTAAATTTAAGTTTCCCACCTCCCTCACGCTGGCATGCTGATGTCTCTAGCTTAGATTTATTCTTTTACTGATAAATAGCATTAAAATTATATTAAAAGCTAAGATGAATATAGCTTTTTGCCTAGCTATCTCCTGGTTACAAGGAATTTGAGAGCAACATACCAAATTATTGACATTAACGGCAAGTTGAAATAGAGTGCCGCAACTCAATTTAAATTAAAAAAAGCCTATGCCAAATAATATATATTTCCATGTAAACAAAAGGCCAAACATTTTGCCGCCAGAATCACCTGATTTTGAGTTGATGAAACAAGGACAGCAGATAAAGGTTGGAGATGAAGTGAATCCGTTTTTTCGACGCTGGAAAAATGAAATCCCATTTAAGGTTTATGGTAGCGAGACTTTTCCAAATACTCTGCCCTTTAATGAATTTTTGGAAAATCTTGTAAAAGGAGAATACAACGAACATGCGGAGTTTCCGGGCTTTCTATGGAACCCATTAATGGTCTATTTGGGGTGCCTCAGCGAATTGGTTTTGGAATCAATAAGAATTAAAGAGTTTAAGGCCTTACCTTCAAGACAGAGATGTTTATGGCTTATTAAGACCCTAGATGAAGCTGTAGAATGGGCCTCAGATACTTCTTCTGGTAACAAACATCAGATAGTGAGGGTTCGTGTTGAAGGGAAAATATTTGAATGCGATGCATCTTTGTTAAATTATGAAAACCAATCTTTGTCAGATATGGAGGAAACGGCGCGATTGTATTGGTTGGGGAAACAACCCTTTGAACGAGAGGAAATTCTTTTTGAAGGAAATGCCGAAGTAATTGAAGTTCTATCGAACGAACAGCCTTAACCCATTGTTTGATGGAAAAAGCTCAGGGGATTTTAAAAAATGAAATTCTGGGAAAAATGGATACAAAGTAGAAAGCTAAGGAAACAACTAAAGAAGAAAGATAATAAATGTAAAATTTGCGGTTTACGGGCCGAAATCTTAGAAGATGACGATAAATTTGTCTTGTGTCATAAACTTTTTGAAGCTGGAATTGTCAATCAAAGGTTTCCAAGAAATATCTTCATGGGAACAGAAAACTCAAAAGGAAACAGTTGTCCAGATGAATATTGCGTAATTGGCTCTAATAAGTGGAATAGGTTCGATGAGAATTGTCCTTGGTGGCAGTTTAAAAATGAAGAATTAGGGTTAGAAGGTCATGTCTCAATTTATCATGCCAATAGGAATGCTGAGTCAGCTCGATTCCTAGCTATTGTTGCAATAATAATTTCGATTTCTATCTTATCGGTGATAATTTATATCAATTTTATTAGATAAGAAATGGCCCTCTACATTCCCTACAAATACCCGAATTGCTTCGAAAGCGCGACACTGATACAACCATAGCATAAAAATGGTATGAGATCAAAACTGTCAATCAAGCTCTAAAGACAGCTTTCGACCCAAAGCGGTCATTCTCGGTAACTGAATATACAAACCGATCGCAAGTCTTTTAGAGACACCTTCCTTATAATATAGCTGTACCACCATAACGCTTTCAAAAGATATCGGGCATCCGGAAGGGATGTGACGTGAAAGCATACAAGTACAACCTGCCGCTATCAATCTGCTGACTTTCTCTCTCCGGCAAATTGGGGTACACTCTCCCACATTATGATTCGATTCCTTTTATTCATTGTCGTTGTTCTGGTCTTAGGGTTCCCGACCTCATCCATCGCTGCCGCTCCAAATAGTATTCATATTGAAGAAAATGAAAAGGGCATCACGGTTTGGGTGAATGAAGCGTCCTTGGATGATGTGTTGGAGTCCATCACAGAAAAAGCCGGGATTCAGTTCCGCTCGTCCCCTTGGATAATGAATGACCCGATCACGGTCAACCTGAATGCTCCAAACTGGCCAACCGCAGTGAGACAGCTTCTCGAATCCTATAGCCGAGTGGAACTGTTAAATTCCCAGCAGGAATTGACCCAAGTTCATATCCTGTCAAAGTCAGATGATACTGCAAGTCTCAAACCTGAGAACCCGAGAACAGCCTCGGTATCCACAACAGCATCCTCCCCTCAGTTGAACCGAAGGCAATTACGCAAAATAGGTAAACGACCCTTTAGGGCGCCGCTCCCCCCAAACCTGTTCGACGATCCAGAGATACGAAACTTTTTAAACCAGTACAATATTCATACACTGGAAGATATGAAGGATGTCAAAAAAACCCGAAGAGTTCGAGTTCGCGCCCGTGATTTATTGCTAAAAATGACCCGGGCTAAATAAAGAAACCCGAGTCATTGTAAACCATACCCATTGCCAGTTTGGGAGAGCAAAGTCACGACAACACCTCTCCCGCTAAAGATTCCGACATTAAGACCGGCACATCAACCTTTAGGAATATCGGATGACCGCCATTGACAAATCAATTGTGGTGACCTACTATCCTCCCAAATATATTAAAGAAGCAGTCATTACAGGAAACCCCCATCAACGTTTTGAATGGGAAAGTTATCGATATAGAGGAGAATACCTATGTTTAAACGAATATACCTGATTGTATCTATTGTAGCGCTCAGTTTCATGATTGCCCCTACACTAGTGTTGGCGAACACAGCAGACGGCAATACCCCTGCTGAGGAAACCGTATGCGACGGACAAAGCGGAGCGGCCTATGGTCTGTGTAACGCTTACTGTGAGGCCATGGACTGTGACAGCGATAGTCCCAACGCAAACCAATCAGCCTGCGACAAGGTTGGAACCAAGTTCGAAAACATTACGGGAGAGATTCCACCTTGTGAAGTAACTTGTCCCTGCGCGGGTGTTGTACTTGATACGGGTTATAGTTGGGAGGATACAAGCGGGTTCGATTCTTGTCAAAACTCATCAACTTTCACGGTTCTCAATGATACTATTAATGGTGACAAAGTGCTCAAGAGAGCCAATCAAAATGGCTGCGATTTTTGGGACGATTTCAGATCCCCAGGTAACTTTTTTTCTACGCAAACGACACCAGACGAACACAGAGCTTGTGTGAGAGACCTATTGGCTCAAGCGAAGGCTGCAGATGTCACCTGCCCAACTCCTTAAAGGGAGCAAGCAATAAAAACCCGCAAACGTTTCCACAATTGGGTAAGCGGGGAGGTTGCCCATCCTTGAAACAGGCGAATGGTCTGCCCGATGTGCTGTTCATCGGCACAAGGCTCTAAGCCGGGAGATGGGTTCTAAATAAAATTAAAAAGATGGCGGTCCTTCGGGGCCGCTATTTTTGTTTGTGTGTTTAACGTCTACTTTTGGCCGATTGCGGACAATCGAAGTTGCTAGGGAACGTCTGCCTGGGCGAGTGCGAAAAACTGCCGTTTGTAATTGAGAAGTGGTCCTATAGTGTTCACAGTTCCCGTGGGCTATAAGCTAGTTACGTTTACAACCTTAACGATTCCTTACCACAGGGCTAGTCGGTGGCACCAAGGGGAGTTAGTGGAGCAAATCCTGGGTTTCTGTCCAGATATATAAATCCTCCAAAAAATCACCCTGAATTCTCCACAGAAATCCATGATCCTTCGCTTTACCATCTTTCAGTGACAGCGTGAAATCGAGATATACCTTGCCTTCGCCAATTAAACGCAAGAATTTAATGATTGAAGGTGATTTACAATAATTAACGCTCTCTATGCAGCAAACTTCTTTTTCCTTTTCTACCCGGGTAGATAGCGTTATATACGCTGTTTGACTATGCTTGGAAAGCAATGCTTCCTCAATGCTTTCTGCATCGTATTCCAGTACTTCGTTACCGCCATTCATTACAACTACTCGATCCTGCTTGGGTACTAAGTAAAATCCAAATGAATCAGGTGTATTGCAAAATGACGTGTATAGGGCCTTACGATTTCGCTTGGCATCCTCATAACCATATCTATCCAGTAAATCCATCTTGTCAGAACATCCTGTATATTTGGATGGCACCCTTGAAAATAACGTCTGTAGCGTTTTATCGCTCTTTGTCTTTAATTCGATGCCCATGAAATCGGGATACTTGCTGCTATTTTGTGGGATACCAAGTGCATTCTCTATAGATAGACCAAATCGGCCAGTGCCTTTACCAATGACTGGGATTGGTCCTTTACGTTGCAACCCTCGTAGTTTATGAAACAAGATTTCATGTGGTTCACGCTCTTGAACCCGGCCTTTTCTGACGCGATCAAGGACAACTAGTTTTAGGAGATTCTGATACTGAAACTTGGGTTTCAATCCATCGCAATATGGGAGATTCTCCTCATATAAAACAGCACTGATATTCTGGAACTTGTATTCAAAGGCCTTGGCACTGCGATTAGGAAATTTTTCTGCCAAACCCTGGTATATGGCTGATTTAACTGGCTCCTTCCGCTTGTTCTGGTCATCAAGTAGCTTGAAATACGCATCTACTGCGCCTTTCACTTCTGCTTCTGTCCATGATTTATTCTTCAATTCATCACCTGTATTTGTGGAAATAGGCCTTTGCAGCTAACAGAACCGCTGTCAGTTCAGAATATTCTCAGATTAATCCACAAAAAATCAAGAAGCTACATCATAGGGCGTGCTAATTGAAGATAATTAAGTGATGTTTCTTACCTTCTATAATTTTAACCAGACTCAAGAAGAGTGTTTATTTGAGGATTAAACGGCTGACCCGCTCCTGTAAGTTGTACAACAGATGAATGTCCGCATCTGGCCGACTACTGACGACCCTATACTGACAAACCCCCATAATCCATTCCAGATATTAAACCAATCATTTAGAAAACCTACTTAGCAATTTTCATTTATCAATTAAACCCACCAACCAATTCAATTCACGCCTTACCCTCATAGAATCTTTTCTTTGTTGAATAACTTCTGTAGAACGGTTCCCGTGTTTCCAGTTGGCCTTATGACTGCGTTCCAAACCTTCCAACGTGCGAGGTCCTGTGCTCTTACCCCCATGCAATCGACAACGTCCATTTTTCATTGCGGGACATTGGCAAGGAGTTCCTTTTCTAGTTTTTGCCCCACACCGAGGTGCTTGGTTGGCATAGTTTAAACCTATCTTCCAAATGGGTTGATGGGGTTCATTGATGTTTATCATGATCCCCCCTTGTATCTAAGGCCCCGGTGACTACTGCTTGGCCTCCATCCTTAACGTTGATATGTTGCACAGTGATGGTTTGGTTTCCTCCCTTTCGAAGTTTATGGAGAGCCATTAAACCTTTCTGAAAACTATCCATCATTCTTGCAGAAGCATTGGATGCTCGTATAGACTCTAATGAATAATATTCCTTACTTTGGAAGGTGATTGCTTTATCACTTTCATTCAAATTGCTCAGTGAACGACTGGCAAATGTCATTGCTAATTTATGAGCGGCCCCTAATTGGTGAGCCAACATTTTTTCCAATGAGTTCTTAGCTTGGATAGTTTCAGCCGCATCCAGAGCGAGTCCGGTGCAGTCTGTATCGAATATCAATTGCAGTCGTTCTTGACTCGCTTCAGCAGTTACATTATCAGGTTTTTCGACGGTATTAATCAAAGCGGGTAATTCCTCAACTCTTTCTTTGGACAATGATAATTCACCACCACAACCCACAGTGGGATGCTCATTCTCTGGAATTTTTATGGCTTCCTGAACCTGCTCTTCTAACTCATTTGCATCCAAACGCATGAAACTGGCTCCCAATTTATCTACACAAGGAGGAGATTCCAGTTCATTAGCCGTAGCTCTCAGGTTTTTTACTTCAACCTTATCTCTTAATGCTTTTTTTAATTTATCTTTTGGCTTTGACATAATTCATCCAAATGAAATTAGAATTATATGCTTATTAATTTTTCCAATGTTTTTGCAATTCTTCTCTAATATCCTGAATTTTCATGCTACCTGGTTTCCACCAATGGTACTTTTGATTGCAATCAAAAGGAATTACTAAACTTTTTTGTTCATTTAAATAAGGTTTGGGTGCTAACTTTTTAATTATTTGAATTAATTGAGGCTTAAAACACTTTATTTGTTCAATCAGTTCTTCCTCAATAGGTTGATTTCCTGCGCACTTTAATTGGTTTCCTTCAACACTTAACTCAAAACCTTTTTTTTGTATTTCTTTCAAAAATTGCTGAGGGGTCATATCTTTACCTCATGTATAGAAGAGTCCAGATTTCCTTTAGATTTCTTAGGAAAAACGCCGTTATCGCCGTCCGGGCCGAACAAATCTTTATTTTTAAAGGTTGTATTTTTTGGCGGCCTTTTGTCGGCGTTGGCCTGGGTCGACAAATCCTCGTCAACAAGGAACTCTTTATTTATAAAGGAGTTATTCTCCATTACGTTGGTCATGTCGGCCTGTTCGACATTTTCCGGAACTTTTCTAAATGTGACAATTTTTCGACCAGTGCCTTTTTTTCGTTGATCAAAATCGACTTCGATTCCGATTTCCAGCAGGGTAGGAGCCAACCTCCTGACTCGGTTCGAAAGTACGCTTGGAGATTTGGGCCATTGTTTGTTTCCACTGACTCTGAAATCTATCTGTTTACCGAGTGCGGAAAACAAATCTGAAAAGCTACCTTCCCATTTTTCTTGCATGACAATGAATTGAATAATGGCCTGGGCCAATACATCTGTTTCAAGACTGTTTTCAATCGCTAAGGCAAGGTTATTCTCATATTCTTTTAGAAAAGATCCAGATTCCCAACCTAGAAATGATTCAGCAGCCGTAACCCACTTTGCAAAATCGGCCATGCGAGGATACGAATTCAAGGTTACCTTTTCGTATTCCTTTAGGGCATGACAAACAGTATCCAATAACGCTCCTAAAATTTTGGGACGGGCTTCTTCAAAATCTTTTAACAAAGTTTTTTCGTCTTTCCTTTTTTCTCTTGGGATTCTTGGCAGGAAAAAAATTAAAGATCTGTCTCTAAGGTCATCCCGTTTGCAGATGTCATCAATACCATTCAGAATCATGGGACGCTGGGAATCAAAAATGATCTCTTCGGAATCGGTATATAATTCTCGGGTGCTAAATCCTCCCCCAGTCGATAGTCTGCAGAAAGCATCGGATAGCCACGGGGGAATACCACTCAAATTGTCAAAGGCTAATATCCAAGAGTTTCTGGCGCTGATCATCAGATCTCGGCACTCTTTCGGTGTACTTCTCAATTGCGATATTGAAGGATCGACTACAGAACGGATGATGCGACTGAAGGTTGACTTGGCAGAACCGTGTTCGCCTTGAATGACCAATATAGGAAAAGGGCCTTTGGATTTTAAAGCTGCGATCAAATAACCCACGACCAATTTTTTCTGGTCCTCACGAATATTAATGAATTTAAACAATTCATCAACCTTACCCCCAGATACTGGATGAGGAAGGGGACCCATTCCCCTCGCCCGGACAAATTTAACCGGAGATTGGGAAATAACTTTCCAACCTGTGCAAGTGATTTCTACGACTTCCCATTTGTCATTGCACAGATCTAGGTAAATATTTCCATCCGCTTCACCTATTCGTGTATAAACTGGAATGGTTTTGCCTTCAAATCTAGCTCTGCCTTCCAAAATTCCTAAGGCATCGCTTAGAGCTTGATTTCCTGGGGGCTTATTGAACTGAGAGAAAAATTTATGACCTAGCCATAACTTGAAACTCTTCGATCGGACTTGACTGGTTTCGTTATGGTCCTCTACCAGATAAGTTACATAGGCTGTCCCATCAGGGTTGTGAAAAAATTCGCAACTAGAGGTCAGGTCAATCAACGACTGCGCTTGGGTTGGTTTTTCATCCCCTGAAAGATCAGAGAAAGAGCCATTAGAGATAGTTACGTGCGAATCGGGAATATTTTCTTCACCAAAATAACTCGCATAGCTTCCTTGGTATATAGGAGCTTCATCGACTAACTTCTTTAATTCTTCAATTGAATTTTCCTCAAGGTAATCAGAAACGTCACAGCCTGATTTGCAGTCCTTAAATCGAATGATTTTGATGGACTGAGCATATTTAAAAAGATGTTCCGAAACCAATTTGCCATGAGCACGTCCCTTTTCATCATTGTCTTCAATAATCACTACTTCCCGATCTTTAAAGTAGAGATTGTATTCTGATTTCCATTTTGCCTCACCATCGAAGTTGGTGGTTGCCGCAAGGTTATGTTTGGATAAGTTATCTGCATCCTTTTCACCTCCCACCAAATAAACTGTTCCTGTACTCTTTAATAACTCTGGAAGTCTATAAAGGACCCGTTTGGTGTTGCCAAGTTTCCAAGTCCAGCCTCCTGATCGTTTTGGTTTTCTAAGTCGAAATTCTTTAGAAGGGTATCTTACTTTTTGAAAAAGGAGATTCCCAGTCTCATCATGATAAGGATATACTTTGATTATTGTTTCTGAATTGCCATCTTCTAGTCTACCCTTCCAACCACAGTGGTGACAAAACCAAACCCGTTTGTCTAAATTGACGGACAGGCATCGTGCCGTCTTCTTTTGACGCCCATGAGAACATTTTGGGCATAACGTGCTTACTTCTCCAGCTTGTTTCTCATCAATCTGAATACCAAAGTCAGCAATCGAAATAGCCTCTTTTAATTTTTCTTTATCAATATTCATTAATTTCCCCCCAAAACCCAGTCAAAATATTTTGGGACATTAATGATTATTTTCTTACCCAGCTTGATAATGGCCTCTGATTTTTCTAACCCATTATTTTTTCGGTTGAAAATTTGGTAGCGTAGACCTCCTTCACTAATAAAGTCATATTTGTTGCAAAATTTTGCCACTGTTAATAATTCTGGGACCTCAGTGGTTACAGGCGTAAGAAAACGATTTACCGTCTTCGAATTGTGATTTCTTTCATTCATAAATTCAGCTCCTAAAATTGTTACCAAACAATAATCAACATCAATAAACAATATTGATTGTTTCTAACGAAATTTTAGGAATTTATGCTTTTATTTGACAGGGACATTAAAGGGGGGGAATTTGTCCTTAATTTCTGGGAGAAAAAATTAAACCTTGGAGTGGGTAGGAAGATTTTTTATTCCTTTCCTTCGCAATCCTTTAATTAAGGATTCTTTACTTTGGACAAAATCTTTGTGTTTTTTATAAACAAGGTCAATAATTTCATCTGATGTCAATCCATTTTCATATTTTTCTCCCATAAAAGTAAAGGGTTTGCCAGAGTTGGATTTTTTTATTACACGTTTTCGAGTTTCAATAATGGCTCCCCAGGGAATTGTTTTTCTTGGCGAGTTGACTAACCTAGCAACCAAACTTGCTGCTTTTTCAGTGCGTCCATGTTTCATGAAAATTCCGTCAATAAACCTTTTTAATTGAGTATGGACGAAAACTTCCTCTAAAATCTCTTCTATATAATCTATAGTAAATTCGTATTTGGTGGCAGAATCTAATGCCCTTCTAAGCAATTCGATCTCATTTTTTGTGAACTTTATTCCTTTAAATTTATTTTCTAAAATTTTTCCTTTTAGTTCTTCATAACTTTTTTTAATGGCCGATGCATTATCTACTAATTTTTTGTGAAACTCATTGAACTCACTCATTAAGGGATTATTTAGTTTTATGGTGTCCCATAAATGACCTCTTTGATGTTCTTCAAATTTTAGTAATTCTAAATCGTATTCTCCGCCAATTTCCAAACCTTCAACCATCAAGTCAAAGTCCGATTCAGAGCCTTCAAAAAGTTTTTCAGATTGTAAGGGAATTTTATCTTTTAATTTTTCAAAACATCTTTTTTTTATTTCTTTCAAACTTAGACCTCTTTTTTCTTTTAGCCCTAAATATTTTATATAAAAAAGATAATCCAAACTCATGATTAAAGACCAAATATCTTTTCATTCATTTTCGATACTACGCTATGGGTATGCTGTTCTGAAAGGTGGCTGTAACGCTTCACCATCTGCAATGTTTTATGGCCAAGCACTTCTGCGATCTCAGCTAGCGAAGCACCGCTCATAGCTAGATAGGACGCAGCAGAATGCCTTAAATCATGGAACCTGAAGTTTTTGATTCCAGATTTTTTAAGCGCGTCTTCCCAGGAGGCTCTAATATCAAAAGGCTTTTTTCCGTCTTGACTAGGGAATAAATAGCGCGTATCAATCCTTCGTTTTTTGCTTAACTCTTTAATCACTTCAAGAGAACGCCCCGCAAGAGGCAAAGCCCGACGTTCATTATTTTTAGTTTGATTTAGTATCGCTACTTTTCTTTCTAAATCAATGTCGCTCCATTGCAAACTTAAAATTTCATTTTTTCGCGCTCCGGTACTAAGAGCAACAACGACCACTGGATATAAAAAGGGATTGTCATCTTCCTGGCATACCTTCAAAAGCTTATCTCTTTCCTCATCACTCAAGTACCTGACTCGTCCTCTGGGTTCCTTGGGCTTAGAGACTTTTCGCATTGGGGTATCATCCATCCATCCCCATTCTTTCACTGCAATGGTAAAGGCATGACTTAAAGCC
>CBDCXH010000004.1:0-26341 GCA_965223665.1 Nitrospinaceae bacterium
TTTTGGGCAAGAGTTAAAGTCCAACGTAATAGATTTGATTGGTAGAAATCACACAAATGAGAAAATAAACCGTAGGTCAATAAACTTAAGGCACTTTTGGGTGTTAAAGCTCAAACTTCGAATGCGATCCCAGAGAAATCCTTGCTTTTCACGATCCCATTCTAAGTCTTTTAGGTTTATAGACAAATCCAATTTAGAGTAAATTTCATTTAAAACGCAATCATCGACAATATCACTGACTTGATAATTAAGTGTCTCAATTTGCACCTGCAACCAGACGAGTCGATATAAGTTCCCACTAATCTGATGCACTATCCGCATTAATAAAAGACTCCAGTTTTCCTGCTTTTCGATTTCCTGATAAACGCTTTTTCGTAATTTTGTGGTCAGCGGCCTTACAGAAAAGCATGAAAAGTATTTATGAATATCCTCATAAACCTGAGCCAAGAGAAAATTGACTTGAATTGCTTCAAAAGGAGATGAACACCAAATAATAGGTGGTGGTTTTTTGCCGAAAAACTGGTAAATTTCACACAACGAATTTTCAGCTTTTTCCCGATTGACTGGACCCGTGGCCCACTTTTGTTGTAGCCAGTTATTTTTGAGGGTTGCAATTTCTTGATACATTTATCCTCTCTCTCGCTGTAGGGTTTTAATCCTGGACATGGTTGTTTTTTTCAGGGGAGTATTCCCGTTGGCGAATGACTTGATAAGCCCCTTTGGGTAATGAAATGGAATTATGTTCTTCGTGTTCTATAGGTACTTTGCTATTCACGACTAGTACTAAAAGGTTGTTATGGCCTGCAAAGAGTTCTGCACCTTCTTTATTTATAGCGTGAGCATGGCCTGTGGCTTCACCTTCGGCTAAAACCAGTTTTTGGTCCCTGGAGTTTCCAACTTTCTGTAGAGTGGGTTGATATTCTTGAAAGTATTTCCAACTAATTTCTCTCACTAAAACATCGCCTTGTCGATACTGCATAGCATCCTCCCACATAAAAAAAATAACAATTGGATTTAAGATTGATTTAAAAAACACCAGGTTATGAACTAAAATAAATCTCTTCATACAACTCGTTTTTATCATTTACGGAAAGGAAAAGAAATCCAATTAGAAGGATGAATTGTCTTTGGGAAATGGATGCATTTATTAATAAATTATTAAAATGAATAATTCATTTTGCATGCATCCATATTAATTAATTTCCTTCTGGAATTTTTACTTTTTAAGTTTGAATGTTCAATCCATCTATTGTAGTAATGGATTCAAAATATTGTGTTTTGTTAAGTTGTTATTTTAAATAAAGCAAATGGGAGATATTCATTCTTTTAATTTTCGAGGATAGTAAAAAATTAGCCCAGTGGTGCCATCTAAAATTTAGGTGAGTATTACCCGGCTCCTCAGAATTTAATTCTGAGGTTAAACTTTGAAAAATTAAGATCTGATATTTATTCAAGAATTAGTTTCTTAAAGGAAACAGTGGGAGAAGAATGATGACAGAATCCAGAGAATTAATTTTAAAGGCTAAATCCTTGAAGGAGGCGGAACAACTATTAGGCGATCAAATTCCAGAAGGTTTCTTTGTCAAATCGGGTGATGCGAGTTCCTATGGTCTGCTTGAGATGAAGACTTTTTTTGGAGAATCTGAGGATGAAGCTTTTGCGGAAGCTTTTACCTTAATATCACCCGAAGCCGAGATCCAGGATAAAACTTTATTAAATAAACCAGAGAGGCGGTATATTATCCTGAAAGAATATAGCGAACAAAGTGAGCCTGAGTTACATAAATTAATTAATCCTCAACTTTCTGAAGGTGAGAAAATAGAATCCATTCAATTAAAAAAAACAGGAAGTAAAGGGTTTTTAGGTTTAGGACGTAGCCCTTACATTTATAATGTCGCTGTTGGAAAGCCAGCTACAGTCATAATTTCGTTTAGGGAACCGGTGGAGATAAAAATAAAAATTGAAGAACTTCCTTCGAAATCTGAACTCATATATTCTCTTGATGAATTGATAAGTAAGACTTCGAAGCAATGGCTAAAATTAGATAAACCGGTCCAGGGCCAAGGTCTTGCTTTATTGGTGATGCAAGGAGCTTTTGAATTTTTAAAGAAGGAGGTGTCCGATCCTTTCAACATTATTCTTTCTGCAGCAAGGACAAAATTTAAAGATAATAAAAGCATTCAACTTTTTTCGCAATTGAAGCTTGGCCCTCCTGAAGTCTATGATGTGAATGATATCCCACTTGTGTCACAACAATTCAAGGAAGCAATTAATAGGATGATGCAACTTAGGGAAATCATTTTTTAATGATTAAGTAAATTGAAAAACAAGTGGATTAAGGGAAAGATTTGATTTTATTTTAATATTTCTAATTTGCATAGATAAATAATTAAAATAAGTTTCCAAACTATGACAAAAGAGAAAAAGTTAGATTTTGATGATCTAAATCAAAAAATATTTATAGCTTGATTTGACGAAAACCTTTGATTCAAATTATGAATTTTTTAAAAGAATTATTCAATTTAAGAAAAACTAAACCTAAGCGTAAAAAAGAAGATCAATGGAGAAAAGGAGATTTGATCGGGGATCGTTATGAGGTTTATGATTTTAAATCTGGAGGAATGGGAATAGTTTACTTTTGCTATGATACCAAGTCTCAGGTTTCTGTTGCTCTTAAAACATTCCAAGACGCTTTGGAAAAAAACCCTTCCATAATGGGTCGCTTTTGTTCTGAAGCGGAAACCTGGGTGAGAATCGATAAACATCCCTTTGTGGTAAGGGCGGATTATGTGGAAAAAATTTATAATCGACTATTTATTATTTTGGAATTAATCGTAGGTCATGAAAATTACGGAACAGATCTATCCGGTTGGATCAAGAAAAGAGGGCTAAGCATTAATTTGGCTCTCCAATATGCCATTCAAATTTGCGGTGGCATGCTGCACGCTAAAAGGAAATTTGAAGAGATGGGCAAGGTTTTCGTTCATCGCGACCTCAAACCAGGTAATATTTTAATAACCCAGGACAAACAGGCAAAGGTAACAGATTTTGGATTAGTAAAAGCTTTAGAGGATTCTTTTATGGAAAATATAACCTCTGACCCAACATTAAAAAGGGGAAAGATTTCTTTTACAAATCTAGGAGAAGTCATGGGAAGCTTTTCTTATATTTCTCCAGAACAATGGTCAAAAGACAAGTTAGATGAACGCTCTGACATTTATTCGATGGGCTGTGTTCTTTATGAAATGTTTACTGGCCATCCCCCCTTTCATATTTCTAGTGTGGACGAATGGAAAAATTACAAGGATGTTTCACCTGAGCCAATTGAAGATATTCCAAAAGAACTGAATGAAATAGTTTTGAAATGTTTGGGGAAAAAAAAGGTTGGTCGTTATCAAGATTTTGAAAAATTAATGGAAGATCTTCAGGAAATATATTCTACAAGGAAGGGCGAGAAACTAAAAGTCGATTTTACAGAAACTGAATTAAATGCTGTAGAACTTGGAAACAAAGGAGCTTCATTAAATTTCCTTGGATTCCAAAAAGAAGCAATAAAAATTTTTGATGAAGCAATAAATTTAGATCCCAATTTTGCTACGGCCTACAACAACCGGGGAAATGTTTATTTGGATATAAAAGAGCATCAACATGCCCTTGAGGATTATGATCGAGCCATAGCCCTCGATCCCAATTATGCTATGGCCTACAATAATCGGGGAGCTGTTTATCATGATTTAAAAAAGTATCAGCAAGCCCTCAAGGAATTTAATCAAGCCATAGCCTTCGCCCCCAATTATGTTATGGCCTACTATAACCGAGGAAATATATATAGGGATTTAAAGCAATATAAACAAGCCCTCGAGGATTATGATCAAGCCATTGCGTTCGATCCCAATGATGCTGAGGTCTACAATAACCGTGGTCTTGTTTATAGGGATTTAAAGCAATACAAGCAGGCTCTCCAGGATTTTGATCAAGCCATTGTGTTCGATCCCAATGATGCTATGGCCTACAATAACCGTGGTCTTGTTTATAGGGATTTGAAGCAATATAAACAAGCCCTCGAGGATTACGATCAAGCCATTGCGTTCGATCCCAATGACGCTGAGGCCTACAATAACAGGGGGAATGTTTATGCGGATTTAAAAGAGTATCAACAAGCCCTTGAGAATTTCGATAGAGCCATAACCCTCAATCCCAATGACGCTGAGGCCTACAATAACAGGGGGAATGCCTATCTTGATTTAAAAATGTATCAACAAGCCCTGGAAGATTACGATCAGGCCCTATCCCTAGACCCCGATGATGCATTAGTCTACTATAATCGGGGAAATGTTTATAGGGATTTAAAAAAATATCAACAAGCCCTCAAGGATTATGATCGAGCCATTGCACTTGATCCCAGTGTTGCTGAGGCCTACAATAACAGGGGGAATGCCTATCTTGATTTAAAAAAGTATCAACAAGCCCTGGAAGATTACGATCAGGCCATAAAACTGGATCCCAATTTTTCTTTGGCTTACAACAACCGGGGAACTGCTTTTTTTTATATAGAAAATTTCAAAGAAGCATTAAATAATTATCAACTGTTCATTAAAAAAGCAGAAAATGTGCCAGAGTATGAAGGTTGCGTTGTTCAAGTAAAGGCGTTTATTGAAGAATTGAAATCAAAATTAAAATAATTGCTTGGAGCGCTTGACTTCAAAAATAATAATTTTAATAATCAGTTGAATAAAATTATTTTTTTATTTCTTTTTAATCAACTCTATTAATGCAATTATTCATTTCCTAACAGTTTCTCTAATTTGTCTGCCAACCCATTGCAACATAAAAGCTGATTAATCAAACCCAGGCGGATACAAGCAAGGACAAGTTCAGCTTTTTGGTCCCCCATAGCGAGAACTATCACACCTTTGGGTTTATTTTTGTTTTTGCTATTCTTGGAATTGTTAACGCAGTGCTTTAAATGATCCATAGTCAGAGTTGTGCATCGCTTTTGAATTTGAGTTAAGGCTTTAATTTTTGTTGAATTTTTGGGAATAAGTACACCACCCAAATCTCCTAAAGCTAATTGGTTTAGTTGGGCGTCTTCTTTTATTTTTTTAGGGATCATTTCTTGATCTCCATAGCGAAACATTATTCCACCTCCCCCGAGGCTGGTTAACAACATATCCAACTGTTCGACTTTTGGTTTAGAAGGGTTCTTTTTTAATAAAGGACTTCCAAAAACTTTTTGGTAAGTTTCGACTTCAAAAATCATTTTCCGAATTCCCTTGAGTTCAGAAGCCGTTAAATTCATAGGTGAAATGAAAGCAGGAACCGCTGCTAAAGAAAAGGGTTCAGGTTTAGAGTTGCCATTGACAATTTTGTGAAGGCGGCAAGCTAAATTGGAACTAGAAAAATAACTGGGGGTGATTCCCAGTGGTTCTCCGGATAACGGGATAAATTCGGTTTTATTTCTTCGGGGTTTATTAATGATATATCCTTTTAAGGCCTTTGTAAGGCTGTCTAAATGAGTCCCCCAAGTAACCCCACAATGTCTGGAGGAGGAAAATAAATCTTTAACGTAACCCGCACATAAAGTGCCAAAGCGTTCCAAGCGCCACTTAGAAGAACCATTGGGCAATGTAAATACCCTTAGCCTAAAATTTGGATCTTGTGCCTCTTTGCATAATCGATTTTGTAATTCTTTCCTGGAGATCCTATCCTGGACTAATTGCATGATTCCTTTAGGGTCGTCCTTATTTTCAATAAAAGTTTTAAAGGTTTTGATATAGGTGGTTCCATGATCTTTTAAAATCCGATTCACTTTTGCTTGATTCAGCTTTAATGTATGGCTGATTTCCTCTTGTGTGTTTCCTTCCGCTGCCAACTTGCAAGCAGCAATTATATCAATTTGAGATTGGGGGATATTATCCATAAACCCTCCTTAAACGATTTAGCAAAATTTAAAGGCCTTTGCTTGGTCGATAATATTAAAATGTCTTAGTATGTCATTCCCTTTAGAAGTCCATTCGAATCAAAATTAAAATTTTCTTGGACCACTCCATTCCGAATGTGAGCTATTTTGTCTTTGTCCCGTTTAATAACCCAATGTTCTCCATCGGCACGTTTAACTTCTTGTATGTTACCTTCAGAATCGTTATCAAATGTATCTGCTCTTTGATTACTATCTTCAAGTTTTACTAAGCTGCCATTTTCATAGGTATACTTTTGTTTAAACTTACCCTTTCGATTATTTATCGACCTCAATTCTCCTTTAGTGCCATAAGTAAATCGAATATCCTTTTCACCTGATCGGATTTTCTTAACCCTATTGTTTTTGTCATAGTGGTAAGACATTGTGGTAGAGTTTGATGAATCGCCAATGACCTCTTTTATTAATTGACCCTTTTCAAAAAAACGTTTCAACTCAACTAAACCTTCAGAAACCATTTTGTTGAGTTCCCCACTCTCGTTTTCATATTCAAAAGAACTTCTGATTTGTCCATTTGTCCCATTATTACCGGTAAAATTGATTTTGATTAGATTGAAACTTTTGTTAAAAACCAATTCGGTCGTTTTATATTTTGTTTCTGTTTTTTCCATCCATTGATTGGTTTGAACAACTCCATTTTCAATAAGATTTCCATAAGTTTTTAGAAGTACAACTTTTTCACCATTGCGGATTCCTTTCAACTGACCCAACTCATCAAATATTAATGAGCGTTTTTTGCCTTCCTCATCAATCACTTCAATTTCTTGTTGGTCTTGCGAAAACTGGAGAGTTGTTTTCTTTCCATAGGAAGTTTGATGGTTTATGGTTTTTAACATCCCGGAATCATAATATTCATAGCTGGATTGATTGCCGAAAGAATCAGACTGCTTCAATAATTTCCCCCCGATATCATAATGTTCCTGGCATTGTCATTTCGCCAAGAGTTTTAGTCGCAACCATGTGAGATCCTTTCTGTTGAATTTCGGTTGTCATCGTACCCCAATGTTTATTGTTTTCCTGGATGACACGACCCAAATCATCATATTCCACGGAGGATATCTGTTCCCCATTATGCTGAATGGTAATTAATTGGTGTTTTGAGTTATATGAATATTCAGTGATCTTCTCTCCATGGGTGATTTTGGCAAGGTCTCCTTGTGTATTGTATTGATAAATAAACAATCCTTTTTCCGTTTCAGCATGCGTCACGCGATTCAAGGCATCATAGGAAAAAGTGATTTTATGATTGGGTTTACCCTCAATTAACATTTGAATGCTTGCCAACCGATAGGAATCATCGTATTTATACGTATAGGTTTGAGACTCGAATTCTTTTTGGATCAGGTTTCCCTTTGCATTAAACATTAGGACGGTTCCATTCCTATATTCCACTCGATTCTCATTTTTTGAAGTATTAGGTTTAAAAGAACGAATCCCCTGATTTTTTGGAATTCGGTAACTTATTCCCTCTTCTTTTTGTTCAACGGGAAAAGTTACGTTGTTCAAACCGAAGGGATGAACCAAGCGATAGGAGTGGTTAGCCAACTTTTCGCCTCCCGCATTATTGAGTAGGGGGGATAAAATTAAATAGGGAAGATCCCATTGCCAAGAAAATCCAAACGGCCCGGGAGAATTATGAAATGAAGAATAAGATCGCGAAATCAAACCTAACTCTTGGTCATTAAGAAGTTTTGCTCCAAAAGGCCGGGTTTGGGAAGTGGGAAGCGCCACCACTCTTTTTTTTCTTGCTTTCCCCGTTGGTAAACATTCCGGTTTCCACTTTGGCAGAAAGAGGAACAGCCTGAGTTGCGTTTTTCAAATATTTTTTTATTTTTGTAGGATCTTCTTTGTAGAGTTTTACAGTCAGGTCGTTTCCTCCAAAAATGGAAATCCCTTTAGGCCAAGGATCTTTAGCAGTGAAAGAAGGTGTGCCTGTTTCAGTCTCATAAAAGGTTTCAAAATCCTTAAGCCAATCCAAATTAAGATTCACTTTTCTTAGTTTTAGCCATTTGGCTAGTGCCACTAAATTGGCAAGAGATTTTACCTTTCTGAAAACAGGAAATTGTTCTGCATATTTGTCATAGTATTCTGTGAAGTGCCCAGCAAAGTATTCCGCTTTTTTATCAATGTGATTTTTTCCCGCTGGGATCAATTTCCCTGTTTCATCGCTCCATCTCATAGTTTGAGTTTTTACGCGAATTTTTGTGTCTGTAAATGCAATGGAGTTCCCATCTTCTGTGAGTTGTACTACCACTCTGACAGGCTCCAACCAAAACCTTGAAAATAATTTCTTATCATGGTTCCCACCCATTTCGGTATATTCTAACTTTATTAAGTTGTGATAACCTTCTATGTCAGCGGAGACTGGTTGACGAGTGACATTATCCTCGCCCATGCTCAAAGCCTTCATCAGGCGATCCGATTCCAAAAGGAGGTATCCGAAGTGTGTATTTTCCACTCCCCCAAAAAACTTGATCTCCATGCAATTTAAGGGAAGTTCTTTCCTCTGGTTTTTAACTTTCTTTTTACAATTCTCTGGATCCAAACCTTTGATATCCGCTTTCCCATGAGGGTTTTTGGGATTAGGATCAATGGTTACTCCAGGTTCGTGCAAATAATTACCAAACACGGTACGAAATGCTGTCGCTAAATGGTCCAAACGAACTGAAGATAAGGATCCTGTTTTAGAATCCGGACCAATGAAAAGAAGCCGCTGGCTATTCGGATCAAATGTGACGGTTTCAACTTCTCCGAGTTTGCCCAAAACCTCTGCAACCTTGTCTAAATAGACTCCGCCTACGTTGGGGCGTTGGTTTTTAAAACTCGATAAATTTTTATAAGCGTAATATCCTCCTTTAAAACCTTTTTCTATTACTTTTCCTGCTTTCGATAGTTGGCCCCAATGGTTAGCAAAGGCAGCTCGAACAAAATGAAACTTAGCTGCATAGGGTTTGGTAGCTCTATGAAAATTCAACAAGGTTTTATTAATATGAAATTTTTCCGATTTTAATAAAGCTGAAAAAATCTTCTGGCCAGCTCCTTTGTAATCTTTTTTCTAATAATTTGACTACAGCTTGACCGCCATTTAGGCCAATTTTAAAGGCTTCAGAAAGCTTTGAAATTTTTGAAAAGGTACTTTTGGACCTAACTCCATATTTTTGAAGCCATTTGAATTTTGGAAAGCGAATTGTAGAAAGGTTCCATGCTATGTCTGCAAGAGATTGGCCGTCATTAAAGTAGGTTCCAGGCAACCTTCCTCCTAATAAATCAAGCCCCGTGGCTTTCCAGCCTTTTCCTGACAAGATGGCTTTTTCTGATTGCTCCGAATACCATTGCTTTAAATCAGAAAAATCTCCTCCCCATCCAAATCTTAATAGATCATAGCCTGTTGCCTTCAATCCATTTCCCGATTCAATCGCTTGCTGTGACCGTTCTTTTAACCAATCATTTATCACAGAAGAATCCCCGCCTATTTGAAAATTTAACTCTTCAAATAAGAGCGCTCCCAATACATTTCCTGATTGGATGGCTTGTTCGGATTTCATCGAATACCATTCGCTAGCCGTGGTGGTGTTGAGCAAATCCCTGAGTCCGGAAAAAGCGGACTCAAAAAAGTAAGATGTGTATTGTCTGAACAAACCGGGTTTGTCAATAAAGTTCACAGGGGCATTGCCCACATAGTTGTAGCGGTTTTGTTTTCCTTCATCCATGAATTGATGCAGTACCGGGTCTTTGGATAAAAACCGGCCTATATATGGATCATAATACCTGGCCCGCAAATATACTTTGCCGCTATCATCTTGTTCTTCTCCAGTGAATCCAAACCGCACTCTAGGAATGCGTTTCACCGGAACACCGAAAGGCGTGTACTCGCCAACACCAATTAATTTTCCGGATGCATCGATAGCGCCACGGATGGATCCTAAATGATCTTCAAAATAGAACACAGGATTTTGCTGTTGATTAATGTGACCCAGGGGTTGCCCTTCGGACCAAATATATTTTTGAGTTTTTCTTCCCTTGGCAACGAATACATTGGGAATCTCTTTCTATGAAATGAAGGTACTGGTGAGATCCATTTTTTCCGTTAGATTTTACCCGCCAACCCAAAGCATTGTATTGATATTGGGTGTTATCATCCTCGTTGCAATTCATCTTTAACATTGAAGGTAAAAGACGAACCTAAAACATGGGTTACATTGCCCGCCGGGTCATGTTTCACCGGTTGGTCATTAATAGTAATGAAGTTGATCCGTATCATTGTATGAAGCTTTTAAGTGGCCAGATGGACTGGTGGATTGGATCCGGTTGCCAAAAATATCATACTTGTATTGATACAACCTGCCATCGGAATACCGGGCATTCAGTAATTGACCATACTTGTCGTACTCAAACTGAATTTTGAAGTTGCCGTCAGGGCGTCATCTCCTGAATGGTTTTTAGTTGACCCGAATCCTCATATTCGTATTTAAATTCGAATAGGACCCTGTTGTTGGGAGCCACATGTTGAATCAATAGGGGTCGACCTTCTTCATTATAGGTAAACTGACTGAACGCTCCGTTAGGATACACCCGTTGCTTGAACCGGCGGTTGTAATCATTGCTGATTTTTAAATTCACCAACAGGCGTTTGAATAGAAACCGGATTACCAAATAAATCGCGGGTGTATTTTAAAAAATGGTTTCCTTGCTGCCATTGGATGGAAGAGATTTTTCCATTTTCTGTATGAGCATAATGGATGACATCTCCACCCGGGTAGGTAATAGCTTTTTAAATTACCGAAGTCATCTTTTTGTAATTGAGTGGTTCCTGTTTTATCTGTAAATTTTTCAGGAAAACCCCAATCGTCAAATTCATAACTTTCTTCAAAATCACCATAGGAAACGGTGGAAGGAAAGGCCATTATCTTTATACAGGTAGGATAATCCGCCTTTTACCAGGACCAAGGATGGATTGTAGACGGGATTGATCGTCATATTTAAAACGAATACGATCGCGTGGTGAGCCTGGGACTATTTTTTCGCTTTTCTGGTTAGCTTTTGAAGTTTTTTTGGATGCTTTTCTTTAAGTCCTAGATGTCTTGTTTTGCATTGATGTTTCTTTTAAGGTTTTTTTTGATCCTTGATAGTAGATGCTTCTTTTCCACAAGCCACGAGTAAAAATAAAAGAGAAATAAATACGATGCAGTATGATTTTGTCTTAGAAGAAAATTTTGAGCCGAACATAAAAAAGGTCTCATTGGAATCACAATTATTTTCTGTCCATCTCTGCTTCCTCCTTTAACAATTTCGAAAATAAATTCATGCGAATGCGTTATTTAAAGTTTTGTATCTTTGGAAAATAAAACCACCGCAATATTGTCTTCACCCCCATGATCATTAGCAGCATCAACTAAACGCATTGCAGCTTGTTTCAGATCATGGCTATGATTCCCGGATTATTTTTAGAATTTCAGAATCCTCCACCATGTCCGTTAACCCATCGCTGCATAGCAAAAAAATGTCCCCGGTTTGAATTCCTAATCTTTGGACTTCCGGTGTGATAATGATCCTACCCAAACATTGGGTAATGATGTTTTTCTCTTCGTGAGTCCTGGCTTCTTCCTTGGTAATGCGACCGGCTTTTACTAAATTGTCGACTAAAGAATGATCTTCGGTCAGTTGTTTAATTTGATTTTTGCGGATTCGGTAGGCTCGGCTGTCGCCACAATGAGCAAAAATAATTTGGTTTTCCTGTAGTAAAGTTAGAACTATGGTAGTACCCATTCCATACAAAGCCTTTCTTGCTCCGCTTTCTTAAGAATTATGGAGTTTGCGTAATCCATAGCTTCTTTAACTGCAGACTCAGGATTCAAACTTTTCTCTAAATTCAGATCCTTTATAAATGTGTGTATGCTCGCAGTTGCAAGTTGACTCGCCACTTCACCTCCCGCAAGCCCCCCTACACCGTCTGCTACTATAAATAGGCCAAGAGTCTCATCGACCAAAAACAATCTTCATTAATGGTTCGTTCTTTGCCTTTATCTTTATGTGTGCCTATTCGAATCATTGGGTTTCCTTGTGAAGAGATTTAATTGGTTTCATCCTTCATCTCACTTAACTTATAAGAGCAATTACCGTGCCAGTAGGCAGTAACTTTTTTAAGTCCTTAGTTTTATGAGGGTTTTGTATTTTTAATTTATATCCTGGAAATTTGCTTCGCTTAAAATTAAAAAAAACGTCTAGTAACTGGACATAGAGAATTATTTATTGGACATTGTCCTAATGAACATTGATTCTTCAGGAATGCTTCCGGGACAGTCGATGAAAATTTTTGCAGGACTTCAGATGTATCGTTCTAGTTCTGTTTTGATTCCCTTGAATTATTTTTTTTTATTCTCAGTTTTAGTAGAAGGTAGGGGATAATTGGGAATGGTAGGATTATTAGCATCTGTGTTTTAGATAAATTCCAGCAATCTTTGCTTAAATTCAGCTTTAAATAATTTTTTTTCTTTAAGTTGGTTTACCTCGTCAGCACTAATTAGAAAATCAATATAAATGAAACTCAATTTATCTTGATTTTTTTGATCTCTTAAGCATTCAAGAAAAATGTTAGTTTTCTAAACACCGCACCCTTTTGTATTTTAGTTTATTAGATTTTTTTTATGTCGCTTCCCAAAATGTCATCGGGAATTCCGTATTTTTTCATTTTGTCCAAAAAGGTTTGGCGACTTTTAATTCCTAAAATTTCACGTGCTTCATTTTTTGTTTTACTGCCTCTCAAAGCTTTCTCAATGCTTTCTTTTTCAGTTGGGATCTGAGATTTTAATGATTTATCCTTCCCATCATTGGCATTAGGGTTTTTATCTTTTTTTACTTTTTTTAGAAATACCACTGATAAGTCTCGAAGCTGAATGATACCTCGACATTTACGGAATGCCTCCGAAACCACCGTCTCCAGTTCGCGAATATTACCCGGCCATGAATATTCCAGAAATAGCTTGATTACCTCGTTTGAAATTCCCCGGTTTTTAACAAACGTGTCTTCTAAAGCAACTTTATCTAAAAAGAAATGTGCTAATAAAGGAATATCTTTATTTCTTTCCCGGAGGGGGGGAATGACTAGAGGCTCTCCCAGACGATAACTTAAGTCCTCTCTGAATTCTCCTGTTTCGATCTTTTTTTCAATGTCCTGGTTGGTCGCAGCTATCACATTCGTATTGAGGGTTCGGCCTTCTTTCTCGCCCATTCGAATCACAACTCGGAATTGAATCAATTGCAGTAATTTTAATTGAATTTTAATATCCAAATCTCCGATCTCATCAAAAAAAACACATCCATTTTTAGCCGCGTATTGTACTCGTCCATCTCTATCTCGATCTGCCATATTATGGGCACCTTTCCTCTCACCAAACAAGGTAGACTCTGCCGTGGTTTCGGGGATTTGAGTACAAAAAACCACATTTTTCTCATTAAAATCTTTAAAGGAATGAGGGGTTTTATTATTTTTTTGTTCCCAAACTTGATAAAGATAATAGGCTATAAAGCTTTTTCCCACTCCAGTTTCTCCGCGCAGAAAAATATTTTTCGTTGTTTGTGCTTTAGTCTGCAACTGTTCATTAAATTTTGAATCGATAATCAGGTAGGGCCATTCGATGAAATCTGAACAACCCACAAGTGATTCGTCTTTATTGTCCCTATCAAGAAAATCTTCAATTTGTTTTCCTAATAATTTTAAAAAAATAAATTCGTTTTCTTTTTCTTCAAACTTTTTCTGGGATTTCTTTTTTACAACCAAATAGTTTACAATTTTATCAGTTTTGTTTAGAGCCAGATAAAGTGTCCCATCCTCAATATGGTGATCATTTGCTAAAAGATTTTCTTTGATCTGGGTGCTAAAAGGAAGGTATCCAGAAGAATCAATTATTAAAGATTTTCTTTGAGGTAAACTTAAATCACCTTTGAAAATTTCAATTAGGATGCTTAATTTTTCGTTTAAGAGATTCTTGATTTTCAAGAGTATTTCTTGCTGGTTTAATCCATTCAAGTAAATCTCTATTTCTTCATATAAAATTCTCAATTCCTTAGGTAACTTTTTAATCAAAGAATTAGAAGAAGTTTTAACCTTGATTGGCCCAGTAAGTGAATTGTCTACATCTTTAAGTGGATATTTTTGATCTGTAAGTTCCGAAACATAATTTTTGCTGCTTGATAATTTGTCAAATAATGTTTCTATGCTTATTATTTTTAAATCCAAATTCCCTATTTTAAATTTATCCTCCACCTCAAGAGTTTTTTGAAATATCTTTTGTTTCTTATATTCTATTCCATTAGTACTGCTGAGATCCCTTAATATGTAGTCACCACTTGATTGTTGAAGGAATACTGCATGAAATCGAGATACTTTTTGGTCCAACAAACAAATATCATTGTATTTTGAGTTACGGCCTAACCGAATTAATGGCTTGTCCAGTGGGAACCAACGATCTATCATTTTCTCTTTTTCAACCACCAAGACAATGTTCATGAAATCCTCCTTTTCATACTTTAGTGATTTTAAAAAGTATGTTTTTTATTGAGTCCTAAACCATAAGAAGGGACTCAATAGATTCTTTTTTTAATACTTTTTAACATTTTTTTAACTGAAATCTCCATCCTTTGTAATAGAAACAAGGAGTAAAATTAGTATTTAAACTTAATAAAGCGTGCCATTCCAGTTGACTTTTAGAAACAGAGAAATACTTGGTCTAGAAGCTGCGAATCATAGTTTGCTTATTTCCACGGAATATTTATAACATCAACAGAGACACTACGCATTATTACTGAAATTTGTAAGGCATCAATGTCTTCTTCAAATAACGAAGAAAACATTGGGGCTAGATTATGGTACATATCTATTACAAAGTTGTTATTGATTAGGCAATTGCAAATCCTAAAATGGTTTTCTGCCCTATTTAAATATTTTTTCAGAAATAATTGTTTAAATATAGCCTGTAGGCAATAGAATTCCTCTCATCACTTCGGTTTTTCTAAAAAACTTTTTGGTGACGTTATAACCTTGCTTCTGTTTGAGTCTTATTTGACTACCTTTTCCAATGTTTGTTCCCATGCGTATCACCTTCCTTCTTTTTATAATGCATGCCAATTAAAATCAGCCGCTCCGGTTAGATAGTATTCAGTCCACCAATCCTCAATAGATTTATTTTTTACGCTATTGGATAGTTCAAAAACTTCCACTTCTACTCCTTCTAATAAATCTTTTATTTGGACAAAATAATTTTTTTCATCCAATAAGGTATGAAACTTCTTAAAATTTTTGCGATACATAGATAAAACGTTAGAGTTCTCTTTTTTATCAGAGAAAACAACCATACTGGCTTGATTCCCCTTCAAGTAGGAACCGTCAATCACTTTCCTTAGAGTGACTAGTAAATTTGTGGTATCTGATTTTTGAGCTTTCGAACTATTTAAATTGGACATCACCTGGTTAATAGGTTGATCCCAATTTTTTTCTAACCCTTCAGCGTAGACAATGGACCCTTGAGTGAGGTTGCTTTTTTTGATGGGCTTACACGCGGACCAAACCCTTAAAGTTTCTTTACTCTGATCATCGGGTCCCATCCAAAAAATACTTAAACGATCACCTCCTTGCAAGGTTTCTTTCAATGATAGAGTTCGAGATTTTGCGCTTTCCAACGCATGTTTTTTCATCAAATCGGTATTGTCATAAATAATGACAACCGATTTTGAGGGTACTTTTTCGGTACTGCAATGGGTCGTCGGATCCACCATCGAAGAGGATGATACCTGAAAACTGATCAACCCTAAAAGAACAATCATCACCATGATGAGAATCAATGATTTTGTATAATTATTCGAAAAAGCCGTTTTAAATTTAAACCAGTCAATTGATTTCATAAAGGGCCTCCATTTCATTTCTCACCTGGCGGTGACCGTTATTTATGTGAAATTCATCCGTAAGTACATTGGTCTCTAATGCCAAAATCTTCTGGAAGGTTTGATTCTTCAATTTATTTAAACCTCGGAGAGCATTTTTGAATAATCGTTCATTTTTTTTACAGGATTTTAATGTCGAGTATGAAAGCATTGATAAATACGCCTTTGCTTGGTCAACATTCAAATGGTCATTTTCAACAGGATGAATTTGAGGAATGGCGATTTCCTGTTTGGGATATACTTCACCCAATTTATTCTTTACTCTTAATAATTCAGCTTGCAGAGAATCCTGAATCGCGTTTTGTTCATTTTGAAATTCTTTATCCAGTTTGAGAATTTCCATGGAAGCTTCATACATCACAAAGATGGCTTCATCAATTTTAGTTTTCATTACCCTGAGATCTTTTTCCGATTTGTTGTATGCATTTTTATGAGCTGCTTTATAACCTTTTAACAGATGGTCCAATTCATTTTCCACTCTTAGCAAATCCTTGCGTGCAATCATAACTTGTTTATAATCTCTAAATTTAGGACGAAATTTTTGTCCTGCGTACATCGCAAGAGCCGAAAAAAATAACCCGATCACCGCCATTGCATAATTTTCCAAGTTGTCAAACCTCCAATAAAAATCGAGGAACCAATTTAAAGCGGTTGAAGAGGGATTAGGATCTTGTACCACTAGTGCTTGACGATACCAGGAAACAGCTGAGAAGTAGGAAAACAGTACAAGTAAGTAAGCAAAGTGTAATCCATTCATAATTTGCTTATTAAACAATTTATTTTCTTTTAATAAAGCGGTGAAATAACCCCAGGAAAAAGAGCCGAAAACACCGATGGTAGCCACAATCAATGAAATTGTTCCTGCTTCTAAAAGTCCTCGGGTTAGATAAGGACTGATAAAGATTCCAGAAAACACGGCTTCCATTAAAAGGAGAACGAAAAGTAAGGTGATTTCCCAAAGAATTTCCCCATTTTGGATGATGGTTGCTACATTTGCCTCTACCAAATTGAGTTGATGTTTTGCATTATCGCGTTCATGTTTCTTTTGTTGAATTTTGTGTTCCCAATCATTTTTCAGATTAATAAGTTGCATTTCATATTCACTAATTGGATTTGAACAAATACCCCAGTTAGTAAAAAACTGATAGGCTTTCATTTGGATCTCAAACTCTTTAACCTTAGTTTCGTAATAAGTTGCAACCTTTTCCTTAAATTGTTGGAAACAATTTTTTGCGGACTCAAACACCTCGGCTTCAACAATTTGTTCAGGATTGTTATTATGTCCTTTAACAATGGTTTCGTTGATAAATTGCTTGATTGATTGGTATGCCTCCGAAATTGCCGGCTTGATTCCCGGTTTCATTTTGAGTTCCATGATGTTGTCCCCTTTCAAATAAATAGAATGATTCATTTATCCTTTCCTCTAACCTTTAGAGCAAAAGGTTTGCCAATCTCCTAAGAACTCAAAATTAATAAATTTCTCCTTTTTTTTTATATAGTTATCGGTAATCCTTCAACCAGGCCTTTCTTTGCAACATTAAAAAAACAAAATCCGGCGTCCAGAAACTGGACATCGATAACCCCAGTAAACTTCAAAACCTATTCTTCTCAACGATAAGTAATTAAACTTTTTCGATCCTTATAACATAGTGAAACTAATTATGTGAATGGAAAGGAGTTACCTTAGTCTCGGACTGGTAAATATATTCGTTTTTGAGAACAGACTTGATTCTTAAAAAAAAGAATGGAGTTTAAGGATCGATCCAAAAGGATAAGGGGTCGGGGAGATTTTTCCTCCGAGAGAATTAGATTTTTAATTTTGTATTCAGCGTCAAGATAGCACCATTTTCCAAAAGAAAGTTGGGGGGGTTGACCGTCTGAGTTTTGGGTATTAAGCTTCAAAAGGGAAAACAATGGACGGGAATCATAAAGATATTTGGATGTGGATCGGCGGGGGTCTCGCTACTTTACTGACGTGGTTATTCAAAAAAGTGAATACCCGCATCGATCGCGCTCACGACCGCATAGAAAAACTGGGAAAAGATGTCTTTGAAGAATTCCGCAAATCCAACGATGATTCACATAAAAATATGAAAGACCAATTGAACCGAATTGAGGGGAAATTGGAAAAGAGATAAGGAGTTACTCAGAGGATTGCATTTGCTGATTTATGGAATCGATATTTTTTTGCACTATCTCCGCCTGATGATCTAAGCTTAACTTATTAAAAATGGCTAACGCCTTCTCAAAATACGCAATGGCTTGGTCGAAATCTCCTTTGTATTTCCAA
This sequence comes from Nitrospinaceae bacterium, assembly GCA_965223665.1. Classification (GTDB taxonomy): domain Bacteria; phylum Nitrospinota; class Nitrospinia; order Nitrospinales; family Nitrospinaceae; genus CBDCVY01. The sequence continues at coordinate 18,204 of CBDCXH010000004.1, forward strand.
GTTAATCCCAGGTTGATCCAATTAAGGGCTACATCGGGATGGTCTGTACCAAAAGTTTTTATATTGCTATGAAGGGCCTTCTCAAAATACGCAATGGCCTTTTCGTAATCTCCTTTGTTTATCCAAGCCTCTCCAAGGTTGTTCCAATTAAGGGCTACATTAGGATGCTCTTCACCGAAAGTCTTTATATTGCTGGCCAACGCTTTCTCGAAATACTCAATGGCTATGTCGTACTCGCCCTTGCAACTCCAAGAGACTCCCAAGTTGATCCAATTAAGGGCGACGTTGGGATGGTCTGCACCAAAAGTATTTATATTGCTGTGAAGAGATTTCTCGTGGTATTCAATGGCCTTGTCAAAATCTCCTTTGTTATCCCAAGCTGCTCCCAGGTTATTCCAAATTCGGGCGATATTGGGATGATCTTCACCGAAGGTTTTTAGATCACTGTGAAGCGCTTTCTTGAAGTATTCAATGGCTTGGTCGTAATCTCCTTTGTGTCTCCAAGCCGTTCCCAGGTTGTTCCAATTAATGGCGACATCGGGATGGTCTGCACCAAAAGTATTTATATTACTATGAAGGGCTTTCTCAAAATAAGCAATTGCCTTTTCGTAATCTCCTTTTTTATTCCAAACCAAACCCAGGTTGTTCCAATTAATGGCGACATTAGGATGGCCTTCACCAAAAGTTTTTATATTGCTATGAAGGGCTTTCTCAAAATTCGCAATGGCCTTTTCGTAATCTCCTTTTTGTCTCCAAGCTTCTCCCAAGTTGTTCCATTTAAGAGCGACGTCGGGATGGTCTGCACCAAAAGTTTTTATATTACTGTGAAGAGATTTCTCGTAGTATTTAATGGCTTGGTCATAATCTCCTTTGATATCCCAAATTACTCCTAGGTTGTTCCAACTGGTGGCGACCTTAGGGTGATCTTCACCTAAGGTTTTCAGATCACTGTGAAGCGCTTTCTCGAAGTATTCAATGGCTTGGTTGGAATCTCCTTTGTCAGCCCAAGCCAATCCCAGGTTGTTCCAACGGTCGGCGATATTGGGGTGATCTTCACCAAAGGTTTTTAGATCACTGTGAAGCGCTTTCTTTAAGTATTCAATGGCCTGGTCGTAATTTCCTTTATGTCTCCAAGCCAATCCCAGGTTGTTCCAATTAAGGGCAACATCGGGATGATCTGCACCAAAAGTTTTTATATTGCTATGAAGGGCTTTCTCAAAATAAGCAATGGCTTGTTCGTAATCTCCTTTGTGTCTCCAAGTTTCTCCCAAGTTGTCCCAACGGATGGCAACGTTGGGGTGCTCTTCGTCAAAGTTTTTCAGATCACTGTGAAGCGCTTTCTTAAAGTATTCAATGGCCTGGTCGTAATCTCCTTTGTGTTTCCAAGCTAATCCCAGGTTGTTCCAATAGGTGGCGAAGTTAGGATGCCCTTCATCAATTGTTTGGAGATCGCTGGACAAGGCTTTTTCATAACAATTTATGGCATGATCGTATTTGCCTAAAGTAGCATAAATAAATCCAGTATCATTTAAATAAGTTCCAATCTCCGGTGCCAGTTGCGCCGCCCGTTCATATTGCTTCAAGGCCTCACGGTAATTCACGGCATCCTCGGCAATTTTTCCTCTTCTATAATGAACCCGAGCCTGTTCCTCAATCAAAGACAACCGCTCTTTGTTTTCTTCCAATTCTTTAAATAATTGATCCGCTTCCGACAAATCCCCACTGGCTAAAGCTTCTTCGGCTTGTTGCATTTGAAAAGGAGAAAACTGGTCTTTAAATTTCTGTAGATCCGAATTGGTGGCTTGTAGTTGTTCCAAGTGATCTTTATAGGATTGTTCCAGGTTGGCCTGTTTGCCTTCAATGGCACTTAACTCCAGTTCTAATTCCTGAATCCGATCCTGATCTTTCCCACGCTCTTCAGCCAACTCGGCGCGGATCTCGGCTTCCCGTTTTTGCAAAAACGCATGGTGTTCTTCCAGGGTGATACCAATGACAAATTTGTCACCTTCAACCTTATCGCCTATTACTTTGTCACCCGCCACATTATCGCCCATGACGGTGCCCTGGGTTTTGGGGTTGGCATTTTGAGGTTCTTGATCTTTAGGGTTAGGTTCGGGCATAGAATTTACCACTGAGAATTAACAGGTTTATAAGCCCATATAATATAGAACGGAAATTAACCCAAATCCTACTCCTTTCGGTTTGCGGATGCAAGCCCAAGCCGGGGATGAAAAAAAGGCAGGGTAGGTAGGTTCAATAAATAAGGGAAGAAAGGAAAATCTTTATAAAGAAAAACTCGAAAAAGATGTCTTCGAAGAATTCCGTAAATCCCACTATATATCCCACGAATGTTTTGGGAAACAATTGGATCGAATAGAAAATAAATTGGATGGGAAATAATTAAAAACACCCCAATTTTTACCCAGAATACTCAATTCTATTTCACCAGGGTTTAGGATGCCCGGGCGCAAAATCATTCAGTGCAACAAAATACAACTATTTATGGTTTGCTGGCTGTTTTTGACTGCTGCGCACATTGTTTAGCAATTTTTTGAGATTTCTTCTGAAATGAATCTGGAAACACTTGGTTAATTTCGAAAAATTTAAAATCTTCCTTTGTAATTTCTTTGCTTAATCTCGTGGATACGCAGGAACAATATCCTTGAATTTGTAAATCACTAAGTTGTGAGTTTTGTTTTAAAATACGTGAGGTAGAAAAACATGTTTCTTTAAAACCCTTTGAGAATGCAAGAAGTTCGGTTTTACTCAGGAAGTTGGTAAGAAATAATTGTTTAGCAATAAAAATAGATACAAGTATTACCGCTGAATTTAGGCTAAATCGGCGTACCTCGTAAGCATAATTATCCACTCGTGTGAACTTGTTTTTAAAAGCCCAAATAATTGAACCTATTACTAATCCTGTCAAGATAGAACCAATGACCTCCCCAACAGTAAAAGCTATATTTTTAATATGTGGGTTTGTGGCAAATTTAAATGAAATAAAAGATAAGAACAACAATACAAGACCGAGAAAAAAACGTTGCAAACTCATCTTTTGTTCCTCAGAAAAATTACTACCAATTTTTTCATATTCAAGTTAGTCATAATTTTTCGTGTTCCTTTGGGTGGGTAATGGCAGATCCTACTTTTTTCTGAAGAAAAATTGTTAATTCTGTTTCAAAATTTTCTAGAACTATTAACCTAAAGGCTAATTTTTATTATTATTTAAATTGTCACTTAAGCGATTTTGGATTATTCTCATCTGTCATGATTATTCAATTTTATGAAAAATTTATCCATTAAAAAGATAGCTTGAAACAAAATGGCCTATACTGGGTAAATTGCTTACCCCCCAATCCACTAAACTCATTAGAAACTACTGGATACTTTCAAATTAATTTTTCAGTTTGAAAAATTTCTAGAAAGTTTGGAAAGTTTATAACCCTTTTTGCAAATTCCGAGTCTAGTAGGGCCAAATAGCCGATTTGGGATATCCATTAGCATCTTTATATTTTAGTAAAGTAATATCTTTTTTTCCGTTCCTCAAGTAGAGAAGAGTTGCGTTTCGTTCTGCTTCTGGAAACCCTGCAATATCTTTTTGAATAACCCAATAAGCATCTTCAATAAAAATATTTAAGTTTCTGTAATCAGAATAAAAGGTATTTATACCTGAAATTGTTTGGCCAAAAGTTGCCCCCGTATTCAGCTCTTTTCTATTCATAAGATTATAAAAACTTTTAGAATCATAGCTTTTGCTAACATTATTAAACTTAGAATCCATCATTTGTTGCCTATCTAATATTTTTACCCCATTGTAAACCCCAAGGTTAAAACCAATTGCAAATCCTATTTTATTCTGTTTTGTTAATTTGTTCCACGAATGCCCATCCCATTTTTCTTCCTCACAAATACCTGAGGTTATCCCTAAAAAAAAGAAAACGAAAACTCCAGCTATTATTTTCTTCATCCTCCACCCCATTCCTCGAAGAAGTTGATTTAAAGGAATCATTCTTTCGTCAATTTAAGATCAATATTTTTCCCCTACTCGGTGCTTTCAGGTTTTTATTAATTATTCCCCGTTTTGATTTTTCTTACTTTCTGTAATGTCCTGCCTTAATGCTAATATTTTATTTCTTCTCTCTTCGCGGATCTGCGGTATCACGTAAATTTCATTTAAGATTTCTTGGATGGTGGAAAGAAAAACTCTGAGATGCGTTGATTGCCATCCATCGTAGGAATTTTCATGCACCTTGTCACTTGTTGCTTGTTGAATGGTCAAGAGTGTATCAAAATATTCAGGAACCACATCTGGTTTCTTTTCCTTTAAGGATTTAATTCTATCTTCGTAGTTTTCTCCACTTGCACCCTCTTTTATGGCAAGTTCATAGATGATCTTTCTCGCACAAGCGGAAGCCCCCGTAAGGAAATTACCCTGTAAACAACCTTCGGCTTCGGAAAATAGTTCTCTTAATATCTTTGGTATTCGTTCATCTAATGTAAAAAAAGAGGTAGGAACGGAGTAAAAAAATTTCTGGTCTAAATCGCAACCTTCCAGATCACAAAATTGGAATTGACCGCCATTATGTTCAGTCGGAATATTCTCATAAGATAAGTGTAAAGATTTTTTTAGACAGGACTGGCATATCACAAAAAAAACATAACATTTTTTGCTGTTTGTCCAATCAAAAACATGCGAGCTCTTTAATATATACCTCACATGATTTCTTTTGCAAAAGGGGCAATTGTAAACATAATTGTCTATAAAATACTTATTATCCAAATGAGATTGGTCCATCTCTTTCTCCCAATAAAATTAGACCTTTTCCCCCCAATCAATTTATCATAAGCAATCCAATGGAATTGGCTTATTTAGGCATAAGGAATTAAGGTTGTCAAGGTGGGAGGTTGCGAAAAATAATCGTGCGTGGAAGGTTATGCAAATAAAGGGGTTGAGCGAATTAGCCTTTACTTTTCAAAGTGGTAGCTTGATTTTTTTCGAGAATTGGTCTTTAATGAATTTGGATAAAAAATCGGCCCTGCATCTTGTATTGAAGTTCGTTGACAAATCAAAATGTAGTGTTAATCTACACAAGTATAAAGAGGGATTTCGTTCTCGAGGGGCCAAAAACAAAGGCTCCACGGTGATGCGACACCGTAGAGCCGAGGTCCAATAAAAAATTTTTTTTGACGATAGCTTGAGGACCAGAGTGGGGTTCTACACCCCCGTTTTCGTTTTAGAGAGTATCATAGAAAGAAAGGGATTTTCAATAAAAAACGGAGGCCCCCGAAAGGGCCTCCATCAAAGATTAGGGCACCGTAGCCAAAGGGCTAAGGCAACTTCCTTGCACGGAGTGGATTCCCGGTTCGAATCCGGGCGGTGCCTTTACCTTTTTTGATTTTTGGGTTATTTAAATTTTATACTTCCATTGACCTTCAAACAAGAATTTTATTCCTTCATTTAAAACTAAGGAGTATTGCATTAAAAGTCAACGATTTATAAGGAGCGTGTCTACCAAAGGGCCTATTTTATAATTATTTTCCCTAAAAAATAAAGGCTTTTATTGCCCAACCCTTATAGGTGGGGTGATTTGAGATTTTTTAATGCAGTTATTTGGGAAGGGGGTCAAGTCTAGGAATATTAGAAACCAAAAAGCATAATAAAGCAATGCTTCTTCGATATCTTTCACCTAAAGAACCCTCATTTGGTAATATAACTTCCTCAAAGGTTTCTAAAAGCTCTGATATAAGCTTCTCAACTTTTTGGGAATTTAAATTGTGAGCATATTCATTTCGGATTTTGTTTAATTTTTTTACACCAGCCCAAAATTGGTCATAACCAGTTTTATAAAAAAGTGCCTTGTAAATTTTGACTAACTGATGAAATTGCAATTCTGCATCCTCTAAATATTTTGCGTGGTCAATTTCGCTTCTTAAAACTTTATAAATTTCTCTTTCAATTAAAAGATGACCTATTAATGTAAGAAGCTCTAGCTGATCTCCTTCGGGGAGAATTGAATTAATCTCCTCTATCAAATCATTTTCTTTTTCCCCAATATTCATCGAAACTTTCCCTCTTTACCAAGCATTTAATTCAGTTTGCCAAATTGCGCGAATTGCAAAAATTTATTCTCTTGAATATTTTAATTTATTTAAAATTTCCTTTTGCAGTTCTACTAAAGTTTCAAGTCGGATATTAATTTCTCTCACCTGCGGATAAATAAGTCCAACGAAAATAAATATTAAAATCTCCCAAATAGGTAAATTATCCATGAGCTTCCACTCCCATAATATTTAGATAGCAAAGACGATGCGCTTGTTTACTATATCAACCGGTTAGTGCACCCATTTTCTTGGAAATTAAATTTAGCACAAAACTAATCACAACTCTGGAATAAGGGTAGAATTTCTACCCTTATTTTCTTTCCATCCATAAAAAAATTCCCCCTCAATTTTTTCGGTAGGCTTGGCCGATTTCCGCATCAAACTCCGGCTTTAACGGATCCATAACTTGGGGATGGGTTGTTTCCAAATCATTAAATAGATCTCGGGAAAGGGAGATGTTCTTCTTAATGAGTAAGGAAAAGAATTTTCCCAGATTCCCATTAGGGTTGGGGGATTCCACCTGGTTCAGCAAAAATAGTTCCAGCATGGATTCCCAATCCCGTGTAACTTTGGGGGACGGGTTAGTTAATTCGGCCTCCCAATTGGAAACAAAGTATTTCATGGCCAGGCTCGCTCGGATCAAATCATGCTTAAATAAATAATGGGTCCCTCGTTTAATCAAAAATTTTTTTTCCAATAGCTGGTTCTGTATTTCTTTCAATAAGGGTTGTTCCGGACAATCAAAGGAAGGGTCGGGTTTGGCCAGCATTTCAAAAGCACGTTCATAAAGAATTCTGGAGAATTGCTGTTTGTCCTCATCCTGATTCCAGTTTTCCAATACCGGTTCAAACAACTTTTTATATAAAAGGTCCTTAGAGGGAGGCACTTCCTTTTTTTCTCTAGCAATTTGAATGGCAAACTCCAGTTCCTGCGGATTTTTATAAATGGTGTCATAATTTGAGGGAAAATATTTTATAACTGCTTCCACTTTTTCCTGATCGGTAGAAGTTTCCTCACCTGTGGGTTTTTCTTTTATGTGGGTATCCCGGTTTTCCTCGGCCAGCACTTTCTTTTGTATAAACTCTTTAATAGTTTCTTTGTCCAGTTGTGCCATCTCTTGATGTTCTAAATTCAAATCTTCATAAATAACCTGGGAACTGATGCAAATAAAATTAGATTTCCCATTAAAATTGATAAAGTGTTTTACACTATCCCTTTTGTTATCTTCAATTTCATTCAATCCATCAATTAAAAATAAAAATCCGCCATCTTTAATGAACTCTATAACCAAATCCTTATCAGTGATTCCTCCATATGCTTGAAGTTGGTCATAAATAAGATCATTTAAATTTTTTTGCTCTCCAGAAAAAGCTTTTAAAGGAACCAACACCGGGATGGATTTATTTAGTTTCTTTGAATATTTTGGATAAGAGAAGTGATGACAGAGGTATTTAAAAAAGGTTGTTTTCCCACCCCAGATTTACCCAAAAGCAAAAACTTGCGATTCTGTTTTATGGAATCCAAAAAAGCACTGGGATGGAATTTGTCTGAAGGAATCACAAAATCTTGTTCCCAACAGGAAAACTCTTCGTCCTTTTGTATTGTTTTTAAATAAGGTTTGAATAAATAACGTTGAAGCGCGGGAAACAAGCTGACAAATAAAGGAATCAAACCAAAAGAACCAATTCCCCTAAACCTCTTATTCATCACTAGCTTTTGAAAAGTGGCAGAATATGGGGACAAGAGAAATGCCAGACAAGAAAAAAGTAGCCATGAGAAACTAATTATTAACCCAATTATAATAGGTAATACAGGGCCAGAAGGGAGAATGAAAACCCCTAGCTTGCCTCCATGAATATCGATTGAATTTCCAAGTTCGTCTTTAACTTTATAATAAAGTGTCTTTCTTCCCCATGAAAAAGGTTTTTGGAACTCTCCAATTGGATTAAGTGGACCGTCTAAAAATCTCTGTTGAAGTTTTTCTTTAGTGTCCTCTATGATAATTTCAAATCCACCAGGAAGAATATTGTTCTCCA
>CBDCXH010000005.1:0-20792 GCA_965223665.1 Nitrospinaceae bacterium
CCTTTTGAGTTATTGTTATTCATTATTGCGATCAAAAGGGTGACCCCTAACTTCATGGCAAACTTTGAAAAAAGAAAATTAAAGAATGGGAAAACGGTTTTTAGGGTAAGAGTTCGACTCAAAGGACAGCCTGTCGAAACTGCTACTTTCGAACGTCTTACAGATGCAAAGAAGTGGGCTGCTTCTATTGAATCTGCTATTCGTGAAAGGCGACATTTCAAATCAAGTGAAGCGAAGAGACGAACTCTTAGAGAAATGATTGACCGTTTTTTGCGTGACGAGCTTCCAAAAAAATCCGAGGTAATGCAATTTGAACAACATCGGCATTTGACTTGGTGGAAAGAACAATTGGGTGACTATATTCTTGCGGATGTAACTCCTCCACTCATCGCTGAATATCGCGATTTGCTTGCTAAAGGTGATTTAAAGCCTCGTTCACCGGCAACTGTTGTTCGATATATGGCTGCGCTTTCACATGCCTTTTCGATAGCCCTTCGAGAATGGCAATGGGTGGATGATAATCCTTTTAGAAAAGTTAAAAAACCCAAGGAGCCTAGAGGCAGAGTTAGATTTTTAAGTGATGAAGAACGAGCAATATTGTTAGAGACATGTAAGACAAGCAAAGAACCTCTTCTATATCCAGTGGTTGTTTTAGCTCTCTCTACGGGAGCGCGAAAATCAGAAATCTTAAATTTAAATTGGGGAGATATTGACTTAAAGCGGAAATTAGCGATTATTCACGAAACTAAAAATAATGAACGAAGGTCTTTAGCGCTATCAGGGCCTGCGCTTGATTGCATAGAAAAAATGTCGGAAGTTCGGCGGATAGATACAAACTTGTTGTTTCCAGATCAAAGTGGAAAGAAGCCATTAGAAATAAGACCCTCATGGGAACGTGCGTTAAAAGCAGCAGATATAAAAGATTTTCGATTTCACGACTTAAGGCACAGTGCCGCAAGTTACTTAGCGATGAATGGAGCTTCCTTGGCTGAGATTGCTGAGATATTAGGGCACAAAACTTTAGCAATGGTAAAGAGGTACAGTCACCTTTCAGATAAACATGTTCATTCAGTTGTTTTGAAAATGAATGAAAAGATATTTGGTCTCTAATTATGGGTTTAGACAATCGTTTTTATTTAAAATATTTAGATATAAAAGAAAAAAAGGAACTTAGCAAAAAAGAAAAAGGGGATCTTAGTTTGAATAAAATTAAGAAAGGATGCTTTGAAAAATTAAAAGATAAAATTCCAACCCAATCAGGGAAATATTTTGAGGGTTCCGAATGGGATTTTGATTTAATGATTGAAGCTTTGGAACTTGGCGGTGAATATGATTTAGAATTACTGAAATTTGAAGAAAATCAAAGGGAGGATTTATGGGATTCCATAGAGCTAAATAATCCTCTAAAAAACGAGTTCAATGAGTTCCATAAAAAATTAATTAATGATGTTCTAAAAACAAAAAAAAGTTATCAAAGACTAAAAAGAAAAATAATAAAGAATAATTTCAAAAAAATAGAGTTTTCAAAAAATGAAATTAAACTACTTGAAAAAGCCTTAGATTCTGCCGCCAAGTATGAATTTACTATAAATTATATAGAAGAAGCTTTAGAGAAAGTGTTCGTCCTTACCCAATTAAAAAGGTTTGTTGATGCAATTTTTATGAAACATGGACGGACCGAAAAAGCAGCAAGGTTGGTTGCTAGGTTAGTCAATTCACCAAGGAAAACAATACCCTGGAAAGCTATTGCTCAAACTTTAAATCGTTTAAGAAAAAAATCCGAATCTGGGAAGCCTTTTGTTTTTATGGGCGAAAAATATAAAAATAGTTTAACGCGAGATCAAATTATTGATCTAGTTTGTAAAAAACATAAAGACTTTGCCCAGAGTAAAGAATCCTTAATTAAAGGATTGCGAAGACTAGACGAAAAAAACCTTCCTACACACTACAAATTCAAATAATTTTCCACCTTCTTGAAATTAAGGACAATTTCCCCCCCGGTTTTTGTCCCTGTCAAATAAAAGCATAAATTTCTAAAATTCCGTTTGAAACAATCAATATTGTTTATTGATGTTGATTATTGTTTGAAAACAATTTTAGGAGCTGAATTTATGAATGACAGAAATCACAGTTCGAAGACGGTAAATCGTTTTCGTAACCCTGCAACAATTGAGGTCCCAGAATTATTAACGGTAGCAAAGTTTTGCAATAAATATGACTTTATTAGTGAGGGTGGTTTGCGCTACCAAATTTTCAACCGAAAAAATAATGGGTTAGAAAGATCAGAGGCTATTATCAAGCTGGGTAAGAAAATAATCATTAATGTTCCAAAGTACTTTGAGTGGATTTTGGGAGGAAATAAATGAAGATTGATGCCCAAAAATTAAAAGAGGCTATCCCAATCGAGGAATATTATAGGGAAGAGTTGGGCGAACCCCAGAAAAACAATAAAGATCATCGGGTGTATTTTTGTCCCTTTCATGAGGATCATAAAACTCCTAATCTTGCCGTTTATTTTGAGGGAGGTTTTTATTGTTTTGCTTGTGAAGCTAAGGGGGGAGATGTGATTTCCTTTCACCGGGAAAAACACAATCTTTCTTTTTCAGATACTCTCAAGGAACTTGCCGAGAAATACGCTCCTGAATTGATTCCAAAGAATAATCCAAAGAAAAAGCAATCCATCACCAATACCTATTACTACCTTGATGAAGAAGGAAAACTACTTTACCAGGCGGTTCGGTATGGACCTAAAAAGAAGTTTAGCTATAGAAAACCTAAGGGCAAGAATGATTGGGAATGGAACATTGAAAGTGTCCGACGCGTTCTTTACAACCTGCCCAATATTTTAAAGTCAGATGCACCTATATACTTAGGTGAAGGTGAAAAGGACTGTGACCTACTCAATAAGGAGGGATTAACTGCAACCACCAATGTTTGTGGTGGTCTGAGTTGGGAGTCTGAATACAATCAGTTTCTAAAAGATAAAGATGTTGTAGTTCTTGAAGATAATGATGAGATAGGACGTAAACGTGGGAAGCTGATTTCAGAATCCCTGTTTGGAATTGCCAGTTCAATAAAAATCATTCGATTTCCCGATTTGAAGAAAGGCGGAGATGTCAGTGACTATGTTGATAAAAACTCCATCGAAGATTTTATAAGTTTAGTCGATACCGCTCCTTTATATGAAGGGAATTATGCAAGGTATTTTGGTGAAGAAGATTTAGAAGACGAACCTAACTCGAACCAAGCTTCACCCATTCGATTGGGTGATTATTCTCTGCGGGGTAATGGGTTTGTTTGGTACAAAAGCACGGCCAGTGGAGAAGTGCCTACATACCTCACTAACTTCACAGCAATAATTATTTCCCAAATTGAAAAAGATGATGGAGCGGAGGTGGTCCACTTTTTTGAGATGGAAGCCCAATTGATGGGGAATACTTATAAGTTCTTTGTAACCTCTGCAGAGTTTAGTTCTCTTAATTGGGTTGTGCGTGAATTGGGACCCCAAGCTATCCTTTATCCTGGATTTGGTTTAAAAGATCAAAGTCGTTGTGCCATTCAAATGTTTTCAAAAAATATCACCAAAAGAACCACTTATCGCCATCTGGGATGGAGAAAAATAAAAAAGGAATGGGTTTATCTTCATTCAGAAGGGTCCATTGGGCCGAAAGGGTCGAGAAAAGATAAAGAAGAAGTCGATTTAGAAGGGTCTCGCTTGTCAGAGTACAAATTCCCTGATCCTCTACAAGGGGAGGAGTTGATAAAAGCCATCCAAGCAAGCCTAGATCTTTTTGATTTAGCTCCGGATATTGTTACTTTTCCTCTATTCTCCGCAGTATTCCGTGCGGTGTTAGGAGAAGCTTGTATCTTGGATTTTTCATTGTACCTGGTCGGTCCAACAGGAAGTCTGAAAACGGAGATGACCGCTTTAGCGCAGGCCTTCTTTGGTAAGGGGTTTCATGGAAAATGTTTGCCGGGCAATTGGAACTCCACGGATAACACTCTGGAGAAGCAGTCTTTCCTAATAAAGGATGGAGTTCTGGTCATTGATGATTTTGCTCCTTCGGGGAGCAATAATGATATCGCTCGTCTTCATCAAAAGGCGAATCGTATTTTAAGGGGGCAGGGCAATAACTCCGGCCGCGGCAGAATGAGAGCCGATGGATCATTAAGAGCCGAATACTTTCCGCGAGGTTTGATTCTTTCCTCCGGAGAGGATGTGCCCAAAGGTCAGTCCATACGCGCGAGAGCACTCATCCTTGAAATGTCTCCTGGCAGTGTTAATTTGGATAAACTCAGTTTAGCCCAAACTTTAGCAGCAGAAGGAGTATACGCTCAAGTCCTTTCTAGTTATATTCAGTTTCTTGCTCCAAAACTGGACGAACTCAAACAAACGTTGCCTAAAAGAAAAAATGAGATTCGCGATTTGGTGTTGGAAGAATTATCAGTTCATAAAAGAACGGCAGATTTGGTGGGCAGCCTCTACATTGGCTTTGAAACCTATCTCGAATTTGCTCAAGAATCCGGGGCTATTAGCCCAGAACAAAGAGAACAATTACGGGTTCGTTTTCGAAAGGCCATTGTCCAAGCGGCACAAAAACAAATTGACCATCAGGTTAATGAAGAACCGACACGCGTATTTTTGGATTTAATTTCTGCTTCGCTGATGAACGGGAGTGCTCATATTACTGACCCAGATGGCAAAATTCCTGAAGAGCCTCAGAAATGGGGTTGGCGTCTAGAGCAAAGATATGGTCCCAATGGGGAAGACAATAGTTACTGGATGCCATCGGGTGATCACATTGGTTGGACGAAAGACAAGGATCTTTATTTAGAACCTAATGCCTCTTATGCCGCGGCGCAAAAGTTAGCTAGAAACCAAGGGACCACCATTCCTACACAATCGCGGACTCTTTGGAAACGAATGCATGAAAAAAAATTGTTAGCCTCTCGCGATGAAGCAAGAGGAAGAAATCTAATTAGAAAAGAACTGCAGGGAACCAGGCATACAGTTCTTCATTTGAACACTGATGTATTAACCTGGACAACCGACCCAAACGGCCCAATCATCCCACTTTCCAATGAAAACAAAGAGTTAGAAGACGATCCATTGGGCCGTAAATCTGAGGGTGGTTCAAAAACGTCCCACAATATCGGCCCAAACACTCGGAGAAATCAAGACCTTGGGACGAAAGGGCCGTTTGGGCCGAAAACACAAAATAGGACACAAGAGTCTTTTATTGAGGGGGAAATATGAGCATCCATGAATTATTAGGACGTATTGAAAACATGGGGGGAGAGGTGTGGGTTGATAGTGATCTATTGAAATTCAAGATTCCAAATCAATATTGCACAGCTGAATTAATGGAACAATTAAAGAAAAGCAAATTCGAAATTATCCATACTATAAAGGAAAGGCAGCCCAAACCTTATTTAGCTTCAAATGGTGATCTGGTAATTCCCTTCGATTGTGATCAAAAGTACCATTGGTGGAAACCAGGTAGCATGAAAATTAAGGAAATTAGAGAAGAATTGCAAAAACATTGGAAAAATTAATAAGCATATAATTCTAATTTTATTTGGATGAATTATGTCAAAGCCTAAAGATAAATTAAAAAAAGCATTAAGAGATAAAGTTGAAGTAAAAAACCTGAGAGCCACAGCCAAGGAACTGGAAACGCCACCTTGCGTAGATACTTTGGGAGCCAGCTTCATGCGTTTAGATGCTGATGAATTAGAAGAACAAGCTCAGAAAGCTTTAAAAATTCCGGAGAATGAACTTCCTGCTGTGGGTTGTGGAGGTGAGTTATCTCTCTCCAAAGAGAGAGCAGAAGATTTACCCGCTCTGATAAATACCCTCGAAAAACCTGATAATGTAACTGCCGAAGCGAGTCAAGAGCGACTGCAATTGATATTCGATTCAGACTGCACTGGACTTGCTCTCGATGCGGCTGAAACCATCCAAGCCAAAAACTCGTTAGAAAAAATGCTGGCGCATCAATTGGGTGCTGCTCATAAACTGGCGATGACATTTGCCAGTCGTTCACTGAGCAATTTGAGTGAAAGTGATAAAGCAATCACCTTCCAATGCAAGGAATATTATTCATTAGAGTCTATACGAGCATCCAATGCTTCTGCCCGAATGATGGAAAGTTTTCAAAAAGGCATATTGGCTCTCAATAAACTACGAAACGGAGGGAGTCAAACCATCACGGTGCAACATATCAATGTAAAAAATGGAGGACAAGCAGTTGTAGCAGGGGCCTTTGATACCAGGGGGGATCATGAAAAACGTCAATGAACTCCATGTACCCATTTGGGAGATAGGTTTAAACTATGCTAACCAAGCTCCTCGCTGTGGTGCCAAAACCAGACAAAAAACCTCTTGCCAAAGTCCTGCAATGAAAAATGGACGCTGTCGATTACATGGGGGTAAGAGCACAGGACCTCGCACGTTGGAAGGTTTGCAACGAAGCCGGAAGGCTAACTGGAAACATGGAAACCGCTCTGCAGAAGTTATTCAACAGAGAAAAGAGTCTATGAAAGTAAAAAAGGAATTAAATCGGTTGGTGGAATCTGTTGGGAATTTGTAATTGACAAAATTATAAAAATCTAAAACGTTTTTTAGCTATAAAAAGTTTCAAAAACCAAAATTTTTTTAAATTTCTCTTAGTTTAACATCTAGTATGAATTTCGGGGTTTGATCAGTCCAAGCAGGCTGTAATTTTGAACTGTTATTTTGCTCTGAAATAATTTGTATTTTGTTTTTTAATTATTTTCCTTTAGCTTCAGAAGTTCATCAACTAACCCATGTCGAACTACGTCGATGTTATCCGTTTGCCGCGCCACAAAATCACCAGTTATCATCGAGAGCCGAAACGGGAAAAATGCCGGATTATTCAGCAAGGGCCCCAAAACCTCTTTGCCTTCAGGGATGGCATTCAACGCTGACTCGAACAACAAGATGGTTAGATTTTTGTCGGGAATGATTATTGGTATTTTCTTCTCGTAGCAACCTTTTGCATTTGCTTCCTTCAGAACACCCCACGCCACGAAAGAGCGAATTACATACCGGGTATAGCGGCTGACTGTTGATCTATCTCCATATTGTTCCTTAATACGGTTTATAATTTGTGTCTGGGTAACCTGATCCTGCAGGGTGAGTAGCCTGCCTGCCTGCCGCGCCACATTAAACCAAAACGGATACACAGCAGAAATCATAGCCCAATGAATAGATAGTGCCATGGATGGGTGCTCACAAAGTAATTCTAGGGCTTTGTCCCTAAAGCTCACTAATTCAGTATCGGGAGAAACCCAAATCTTCATCAGATTATTAACAACGAAGGTGCGGGTCTGATTACTACGTTCACCTTCGAAGCCGTTGCCTTTGCGTTCCAAAAGGAATTCGTGCAGTTCCTTCCGAATCATCTTGGAATCCAACCCGGCAAGAAGCAAGTTGGTAGTTTTTTGCATCCACTCATAGCGGATGGCCTGTTTGATTCCGATGGCATAATGTCGCTTTCCCATTACCGTAACTTCCTTTCAAACTTCACCAAGGGCACAATGACTTCCTCAACGGCAATGCCTCCATGACCAACAATTGATTCATCAAGATTTACAAACGCATCGCTGGCACCGGCAACGAGTGGGAAATAGTCCGGCGGAAGGCCCACTGGTTGCCACTCGTGGGCAAAAGTAAATGTGCTGGCCACCTGAGATCGCAACTCCGACGTTGGATAAACCCGAACTCTCTCACCACGTGTTTCAGCGATGACGCCTTCCGAAGGACGGCCCTTGCCACGGCATTCAATATTACCGTGATCAGACGTCATCCAGACTTCATAGCCGTTATCCAGCAAATACCCGATCAGTGATCCGAGAAAACCTCCCTGGCACCACTGTTTAATCTGATTGTGCATTCCGGCTACACCAAGCTGCATACCGTGCATGATTTTGTCGACCTTGTCCACGACCAAACCAATTGCCTTAGTTTTACCAGGATGCATTGTTTTTTCCAATATGCTTTCAACGTCGCCATCGCTCAGGCCTCGTTGGTAGGAAATGTCGAGACGGGAAAGACCAATGCCTTCCCAGAACTGCTTCCAGAGATTACCTTCGCTGTTGGTTGAATTAATTGACGATGGGAAATACAGTGGTGGTTTACCGGAAAAGATCGCCTGCCTAGATACAGATGTCAACGTCGGAATCCAAGCGAAGGTCGCAGATTCTCGCATAATCAGACTCCGATCCTGATCCTGGAGAGTCCGGCGAATGGTGACCCACTGATCCAACGCAAGCCCATCGACCACAAGTAGGGCAACGCGACCTTCCTTCATATCTTCCAGACAGCGGGCCAGACATCGCGGGACATGGTGTAGCATCGCTGGGCTGGTCGGTGGCAAGTTGATCAAGCTAGCATAGTGAGCACTCAGCCACTGGGCAAAGGTTGCGTTCAAACCATCACCCATTTCCCTCAGCTTGTTCTTATCCGCTTCGTTGGAGCTACAGTGAACCAAGGCAGACAATTCGGCCCATTTCATAGCAAAGAAAGTCCAATCCGAATACTGGGCTTCTACAGTAGGAATACCATTCTCAGCAAGCCCGAAGAGGCGAGAAATACGCACTTCGTTATTATCCGCATCTGCTGCAATGATGCCGCAGCGTATCCAGGAATCAGTATCAATGACAACCTCGGGCTTCTGTATTGGGGAGAGTTTCCCTTCAACGAATAGATTACCGATGTAAACTCTGATGTCTTGATGATCAAACGGCAGGACATCAGGCCCCGCATATTTAAGACCATACTCCGGGTCGTTCTCACACACCTGGTCTGACGTGCCTAGTTTATTTAAGAATAGCGGCCAGCGCTCCTGGAGAAATTCAAAGAAGGTTTCCCCATCCGGCACGATCTCATCCAGTGGCCATGCATGAAAGCAGTTATGCCCATTGAGTACCTGCACAATTCGATCAGCCAGTGCTTGTGGGATCTGAGTTTTATTGTTGTGCTGGCGGAGTAGTGTTCTCAATAGATCCACTTCATTCGTAATCAGTTCAGCCGCAATGCCGAACACCTGCCGCAAAATAAAGTCCTTGGTTGCATTGTCCCCCATACGGTCGGGTGTCGACTTGCTCTGCGCCTCGAAGAGAATGTCCAGTAGACTGCGATCCAACTTTTCAATAACCCGATAGCTTAGATTTGGGAAAAGTCCGCCCAGATCAAAGGCCAACTTTCTTCCAGCCTGAAGTAAATCATACGGCAGAGATTTCAGTTCCGCATCCTGAAGACGAAGAATGACAACTAGATCGGTATGCTCACCACGATCCCAGATCGAGCGATATTTCGATTCATAGGCGTAACGGAACTCGACCGGATCGTTGAATTCAATCAGATCAAAACCCCGGTGGCGCAACTCAAGTGCTAGCATCTCCTCGGTTAGCAGACTGTCCGGGTCGGCGACCAGGGTGAGCTTGCTGACGTTCGGGACAAAATCGTTCAGGATGGCGTCTCGCCAACTTCTCATTGAGGGCCCCTCTTGATAATGCGCATCAGCAATAGTGGTCTAATTTTTGGAACGACCTGGCTAGCTAATTCGAGTTCACTTCGCCAATCGGCTTCATCGGCCAACAGATAACCAAATTGATAGCCATAGATGGCTCGGGATAAGGCATGGATCTGGTGTGGCAACGGGATGACCTTAGACTCGATAGGAGCCAGTAGCACATGGTCATCAGACTTGCTGGTGCTACCTTCCAAAACTTCAGACACTTTTACTGCCGCCACGATATAATTAATGCGATGAGCTTCGACATCGGGCTGCAATTCGGCCCCCAGTGGACACAATGCGGAGCGGGAAACCCGCACTACGGCATCCTGGTTTGGCAGCCAGACCCGACAAACCATCTGTCCCCACAATGTCTGTTCTTCGACCTTGCAGGCACAGTTATGGATGGTTCTGTATTGCCATTGGTCCTCCATCGTCATTACCCAGGTATTGAAAAATCATTGTGGAAAACAACTGACGCTAACTCGATTGTCCCGTCGGAACATTCCCAGAAGTGGAGATGAAACTCTCTATCGATGTCTCGCCGCTGGGCTTTATCAGCACCACGCATTCGTTGTGGGTCATTGCCACCAGGGCCAGTTCTAAGCGAATGAACATAAGCCAAATTCTGGCCTTTAATTGTTTCTATGATCGAGCGAAGTATTTTCGGCGGCAATGAATCACTTTGGCTCACACAACACTGCTGGCAGGTTTCTCTAAAATTAGCACCAATGCTTGGCACTGATGTATTACTCCAATCTGGAATATCTTTTTGCTCAAGATCATATTTAAATAAGGCAATTCGAAGTGATAGTTTAATCCCAAGATCATCTGATGCGCCAACGAATATTGCTGCCTCGTCAAGACATTGTATTAGCCCATTGAAATCGTCGCATACTAATACCTCGCCTTCAAAGAATTCTGGTGGGCAAGGCAAAACGGGGAGATCGTCTCGTTCGTGCTCAATCTCATGAATTTGCGCTCTGACTTTAATGACCTGTTTTGGTGCTTCTCTCAATATGAAAGAATGCCCAGCAAGTGGTTGCGAACAATGTTTTCGGAGAATTGCAATTAGGGTGATACATCGCGCCAAATCCGATTGGAGTCCCTCCCAAGCTGTCAGTCTTATTATGTCCGGGTCTGTCTCAAGATGATCCGTTAGAACATCTTTTAATCGATAGTATGTTTCAAAAGAAGGGGTGATGGTCAGTAGTCGATCTACAATTGTAGCGACCGTGTTTACGTCATATTCGGATATTCCATGCGCATCGAATATCTCACTAAGCTGATTCCGTAATGGATAAAGATTATCCGCAATAAGAGCTTCAGATGCCCTTTCGCTCATACGAATGGCTACCCAAGGTTCATCCAGGAGTTTGCTCCAATCCAGCAGCGTATCAATGTACTGATAAGCGTCATCAATGGTACAGGTGGATTGAGGAGCTGCAAGGATTCCAGCATCAATTGTTACGCTGAAATTATTCATCACTCTTCTTTCTGCTTGCTTTTCTTTTTACAGTGGCGGCCCGCAAAATTTCTTCCGCCTGTTGCTGAGATTGATCAAAAAAGCCCTCTGGCCAGTCGGAGATAGCACCATACTCATTGATGATGACTTCGCGGAAAGAAGAGTTTTCCAGTGGTTTTTCGACGAAGTAAATCTTTGTCTGGCTATTGAGTTCTTTGCCCGAGGCTGCTGCAATTCGGAATCTCAGACGGTCAATAAAATACTCGCTGTGAGTTTCAACGATACACTGCTTGTTACATATAGCCATCGACAAGAAAAAATCTCCTAGGAGCGTCTGAACCTTGGGGTGAAGGTGTAATTCTGGTTGCTCGAACACTAGTGTTGAGTCTGTGTCGGCCAAAAGGCACATTACTAGGATAGGAAGAACCTGGCTGACACCAACGCCGACATGCGTAAGATCATGAGTGGCATCTGAGTTGGCTAATCCTACCTTTAACTCATACCCTAACTTACCTTGATCACGACTTTTTACTGAGCTTGCAACGCCGAGGTATTGAAGCCAGTCAATAACTGCGGCCTCAAGGGTTCTCGTAACTGTTTTACGGTTAATTGTTGGTGTTTCGAAGTGTGCTGAGGGAATGTACTCTATTTTTTTGTTCTTGTGCAGCTCAAGAATAGAGGCTGTGTGCTCGCCACGCAATCCAACATCATGTGGATCTGCTGCTGGCGCAAGTGGGTACAGGGGTTTAGGAGCATCCCTCAGTGGGCCAAGATACTTTAGTGATGAAGCAAAAAAATTATCTAAATAACACGCGGATTCTGTGATCTGCCGTGGTGGACGGGTTTGAACAAAATCATGATGTTCTGATGACGATGGACTCGATTCCTTCATTGCCCCAACGATGCGATCAAAGAGGTCGTCTGACTCTCGCAAGGCTTGCTGGATCTTCATTCTGGTATTACGTGGCAATGACCGCATGTGCTCATTCCAAGCCCTGAACGACATCGATTCGGAATCAGAACCGAAGAGGTGTTGCTGCTGATCCTTATCCCTGAAAGCATCGTCAAAATCTATGATATCCTCAAGTACATCACGCAACACAGAAATAATCTCTTTAGAAAAAAGAATGTCTCTGCCTAGACGGTGCCGGAGTCCAATGGCACGACGGCCATCATCTTGCAGCACCATAATGAGCGCGTTGGCTTCTTCTTGGATGGTGTCAATTCCGTAAACGACACGCTCTGGAAGAAAGTGGCGTAGGACGCAACCAATGGCGCGGGCCGAACGAAAATCTTCTTTTACTTCAGCCATGGATGTGTCGTCAATGTCGACGTCATAGGAGAGGCTGGTACGGAGCTGATCATCGATTTCACCGATGGTGTCCATGCCATCAATTTCAGAAAAACCTTTATTGGAAAGGCGGACTGCAATCTCTGCGCTTTTATCTACATTATCCTCATCTCTTGATGTGCAGCTTAATTCGCTCGCGAATAACCTTGGCTGTATTTGAAACAAGTCTCTCAGAGAACTGGAAGGATCTGCATCAAATGAAATTTCGCATGTTATTTCCCGAAGCTGATATGATTGTAGACCATAATAAAAATCCCTTCCAAATGGAACAGACCTCCGATGCGCTATCCTGTCAGGATCAGATAATGGACGGCAAGTACATTTGATTGAGATTTGATCTGACACACTACCGTTCGACTTCAGGTCGTCGAATTGGCCAAGGCTCGTAAGCGCTCCGTTCAAAACTACTGATCGAGAGCTCACCTTATGGGCGAGTGTTTGAGCCACAAGCAGGATCGACTGGATAAATGTACTCTTACCACTGCTATTCGCTCCGGCGAAAATGGTAAGTGGTCCGAGATCCAATTCAGTCTCCTCCCGAATTGACTTAAAATTAAACACCTTCCATTTGGTGATCATTTGCTACTCGCCTCCCATTCTTGTTACTGCCTGGTCGTACCACATGAGCAATTTTGGATCTTCTTCGAGGATTTTGTTGGGGATTTTGTTAGCTACGGCCACAATGATGGCATAGTCCCGCTCCTGCCAGGCTTTTTTGAAACCCGTGCGGACAGCCTCCAAACGAAAGGCCTTAAGTTGCTTTTTAACCTGCTTGTATTCCTCAAATTCCTTGAGCAGGTCTTTCTCGCGCAGTTTTTCGAGGTCGCCCGCCTTGTTAGGGTCGGGCACATACCAGCGGTCTTGTGCCTTTGCCACCAGTGACGAAGCGTCCTTGGGCAGATTACGCAATTCCTTCCAATTGGATGAGAGGTAAGCGTGGATCTGCTCTGGCACTAATCCTTTTCCATCATAACGAAGGAAGTTTTGTTCAAGTAGCGTTGATAATTCAAGTGGAATCTCATTCTTATTCCAGCCACTGATTTCACGCATAAACAGCGGATGCAACTCTTGAAAAGATTGCGGCCGTTCTTTTAATAGTTGTCGTAGCCATTGTATGGCCGTCGCTTCATCCGAGATAAAGAATGATGCTTGTATAAGCTCCTTACAAAGCATTCTCTTTCTGTCATAATCAGCGACTTGATCAGCTAAGAAAAACATCCCATCCCTTTCTGAAAAACGCTGCGTGAGGCCCAGGTAAAAGTTAGAAGAAGAGATTGAAACAGGCACTCCTCTTTGAACGTGAAAGGCGACCATTCGGTCAAACAACAGATAATTCTGTCTTTCCAAAATAGCTTCTGCCCGTCCATCTTTATATGTAAATACTGGAAGTTGCTTCAGATGTGTTCTAACAAAGTCCCAGACACCTTCTTCAGTGCCAGCTTCATGTCCGAATCGTTTCTCTAATCCCCCATTAGGCTTATATGCTGAGATAATTAGGTCTTGTTTTACCGCATTGGTGCTTGTCATTTGTTGCATTGTCATCTGTTTTTTGTCTAATGTGCGTACATCAGCAACAACAAAACCTGCAAATTGCAAGGCTTCTTGTATCGATACCCATACACTATTTTTTGAATTGTGAAACTCTACAGTCATCCATCTACCAGGCTTTAATGCTTTGTAATAATTATCAAAACATTGAGTCATTAGTGCTTGGTATTCGGCCATGCCTTTAGATTGCTTTTTGCTTACTACCGCCTCTTGGTGAGTGTTCTCAACTATCCCAAGCCAACTATCCCAAATAAAGTTCAAATCAGAGTACATTATATTTCCGCCAAATGGCGGATCAGTAAAAATATAATCGACAGAATTTTCACACAGGAAGTTGTCAGCACTGGATCGTGCGTTAACCAAATTTAAAGAGGTCCGGTTTAAGGAGAGCAATTTTTTTATTTTTTTTATTTTTCCTTTCAAAGCATACTCCAAAGACACTTCTGTGGTGAATGGGGCCACATACAGGGTTCCTTTGAGATACCTATTTACTTGAGAAAACGAAGCTTCCAAATAGCGATTGAGTTTGGAAAAACCTAGAATGCCAGTTTGAATCCAAAATTTAAGAGTAAGACTTTGTTTCGATGCATCTGCTCTGTTCCACGCAATAGCTAGCATGGCTAATGTTCGTTTCGTATAAAAGTGATGTATATGCGTAAGACCAATGTTATCGTTTCGTCTTGCCTCATCTCCATCAGGCATTCTTAGACATGGGAACGCAAAATCTATTTTGTAGTTTTCAATCTTGTAAAGTGTATCGAGATCGTCTCTGTCAGGTGTTTTTTCAAATTTTTGTCCATCGTATGAGTAATTTATTAAAACCGGTTGTTGTTTTATTTGGGATACCGTGGTGCCTAGAGTACTGTCATATCGGGTTTCTTTAACTCTTTCCCATTTTTTAAGCACCGATTCTGAAGAACACCCTGAACATTTAATGGGTTCATCTTTTTTCTTTCTATATCTTGTGTCGGGATCGACTGCGAGATCCCAATATGTAGATTCATAACCACAATTTTCGCAGCGAAATACCTCGCTCCATACTGTATAGTTAATTTTCCCTGGCCGATTGTCAGTATGCTTAGTTTTATACATCCACCCGCATTGCTCTTCGGCTTCCTTGAGAATACGCTTGGCTTCCTTTTCAAAAGAAGCGACATCCACCGATGTATTATAGTTATATGCTATGAAGGTAGCAGCAGGTGACAAGTCATTCAATACTGCCCGGCGCATGCCTAGTTTACCAAAAGGTTTCCATACCTTCTGGCCTTTCTCATTAATTTCTTCCTGCAAAATGGTGCCGTCTGGTTTTACCTGATAGCCAAGCGACATGACCGTATCTCGATCACCACACATTTGGGCGGCAACGCCGGTCATACCTGTGCCGCAAAAACCATCGAAAACAATATCCCCTGGCTCGGTGTAATGCAGGATGTAACGCATGATGGCCTTGTGAGGGACCTTGGTGTGGTAGGAGTGTACATTGTAAATAGGATCGCTCTTGCCTTCGCTTACGTCAGCTGCGAACGGTTCACGGTGGTATTGGTAGTCCTCTGGTTTTTCTGGCTTTTCCCCTTCCCATTCGGCAATAAAATCGGCAACCCAGGGATTCGGGCAGGCCGTATAGTACGGCGGATCGCTTAAGGTCAGGATATTCTCATCGCTGCCGATGGGAAAGCCCTCGATCTTACGAAACTCCAGATCGCGTAGCTTTTTGCGTAGCTTTTCGTTGAAGTACTTGCGCCGTTCCTCGTCATTGTTAAAGGTCATGCCGAGACAGGTCACCGGTTCTGATTGGGGCAATATCTCCTCCTCAAAAAGTTGGTCGGAGCCTTTTTTTGCAGGAACCATTCTAGTTTGGAATAGATTGTCTTGCTTGGTCATTAGTAATCTTTCTGGTTGCTGCCGCAGTAAATTAAAATTCGCTTTTCATCGATCATTTTATTGTTTCCTACTCTATTACGATTCTTACTTTGGCCGGGTCTTTGCCCTTGGTAAGTTGATCTATATATTCCTCAAAGCGTTTTTTCATCTCCCCCGGGGTGGCCGGACCGTTTGCGACCTGCAGGGCATTCTGCAAGTCCTGTGCTTTTACTGTAACTTTGACCAGACCAGAGAGCACCTCTTTAAGGGCATGCACGAAGTTGCTGTTTAGCGGTACCGGCAACTCACGCGATTTGATGAAGGCTTCCAGCGGTTCGCGATCGTCAATCTTTAGCAGGTCCATGTTGGCTTGGGTGATCGGGTCCTCCAGGTTGCCGAGAATAGTGGAAGTCCAGCCCGCAATCATGGCATCGAGTTCGGTGTCCATCTGGTCAATCATTTGCGAGCCTGTCCCTGCAACGGTTTCGATCGACGGACGTAAACCGCAGTGCGGGCAGATAGGGGTAGAATCCAGGTCCTGCTCGGTCAGGGCAATACAGCTCTTTTGTCCTGCCAAGCGGTTTTGAAAATCGGTGAGCTGTTGCCTCGGCATCAGGTCGATACCTGCCAGTTTGAGCAGAGTTTGCAGCCGCGGGTCATTGAGTAGCGCCGCTTTGCGCTTGTCATCGTTCATGCCCAGCCTGGCTTTGGTGTGTAGGCCGATGTAGGCAACAATGTAATCCTTCTTGAGCTTTCGAAGTTTGGTTCCGGTGTCGTGGGATTGTGTTGTCAGTTCGGACAGGGTCGCCGGTTTAAGTACATCTAGGATATCCTGTCGGGTCGCCTTCATGCGGTCCACCCAATCGTGCTCGGCGGGAAGCACCGCTTCGGCGGTGGAGAGCCATGAAGCCGTTGGACCATGGCCCATGACGAACTCGCGCAGGGCGGCAAGATCATCCAAGGCCTTTATTGCCTTTTCGTAAGCTATCACTTCCTGGGCGCTGTAACGGAAGTTCTTCAGCTTTCCCGGCGATGAGTAGGCCTGAAGCGATTCAAAGAAAGTCTTGGCTTCGTCCAGTCCATTAGCCTGCCTGTCTAGGTCGGTGCCCGCGAGCAGATCAAGCCCCCAGAAAGAAAGACTTTCCTGCAGCGTCTGCTGGGTCATGACAATGCGTTTGACCACATTACCCACGGCATGCTGAAGGTTCTGTAATGGCTCTTCCTTACCTTGGGTGACAAGCTGGGCCATACCCGGCGTCATGCCGAGTAATTCGAATAAAGCCTTGAGTGCAGGCAGATTCCATTCCTTTGGCTGTTCCAGGTGCTTGAACCGAACCAATTCGTCCATACCGGTTGCGGCAAGCTGTTGAAGCCCAGTGGCATCAAACTTCTTTCCAGGGATTGCAAGCACGACGTCGCCCGAATAAATCAAGGCTGCAAGGATAACCGCTACCCATTCAGGTTCCAGCCTTGAGGCTCCCGGATTCATGTACTCGAGACCGTGGTCGTCCTGGATGATTTCGCTACGGTTCACCACCTGCCCATGCCCCTTGGCCTTTATGGCATCAAGGATGAACTTGGCGTACTTCGATTTGTAGGGATCAATTTTTTCGCCATCGAGCAATTCCAGAGCGTCTAATACAGCTGTGGCCTGTTTGGTGCGGTTCTGCCCAGCAATGGCCCTCAGGGTATCCTGTGCGGCCTGGACAAGATTGTTACCTGTGATTAGGACTGAAAACTTTGGGTAGTCGGGTGCTTGATCAACAAAGTTTGGTGCAAGGCAAATACCCGCGATAGCATTTATTAAATCACGAAAATTGATGGTCTCGTTAGGAGCTACCCCGGAAATATCTCGAACTGACATCCCCTTTGCCCACTCAGTCATTGACTTGGTACGTCCCTGATAAGTAACTTCGAAGGCTTCGCTCATGTGCTTCTGCAGCCATTGGACTAACTTTTTTAAGAAGCCGTTGGCTTTCGACTCGTATGTGGACTTAGCATGCCCAGATGAGGTGGCCGCTAGATCAAGCGCTGCTGCATAGCTCTTAAGCGCGGTCAGAAATTCTTCGTCGGTGCCTTTCAGCCTGAAGAATACCTCATCTTTCCATTTGTCATCCTTAAACCGAGGCGGATCGTTCGGCTGGATGAAATAAAGATAAAAGTCTCGCTGAGGCACAGCGGTGGAACGCTCATTGGGAGCCCCGAAGAACATATAGCCTGTACGTGCCGCCTTACGCTCATGCCATACTAACTCATGCTGCCATATCTTATAACCGGTAACATAGGTGGCATCTTGGCATTCCATGACCCGTTTGAGAGCCTCATAATAGAAGCGATCGAGGTGAGCTTTATCCAAGCTTTCAGCTCGTTTGTCGATCAGGGCATCGAAGTCGTCGGTCTTTTTCAGGTCCAGATAGAACTGACTGTTATCCTCATTAAAGGAAATGAACTGGCCGCTAACCGTATTGTGTATTTCGCGCAAGACGGTTTCCACATGAGTCTGTAAATCTTTGTCTGGTTCGTCACTGCCCAACTCAACGATCATGGGTTCAAAAAGGCAAAGGCGATCACGCAATTCCTCAGCAGATGCGCCCATTGGAGCATGTATGTCGCCAGTGGTCAGACGATGGACTGAAAGTGCGTGTATAAGGCGCAGTGCCATCGGCTTATACTGTTTGCGGGTGATACCGTTTTCGATACGCGATTCCAACACTTGGCTGCAATCCATAACCGCCCTGATTTCAGGAATGGTACGGAAGGATGCGTTCTGTTTGAGCGTGTTCCAGTAACTATCAAAGGCAATCAGTGCCGGCTCGTCCGGGGGCACATCTTTTCCCAGAACCCCTTTCATACAGATGGATAGAGTCCTTAGCACCTCACGTTTTTCGACCACGGAGACCCGCTCGAATGTGTCGATGTAATCGGGATGCACGGGGAAGAGCCGGACGAATTCATCCATACGCTCGTTGAGTCCTCCATAGTATTTAGCAAAGGGCGTCAGGTATTCTCGGATCTTGGCTTGCTGCTCGGCGGTCTTCTTAAGCAGACGCTCGGACACCACAAACTTGACGTCATTCCTTGCGATTAGAATCTGTTCAAAGCGATCCTTTACCCGGCGAACGCTGTCGGCCACAAAGGAAAAACGGGGGCTATCAAAAATGGCTTCCTGCACACCGGCCATAAAGCGAAAGCGCAGGTCTTTACATACTTCTCCGACCTCGCGTAGGAAGTTGAGGTCTAGTATCAGTTCCTGGTCCTTGCGAGTGCGTAAATAGTCTAGCAATTCATCGACCACCAGGAGCAAGCCGTGTTCAGGATAAGCCTGACCGAACTTCTCCATCATGTCTTCGAAGGCCCTCTTATGGTTGGTTGTTGCATCGATCTCTGGAAAGACATAATCTACACCGAGCTTATCGAGGTTTTCTTCAAGTTCGGCGATTAGAATATCGCGCAGGGACATGGTGGTTGCACCGATTTCAGTGCGGATGACCTTAAAGCGGCCAGCAATCTGCTTTGCAGCTTGGGTTACATTAGTATGATTAAGGTTGTCCAATAGAGATGCATCTGCAGCAAGACTGGATACCACCGACATCAAATGTGATTTGCCGGTTCCGTAGTTGCCAACAACCAGGATGCCTTTGTTATCTACTGGCTGTTCGAACTGCAACTGCGGAAAAACAAGTTGAATCAGTCGTTCCGCCATTTCCTCTGAAATGACGTAGGTATTGATAAGATGCTGTGCGGCGCTGGCTCTGTCCGCATCACGCAACTGAACAACTGATTCAATCGGGTCAAATTGGATAAGATCACCATATTTCATTATTTTGCTGCCCCTTTTGTTTTCTTTTCTGAATCGATTGTTGCCGTTCCATCCATACCCACTATTAATGCATCGACCATGTCATAACTCCTATACTCAGGATGTCCTATTTCGGCATAGACAAGCATCTGGCCCTCGATTGCACCACTCCAGGATGCCAATACCGTTCGATTTCTGGATATGCTCTGCAGGAGCCGCAAGGGATCTTGCTTCAAATCTTTGTCAAATAGGATTTCTAGGTTATCAAGAACCACAATCGCCTTTGCATTATCAGCAACGTGATCTATTATTCTGGGCAGGTGGAGTGCCCGTTGTTTATCCGTCAGCTCGAGCAATTCAGTTGAGATAGCCAGACTAATATTTATGACTTCAGTATCAAAGCTATCTGCGGTTCCACGAAGGACACCGGTTTTGCCAGAACTAGTCTCACCCACCAGCAATACCAAACGGTGATACAGGCCATCGGCTACCTGGAGGGATCGTTTTATTTTACTTTGAATTAAATCTGTCATGGTTTTTACTAATTGACTGATTTCCTACTCTTTTTTTTCTTGATTGCATTTCTATATGAATATCCACTCGCTGGTCTAGTTTATTAAGAATTTTAATCAACCGGTCAATAGTAAATCGGCCAAGATCTCCATTTCGAATACGGGAAAAATCAGCAGCGGTAAATTTTGTAGCAGCCTGAGCTTCCCGAACGGATAATTTCCGGTCTTCAAGGATATGAATAATTTTTTCACTTAAACCTGCCTTAATTTGATCTATATCATGGCTATTAGAAACAGCTTGTTTGGTTGCAGTCTTCATATTGTAGTTGTTCCTACTTATAGTTTTTATTAGACTTAAACATATTGTCAAAAATGACAACACCGGTCAAGGATATTTTGGGAGGACTTTACCTCTACTTTTTAATGACTTTTAATTTCCTTTATGGCGTCTTTTTATTGCCCTAAGCGTGAACCTCTTTCCGTTTCTATCTGCAGGGGTTAGAAAAACATTACATCGATCTACCTGCTTTACTCCTATTTACTGAAGTTTGACCTGACCTCAAAAATTTAGTCCAAAAGTTCAAATGGGCCAAAAAAAGGCCAATGGACTATCATTTTTCTCAATTCTCCACAACATATCACAATATTACTTTAAAGAGAGGTGATTGATTTTTCTGTTGTTATTTGTTGTGAGATATTGTTATTAATTAGCCCA